>NZ_CP104158.1:0-3012500 GCF_025200735.1 Rhizobium sp. CB3060 | reverse complement strand
ATCCTGTCTGAACATGGGGAGACCACTCTCCAAGCCTAAGTACTCGTGCATGACCGATAGCGAACCAGTACCGTGAGGGAAAGGTGAAAAGCACCCCGACAAGGGGAGTGAAATAGAACCTGAAACTGGATGCCTACAAACAGTCGGAGCCCGCAAGGGTGACGGCGTACCTTTTGTATAATGGGTCAACGACTTAGTGTAACAAGCAAGCTTAAGCCGGTAGGTGTAGGCGAAGCGAAAGCGAGTCTGAATAGGGCGATATAGTTTGTTGCATTAGACCCGAAACCGAGTGATCTAGCCATGAGCAGGTTGAAGGTTGGGTAACACCAACTGGAGGACCGAACCCGCATCTGTTGCAATAGATTGGGATGACTTGTGGCTAGGGGTGAAAGGCCAATCAAACTCGGAAATAGCTGGTTCTCCGCGAAATCTATTTAGGTAGAGCGTCGAGCGAATACTCCCGGGGGTAGAGCACTGGATGGGCTATGGGGACTCACCGTCTTACTGATCCTAACCAAACTCCGAATACCGGGAAGTACTACTCGGCAGACACACGGCGGGTGCTAACGTCCGTCGTGAAAAGGGCAACAACCCTAACCTCCAGCTAAGGTCCCCAAGTCATGGCTAAGTGGGAAAGGATGTGAGGATCCCAAAACAACCAGGATGTTGGCTTAGAAGCAGCCATCATTTAAAGAAAGCGTAACAGCTCACTGGTCTAGTCAAGGGTCTTTGCGCCGAAAATGTAACGGGGCTAAAGCCATGCACCGAAGCTGAGGATTCCTCTTTGAGGAGTGGTAGCGGAGCGTTCCGTAAGCCTGTGAAGGGACAGCCGTGAGGCATCCTGGAGGTATCGGAAGTGCGAATGTTGACATGAGTAACGATAAAGAGGGTGAGAGACCCTCTCGCCGAAAGACCAAGGGTTCCTGCTTAAAGTTAATCTGAGCAGGGTTAGCCGGCCCCTAAGACGAGGCGGACACGCGTAGTCGATGGGAACCACGTTAATATTCGTGGGCCTGGTGGTAGTGACGGATTGCTTAACTTGTAAGGTCTTATTGGATTGATCTTGCAGGGACGCGGTTCCAGGAAATAGCTCCACCGTATAGACCGTACCCGAAACCGACACAGGTGGTCAGGTAGAGTATACCAAGGCGCTTGAGAGAACTATGTTGAAGGAACTCGGCAAATTGCACGCGTAACTTCGGAAGAAGCGTGACCCTTATGTGCGCAAGCATGTGAGGGTGGCACAGACCAGGGGGTAGCGACTGTTTACCAAAAACACAGGGCTCTGCGAAGTCGCAAGACGACGTATAGGGTCTGACGCCTGCCCGGTGCTGGAAGGTTAAGAGGAGGGGTGCAAGCTCTGAATCGAAGCCCCAGTAAACGGCTACCGTAACTATAACGGTCCTAAGGTAGCGAAATTCCTTGTCGGGTAAGTTCCGACCTGCACGAATGGCGTAACGACTTCCCGCTGTCTCCAACATAGACTCAGTGAAATTGAATTCCCCGTGAAGATGCGGGGTTCCTGCGGTCAGACGGAAAGACCCCGTGCACCTTTACTATAGCTTTACACTGGCATTCGTGTCGGCATGTGTAGGATAGGTGGTAGGCTTTGAAGCAGGGACGCCAGTTCTTGTGGAGCCATCCTTGAAATACCACCCTTATCGTCATGGATGTCTAACCGCGGTCCGTCATCCGGATCCGGGACAGTGTATGGTGGGTAGTTTGACTGGGGCGGTCGCCTCCGAAAGAGTAACGGAGGCGCGCGATGGTGGGCTCAGACCGGTCGGAAATCGGTCGTCGAGTGCAATGGCATAAGCCCGCCTGACTGCGAGACTGACAAGTCGAGCAGAGACGAAAGTCGGTCATAGTGATCCGGTGGTCCCGCGTGGAAGGGCCATCGCTCAACGGATAAAAGGTACGCCGGGGATAACAGGCTGATGACCCCCAAGAGTCCATATCGACGGGGTTGTTTGGCACCTCGATGTCGGCTCATCGCATCCTGGGGCTGGAGCAGGTCCCAAGGGTTTGGCTGTTCGCCAATTAAAGCGGTACGTGAGCTGGGTTCAGAACGTCGTGAGACAGTTCGGTCCCTATCTGCCGTGGGTGTAGGAATATTGACAGGATCTGTCCCTAGTACGAGAGGACCGGGATGGACATATCTCTGGTGGACCTGTTGTCCTGCCAAGGGCATAGCAGGGTAGCTATATATGGAAGGGATAACCGCTGAAGGCATCTAAGCGGGAAACCCACCTGAAAACGAGTGTTCCCTATCAGAGCCGTGGTAGACGACCACGTTGATAGGCCGGGTGTGGAAGTGCGGCAACGCATGAAGCTTACCGGTACTAATAGCTCGATTGGCTTGATCGTTCCCATTGCTCGTGTTCATCACACGATGCATCTGACGTGTTCAAAAAAAGACAAGAGACATGAAGGCTATTGCCTCCATCCTCTCTTCACCAGCTTCTCAAACGTTGCGCTTCGCTGACCTGGTGGTTATGGCGGGGTGGCTGCACCCGTTCCCTTTCCGAACACGGCCGTGAAACGCCCCTGCGCCCATGGTACTTCGTCTCAAGACGCGGGAGAGTAGGTCGCTGCCAGGTCTGCAAAACGCAACGCCGGATAAACCCATCTGGGTTTGTCCGATGATTTAAATCTTCTCGACACAAAAACGGCTAAGCCGTGTTACAATAGGCCGCTCAAAAGCGGCCTTTGTCGCTTCTAAAGGCATACAGTTATACGCCCGGCTCCGAAATAAGGTGCCACGGGAACACGGGACAAATCCTTCGGATTTGCCCGGATCACGCAAGCCGCAACGCGGCTTGCTCAAGCTCCGACGAACCCCAACGGTTCGCTCAGGGCGGACAAACCGCAACGCGGTTTGCTCGGATAGCGCGGGGTGGAGCAGCCCGGTAGCTCGTCAGGCTCATAACCTGAAGGCCGCAGGTTCAAATCCTGCCCCCGCAACCACGCTACAGCACGCCATAAGCACAAAAATTACGATCCGATGCGATGGATATCAATGGGTTCAAATCCGCTTCATACCCAGTAAAGGTCAACCTGCTAGCTTCGACTGGCCGTATAGACTCCAGCCGCCGCATTGAATGTATGGTAGAGGCGCTCGATGAAAAGTTGCCGCTTGCCATGGCTTCCCTTATCGTCGGAATTTGATACGAATCCTGGGATAAGGCTTCCTTAGTTCCGAGCTATCGTATCAATGCCCGAATCTCTCTCAACGCCAAATCGGCCACGCTCTACTGACAGCGCGTGGGATCGCGCGTCTTGTGGAGCTGCGCGACGCCGGCGTGGGTGTTACACGGATATCGCCGCATTCCCGATGCCTCATGCCGTTGTAGCCGCGAGCCGGGGCAAATGAGCGGCTTGGTGGTGTCTTGCCAATCACCACCATCTGATGAAGTCCCGAATGATCGGCTGTGCGATGAAGTCGTCGATGGTCTCGAGCGCTGGGTTTCGATGCTAGCAAGAGCGGGGACGCCTTTGAGGAGTTGGCGGACCGTTATTCGGACGGCCTGTTTTCGTTACGAGCAACGCGGCATCTCGCGTCGAGCTTGGGCGTCCAGGGTCACGAGGGTTGATGGCTTTGCCAATCCTACGGCTGTCCATATGTGAAGCTTGCCTGCCATTCCAACATGGTTGCAATCGCGCCCGCTTCAGGTGTTCGCGACCAAGACGATGAAGATTTTAGTTCTGATGGGGCTTGTACATCACTTTTCACATACGCCGTCCTGCCCGATCTCTTCATCCTTCAGGGCTTCCCGGCGCATATTCGTTCCGACAACGTCCTATATTCGGAATTCATCGCCAAGGCATTGAAGAGACGGATTGCGCTCGTCGGAGCAAAGACGGTCTACATCATGCCAGGCAATCCTTGGTAGAATGGTTATTGTGAAGGCTTCAATTCGAGCTCAGAGACGACCTTCGAGATTGTCGTCGAGCTCAGTCGGCCGGAGCTGTTGGAGAGGCAGGGTTCGCGATAAAGCCAATCCAAACCAATGCCAACAACAAGCGCTGATCTCTGGCGATCAACGGTCTGCTAAAAGTGCGATGCGTCGCCAACCTTTCTCAAGCGAGCGGAATCGACGAATTGGGTCTCAGCCAATTCAGCCAAACTAGCATCAATGCCAGAGCTGCGGATCAACTCCGCAAGCTGCATCGTCTGCGGCATCGGCTCAATCTTCAACTCCTGAAAAAGCAGGCTTTTGCACCGTGCGTAGTGGTGTATGGCTTCGGCGCGCTGACCGTTCATGACGAGCAGCAACATCATGCTCCGATGTACATTCTCCCTCAGCGAGTCATGACCAAGTATCCTCCGGCCATAGTCAAGAGCATCTTCATAACGTTTGTCGCGCGCTGCATTGTTCATCAAGTCTACAAGCGCACGCATATAGAGGCACTGCAACCGTTCACGTTCCAGCACGATCCAATCGTGGTCTTCCCCATCGAGAAATGGCCCACCATATTCGTCCACTGCTGATTGCAGCGCGAAACTGGTTGCCGCTGCATTGCCAACGGTCGCCAGTTCCCTGGATTTCCTTATCCGTTCCAAGAAGCTGTGAAGATCGACGGAGATGGATTCGCAGGATTCTAAAATCACCTCATCTGAGGTCGTAATAAGCTGACGTGCCACACGTGCACTCCCGCTCGTTTCGAGCAGCTTGCGCAAACGCCATATAGCTGTATTGAGGGCCGCGCGAGCATTGTCCGGCTCCAAATTCTCCCAGAACAAGTCCGCTAGCTTTTCGCGTCGATGAGCCCGGCCCGGAAATGTCAGAAGGTAGCAGGCCAGGCGCCGCCCACTCTGCCCGAGCTCATTTCTAATGCGAGTACCGTTTACCACAAAGGATATGCCACCCAGCATGATTACGTTGAGCATGGCTTTGGCCGCCTTCGTTGCTTGGATGATCCACTATTTAATGTTGATTGAAAGTCTGCTTCACCTGCAGGGAAGGGTTACCCGGCCGGCTCCTATACTTTGGCGCACAGGCCTTTGTACCTTACTGCTGCATTTTTTTCTACAGCGCGCAGTTATCATTTAGCTCGGTCACGTTGCAATCACCATCGCATCACCACTGCCGGTCACCTTGCCGGCAGCCGGCCAAAAATCAGCTCGATGGTGTTCGTCGCGCTTGAGCAGCCTTGAATAGACGCGACAGCTGGGGGCAGGCCTGCTTACTCATCGTCATTACCGGGCAACGATTGGGCGCCGAGCTGCTCTCGGATGATGTCGAAAGCGCTTTCGATATCATCGAAGGCGCTTTGCCTCATGATTGGCTGGGCGTGGGGATCTATGTGCCATACCCAACCACGCCAACGGGGAGGCGATACCTGCTCAATCCATGCGACAATCCTGAACAGATGGCGGTCGCCAATTTGCGCCTGGTCCTTGTTGGTACGTTCCTCAATCATGAGGCTATAGTGCCGCAATCCAACTGTGGAACTGTCACTCATTTCTCGTTGTGCAGTGAGTACAGACTATCCATCGAGACGCTGGCGGATCACGGGAATGTATCGCCCGCGCTGGATCGGGCGGACCAGTTGAAGCGCCAGTTGAAGCGAATGTGTCGTGATAGGCTTGCGCCGCTGCTTTTCCCGCGCTTCGGGGCCGTTGCCTGGTTGCGGGTTCAGGCACGTAAGAGGTTTTGTTCGCTCTGGCCTCGGTTGCATTCTGCGAGCCGATCCGGCCGGCCATCAAAGAGTTCGTGGTCCTGAAGGCGTTTCGACACGCGAAGTGAATGCTGTCTGCCCTTCTATCCCCGACCGGTGGCGTCGGCTCTTCGGCTCAGTGATCCATTAGGCGGATCAATCTTGAATGCGAAGACCTCCGGCCCAGTTCGGCGCATGGATCTGGTTGCCCACTGTCGTGATGGTGCGGTGAGGACGCAGTGATGATGCTGAGGCGGGCATCCCTCAACATCCGGTTCAGCTTCCGAATTTCCTGGAGATGCGATACCGAAGCGTCCGCGCTGCATCCAGCAATCTTCGGACAGATGAAACGAACGCTTGCCTCACAGGATTAGCGCAATGCTGTCGCATGCCCTGACGATCGTCATTAACGAGCTCGAGAAGCATCTGACCGATGCCTACGAGGCGGTCGCGCCTCAGGTTTGCCTTGCCAACATCGCCGAGGGTGTGGGCAACGGTGCAAACGCAGGGGGCGTGCCACGCGACGTTCTTGGCTTCTCAATGGTCAACCTTCGTGAAGAAAAGGCGCTGAAGAACGGCCCGCACTACGCCCGCAACGACACGGCCCTGCGCGTCGTCTATCAGAACCCTCCGATCTTTCTGAACTTCCACATCCTAGTCGTCGCCACGCATAGCAAGTACGAAAACGCATTGCTGATGCTTTCCCGTGCGATCCGGTTCTTCCAGTTCAACAACGTATTTGATCAGAATTCAGTCGCGCCGGATTCCCTCACGAAAAATCTAATCGGCAAACCGCTGGATCACCTGGAAGCCTTCAAGCTGATCTTCGATCTTTATTCACCCACGATGGAGGAGGTGAACCACCTCTGGGGGACACTCGGCGGCAAGCAGTATCCTTTCGCGCTGTACACGCTGCGGCTGCTTGAGCTGAAGTTCCAGGCGGTTCAGAGCGAAGCGGGGCTGATCACCGACGTCGTCACCGATTTCGGTCAGCGGAACGCGGTTCCCGGCCGATGACTGAGCGCGCCACGACCGCATATCGCCGTCTGTTCGAAGTGAGGCTGCTGCATCACTACTGGCTGGATGAGGGCGCCCGCATCTTTGACAATTTACCGGCGGTCGGCTGGCAAGCACGCCTTCTTGCCTACGACGTGCGCTCGTTCCTCGAAATCAGGCCGACGCAATCAACCGGCAACCTGTTGAGGGGCCTCGGCTGCATCTTCAGGCCGACTTCCCTCGGCTTCGTCGTCGCAGCGCCGAAGGCGGCGGCAATCGATCAGACAACCGCGTTGAGCTTCGCCGTGTCGGTGATCGACAGCGATTTCTTCGACTACACGGCCCTCACCCTCCTCCCCCGAAAGATCTATGAACTCTCCGATCCGACCGACAATACCCCGGACCGTGCGACATACCGGTTCAAGGAGAATGTCTCGGTTCTTTCCAACCTGACCGGGGCAATGAGGGGCAGTGGCGTCAATGCAACCCTGTTTCTTTCGCGAGAAACTCCGGCGCCGGACGCGACGGATCGGGTCGAAGCGCTGGTCAAGTCCGGCACGAAGCTGATGCAGCTCACCAGCGACAATCCCGGCGCCACCAAGCAACAGTTGGGCACGCTGACCGGTCTGCCGCTCTATGTAAACCAGGCGGACGCACCGCCGATCGTTGCGCCGGCCGGAATTAGCGGCGCGCCTGCCCGCGGCGTGGCGCTGTTGGATGACGTTCCGGACGACGTCTTTTTGCTCATCCGCCTCGGTGCCGTGCGCGCCGACAACGGCGCCTTCAGTTTCGTCGATGGCAACGGTGCACCGAAGGTCACACCGCCGGTCTATCAGGTGCGCTTCAAGAACCGCGCGACGTTCTGGAGCTATCGCAAAAAAAAGGACGACTCCATCACAGTCGAACCGGACGCGTTGCCGCTGACGCATTTCGGCAATGCGGGAACCAGGCAAAAGCCGTCCGGCACGGTCAGGGCCGAGCAGAGCGGCACAAAGATCACGCGGCTGGTCTCCGATATCTACGTCTAGGAATTCAACTCGTTTCGGTGAAAGGAAACCCCATGGCGATCGCTTACAAGACACCCGGTGTTTACATCGAGGAAATAGCGAAGTTTCCGCCGTCCGTGGCGCCCGTCGAGACGGCGATCCCGGCATTCATCGGCTACACGGAGAAGGCTATCGACGGCGTACTCGATCTGAAACTCAAGCCGACACGCATCTCGTCCCTGGTCGACTACGAAACCTATTTCGGTGGACCGCAGAAAGAAACCGCCATCACGGTCGCGGTCACCCAGACAAAGAGCGCGGGGCTGATCACTTTCCAGAAGGCGGTGGCCAGCCTAGGGGAAGGCGCGCGCTCCAAGCATATACTCTATTATAGCCTTCAGCTCTACTTCGCCAATGGTGGCGGACCTTGCTACATCATCTCAGTGGGCACCTATAAAGCCATGGCTTCAGCACCCGTCGAAGCGGAGTTGGCCGCAGGGCTAGCTGCCGTGGAGAAGGAGGACGAGCCTACACTGATCGTCATTCCGGAAGCGCAAAGTCTTTCGATCGGCGACTTCAAGACCCTCCAGGATGCCGCGCTGGCACAGTGTGCCGAATTGATGGACCGCTTCGTGATCATGGACGTCCACGGCGATGACCAATCCCTATCGAACCCGAACGCCAATCTCATCACGGCAATCAAGGAGTTCCGAGACAACGGCGTTGGCGCCAATAATCTGAAGTATGGCGCCGCCTACGCGCCTAACCTCGAGACCACGCTGAACTTCGATTTCGAAGAGGGTAGCATCGACGTCATAATCACGACTGACGGCGCCGCCGCCGCGGGGGTCAAGCTCAATACGCTGTCGGCGACCGACAATGCCGCCTATGAGTTGTCGAAGGCCGCCATTATCGATCTGCCCTGCAAGTTGCCGCCGTCTCCGGCGATGGCGGGCATCTATGCCGCTGTCGACAGCAGCCGCGGCGTCTGGAAGGCGCCCGCAAATGTCAGCGTCGCGACAGTCGTCAGGCCGGTCATCCAGTTCACCAATATCGAGCAGGATCAGATGAACGTCGATCCTGTCGGCGGTAAGTCGGTAAACGCGGTTCGTCCGTTCATCGGCCAGGGTACACTGGTCTGGGGCGCGCGCACGCTCGCCGGCAACGACAACGAGTGGCGCTACATCAATGTGCGCCGGCTTTTCATCTTCATCGAGGAATCGGTCAAGAAGTCGACGATGCAGTTCGTCTTCGAGAGCAACGATGCCAACACCTGGGTCAAGGTGCAGGGCATGATCGAGAACTTCCTCACGACGCTATGGCGGCAGGGCGCACTGCAGGGCGTGAAGCCCGAGCACGCCTTTTACGTTTCGGTCGGCCTCGGCAAGACCATGACCGCACTCGACATCCTCGAAGGCCGCATGATCGTCGAGATTGGTCTGGCGGCGGTTCGCCCGGCCGAATTCATCATCTTGCGGTTCTCGCACAAGCTGGCCGTGTCTTGACCGGCCCATAGGAGGTTCTGATGGCTCAAGAATATCCGCTGCCGCGATTTCACTTTCAGGTCGACTGGGGTGGGGCGAAGATCAGCTTCACCGAAGTCACTGGACTGGTGATAGAGCGCGAAAAGATCGAATACCGTCACAGCGACAGCAAGGACTTCAACAAGATCGCAATGCCGGGTCTTGTGAAGAACAACAATATCACTCTCAAGCGCGGCAAGTTCGAGGGAGATTTTGATTACAACACCTGGTTCGACGATGTCGCCAATGACCGGGTCGGCGGCCGCCGCGACGTGGTCATCCGCTTGCTCAACGAAAAGCACGACCCGGTTGCCGCATGGTCGGCGACACGCTGCTTCGCCGTGAAGGTCACGGCGCCGGACCTCAAGTCCGACGCCAACGAAATCGCGGTGGAGAGCATCGAGATTGCCCATGAGGGCCTGAAGCAGATGAAGGTGTAGATGTCATGCCCGGCTACTACCCACCATGGGGCTTCTATTACAAGGTTGAGTTTCTGCTTGGCTCCGGTCGGCCGCCCGCGGACGACGCCCGCTTTCAGACCGTGTCCGGCCTGTCGGTCGAATATGACTATGAGAGCTTCAAGGAGGGGGGCGAGAACCGCTTCGAGCACAAGCTGCCGGTTCGCACGAAATATGCTGACATGGTGTTGAAGCGCGGCATGCTGGTGAACTCGAGCGTCATCAAGTGGTTCCTGGCTGCCTTTCGCGACCGGGAGTTTTCGCCGGCTGACCTCAACGTGATCCTGATGAACGAGGCCGGCGATCCGCTGCGCGTCTGGAACGTCGCGCACGCCATACCGAAGAAGTGGCTGGTCAGTGATTTCAACGCCAACGAGAGCAGCGTGGTCGTCGAAACGATGGAGCTGACCTACCGCTACTTCAGCCTTCAGTAGTCCCTTGCTGCCGCCGTCATGGGTGGCGCGCTCCGTAGTGCAGAACAGCATCTGTTAGGGGGAGTCGATATGCCGGTAGAGATCAAGGAATTGCACATCCGCGTAGCGGTTGACGCGGGCCCCCCCCGCCAGCCGCAGGCCGCTTCGAGTCCGGGCGGTAGTGCAGCCGACAAGGACGCGATCGTTGCGGAATGCGTTGAGCAGGTGCTCCAGATCATGCAGTCGAAGCGAGATCGGTGATGGCTCAATCAGGCAAGCACGGCAAGATGCTTATCCTTGCCTTCTCGGATTCAAAGAAGGCCGAGAGCGGCGGCGTTGCCGAAGCCGACGAGGCGTTCGAGGCGCTTATCAATCCCGAAACCTACACCCTGGCCTATAAGCTGAAATTTGGCGAAGGCGGGCAGGGGCAGGGCACTAGCGGCAAGCAGCTCAAATACGAATATACCGAGCCCGCCGAAATGTCGTTCGAGTTCCTGTTCGACAATACCGGTGTCATTGACGGCGAGCCCCGCGAATCGGTTTCCGAGGATCTCCAGCGCTTCAAGGAAGTCGTCATCGACTACAAGGGCGATGCCCACGAACCGCGCCATTTCAAGCTGGTGTGGGGAGAGAATTCGATCTTCAAGGGCCGCGTGACGGCGGTCGATATCATTTACAAGCTGTTCAACAGCAGCGGCACGCCGATCCGCGCCCTCGCCAAGGTTACCTTCAAGAGCAGCATCGAGGAGGAGAAACGGGCCGCCAAGGAAGACAAGCAGTCGTCGGATCTCACCCATGTCCGTGTCGTCAAGCTGGGTGACACCCTGCCGCTGCTCTGCTTCCGGATTTATGGCGATTCCCGACGCTATCTTGAGGTGGCGGCAAAGAACGGCCTCGACAATTTCCGTACACTCAAACCCGGCACCACTCTCAGATTTCCGCCCATTGCCAAGCTCGGGACCGCGCCATGAATATCGCCACGACCATCCCGACGCCGAGCACGCCGGACGTCTGCACGATTGCCCTAGTGGTCGGCGGCAAGGAGATACCGAGCTGGTTTCACATCCTCTCGGTGACGGTCAATCGTGAGCTCAATCGCATCCCGTCCGCCTCGATTCAAATCGAAGACGGCGAAGCCGCCAAGGCAACCTTTGCGGCCAGCAACGCGGAGTATTTCCTGCCAGGCAAGGCGATCGAGATCCAGCTCGGCTACCGCGCACAGAACCAGACCGTGTTCAAGGGCACCATCATCAAGCAGCGCATCAAGGTACGGAAATCCGGCAACGTGCTCAGCGTCGAGTGCTTCGCCGACGTCGTGAAGGCAAGCTCGGGCCACAAGAGCCGATATTTCGTCGACAAGACGGACAGCGACATCATGGGGGAAGTCCTCGATGCGCATGGGCTCGCCAAGGACGTCGAGGCGACCTCCGCAACGCTCGGGCAGGTGGTGCAGTACGACGCCACCGACTGGGACTTTCTGCTCTGCCGTGCCGAGGCAAATGGTCAGGTGGTGATGGTCGAGGACGACAAGGTCAGGGTCGCCATTCCCGCCGCCGACGGATCGCCCGTGCTGCAGATCAGCTACGGCTCCACCGTGCTCGAACTCGATGCCGAGATCGACGCGCGCTGGCAAAGCAAGGGGATCAAGGCCAGTGCCTGGAGCGCCGCGGATCAGGCGCTGGTCGAAGCCGACGGCAACGAGCCTTCGACGCCGGCGGCCGGCAACATCGCGGCGGCCGATCTCGCCAAGGTGCTGGGCGACACTATCGACGAGATCAGGCATGGTGGGGCGATCGACCCGGCCCAGCTCCAGACCTGGGTCGATGCGCGGCTCCTGCGCATGCGTCTTGCGCGGCTGCGCGGCAGGGCGCGCTGCCAGGGCTTCGCCGACGTGCTCCCCGGCAAGATCGTCGAGATCACCGGTATCGGAGAACGATTCGAAGGCAAGCTCTACGTCTCCGGCGTGCGCCATAGCGTCTCTGCCGGCAACTGGGAAACCGACGTGCAGTTCGGGTTGAATCCCGAGCTGTTCGCCGAGACCCACAACCTGCGGCCCCTACCGGCGGCGGGCCTGCTGCCAAACGCTAGCGGACTGCAGATCGGCGTCGTCACGGCGCTTGAGAACGATCCAGAAGGCGAGGATCGTATCAAGTGCCGGCTGCCGCTGGTCGGCAGCAACGACGAAGGCATCTGGGCCCGCCTGGCAACGCTTGACGCCGGCGAGAAGCGCGGCACCTTCTTCCGGCCCGAGATCGACGACGAGGTGGTGGTCGGGTTCCTCAACGACGATCCCCGCGACCCCGTCATCCTCGGCATGTGCCACAGCAGCGCCAAAGCCGCTCCCGAGCCGGCAAAGGACACCAACCACCACAAGGGCTACGTCAGTCGCGAGAAGCTGAAGCTCACCTTCGACGACGACAAGAAGATCATCGCTCTCGAGACTCCGGCGGGCAACAGCTTCGCACTCTCCGAGGATGCCAGGGGCATCGTCCTCAAGGACCAGAACGGCAACAAGATCACCCTAGATGACAGCGGCATCACCATCGAGACCGACAAGGACCTGGTTCTCAAGGCCGGCAAGGACGTGAAGCTCTCGGGGATGAATACCGAATTCAGCGCCAAGAGCGCTTTCAAGGCGTCGGGCACGGCCACGGCCGAGATGTCCGGGGCTCAGACCAAGATTAGCGGCGACGCCATGACGGTGATCAAGGGCGGGATGGTGCAGATCAACTGAGGGCGGTCCCGGAGAGGACGCCCCATGGACAAGAAAGAGGAGGCGGACCATGTTCGCAGCACGCGTTAGCGACATCATCGTCAGTACCGCTACGGTCGGCGTTCCGATGCCGATCATTCCTCCCGGTGCGCCGACCGTGTTGATTGGCGGCCTGCCGGCTGCGCGGCTCGGCGACAGCTGCGGTGCCGACGCGGTCGTGATGAGTTCGATGACGGTGCTGATCGGCGGCTTGCCGGCGGCGCGCATCGGGGATGCGACTGCCGGTGGCGGTGCAGTCGTCGGGCCTGGTCCGTTCACCGTGATGATCGGCGGGTGAGGCGATGGACCGCGATTTCCTTGGCCGAGGCTGGTCGTTTCCTCCGGACTTCACGCGGGTTGCCGCAGGTGTTGCGATGCTTGAAGAGGAGGCCGACGTCGCCTCGAGCCTCGAAATACTGCTCAGCACCACACCCGGCGAACGCGTCCTGCAGCCGCTCTATGGATGCAATCTGAGCGAGCTTCTGTTCGAAACTCTCGACACCCGGATGAAGACCCTGATGGCCGACAAGGTGGAGTCGGCGATCCTCTACTACGAGTCGCGCGTGAAGCTCGAAAGCGTGCAACTCGACGACAGCCTCGAGCTGGAAGGGGTCGTGCGCATCGAGCTGGTCTATCGGATCAAGTCTACCAACTCGCGCTTCAACTTCGTCTACCCCTTCTACAAGAACGAGGGCACCGACATCAACCTCACGACAACCGTCAACCTCATTCCGGACAACGACTGATGTCGAACGATTGCGCACACAACATTGATCCACTGAAGCTCGTGCGCGAGGGCACCAGCCAGGATGGGCGCCAGTCAGGCGCGCTCGATCCCGCCTTCGCGCCGCTCAGCGGGCGATCGGTGTCGCATGACATCGTCTTTGCGCAAGGCTATGCCAACCTTCTTGACCCGCCGGGTTACTGGAGCGCGTTCTTCAGCAACGGCCTGTCGGCGACGCTCGCGGTCGCCGCCGTCGAGGACGTCGAGGAGTACAAGTCCAGCATCCGCTCCTGGTTCGCCTACCTTGACAACATGGACAACAAGGGCCGACAGGCCGCTTTGCGAAATCATCTGGGCTATCTCTACTCGACCATCGGCACTCTGGCGCAGGCGCTTGATGACCTCAAGGATCGCCTGCCAGTCGAAATCCCCCTCCGCTCGACCCTGCAAAACCTCATCCGTATGCAACTTGCGACGGCGTTCAACCGGCTGGTCGCCTACTACAAGGCCGGCCTGAACGAGAACCTCGTCAATGCGGAGGCGGCGCCGGATGTGACGATCCTGCGCCGGCCGGCAGTCAAGTTTGCCAAGGTTCTCGCTTCCGGCCTCTCGGCGGACTGGGGCGACATTGATCCCCCGGCGGATGCTTCGGTCTATGGCGATGCCTCCGGCACCGTGTTCGTGCGCATCAATCATTGTGCCACACACACCCTGTTCCGCTCGGTCTTCGACGAGTTCCTCAAGGTCCTCGCACGCGTCACTGCCGACGCCAGCCAGGCGCTCGCGCACTCGTTGACCGATTGGGACCAGCACGAGCCGCATTACGCCCTCTACCTGGCATTCCTGCAACTCCTCGAACACGCGCGGACAGCGGCCAACACGCTGACGCAGCGCCATCTCGATTTCTACTATCGCACTATCCTCGGGCTCAGGGAGAAGCCGGCCGAACCCAGCCATGTACATCTCCTCGCCGAACTCGCAAGGCACGTGCCGAGCCGCGAATTCCGGCCCGACGAAAACTTCCGCGCCGGCAAGGATTCGGCCGGCAAGGACGCGTTCTTCGCCAGTCTCGGCAGTCTCGTTGCCAATCAGGCCAGGGTCGAAGAACAGCGCACCGTCTATCTCCACCGCGGCGAGCCGGTCGGCTCGAGCAACGCGGCCGAGGGCCGTATCTTTGCCACGCCGGTCGCCAACTCCGACAATGGCCTTGGCGCACCGCTGACATCGGCAGATCAGTCTTGGCACCCGTTCTTCAACAAGAGCTATGCCGATGGTGCACTCGAGCAGATCCGGATGCCGAAGGCCGACATCGGCTTCGCCGTCGCCTCGCACTACCTTCTTGCGGCGGAGGGAACGCGCAGGCTCGAACTGAGCTTCGCGGTCGACAGCTACACTGGCGGCGCAGGCCTCGATTTGACCGGCGACATCCGCTGCTTCCTCACCACCGAGAAGGGCTGGCTGGAAAAACCTGCATCCAGCTTCGTCGCCGTTGCTGCCGACAGGCTTAAGCTGGAACTCACGCTTACCGGCGCCGATCCCGCTGTCGTGCCATTTTCCGCGGCCATTCACGGCGCCCCCAAGTTGCCCGGCTATACGTTCGCTACCAACCTGCCGATGCTGCTGGTCAAGCTTCGGCAGGACGACGAACGCGCCTTTGCCTACGGCATGCTCCGCGATGTGGTGGTCGGCGACGTGCAGCTGAAGGTCGTTGTCACCGGCCTCAAGTCGCTGGCAATCTCCAACGATTTCGGCCCGGTCGATCCGTCAAAGCCCTTCCAGCCCTTCGGCGCCCAGCCAGTGGCCGGCAATGGTTTCGTTGTCGGCTCCAAGGAGGTATTCCAGAAAAGTCTTGAGGCGGCATCAATCCACATCGACTGGTTGGCGCCCCCCAAGGTGTTTTCAAGGGAGGCGTACGAAAAGGGCCTCGATCCCAAACTGGTCGCGGTCCACCTCAATCCGGTGGCCATCACGGGCGAGTTCTTGAGTGACGGCCTGCCTCCAGTGCTCGCCACCTACCTGAGCGAGGCCCTGTGGATCACCCCGTCTACCGCCGTCGAGGTGAAGGAAAAGGATAAGTCCATCACCTTCACGCTCGGCGAAGACCTCGCCAAGCCTGTACTCGACGCGCCAGATTTCACCCCCAACGAGCACTACAGCACCCAGTCCCGTCATGGCTTCGTCCGCATCGTGCTGGAGCAAGGCTTCGGCATGGCCGAGTACCAGGCCGCGCTCATCGCGTACCTGAAGAATCCGAAAGGAGGCGTGTCGCCTGGCAACCCGCCTGTCGGCCCTATCGCCGGTGCCATCTCGATGGACTACACGGCTAGCTCCAGCCTGGCTCTCAACTCGACCAAGGGGGTATTCGAGGAGCGGAACGGCCGGTTCTTCCACCTCGCGCCCTTCGGCACCGCAGAGCAGCACCCGCAACTGAGCGGCGGGGTGGTACCGCACCTGTTGCCGCAGTTTTCCTTTGATCGCAGCAACACGGTGCTGCCTAGCCAGGCCGAGTTCTTCATCGGTATTTCCGGCCTCGTGCCGCCGCAGAATCTGTCGCTGTTGTTCCAGGTTGTCGACGGCACGGCCAACCCGCTCGCGCCAAAGCCTGCTCCACACATCGACTGGTCTTATCTTCGCAACAACCGGTGGGTGGGATTGAGCGATGCCGACGTCAGCGATGGTACTGATGAGCTGCTGGATTCCGGCATTGTCGCGCTTGCCATGCCGCGGGACGCCACCAGCGAAAACACCCTCATGCCATCCGGCTTGCACTGGATCCGTGCTGCCGTGCACGAACGCGCCGACGCCGTCTGCATGCTGCGTCTCGTTGCTGCGCAGGCGCTTGAGGCGGTCTTTGCCGATCGCGCCAATGCTCCGGATTTCGCGGCCACGCCGCTGCCGCCAGGCACCGTTACCAAGCTCGAAAAGCCCGACACCCGGGTCAAGGGCATCCGCCAGCCATACCCCTCGTTCGGCGGTCGCGGTGGCGAACTGCCGCAGGCATTCTACACCCGAATCAGCGAACGCCTGCGCCACAAGGATCGTGCCCTCGCCCTGTGGGACTACGAGCACCTGATCCTCCAGGCATTCCCGCAGGTCTTCAAGGCCAGGTGCCTCAACCACACCCAGTACGAGCCCAACGAGGCCGGCACCGGCATCTATCGTGAGCTGGCGCCTGGCCACGTCACCATCGTCACGGTTCCAAACCTGCAAGCCCAGCAGCAGCGTGATCCGCTGAAGCCCTACACCAGCCTCGGCGTGCTGCAGGAGATTGAGGCCTTCCTCAACAGGCGCACCAGCTGCTTTGCGCGGTTGCATGTCAGGAATCCGGAGTTCGAGGAGGTACGTGTCGGCTTCGGCCTCAGGCTGCACGATGGCCATGACGAAACCTATTACCGGCAACAGCTGCGGCAGGCGATCACGCGCTTCCTCTCGCCCTGGGCCTTTGCCGGTGGCGGTGCGCCGACCTTCGGCGGCAAGGTCTACAAATCGGTGCTGATCGACTTTGTCGAAGAGCAGCCCTATGTCGACTACATCTCCGACTTCCAGTTGTTCCACGATATCGGCGGGCACCGCGGCACCGTCGATCTGGACGAGGTCGAGGGGTCAAGGGCCATTTCGATCCTCGTCTCGGCGCCGGCGAGCAAGCACGACATCTCCATCATCAGTGCCGACCGCGACAGGCAACTCCTCGAAGATTGCGGGTGCGAGGCATGAACGCCCAGTCACCGACATTGACCAAGGAACCCGCACTGGCTCCCGCGCAGGACTTCGATGCGCTGCGCCGCGAAGGCGTCGGTTACATCGCCAGTGCCGGCAGCGCCCACTGGACCGACTACAATATCCACGATCCCGGCATCACCATCCTCGAGTCGTTGTGCTACGCCATCACCGATATCGGCTACCGGATCGACTGGGATATCGCAGACCTCCTCACACGCAGCGACACCGCCAGCCCGGCGGATCCCTATCCCAACCAGCCGTTCTTCACCGCCCGCGATATCCTCACCGTTAACCCGACCACTCCGGACGATTTCCGCCGCCTGTTGATCGATCGGCCCAAGGTCCGCAATGCCTGGCTGACCTGCAAGGCTTGCGCCTGCGAGGCGAGCTACTTCGCCTGGTGCGAGAACGACGAGCTCAAGCTCTCCTTCAGCGCGCCCGCCGATGTCACCCCGGCGCCGCGGGAAGCTTGGGCACGAGGGCTCTACGAGACGCTCCTCGAACTCGAGGACGATCCCGAGCTCGGTGACCTGAACGATCGGATGATCGTTTCCAACACAGTGCATCGCGAGGCAGATCAGCGCCCACACCCGGTCGCCATGGAACTGCGCTTCCCCGACATGTCGCTGCTCGGCGGCGAACCGTGGCGGCGCTTCGTCAACGGCGATGAGAGTTTCACGGTGACTCTGACCTGGCTGAGCGCCACCAAGACCTACAATCTCCTCACTGACGCCACCAAGAACGACGACCAGCGCAGCGCCTATATCCGCGAGCATTGGCGCGGCATCTTCTTCCTCAGCTTCCGGATTGATATTCCGAGCCCCGATCCGGCGGATCCGGCGCTTGCGACCTCGATCGTCATTGACCACGCTGCGCTGCGGGTCTTCGCCGACACGACGGTCAGGTCCGCTGCAAAACTCGCCGGCTGGAAGACCTTGTTCGGCGACAATACGGACCAGGGTTTCATTGCGCGCTATCGCAAGAAAGCTAAGGCGGCAGGCGATGCGGTGGCGGACGCCCGCAGGGTCCTCCAGTCGCACCGCAATCTCGACGAAGACTATTGCAGCATTTCCGCCGTCGGCATCGAGGAAGTTGCGGTGTGCGCCGACATCGAGGTTGAGCCCGATGCCGACATCGAGCGCGTGCAGGCCGAAATCTGGTTCGAGATCGAGCAATATTTCGGCCCACCCATCCGCTTCCGCACCCTGCAGGAGCAGCGCGACGCCGGCGTTGCGATCGAGGATATCTTCAACGGTCCGGCGCTTGAGAACGGCTTTATAGATGCTGCCGACCTTGACGCTGCGGCGCTGAAGACCACGCTGCGCGGCTCCGACATCATCAACCGGCTGATGGAGATTCCCGGGTTGGTCGCGGTCAACCAGCTGCGACTGACCAAGTACGATTCCGAGGGCAATGCCGTCAAGGGCGCGGCCGATCCCAGCTGGGTCGAGGGCCAGCCGGTGTTCGATCCAAACAAGCTGAGCGCGACCTGGCTGCTGTTCGTCGCGAGCCGCCACCAGCCGCGCCTCTACCATAACCAGTCACGCTTCCTGTTCTACAAGAATGGTCTGCCCTTGCGGCCCCGGCTGGATGAAGCGATGGACACGCTGCTCCAGCTGCGTGGCGACGCCGAGCGGCCGAAGAATCCGAGCACGGCCAAGAACCTCGTGATCCCGAAGGGGACGCCGCGTGCCGCCGAAGACTATACGCCGATGCAGTACAGCCTGCCGGCGACGTATGGCGTCAGTCCCGCCGGCCTGTCGTCCAGGGCGCCACCGGCGCGTGTCGCGCAGGCAAACGATCTCAAGTCCTATCTGATGGTCTTCGAGCAACTGCTGGGCAATTCGGTGACGCAGCTGGCACACGGCGCCGACCTGTTTTCGCTCGATCCGGGCGTCAAGCATACCTATTTCGTCAAGGATTTCGGTTCGCCCGGCAGTGAGATTGCCGGCATGACGCCACCCTCGGCGGCGGCCGTCCAGCCGCTGCTGGAGACCCTTCCCGAGTATCATGAGCGGCGCAACCGCTTCCTCGATCATCTGCTTGCCCGCTTCGGCGAGCAGTTCAGCGAGTACGCCCTGCTGCTCACAAACGCGTCCGGCAAGCCGGTGGCGCAGGCCCGGCTGATCGAGGACAAGATCGGCTTCCTGACGCGCTATCCGGCGATCAGCCGCGATCGCGCCCGCGCCTTCGACTATACCAAGGCACCGCTGTCGCCGGAGAACTACCCCGGTCTCAAGGAACGCATCAGCCTGCTGCTGGGCTTCCCCGGGCTAACCTTCGTACTGACCGTCGGTGCCCTCTCGGCAGCCGGCTATCCGGTCGATTTCGAGCTCGTCGACCGCAACAAGCGGCTGTGGTTCAAGGGGCAGGTCACCGTCGCCGCGGCCGATGAGACCGCTGCCAGGCAGGCCGCCTACCGCGCGCTCATCGAGCTCATGATCCGCCCCCAGGCCTACGTCATCTCTGCGCCGCCGGCCCCCATAGCCCTGGCGCTGCACGATGCCACGTCGGTCGAACTTGGCCGGCATCCGAACGAGTTCGACACGCCTGCCGCGGCCGAGGTCATTCGCGGCGAGTTGCTGGCATGGAGTGCGAACCAACGGCTGATTGTGGTGGAGCACCTGCTGCTGCGCCCCAAGTTCATCGGTGATGCGCTCTACCCTGCCTGCTGCGACGACGGCTGTGCGACTTGCGGTAACGAGGATTCCTATTCGTTCCGGCTGACCGTCGTCATGCCCGGCTGGACCCGGCAGTACACCAGTAATCTCGACCTGCGCCGTTTCGCCGATCGCACCATCCGGCAGGAGACGCCTTCACACCTTCTGCCCAAGATCTGCTGGGTTGGTAGTGACGGCTTCGTCGAGGACCCCTGCGACGAGATCGTCATCGACCTCGCTGACCTCCTGGTTTCCGAGGGGCAGATAGCGGACGGCATGTCGCCCAGCCACGAAGAGGCCTGCGCCGCCGCCACTGCGATCTACCACGCCTTCAGCACGATCTTCGTCGACTGGTACGACGACAGGAAGTTCGTATTCCTCGATGCCGCGGCGCTCAACCTCATGATTGGCGCGCTGTTCCAGACAGGGCCCGCACCCGATGCCATCGCCTCGCCCATCATCCTCGCCCCGCTGTGGGAAAAGGTAAGGACGCTGATGACGGCGCACTTTGTCGAGATTGCTCTCAACGGCTGGCAGTTCGAGCGCTTCGAATGGGCTTGGTCCCAGTGGCTGGAGGCCAACGCAAAGATCGACTGGACCGACGAGCGTCTGGTCGAGCGCGTCGAGGCCATGCTCGCGGCCGGTCTCACCAGTCCCCAGCCTACCGCGACGACGACCTGCAAGGAGGCCCGGACCATTGTGACCGCCTACGGGACAGCATTCCATGAGTGGATGAAATTCAGCATTGCCTCCGGCACTACCTTCGACACGCTCGGCACCTTTACGCCACCCGGCCCCGATCTCCCGACGGGCATGACCTTCAGGAGCGGCACGGCCGAGGCCATCGAGGAACTGCTTAACAGTCGCTACAGCGCCTACCGCGACGTCTCCTACTGGCTCTGGGCTGTCGTCACGCTCCTCGGCCGCCTGCGCAACATCTATCCCGGCGCCACGCTGCACGATTGCGACGACGGCAGCGACGGCAACCCGGTTCGTCTCGATAACACCGCCCTGGGAAACTACACGCGTCGGACGACGCTCTGAAACCTGTACTGTGAGGATCGCCATGGACGTCCTGATTGATCACTTTCCGGTCTTCGAAGCCAACCAGGTGCTGAGCAACCGACATCTCAACGATGTGTTCTACTACCTCGATCAGCAGACCAGGCTGACGCGGTCGCACCTAATCGGTATCGGTATCGTCTGCGGGTTGGAGATCAAACTCGACACCGGGGCCGGTCCCGCCATACTGCTGTCGAGGGGCTGCGGCGTCACCTCCGAGGGCTACCTCATCGTTGAACCCGAAGACGTCTCACTGGTGTCCTACCGCGCCTATACCACCCCGACCGACGTCAAGTATCCACCGTTTGCCGGGTATCCGCTCTGGGAGTTGTTCCCTTCCGGCGAGCCCAACACCACCCTGCTCGATAGCCCGATGAAATTTTTGGCCGACAAGGCGGTCGTGTTGTTCCTCGAGTTGAAGAAGGAAGGTCTGAGAAACTGCAGCCCGAACAGTTGCGACGACAAGGGCTCGGAAATCACCGCCACGGTCCGGCGGCTGTTGATCGAGCGCAAGAACCTCGATGCGATCATCGCTGCAGCTGAGGGCCTCGGCGAGGGCCTGACCTCAACCGACATCGACAAGGCGCTCGCCGATCGGCTGAACCTGCCCGACATCCGTCTGCGCCGCTTCGACGTGCTCAACTCGAACCCCGTAACCTCGAACGACGTCTACGAGGCCTTCTTCCGCATCTTCCGGTCAACAGGTCTCGCCGGCGCCATGGGCGACGCGCTGAGCGCTGCCTACACCGCCTTCGAGCAGCTGCTCAAGCCAGCCCATCCGACCGATCCGTTTGCCAACTTCGAAGCGACCTTCGGCTTCCTCGATGTCGCGCTCACCGATCCGGCGCAGGTCCATTTCCTGCAATACTATGTCGATCTGTTCGACGATCTCGTCCGCGCTTATGACGAGTTCCGCTGGAAGGGTGCCGAATTGATCTGCGCCTGCTGCCCACCCGAGGGATTGTTTCCGCGTCACCTGATGCTTGGGCTCGTCAATCCCGACCCCTCGAGCCAGCCCGGCCACTATCGCCAACGCTTCCTCGTTTCCCCCGCTGTTGGCGATTGCTCTGGCGAAACCGAGGAGTTGCTGCGGCTCTTCGCGCGGCTGGTCGAAATGACGGAGTGCTTCACCAGTGCCCCGATCTTGCCGAGCGTCGATGCGCAAGGCCGCCTCGATCCGCAGATCAGGATCACGCCAAGCACACTGGGCGACAGGCCGCTCGCCACCAGGGCCGTCCCCTACTACTACGCCGGGACCGGCACGCCGCCGCTCTACCGCCTGTGGAACGGCGAAAAGAGCGGCCATAACCGGGCCAACCAGAACCTCGGCTACAGGTCCGACGAGTACAGCCCGGTGGCGCCCAATTTCGTCCTCGATCCGTTGCGCTACGATCTCGAGCCCTACAATTTCCTGCGCATCGAAGGGCATCTGGGCAAGCCCTACCTGCCGGTAATGAGCACGCTGATAGCGCTCAAGTCGAACTACCGGCTGCCCATCGACATCATTGCCCTCCACACCGGCGCCTATGACGAAAGCCAGCCGGTCGACCTCGGCAGCAACGGCGCCATCTTCCAGGATCTGGAAGCGCTCTACGATGCGCTGCGCGAGGACCTGCTGTCCTCGCTCGCCGAAGCGGCGCGGCAGGTCTACGAAGTTCCCACGCCGGAGGTAGAGGAAGAGCGCCCCGCCGACTTCCCGAAGCTGCCGCTGCTAAAACGGTATGTGCCCACCTTCAAGTATACCAAGAAGACGATCGGAGCGGGGTACGAGAAAAACCTCACGTACTTTCAGTCGCGTCCCTACGCGGAGATCGATCAGAGCGGGATCACGATCGCCGCCCTGCAGCTCCTCTTCCGCGACTTGTTCGGCCCCACCGACATCTCGGCCCAGAGGCACGCTCTTGCGGCAATCATATATTACGTCAGTTCGGTCGCAGACGTGCTTCCCAACCGTCTTGAAGCGCTGCTCCATCCGACGTTTCTCAACCGGTACCAGGACCTGCTGGCACTGATTCGGTTTTACCGGTCTCTGCTGGTCCAAGCGTCCGTATCGGACCTGCAGAGCTTTGCGCCCATCGAGCAGTTCGTCGACCTTTGTGAGGCAATCCTGTTCGGCGGCAGGCTGGAGTCGATCAATTCGCTCCGTGACGAGTATCTGCGCCGCATCGCCGAACTGCGCAAGCGCCAGGTCCTCACCAATTTCCTGGCCGAGCATCCCGGAATTCAGCACAAGGCGGGAGCGCCGTTCGGCGGTACCTTCATCGTCGTTTATCATGGCGATGACAGGCGTGACACCACACCAGAGGGTATCCGGATCAGGGCGGAGGCGATTTTCGCCGAGACCACCAGGGAAGACGCCCCCGATCGCTTGACCGCGATCGACGATCGGGGCCAGCCGACCGATATCGAGGTCGTCGCGCGCCAGCGCGCGTCAGGCATCGGCACGCCGCCGAGCGATGAACTGCTTGAGGCCATTACCCGCATCGGCAGCAACCAGGCGCTGGTGGGAAACGCCGATGTCGAACTGCTGATCGGCTCGCTGACCGGCAAGATCCCGTTGGGCGGCTATCGTACGCGCCCTGGCCTCGACGACACATCGACCCAGCTGATCGCCAAGACCGTCAGCGCCCTGCCGAACGGCGTTGTCATCGCTGATTTTTACCTGCCGTACCGGGTGTCGAGCGAGGGCCTCGCGGTCAACTACGTCCTCCCCAAGGAGCCGCCCGTCTTCACCATCGGCATCGGATGTACGAGCGCCAAAGGGTTTGCCAACGTCTCGATCGAAGTCAGGGGCGGGGTTGCTCCGTATGACGTTGCCGTCGACGACCGGGAATACAGCCCGTTGATCAACCCGCTGTCGCTGCAGCCCGGCAGGCACAAGCTCAGGGTCCGCGACGCCGACGGCACCGAGGCCACCGAGCAGGAGATCACCGTCGCTGACGTGCTCGTTCTAGAGGAAATCGGCTTTGATTGCAGCGGCGACCAATTCGTCTCCACCGTTGCCATCAAGGGCGGTACCGCTCCGTTCCGGATCAACGGCGACCTCATCACCGGCACCACCTTCACCACCAAGCCGGCGCCGAGCGGTTCGACGGTCCAGATAGAGGTCGTCGACAGCCGCGGCTGCTCGGCCAGGATAGAGTTCACCCACGAGTGCGTCGTCGTCCCGCCACCGACCTTCACGGCGACAGTTGGCTGCACAGGGCAGAACGACAAGGCCCCGGTAACCATCACGGTGCAGGACGGCACGGCGCCCTACCAAATCAAGGTCGACAACGCCGCCTACCAGCCCCTGAGCAGTCCGCTCTCCCTCGCGGTGGGGCAGCACAGTCTGAAGCTGCGCGACAGCGCCGGGGTCGAAGCCGCCGCCCAGTCAGTCACGGTCGCTACCCAGATCAGCATCGGCGCTCCGAAATTCCACTGCAACGACGATGGCACCTACACCGCGACGGTCGACATCGGCGGAGGAACTCCACCCTACGACGTCAACGGCACACTCTTTGCCGGTGGCGCCTTCACCACCGATCCGACACCCAGCGGCAAGCAGGCCAACATCGACGTCCGCGACGACAGGGCCTGCACCAACAGCATGGGCGTCATCCACGAGTGCGAGCCACCCTGCGATCTCCCCTGTGGCGGCGTCTTCATTCGCCGCGGTCACCGCTTGTGGATGCCCGACCCCGGTACCGTAACGAAATACCTCAACTACGAACTCACCAAGCTCTCGTTCGTGGTCTGGACAGAGTCGGGCAACGCCATCGACCTGGGCGGCGAAATCGAACCGCTCCTTCAGGCAACGCCCGGCCAGCTAACCACTGGCAGGTTCCCGGGAACGGTCAGGAAGTGGCTCAAACAGATCAACGAGCTGATGGGCAACAATCCGGATCTGTCGCGGCCCGGCGGCCCCCAATGGTTTGAAACCTCCTATGAAGCCGCTGATCCGGGACGGCTCGGCACCCTGTGGATCGACCACTTCGAGTGCCTGCCGTTCGAGATCAAGATGAATGTCCTCATCGAGTACCGACATCCCAATGGCGACAGCACCATCAGGGAAGAGAAGCTGTTCATCTACAGCAACGATGGGGGCACCCAGATCATCGTCGACGGCGCGGAATGGATCAGGATACCGCCGTTCGGGGGGATGACATGGAACAAGTGCCCCCCGGTCTCGGGTCCCACGCCAATCTGCAACGAGCCCGATATCAGGCTGACCATCGAGACCAAGCAGAATGGTGCTGCGCTTTGGGCAGCTGTCACCGCGGACCCTGATCCCGGCCTCAGCTATCTCTGGGAGGTCCAGGACGCAGCCCCGGCACTCGGCCACTCCAACCCGTTCGACACGACGTTCCTTTCTTCCGGTCAGAAGCGCATAACCGTTACGGCGTTCACCAAGGATGGCTGCAACGTTTCCGAAACGATCTTCGTGGAGGTGGGCTGATGGCCGGTCCCTCACGCACCATGATCCGTGCCGGGCCGGCCGTGCAGCCCCATGTCATCCGGCGCCAGATCGTCGAGGTAAACCTTCCGGTCAGTGAAGCGGATGGCTTTGCGCTCCAACGCCGGGTTGCCGGCCTGTGTCGCGATTGGCTCGGTCCGGCGCTCGGGGAGACGCTCGATCGCATCGCCCCACCCGACGAATACTGGTCGATCGACAGCCTCCTCATCGACGCCGGATCGTTCTCCGCCGAGACCTTCGAGCGCGATTTCGTTGGCGCGGTGACCGAGGCGCTGAGACGCGAGATCGACGACCGCGCCGCGGGCCGTGGCGGCGCACTGCAGCGCCGCCACGGCGCCATCGGTGGCGGGTCGCACCTAACCGCCGACGACACGGACGCTGCCGGCGGGATCGAGCGTCGGACGGGTGTCCAGTTCCTCAACCGGGCGTTCCTCCACTTCCTCACGACCGGCAGGCTGCCATGGTGGTTTCGGTTGCCCAATGGACAGTCGCTCGAGGCGGCGATGACGGCGTCCTGGAACGGTATCGCACCCATGGCGGGGACCGGCCGCGCCCTGCTGGCGGCGATCACGGCGCCCGCCATGCGAGCTCGTTTGGTGCGGCAGTTCTCACCATCCTTCCTCGATGCCCTGTTACGGACGGCTGCACCCGAGGCGGTCGCCCTTGTCCGCAACCTCCTCGCCGAGATGCAGGAGGTTTCGGCTCCGTCCGACATGGTTGGACAATTCGGCGAAGAGCTGTGGCAGGTCGTCGCTCTCGAGGCGGCATCGGGCAGGGGACCGGCTGCCACTGAGGCCGTCACCGAATGGGTACACGATGCGTTGGCAGAACCCGGGCCGCGGCAGCTCCCGGCATCGGTCGTCCGCGGCCTGCGCGCCGCCGTGGGACTGCGGACGCGATCCGATGAAACGCCGGGGCGAGCCACGGCACCGCGTCCGATGCACGGCCCGAGCGAGGAGACGGGCGCATCGCTCGAACTCGAAGAGGGCATCTTTGTCGAATGCGCCGGGCTGATCCTGCTGCACCCGTTCCTGCCGCGCCTGTTCGAGGCATTGGGCATTGCGGTGGACGGCGCCCTCGTTCAGCCGGGTCGGGCGCTCTGCCTGCTGCATTTCCTCGCCGCCGGCGGACGACGGCCCCCCGAATATGCGCTGGTCCTGCCAAAGCTCCTCTGCAACTTGCCGCTCGATGAGCCGACCGATGCTCCTGTCGAACTGACCGCCGCGGAGGAAGACGAGTGTAGCGCTTTGCTTAAGGCCGTGATCTGCCATTGGGGCGCACTTGGCGACGCTTCCGTTGACGCTCTGCGCGGCACCTTTCTGGTGCGCCCCGGCAAGCTCTCGCGCCGTGGCGACAATACTCTGCTGCAGGTCGACGCGCTGGACTTTGACATCCTCCTCGGCCAGTTGCCCTGGGGCCTCAGCGTGGTTCGCCTGCCGTGGATGAGCAGGTCTCTCCTGGTGGAATGGATGAGTTGAAAGGGCGATGAACGGTGTCCCCCAGCGCGATCAAGACCAGTGCCGAGAAATCCTCGACCACCTCTGCCTCGGTAAGCCAGGCAGCGCGCCAGCCGTTCATTGCCCGCAAGGACAGCGGCGGCTTCCTTGGCCGGCACAGCTCCGCCCCCGCAGTGCAGACGAAGATAACGGTCAACACGCCGGGCGACAAGTTCGAGCAGGAAGCCGACCGGACGGCAGACCGCGTCATGCGCATGCCCGCGCCCACGGAAAAACTTCAACGCCGGCAGGACGACAAGCTCCAGCCCGCAGGAATGCCCGATGGCAAGCTTCAGAAGGCGCCGGCTGAGGAGAAAAAGCTACAGCGTGACGCGGCGGCCGGCGCCAGCAGCAGCGGCGGCGCGACCCCTGTCGTGGCCGGCTACGTGCAATCTGCCATCCAGAACAAGACCACCGGCGGCGAGCCGCTTTCGTCCGACGTGCGCGGCCACATGGAGCCCCGGTTCGGCGCCGACTTCTCCAATGTGCGCATCCATCGCGATGCTGAATCGGCGAGCCTCAGCAATCAGCTCAGTGCCCGCGCCTTCACCTACCAGAACCACATCTTCTTTTCGCGCGACCAGTACCAGCCGGGGGCGAGCGACGGGCAGCATCTCCTTGCCCACGAACTCACCCACACAATCCAGCAGGGGCACGCGGTTCAGCGCAGCCCCCAGGTCAGCACGGCCGCAACAACCCCTGCCGTGCAGCGCCTTGGCGTCCAGGACGCCTTGGACAAGTTCGCCGAGTGGGCCTACGCCATTCCCGGCTTCCGGTTGTTGACGCTGGTCATCGGCTTCAACCCGGTCAATATGCGCTCGGCGGACCGCAATGCCGCGAACCTTTTGCGAGCGCTCATCGAGCTGATGCCGGGCGGCGCCTTCATCACCCAGGCGCTCGACAATCATGGTGTCATCAACAAGGCCGCGTCCTGGATCGAACAGCAGCTCGCCACGCTGGGCAATATCGGTGCCGGCATAATCGCGGCCCTGCGTGGCTTCATGGATTCCCTCAGTTGGACCGACATCTTTGATCTCGGCGGCGTGTGGGAACGCGCCAAACGCATCTTCACCGAGCCGATCGGCCGGCTGATCAGCTTTGCCACCTCAACGGCGACCGAACTGCTGAAGCTCGTCAAGGACGCGATCCTCAAACCCCTTGCCGCGCTGGCCCTGGGCACTCGTGGTTATGACCTGCTATGCGCCGTCCTCGGCGAGGATCCGGTCACTGCCGAGCCGGTGGCACGCACGGCCGAAAACCTGCTCGGCGGCTTCATGAAGCTGATCGGCCAGGAGGAAATCTGGGAGAACATCAAGAAGGGTAACGCCATCGCGCGCGCCTGGGCCTGGTTCCAGGGCGCGCTATCGGGCCTGATGGGCATGGTTCGCGCCGTTCCCGGCAGGATCGTCGCGATCCTCACGTCCCTGACCTTTGTCGACATCATCACCGTCGCGGGTGCCTTCGGCAAAGTCGCCAAGGCTTTCCTCACCATAGCCGTCGAGTTCGTCACCTGGGGCCTGACGACGATCTGGAACCTGCTCGAGATCATCTTCGACGTCGTCAGTCCCGGTCTCATGGGTTACATCAGGAGGACCGGCGCCGCACTCAAGGGCATCCTCAAAAATCCCATGCCCTTCCTCGGCAACCTGGTGCGCGCCGGAAAACTCGGCTTCACCAACTTCGCCGACCGCATCGGCACCCACCTTAAGGCCGGCCTCATCGACTGGCTCACCGGCTCGCTCGAAGGCGTCTATATTCCCAAGGCATTGAGCCTGCCCGAACTCGGCAGGTTTGCCCTCAGCGTTCTCGGCATCACCTGGGCGCAGATCCGCGGCAAGATCGTCAAGGCGCTCGGCCCCAACGGCGAAAAGATCATGCAGGGGCTGGAACTCGCCTTTGACGTGGTCAAGGCGCTGGTCGTCGGTGGCGTCGGGGCGGCATGGGAACTGATCAAGGGCAAGCTCACCGACCTCAAGGACCAGGTGACCAGTGGCATCATCTCCTTCGTTACCGACTCGATCGTCAAAAAGGCCATCCCGAAGATCCTGGCGATGTTCATTCCGGGCGCCGGCTTCATCTCGGCGATCATCTCGATCTACGACACCGTCATGGTCTTCGTACAGAAGATCTCCAAGATCATCCAGGTGGTGACCGCCTTTATCGACTCGATCGTCACCATCGCGGCCGGCAACATCACAGCCGCCGCCAACCGCGTCGAAAGCGTGCTCGCTGGCCTTTTGTCCCTCGCCATCAGCTTCCTCGCCGGCTTCCTCGGCCTCGGCAAGGTCACCGACAAGATCATGGGGGTGGTGCAGAAGGTCCGCACCACCGTCGACAAGGCGCTCGACGCCGTGATCGGCTGGATCGTCGGCAAGGCGAAGGCGCTGTTTGCGAGGCTGTTCTCAAGCAAGGACAAGCCGGACGAACGGACGGAGGAGCAGAAGAAGAAGGACAAGCTGGCCGCCATTGCGGATGCGGAGAAACTCGTGAATCCCGAAGATTTCGACGAGACAGTCGTGCGCAACCAGCTCGGCCCGATCAAGAGCCGCTACAAATTGCTGACGCTCAACTTGGTTGTCGACTCAAAACAGGAACAGAGCGAGACCATCCACTTTACTGCGTCGGCCAGCCAAGAAGAAACCGGTAGCCCCAAGCAGGTGAAGCTGGAACCTCTCGGCCCGGTCACACCCGTTCCGGTCAACTCCTGGATTCAGGTTGGAGCCGCATTCGAACAGGTCACGGCGAGCGCAAGTGTTCTGGCTCGGCGCGGCGGAGTCGAGGTTCCGGTCCAATTCACCACGGTCACGACGGACGGTAACGTCAAGAAACAGTCGTACCGCAACGAGGGGGCCGCGGGTTGGCAGCGCACCAACTTCGTCCACGGTTCGAAGCATGCCGTTCCGGCCGGCGGTGGCAAGTTCGAGCTACGGCCGGGCGAGCGCGGCAGTGCATTTATTCGTCCGAACTTCTACAGGGACTCCCAGTCGATGCGCGATTCCATCGTGAAGCAAAAACTGCCGGCGCTGCGCAATCCGAACAACAGCAACGAATTCCTGAGCGAGGGAGACCCTGCACGGGAGGCGGGCAAGGGGTTCGTGAAAAAAGACCCGGCATCCGGCCGCGCGCTCGTCCCTGTCCGCGAGGCCTCGGCAGATCATTTTCCTCCCATTGCAGACCATTGGACGAACGGCTCGGGAAATCAGACCGGTCAAGCGCCCCGCGAAGCGTGGAACAGCAGCGCAGGGACATACCAGGTCATGTCCTACGCTTTGAACCTGAGCCTTGGAAGCCGCGGCGAAACCTACACCAAGGACATCGGTGTCAACTTCCGGGGTACTGGCGAATAGTTCACCCATGCATGAGGAGATGCTACTTGGATAGCAATGCTTCCAATCTGCAATCGGCACTTGGCTGGCTCGCAGAAGTTGTCGCCGGAGCACTAGACGTGCACTTTGGCGCGGCTCCAATTTTTGACGCGAATGCGTTGGACTATCACGATGACGGCTCCTGGCTGGCTTGGTTCATTCGTCGCCACCAACCCATGCCCGAAGAGTTCTGCCTCCTCATTCTCGCGCTGGTCCCTCACCTTGCTCCTGCGCTACTTAGTAAACTCATCGCCGCGCACTTGCCCGATGGCGGTGAGTTTCCGGAGTTCGGCGGAGTAAAGGGCACCAGCCATCGCGGCATTCTTCCGACCGGCGAGACAGCGCTCTTTGTCCTGGCGGGAGAGAACCTTGAAAGGCGCCTCGCCGTCCAGCGCATGCTATCTAGCGACCACTGGTTTGCCCGTAAGCGCATCCTCTGGCTCGAGCCGGTGCGCGAAGGCGAACCCGTGATGAGCGGCAGGCTCATTGTCGATCCCGAAATCGTCGAAGAGATTACCATCGGCCAGGTCACGCGGCCCTCCTTCGGTGCCGATTTCCCGGCCGAATATATCGAGACGAAGATGGATTGGGAGGATCTCGTCCTCCATCAGGGCACGCTGTCGCAGATCCGCGAGATTGAGAGCTGGATCAAGCACAATGATACGCTGCTCAACGACTGGGGCATGGGTAAGAAGCTCAAGCCCGGCTATCGGGCGCTGTTCTACGGGCCGCCGGGCACTGGCAAGACGATGACGGCGATGCTGCTTGGAAAGCACTCCGGCAAGGACGTGTTCCGCATCGATCTGTCGCGTGTCGTGTCGAAATACATCGGCGAGACCGAGAAGAACCTCTCCCGCCTGTTCGACAAGGCGGAGAACAAGAACTGGATCCTGTTCTTCGACGAGGCCGACGCGCTGTTCGGTAAGCGCACCGATATCCGCGACGCACACGACAAGTATGCGAACCAGGAAGTGGCGTTCCTGTTGCAGCGGATCGAGGCCTACAACGGAGTGGTCATCCTCGCTTCCAACCAGCGCGCCAATATCGACGATGCCTTCGTGCGCCGGCTGCAGACCATCATTCAGTTCCCGATGCCGCGCCCCGAAGAGCGTTACGAGATCTGGCTGAAGACCTTTCCCTCGCAGATCGCCATCGCCGACGACATCGATTGGCACTACATCGCTGCGCGCCACGAACTCTCCGGCGCTGGCATCCTCAACGTCACCCAGTTCTGCGCCATCGACCTGCTCGCCAAACAGTTGCTGCGGATGGACCTGAAAGGGCTCGAGGCCGCGATCCAGCGCGAGTTTGTTAAGGAAGGTAGGATCCTCTAGGACGTGGGGACATTTATCTGAGCCGTAAGACAGTTGCAGCGATAGTGTTGTCAGGGCGATGTCATGTTGTTCGACGACGTGCGAAGGCTACATGCATGAAATCAGGAAAGCGTTCCCTGCGCCGCGCGCCTTCGCGCGGTGCCGAACCATGTGGCATCGCGGTCTCCGCGCGCACTACGGGAATCGTAATTTCTCCCGATCTAAATTTTCGCAGAAATTTCTCCAGCCGGCCTTTACTCGAGTGCCAGAGCGGGTTTTCAGATAGGAACACTCGCGAATTGTAGGCACTCTTTTGCTGACAAAAGCATGAATGTGTCCCGGCAATCTATTACCTACTGCTTGCATTGATCGCGAGGTTGATCACGTGACACCTGTCCGAAAATGGGGCGCAAAACGGATTTGTGCTCGACAGCTTCATACAGTCTCTGCGCAATGAGGCTCCCGCAACCACGCTGCGGCACGTCGACAAGGTCACATAGCGTACAATCGGCGGGCGGGACGCGAGGGATTTGAACTGGGCATACGAGCCTAAGCCGCTGGCCTTGGGATAGGCCTTTCGACCAATCGCAGGAATCGTTGGTTGCGTGCCCCCGCAACCAACTTCCCACATAACATTCCTAGCGCTGCCGCTAAAACTCAAGCTGCACTACGCGATCGTGGCGCCGCCGCCGCCGGCTGACCAAGCTGAGCGGTTTTGCCGTCCCGGCAGGAGCTTTATAGACACCACGGCTTGCGAGCGTGGCCAAACAATAGGGGCAAGCTTGTTGGCAAGTGCAGGATCGCAACCATGCACGGCCCTCGGGAGCAAGCGCCCAGCGATGTTCCTTTTGCGCGGCTTCGACCAGCTTCTCGCTTGATGTCTCGACGGGAACCAGACAACCTCATCCGTCACAATCCCAAGACAGAGGTGCTTTCAGGTCGAGAGCGCCGCCGTTCGTCGATGGCCGAGGGCTTGTCATTGTTCAGGAAAGTTGTGAGCCGGATGGAAGGGCTAGCATCCGTGCCCGGCGCCATGGCATCCGGCCGAAGCCGTCGTTCACCTGGTGCACATCGCCAGATCTGGAAACAAGATTTCTCACAAATGTCATTGCGCGGAAACATTCGGACATCCCCGACTGTCGGCAATCGTCTAGATATCGAGGCTCTTTTCAGAGCGGGCACCGCTCACACCGCTTTAGTCAATTCTGACTGACAAAAACATTCGTTACGGAGCCTGATTGCCGATGTTTTTCCCAAATCCGTGGCGGCAAGAACAGCTAAGGCATGTTGTTGTGACAACTTTTCACGAGAAGGGTTACCGCGACTATGGGAAAAGATGCATCGAGACCTTTCTCAAGCACTGGCCGGAGGACATCGGGCTTTTGGTCTACGCAGAGGACGTCGATGTTGAGGAGAAAGATCGCAGGCTTCAGATCTTGGACCACGGTGAAGCTCTCCCGCGCCTGCTCGAATTTCGCCAGGCCTTCGCCGACAATCCGCTAGCCAACGGAATTTGTTTATCCAGGTCCAGTTTGCAACGTGATTACCGGTGGGATGCCGTACGCTTTTCCAACAAGGTTTTCGCTGTCACCGATGCGATCCGGCGATACCGGACGACGGCCGACCAGTTGATATGGCTCGATGCGGATACGGTTACCCATAGGGATGTTCCGCGCAGCCTGGTCGACAGAATTGCACCGAGAGGGGACCAACTCGCCGCTTACTTAAATCGTCGAATGTATCCCGAATGCGGCTGGGTGGGTTACAACCTGCATCATCGGGAAATATTGACCTTCGCGGACCGCTTCGAACGCATCTATACATCAGGGTATTTTCTGGCGATGAAGGAAAGCCACGATAGCTTTATCTTTTGGAAGATCGCTCAACAAATGGAGCAGGACAGGGAAGCAAGATTTAAGCTGCTGGGTTCGAACCGCGCAAAATCTCATGTTTTCATCAACAGTGTCCTTGGTGGCTACATGGATCATCTGAAGGGCGACAGGAAAGCGGCAGGCAAAAGTCGCAAGAGCGATTTGACATGGCGAAGGCGGGAAGACTGGTGGAGGTAATCAACCGTTCCCAAGAACACTGAAGATGCTTCGTCTACTGAACTGCCCGAAAATACTTGCGAATGACTATCAACTGCTCGGTTGCTGGGGCAGGGCGGCCTTTGTTTAGGGTTGCGGCGTTTCTAGACTATCCATCAACCCGTTGATGCCGGCGCAAGCGGGAAGAACTGTCATAGCTTTCGAAGCTTTCCTTGAACAAGGGACGAAGCTACCGCCAAAGGATTATGGGTTGCTAGACTACCTCTTCGCGAACATCTCTGGTATGGTAACTTAGGAGTAGTCGCGATGCCTCCGCATATCGGCCGCACGTAGCTTCCGTTTCATCTCTTTTTCGATCTTGTTACTTCGGCCACAGGTTTCTGCGACAAACGCGAAAGTTTTTCTTTTGTGGGGGAAACAATGGGCAAATCTGCGTCTTTTCTCGCGGCCGTCCCGCGTGGATGGCAATATCGCCTGTCGGCATATGTCGCGTCTTGCGCTTTCGTGTTCTGCGTTGCTGCCGGCGCGGTTCATGCGCAACAGCCGACCGATGCGCAACGCAATGCCATCAAATCGGCCTGCCGCTCCGATTTCATAGCGCAATGTTCAGGCGTGACGCCGGGCGGCATCGAAGCGCTGACCTGCCTGCAACAGCATAGCGCGACGCTCTCTCCCGCCTGCCGGAGTGCCGTATCGGCGGTGGACACGACCAAAAAGAAGTCTAGTGCCGTTGCGCCCGCCGAGACGCCGGCAACGGCGCCGGCACAATCCGGCGCAGCGACGACCGGAACGCAAACGTCCCAGCCGACGCAGGCACAGCGCAATGCGGTCAAATCGGCCTGTCGTTCCGATTTCATGGCCCAATGTTCGGGTGTGACGCCGGGTGGCTCCCAGGCGCTAGCCTGTCTGCGCCAGCACAGTGCGACTCTTTCCCCATCCTGCCAGCAGGCGGTTGCGGCTTTGGGAGGAGGCGCTTCGGCGCCTGCCGGTGGCGCCCAGGCGCCGGCAGCAGGCGGCGGCGCGGCGGCGATGCCCGGTGCGGGCATGCCAATGCCATCTTTCACGCCGCGCGAAGAATTGATCGTCCTGCGTCGGACGTGCGGCCCGGATTTCCGCGCCTTTTGCCGTTCCGTGCCGCTCGGCGGAGGCAGAGGCATTGCATGCCTGCGGAACAACATGCAACGGCTGTCTCCCACGTGCCAGAAGGTATTGATCAGCGGGTTATAGGATGCTGCCTCTCTCTTAGAGCGTCCCGCTTGAGGTGAATTCATCTTCAGGCGGAGAGGATGTTTGGGATCAAAAGAGCGGATTCTGTGGCGGGCGGGCAGCGGAACAGCCGCGGTCCATGGTCTTCAGAGGTCGAAGACCGACATTTCATGGAACTTGAGCGATACGGGCCTGCCGCAACCGGCAGCCTGCACATTCGGTGGATCAACGATGGCCCGAACGAAAGGTGTTGCCATGTCATCGATTTCGTACGTTCAGACATTCAAACGACTGCTGATTTTCGGTTCTGTCGGCGTCTGCTGCGTCTTCCCCACGGCGGCGTTGGCGGATGATGCGAAGGATATTCTGAAAGCCATGTCTGATTATCTGGCGGCGCAGAAGACGATGTCGTTTCACTATCAATCCGCGCTCGAGGCAGTGACACCGGATTTCGAGAAGCTGCAATTCGTCAGTTCCGGCACGGCCAGCCTCACGCGTCCCGACAAGCTCAGGATCACAAGGACAGGCGGGTTTGCCGATGTGGATGTGAGCTTCGATGGCTCGACCCTGACCGTCCATGGCAAGAACCTCGACGCCTATGCCAAGATCGACGCCAAGGGGTCTGTGGACGAGCTGCTTGAGCGGCTGGTGGGTGCCGGTGTCGAGGCGCCGGGTGCAGACCTGCTGTCGACGAATGTCTACGATCTGATGATGTCGGATGTGACTGTCGCCAAACATATTTCCAGCGCTTTCGTCGACGGCGTCGAATGTGAATATCTCACCTTCCGCACGCCTGAAATCGACTGGCAGATCTGGATACAGGCCGGAGCGCAACCGATACCGCGGCGCTACGTCATCACCAGCAAGCATGTCGGTCAGGCACCGCAATACACGTTGGAGATCAGCGACTTCAAGAGCGGCGCCGATGTGGCCAAGGTTTCCTACAATATCGATATTCCGACCAGCGCGAAGAAGGTCGATCTTAGCGAACTCCAGTCGCTCGATGAGCTTCCCGCGCCTACCGATGCGGGAGAAGGCAAATGAGATATCCGAGATTATTGGTGGCCGCAGGTTTGGCCGGCGCTTTCCTTTTCGCCGATGTCAATGTCGAGCCGGGCGGGGTGATACCGCTGTCGATAGATTTCGCCACGCCGGCCGGTGCCATCATCGGCCGGCCCCTGACCCCGCTTTCCTATGCGGGCGTCGCCCGCAGAACGACGCGCCGCGTGGTCGTGGGAACGACGGCTGGTATCGCCGTTCTACCGGCGGGCTGCGTCTATGGGGCCTATTATGGCGGCTATTACTATCGCTGCGGATCCGGCTACTATGCCAAGAGCGGCAACGTCTATGTCAGGGTCGTCGTGCAATAGGGGCAAAATCCCGCGCGCCAACTGGTCGTCCGTGGCAAGGAAGTGAGTTTAGATCGGATGGCGCCCTCGAATATGGCTTGGGCGCCATACTTGCTCTTAAAGCATGTCGCGCAAAGTGTGCGGCGGTTTTGCGATAACGACATGCGCACAATCAAAGACCTAAAGCGCAAGGAGCGAATCCCAGAGATCGCGATGCGCTTTAGTCCGCGGCTTGCGAAACCGGCTGCGCGACCGTTCGGCGTTTTCTATATTCCTCGATGCGTTGCAACACGACGTAGAACGAGGGAACGAAGAGTACGGCGAGGCAAGTCGAGGCGATCATCCCGCTGAAGACGGATATGCCGATCGACTTGCGGGCGGATGCGCCGGCTCCCGTCGCCAGCACGAGCGGCACGACACCGAGGATAAAGGCGAAGGATGTCATCAGGATCGGCCTGAAGCGCAGGCGCGCCGCCTCGACCGCGGCGTCGAGAATTTCCATGCCTTGTTCCCGTTTCTCCCGCGCGTATTCGACAATGAGAATAGCGTTTTTCGAGGCAAGCGCGATCAGCAGGATAAGCCCGATCTGGGTGTAGAGATTATTGGCGACGCCCACAGCGCTTAGCGCTCCCACCGTTCCAAGCAGGGCGAGCGGCACCGCCAGCAATACGGCCAAGGGCAGGATCCAGCTTTCATATTGGCCGGCGAGCACGAAATAGACGAGAAGCATGGCAAGGGCGAAGATGAAATAGATCTGACCGCCGACAATCTTTTCCTGATAGGACAGAGCCGTCCATTCGAAGCCCGTTCCGGGTGACAGCGTGCGGTCGGCTATCTGTTCCATGACATCGAGTGCCTGCCCGGAACTGAAGCCTCTGGAAGCTCCGCCGACGATCGTGGCGGTCGGATAGAGGTTATAGAGGCTGATGAGGGATGGGCCTTGCTCGCTGGTGATATCGACCACCGTGCCGAGCGGCACCATGGTGCCGTCGCCGGCCTTGACCTTCAGGTTGCGGATGTCGTCGGGGCGAATCCGAAAATCGGGCGATGCCTGCACGTAGACCTGGAAGGTTCGCCCGAATTTGTTGAACTGCGTCACGTAGCTTGATCCCACGTAGCCCGAAAGCGCCGAGAAGACCTGTCCGACGGTCACGCCGAGCGTCTCCGCCTTGATGCGGTCGACGGAAACGGAGAGCTGGGGAACGTCGGCGCGGAAGGATGTGCTCAGCCGCTGCAGCGCCGACTGCGCATTGCCGTTCTTGACGATGGTGTCGGCCAGACCCTGCAGCAGCGGATAATCGAAATTCCCGTTCCTGATCTCGACCTGCATGGTAAAGCCATTGGCATTGCCGATGCCCTGGATCGGTGGAGGCACGATCACCAGCGTCTTTGCCGCCAATATATCCCGCAGGGCGCCGTTCAAATGTTCGTAGATCGACAGCAGGTCCTGTCCCTTTTCCTTGCCGCGGATACCCCAATCCTTGAGCACGACATAAGCGACGCCGGCATTCGGCAGGCTGGCGTTATTGTCGAGGACGGAGATGCCGCTGATGGTCAGCACCTGGTCGACGCCGGGCGTCTGTTGCGCAATCTTGCCGACCTGTTCCATGACCGCATCGGTCCGCTCCTTGGAGGCGCCATCTGGAAGCTGGGCGTTGACCAGCACATAGCCCTGATCCTCTACCGGCAGGAAGGCGGTCGGCAGGCGTGTCAGCCCCCACACGGCGACGCCGATCAATGCCAAGGCAACTAGGACCGCGATGCCACTATGATGAACCATGCCGCCGATAAGCCTGGCATAGGCATGCTCCGCCCTGTCGTAGACCTTATTGAAGCCGCGATAGAAGAAGTTGCGTCTCTCAGGCGGTACCGGCGGGCGCAGCCAGAGTGCACATTGCGTCGGCTTGAGCGTCATGGCGTTGATGGCGCTGATCAATGCGGTCGCCGCAATGACGAGTGCGAATTGCTTGTAGAGCTGTCCCGTCAGACCGGGGAGGAAGGCTGCCGGGATGAACACCGCCATCAGGACGAGCGTGATGCCGATGACGGGACCGAACAGCTCGTCCATCGCCTTTTCGGCGGCCAGTCTGCCCGGCATTCCTGCCTCGACGTGACGGGTGACACCCTCTACGATGACGATGGCGTCGTCGACGACGATGCCGATGGCAAGAACGATGGCAAACAGCGTCGAGAGATTGACGGTGAAACCGAGCGCCGCCATCGCTGCGAAGGCGCCGATGATCGTCACCGGAACGGTCGTCGCCGGCACGAGCATTGCGCGCCAATCCTGCAGAAAGACGAGAATCACGATGAGCACCAGGACGCCGGCCTCCACCAGCGTCACGTAGACCTCGTCGATCGACGCCGTCACGAATTTGGTCGTGTCGAACGGAACCTGGTACGCAAGGCCCGGCGGGAAGCTCTTCGAGAGTTGCGCCATCTTCGCGGCGACGTCCGTCGCGACGGTAATGGCGTTGGCTTCCGGCAATTGGAAAATGCCGATGCCGGTTGCAGGCCGCCCGTTCTGCATGAAGGACTGGCTGTAAGTCTGGGCGCCGAGCTCGACGCGGCCGATGTCGCGAATGCGCGTGATGCGTCCGCCATTCTGCTGATCGACCTTGACGATGATGTTCTCAAAGTCGACGGCGTCGTTCAGCCGCCCGCTGACGTTGAGCGTATACTGGAAATTCTGGCCGGGCGGCACGGGCGGCATGCCCACCTGACCGGCCGTTACTTCCTGGCTCTGCTGTTGTACGACATTGATGATGTCCTGCGGCGTCAGACCGCGCGCCTGCAGCAGGTCCGGATCCATCCAGATGCGCATGGCATACTGGCCGGCGCCAAATACCGAGACATTGCCGACACCGGGCAGGCGGGCCAATTCGTTCTGCAGGTTGATGACGGCGTAATTGGACAGGAAAAGGCTGTCATACCGGCTGTCCGGCGAGGTGAGGGTGACAAATTCGAGGATAGACGTCGATTTCTTCTGTGTCGTGACGCCCTGCTCCTGAACGGCCTGCGGCAGCGACGGCATGGCGATGGCGACACGGTTCTGCACGAGGACCTGCGCCTGATCAGGATTGGTGCCGATCGCGAAGGTCACCGTCAGGGAATAGGTGCCGTCGCTGGCGCTCGTCGACTGCATGTAGAGCATGTTCTGCACGCCGTTGACCTGCTGTTCGATCGGCAATGCAACTGTGTCGATGAGGGTTTTCGCGCTCGCGCCGGGATAACGCGTCGTCACCTGTACCGTCGGCGGGACAACATTCGGATATTGCGCGACCGGCAATTGGAAGAGCGCGACCGCGCCGATGAGGACGAAGACAAGCGCCAGAACATTCGCGAGCACCGGCCGCTCGATGAAGAAGCGCGAGATCATGCTGTCCTCCTCGGATCTTGGCGTGGGAACGAAAGCAAGTTCATGGCGTGTCGGATTTGGCCGTATCAGACTTGGCCGCATCAGACTTAGGTGCATCGGGTTTGGTTGAATCGATTGCGGGCGCAACATTGTTCGACGCGCTAGCCGTCGCGGCGGCGTCCAGCGCGACTTTCTCCGGCGCGACCTTGCTGCCGGGGATGGCCTGTTGAATGCCTTCCGTCACTACCCAATCGTTGGCGTCGAGCCCGGATTCGATGACGCGCAGAGCCCCTTCGCGCTGGCCGGTTTTCACCAGCTTCTGCTCAACGGCGTCATCTTTTCCGATGACCAGCACGTAGCTGCCCTGCTGGTTGGTGCCGATGGCATCGTCGCGCACCAGCAGCGCCTTGTCCTCATGCCCGACAGGCACGCGCACACGTACGAAAAGACCCGGCAGAAGCGCGTGCTCCTTGTTGTCGACGATGCCTCGCACGGACAGTGTTCCGGTTGATGCATCGACCTGCGGCGAGGCGTAGTCGAGATGACCCTTGAAGGGATAGTCGGTCGCATCCTGCAGGCCGATTTCAAAGGGAATGGTCGGAAGATCGGTTTGCCGGAACGTGTGTCCTTGCTTTGCCATCTCCTGCTTGATCATCAGCACCTGCGGCTCGCTGACATTGAAATTGACGTAGAGCGGATCCGTCTGGACGATAGTCGCCAGCTTGGTCGGGCCGGATACGCCGACGAGAGCGCCGACATCGACGAGATGGGCGGTTACGGTGCCGTCAAAGGGCGCCAACACCTTCGTATATCCGAGATTGATCTTCGCAAGCTCGAGACTGGCCTGGGCATTTAGGATGGTCGCGTTCGCCTGATCAAGCGTCGCCTTGGCGCTGTCGACGGCCGTCTGGGTCGTAACCTTCTGCTTGCTCAGATTGAGCTGCCGCTGATATTCCTGATCGGCGCCGACCTGCGATGCCTGAGCGGAGGCGAGTGTCGCCTGCGCCTGATCGACCTGGGCTTCGTACGTGTTGCTTTGGATGCCGAAGAGCTGTGTATCCTTCTTGACCGGCATACCATCCCGATAGTCGATCGACTCGATGAGGCCCTGTACGCGGGCCTCTATGTCGACGGAATTGATCGCCGCGGTGTTGCCCGTGAGCTCGAAATATCGGGTGACGGTGTGCTGCAAAGGTAACGCTATGCGCACCTTGGGCGGTGGCGGGGCAACATAGGTGTTGTTGCTTCCGTCGCATGCTTGAAGAGAAATCGTGCACAGGAGCACGATGTAAAATTGTAGACCTTGAGAAAATCCCCCACGCATTCCTGACACCCCCCAATAAGCTGCGAGTTCCAGTCTTCATGCGCGCCTCGTCGGCAACCATGCGGCGTCGATGGATTAAGGCATGTGACACTATGAAGCGCCATTGCTAAAAATTGCAATAGTCCCGTGCCTGCAATTCATATGCGCCGCCCCGGCGAAGGCTGACGTGACTACGCAGGCCGGCTTTTTCGGAATGTCATCATGACAAGAAGCAGGACAATAATAATCCCGGCTGCAATCAGGACGTGGTGATGGAGCGGCAGATGACCGAACGTCTGCTCGATACCCTGTCCGAACAAATAGCCTATCCCGGTGAAGAGCGATCCCCAGACCAGGGCTGCGGCAGCGTTGATCAAGACGAACTTTATCGCTGAAACGCCGGACATCCCGATGGCGACCGGACTGATTGCCCGAAAGCCATAGATAAAGCGGAAAGCGAAGATGAAGCCGGTGGGATGGCGCTCCAGAAGCTGCGTGACGCGTGCGAACGCCGGTTTCTCGATGATTTTCTGGACGCGCGGATAGTGCCGGGCATAGCGGCCGATGAAAAAGAGCGTCTGATCGGCGATGAAGGAACCGGCGCAGGCAGCGGCCGCCGCATTCCAATAGGTCATGAGGTGACGATGCGAAAACACGCCGCCGAGGATCACCATGGTTTCGCCCTCGATGGCAGCGCCCAGAAAGACCGCCAGAAGGCCATATCTCGCGATCAGAAGCTCGATGGTCATGTCGGGGGCTCCGGACCGGGACGATGTGAACCTTACCGCTGAAAGATGAGCAGTACGTAACACAGGAAAAGGACAAGGTGAACGGCACCCTGCATCACATGGGTCCGGCCGCTGGCGAAGGTAATGATACTGACGGCGAGCGTCAGGATGAGCATCACGAGATCGCCGCCTTCAAGTCCCAGCGTGACAGGATGTGCAAAGAGATAGCTGACGACGAGCATGGCGGGCACGGTTATCCCGATTGTTGAGAGAACCGAACCCAAGAAGATATTGATCGAACGCTGCAAGTGGTTGGCGGCGGCCGCGCGCACAGCGCTGATGGCTTCCGGCGTGGCAACCAGCACCGCCATGACGACGCCGCCGAAAGCGACAGGCGCACGCAATGTTTCAATCACGTAGTCGATCGGCTTGGCGAGTTCTTCGACCAGGAACACCACCGGCCCCATATAGGCGAACAGGAAAACGGTGTGAAACCATATCGCCCTTCGGCCAGGGCGAGGGTCTGGTTTAACGTGCGGCTCGCTCTCGTCGGCAAAAAAATGGTGATGGCGGCCCGCCTGAAGCATCAGGAAGACGCTGTAGAGGCCGACGGAAATGATTCCGAGCACCATCTGTCTCGGCATGGAAGGGTGCGGGCCGGCGGCACCGTACAGGAAGCTCGGCATGACGAGACTGAGCGTCGCCAATGGCACGATAAGGCCGAGATAGGCGTTGGCGCCCTGCAGGTTATGGGACTGCTCCGGTCGGCGCCAGCCGCCGAATAGCAACGATAGTCCCACCATGCCGTTGAGGATGATCATGATCACCGCAAAAAGCGTATCACGGGCGAGGGTAGGGTTGTTCTCGCCGTGGATCATGACGGCGGAAATGGCCATCACTTCGATCGAGGTGATGGCGAGCGTCAGGATCAATGTGCCGTACGGCTCCCCAAGCCGTTCCGCGAGATGGTCAGCATGCCGGACAACGGAAAGGGCGGAACCCAGCACGGCAGCAAAAAGTGCAAAGAAACTGAATGCGAGCCAAACAGGATTGGACAATTGCTGAAACAGCTCGCCTTCGAAGCTAATGATAAACAGGCTGGTCAGGATGCTGATCGCCAGAAACCATTCCTCGCGGAAAAGGCGGGTCAGTTCGTGAGGACGAAATGCCAGACTGTCCGTCATTGGAATGATGGCCTTGCAGAAAACTGTAGCTGCGAAGCGATAACCAATGTCATCATATCCCCCAACCCGCGCTGTCGGACGCCCGAAAACCGCCTGAACCGTATCGCCCGAGTTCGAAATTCTACACGGGTTTGCCGCTTTCGGCGAGATCGGCCAGTGCGCGTTCGAGCCGGACGATGGAAAAGTGGCCGGCGTTGTGATCGAACATAGGCTTGGCCGCCGCAGTTGTCTTCTCCGCAAAAAGGGCAAGGAGCACTGTGATGTCCCGATTGTATGGCTTGGATTGCCACAGATCTGCTTTTTCCTGCAGCACCGTACCGCATTGGTCAGAACTGACCTCGTGCGCTTCGGATAGTCCTGATTTATTGCCTGCGCTCCCTTCTCATATCTGAGGGAGCTTTCCCCGCTTTGCCCCGCCTCATCCGATGGGCGGGGCTTTTTTCTGGGCGGTTCACAATGCGTTTCATCCATATGTTGGATAATACTGTGTGCCGTCAGATGGGGGTTAAGTTTTAGGTGTAGTTTATTTAGCTGTTGACGATATTTAATTATCGTTTAACTTCAATTCGTTGAATATTTGACGCCCGCCTGTCACCGCTTAGCAGGTGGGCGCTTTTTTTGTTGCAGAGGCGCATGGAACTATTATGATGTTGCCATCATAATTCTTTAGCACCTCGCCATCCCCCCAAAGTGGCGGGGTTTTCTTTTGCCGATCGCTACGATTCGATCGTGCCGGTCGCTTCAACGACGAGCGTCCCGGCCATATTACTCAAAGTTTTCCTCGGCTTCTCTTAAGTCAAGCGCGTTCTTGCGAGAGAAAATCCAAGAATCGGCGCAGCGCATTCAAGGGGAAGAGCTCCCTCATGGTTTGCCGTTGCCTAAATTATTGAAATGTAGAATAACTATACCAAGGAAAAGATTTGATCCGGGGCAAGACTTGCGCAAGGGAGCCGCAGATGATCTTTCGCCAGCTCTTCGACAGCGTGTCCGGTACCTACACCTATCTCATCGCCAGCCGGCGGGGCGGCGAGGCGCTCATCATCGATCCCGTGCTCGAGAAGGTTGACCGCTATCTTCAGCTCGTCGAGGAGCTCGACCTTAAGCTGGTCAAGGCCGTGGATACGCATTTGCATGCCGACCATATCACCGGATTGGGTGCGCTGCGCGACCGCACCCATTGCATTACCGTGATGGGCGAGCAGACCCTTGCCGACGTCGTTTCCATGCGGGTGACGGAAGGCGACCGTGTCGCGATCGAGGGTTTGAGCCTCGACGTACTTTATACGCCGGGCCACACGGACGATTCCTATTCCTTCCTCATGGGCGGCCGTGTGTTTACCGGCGATACGCTTCTCATTCGCGGCACCGGACGCACCGATTTCCAGAACGGCAATCCGCTTCAGCAGTACGATTCGATCTTCAACAAGCTTCTGAAATTGCCGGACGAAACGCTGGTCTATCCCGCCCACGACTATAAGGGCGATACTGTTTCCACCATCGGCGAGGAGAAGCTGTTCAATCCGCGCCTCAAGGTCCGGTCGGCGGACGAGTATGCCGACCTCATGAACAATCTGAAACTTCCCAACCCGAAGATGATGGATGTGGCTGTGCCGGCCAATGTTCATGTCGGCTTTCATCAGGATGAGATCGCGCGCAAGGGCTGGGCCGTTTCGGCGGCGGAAGCATTGGCGCTGCGCGGTCGTCCCGACATCGCGATCGTCGACCTGCGCGAGAAGGGCGAGCGTGAAAAGCATGGAACGATCCCGGGCTCGCTGCATGCACCCTATCCGGATTTGCTGGAAAACATCAGCGCGGGAGGCATGCTGCATGAGTTGGCAGAGGCCACCGGCAAGCGGATCGTATTCTATTGCGCCTTCGGCGAGCGGTCGGCGATGGCCGTACAAGCGGCCCAGGACGCGGGCCTGGCGACCGCCTGTCATATAGAGGGCGGCATCGCGGCCTGGAAAAAGGCGAACGGGCCGGTGGCCACGCCGTAAATCAGCGATGGCGCCACCATCTTACACTCGGCTCCGTCCGGCTTTCTAACGAAGATTCCGCCGATCCGCCCACCGGGAGATTGCGGCTGCAATTGCCTCGGGTTGATCCTCCGGCGCGACATGGCGGGCCGGGCCGCATTTTTCGATATCCAGATTGGCGATGTTCGCCCGGCACCAGTCCGTCATCCTCTCGCCGATCAACAGGGTCTCCGCCGGACCGTCGAAAGTCAGAAGCAGCTTTGGGACATCCGCGCTCACCGCCAGCCAGGCGTCGTAGGCTTCGATCCGGGCGACGACATCGACCGGCTCACCTGCAATCGGCATCGCGCGGGGCCATTCGAGCAGGGGGCGGCGGCTTTCGCGAGTGGGGTAGGGTGCGCGATAGACGGCATGATCCTCGTCGCTCAATCCGTTGAGGATGGTGGCCCGCAGCGCCTGCTCGATGAAGAAATTCTCGTCGAGAACCTTGGCCTCACCGGTGCCTGTCGAGCGCAACGCCTCATAACGCGGGCGTGCGTTCGGTAGATCATCCCAGTTCATCGGTCGGACGATGGTTTCCATGAAGGCGATGCCGCGCACCCGTTCGGGATTGCGGGCCGCCCAGTCGAAGGCCAACGCGCCGCCCCAGTCGTGGCCGACCAGCACGACACCTGTGAGTTCCAGCGCATCGAACCAGGCGTCGAGATAGCGGGCGTGATCGGCGAAGCGGTAGGGTATAGCGGGTTTGCCCGAGCGGCCCATGCCGATGAGATCGGGCGCGAGACGGCGCGCGGGCTCACCGATGTTAGGAGAGATATGCCGCCAGAGATGCGACGAGGTGGGATTGCCGTGGAGAAAGACGAAAGAGGTTCCGCTCCCTGCATCCTCATAGAATATCGTCGAATTCAACACATCGATGGAGGGCATAGGGTATCCTCTTTCTGGAAGAAATGGTAAGGTACCTGTCTATCTAACATAATGGTCAGGTACCTGTCTATATCCTATGGAAAAATGCGTTCCCTCCCATCCGCCACTCGGCCTCTTGCTTCGCCTTGTGCACCAGCACTGGACGCAGGCGGTCGAAGCTGCGCTGGACGAAGCCGGATTCAGCGATATCCGCCCACCACATGCCAACGTCTTCACCTTTGCCCGGCCGGAGGGCATCCAGGTCAGTGAACTCACCAAGCTCGCCCACGTGCGTAAGCAGACGATGACGCAAGCGGTCGAAGAGCTCGAACGGCTGGGTTATGTCGAGCGCCGCCCGGATCCCAACGACCGGCGTGGGCGGCTGGTCTTCCTCACCGAACGCGGCAAGGGCGTGCGGCCGATCGCCATGGCCACGGGCCGTCTGGTCGACGAACGCTGGGCGGAGATCGCCGGGTCGGAAGAGATCGAACAAATCAAGCATGCCTTGCAAAGACTGCTCGGCAAGCTGCAGAGCGGCGACGACACCGCCATCGGGCCGGAGGAACAGGCCGACTCCTAAATCGGTCGTCTCAACCGCGTTCCCAAAGTCTCTAATCTTCTGTTCGGTAACGCCGGGATCACAAAGAGTTTCGTTATCAATCTCCGAGGTTTGACCTATCTAGGTTGCAGCGTCCGGCCAATGGAACCCATGGGGTTCAGGAGAGCGATTTCATGAGACATATCCGCAGCATGGTGCAAAAGGCAGCCTTCGCTTTCGGTGTCGGCTTCGCTGCTTTGAGCGCGGCGATCGGTCCCGTCGGCGCGATGCCGGCGTCCGCCCAGACCATTATCGACGACTGGCAGAAGGTAAAGCCGCCGGAAGCGCCGGAATTGAAGCCGGTGACGGTGGATCCGAAGACGACGGCGCTGTTGATCCTCGATTTCAATGGCGCGCAGGACCCGACCAAGGGGCCGTGCAACAAGAACACCAAACCGCGTTGCCTCGCCTCCGTGCCGAAGGTGAAGGCGATGCTCGACGAGGCCCGCGCCAAGCGTGTGTTCGTCGTCTATAGCTTGGCCGGCGTGGGCGAACCTCAGGATATCGCCACGGATCTTGCGCCGCTGGCAAGCGACCCGATCGTCAAGTCCGGCCCCGACAAGTTCATCGGCACCAATCTCCGCAACATCCTCGCCGACAAGGGCATCAAGACCGTGATCGTCACCGGCACGGCTTCCGAAGGCGCGGTTCTCGATACGGCAACCGATGCGGCGCTGAACGGCATGAACATCATCCTTCCCGTCGACGGCATGTCGTCCACCACGCTCTACGGCGAGCAATATGTCGCCTGGCACATGGTCAATGCGCCCGGCGTTTCGCAGAAGACGACGCTCACCAAGATCGACATGATCAAGTTCTGAGACGTAGGCCGATCAATTCCGGTCCACAGACCCCAAACTAACACCCCGCTTCGGATGGGACTGAAGCGGGGTGCCTTTGCATTGCAGCGTCTTTAGTTCAAAGCCTCGGCAAAGAGGTTCAACAGGCGCTTCCAATGCCGTTCGGCGCCGGTCTCGTCGTGGACACCGTGGTCCGGCACCGTCCAGCCATGGGCCATGCCGACATAGTTCTCGATCATATGGTCGACCCCGCCTATGCGGAGCGCTTCGGCGAGGCGGGCGGATTGCTCCGGCGGGAAGCTGTTGTCGACGCCAGCAACGCCGATATAGACGCGGGCCTTGATGTCGGCGGCCAGACGATGCGGGCTGTCTTCCGCGTCGCTGGCAAGATTGCCGCCGTGGAAGGTGGCGGCGGCGGCGATGCGGTTAGAATAGGCGGCCGCTGCGGTCAGCGCACGGGCGCCGCCCATGCAATAGCCGACGGTGCCGACCGGTCCGGTGGCGCCGGCTGCCATCAACGCATCGAGAAAGGCGGCGCTGTCGCGCTTGGTCATCTCCTGCGTCGTGCCGCGCACCATCCCCATGATTGTTTCGCGCGAGGCCGGATCACCGAAGGACGTGCCGTTGAACGGACCATAGGCGCCGAAACGATAGAACAGGTCGGGCAGCAGCACGGTATAGCCGGAATCAGCAAGCCTTTGCGCCATGTCGTAAAGCGCTTGGCGCGGGCCCATGGCATCCATGTAGAAAATGACGCCGCGCTCGGCGGAGACGCCGTTGTCGGGGCGGAAGATGGCGGCTTTCGCGACGCCATCGGCAGCGTTGATTTCGATATCCTGTTTCATCATCAAGTTCCTTGCGGTCTGGTTCGAGTGTTCGTTTCCCCGACTGGGGCACTTTGGCAAATGGCCGGAAGGCGCTCAATGACCTTTTCCTTTCAAAGGGATGCGGCAGGCGGATCGGCGATCAACATCTCTTGAGTTCCCGCCTTCGCCGTCGGTGGAATAGAATTCGAAGCGACGGCGTCGATGCGCGGGGCCGATGGAGGATGCGTACCCATGTCTTTTCGCCAGATCGTTCCAAGCCTTGCGCTGGTCTTTTCCCTCGTCTCGACGCTCGCCTTCGCCGCGCCGCCGGAACAGGGCCGCTCTGGCGGCGGCGGTGGCATTCTCTCGCTGTTGCCGCCGGATGCGGTCAGCGATCATGTGCTGAATGCCGATGGCAAAAGCATTCCCTATACGGCGACGGCGGGCACGCTCGATCTCTTCGGCCAGGACGGCGAACGCATCGCGGCGATCTTTTATACCGCCTATGTCGCCAAGAACCGCGACGACGGCAGACCGGTCACCTTCGTCTTCAACGGCGGCCCGGGTGCTGCATCGGCCTTTCTCAGTCTCGGATTGGTCGGACCACGCATTGTTGATTTCGGCCCCAGCGGGCGCGACGGGGCCAACGCCAAGCTCGTCGACAATCCCCATAGCTGGCTGAATTTTACCGATCTCGTCCTGATCGATCCGATCGGCACCGGCTGGAGCCGGACGGTCAAGCCGGATGACGCCAACGAGTTCTACAACATGCGCGGGGATGCCGAGAGCCTTGCCAAGGCCGTTGCGCTTTATGTCGCCCATAATGGGCGCGCTTCCTCGCCGAAATATATTCTCGGCGAAAGCTATGGCGGGCTGCGCGCGGCGAAAGTCGCCACCAGCCTGCGGCAGGATCAGGGCATCCTCATTTCCGGCATCGTCATGCTGTCTCCGCTGATCGAAGGGCGGCTCGTCTTTGGAGCGAATGATCTTGCGCTTGGCGCGGCACTCGAATTGCCGTCGCTAGCCGCTGCCGAGTTGGAGCGGAAAAATGCCTTCAACGAGCAGGGGGTAGCGGACGCCGAAAAATTCGCGTTGAACGAATATCTGCCGACCCTCGCAGGCAAGCCCCCGACCGGCGACGCCGGCCACGCTTTCTACGAGCGCGTTGCCAAGCTGACCGGCATTCCCGAAGATGTGGTGGCCAAGAACCAGGGCTTTCTCGGCGGGGTATATCAGAAACATTCCGATGGTGACGGCGCCGATATCGTCAGTTCCTACGACGCTTCGTTCCTGGCGCCGGACCCCTATCCGGAATCGGAAGCCGGCCACAGCGACGATCCGGTCCTCGACGGTTTCGTGCGCGCCTATGGCGGCGCTTTCTCCAGCTATGCACGCGACGAACTCGGTTTCCGCACGGACATGACCTACAATCTGCTGTCGAGCTCGGTGAATGAGCATTGGAACTGGGGCGACCGCAATGGCGGCTCGCGTCTGCATGCAAGCGGGACAGATGACATCAAGGAGATGCTGACCCTCGTCCCATCTTTCCGGCTCCTGGTGGCGCAGGGCTATAGCGACCTCATCGTGCCCTTCGGCGTCAACAAATATGTGCTCGATCATCTGCCGCCGGCCTTCGCCGACCGCGTGGCGCTGAAGCTCTATCGTGGCGGGCATATGTTCTACACGCGGCCAACGTCGCGCGAACAATTCACCGCAGACGCCAAAGCGTTTTTCACGGCGCAGCCTGCGACGATACCTCCGGCGCAGTCCAATTAGAGCAATTACAGGAAAAGTGCGCAGCGGTTTTCCATCCGGAATTGCGTAAAAACAAAAGACTAGGGCGGTTCAGCGATTTCAGGAAGCGCACAACCGCTCTAGTCATGCTGTAGCTGAAACAGATGTTTGATGCGTGAGGTTAGAGAACCGATCGGCGCGCCGTTGACCAACATGTCGCTGGGGCCGAAGAGATGGCGCTCGGCCTCGATGCGCTTCGACATGATCGCCCCGAGCTCTTCCGCGATGGAGGGCCGGTCGTGCAGCAGAGGCGCCAGGCAATCCTCGTCGATCTCGTAGGTCACCACGAAAGTCAGCGCCCGAATGGTGCCGACTTCGCCGGCCCCCATCAGCAGGCCGCCTTCGCCGAAATAATCGCCGGGAGCGAGCCGCGTCAATTCGATTTGGCGCTGTGCCTCCTTGCGGGTGATGCTTATGACGCCTGAGCGCACAATGGTCAGCGCGCGCAGCCGCGCATCCTGTTCGGCGATGACGGCGTCCTTGTGGTAGGTGCGGCGCTGCATATGCGACGCCAGATGCTCCTTCTCGTCCTCGGTGAGCGACGAGAACAGCGGAATATTGTTGAGCAGCCGCCATGGCGTGCCTGGATGCTGGGCAGCGCTCCCCGTCTCGGCCTGCGTTTCCGACGGCATGGTGACTGCGTCGGGTGGGCCTGCGAGTTTCAGCCCGCCTGCTTTCGAATGGCGATAGATGAGGTCGTTGATCTCATTCTTGGCGGCCGTCATCTGCGATATGTCGCGGATACGGAAATTGAGTTGCAATTCGACCGCCTGTCCATCGATCGCATTGATCATCACGCTGGGCTCGGGCGTCTTCTGGATCGTGTTGCAACTAATCAGCACGTTGCGCATGACGTCGGCGATGACTTTCGGCTGCGTGGTCGGCTGGACGCGGACGGTGATGGTGACGCCGTGGCTTTCGTCCGGGCTCGAGAGATTGGTGATCCGACTTTTGGCAAGGGCGCTGTTCGGGATGACGACGAGGTCGTTGGTGCCGCTCAGCAGATGCGTGGCCCGCCAGTTGGTCTCGACGACACGGCCCTGGACGTCATTGTCGAGCACCACCCAATCGCCAACGGAATAGGGCCTGCCGAGATTGAGCGCGATGCCGGAGAAGACGTCGCTCAGCGTGCTCTGCAGCGCAAGACCGAGAATGATGGCGAAGACGCCGGAAGTTGCGATCAGTGTGCCCACGGGTACGCTGAAGACATCGGCGATCACGGAGAGAGCCGCGCCGAGATAGATGACGCCAACGACTAGGTCCTGCAGCAGCCGGGCTTCGCGCGGCTTGCGCTCGAAGATCAGGAACAGGCGCACGAAAGCGACCAGCACCCAGGCGCCGTTGACCCACCAGACGATCTTGGCGAAGCCGGTGAAGATACGAAGCTGCACCGTGTCCTGCGCCTGCGGCGGGGTCGGCTCGTAGGGCACGATGCCGTGATAGAGCAGAAGCGCGGTCAGGCTGATGAAAAACGCGATCTGTCCGATCAGCCTCCCGGCGCGCCGGTGGCGAAGCAGGCAGCGGCTGATGAATGTGCCTATGACCACCAAGATGCAGAACTGGACGATCGGATCGGCGAGGAGCGCAATGGACATGAGAACGACCGCGTTCAGTCTTTCGGATGGGCGGTAAATTGGCATGAACTCAGCCGCAACACCATACGGCTAACCGCGTGCTTTCCTCAACGCATCCGAAATCTCGCTGCGGGCAACGCCGATCAGGCGCTCCATGGCGCTGCGGGCATCGTCCGGGCGGCGCATGCGAATGGCTTCCAGCACCTCCTGGTGCATGGCGATCGCCTGTTCATGCGACGGGCTGGCGCGGTTGGTCAGGCGGAAGCTGGCGAGCAGTGCGGCGCGGATGGCGGTGGCGAATTGCAGATAGACCCAATTGCCGCTGGCGCGGATGATCGCGGTATGAAATTCAAGATCCGCGCGGCTCCAGGCCTCGTTGTCGCGGGCATTGGCCTCCACCATCTCCTCGAAAGCTTTCGATATGCGGAAGAGATGGTGAGCATTGGCGTTGGCGGCGGCCTGCGCAGCGGCGGCCGGTTCCAGCAATTGACGGGCCTCGATCAGCGAGGCGTGAAAACGGTCGTCATTGCCGAGCCGCAAGGTGGCGTCGAGCACGAGCGGATCGAGATAGTTCCAGTTCTCCCGCGGAAGCACGGTGGTGCCGGCTCGCGTGCGCGAACGGATCATGCCGAGGGCGGCTAGATATTGCATGGCTTCGCGCAGGCTGGTGCGGCTGACGCCGAATTGCTCGGTCAGTTCCGCTTCGTTCGGCAGCGTGGACCCTTCGGCCATTTCGCCGGAGATGATCCTGTCGATGAAGCTTTGCAGCAGCGCTTCGCGCACGCCGCGCTTGCCGCCCTCCGAAAGCCCGGGCATAGCCGCGGTCAATTTGCGCCCCGTCTTGCCGCTGCCGGCACCGTCTCTCCGATTGTTCCCCATTCTGCGCCTCCCGCAATCACCGAGCGCGGCCATCCCAAGCAGACTGTATATAAATCCTACCAATGTTGACAATAAATATGATGAAATCTACCGTCCATGCCGGGTTCATCGATGCACGCGGGGGACAAAGGCTGCAGATGACGGTGGTGGGGCTCACGGATAGCGGCTTGACCGCACGGCTTTCCACGCGCGGCGGCATCGTGCTCGGCCTTTGGTGGGAGAGGAACGGTGCGCGTCTGCCTTTGCTGCGTGAAGCGCCTTCGGATGAGGCCGATGCGCGCTCCTCCGGTTGCTATCCGCTCGTTCCCTTCGGCAACAGGGTGAAGGGCAATCGCTTTACCTTCCGGGGTAAGGACTATGTCTTCGAGCCCAATACGCCTTGGGATCCTCATTATCTGCATGGCGAGGGCTGGCAGTCGGAATGGGCTGTTTTAAGCCAAAGCGGCAGCGAGGCGGAAATCGGCTTCTCGCATGCAGGCCATGGTACGCCCTATGCCTATGAGGCGCGGCAGCGTTTCGCCATTCATGACGGATGTTTCGACATGCATCTTCACGTCAGGAACCTTGGACCGGAGGCACTTCCCTTCGGCCTGGGTTGGCATCCCTACTTCCCAATAACATCGGCAACGACGCTGAAGGCGCCGGCGCGGCGGTTCTGGACGGAAGTGGAGGGCTGGCTACCGGGAGAGGCGGCTGATATTCCCGGCGACCTGAATTTCGCGACGGGGCGCGGATTGCCGTATCGCTGGGTCAACAACGGCTTCGAAGGGTGGGATGGCGTGGCGGAGATCGTTTGGCCCGAACACGATACGCGGCTGCATTTGATGGCGGATCAGCAACTTAGGCATTATTTTATTTTCATTTCGGATGCCGGCTTTGATCCGGGTTTTCAGCGCGACTATTTCTGTTTCGAACCGATGTCGCATCTGGCAAACGGGCATAATCTGCCGGACCTCGGCGATCTCACCGTGTTGGAGCCGGGCGAGGCGATGTCCGTGAGCCTGCAGGTACGTCCGGAAGCGATCGCCTAGCGGTTCCCAGTTCGAGGAAGGACACTCATGACCAATCGACTTTCCGGCAAGCGCATCCTGATCACCGGCGCTGCACAGGGCATCGGCCTGGCGATCGCCAAGGCTTGTGCCGCGGAAGGCGCGGGCCTGTTCCTTATCGATATGGATGGCGCATTGCTGGCTCGCGAGGCGGAAGCGCTGAAGGCCGCGGGTGCAGTGCTCGGCCATGCCGCGGCCGACATTACCGATGCCGCGAAGATCGAGGCTGTCGTTGCGCAGGCGGGCAGAGAGATCGGCCGGCTCAATGCGTTGATCAACAATGCCGGCGTGAATGTCTTTGCCGAACCGCTGGCGACGACCGATGCAGAGTGGCAGCGCTGCTTCGACATCAATCTCAAGGGTGCCTGGAATTGCTGCAAGGCGGTGTTGCCCGGCATCATCGCCGAGGGCGGCGGCGCGATCCTCAACATTGCCTCCACCCATGCCTTCACCATTATCCCGCATACTTTTCCCTATCCGCTCGCCAAGCATGCCCTGCTCGGCATGACGAAATCGCTGGGGCTCGAATATGCGGCCAAGGGTGTCCGAGTGAACGCGTTGGCGCCCGGCTACGTCGCGACCCAGAAGGTCATCGACTATTGGAACAGCTTTGCCGATCCCGAATCCGCCAAGGCGGAGACGATGCGGCTGCATCCGGGCGGACGGATCGCAACACCGGAGGAGATTGCGCTCGCCGCCGTCTTCATGATTTCCGACGAGTGTCCCTTCATGAATGCCACCTGCCTGACCATCGACGGTGGCCTCAGCGTGCAGCAGCATCCTTGATTTCGAAACGCTGCGGTGCATAAGGTCGCAGCCGTCTCATCTCCTGGGACAAAGCTTGATATTTAGATGACGATTATCATCTTACATCTGTCATTTCATCTTGCTATCTGCTTCTGAGGGGCGCACCTCCCAACGCCCTGGCATCATCAAGGAATACCCATGACACAGTCTTTTGTGATTAGCGGCGATTTGCTGATCGGCGCGGATTCGACCGGCGACAACAAATCCGTGCGCGCCATCAACCCGGCGACCGGCGCGAACCTGGAGCCAGCCTTCGCAATCGCCAGCGAGGCGGACGTCGCCCGCGCCTGCGAGCTGGCAGGCCGGGCATTCGATACCTATCGTGCTACCAGCCTTGAGGCCCGCGCGACCTTCCTGGAAACGATCGCGACCAATATCATGGAGATCGGCGATGCGCTGATCGAGCGCGCCACCGAAGAAACCGGCCTGCCGGCTGCCCGCCTGCAGGGCGAGCGCGCCCGCACCGTCGGCCAGCTCCGGCTGTTCGCGCAAGTGGTTCGTTCGGGCGAATGGCTCGATCTGCGTGTCGATCCGGCGTTGCCGGAACGCAAGCCGCTGCCGCGTCCGGATCTGCGCCTGCGTCAGATTCCGCTCGGCCCCGTCGCCGTCTTCGGCGCCAGCAATTTCCCGCTCGCCTTCTCGGTTGCCGGTGGTGATACCGCTTCGGCGCTGGCGGCCGGTTGTCCTGTCGTCGTCAAGGGCCATCTTGCCCATCCGGGCACCGGCGAACTGGTTGGTCGCGCCATCCGCGCCGCCGTCGTTGCCTGCGGTCTACCGGAAGGCACCTTCTCGCTCCTGACCGGCGCGAACGAGACCGGCGCGGCACTGGTCCGCCATCCGCATATCAAGGCGGTCGGCTTCACCGGCTCGCGCGGCGGCGGTGTGGCGCTTGGCGCAATCGCGGCGGCTCGGCCCGAGCCGATCCCGGTTTACGCCGAAATGAGCAGCGTCAACCCCGTCTTCCTGTTCCCGGCAGCTCTTGCAGCCCGTGCGGAGGCGATCGGCAATGCGTTCATCGGTTCGCTGACGCTTGGAGCCGGTCAATTCTGCACCAATCCGGGTCTGCTGTTTGCCATTGACGGTCCCGATCTCGATCGCTTCATCGCCACGGCAAGTGCAGCACTCACCGGTTCGGCCCCGGCGCCGATGCTGACGCCTGGCATTCATGCCGCTTTCGACAATGGTGTTGCAGCACTTGCCGGCCATGAGGCCGTGAAGACCGTCGCGCGCGGCGCTCCGGCAGAAGGCGTCAACCGCAGCCCTGGTGCCTTTTTCGAAACGGATGTCGAGCATTTCCTGGCCGACGACCGGCTTGGCCATGAAGTCTTTGGCGCCAGCGGCCTGCTGGTCCGCTGCAAGGACATCGACCAGATGATTGCGATTGCCGAAAAGCTCGAAGGCCAGTTGACCGCGACGCTGCAGGTCGATGCCGACGACTATGCCATCGCCGCCAAGCTGCTGCCGGTGCTGGAGCGCAAAGTCGGGCGCATCCTCGCCAATGGCTGGCCGACCGGCGTCGAAGTCAGCCATGCCATGGTGCATGGCGGCCCATTCCCGGCGACCTCGGATAGCCGCACGACCTCGGTCGGCACGCTCGCCATCCGCCGCTTCCTGCGCCCGGTATCCTATCAGGACCTGCCGGAAGGCTTGTTGCCGGTGGAGCTGCGGAATGAAGGCGTGAAAAGCCTGCCGCACCTGCTGGATGGCGTTCGCGGCGGTAATTGAGTGCTGAGAAGCCCCTCATCCGGCCTCCTGAGTTTTTATCGAAGGGCGGCCACCTTCTCCCCGCTTGCGGGGAGAAGGCTGGGGTGAGGGGCAATCCTCGGACCCAAAACCAGTTGAAACTCAAACCACCGCGTAAACAATCCCGGTGAACGAGCCGGCGTGGTGCAGCAACTCGCGCTCACCCGAACCATCCAGGCTTGCCGAATAGAGATTGCCGCCGATGTCGGTGAAGAACATGCGGTTGTTCGGTAGGTCGAGCGACAGGCCGATGCCTTCGTCCAGGCCTTCGAGGACGACTTCAGATGTGGCGGCGACCTTGTCCATGTTGGCGCGGTTGACGGTATTGCCGCGCGGAAGATTGCCTCGGTCGGTCCAGTAGATAGTGCGCGTAGCGAGATCGAGTTCGAGGTCGATCGGTTCCGGCAGCTTGTCGAGCAAGGTCTCGATATCGCTGCGGCTCGTTGCCGTCTCGCCCTCAGGAATATTGATGCCGGCGCGGAAGATGCGTCCGAGACCGGCATCCGGCGGTCCCTTCTGCGTCCAGTATACCTGCCCGCGCGGCAGGTCGAGGGCGAGGCCGACGCACCAGCGCTCAATATCAGCACTGTCGGCGGGGCCGTCGCCGTTCTGGACAAGGGTTTCGATGTCCGAGCCGTCGATATTGGCGCGCATCACCCGCATGCCCTCGCGGTCGCACCAATAGAGCTTGCCACCCTCGCGATCGATCTGGATCTGCTTCGGCGTTACCAGCGTGCCGCCCGGCGCAATCAGCGTCACGTGATTGCTGCCGTCGAGGTCGATGCGCTCGATCGAGCCGTCATGGGCATTGTAGTCGGTGCCCATTTCCGTCCAGTAGAGCCAGCCGTTTTCGCTGTCGACAAGAACGCCGTCCGGGCTGCGGCCCGGGCGTTGGATGATCAGCTTGAGATCGGTTCCGTCAATGGCGGAGGAGAGAATTCGTCCGTCATTGATATCGAGGAAAAAGAGCCGTTCGGCCTTTCCGGAGGAAGCGGCAGGCGTCCGTGCTTCTGCTTCAGACATGAGAGCATCCTTTCAAAGGGTCGGATCTGCTGATGGTTGCGAGACGATGATGACATTGCTTGATGACAGCATTTTCGTCTGTTTGGGTGCCTGTCGACGATCTGCTGCGGTGCAGCAAAGATCAAGGGCCTAGATGTCGCAGATTGCTGATGATCAGCAGGGGTCGGCTTCTCTCAACGCGATCGGGGCCATATCGAAAGCGGCTGATATCTGCGATTCCCGCCATCGCCCCGGCGTGAGGCCAACGGAATGCGAAAAGACGCGTGTGAGGTGGCTTTGATCCGAAAAACCGCACATCAGCGCGATTTCGGCCAGCGGCATTCCCGTTCGCATCAGTTCCTTGGCGCGATCGACACGGCGCTGCATCACCCAGCGATGCGGCGGGATGCCGGTGCTGCGGGCGAAAGCGCGGGCGAAATGACTGGTGGAGAGGCCGCAGTCGCTGGCAAGCTGGGCCAGAGACACATCCTGATCCAGCCGGGCATTGATCGTGTCGCGGGCGCGGCGCAACTGCCAGGGCGTCAGGCCGCCGATCACGGCGGGTCGCGCCATCTGCATGCGACCGTAGCGCTGGGCGATATGGGCATTGAAGGCCTTGCCGACGTGATCGATGAACAATGCGCTCGTCCGGTCCGGCTGTTCGAGGGCCGGGATCAGGCAGGAAAACAGGTTTTCGATAACGGTGTCGCCGGTGGCAATGCCCGGCGCGAGCGGAAGTTCGACGATGCGCTCGGTGCCGAGCGTGTCGGCGATCTGGTCGAAGGTTCGGCGCGATAGATAGATATTGGTGGTTTCCTCGCGTCGCATCTTACCGGGCGGATCGAGGATCAGGCTGGCGAGCCCGATCGTACCCTGCGGGAAGGGAATGACCGGAACGAAGTATTCGCCGAGCTTCACCCGGTCCAGCGCCGGCTCCTGACGCTGCAAGCCAAGCACGAAACCGGCTTCATCGGCACGGCCGCCAGCCGTCTCGGGACAGTCCAGAGTAATTCCGTTTTTGCATAGCACGGCTTCCAGCGCACACGCTGGCGCGCTCAGCCTGAAATAGTCTTCGGACCCCGCACCATGATGCATCGTTGCTACGCCCCAAGCCTCACAACAGCCGGCCCCTCCGAGACCGATGCCAGTGACGATTACCAATTTTTGGAGCACTATCCTAGATAGTATGGAGCGAAAGCAGCAAATTGAGTCCAGATGTGATGTAAATATACAATTGCTAATATAGCGCCGATGCCAGCGCCTCACGTAAGGGGATGCTGGCACGCTTGGCTTCGTAGTGCGAGGTTTTTCAGTCGCTTAGGCGATCTTGTAGCGGTCTGCCGGTTTGGTACGCGACAGATTGGGCATCATGGCCTGGCGAGCGTTTTCGTAGGCATTCCATTGTGCGATCTCGGGAAGGGCAGGCACGGTCGCAAATTCGCCCTGGTCAAAACCGGCAAGCGCAATCTGCGCACGCCTCTGTCCGTGGAACAGCTTGCCGAAGCCGCGCTTTCCGCTCGGAGACGGGGCAGCCGCCGCAGGCGATCCGGCGGAATGCGCAGCATGTAGCGCTCTAGGATAGGTCAGTATTGGTGATGATGGCGGCAAATGCGGAGCCAATCTCGCCCTTGGCGGGCGAGATTAAATCCGGCGCAAACAGCTCGATCTCTTCTTCGAATCCCTTGAGTGCTCGGCTGCCGATCGAGATGCTCTGTTGATCGCTGAGCTTCTTCGCAAAATCCTGCGACATTAGTAGCGGCTGGCCGCTATCGCTGCATACGCCCTGTATCCTGCTGACGAGATTGACGTCGGGGCCGATGACGGTGAAATCCAGGCGGCGGCCGGAGCCGATATTGCCGTAGCTGACTTCGCCGTAGTGCAGCGCGATGCCGGCTTGCAGGCGGGCATCGGGGAAAGACAGCGTTTCGAGGCGGGCGAGGATGGCTTTGGCGGCGGCGAGCGCGGCATCGCTGGAGCGGGTTGCGTCATAGCCGGGGAAAACGGCGAGAACGGCATCGCCCATGAATTTCAGGACTTCGCCGCCTTCGCGAGCGATTGCCGGCACGACGGCGTCGAAATAGACGTTCAGCAGCTCCATCACGCGTTCGCCGGGCAGGCGGTTGGAAAGCTCGGTAAAGCCGCGCAGATCGCAGAGCATGAGTGCGGCCTCCATGGTCTCGATCTCGCCCTTGCGGATGTGGCCGGCGAGGATGCGCTGCGCCGTCATCGGACCGATATAGATATCGAGCAGGCTGAGCTCAACCTGCCGCAGCGTCCGGAGCTCGCAGGCATTGCGCAGCGACGGCATGATGCGTTCGATCACTTGCCGTTCTGGGGATGTGAAACCGCCCGGACGTTTGGTGGCGAAAGAGGCGGCGCTGACCGGGCCGTCGGCATTGCAGAGCGGAACGATCATCAGTTCGACCAGACCACGGCCGGCGAATGTGTCGAGCTGTTCCCATTGATCGTGATCGTCGCCCCGGCCGGCGATGACGATATCGCGGGTGTTCATGGCCTTCCACAAAGCACTGTGCAGGAATATCTGGGTGATGGCTCCGTGCTCGCGGTCACGGATCTGTACGGGTTCGTTCGGCGACCAGGCGACAGAGCGGCCCATGATTTCCGGATGCAGGGTCATGAGGTGCAAGCTCAGCCGGTCGACCGGAAGGCCGAGGCTTCTCAGGCGGCGGCCAAGGCCGAAGGTCAGGCCGGCCTCATCCAGCGCATGGGCCTCGTCGCTTGAGAGCCATTCGATGAGAGCGAGGATCGCGGCCGGGCTGATGGCGCCCCGCTCGGAGACGGGATATTCGATATCGAGAAGATCAGACAATGAAGGTACTGACTGGCGGGTTTTGACGGTGGTCATGATCGTGTCTCCTGAGGCGAGGGAGGGAGCGGCGCTCCGTCTTTTTGTTTTTTCGCAATTCCGGACGGAAAACCGCTGCGCACTTTTCCTGGAATTGCTCTAGTGAGCGCCACCGCCTTCGATATGGCCGGGTTTCTTGAGTAAAAGGCTGGCGATGAGCGCGGCGACGAGCGCGATGCCGAGCAGGTAGAAGGTGTCGCTGTAGGCCATGATATTGGCCTGTTGCCGCAGGCGCAGGGCGACGGCGACGATGGCCTTGTGCTGGGCGGTGGCAACGTCCGAGACGCCATGGTTCATGAAATAGGCGGTCAGTCGTGCGATGCGGGCGCGGGTGGCTTCGTCGAAAACCGTGACCGAGTCCGTCAGGATGTTCGAATGGAACTGTTCACGCTTCTGGGCGAAGGTCTGCAGCATGGCGATGCCGACCGCGCCGCCGAGATTGCGCATCATGTTGAAGAGCGAGGAGGCGGAACCGGCATTTTCCTTTTCGATGCCCGAGGTGGCGATGGCCGACAGCGGCGTGAAGACGAGGGCCTGGCCGATGGCGCGGACGATGTTCGGCCAGAAAAGCTGGTCGCTGGCATAGTCCGCGGTCATGTAGATGTTCATGAAGTTCGAGGTGGCGAAGAGGGCGAAGCCGACGACGATCATGATGCGCAGGTCGATGCGCTTCATCAGGCGCGGGACCAGCGGGATCAGGAGGAGCTGCGGAATACCGGTCCAGGCGAGCACCATGCCGATCTGCTCGGAATTGTAGCCCTGAATGCGGGTCAGATAGATCGGCAGGATGAAGACGGAGCCGTAGAGCGCGATGCCGAGCAGGAAGTTGGCGACGATGCCGAAGCCGAAATTGCGGCGTACCAGCAGGCGCAGGTTGAGGAGCGGATGGGCGGCGCGCAGTTCGATGATCAGGAAAAGGGTCAGCGAGACGGCGGCGATGACCGACAGGCGAACGATGAAGGGCGAGCCGAACCAATCATCCTTGTTGCCTTCTTCCAACACGGTCTGCAGCGAGGCGAGGCCGATCGCCATGGTGACGATGCCGGGCCAGTCGCCCTTGGCGAGCAGGCCGAGGTTCATCGGTGCACGGTCGAGCGAGGCCCAGAGCATGCCGACCATGATCGCGCCGGGGACGAGGTTGACGTAAAAGATATACTCCCAGCCCCAGTTTTCGGTGAGATAGCCGCCGATGGTCGGGCCGATGGCCGGCGCGAAGGTGGCCGACAGCGCGAAGAGGGCAAGCCCGATCGGTTGTTTGGCCTTGGGCAGAAGGGTGATGATGATGGTGAAGGCCATCGGGATCAGCACGCCGCCGGAGAAGCCCTGAATGGCGCGCAGGATGATCATCTGCTGCAAATTGGCGGCGAAGGCACAGGCAACCGAGAAGACGAGGAAAAGGACGGCGTTGACCAGCAGATAGGTGCGCACCGAGAAGACGCGGGCGAGCCAACCGGTCAGGGGAATGACGACGATCTCGGCAATCAGGTAGGACGTCGAAATCCAGCCTCCGTCGTCCGTGCCGGCGCCGATCGCTCCCTGGATGTCGGCGAGCGAAGCGTTGACGATCTGGATGTTCAGCACCGCCATGAAGGCGCCGAGCGTGGAGCCGATGACGGCGGTCCACATCTTCAGCGGGCTCATGGTGGCAGCACCGCCTGCTGTGGGGACGGGCTTTGCGGAGGAATTGCTGTTTGTGGCGATCTGAAGCGTAGCCATGACGTTTCTCCTCTGGCTCTTTGAGAGAGACAGTCTCACGGGGAGGTCCGAGTGATAATCGAGGAAGGAAGGGAAGGATCATCCAGTCTGGCTGGATAATCCCTCGCCTCAGTGTCGGCCCTGTACGGCCGCCTTGGTGTCGATGTCGGGTTCGACCGACATGCCGGAGCGCAGCAGGCCGGCAAGGCTTGCATCGTCGAGCGTGATCTTCACGGGAATGCGCTGGACGATCTTGGTGAAGTTGCCGGTCGCGTTGTCCGGAGGCAGCAGCGAGAATTCGAGGCCGCTTGCCGGCGATACGCTGTCTACATGGCCTTTAATGGCGGCATCCGGGAAGCTGTCGACCTTGATTTCGACCGGCTGGCCGGGGCGGACGTAGGTCAGTTGCGTTTCCTTGAAATTGGCGACCACATAGACCGCGTTGAGCGGCACGACCGCCATCAACTGCGTGCCCGCGGTGACGAACTGACCGACACGCAGCGTGCGGGCGCCGACGGTGCCGTCCACGGGAGCGACGATCTCGGTATAGGAAAGATTGAGCTCGGCCTGATGGGCGGCTGCGGCGCTTCGATCGCGCTGGGCGACGGCCTGATCATGCTGGGTCTGAAGCACCGCAATCTTCTTCTGCTCGGCGACGAGGGCGGCCTGGTCGCGCTGAAGGTTGGCTGCGGCCTGGTCTCGGGCAGACTGGCTCTGCTCGGCGCGCTGGGTCGTACCCGCGCCGTTGCGGATCAGGTTTTGCGAGCGCTGGGCATCGGCTTCGGCGAAGGTCAATGAAGCCTGGGAGGCAACGATGGTAGCCTTGGCCTGGTCGATGACGGATTGCTGCAGGGCGATCTGCGCGTCGAGATTGGTGATGGCGGCCCCGGCGGCCTTGACGTCGGCCTGAGCCTGGGTCAGCGCTGCGCGATAGTCGCGGTTGTCGACGCGCGCCAGCACCTGGCCGGCCTTGACGTGATCGTTGTCGTTGACCAGCACCTCGGCGATATACCCGGAAATCTTCGGAGCGATGGTGGTGTAGTCGGCCTTCACATAGGCGTCGTCGGTCGATTCGATGAAGCGGCCCGTCGTCCAGTAATGATAGCCATAGTCGCCGGTGAAGGCGGCGCCGGCCAGCAATGCGGCGGCGATGATCGTGCGCTTGACTATCTTGCCGCCCGATTTGGACTTCGGAGTTTCAGCTGCGGGAGTTCCAGTGGCCGGCGCCTCGGCGACGGCGGGGGTTTTGACATCTGCTTCCAGGACGGTCTGGAACTGCTCCTTGCGAGGCAACTCAACCATTGTTTCTCTCCATGATCTCGACCTCTGTGCGAAGGCCGGTGTTTCGATGGCTGGAGAATGCGCCCTGACGCGTCGCGTGATAATGTGCTTAAATCGGGAAGGATCATCAACTCAGAGCGGATAATCGAGGGTCGATATGGACAGGCTGACGAGCCTCCAGGTGTTTGGTCGCGTGGTGGAATGCGGTGGGTTTTCGGCAGCCGCGCGGCGCCTTAACATGTCGGTCACCATGGTCGGCAACCATATACAATCATTGGAGGATCGGCTCGGCGTCCGGCTGCTGAACCGCACGACGCGCAAAGTCAGTCTCACCGAAACCGGCAAGCTCTATTACGAGCGGTCGAGCCAGATTCTCGCCGATCTGGAGGAGGCCGACAGTGCCGCGGGTGCCGCAACCTCGACGCCGCGCGGCACGCTGAAACTCTATACCAGCACGCATATTACCCGCTTCCTGTCCCCCGTCATCAGCGAGTATCTGAGCCTATACCCTTCCGTGACGGTCGACCTGAGCATCGGCGAGCGGATGATCGACCTGATCGAGGAGGGCTATGACCTTGCCATCCGCACGACGATGCCGCCCGATTCCAGCCTGGTGGCACGGCGATTGACGCCCTGGCGGCATGTGCTGGTCTGCTCACCGGATTATCCCCGGACGCATCCCGCCGTGACGGAACCCGCCGATCTCGCGAGCCACAATTGCCTGCGCTACTCCTATTACCCCTATGGCGACGACTGGCGTTTTTTCACCGAGACCGAGAAACAGGTTGATGTGAAGGTCGGCGGCAATATCGTGACCACCAGTGCCGAGACCCTGCGCTATATGGCGCTGAACGGACAGGGGGTATTCCTGGCACCCAGCTTTCTCATCATGGACGATCTGGCCTCCGGCGCGCTGGTGCGGATGCTGCCGGACTACAAGCCGGCGGAATTCTCAATCAACGCCATCTATCCAAACCGCACTTACCTGCCGACAAAAACGCGGATCTTCATCGATCTCGTCGCGGAGCGCTTTGTCGAACATCGGAAATGGATGAGCTGAGGGAGATAAAAATCCTTCAAATAACTGTCACGGACCTCGGATAATAGCCGGCTACTCCCGTAGGCCGATGCTATTCTCGATGCTGCCGGAGGTGAAGCCGGAGGTGCGTGAGATCATGTCGACGCTCCAGCAAGTCGCTTTTCGCGCCGGTTGTTCGGTTGCGACCGCCAGCCGGGTGATGAATCGCAACGGCCCGGTCAGCGACGAAATGGTCCGGCGCGTGCGGCGCGCGGCGGCGGAGCTTGGCTATCGCCCCGGCAGCCGCAGCGGCAATGGCCGGCCGGCGATCGGCGTGCTCATCCCCAGCATCACCAATCCCGTCTTTGCGGCATCGCTTTCGAGCATCCAGAACAGGGCTTTGCATGCCGGGCATAGCGTGCTGATCGCGCAATCGAATTATGATCCGGCACAAGAAGCCGATGCCGTCGCATCGCTTCTCCAGCAGCAGCCGACCGGTCTCATCCTCACGCTCTGCGATCCCGAACGCAGCCTCGTCCTGTCATCCGCCCTGCCGCCGACCGTGCTGCTCGGCAATCCGCCGACCGCCCGCTTTACCGCCGCCGTTGCGACCGATAATTTCGGTGCGGGCCGGGACCTGACCGAGCACCTCCTGCACAAGGGGCACCGCCGCATCCTGTTCATATCAGGCCATTTTTCGGCATCGGATCGGGCGAGGCTGCGCTATCTCGGCTATGTCAGGGCGATGGAGGCGGCGCGGCAGCAGCCCCTGGATGCCCTGGAGATTTCCTTCGTGAACAGCCTGGAACAGCTCGATCTTTCGGATGCGGTTTCGCGGTTTGGCCCGACGGCAATCATCGCGTCGAACGATCTTCTGGCGCTCGGTGTCATGGGTGCACTTCGACGCCAAGGCCTTTCCATCCCGCGCGATGTGTCGGTCGCTGGCTTCGACGGAATTTCCCTCGGCTTTCTAGGAGAGGTTTCCCTGACGACGGTCGAAATTCCGGACGGAACGATGGGAGCCGCAGCAGCCTCTTTGCTGCTCGACATGGCGGAGAATGCCGCGCCGCCGCGCCACCTGACCGTGGCTTATCGGTTACGACCCGGTGGAACGGTCCGCGATCTCAACGCCATTCCGTAGCATGCCGCAAATAAAAACGCCGCCTCTCCGAAGAGAAGCGGCGCGGCTTTTGCGATCAGATCGAAATTCAGCTACGCGGCAGCATGCCTTCGACATCGGAAGCAGCGTCATCAAGCGCTTCCTTCGACGTGGCCGAGTCGTCGACGATGCGCGACAGGTTGTCGACGATCGTCTGCGTGACCTTGACGCCGTTGGCGCCCGGGAAGGCATACCAGGGGATCATGACCGACATCTGGCTGAGGCCTGCCTGGAACAGCGGGTTCTTCTTGTAGAAGTCGCCAAGGTAATCTGGCGACTTGGCGGCGAGTTCGTTGTTCGGAACATAGCCGGTGCCGGGAACGACGACCGAGGCGCCATAGGGGCCGGCCGCGAACTTGGCGAACTTCCAGGCAGCTTCTTCCTTGACGGGGTCATGGGTCAGGATGACGACGGCGTTGCCGCCGGTCGGCAGGCGGCCGTTGACCGGGTCGATCAGTGGGATCTTGGCGGTGCGCAGGTCGAACTTGGCGCCGACATTCTTGATGGTGTTGACGAGAGCACCGGTCGTCTGGAATTCGAAGCCGACCTTGCCGGCAGCGAAGGCTTGTTCGCCGGCAGGCTTGGTGAAGACCGGCATGCCGCCTTCCTTGACGAAGCGCGCGATCAGATCGACGGCCTTCTGTCCTTCCGGACCATTGAAGGCAACCTTGGTTTCGTCGTCGCTCAGCATCTTGCCGCCGGCGCCGAAGAGGAGGGCGGAGAACATCCAGTCGTCGCCCTGCCAGCGGAAGTCCATGCCGTCGACGCCGTTGCCGAGCGCCTTGATCTTGCCGGCAAGCGCGATGACTTCATCCCAGGTCTTCGGCGGGTTGTCCGGATTGCCACCGGCAGCCTTCACCAGGTCGGCGTTGTAGTACATGATCGGGTTCGACGTTGCGAAGGCGAGGCCGACCTGCTTGCCCTTGACCTGGGCGAGCTTCAGGATCGTGTCCGAGAAGCCCTGTTCGGCCATGTTGCCCTCTTTCTTGACGAGGGGGCCGAGATCGACGGCGACCTTGCGCTCGTCCATCATGCGCAGGCGGTTGAGGCCGATGAAGGTGACATCGGGCATCTCGCTCGTGCCGGCCTGGCGCAGGATGGTCTGAATCCCTTCTTCATAGGTGGCCGAAGGAGCAGCGAACTGGATCTTGATGTCGGGGTTTTCCTCCATGAACTTCTTCGAGATCGTGTCCATCACGTTCTTGAAGAAGCCGGGCATGGGGTAATGAACCGTCAAGGTCGTCTCGGCATAGGCCGGGACCGTCACGACCATCGAAATGGCCGCGGCGGCGAGAATCTGGGTGATATGCTTCATCGCTCGTTCTCCTGTTCGAGCATGATGCCGAAAAGTGTAAGCGGTTTTCGGACGACATCATGCTCTACTTCTTTGATTCTAGAGCGGATTCAGATTTTAGATCGATGCGATCTAAAATCATCCGCTCTAGGGAACCAGTCAGCCTTTGAGACCGGTCATGGTGATGCCCTCGACGAAGCGTTTCTGCGCGAGCAGGAATGCGCCGACGAGGGGAAGGGTGATAATCAGCGTGGCGGCCATCAGCGCGCCGTAATCGTCGCCTGCCTCGGCGGCGCGGAAATACATGAGGCCCAGCGGCGGCGTGGCGTAGTCCTGCTTGCTGACGACGATCAGCGGCCAGTAGAGGTCGTTCCAGTGTGCGACGACCGAGAAGATCGCGAAGGCGGTGACGGCCGGCCAGGCATTCGGCACGATGACGCGGGCGACGATGCCGAGTTCCGACATGCCGTCGAGGCGAGCGGCATGGATCAGGTCGTCGGGCATGGCCCGGAAGAACTGCAGGAACATGAAGATCGCGAAGACCGAGATCGAGAAGGGCGCGACGAGAGCGGTATAGCTGTTCAGCAGCGACAGGCTGTTGAAGCCGACATAGAGCGGCAGCGCCGTTGCATGGATCGGGATCAGCAGGCCAAGCATGACCAATACCATCATCGAGCGTGCGGCCGGAAATTTCAGCTTCGCCATGGCGTAAGCGCAGGGAATGGCGATCAGCACCTGAAAGAAGAAGATCAGGCCGCAGACGAGGACGCCGTTGAGCAGCAGCGTGCCCATCGGCACCTTGGCCAGCGCATGCGTGATGTTCTCGACGTAGAAGAAATGCGTTGGAATGAGCTTCAGAGCGGAGGTGAAGATATCGTCCTGTGCCTTGCCGGCGGTCGAGATCATGAAGATGTAGGGCGCGAGGAAGACGAGCGAGCCGAAGATCAGCACGGCGAGGCGCAGGATGCGGCCGGGAGTGAAGCCTGTCGAGGTCATGTGTAATGCACCTGCCGGTCTTGGACGCGATATTGCAGGAAGGTCAGCACCACGAGGATGGCGAGAAAGACGGTCGTCATCGCGGAGGCGTAACCGACCCGGAGATAGACGAAGCCTTCCTGGTAGATGGTGAAGAGCAGCACTTCCGAGGCATGGTTCGGGCCGCCATCGGTCAGCGTCTTGACGGTATCGAAGACCTTGACGGCGTTGATGATGCTGATCGTAGTGACGAACAGTGTCGTCGGTCCGAGCATCGGCCAGGTGACGAGCCAGAAGCGATCCCACGCCGATTTCGCGCCGTCGACTTCGGCGGCGGCGTAGAGCTCGCGCGGAATGGCGGTGAGGCCGGCGAGGAACAGCACCATGTTGAAACCGACCGACTGCCAGACGCCGATGATCGACAGGCTGTAGAGCGCCGTTGCCGACGAGCCGAGCCAATTCGGGCCGCGCAGGCCGATTTCGGCAAGAAGCGCATTGATCGGGCCGATGGTCGGATGGAAGAGATATTGCCAGACGGTTGCCATCGCGACGATCAGCGAGGCGACGGGCAGGAAATAGGCCGTTCGGAAGAAGCTGCGGCCGATGCCTTCGCTCTCGATCAACAGTGCCACGCCGAGGCCGAGAACGATCGAGAAGGGCGCGACGATCGCCGTATAGACCGCCGTGTTCCATAGGGATTTCTGGAATGTGCGATCCCTGAGAAGATGTGCGAAATTCTCGAAGGCGACGAAGCGGAAGCTTTTGTCGCCAAGCTGGAAATCGGTGAAGCCGAGGAAGACGACGGCGACGATCGGCAGGAGAATGAAGAGCACGATCAGGATGATGGCGGGCAGCGCCAGCAGCAGGGCCGTGCGGGCTTCGCTGCGCTCGCGTGCCGCCACCGACTGCATCGGCAGGGACGTGGCGGCGATGCTAGCCATGGGCCTTCTCCCGGCTAGCGTCGACAGTCAAGGGTCTCGCGCGCAGACGGCGGCCATCTTCGGCGAAGACCGTTGCCTGTTCCGCCGACAGGCTCAGTGCAACCGGCACGCCGGCGGAAAGACCGGCAACTTCGGCCGGGGCAAGCTTGACGACCATGGTTTCGCCGATGGCGTCGAGCTTGGCATAGAGGATCACCTCGGAGCCGAGGAATTCCATGCGCTCAATGTGAGCGGCGAGCGCATCCTGACGGCCCTGGCTGAGGCGCACGAATTCCGGCCGAATGCCGAGCGTGACATTGTTGCCGGCAACGCTGCCGTCTTCCAGCGCCAGCCGGATGCCGCCGAAGGCGACGGTGCCGTTTTCGACCCGCGCCGGCAGGAGATTGATACGCGGCTGGCCGACGAAGCGGGCAACTTCGACATGGGCCGGATCGTCGTAGATCGTCTGCGGCGCTGCCAATTGCAGCAATTGACCGCCGATCATCACGGCGACGCGATCGGCCATGGAGAGCGCCTCGGCCTGGTCGTGGGTGACATAGACGGTCGGCACGCCGGCGCGGCGATGCAGGTCGACGATTTCACCGCGGGCATGGACGCGCAGGTTGGCGTCGAGATTGGAAAGTGGCTCATCCATCAGGAAGACCGCGGGGCGGCGCACCATGGCGCGGGCGAGCGCCACGCGCTGGCGCTGGCCGCCGGACATCTGGCCGGGCTTGCGGTCGAGCAGATGGTCGATCTTCAGGGACGTCGCCATCTCGCGGACATCGCGGATGATGCCGGAGCGGATATTCTTTTGACCGGGGATCAGCGTGCCGATGAAGGGCAGGCGCTGGACGCGCGACAGGCGGCGCATGGCGAGCGGCACGGCGATGTTTTCCGAGGCGGTCAGGTGCGGATAGAGCGCGTAGGACTGAAAGACCATGGCGATGTTGCGATCCGCCGCCGCAACGCCGGAAACGTCGCTGCCGCCAAGGATGATTTCGCCGCTGTCGGCGTGATCGAGCCCCGCAAGAATGCGCAGCAGCGTGCTCTTGCCGCAGCCGGACGGGCCGACGAGGGCGATGAACTCGCCCGGCTCGACCTTAAGGCTGACGCCCTTCAGGATGGCGTTGCCGCCGAAAGATTTGGTGATGCCGGCAAGCGAGAGGGCGCTCATTCGGTCGGCTCCTTCTGTGCCTTGGGTGCCGCCTGCGGATAGACTTCCATGACGACGTCATCGAGGAAGTAGGCGGTCATGCCGGGCACGGCGACGAGCTCGGTGGATACCGTCTCGCCAAGCTGATGGATCGCAGCGCCGATCAGCCGTTCGCCGGGCATTTCGCGTTCCATCTTGTCGAGGATGAAGGCGCCGGGCGGTGCCCAGACGAGATTCGTGTCGTTGAAGCGGCCTTCCCAGCTCCAATGCAGATGGCCGCTGCCGAAGAGGGCGACATCATGGGCCGCGATTAGATCATAAAGCCGGCGGCGCTGCGCCGGGCGCACGCTCCAATAGCCGGTATCACCCTCATCTGGCGCATCGACGAACAGCGGCTTGTGCGCGAAGAGGGCAACGCGGCGGTCGCCACGGCTTTCGAGCATGTCCTGCAGCCAGTCGAACTGCTTCTGCTCTTCGGCATCCTCGAAGCCCATAAGCAGGCTGTTGAGGCCGATCAGCCGCCAATTATAGACGTCTTCCGCCCAATAATCCGGGCCGACGAGCCGACGCCAGCGCGCGAGCCGCTCCGGATTGACAGGCTGATAGGAGCCCGGCAGGTGACCGACATCGTGGTTGCCGGGCACGATAAGCATCGGCACGGAGACTTGCCGCATCATGTCCATGGAAAAGATAAGATCTTCATCCTTGTCGGCGCCGTCGACGCTGAGGTCGCCGGTATGGATGATGAGATCGGCGCCGCACGCCTCGATCCATTTCGCCAGCGGCTCCCAATTGCCGTTGAAATGCGGCTTGTTGGGGCTCAAATGCGTGTCGGTGATCTGAATGATCTTCAAGGCGCTTCTCCGAAAATCTTAGAAAGAGAGCGCTTGCCAAGGGAGTTCCTTCAGAACCGGCGCTTCCTGCCGTCCTGTTTAGAAGGCCCTGATGTCAGTTAGGTAACGGGTCTTTTCACCTGTTTTTCAGTTTTGTCACATCATCGTCAAAAGGCGCCTATGCCTGTCCTATGCCGCATTGAGACTCTATACGCTCGCGATCCGAGTGCTATAGATCGCTGCCGAAGGGGAACAGAAATGTCAGACGAACAAAGCCGCATCACCGCGCTCGAAGAACAGGTGGCCCATCAGGCCAAGACAATCGAGGAACTGTCCGATCAGGTGGCGGAGCAGTGGAAAGTGATCGAGCAGACGCGGCAGAAGCTCGACCGGCTGACTGAGCGCTTCCTGACGCTGGAAGAACAGACGCTGGATGCGCCGGCCATCACCAAGCCGCCGCATTATTGAGCGGTTCCATCGGCAGGCCAATGTCATCCGTCATTTTCAGGCGCTGGAGAAGGCTTGTCGTAACTGATCCTGCATCCAGCGATGCGCCGGTGCACTGGCATGCCGGGAATGATAGAAGACCCGAAGCGTGTACATCGGAAGTTTGAATGGCGCAGGATACAGCGAAAGAGGAACTGCCTTTGCCAGTCCCTCCGCCGCTCGCCTTGGTATCGTGATTAGAAAATCCGACGTGGCTACGACGAATGGAGCAGCCATCACACTCGGAAGCTCGACCGCCACGTCCCGACGATAACCTGCTTTGGATAGCGACCCGCTGACGACGCTTCCCGCGTCGCTCCACGGAAGCACGGCGACATGCCGCTCGCGCAGATACTGGTCCAAGGTGAGAGTGTCGCTGATCCGAGGGTGGTTCTGCCGCGCAGCAACGATATACTCGTCGGAGAAGCAGTTGAACCCCTCGACGCCTTCATAGGTGGCGGCAGAGCCCTCCGTAAAACCGAGGGCGAAGTGCACTTTCCCAGCTGCCAAATCATCGAGCGATTGTTCGTGCCCGGAATGGATGACCTTGATCCGGAGGTGAGGAGCTTCCTTCTCCAAGCGAGAGATCAAGGATGGCAGCACTGCGAACGCGGTGAAATCTGTCGCGGCGAAGGTGAAGGCGAGGCGACTGGTCGCCGGCTGGAAGGGCTGCGCAGCGGCCAGTTGGTCTCCAAGGATTCGAAGCGCCTCTTCAACACCAGCCGAGATCTCCATCGCCTGCGCAGTTGGTTGCATGGCATTGCCGTAGCGAACGAACAGCTCGTCGGAGAGAGCATCGCGTAGCCGCGCGATGGCATGGCTGCAGGCCGATGGGCTCATCCCCAGTTCATTCGAGGCGGCGAGGATGCTTCGGTGCCGGTATATGGCATCGAAGACAACAAGTAGGTTGAGATCAAGGCGGCGTAGGATCGAATGCATACTGTGCATTTTAAGCTGAAATCAATGCAGCACAATCATTTCCGGAATGCGCTATATCGGCTTGGAAATACGAACCTTGAAGAGATATCCATGATCATGCAGCTCACCTTCCGCCAACCCGTACCGGGCGATGCAGCTTATTGTTTCAACATCGAGACCTCCGCCTATGAGGGCGATGAGGCAGCGACGTTGGAAAAGATCGCAACGCGCATAGCGGAGTATCCGGAGGGCTTTCTGATCCTTGAGGCGGAGGGCCGGATTGTCGGTTTCATCAACAGCGGATGCGCATTTGACGTCGTGATGTCGGACGAGGAATTCAAGGAACTGATTGGTCACGATCCGGCTGCGCCAAACGTCGTCATCATGTCGGTCGTCGTCGATCCCGCCGAGCAAGGCAAAGGCTATTCCAAGCTCCTGATGACCGAGTTCATCCGCCGGATGACCGAGATGGGCAAGAAGACGATCCATCTCATGTGCAGGGACCACCACGTCGCGCTCTACGAGAAGATGGGATATCGCTACATAAAGCCATCCGCATCCGACCATGGCGGGAAGGCGTGGCACGAGATGATGATGGATCTCTGAGATCATTCCCGACTTCCAATTCGTTTGTCTGCCATTCCGGCCGTGACGCGCCATCACGTTTCGGTGTTTCACGCGCCCGTGTGTAACAAAATGCCCTATCCTCCCGTATCCCCTAGCGACGAGAGATTTTATAATCGCTGCCGAGAGGAGATCATCATGAACGGTGCATCGAAAGATATGATCCGCAGGCTTCTGCCGCGTGTTGCCCGTCCGGCCGCCTTTGCCGCCGGTGCGATCTTGCTTGCGGGCGTTGCGTTGCAATTCGTTACCAGCGCCTCGGCCGAAGACGCTCGCGTCATTCCGGCGCCGGCCCTGGACGAAAAGCCGGGCTCCGCCGGCACGGAGACCGCGGTTCTTGCGGGCGGTTGTTTCTGGGGCGTGCAGGGCGTGTTCCAGCATGTCAACGGCGTCATCAGCGCCACGTCGGGTTATACCGGCGGCAACAAGGACGCGGCTCACTATGAGATGGTGGGCACCGGCGATACCGGACATGCCGAATCCGTGCGCATCGTTTTCGATCCGCACAAGATCAGTTACGGGCATCTGCTGCAAATCTACTTCTCTGTCGCCCATGATCCGACGGAGCTCAACTATCAGGGGCCGGACAGCGGCACGCAGTATCGTTCGGCGATCTTCCCCACCAATGCCGAGCAGGCCAACGTCGCCAAGGCCTATATCGACCAGCTCAATCACGCCAAGGTTTTCGAAGGGGCCATTGTCACCAAGATCGAGCCGGCACGGCAATTCTATGCCGCCGAGGATTATCATCAGGACTTCCTGACGACCCATCCCAACTATCCCTATATCGTCATCAACGACCTGCCGAAGATCAAGAATCTGCAGCGCATTTTCCCGAAAGACTATCGCGCCGATCCGGTTTTGGTCGAAGCGAACGCGTCGGGGAATTAACCCGGTTCTAGTCCATGCCGGCGGAAAGCAGATGCCGGTGAGCGGGCAGGATGTGGTGTTCCGTGAGGGGTGCCAAAGGGATATCGCCCGGATTGGCTGGAGATATCCACCGTATTTCTTCGATCTCGGCGGCGGGCTGAATGCGATCATCGCCGATATCGAGGCGATACACCTCGGCCATCACGTGATGATCCGGCTCGTTGGCGGCCTCAGCTTCGAAGCTGCCGAAAGGACTTAGCTGTGTCGCAGTCAATCGCAGGCCGATTTCCTCATTCAGTTCGCGGATAAGTGCGGCCGCGGCGGTTTCACTGGCTTCGATTTTGCCGCCCGGCTGCATGAAGGCTGACGTTCCCCGCTTGCGGACCAGTAAGGTGTCGCCGTTGCCTCGCAGGATCAAGGCGGCTGCAATGCGGATGCTCTTCATCAAGTCGTCCTCTGTTGTTTCCGCGCCCCGATATATCCAACAATGCCGGCTGCCGCAGCCGCTTGGAAAAAATATTTGTCCGCCCGTGGAATAAGATGGTCTCGGCTTCCGTATATTGGGGTATGGAACGCAAAGGACGCACATTCGATGTTTTGGGGCAGCTCGGTTCGCTGAGACGCTACGCCCGTTCGCTGGTCCGCAATGCGGATGAGGCGGAAGACCTGGTGCATGATGCCCTGGTCAGGGCGTATGAGCGAAAGTCGTCCTTCAGGCGCGGCGCGAACCTGCGCACCTGGCTGCTCTCGATCCTGCACAATGCCCATATCGACCGCTTGCGCCAGACGCGCTCGCTCAATCGCCGCCATGAAGAGGCGGCTGTTGAATTCGACCAGGCACTTCCGGCCTCGCAGGATCATGCCGTGCGCCTGAAACAGGTGCGTAACGCCTTCTTCAACCTGCCGGAAGAGCAGCGCGAAGCGCTGCATCTCGTGGCGATCGAAGATCTTTCCTATCAGGAGGCGGCATCTGCGCTCGGCATTCCCGTCGGCACGCTGATGTCGCGCATCGCCCGCGCCCGCGCCAGCCTGAGGAATTTCGAGAATACACCCGCGGTTTCGCATCTTCGACTTATCGGAGGCGGCAATGAAGACAATTGATCCCGTCATCGACGCTGATCTCGATGCTTATGTCGACGGTGAGCTGACCGTCGCGCGCCGTGTCGAGGTGGAATCCTATCTTTCGGAACATCCCGCGATCGCCGCCAAGGTCATGGCCGATATGAGCATTCGCGGCGAGCTGCGCATGGCGCTCGCGGGCGAAGGACTGGCAGCAAAGGCGGAAACGCGCGAAGCCGCACGGCGGCTGGAGCGCGGGCTGGCTTATGGCCGGGTTCTGAGCTCGTTCCAGCGAGTTGCCGCCGTCGTGATGCTGATGGCGGCCGGCTGGGTCGCGCATACATCCTTCGGCGCTTTCAGCGCGAGCGAAGTCAACGCTTCCGTTCCGGCGCCCGCTTTCGTCGATGGTGCGGTGCAAGCCTACCGGGCGACGGCCCTGCGCGAAGCGATGACGTCGCAGCCGCCGCATGCGGCCTATAATCCGGACGAAATCCGCGCATCGACAGCAATCGTCCTGCCGGAGCTGCCGCAGGGTTGGCGCGTCACCGATGCGCAAATCTATCCCTCCGATTTCGGTCCGAGCGTTGAAATGACAATCAATGCCGGCGAAGGCGGTCAATTGTCGCTGTTTGCCGTCCGTCCCGGCAATTTCGCCGTCCAGAAGGTGAGCCATGTGAAGCGTGACGACGTCCAGGCTGCCTATTGGCAGATCGGTGAGGTCGCTTACGCGCTGATCGGCAACGGCAAGGCGGCCGAGCTCGATGGCGAGGCCGCAAAGCTGGCCCGCAGTCTGTACTAGTTTGAATCAAAGGAGAACGACCATGAACCCGACCAATCCGCGATACGGCTATGGAGCCGCCGCCGGCTCGCAGGCGCTCTTCGACGAAGGTCTGCGCAAGCATATGCTGCGCGTCTACAACTACATGGGTATCGGCCTTGTGGTGACCGGCATCGTCGCGCTGATCGTCGGCACGACGCCGGCGCTCTATGTGCCAATCTTCCAGACGCCGCTGAAGTGGGTCGTCATGCTGGCGCCGCTCGCCTTCGTGCTGTTCTTCTCGTTCCGCATCCAATCGATGTCGGCTAGCACGGCGCAGACGATGTTCTGGGCCTTCTGCGCCGTCATGGGCCTGTCGCTCGCTTCGATCTTCCTGGTGTTCACCGGCACCAGCATTGCGCGGACCTTCTTCATCGCCGCGACCATGTTCGGCGCGACCAGCCTCTATGGCTATACGACCAAGCGTGATCTTTCCAACATCGGCTCGTTCCTGATGATGGGCCTCTTCGGTGTGATCATCGCCAGCGTCGTGAACATCTTCCTGGGTTCGAGCGCGCTGCAGTTCGCGATCTCGGTCATCGGTATCGTCGTCTTCGTCGGCCTGACCGCTTGGGATACGCAGAATATCAAGGAACAATATGCCGAGAACTACGATCAGGAATCGTCACAGAAGCTCGCCGTCTTCGGTGCGCTGTCGCTCTACCTGAACTTCGTCAACATCTTCCAGCTCCTGCTGAATTTCACCGGCGAGCGGGAGTGATTTCGAACTTTTTTGCTCAAGCATGATCTTGTCCGAAAACCGTTTCACACTTTTCGGGATCATGCTTCAGGATTGCGTCTCCCTGGGGGTTTCAAGGGACGCATAACGCGCCTGCGGTATCTGCGCCGATACCGCGGGCGCACTTTTTTTGGGGATCGGGAAGCGGCGCGCTCGTCCAGCTCGCATATTTTCGTTTCCATTGGACGCCCGGTAACCTGTTCGGTTGCCGGGCGTTTTCTCTTTCCGCTGCCCGGTCGAAGCGCAATAATTTAGATCGTTCCAAGTTTCTGTGAGGATATTCTCGGAGACGAGGCTTCGGCGCGTGATTTATTTTTCTCCCGAAAACGTCCGCGAATTGTGCGTTTTCGCGCAGCCTTCTAAGCATTCTCGTCAAACCTTTCCATTTACCCATTGACAAAATTTGGAACGTTCCAAATAATTATCCCACAACAAAGAGCAAGGGATTTGGTGGAGCTTCATGAGCAAGGCACGTGTCACGGTCATCGATATTGCGCACGCCGCCGGCGTGTCGAAATCGACTGTGTCGCTCGTTCTGCAGGGCAGCCCGCTGGTCAACGAGGCGACGCGGGCCAAGGTGAATGCGGTGATCCGCGAGCTCGGATACGTCTACAATCGCGGTGCCGCCAATCTGCGGCAATCGAAGTCGAAGATCGTCGGCATTGTCGTCAACGACCTCACCAACAGCTTCTTTGCGGAGCTCGCCGTTGGCGTCGATATGGTCGTGCAGTCGGCCGGCTATGTGCAGTTCCTGTCCAATACCGGCGAGAGCATAGACCGGCAGCGGGAGGTCGTCGCTTCGATGCGCGAGCACGGCATTTCCGGCCTGATCGTCTCGCCCGCGCGCGGCACGGAAGCGGCCGACTTCAAATCGCTGACCAATGCCGGCATTCCGGTGGTGATCGTCGTGCGCAATATTCCCGGCGCAAAGGTCTCGTCACTGGTGTCGGACAATTTTGCCGGCGCATCGGCGGCGGTCGAGCATCTGGCCGGTCTCGGCCACCGCCGCATCGCCTTCATGGGCGGCTTTGCCGACACCGCCGTCTTTGCCGAACGGCTCGACGGCTATCGTGATGCGCTCGCCAAGGCGGAGATCGCATTTGACGACGATCTCGTCGTTGCGACCGCGCCGTCGCGCGCCGGCGGGGTCGAAGCGGTCGGCCGCGCCATGCTGCTGGCCCATAAGCCGACGGCGGCGGTGTGTTTCAACGATGCGGTCGCCTTCGGCGTCTGCGACGGTCTGAGGGCGCGGCGGCTGGAGCCGGGCGTCGATTTTGCGGTGGTCGGCTTCGATGACGTGATCGAGGCCGAAAGTGCAGTGCCGGCGCTGACGACGGTTTCCGTCGATCCGCAGGGCATGGGCCGGCGCGCCGCACAGTTGCTCTTGAAGCAGATCAATTCCGGCAAGGTGGAGGCGGAGGCGATCGTCAGCGCCGTTCGGCTGGTGGTGCGTCAAAGCTGCGGAACCGGGCTGGACCCAGCGGCAAGGAGGGCCGTGTCATGACCAATGTAAAATGGGGCTTGATCGGTGCAAGCACAATCGCCCGCGAATGGATGATCGGCGCAATACGCGCAACCGGCGGCGACGTCGTCTCGGTGATGAGCAGGGACGCGGAGCGCGGCCGCGCCTATGCGGCTGAGAATGGTATTGCCAAATCGGTGACGGATGTCGCCGATCTCGTCACAGATCCCGATGTCGATGCCGTCTACATCTCGACGACCAACGAATTGCATCGCGACCAGACCCTGGCGGCAGTCAAGGCCGGCAAGCATGTGCTCTGTGAAAAGCCGCTGGCGCTGACGCTGGAAGACGCGCGCCTCATGGTGCAGACCGCGAAGGGCGCTGGCGTGATCATGGGCACCAACCATCATCTGCGCAATGCCGCCAGCCTCCGCGCGATGCGGGATGCAATCGCCGCCGGCAAGATCGGCAAGCCGCTGAGCGCCCGCGTTTTTCACGCCGTCTATCTGCCGCCGCATCTGCAGGGTTGGCGGGTGGACAAGCCGCAGGCGGGCGGCGGCGTCATTCTCGATATCACCGTACACGATGCCGATACGCTGCGCTTTGTGCTGAACGACGATCCGGTGGAAGCGATCGCCCTTGGCCAGAGCGGTGGCATGGGCAAGGCGGGGCTTGAGGATGCCGTCATGGGGGCTCTGCGGTTCAGGTCCGGCGTCATTGCGCAGTTCCACGACGGTTTTACCACAAAATATGCCGAGACCGGCTTCGAGGTGCACGGCACCGACGGCTCGCTGATCGGCCGCAATGTCATGACGCAGCAGCCTGTCGGTCATGTCTACCTGCGCGACCGCGATGGCCAAAACGAGCTGCCGCTCCATCACCACAATCTCTATGAGACGGCGCTTGCCGCCTTTCATGGCGCGATCGAGGGCAGGGGAAAGCCGTCGGCGACCGGCGAGGACGGTGTGTGGTCGCTGGCAACGGGTCTCGCCGTCGTCAAATCGGCTGCCACCCGCGAAGCCGCCAAGATTGATCCAGGACTTTGAGCGTCGCGATGAACAAGCATATCACCCCCGCCGAGGCGGCTGCCCTGATCCCCGATGGCGCCATCGTCTCCGTCTCTTCCTCAAGCGGTCTCGGCTGCCCGGACCTGATGCTGAAGGCGATCGGCGAGCGTTTCGACGCGACCGGCCATCCGCGTGACCTGACGACGCTGCATCCGATCGCCGCCGGTGATATGAGCGGCATCAAGGGCGTCGATCATATTGCCAGGAAAGGTCTGCTGAAGACGATCATCGGCGGCTCCTATCCGTCCGGCCCGTCGAGTTCCGAACCGCCGCTGATCTGGCAGATGATCGGCAACAACGATGTCGCGGCTTATAATATTCCGTCCGGCATCCTCTTCGACATGCATCGCGAGGCCGCCGCCAAGCGTCCCGGCGTGTTGACCAAGGTCGGTCTCGATACGTTCGTCGACCCGAACCGCGAGGGCTGCGCTATGAATGCGGCCGCCGGGGCCGAGCCGGTGGTGAAGCGTATCCTGTTCGAAGGGGAAGACTGGCTTTATTTCAAGGCGATCGCGCCGCAGGTGGCAATCATCCGGGCGACGACTGCCGACGAGCGCGGCAATCTCACCTATGAGCATGAGGGCGCCTATCTCGGCGGTCTCGACCAGGCGCTCGCCGCCCGCAACAATGGGGGAATCGTCATTGCCCAGGTCAAGCGCCTTGCCAAGGAAGGCTCGCTGAAACCGCATGACGTGCGCATCCCCGGTGTTCTGGTCGACTATATCGTCGTCGATCCGGATCAGAAACAGACGACGCAGACGCTTTACGATCCGGCGATCTCGGGCGAAATCTTTCGGCCGCTCGACAGCTTCCGGGTGCCGGAATTCAATATCCAGAAGGTCATTGCCCGGCGGGTAGCGCAGGAGCTGCAATCCGGCAGCGCCGTCAATCTCGGTTTCGGCATTTCGGCCAATGTGCCGCGTATCCTGATGGAAGAGGGGCTGCATGGCGCGGTCACCTGGGTGATCGAGCAAGGGGCTGTGGGGGGAGTGCCGCTACTCGATTTCGCTTTCGGCTGCGCGTCGAACGCCGACGCCTTCATGCCGTCGCCCTATCAGTTCACCTATTTCCAGGGCGCCGGTTTCGACGCTTCGCTTCTCTCCTTCCTGGAGATCGGCCGCGACGGTTCAGTCAATGTCTCCCGCCTCAGCTTCCGGCCGCATGTGACGGCCGGCGCCGGCGGCTTCGTCGATATCACCGCGCGGGCGAAGAAGATCGTCTTCTCCGGCATGTTCAATGCTGGCGCGAAGCTTGGTGTTGAGGATGGCCGGCTTGTCATCGAGAAGGAAGGCAAGCTGAAGAAGCTGGTGAACGCGGTCGAGCACGTTACCTTCTCCGGCCCCCGCGGCATCACACAGGGGCAGGATATCACCTATGTCACCGAGCGCTGCGTGATGAAGCTGACGCCGGACGGTTTGTTGCTGACGGAGATCGCGCCCGGCGTCGATTTGGAGGCGCATATTCTCGATCAGTCGGAATTCCCGCTGCTCGTCTCCGACCGGCTGAAGGTGATGGATGCAGCTTTGTTCCAAGACGCGCCTATCGGTCTGACGCTGCCCGCCAAGGCCAAGCGTGTTCTGGAAGGAGCGCGCCATGGGTGAGGTCAAGGTTTCTGTAGAAGGTTCCGTCGCGACGATTACCGTCTCGCGGCCGGAAAAGCTCAACGCCTTCGACATCGACATGCTGAAGGCGCTGGCCGCTGCCTGCGACGATGTGGAGGCGGATAGTTCCGTCCGCGTCGCGATCCTTATCGGCGAAGGCAAGGCCTTTTCGGCCGGCGGCGATATCAAGGCCTGGGGCGGTATGGCGGCCAACGAGTTCGGCCATGCCTGGGTGCGCTTCGGCCATCGTGTTTTCGAGCGGCTGGCGACGCTCCGCATGCCGGTGATCGCCGCATTGAATGGTCATGCGCTCGGCGGCGGGCTGGAACTGGCGGCTGCGGCCGATATCCGCATTGCGGAAAGCCAGATCAGGATCGGCCTGCCGGAAACCAGCCTTGGTATGGTTCCGGGCTGGTCCGGTACGCAGCGGCTTACCAAACGGTTTGGCGCGCAGATCGTGCGGCGTATGGTGCTGGGCGGAGAGATGTTTTCCGCCGAGGAAGCCCGCGCCTACGGTCTTGTGGACGCCGTTGTCGAAACGGGAACGGTGCTTGCCGCCGCCAGGGATTACGCAGCGCGGATTGCCACGCGCGGACCGGCGGCACTGGAGATCGCGAAGCTGATGATCGCGTCGGCTAATGGCGAGGACAATGGGTCCGCCGTCGAGGCGTTGGGATCGATCCTGGTCGCCAAAACCGGTGACCTCAAGGAGGGCGTTGCGGCCTTTGCCGGCAAACGCGCCGCCGAGTTCAAGGGGGAATGGTGATGACGGTTCTTGTGAAGCCACAGGCGCTTCCCGATGTAAAAGTGCGCGAATTCAAGATGCTGATCGACGGCAAATGGGTCGAAGGCATCGAGACCGGCACGATCGAGCGCGTGGCGCCGAGCCATGGCGTCACCGTCAGCCGCTATAAATCCGCGACCAAGGACGATGCGCATCTGGCTATCGCGGCCGCGCGCAAGGCATTCGACCACGGTCCCTGGCCGCGCATGACGGCGGCGGAACGCTCCAATATCCTGCTGAAGGCTGCCGATATGATCTCGGCGCGGGCCGAGGAGCTCGCCTATCTCGACGCGATCGAGGCCGGCAAGCCGATCACGCAGGTGCGCGGCGAGATTGCCGGTTCCGCCGATATCTGGCGCTATGCGGCCGCCCTTGCACGCGACCTGCACGGCGAGAGCTACAACACGCTTGGCGATGGCACGATGGGCGTCGTGTTGCGTGAAGCGATCGGGGTCATCTCGATCATCACGCCCTGGAATTTCCCGTTCCTTATCGTAAGTCAGAAGTTACCATTTGCGCTTGCCGCCGGCTGCACGGCGGTGGTCAAACCGTCCGAGTTGACGTCTGGCTCGACTCTGGTGCTCGGCGAAATCCTGATGGAAGCCGGCGTGCCGGCCGGCGTCGTTAATATCCTCGTTGGCACGGGCGCCGATGTCGGTGCGCCGATGACCAGCCATCCGGATGTCGACATGATCTCCTTCACCGGTTCGACCGGCGTTGGGCGGCTGACCATGGCGAGTGCGGCGCAGACGCTGAAGAAGGTTTCGCTCGAACTCGGCGGCAAGAACCCGCAGATCGTCTTTCCCGACGCGAATCTCGATGAGTTCGTCGATGCCGCGGTGTTCGGCGCCTATTTCAACGCCGGCGAATGCTGCAATGCCGGCTCGCGACTGATCATCCATCGCGATATTGCCAAGGATGTCACGGCGCGTATCGCCAGCCTGTCGGAAAAGGTGAGGGTCGGCGATCCGCTCGACCCTTCCACGCAAGTGGGCGCGATCATCACGCCGCAACATTTGCAGAAGATCCAGGGCTATGTTTCCGGCGCGGCAAAGAGCGGCGCGACCGTGGCGCATGGCGGCAGCCAGATCGATTTCGGCTTCGGCCAGTACATGGCGCCGACCATTCTCGCAGACGTTAAACCGGAGATGGCGGTGGCGAAGGAGGAGGTATTCGGGCCTGTCCTTTCCGTGCTGACGTTCGAGACGACCGAAGATGCGATCCGCATCGCCAATTCCATCGATTACGGCCTTTCCGCCGGCGTCTGGAGCCGCGATTTCGACACGTGCCTGACGATCGGGCGACGGGTGCGGGCCGGCACGATCTGGATGAACACCTTCATGGATGGTGCGGCGGAACTGCCCTTCGGCGGCTATCGCCAATCGGGACTTGGGCGCGAGCTCGGCCGGCATGCGGTGGAAGATTATACCGAGACAAAAACGCTCAACATGCATATCGGCCGGCGCACCGGCTGGTGGATGCCGAGGTGAGATGAATGCCCATGGCTGGGAGGCCGTGGTGGATTTGTTCCTCGCGAAGAGCGCGGAACAGGGAGGAGGCAGCGGGAGGAGGTCTTGCTGCGCAACTGTTAAAACCGGGAGGAAAATATGCGTAAATTGATGACATCTGTGGCTGCGGCCGCCCTTCTTATGACGGGCACCGTGACCGTAGTGCATGCGACTGAAAGCGTTGAAGTCCTGCATTGGTGGACCTCGGGCGGCGAGGCGTCGGCGCTGGAAGTCCTGAAGAAGGATCTGGAATCGAAGGGCATAGGCTGGGTCGACATGCCGGTTGCCGGCGGTGGCGGCAGCGAGGCCATGACCGTTCTGCGCGCCCGCGTCACGGGTGGCAACCCGCCGACCGCCGTGCAGATGCTCGGCTTCGACATTCTCGACTGGGCCAAGGAAGGTTCGCTCGGCAATCTCGATGCGGTCGCCAATAAGGAAGGCTGGGACAAGGTGGTCCCCACCGCCCTGCAGAAATTCTCCAAATATGACGGCCATTGGATCGCCGCTCCCGTAAACGTCCACTCCACCAACTGGGTGTGGATCAACAAGGAAGCGCTGGACAAGGCCGGCGGCAAGGTGCCGGCGAACTGGGACGAGCTGATCGCGCTGCTCGACAATTTCAAGAAGCAAGGCATCACGCCGATCGCCCATGGCGGCCAGCCGTGGCAGGATGCGACGATCTTCGACGCCGTCGTGCTCTCGTTTGGCAACGACTTCTACAAGAAGGCCTTCATCGATCTCGATCCCGATACGCTCGGCAGCCCGAAGATGAAGGAAGCCTTCGACCGCATGACGAAGTTGCGCTCCTATGTCGATGACAACTTCTCCGGCCGCGACTGGAATCTTGCCTCCGGCATGGTCATCGAAGGCAAGGCCGGCCTGCAGTTCATGGGCGACTGGGCCAAGGGCGAATTCCTGAAGGCGAAGAAGGTGCCGGGTAAGGATTTCGTCTGCATCCGCTTCCCGGGAACGCAGGGCTCGGTGACCTTCAACTCCGACCAATTCGCGATGTTCAAGGTCTCCGCCGACAAGATCCCGGCGCAGATGCAAATGGCGTCCTCGATCGAAAGCCCGACCTTCCAGTCGGCTTTTAATGTCGTCAAGGGCTCGGTTCCGGCCCGCACCGACGTTCCGGATACCGCCTTCGATGATTGCGGCAAGAAGGCGATCAAGGATCTGGCCGAAGCCAACAAGAACGGCACGCTGATGGGCTCCATGGCCCATGGCCACGCCAATCCGGCGGCGGTCAAGAACGCGATCTACGACGTCGTAACCCGCGAATTCAACGGCGATCTGTCGTCGGATGACGCGGTCAAGGAACTCGTCTCGGCGGTTGCGGCGGCGAAGTAAGGTAGTTCGGAGCAAGGAGTGCCCCTCATCCGGCCTGTCGGCCACCCTCTCCCCGCTCGCGGGGAGAGGGTTCGGGCGAGGGCTTCACTTGCTCCGTACGCAGATAATCAAACTAGGTGTTCGACCATGAACAGTCGCAGTCGAATGCAGGTGCTATTGCCCAAGCTGGTGCTGGCCCCGAGCTTCGTCGTCATTCTGATCTTCGTATATGGCTTTATCGCCTATACCGGCTATCTGTCGCTGACCGACAGCAAGATGCTGCCTTCCTATAACCTTATTGGTTTCACCAACTATGATAGGCTTTGGGCGTTGCCGCACTGGTGGCGTGCGATCACCAATCTCGGCATCTTCGCTTCCCTCTATATCGCCATCTGCTCGGCGCTCGGCCTCGCCCTTGCTATCCTGCTCGACCAGAAAATCCGTGCCGAAGGGCTGCTGAGGCCGATCTATCTCTATCCGATGGCGCTGTCCTTCATCGTCACGGGAACGGCGTGGAAATGGTTTCTCGATCCTGGCATCGGCCTTGAGAACACCATGCATCTCTGGGGCTGGGAGAGTTTTTCCTTCACCTGGATCAAGGATTCGAAAATGGCGATCTATTGCGTCGTCATCGCCGCCGTCTGGCAGTCTTCGGGCTTCGTCATGGCGATGTTCCTTGCCGGCCTTCGCGGCGTCGACAACGAGATCATCAAGGCGGCGCAGATCGACGGCGCGTCGGCGGTCACCACCTATCGCCGCATCATCATTCCATTGATGCGGCCTGTGTTCCTCTCGGCCTTCGTCGTGCTCGCCCACCTCGCGATCAAGGCCTATGACCTGATCGTGGCGCTGACTGGCGGCGGGCCGGGGCAGGCGACCGAACTGCCGGCTACCTTCATGTATTCCTACACTTTCACCCGCAATCTGATGGGCATCGGCGCCTCGTCGGCGATCATCATGCTGGCGATGATCTTTGCCATCATCATCCCCTATCTCTATTCGGAAATCGGCGGAGGGAAACGCGCATGAGCAACCCCAATCCGCAAAACGCCATCTCGCACGGCAAGCTGACCCGTGGGCTGATCTATGCGGCGCTGATCCTGTTTGCCGTCTATTACCTGCTGCCGCTCTATGTGATGCTGGTCAATTCCTTCAAGCCGCTTGAAGAGATTCGCCAGGGCGGCATGCTGAACCTGCCGAAGACCTGGACGATCGAGCCCTGGATATCGGCCTGGTCGACGGCGCAGATCGGCGTGCAGCCGACGGGGCTCAGGCCCTTTTTTATCAACTCGATCCTGATGGTCGTTCCTGCCGTCGCCATCTCCACCATGGTCGGCGCGCTGAACGGCTATGTGCTGACGAAGTGGCGTTTCCGCGGCGCGGAAATCTTCTTCGGTATGCTGCTGCTCTCCTGCTTCATCCCGTTCCAGATCGTGCTGATCCCGATGGCGCGCATCCTCGGTTTCTTCGGCATCGCCGGGACCATATGGGGGCTGATCCTCGTCCACATAGTCTACGGCCTCGGCTTCACCACGCTTTATTTCCGCAATTATTACGAGGCCTTTCCGACCGAGCTGGTCCGCGCCGCGCAGATCGACGGGGCGAGCTTCTTCCAGATTTTCCGGCGCATCCTGCTGCCGTCTTCGGGGCCGATCATCGTCGTCTCGGTCATCTGGCAGTTCACCAATATCTGGAACGACTTCCTGTTCGGCGCGTCCTTTTCGGGCGTCAGTTCGACGCCGATGACGGTCGCGCTCAACAACCTCGTCAGCTCGTCGACGGGCGTCAAGGAATACAATGTCCACTTCGCCGGCGCGATCCTCGCTGCCCTGCCAACCCTCATCGTCTACATCGTCTCCGGCCGATTTTTCGTCCGCGGCCTGATGTCCGGCGCCGTCAAGGGATAAGACCATGTCCTTCCTGAAAATCACCAATCTGCGCAAGTCCTATGGATCGCTCGAAATCCTGAAGGACATCAATATCGAAATCGAAAAGGGCGGATTTCTCGTGCTCGTCGGCCCGTCCGGCTGCGGCAAGTCCACCCTGCTCAACACCATTGCCGGGCTGGAGCCGATCACCTCGGGCGACATTGCCATTGCCGGCCGCTCGGTCAACGGCCTGGCGCCGTCGCAACGTGATATCGCCATGGTGTTCCAGTCCTATGCGCTCTATCCGAACATGACGGTTGCCGGCAACATCGCCTTCGGCATGGAAATCCGCAAAGTTCCGAAGGAGGAACGCGACAAGGCGATCAAGCAAGTGGCCGACATGCTGCAGATCGGCCATCTGCTCGACCGCAAGCCGAGCCAGCTTTCCGGCGGCCAGCGCCAGCGCGTCGCCATGGGCCGGGCGTTGGTGCGCGATCCGCAGGTCTTCCTGTTCGACGAGCCGCTCTCCAACCTCGATGCCAAGCTGCGCGTCGACATGCGCACCGAGATCAAGCGCCTGCATCAGCGCATGAAGACGACGATCGTCTACGTCACCCATGATCAGATCGAGGCAATGACGCTGGCCACGAAGATCGCCGTCCTTAAGGACGGTGTTCTGCAGCAATTCGGAACGCCGGCGGAAATCTACAATCACCCTGCCAATACCTTCGTTGCGGACTTCATGGGCTCGCCCGCCATGAACCTGCTGACCGCGACGGTGGAGAGCGGGCCGACGGGATTGCAGGTCTCGCTCGACCGACCGAATGGCGCGGCCCCCCTGAAGCTGCCTGTCAACGGGAGCGGCGCCGGACTCGGCGCCCATGCCGGCAAGGACGTGATCTTCGGCATTCGGCCGGAGGCGCTGACCGACCTCGACGGTGCGGACCGCAATGCCCATTCGCTCGCCGAAGGAGACTGCCTGATCGAGGTGGTCGAGCCGGCCGGTTCGGATACGTTTGCGATCGTCCGCCTCGGCGGCAAATCCGTCGTGGCGCGGCTGCGCGCCGATGCCCGCATTGCCCCCGGGCAGACGACACGGCTTGCCTTCAATCTCGACAAGGCGGTGTTCTTCGATCCGCAGAGCCAGGTTCGGATAGCGTGAGCGGCAGCATGGCAGAACCGGATATCGTCATCATCGGTTCGGGGATCGGTGGCTCCACTGTCGCTTCCGGCCTTGCCGCCTCGGGCGCCAACATATTGATCCTGGAGACCGGCGAACGGCTGGAGGACCGACCGGAAACCCGCGACCAGCGGGCGATCTTCCTGCGCGGCCATTTCCGCCCGAAGGAGACCTGGTACGAGAAAGACGGCAAGGGGTTCAATCCCGGCAACTACTACAATGTCGGCGGCAATTCGAAATTCTACGGCGCGGTGCTGATCCGCTACCGACGCGAGGATTTTGAGGAGATGCGGCATCTGGACGGCGTGTCGCCGGCCTGGCCCTTTCCGTATGAGGAGCTGGAGCCCTGGTATAGCGAGGCGGAGCAGCTCTATCAGGTGCGCGGCAGCCTCGGCGACGATCCCTGGGAACCGCCGCATTCGCAACCCTATCCATTTCCACCGGTACCCGACGAGCCGGCAATCGCCAGTGTCCGCAAGCGACTGAAGGACAGTGGCATGCATCCGCATTCGCTGCCGTTGGGCGTCGATATCGACAAGTGGCTTGTCAAGGGCCGTACGCCCTGGGATGCGCATCCGCATAGTGCCGACGGCAAGATGGATGCCGAGACGGTGGCGCTTGCCAAGGCTCTGCAATATCCGAACGTCAAGCTGAAGACCGGCGCGCGCGTCACGCGGCTCCAGGCTGCCGGCGATGGGCGGATGATCGCCGCGGTGCATTATTCCGCCTATGGAGAGGCGCATGTCGTACGACCGAAGCTGGTCATCCTTGCGGCCGGGGCGGTGCAGTCGGCGGTGCTGCTGCTGAGATCGGCTGACGATGCGAATCCGCGCGGGCTTGCCAATCGCTCCGATCAGGTCGGCCGCAATTTCATGAACCATAATTCCTCTGCCGTGCTGGCGATTTCGCCCTGGTATCGGAATGATTCGGTCTATCAGAAGACTTTCGGCTTCAACGACTTCTATCTCTCGGATGGCGAAGGCGGGCCGCCGCTCGGCAATGTTCAGCTTTTGGGACGCGTTTCCGGCACGATCCTCAAGGCGAATATGCCGACTGTGCCGGAATGGCTTCTGAACAGGCTTTCCGCCCATGCCATCGATTTCTATGCCATGAGCGAGGATCTTCCGTCGCCGGAAAGCCGGATCACGGTCGACGGCGACCGCATCGTGCTGCAGTGGGTGCGCACCAATTGGCAGGCGCATCTCGATCTGGTGAAGAAGCTGAAGAGCGTGCTGCGTAAGGCCGGCTTCCCGATCGTGCTGTCACGTCCCTTCGACAAGCGCACACCGTCGCATCAATGCGGCACGGTCAAGATCGGCAATGACGGCTCGAGCGCGCCGCTCGATGTCTTCTGCCGCGCCTTCGATCACCCCAATCTTTTCGTGGTCGACGCCAGCTTCCTGCCGACTTCGGCGGCGGTGAATCCGGCGCTGACCGTGGCCGCGCAAGCGCTGCGCGTGGCCGACCATATCGTGCGGGAGGAGCTGCGGTCATGAAGGCAAGGCGTCCGATCGCCGTCGTCACCGGAGGCCGCAAGGGGATCGGTTTCGGTATTGCGCGGGCGCTGGCGAGAAGCGGTTTCGATCTGGCGATCACCGGTGTCGAGGTAGAGCCGCCGTTGGCGGAACTTGCGGAATTGAAGGGGAATGGCGGGCGGGCAATCTATCTGCAGTCTGATCTTGCCGCTCTCTCGGGACACATGGGAACCGTCGAGGCGATCCGGGCGGCTTTGGGCGAGATCGATTGCCTGGTCAATAATGCCGGCATTGGCCCCGTCGTGCGCGGCGATTTCCTTGATTTGGCGCCAGAAAATTTCGACCGGATCATCGACGTCAATCTGCGCGGCACGGTGTTTTTTACCCAGGCGATCGTTCGTTCGATGCTCGCGGCGAAGACGTCGCTGCCGCGTTCGGTGATCAACATCACCTCGGTCTCGGCAGCGCTGAGTTCGCCTGAGAGGCTAGATTATTGCATCAGCAAGGCCGGTCTCTCGGCCTTCTCGCAGGGGTTGGCGCTGCGGCTGGCGGAGACCGGCATTGCCGTCTTCGAGGTGCGGCCCGGCATCATCCGCACCGACATGACGGCGCAAGTTTCGGAGAAATACGACGCATTGATCGATGGCGGCCTGGTGCCGATGAAGCGCTGGGGCGAGACGGGCGATGTCGGCAGCATCGTTGCGGCGCTGGCCAAAGGGGGCTTCGGTTTTGCCACGGGATCGGTGATCCCTGCGGATGGTGGGCTGGGGATCGGGCGACTGTGAAGGATTTACCCTTGCCCCATCGGGAGGAGGGAAATGCGATCTCGTGCCGGGAACATGATAAATTTGAGGACTGGAATGAGCTACGACTACATCATCACCGGCGCCGGACCGGCGGGCTGCGTACTCGCCAACCGTCTGAGCGAGGACCCCATGGTGAAAGTCCTGTTGCTGGAGGCTGGCGGCGGTGATTGGAATCCGTTGTTCCACATGCCGGCCGGCTTCGCCAAGATGACCAAGGGGGTGGCGAGCTGGGGCTGGAAGACGGTGCCGCAGAGGCATATGAAGGGCCGCGTGCTGCGCTATACGCAGGCGAAGGTGATCGGCGGCGGCTCCTCGATCAATGCGCAGCTTTACACGCGCGGCAACGCTGTCGACTACGATCTCTGGGCACGCGAGGATGGCTGCGAGGGCTGGGACTATCGCAGCGTGCTGCCTTACTTCAAACGCGCCGAGGACAATCAGCGCTTTGCCGATGACTATCATTCCTATGGCGGCCCGCTCGGCGTTTCCATGCCGGTATCGGCGCTGCCGATCTGCGATGCCTATATCCGCGCCGGTCAGGAACTCGGCATCCCCTATAATCACGATTTCAACGGCAGACAGCAGGCGGGTGTCGGCTTCTATCAGTTGACGCAGCGCAACCGCCGCCGCTCGTCGGCTTCGCTGGCCTACCTATCGCCGATCAAAGATCGAAAGAACCTGACCATCCGTACCGGTGCGCGGGTGGCGCGCATCATTCTCGAAGGCCGCCGCGCCGTCGGCGTCGAGGTGGTGACAGACAAGGGTGTCGAGATCATTCGGGCGGACCGGGAAGTGCTGATCTCCTCCGGCGCCATCGGCTCGCCGAAGCTGCTCTTGCAATCCGGGATCGGCCCGGCCGACCATCTGACCTCGGTCGGTGTGCCGGTCACGCACGACCTGCCGGGTGTCGGCGGCAATCTGCAGGACCATCTTGATCTTTTCGTCATCTCGGAATGCACCGGCGACCACACCTACGACAATGTCGCCAAGCTGCATCGTACGCTCTGGGCCGGGCTGCAATATCTGCTGTTCCGCTCCGGTCCCGTCGCCTCGTCGCTCTTCGAGACCGGCGGCTTCTGGTATGCTGATCCCGATGCCCGCTCGCCGGATATCCAGTTCCATCTCGGCCTCGGCTCCGGCATCGAGGCGGGCGTCGCACGGCTGAAGAATGCCGGCGTAACTTTAAATTCCGCCTATCTGCACCCGCGCTCGCGCGGCACGGTGCGGCTCTCTTCATCCGACCCATCCGCCGCGCCGCTGATCGATCCGAACTATTGGAGCGATCCGCACGATATGAAGATGTCGCTCGAAGGCCTACGGATCGCCCGCGACATCATGAGCCAGGATGCGCTGAAGCCCTTTGTGCTGGCTGAGCGGCTGCCGGGTGGCAATCTGACAACGGAGGCGCAATTGTTCGACTATGGCTGCGCCAACGCCAAGACCGACCATCATCCCGTCGGCACCTGCAAGATGGGCACGGACGCCATGGCGGTCGTCGATCTCGAGCTGAAGGTGCGAGGGCTCGAGGGCCTGCGCGTCTGCGACAGCTCCATCATGCCGCGCGTGCCCTCCTGCAACACCAACGGCCCGACGATCATGATCGGCGAGAAAGGCGCGGATATCATCCGCGATCGGGATCCGCTACCGCCGGCGATTTTCTCCTGGGAGCGCAATGACACGCGGCCGCGCGCGCGGGCGGATGTTCGTTAAAAAGCAAAACGCCCCGAAGTTCGGGGCGTTTCGTTTACGGGAGGAGAGCTCTTACCACTCGGCTACGCTGCCGTCTTCATGGCGCCAAACCGGGTTGCGCCAGCGATGGCCTTCCTTGGCGCGCTCGATGACGTAGGCTTCGTCCACTTCGATGCCGAGGCCGGGGCCTTGCGGGATGCTGACGAAGCCGTCGGCATAGTGGAAGACTTCCTTATTGGAGATGTAGTCGAGGATGTCGTTGCCCTTGTTGTAGTGGATGCCGAGGCTCTGTTCCTGGATGAAGGCATTGTAGCTGACGGCGTCGACCTGCAGGCAGGCGGCAAGCGCGATCGGGCCGAGCGGGCAATGCGGTGCCAGCGCCACGTCATAGGCTTCGGCCATCGCCGCGATCTTGCGGCATTCGGTGATGCCGCCGGCATGGGAAAGGTCAGGCTGCAGGATGTCGACATAGCCGTCCGACAGGACCGACTTGAAGTCCCAGCGCGAATAGAGCCGCTCGCCGAGCGCGATTGGCGTCGAGCAATGATTGGCGATTTCCTTCAGGGCTTCACGATTTTCGGAGAGCACGGGTTCTTCAATGAAGAGCAGTTTGTAGGGCTCGAGTTCCTTGGCGAGAACCTTGGCCATCGGGCGATGGACGCGGCCGTGGAAATCGACGCCGATGCCGATATAGGGGCCGATCGCCTCACGAATGGTGGCGATGGTCTCAACAGCCTTCTCCACCTTGTCGTAGGTGTCGACGATCTGCATTTCCTCGCAGCCGTTGAGCTTGATCGCCTTGAAACCGCGGGCGACGACGTCCTTGGCGTTGTTGGCGACGTCGGAAGGGCGGTCGCCGCCGATCCAGGAATAGACCTTGATCTTGTCGCGCACCTGGCCACCCAGCAGCGAATGGATCGGCTGGCCAAGCGCCTTGCCCTTGATGTCCCAGAGCGCCTGGTCGATGCCGGCAAGCGCCGACATGTGGATGGCGCCGCCGCGATAGAAGCCGGCGCGGTACATGACGTTCCAGTGATCTTCGATCAGGAAGGGGTCCTTGCCGATCAGATAGTCTTCCAGTTCGTGCACGGCGGCCTGGACGGTCAAAGCCCGGCCTTCGACCACTGGCTCGCCCCAGCCCGTGATGCCCTCGTCTGTTTCGATCTTCAGGAACATCCAGCGCGGCGGCACGATATAGGTGGTCAATTTGGTGATTTTCATGGGAACGCTTCCGTTTCGGCTTTTGGATCATATCAGCGGCGCCAGGCCGCGGATTTCGGGATTTCAGGTCTTGTTTTTCTCCACCCGCCCGATCGCTTTTTCGGCGGCGGCAAGGTCGCGGGTGGCAAGATCGAGCATGCGATGGGCGCAGTCGCGCGCAGAGGTGCGGTTGCGCAGGCGCAGCGCCTCCACCAGATCGCCATGGACGGCGATCGCCTCATCACGGCTGTCCACCGCGACATTCGAAGCATGCAATGCATATTTCAGCCCGGCATGGATGGCGCTCGACAGGCGGCGGAACACCTGGTTGTGGCTGGCGCTCAAAAGCACCGTATGGAACATCACGTCGGCTTCGGTGAAGCGTTCGGGATCATCGCCGGAATCGCGCATCTGCCGCCAGGCTTTTTCGAGATCGGCTATCTCCTGGGCGGTGGCGCGCTCGGCGGCATATTCGGCGGCCACCGGCTCGATGGTACGCCGCGCCTCGAGAATGCAGCCGAGAATATCGAATTCGGCGATATAAGGACCCATCCACTCTAGCACGTCCTGATCAAGGATATTCCAGTCGTCCTTATCGCAGACGGTGGTGCCAATGCGCGGCTTGCCGCGCACGAGCCCTTTCGATTCGAGGATCTTCAGGGATTCACGGATGACGGTGCGGCTGACGCCGTAGAGATCGCAGAGATCGTTTTCGCGCGGCAGGGGCGAGCCGGAAGGATAGCGTTCGGAACAGATGTCCTCGGCGATCGCCGCCGTGACGTTCTTGCGCACGCGCGGACGGCGCTCCGCCGCTCCGTTCAGCCTTTGCTCTTGCTGTTCAAACGAATCCAATTGCCTTCTCCGCAGCCGTTCTCCCGCGCGGCCGAGCCTCTGCTTAGCGGAATTTATTCCGCATGGCGATAAGCGTCGGCGCGTTTGGCGGGCCATCCTTGCCAAAAGTCACACTATTATAATCATCATACATTGGCAATTGACTGGTATGATGATTTATCATAATTCAAGAAGCACTGCCAGGGAGGGCAGTGTGCTTCATTTCGAATTTTGGGAGAGAGTCATGCGCTTTTTCAAAGCAGCTATTCTGGCTGGTACGGTTGCGGTCATCGCAGCCACCTCCGCCTTGGCGGCAGACGTGAAAATCGGCTTCGTGGTCAAGCAACCGGAAGAACCCTGGTTTCAGGACGAATGGAAGTTCGCCGACATCGCCGCCAAGGAGAAGGGCTTCACGCTCGTCAAGATCGGCGCGCAGGATGGCGAAAAGGTTCAGGCTGCGATCGACAATCTCGGCGCCCAGGGTGCGGAGGGCTTCATCATCTGCACGCCCGATGTGAAGCTCGGCCCTGGCATCGTCGCCAAGGCGGCGGCCAACCAGCTCAAGCTGATGACGGTTGACGACCGTCTGGTCGGCGCCGACGGCAAGCCGCTGGAAGACGTGCCGCATATGGGCATTTCCGCCACCAAGATCGGCGAGAGCGTCGGCCAGGCGATTGTCGATGAAATCAAGAAGCGCGGCTGGGACATGAAGAATGTCGGCGCGATCCGCGTTTCCTACGACCAGCTTCCGACCGCTGTCGACCGCGTCGAAGGCGCTATTTCGGTGCTGAAGGGTGCCGGTTTCCCGGCCGCGAACATCTATGACGCGCCACAGGCCAAAACCGACACGGAAGCAGCGCTCAATGCTGCGACCACCGTGCTCAACAAGCATGCCGACGTGAAATACTGGGTGGCCTTCGGCCTCAACGACGAAGCCGTGCTCGGCGCTGTCCGCGCGACGGAATCGGTCGGCATTCCCGCCGCCAACGTCGTCGGTGTTGGCATCGGCGGCGCGGATTCGGCAATCAACGAATTCAAGAAGCCGCAGCCGACGGGCTTCTTCGGCACCGTCATCATATCGCCGAAGCGTCACGGCTACGAAACCGCGATCGATATGTACGACTGGATCGCCAACAGCAAGGAACCGCCGAAGCTGACGCTGACCTCCGGTTCGCTGGCGCTGCGCGGCGATTATCAGAAGGTCCGCAAGGATCTCGGTATCGAATGATCGTCCTCTCCGGATGATCGCGGCCCGGTGGCAGTTTTGCCGCCGGGCTCTTTTACCAGCGAGAGAAACATGGCCTTTCTCGAATTCAACGGTATTTCGAAGAGCTATCCCGGCGTTCAGGCGCTGTCGAACATCACCTTTCCGGTCGTCAAAGGCGCCGTGCATGGGCTGATGGGCGAAAACGGCGCCGGAAAGTCGACGCTGATCCGCATTCTTTCCGGCGATCAGGCGGCGGATGCGGGTACGATATCCATCGACGGCCAGGAGCAGCACTATCATTCGGTGCGGGATGCTTTTCACGCCGGCGTCACCGTCATCCATCAGGAATTGCAACTGGTGCCGGAACTGACGGTCGCCGAAAACCTGTGGCTCGGCCGCTTTCCGGCGAAAGCCGGCATCATCAATAGCAAGACGCTCGTCGATACCGTGCGCGCCAAGCTCCAGGAGATCGGCATCGATGTCGATCCGGCCGCCAAGGTGTCGTCGCTGTCGATCGGCGCGCGGCAGATGGTGGAAATCGCCAAGGCCGTCATGGTCGATGCCCGTGTCATCGCACTGGACGAGCCGACGTCGTCGCTGTCGTCGCGCGAGAGCGAGATTCTGTTTTCGCTGATCGAGCGGCTGAAATCGAACGGCACCGTCATCCTCTACGTCTCGCATCGGCTGGACGAGATATTCCGGCTCTGCGATGGCCTGACGGTGTTGCGCGACGGTAAGCTCGCGGCACACCATCCTGACATCAGGAAAGTAACGCGCGAGCAGATCATTGCCGAAATGGTCGGCCGCGAGATCAGCAATATCTGGGGCTGGCGCGGGCGGCAGCTCGGGCCTGTCCGGCTGGAGGTCAAAGGGCTCTCAGGGTCGAGACTTCCGACGCCGATCAATTTCTCCGTCCGCAGGGGCGAAATCCTTGGCTTCTTTGGCCTGATCGGCGCCGGCCGCAGTGAGATGGCCCGGCTGTTGTTTGGTGCCGATCATCGTCACCAGGGCACGGTCACTATCGATGGCGTCACGGTCGCTCCGAACAATCCCAAGGCAGCGATCCATGCCGGCATGGTGCTCTGCCCGGAGGACCGCAAGCTCGATGGGATCATCCAGGGCCGTTCGATCCAGGAGAATATCGCCATTTCCTCGCGGCGGCATTTTTCGCCGTTGGGCCTATTGAGCCCGCGCAAGGAAGCGGCCCTTGCCGATCAGTTCATCGCCAGGCTGCGCGTGCGCACGCCGTCGCGCAAGCAGGACATCATCAATCTTTCCGGCGGCAATCAGCAGAAGGTTATTCTCGGCCGCTGGCTGTCCGAACAGGGCGTCAAGGTGCTGGTCATCGATGAGCCGACGCGCGGCATCGATGTCGGAGCAAAATCGGAAATCTATGAAATCCTTTATGAATTGGCAGCCGGCGGCATGGCGATCGTCGTCATCTCCAGCGAACTGCCGGAGGTCATGGGCATTTCAGACCGGATCATGGTGATGTGCGGCGGCAAGGTCGCTGCCTATGTGACGCGGGCGAATTTCAACGAGCACCAGATCCTCACCGCCGCATTGCCGGACAAAAACGCCGCAAGCACATTCTGACTAGGGAAATCGTGACGATGTCTTCCTTGAAAAAAATCCTTCTCGGCGAACAGGGCCTCGTCGTCATCTTCGCGGTGGCCTTCGTCATCGTGTCGCTGACGGTTCCGAATTTCCTGACCGAGCGCAACATGATCGGCCTGCTGCAATCGGTTGTCACGATCGGCATCGTTGCCTGCACCATGATGTTTTGCCTGGCCTCACGCGATTTCGATCTTTCCGTCGGCTCGACCGTCGCCTTCTGCGGCATGATCGCGGTCATGGCCTCGAACGTCACAGGCTCCATCATTCTCGGCCTGCTGGCGGCGCTCGTCTGCGGCGCGATCGTCGGTCTCGTCAACGGTGCGCTCATCGCCAAGCTGCGCATCAATGCGCTGATCGCGACGCTTGCCACTATGCAGATCGTCCGTGGTCTGGCGCTGATCGCCTCGGACGGCCGCGCGGTCGGCATCAACGACCCGAATTTCTATCAACTGGCACTCTCGACCTTTCTTGGCATTCCGACGCCGATCTGGATCATGGTGATCCTGTTCCTCCTATTCGGCTTCGTGCTGAATCGCACCACCTTCGGCAAGAATACGCTGGCGATCGGCGGCAATCCGGAGGCCTCGCGGCTGGCGGGCGTGAACGTCGCCACGATGCGGATCTGGATCTTCACGCTGCAGGGCTTCATCTGCGCCATCGCCGGCATCCTCCTGTCCTCGCGCATCACCTCCGGGCAGCCGAATGCGGCGATCGGCTTGGAGCTGCTGGTCATCTCGGCCTGCGTGCTCGGCGGCGTCTCGCTCGCGGGCGGCCGGGCCTCGATGAGCGGCGTCATCGTCGGCGTGCTGATCATGGGCATTGCCCAGAACGTCATGAATCTCCTCAATATTCCGGCCTTCTATCAATATCTCGTCCTTGGCTCGATCCTGCTGATCGCGGTGACGCTGGACAATATTCGCTCGGCCGCGGCGGGACGTGCGAGGGGATAGCCAAGGGTTGACCAGAGCCCCAGAGGTTAATTGTTACAGCGCTGTCGTCTTCGGCGGATAGAGCATTATATTGTCGATTGAGGCAGCCCAGAGCATCCCGCTTTCAAGCGACTATGCGTTCCAGCGAACGCAGGTCGCTCTGGTGCTGCCTCCTACGGCCATTGCGGGGAGGGCAAGGGGCTCTTTCCCGGCGTTCAATCAACGACTAGGAGGACGGCATGCAGATCAATCGTACAGGTTCGGCCCAGTGGTCCGGCGGTCTGAAGGACGGCAAGGGTCAGATTTCGACCCAGAGCGGTGCGCTCAATCACTATCCCTACGGTTTTGCCAGCCGCTTCGAAGGCGTTCCCGGCACTAATCCGGAAGAGCTGATCGGTGCGGCCCATGCCGGCTGCTTCACCATGGCTCTGTCGCTGATCCTCAATGAAGCCGGTTTCACCGCCGAAAGCATGGAAACGACCGCCAAGGTCACGCTTGAAAGCGTCGAAGGCGGCTTTGCCATCACCGCCATTCACCTGACGCTGACCGGCAAAGTCCCCGGCGCCGACGAAGCCACATTCACCGAACTCGCCAACAAGGCCAAGGCCGGTTGCCCGGTTTCCAAGGCGCTTGCTTCCGTTCCGATCTCTCTGGAAGTGCACGCCGCCTGAGCAGTCCTTTCGATGGAGAGCGCCGTGCCGATGGTGCGGCGCTTTTTACATGCCAGGCGTTAGGGCACGGCATCGGACGGCATGAGCCGATGCGAACCGCAGCGCAACTCATGCTACGTACTCGCCGTGAGCGCGAGCAGTTTGCAGGTCGCCGATCGACATTTCGCCCTGGGCTGCGTCGGCATCGCTTTGCGCCATCGGCGCGATGTACGATCCCATCCTGTTTGCATCGTCAGGTTTCGTTGCAGCGAGATATTCAGACTTGACCGCTGACACTTGCCAGTGCCAGCAGCAACAGGAACACGAAAGGTGGCGGGAGCTCTCGATAGTTCCGGATACGGACAATGGCAGCGATCGCGGCGAGCATAATGCAAGCGCCCAACGCCGCCCCGATATATCGGGTGCCAGCTGTTATCAAGAGCACCGCCGTTGCAAGCTCGAAGGCGGCTGTGACCCAGCACCACCAGAAAGGAAATCCAAGTCGCACGAAACCCGCGCGGATTTTCGGATGTCCACTCGCATTGACGATAGCGCCGACGAGAAACGCCCCGGCGGCCAGCCAGACGAGGATTGTATCGAGCGATGTTGCGCCTGTGAAAATGTTCATTGGAACACCCGTTGATCTCTTCTGTATAGCGACGTCATTTAATCTAGCACTGCTAGTTTGTCAATCAATGTTCCTTTTGATAGTTTTGCATCAGGAAAATCGCGCGCATGAAGATTGAGGCACGGGTGGGTATCAGCGAACGCAAGACTCGAGAACGGGCCGAACGTGAACGGAGGATCGTCGTCGCTGCGAGGACGATCGCGGAACGCGACGGCTGGGCTTCCGTCACGATCCGGCGCCTCGCCGAGGAGATAGAATACAGTCAGCCAGTTCTCTATTCGCATTTTGAAAATCGCGACCAGATCGTCGGAGCGGTCGCGCTCGAAGGCTTCGGCGAATTGGCTGCGATGCTCGGCGCCGCGATCCGGCCATCATCCACATCAAAGGAGCGAGTGGAAGACATCGCAGTCGCCTATCTCGATTTCGCTTTCGCTCGCCCTGCGATGTACGAGGCGATGTTCGTTCTGCCGACTGGCCTCCGCTTCGCCAGATCCGACACGCCAGCTCAACTTCGCGATGGTTTCGGAGCCATGGCGACGGTGATCGCGCCGTTCTCCCGGGATGTGGATACGGCTACCGAAACTTTTTGGGCGGCACTTCACGGTCTGGCGGAGCTTGAACGTCACGGCAGGATAAGACCCGCTTTCCGGGCTCAACGTATCACGCTCATCATGCAGATGGTGACAAGTCAACTCTGAGAGCGGGCCCTGCGATTAATCTGATCCCGCATAAGAGGCTTGGAAAATGCGGGATAGTGCGCTCATATTCCGCCGTAAATGTACAATCCCGCATCCAGGGCCCGGACTATCCTTTTCACGGAAAATGCATTGCGAAAAGGGGATTGCAGAATGTCCGGACTCACGTTGATTCACGTCATTATCAGCCTGATCGCCATCGCTGCCGGCATCGTCGTCGCAGAGGGATTGATTTCCGTGAAGCGCCATGAGCGCTCCACGTTTGTCTACATGGTCACCATTCTGCTCACGAGTTTGACCGGATTCCTCTTTCCTTTCAACGGCATTACGCCCGGCATCGTATTCGGCATCATCACCGTTCTGCTTTTCATTCCGACGGCAATCGCCCGCTACAGGCAGCGGATGGCCGGTATCTGGCGGCTTGTTTTCATCGTCGGCAGCCTGCTGATGCTCTATCTCAATTGTGTTGTGCTGATCGTTCAGTCCTTCCAGAAAATTCCATTGCTCAATACGCTGGCACCCATGGGGAACGAGCCGCCGATCCTCGCCGTACAGACCGTATTGCTGCTCGCGTTCCTGATCGTCGGCTTCCTCAGCGTCCGCCGTTTCCAGCCGTCGCTTCTGCGTATCTAATTATCGCAATCTGACTCCATCGACAGCGTCTCAACCGCCTCGTTTCGCGGAGCGGCTTCTTGACATTTGAGCCTTGATGATTTACGAGTGACGAAAATTAAAAATCGTCACTCGTAAATCGGAAGCAACCCAATGCTCGATCCTTCTGCGGTTAGCGCCGATCTTGCACGTCAGGAGAACGTAACGCGGATTCTCGATTCCGCCGAAAAACTGTTTCGCCACTACGGCTACAGCAAGACGACGGTTGCCGATATCGCCCGTGATCTCGGTATGTCGACCGCGAATATCTATCGGTTCTTCGCGTCCAAGACGGAAATCCACCAGGCCCTGTGCGGCCGCATGCTCGCGCTGAGCTACAAGATGGCCTACGACATCCGTCACATGCCGATCAGCGCTTCCGAGCGGCTGCGCACTTATGTCCATGCCCAATACAAGTTGACGCTCGAGACGATGCTCGACGAACAGAAGGTGCATGAGATGGTCGTCGTCGCCATCGAGCGCGATTGGCATGTCATCGAAAAGCACATTGACCGGATCCATGACCTCATGGCTGAAATCATTGCCGAAGGCATCGCCGCCGGCGAGTTTTTCGAACAGGATCCAGTCGCCGCCTCGAAATGCTTCGGCGCGGCGACAATCATTTTGTGCCACCCGCAAATGGTCGCGCAATGTCTTGCGAAGACGAACCGGGCGGAACCGGACGATCTTATCGAATTTGCTATCAGAGCGCTAAAGAAATAGTAGTACGCGCATTGGATGATCCACGCGCCTTTGCATTGCATTTGACTAAAGCCGTTTGATCAAGGAGAGCGACATGGTTTCGCTGACGACCAACATACGATCCGCTGCCGGCGCTGCCGTCTTTGCTGCCGTTGCGCTCACGCTTTCGGGCTGCAACGAGAAGAAAGAAGAGACTGCGGAGGTGATCCGGCCGGTGAAAGTGGTCGAGATCGCCCAGGCGGATACGACGCGCAAGCTCGACTATTCCGGTGCGGTCAAGGCGCGGACGGATATGAACCTCGGCTTCCGGGTCAACGGCAAGATCGTCGAGCGCAAGGTGGATATCGGCGAGAAGGTCAAGCCCGGCGACGTGCTCGCCCGCATCGACTCCACCGATTACGCTTTAGCCGTGCGCCGCTCCCAGGCCGATCTCGATGCGGCCGAGAAGCAGGTGCAGACCACGGAGCTCGCCCGCAATCGCGCGCAGCAGCTCTTCGACAAGAACGTTTCGCCGAAATCGCAGCTCGAACAGGCCGAGCTTTCCTATGACCAGGCCGTATCGACGCGGGATTCAGCCGTGTCGGCCTTGGCGGAAGCGAAGAACCAGGTCGCCTATACCGATCTGACTTCGGACATGAACGGCATCGTGACGACCATCAATGCCGATGTCGGTCAGGTGGTCGGCTCCGGCACGCCCGTCATCACCGTTGCCGTCGACGGTGAGAAGGAAGCGCAGATCGCTGTCCCGGAAATGGATATTGCGCAATTCAAGGTCGGTAAGGACGTCAAGGCGCGCTTCTGGTCCGATGACGCGCTGGTGCTGGACGGCAAGGTGCGTGAGGTATCCGGAAGCGCCGACGCGCAGTCGCGTACCTTTGCGGTCCGCGTCAGCCTGCCCAACGATCCGCGCGTGCTGCTCGGCATGACCGCGACCATCGAGGCGCTGGCCGACAATACCCGGCCTTTCGTCTCCATTCCGCTGAGCGCGCTTGCGGAGAAGGACGGTCAGCAGATCGTCTGGTTGGTCGACCGCAGTGCCGGCACCGTGCACTCCCGCAGCGTCAAGGTTGCCGACTTTGCCGATGATGGCGTGCGTGTCGCCGATGGCCTCAAGGCCGGTGACGTCGTCGTTGCCGCCGGCACGCAATTCATGAGCGAGAACATGAAGGTCAAGGTGCCGACCGGGCAGCAGGCTTCGGCTGAGACACATGGCAGCGCCGCGGCTGCCGATATCGTGCGCTGAAAGGATCGAGGGGCGGGACAATGATTATCAACAGCACCTCCGACGAAAAGAAGCGCTTCAACCTGTCGCGTTGGGCGATCGGCCATCCGAGCATCGCGCGCTTCCTGTTCGCGCTGATCATCATCGCCGGCGCGCTTGGGCTCACGCACATGGGCCAGAAGGAAGATCCGGATTTCACCTTCCGCGTCATGGTCGTGCAGACCATCTGGCCTGGCGCCTCGCTGCAGGACATGGAAGACCAGGTGGTCAACAAGATCGAGCGCAAGCTGCAGGAAACCCCGCATCTCGATTGGGTCAAATCCTATACCCGCGCCGGCTTTGCCATCACCACCGTCCAGATCAAGGGCGACACGAACACCGAACAGGTGAAGGACGCCTTCTATCAGGTGCGCAAGAAGGTCGGCGATATCGCCAACACGCTGCCCTCCGGCCTGCTCGGCCCCTATTTCAACGATGAGTTCGGCGATACCTTCATCACCCTGCATTCGATCAGCGGTGCCGGCTACAGCTATCCTGAGTTGAAGAAATTCGCGATCCAAGCCCGTGATATGCTGCTCGAGACGCCCGGCGTCGAGAAGGCTGTGATCATCGGCGATCAGCCCGAGCAGATCTATATCGATGTCTCCTCCAAGGTGCTGGCCGAGCGCGGCCTGACGCTGACCGCCCTGCAGAACGCGATCGTCGGCCAGAACAATGTCGATCCGGCCGGCACCGTCGATACCAGCACGCGCTCGGTTCGCATCTCGGTCGAGGGGGACGTCAACAAGATCGAGGATATCAAGAATCTCCGGCTGACCGCCGGCGGCCAGGTGACGCGTCTCGGCGATATAGCGACGGTCAGCGCCGGGCTACAGGATCCTTACACGGCCAAGTTCCTCTATAACGGTCACGAGAGCGTCCAGCTCGGCGTCGTCATGGCCAATGGCAACAAGGTGACCGACGTCGGCAAGGCGGTGGAAGAGACCTACAAGCGTTTCGAGGCATCGCTGCCGGTCGGCGTGCAGGTCGACCAGATCTCCAACCAGCCGGAAGTGGTGACGGACGCCATCAGCGAGTTCATGCATGCGCTCGGCGAAGCGCTGGTGATCGTGCTGATCGTCTCCTTCCTGTCGATCGGCTGGCGCTCCGGCCTGGTGATCGCCATCGCCATTCCGCTGGTGCTGGCTGCGACCTTCGCGCTCATGTACGAGCTCGGCATCGACCTGCAGCGTATCTCGCTCGGCGCCCTCATCATCGCGCTCGGTCTCCTCGTCGACGACGCGATGATCGTGGTCGAATTGATGGAACGCAAGCTGGAGGAGGGGCTGGTCAAGCTCGATGCGGCAAGCTTTGCCTATTCCTCGACCGCCTTTCCGATGCTGACGGGTACGCTGATCACCACGGCGGGCTTCATCCCAGTCGGCTTCGCCGCGTCGACGGCCGGTGAATACGTTCGCACGCTCTTCTATGTCGTCGGTATCGCGCTGGTGATTTCCTGGTTCGTGGCGGTCTACTTCACGCCCTGGCTCGGCTATATGATCCTGAAGCAGCGGCATCATGCCGGCGAGCATCACGACGTCTTCGATACGCGCTTCTACCGCCGCCTGCGGTCGTCGGTGAGCTGGGCCGTGCGCCATCGCGTCATCGTGCTGCTTCTGACGCTCGCCGCTTTCGTCGGCAGCTTGTGGTCGTTCCAGTTCATTCCGCAGAACTTCTTCCCGCAGTCTTCGCGTCCGGAAATTCTGGTCGATCTCTGGCTGCCGGAAGGCACCAGCATCAAGGAAGTCGAACGCCAGGCGCAGAGGTTGCAGGCCCGCATGGCCGATGATCCCGACAAGCGGTTCATCGCCACCTATGTCGGCGAAGGTGCCCCGCGCTTCTTCCTGCCGCTCGATCAGCAGCTCACCAACCCGAACTATGCCCAGTTGCTGGTCATGGCCAAGGACGAGCCGGCGCGCGAGCGATTGATCGTCAAGCTGCGCAGCATGCTTGCCGCCGACTTCCCCTCGGTCCGCGCCAAGGTGGACCGCCTGTTCCTCGGTCCGCCGACCGGCTGGCCGGTGCAGTTGCGTGTCATGGGTCCGGACCGGCAGGAGGTTCGCCATATCGCCGATGATGTAAAAGCGCGCTTCGCGCAGAACCCGCTGCTCGGCGCTATCCATGACGACTGGCTGGAGCCGGTGCCGGCCATGAAGCTGGTGATCGATCAGGACCGCGCCCGTGCACTCGGCGTCACCTCGCAGCGTATCCGCCAGATGCTGCAGGCCTCGATGTCCGGCGTCACCCTCGACAATTATCGTGAGGGCGAGGAGACCGTCGGCATCGTTGCACGGGAGCCAGAGGCAAGCCGCCATCTGCTGACTTCGGTCAATTCCATCTATATCCCGACCGACTCCGGCGGTTTCGTGCCGTTGTCGCAGGTCGCAAAGGTCGTGCCCGTCATGGAGCAGAGCATCGAGTGGCGCCGCGACCGCCTGCCGACGATCACGGTTAGGGCGACGCTTCCCGACAATGTTCAGTCGAACGACGTGACGGCCAAACTCTACAACGACATGGCCGATCTCAGAAACAGCCTGCCGGCGGGCTACAAGATCGAGATTCAGGGCGGTGCCGAAGACAGCGCCGAAAGCCAGGCCTCGATCGCCGCCAAGGCACCGATCATGCTGGTCATCATCGTCGTGCTGCTGATGGCGCAGCTCCAGCACTTCGGCAAGGCGATGCTGGTGCTCTCCACCGGTCCGCTCGGCATCATCGGTGCAGCCGGTGCCCTGCTGATCAGCGGCGCGCCCTTCGGCTTCGTGGCGATCCTTGGCGTCATCGCGCTGCTTGGTATCATCATCCGCAATTCGATCATCCTCGTCGACCAGATCGATCAGGACATCGCGGCGGGCATGGACCGGAAGGAAGCGATCATTGGCTCGGCCGTCCGCCGTTTCCGGCCGATCATGCTGACGGCGTTGACGGCGGTTCTGGCGCTGATCCCGATCTCGCGCGGCGTTTTCTGGGGTCCACTTGCCTACGCCATGATGGGCGGCATCCTGGTTGCCACAGTGCTGACCATCTTCGTGCTGCCGGCGGGCTATGCGCTCTTTTTCGGCCGCGAGCCGAAGAAGAAAGGACAGCAGCCCGTCGAAGAGCAGGAGAGCAACGACGCCGTACATCATCTACCACCAGCTATGGCAGCGGAATAAAAAGCGCGGGCAGAGCGTGAAAGGGGCCCCGGCTTGTGCCGGGGCCCTTTTTTATTTTCAGCGGCGTGGCTCGAAGGTCTGTGTGAGGATCGAGCATTCGCCCGCCGCGATCTTGAGCACCGTCAGGCTTCCGCCCATGGCGGCGGCCGTGTCGATGCCAATGCGATGATTGCCAAAGTCGGGCCGCGCGGTCGGCGTATGGCCATGCACCACCAGCACCGGCAATTGCGGACCTTCGGAGAGGAAGGGGTCGCGGATCCAGATCAGGTCTTCGTCGGTCTGCTGTTCCAGCGGTATGGCAGGCCGGATGCCGGCATGGACGAAAAGGAGGGGACCGATGATGATGGCGATCGGCAGGGAGCGCAGCAATTCGACATGCGCCGGCGGCATGGCCTGAAGAACGGTTTCGCAGAGTTCTTCGATGCTCCTGCCTTCTTCGAGCAGCAGATATTCCACGTCGACGCCATAGGAGGCGAGTGTCTGTACGGCGCCGAACTCGAGCCAATGGCTGTTGGCGCGCGGATCGTCCAGGAATTTCAGGAAGACATCGTCGTGATTGCCGCAAAGGATATAGCGGTCAAAGCCCACAGGTGGCGGCTCGCACAGATGCTGCAGCACGTCGTTCGATCGCGGACCACGATCGACATAATCGCCGAGGAACATTAGGAGTTTCCGGCCGGGGATCGTGACGGCATCCGCAACGATATGCCTTTCCGCTTCGATCAACGCGTCGTAGCAGCCATGAATGTCGCTCAGCGCATAGATGGCGGTGTAGCCTTCCGCTGTCAGATCAATGCGGGATCGCGGTTCCATGGACTTCGCCGCTCTCCTGCCGAAAAGTTGATCGATTAGTCCGGTCATGGACATCCGCCTACACCAAACACGACGGCATAATCTTTTGAAAATATTTCAAGAATCCCGCCATTTTAGGGCGGTAGCGCAACGCTAGTCCAATGGATGGCCAGGTGCAAGACGCGCCGGAGGGCAGGACTTACGTCAAGGTTAAGAAAAACAAGGCGATACGAGTAGTCATGCCCTGGCGCGACCAACGCGATTCTTGGCGTTGGAGCGTTTTGCGACGGATGAATGTTTGTTCGCCGATGGCGCCATAGCGGTGCCGAACTGCATCCAGTTGCACGCCATCGAACGCCTGACGGCAGCCGATTTCTCCCGGGCGCAGCCATGGGCGGCGACCGGGAACTCCAAGTTGGAGACTTTGCCGACTAGCCCTCATAGGCCTTCTGCAGGCCGGCAATATCGAGCTTCACCATTTGCATCAATGCCTGCATGACGCGCGCGGCCTTGACGGGATCGGGATCGGACAGAAGTTTACTGAGCACGCTCGGCACGATCTGCCAGGAGACGCCATAGCGGTCCTTCAGCCAGCCGCATTGCTCGATTTCGCCGCCGTCGGCAAGACCGTCCCACAGCCAGTCGACCTCTGCCTGATCCTTGCAATCCACCGCCAGCGAGATCGCATGGGTATATTCGAAGCGTATGCCACCGTTCAGCGCCATGAAGCGCTGTCCCGCCAGCGTAAAGTCGACGACCAGCACGCTGTCGGCCTTGCCGGCCGGCGTATCGACTAGGTTCTTCTGCACGTGATCGATGCGTGAATCCGGAAATAGCGAGACATAGAATGTCGCGGCTTCCTCGGCCTCGCGCTCGAACCACAGGCATGGAGCAATCTTGGACAACGGCGTTTCTCCTCTTTCGGGTTGGGTTGACCAGAGGACGGATGGAAAGGGGAAATGCCGACAAGGGAGGAAAGATTTTTATGAGGGACTTTAATTTCCAGCGAGAGGCTAGCTGATTGTCATCCCCTCGCCCCGCTTGCGGGGATAGGGCTAGAGTGAGGGGCACAGGCACGACGTTGCGGCATCGGAGAGCGTGCCTGACAATCTCATCGATTGGCTGCCAACCGCTCCGCAAACTCGATCGCTTCGATCAGGCTGCGCTCATTGGCGATCCCCTTGCCGGCGATGTCGAAGGCCGTGCCGTGGTCGACGGAGGTGCGGACGATCGGCAAGCCGAGGGTGATGTTGACGCCGGAGAGGTCCATCCATTTCCCCGTCGCCGGGTCGATCTCGAAGCCCAGCAGCTTAACGGGGATATGCCCCTGATCGTGATACATGGCGACGACGGCGTCATATTGGCCGGCGCGCAGCTTGACGAAGACGGTATCGCCGGGGACCGGGCCGACGATATCCAGCCCATCTTCGACAGCCTTTGCGATCGTCGGCGCGGAAATGTCGATATCCTGCCGGCCGAAGAGGCCGCCTTCGCCGGCATGTGGATTGAGCGCCGCCACGGCAATTTTCGGCTTGGCGATGCCTAGCTGCTTGAGTGCCTTGTCGGTCAGGTCGATGACAAGGCGCAGCCGCTCGGGCGTCACGCGCTTCGGCACATCCTCCAGCGCGACATGGGTGGTGACGTGGCTGACGCGCATATTGCCATGGGCCAGCATCATCACTGAGCCGCGGGCGCCGGTGAGTTCGGCGAGCAGCTCGGTATGGCCGGCATAATGGAAGCCGGCCTTGTTCAGCGCTTCCTTGTTGAGCGGTGCAGTGACGATGCCGCCGACCTTGCCGGTCATGGCGAGCTGAACGCCCTTCTCGATCGCCTTGAAAGCCATGCGGCCGCCATCGGCAGAGAGCCGGCCCGGCAGAATCGGTTCGCCCTCCATATCGGCCTGAATGAAGCAGAGGTTCGGCCAGTCGTCTTCCATCCGGGCTTCCGGAATCTCTATATCGAGGCCGAGCTGCCGTTCGGCGAGCCGCAGGGCCGGGCCGCTGCCCATTATTGTAAGTTTAAGCTTACCTTCATCGAGCCTGCCTTTCAACCGGGCTGCGGCCTTGACGATAATTTCCGGGCCGATGCCGGCGGGGTCGCCCATGGTGATTGCCAGGTGCCGCCTCATGGTTCTTCTCCTCCGGCAATCAGCGCGTTTTCACTCAAGAGATCGCGCCATAGGGTGGGGCCTCCGAATGCGCCGGACTTGGAGATGACCGTGGTTCCCTGCCAAGGGCCGCCGACAATCGTGGAGCGGGGCAGGCCGGGTGCGGCCTGGCCGGTGATGCTGAGGGCGGTGACGTCGAGCGCCGCGCAAAGGTTCCGCAAGGTTTCGCCGCCGGCGACAATCAATGCGGCCGGCGCCGGCAATGCGTTGGCTATGCCGCCGAAAGTGGCCTCAATCCGCCTTGCCGCATCGTCGCGTTCGAGCCCGGTCGGCAGATCGAGACTGACCATGGCGACGCCGCTTTGCTGGATTTGTCTGTCGACCGCATCGGCGCTGGCGCCTTCCGCGAGCTTCAGCCAATTGGGGCCGCAGGCCTGGAGTTGCGCCAGCGTGATCGGCTGATCGGAGCCGAACAGGCCGAGCACCGGTCTTTGCAGCCTGCGCGAAACGGGGACAGTGGGCGCGGGCCGCTCTTCGCTCGCGTCCTTTTCGGGAGGAGGGCGGTGATGCGTTGCCAAATCGATATTGCGCGCCAGGGCGCGCGCCAGCCCACCGGTGCCGCTCCAAAGGACCGGTCCCTGTAGCTCAGATGATACCCATGCGATGACGGCGTCGAGGTCGTCATCCGAATGGGCGTCGAAAACATGGATGCCGTCCGGAATGGGGTCTCCGGCATCGACCTGGTGGTGACTGAGCGCCGTGTTGAAGGCCGGCAACCCCTCCGCTCTCAAATGAGCGACGAGATCGCCGCTGATATCGCGCCAGGCGTCCTTCCCGGCAAACAGCACCTGCCGCCCGCCGCGCGTGTGCCGCCCGTGATGCGGAAAGGCCGGCGCCAGAATGCAATGCCGCCAGTGGCCGAGCCGAAAGCAGGCCGCCAGTTCCGCCGCCCAAGGGCCGCGAAACAGGCTATCCACCTTCTTGAAGGCAAGATCGGCGCCCTCCAGCAGCGGCGCGATGCCGCCGACGATGGCCGCCGCTTCGGCCGCCGATTTCTCGCGCGTGCCGCTGTCGATCGCAAGGCAATCCGGCAGGCTTGCCGGAAGCGCATCTTCGCGCTGCACCTCGATCGGCCCATAGACGCCGACGAATTCCACAGCCGTGTCGAGCGCGCCGGTCAGATCGTCAGCGATGAGGCGGAGGGTGGGCATGAGCGATCATTGCCTCCGAAGGGCTCGGGATGCGGTGGAGATAAGCATGGAAATGACGTTCCAGTGTGCCGATTTGGGTGGGTGCAGTCTTTAAATTGTGGGGGAGTTGTCAAGTCGAAAGGGCCCGTAATCCGATTGGATGACCCGGGGAAACCTTGCTCGGAATGGTAGGCGGATTTATTCTGAACTGTTCGCGAGCCTGCCCCAGCGTGCAGCCGAGGCGGAAGGCCCGGCGACACAGGGAGGTTGTCATGAAAATCGCGTCGATACTTGCAATCGGCTGGATCGGATTTTGCGGAATCGCTTCCTTTGCCTGGGCAGAGCAGGCACACACACTGGTGGTTCCCAATGAAGTCAAGTGGGGCCCAGCCCCCAAAGTGCTTCCTGCCGGAGCACAAGCGGCGGTCTTGTTCGGCGATCCCATGAAGAAAGGCTTATTTGCCCTGCGGCTCAAAGTGCCAGCCGGCTATGCGATCCCACCGCACACGCATCCTGGCGATGAGGTTGTCACGATAATATCGGGGACGATCAATTTTGGAATGGGCAAGACCGCCGATCGGAGCGCCACCAAGCCACTGCCTGCGGGCAGTTTCTTCGCGTTGCCGCCCGGCACGGCGCATTTCGTTTACTTCAACGAGGAGACTGTCCTCCAGATCACTACCAATGGCCCCTGGGGGATCAAATATATCAATCCGGCGGACGATCCTCAAAAGTCGCAATAGCTGGTTGGAAGCTTGAAGGTTGCTGCCCTATCGCGGAGTAGGGCGGATGTCACACCAACGAATCGGTCCGCGCGCCGGTAGCCATTAGGCAATGAACGGCGCAATCTTCGGCCTTCACCGAGGCTTGTCGACGTTCGCTCCATCGCTGTTTGCGGCGCCGCAGATCCGGGTTGCGGCATTCGCCACGTTTACTCTCACGCTGATATGCGGCTATGCTGGCGTCCCGGCGATAGGGCACGGTGGTCCCTGTCGATCCAAGGAGAGCAGAGTGAGCTACGATTTCCATGTGGGCCAGAAGGTCGTCTGCATCAATGACACGTTCAAGCATGTCAGCATCGACCAGTTGATCCGCAAGGGAACGATCTACACGATCCGCTGGGTCGGCGAATACACCCATTATGTCGACGGCACCTTCATCGGCGTGAAGCTCGAAGAGATCCATCGCGGCAACGACGACGGCCCCGAAGGCTACGGCGCCGCCGACATGCCCTACCGCGCCACCCGCTTCCGCCCGCTGGTGAAGGACAAGATTGCCTCGCTCCGGAAACTGCTGGCGCCGACGCCGGATGCGCCGGTGGAGAAGGGGAGGGTTAAGAAGAGGGAGAAGGTTTGAGGGGGGCTTGCAATCCAACAGTGAGTTCGAAACCTGTTCATTTCGGGTTGGGGCTACCCAAGGTCCTCTGGTGCGCGAATGACCAACCCAAACGCATTTTCAGACCTGCTCGCAACCAGCAATTCCACATTGGGGTAGTTGGACGATAGGGCGGTAAGTTCTGCCCTATCGTCTGCGGACGTACGAAGACCAAATATTAGACCATCAAGTTCATTGCGGCCGAACGGAACATCCTCAAAAAGTTCTCCCGGACGTCTTCCCCCGCCGCTGTTTAAGCGCCACTCCTCCTCGTAAGCCCATTCGGTTGACTTCGTGTAGACCGCGCGATCAAGTATCCCAGCTCGATCTAGCGTTCCCACGCCTGCGAAAATATCTGCAAGTTGGATTTCGCTAACCAAGGGCGGTACCTGATCGACATATTCAATAGGCCGTGCCGCACCATATGGACTGTCAAACGCGGGTATTGATCTGAACCTGAGTATCACGCCCTTATGAGAGTCCGCGTAGTGCGCCCACATCAGGCTATTGTCTGGTCTGACCGTCAGGCAAAGGATTTTTAGGTCCTCTAGAAGCTTCGCGGCTTTGGCGTTCACCGTTGGTAACGCCTTTAGCATTCTCTCAAAACCCTCCTCAAAGGCGGGACCGAACTCACGAAACAGTTCATCCTTGCTCAATTTCACGCGAGGATCGCGAAGCAATTTAAAGAGCCTGCCAACCGGGTTTTGGGGATCAGGCTCCAATCGGCCTTGGTAGACATCCCATAGACGTTCTAAAGCCAACGGTTTTACGGACGCGAGGTCTGCCGTAATCTGCATGTTGAACTGAATGTCAAAGGGATCATTAAAAAGCGCAGGAGCAGACCAACGCAGCGTCCGGTTCCTGAGTACGATCTTTGCGGTGGTCGCCGTCATGTACTTGTAAAAGTACAAACGGTCATTGGTCCAGTTTTTAGAGATTACCAAAACTTTTTCGTAGTTCATCTCCAGCGTCAACCTAAGAATTTAAGAGAGGGTGCGACCGCTTACTTCCTGGAGGGCTTGACTCCAATTATGTAGATCACCAGTAATCTGGTCAGCCACGTCCCCAAATAGAGTGAGCATCTTCCTAGAAAAAACTGGTGCTGCTAGAGAGATTTGAACTCTCGGCCTCTCCCTTACCAAGGGAGTGCTCTACCCCTGAGCTATAGCAGCAAACCGTGGCGCGTTGTGTGCGCCGTATTGGGCGAGGCGGCTATTGCCATAGGTGAGAGGTAAGTGCAAGCCGCAAATTTCAAGTTCGGTGAAAGATCGCTGGAAAAATTATGTCGGTCTTTTGAAGCCGGGGGATTTCGGCTATGGGAAGGTCATGGGTGCGGATAAGACGAAAAGCGGTGATGAGCAGCTCTCGCAAGGCGGTTTGACGGCCGGCGGGGGGAAGGAAGGCGCAGGCGCGAAGCTTAACCTCGAGGCGGAGCGGCGGCGTGAGCGGGCGGCGCAGAAGCTGCGTGAAAATCTTGCCCGCCGCAAACAGCAGGTCCGGGCGCGCCGCGCCGGCCAGGCGGACGAGACGGATGGGCTTCCCGCCGCAAATTCGTCCGATGCAAAGGATGCCGCCGCAAAAATGGACGAATCGTAATGATTTGATGTTGGTCATCATCAAACAGCATCAAACGAATTGAAGCCTTAAACTATTTCGTCTAAACAGCGCTCTCTCCCCAAACGCGTGGAATTTGGCGCACGGAACTTCAGGAAAGGCGGGCCTCGCCCGTAGTCATATATGGATCGTATCAGGATTGTCGGCGGCAACGAGCTCAACGGTATCATTCCGATCTCCGGCGCCAAGAATGCGGCTCTGCCTCTGATGATCGCCTCGCTGCTGACAAGCGATACGCTGACGCTCGAAAACGTGCCGCATCTGGCCGATGTCGAGCTGCTGATGCGCATCCTCGGCAATCACGGCGTCGATGTCGCCGTCAACGGCCGACGCGAGCGCCAGGAAGACGGCTATTCCCGCACCATCCATTTCACCTGCCGCACCATCGCCGACACGACCGCTCCCTATGAGCTGGTCGCCAAGATGCGCGCCAGCTTCTGGGTCATCGGGCCGCTGCTTGCCCGCGAAGGCCAGGCGCGCGTGTCGCTGCCGGGCGGCTGCGCCATCGGCACGCGTCCGGTCGATCTCTTCATCGACGGCCTGACGGCGCTCGGCGCCACCATGGAAATCGACGGCGGTTACATCAACGCCACCGCGCCGAAGGGCGGCCTGATCGGCGCGCGCTATGTCTTCCCGAAGGTTTCGGTCGGCGCCACGCATGTGATGATGATGGCGGCGACGCTTGCCCGCGGCACGACGGTCATCGGCAATGCGGCCCGCGAGCCGGAAGTCGCCGATCTTGCCAATTGCCTCATCGCCATGGGCGCCAAGATTTCCGGTGCCGGCACCAGCACGATCACCATCGAAGGCGTCACCTCGCTCTCCGGCGCGCGCCATCGCGTCCTGCCGGATCGTATCGAGACCGGCACCTATGCCATGGCCGTCGCCATGGCCGGCGGCGATGTCCGCCTGGAAAACACCGACATGGCGCTGCTCGACACCGCGCTGGAAAGCCTGCGCCGCGCCGGCGCCGTTATCTCGGCGACCGAAAGCGGCATCCGCGTTCAGCGCAATGGCGGCGGCATCAAGCCGGTCGATATCGTCACCGATCCCTTCCCGGGTTTCCCGACCGACCTGCAGGCGCAGTTCATGGCGCTGATGACGCGCTCGACGGGCACCTCGCACATCACCGAGACGATCTTCGAAAACCGCTTCATGCATGTGCAGGAGCTCGCGCGCCTCGGCGCGAAGATCTCGCTCTCCGGCCAGACCGCCAAGATCGAAGGCGTCGAGCGTCTGAAGGGCGCGCCGGTCATGGCGACGGACCTGCGCGCCTCCGTCTCCCTCGTCATCGCCGGCCTTGCCGCCGAGGGCGAAACGCTGGTCTCGCGCATCTATCATCTCGATCGCGGCTTCGAGCGGCTGGAAGACAAGCTGACGCGCTGCGGTGCCATTGTCGAGCGCATCAGCGACTAATTCCGGCGGCCCATAGAAAGAGACAGGAGAAGCCTGTTTCTCCGGTTGCGTCTTGCCCGCCCGCATCCTATTTCCATCACTTGAGAAATGCCGGCATCGGCATTTCCGTGGCGATCGGGGATATCAGGCGAATGACCAATCTCAAGCTAATGGCGCTCGACAACGAAGATTTGGGCGTGATCTCCGCGCATATGCAGGACAGCGTCTTCAAGGTTTCCGACATGTCCTATGCGCCGCGGCTCGGGCAGTTTTCCGTTGCCGCCAACCGTTTCGTCTGGGAAGTGTCGGATCAGAAGGGCAAGCCGTTCGAGCGTCATCGCTCGGCGCTGGTGTTCAAGCGGGTGCTGGCGGTGCGCTCCAACGGCGTCGACCGGCGCCAGCGCGACGAGGTGCTGTCGCTGCTCGCCATCCGCTTCGATCAAAAGGGCGAAGGGCCGGATGGCACGATCGAGCTGACGCTCGCCGGCAAGGCGACGATCGCGCTCGATGTCGAATGTATCGAAGTTCAGCTTGCAGATATCGGCGGCGCGTGGGAAACGGCTAATAAGCCCAGTCATCCGGACGAGGCCAAGTAGGCGTACGAGTTTTCGCCGCGTGCGGCGGCCCCGAAGGAAGAGGATTATCAGCGTTGGCTATCTGGCTGGATCAGGCATCGGAAGGATTCGAACAGCAGTTCGCCGCTTTTCTGACGACCAAGCGGGAAGTATCCGAGGATGTGAACGCCGTCGTACGCGCCATCATCGATGATGTACGGGCGCGCGGAGATGCGGCTCTCGCCGATTATTCCAGGAAATTCGAGGGTATCGATTTCGCCGTCACGCCGATGCGTGTCAGCGAAGCGGAGATCGATGCGGCGGTTGCCGCCGTCCCCGCCGAAGTGCTGGGCGCGCTCAAAGTCGCCGCCACCCGCATCGAATCGCATCATCGCCGGCAATTGCCCAAGGATGATATTTATGAAGACGCTCTCGGCGTCGGTCTCGGCTCGCGCTGGACGGCGATCGAAGCCGTCGGCCTCTATGTGCCCGGCGGCACGGCGAGCTATCCGAGTTCGGTGTTGATGAATGCCGTGCCGGCCAAGGTCGCCGGCGTCGATCGCGTCGTCATCGCCGTGCCAACCATGAAGGGCGCGGTCAATCCGGCTGTTCTCGCGGCGGCCCGCATGGCCGGCGTCGAGGAGATTTACCGCGTCGGCGGGGCGCAGGCGATTGCGGCACTTGCCTACGGCACGGAAACGATCGCCCCCGTCGCTAAGATCACCGGCCCGGGCAATGCCTATGTTGCCGCCGCCAAGCGGCAGGTTTTCGGCACCGTCGGCATCGACATGATCGCCGGCCCTTCGGAAGTGCTCGTCATCGCCGACAAGCACAATGATCCGGATTGGCTCGCCGCCGATCTCCTGGCGCAGGCCGAGCATGACGAGGGCGCGCAGTCGATCCTGATCACCGATGACGCCGCGCTCGGCAAGGCCGTCGAAGGCGCCGTCGCGCGGCAGCTCAAGCAGCTCGGCCGGTCGCAGACGGCGACCGCGAGCTGGCGGGATTTCGGCGCCATCATCCTGGTTTCCGATCTGAAGCAGGCCGTTCCGCTCGCCAACCGTATCGCCGCCGAACATGTCGAGCTTGCCGTCGACGATCCGGATGCGCTGCTGGCCGGCATTCGCAATGCCGGCGCGATCTTCGTCGGGCGTCATACGCCGGAAGTGATCGGCGATTATGTCGGCGGCTCCAACCACGTGCTGCCGACGGCCCGCTCCGCGCGCTTCTCGTCCGGGCTTTCGGTGCTTGATTTCGTCAAGCGCACCTCGATCCTGAGGCTCGGTCCCGAGCAGTTGCGCACGCTTGGGCCTGCGGCGATCGCGCTCGCCAATTCCGAAGGGCTCGATGCCCATGCGCGATCCGTTGCGATCCGCCTCAATCTCGAAGGATAAGGCATGGCTGAAGGCGTCTTCCGGCTGAGCGACGTGATCCTGGACGACACGATCGGCCGTTCGACGCCCGATGTCGAGCACGAGCGCGCCGTCGCCATTTTCGATCTGATCGAGGAAAACAGTTTCGAGCCCGTCGGCCATGGCGGCGGGCCTTATCGGCTGAGCCTGTCTCTGGTCGACCAGAAGCTCGTCTTCGATATCCGCACGGAAGAGGGGGGCGTCGTCGCCACTCACATTCTGTCGCTGACGCCGTTCCGCAGGATCGTGAAGGACTACTTCATGATCTGCGAAAGCTATTACGAGGCTATCCGTTCCGCCACCCCCAGCCGCATCGAGGCGATCGACATGGGCCGCCGCGGCATTCACAATGAAGGCTCGCGGACGCTGATGGACCGGCTGAAGGGTAAGATCATCGTGGATTTCGATACGGCCCGGCGGCTTTTCACACTCGTCTGCGTGCTCTACTGGCGCGGGTGACGGCAATGGAACAGCCGAAGGCTATCGAACATAATGGGAAGCCGCCCGGTGCCATTCTGTTCATGTGCGGGCTCAACACCATCCGCTCGCCGATGGCCGAGGCGATCGCGCGCGGAATGCTGCCGCAGGGCACCTATGTCGCCTCGGCGGGCGTGCGCGCAGGCGAACGCAACCCGTTCGTGGATGTCGTCCTCGGCGAGATCGGTCTCTCGCTCGGGCGCCGGCAGCCGCAGACGCTGGAGGAGCTGGAGGATGATTTCTTCGACGTCATCATCACGCTGTCTCCCGAAGCACATCATGCGGCTCTCGAACTGACGCGCGCCAATGCCATCGATGTCATCTATTGGCCGACCATCGATCCCTCGGTCGCCGGCGGCACGCGCGAGCAGATTCTCAATGCGTATCGCGAGGTGAGAGACTATCTGCTCGGCCTGATCGAAAGCCGGCTGGTCGAGCATCGCGGCTCTCTTTAGAGTGTCTCGTTAAACAAATGCAGAAAGCCTTATCAACGAGGTTCACAAAACCGCGACGATTGTGTAGTTTCCGCGCAAAATTCCGGCGGCCTTACTTTTTGTCATGGAAGCCGGCATCAACCCCACAGGAAAAGAAGCTTTAATGCCGAAAGAAGAAGTCCTTGAATTTCCCGGTGTCGTCACCGAATTGCTGCCGAACGCGACCTTCCGTGTGAAGCTGGAAAATGAGCATGAGATCATCGCTCACACCGCCGGCCGCATGCGCAAGAACCGCATCCGGGTTCTCGCCGGCGACAAGGTGCTCGTGGAAATGACACCCTACGACCTGACCAAGGGCCGCATCACCTATCGTTTCAAGTAGTCCGCAGCTCGCATCCGAGCCGGCCCTCCGAAATGCCGCCTGTCACGGTCGAGGTTTTATGGCGCTGAAACACAAGCTGATACTGGCCTCCGGATCGCCGCGCCGCGTCGACCTCCTGCATCAGGCGGGAATTGAAGCGGCGCGCCTGATGCCCATGGATATCGACGAGGCTCCGAAGAAGTCGGAGCACCCGCGCTCGCTGGCGCGCCGGCTTTCGACGGAAAAAAGCGAGGCGGCGTTTGCGGCGGTAAAGGGCGACGTCGCCTGGCAGGGAAGCTATATCCTCGCCGCCGATACGGTCGTCGCCGTCGGCCGGCGAATCCTGCCGAAAGCGGAATTCGTCGAAGAGGCGTCTTCTGCGCTGCATCTGCTCTCCGGCCGCAGCCATGTCGTCTATACCGGCATCTGCCTGATCACGCCGGACCGCAAGCTGCGCCAGAAGGTGGTCGAGACCAAAGTCCGCTTCAAGCGGCTGTCCGGCAAGGATATCGATATGTATCTCGCCTCCGGCCAATGGCGCGGCAAGGCGGGTGCCTATGGCATACAGGGGCTCGCCGGCTCCTTCGTGCAGAAGCTGATCGGCTCCTACACGAATGTCGTTGGATTGCCACTTTATGAAACCATGCTGCTTCTCGCGGGCGAAGGATTCGACGTCTACGCGGAATGGCAGGAAGGATGATCGTCATGGCGGACGACGACAAGATCAAGGTGGGGGCAAAGATCGAGCCGCTGCGCAAGACACGGGCTTGCGCGGAATGCGGGCGACCTTCGGTGCGCGAGCATTATCCCTTCTGCTCTGATCGCTGCCGCTCACTCGATCTGTCGCGGTGGTTGAACGGCGCCTATGCCATTCCCGTTGCCGAGGACGAGACCAAGGCGTCCGACGAGGAATAGGTGCTTCGCCATTTCCACGAAGCCTTTCATTTTATTCGCGAATTGCCAAAAATCCATTTCCTGTCAAAAAAGAGTCATTTGCGGCTGGACATGGGCGAACAAGATGCTATAACCCCGCTCGCTTCCGGGGCGAACCAACCGCCCAGGGTCTTCCAAGACCTTCCGATCAGCGCGAAGCAAGGATGCCCAGGTAGCTCAGTTGGTAGAGCAGCGGATTGAAAATCCGCGTGTCACTGGTTCGATTCCGGTCCTGGGCACCATTCTTATCTTCACAATATCATCGGATCTGCGGCAGCCGTATCGGCTATCAGCAAAGCGGCGTGGCCGATATGCAGCACGGCAATCCCTGGTGTTATCCACGTCCTGCAAGTGGCCGGTGGGGGAGCTTAGATTCCTCGCACTTTTCCGACCCTGAATTTTCCCTTTGTTTCAAGCGGAATATCGCGGCTTCAGGCCATCAGAAAGGGCGAGCCTGGCTCGCGCTTTTGCAGGGGCTGTCAAGCGCGTCTAATGGTGGAGAATCGGACAAACTTCGCAACTTTAGAGGTATTCATTATTAATTCCGGTGAAAGAACCTTTCAAGATATTGATGGCTAATGCAATCAAGCGTACGAATTATTGAAGGGTCACCTATTGATTCGAAGCGACTATTACCGCACCTTAGATACTAGCGGGAAGTGATCCCGTTAAGTCCGGCGTTTATTGCAATAGCAAGCTATCGAGGCGCCATGTTAAACAACGATGTGCTATTCAACACGTTCGCCCGTTCTTTCGAAGCACGGCGCGAAGTCGAGATGTCATTCTCCGAATACCTGGAAGCGAGCCGGGATGATCCGCTCATGTACGCGAATGCGTCGGAGCGCCTGCTGGCCGCGATGGGTGAACCACTGCTGATCGATACGGCCAAGGATACCCGCCTCGGGCGTATCTTCATGAACCGAACCATCCGAACCTATCCGGCTTTCTCCGGCTTCTTCGGTATGGAAGAGACGATCGAACGTATCGTCGCCTTCTTCCGCCATGCGGCGCAGGGGTTGGAGGAGCGCAAGCAGATCCTCTATCTGCTCGGGCCTGTCGGCGGCGGTAAATCCTCGCTCGCCGAGCGGCTGAAGTCGCTGATGGAGGTCCACCCCATCTATGTGCTGAAAGCCGGCAACGAGCTCAGTCCAGTGTTCGAAAGCCCGCTCAGCGTCTTCGATCCCGTGACCATGGGGCCGATGGTCGAGGAGCGCTACGGCATTCCGCGCCGGCGCCTGACCGGGCTGATGAGCCCGTGGTGCCTGAAGCGGCTGGAAGAGTTCGAGGGCGACATTTCGCGGTTCCGCGTGGTCAGGATACAGCCGTCAAGGCTGCGACAAATCGCCGTCGCCAAGACCGAACCGGGTGATGAAAACAACCAGGACATCTCCTCGCTGGTCGGCAAGGTCGATATCCGCAAGCTCGAGAGCCTGGCGCAGAACGATCCCGACGCCTACAGCTATTCCGGTGCGCTCAATCGCGCCAACCAGGGCATTCTCGAATTCGTTGAGATGTTCAAGGCGCCGATCAAGATGTTGCATCCGCTGCTGACGGCGACGCAGGAAGGCAATTACATCGGCACCGAGAATATCGGCGCCATTCCCTTCTCGGGCATCATTCTCGCCCACTCGAACGAGTCGGAATGGCAGACCTTCAAGGCCAACAAGAACAATGAGGCGTTCATCGACCGTATCTGCGTCGTGAAGGTGCCTTATTGCTTGCGGGTCACCGAAGAACAGAAGATCTACGAGAAGCTGATCGAGGAATCCGAGCTTAGCGACGCGCCCTGTGCGCCGTCGACGCTGGAAACGCTTGCTCGCTTCACGGTTCTGACGAGGCTTGCCAAGCACGAGAACTCGACGGCCTTCTCCAAGCTTCGGGTCTATGACGGCGAAAGCCTGAAGGAGACAGATCCGAGGGCGCGCAGCGTGCAGGAGTATCGCGATGCGGCCGGTGTCGACGAGGGCATGGACGGGGCTTCGACCCGCTTCGCCTTCAAGGTGCTGGCGGCGACCTTCAACTACGATACGACCGAGATCGGTGCCGATCCGGTGCATCTGATGTATATGCTGGAGCAGGCGATCCGTCGCGAGCAACTGCCGCTCGAAACCGAAAAGCTCTACATCGAATTCATCAAGAGCGAGCTCGGGCCGCGCTACGCGGAATTTATTGGACATGAGATTCAAAAGGCCTATCTGGAATCTTATGCGGATTACGGCCAGAATCTCTTTGACCGTTATGTCGATTACGCCGATGCCTGGATCGAGGATGTGGATTTCAAGGATCCGGATACCGGCCAGCTTTTGGACCGAGAGCTTCTCAACCAGGAACTGACCAAGATCGAAAAGCCGGCGGGTATCGCCAATCCGAAGGACTTCCGCAACGAGATCGTCAAGTTCTGCTTGCGGGCGCGGGCAAGCCACGGCGGAAAGAATCCGTCCTGGACGAGTTACGAGAAGATTCGCGAAGTCATCGAAAAGCGGATGTTCTCCCAGGTCGAGGACCTCCTGCCGGTGATCTCGTTCGGATCCAAGAAGGATGGCGAGACGGAAAAGAAACATGGCGAATTCGTCGAACGCATGATGGCGCGGGGCTATACCGAGCGTCAGGTTCGGCGGCTTGTGGAATGGTACATGCGTGTGAAACAGGCAGGATGAGCCACCAAGGAAGAAGGAATGCACATTGTTGACCGGCGCCTGAATCCAGGCGGCAAAAGTCTAGAAAATCGTCAACGGTTTTTGCGAAGAGCAAAAGCGCTGGTGCAGAGAGCGGTCTATGAATCCTCTCAAAATCGCGACATTCAGGATATTCTGAAGGGCGGTGAGATCAGCATTCCCCTTGATGGAACCGAGGAGCCCCGGTTCCATCGCGGCCCAGAGGGCCTGCATGAGCATATCCTTCCCGGCAACAAGGACTTCCTTGAAGGCGATATCCTTCCGCGGCCAGAGAGCGGTGGCGGAAGGGGGCGGGCCGGCGGCGAGGGCAGTGGCGAAGACGCCTTCCGCTTCATCCTGACCCGCGAGGAGTTCCTCGATCTTTTCCTCGACGATCTTGAACTTCCCGATCTTGCCAAGAAGCGGCTGACGACCACCGATCAGCCCAATCCGGTACGATCGGGCTATTCGGTAACGGGATCGCCGGCCAATCTTGCCATCAACCGCACCATGCGGCTGGCGATGATGCGGCGCGTGGCGCTGCACCGTCCGAAGCCCGAGACCGTCGCCGAACTCATCGCGGAGGCGGCCGAATGCAAGGATGAGGAACGCCGCGCCGCGCTCGAGGCTGAGATCAAGGTGCTGGAATCGAAAGTCCGGCGTATTCCCTATATCGACCCAATCGATATCCGCTACCGCCGTTTCGAGAACGAGCCGAAGCCGGTGGCACAGGCCGTCATGTTCTGCCTGATGGATGTTTCCGGCTCGATGTCGGAGCACATGAAGGATCTGGCCAAGCGCTTCTACATGCTGCTCTACATCTTCCTGACGCGGCAGTATCGCCGCGTCGAGATCGTCTTCATCCGCCATACGGACGTGGCCGAAGAGGTGGATGAGGAGACCTTCTTCCGCAGTCCGGCGACCGGCGGCACGCAGGTGTCGAGCGCTCTCGAAGCCATGCGGCGGATCGTTCACGATCGTTTCCCGCCATCGGACTGGAACATCTACGCGGCGCAGGCATCGGATGGCGACAACGCCTATTCGGACAATGCGACGGCGGCGGCGCTTCTCACCAGTGCCATCCTGCCGGTTAGCCAGTATTTCGCCTATCTGGAGGTGGGGGAGGCGCGCAGCGTCGCGATCTCTTCCGGCTCGGCGCTTTGGTCGCTCTATGAGCGCATTCAGGTGGGGTGGCCCGTGCTGTCGATGCGCCGCGTTAGCGATCGCAGCCAGATCTACCCCGTCTTCCATGATCTCTTTCAGCGCCGGGCGGCGGAAACCAGGAGCGGATAATGGCAAAGGCATCGATGGAGCGGCTTTTTGACGGTGCGGACTGGGACTTCGCCACCATCCAGCGGATCCACAATGCCTGCGAGCGCATCGCCCTCGACGAGCTCGGCCTCGACGTTTATCCCAACCAGATCGAGATCATCACCGCCGAACAGATGCTCGACGTCTATTCCTCGATCGGCATGCCGCTGTTCTACAAGCATTGGTCCTTCGGCAAGCATTTTGCTCATCACGAGGCTTTTTATCGCAAGGGTCTGCGCGGGCTTGCCTATGAGATCGTCATCAACAGTTCGCCTTGCATCTCCTATCTGATGGAGGAAAATACGGCGACGATGCAGGCGCTGGTGGTCGCCCACGCCGCCTTCGGGCACAATCATTTCTTCAAGAACAATTACCTCTTCAAGCTCTGGACGGATGCGGAGGGTATTCTCGATTACCTCAACTTCGCCAAGGGCTATATTGCCCGCTGCGAGGAGCGCTATGGCCATGCCGCCGTGGAGCGGACGCTGGATGCCGCGCATGCGCTGATGTCGCATGGTGTCCACCGTTATGCCGGCAAGAAGACGCTCGATCTTCGCGATGAGGAAAGGCGCGAGCGCGAGCGGCGCGAATATGACGAACGGATCTTCAACGATCTCTGGCGGACGGTTCCGGTCGTAAAGGGCAAGAAGGCGCCTGACCTCGATTTGGAGCACCGGCGTTCGCTCACCGGCCTGCCGCAGGAAAATATCCTCTATTTCCTGGAGAAGATGGCGCCGCGGATGAAGCCGTGGCAGCGGGAGATCCTGCGCATCGTCCGGCATGTGGCGCAATATTTCTATCCGCAAAGCCAGACCAAGGTCATGAATGAGGGCACGGCGACCTACGTGCATTACCGCATCATGACTCGGCTGCACGAACTCGGCGGCATCGGCGACGGCGATTTCCTCGAATTCCTGAAATCGCATACCAATGTCGTCTTCCAGCCTTCCTTCAACGATCCGCGCTTTTCCGGTTTCAATCCCTATGCGATCGGTTTTGCGATGATGCAGGACATCGAGCGGATCGTGACCAAGCCGAAGGACGAGGACCGGCAATGGTTCCCCGATATCGCCGGGTGTGGGGACACTATGGGAGTACTGCGCGACCTCTGGGCGAATTACCGCGACGAGAGCTTCGTATCGCAGTTCCTCAGCCCGCATCTGATGCGCAAGATGCGCATGTTCCACCTCACGGACGATCCGGAAGAGGAGGAGGGATTGCTGGTGGCGGCTATCCATGACGAACGCGGTTACAAGCGCATCCGGCGCGAACTGGCGCGGCAATATGATGTCGGCTGGATCGATCCGCATATCGAGATTGTCGATGTCGATCTTGCCGGCGACCGGCGGCTCATGCTCAAGCATACGGTGCTGAACGGCGGCCTGCTGGAGGATATTGATGCCAAACGCGTGCTGCAGCACCTTGCCGATCTTTGGAGCTATGACGTGCTGCTGCAGGAGGTCGACCGCTCCGGCTCGGTCCTGCGCGACCACCTCGTCCATCCGCGTCCGTCGGCCATTGCGGCCTGACGGCGCAGATTCACCGGCCATCAAGATTGGCGATATTTGACCACCATCGTTGCGCGGTGAGAACAGCGACCCTTCATCGCGAACGCCATGTAAAATTTTCGCGAGCGGTTTGATATGTGACGGGTGGCGGCGACCGCAGCGTCCATCGCGCCTTGTCGAAGACGATGGCGGTGCGGATCTGTTCCGGCGTTTTCCTCTGGAGGCTTAGCTGAAGATTGAAGCTTCTGTCGTTCCGGAATTCCCGGAAGAAGCTGAGCTTTGTGCCGAAAGCTTCCAGCGTCACGTCCTGCAGCTTGCCGATCGCTTCGAGCGCCGGCTGGAAATCGAGCCAGCGGGTTTCGGTCAGCAGCAGGACGACGGCGTCGATAAATGTCTCGCCGATCGCCCTGCCATCCGCATTGTCGGGCATGATCACCTTGATACGGATATTGTCGAGCTCTCCGGTCGACGCACCACGGACGATGATGAAGAACGACGCAGCATTGCGGTCACCGTTGCCGCCTTTCTGAATCTCGTAGCTGCATTCGAAGGTTCCAGCGTCAAGCGCGCTCTGCCTCCATTCGCCAACGGACAGGCCCGATTTCGAAAGGTCGGCGCAAAGCGTCTCGCCCTTTATTCGCCAGCTTCGCACGAAGGCGCCGCGCAGGGCATCGACGGGCGGGTCGAATAAGTGGGAGCGCCGGGCTGGTTTTGGCGTTGCCGCTTTTTTGACGCGCGTGGCCTGCTTCTGTGCTGGCGCGGTTGTCGTGACCCCGGGATTGGCTGTCGCACTCTTTGTGCCAGGGGTTTCGGCTGGTTTCGGATTGGCGGCGGCGGTTTGTGGGGCGGCGGCTGTTACGACCGGAGGTGAGGCTGGCTGGGCCGACCCGCTGAACAGATCGAGATGATAACGAGCATCGAGCGCCCTTAGATTGCGCATATCGTTAGCAAGCAACGCGGTCGCCAAAATGATCGAGCCGATGACGATCGTCGCAATCCAGAAGACAGCTCTGCTTTTCTTGCGAGGTGGCGCCACCGACATGGTTTAGATCTACAGCTACTCCAGAGGAAACCTGCTTAACTGCAATGGGTTGGCATTCCGCAGCCGATCCATAGCTACAGAATATGCGTTTATGAACGATTGATCACTCTACCGTTTTTTGTCAAATCGCAGCCTTCAGGCGAAATGTGCCTTGAGCGCCAGAACGGTCGCTGCGTCGGTGCGGCGCACCATAGGTGTGGAAAATCCGAAGGCGAGCAGGTGTTCATCCGTTTCCGGGGCAGCAACGGCGCAGGAAGCGTGGATTTCGGTGATCGCAAGGCGCGGCCAGAGCTTGTCGACAGTTCCAATATTGACGCCCGAACCGGGCATGATGGAGATGCGGCCGGCGGCAACGGCGATCGCCTGTTCCAAAGCGGGGGGCCCTTCCGCGGCCGTTTTCGCGCGGCCCGAGGTCAGAATGCGCTCGAAGCCGAGGGAAATGGCGAGCTCCACTGCCTCCTCGATATCGGGAACGAGATCGAAGGCGCGATGCAATGTCTTGCCGAGGCTTCCCACATGATCGGCGAGCGCGCGGAGCGTATCGCTGTCGAGGCGGCCGTCCGGCAGGGAGGCGCCGAGCACGACACCCGGCAGACCGGCGTGGCGGGCGGCGTCTATGTCGCTCTTCATGATGTCTTGTTCATCGGCCGAATAGACGAAGCTGCCGGCGCGCGGGCGGATCATGGCATAGGCGGGAATGGGCGCACGCGCCGCAGCCGCCATCAGCCCGGCGCTCGGCGTGAGACCGCCGACGGCCAGCGCGCTGCAAAGCTCGATGCGATCGGCGCCACCGGCGATGGCGGCATTGAGCCCGGCAATATCCTCGACGCAGACCTCAAGCAACATGGCTGCGCTCTTCGGCAAATTTCAGTCCAAGCAAGGCCGCGCCGATCAGGCCGGGCTCGACCTTGCATTCGCTCGGCACGACGAGCGGGCGGTCGAACTTGCGGAGAATGCGGGCGCGCACCGCCGTGTCCAGCCGCGCCAGCAGGGGTTCGACATTGGAAAGGCCGCCGCCGACCGGAACGATGGTTGCGCCGGTGATGTTGACGGTCAGCGCCAGGGGCGAGGCGACGAGATCGACCAAGACATCGATCGTCCGCTCGGCCTTGGCATCGCCCTCAAGCCATTGGCCGATGATCTCTTCGCTGGAAAATTCCAACCCATGCAGGGTCCTGTGCAACCGCTCGACGCCACGAGCGCCGCCAATGGTGTCGACACATCCCTTCTGGCCGCAGCCACAGGGATAGGCGGGGATGACCGCCGGCGGACTGCCGGCAAAGGAAGCGATGATCGGACCGTGCCCCCACTCGCCAGCAAAGCCGCCGGCGGCATTGACGAGGCGGCCATCCGCCACCAGGCCGCCGCCGACGCCGGTGCCGAGAATGGCGCCGAAGACGATGCGATGGCCGCGTCCCGCGCCGGACATTGCTTCCGCCATGGCGAAGCAATCGGCATCGTTGGCGATCAGCACGGGATAGCCGAGTTCCGCTTCCAGTTCGGCGGCAAGGCGCCGGCCGTTGATGCAGGGAATGTTGGCACAGGTGAGTGCCTGCGTATCGGGGTCCACAACGCCGGCAATGGAAAAGGAAATGCAATCCGGCGTCTCGCCGGCCTCGGCGATGACAGCGCGCAAAGCTTGGACGAATTCGCCGAAGTCGTACTTCGGCGTCGGGCGGCGGGCGAGCGGCGTGATGTCCATCATGGAATGGGCGATGCCGCCTTTGATGGCGGAGCCCCCGATATCGAAAGAAACGATCATGAATATTGGCCTGCAGGGAACGTCTTGCGCTTGCTCGCACCCTTTGCCGGTCTTTGCAAGGCCATTCCGCGCGGTGCTCCGGTCTCGGCGTGATCAGGCTTCGGGTGGGATGATCCTGGCCTCGAAACCGTCCACCTTATCGGTAGCGGGGGAGAAAAGATCGAGGCGGCCGCCGATCTGCTCGACGATGCGCTCGGCGATGGCAAGGCCGAGGCCGGAGCCGGAAGCTTTCGTATTGCCGCGCCAGAAACGTTTTTTCAGATCGGCCAGTTCTTCTTGCGACAGCACATTGCCGCCATTCAGGATATGGATCGTTCCTGCCTGGCCGATCCTGACGGTCACCTCGTCATCGGTCGGACCATGAATCAAGGCGTTTTCGATGAGGTTACGGATGGCGATGGCGAAGGCGTCGATATCGACGTTGCGGATCAGCTTCCCGTCGGCCTCGTTCTCCAGGAGAATGCGGCCCGCCGTACCCGTATCCCGGTCGTAGTCGCCGATGACTGTTTCGATGATGGCGATCAGATCGGCGGGCTTGTCGCCAGTGCCAATGCCGGCCTGGGCGCGGGAGAGCTGCAGCAGCTTTTCCGCCAGGCGGCCGAGATTGGAGAGCGAGGTCTCGATTCGTCCGGCGCGTTCGGCGAGAGGCCCTTTCGGCAGTTCGGCGATCAGCCGCTGCGTCTGCGCGAGCGCGCCGGCGATCGGCGTGCGCAGTTCGTGGGCGCTGTTGGCGGTGAATTCACGTTCGGCCTCGAGAGCCGAGCGCAGGCGGCCGAGGAGCAGATTGACGGAACGGCCTATCGGCTGCAGCTCGCGGGGCAACGGGTCGCTCTCCAACGGGGCCATGTTGCCGCCATCCTTGGTGGCGATTTCCAACCGCAACCGGTCGATCGGCCGAAGCGAGCGGCCGACGATGAACCAGATGGCGACGACGCTGCCGGGGATGAGGGCAAGCAGCGGCCAGAGCAGGGCGACGCCGCTCTCCCGCGAGGCTTCCCGGCGATTCTTGAAGGCGTCGGCGACATGCAGGAAGAGTGTGCCGTTCAAAGAGGATTCTGTGTAGATTCGGTATTTCGGCGTGTTGTGGAAACCGATCTTCAATGGCACGTCGTAGGGTATCTTCGGTGCATCATGGGAATGCAGGATGAGCTTGCCCGTCGCGTCGAGCACCTGGTAGGTCAGGTATTCCCGGTTCAGTCCCCTCTCCATATTTTCGAGGGTTTGCGGATCGGCGGAGGGATCGCGATCGGCAAGATCGTCGACCACCAGAGGCATCAGGCGTTGGGCGGTTTCCTGCAATGCGCCATCGAAGGTCTCGGCGAGCTCCTTGTTGACCACATAGACGCCGATGCCGACGGCGATCAGCCAAAAGAGGACGACCGTGCCGGTCAGCGCCGCGATCAGGCGGCGGGTGATGCTGGTGCGGTTGAGACTTTTGCGCTGCGTCATCTTTCACCCAGGCAATAGCCGACGCCGCGGGCCGTGCGGATGCGGTCCTTGCCGATCTTCTTGCGCAGGCGGCTGACATAGACCTCCACCGTGTTGCTTTCGATTTCCGAACCGAAAGCATAAAGCGCTTCTTCTATCTGGTCCTTCGAGACGATGGCGCCCGGTCGCGCAACCAGCAGATCGAGGACCGCCCATTCCCGGCCGGTCAGCACGACATCCTTGCCGGAGAGCGTAATGCGCCGTTGCGGCAGGTCGATTTCGAGATCGGCTAAACGAACGGTGGGCTGCGGACTGCCGCTGTAACGGCGGGCCACCGCCATGATGCGGGCTGTAAGCTCGCCGAGATTGAAAGGCTTGACGAGATAATCGTCGGCACCGCTGTTCAGGCCCTCGATACGGTCGGAAATCTGGTCGCGCGCAGTCAGAATGATGACCGGCGTCTCGTCCGGTTTGCGGCGCAGTTTCTTGAGGAAGTCGATGCCGATGCCGTCGGGAAGCTGCAAATCAAGCAGGATGAGGCCATAGTGCACGGCGCTGGTAACCTCTTGCGCATCGGCGAGGTTTTTCACCCAGTCTATGGCATGCGGGGACGCGGCAATATGGTCGCGAACCGCGCCGCCGATCATATCGTCGTCCTCGACCAGAAGAATTCTCACCTGTCCCTCGCAACAATGCCCGTGCTTCAGTTAATGCCGCCGAACCTATCTGGTCAATAAAGGCCGAAATAAGCCACAATGAGAAGCGCAGTTCTCATCCCTCACGTTCTGCTGATAACGTTCGTGGCGGCTATGGACAGAGATCGGCGCCGCGATTACTTCTTTGCTCCCGATGAAGAGCGCGGCTTCGGAACTGCCGCTGATCGAAGAGCTGAGGAGAGCCGTTCATGCTGAAGGGAATTTCGCCGCTGTTGAATGCGGATGTGCTGCATGCGTTGAAATCGATGGGGCATGGCGACATGCTCGCGATCGTCGACACGAATTTTCCGGCCGATGCAATCGCGCGTCAGACCAGGCTGGGGCAGCTTCTGCGAATCGACAATGTATCGGCCGCCGAAGCCGTCGCGGCGGTGCTGTCGCTGATGCCGCTCGATACGTTCATCACCGACGCGGCGACGCGCATGGAAGTGGTCGGCGCGGCCGATGAAGTACCGCAGGTTCAGAAGGAAGTGCAGGCGGCGATCGATCGCGCCGAAGGCAAGCACTGGCCTCTGACGCCGGTCGAGCGTTTCGCCTTCTATGAGCGGACAAAAACTGCTTACTGCGTGATCCAGACCGGCGAGCGCCGGTTCTATGGTTGTTTCACCTTGACCAAGGGCGTCATTCCGCCGGAAACTGAGTAACGTACCGCGCTGCTGCCATATCGGGTAAAGGGTGCTGCTTTCGCAGAGGAATGTGATGGTCAGGAAGTTGGATTCCCAGGGGCGGCTTGACGATGCGGCGCGAGCCGGCTGGCTGTATTACGTTGCCGGGCGGACGCAGGACGAGATCGCCATCGCCATGGGAATCTCCCGGCAATCGGCACAGCGGCTGGTGTCGCTCGCGGTCGCCGAAAGGCTGATCAAGGTGCGGCTGGACCATCCGATTGCCGCCTGCCTCGAATATGCGGTGGCGCTGCGGGAAAAATTCAAGCTGAGGCATGTCGAAGTGGTGCCGAGCGATCCCGACGGGACATCCTCCACGGTCGGTATCGCCGAAGCGGGTGCTGCCGAGATCGAGCGCTGGCTGAAGCGCAGCGATCCGATCGTGCTGGCGATCGGCACCGGCCGCACGCTGAAGGCCGCGGTCGACCAGCTGCCGGTCATGGAATGCCCGCAGCACCGGGTCGTATCGCTGACCGGCAATATCGGTCCGGATGGCTCGGCCGCCTATTACAACGTTATCTTCAGCATGGCCGATGCGATCAAGGCGCGGCACTATCCCATGCCGCTGCCCGTGCTGGTCTCCTCGGCCGAGGAGCGCGAGCTTCTGCATGCGCAGGCGCTGGTGCGCTCGACGCTCGATATCAGCGCGCAGGCCGATGTGACTTTCGTCGGCGTCGGCGAGATGGGCATCGAGGCGCCGCTCTGTCTCGACGGCTTTCTCGAGAAGGACGAGATGCTGGCGCTGATGAAGCGCGGAGCGGCCGGCGAAATCTGCGGCTGGGTATTCGATGGCGACGGCAAGTTGATGTCAGATGCCATCAACGACCGGGTGGCCAGCGCACCGCTTCCGCCGCGCGAAGCCTCTTCCGTCATCGGAATAGCCAAGGGCAAACGGAAGTTCGAAGCCATCAAAGCGGCCGTTACCGGCCATCAGATCAATGGTTTGATCACCGATGAAGCGGTTGCTGAGTTTCTGCTCAAAGCCTGAGCAAAAAATAACCACATAAAATCAAATGGATGAGCTGCTTGTTCGGCAATGCAGCAATGAATTCGCATTGACATTTTGTCGCAACAGGTGAGTAATTGCTCACGAGCAAAGCGAATGCTCAAATTTGATCTTCTGGGAGGAAGATATGAAATTGAAAACTTTCCTGCTGAGCGCATGCTCCGCACTGATGTTTGCTGGAATGGCGTCCGCCGAAACCCTCACGATCGCCACCGTGAACAATGGCGATATGGTTCGTATGCAGAAGCTTACGGACGATTTCAAAGCCAAAAACCCCGACATTGACCTGCAGTGGGTCACGCTCGAAGAAAACGTATTGCGCCAGAAGGTTACGACGGACATCGCTACCAAGGGCGGCCAATACGACGTGCTGACGATCGGCACCTACGAAGTGCCGATCTGGAGCAAGCTCGGCTGGCTCGCGCCGCTCGATAAGCTTGCTGCCGACAAGAACTACGACGTGGATGACCTTCTCCCGGCTATCCGCAGCGGCCTGACGGTAGACGGGAAGCTCTATGCTGCGCCGTTCTACGGTGAAAGCTCGATGGTGATGTACCGCAAGGACCTGTTCGACAAGGCCGGCTTGAAGATGCCGGATGCGCCGACTTGGGATTTCATAGCCGACGCAGCCCGCAAGATTACCGACAAGGACCATGAAGTCTACGGCATCTGCCTTCGCGGCAAGGCCGGCTGGGGCGAAAACATGGCATTCCTGACGGCGATGTCGAACTCGTTCGGCGCTCGCTGGTTCGACGAGAAATGGAAGGCACAGTTCGATCAGCCGGAATGGAAGGACACGCTGGACTTCTACGTCAAGCTGATGAAGGACGCTGGCCCTCCGGGCGCTTCGTCCAACGGCTTCAACGAAAACCTCTCGCTGTTCCAGACCGGCAAGTGCGGTATGTGGATCGATGCGACCGTCGCAGCTTCGTTCGTTGCCGACCCGAAGCAATCGAAGGTTGCCGACAAGGTTGGCTTCGCTCTGGCGCCGGACAAGGGCCTCGGCAAGCGCGGCAACTGGCTCTGGGCATGGAGCTTGGCGGTCCCTGCCTCTTCGAAGAAGACCGAAGCTGCCGAGAAGTTCATCTCCTGGGCAACCAGCAAGGATTACACCAACCTCGTTGCCCAGAAGGAAGGCTGGCTGAATGCACCTCCCGGTACCCGTGCCTCGCTCTATGCGAATGCGGACTATCAGAAGGCAGCACCTTTTGCGAAGATGACGCTGGACTCGATCAATGCGGCTGATCCGGCCCACCCGACCGTCAAGCCGGTCCCGTATGTCGGCGTCCAGTTTGTCGCTATTCCTGAGTTCCAGGGTATCGGCACCGCCGTCGGCCAGCAGTTCTCTGCTGCCCTTGCAGGTCAGATCCCCGTCGATCAGGCGCTCAAGGCCGCACAGCAACTGACCAGCCGTGAAATGACCAAGGCTGGTTATCCGAAATAAGAAACCTCCCAAGGGTATGGAGGAGAGCGGCTCGTAGCGCTCTCCTCCCTTAGGTCGCCGAGTGCCCGAATTGCTCTTCGGCGGCCTCTTTTATTTTAGCCGGTCCGCGGCCACTCTCCCTGCTAAAAGATAGGTCGGTACTTGCCATGGCAACGCTACACACCCGTTCTACCGCACGCGTCATGATGGCGCCCTCGGTTTTGCTTCTCTTCGCGTGGATGATCGTCCCCCTGGTCATGACGATCTATTTCTCGACGCTGAACTACAATCTCATGTCTCCCGGTGCGCATGACTTCATCGGGTTCTTGAATTACGAATATTTCGTCACCGATCCGGCCTTCTGGAATTCGCTGCTGGTAACGATCCTGCTCGTGGTCGGCGCGTTGATCATCACGGTGGTCGGCGGCATCGCTCTCGCGCTCCTTCTCGATCAGCCGATCTTCGGCCAAGGCATCGTGCGCATGCTGGTGCTCGCGCCCTTCTTCGTCATGCCGACGGTCGCCGCCCTTATTTGGAAACATATGTTCATGAACCCGGTGAACGGGCTTCTGGCGTATCTTTTCAAGCTCGTCGGGCTCGATCCGCTGACCTGGCTGGAGACGATTCCGCTGTTTTCGATCATCATCATCGTTGCCTGGCAGTGGTTGCCCTTCGCAACGCTCATCCTGCTGACTGCTTTGCAGTCGCTCGACGAAGAGCAGAAGGAAGCCGCCGAAATGGATGGTGCCGGCGCGGTGTCGAAGTTCATCTACATCATCCTGCCGCATCTGGCGCGTGCGATCACGGTCGTCATTCTCATCGAGACGATCTTCCTGCTTTCGGCCTTCGCCGAAATCCTGGTCACCACCAATGGCGGCCCGGGCACGGCAACGACCAACCTCACTTACCTGGTCTATTCGCAGCTCGTTCTGCAGCAAGACGTCGGCGGCGCGTCGGCGGGCGGCATCATTGCCGTCATCCTCGCCAATATCGTCGCGATCTTCCTGATGCGCGCAGTCGGCAAGAATCTGGAGGCTTAAGATGGCTCGTACTGTCTCAACCAAACATAAGGTGGTCGTATCCGTCGCCGCCTGGGTGGTCGCGATCCTGATCTTCTTCCCGATCCTCTGGACGTTCCTGACGAGCTTCAAGACGGAGGGCGACGCCATCGCCTCGCCTCCGCAATTCCTCTTCTTCCATTGGACGCTGGAGAATTATTTCGAGGTGCAATCGCGCTCGAACTATTTCCTCCACTTCGGCAACTCGGTGCTCATCGCCTTCGGTTCGACGATCCTTGGTCTGATCGTCGCCGTTCCGGCGGCCTGGGCCATGGCCTTTTCGCCGACCAAGCGCACCAAGGACGTGCTGATGTGGATGCTGTCCACCAAGATGATGCCGCCCGTCGGCGCCTTCATCCCGATCTATTTGCTGTTCCAGGCATTCGGTCTGCTCAACAATCAGTTCGCCAGCCGTCTCGGCATGGTCGTCGTACTGATGCTGATCAACCTGCCGATCATCGTGTGGATGCTCTATACCTACTTCAAGGAAATCCCCGGCGAGATCCTCGAAGCGGCCCGCATGGACGGCGCGTCGCTGGCCAAGGAGATCATCTATGTGCTGACGCCGATGGCGATCCCGGGCCTTGCCTCGACGATGCTTCTCAACATCATCCTCGCATGGAACGAGGCCTTCTGGACGCTGAATCTCTCCGCCGTGGACGCGGCGCCGCTCAGCACCTTCATCGCCTCCTATTCCAGCCCGGAAGGCTTGTTCTACGCCAAACTTTCGGCGGCATCGACCATGGCGATCGCCCCAATCCTGATCCTCGGCTGGTTTTCGCAAAAACAACTCGTTCGCGGCCTCACCTTTGGCGCGGTTAAGTAAGGAAGAGAAACATGGGTAGCATTGTCCTTAAGAAGGTTTCTAAGGTCTTCGGCGAAGCCAAGGTCATCCCTTCCATCGACCTCGAAATCAATAACGGCGAGTTCGTCGTGTTCGTCGGTCCCTCCGGTTGCGGCAAGTCTACGCTGCTGCGTCTGATCGCCGGCCTCGAGGATGTCTCAAGCGGCCAGATTATGATCGACGGCAAGGACGGCACCAATCTGGCGCCGGCCCAGCGCGGCCTCGCCATGGTGTTCCAATCCTACGCGCTCTATCCGCACATGAGCGTTCGCAAGAATATCGCCTTTCCGCTCAAGATGGCGAACCTGGCACAGGCGGAGATCGACAAGAAAGTGGCGGATGCGGCACGTGTTCTGAACCTGACGGACTATCTGGAACGCAAGCCGCGCCAGCTCTCAGGTGGCCAGCGCCAGCGCGTCGCCATCGGCCGTGCCATCGTACGTCAGCCCGCAGCCTTTCTGTTCGACGAGCCCTTGTCGAACCTCGATGCGGCATTGCGCGTCAACATGCGCCTCGAAATCAGCGAACTGCACAATCAGCTCAAGACGACAATGATCTACGTGACCCACGATCAGGTGGAGGCCATGACCATGGCCGACAAGATCGTCGTCCTGAACCGCGGCAATGTCGAACAGGTCGGTTCGCCGCTCGAGCTCTATCGTAACCCGCAGAACATCTTCGTTGCCGGCTTCATCGGCTCGCCGAAGATGAACTTCGTCACGGGCGCCTATGCCCAGAACCTCGGCGCCCACACGATCGGCGTCCGTCCGGAACACGTACTGCTGTCGACCACCGAGGGGGACTGGCAGGGCAGGGTGAACGTCGCCGAACATCTCGGCTCCGACACCTTCCTGCATATCGATGCCGATGGCATCGGCACCATCACGGCCCGCGGAACCGGCGATTTCCCGGCACGCGCCGGCGATACCGTTTATCTGACTCCCGACAAATCCCGCATCCACCGGTTCAACGATAGGGGGCAGTCGATCTAAATCGCGCGCCCTCGCCATGTCCGGCCTCACGCGGCATGGCGAATACTATTAGACCTGGGCCACATCAGATGGGCCCAGGCCATCCTAGCCGGATAAGGCATTCCCAATCCATCCGGAGCAGAAGACCTTTCAGAAGGACTTGAGACATGACGTGCAAATTATCGCTCGCAACCCTTCAGGAGGCGGCTGCAACGGCTGCCATCCCGGCCTATGATCCAAAGTCGCTGTCGGCGGGCATCGTTCATTTCGGCGTGGGCAATTTCCATCGCGCCCATCAGGCGGTCTACCTCGACGACCTTTTCAATGTCGGCCAGAACCACGATTGGGCGATCATCGGCGCCGGCGTCCTGCCTTCGGACGCCGCCATGCGCGAGAAGCTCGCGGCTCAGAATTTCCTGACGACGGTGGTCGAACAGGACAATAATCGCACCGCTGCGCGCGTAACCGCGCCGATGATCGACATTCTGCCGGTCGGCGACGCTGCGGTCATCATCGCCAAGCTTGCCGATCCTTCGATCCGCATCGTCTCGATGACGATCACCGAAGGCGGCTATTTCATCGACGCATCCGGCAAGTTCAATCCCGCCCATCCGGCCATCGTTGCCGACGGTCAGAATGCGGATGCGCCGAAGACGGTGTTCGGCCTGATCGTCGCCGGCCTCAAGGCCCGCCGTGCCGCCGGTCTGCAACCCTTTACCGTCATGTCCTGCGACAACATTCCCCACAATGGCGGTGTCACCAAAGCCGCCGTCGTCGGCACGGCGAAGCTTTCGGATCCCGCTTTTGCCGACTGGATCGCCGCCAACGTCGCCTTCCCGAACGGCATGGTCGACCGCATTACGCCCGCAACCGGCGCACGCGAGATCGATCTGCTCAAGGAATTCTTCGATATCGAGGACAACTGGCCGGTCTATTGCGAAGAGTTCAAGCAGTGGGTGCTGGAGGACAATTTTCCGGCAGGCCGTCCGGCGCTGGAAAAGGTCGGCGTTACTTTCGTGCCGGATGTTACGCCCTACGAGCATATGAAAATCCGCATCCTGAACGGCGGCCATGCGGCAATCGCCTATCCGGCGGCGCTGATGGACGTACATTTCGTGCACGAGGCCATGGAAGAGCCCTTGATCCGCGCTTACCTCGCCAAGCTCGAGAACGAAGAGATCATTCCCGTCATCCCGCCGGTGCCGAACACGGTGCTTGCCGATTATTTCAAGCTGATCGAGCGGCGCTTCTCCAATCCGAAGATTGCCGACACCATTCCGCGCTTGGCACAGGACGGTTCGAACCGGCAGCCGAAGTTCATCCTGCCGTCGACGGCCGATCGTTTGCGCCGCAAAGAGGATGTCGTGGGCCTGGCGCTGGTTTCGGCGCTGTGGTGCCGCTATTTCGCCGGCACCACCGACAGCGGCAAGGACATCGTTTTCAACGATGCCAGCGCCGACCGGCTACATGCCGCCGCGCTGAAGGCCAAGGACGACCCGGGCGCCTTCCTCGTCTTCGATGATATTTTCGGCGACGTCGCCAAATCGGATCTTTTCCGCAAGCGCTTTGCCCATGCATTAAAAACGCTGTGGGAAAAGGGGACCCGCGTTACCCTGCAGCTATACCTCGATAACAAACTCGCGGAATAACTGTCTATCGGCCGGGGCGTCCAAGTCCCGGCCGAATTTTTATGGCCAGGCCTGCGTTTGAAGAGGCGCGGCTCAACAGGGTTCGGGTTGGATCTGCGATGACTGGTGCGGAGAAGGGACTCGTAATCTTCGACTGCGATGGTGTGCTCGTCGACAGTGAACCGCTGTCCGTCAGCGTGCTCCTCCAGGCTATGCGTGATGTCGGCGTCGATATGAGCGAGGAGGACATCTACAGCCGCTTTCTCGGCAAGAGCCTCGCCACGCTCGTCGATACGCTGGAGACGGAGTTCGACGTCTTCATCGATCAGGATTTTCTCGATCGTATCCGCAATGACCTTTATGAACGCTTCCGGAACGAACTGAAGCCCATCGGCGGCATTGCCGAGACGCTGGACGCGCTGACCGTTCCGCGTTGCGTCGCCTCTTCCAGCCAGATAGAGCGCATCCGGTTGTCGCTCGGCGTTACCGGCCTGCTGGAGCGGCTGGAGCCGAATATTTTCAGCGCCAGCATGGTCAAGCGCGGCAAGCCGGCACCCGATCTCTTCCTCTATGCCGCCAAGCAGATGCAGGTCGCGCCGCAGGACTGTATCGTCATCGAAGACAGTCCGGCCGGGATCACGGCAGCGAGGGCGGCCGGCATGACGGTGTTCGCTTTCATCGGCGGCTCGCATGCTCATTCGCCGAGTTACCGGGCAGAACTGGAGCGGCTTTCCCCAGAAGTCGTGTTTGACGCAATGTCGGATTTGATACACCTTGTCCGCAATAAGCCATAAATGGACGGGGCCCATACTGAATGCGTGATCATGTGGTTGCGGTCGATATCGGCACTGGCAGCGCGCGCGCCGGCGTGTTCACATCCCGCGGTGCTCTGCTGGGTAAGGGCGAACATCCGATCATCATGAACCGCCCGCGTGAAAATCACGCCGAGCACGATTCTGAAAACATCTGGGCCGCTGTCTGCACAGCGGTGCGCGCCGCCGTTGCGGCCTCCGGCGTCGATATCTCCGTCATCGGCGCCATCGGCTTCGATGCCACCTGTTCGCTGGTGGTGCGCGACGCGGATGGCCAGCCGCTCACGATCTCGACCGGGGGCGAGGACCGGTTCGACACCATCGTCTGGCTCGATCACCGGGCGCTTGCCGAAGCGGATTTCTGCACGGCGACCAAGCATCAGGTTCTCGAACATACCGGTCACTTCATGTCGCCGGAAATGGAGATGCCGAAGCTGATGTGGCTGAAGCAAAATCTGCCGCAGAGCTGGGCAAGGGCCGGGTATTTCTTCGACCTCGCCGATTTCATGACCTGGAAGGCCACTGGTTCGCTTGCGCGCTCGCGCTGCACGCTGACGGCGAAATGGAATTATCTCGCGCACCGCGAACCCGGCTGGCAGACGGATTTCCTCAATGTGATCGGTCTTGGCGATCTGCGCGAACGCGGCAACCTGCCGGAAGAGACAACTCCGGTTGGGGAAAGCGTCGGCACGCTGACAGCGCAAGCGGCGGAGGCTTTGGGGCTCGACCGAGAATGTCATGTCGGCGCCGGCATGATCGATGCCTATGCGGGCGCGCTCGGCACGCTCGGCGGCCATGCCGGCGACCTCAACGCGCTGGAACACCAATTGGCGCTGATTGCCGGAACGTCGAGTTGCATCGTCTCTTTCTCGCGCGAACGCAAGCGCAGCACCGGCATGTGGGGCCCCTATTACGAAGCCGTGTTTCCGGACACCTGGCTGGTCGAAGCCGGGCAATCGGCGACCGGTGCGCTGCTCGATCATATCGTCGGCATGCATGCGGCCGGCGGCGAACCGACGGCGGCGCTGCACGACCGTATCGTGAGGCGCATCGCGGAGCTTCGCGCCGTCGAGGGCGATGCCTTTGGCGAGCGCATCCATGTGCTTCCGGATTTTCACGGCAACCGCTCGCCGCTTGCCGATCCGCATGCGGTCGGCGTCGTCAGCGGCCTGACGCTGGATGCATCCTTCGACGGCCTCTGCCGCCTCTATTGGCGCACCTGCGTCGGCGTCGCGCTCGGTCTCCGCCATATCCTCGAGAAAATGCATGACTACGGGTACGTGCCGGATACGCTGCATGTCGCCGGCGGCCACGTGAAGAATGCGGTTCTGATGGAACTTTATTCCGACATCACCGGCTGCAAGGTGGTCGTGCCGAAGATGAACGAGGCGGTGCTCTTGGGAACGGCGATCGCCGCTTCCGTCTCCTGCGGTCTTTACGACAGCCTCGCAACGGCCGGCGCGGCCATGTATCCCGGCGGTCACGAGCGCATGCCGGACAAGGGCAAGAAGACGCTTTATGATCGCGATTATCGGCGCTTTCTCGCGATGTATCGCCATCGCGCCGAGCTGGAGTCCATGGAATAAAAAACGCCGGAAGGACTTTCTGGCGTCCAAGCCATCGCTTGTCGACCATTATCGAAGGGGCGCGTGGGCAAACATGCCTTCCAGCTCTTCGATCCTGTGGATGCGGCTCTCCGCCTCTTCGCCGGCCGCATGAATGACGGCAACGGCCAGGAATTCCAACAGCGCCATCATTGCCGACAGGTTTTCGTGGTTGCCGGCGCGCAGCGGCGGCAGTGACAGCGTCATATTGGCGAATTCATGCGCCCATTCGGTATATTGGCTGGTGATCAGCAGCACCTTGTAGCCAGAGCGGCGGGCGGAGCGCGCAAGCAACCGCGAGGCGACGAAGCGAGGCGAATCGACGATCACCACCAATGCGTCGTTCGACTGATGGCCGAGCAGCTCGATATAGCTGCCATTGGAGCCGTCGAGGAACTGCACATGATCGCGTGCGAATGCGAGACGGTCGCAGAGATGGCGCCCGAGACTTGCGAGACTAAGATGCGCGGTGACGAAAACCTCGCTGGACGACAGGATCGTCGCGACCGCATCCAGCCAGTGCGGCTGGCTGGTGAGATTGTAGATATGCTGCAGCATCTCGACCTGCTCGGCGATCTGGCCGGCAATCGGGCGTCCCTCGTTGGCGTCCTTCTGCAACTGTTCCAGAACGTTCGGCAGTTGCAGCGTCACCGGGGTCACATTTTCCCGCAGGTGCACCTTGATGCCATCCAGGCCCTGATAGCCGAGCGACCGCAGAAAACGCCCGACAGTCATCGGGCTCAATTCCAGCCTGTCGGCGACGGAAGAGGCGGTTTCAAAGGGCAACTCGTTCAAGTGTTCGGAGAAATACTTGGCGATTCGACGCTCGGCGGGAGTGCCTGTTTTGATATATTGTCTAAGCTTCTGGCCAAGGTCTTCCAAATGTTGCGCCTCGCTGACGGTCTATCCTAAGCGTGATCGCGCCGAATGCGGAAACAATCGGAGTGCTTGCAGATTTTGGATGACCGCTAATCATGTTAGGTTGTTGTTTTTCATATGAAACCCACAATATATTAGTGCGTACTTGATTACAACAATTCAAATGGGTGAGGGTTATTACGCGGCCGGCGGGAATATATTGATATATCTGCAATTACTACTTACATATCCGGCCACGACTAACGGGATATCGGACGAATGATCATCCATGCCGCGCGTCTTTCCGTCGCCAATCTCTTTGCAGCCGAGACGCGCAAGGTTTTTTGGAAAGTCCTCGGGCTCACATTGCTGGCGCTTATCGCTCTCTGGTTTGCGCTGCGCAGCAGCTTCATCGCCTTCGTATTGCCGTGGTTACAAAGCGTCATGCCGCCCGTACCGGATTGGACGAGCTGGCTCACCTTTCTTCTCGCCGTTCTGGCGGGCCTTGTTTTGGCGCTAGGCTTGGCGTTGCTGATCTCACCGGTTACGGCACTGATCGCAGGGCTCTTTCTCGACGATGTCGCTGAGGTGGTGGAGAAGAGGGATTATCCGGCCGATGCGCCGGGAAAAGCGCTGCCATTTGTGCCGGCGATGAAGAGTTCGCTGAAATTCCTCGGCATCGTTGTCGTGGGCAACATCATCGCGCTGCTTCTGCTTTTCATTCCCGGCGTCAATCTCGTCGCCTTCTTCCTGGTCAACGGCTATTTGCTTGGCCGGGAGTTCTTCGAATTTGCCGCCATGCGCTTCCGGCCGCCGGAAGAGGCACGACGGTTTCGCAGCAAATATGCCTTCACCGTTTTCCTTGCCGGTCTGGTGATCGCCGCCTTCCTCGCCATTCCCCTGGTCAACCTTTTGACGCCGCTGTTTGCCGCGGGGATGATGGTGCACTTGCACAAGCTTCTTTCCCAGAAGGAAGCGGCTCGTCGCGGCTGAAAATTGCAGATATAGGACGATTGCAGCTCTAATCGGCGGCGCCGACCAGTTGCGGCGGTAGCTCTACTAATGGCGCTGGGATGTCCCAGGTCTTTTCCGGCGAGCGACAGAGATCGGCGATGACGCAGCGTTCGCATTCCGGCTTGCGCGCTTTGCAGACATAGCGCCCGTGCAGGATCAGCCAGTGATGCGCGTGGTAGAGGTATTTGTCAGGGATTACCTTCATCAGCCGCTGTTCGACCTCGTCCGGCGTCTTGCCAGGCGCAAGCCGCAGGCGATTGGCGATGCGGAAAATATGGGTGTCGACGGCGAGCGTTGCCTGGCCGAAGGCCATGGAGAGCACGACATTGGCGGTCTTGCGGCCGACGCCGGGCAGCGTCATCAGCTCTTCGCGCGTCTGCGGCACCTCGCCGTCGAAATCCCGGATCAATTTCTCCGACAATGCCACGACGTTCTTCGCCTTGTTGCGGTAGAGGCCGATCGTCTTGATGTAGTCGCGGATGCGATCTTCGCCGAGATCGAGCATCTTCTGTGGCGTATCGGCGACGGCAAAGAGAGCGCGGGTCGCCTTGTTGACGCCGACATCGGTTGCCTGCGCCGACAGCGCCACGGCAACCACCAGCGTGAAGGGATTGACATGCTCCAGTTCCCCCTTCGGCTCAGGCCGCTGGATGGAGAAACGACGAAAGATCTCGTCCAGATTTGCCTTGGAATAGGGGCTTTTAAAAGCCGGCTTGCGGCTTGCGGCCGCATTTGACTTTTTCATGGTTTGCGCGCTGGATTTGGTCTTGGGGTTTGCCATGAACGACCTATACTCAAGTCCTATGACCGAACGCAACGCCGATACTGACATCGATAGCAACAAGCCGGTCTTCGCCGCCGAATTGTTTCCTCACCGCTCCCTGGGGCGACGGGGATTCAAGGTGATGGTGACTCTGGCGGGAGCGTTCTGCCTGATCTATGGCATCTTGTTCGTCATCCGCGGCGCATGGCCTATCGGCGTCTTCTTCGGGGCGGATTTCACCCTGCTCTATGGCGCCTTCTGGCTGAATTACCGCTCTGGCAGGGTGCGGGAGGAGGTGACGGTGTCGCGCACCGACGTTTCGATCCGCAAATTCTCGCCCTCGGGCCGCATGGTCGAACACCGTTTCAATCCGTTCTGGACACGTTTCCTTGTCCGCCGGCACAGTGAAATCGGTGTTGTCTCGATGCATGTCCGCGATCGAAGCCATCACACCGATGTCGGCTCTTTTCTCAATCCGGAGGACCGGGAGAGCTTTGCGAAGGCTTTCAAACGCGCCCTCGCCACGGTGACGCAGCGGATATAGGCATCCAGGCAAGAAACGGGTGGTTTTACCCTTCTCTTCGTGGTGTTCTCCTTTTTAAGGAGAAAGATTATGAATGCTATCGCACAGTTGAAGACAGACATCACCCCGGAAGGGCCGGACTACGACACCGTCCGCCGGGTGATCGAGCTCATCACCGAGGACTATCGCGATCAGCCGTCATTGGAAACGATCGCCGAACGACTCGGACAATCGCCCACTCAATTGCAGAAGACCTTTACCCGTTGGGCCGGACTGTCGCCCAAGGCTTTCCTGCAGGCCGTGACGCTCGACCATGCCAAGCGGCTGCTGCGCGAGGAAGACCTGCCCTTGCTGGAAACCTCGTTCGAAGTGGGGCTTTCCGGGCCAAGCCGGCTGCACGATCTCTTCGTCACGCATGAGGCGATGTCACCCGGCGAATGGAAGGCGAAGGGCGGCGGGCTTATCATCCGCTACGGGTTCCATATCTCGCCCTTCGGCTTGGCGCTGATCATGGTCACAGACCGCGGTCTTGCCGGCCTTGCCTTTAGCGATTCCGGCGACGAGAAGGCTTGCCTGGAGGATATGACCTGCCGTTGGCCGAATGCGCAATATGCCGAGGACCTGCAGGCGACCATGCCTTATGCGGCGCGGATTTTCGAGCCATCGAAATGGTCGAGCGAACAGCCGCTGCGCGTCGTGCTGATCGGCACGGATTTCCAGGTGCGGGTCTGGGAAAGCCTGTTGAAGATCCCGATGGGCCGGGCAGTTACCTATTCCGATATCGCCAAAGACATCGGCCAGCCGACGGCGATGCGCGCGGTCGGCGCCGCCGTCGGCCGCAACCCCGTTTCTTTCGTCGTTCCCTGTCACCGCGCGCTCGGCAAGAACGGCGATCTCACCGGCTATCATTGGGGCCTGACGCGCAAGCGGGCTATGTTGGGCTGGGAAGCGGGGAAGGCTTGAGGGGCTCTGCCTTCTCCCGCCGGGGTGAGGGCAGGAGTCAAGCTGCCTTTGCCATCGCCATCTGCAACAGTTCCTTTGCGGCGCCTTCGTCCGTAATCAGGGTATTGCACCCGATGCGCTTGATAGTGGCGCGGATTGCAAGGGCGCGGTGTGCGCCGCCGGAAGACAGGACGATGTGCTTGGCCTTCTTTAGGGTGTCGAGATCGACCGACATGACGCGCTTGTTGATCGGATGATCGACGGAATTGCCCTCGGCATCGAGGAAATTGAACATGGTATCGCAGACGCAGCCCGCCTCGATCAACTGATCCAGCACCTGCTTCGAGATGAAGCCTTCCGACAGCGAGGTGGAACGGGGGCCGATATCGCCGCAACTGACGATGGCGAGATCGAGGCTTTCGGCCAGGCGGTAGATCGCCTCCAGACCGCATTTTTCAATCAGATTGCGCTTGGTCTCAATGGAATCGACCAAAAGCGGTGCCAGGAACATGTAGCATTCCGCGCCGAGTTGGCTCGCCAAACGCCAGGTATAGTCGATGGGATTGGTCTGCTGGACAGCGACGATGCCACCGAGCAGCGAAACCACTTTGCAATTGTCGCGGCGTGGCGGGCGAAAGCTTGCGAGCGAAGCCGTCATCGTCCGGCCCCAGCCGACGCCGATCGTATAATTGTCGGGAATCGCCTCGGTCAGGAACTGGCCGAGCGCCAGGCCAACGCTTTTTGCCTGCGCGTCGACGTCTCCGCCTGCAGGCGAGGGAACGACGATCGCCTCGTCCAGCCCATAGGCACGCTCCAGCTTGATCGCGAGTTCGACGCAATCGTCGATGCCTTCATTGATCCAGATCTGCACTTCGCTGCGGCGCATCGCCTCGTCCAGCAGACGGATCACAGTGGTGCGGCTGATGCCGAGCTGCTCGGCAACATCCTTCTGCGTCAGACCCTGATTGTAATAGAGCCAGGCAGCGCGCAGCCTCAGAGACGCCGTCTCGGAATAGGCGGTGTGTGTCCCACGTCTGAGTTTGGCCACAGGTCCTCCGGCAAGATTTCTGCACGCCCTTTTTGTTTTAATGATCGCAAACGACAAAGGTTGCGGCGATCGTGCATGACAGGGGCGAGCAAGATCAGCTTCTATTGCCGATATTCTATGGCTTGAAACTTATGTCAATTGAAATGCACAAATGTCCTTGACTTTTCGCTGCGAGATTGATGATAGTCGCCGTGAGGAAGTCGGTCTTTGTCCAGTCGAGGAGGGCAATGTGCGAGTGCTGCGCCGTGGATGCGTCTGGCCAAGCAGGGAGCCATATAGGGCGCTCGGTTTTGGCGGAAAGCCTGTCTTCGGCAATTGCTTCTTCGCGGCTTTGACCGTTCACCGGAAATGGAACTTTCGCGCTTTTTCTCCCGTTACCGAGGCATAGGAGAAGGAACGGCGCAATCCGCTTGCAGTCTTCGTGTCGTCCATCGAACCGGACGGAATTCGCCGGTCAATATCTCTCAATTCAATGGGCCAATTCAACAAGGATACGTATCATGACATCCAAGCTTGACCAACTTCGCGCTATGACGACGGTCGTGGCCGATACCGGCGATATCGAGGCGGTTGCCCGCCTGAAGCCGGTCGACTGCACGACCAATCCGACCATCGTCCTGAAGGCGCTCGGCACGCCGATGTTTGCCGACGCGATCAAGGAAGCCGTCGCCTGGGGCAAGAAGCAGGGTGGTACGCCGGACGCCGTTGCCGCTGCCGTCGCCGACCGCCTGGCAATCTCCGTTGGCGCCGCTCTCTCCGGCCTCGTTCCCGGCCGCGTCTCGACGGAAGTCGACGCCGATCTCTCCTTCAACACCGAAGGTTCGATCGCCAAGGCCCGCTCCATCATCGCTGCCTACAAGGAACGCGGCATCGGCCATGACCGCATCCTGATCAAACTCGCATCCACCTGGGAAGGCATCCGCGCCGCCGAAGTCCTGCAGAAGGAAGGCATCGACTGCAACCTGACGCTGCTCTTCAGCAAGGCCCAGGCCGTTGCCTGCGCCGGCGCCAAGGTTTTCCTGATCTCGCCCTTCGTCGGCCGCATCCTCGACTGGTACAAGAAGTCGACCGGCAAGGAGTTCACGCCAGAAGAAGATCCGGGCGTTATTTCTGTTCGCGAGATCTACAATTACTACAAGGCCAATGACATCAAGACGATCGTCATGGGCGCCTCCTTCCGCAGCGCCGGCGAAATCGAAGCGCTGGCCGGCTGCGATCGCCTGACGATCAGCCCCAACCTGCTTGACGAACTCGCCAAGGATGAAGGCAAGCTGGAGCGCAAGCTCTCGCCGGAAAACAAGACTTCCGTCTCCAAGATCGCCGTCGATGAACGGACCTTCCGCTGGATGATGAACGAAGATGCGATGGCAACCGAAAAGCTCGCCGAAGGCATTCGCGCCTTCGCCAAGGATCTGGTCGCCCTTCGCACCATGGTCGGCAAGGAACTGCAGCTCGCCGCTGCCTAATGCGAGGTTGCTTCTCTTTTTGAAGAGGGCCGTTGTTTAAGAGGGTGCCGCAGAGATGCGGCGCCCTTTTTTTGTTTCGGATGATAGGGCGGAAAAGCCTACCCAATAAATTCCGCCCTGATCTGCTCCGATTGACCACCGATCGTCGGCGCCGCAAAGCTGTTCTTGCTCCTGACACCGTCGACGCGGATCGGGTTTGCCGTTGTGCGAACGGAGGTGCCGTCGTCGCGGGTTACCGTCTGCAGCATGTCGAGCTGGCGGAAGGCAGCGCTTTGCAGCAGTTTCGGCCAGTCCAGCACCTCCGCGGCCCAGATATCGGCGGGCTCCAGGATGGCGAGCCATTCCCTCACCGTCTTCTCGTGCAGGCGGGCAGCGATCAGGCTCTTGATCTCGTCGCGGCGGGAGAAGGCCTCGTCCGGCGTATAATCGGCAAGCGCCGGAAGCTCGAAGAGCGGCGCCAGATTCGCGAGCGGCATCATGGCCAGCGCCAACCAGCCATCGGCGCAATGATAGACGCCGTAAGGAGCCGAGAGATAGGCGTGGGCATTGCGCACGGAGGATTTCTTCGGCAGGCGGCCGCCGTCGTTCAGATGGGTGGTCAGTACCTCGAACTGGAAATCGATCATCGCTTCCAGCAGGCTGGTTTCGACATGGACGCCCTGACCGGTGACGCCGCGCCGCACGAGGCCGGCGAGAATGCCCTGGACGATGAGATTGCCGGCCAGCATGTCGGCGACCGCGAGGCCGAAGGGCACCGGACCGTCATCGGCTTCACCGTTCAGCCACATGGCGCCGGAGCGGGCCTGGGCAAGCAGGTCTTGACCGGGGAAATGCCGCCATTCGTTATCGGGCCCGTAGCCGGTGATGCTGCCATAGACGATGCGGGGATTGATCTTCGCGACCGTGACGTAGTCGAGACCCAGGCGGTCGATGACCCCGGGGCGGAAATTCTGGATGATGACGTCGGCCTTTGCGATCAGCACGCGCAGGTCCTGCAGGTCACCTTCGTCCTTCATATTGATGGCAACGCTTTCCTTGCCGCGATTGATCGCGTGGAAGAGCGTCGAGTCGCCGCCAATCTCGGTGTCGCTGAGATAAAGCCGGCGGCAGAGATCGCCTCCATCGGGACGCTCGATCTTGATCACCCGCGCGCCGAGATCGCCAAGCCGCAGCGCGGCCATCGGCCCAGCCAGGAATTGGCTCATATCGAGCACCGTGATGCCGTCGAGCAGGCCGCCATTATTGCCTTCGATCATCTCAGCCCTTCAACTCCGGAGCGTCCGCGGGCCGGCCGTCCTTGTAGCGCACCGTCTGGATATGCTCGCAATAGAGCACCAGCTCGCCTTCGCCCTTGAAGACTTCGTAGGAAGAGCGGATCAGGCCGAGATCCTTATATTTCGGCTGTTTATCGAGATTGGTGCGGATGGTGTAGATCGTGTCGCCGATGAAGGTGGGCTTGATGAAGCGCAGCCTGTCATAGCCATAGGAAAAGGCGTTGATGCAGTTGGTGGCGACGAGGCCGAGGCCGGCGGAGAAGACGAAGGCGCCGGCGACGAGGCGCTTGCCGAACAGACCTTCCGTCTCCGCAAAGATCTGGTCGCTGACATAGGGATGCATATCGAGAACAAGGGCGTTGAACTGCTGGGATTCGCCTTCGGAGATCGTCCGCCGCAGCGAGCGGATCTTGTGGCCGATCTCGAAGTCTTCATAGAACCAGTTTTCCGAGTTCCAGACGGGAATATCGGCATGATCCGCCGGCATGGTCTTGGGGTGGGTGCTGGAAATGCCGACGGTGGCGGTCATGGCATTGGCTTTCGGTGGAAACGCGCCGGTCTCAGAGAGACCAGAGGCGCTTGGCGTTAAGATGATAGAGCCGATTGCGTTCGTCGGCGCTTACGCCTTGCATCAAGGCATGGGTGGCGGCGACCCAGGTGGAGAGATTGCCGGCGAGCGTGCAGACCGGCCAATCGCTGCCCCAGATGACGCGATCCCAGCCGAAGCTTGTGATGCAGTGTTCGACGAAGGGACGCAGTGTTTCTGGCGACCAGTTATCGGGATCGGTATAGGCAACGACACCGGAGATCTTCACGGTAACATTCGGCCGTTTGGCAACCTCACTGATCCCAGACGACCAGCTTTCGCTCAATCCATCCTTTACTGCCGGCACGCCGCAATGATCGAGCACGAAGCGGATGTCGGGATTGAGGTCGATTAGCGCGATCGCCTGGGAAATCTGATGCGGGAGGACGCATAGATCGAAGGTGAGCCGTGTATTGTTGAGCCGCTTCAAATTTTCGCGGAAAAGTGCGCCTTCGGAAACGTCGTCGGGAACGACATGCAGCACCCGGCGGAAGCCTTTTACGAAGGGGTCGGCGAGCACGCGTTCGAGATAGGCGGGAAAGCCGGCATTTTCCGGACGGCAGGCGGCGATCGCGCCGCGCAGCAGGCTGCCGGGCTCACGGCTCAGACCTTTGACATAGTCGGTCTCGCGTTCGATATCCTCTTCGGCGACATCGACTTCCATGTGAAGCGTGTCGGTGATGCCGAGGCGCTTCGCTTCGCGCGCATAGTCCTCACAGAGGCTGTCGCGATTGAGCGCACCGGCGCCAGCTAGCCAGGGATAGGCGAGCTTTTTTCGGTCGACAATATGCAAGTGGCTGTCGAAAAGCATGGTGTTCCTCCCATACCTGCTTGCTCAACATATACTCACATAAGAATAGTTTATTCAAATAAAAATTATAACTCCGCCTTGTCGACCGTGCCGGCGACGGTTTCGGAGATATCCTTGGCCGCTTCCCGCACATATTCGACGACCTGTTCGCGTGTCGGTGCCTTCTGGTTCACGGGCTCGATATAGGGGCAGGTCAGCGCTGCCAGTGCATTGCCGTCCATCGCCAGGATTGGTGCAGAAATATTGTGAACGCCACTCGTCTGCAGACTGTTCATGGTTTCGAAGCCCTTCTCGCGGATTGCCGAGAGCTTTTCCTCGAGATCGGCCGGCGGCTCCTCCGCGTCCTGTTCCTGGCGCCTCTGCTCATTGATCATCATCTGGCGCTGTTTTTCATCCTTGAATGCCAGAAGAATGTGGCCGGAGCCGGTATTATACAAATTGATCTGGGCGCCGACGCGGATCGAGATGCCCCAATAGGTCGGCGAATCCTGCTGGGCGATGACGACGACCGAGCCGCGGTCGAAAATCGCCAGATGGCAGGCTTGCTCGGCGCGGTTGGAGAATTCGCGCATCAGCGGCGTGGCGAAGGAAACAAGCCGGCGCACCGGCGCGTGGTAGTGCGCCAGGCCGAAGAGCTTGAGGGTCAGATAGAAGCGATCGCCGTCCTGACGCTGTACATAGCCACGCCGGACCAGGCGATCGAGCATACGGTAGAATTCGTTCGGGCTTTTGCCGAGCGCCTTGGCGATTTCGGCCTGCGTCAGGCCGCCGTCGATCCGCGCCAGCAGCTCCAGGATATCGAGGCCTTTGTCCAGCGCCGGCGCGCGGTATCGATCGCTATCGTCTTCTACACTCATAGGGCCTCATCAGAGAAATATGATTCACCATTCATATATGAATGAAAGCGATTTGCAAGCGCCTGTGATCCCGCTTGACGGTCAGTGAATAAGGTGTTTACATATAAATCATTGATCCATATTTGGATCGTGAGGCGATCGGGCGGAGTGTCCGGTCCTTTAGGGAGGAAAATTCAATGAGGAATTTGAAGGCCGGTCTTGCCGCCGGCGTATTGGCATTGCTCGCGAGCTCCGCGGCCTTTGCCGCCGACCTGCCCGGCAAGTTCCCGGGCGTGACGATCGACGCCAAGCTGATCGGTGGCCAGCAATACGAGCCGCTTTATGGGCGCATTTCCGAGTGGGAGAAGGAGACCGGCGCCAAGGTCAACATCCTCTCCAAGAAGAACCACTTCGAGCTCGACAAGGAAATCAAGTCGGACATGGCGTCGGGCGATATTTCCTGGTGCGTCGGCTCGAACCACTCGTCCTTCGCCCCTCAGTATCCCGACCTCTATACTGACCTCGGCAAGCTGCTGCCGAAGGAAGAGATCGCCAAGTTCGTCGATTCGACCATCGAGGCATCGACCATCGACGGCCGGCTAGTCATGCTGCCGCGCGCTCAGTTCGACGTTTCGGCACTCTACTATCAGAAGAGCCTCTACAACGATGAGGCCAAGAAGACGGCGTTCAAGACCAAGTACGGCTACGACCTGGCGCCGCCGAAGACCTGGAAGGAAGTGTCAGACCAGGCAACCTTCTTCGCCAATCCGCCGAACTTCTTCGGCACGCAGTTCCCCGGCAAGGAAGAGGCGATCAACGGCCGCTTCTATGAAATGCTGGTCGCCGAAGGCGGCGAATATCTCGATAAGGACGGCAAACCGGCCTTCAATTCCGAAGCCGGCGTGCGCGCGCTCGACTGGTTCGTGAACATGTACAAGGCGAAGGCCGTTCCGGCCGGCACGACCAACTATCTTTGGGACGATCTCGGCGCCGGTTTTGCGTCGGGCACCGTCGCGCTCGATCTCGATTGGCCGGGCTGGGCGACCTACTTCAACGATCCGAAGTCCTCGAAGATCGCCGGCAATGTCGGCGTCGTCGTGCAGCCTGTCGGTTCGGCCGGCAAGCACACCGGCTGGTCCGGCCATCACGGCTTCTCCGTGACGGAAGCGTGCAAGAACAAGGATGCCGCCGCCTCGCTCGTCTGGTTCCTTACCAACGACGATTCGCAGAAGCTCGAAGCCGCCAACGGCACGCTGCCGACCCGCAAGGCCGTCTGGGAATGGGACATCCAACAGGCTGCATCCGATCCTTACAAGAAGGAAGTGCTCAGCACTTTCCAGGAATCGATGAAGTATGCCTTCCCGGTTCCGCGCACGCCGCAATGGATCGAGATTTCCAACGTCGTCTATCCTGAGCTTCAGGCCGCCATCCTCGGCGACAAGACCTCCAAGGAAGCGCTCGACACGGCCGCACAAAAGGCAACCGACGTCCTGAAGGACGCCGGCGCACTCTGATCGCCGCAATCAAACTCCCGCATCCGACAGAGGGTGCGGGAGTTGTTTGAAAAATAGTATGACCTGCGCCTTTAGGGGCCGGTCTGTCCGGCCGGCTGTGACGCCGGCCTCTCGGCCCCATGCAATCGCATTCCACGCAGTCCGGGCCATGCTGCTGAGGAATGCCGACAGGTGCAAACCATGTATAAGAAAATATCTCCACCGGTCCTGCTGCTTCTTCCGGCGATCATCGTGCTTGTGGCGGTGGTGCTGTTTCCGTTGCTTCTGTCCTTCTATTCCAGCTTCACGCCGTTCCGCCTGACGCGCCCGGCGACGCTCTTCACCTTCATCGGCTTGCGGAATTATACCCGCATTCTCACCGATCCGGTTTTCCTGGCGGCCTTCGTGCGCACCGTGGTGCTGCTGACCATCGCGCTCAATCTGGAAATGCTGCTCGGCCTCTGCCTGGCGCTTCTGGTCAACAAGGCAACTTACGGCAAGCGTGTGCTGCGCACGCTGATGATGTTTCCGATGATGTTTTCGCCGGTGCTCGTCGGCTTCCAGTTCAAATTCATGTTCAACGACAATGTCGGCATCATCAACAATGCCCTGCAATCCCTGGGCATAACCAATAGTGCCATCCCCTGGCTGATCGACGGCAATCTGGCGCTGCTGTCGATCGTCATCGCCGAAATCTGGTCGTCGACGTCGGTTTTCGCCATCCTCATCCTCGCTGGCCTGCTCGCCATGCCGCAGGAGCCGGTGGAGGCCGCGAAAGTGGACGGCTGCACGAGCTGGCAGACCTTTCGTTACGTCACCTGGCCGTTCCTGATGCCGTTCGCCTTTATCGCCATGACGATCCGCTCGCTCGACGTTGCCCGCGCCTACGACATCGTCAAGATCATGACGGATGGCGGCCCGGCGCGCCGCACCGAGCTGATCTGGACGCTGGTCGGGCGCACGGCCTATGCCGATGCGCAGATGGGGCTCGCCAACGCCATGGCCTATGTCTCGATCATCCTGTCGATCGCCTTCACAGTCTATTTCTTCCGTAAGCTGGCGCTTGCCCGCACCCAGATCGGAGCGGAGTGGTAATCATGGATCGCAACGCTGAACAACGCATGCGCCGCCGCATCGGAAAAGTCGCCTATCTCATCGGCCTTTTCATCGCGATGCTCATCATCTGCCTGCCGGGCTTCTGGATCATCCTCAGCTCGCTGCGGCCCACGGTCGAGATCATGGCGAAGCCGCCGGTTTGGATCCCGCAGGAGCTGTCGCTCGATGCCTATCGCGCCATGTTTGGTGGGGCGGGACAGGGCGGCATCCCCGTTTGGGATTATTTCCGTAATTCGCTGGTGATTTCCGTCACCTCTACCGTCATTGCGCTGATCATCGGCATGTCCGGCGGCTATGCCTTCGCGCGCTTCCGCTTCACCGGCAAATCCGCGGTGTTCCTCGGCCTGATGCTGACGCGCTCCGTGCCGGGCGTCGCGCTATCGCTGCCGCTCTTCATGGTCTATGCACGGCTCGGCATCATCGACACGCATTTCGGCCTGATCCTCACCTATGTCGCGCTGAATGTGCCTTTCACCATCTGGCTGATCGACGGTTTCTTCCGGCAGGTGCCGAAGGACCTCGCCGAAGCCGCGCAGATCGACGGCTGCACGCGCTGGCAAGCCTTCTGGCAGGTGGAATTTCCGCTCGCCGGCCCCGGCATCGCATCCGCCGGCATCTTCGCCTTTCTCACCTGCTGGAACGAATATGCATTGGCCTCGCAGCTCACGCGCTCCGTCGATTCCAAGACACTCCCGGTCGGGCTGCTCGACTATACGGCGGAATTCACCATCGACTGGCGCGGCATGTGCGCTCTCGCGGTGGTGATGATCGTTCCGGCGCTCGCTCTCACCTTCATTATTCAGAAGCATCTGGTGTCCGGTCTGACATTCGGTGCGGTCAAAGGTTGAACCCCATGGCTCAGGTTACGCTCAAAAAACTCGTCAAGCGCTATGGCGCCCTGGAAATCGTGCACGGGATTGACCTTGATATCAGGGACAAGGAATTCATCGCCCTTGTCGGGCCTTCCGGCTGCGGCAAGTCGACGACGCTGCGCATGATCGCGGGCCTCGAGGACGTCTCCGAGGGCGCCATCATGATCGGCGATATCATCGTCAACGACCTGCCACCGCGAGATCGCAACATCTCCATGGTGTTCCAGTCCTACGCGCTCTATCCGCACATGACCGTGCGCGAGAATATGGGCTTCTCGCTGAAGATCGCCAAGCAGCCGCAGGCGGAAATCGACCAGCGCGTCAACGAGGCGGCCGCGATCCTTAGCCTGGAAGCGTTGATGGACCGTCGCCCGGCACAGCTTTCCGGCGGCCAGCGCCAGCGCGTTGCCATGGGCCGCGCCATCGTCCGCCAGCCGGAAGTCTTCCTCTTCGACGAGCCGCTGTCGAACCTCGACGCCAAGCTGCGTACGCAGATGCGCACCGAGATCAAGAAGCTGCATGCCAAGGTGCAGTCGACGGTGATCTACGTCACCCATGACCAGGTGGAAGCGATGACGCTTGCCGACCGCATCGTCATCATGCGCGATGGCTACATCGAGCAGGTCGGCACGCCGGATGAAGTGTTCAAGCGGCCGGCCACGCGCTTCGTCGCCGGCTTCATCGGCTCGCCGCCGATGAATATCGAGGAGGCAACGGTTTCGGCCGGCGCGCTGGTGTTCAAGAATGGCGACAAGCTGCCGCTGCCGGGGCAATTTGCGGATCGGGTCAGAGATGGCGAAAAGGTTGCCTTCGGCCTACGCCCGGACGATATTTTCCCGAGCGGCCATGGCCTTCATTCCGGCGCCGAGGCCGCGGTGCATGAGGTGACGTTGCCCGTCGCCATCACCGAGCCTCTCGGCAATGAAACCCTGGTCTTCGTCGAATTCGCCGGTCGCGAATGGGTGTCGCGTATGCTCAATCCGCGCGGATTAAAGAGCGGCGAACAATTGAAAATGAGCTTCGACCTCAGCCAGGCGCATCTCTTTTCCACCGAGACCGGCAAGAGCCTGGCGATCTGAGCGGGGGAGGCAAGCACATGGCCCGCATCGAGAAAATTGAGCTGCGCATGGTCGACCTGCCGCCGAAGGTGAAGCGGACGGATGCGATCCAGAGCTTTGTCAGCCAGGAGACGCCGATCGTCACCATCACCGATTCCGACGGCGCCGTCGGTACCGGCTACAGTTACACGATCGGCACCGGCGGCTCCTCCGTCATGCGGCTGCTGTCGGACCATCTCGTGCCGCTGCTGATCGGCGAGGATGCCGATTGCATCGAGGCGATCTGGCACAAAATGGAATTCGCGACCCATGCGACGACCATCGGCGCCATTACCGCGCTGGCGCTCGCCGCCATCGACACGGCGCTTTGGGATCTGCGCGCCAAGAAGCAGAAGCTGCCGCTCTGGAAGCTTGCCGGCGGCGCCAAGGATCGTTGCCCGCTCTACACGACCGAGGGAGGCTGGCTGCACATCGAGAAGGAGGCTTTGGTCGAGGATGCCTTGCAGGCGAAGGCCAAGGGTTTCTCCGGCTCGAAGGTGAAGATCGGCAAGCCGCATGGCTCGGAAGATTACGACCGGCTTTCCGCCATGCGTCTGGCGCTTGGGATGGGTTTCGAGATCATGACCGACTGTAATCAGGGCTTTACGGTCGATGAGGTCATCCGCCGTGCTGCAAGGTTGAGAGAACTCGATCTCGCTTGGATCGAGGAGCCGCTGCCATCAGACGATCTCGATGGCCATATTCGCCTGACGCGCTCGACGCCGACGCCGATTGCGGTCGGCGAATCCATGTATTCGATCCGGCATTTCCGCGAATATATGCAGAAGGGCGCCTGCTCGATCGTCCAGGTCGACGTTGCCCGTATCGGCGGCATCACGCCTTGGCTGAAGGTGGCACATGCGGCGGAAGCCTTCGATATTCCGGTCTGCCCGCATTTCCTGATGGAGCTGCATGTCAGCCTCGTCTGCGCCGTGCCGAACGGGAAATATGTCGAATATATCCCGCAGCTCGACGACCTCACCACCAAGGGCATGGAGATCATCGACGGCAGGGCAATCGCACCCTCCGAGCCCGGTATCGGTATCGCCTGGGATTGGGAAGCGGTGAAGGCACGCTCGATCGGCGAATTCACACGGGAAATCCACGGCTGAAGGAGGAATATGCCATGCAGCGGATGGGGATGGTGATCGGCCTGGAGCCGTCGAAGATCGAGGAATACAAGCGCCTGCATGCGGCCGTCTGGCCCGAGATCCTGGCGCTGATCTCCGAGTGCAACATCACCAACTATTCGATCTTCCTGAAGGAGCCGGAAAATCTGCTTTTCGGCTATTGGGAATATGTCGGCACGGATTTCGAGGCTGACATGGCCAAGATGGCCGCAAGCCCGAAAAACCAGGAATGGTGGTCCGTCTGCATGCCCTGTCAGAAGCCGCTCGAGACCCGCAAGGAAGGCGAGTGGTGGGCCATGATGGAAGAGGTGTTTCATCATGACTGAGATGAGGGTGCGCACCTTCTCCCCAGCGGGCAGAAGGACGCGCGGAGCGCGGGTTGAGGGGGCGTTACCGGGCGAACTTCGCCTTTTGCTTTCCGCTCAACGCAGCTCCGAATATGCCGCGAGACCCCCTCATCTGACCCTTCGGGCCATCTTCTGCCCGAGGGGAGAAGGCAAGGTTGCCGCCAACGCCGGAGATATCCAATGACCTTCGATCCCAAATCTCTCCGCCAATGGTGGCCGAAGCCGTCGAATCCCCGCCCGATCGTCATTTTTGGTGCCGGCAGCATCGTCGGCGACGCGCATCTGCCGGCCTACAACAAGGCGGGCTTCCCGGTCGCCGGTCTCTATGATCCGAATGCCGAGAAGGCAGCGGAGTTGGCGGCCCAATGGGGCATTTGCGCCTTTGCATCCGAGGCGGAGGCGTTTGCCGTCGAAGGTGCGATCTTCGATCTGGCAACGCCGCCGGCCGCCCATACCGCTATCCTTGCCAAGCTGCCGCGCGGCTCTTTTGCGCTGATCCAGAAGCCGATGGGCACCGATCTGGCTGCGGCGACGGAAATTCTCCGGGTATGCCGCGAGCGCGACATCAAGGCGGCTGTCAATTTCCAGCTTCGGTTCGCACCGATGATGCTGGCGCTCTATGATGCCGTCGATAAAGGCTATCTCGGCGAGGTCGTCGATTTCGACGCCTGGCTGGCGCTTGCAACGCCGTGGGGGCTCTGGCCTTTCCTGAAAGGCCTACCGCGGATCGAGATTGCCATGCACTCGATCCACTATCTCGATTTCATTCGCGGCCTGCTCGGCAATCCCAAGGGGGTGCATGCCAAGACGATCGGCCATCCGAACCATGAGGTGGCGCAGACGCGCACGGCCGCGATCCTCGACTATGGCGACAAGGTGCGCTGTGTGCTCTCGGTCAATCACGACCATGAATTCGGCCGCAAATTCCAGGCCTGCGAGTTCCGCATCTCCGGCACCAAGGGTGCGGCCTATATCAAACTCGGGGTCAATCTCGACTATCCGCGCGGCGAGCCGGACGAGCTGTGGATTCGCCCGGCCGGCGGCAGCGAGTGGGTCGAGGTGAAGCTTGAAGGCGCCTGGTTCCCGGATGCCTTCGTCAACCGTATGGCCAATCTGCAGCGTTTCGCCTCGGGCGAGGACCAGACATTGGTCGGCTCCGTCGAGGATGGCTGGCAGACCATGGCGCTGGTTGAGGCCGCCTATCAATCGAGCGCTGAGCCGGCAACGCCGATTGCCGGACTTCCAAAGGTGTAAGCGATGGCCCAACAAAGGATCTACTTTGAAGACTATGAGCTCGGCCACGTCCGCATAACGACCGGACGCACGATCACCGAGACCGATTTCGTTGTCCATGCCGGCCACACCGGCGATTTCTTTCCGCATCATATGGACGCGGAATTCGCCAAGACCTTGCCTGGCGGTCAGCGCATTGCCCACGGCACGATGATCTTCTCGATCGGCGTCGGGCTGACGGCCTCACTCATCAATCCCGTCGCCTTTTCCTATGGCTACGACCGGCTGCGGTTCATTCGCCCTGTGCATATCGGCGACACGATCCGCACGCGGGTGACGATATCGGCGAAAGAGGACGATCCGAAGCGCCCGGCGTCCGGCCGCGTTGTCGAGCGTTGCGAAGTGCTGAACCAGCGCGACGAGGTCGTCCTCGCCGCCGACCATATTCTGATCGTCGAGCGCAAAGCGGCAAACTGAGAGAGAATGATGGTGACACTCAAGGGAATGACCTGGTCGCATCCGCGCGGCTACGATCCGATGGTGGCATGCTCGGCCATCTGGAAGGAAAAGACCGGCGTCGAGGTCGTATGGGAGAAGCGCTCGCTGCAGGATTTCGAGACCTTTCCAGTGGAGGAGCTTGCGGCCGCCTATGATCTGATCGTCATCGACCATCCGCATGTCGGCCAGATCACGCGGGAGAATTGCCTGCTGCCGCTCGACGATGCGGACCATGCCGGTGAACTTGTCGCAATCGCCGCCGGCACGGTCGGGCGCTCCTATCCGAGCTACAATTGGCAGGGCCGGCAGTGGGGATTCCCGATCGATGCGGCGACACAGGTTCAGGCCTACCGGCCGGATCGGTTGAGTGGGCCGATCACCGATCTTGCCGAGATCGTATCGCTCGCGGCCAGGGGCAGGGCGATCCTGCCGATGCGGCCGCCGCATTCGCTGATGACCTTCTTCACGCTTGCGGCACATCTCGGCACGCCCTGCAGCGTCGAAGGACCGGAGTTGATCGCCACGGCGGATGGAGAAGCTGTGCTCGACTGGATGGCACGGCTCGTCGGCGGCATGGATGCCAAATGTGACGACATGGACCCGATAGCTGTCTTCGAGCTGATGGGTGAGCTGGATTGCCCCTATGACGTCGTCCCCTTCGCCTATGGCTATGTCAGCTATTCCTTTGCCGGATTCCGACCGGCGCGCTTAGCCTTTGCCGACATGCCCGTGATCGATGGCCGCGCGCCCAAAGGCTCAGCGCTCGGCGGCACGGGTATTGCCGTTTCGGCCCGGACGCAGGTGCCGGAGGAGGCCAAGGCCTTTGCACGCTGGATTGCCAGCGGGCCGGTGCAGGCGGGCGCCTACGCCAGTGGCAATGGCCAGCCCGGCCATGCCGACGCCTGGGGCAGCGATAGCGTTAACGGGCCGGCGCTCGATTTTTACCGCAATACGCGCGCGACGTTGGAGGGCGCCTATGTCCGGCCGCGTCATGACGGCTACATGGCTTTCCAGAGCGAGGCTTCCAACATTATTACCAATGGACTGCGCACCGCCGCGCGGCATACAGTCCTCATCGACAAGCTCAACCAGCTCTTCGCGCAATCGTTCGAAAGCTAGGGCAGGCGGCTCTAGCTGTTTGTTTTCGCATGATCTTATCCGCAAGCAACCACGCATTTTCGCTTCGTGGCCTTTCGGTCTCGGGATCATGCCCTGGAGGAAAGGATCAGGATTATGGGTCACGGATTGGAAGGCAAGAAGGTCGTCATCACGGCGGCGGGACAGGGGATTGGCCGCGCGACGGCTGAGCGCTTCATCTCGCTCGGGGCGCATGTATATGCCACCGACATCAACGAGCAGACGCTTTCGACGCTGGAAGGCGCCAGCAAGCATGTGCTGAACGTGCTCGACAGCGCCGCGGTCAAGGCATATGCCGATGAACTCGGTCCGATCGACGTGCTCTTCAATTGCGCCGGCTTCGTACATGCTGGCACCATCCTCGACTGCGAGGAGAAGGATTGGGATTTCTCCTTCAATCTCAATGCCAAGGCGATGTACACGACTTGCCGCACCTTCCTGCCGGGCATGCTCGAAAAGGGCAAAGGCTCGATCGTCAACATGTCCTCGGTCGCCTCCAGTGTGAAGGGCGTACCGAATCGCTTCGCCTACTGCGCCTCCAAGGCAGCGGTGATCGGCCTCACCAAGTCGATCGCCGCCGATTTCGTCGCCAAGGGTATCCGCGTCAATGCCATTTGCCCCGGCACGGTCGACAGCCCCTCGCTGCATGAGCGCCTGCGCGCCACCGGCGATTATGAGAAGGCGATGAAGGACTTCATCGCCCGCCAGCCGATGGGCCGCATCGCGACTGCCGAGGAGATCGCTGCCCTGGTGACCTATCTCGCCGGCGACGAGGCGGGTTTCACCACCGGTCAGATCCATGTCATCGACGGTGGCTGGACGGCTTGAACTAGCGTCTTCTCCAAGCGCGGAGGCCTCGCATTGCGGGGCCTCTTTTTGTTTGCCACCTACGTCAGAGAATCTATATCTGATGGATATTTAGTGAATGGAGAGCGGCATGCGAATGGGCGGAGAGCAGCATCGTTCCGGGACCGCCGTGCTGTTGCACAAGCATCAGGTGATTCTGGTCAGCGTTGCGGCCGGCATCGTGTGCTTCCTGCTTCTGACCTCGCGTGCGTTCAATCCGAGCAACTTGCTTGTTGCCTGGGATGCCACCGCCATCATCTATATCGTATTCAGCCTGTACCGGATGCTAACATCCGATGTGCATCGCATCCGCAAGCGTTCGGCCGATCTCGATTTTTCGGATGCCGTTCTGCTGTTCCTGTCCATCGCGGCCGCAGTCGCCAGTGTTGGCGGCATCGCTCTGGAACTGCTCGGCGTCAAGGAGGCGCCGCCGCAGGTAGCGCTTTTCCGTGCATTGATGGCGATCGTAACGATCCTGATTTCCTGGGTGTTTCTGCACATGCTTTTTACGGTCCACTATGCGCACCGCTTCTATCGCGGTTCGGGTAGGGGGCAGGGGTTGAAGTTCGCCGAGCCGGTAGAGGAGCCCATCTATTGGGACTTCCTCTATTTCTCCTTCACCATCGGCGTCGCCGCCCAGACAGCCGATATCGGCGTATCTTCCGTCAGCATGCGCAAGCTGGTACTGCTGCACGCCATCCTGTCTTTCCTGTTCAACACGACGATCCTGGCGCTTGCGATCAATGTCGGGGCGAGCCTGGTGTAGCCCGCCCGCCGAAGCATCGTTGATATCTCGTCGGTTTAGAGCACCGCGTTACCGGCCATCACTGCCATGATCAGGAACACCAGGAAAACGATCAGGAAGAGCGCGAAGAGCACGCGGGCGATCGTCGCTGTTGCGGCCGAGACGCCGGAAAAGCCGAAAAAGCCGGCTATCAACGAAATCACGAAGAATATCAGAGCCCATTTCAGCATTAGAAAATCTCCTCTGCGTTGCGCCTAATGAAGACGCAGAAAAGGGGAAATTGTTCCGATGCCGTTTCGATTGCGGGGAGCGGTGGTAGGGCGGCATTCTTGAAACCAATGCCTTTCAGCAGACGTTTCGCAAGTGCTGCACCACCGGCCCTTCGCGTGGCTCAGGGCGTTCGGCGCTGCAATCGACCCGCTGGGTCGATTGCTTCGGTTACACCGAACCGCTTCTCACCCATGATTGATCATGACGTGCCGGACGGCTGTGTAGTCTTCCAGCGCGTAGACCGACATGTCCTTGCCGTAGCCGGATTGCTTCAGGCCGCCATGCGGCATTTCGTTGACCAGCATGAAATGGGTATTGATCCAAGTGCAGCCATATTGCAGGCGGGCGGCGGTTTGCATGCCGCGGCTGATGTCCTTGGTCCAGACGGAGGAGGCAAGGCCGTAGTCGCTGTCATTAGCCCAGGCGACGGCATCGTCGGTGCTGGTGAAGCGGGTGACGGAGACAACGGGGCCAAACACTTCGCGACGGACGATTTCGTCGTCCTGCGTGGCGCCGGCAACCACGGTGGGGGCGTAGAAGAAGCCGCGATCGCCCGAGGTCTTGCCGCCGGTGGTGATTTCCATGTGCCGGTGTTCGGCGGCGCGGGTGACGAAGCTTTCGACGCGGTCGCGCTGGCGCTTGGAGATCAGCGGGCCGATTTCGTTCTCCGTGTCGTCGGCAAGGTTGAACTTGATGCTGGAGACGGCAGAGGTCAGGTCGGCGACGAAATTGTCGTAGACCTTGGCATCGGCATAGATGCGGCAGGCGGCGGTGCAGTCCTGGCCGGCATTGTAATAGCCGAAGGTCCGGATACCGGCGACGACGGCGTCGATATCGGCGTCATCGAAGACGATGACCGGGGCTTTGCCGCCGAGTTCGAGATGGGTGCGTTTCACCGTCTTGGCGGCGGCCTGCAGGACTTTCTTGCCGGTGGCGACATCGCCGGTGATCGAGACCATGCCGATTTTCGGATGGTTGATCAGCGCATTGCCGACGCTCTCACCACGGCCAAGGATGACGTTGACGACGCCTTCAGGCAGGATGTCCGACAGGAGTTTCGCCATCTTCAATGCCGTCAGCGGCGTCTGTTCCGAGGGCTTGAAGACGACGGTGTTGCCGCCGGCAATGGCGGGCGCCAGCTTCCAGGCCATCATCATCAGCGGATAGTTCCACGGTGCGATGGAGCCGACAATGCCGATCGGATCGCGGCGGATCATTGAGGTGTGGCCGGGCAGGTACTCGCCGGCGACCGGGCCGTGCAGGTTGCGCACCGCGCCGGCGAAGAAGCGGTAGCAATCGACGATGGCGGGGATTTCGTCGTTGAGTACGGCATTGATCGGCTTGCCGCAGTTCAGCGCCTCGAGCGTCGCGAAGCTTTCGGCATCCTTCTCGATGGCGTCGGCAATCTTCAGGAGATAGGTGGAGCGCTGGGCGGGCGTCGTCTGCGACCAGCTCGCGAAAGCCTTCTCGGCGGCGTTGACGGCGGCATCGATCTGGCCGAGCGAGGCTTCCGGCAGATTGAGCACGGTCTCACCCGTCTTCGGGTTGAGAATATGCTCTTCCGTCTCCGAACCGGCCTCAAAGCGGGAGCCGATCAGCATTTGGGTGTCCATAATTATCTCCCTTTCATTTGCCGCCGCCGGCGATTTGGTCGCCGTCGCGGGTAAGATAGTAGGCTGCCAGGATCGGCAGGAAGGTGACGAGCACCACGACCATGGCGACGACATTGGTGACGGGACGTTGGCGCGGGCGGATCAGCTCTTCCAGCATCCAGATCGGCAAGGTCATCTGCTGACCGCCGGTAAAGGTAGTGACGATGACTTCATCGAAGGACAGCGCGAAGGCGAGCATGCCGCCGGCAAGCAGCGCCGTGCCGATATTCGGCAGGATCACATGGCGGAACGTCTGGAAGCCGTCGGCGCCGAGATCCATCGAGGCTTCGATCAGCGAGCCGGAAGTGCGGCGGAAGCGGGCGACGGCGTTGTTATAGACCACGACAACGCAGAAGGTGGCGTGGCCGAGAACGATCGTCCAGACCGAGAAGGGAATGTCGAACAGGCTGAAGGCCGAGCGCAGCGCTATGCCGGTGATGATACCGGGAAGCGCGATCGGCAGGATGACCAGCAGCGAGATCGCCTCGCGACCGAAGAATTTCGTCTGGCTGACGGCCGCTGCGCAGAGCGTGCCGAGCACGAGAGCGATGGCAGTCGCGACGGTCGCCACCTGCACCGACAGTGCCAAGGACGACCAGACGTCCGGCCTGTTCCAGGCTATGCCGAACCATTGCAGCGTGAGGCCCGGCGGCGGCCACTGATAGCTCTTTTCCTCCGTCGTGAAGGCATAGACGAAGATCAGCAGGATCGGCAGATGCAGGAAGAGCAGGCCGCCGGCGGCGGCGATCTTCAGGGGCACGGACGCGCGTTGGCCGCGATCAGAGCGCATCGAAGGCCCCCTGTTTCTTGGCGATCCAGAGATAGATGGCCATGATGACAATCGGTACCACCGAGAAGGCGGCGGCGAGCGGCACGTTGCCGGCCGTGCCCTGCTGCGCATAGACGGCCTGACCGATGAAGAGACGCGACGAGCCGATGATCTGCGGAATGATGTAGTCGCCGAGCGTTAGCGAGAAGGTGAAGATTGAGCCGGCAACGACACCCGGCAAGGCCAGCGGCAGCAGCACCGTGCGGAAGGTTTGGTTCGGCGTCGCGCCGAGATCGGCGGAGGCTTCGAGGAGGTTGGCCGGCACGCGCTCAAGGGCAGCCTGCGTCGGCAGGATCATATAGGGCAGCCAGATATAGACGAAGACCAGGAAGGTGCCGATATAGCTCACCGACAGCGAATTTCCGCCGACGATCGGGAGACTGAGCACGCCGTCGAGCAGCCAGCCGAGGTAGAGCCTGTCGAAAAGCCAGGTCAATATGCCTTCCTTGGCGAGGATCAGCTTCCAGGCGTAGACCTTGACCAGATAGCTCGACCAGAGCGGCAGCATGACGCCGAGATAGAACAGCGCCTTCCATTTTCCCTTGGCGTAGCGCGCCGCATAATAGGCGATCGGAAAAGCGACGAACGAGGAGGCGATGGTCACCAGCGCCGCCATAACGACCGTGCGGATGATGATGTCGAAATTGGCGGAATTCAAAAGCTGCGCATAGGTCGCGAGCGTGAATTCGTAATTCACCATTCCGGAGAAGTCGTCGATCGAGAAGAAGCTTTGCAGCAGCAGCGCGATCAGCGAGCCGATATAGATGATGCCGAGCCAGAGCAGCGGCGGCGTCAGCATGAGGAAAAGCAGGAGTTTCGGGCGGCGCCAGAAGAGATCCGAGAGGCGGCCGAAGAAACCGCCGCGACGTGGCAGGATCGAGGTGGCTGCCGGTGCAGCCGTTGAGATGGCGGCTGATATCATGCGGCGTCGTCCATGTAATGGATGTCGGCGGGCAGCCAAGCGATGCGCACCGAGGCGCCGGTGTCGGGGATAGGTTGGCCGGCCGGCACGGTGACTTGCATGCGCGTGCCCTGCGCTTCGACCGAAAGCCGGGTGGCGGCGCCGAGGAAGCTGGTCGCCTGCACCGTCGCCGGAACACCGGCCCCCTCTGTCAACCGTATCGCTTCCGGCCGCAGGCTCGCCCAGCGCCGTTCACCGCCGAGCGATGACATGGTCTCAGGGGCGATCACATTGGAAGAGCCAACGAAATCCGCGACGAAGCGGGTCTTCGGCCGCTGATAGATGTCGTGCGGCGTGCCCTCCTGCACGATCCTGCCATTGTTGAAGACGGCGACGCGGTCGGCCATGGAGAGTGCTTCGCCCTGATCGTGGGTGACAAAGACGAAGGTGATGCCGAGCGCGCGCTGAAGGCTCTTCAGCTCTTCCTGCATCTGCTCGCGCAGCTTGAGGTCAAGCGCACCGAGCGGTTCGTCGAGCAGCAGCACCTTCGGCTTGTTCACGAGAGCGCGGGCCAGCGCCACGCGCTGGCGCTGGCCGCCCGAGAGTTGGCCGGGGCGGCGGTCACCATAACCCGGTAGCTTCACCAGTTCGAGTGCCTGTTCGGCGGCCCTCAGCCTTTCGGTCTTGCCGATACCCTTGACCATCAGCCCATAGGCGACATTGTCGAGGATGTTGAGGTGCGGGAAGAGGGCATAGTCCTGGAAGACCGTGTTGACGTTGCGCCGGTAGGGCGGCACGCCCTCGGCGGTTTCGCCGAAGATCTCGATATGGCCGCCGGTCGGCTGCTCGAAACCGGCGACGAGCCTGAGGCAAGTGGTCTTGCCAGAGCCGGAAGGGCCGAGCATGGCGAAGAATTCACCGGACTCAATCTCTAGATCGACGCGGTCTACGGCGCGGACCTGGCCGAAATGGCGCGATACCTGCTGGAAACGAACGGCGGTCATGGGATGCTCCCGGGTATGCAGAGAAGAAGGGCATGTTGTTCCGTTGCGCCTCTTCGCTTGGAAGAGGGCTCGGTGAGGCGATGAGGGGCTTCAGATATCAGGCCCCTCATCGCCCCGGTGCGATCGCGCTCTTTAGAATGGAGAGGCGGTCGCCATAATCGGCGTGAACTATCTGCCCCCAATCACGCCGATATAGTCTGAAACCCAGCGATGGTACGGCACGCATTCGCTCTCGGTCTTGCACTTGGCGACCGGTGTTTTCCAGAACTTGATCTTGTCGAAATGATCATAGCCGTTGGTCGCGCAGCCGCTGTCGGTCAGGAGCTCGTTGCCCTTGCACGCAGCCGGGACCGAAGGCACGGCGCCGAACCAGGCCGCAGCGTCGCCCTGGACCTTTGGCTGTAGCGAATGCTCAATCCACATATAGGCGCAGTTCGGATGCTGGCTGTCGACATGCAGCATGGTCGTATCGGCCCATCCGGTCGTGCCTTCATCGGGGAAGGTCGAGCCGATCTTCTGCTTATCCGCTTGCAGCAGGTTGACCTGGAACGGCCAGGAGCCCGAGGCGACGACGCCTTCGTTCTTGAAGTCGTCCGTCTGGATCATCGCGTCGTGCCAATAGCGGCTGACGAGCTTGCGCTGGCCGCGCAGCAGGTCAAGGGCGGCCTTGTATTGGTCTTCGTTGAGTTCGTATGGGTCCTTGATGCCGAGTTCCGGCTTGTGGGCCATCAGGTAGAGCGCGGCATCGGCGATATAGATCGGCCCGTCATAGGCCTGCACGCGGCCCTTGTTGGACTTGCCATCCGGCAGGGTCATTTCCTCGAAGACGACATCCCAGCTCTTCGGTGTCTTATCCTTAAAGGCGTCGGTGTTGTACATCAGGACGTTCGGCCCCCAGAGATAGGGCACGCCGTAATGGACGCCGTTGACGGTATGCCACGGCGCGTTTTTCAGTCGTTCATCGAGATTTTTCCAGCTCGGGATCAGATCGACGTTGATCGGCTGAACCCGCTTGCCGGCAACGAGGCGGAGCGACGCGTCGCCCGAGGCTGTGACGAGATCGAAGCCGCCTTCGTTCATCAGCGCCACCATTTCATCGGAGGTGGCGGCGGTCTTGACGCTGACCTTGCAGCCCGTGTCCTTCTCGAATTGGGTGACCCAGTCGTAATTCTTGTCGCTCTCACCGCGCTCGATATAGCCGGACCAAGCAACGATGCTGACGGCGCCTTCGCCTTTGCCGAGCGTCTTCAGCGGCGCAGCGGCGACGACCTGCGTGGCGAAACTTAAGCATGCGAGCGCTGCCGTGCATGATTTCAGCAGATGCTTCATCAAACTCTCCCGGTTCTTGAGCCAGTTGGTATCGGAGCCAGTTTCTGGCGTTATGTTCCCAGAGAAAAGGTGACGCTATTTTGCCGTATTCGCAAATTCATTTATCAGAAAGGCGGTATCGGAATTTCCGATATCTCACTTGGCATATATGTGTCGCAAGTAAGCTCGGCACCTACCCGATATGCGTAGGGAAGAATCCGCGAGAAGCGGACAAAGACAAAGCAGCTTCAAATGAAACGATCGATTAGCAATCGGACTCGTTTCTCAAGAACGGGAACAGAAGGATCGTCCCCAATCTGACCGTCTAACGACAGCATGAACACATCAGTGGCCGTCCTATCCGCCACAATTGCCGATATACACTCGAACGCGACTTTGCGATGTAGCGCATCAATTTCCGGGTCTAGCCGTTCACACACTTCATAGAACTCGCCGGCCATAGGTGCCCCAATCATGTCCGCCCAAGGCTCGATCAGCATAATACGGCAGACCTCAAAGAGGCGCTCCTGCTTCGTGCCAGCGCCAGTAACGGCTGCCTTGGCAAGCGGGTGTCGGGATATCAGCCAGTGCCGAAACACGGCAGTAAAGATATCCTCTTTGTTGCTGAACATTTTGTACAGCAGCGTGCGCGAAATGCAGGCGCGTTTAGCGATATCGTCCAGCGACGTTTTGGCGAAGCCAAAATTGAGGAAGCACCATTTTGCGGCATTCAAAATGGTGTTGCGGCGTGAAGCAACTTCTTCTGGGGTTATCCTGGGCGCCATAGCCGCTTGTGACAAATTGAGTGTTTTTTGTCAAGTTATTGCATTTCTCCTCTTGATCTTTGGCTATCGTCAATTCCTTTTGACAGAAAGAGTAAATTTTGTCACAATGTACCGCTTTGCGCAAACAAAGTTACAGCGCGCCAGCTTCCACAGACAGAAAGCAATGAAAATGAGCAATGCTTGGACCCCTGCAGAAATCCCCCCGCAAACGGGTAGACGTATAATCGTTACAGGTGGCAACAGCGGAATAGGATGGCATACCGCGCTCGAATTGGCTCGCGCCGGCGCACAGGTTACGATCGGCGCGCGCAGCAAGTCCAAAGGCGAGGACGCGGTAAAGCGCATCCGCGACATTATTCCGACCGCCACTGTACGCTCGGGTGTCTTGGACCTTTCCAATCCTGTGTCCGTTCAAGCATTCGCCGACAGCCAGCTCGAATACGGCCATCCTATCGATATGCTGATCAATAATGCTGGCGTAATGGGCCTTCCTCGGCGCGAAGTTAGCGTCGACGGCCACGAGCTGCAGTTCGCGACCAATGTCTTCGGGCCTTACCGTTTGACTGGTTTGCTTTTGCCTGCATTGCTGCGCGCGAACCGCCCACGTGTCGTAACAGTCGCGTCCGGCACACATAAGATGTTCAAGCCGGGACGGATAACGGATTTTGAGGCCAAGGACAGCTACGTGCCGATGCGCGTCTACGCCAAGACGAAGCTTGCCAACGTCCTCTTCGCTCGTGAGTTACAGCGTCGCGCGGGCGACCGACTACTATCCACCATCAGCCATCCTGGCGGCGCGCGAACCAATCTCTTTGCCGCAACAACCTTGAGCACCAAGATCGCCGGCATCTTAACGTACCCTTTGCTGCAAAGTTCGGAGAAAGGCGCGTGGCCGAGCCTTATGGCTGCAACTTTGGAGAACGCCCGACCTGGCGGTTATTACGGACCTGGCGGCTTTATGGAGCTACGCGGCAATCCCGTCGAGGCGAAAACGGCTCCCTATGCGGATGATCCCTCCGCTTGGCGCGCTCTGTTCAGTGATCTGGAACGGATTACCGGCGTCACATACGCCATTTGAAATCGGAAGATTACATGAAAAGCTTTTCAGCTCTCTACTATCGCTGACGGCCCGAGCGCATGGCTTCCGCAATGCCGACGAAATCGCGGGCGGCTTGCGGCAGGCTGGACCCCTTGCGCCAGACCATGCCAACCTGGACGACCGGCAGCGAGCCGGAGACGTCGCGGCTTTCGATGCGGTCGCCTTCCAGCGACCAGGGGCGGTAGACGAGATCCGGCAGCAGCGCCACGCCGGCACCCGTGGCAACCAGGCTTCGAACTGCCTCGACGGAGCGGGTGCGGAAGGCGACATGCGGGCGGGCGCCGAGCGCTGTCAGCAGCTTGCCGGTATTCTCCTCGATCTCGTCGATGGTCAGCATGATCAGCGGTTCGCGGGTGATGTCGGCGACGCTGATGATATCGGCGGAGACCAGGGGATGCCCCATGGGCAACCAGAGACGATAGGGGGATGTCTCGAGAATTTCGGCCTGTAGCGCCATGCGGTCACGCAGGTTGGAAATGACCATGACGGCGACGTCGAGTTCGCCACCAACCAGAAGATGCTCGAGATAGCCGCCATTGTCCTCGATGGCGCTGACCTCGACGCCGGGGCAAGCGCGACGGTAGCGCGCCAGGAGGTCGGACAGCACATAGCCGGCGACAAGCGAGGTGACGCCAATATTCAACGTGCCGCCGGCCGCATTCTGCTGGCTGGAAAAACTGGTGCGCGCGTCGGAAACGGTCGCGAGGATCTTTGTGGCGTGGCGCAGGAATTGGTGGCCGTTATGGGTGATGGAGAGACCGCGCGGATGGCGGTCGAAAAGCTCGACGCCAAGATCGCTCTCCAGCTCCTTCAGGGCTTCGGTGACCGAAGATTGCGAGATCGACAGGTTCTGAGCCGCGCGGGTGATGGAGCCCTGTTCCGCCACGGCGACGAAATATTGAAGCTGTCTCAAAGTGAAGGCCATGCCCCGGTTAGAGCATGGGTTTGCCGTGCAAGGCAAGAACCAGCATCAGTCTGAAAGGCTTGGACCTTTTTTGGTAGCGGAAATGCGAGCGGTACAAGATTCATCTCTTCTTTAAGTATTCCGAAACGCGATATCCCCTAACGTGAGAGTTGATCATCTTGTCGCGTTGGAGTGCTCTATGGTGGAGCAGTTGGCGTGAGCGCCTTACTGCACATTTTCCGGCCATCCCGGAAGCTTGTCTTCATCATCGGCGGAGTGGCCTTGTTGATAGGCTGCTCCGGCGTCTTCGCGCTTTATCTCGGCAAAGACAGGCTTTTGGGTCTTGCCTCCGCCTCCCCGAACGGTTTGAAATGCAGCGACGTCAATCTGGTTACGATCCGCAAGGAGAATCGGCTCTGGGTGCGCAAATATATCCGCACGGACCCGACCGATGGGCTGACGCGCGTCAAAACGGCGCTTCGCGTCGCCAAAGCCGTGTATGACGAGCAAAAGCCTGATCTCGTTCAGGTCGTCGTCCTTGATAAGAACGGCCCGACGCTACGGTCCGATATTCGCGGCCGGGCGCTGGGGGCCGATGTCGTTTATGTTCCGCATCCGGACAAGGTTGCCGATGGTGCAGCCGAGGAGCCGGTGACGGCGCGCTACTACAATGGTGGCGCGAGCGCCCAAGGTCTGTTTTATGGCGAACAGATCAATATGCTGCCCAAGGATATCGATGACGCGCTTGCAGCGCTTCAGGATCACAGCGACTGCGACAATCCCCTGTCTGCCGACAGCGAGGCAGGCGGCAGCGCCAAGAAAGACAAGCAGAAGGCCGCCGAAGCCGCCGAACAGAAAGCCGTCGCCCGCGAGGAAAAGGAGGATGCGCCCGCGACTCCTCCGGAACAGAATCCTCCCGCGTCGAGGAGCAGTCTCCCGCCGGAGGGCAACAATACCGGCAGCTTCATTGGCGCCGACGCCACCGAACCAAATGCGGCACCATCGCCGGGTCTGGATCCGACGATGACAGGCGCCAGCAACCGGCGGTCGCCGGTCACCAATTGACGGCAGACGTCACCTGGCCGGGGCCAGGATAATCCCTCAATCCGCCAGATGTTTCTCGCCGATGGCCTGATAAAGCGCAAACAAGGCTTCGTGGACGTCGCCGGCAAGGCGGTAGAATTCCGGATTGGCGAGGATGGCGGGGTGCTGCAGGAGATGGTCGTCGGTCATGTCGAGCATGAGCGAGGTCGTGTGCATCGCCTCATGGCAGCCGAATGTGCCCGGCGCGAATTGCGTCAGATCGATATCGCCCAGTTCGGCGAGATCGTCGAGGCGCTGCTGCTCGTGATCGGCGTCGGCGGTCGGATTTTCTTTTTCAGTCATTGTTCGTGCCTCTTGTTTCCGGAGGGCGAGGATTCGCCGCGCGTTGGCGGGAACTTATACGCAATTCGCAGGCAATGGCCCAATAAAAAAGGCCGCCATGGCTTAACCTGGCGGCCTGTCGTCTGTGCGAAACCGTGTTAGAGCGGTTCAGCGTTTCAGGGGATCGCTTTCCCGCTCTATCCCTTTGTTCTTACGCATTCCGGGCGGAAAACCGCTGCGCACTTTTCCTGGAATTGCTTTAGTCCGCCTTGCTGCGCCGCGCTGGGAACAGGATGATGTCGCGGATCGACGGGGAATTGGTGAGCAGCATGATCAGGCGGTCGACACCGATGCCGAGGCCGCCGGCGGGCGGCATCCCCTGATCGATGGCGTCGAGGAATTCCTCGTCCAGTTCCTTCTGCTTCTCGCCGCGCGCATGGGCTTGTTCGAGCTGTTCGACCATGCGGGCGCGCTGCTCTTCCGGATCGTTGAGTTCCGAGAAGGCGTTGCCGAGTTCCCAGGTGTTGCAATAGGTCTCGAAGCGTTCCACGAGGCGCGGTTCGCCCGGCACTTCCTTGGCGAAGGGCGAGATGTCCTTCGGGAAATGCGTGACGTGAGCCGGCTGGATCAGCGTGCCCTCGACCTTCTCTTCGAAAATGAACGCGAGGCATTCGCCCCATGTGGCGTCCTTCTCGACGGCAAAGCCGGCGGCCTTGGCGGCGGCGCGCGCTTCCTCATCGGTCTTGATCGCCAGGAAGTCGATGCCGGTCGCTTCCTTGACGGCGTCGGGCATCGGCACGCGGCGGAACGGGCCCTTGAAGGAGATCTGCTTGTCGCCGAAGGCGAATTCGGTGCTGCCGTGGATCGATATCGCCAGCGTCGAGAACAGGCGTTCCACGAGGTCCATCATGTCCTCGTAGTCGGCATAGGCCCAGTAACACTCCATCATCGTGAATTCTGGATTGTGCCGGGTGGAGACGCCTTCGTTGCGGAAGTTGCGGTTGATCTCGAACACCTTGTCTGCGAGGGCCGAAACCAGCGTGCGCTTCAGGAACAGTTCCGGCGCGATGCGCAGATACATGTCGAGCTTCAGCGTGTTGTGATGCGTCTTGAACGGCTCGGCCGTGGCGCCGCCATAGACCGAATGCAGCATCGGCGTCTCGACTTCCATGAAGCCGTCAGTCTCCATGAAGCGGCGGATGCCGGAGACGATGCGGCTGCGCTGCTGGAAGCGAAGCTTCGATTCCTCGTTGGTCATGATGTCGAGATGGCGCTTGCGGTAGCGCAGCTCGATATCTGACAGGCCATGCCACTTTTCCGGCATCGGCAACAACGACTTGGTCAGCATGGTGATTTGCTGAGCGTTGATCGTCAGCTCGCCGCGCTTGGTGCGGCGCACGACGCCGGTCACGCCGATGATGTCGCCGATGTCGATCATCGGCAGCAGGGCGCGGGCCTCTTCGGACGTTACATCCTTGTGGCTGAAGATCTGGATCTTGCCGGAGGCGTCATGGATATCCATGAACATGCCGGAATTGCGGGAGGAATAGACGCGGCCGGCGACGGTGACGACGTCGCCCGTTTCGGTGTCCGGCTCAAGGCCCTCGTATTTTGCAGCCAGCTCGGCATTGGTCAGCGTCCGGTGGAAATGCGCCGGATAGACGTCTCCGATCTGTTCGCGCAGCAGCTTTAGCTTCTGCCGGCGGACTTCCGTCGCGTCAGAGGAAAGGCCTGATGTTTCGGTCTTGTCGTTCATGATTTTTACGTCCGGTTCAGTTCTTCGGGCCGACGAGGGTCGCAACGGTCTGGGCGGCAAGTTTCAGCCGCTGACGCACGACGGAGCGGCCGAGGATCGCCATGCTGTCGAAAAGCGGCAGCGAGCGCGACGAGCCCGATACGGCGACGAAGAGGGGAGCGACCACCACCTTCAGCTTCTTGCCCATGCGGTCGGCAATGGCGCGCAGTTCGGCTTCGATCGTCTCGACATTCCATTCGAGGATCTTTTCGAGATCGGGCTGTACCGTGTTCAGGATTTCCAGCAGCTCTTCCGGCGTCGACTTGATCTTGGCAAAAGCCGAGGGATCGAGGTTGAGGTCGGACTTGAACAGGAAACCGGTTAGGTCGGGCAGTTCGCCGAGCTTGGAGATGCGCGACTGCGACAGCTTCAGGCCTTCCCTCAGGCGGCTGTTTTCCATGGCCCAGGTGAGCACCCGATGTTGGAACTCCTCCTCCGACAGCTTCTCGCGAATCCAGCGGCCGTTCAGCCAGTCGAGCTTCTGGATATCGAAGATCGCGCCGGCCTTGGAGAGGTTTTCCGGATCGAACTTTTCGGCAAGCTCGTCCATGGTCAGCAGTTCTTCGCCCTCGGCGATCTGGATGAAGAACAGGCCGAGGAAGTTCATCAGCGCCTCGGGAATATAGCCGAGTGCGGTGTAATAGGAGATCGACGTCGGGTTCTTGCGCTTCGACAGCTTCGACTTGTCGGCATTGCGCATCAGCGACAGGTGCATGAACTGCGGCGGTTCGAGGCCGAGATACTGGTAGATCAGAATATGCTTCGGCACCGAGGCGAGCCATTCCTCGCCGCGCGCCACATGGGTGATCCTCATCAGATGGTCGTCGACGACGTTGGCCATATGGTAGGTCGGCATGCCGTCGGCCTTGAGAAGGACCTGCATGTCGACTGCGTCCCACGGGATTTCGACATCGCCATAGACGCCGTCATGGAATTTGCAGGAACCTTCGGTCGGGATCTTCATGCGTACGACATGCGGCTCGCCGGCGGCAACGCGCGTGGAGACTTCCTCGGCCGTCAGGTTCAAACAGTGCCCGTCATACTTCGGCGGCAGCCCGGCGGCGCGCTGGGCTTCGCGCATCTTTTCGAGGCGCTCGGGCGTGCAGAAGCAGCGGAAGCCGTGGCCGGCATCGACGATCTTCTCGACGAAGGGCTTGTAAATGTCCTTGCGGTCGCTCTGGCGATAAGGGCCGTAGGGACCACCGATATCGGGGCCTTCGGACCACTTCAGGCCGCACCATTTCAGCGCATCGAGCACCTTGGTCTCGAATTCCGGGGTCGAGCGCGTCGCGTCGGTGTCTTCGATGCGCAGGATGAACTCGCCGCCATGCTTTTTGGCGAAGAGATAATTGAACAGCGCAATGTAGGCTGTGCCGACATGCGGCTCGCCGGTCGGGGAGGGTGCGATGCGGACGCGAACGCCTGATGTTGTCATCTTGTTTGCCCGTCAGAAAAAGCCAGGCCGCTGCTTGGGATAAGCGCTGCCCGGCTGGGGATGTTTATCTGGATCAGGAAACCGGCCGGAAAAGGGCGCCTTGCCGCTTCAATCCCGCGTTTTCCGTTTGGCAGGCTTAGGCCATATTCAACGGATAACGTCAAGGGAAACTGCTCAGCTCACCGGCCAGACATAAAGCAGGGCTGGCACGCTCACGATGATAATGATGAACGATAATGGCAGCCCGAGACGTGGATAATCGCTGAATTTGTAGCCGCCGGGTCCCATCACGAGGGTGTTGCACTGATGACCGATAGGCGTCAGGAAATCGCAGCCGGCGCCGACCGCCACCGCCATCAGAAACGCCTCGGGGCGGTAACCCAACGTCTGCGCAAAGCTGATGGTGATTGGCGCCATGACGAGCACCGTGGCGGCGTTGTTGAGGAAAGGTGTTACCGCCATGGCAGTGACCAGGATCAGTGCAAGCGCGCCATAGGGTGGCAACTGAGTGGCGAAGTGCCCGAGCCAGTGGGCAATCAGCTCGCTGCCACCAGTTGTGCGAAGCGTATCCGAGACCGGGATCAATGCTGCAAGCATCACGAGGATTGGCCCGTCGACGGCTTTGTAGACGTCGGCCAATGGAATGACCCGAAAAAGCAACATGGCGAGAGCGGCGGCAAAGAAGCCAACCGATACAGGCGCCAGGCCGGTGGCGGTCGTCCCCATGGCTGCGACGAGGATCAGAAGCGGTATGTAGGCACGCCGCCTCGTCCCGAGCATGATCTCCCGTTTGGCCAGCGGCAGGCAGCCATTTTCCTGCAGGAAGGCCGGCATGGCGTTGCGGCTGCCCTGCAAGACCACGACATCGCCTGCCTGCAACGAAATGCCAGCGAGCCTTTCGCCGAGGCGCTCACCCTTGCGGCTGACCGCCAGCAGGTTGATACCGCGGGTGTGAAACAGCGAAAGATCGCGGGCCGATACGCCGACCAGGCTGGAATCCTGCGCGATGACAGCCTCGACCGCGATGATGTCGCCGTCCTCCTTATGCACCTCGGCCATCGGCTTGCCGGAAAGCTTCAGGCTGGCGCCGGAAACGACTAGGTCCAGAGCCTTTGGGCCGCCCTCCAGCAGGATAGTGTCCCCGGCCTGGAGCATGACGTCGGGAACCGGTGAAAGGCGTAGATCGCCGCGCAGGATCGCGGTTGCCACAACTTCTCCATCACCGTTGCGAAGAACTTCGTGCAGAGGTTTGCCAACGGCACCCGAGCCTTCGGGGACCGACGCCTCGGAAAAATAGGCTTCAATGTCCAGTGCGTCTTCCAGCGAGGGATTCTTGTGGCTGCGTTCAGGTACGAGGCGATGGAAGAAAATCAGGAAGAGAACACCGACCAAGGTCAGGAGTGCGCCGACAGGCGTGAAGTCGAACATGGAGAAGGGCGTTCCGCTGATCTCCTGCCGCAGCCGCGACACCACGATGTTCGGCGAGGTGCCGATTTGCGTCATCAGGCCGCCCAGAAGCGCGGCGAAGCTCATCGGCATCAGATAGCGCGAGGGTGAAACGCCCGTCTTTTTCGAAAACTGAAAGGCAACCGGCATCATGATCGCCAAAGCGCCGATGTTCTTGATGAAAGCCGACAGCACCGCAACCACGATCGTCAGCAGTGCGAGCTGCGTATGGGGGGATTCAAGCTTCGGAAAGAAGCGCCGTATGGCAGAATCGATTATGCCTGATCGGGCGACACCGGCGCTCACCACTAGCGCGCTGCCGACGATGATGACGATATCATCACTGAAGCCGGAAAAAGCATTCTCGGCAGGGACGAGGCCCAGCGCTACAGCGAGAACGAGTACCGAGCACGCTACAATATCGTAGCGGATCCTACCCCAGATGAAGGCGGCCATCATCAGGGCAATAACACCAAATGCAAGTGCTTGCTGAGTGGACATGCCGCTCCGATGATATTGTTGCCAAGGATCCAAGGCCGGATCGTGACGCCAGCTTTTGCCGATACATATCGCCGAGATGAATCAATGCAGGTTTCGCTGCAAAGTTCCGCCGACGCAAAGCCCGCCGGCGACAGGCGGGCCTACATATAGTCATGGCCGATGGTTTCAGTGCCCGCCGGCAGCTCTTTTCCGCCGGTTCCGGGCCAGCATGTTCAGCACCTCGACCGCAGCGGAGAAGGCCATTGCGGCGTAGACGTAGCCCTTGGGAACATGGAAGCCCATGCCTTCGGCAATCAGCGTCGTGCCGATCATCAGCAGGAAGGCCAGCGCCAGCATGACGATGGTCGGGTTCTTCTCGATGAAGTTGGCAAGCGGCGTTGCGGCCACCAGCATGACGGTGACTGCGGCGATGACGGCGATGAACATGATCGGCAGATGCGGCGTCATGCCGACGGCGGTGATGATGCTGTCGATCGAAAAGACGAGATCGAGCAGCAGAATCTGGCCGATGGCCGAGGCAAAGCCGGTCGTCGTGGATTTGGCGATGAAATCCTCGCCATGTTCCAGCGGATCGACATTGTGATGGATTTCCTTGGTCGCCTTCCAGACCAGGAACAGGCCACCGCCGATCAGGATCATATCCTTCCAGGAGAAGCCCTGGCCGAAGACTTCGAAGACCGGTTCCGTCAATTGCACGATCCAGGCGACGGTGCCGAGCAGGGCAAGGCGCATGACCAAGGCAAGGCCGATGCCGATCTTGCGTGCTTTTTCCCGGTGCTCGACCGGCAGCTTGTTGGTCAGGATCGAGATGAAGATGAGGTTGTCGATACCGAGGACCACCTCCATGACGACGAGCGTGACAAGCGCGATCCATGCGCTCGGATCCTGCACCAAGCCAACAATGTCCATTGATGATTTTCCTCTGGTCAGCGTCTGCCGACGCTGACCCCCAGCTCCGGCTCCTCAATGATGGTCGCTTATGTAAGGAGCGAAATCGCAGGTGCAAGCGCCACGACTATTTTCGCGGCACGCGCGCATATTTCTATGCCTTGAGAGGAATCCAGATCTCCGTTACGCCGGTGCCGGTGCGGGGATCGAAACGGTCGTCGTAACGCTCCATCGTGTCGGGCACGCCGGCGTGCTCCTGGCCGGATTGCGGCAGCCAGTCACCGAAGATCTGATGCACGGTGGCGGAGATGCCGGAAATATGGCCGCGATGGGTAAAGACGGCATAGCGCTGCTGCGGCAGTTTCAAGGTCGTAAAACCCTCCGGCAGATCGTCGACCGCGCTAACCTCGGCGGCGGCGATATAGCGGAAGGTTTCGCTCTCGTCTTCGGCGAGGATGCAGACGCCATAGGCGACATTGCCGACCTGGCCGGGAATATGGCCGAAATGCTGGTTGAATTTCTGCCAAAGCGAGGGAATCCCTTGCGTGGCTTCATAGGCATAGGTTTCCGCAAGGCCGGCGAACAGCATTGCGGGGAGGGTCTCGAAACGCGGCGCGTCGAGTTTGGGAAGGCGGGTGTCGTCCATTCTGATAGGCTCCAGCAAAACAAGGTTTCGGGCGTGCCCCTGTTTGCGCAAGCTGTCCGGCGTCATGCCGAATTGCTCGCGGAAGGCACGGGTGAAAGCCTCATGCGAGCCGTAGCCCGCATCGAGGGCAACCTCGAGAATGGTCGATGAGCTGTTGATCAGCGCAAGAGCCGCCCCGCTAAGGCGTCGGCCCCTGATGTACCCGCTGATCGAATGGCCGGTGGTGAGCCCGAAGACGCGCGACAGATGATAGCGCGACAGGCCGGCCGTATCGGCAATTTCGTCCAGCGAGATGTCCGACGAGAAATGGCTTTCGATGAACCATATCGCTCTTCCGATCGCGCTCATGTTCGATTCCCTGGTTGCCCGCCCATTGTTAGGCGCCGACCGGCTATCGGGTTTGATCGCGATTGCGGGATTGGGGTCAGATATCCGCTGGCTATCGGCAGGCGGTCAGGCCTGATCTTTCCGATTGATACCATAAGCAGCCATGAAAACGCGAACGGCGCCGCGCACAACATAGTCGATCTCCTCTTTCGAGGGCGGGAAATCCATGTCGCCGAACAGTCTCAGCTTGAAGTAGCTGCCGCTGGCCATGTCGAGGAAATGACGGGCTGCCATATCGAAGTCCTCGATGCGGAGATGACCGGCCGCAACCTGACGTTCGAGGAAACCGCGCAGAACAGTGCGCAGGTTTTCCGGGCCGGTGAAGAAGCGTTGACAGAGGGAGGGCATGCGTTCGCGCACACCGATGATGGTGCGCATGGCGCTGATGGTCTTGTCCGATGTGACGTGGGTGACGAACACCATGCCGAATTCATAGAGATTGGTGGCGACGTCGGTATCGTCGGCAAGCGCTGTGCGCACGGTCTCGACGAAATGCGCACGTTCGCTGTCCACCATGGCAGCGAACAAATCTTCCTTGTTGGCGAAATAGACGTAGAGCGTGCCCTTGGAGACGCCTGCTTCGCGCGTGACGTCGTTCATGCTCGCGGCATCGAACCCCATTTTCATGAAGACACGCTTGGCGCCATCCAAAATTTGCTGGCGCTTGACTGGGTCTTCTCCAGCGGCCCAACGCCCCCCGGATGCGGGTGCGTTCAAGACGGCGGTATTTTGCGGTTCGTGTTTCATCGTCTCCTTCGCGATCACTTTTTCAGAATCTTAATCAGATTCGTTAATTAAATCGAACCGGGTGGTTCGATATGACTTGATATGGAATGAAAAACGATCTATGTCAACTGAACTGAACCGTACGGTTCGATTATTTAGTCAGATTTCCGGTGGTAGGGCAATGTCGTCAAGTCATAGTAACAATGTAGCGCGCATCGTTGATGATTCCGCTGACGTCGAAGTGGAAGCACGGAATGCCGGTGCAACCGCTGAGGCTCCTGCCACGGAAAAGCCTAACAGCCCGCCCCCCGCCCAGGCTGCGCCTGCTCACCCGGTCCAAGCGGCCCCACCGCCGACCGAGAAGAAGCGGCGCAGCCTGGCACTGCCCATCATCGCCGTTCTGGTGCTCGTTGGCGGCGGTTGGTACGGCTATGACTGGTGGACGAACGGCCGCTTCCTGGTGTCGACCGATGACGCCTATATCGAAGGTGACATCGCGACCATCCAGCCGAAAGTGACGGGCTATGTCGCCAAGGTGAACGTCGTCGCTAACCAGCAGGTCAAGGCGGGCGATGTGCTCGCCACGCTCGACGACGGCGACTACAAGCTGGCGCTTGAACAGGCCCAGGCATCGCTCGATACCGAGCAGCTTTCACTGCACACCATCGATGCGCAGATCGCCGCCGGCCAGGCTGCTCTTGCCCAGTCGCAGGCTCAAAAGGTTGCTCTGGAAGCGACGGTACGCGGCGCGCAGATCACCCAGACACGCGCTGCCGAACTTCAGTCGAAGTCCGTCGGCACCACTGCGTCGCTGGACAGCGCCAATATCGCTCTCGACCAGGCCAAGGCCAATCTCGTCGGCGGCGATGCCGCCATCGCGTCGGCTCAGGCCAATATCAACCTGCTGCAGGCGCAGCGTCGCCAGGCCGAAAGCACGATCAAGGGCCTGGAGGCCGCTCGCGACAAGGCCGCCCGCGATCTCTCCTTTACAGTGTTGAAGGCGCCTTATGACGGCATTGTCGGCAATCGTTCGGTTCAGGAAGGCGATCTCGTTTCGCCTGGCCAGAAGCTGATGGCACTGGTTCCGACCCGCCAGCTCTATATCGACGCCAACTTCAAGGAAACGCAGATCCAGCATCTGGTTGCCGGTTCCAAGGTGAACGTCCATGTCGATGCCTATAGCGATCATCCGATCGTCGGTACGGTAACGTCGATCTCACCGGCCTCTGGTTCGGTCTTCTCGCTGTTGCCGCCGGAAAATGCGACGGGCAATTTCACCAAGGTGGTCCAGCGCGTGCCGGTTCGTATCGCACTGCCGCAGGACGCGCTCGACAGCGGTCGTCTGCGCGCTGGTCTGAGTGTCGTCGTCGATGTCGATACGCGCACTGCGCCTGATCGGGTGGCCAGCAACTAAGTTCGGAGAGCGCCGATGGCCTCGACAGCAGCGACCGTAGGTTCGACAGCCGGTCCCGTCGTCCCAGCGGCGGACCACATGGACCCCCGCAAACTCATCGCTTTCTTTGCGATGGTGCTCGGCATGTTCATGTCGATCCTCGACATTCAGGTCGTTTCCGCCTCCCTCAGCGAAATCCAGGCCGGCCTTAGCGCCGGCTCGGATGAAATTCCGTGGGTCCAGACAGCCTATCTGATCGCTGAAGTCATCATGATCCCGCTTTCGGGAACGCTGGCCCGCATCATCTCGACACGATATCTTTTCGCGGCTTCCGCTGCCGGCTTCACCATTGCCAGCGGTCTTTGTGCGACGGCGACGAACATCGATCAGATGATCGTCTATCGTGCGCTGCAGGGCTTTATCGGCGGCGGCATGATCCCGTCGGTTTTCGCGGCGGCCTTCACCATTTTCCCGCCGTCAAAGCGCAACATCGTGTCGCCGATTATCGGTTTGATCGCAACACTTGCGCCGACCATCGGCCCGACGGTCGGTGGCTATCTCAGCCACGCATTTTCCTGGCACTGGCTGTTCCTCGTCAACATTGGGCCTGGCATCATCGTCACCATTGTCACCTGGAATTTCATCGACTTCGATAAGCCAGAGCTGTCGTTGATGAAGAAATTCGACTGGTGGGGATTGTTCTCCATGGCGCTGTTTCTCGGCGCGCTGGAATATGTGCTTGAAGAAGGCAACACCAACGACTGGTTCAACGACGACTATATCGTGATTGCCGCGATTGCTTCGGCGATCGGCGCGCTCATCTTCTTTTACCGGGCCTTCACTGTCGATTTTCCTGTCGTCGATCTGAAGGCCTTCGGCAATAAGAACTTCGCGTTTGGTTCGATGTTCTCCTTCGTCATGGGCATCGGGCTTTATGGTCTGACCTATATCTATCCGGTCTATCTCAGCCGTATCCGTGGGTATGATTCGCTGATGATCGGCGAAACGATGTTCGTCTCTGGCCTGGCGATGTTCTTCACTGCGCCTCTCGCCGGTATTCTTTCCGGCAAGATGGATCTTCGGCTCATGATGATCATCGGCTTCTGCAGTTTCGCGACCGGCACGTGGATCATGACGGGCTTGACGACGGACTGGGATTTCTGGGAGCTCTTCATCCCGCAGATTCTTCGCGGTTTCGGGCTGATGTTGTGCATGGTGCCGATCAATAACATCGCGCTCGGAACGATGCCTCCCGCCCGCATGCGCGGTGCTTCCGGGCTGTTTAACCTGACCCGCAATCTCGGCGGCGCCGTCGGGCTCGCCATCATCAATACGGTGCTTAGCACCCGTCAGGACGCCCATTACATGCATCTGCGCGATCATGTTCATTGGGGTAGCCCCGCCGCCGTCGATAAGCTCAATAATATGACCGCCAATTTCACCGCTAACGGTCTGGATGGCCCGCAGGCAGCGTTGCGGCAGTTGGTCAACATGGCGGAGCAGCAGGCGGTCATCATGTCCTTCGGCGATGTCTTCCTGATGTTGACCGTATTGTTCCTTGCGATGATTTTTGGCGTATTGATGCTGAGCAAGCCGAACGCCCCACCGAGAGGCGCGGGCGGCGGCGGCCACTAGGCTTAACCGTTTCCTTCCTATCTTCCTGTAATTGAAAGGCTTCTCTGATCGAGAGGCCTTTTTTCTTTTGTGCTTGTCGACAGGGAATTTCAGGTTTCAAAAGTTTTTGATTTACGTACATCAGAAATCGCAGTAAAGGATTTCGCCAGGAGGAGCCGATGAGACCCACCGTTTACGACATCGCCGCTGCTGCGGGCGTCAGCCTCGCGACCGTGGATCGCGTGCTGAACCGGCGCCCGGGCGTGCGTCTCGTGACGCGCGAGAAGGTGGAAGCGGCAATTCGCGACATCGGCTATGTCCGCGACGTGGCGGCAGCCAATCTTGCCAAGGGCCGCGTCTATCCGCTCGTCTTCATCCTGCCGACCGGCGACAATTCCTTCATGAACGGGCTCTATGCCGAGGTGCGTCAGGCGATGATGCGCTCGACCTTCGATCGCACCGAGATTCGCATCGTCGAGGTGCCCGCCTTCGACGCGCCGGCGCTGGTTGCCGCGCTAGACGCGCTGCAGGGACTGAATCTCGCCGGCGTGGCTTTGGTGGCGACCGATGCGCCGGAGGTCCGCGCCGCCGTCGACCGACTGGTGGCGGCACGAATTCCTGTAGTCACGCTCGTTTCCGATCTCACCGACTCCACCCGGCACCACTATGCTGGCGTCGACAATATTGCTGCGGGCCGGACGGCTGCCCGGCTGCTCGGCCGTTTTCTCGGCGGGCAGAAAGGCGATGTCACCGTTCTCGCCGGCTCCATGTTGGTGCGCGACCATCGGGAGCGTCTGGAAGGATTTTCCTCCGTCATGGCGGAGGAATTTCCGCAACTGCGCCTGCTGCCGGTGCTGGAAGGCCGCGACGATCCGGAAATCGCCAACACGCTCGTCTCGGAAACGCTTTCCGGCAGCAACAGCATCATCGGCGTCTATAGTCTCGGCGCCGGCAATCGCGGTCTGCTCAGGGCGCTGAAGGAGACAGGGCAGGGGCGCGGGCTGACGGTCGTCGTCCACGAATTGACGGAACATACACGCGCAGCGCTGCAGGAGGGCACCATCGATGCCGTTCTCAACCAGGACGCCGGCCATGAGGTGCGCAGTGCCATCCGCGTCATGAAGGCGACGGCGGACGGCCAGGATGTCATCGCCGGCCAGGAGCGCATCCGCCTCGACATTTTCTTGAAGGACAATCTGCCCTGATCATCAAAATCTGCGGCAGAGCATAGGGAGTTACATCTGATGTATTTGGGTCTTGATCTCGGAACGTCCGGCGTCAAAGCGATGCTGATCGACGGCAACCAGAAGATCATCGGATCGGCCAATGGCGGGCTCGACGTGTCGCGGCCGCATCCGGGCTGGTCGGAACAGGAGCCGGCGCACTGGGTTCGTGCCACCGAGGAGGCGGTTGCTGGCCTGAAGGCAGCGCACCCGAAGGAGCTGGCTGCCGTGCGCGGCATCGGTCTGTCCGGCCAGATGCATGGCGCGACGCTGCTCGATGCGGATGACAAGGTTCTGCGTCCCTGCATCCTCTGGAACGACACGCGCAGCTATCAGGAAGCCGCCGCCCTCGATGCCGATCCGCGCTTTCGCGCCTTGACCGGCAATATCGTTTTCCCCGGCTTCACCGCGCCGAAGCTCGCCTGGGTCGCCAAGCATGAGCCTGACATTTTCGCCAAAGTGCGCTGGGTGCTGCTTCCGAAGGATTATCTGCGCCTGTGGCTGACGGGCGAGCACATGTCGGAAATGTCCGACTCCGCCGGCACGTCCTGGCTGGATACCGGCAAGCGCAAGTGGTCTTCCGAGCTGCTCGCCGCTACCAATCTTGATGAAAAGCAGATGCCGACGCTGGTGGAAGGCACCGAAGTCGCCGGCAAGCTGCGCGGCGAGCTGGCATCGAAGTGGGGTATCGCCGGCGACGTCGTCGTGGCCGGCGGGGCAGGGGACAATGCCGCCTCGGCCTGCGGCATGGGCACGGTCAGCCATGGCGCCGCCTTTGTCTCGCTCGGTACTTCCGGCGTGCTCTTTGCTGCCAACGGCTCCTACCTGCCGAAGCCGGAAAGCGCCGTTCATGCCTTCTGCCATGCGCTGCCGAACACATGGCATCAGATGGGCGTCATCCTGTCGGCGACCGATGCGTTGAACTGGCATTCGAATGTCACCGGCAAATCCGCCGCCGAACTGACCAGCGAATTGGGGGATGCGCTGAAGGCACCGTCTGGCGTCACCTTCCTTCCCTATCTTTCCGGCGAACGCACCCCGCATAATGATGCGATCATCCGTGGTGCTTTCATCGGTCTCGGCCATGAGAGCAGCCGTGCCGTCCTCACCCAGGCGGTGCTCGAAGGCGTCACCTTTGCCATTCGCGACAATCTCGAAGCGCTGCGCTCGGCGGGAACCGATATCGCCCGCGTTACCGCCATCGGCGGCGGCTCGCGTTCGCGCTACTGGCTGGCTTCGATCGCGACGGCGCTCGGCGTTCCCGTCGATTTGCCGGCCGACGGCGATTTCGGAGCCGCTTTTGGCGCTGCCCGTCTCGGCCTGATCGCGGCAACCGGCGCCGATCCGGTCGCGGTCTGCACGCCGCCGGAAACCGCCGGCACGATCGAACCGGTCATAGCGCTGGGCGGTGCTTACGAGGATGCCTACAAGCGTTACCGCGCGCTTTATCCGGCGATCAAGTCGCTGAGCGCCGGCTAATACTCCTCACCCTGCCCTCTCCCCGAGGGGAGAGGGTGAGATCGAGCTTGCTGCAGCCACCCATACCTTCTCCCCGGCAGGGAGAAGGTGGCCCGAAGGGTCGGATGAGGGCGCGCTACCAGCGACGAAACAATATCGAATACCAAACCCAAGGAGATGAGTTATGGGCACCGGATTTTTTGGTGACATCAAGAAAGTGAAGTACGAAGGGCCTGAGAGCACCAACCCGCTGGCCTTTCGCCACTACAACAAGGATGAAGTGGTTCTTGGCAAGCGCATGGAAGACCATCTGCGTTTTGCCGTTGCCTACTGGCACACCTTCACCTGGCCGGGCGGCGACCCCTTCGGCGGCCAGACCTTTCTGCGCCCCTGGTTCCAGGACACGATGGAAGCGGCCAAGCTGAAGGCTGACGTCGCCTTCGAATTCTTCACCCTGCTCGGCTCGCCCTACTACTGCTTCCATGACGCCGACGTGCGTCCGGAAGGCAAGAATTTCGCCGAGAACACCAGGAACCTCAACGAGATCGTCGATTACTTCGCCGAGAAGCAGGCCGAGACGGGCGTCAAGCTGTTGTGGGGCACGGCGAACCTGTTCTCCAACCGCCGCTTCATGTCAGGTGCCGCCACCAACCCGGATCCGGATGTCTTTGCTTTCTCGGCTGCGACCGTGAAGACCTGCATGGACGCAACGCACAAACTCGGCGGTGAAAACTACGTTCTCTGGGGCGGCCGCGAAGGCTACGAAACCCTTCTCAACACCGACCTGAAGCGTGAGCTGGACCAGATGGGCCGCTTCCTCAACCTTGTGGTCGAGTACAAGCACAAGATCGGCTTCAAGGGCACGATCCTGATCGAGCCGAAGCCGCAGGAGCCGACCAAGCATCAGTATGATTACGACGTCGCGACCGTCTACGGCTTCCTGAAGAAGAATGGCCTTGAAAACGAAGTGAAGGTCAACATCGAGCAGGGCCATGCGATCCTTGCCGGCCATTCCTTCGAGCACGAACTGGCGCTTGCCAACGCGCTCGGCATCTTCGGCTCAATCGACATGAACCGCAACGACTACCAGTCCGGTTGGGACACCGACCAGTTCCCGAACAATGTTCCGGAAATGTCGCTCGCATACTACCACGTGCTGGCAGGCGGCGGCTTCAAGACCGGCGGCACCAACTTCGACGCCAAGCTGCGCCGTCAGTCGCTCGATCCGGAAGATCTGATCATCGGTCACATCGGCGGCATGGATTGCTGCGCCCGTGGCCTCAAGGCCGCTGCCAAGATGATCGAGGACAAGGCGCTCTCCAAGCCGCTCGCCGACCGTTACGCCGGTTGGGATTCGGCTGAAGGCCAGAAGCTGCTGCGCGGCGAATATTCGCTCGATCAGATCGCTCAATGGGTCGAGAGCAAGGACATCAATCCGCAGCCGAAGTCCGGCAAGCAGGAACTGCTGGAAAACATCGTCAATCGTTACGTTTGATCGACAAAACCGGGAGGCGGTGGTTCATCGCCTCCCAGATTATCGCCGGAAGGCGCGGCTGGAAATGGATATGGAATTTCCGCAGGGGTCCTTGGCGTTGGCGTACGCATAGCCGTCGGCCTGGTGCAAGGGGCCGAACTCAAGTCCGTTGCCGGCACATTTGGCGCGAAAGGCTTCCACATCCTCGACGTCGAAGACCAGCTTTACCAGCACCTGGCCCATTTTCTGTGCTTTTCCTGCCGGATGGATCATCAGATTGGCGCCGCCGTCCGGTGCCAGCAGCTCGACAATTCGATCGCCGTCCTGCCGCAGCGGTTTGAACCCAAAATGCTTCTCGTAAAAGCTGATCGTCGCGTCCACGTCGCGGGCATAAAGGACGAGTCTGCCGAGCGGCACGGCTATGTCCTTATCGCCGGGCGCGGGACGGCGCCGAGACCGAGTTGCGCACCACCAAATCCGGCCGCAGCAAGATTTCCGTCTCAGCCGGCTGGCCGTCCGACAACAGCTCAATCAGGAGCGACATTGCATGCTTGCCGATGGCGGTTCGCGGCTGCCGGATCGTCGTCAACGAGGGTGACATGAAAACGGCCTGCGGCACATCGTCGAAGCCGGTCACCGAAAAATCCCCGGGAATGTCGTAGCCGCGCGCTTTCAGCCCGATCATCACGCCAATGGCCGTCTGATCGTTGACACACATGAAGGCAGTCGGCAGCGTGTCGCGCATGAAAAGCTGCTCGACGGCCAGCCTGCCGCTCTCGATGGTGCCGTCGCCCTCGAATACGATACGAAGGTCGGGACTGACGTTGGCGGCATCCAGTCCAGCCTCGTAGCCCATGCGGCGCCGGCTATAGGCGAGGCGGGTGCGCGAATCGCCGATGAATGCAATCTTGCGATGACCCTCGGCAATCAGAAGGTCGACCGCCTTGCGCGCTCCGGCGATATCGTCCACGCCGACATAGGGAATGCCGCCGTTGAAGACCGGCTCGAAGACGCCGACGCTCGGCGGAAGCCGCGCCGTCATCGTCTGGTGTCCGAAGGGCAGGATACCGGTGAACAGGATCAAGCCCGCCGCCTGGTTGGAATTCAGGAACTTCAGATATTCCAGCCCGCGTTGCGCATCGTTCTGCGTGTGGCCGATCAGGACGCCGTAGCCGTGCGAGCGCGCCTCATTTTCCAACCCGATAAGAATGTTGGAGAAATTAGGATCGCCGATATCGGGTGCGACGACGAGGATCATGTTCGATCGACCGAGCCGCAGGCTGCGCGCCATGGCATTGGTGGTATAACCGGTGATCGCGATCGCCTGATTGACCTTCAGCCGCGTCGAGTTCGCGACCTTTTCAGGCATATGAATTGCCCGCGAGACCGTAGCGATCGAAACATTGGCAATGCGGGCGACGTCTTCGATGGTTGCGGGCGTGGAATTAGACACTGCGCTCTGCCTTGGGTCTCGTCTCGGACCGGACACTACACAGACTTCCGCGGAGATCAAAGGCGACCGCGTAAAATTGTGCGACATGCAATGATGTAAACCTTTACACAGAGTATGTAAAGGTTTACACAACATGGAAGTGGTGTGGGGCCACAGGGAGGAAATAATGAGTTCGGAGACCGTCGACGGCGCGGTGGTGCTGTCCGCGAGGCGAATTTCCAAGTCCTTCAGCGGCGTGCAGGTGCTGTTCAGCGTCAATTTCGATCTTCGGGCCGGCGAAATCCATGCGCTCATGGGGGAGAACGGCGCCGGCAAGTCGACGCTCGTGAAAGTCCTCTCCGGTTTCGAGCAGCCAAGCTCCGGCGAGATCCTGCTTGACGGTGAGCCGGTGAAGCTGCCGCCCAACGGTGGCGCCGAAGCGCTCGGCATTGTCATCATCCACCAGGAATTCAATCTAGCCGAACATCTGACTGTGACCGAAAGCCTGTTTCTCGGTCGCGAAGTCACGCGTTTTGGTGTGCTTGATCGCAAATATATGCGCGCCGAAACGCGGCGTGTCCTCGATCTCCTCGGTTCGCATGTCGACGAGAATGCGCTGATCGGCACGCTTTCCATCGCCGACAAGCAGATGGTGGAGATCGCCAAGGCGATCAGCCGGGATGCGAGGATCGTCTTCATGGACGAGCCGACCGCCGTCTTGTCTCGGGAGGAGACCAACTTCCTGTTCAAGCAGGTGCGCAAGCTTAGGGACCAGGGAACAAGCTTCGTGTTCGTGTCGCACAAGCTCGACGAAGTCATGGAGCTGACGGACCGCGTCACGGTCCTGCGCGACGGCCAGTGGGTGAAGACATCGCAAACCTCGCTGCTCGACGGCGAATCGATTGCCCAGTTGATGGTCGGGCGTGAGCTTTCCAGCCTCTATCCGGCCAAGAACGAGCCGGATGTCGACGAGAAAGTCGTGCTCAGTGTCAGCTCGCTTTCGACCGGCTACGTTCACGATGCGAGCTTCGAGCTGCGCAAGGGCGAGATATTGGGCTTTTCCGGTATGATCGGCTCGGGCCGGACGGAGCTGATGGAAGCGATCGTCGGCCTGCGCTCACGCGCCGCCGGTGAGGTCGTTGCCAATGGCCAAACGGTGCCGCCGCATGACGTGCATGCGGCCATCGATGCCGGGCTTGCCTATATGACCAAGGACCGGAAGTCCAAGGGTCTCCTTCTGAATTCCGGCATGGCCGTCAACCTGACCCTCCAATCCTTGGATCGGCACGGCAAGTTCGGTTATCTCAGCGCCTCCAGCGAGGCCAGTGCGCTGACGCGGGCGCGCCGGCGCTTCGACATCCGGGTTCGCGACGGAAATATCGTTGCCGGCCGCATGTCCGGCGGCAATCAGCAGAAATTGCTTCTGGCCAAGGTCATGGAAACCGACCCGCAGATCATCATCATCGACGAGCCGACACGCGGTATCGATGTCGGCACGAAGCAGCAGATCTATCACTTCATTTCGGCACTGGCCCGCGATGGCCATTCGATCATCGTGGTCTCCTCGGAAATGCCCGAGGTCATCGGGCTGTGCACGCGGATCGCGGTGATGCGCGAGGGCCGGATCGTCGGCATGCTTGAAGGCGACGAGATCTCCGAGCAGGAAATCATGCGTTATGCGGCGGGCCTGAAGAAAAAGACCGCTGCCTGAACGGGCAGCAGAGGCAGGGCGAATTCCCAGCAGTCATTGGGATGGGAGGTTGGTTTTGGTTATGAGCGTGGGCGAAGACAGCAGCGGCAAGACCGGTCGGCGAGGGCGTTCCTGGCGTGATGTCGATCTCAGGGCCGTGGCACCGTTTGCAGCGCTGGTGCTGCTTCTGATCGTAGGCGCACTGGTCAACCCGAACTTCATCGGCATTACCAATCTCACCAATGTCGCGACGCGATGCGCCTATATTGCGATTATCGCGGTCGGTGCCACCTTCGTCATCTCGGCGGGCGATCTCGATCTGTCCGTTGGCGCTATGGTCGCCTTCGTCGCAAGCCTGATGATCCTCTTGATGAACTCCGGTGTCATCGCCGATCCTGGCCTGATGTTGGCGGCGGCCGTGTTGTTCTCGATCGTCGCCGGCCTCCTGTGCGGCTTGGCCAATGGTCTGATCACGACCATGGGTAAGATTGAGCCGTTCATTGCGACGCTTGGCACGATGGGTGTCTACCGAGGCTTGACGACTTGGCTGTCGCAGGGCGGCGCGATCACCTTGCGCCCGGCGAACCTGCAGGCGCTGTACAAGCCCGCTTATTACGGCTCCGTGCTCGGTGTGCCGGTGCCGATCGTCGTCATCATTGTCGTTACCTGCATCGCGGCCTTCATTCTTTATCGCACCCGTTACGGGCGGCATGTCATCGCCGTCGGCTCCAGCCGCGACGTTGCGCGTTATTCCGGCGTGGCGGTCAATCGCGTGCGCACCATCGCCTTCGTCATCCAGGGCCTGTGTGTGGCGATCGCCGTGCTTCTCTACGTGCCGCGGCTTGGTTCGACATCGGCGACGACGGGTAGCTTGTGGGAGCTGCAGGCAATCACGGCCGTCGTCGTCGGCGGCACGGCGCTGAAGGGCGGCGCGGGCAGGGTATGGGGTACCGTTTGCGGAGCCTTCATCCTCGAGCTGGTCGGCAACATCATGCTGCTTTCCAATTTCATCAGCGAGTATTTGCTCAGCGCTATCCAGGGCGCGATCATCATCATCGCCATGCTCGTCCAGCGCTCGCTTGCTCGCAAACAGCAATAACCGGGTCTAAGGGGCGCCCGGTCATTAGGACAATGCCCTGTTTCTATCTGGGAGGATGAAATATGCGTAAAAGACTATTTGGTCTGGCCGTCGCGCTGGTGGCTCTGGCCAGTGCGGTTCATGCCGAGGACAAAAAGGTCACCATCGGCGTTTCCATTCCGGCGGCGGACCATGGCTGGACCTCCGGCGTCGTCTTCCATGCCGAACGCGTCGCCAAACTCTTGATGGCCGAACATCCGGGGCTGAATGTCATTGTCAAGACCTCGCCCGACGCCGCAAGCCAGGCAAATGCGGTACAGGACCTTGAGACTCAGGGCATCGACGCTCTCGTGATCCTGCCGTCGGATCCAGATCCGCTGGTCAATGCGATCAAGGAAGTCAAGGACAAGGGCAAGTTCGTTGCTCTCGTCGACCGCGCGCCGAGCAACAACGACAATTCCGTCCGCGACCTCTATGTTGCGGGCAACAATCCTGCTCTCGGCCAGACGGCGGGCGAGTATATCAAGGCCAATACACCGAATGCTCAGGTCGTCGTCATCCGTGGTCTGCCGATCCCGATCGACCAGCAGCGTCAGGACGGTTTCGACAAGGGCATTGCCGGCTCCAACGTCAAGGTTCTCGACCGGCAGTACGGCAACTGGAACCGCGACGACGCCTTCAAGGTCATGCAGGATTATCTGACGAAGTTCCCGAAGATCGATGTCGTCTGGTGCCAGGATGACGATATGGCTGTCGGCGTGCTGCAGGCGATCGACCAGGCCAAGCGTACCGACATCCAGTACATTATCGCCGGCGCTGGTTCCAAGGACATGGTCAAGAAGGTCATGGACGGCGACAAGCTGATCCCGGTCGATGTGCTCTATCCGCCGGCAATGGTCGGGACGGCCATGGAACTGACGGCCGCCAACTTCTACGATCAGGTTCCGGTTCGCGGCAACTATATCCTGGACGCGACCTTGGTCACCAAGGACAATGCCAAGGATTTCTACTTCCCCGACTCGCCGTTCTGATCGGCACGGATTCCGACAGAGGCGCCCGCCGGTTCCGGCGGGCGCTTTTTAAATGTTCCGCCGCTTCGTTTCGCGGCCCGAGGAAATTTTGCGGCACGTACCTCTTGCCGTCGGCGACTGGCCATGATTAGGTCGCAAGGCATTCGACTTTCATCCTGACGACCCTATTGTTTTTTGAGGTTACGGCGTCCCGGCCGCCTCGGATATGGGCCGGAAAGGCATCGGAAACGTTTACAGAACGCAATTAGGGAGGAATTACGCATGAAGACGATCAAGGGTCCAGGCCTGTTTCTTGGCCAGTTCGCCGGTGACGCGGCGCCGTTCAACTCGTGGGATTCGATCACGAAATGGGCTGCCGACGCCGGCTATGTCGGCGTGCAGGTGCCGACCTGGGCAGGCCAGCTCATCGACCTGAAGAAGGCGGCCTCCTCCAAGGACTATTGCGACGAATTCGCCGGCGTCGCCCGCGCCAACGGTGTCGAAGTCACCGAGCTCTCCACCCATCTGCAGGGCCAGCTCGTCGCCGTGCATCCGGCCTATGACGAGGCTTTCGACGGCTTTGCAGCGCCGGAAGTGCGGGGCAATCCCAAGGCTCGCCAGGAATGGGCGGTCGAGCAGGTGAAGATGGCGCTGTCGGCTTCCAAGCATCTCGGCATCAAGGCGCATGCGACCTTCTCCGGCGCGCTCGCCTGGCCGTTCCTCTATCCCTGGCCGCAGCGTCCGGCCGGGCTGGTCGAAACCGCCTTCGACGAACTCGCCCGCCGCTGGACGCCGATCCTCGACCATGCCGATTCCTGCGGCGTCGATGTCGCCTACGAAATCCATCCCGGTGAAGACCTGCATGACGGCGTCACCTTCGAGATGTTCCTGGAACGCGTCGGCAACCATCCGCGTGCCAACATGCTCTACGACCCATCGCACTATGTCCTGCAGTGCCTCGACTATCTCGACCACCTCGACATCTACAAGGACCGCATCAAGATGTTCCACGTCAAGGATGCGGAGTTCAATCCGACCGGACGTCAGGGCGTCTATGGCGGCTATCAGAGCTGGGTCAACCGCGCTGGCCGCTTCCGTTCACCGGGCGATGGCCAAGTCGATTTCGGCTCGATCTTCTCGAAGCTGACCGCCAATGATTTCGACGGCTGGGCCGTGGTCGAGTGGGAATGCTGCCTCAAGCATCCGGAAGACGGCGCACGCGAAGGTGCCGAATTCGTCAAGTCGCACATCATCCGCGTCACCGAAAAGGCGTTCGACGACTTTGCCGGCAGCGGCACGGATCAGGCGGCCAACCGGCGCATGCTGGGGCTTTAGAGCCAGGTCCCTTCTCCCCGTCCTGAGCTTGTCGAAGGGGCGGGGAAGGTGGAGGCCACCTCGTCCTTCGAGGCTTCACTCCTTCGCAAGGCTCAGGAGGCTCCGCACCTCAGGATGAAGGTGGAGCGGGCTTTGGCGAATTTTCATAGGAGCCATCCGTGGCATCAATGGATGGAGGAGCGCGGGTTTCGGCGCAAAAGATCAGCCTCACCCTGAGGTGGCCCGCAGGGCCCTCGAAGGGCGAGGCGGGTTGTTTGGAACAGCAGGCACCAAATCTTCCCCCGCGAGGGGCGAATTCTAATTCATTCAGGAGGACCATATGGCAATCGAAGGATCATCGGAGCAGACGCGAGAGCCGCGCATTCGGCTTGGCATGGTGGGCGGAGGCGCGGGCGCCTTTATCGGTGCGGTGCATCGTATCGCCGCGCGCATTGACGACCAGTTCGATCTCGTCGCCGGCGCGCTGTCTGCCTCGCCGGACAAGGCTATCGCTTCGGGCCGTGATCTCGGTCTCGATCCGTCCCGCACCTATTCCAGCTATCGCGAGATGGCGATCCGCGAAGCCAAACTGAAGAACGGCATCGAAGCGGTTTCGATCGTCACGCCGAACCATGTTCACTATGATGCCGCCAAGGAATTCCTGAAGCGCGGCATCCACGTCATCTGCGACAAGCCGCTGACCTCCAATCTTGCCGACGCCAAGAAGCTGAAGAAGGTGGCTGACGAGAGCGGCGCGCTGTTCATCCTGACGCACAACTACACCGGCTATCCGATGGTTCGCCAGGCGCGCGAGATGATCGCCAATGGCGAGCTCGGCGATATCCGCATCGTGCATGCGGAATATCCCCAGGACTGGCTGACGGAAAACATCGAGCAGTCGGGCCAGAAGCAGGCGGCCTGGCGTACCGATCCGTCGCAGTCCGGCGCGGGTGGCTCGACCGGCGATATCGGCACGCATGCCTATAATCTCGCCTCTTTTGTTAGCGGCCTGGAACTCGATAGCCTCGCTGCCGATCTCGACAGTTTCGTCGAAGGCCGCCGTCTGGACGACAATGGTCATCTATTGCTGCGCTTCAAAGCCAAGGGTTCGGAGAAGCCGGCTAAGGGCATGCTGTGGTGCAGCCAGGTGGCACCGGGTCATGAGAACGGCCTGAAGGTCCGCGTCTACGGCACCAAGGGCGGCCTCGAATGGACGCAGGCCGATCCCAACTATCTCTGGTACACGCCATTCGGTGAGCCGAAGCGCCTGATCACCCGTAATGGCGCAGGCTCCGGTGCGGCCGCGGCGCGTGTTTCGCGCATCCCATCGGGACATCCGGAAGGCTATCTCGAAGCCTTCGCCACGATCTACACCGAGGCTGCGCGCGCCATCAATGCCCGCAAGAAGGGCGTGGCGGTCGATCCGGCCGTGGTTTACCCGACCGTCGATGACGGTGTGAAGGGTGTGGCTTTCGTCGAGGCCTGCGTTGCTTCCTCGAAGCGTAACGGTGCCTGGGTCAAGCTTTGATCTGCGAGTAAGAGGGCGGCGGGTTGTCCGCCGTCCCATGCTTTTCGACTTATAACTGCAACGTTGCAGATTTGTCATTTCAGGACTGTACAAGGACGTTTTCGTTGGTTTAAACCGCGCGCGGGCCCAATATCGTGAGCGCGGTCGATCGCATCAACCGCCGTCCCGCCGTTTGAAAGAAACGAGATTAGTCATGATTGATCCAAAGAGCTTCGCTGCCCGTTTCCCGGGCGATTTCACGTTCGGCGTTGCCACTGCCGCCTTCCAGATCGAAGGCGCCACCAAGGCGGATGGCCGCAAGCCGTCGATCTGGGATGCCTTCGCGAACATGCCGGGCCGCGTCTATCAGCGGCACAACGGCGATGTCGCCTGCGATCACTACAACCGGCTGGAACAGGATCTCGATCTGATCAAGGACATGGGCGTCGAAGCCTATCGCTTCTCGATCGCCTGGCCGCGCATCATTCCGGACGGCACCGGCCCGGTGAACGAAGCCGGCCTCGATTTCTACGATCGTCTCGTCGATGGCTGTAAGGCGCGTGGCATCAAGACCTTCGCGACGCTCTATCACTGGGATCTGCCGCTGACGCTCGCCGGCGACGGCGGCTGGACGGCACGTTCCACGGCCTATGCCTATCAGCGTTATGCCAAGACCGTCATGGCACGCCTCGGCGACCGTCTGGATTCGGTTGCCACCTTCAACGAACCCTGGTGCATTGTCTGGCTCAGCCATCTCTATGGCGTTCATGCGCCGGGCGAGCGTAACATGCAGGCCGCGCTTTATGCCATGCACACCATGAACCTCGCGCACGGTCTCGGCGTCGAGGCAATCCGGGCCGTCGCGCCGAAGGTGCCGGTCGGTATCGTGCTGAATGCGGCCTCGATCCTTCCGGGTTCCGATAGCGCCGAAGATCAGGCTGCCGTCGAGCGCGCGCATCAGTTCCACAACGGTGCCTTCTTCGATCCGATCTTCAAGGGGCAGTACCCGAAGGAATTCGTCGAGGTACTCAGCGACCGCATGCCTGTTGTCGAGGATGGCGATCTGAAGATCATCAACCAGAAGCTCGACTGGTGGGGCCTGAACTACTACATGCCGATGCGTGTCGCCGATGACGTGTCCAAGAGCGGCGATTTCCCCTGGACGAAGGAAGCGCCGCCTGCAAGCGACGTGAAGACCGACATCGGCTGGGAAATCTACGCGCCGGGCCTGAAGCATGTCGTGCAGGACCTCTACAAGCGCTACGAATTGCCGGAATGCTACATCACCGAAAACGGCGCCTGCTACAACATGGAGGTCGTCAACGGTGAAGTCGACGACCAGCCGCGCCTCGATTACTACATCGACCATCTCGGCGTGGTCGCCGACCTGATCAAGGACGGTTATCCCATGCGCGGTTATTTCGCCTGGAGCCTGATGGATAATTTCGAATGGGCGGAAGGCTATCGCATGCGTTTCGGCCTCGTGCACGTCGATTACGAGACGCAGGTGCGGACGGTGAAGAAGAGCGGCAAGTGGTACCGTGAACTCGCCGGTCAGTTCCCGAAGGGGAACCACAAGGCGGCTTGATGCCGCCTTTCGGCTCCTTCCGAAAGAGGGGGAAGGTCGCCCGAATCGCTGGCACCTGATAAGCCTTGGGCATGATCCAGCGTCCGCTCTCCCTCTACGCGCTCTGCGGCAGCCAAAGGCAGGCCTCGACCAGCCTTCGGTTGCTGGAAGCCCTGCGGCTGATTTCGCCAGACGGCGTTTCCATCGAAATCTGCGATTTGATCGGCAGCCTGCCGATCTTCAATCCCGATCATGAGGGCGACAGGACGCCTCCTATTGTCGAAACCTTTGCCGCGAAAATCCGCGATGTAGACGGGGTGATCGTCTCTTGCCCGGAATATGCCCATGGCATTCCCGGCGGATTCAAGAACGCATTGGATTGGCTGGTGTCGCGCGACGAAGTGCCGTTCAAGCCGCTGATGTTTGCGCATGCCTCGCATCGAGGCGATCTTGTGCTGGAACAACTGACCGAGGTGCTGAAGACAATGTCGCTCCGCATTGTGCCGGAGGCTTTTCTGCGTGTGCCGCTCGCCGGCAAGAGCGATGAGGCGCAGGCGACGACCCTGGCGGAGGCGCAACAGAACGGCACGTTGCAAGCCAGCCTCGATCGTTTTGCACAGGCGATCCGCGCATCCGCATGAATGCCTGCGATACCGATAAATATACAACCATTTCCTGCAAGAATCGTAGGCTCGCTTTAACCGTTTCTTGAAGACCTGACGGCACACTCCAAAGTCAAGGAGAAGTGCGTTGGGTGCAGTTTTCAAGTCAATCCAGCGGAATACGCAAATCGGTCGTCATTCCATCGTGACGGCCGTTTTGTTTTCGTTCGCTTTGGTGGTCACTGTGGTTACCTTGATGGTGCTGACAGCGATCGGCCGCGTCGCGGACTATTCCAACAAATTGGATGACGAACGCTCCTGGGAAACCACTGCCGGTGCGCTGAAGACCTTCGAAGGCCTGCTCGATGCCACGCTGCATGACTATGCTGCGCGCAACACCGCCGCCAGGAATGTCTACGATGAAAACGACCAGGACTGGATCGCCGGCAACTACGGCGAGATGTCCTCGGATGGCGCCCTGTTCGACATGGCGCTGGTGGTCGACGACAATAACAAGCCGATTATTGCCTATCAGGACGGCAAGCCGATGACCGACAGGATCGAGGATGTCTTCGGTCCCTCGCTCTGGGCCTTGGTGGATCAGGTGCGCAAGGCGCGGGTGACCAGCGTTCCGGAGGCGAGCGGCTATGTGATGACCAATAAGGGCATCGCCGCCGTTGGCGTGGGGACAATCCGCGAAAAATCCGGCCGAATCCCCGTGCCGGAAGGCAAGCGCCGCTATTTGATCTTCGTCCGGCACCTCGATGCAGCCAAGATCAAGATGCTTTCCAATACCTATGTCATCAGCGGCCTCAAGCTGGTCCCGCCGGATACGATTGCGCGCTATGCCGTTTCGATCGTCGATCCGCTTGGCAAGCCGCTCGGGCGGCTGGTCTGGACCTCGCGCGGGCCTGGTGACGTCAGCTATCAACAGGCCCGTCCGCTGGTGGTTGGTGCACTCGGCCTGGTCGGCATGTTCTTCTTGGTGCTGCTGATTCTGGGGTCTCTGGCAGGACGCCGGCTCAGGGCGGAAGAGGCGCTGGCGCGGCAGGGCTCGCTGCGGGACCGGCTCAGCGGCCTTCTCAATCGGGAGGGTCTTCGTCTCGATGTCGACCGACTAGTGGAGAGCGCCCGCGCCGACGGCAGCAATGTCCTGTTGCTCTATCTCGACCTCGACGGTTTCAAGGAAATCAACGACTCCTATGGCCACGGCACTGGCGACCAGTTGATCCGCGCCGTCGCAGCCGGGTTGAATGTGCTTATCCCGCCGAAGGCGATTCTTGCGCGGCTCGGCGGCGATGAATTCGCCGTCGCCTTTCCGACCAAGGAACTGAACGATGCGCCGGCGCTCAGGCTTGCCGAGCAGGTGCTGGATTTCTTTGCCGAGCCGCTGGAGATCGGTCGCCGCGTGGTGGTCGTCGGCGCCAGTATCGGCATTGCCAGCTCGCCGGAGGGCCGCATCGGCCGCGAGGAGCTGGTGCGCCGCGCCGACCTAGCCATGTACAAGGCCAAGGAAGCCGGACGCGCCCGTATGGCTTGCTATGAGACGGCGATGGATGCCGATCGCGAGGAGCGCAATGCACTGGAACTGGATCTGCGCAATGCCATCGAAAAAGAAGAGCTGACGCTCGCCTACCAGCCGCTGGTCGACGCCACGAGCCATGAGATCACTGGCGTCGAGGCGTTGGTACGCTGGAACAGGCCAGGTCACGGGCCGATTTCGCCTGAAGCCTTCATTCCTGTCGCCGAAACCAGTGGTTTGATCGAAGCACTCGGGCTGTTCGTACTAAGAAAAGCCTGCGAGACGGCGCGGCAATGGCCGGATCTGCGGATTGCAGTCAATGTCTCACCCGGACAGTTCCGCAACCCCGCCTTCGCGGACTATGTTCGGCATGTCCTGAACCATACGGAGATCGAAGCCGAACGCGTCACGCTGGAAATCACCGAAGGCTATATCATCCAGAACCCCGAGCGCACCCGCCAATCGATCGAGCGGCTGAAACGGCTTGGGGTCAAGGTGGCGCTGGACGATTTCGGCTCGGGCTTCTCGTCGATCGGCTATCTCCGCCAATTCGGCTTCGACCGCATCAAGATCGACCGGTCGCTGACCATGGATGTGCTGGAAGACAGCCGCGCCCGCGAGATGCTGCAGGCAACGGTGGCTTTGGCGCGTTCGCTCGACATCCCCGTGACGGCGGAAGGCATCGAGACGAAAGAGCAGGGGGCCGCCCTGGAGCACTTCGGTTGCGACGAGCTGCAGGGCTATTTCTTCGGCAAACCGCTGCCGGAAGCCGAGATCAGCAAGCGGCTGATGGCGCAGACGGCTCGCGTGCTCGACGTCGAGCGCGACGCAGCCGCCTAAATTCCCTAAAGCATGTCGCGCAAAAGTGTGCAGCGGTTTTGCGATAACGACATGCGCAAAATCAAGAACCTAAAGCGCAAGGGCGAATCCCAGAGATCGCGATGCGCTTTAGCCGCCAATATGCTCCTGGCCACGCTTGCGGGCGAGCATCACTTGGCGCTGGCGCTCGCGGAAGCGCTTGCGGTCTTCCTCAGTGCGGTCGTGATAGCAATGGCTGCAGGAGACGCCGGCTTCATAGAAGGGTGACGTGACCTCTTCCGCAGTGATCGGGTTGCGGCAGGCATGGCAGAGCTTGTGGTTGCCTTCCTTCAGGCCATGTTCGACGGAAACGCGCTCGTCGAAGACGAAGCAGGCGCCTTCCCAGAGGCTTTCCTCGGCGGGCACTTCTTCGAGATATTTCAGAATGCCGCCCTTGAGGTGGTAAACTTCATCGAAACCCTGCTCCTTCATGAAGGCGGTCGCCTTCTCGCAGCGGATACCGCCGGTGCAATACATAGCAATCTTCGGCTTGTTGTGCAGGCCCTCGTTCTGGCGCACCCATTCCGGAAATTCGCGGAATGTCTTCGTCTTCGGATCGACCGCGCCCTTGAACACGCCGATCGCCGTCTCGTAGTCGTTGCGTGTGTCGATGACGATGGTGTCGGGGTCGGAGATCAGCGCGTTCCAGTCCTGCGGCGCGACATAAGTGCCGACGATCTTGGTGGGGTCGATGTTCTCGACGCCCATGGTGACGATCTCTTTCTTCAGCTTCACCTTCATGCGGACGAAGGGCATTTTCGAGGCCCGGCTTTCCTTGTGCTCCAGCGTCGAAAATTCCGGCTGGGCGCGCAGGAAGGAGAGGACGGCGCCAATGCCTGCATCGGTGCCGGCGATGGTGCCGTTGATGCCCTCATGGGCGAGCAGCAGCGTACCCTTGACGCCGTTTGCTTCACAGAGCGCAAGCAGCGGCTCGCGCAGGGCTTCGAAGCGCGGGAAGGAGGCAAAATGATAGAGGGCGGCAACGAGGAACGCGCCCCCTGCCTCATGCCGCGGAGTGGAAAGGATGTCTGTCATGCCGCGGAAATACAATTTTGCGCGTCGGCAAGCAATCGGGATTTATCTGATGGCATTACGGTGGCCGTTATACGACTCGTGCTAGTCTGCGTTTGTGTGCAGCAACGATCGTTGCGCGGCGATGAGGTTGATGTGTCTGACAACATGCTGATGGTAAGACCATATGTCCCCGCGGATGCCGATCTGACCATGGACATATTCCTGAGAGCAATCCGGGAGGTGGCGTCGAAGGACTACAACCAAGCTCAAATCGACGCCTGGGCCAAGGTGGAAGACAGGGACGCGTGGGCGAAACGACGGTCAAGCAGGCCGGCCTGGATCGTTCAATATGGGGACGTGTCGATCGGATTTGCGGATCTGGTGCCCGATGGGCTCCTGGATATGATGTTTGTCCATCCCGATTATCAAGGCATGGGTGCCGCCAGCCTGCTCCTGACGACGGTCGAGGCAGAGGCAAGAAAACAGAGGCTCGGGCGCATTTTTACGGAAGCGAGCCTTACCGCCAGAGCGTTTTTCGAGCGACGAGGCTTCCGCGTCCTGGCATCGCAAATCGTGGAAAAGCGCGGGCAGACGCTCGAAAATTTCCGGATGGAGAAATTTCTCTGAGAGGCGGCTGCAGCGGGATTGAGGGGACATCGGTATCAATGTCCCCCCGTCCGGCATTGTCTACGGCTGCAACGCCACTTCCAGTTTTCCGATATTTCCATTGAAGGGGAACGGCACCTGATAGTCGTTGTCCTCTACGCCTGTCCGCGTATCGACCCCCACATCGAAGGTTTCATCCCACGGCATCAGTGCTGGAATTGTGTGTGGAATTTTCTCGTTGGCAACCTCGGTACCATCCACCTTGAGGACGCCCGTTCCGCCCTTGCCGAAACCGGGGCCATCGGATTTGAAATCGAACACAAGGGTGTGCTTGCCGGGTGCCAAGGCGTCATGACCTTCCCAGCGAAAGCGCTCCATATCGACAAAATTGTACAGGAACACCGGCTTGCCTTTGAGCAGATAGAAACCGTATCCGCCAAAGCGTCCACCCGTGGTGACAAGCATGCCTTCACCACCACCCTGCGGTATCTCCACCTCCGCGGTGATCGTGTACGATTTGTTCACGATGCTCGGAGCGTTGCTGGACGGAATACCGGATATCACGCCTGAATAGGTGAAGTTATTTCGCCCGGCCGTGGCACTCGGCCGCGGGGTGAGGAGACGCTCCAGGATAGAGTTATCAAGCGGGAAGACATTGTATTTCGCCGCTTCCATGAGAAACAATTCCTGCATCTCGTGCAGCTTGTCCGGCATCTTGGCGGCGAGATCGTTGTTTTCCGAAAAATCCTCCGTGAGGTTGTACAATTCCCATTTGTAGCCATCGACGACGTCGGGCATTTTGGTCGTGCCCATCAGCCAAGGCGCTGCGGGCGGCGTCGTGGCTGCGATCCAGCCGTCATTGTAGATCGCGCGGTTGCCGAACATCTCGAAATACTGCGTCGTGCGCGCTGACGGGGCTTGGGCATTGTCCCAGCTATAGGCCATGCTGACACCTTCGATCGGCTTTTGCGCCACGCCGTTGACCATGACAGGAGGTTGGATTCCAGTCGCCTCGAGAATGGTGGGAACGATGTCGATCACATGGTGGAGCTGACTGCGGATGCCGCCGGCTTCCTTGATCCGTGCTGGCCAGGCCATAGCCATGCCCTGCCTCGTACCGCCGAAATGCGAGGCGACCTGCTTCGTCCATTTGAACGGCGTGTCAAAGGCCCAGGACCAGGCCACCGACATATGCGGATACGTCTTGTCGGAACCCCAGACGTCGTAGAACTTCATCTGATCCGCGACCGGAATCTGCATACCCTCGATGGTGATCAATTCGTTGGGGGTGCCAAGAGTGCTGCCTTCGGCACTCGTACCGTTGTCGCCTTCGATGTAGATGACAAGCGTGTTATCGAGCTTGCCCAGGTCGTCGACCGCCTGGATCACTCTTCCGATCTCGTGATCGGAATAGGCGACATAGGCGGCGAAAACCTCAGCCTGTCGTGCAAACAGCTTCTTGCTGTCGGCATCTAAGCTGTCCCACTTCGGCAGGTCGTCAGGCCATGGGGTTAGCTGCGTATTCGCGGGAATGACCCCGAGCCGCTTCTGGTTGGCGAAAATCTGTTCGCGCATTTCGTTCCAACCCATGTCGAACTTGCCTTTGAACTTGTCTATCCACTCCTGGGTCGGATGGTGAGGCGCATGGGTAGCTCCGGGTACGAAATAGACGAAGAACGGTTTGTCAGGAGCGGCTGCATTCAGTTGCTTGATATGGTCGATGGCATTGTCGGCTTCGTCCGTGATAAGGTTGTAGTCCGGCTTGCCAACCCAGGGGAAAATCTGGGTCGTGTTTTGGAACAAGTATGGAGTCCATTGGTTGCTGTCGCCGCCCATGAAGCCGTAGAAATATTCGAAGCCCATCCCCACGGGCCATTGATCGAACGGCCCGGCACTGCTGTATTGGAAAGCAGGGGTGTTATGGTTCTTGCCGAACCAAGACGTTGCAAAGCCGTTCTGCTTCAGAATTTCACCGATCGTGGCGTTGTTTACCCCAATGACGGAATCGTAACCGGGGTAACCGGTTGCCTGCTCGGAAATGACCCCGAAACCCGACGAATGATGGTTTCGTCCGGTAATCAGCGCTGCCCTCGTCGGAGAACAGAGCGCTGTCGAATGGAACTGCGTGTAGCGCAGGCCCGCTTTCGCAACGCGATCCAGGGCAGGCGTCGGGATGACGCCGCCGAAAGTGCCAGCAACGCCGTAACCCGCATCATCGGTCATGATGAGCAGGATATTCGGCGCGCCCTTGGGGGCACAATCTGCGGCGGCCAATAAGGTTTGGAGTTCTTGGCGTCGAGGCCAATTTGTCCGCCAAATGCCGCGGGCGGGTTCGGAAGATATCTTCCGTCGATCGTCGTTGTTGCGCTGGGCGAACCAGGTTCGCCTGTGACCTGCTGGGCGCTTGCCCGGTCGAATGAAACGGCGGTTAAACTCAATGTGGCGAGAAATAATGTTCCAATTCTCAACATCGTCGTGTCCTCCCAACTCGATGAAGTCGAAACGTTGGCACGATGCTGAAAAGTAACAAGTACGTTACAGTTAATGAGACGTAATCGCTGTTGCGTCGGACGGCTTTCGACTGGGAGCGATCGGCGACAATCGCTACCGAGCGCGAGAAATTGCTTGCCTGTCCTGGGCGGACGGAATTGGTTTCCTCAATCCCCCGCTTCCAGCCAAAGCCGTCTGATCGTCCGCGCTTCCCGCTTCGGCTTATCCGAAAAAAATCCAGCGTGCTTTGGTCAGTGCTTCCTGGCGGGCGCTTTGCTGGCGAGAGATGATTGCCTCCAGCAGGCGGGCGCGGTCGTCGCTGCCGTTGAAGAGATGCGGCTCGCGATCGGTGACCTCGGATAGTATCGACAGATCGAGATAGCGGCCGAGCACATCGACCAGCGCCTTGGCTTCGAGCTGTTTTGCATGCATGGCTGCCGGCCAGATGTCGCGCAGCAGCGCATGATGCATCCAGCAATCCTGGCTGCGTTTGCGCAGCTCGTGAAACTGGTCGGTATGAGCTTCGGCATGGCATTCTGAGAGTGCCCTCGTCGCCTTACGACCGGTCTTGCGCCAGCTATTTTGAAAGATACGCGCGGTCTGGCGCCGGCCGCTGCCGAAGGAGGCGGCTTTCAGCGCTTCCAATGCTTCGCGGCAGGTCAGGCCGAATGCGATAACTCATCGTATTCCTGTTCGAATTGCGTCGCGAGCGCCTGGTTAGAGTAGCGGTATTCGCCGGTCACCTCGCGGCCAATCCAGTCCGGCAATTCCGGATCGTCGCTTTCGTCTTCCATCTCGACTTCGGCGATCACCAGGCCGCGATGCATGCCGCGAAAAACGTCGACTTCCCAGACGAAGCCTTTGAAGGGAACCTTGTAGCGGATCTTTTCTATGACCAGACCGATGGCATTGCCGAGCAGCTCTTCGGCATCGGCGACGGGGATTTCATATTCGAATTCATCCCGGATCATCGCCTTGCCGATCTTCATCGTCAGGGTCGCGACCGTGTGGTTCGTCAGGCGAACGCGAACGGAACGATCGTCCATCGAGGCGACATAGGCCTGCCGTAGGGTGAGTTTCTCGGAAACGAGGTCTCGCCAATGATCGCCACGGACCAGAAACTTTCGCTCGATCTCTTTTGCCATATGCTCGACATGCTCCGCCCGCATCCCATTTAAATAGACTAACGTAACTTATCGGCATTTCCTACCCGTTGTATTCAAACTTAGCTTTTGTCTCGACAAGGACCCTCGGGAAGGCTATTCGGAAACCGGATTTCAATCGTTTTAAGGGAGCACGCCGACCATGGGCGAGAAAACCGAAAAGCTTCTTTCCATCCTGAAACTGCAGCCTGTCGTCCCCGTCCTCATCGTGGAAGATGCGAAGTCGGCCGTTCCGCTCGCCCGCGCGCTTGTCGCCGGCGGCTTGAAGGCGATCGAGATTACGCTGCGGACCGCCGGTGCACTGGATGCCGTTCGGGCCGTCGCCGAGGAAGTCGAAGGCGCCGAAGTGGGCGCCGGTACGATCCTGAATGTCGCGCAGTGGGAAGCTGCCGTCGAGGCCGGCTCCAAATTCATCGTCAGCCCCGGCACCACGCAGGAACTTCTTGATGTGGCCCGCACCTCCCACGTTCCGCTGCTGCCGGGTGCGGCGACGGCGAGCGAAGTCATGGCGTTGCGTGAGGAAGGCTACAAGGTGCTGAAGTTCTTCCCGGCCGAACAGGCTGGCGGCGCTGCCTATCTGAAGGCACTGTCTTCGCCGCTGGCCGGCACGCTGTTCTGCCCGACCGGCGGCATTTCGCTGAAGAACGCCCATGATTACCTGTCGCTGCCGAACGTCATCTGTGTCGGCGGCTCCTGGGTTGCGCCGAAGGAACTGGTCGCGGCCGGCGATTGGGCCGGGATCACCAAGCTCGCCGCCGAAGCCGCCGCGCTGAAGGGCTGAGCCTTCCTGAAAAGTCGATTAAAGGGCGTGCATGGCTTCATGCGCGCCCTTTTTGCTTTTCAGCGGATTTGTATTTGCGGTCCTACCTTCCTATCTCCCTCTCGCAATTTCGTTTGCGCATGATCTCGTCCCAAAACCGCTGCGTACTGGGATCATGCTTCACAAAGGACGGAGGACCATCCACATGATCGACGCCCGCAAGCTTCTGGACCAGTTCCTCGGATCGCAAGTTCCGGGAATGCAGGGAAGCGTGAGAGACAAGGCGAGCGAGGCCATCAATCTCGCCAGGGACAATCCGCTGGCGACCAGCGCCATCGCCGGCGTGCTGCTGGGCACGAAGACTGGCCGCGACATTGCCGGCAACGTACTGACGCTCGGTGGTCTCGCCGCCATCGCCGGGCTCGGCTATCAGGCCTACAAGAACTATCAGGCCGGCAATGCACCACAGCCGGCGCCGCAGCCTGCCCAGCAGGCGGAGCCGCAATTTCTGCCGCCGCCTTCCAATTCCGGCTTCAGCACTGCGCCGGCGATTGCCAGCAATGATTTTGCACTTTCGCTGGTCCGCGCCATGATCGCCGCGGCTCGCGCCGATGGGCATATCGACGATGCCGAGCGGCAGCATATTCTCGGCAAGGTGCACGAAGCGGGCGTCGGTGCTGAAGCGGAAGCCTTTTTCGAGCGCGAGCTTGCCAATCCCGTCGATCTCGACGCCATCGTCGCATCGGCGCAAACGGAAGAGCAGCGCGTGCAGGTCTACGCTGCGTCGCGCCTGGCGATCGAGCCGGATTCGCGGGCGGAGCGCGGCTATCTCGATCTTCTCGCCGGCCGGCTCGGTCTCCCCGACGCGCTGGTCGATCACATCGAAGCGACGGTCGTGAGCGCCAAGGTCTGATCGTTGCCAGGAAAGGGCCGGTTGCCTTTCGCGGGCGGCTGGCCTAAGCCTTCGCCGGAAAGTAAGCAGCAGTGCGCGGAGGATTGGCCATTTTGACGGATAAGAAAAGCGAAACCCGCTCCACGGCGATCGCCGCCGCCATTATCCTGCTGGCCGCCATGGTGCTGCTGTACCTGATGCCGGATATCATCCTCCGGCTCGGCGATGTTTCGCCATGGCTCGGCACCGGCTTCGGCGTCCTCGTCATCCTTGCGTTCTTCCTGGTCTTCTGGCTGAGAGCCCGCTACCAGAGGCGCAACAGCCGGTAGTCCGCAGCGTCAAGTCTGCAGCGATGCGCCGAGCAGAACGATGCCGGTGCAGATGACCAGCAGCGCGCCAAGAATCTCAATGCCATTGCCGACCCACATCGAGAGCCTCGAGCCGCGACCGGTGAAGTGCACGGCGGTGCCCTTGGCGAAGACAGCGATGATGGCGAGCAGCGACACGGTCAGCGCCGTGCCGACCGACATGGCGATGACGGATAGCAAGCCGCCGAGATAGAGCCCGTTCAGCATCGAGAAGGTCATGACCAGCAGGGCGCCGGAACAGGGGCGCAAGCCGACGGTGATGATCGCCGACCAGGCCTCGCGGACACTGAAATTTTCATTCGACAGCATTTTCGGATCCGGCAGATGCGAATGGCCGCAGGTCTCGCAGACCATGCCATTGCCCGCATCATGCGTCGGATCGTCACAATTATAGCGGTTGCCCGTCTGCGGCGCTGCGCGGAAGTGCGATAGCCTTTGGGCGGGAGCGGAGCCGTTCGGAGCATCTTCGAATAGCGACATGCTGATCGGGCCGACCGATGTCGCGAGCTGCACTTCCTGGCGCTGTGGCCGGGCCTGGATCATCGAGCGCAGCTTGCGGAACAGCAGCCAGCCGCCAAAGATGATCACCATCACGAAGCTGGTGATCTCCATCGCATTGGTGGCCATCGTCATGGTGATGCCCGAGCCGCGCAGCACGAAATAAGCGGCACCGACGACGAGGACGGCGACGAGGCCCTGGATGAAGGCCGAAATGAACGAGATGATGATGCCGCGCTTCAGCTCGATCTCGTTGGCGACCATGTAGGAGGAGATGACGGCCTTGCCGTGGCCGGGGCCGGCGGCATGGAAGATGCCGTAGGCGAAGGAGAGGCCGATCAGCGTCCAGAGCTGCCAAGGGTCCTGGCGCATGGCCTCGATGGATTTGGTGAGCGCCCGATAGAAGGCCTGCTGCTCGTAATTCACATAGAGAAAGATCGGCGCCAGCGGCCCTCCGACCGGCTGGAAGCTCGGCTCCGCCGTGCCGATACCGAGCGGCGATCCGGTGGCGTGGGCGAGGCTTGCCATCGCTAGGAAGGCGAGGGCCATAGCCGGAAGCAACCGCGCTATCCGGAACGTCAGCATTGAACGTCTAACCGCGTTGCGAAGAGCTTCGACATGGTCGTTCCCGTCGGATCGTTGAAGAAGGCATCCGTCAAAGTCGACTTGTTTTCGGCGATGACCTCGTCCGGATTGGGGCGCACGACCTTTTGCGTGCAGCCTTTGAAGCCATCGCCCTCTGTCACCAGCTCATTGTCGCTGGGGAAATCGATCGAGGTATAGAGTGTAGGATCGTAGATGCCGAAGCTCAGCTTGTTGCCCTTGAGCGGCATCGGTTCGGACGGCTTGACGGCAAAGAACATCAGGAGCTGGCCGTCCCTGTAGTCGACATTGATGATGTCGGGCTTGTTCACCTTGATGGCTTTGCCGTTCAGCGTCAGGTTTGTGTAGTAGTCGTAGTCGGCGAGCGAATCGCGCACCGTTTTGCCGACTTCCTTGAGCTCGTCCGGATCGAGCTTCAGATTGGTGTTCTTGTCGAAATCCATCAGCACCGAGGAGGAGAAGACCTCGTCGAAGCGCCAGACATTGCGTAGCTCCTGCACGGCGCCGTCGGAGCCCGCCAGCACTTCCAGCCGCGCTTCCACGAAGATATGCGGATGCGCCGATGCCGCAACAGGCGCGAGCATCAGACCTCCGGCGAGGGCTGCAATAGAGATAGGCGTGGATTTTCTCATGCGTCCGATGTGCTTCGCGAGCATTGATTCACCTCGACTTCTGGTCAGGAAATGAGACGGAATTGGGACCGGTTGGCAGAGCTGAAGGGCTCAGCCGTGCTTGCGGAACCAGCTATGGAGGTAGTCGACGAAGATGCGCACCTTGGCCGGGAGATAACGACGGTGCGGATAGACAGCATAAATGCCGCGATCGGTCGGAAGATAATCGTTGAACAGCGTCAGCAACTGCCCGCTTTCGATCGCCTTGCGGCCGATGAAGTCCGGCACGACGGCAATGCCCAAGCTTGCCAAAGCCGCGCGCAGCGTCGCATGCGGGCTATTGACTTCGAGCGTGCCATTGATCGCGACATTAAAGGTCGAGCTGTCGGCATCGACGAAGCGAACATTGCCCTGTGAGCGATTGTTGGTGTCGATAATGAAAGGCACACGCGCAAGATCGCTCGGATGCTCCAGCGTCGGATAACGATCGAGGAATTCCTGGGTTGCACAAAGATGAACGCGGAAATCCGAGATCTTGCGGGCGATCATGCCGGAATCCTCAAGCTTGGTGACGCGCACTGCAACGTCGAAGCCTTCCTCGATCAGATCGACGAATCGATCTTCGGCGGCGATCTCCAGCGCGAGATCGGGGTTCTCCCTGGCGAAGTCGATCAGCGATTGCCCGACATCGGCGTCGACAAAGGTACGCGGCACGGAAACACGAAGCCGCCCTTTAAGCTGCTGATTGTTCTCGCGCACGAGATCGGCGAGATTGTCGATTTCTTTCAATATGTCGGAAGCGGTGCGGTAATAGGTGTGGCCGGCCTCGGTCATCGAGAATTGCCGGGTGGTGCGATTGAGCAGAAGCGCGCCAAGCTCATCCTCGAGCTCTCGGACATATTTGGAGAGCAGCGCCTTGGAGCGTCCGGTTTTCCTGGCGGCCGCGGAGAAACCTTCTGCTTCGACCACGTCGATGAAGGCGCGAATCCGGGTCAAAGTGTCCATGGCGAAGCCCTCGTTAACTGTCGCAAGTTATTGAACAAAATGCGCCGATTTGTTCAATTATTTTTTTCGGGCATAGGCGAAAAAAATTCTTGATTATGTCGGCGAATATTCCTATTTCGGGTTCAGCCCAAAGTCGCACGTGCCCGTGGGTGTCCGCCGATCCTCGATGTGGTGAGAAAATCGGTAAGGTACTTGGAATTAACCCCTCCAGTCGCTATTCCGGCCAACCGGAAAATGCGAGGACATCTGAAGCAACGACGGTGCGGGCCTTTTTGTTCTCTCCCGGCTTTCCATCAGCCGGGGTTACTGAAGAGGCACACCTTCATTGCCGGAAGTGCGGTTGGGATTATCCCTCCAATCCATGGCAGACAAAGCGAATTAGCGCCGCTTGCGGCACTCGTTCATCATCCGCGCTTCGCGCATTTGCACGGTTCCGGGGTCTCCACCGGCTGGTACCTGAGCGAATGAGCGTCGCCCTTTGTCCTCTGGGTCTTTTTCCCGGAGCTTTTGGAATTGAAAAGGGAATTGACATGACCACGCAACGTATTCGCGACTTTCTCGCTACCCGACGTCCGGACGGTCCCTGCCTGGTGGTTGATCTCGATGTCGTCCGCGACAATTTTCACGCCTTCCGTCATGCCATGCCGGACAGCGCCATCTATTACGCCGTCAAGGCCAACCCGGCTCCGGAAGTGCTGCGCCTGCTGGCAAGCCTCGGCTCCAACTTCGATTGCGCGTCCGTCGCTGAAATCGAAATGGCGCTCGACGCCGGTGCGACCCCTGCCCGCATCTCCTTCGGCAACACGATCAAGAAGGAACGCGATATCGCCCGTGCGCATGCACTCGGCATCAACCTCTTTGCCGTCGATAGCCACGAGGAAGTCGAGAAGATTTCCCGTGCCGCTCCCGGCGCTCGTGTGTTCTGCCGCGTCCTGACGGATGGTGAAGGCGCCGAATGGCCGCTGTCGCGCAAGTTCGGCTGCGTTCCGCAGATGGCTGTCGACGTTCTCGTCTATGCCCATCAGCTCGGTCTGGCATCCTACGGCGTGTCGTTCCACGTCGGCTCGCAGATGACCAAGGTCGATGCCTGGGATGCGGCTCTCGCCGATGCCAAGCGCGTCTTCGTCTCGCTCGCCAAGCAGGGCATTCACCTGCAGATGGTCAACATGGGCGGCGGTTTCCCGACCAAGTACCTGCGTGACGTTCCGTCGGCGGAAGCATACGGCAAGGCGATCTTTGCGGCTCTGCGCGCCCATTTCGGCAACCAGATCCCGCACACCATCATCGAGCCGGGCCGCGGCATGGTCGGCAATGCCGGCGTGATCAAGGCTGAAGTCGTCCTGATTTCGAAGAAGTCGGACAACGATGCCGCTCGCTGGGTCTTCCTCGACATCGGCAAATTCGGTGGTCTCGCCGAAACCATGGACGAGGCGATCCGCTATCCGATCCGCACCGAGCGCGACGCCGACGAGATGGAAGCCTGCATCATTGCCGGTCCGACCTGCGATTCGGCCGACGTGCTCTACGAGAAGAACCTCTATCCGCTGCCCGTGACGCTCACGATCGGCGACGAGGTCCTGATTGAAGGCACGGGCGCCTATACGACGACCTACTCGGCTGTAGCGTTCAACGGCTTCGACCCGCTGAAGGCCTACATCATCTAAGATCCCGTAAGGATCTAAACTCCGACAAAGCCGCCCCCGTAGCCAGCCGGGGCGGCACCCTCACAATAGTTTGTCACCACCGCTGATAACGGTATTGGGCACGGGAGGCCGGTATGGCCGCTGTTCTTGATTCTGTGCGCGCATTCTTTGCGCCGTCCACCTTCACCCTCGACCTGGAAAACGCAGGCGATGTCGTCGCGCGCGAAAATCTGCTTGATCGCGTCATGGGCGCCGATCGCCGCAAGAAGTCGTCCGAAAAGCTTCGCCGTGGCCGCGTTCCGGCCGAGGGCCTGGCGCTTGTCGCCCGCGATCGCGCCGGCCATGTCATCGGCACCGTTCGCCTGTGGAACGTCGAAGCTGGCGTCGATCGTGAGACCCGCCCGGTCGATGCGCTGCTGCTCGGCCCGCTGGCGGTCGATGGCGCCCACGAAGGCAAGGGTGTCGGCTCGGCGCTGATGCGTGCCGCCATCCTCGAAGCCAAGAAGCGCGGCCATGGCGCTGTCCTGCTCGTCGGCGATGCACCCTATTACGAGCGTTTCGGCTTCTTCGCCGAAAAGGCGCGCCATCTGGTCATGCCTGGCCCATTCCAGCGCGACCGTTTCCTCGCGCTGGAACTCAAGGATGGTTGGCTGGGCAGTGCCGTCGGCATGATCGTCGCCAGCGGCCGCAAGCTGGCCCAGCCGCCGGTCGCCAAGGCGGCCTGAGGTTTCAAATCCGCCTTCGCCCGTTCGGGCGGAGGCGTTTCTATTTGGCCGCCTTCACCCCATCCTTAGCCGGGTCGTAACCATCAGTCAGCGTCTTCAGAAACGCAACGACATCGGCGATTTCCGTATCGTTCAGAGCCGGCGCATCGCCTAGCTTGCGGTTCATCGGCGCGTCGATGACGTCGATATTGGCCTGATATTGCGCCGGAAGATCGTTGTATTTCTGTGCCTTCCCGCCGGCGTCCTTCGGGTAGATCTCGTCGGGATTGGTGTCCCGCTTGACATAGAAGCGGGTGACGTCCTCCAGCGAGCGGTAGACGCCATTGTGGAAGAAGACATGGCGGCTGGCGACATTGCGTAGCGTCGGTGTCTTGAACAGTCCGCAATTCTGCGGCTGGGCGGAATAAGTGTCGTTGCGTAGCGGGCCGCAGATGCCGGTGTCGTAATAATGCGCGTCGGCATTGGCTGGAATGTCCGGATTGCGCGGTGCGCCAAGCGCCTCGAATTCGAAATCGGTGAAGTTCGGCATCTGGCCGTCTCCCGTCATCTTGTCGAGATGGCAAGAGGCGCAGTTACCCTTGTTGGGATCATCGAACAGTTTCAGCCCGCGCATTTCGGCGTCTGATAACATCGCCTTGCCGCGCAGATAATAGTCGTATTTGCTCGAATAGGGATGGAAGGAGGGCTCTTCGATCTGGTAGCGGGCGAGCGCAAAACCGGCTTCGGCGATCGTCATATCCTGATCGTTGAGGACATTGTTGCCGAAGAGGGCGCCGATGTCCTTGCCGTAACCCTGTTTCAGCTCGGCATAGACAGCGGCTGCATCGGCATTGGCCATCTCGAAGGGCGAGATCATCGGCTGCAGCGCTTGTTCCTCCAGCGAGTCGACACGGCCGTCCCAGAACATGCCGCCTTGCGGCACCAGATCGGGCGCGTTCGAATTGGCTTTGACGACGGCCTGTGCGGTCAGTGGCCCCGCGACCGTCGCCGGGGTGTTTGCAAGCGCCACGCCGGAGGCTTCGGTCATTGGGGCTGCCTCGGCCGCCTCGTCGGCAGCACTTTCCGCGCCGACGGAGAAGGAAGGCGTCGACATCTTATAGGCGAGGCTCGGCACTGCGCGGATGCCCGGCTGATCGAAATGCGGGCCACCGAGCTGCACGGCGCGGTCATTGGCCGGTGCGTAGTGATTGGCGGGATCGTGGCAGGTGGCGCAGGACATCTGGCCGCCGCCTGACAGTGAGGGATCGTAGAACAGCTTCCGGCCGAGCTGCGCGACGGCGCTCAGCGAAGCCGTGTCGTCACGGGTATTTGCCGCGACGGCATTGGCGGCGGGTTCGCTTGCCAAGCCGATGGTCGCCCCCGCGAGCGAGATGCTCGCGAGTGCGATCAGGGGAAGGAAATGGTGCTTCTTCAAGGACATTGTCCATCCCCTTATTTTCAGCTTAGGAAGCGCTATTGCCGGTCTTTGTGTCGAGGATCAGCTTCTGTGCATCGCCCTTCGACCAGTCGAACATGTTGTTCAGCGAGCCGGAAATGGCATCGAACGAGCCGCCACCGAGACGTTCGCCGCCCATCCAGTTGTCTTCGATGAAGCGCATGACGGAGGTCTGGTCGGTCAAAGTATGGTCGACGAAGTTGACCTTGGAGTAGGGCGAGATAACCAACAGCGGCTGGCGCGTGCCGTAGCCACAACGGCCCTGGGCCGGCTGGCCGTTGACGCCCGGCAGCGGCGTGCCGGTCGAGCAGCCATCTCCGTTCAGCACGTCATAACCCTTGACGCCAAGCTTCGATGGATTGACGACGGCGTGGGCATGGTCATACCAGCCGTCGGAATCGTCGTAGAGGACGATGATAGCGGTGTCTTTCCAGTCCGGCGAATTCTGAACGGTGTTGACCACCTGGGTGACGAACTCCTGCTCGTCGAGCGGATCAGAATAGCCGGCATGGCCGTCCTGATATGCCGGCGCCTTCAGGAAGCTGACGATCGGCATGTTGCCGTTCTTCAGGGCCGCGTAGAAGTCCGTCACATCATACTGGTGGTTGGCTGCGTCGGTGGTGCCGATTGCAGCGACCGAGGACGGGCGCGCATGCGTCGGGTTGGCGGTCGAGGCGTAGTACTGGAACGGCTGGTGATGCGGGATATAGTCAGCGCTGTTGACCTGGGTGACGGTTGAGGTCGTCGCACGCTTGCAGCCCGTCGTGCCGTCTGGGTTCGTCTGCGTCAGGTCGAAGCCGCCTTCGAAGAAGCCCCAGGTGATGTTGTGTTCGTTCAGCATGTCGCCAATGTTCTTGCCGTACATCAGCCCTGTCTGGCCGACCGAGCAGACATCGCCGGTCGGATCGAAGTCGCTGATGACGGTCCAGCCGCCATTGCCGTCGGGCACGATGCGGCCCTTGGAATAGGTGCCGTCCTTCTCCAGCGCATAGCCGGGCGGCAGGATGGCGCCGTTGGTCTGGCCGGAGATGAGGTTCAGCGCGCCGGGGGTCGACGGGCCGAAATTGGTGGAGAAGGAATTGTCGTTCAGGGCATAGTGCTGAGCGTAGTTCCAGAGCGCCGTGACGGTGTTGCCGTCATAATAGCCCATGACCTGGCCCTTGGTGCCGAAAGCGCCGGCAGCACCCTTGGTGCCCCTGCCGGTATTGGCCGGGAAAAGGTCCATGGCGAAGTTGTTGTAGGCCGCCTGCTCGGCGGTGTAGCCGTGGTTCTGCGATTGGGTCGCTGCCTGCGTGCGGTCGAGGCGGAACGGGGCGGCCGCATCGGCTCCGTTTGCCGCGTTGGTCTTATTCGGATTGCTGTCGAGAAGACCGGCATTGGCCAGCGTGTTGATATCGGTCGGCGTGTTGTCGGCGGCCTTGAATGCCGGCTCACCGTCGACGTTTGCGGCCTTGGGGTAGGTCGCGAAATAGTGGTCGAAGGAGACGTTTTCCTGGAAGACGACGACCAGATGCTTGATCGGCGTCGCGGTATTCGTCGGCGCCTTGTCGGCGGCACCGGCGGTGGAACAGAGCGAAATCAGAGTAAGCGCGCTGCCGGCGGCAAGGGCAGCGCGACGCGAAAGACAGATCATTGCCATATCCTCTCGAGTGGGGGCTTTGCCCCGACGCTTAAGGTGCGCCGCGCCGAGGCGGAAGGAACCATGCCGGGCTAGCAAGCGCATATGACAGTTCCGTGAAGGGGGCGGCGGGAGAGGGAGGCGTTGCCCATGAAGGACGTAACTAAAGGGTTGTTTTTGCTGACATGAAAAAGGAGGTCGCGGACAGGTGTTGCGGATGCCCGTATCCTGCTACCTTATGTCACGGCTGACATTGATGCGATCCACCCGCCCCCGCCCTTCGAGGGTCGCTTCGCTCCCGCCTCAGGGTGAGGGCTGATCTTTTGGCTCCGGCCGCAACGGGCTATCGTTCGGTCTCTACTTTACTGTGACGACGAGCCCACTCCGCCTCATCCTGAGGCGCGTAGCCCGTCGGGCGCAGCCTCGAAGGACGAGGCGGCCACTGACGTTCAGGGACTAAAGCTAGATATTCTGATCCATCGTCTCGGCCGGTATCTCATCGGCGCGATGGATGCGAACGACGGTCGCGGGAACGCCGGCGACGGTGCAGTGGGCCGGTACCGGCTTTACCACGACGCTACCGGCCGCGACCTTGCTGAAGGCGCCGACTTCGATGTTGCCGAGGATCTTTGCGCCGGCGCCGATCATCACGCCATGGCGGATTTTCGGGTGCCGGTCGCCGGTTTCCTTGCCGGTGCCGCCGAGCGTGACGTTCTGCAGGATCGAGACTTCATCCTCGATAACGGCAGTCTCGCCGATGACAATGCCGGAGCCGTGATCGAGCATGATGGACGAGCCGATCCTCGCCGCCGGATGAATATCCGGGCCGAAGACGAGCGAGGCCAGGTTGGAAAGCCAACTGGCGATTTCCGGCCGGCCCTCCGTCCAGAGGGCGTGGGCGATGCGGTGGGTCTGAAGGGCGTGGAAGCCCTTGAGATTCAGGAGCGCATGCAGATAGGTCGTACAGGCGGGATCGCGGGTGCGGACCGCGACGAGATCGGCCTCCGTCGCCTGGAGGATTGCGGCATGCCGCGTCAGCACATCATGAAACAGGGCGAAAAGAGCGTCGGTTTCGATGCCGGCGACGGAAAGCCGGGCGACCAGGACATTGGCGAGGCTTTCGGCATCCGACTGCGTCGCGATGATCTGCGCTGCGAGCAGCGGGCGCAAGGTCGGCTCGCGGCCGGCGAGGTCGGCCGCTTCATGGCGGATTACGTCCCAGACGCTGCCGGCTGCGGCAGGGGAATGTCCGGCGATTGCCGTTCCTGTCTGGGACATAACCATATCTTTCTGATCAAGCGGAAACGTCAACCACGCCGCAATCGCCGGTTTCGGAGGCAAAGGCGAGCAGCTTGCCGGATTTGCTCCAGCTCATCGAGGTGATCGCACCTTTGCCTGGACGGCGCAAGAGCGCTTCCTTGGAGTCGCCAATGCGCACCGCCAGGATCATGCCATCAATGAAGCCGATCGCCAGGATGTCTTCCACCGGATGAAACTTGACCGAGGTCGCCATGATGTTGCCGCGTGTGCCGAGTTCCAGCGGCGCTTTGCCCATCGGGCCATCCTTGCCCTGAAACGGCCAGACGATCGCCGCCGGTGCGCCGGAGGAGGCAAGCCACTTGCCTTTGTTGGACCAGGAGAGCGATTTCACCTTGGCGGGATAGCCGGTCATGCGCATGTGCCTGGCCTCGGCGCCGGGCTTCGTATCCATCTTCCAGCCGTGCAAGGCGTTTTCCTGCATGGTGGTGACGACAAACTGACCGTCGGGCGAGAAGGTGACCCCGGTATGGGCGCCCTTCCATTCGAGATTGATCGGCTGCCCTGCCATCCCGACCCAATGCAGCGACACGCCGTTATAGCGCGCGACCGCGATGCGCAGGCCCTTCGGCGCGAAGGCGATGCCTTCGACGGTGCGCTCCTCGGCAAATTCCTTGATCGAGCCGTCTGCCAGCCGCACGAAGCTGCTTTTCCCGTAGGCATAAGCAACCGCGCCCTGCGGGCCGGCGGCGAGCTGGGTGATCCATTTGCGCGGCGCCTCGGCAAGCACGGTAACGCCGCCGTCAGCGGCAATCCGGAGAACCTTCCCGTCCTCGCCGCCGGAAATCAAGCTGTCGTTGTAGGGATCGCGAACGCAGGTGAGCATGCCCTGATGGGCTTCGGTCACCTTCTCGCCGCCTTCCAGCCGATGAATCGCGCCGGCAGCACTGGCGAAGAAGGGGGTATCACCTAAAAATTCGACGGCCAGAACGTGGCCGTCGATATCAAGCGGAGCAACAGTCGGCATCAGGCGGCCGCCTCGCAGGCCTTGAAGCTCTTTTCCAGCTTTTCGCGGTCGAGTTCGCGGCCGATAAAGACCAAGCGGCTCTCATGCTTTTCGCCGTCTTTCCAGGGGCGCTGGTGATCGCCCTCGATGATCATGTGGACGCCCTGGACGACGTAGCGCTCAGCGTCGCCCTTGAAGGCAATGATGCCCTTGAGGCGCAGAATGTTCGGGCCGTCGGTCTGCGTGACCTTCTGGATCCACGGGAAGAAGCGCTCCGGATTCATCTCGCCGCCACGCAGCGAGACCGACTGCACCGTTACGTCATGAATGGCCGACAGGCTATGGTGATGGTGGTCGTGATCATGATCATGGTGGTGATGGTCGTGATCATGATCATGATTATGGTCATGATGGTGGTGATCGCAATCCGGGCCGCAGACATGATCTTCATGGCCGTGCTCGAGGAAATGCGGATCGTTTTCCAAGGCGCGCTCGAGGTTGAAAGCACCCTGGTTCAGAACGCGGGCGAGATCGACGCCGGAGCGGGTGGTCTTGTAGACGCGGGCGGCAGGATTGATGGCGCGGACGATATCTTCGATCTGAGCCAGCTCTTCCGCAGAGACGAGATCGGACTTGTTGATGACGACGACGTCGGCGAAGGCGATCTGGTCTTCGGCTTCGCGGCTGTCCTTCAGTCGCAGCGGCAGGTGCTTGGCATCGACGAGCGCGACGACGGCGTCGAGTTCGGTCTTGGCGCGGACATCGTCATCCATGAAGAAGGTCTGCGCGACGGGAACCGGATCGGCGAGGCCGGTGGTCTCGACGATAATGCCGTCGAAGCGGCCCGGACGGCGCATCAGACCTTCGACGACGCGGATGAGGTCGCCGCGCACCGTGCAGCAAACGCAGCCATTGTTCATCTCATAGATTTCCTCGTCCGATTCGACGATCAGATCGTTGTCGATGCCGATCTCGCCGAACTCATTGACGATGACTGCGTATTTCTTGCCGTGGTTTTCGGAGAGGATACGGTTCAGCAGCGTCGTCTTGCCGGCGCCGAGGTAGCCGGTGAGAACGGTGACGGGAATGGGCTTCTGCGTGGCTGTTTCGGTCATGGGAGCCTCGAAATATCGGAGTTTTCTCCGGAGAGCGGAAAATGATCGGCTTCCATATAAGGAGTTGGCGGCGTCAGTTCAAAGGCTTTTGTATGTTATAAGATCACATCAGGTTTGGAGTGGCGGGTTCGATGTCGGTCTGAGAGAAATCGTTTCCGACGAAGAGGAGAGGGCAGCCACAAGTGATCGGCTATCTCAACGCCTCCACATCAAACTCATCGACATCCCGCAAAAGCTCCACCAATCCCTGCACCGCATGGCCGATCAGCCGCTCACCCTTCTCCGCAGTCGCAGCACTGGCGTTGCCGGCTACGCCCTCTTTGCTCAGATCAGACATCCTCCAGCCGAAGGCGTGCTGGCCATAGGCTCGCAGGTGCTTGAAGCGCCTGATGAAATCGGATTGCTGCGAAGGGAAATCGGCAGCCTTGGTCATGTCGACCCTCTCCGGGTTGAGTGCCAGCATTGCCGATGTTTCGATATCGCCACCGTGGATATCGATGGCCTTGTTCTCCGGCGCGATCAGCCCTTCAGGTACGCCAAAGCGTGTCCAACTGGTCGCGACGGCCAGCATGTCGAAGCGAACGCGTGCTTCCGTCGCGACGATGGTCATCAAGGGCGAGTTGCCGCCGTGAGCGTTCAGCATGACGAATTTGCGGATGCCGAGATGGTGCATGTTTTCGGCGATATCAAGCCATCGATTGACAGCGTCGTCGAAGGCGAGTGTTTTGGTACCGGCGATATCCATATGCTCGATGGAATAGCCGACCGGCTCGACGGGCAGGAAAGTGACGGGCAAATCAGATGGTAGGGCAGTCTTCAGGCGGGCGACGATGCCCTCCGCAATCAAGGTGTCGGTCTCGAAAGGCAGATGGGGCCCGTGTTGTTCATGGGCGCCAAGCGGCAGGACGACGATCCAATTTGCCCGTTCTGTTGGCGTCAGCGTCCTATCATTGTCATCGAAACGCGGCATAGGCTGTGCCATCTGCGGATGTGCCTCTTGTTTATGTCAATAACCTGCGCAATGTCATACCGTGATGCTGCAGCGGCGGAAAGATCAACGGAATCACGATGGGTAAGAAGAACAAGGACGGAAAAAAAGGTAAGTCGGGTAAGAAGAAGGATCACGGCGACTACACGCTTGCCGATTTGTCGCCGGCATTGACGCAGGCGGCGCGGTCGATGCGCACGGTTCTGACCCGCAACCTGACTGCAAGTGGCCTTTACGCGGGCCAGGATGGCGTCATCCTCGCGCTGGCGGAGAGCGATGGCCTGCCGGCGGGGACGCTGGCGCAGAAGCTCGGCGTCAAGGCGCCGACCATGACCCGCACGATCGGGCGCATGGAGGCGCAGGGCTTCGTCGAGCGGCGGCCCGATGCCGCGGACGCCCGGTTGACAAAGGTCTATCTCACCGAGATCGGGCGCAACAGCGTCACCGAGATTACAAGTTCGGCCGCGGCTTGCGACGAACTCGCCACTCGCGGTTTTTCGGAGAAGGATGTCCGTTCGCTCGTGCGTCTGTTGAAGGCGATCGACGGCAATCTTCAGGCCGGCGACCATGACGAAGATGATGGGGAATTCTGAGCTCCCTTGAGGATTCAAGTTGCACGGCGCGATTTAAGCTTTTAATTAAAGTTTTTAAATTCCGGATTCGTGAGGCGCCGGGATCATATATTTGGCTGCGTTTCACGAGGAGGGGAGCGCATGGCGCAAAAGATAAAGCTTTCGACCATTGCGGAAACGCTGGGTATTTCAACGGCGACCGTATCCCTTGCCTTACGCGACAGTCCGCTGGTGGCGGTGAATACGCGCGAGAAGATCAAGGACCAGGCGCGCACGCTCGGCTATATCTACAACCGCCGTGCGGCGAGCCTCAGGACATCGCGTTCCGGAATTATCGGCGTCGTCGTGCATGACATCATGAATCCGTTCTACGGCGAGATTCTGAAGGCGATCGAAAGCGAGCTCGACCGCAGCCGTCATACATTCATTCTCTCCAACCACTATGATTCGGTCGAGAAGCAGCGGACCTTCCTCGAAACCCTGCTGCAGCTCGGCGGCGACGGCATCATCATGTCGCCGGCAATCGGCACGCCGCCGGAGGATTTCGATCTGGCGGAGGAAAACGGCATGCCGGCCATCCTCGTCGCCCGTTCGATGGAGGGGCTGGACCTGCCGACCTTTCGCGGTGACGACAGCTATGGCATTTCGCTCGCGACGAACCATCTGATCAGCCTCGGTCACCGCACCATCGCGATGATCGGCGGCACGGACCAGACCTCAACCGGCCGTGATCGTTACCAGGGCTATGTGAACGCTCTGCGCAAGGCGGGCATCGAGGTCGATCCCAATCTGCGCATTCCCGGCGCTCGTTCCAAGCAGGGCGGTTTCGAGGCGGCGGTACATCTCCTGTCACTGCCGCAGAAGCCGACGGCCGCCGTCTGCTGGAACGATCTGGTGGCGATCGGTTTGATGAACGGCATTTCCCGCGCCGGCCTTGTGCCGGGCAAGGATATTTCTGTGACCGGCTATGACGATCTGGAAGAGGCGGCGATCGCGACTCCGGCGCTGACGACGGTGTGGAACGGTCAGGCCGAGGTCGGAAGGCTTGCGGCGCGCGCGCTTTTGGATAGGCTTGCCGGCAGCCATGAGCCGGATGGAATTCATCTCATCAAGCCGGAAATGCGCATCCGTCAGTCGACATCTCCCTATCAGGCGCGCCAATAGCGTCGAACCCGCATCTTCAAGAGGAAAGATCATTGTCCGATAATCGCATTGCCGTCCTCGTTCCGGGGAAGATACACCCGCGTGTTCTCGAAACGCTCAAAGGCCGCTTCGATATCATTGCGCTGGACTCCGGCGAGAGCCCGAAGGTCGATGCTGAGACGGCGGCGCGTGTGCGTGGCGTGGCGGTGTCCGGCGGTTTCAATGCCGTCTGGATGGATGCCTTCCCCAATATCGAAGTCATCGCCAATCTCGGTGTTGGCTATGACGGCGTCGATGTCGGGCATGCGGCCTCGAAAGGCATCGTGGTTACGAACACGCCCGATGTGCTGAACGATGAGGTGGCCGATACGGCCATCGCGCTGTTGCTGAATACGATACGACAATTTCCAAATGCGGAAACCTGGCTGCGCGAGGGACGCTGGGTGAAGGAAGGAGCCTTTCCGCTCTCGCCTTTCTCCCTGAAGGGACGTCGCGTCGGCATCTACGGCCTCGGCCGCATCGGCCTGGAGATTGCCAGACGGCTGGAGCCGTTCAAGGTGAAGATCGGCTATCACACGCGCTCGCCGCGCGACTCGTTGCCTTACGATTACTATCCGACCCTGAAGGAGATGGCACAATCGGTGGACACGTTGATTTCCATCGTTCCGAAGACGCCGGAGACGCATAAGGTGATCAATGCTGAGGTACTATCGGCACTTGGGCCGCAGGGCGTGTTCATCAATGTTGGACGCGGCTGGTCGGTGGATGACGACGCGCTGATCGCCGCCCTTCGGAACGGCACGCTTGGTGCTGCCGGCCTCGATGTTTTCTACGACGAGCCGAACGTTCCCTCAGCTTACCTCTCTCTGCCGAATGTCTCGCTGCTGCCGCATGTAGCATCTGCCTCGGTGCCGACGCGCAACGCCATGGCCGATCTCGTGGCGGACAATATCATCGCGTGGTTCGGCAACGGCAACCCGTTGACGCCGGTGCCGGAAACACCAGTAAAATCAAAAGCTTGATCAAACGGCCTGCTGGTGGCGAGGGGTTGCCAAAGGCTGCTCCTTGCTCGCCGCATAATCGCGCACCGCATCGCCGAAGGCGGCAAACAGCTTGCGCGAAGGCGAATCCGTTTCCGCCCAATATTCCGGGTGCCACTGCACGCCGACGGCGAAAGCCTTGGCGTCGATGACCGAGACGGCTTCGATCGTGCCGTCTTCGGCGATCGCTTCCACTTGCAGCCGCGGCGCCGTTTCGGCGATTGCCTGGCGGTGCAGCGAGTTGACCCGCACTTCGCCTGGGCCGATGACGCGGGCGATGCAGGAGCCTTCCTTGACGAACACGCTCTGGCGGATCGAATACATCGTGTCGCGATCGACATTCGGCGGTTTGCGGTGATCCCATATGCCCGGCTGTTCCTGGATTTCGCTGGCGAGCGTGCCGCCCAATGCGACGTTCAGCTCCTGAATGCCGCGACAGATGGCGAGCATTGGGATGGCACGATCGATGGCGCGGCGAATGAGCGGCAGCGACGTCGCGTCGCGGGCCGGATCGAAGGGGCCGTCGCTTTCGAGCGCTTCCTTGCCGTAGAGCGAGGGATGTACGTTGCTGGCGGAACCGGAGACGAGCAGGCCGTCGACGCGATCGAGAATGGCGTCGATATCGTTGCCGTCTTCCAGCGCGGGGACGATCAGTGCCGTCAGGCCGGCGGCATTGACGGCTGCCCGGATATATTGCTGCTGCACCGCATGCCAGGTCACACCATCGAATTCGCGGAGATCGGCAGGAATGGCGATGATCGGTCTGGGCATGCAAGGCTCCGGAGAATTGCGAGACAATCGGGGATCGGTTGGGACCCCGGAACGAATATGGTGTCGATGCCGAGGCCCGTCAAATCTAAGCGAAGAGCGGGACTTCGGCAACGCGGAATGGTTGCGGGCGAGCTTTGTCTCTATTCGTCATAACGATGTACAGGAATCGCCATAATGCAGTGCAAAAGCAACCTTGAAAGACAATGCATGGCGTGGTTAGCTCCAGCGCTTGCGCCATGAGCGGGAGAGCATGTTTCCCGCAATGCCATATATACGGGAGGTTTCGATGGATCGCCGTTCGTTCATCAGGCGGGCCGGAGCGGTTGGCGCGGGCGTGGCCGCCTCGGCGCTCGCCAGTCCCGCTCTGGCTCAGGACTATCCGAAGATCAACTGGAAGATGACTTCCTCCTTTCCCAAGAGCCTGGATACGATCTATGGCGGTGCAGAAGACATCGCGACGCATGTTTCGGACGCGACGGGCGGTAATTTCGTCATCCAGACCTTTGAAGCCGGTGAGATCGTGCCAGGCGCGCAGGCGGTCGACGCGGTGAGCGCCGGCACCGTCGATGCGGCTCACACCTGTTCCTATTATTTCTGGAACAAGGACCCGACTTATGCCATCGGCACAGCTCTGCCTTTCGGCCTCAATGCCCGGCTTACCAATGCCTGGTTCTACCAGGGCAATGGCAACAAGCTGATGAACGAGTTTTATGCCACGCAGGGCATGTTCGGTCTGCCGGCGGGCAATACCGGCGCGCAGATGGGCGGCTGGTTCCGCAAGGAAATCAATACGCTGGACGATCTCAAGGGCTTGAAGATGCGCATTGCCGGCCTCGCCGGAAAGATCATCGAAAAGATCGGCATCGTGCCGCAACAGGATATTCCCATCAATGACGTCTACGCTGCGCTCGACAAAGGTACGATCGACGCCGTGGAGTGGGTCGGCCCTTATGACGATCTGAAACTCGGTTTCGAGAAGATCGCCAAATATTATTACTATCCCGGATGGTGGGAGGGCGGTGCCGTCGTGCACGCCTTCTTCAATTTGGAAAAATGGAACGCGCTGCCGAAGACCTATCAGACGATCCTCGCGGACGCCTGCGCTTTCGCCAACACCAATATGCTGGCGAAATATGATCTGAAAAATCCGCAGGCGCTGAAGGAGATCGTGCACCAGGGCGTAACGCTGCGCCCGTTCAGCCAGGAAATTCTCGAGGCCTGTTTCCAAGCGGCTACCGTAATTTATGCCGATCTCTCGAAATCCAACAATTATTTCAAGCGGATCTACGACGATCAAGTTGCTTACAAGAAGGACTCCTATCTCTGGATGCAACTTTCCGAATACACCTTCGATACTTTCATGATGATCCAGCAGCGGGCAGGTAAACTCTGAGCGATCGCCCCTCTATTTTCATTAGTTTATGTTTTAGTAATTGATGATTTAATAAGTATAGCCTGAGTAGAATCAGTTTTAACTGATTGCACGAATACGATGCAAAATATCACTCAAAATTAGTGTAAGTGACCGAGATGATTAGAAAATCCGTCCAGATACCCCCTATTTGGGCAATCAAATTTTAAAAAGTTTCAACTAGAGTGCCTGCCGCATCAGGGGAACTCTGAATGAAGCCTCAAAGCCCGGACACCGTGCCGACAGATGTTTATCTGTCGTTCGTAAGTTCGCTTTTCGGAAACCGTAAAACGTTGTTTACGGGTGTGTTTGTTCACATCCTGACATATGTCATCGTGTTTCTGAGCACGGACGCCGGCATCTATCTCGGTCTCTGTCTCGCTTTCGCCGCCGTTTTCGCTTTCCGCATGTATTCCTTCTGGCAGTTCGACGCTGCCGATAAACATGCCTTTTCGCGCGCCGATATTGCTCATTGGGAAACGCGCTACGTGCTTGGCGCCGCAGGGACAGCGGCTATCCTCGGCATCGGCAGCGGCTATGCGATCCTGATCGTCCAGGATCCGTTGGCGGAGTTCATCTGCATCGCCGTGACCATGGCCTCGATGGTGTCGATCGTCGGCCGCAACTATGGTTCGCAGAAAGCGATCGACCTCCAGACCATGGCCTGCTGCCTGCCGATTATCGTCGCCTGCCTGATGTCGGAACAGCTTTACAAGTCCATCGTCTCCATCATGCTCGTGCCCTTCGGGTTGACGACGCGCTCGATGGCCAATGGCGTGCGCGAATTTCTCTACAAGAACGTCATCGCGTCACGCGAAATATCGTTGATTGCCGACCGGTTCGATACGGCGCTCAACAATATGACGCACGGCCTGTTCATGCTGGATGCCGACAATCGGATCCTGGTGGTGAACCGCAAAGCCTGCGAGCTGTTGAACCTGGCGCATCAGGAGCAGCTCAGGGATTGCGAGTTCGATGTCGTGCTGCGCTACGGTGCCCGCCATGCCTTCATCGACGGTTCGCTGCCCGGCCTGATCCAGCGGCAGATGGCGCAGCTCGTCAGCGGCTCGCTATCGCGCACCCTCATTCAGTTCAATGAGGATCTGTTTCTGGAATTTTCGGCAAGCCGTCGTGCCGATGGCATTGTCATTCTGATTTTCGAGGATGTGACGCCACGCATTCGCGCCGAGCGCAAGATCCTGCATATGGTGCGCTTCGATCCGCTGACGGGTCTGCCGAACCGCGAATATTTCGTCCAGATGGTCAAGGAAAAGCTCGCCGCTCGCGCCCAGGAAGGCCAAATTGGCCTTCTGGTTCTCGATGTGGACGACTTCAAGCACGTCAACGATACTAAGGGGCATTTCATCGGCGATCGGCTGCTGGTCGCCATAGCAGCGCGACTGAAGGAGAGGGCGGGAGACATGGCGCTTTGTGCGCGCCTCGTCGGGGATCAATTCGTCTTGTTTTTTCCGAACGAGGATGGCGAGCCGGATTTGGATAGCCGCGTGCATGCGCTGCACGCCGCCATGTCGGGCATCTACGAGGTGGACCGCAATAGTTTCCGCGTTTCCTTCAGCGGCGGCTATGTGACCATGTCGAGCCGCGAGTTCCGTCCGGAGGAATGGCAGATCAAGGCTGATCTGGCGCTGTTCGAAACCAAGTCGCGGATGAAGGGCGGATGCTCCGCCTTCGAGCAGGAAATGGATGCCCGTTACGTCGAGCGGCAGAAACTGAAAGAGGATCTGCGCGAGGCAATCGAAGGCGGTAAGCTGCATGCCGTCTATCAGCCGATGTTTACGCCGGATGGCAGCCGCATCGATTGCTGCGAGGCGCTGTCGCGCTGGGTGCATCCGGAAAAGGGCTCGATCCCGCCCAACGTCTTCGTGCAGATCGCCGAGGAAATGGGCATCGTGACCGGCATCACCCGCTTCGTGCTCAATCAGGCCTGCCGGGACTGTGCCAACTGGCCGGAGCCGATCTCGGTCTCGGTCAATCTCTCGGCGCAGGATCTGCGCAGCAACGATATCGTCACCATGGTCATGGAAGCGCTCGATGCATCGGGGCTGGACCCATCGCGGCTGCATCTGGAAGTAACCGAAAGCTGCCTGATGGACGAAATCGCGATCACGCGATCCGTTCTCACCGATCTGCGCGCCAGAGGCATCACCATCGCCATCGATGATTTCGGCACCGGCTTCTCCAGCCTCAGCTATCTCGACACGCTGCCTGTGGATATCGTCAAAATCGACCGCTCCTTCGTGCGCGACATCACCACGGACAGCCGCCGTTTCAAGCTCCTGTGCGGTATCGCCGATCTTTCCCGGGCTCTCAGCCTGGAAATCGTCATCGAGGGCGTGGAGACGCCGGAACAACTATCGCTCATTGAACAATATGATTTGGCCGACATCGTCCAGGGCTATGTCTTTTCGGTTCCCGTGCCGCGGGATAGCGTCATTGAGATGGTGGACAATCTCGGTCGCCACCAGCCGGCCATCCGGCAGGATAATGTGGCTTAGACCTCGCCGGGGAGGTCGGTTACAAAGCGTCCTTTACGACTGCCTCGGACACCAAGCCGGACTCAAGCCGCTCAGTGCAAGCCCCTTCATTTTCGATGGCAGACAGGCATTTCCGCCGCCGATACTTCCTAGCCTGCCGTTACGTTAGGTTCTTCCCAGCAAAGCCGGTAGCGCGGTCAGTTTATCCCCAATAATCTGTAGATGAGAATTTGTTAATATTCGAATCTATACCGGTATTTTTAATCAAAAATTAACCTTAACGAAAAGATAATTAATAAAAATTAAAACGATTATTGATCAATTTTTCTATTAATACCAATAATGGTCCGTTAACGTTTTGGAATAACGACCATGTCTTATATAAGTACTTTGAAAAATAGCTTCGCCGGCAAGCTAATGGAGGTGCTTGATCATATCGAATATCGCCGGATCGAGAGCAGCGAGGACATGGAGGATGTCGCTCGGTTGCGTTACAAGGCCTATAAAGCGCGTGCGGTTTTGCCGGTTGCGGCCCAGACCATGATCGACGATATCGATTTCGACGAGCAGGCCTATATTTTCGGCGTCTATTATTACGAAGAGCTGGTGAGTACGGTGCGGGTGCACCATGTCACGCCGGACCATCGTGTCTGCCAGTCAACAGGCATTTTTCCCGATGAAATCCATGCCTTTCTCGATGCCGGCATGACGCTGATCGATCCGGCGCGCTTCGCCATCGATCCCGATTTCGAACTTGAAATGCCGGCGCTGCCTTATTTGACGCTGAGACCGGCAATTGTCGGCGCTGTCTATTTCGATACCGACCGAGTCATGCAGCATATCCGCCCGGCGCATGCCGCCTTCTACAAACGTGTCTTTTATGCAGATACGATCGTGCCGCCGCGCATGACGGAGACCTATGGTTTCGAACTGACGCTGCTGGCTTCGCGGTCGAAGGAGATTCGCGGCAAGTTGATGCAGCGATACCCCTTTTTCGATTCGGAACCCTATGAGCGGCGGATGATGTTCTCGCGCGGCGCTGACGGCGGCACGCATCCGCTGACCATTCTGCCGACGGCGCGAATGGCTGCTGGCGGCCGCGCTGCTGGTCGGCAGCAGTTCAGCTAAGCCTTCTCAAGCCGCTGCGGCGTTCTCGTGCATTGCATTTTTCGTCGCTTTGTGTAACCCCTCGATTGAGGAAATTTGGCCGCGGTGTCTCTTCGGGATCTACCGCGGCTTTCGAGGCTGAACTCCAGCCGACACGCGATTTGCAAAGCCGGTCGGGGAGTGCATAGAGGGGAGATTTTTGCATGGCCGAACATCAAGCCGGACCGGTCGAAACCGGTGCTCCTATGGACTACAAAGAGCACGACAAGACCTATCACGGGTTCCTTTTCGTCGCCAGGGCCGGATCGGCGATCATCGCCGCGTTGATGATAGCGATGGCGGCTGGCTTCTTCGGTCATGCCGGCTTCCTTGGCGGTCTGCTTATTTTCTTCGTTCTTTCAATCGTTGGCACCATGCTCGTGCGCTGATATTTCAAGCGCGCTAATCGATGCAGGGCCGTCCGGCCCGCGCCTTCCATGGAATCTCAGCCCTGGGTCTGCAGGCTATGCGCTGCTGTATCCAGTGGCGCTGTCGTTTGACGTGAGGTGGTGTCGTTGGGCAATCTGGTTTTTGTCGCCAAGGAGACCGTGGCGGATGAGACGCGTGTCGCAGCGTCCATCGAAACGGTGAAGAAAATGAAAAGCCTTGGCTTTGACATTGTGGTCGAAGCCGGCGCCGGTGCTCTGTCGCGCATCCCGGATGATGAATATGAAGCCATCGGCGCGCGTATCGGCTCCGCTCGGGATGCTGCGCGCGCCGATGTCATTCTCAAAGTGCGCCGGCCGACGAGCGAAGAGATTGCCGGTTACAAGAGCGGCGCGATCGTTATCGCCATCATGGATCCCTATGGCAATGAAGCAGCGCTCGCTGACATGGCGCGGGCCGGGCTCACAAGCTTCTCCATGGAGCTGATGCCGCGCATCACCCGTGCGCAGTCGATGGACGTGCTGTCATCGCAAGTCAATCTTGCCGGCTATCAGGCCGTGATCGAGGCAGCCGCGGTCTATGACCGGGCCTTGCCAATGATGATGACGGCGGCCGGCACCGTGCCGGCGGCGAAGGTCTTCGTCATGGGTGCCGGCGTCGCAGGCCTGCAGGCGATCGCGACAGCGAGGCGATTGGGCGCGCAGGTGTCGGCAACGGATGTTCGTCCTGCGGCCAAGGAACAGGTCGCCTCGCTCGGCGCGAGATTCGTGGCCGTCGAGGACGAAGAGTTCAAGGCGGCGGAAACCGCCGGCGGCTATGCCAAGGAGATGTCCAAGGACTATCAGGTCAAGCAGGCGGCGTTGGTTGCCGAACATATCTCCAAGCAGGATATCGTCATCACCACGGCGTTGATCCCCGGCCGTCCGGCGCCGCGGCTTGTCAGCCGCGAAATGCTGAAGGCCATGCGCCCCGGTGCGGTCGCCGTCGACCTCGCCGTCGAACGCGGCGGCAATATCGAGGGTGTCGAATTCGGGACCGTGGCGGATGTCGAGGGCGTCAAGGTGATCGGATATCCCAATCTGGCCGGCCGCATCCCGGCAAGTGCCTCCGCGCTCTATGCCAAGAACCTCGTCACCTTCCTGGAAACGATGGTCGACAAGAATAGCAAGAACCTCGGGCTCAACCGGGCCGATGAGCTGATCAAGGCGACGATGCTGACCGATGGCGGCGAGGTCGTGCATCCGAATTTCGTCGACCCGGATCAGCCGACGGTCAACAAGGGAGATCTGTAGATGGCCAGCCAAGCGATGGATCAGGCGCTCCAGAAATTGAACGACGCCGTTGCCGCTGTGACGACCGCTGCCGCGCAGGCTCCGGAATCCGTCAGCGCCATCTCCGGCGGCGCGATTGATCCCTTCGTGTTCCAACTGGCGATCTTCGTATTGGCGATCTTCGTCGGTTATTACGTGGTGTGGTCGGTGACTCCCGCCCTGCATACGCCGCTGATGGCCGTAACGAACGCGATTTCCTCGGTCATCGTCGTCGGTGCGCTTCTGGCGGTCGGCATTTCCGCCAGCGGGCTTGCCACCGGTTTCGGCTTCGTGGCGCTGGTGCTCGTCTCGGTCAATATCGTCGGCGGCTTCCTTGTCACCCAGCGCATGCTGGCGATGTACAAGAAGAAAGACAAGTGAGGGCGGCATGCTGAGCAATATCGCGGCCTTCCTCTATCTCGTCTCCGGCGTGCTGTTCATCCTGGCGCTGCGCGGCCTGTCGCATCCGGCCACCAGCCGCCGCGGTAATCTCTACGGCATGGTCGGCATGGGCATCGCCATCGCCACGACGCTGGTTCTCGCCACACCCTCCTTCGGCGGCTTCGTGCTGATCGTTCTCGGCCTTGCCATCGGCGGCGGGGCAGGGGCCTATATCGCCCGCGTCATTCCGATGACGTCGATGCCGCAACTCGTTGCCGGTTTCCATTCGCTGGTCGGTCTGGCCGCTGTGCTCGTCGCCGCCGCGGCACTCTATACGCCGTCGTCCTTTGGCATAGGCGAAATCGGGCATATCCATACGGAAGCGCGCATCGAAATGGCGATCGGCGTCGCTATCGGTGCGCTGACCTTCACCGGCTCGATCATCGCCTTCCTGAAGCTCGACGGCCGCATGTCCGGCAAGCCGATCCTGTTGCCCAACCGGCATATCATCAACGCCGTGCTGCTGGCGCTTATCCTGTTTTTCATCTTCGGCCTGGCGGTCAGCGAAAGCCACTTCAATTTCTGGGCGATCGTCGCCCTGGCTCTGGCGCTCGGCGTGTTGCTGATCGTGCCGATCGGCGGCGCCGACATGCCCGTCGTCGTATCGATGCTGAACTCCTATTCCGGCTGGGCGGCGGCCGGCATCGGTTTCACGCTCGGCAATCTGGCGCTGATCATCACCGGTGCTCTGGTCGGCTCCTCGGGTGCCATCCTCAGCTATATCATGTGCAAGGGCATGAACCGTTCCTTCATCTCCGTCATCCTCGGAGGATTCGGCGGCGAAACGGCGTCCAGCGGCGCCGACAATAGTGACAAGACGGTGAAGCTCGGCTCGGCTGAGGATGCCGCCTACCTGATGGCCAACGCCTCGAAGGTCATCATCGTGCCGGGCTATGGCATGGCGGTTGCGCAGGCCCAACATGCGCTGCGCGAAATGGCCGACAAGCTGAAGGCGAACGGCGTCGACGTGAAATACGCCATTCATCCCGTCGCCGGCCGCATGCCGGGACACATGAATGTGCTGCTTGCCGAGGCCAATGTTCCTTATGACGAGGTCTTTGAGCTGGAAGATATCAATTCGGAATTTGCCCAGGCCGATGTCGCCTATGTCATCGGCGCCAACGACGTCACCAATCCGGCTGCACGTGACGACAAGACGTCGCCGATCTACGGCATGCCGATCCTTGACGTCGACAAGGCTAAGACCTGCCTCTTCGTCAAACGTTCTCTTGGTTCCGGCTATGCTGGTATCGACAACACGCTGTTCTACAAGGACGGCACGATGATGCTGCTCGGGGACGCCAAAAAGGTCACCGAGGAGATCGTCAAGGCGATGAACGAGTGAGCTTCCATCTTCCCGGTGGGAAGATTTCAGGATCTGAGAGACTTGAAGGTCCGGCATAGGGGCGATTTGCGAGAATCGCCCCAACTTGTCTTTCTCAAATCGAAGCGGGTGCCAGCGTCATTTTCTCGACGCCAATGGCGACGTTGACGCCTTCCTGGGCCTGGACGTTGAGAGGTTGCAGCATGAAAGCCCGGTTGGTGCCGCCAGCGATGACCTTGGCGCCGCCTCCGGCTGCAACGCTGGCATCGGCGCCGACGCCGTAATATTCGCCGGCCAGCGCGATATCGCTGAATGGTGTGCCGGTTTTAGCAAGCACAACCCAGACCATGACGCTGCGGCCGGTAATGCCGAGATCGACGCCATATTTCTGGATCATGCCGGCGTAACGTGCAGGCGCCCCGCCGCCGCTCGGCTCAAAAATGCACATCAGGTTCTTCTGCGACATGATGATCATGCCCGTCGACCCCTTCGACGTGCAGGTGAGCCTGCCGAGAGTAGCGTAGTCGGCGGACGTTGCGGGCGCAGCCCATACAGCAAAGGACAGTGCTGCGGATGCCAGGAGAATGTGTTTCAGCATGGTCTTTCTCCTCTGGATTGACCAATGATGAAATTGGAACGGCTCCTGCGGTGGAATGTTCCGGGCGGAGTCGGGGGCCAGCTAGTTTCGTTCGCGCTCACGCTCCATGGTGCTGCGCACAGCATTCAGCACCCAAACGAGGCCTGTCGGACGGAAGTCGATCTCGACTGTGCCGCTGAAGGCGGCGGCGGCATGCGCCTTGGTGACGGTTGTGCCAAAGCCCGTAATGGTCGGCGCTTTGACGATCGGGCCGCCGCTTTCCGTCCAGATGAGCCTGATCATCTGCCCGATCTCGCCGTCGGCGCTCGTCCATTCGATGGTGATCTTCCCTTCGGGAGCGGACAGAGCGCCGTATTTCACCGAATTCGTCGCCAGCTCGTGCAGAATCAAGCCGAGATTCTGCACCGCCTCCGGCTTGAGCAGGAAATCCCTGCCCTTGATATCGAGTTGTTGCGGTCCTTGCAGGAAGGTGGCCAGATGAATGTCGATCACCCGCCGCAGCGACACGCCGGACCATTGTTCGCTGGTCAGGACTTCGATCGAGCGCGCCAGGCCTTCCAGCCGGTCGGCGACCGCGCGCTGAAAGGTGTCGACGCTGTCGGTCTGCCGGGCGAGCTGACGGGTCATTGCCTGGGCAAGCGCGAGCAGGTTCTTGGTGCGATGAACGAGCTCATGCATGACGAAATGCAGCCTGTCCTCCGTTTCGCTGCGATCGAAGGATGCGTTGGAAAGCGCCATGGCCATCTGATTGGCCTCGATCACACTGGTCTCGATCGGCGAAACAATCTCGCCCCGGCCCATGCGGTCCGCCATGTTGGCGATGCTCTGGATGGTAGTGCGCACCTGTCGGGCCAGCGCATAAACCGCAATCACCGCGATCAGCAACAGGGTGACGCCACCATAGATCAGGAAGCGCCAGGTGCTCATCAGCGAAGCCTGCGCGGATGCGATAGGCCCCCAGACCACGGCTTTCCACGACCAGCCCGGAATTTGCGCATAGCCGAGCAGCGAGTGTGGCAGGACCTTCTCATCCTGATAGACGCCGCTCGAGGCAATCAGTTTCGGCAGGATATCCTTGTTGAACGCGTCGCCAGGGGAATGATTGGCAGGGCCGCTGGCGGCAACGATATGGCCGGAGCTGTCGATGACCGCAGCCGACCAGCCGGGCGCAAGGGCATCGGTCGTCACGAGCTTGGCGAGTTCATCGGCATCCTGCGTCATGGCAAGGGCCGCACCGGCCGGCGAATGATCGAGCGGCAGGGTGACATTATAGACCCAGCGGTGGATGACTGATCCGATAAAGACGTCCGAAGCCTCGATGCGGCCCGAATTGAGTGCCGATTGCAAGGCGGCCAGATTGCCAGTCTTGCCGAGCGGCTTGCTCAGCGGCCAGCGCGTGTTCAGCCGCATCTGACCGTCCTTGTCCAAAAGCAGGACGAAAAGCGAATCGGTGCGCAGCACCGTCTCTGTCCGGTCGAAGAAGGTGGCGATGTCGTTGCGCTCCAGTTCCGGCGAGGAGGAAAGCAGTCGCAGGGTCGTCGCCATGTCCTGCAGTTGCCGGTCGATGGTGCGCGCCAATGCCTGGGCGTCTTGAACCGTATCGCGCTTCAGCACATCGCGTTCGTTGCTTTCGAGCTGAACCAGCAGCAATGCCACGAAAGCCAGAATCGGCAAAGCGATCGCCAATGCTATGGCGATCAGATAGGCCCCAATCGAAGCCTTTGGGAAACGCGGCGGCTTTCTCATGACGCGATCAACCGATCGGACCACCATTAAAATAAAAAGCGTCTACCAAAGCGGGAATATCGGTCTTGATCACCATGTCGAGCGCCCCCATGCTTTTACCCGAGCAGCATGCTCTCGAAAGGGCCATGTTAGGGCCCGGTAAATTGCGTTGCAACATATGAAAAGTCATCGCAGTTAAATCGTAAGTGATACCAGACACTTTGGACGCGAGTGGCATAGGCTTAAAGTTGAGATCCATGAGTCAGTCACTTGTCGGCGCGAATCGCGACAGGCGAAATGGCGCGAGCTGAGGATCGGGATCGCCACTGAGGATCTCTGCTGCCGCAACCGATCCGACGAGCGGCGCCAGCGTCACACCGGAATGCAACACGGCAAGATAGAGGCCCGGAGCTGCATCGACACCGCCGATGATCGGGAAACCGTCTTTCGGGGTCGGACGATAGCCAACCGTATAAAAATCGAGTTCGAGCTCGTCGCCGCCACGCAGCATGGTTTTGACCTTGGCGAAGAGTTCGTCAGCCGCCTGCTGCGGTTTCTCGCCCGGATCGGTACCGCCGAAATCGGTGCCGGCAATGATCCTGCCTTCCATCGTCTGGCGCATGTGCAGCTCCGGCGCCATGACGAGGCCGTTCAGCAGCCGGGGAGCAGGGCGGGAATGAACGATGAGGCCCGGCGGCGTTTCGATCGGCACATCGATGCCGACGGACGCAGCAAGTGCTGCGGTGCCGGCACCGGCGGCGAGAACCACATGATCGGCAAGCAGCACTCCATCCGCCGTTTCAACGCCCGTGATCCTGCCGTTCTCCCGCAGGAGCCGTCTGGCTTCCATGCCATAGGACAGCGTTGCGCCATGACGGGCGGCATCTTCCAACAGCAAATTGGCGGCGGCAACCGGCTCGACAGCGCCTTCTTCGGCGACATGCAGCGCAAAAGTGGGCGGATCGGCGAGGTGAGGTTCGAGGGCGGCGCTTGTTTCGCGATCGACCTGCCGCAGGCCGTAGCCCCAGCCGCCCTGCCGCGCGGCATAGGCCTCCAATTCGGCTTCCGGCAGATCCCAGCAGAGCCCGCCGCACCAGGAAAGCGGCAGGTCGGGAAGGTCAGCCGCCAGCCGCGACCATTCCGCCATCGAGCGGCGACGGAAATGGAAGTAGAATTCGGGATTGCCCCAGCTCGCGTTGATCCAGGCGAAAGAGCTGGGCGTCGCCTCGCCTCCGGGCTTTGCCGCGATCACGGTCACGCGTGCACCCTTGCGCGCCAAATGCCAGGCGATGGAGGCGCCGATAATGCCGGCGCCGATGACGATGATTTCTTGAGAAGGCATGCCGCGTCTCTTATCCGAATGTGGGGTCGGGGGGAGACTATGCGTTCAACAGCGCAAAGAAAAGCCGCCGGGCGGATGATCGCACGGCGGCCCACTGTTGTTCTCAGGCACTTGTGGCAAGAAAAGCGCCATGCGCTTTTCTTGCAACTATTTTAGGCGCCTGCCCCGACGCGTGCCAGGCCGTCCTTGGCCGGCTGGTAGGACGGGTCGAGGTTGACGGCGTGCTGGTAGGAACGGCGGGCTTTGGCCTTATCGCCACGGCGCTCATAAACGAAAGCCTGGTTGGCCCAGGATTCGGCGACCTTATTGTTGAGGTCGATCGCGTGGTTGAAATCGGCAAACGCGTTGTCGTCGTCGTTCTGCGCGAGATAGGAGATGCCGCGGCTGTTATAGGGCTCGGGCGAATTCGGCGACAGCGAGATCGCCTTGGAGAAGTCGTCGATCGCCTTATCCTGCTGATTACGCTTCTGGTAGATCACACCACGGCCGTTATAGGCGCGGCCATCCGTCGTGCCGAGGCTGATCGCCTTGGAATAATCGTTGAAAGCGTCGTTGTCGCGGCCGGACTGACGATAGAGGTTGCCGCGGCCGATATAGGCGACGTCATAATTGGAGTTGATCTGCAGCGCGGCGTTATAGTCGGCGACCGCTTCCGGCAGCTTGCCCATGTTGCGATAGATGAGCGCGCGATTGGCGTAGGCCTGATAGAACTTCGGATTGAGCTGGATCGCCTGGTTGAAGTCTGCAAGGGCGCGGCTGAATTCGCCGCCGCGGCCATAGGCCGTGCCGCGGACGTTATAGCCTTCCGGATCCTGCGGATTGGCATTGATGACCGAGGTCAGCGAGGCAATGTTTTCCGAAGAACCCTGCGCCTTGTCGATGCGGATCACCGTATCGGTGGAGGCGGTCTGGCAGCCGGAAAGGCCGATTGCAGTGAGAAGAGCCAAAGCGGGTACGGCAGCAGCGCGCTTCGAAACAAAAAAAGACAGTTTCGAAGTGCGGAACTGTTTGGACGTCGTGATTGCCATTATCGGGTTCGCTTTCCCCATGCGTTATATCAGGCTGTTTTGATAAATTCCGTTTGCCCGGAGAATAAATCAAAAAGGCGGCGGCGAACGACTCGCCCCCGCCAGACATGCATCTGAAAACGTCGAAAAAACGACGATTAGCGTGCGACCAGACCTTCGCGCTGTGCGCGCTTGCGTGCCAGCTTGCGAACGCGACGAACAGCTTCAGCCTTCTCGCGAGCACGCTTCTGCGACGGCTTTTCGTAGTAGTCGCGCATCTTCATTTCGCGGAAAATGCCTTCGCGCTGCATCTTCTTCTTGAGAGCGCGGAGAGCCTGATCGACATTGTTATCGCGGACAAGTACCTGCACGAGAATCACGTTCCTTTGGTTTGGTTGATGCCAGCGGCGACTGCAGCACCAGGAGGCAAAACAATAACGTTCGCGCGGCCGCAGCCTTGCGATTGGTAAGGCGAGATAGCAGATCGGTTTGTCAAAGTCTAGCCAGATCGTGAGTTTGCAGAGGAAAAAGCGCTTTGTCGAGCCTGAAGTGAGCCCGCGATGTCGCCTCGGGCGTGCTTATGTGAGATTTGAGGCCCTGGTCATTTCCACCCGCTGCCGAACCGCCTGGTTTCGGTGGTTATCCGGCGTTAAGGGGAATCGCTTTATGAAATCGTTCGATCTCGCTGTCGCCGTCAGGTCATATGGTGCGTCTATCCTGGCCGCCACCCTTCTTGTCGCAACGCTGGTGCCTGCCGCCGCCGGCGAGGTGCGACTCGGCAAAAATGTCCACATAGGCGGCCATGACTTTTCCAACCAGACCTTCGACAGCAAACATCGGGCAAGAATCTATCTTTACGACCGCAAACCACAGAAGGAAGGATGCGCGTGGCGCAGCGACGGCCATGGTGGTCGAGTGAAGATCTGTCATCTTCAGCGCAAGTAGGAAGGGTGAACTATGTGCGATCAGACCATGTCGCACAGTGTTCATTGTCCGAGCGGCTTAGTGTATGCCTCAATGGCAGTCAGTCAGATATGTCGATCCTGGCCGTTCACAAGGTCGGGCCTTGCTGTAGCATTCTTTTTAACCGTGTCGAAAGCCGGTCGTGATTGCGTCGCAAAAGAGCCGTTGTGTCGGTTTTTGATCTGCGATTTGTATGGCCCATCGAAAGGGCTTGATCCCTGAAGGAGTTGAGGGCGAATGCGTAAATACTCTGTCTTTGCCGTGGCACGGGAAGCAATGCGGGCTCACAAGGGCTGGGAGGCCCAGTGGAGTTCGCCGGAGCCGCGCAAGGAGTATGACGTCATCATCATCGGCGCTGGCGGCCATGGCTTGGGCGCCGCCTATTATCTCGCCAAGGAACACGGCATCACCAATGTCGCCGTGATTGAGAAGGGCTGGCTCGGCGGCGGCAATACCGGCCGCAATACGACCATCATCCGCTCGAACTATCTCTATGAAGAGAGCATGCATATCTACGAGCATTCGATGAAGCTCTGGGAGGGGCTTTCTCAGGATCTCAATTACAATGTCATGTACTCGCCGCGCGGCGTGATGATGCTGTCGCACAATATTCACGATCAGCAGTCCTTCAAGCGGCATATCCATGCCAATAGGCTCTATGGCATCGACAATGAATGGCTGACGCCGGAGCAGGCCAAGGCTTACTGTCCGCCGCTCGATATTTCGAAGACGGCGCGCTACCCGATCAATGGCGCTGCGCTCCAGCGCCGCGGCGGCACGGCCCGTCACGATGCCGTGGCCTGGGGCTTTGCCCGCGCGGCTTCGGATCGCGGCGTGCACATCATCCAGAATTGCGAAGTGACCGGTATCCAGCGCGGGCCGGACGGTCGCGTGGCCGGCGTCGACACCACCAAGGGCTTCATCGGCGCCAAGAAGATCGGCGTTTCGGCGGCAGGTCACACGACCGTCGTCATGCAGATGGCCGGCGTGCGCGTGCCGCTGCAGTCGAGCCCGTTGCAGGCGCTGGTTTCCGAGCCGTTGAAGCCGATCTTCCCCTGCGTCGTCATGTCGAACACGGTGCATGCCTATATTTCGCAATCCGACAAGGGCGAACTCGTCATCGGCGCGGGTACGGACCAGTACAATTCCTATAGCCAGACCGGTGGCCTGCAGATCATCACCCATACGCTGGATGCGATCTGTGAACTCTTCCCGATGTTCCGCCGCGTGAAGATGATGCGCTCCTGGGGCGGCATCGTCGACAACACGCCGGATCGTTCGGCGATCCAGTCGAAGACGCCGGTGCCGGGCCTCTATGTCAATTGCGGCTGGGGCACGGGCGGTTTCAAGGCGACGCCGGGTTCGGCCAATCTGTTTGCGCATCTCATCGCCCGCGACGAGCCGCATCGGTTCAATGCCGGCCTGACGCTGGATCGCTTCCGCACTGGCCGCTTGATCGACGAGGCGGCTGCCGCCGCCGTGGCGCATTGATGCTGACGGCGGTCGGGATCGTTCTTGCGGCAAGGTTTTCGTTGTCGGCAGGAACGATCGTGACCGAAGTCAGTGATCTCTTTCCGGGGGTCGAGGATGTTCGCATGCAGGTGATCCATAAGGCGAAGGCCGAGGCCGAATGGCCCTTCGTGGCCGAAAGCGGCGTGCTTGCCTGCGTCAAGGTGTTGAAAAAGCCGGCGGTCTATTTTGTGCCGGAGCAGACGCCTGAGGCGACAAGGGCTTTTGCCATCGACACGGATCTGCTGGGAATGAGCTTGGTCAATCTGGGAATGACCAATGTGCTGAAACCCTACGGATCGCTGGAGGCGCTCGTGAAGCGCATAACACCTTTCGTCACAATGGGACGCCAGCTCTGCGCACAGCCTCCCGGCACAAGCCTTACGGGCTCCGAGCTTTAACATAGGTAGAAAACGATGCTGCTGATTTACTGCCCCTATTGCGAGGAAGAGCGTTCGGAACTGGAATTCCGCAACGCGGGCGACGCGCATATCGTGAGGCCGGAAAATATCGCCGGAATTTCCGATGAGGAATTCGAGGAATATTTCTTCCTGCGTGACAATCCGAAGGGCCTGATCTTCGAGCGCTGGCGGCATATGCATGGCTGCGGCCGCTTCTTCAACGCTGCGCGCGATACGGTGAGCGACCGCTTCTACCGGACCTACAAGGCCGGCGAGCCGAAGCCGGATATTTCGACGCTGCTGCCCGCGGCCCCCGAGCCGGTCCATGAGCCGGTGGCGCAAGACAACAACGTGCAAGAACAACGTGCACAAGAACAAGCACACCAAGAAGAGGGATTTGCGAAATGAGCGGCGCCAATCGTATTGCAGGCAAGGGCCGCCTGACGCCGGCCAGAACCGCCCGCTTCACCTTTGATGGCAAGAGTTATACGGCACTCGAAGGCGACACCGTCGCCTCGGCGCTGCTTGCCAACGGTATTCATCTCGTCGGCCGCTCGTTCAAATATCATCGCCCGCGCGGCATCCTGTCGGCCGGCGCGGAAGAGCCCAACGCGTTGCTCGACATCTCCCGCGATTCGGCCCGCCGCCAGCCCAATGTGCGCGCCAGCGTGCAGGAGGTCTTCGATGGCATGAAGGCGGAGTCGCAGAATCGTTGGCCGTCTCTCGCCTTCGATGTCGGCGGCGTCAACAATCTCATGTCGCCCTTCTTCGCCGCCGGCTTCTACTACAAGACCTTCATGTGGCCGAAGGCGGCCTGGAAGAATATTTACGAACCCTTCATTCGCCGCGCCGCCGGTCTCGGCGTCGCGCCGACTGAGGAGGATCCGGATCACTATGCCAGCCGTTATGCCCATTGCGACGTGCTGGTGGTCGGCGCCGGCATTGCCGGTCTTTCCGCCGCACTGGCGGCCGCAGAAACCGGCGCCAAGGTCATTCTCTGCGACGAACAGGCGGAAGCGGGCGGCTCGCTGCGTTTCGATGCCAGCGTCAAGATCGACGGTGTTGAGGGCTATGTCTGGGCACAGGATGTCGTCGCCAAGCTCAAGTCGATGGACAATGTGGAAGTGCTGACCCGCACGACGGCTTTCGGCTATTACAACCACAATTTCATCGGCCTTGCCGAACGCGTCACCGATCATCTCGCAAAGCCGGGCCGTCATCTGCCGCGCGAGCGTCTGTGGCAGGTCCGCGCCAAGCGCGTCATCATGGCGACGGGCGCGATCGAGCGGCATATGGTGTTCCCGAACAACGACCGCCCGGGCATCATGCTGGCATCCGCGGCGCGCACTTATCTCAACCATTACGGTGTTGCCGTCGGCGCCAAGGTTGGCGTTTATACGGCGCATGACTCGGCTTACGAGGCTGCCTTCGACCTGAAGCGCGCCGGCGTCTCCGTCGCGGCGATCATCGACAGCCGCGCACGGCCCGGCGAGGCCGTGCTTGCCGAGGCGAAGCGGCTCGGGATTGAGGTGCTGAGCGACTATGCCGTCATCGATACCGCCGGCAAGCTGCGCATTTCCTCCATGACCGTGGCGCGCAATGGCAGCCGCGGTGCCCGCAAGATTGCTATCGATGCGCTGCTGGTTTCGGCCGGCTGGACGCCTTCTGTGCATCTATTCTCGCAGTCGCGCGGCAAGCTGAAATTCGATGCCGAGAAGCAGCGCTTCCTGCCGGGCACCTATGTGCAGGATTGTCTCTCCGTCGGTGCCTGCAACGGCACGGACGGGCTGCAGGCGGCGATTGAGGAATCGCTTGCCGCCGGTGAATTGATGGCGCGAGCTGCGGGCGCAGGTGGCGCGGGCGGCAAGATCCTGCTGCAGGCCGAACAGGCCTTCGAATGGACGGGCGGCATGATCGGCGCAGCCGAGGGTGCCGGGCCTAATACCAATGCCAAGGCTTTCGTCGACTTCCAGCACGATGTCTGCGCGAAGGATATCCGCCTCGCCGTGCGCGAAGGCATGCATTCGATCGAGCATATCAAGCGGTTCACCACCAACGGCATGGCGTCCGACCAGGGCAAGCTCTCCAATATGCATGGCCTGGCGATCGCCGCGGAAATGCTTGGCAAGGATATTCCGAAGGTCGGTCTTACCACCTTCCGCGCGCCCTATACGCCGGTGACCTATGGCACGCTGATCAGCCATTCGCGCGGGTCGCTCTTCGATCCCGCGCGCAAGACGCCGATGCATGCCTGGGAAGAGGCGCATGGCGCCATCTTCGAAGATGTCGGCAACTGGAAGCGCGCCTGGTTCTATCCGCGACCCGGCGAGACGATGCATCAGGCTGTCAACCGCGAATGCCAAACGGCACGCGAAGTGGCTGGTGTGTTCGACGCCTCGACGCTCGGCAAGATCGAAGTGGTCGGGCCGGATGCGGCGCAGTTCCTGAACCTGCTCTACACCAACGCCTGGGACACGCTGAAGCCCGGTCGCTGCCGTTACGGCATCATGACCCGCGAGGACGGCTTTGTTTATGACGACGGCGTCGTCGGGCGCTTGGCCGAAGATCGCTTCCATGTGACGACCACAACCGGCGGTGCGCCGCGCGTGCTGCACCACATGGAAGATTATCTGCAAACCGAATTCCCGCATCTGAAGGTTTGGCTGACGTCGACTACGGAACAGTGGGCCGTCATCGCCGTGCAAGGGCCGAAGGCGCGCGAGATCATCGAGCCGCTCGTCGAGGGGCAGGATCTGTCCAATGAAGCCTTCCCGCATATGAGCGTGGCCGAGTGCAAGGTCTGCGGTGTACCGGCGCGGCTGTTCCGCGTCTCCTTCACCGGTGAGGCGGGCTACGAAATCAACGTGCCGGCGGACTACGGGCAGTCGGTTTTGGAAGCCGTCTGGGCGCGGGCCGAGCCGTTGGGCGCTTGCGCGTACGGCACCGAGACCATGCACGTTCTTCGCGCCGAGAAGGGCTATATCATCGTCGGCCAGGATACCGATGGTACGGTGACGCCCGATGACGCCGGACTTTCCTGGGCCGTGTCCAAGAAGAAGACCGATTTCGTCGGTATTCGTGGCCTGAAGCGGCCGGACCTTGTCAAGGAAGGGCGCAAGCAGCTCGTCGGTCTCGTCACCCGCGACCCGAAGGTGGTGCTGGAAGAAGGCGCGCAGATCGTCGCCGATCCGAATGAGCCGAAGCCGATGACCATGCTCGGCCATGTCACCTCTTCCTATTGGTCCGAAAATCTCGGCCGCTCGATTGCCTTCGCACTTGTTGCCGGTGGCCGCGAGCGCATGGGCAAGACGCTCTATGTGCCGATGCCGGACAAGACGATTGCCGTCGAGGTGACGGATCTGGTGTTCTTTGACAAGGAAGGAGGCCGGATCAATGGCTGATCTCGCTGTTCGCAAATTGCCGCTCGCCGGCCGCCACGGTGGCTCGGCCACTGTTCGCCTGACACCCGCAGCACCTGCAAGCCGCATTGCGCTGCGGGCACCGGCCGACTCTCTTGGCGGTCTTTCGCAGGCGCTCGGCCTGCAACTGCCTACCCGGCCGAAGACATCTGCCAGTGCAAATGGGCGTCATGCTCTGTGGATCGGCCCGGACGAATGGCTCGTTATCGACGAGAATGGCGCCGAGCTGGTCGGCATTGCCGCTTCCGCCGGCGTTGTGCATTCGGCCGCCGATGTCTCCCATCGAAACACGGCGATCATCGCTTCCGGCCCCGGCGCGGAAGCGACTCTCGCCGGCGGTTGCCCGCAGGACCTGTCGCTGCAGGCTTTTCCTGTCGGGGCCTGCTCGCGCACGCTGTTGGGTAAGGTGGAAGTCGTGCTGCTGCGCCTCGATGACGAGACATTCCGCGTCGAAGTCTGGCGCTCCTTTTCCGAGTATGCTTTCGGACTGTTGGCCGAGGCGGCTGAGGATGCGCAAAATACGTTTTCTCCTCGCTGACACGGCGCCTAATAGGGGAGGGGCGGGAAGCAGTTCTTTGCTGTAACGCCCCTTCATCCCGCGCGATGCGCGACCTTCTCGCCGCTGAGGCGAAGGTGGAAAAGCGGCCCTAAGCCCCTTCCGGCCGATCCTTTGGATCGAACTGCGATATAGTCGTCCATGTTGCGGTCAGCGCCGGCTTACGCTCGTTTTCGATTTCCACGGTCACATCATAAGTGAGCATCAGCATACTTGCACCGCGCAGCCGAGTTTCGGCGAGCTTGAAGTGGCCGCGCACGCGCGCCCCGCATTTGACCGGCGACATGAAGCGGATCTGCTCGAAGCCGTAGTTGATGCCCATCGTCTGCTCGCGGATCTTCGGCAGGCCGCTGTAGTTCATCGCCGAAAGCAGCGACAGCGTCAGGAAGCCGTGTGCGATGGTGCCGCCATAGGGCGTTTCCGCTTTGGCGCGCTCGGGATCGACATGGATGAACTGATGGTCGAGCGTCGCGTCGGCGAAAGTGTCGATCATCGTCTGGTCGACCGTGATCCAGTCGGAAATGCCGATCTCGGTTCCTACCAGCTTCATGATCTCAACAAGCGAAATATCGCCGGGCATTCCATCCTCGTCAGGTTTTGCTGCTTTCTGCGATCTTTCTGGCGATTAAAACCGGAAAGTCAACGGGCTCAGTTTTCGAGGAGGAAGCTGACCGAGCGCGCCGGCACGATGGTCTCGCCTTGAACCGGCGTTGCTCCCTCAGGCTTCAGCAGCGACCAGCCGGCCCCGCTCGAGGCCGGCAGCTTGACGTGTTGTTCCTCGTTCGCGCGGTTCAGCAACACGGCGAGACGGGTCTTCTTGCCACTATCACGATCCTCAGTCCCGATCGCCATGCCGAGCACGCGGGCAACCGGCGTCTCCCAATCAGGCACCGTCATGGCCGTGCCGTTGGCGGAGAACCAGAGGACATCGCCTTTGCCGTTGAAAAATTCCATCTCGCTGAAGGCTGTAAATCGACGGCGGAGACTGGCGAGCCAGGCGGTATGGCCAATCAACTCCTCGTCTGGCGTCGTCCAGTCCATCCAGGTGATATCGTTGTCCTGGCAATAGGCATTGTTGTTGCCCCGCTGGGTGCGCCCACATTCGTCGCCGGCGGTCAGCATGATCGTGCCGCGTGTGGCGAAAAGCGTAGAGAGCAGGGCTTCGATGTCGGTGCGGCGTTTGCGAAGGATCACTGGATCATCCGTCTTGCCCTCGACGCCATTGTTCCAGGAGAAATTTTCGTTATGGCCATCGCGATTGTTCTCGCCGTTCGCCTCATTGTGCTTGTGCGCATAGGAGACGATGTCCATGAGCGTGAAGCCATCATGGGCGGCGAGGAAGTTGACGCTGCGGGTCTGGGTGCGGCCGTCGCGGCCGAAGAAGGAAGACGAGCCGGCGAGGATGGTGGCGATGTCCCCGATCTTGTTGTCGTCGCCGCGCCAGAAGCAACGCAGATCGTCACGGGCGCGATCGTTCCATTCGAGAAAGGGAGCCGGAAAATTGCCGAGCTGGTAGCCACCGGGACCGATGTCCCAGGGTTCGGCAATCATGATCCGGTCCTGAAGCACGTCATCGGCGAAGAGGGACCGCAGCGTCAGGCTTTCGGGATCGAAGCCCTTGGCGGTACGGCCGAGGACGGTGGCAAGGTCGAAACGGAAGCCGTCGACGCCAGCGTGGAGCACGAAATGGCGCAGGCTGTCGATGATGAGCTGGCGCGTCGCCGGCTGATCGCAGGCCACCGTATTGCCGGTGCCGGTGTCGTTGATCAGCACACCGGGCTGGTTCGGGTCATGGTGGAAATAGGTGGGATTGTCGAGGCCACGCAATGACAGCGTCGAGCCTTGGCGATCGCTCTCGCCGGTGTGATTGAAAACGAGATCAAGGATGACAGCGATGCCCTCGGCGTGCAGTGCCGCCACCGTCCCGCGCAATTCCACGACGCCACCGGGTACGATACGGGGGTCGAGCGCCATGAAGGCGACGGGATTATAGCCCCAGCCATTGCCGAGGCCGAGCGGCGGCAGATGCCGTTCATCGATCCATGCGGTGATCGGCATCAACTCGACGGCATCGACATGCAGTCGCTTGAGATGGGCGATAACCGCGGGATGGGCGAGGGCGGCCAGCGTGCCGCGCTTCTCCGCCGGCACGCCCGGATGCAGCATGGTGAAAGGCTTGACGGCGATTTCGTAGATCAGGCCGCCCGGCTTGAACAACGGCTTGGCCGGCTTGACCACTATATCGCGGGAGACGATCGCCCTCGGTATCAGATCCTGCGTATCCTCGCCGAACGTGCCGAGGCGAGGATCGTAGCGGAAGGGCCGGTCGATTTCCTTGGCATAGGGATCGACAAGCAGCTTCGACGGATCGAACCACAGACCCTGGTTCGGGTCGTATGTACCATGGGTGCGGAAACCGTAGCGCGTGCCTTCCTTGATGCCATCGACTGCCAGACGATGCTCCTCGCCTTCGCGCTTCATCGGCAGACGCGCAATCTCTTCTCCGCCCTCGGCATCGAACAGGCAAAGCTCGATCTTCTCGGCATGTTTGGACGCGACGGCAAATTCGACACCCGAGTTGGTGAGGATCGCGCCAAGGCTGCGGATTGTCGGCTCGGACATGTCTTCGCGGGCTTTCCGGATGGCTAGAGGTGGTCCTCTCTCCCCGCATGCGGGAGAAGGCTAGGGTGAGGGGGGCGGAGCGTCCGGCAAACTGCGCAGTCGCGGTGAATTTTGAGAAGGCCCCTCATCCGACCAGTCGCCGCTTCACTACGTTCGGCGGCGTCTGGCCACCTTCTCCCCGCAATGCGGGGAGAAGGGCTTAGATCGTAGGGATCAGGTAATCACCGTCGGTGCATCGCGGCCGGTGCGGCCCTTGATATCGGCGATATCCTGAGCGGCGGCGATGAGGTCGGCAAGCGCTTCCTGCGTCTCGATGTTGTGGCGAGTCGGATCGGGCTCGTAGCGCTCGATGTAGACGCGCAGCGTCGCACCCGTCGTGCCGGTGCCCGAAAGGCGGAAGACGACGCGGGAGCCGCCCTCGAACAGGATGCGGATGCCCTGGTGCTGGCTGACCGACTTGTCGATCGGATCGTGATAGGCAAAGTCGTCGGCGGCGGAAACGGTGAGATCGCCAAACTGCGTGCCCGGCAGGGTCGGCAGCTTTTCGCGCAAGGCGTCGATCAGGCCATTGGCGGCATCGGTATCGACGCCTTCGTAGTCATGCCGCGAATAATAGTTGCGGCCATAGGTCGCCCAATGCTGGGTGACGATATCGATGACGCTTTCGCCGCGCACCGCAAGAATGTTGAGCCAGAGCAGCACGGCCCAGAGGCCGTCCTTTTCGCGGACATGGTTGGAACCGGTGCCGGAGCTTTCCTCGCCGCAGATCGTCGCCATGCCGGCGTCAAGCAGATTGCCGAAGAATTTCCAGCCGGTCGGGGTCTCGTAGATACCGATGCCGCGCTTTTCCGCGACGCGGTCGGCGGCGCCGCTTGTCGGCATGGAGCGGGCGATACCGGCGATGCCATGCGAATAGCCTGGCGCCAGATTGGCATTGGCGGCGAGGATCGCGAGGCTGTCCGACGGCGTGACATAGATGCCCTTGCCGATAATCAGGTTGCGGTCGCCGTCGCCGTCGGATGCCGCGCCGAAATCGGGCGCATCATCGCCCATCATCTCGTCATAGAGCTCTTTGCAATAGACGAGATTCGGATCGGGGTGATGGCCGCCGAAATCCGGCAGCGGCAGGAAATTGCGGACCGAGCCGCCCGGTGCGCCGAGGCGGATTTCGAAGATTTCCTTGGCATAGGGGCCGGTCACCGCGCTCATTGCGTCGAAGCAGAGGCGGAAGCCGAGGCTGATGAGGTTGCGGATGGCGCCGAAATCGAACAGCTCTTCCATCAAAGCAGCATAGTCTTCGACCGGGTCGATGACCGAGACGATCATCCCGCCAACGTCTTCACGGCCGATGCGGTCGAGATTGATGTCGGCGAAATCGGCGATCTTATAGCTTTCGATGATCTTGGTGCGCTCATAGATCGCATCGGTGATCTTTTCCGGCGCCGGGCCGCCATTGCCAATATTGTACTTGATGCCGAAATCCTCGGTCGGGCCGCCGGGATTGTGGCTCGCCGACAGCACGATGCCGCCGAACGCCTTGTATTTGCGGATGATGTTTGAGGCGGCGGGCGTGGAGAGAATGCCGCCCTTGCCGACCATCACCTTGCCGAAGCCATTGGCGGCGGCCATCTTGATGGCCTTCTGGATGACTTCGCGATTGTAGTAGCGGCCGTCGCCGCCGATGACCAGGCATTTGCCCTGGTAGCCTTCCAGCGAATCGAAAATCGACTGGATGAAGTTCTCAGCGTAATTCGGCTGCTGGAATACGGGAACTTTCTTCCGGAGGCCTGACGTGCCAGGCTTCTGATCCGCATAGGGTTTGGTGGGAATGGTTTTAATCATCTGATTAAGCGCCTCTCGAGACAAGGCTGGAGTAGAGGGCTGCATAGCGTTCTGCGCTCTTGCCCCAGGATACGTCGGATTTCATGCCCTGCTTTTGCATCTGCGTCCAGACCTTTCGATCCTGGAAAAGGTGCATGGCGCGGCGTACGGCTTGCAGCAGCCCATCGGCAGTGATGGGCGAAAACTGAATGCCGGTCGCGACTTTTGCCTGCAGCGCGGCGTGGTTGGCATCTATGATGGTGTCGTTGAGGCCACCCGTACGCGCAACGATCGGCAGGCAGCCATAGCGTAAGCCATAAAGCTGCGTGAGGCCACAGGGTTCGAAGCGGGACGGAATGATGATGGCGTCGCAGCCGGCCTGCATCAGATGCGACATCGGTTCATTATAGCCGGCGGAAACGCCGACGCGGCCGCGATGACGGCCGGCGGCGGCGAAAAGTGCGCCTTCGAGGGCGGCATCGCCGGCGCCGAGGATGGCGAGCTTGCCGCCCATCCGGACGATATCGCTGGAAATGCGGGCAAGCAGATCCATGCCCTTCTGCCAGGTCAGACGGCTGACGACGCAGAAAATCGGGCCGTCATCATCGTCCAGACCAAAATGCTCGACCACGAGCTTGCGGTTCGCGGCGCGGTCTTTCAGCGTCGTGGCGCCATAGGTCTGCGCGATCATCGGATCGGTTTCCGGGTTCCAGATACCGTCGTCGATGCCATTCACAATTCCGTGCAGGCTATTTGCCCGGCTGGCGATGACGCCTTCCAGGCCCATGCCGAATTCCGGCGTCAGGATTTCCTCCGCATAGGAAGGGCTGACGGTGGTCAGTGCAAGAGCGGTCTGAAGGCCGCCCTTCAGGAAGCCGACGTCGCCGTAATACTCGACACCTTCGATCGAAAAGGCATGCGCAGGCAGGCGCAGGCCGGGGAAGATGTCGGCGCCGAACTGGCCTTGAAAGGCGATGTTGTGGACGGTGAGGACGCTCGGCAGTTCCGGTGTCGGATAGTAACGCATGTAGACGGGCACCATGGCCGACTGCCAGTCATGGACATGCACCAAGTCCGGCCGCCAGCCGGGCAGCAGACCGGCGGCGATTTCCGCGCCGGCGAGCGACAGGGCAGCGAAACGCTGCCAGTTGTCGGGATAATCCTTGCCGGCAGCGTCGACATAGGGGCCGCCGGTGCGGTTATAGTAGGCCGGTGCGTCGAGGACGAGGAGGGAAATTCCGTCATGCTCGGCTTCGAAGACCGTCGCTTTTTCACCGAGCAGGTCGGAAAACTCGAGACGGGCCACCGGATTGCGAATGGCCTTCATAACGGCGGGATAGCCCGGGATCAGGGTCTTCGTTTCGACGCCGTAGGGCTTGAGAGCGATAGGCAGGGCGCCGGCCACATCGGCCAGGCCCCCTGTCTTGATCAAAGGGAAGACTTCGGACGAAACCGAAAGAACTTTCATATGTCAGATATCCAGCTTGTCGATCATCGTCTGGGTGATCAGGCAGATACCACTTTCCGTGCGGCGGAAGCGTTTGCCGTCCAGTTCCGGATCTTCGCCGACCACCAGGCCTTCCGGAATGGTGACGCCATGGTCGATGACGACATTCTTTAGCTGGGCGCGACGGCCGATCTTGACGCTCGGCAGCACGACGGCCCCTTCCAGCTTGGAATAGGAGTTGGCGCGCACGCCGGTAAACAGCAGGCTGTTCGACAGGCTTGCGCCGGAGATGATGCAGTCGCCGGCAACGACGGAGGAGACGGCCGAACCGCGGCGGTCCTCGTCGTCATGGACGAACTTGGCCGGCGGGGTGATTTCGGCATAGGTCCAGATCGGCCAGGACTTGTCGTAGATGTCGAGTTCCGGCACCACGGCGGTGAGGTCGATATTGGCCTGCCAGTAGGCGTCGACCGTACCGACATCGCGCCAATAGGCTTCGCGCTCGAAATCGGAGCGCACGCAGGACTGCGTGAAGCGATGGGCGACGGCTTTGCCGTTCTTGACGATGTAGGGGATGATATCCTTGCCGAAGTCGCGGCTGGAATTCGGATCGGCGGCATCTCGGCGCAGGCACTCGATCAGGAACTTCGTGTGGAAGACGTAGATGCCCATCGACGCCAGCGCGAAATCGGGATTGCCGGGAATGCCCGGCGGGTCCGCCGGCTTCTCGACGAAGTCGATGATCCGGTCCTTCTCGTCGACATGCATGACGCCGAAGCCGACGGCATCCATGCGCGGCACTTCGAGGCAGCCGATGGTGACATCGGCGCCGGAATCGACGTGCTGCTGCAGCATCCATTCATAGTCCATCTTGTAAATATGGTCGCCGGCGAGGATGACCATGTATTCCGGACCATAGGGCTCGATGATGTCGATGTTCTGATAGACGGCGTCGGCCGTGCCTTCGTACCACTGCGTTTCGGAAACGCGCTGGCTGGCCGGCAGGATGTCGAAGCTTTCGTTACGCTCCGGACGCAGGAAGTTCCAGCCACGCTGCAGGTGGCGAATGAGGGAGTGCGCCTTGTATTGGGTGGCGACGCCGATGCGGCGGATACCGGAGTTCAGCGCGTTGGACAGCGCGAAATCGATGATGCGAGCCTTGCCGCCGAAGTAGACGGCAGGTTTGGCGCGGCGGTCGGTCAGCTCTTTTAGGCGGCTGCCCCGGCCACCGGCAAGAACGTAGGCCATGGCGTCGCGGGCCAGTGGCTGGATACGTTTTTCTACCATTTTAGTCCTCCCTGTCTGTGATGATTTCAAGATTCCGGTTCAAGCATGATCGTCGCCAGGGGAGGTAGCGTTATCGTCGCTTGTATGCCTCCGCCCGCACTGACGGCCTGCACGCGCCCGCCATTGCCCTTGCCGCTGCCACCGTAAATATCGGCATCGGTGTTCAATATTTCGCGCCACCGCCCCTCAGTCGGGAGGCGCAAAGTATAATTCTCGCGGTAGACCGGCGTGAAATTGGTGATGACCGCGACCGGTTTTTCGCCCGGCGCCTTGCGCAGCCAGGCAAAGACCGAATTCTCGAAGTCATCGACGATCAACCACTCGAAACCTTCGCCTTCGCAGTCCCGGGCATGCAGCGCTGCTTTGCTGCGATAGGTGAAGTTGAGATCACGCACCAGGCGTCGCATGCCTTCATGCATGCGGTACTGCAGAAGGTTCCAATCCAGCGCACGTGCTTCGCTCCACTCGCTCCATTGCGCGAATTCCTGGCCCATGAACAACAGCTTCTTGCCCGGATAGCCCCACATGAAAGCGTAATAGGCACGCAGGTTCGCAAATTTCTGCCAGTCGTCGCCCGCCATCTTGGCGATCAGCGATCCCTTTCCGTGCACCACTTCGTCATGGGAGAGTGGCAGAACGAAATTTTCCGAGAAAGCATAGATCAGGCCGAAGGTCAGTTCGTTATGGTGATATCTGCGATGCACGGGCTCGCGGGCGAGATAGCTCAGCGTGTCGTGCATGAAGCCCATATTCCACTTGAAGCCGAAGCCGAGGCCGCCTTCGTGGACCGGCTGCGAGACTTTCGGCCAGGAGGTCGATTCCTCCGCGATGGTCATCACGCCCGGGTGCGAACCATAAAGCCTGGTGTTCATTGATTGCAGGAAGCGAACCGCTTCCAGGTTCTCGTTGCCGCCATATTCGTTCGGGATCCATTCGCCGTGCTTGCGGGAATAGTCGAGATAGAGCATCGAGGCGACGGCATCGACGCGCACGCCGTCGAGATGAAATTTCTCGGCCCAATAGAGCGCGTTGTTCTGCAGGTAGGCGAGAACTTCGGTGCGGCCGAAATTGTAGATCGCCGTGTTCCAGTCAGGATGGAAGCCCTTGCGTGGATCTTCGTGCTCGTAGAGCGCTGTGCCGTCGAACCAGCCGAGACCGTGTTCGTCGGTTGGGAAGTGCGCCGGCACCCAATCGAGGATGACGCCGATGCCGACCTTGTGGCAGCCGTTGACGAAGCGCGCCAGGCCTTCCGGTTCGCCAAAGCGGGCCGTCGGCGCATAGAGGCCGGTGGTCTGATAGCCCCAGGACGGATCGTAAGGATGTTCGGTGATCGGCAGGAATTCGATATGGGTGAAGCCCATGTCGACGCAATAGGGAATGAGGCGCGAGGCAAGCTCGTCCCAGGAGAGCATGGAACCATCGTCGCGGCGCTGCCATGAGGCGGCATGTACCTCGTAGATCGAGATCGGCTGGCGGCGCTTATCGACACTGGCCCAATGTTCGAGGTGGGCCTCGTCTTCCCAGACCTGGGTCATTTCGGTGGCGGTGACCGAAGCGGTCTTCGGCCGGAGTTCGCTGCGGCGGGCGAAGGGGTCGGCCTTCAACGGCAGGAGCACGCCGTCATGGCCGCGGATTTCGAACTTGTAGGCGACGCCGGCTGGAACGTCCGGCGCGAAGATTTCCCAGATGCCGGAGTCCGAGCGAAAACGCATGACGTGCCGGCGGCCGTCCCAATTGTTGAAGTCGCCGACCACCGAAACGCGCTGCGCATTCGGCGCCCAGACGGCGAAGTGAAAGCCCTGTACGCCTTCGTGCTTCAAGGGGTGAGCGCCCATCTTGTCGAACAGGCGCAGATGGGTACCCTCGCGGACGAAGTAGTCGTCCATCGGACCGAGGACCGGACCGAAGCTGTAGGGATCGGTCACCGCCCATTCGGAATCGCCGCGCCGGGCGCGATAGCGCACCGGCTGCTGCTTGGTGACCGTGATATTACCGGAAAAGAACCCGGCTGGATCGAGACGATCCAGCTCGCCGATGACGGAGCCGTCCAACGCCGTGGCGGTGACGGCTTCTGCGCCGAGAATGAAGCAACGGGCGATGAACCCATTATCCGTCCGATGGACGCCGAGGACGGCGAATGGATCGGAATGTGTGCCTGCGAGAATTGCAGCAATCTCGTCTGCCGAAATGTCCCTCAAGGCGATGCCGTCAGCGGGTCTTTTCGGCTTTTTCATCCGGCTCTCCAGATTTCCTTGGCGTATTGGCGGATCGTGCGATCGGAGGAGAACCAGCCCATCCGAGCGGTGTTGTTGATCGTCTTCGCGTACCACTCGGAGGGATTGGCCCAGAGGGTATCGACCTGGCGCTGAGCGGCGGCGTAGGCGTCGAAATCGGCCGCGACCATGAACCAGTCATGGGCGTAGATGCCGTCGATCAGGCCGGCATAACGGCTGCGGTCGTCCGGGGAGAAGACACCAGACGCGATGGCCGAAAGGGCCTGCGCCAATTCGCGCGAACGTTCGATGACGGCGCGGGGATCGTGGCCGTCGCTGCGCAGATTGGCGACCTCGTCGGCTTTCAGGCCGAAGATCACGATGTTGTCTTCACCGACATTGTCGCGCATTTCGACGTTGGCGCCGTCCAGCGTGCCGATGGTCAGAGCGCCGTTGAGGCCGAACTTCATGTTGCCGGTACCGGATGCCTCCATGCCGGCGGTCGAAATCTGCTCGGAAAGGTCCGCAGCAGGAACCATAACCTCGGCGAGCGAAACGTTGTAGTTCGGCACGAAGACGACCTTCAGCAGGCCGCGCACCGAAGGGTCGTGGTTGATGACGCGGGCGACATCGTTGATCAGCTTGATGATCAGCTTGGCGTTGTGATAGCTCGGCGCTGCCTTGCCGGCGAACAGCTTTACGCGCGGCTGCCAGTCCAGTTCCGGGTGCGAGCGGATCTGATCATAAAGCGCGATGGCTTCGATGATGTTCAGAAGCTGGCGCTTGTATTCATGGATGCGCTTGATCTGGATGTCGAACATCGCATTGGGATCGAGCTTGATACCCATGCGGCTGGCGACGAGATTGGAAAGCTGCACCTTGTTGGCCCGTTTGACGGCGGCGAACTTCTCCTGGAAGGCGCTGTCGCGGGCGAATTGGTCGAGCGGCTTCAGCTTTTCCGCATCGTCGAGGAACGCGTCGCCGATGGTTTCGCGCACGAGGTTGGTCAGGCCCGGATTGCATTGCATCAGCCAGCGGCGTGGCGTGATGCCGTTGGTCTTGTTGTTGATGCGATCCGGGTAAAGCTTGTGGAGATCAGAGAAGACCGTGACCTTCATCAGATCTGTGTGAAGCGCCGAGACGCCATTGATCGAGTGCGAGCCGACGAAAGCGAGATTGCCCATGCGCAGGCGGCGGTCGCCATTTTCATCGATCAGCGAGATCGAGCGGATTTCTGCGTCGCTGAAATTGCGTGCCTTGCGGGCTTCGACCAGGATCTTGGCATTGATCGCATAGACGATCTGCATGTGGCGGGGCAGCAGCCGTTCGAACAGCGGCACCGGCCAGCTTTCCAGCGCTTCCGGAAGAAGCGTGTGGTTGGTGTAGCCGAAGGTGTTGCGGGTGATATCCCAGGCGGCGTCGAACTCCATGCCGTGAACATCGACCAGAAGGCGCATCATTTCGGCGACGGAAACGGCCGGATGGGTGTCGTTCAGTTGGATCGCGACCTTGTCGGCGAGGTTGGTGAGATCGTCATACTGCTGCAGATGGCGGCGCAGGATGTCCTGCAGCGAGGCCGACGAGAAGAAGAATTCCTGGCGCAGACGCAGTTCCTGGCCGGCAGGCGTCGCGTCGGCTGGGTAGAGAACGCGGGTCAGGCTTTCCGCCTTGTTGCTTTCACGCAGCGCGCCGATATGGTCGCCGGCATTGAAGGCGTCGAGCAGGATCGGGTCGATCGGCTGTGCCGACCAGAGGCGCAGCGTGTTGACGCGCTTGGCGCGCCAGCCGACGACGGGCGTATCGAAGGCGGCGGCGATGACGCGTTCGGCCGGCTTCCAGACATAGCGCGGCTGGTCGTCATGGCCGCTGACGAATTCGACGGCGCCGCCGAAACCGATTTCATAGGCGCTTTCCTGACGCTCGAATTCCCATGGATTGCCGTGGGCAAGCCAGGTTTCCGGCAGTTCCACCTGCCAGCCGTCGGCCATCTGCTGGCGGAACAGGCCGTGGACATAACGAATGCCGTAGCCATAGGCCGGCACATCGACGGTCGCCATCGATTCCATGAAGCAGGCGGCGAGACGGCCAAGGCCGCCGTTGCCAAGCGCCGCGTCGGGTTCGAGGCCGGCGATGACGCGGATGTCGACGCCGAGCGAGGAGAGCGCATTGGTGATCTCCTCCATCAGGCCGAGGTTCGACACAGCGTCGCGCATCAGGCGGCCGATGAGGAATTCGAGGGATAGATAGTAGACGCGCTTGGCACCGGTCTCGTACACCTTGCGGGTCGATTCCATCCATTTGTCGATGACACGGTCGCGAATGACAAGGATCGTCGCCGTCAACCAATCGTGCGGCTTGGCCACTTTTGCATCCTTGCCGATGCGATAGGTCAGGCGCTCGATGATTTCTTCCGCAAGGATTTCGGGGTGGGAACTGCGCGGAGCAGGAACGGGGAGATTGGCCTTGGTCAAGTTATTCATACTATCAAGTCTCGCCATTTGTGATTTATATTCAGGGCGTTACGCCTGATAAATCAAATTGCCATCGCCTTTACCTAGCAGTTTATGCACCGATGTAAAGCCGTTGCAACAAGTGAATTCGGCAGATGCGAAAATACCGGGCAAATGCTCTCAAAGCGCTAAAAAGACTTGATTCCGATTGTTTTTCCGGCTCTTATCGCCGGATTAGCTAACGCGCGAAAGCCGCCCCGGATTATTCTGGAGCGGCTTTCGTTTTTACGATCTATTCATAGTTTCCGGTGCGTCGCGCTCCGGTTGTTATTTGGTCAGGAGCGTCATTTTCTTTGACGCCTGCGTTGCAATCGACGAAAAGGCGCTGAACAGGTCTGCTGCATTCTGCGGCGTGAAGTAGTCGGAGGCCGACGTTGCGCAGTACTTCAGCAGAGCCTGGCCGTTTGCGGGCGCCATGAAGGCGATCGTGTAGACATGGATGCCGGCAGTGCGTGCCGCATCGCACTGGATCTTGGTGTTTGCGTCGGCGCTTGCCACGTTGTTGTCGCCGTCGGTCATGAAGACGATATACGTACTCGGGTTCGTTGAGCCGTTCTTGTTCTTGTGCTGCAACTGTTCGTTCGTGAGCCCCGGCGTCGTGGATGCCATCGTGAGGGCGGTCACTGCAGCCGTGAATGCAGGCGCCGAGTTTGTCGTGCCGCTTGCTGTCAGGTTGTTGACGTAGCTGGTGACGCCGCTGGTGCCCCAGGCGAGCGCCGTCGGCGTCTGGGCGCTGGAATTGTAGGAGTCGGCGCCAGTGCGAACATACATGCTGTTGGGGTCGGCCGTGTTCAATTGTGCCGCCAAGTTCGCGGTAGCGATCTTCAGCGATTGAAGCTTGGTGTAATAATTGGTTTGCGTACCCGTGCAGGTACTATTGACGGTCTTGCCTTTCGAGTTGGTCGTCGTGCAGGCATATGTGTACGTCGTCGTCGGCTGCTCGGTGTTGACCGTGTCCGTTGGTTCGTCCATCGAGCCAGAACGGTCGAGAACGAAATACATGGACAGCGGATTCTTTTGCGTGGATGTATTGTTGCCACTGACCGACGTGCTCGATGCGCCGACATTCATCGTGGTGAGGCCTAGCATGCGGGTCATGCCGTTCACCGGCATCGCATAGGACGCGTTCACAACGACGGAATAGCTGGCATTGCCTGACGAATCGGTCGTTTTCGTCACCGTTGCGGTCGTGCCGGCCCTGAGTGCGCTGGTGGCACTCGCATCGCCGGCAAGATAATTCGACATCTGCCCGGTCACGAAGTCAGCGGCCAGTTGCTGGGCGTTGGATGTCGTCGCACTGCCATTGGCAAGTGCCGTTGCCGTGGCAAGGGCCGCCGCATCGGTCGCTTCCTGCAGTTGGCTGTCCGTTACAGCCATATTGGAAACATCGACCGCAACGCCAGCCGCGGCCGCGAGGACGGGAATGGCTAGCGCGGTCAATATGCCGAAATTGCCGGCGCGATCGCGCAAAAGATTTTGAATGCCACGGAATTTGCTCGAACAAGTGATCATCACGTCCGCCCAAAAAGTATATGCCCCAGAACCGCGACTATCGGCGAAAACTCTAAGGACGGCGTTGAGATGATCATTCGACTTTTAGCAAATGACGCGAATATTTCCGATTTAGGGTTGTATTCGAAACTACTGCTTTAATGGAATGACGTCGACGGCCTGCACCGTCTTCTGGGTTCCATAGCTCTTCAGCACACCGATAACAGGGGCGACGTCGGAATAGTCGCGGCCGTAGGCGACGACGATATGGTCGGTTCCGGCCGGGATATTGTTGGTCGGATCGAGCTCGATCCAGCCTGCCGTTTCGCCGCACCAGATGCGCACCCAGGCATGCATGGCATCGGCGCCTTCCAGCCGCTCCTTGCCGGGCGGCGGGATGGTGCGCAGGAAGCCGCTGACATAGCCGGCCGGAATGCCGAGGCTACGCAACGCGATGATCATGACATGCGCGAAATCCTGGCAGACGCCGCGTTTCAGGCGGAATGCCTCTTTCGGCGCGGTGTCGACCGTCGTCGCCTTGGGGTCGTAGAGGAAATCCTTGTGGATCTGGGCGCAGACGGCGTGGGCGATCTGCATCACCGTCAGATTGGTCGTCGCCCATTGCCGGGCATAGTCGGCGATCTCCGTCGTCTCCGGCAGACGCGGGCTTGTGCCGATGAAATGATGCGGCGAGGATGGCTCGATCGACCAGCAGTCGCTGATTTCATCCGGCAGTTTGGCAAGTACGGGCGAGAAGTCGGCGGAGACCGGCTGGCTCTCGACCTGCACCCGCGCCTGCATGCGGATGTCGAGCTTTTCATGGGGGTTGCGCACCAGGATCGAAGTCGCTGGATGCTGGAAAAAATCGGTGAAGTTCGACTGCTCGTCCGGATGGGGCGTGACTTTCAGCGAGCCGGCAATCAAGCGCTGGCGGTTGGCGAGCGACAGCGGTAGCACGCGCACGATATGACGCGCGCCGCTGGCCGGCACGTCGTAGATATAGCCCATGTGCAGCGAGAGGTCGTAAAGCATCACATCATCCGAGATAGGTCTGGGCCAGGAGATCGGAGAGATGCTCCAGCTCCCGTTCCAGCTTTTTGTAGACCTCGTCGTTCATGGCCTCCGGCGTCATAACGGCCAGGCCCGAATGCAGCCGCATGGCTTCGCGGTAGAAGGGCGACATCTGGCCGTTGACGAAGGCGTTCGGCAATTGCTCCACTTCCCGATGGATTTCGTTCATCTGGAAGAGAATCGAGCGCGGGTTAAGTGGATCGAGCGCCAGCAGATCGGTCACCGTCAACCGAGCGGTATTGACGTTGTAGCGGCGGCGATGGGTCATCACGCTGTCGCCGATTTCGAGCAGCATGTCGAGCGCGCCGTCGGGCGCCTCCGGGCCGGACATGTAGCCGAGCAGGCGCGTCATATGCAGTCCGCGCTCGATATAGCGGCCGAGCGACAGGAAGCGCCAGCCGGTGAAACGATACATGTTTTCATGCACGAGACCGGCAAAGCCCGCGAGCTTGCGCAGGAGGATCGTCATCGCGTGACTGGCGTCGTCGCCGGATTTGACCTTTTCCTTGAAGCGGCGGGCGGTCTTGGCGAGATCGTTCAGCGCCAGCCAGCCGTCCGGCGAGAAGCGGTCGCGGATGTTGCTGGCGGAATAGACGGCGCTGTCGATATTGCGCAGCAGGCTTTCCGGCACGGCTTCCTTGGTATCGATATCGACGGCGGCGAGATAGGCGCTGACAGCGGCAAGCAGCGGCTGAGTGGGGTCGGCGGCTTCGGCAAAGCGGCCGTGCCAGGCGCGCAGGATGCGCAAGGCCCCTTCGGCGCGTTCGATATAACGGCCGAGCCAGAAGAGGTTGTCAGCGGCGCGGCTCGGCAGGCTGCCGGGCATGTTGCGGGTGAAGGTCTCTTCGGCCGGCAGCAGCGTGTGGCGCTCAACCGGTTTGTCGGAAACGATCCAGACATCGGCGGCCGAGCCGCCGGACTGCATGGCGATGGCGGCAACATCGTCGCCGCTGCCGATACGGGCAAAGCCGCCCGGCATGATCTGCCAGCCGTTTTCGGTGCGGGCGGCAAAGACGCGCAGGCTCATCGGCCGCGGTAGCAGTTTGCCGTTTACCCAGGCAGGAGTCGTCGAGAGGGTGACGACCTCCTGGCCAACCAGCTTGTGGCCGTCCGTCCGCAGCCAGTCGGTAATCGATTCCTTGGCGGTGGTGCGCAGCGTCGAGCCTAGCACTGACTGGCCATTGTCGTCGAAGAAGGGCATGCAGGAATAGGCCGGGCCGATCACCATTTTTTCGATATGCGCGGCGACATGTTCGCGCTCGGTCTTTTGTCCGCACCACCAGGTAGCGATCGACGGCAGCTTCAGGTCCTCGCCACGCAGATGCCGGCAGATGGTGGGCATGAAGGCGAGCAGGGCGCGGGTTTCCAGAATGCCCGAACCGAGCGCGTTGACGATGGTGACGGTTTGCGCCCTCAGCGCCTCGACCATGCCAGGCGTGCCGATATGGGATTGCTGATTGAGCTCCAGCGGGTCGGCATAGGATGCATCGAGGCGGCGCCACAGCACGCTGATCGGCCTCAAGCCCGCGACGGTACGCACCATCAGTTGATCGTTGACGACGGTAATGTCCTCGCCTTCGAGCAGCATGAAGCCGAGGTAGCGAGCAATATAGGCGTGTTCGTAGTAGGTCTCGTTGGCGGGCCCCGGCGTCAAGACGGCAATGCGGTCGGTCGTGCCGCGCTTTGCACCCTGCAACGCGTCGCGGAAGGCGCCGAAGAAGGATGCGAGACGATGCACTTTTGTCTCTGCATAGATATCGGAGAAAGCGCGCGTGGTGGCGACGCGGGTCTCCAGCGCGAAACCGGCACCCGACGGAGCCTGGGCACGATCGGCCAGCACCCACCAATTGCCGTCCGGACCACGGCCGATCTCGAAGGCCAGGAAGTGGAGATAGTGCCCGTTCGCGGGTTTGACACCGGCGAGCGGCCGCAGGAATTCCGGGTTGGCGGCGATCAGCGCCGGCGGCAGCAAGCCTTCGTTGACCAGCCGGTTATCGCCATAGATATCGGCGATGACCTCCTCCAGCAGATCGGCGCGTTGCTGCAGGCCGGCCGACAGCGTCTGCCATTCGCGCTCGTCGATCAGAACGGGAATGTGCGAAATCGGCCAGTTGCGTTCGCTGACGCCGGCTGCTCCATAGGCGCGGTAGAAAACGCCAGCGTCGCGCAGATAGCGGTCGGCACGGGCGAAACGTTCCAGGAGTTCCCTTTCCGGCATGCGCGCGAGCGCGGCCAGCAGATTTTGCCAGACCGGCCGTACCGCTCCGGTATTGTCGACCATTTCGTCGGCGACGCCGGGCATGGCGGAATAGGCAAACGCCGGATCGTTGCCGATGCCAGCCCTTACCTCGTCCCGCCGTTCCGTCGCTGGTTTCTTCCCCACCATGCGTATGCCCGTTTCAAACTCCTATCGGCCGCCTCAGATCGAGCGTCAGCGGAAATTCTCCCGACACTGATTCTGTGCGCAGATTATAACCGCCCGCCGTATGTCCCCAAGGTTCGAATCGCGCCAAACGCCGCGCTTCGGCCTCATTGCCATTGACAGGGAAGGTGTCATAGTTCCGGCCGCCGGGATGGGCAACATGATAGATACAGCCGCCGATCGAACGCTTCGACCATGTATCATAAATGTCGAAGGTCAGAGGTGTATCGATCGGCAGAACCGGGTGCAGGCCCGAGGCCGGATGCCAGGCCTTATAACGGACGCCGGCGATGGAAACGCCCGAGGCGCCCGTGGGCGTCAGCGGCACGGCGCGGCCGTTGCAGGCGACGACATAACGCGAGGGATTGTTGGTTTCGAACCGCACCTGCAGCCGCTCCACCGACGAATCGACATAACGGACGGTGCCGCCGATCGCGCCTTCCTCACCCATGACATGCCAGGGCTCCAAGGCCTGGCGCAGTTCCAGCTTGCTGCCTTCGTATTCGACTTCGCCGCAGAAGGGGAAACGGAATTCGAGCTGCGCCTGGAACCATTCGGGACGAAGGTCGAAGCCGTTTTCCCGAAGATCCGTCAGCACATCGAGGAAATCCTGCCAGATATGATGCGGCAGCATGAAGCGGTCGTGCAGCGCGGTGCCCCAGCGGACGAACTTGCCGTCGATCGGATTGCGCCAGAAACGGGCGATGAGGGCGCGGACCAGCAATTGCTGGGCAAGGCTCATGCGGGCGTTCGGCGGCATTTCGAAGCCACGGAGTTCCACCAGGCCAAGGCGGCCGGTCGGTCCATCCGGGGAAAACAGCTTGTCGATGCAGATTTCCGAGCGGTGCGTGTTGCCGCTGACGTCGGTCAGAAGGTTGCGGAACAGGCGGTCGACGAGCCAGGGCAGCGGCGGGATGCCGCGACCGGGTGCCGGCACCTGCGCCAGCGCGATCTCCAGTTCGTAGAGGCTGTCGTGACGTGCCTCGTCGATGCGCGGCGCCTGGCTGGTTGGGCCGATGAACAGGCCGGAGAAGAGATAGGAGAGCGAGGGGTGGCGCTGCCAATGCAGCACCAGGCTCTTCAAAAGGTCCGGCCGGCGCAGGAACGGGCTGTCGTTCGGATTGGCGCCGCCGACGACGACGTGGTTGCCGCCGCCGGTGCCGGTGTGGCGGCCGTCGATCATGAATTTGTCGGTGCCGAGGCGCGTTTGCCGGGCCTCTTCATAGACCGCGGTGGTGATATCGACACATTCCTGCCAGCTCGAAGCCGGATGAATGTTGACTTCGATCACGCCGGGATCGGGAGCGACGCGGATCACGTTGATGCGCTCGTCCTGGGGTGGCGGATAGCCTTCGATGTGAACAGGCAGGTTCAGGGCCGCGGCCGCGCGTTCGGCGGAGGCGACGAGGTCGAGGTAATCCTCCACGCTGACCGTCGGCGGCATGAAGATGCAGAGGCGCCCGTCGCGCGGCTCGACCGAGATCGCGGTGCGGACATAGCCGCCGATCTCGTCGATCGATTGCGGCATGGTCGGCTGCTGGCCGGCAAAGGGCTGGAAATGGGCGGCTTGCAGCGGCCGGCCCTTGTCCTGACCGTAATCCGGCAGTGCCTCGCGCGGGATCGTCGGGTCCATCGGGTTGATGTAGGGATATTGCGATGCCGGTATCCAGTCGAGCGAATTCAGCGGCAGGCGATAGCCGACCGGGCTGTCGCCGGGCATGAGGAAGATGCGGCCGCGGCGGGTGCGCCATTTCTCACTGACCCAGCGACGACCGCTGGCGCGCGCATTCCAGGCCTGTACCGGCAGAATATAGCCCGTCGGTCGCGTCAGCCCGCGCTCGAAGACGCGGGCCATGCGTGAGCGTTCCTCCGGATCCTTCAGCTTCGAGTTGGACGGGTCGACATTGTCGGGCAGGTTCGCTTCCTTGACCAGCCATTCGGCCGGGTCTTCGAAAGCCGGCGCCACGTAGTCGGGCTCGATATCGAGCTCGCCGGCGATCGCCGTCAGGAGGCGACCGGCATCGTCCTCGGTAACGCTGTAGTTGCGGCCCTCGTTGGCGATCAGGTCGGGGTTCGACCAGATCGGCAGGCCGTCGCGCCGCCAGTAGAGCGAGAAGGTCCAGCGCGGCAGGCTTTCGCCAGGATACCATTTGCCCTGGCCGTAATGCAGAAAGCCATTCGGTGCGAAGTGTTCGCGCAGGCGTCGGATCAGATTATCGGCCTTTTCGCGCTTGGTCGGGCCGACCGCGGCTGTGTTCCATTCATCGGACTGGAAGTCGTCGATCGAGACGAAGGTCGGCTCGCCGCCCATGGTCAGGCGCACGTCGTCTTGCCTGAGGATGGTGTCGACCTTTTCGCCGAGCGCGTTCAGAGCTTCCCAGCTTTCATCGGAGAAGGGCTTGGTGATGCGCGGATGCTCGGCAACGCGGGCAACCGTCATGTCGAAATCGAATTCGGTCTTGGCCTCACCGAAATAACCGCCGGAGATCGGTGCCGCGTTGCGGTAATGCGGTGTGGCGGCGAGCGGAATATGGCTCTCGCCGGTCAGCAGGCCTGAGGTCGGGTCGAGACCCACCCAGCCGGCGCCGGGAAGATAGACCTCCGCCCAGGCATGCAGGTCGGTAAAGTCGTGTTCCGTACCCGAGGGCCCATCGAGCGCCTTCAGATCCGGCGTGAGCTGAATGAGATAGCCGGAAACGAAGCGTGCGGCGAGGCCGAGATGGCGGAGAATCTGGACGAGCAGCCAGCTCGTATCGCGACAGGAGCCCTTTGCCTTTTCCAGCGTCTCTTCCGGCGTTTGTACGCCGGTTTCCAGGCGGATGACGTAGCCGATTTCATGCTGCAGCCGCGCATTGAGGCCGACGATCATGTCGACGGTGCGCTGTTCGGAGCGGTCGAGGGTTGAAAGGAAAGCGGCAAGGCGCGGCCCCGGCTCCTCCGGCTTCATGTAGATCGACAGATCTTCGCTGATAGTCTCGGGATAGTCGAAAGGCCACTTAGTCGCTTCCTCTTCGACGAAGAAGTCGAAGGGATTGTAGACCGTCATATCGGCAACGAGATCGACCTCGATCTTCAACTCGGTCACCGGATCGGGAAAGACGAAGCGGGCGAGATAATTGCCGTAGGGGTCCTGCTGCAAATTCACGAAATGATTTGATGGCGTCACCTTCAGCGAATGACTGAGGACGCGTGTCTTGGAATGCGGAGCGGGTTTCAGGCGAATGATTTGAGGGCCGAGGCGGACCGGGTTGTCGTATTTATAATGGGTGAGATGATAAATGCTTGCTTTGATCGCCATATTTTCTCTTTGCCTAGCTCGCAACGTTGTGCGGCATTTGCTGTTCCCACCGGCAGTGTGTGCAATGCAGCGGAAGAATGCAAGGCGTCTCGGCAGTCAATCAGGGCCGTTCCATAGGGTGTCAAAAATAAAAGCGGCGGGCTTTCGCCCACCGCTTTGAAATCGATGCCGTCGAAAACCTCAGCTTCTGCCGAATTCATCGACCAGGCGGATGATGTCGTCTTCGCCGAGATAGGAGCCCGTCTGAACTTCGATCAATTCCAGCAGGATCTTGCCGGGGTTGGAAAGGCGGTGCACTTCGCCGAGCGGGATATAGACCGACTCGTTTTCGCGCAGCATCTGCACGTGCTCGCCGACCGTCACCTCCGCCGTGCCCTTGACGACGATCCAGTGTTCCGAACGGTGATGATGTTTCTGCAGCGACAGCTTCTTGCCGGGCAGAACGAAGATGCGCTTCACCTGGAAACGTTCGCCGTTCAGCACCGAGGTATAACCGCCCCAGGGGCGATAGGACGTCGGATGGGTCTCGGTGAGCTTGGCCGTCGTCTTCTGGCTGGCGAGCAGCTTCACCAGCTTGCCGACTTCCTGGCTGTCCTTGAGATGGCCGACATAGACGGCGTCTTCGCTGGCGATGACGGCGACGTCTTCCATCCCCTGCACGGCGAGATGGACACCATGCGTCATGACGAGCGAATTCTTGGTGTTGATCAGCGTCGTGTCGCCGGCAGCCACGTTGCCGTTATCGTCGCGCTTGCCGGTCTTCCAGACCGAATCCCAGCTTCCGAGATCCGACCAGGTGAAGGGCGAGGGAACGACGGCGGCATTCTCCGTCTTTTCCATCAGTGCATAGTCAATGGAAATATCGGGGCTTTTGACGAAGGCTTCTGCGTCGAGGCGGGTGAAATCGAGGTCGCGCGTCGACTTGGCAATAGCCTTGGCGGCGGCCTTTTCGACTTCCGGTGCGTATTCGTGCATCTCGGCGAGAAGCTGGCCGGCGGAGAACATGAACATGCCGGAATTCCAGTAGAACCCGCCGCTGGCGACCATCGCCTCCGCCTTTTCCAGGGCAGGCTTTTCGACGAAACGCTTGACGGCATGCGCACCGGTCGAAAGCTCCTTGCCGCTCTCGATATAGCCGTAGCCGGTCGCCGGCTCGGTCGGTGTAATGCCGAAGGTCACGAGCTTGCCTTCCAGCGCCGTATCGCGGGCAGTTCGAACGCAATCGAAATAGGTGCCGTTGGCGTCGATCTCGTAATCGGAGCCGAGGACGTGCATCGTGGCGTCCTGGCCGAAAAGTTCGCTGACGAGCGTGGCGGCGGCGGCAACGGCGGCAGCCGTGTTGCGGGCAACCGGCTCCAGCAGGACGGCAGCCAGCTTCAGCCCGAGTTCACGCGCCTGTTCGGCAACGAGGAAGCGAAATTCTTCGTTGGTGAGGACGATCGGGGCTTCGTAAAGTTCGGGATCGGAGACGCGCGTCAACGTGCTCTGAAAGAGCGTCTTGTCGCCGATGAACTGGATGAACTGCTTTGGCGCAGAGGCACGCGACAGCGGCCATAACCGTGTTCCCTTGCCGCCGGCCATGATCACTGGGACGATTTTGGCTGCCATATCTGCCTCTCTCCTACACACTTTACTGAAGAACGCTTCGCGGACATCTGCAATATATGCGATCGCCACCTGCGTCCCTTGAACAATTGGCTTTCGCCATTGCGATATTTTTCAGGAAAACACCAGCGCGAATTTACCATCAACTCCGAACATTCCCCGATCTTAGTGAGGAAATTCTAACAATCAAAGTTATGCTTCGGTTGAGAGACCAGATACGTGTTGTGGGATTTTCCGCCGAAAGATGTAGGCGTTGCCGCGATTTCTATGCGGCAACGCCAGGGAATCATCTTGTCAGGCCTTGGCTCTGTCGCGGGGCTCTTCATCGGCCGGATCATGCGTGGTGCCGTTGCGCTTGTTGTAGCGGATCGACGACCAGAGCGAGACGCCGATCAAAGCCGCGCCGCCAAGGCCAGTGACGACCTCGGGAATATGCATAAGCGTTTGCACATACATGATCACCGAGAGAATCAGGATGGCGTAGAAGGCGCCATGCTCGAGGTAACGATAGTGGGCGAGCGTACCCTTTTCTACAAGCATGACCGTCATCGAGCGAACATACATGGCGCCGATACCGAGGCCGATAGCGATGATGAAGAGGTTTTGGGTGAGTGCGAAAGCGCCGATGACACCGTCGAATGAGAAGCTGGCGTCGAGGATTTCCAGATAGAGGAATGCTCCGAAGCCACCCCTGGCGGCAGCGCTCATCGTCTTTTGCGAGGCATCCAGAAAGCCACTGAGGACCTCGACCAGAAGGAAGGTCAGGAGACCGTAGACGGAGGCATAGAGGAATGTGGTCGCATCCTCGCCACCGAGCAGGGAGGAAAAGACTAGGACGAGGATCAGCACGAAGGCGATTTCGATGCCCTTGATGGTGGCGAAATGCGCCATCGCCTTCTCGACAAAGGCGATCCAGTGCACATCCTTCTCGCGATCGAAGAAATAGGTGAGGCCGACCATCATCAGGAAGGTGCCGCCGAAAGCGGCGATGGGCAGATGCGCGTCATGCATGATCGCGGCATATTGCTCCGGTTCGGCAGCCGCGAGCTTCAGCGCCTCCCAGGGATTGATATGGGCGGCGATGGCGACGATCGCCAGCGGAAAGACGATTCGCATGCCGAAAACGGCGATGACGATGCCCCAGGTCAAAAAGCGGTGCTGCCAGACCGGCGTCATCTCTTTCAGCTTGTTGGCATTGACGATGGCGTTGTCGAACGAGAGCGATATCTCCAGCACGGCCAGCACCAGGCAGATGAAAAAGGCCGTTGCCAGGCCGCCGAAGGTGCCGGTCATGTTCCAGCCGAGCACTCCGCCCAGGATGAGACCTGCGATGGTGACGATGAAGGCCCAGCCGAAATAGCCGAGCATGGATTTGGAGGAAGAGGACGTCATGGGCGTACCTCCTCAAAAGCGGAAAAAATGTATCCGGACGCGAGGCATAGTCGCATGCCAGAGACGGCATGCCTGCGAGGCATGGTCAGTGTATTCATGAAAAGAAATCCGCCGGCTCATCTGCAGGCGGTACCGACATCGCGAGAGCGCCGTTAAAACTCTCGCCAGAGGGGCCCGGCACCAAAGTTCAATCCGCAGCCGATGTCAGAAGGCGCGGAGATACCACCATTAGTTAGTGAAATTGCGGTTCCCGTCAAGAGGCGCGGCGGATCGACGCTGCCGCATTCCCCAGGATAGAAATTTCCGGAACCAAACGGGAAAGAGGAGCGTTTGGGCTTGAGGCGGGCAGGGCGATGTCCGTTGCAGGACTGATCCCAGAAGCGGATTGATTGTCGGATAGAGAGCAGCGGACAAGGAGGACCTCTCATGAGCCCCCATCCTATTCATCATAGACCGAAAGAAGCAAAGCCGGAGCCGAGCCGGCAGAAACGGACGCGTTCGAACGTCCTTCGTCAGGCGCAGGTATTGCCGCCGCACAATGTCGATTTGACGCTGCAACCTGCAACGCATGAAGATGTTCATGTGCCGGCCCATGTCAGCGGCGCTGACCTGTCGCGGGAGGCACCTGGCGACGCCAATCACGGCGGGAAACACAAAGGCCGCTCAAAATAAAAGCTGGAAGCCGGATATTTTTTGAGGCTCCGGGTCTCATGGCCCGGGGCGCGGCTTTGCTTATTTGCCGTGCGGCGGTTTGCCGTTCGACAGGAAGCTGGCGGCAAAGCTCAGCTCGGTCGATTTCGCCGAACATTCGATGGCGACGGGTTTGCCCGAATACGGATTGGCGAAGGTGCAGGTGCCCTTGGCGCCGACCTGGCCGGTCATCTTGTTGCCGGCGCCCGTGGAGATGACTTCGATCGGCAATTGCGCGGTTCCCTTCGTCGCGCCGGGCTTGATACCGCGGCCGTTGCCCTGGAAGCCAAGCATCTTGCCGCCGGATGAAAAGATGAACGTCACCGAGCCATCCGGCCCCGTGACGCTGGCGATCTCACCCTTGCAGCCTTTCGAGGCATCGAGCTTGCCCACGACGAGCTTGGAACAGGTGCCGCTGACCACCACCGCGCCGGGCGCCGGAAAATTTTGTGCGGCGGCGTCAGCCGCAACGGTCATCACTGTCAGTCCAATAGCAAGGCCTGCGAATCGCATGAATGGGTCCTTTCGAAGCCCTCGCAGTTTGCCGATCGAAATGTGGCAGTCAATCCCGAAGCACTAATGTGCCGACGTAGGAAGGCGCCGGTCACTCCGGCACGAGCGTGCCGATCAGTTGCAGCAGTGCATTCTGCCGGTTGCCGCCGCCGGCCAGGAATTCATAGAGCGTCATCTTCTTTTCGCTGCCACCGTCGACGAGATAGTCGGACTGGCGGATGACGAAGACCTCGCCGCTGTCGGTGTCCCGGGCGAGGTGGAACAGATATTCGTCGCCGTTGGGCTTGTGGTTTTTATAGAACTGCTTCTTCACGATCGCCATTCTCGTCCTCCCGTACGATCAATGCTTTGGCGTGACAGTAGTGTGACAGCGCGACCGGAAGTCAAGCGATTTGCGGGTGAAACTTCTGCTTGCCTGCCCGACGGTGACGCGTTCAAGCGCCGAACATCAGCATGTGATTGGATATCAACGAAAAGACGATTATCCTCAACCCTCGCGATCGAGAATTCGATGCGCCATGAGCGAGAGGTCAAAGCAAATGAGAATGATGTTAGCGTTAGGGGCCATGTTAAGCCTCGCTTGCGTCTCTGCAGGCGAAGCACCCTCGAACTACCAGTCATACCAGGGCATTCGCGCCGATAGCGATCCCGTGCTTCTAGCGCGATATGACAGGGCTCTGCACTATTGTGAACCCGAAGCCTACTCCTGGTATCGGGGCTCCCCCGATCCCAACAGCAGCATGTACATCCTGGCATTGAGAAGTTGCTTGTATCGGCACAGCTTTATAGACCGCGGCGCCTACGCCTATCCGAACACGGCGGTATTCCAGCATTTCCTGGATCGCTAAACGGTCAAGACTTTTTCGCACGCGGAAGCGCCTTTCCCTCACCGGGAGGGCGCTTTTTTCATAGAGGCGTCTTTGCTTCTCGCGCTGCGATCGACCTCAGGCGCCCAAAATCGCATTAATCTCAGCGATCAGCGTCGCGTAAGTTTCGATATGCCGCTGGTATTCCGCCCTGATCTCGTCGGTTATTTCCTTCAGCGGCCCGTCACCTTCCTGACGGAAATGGCGTATGTCCTTATCCTCCAGCGAGCGAAGCTGCTCTTCATGCTCCTCGATTTTGCGCTCATAGTTGTTTCGAAGCTTGGTGAGATCCATTGCATCCTCCATAAGTCATGCTGATGCAGCTAAATCAATCGTGTCCGCGCCCGCGGTACTTCGTCGGAATGCCTGCCGTCTCATGGCATTGCGCCAGGGTTTCAAGCCATGCTGCCAAGCCTTCGGGCACTTCAGCGTTTCCAGCCTCCATCGCTTCCACCCAAGACAAGTCGCATTGCAGAGCGCTCGCCAGGTTGAGCGGCGTCCAGCGGATATGCAGAAGGCATTCGGTGAACCGGGCTGGGGTCATAGCAGACATCCATTCTATTCTGTTCAGAGGGTGACACGACCAATCAGCAAGTCAAGCGCTCTCCAAGGTCAAGCATAGCAGCGGAATGCGCGCTTCTGGTGGCAGAACTCTGAACGCTATTGAGGTGCGATGTACCTTGGGGCCTTTATGCGAAAAGGGCTCAGCGATTTCTCGCTAAGCCCTTGAAAAGGATGGTGGGCGTGACAAGGATCGAACTTGTGACCCCTACGATGTCAACGTAGTGCTCTCCCGCTGAGCTACACGCCCATCCGATGGCGGCGCATAGATCACAAAACCTTGGTAGCCGTCAATAGGCTTTTTTTCGGTTTTGTGACGTTGCCGCCGGAAGCCTTAGGCGGCAAGGAGTTTGTTGACTTCGTCGACCAGCTCGCGCAGGTGGAAAGGCTTGGAAAGTACCTTGGCATCCTTCGGCGCTTTCGAATCGGGGTTCAGCGCGACAGCGGCGAAGCCGGTGATGAACATCACCTTCAGATCCGGATCGAGCTCGGTGGCGCGGCGCGCCAGTTCGATGCCATCCATCTCCGGCATGACAATGTCGGTAAGCAGCAGCGAAAAGGGCTCCTCGCGCAGCCGGTCGTAGGCGCTTGCTCCATTGTCAAAGGACAAGACCTTGTAGCCGGCCTTTTCCAGCGCCTTCACAAGGAACCGACGCATGTCGTTGTCATCTTCGGCAAGGAGTATCTTCTGGGTCATCATCTGTTCGCTAATCAACTTCTGTCTTGTTGGACTTGTCCAGCGTCCAACTTAGTCGTTGGCCGTAAACAAGCGGTGAATGGTCGGGTCAGGACAAAGCCATTCGCGTTCGTCCGTTGCAGCATAATCGCCTCCCAAGACCGCTTCGCTGTCTTAAGGATCGTGCTTTCGGGCATTTCCGTAGCGGCCCTTTGTATAAGGCCATTTTGCTTAAGTTAGTATGGACTTGCGGGCGAGCAACTGGCAACATGGATGCTGCGACAAGTTGTTGACATGGTAAAGACGTTGATGTCCGCAGAAATGCGTAATTTCGAGATTTTTGAGGTATCGGAGCCCGTCTCTCAGACAATTCCCTTTGTCTACAGCTCGCCCCATAGCGGCCGCATCTATCCACCGGATTTTATCGCCCAGTCCCGCCTGCAGGGCATCGCCATTCGCCGCTCGGAAGATCATTATGTCGATGAGCTGTTTTCGGCGGCAAGCGCTCTCGGCGCGCCGCTGCTGCTCGCCAATTTCCCGCGCGCCTATATAGATGTCAACCGCGAGCCCTATGAGCTCGACCCGCGTATGTTCGACGGCGTGTTGCCGCCCTATGCCAACATCAATTCGCTGCGAGTCGCCGGCGGTCTCGGCACCATTCCGCGCATCGTTGCCGAAAACATGGAAATCTACGCCCGCCGGGTGCCGGTCGAGGATGCGCTGAGGCGCATCGATACGATCTACAAGCCTTACCATGCGACGCTGCGCCGGTTGATTGCCCGCACCCATGTCAAATTCGGCTTCGGCGTTCTGGTCGACTGCCATTCCATGCCGGGCAATATCCGCATCGCCGGCAGCAATGTGCGACCCGATTTCATCCTTGGCGACCGCTACGGAACGAGCGCCTCGGCGGACCTGTCGCGCGCCGCCATGCAGATTCTCGACGAGCTCGGCTTTAACGCCGTGCGCAACAAGCCCTATGCCGGCGGCTTCATCACCGAGCATTATGGCCGCCCCTCCCGTGGACTTCATGCCCTGCAGATCGAGGTTAACCGCTCACTCTACGTCGATGAAACGACGCTGGAGAAACGGTCGGATTTTGGTGCCGTCGCCGCAGCCATCACCCTGTTCATGAAGCGCATGGCCGAGCATGTGGAATCCTACGCAGGCGATCCGGCGCTGGCGGCGGAGTAGGGGGTATCTCGCCCCTTGCGGGCGAGAAAGCAAAATCAGCATTTAGCTTTAGCTAAGTGCTGATTTTGCAAGAGAGGGGGTAGGTCAGGGCGCGCTTAGTCTCTGAATAGAGTCAGCAAGAAACGGACCCCCGCTCTGGCAATTTCAATGGCTTAGAAATTGCGCTAGGCTGTTGAATATGCAGCGCGTCCGGTATCGCAATTCCTAAACCAATGAAATTGCTTTCTCGCCCGCCAAGGCTGAGATCGAGCGCATCTGCCGCGCCATTCCCATGAAACAAATAGGCCGGACAAAAAAGAACCGCGCTTGTGGCGCGGCTAAGTCTAGGGAGGAAACACCCAAGGAGGGTATTTACAGTCAGAAGACTGTAAGGGGATATTGCTGTTGCATTGCACAAATGTCAAGCAGATTATTGCGGTGCAAAATATTTAGGCAATCGCTGGATTTCTGCCTGATCTCCGGGCAATCCGCCTCTCGCAACGGCATTTGGTTTGCTTCGCCGCGTTTATGCGCTATGACTTCGCCCGTCCCGTCATTTATCCGGATCGACCATGCTTCCTGATCGTGCCTTCTTCTATCGTCTGGCCGAGGCGGCCAAGGCTGAGACCCTGCCGCGCTTTCGCGCCGGCGTCGACGTGGTTAACAAGGAGGCTCAGGGGTTCGACCCGGTAACCGAGGGCGACCGCGCCGCCGAAGTGGCGATTCGCACCTTGATCGAGGCGGAGTTTCCCGACCACGGCATCCTGGGCGAAGAGCACGGCGATGTCGGTCTGGATAGGGAACATGTCTGGGTGATCGATCCGATCGATGGTACCCGGGCCTTCATTTCCGGTGTGCCTGTCTGGGGGACGCTGATCGGCCTGCAGAAAAACGGACGCGCCGTCATGGGCATGATCGACCAGCCGTTTACGGGCGAGCGCTATTTCGCCGACGGCAACGGCTCGACCTATTCCGGCCCGGAAGGCGAAAGGCGGCTGCTGGTTCGTGATTGCGGCAGCCTGTCGAATGCCATTCTCTTCACCACTTCGCCGCATCTTTTCGTCGGCAAGGAGTTGGCAAAATATCGCGAGATTGAGAGCCAGGTGCGCCTGTTCCGCTACGGCACGGATTGCTATGCCTATGCGCTGCTCGCCGCCGGTCACGTCGATCTCGTCATCGAAAATTCGCTGAAGCCCTACGATGTCGGCGGCATTATCCCCGTCATCGAGCAGGCGGGCGGCATCATCACCACCTGGGACGGCGGTCGGCCGGAAAAGGGCGGCACGATCATCGCCGCCGGCAGCCGCGCGGTCTATGATCAGGCAATGGCGATCCTGTCGCGCTAGCTATACGTTTTCGGGTTCGCGATCCCGCTCTAAATCCCCACTCCCGCCATATCCGTATTCGCCTCGGCATCGCTGCCGGGGATGAAGGCGTTGATGGCGGCGAGGGCGGCGTTGCGATAGACGTCCCGCTCCTGAAGAATCTCGTGTTTGGCGCCGTGAATAGGCACGAGCTGCGCTGCGCGGAAATAGCGCGACAATCGTTCCTGGTCGGCATAGGGCACGACGCCGTCGCGGGTCGGCGCGATCAACACGGTCGGAATGGTGATGGAAAAGAGATGTTCGGGCGTGTTGACGCGATCGATCGCGCGGAATGCTTCCAGCAGCCAGCGCGCCGTCGGCGGTCCCAAGGTGAGCTGCGGGTAGGCCGTTGCGATGGTGATATTGCGCCGATAACGCAGCTCGTCCGTCGTCAACGGATTTTCCGGAAACGGCTTTTCCTTGATAGTTTTGCTGAACTGCATCCGGCCAAGACCAAGAGCGCAGACTATGCCGGAGAGAGAGCGGATGAGGCCGGGCGAGACGCCGTGGCCGGTGAGGCCAACGAAGGGCGCCGACAGCACCATGCGCTCGATCCGGGTCGCAAGCCGCGGCGCCGCCGACAATGCGATCAGTCCACCGGTCGAGTGCGCCAGCAGGAAGAACGGCAGGCGCGTATCCGGCAGCACGATCTTGTCGAGAAAGGCGGTCAGGTCACGCTCATAGTCCGAGAAGCGTCTGACATGTCCGCGCAGCGGGTCCTTCAACAGCCGCTCGGAGCCGCCTTGGCCGCGCAGATCGAAGGTTGCGACCCAGAGACCCTTTTTGGTCAAGTCGCGGATCGTTTCGAAATATTTCTCGATGAACTCGTTGCGACCCTGCATCAGCACCACGGTGCCCTTGGCGACCGGCTGCTCGCAGCGGAAGACGACGTAGCGCAGCTTTCGCCCGTCAAATGACTCGAAGAACCCCTCGGTGCGGTTTTCCGGCACCGGATTGTCTGGAGTGGAATAGAGGATCGAATCCATGACGATGTCGCGCCCCGCTGAAGGGATGTCCTCCTCAAGGGGATAACGCAGGTGTAGGGAATTGCAACTGCTTTGTTGGCGGCGGTATGCCTCCATCTGCGTCTCCGATAGCACTATCGTTTTTCTCCGTTTCCCCTCCTTGCGCGTCTCTGCGAGTTCTCGGCCGTGGTCATCCGTATGGGAATGAAAGACATGGCAATTGCTGAAATCGTGAATTCAAGAATTCTTATTGTTGGCGGCAGCTCTGGAATGGGCTTGGCGCTGGCGAAACGCTCGCTCGCCGTCGGTGCCGAGGTCATCATCGTTGGGCGGAACGCGGACAAACTGAAGCGCACCGGCGCGGAATTCCAAAATCCGGCACTTTCCACGATCGCGACCGATATCACGCAGGAAGGCCAGGTTGCCGATCTATTCGAGCGGGTCGGTCGGCTCGACCATATCGTGAGCACAGCCGCCGATATCGAAGGTGCTTATGAGCTGCTGCCCTCGCTGGATCTCAAAGCTGCGCAAAAGGTTGTGGAAAGCAAATTCTACGGACCGCTATTGCTGGCGAAATATGGCGCGCCAGCACTCTCTCCAACTGGCTCCATCACCTTCACATCCGGTATCGCGGCCTATCGTCCAGCGGCGCGAGGGTCGGTTGTTGCCGCCGTCAATGCGGGCTTGGAAGGGCTGGTCCGGGCGCTCGCGGTCGAGTTGGCGCCAATCCGTGTGAATGCCGTTTCGCCCGGCTGGGTCGACACACTGATCTGGACGCTCGTTGCCGGCGACAAGAAGGACGAGACGCTGAACGCCATGGCAAAACGGCTGCCGGTTGGGCGCGTAGGACAACCGGAAGATATCGCCGACGCCATCAGTTTCCTGATGGGCAATGCTTTCACAACGGGAACGATACTGCATGTCGAGGGCGGGCACCGGTTGGTTTAGCGGGTACGAAACCGTTGCTTTCGGCTGCCAGCAACAATTTCAAGGCTGGGGGCTGAACACGCCTGCGCCGCCAAATCATCACAAGCGACGCTGTCCGGGTTGGGCCGGGCCAGGGCAGCTCGTTGATTTCGCCGCGATCGAGGGCGTCGGCGACCGCAAGCCGCGGAACCAGGCTCATCCCTGTACCGGCTGCCACGAGCCGGGCAATTGTACCGATGCTGCCGACTTCGGCGGCGAGTTTCGGTGCCGCTATCCCAGCCTCGTCGAAGACCTTGTCGAACAGGTGTCGATAGATGCAACCGGCCTCGGTTGCGACGAAGCTCGTAGAAGCAAGCGCAGCCAAATCGCCTCCTTTCGATAAGGATTCCTGCCCAGGAGGCGCGATAAGAACCAATGGCTCCGCCGATATCATCCGCTTCGCCAGGCGTTCATCGAGACCGTCCTTGTCAAAACAGAAGGCGACATCGATCTCGCCGTCTTCGACCTTCCGCAATAGATCGCCGCTGCCTGCAACTTTCAGCCGCAGATTGACATCAGGATGATTGCTTTGAAAAGCCGCCAGCCATTGCGGAAGCCTCACGGAAGCAATCGTCTCCAGTGCGCCGATCGTCACCGTTCCCGCGGTGCGCCCCGAGGCTGCCTCGACGGCCGCACGCGCCTCGTCCGCCATCATCAGAATTTCTTCGGCATAGGGTCTCAGTGCTTCGCCCGCTGCCGTGAGTTCCAAGCCCGATCTCAACCGAATAAAGAGCTTAGTGCCCAGTTCGGTTTCGAGCGACTGGATTTGATCGCTCACGCTCGATTGCGCGAGATTCACCTCCTCGGCCGCACGAGTGAAATTCCGATTTCGGGCAACCGCCAGGAATGTCTTGAGTAGTCTCGGATGCATTGAGCCGTGCCGAAGTGGGATCAGAACAAGCGTCACCAAATGAGGAGGCAGCGCCGAGGCGACGCAACGATATCGATTTTGTCACCGCCAACAGATTACGAAACGGTCGTATAGAAGGTCAACGGGGCCGAGCCATCGGCGTCGCCCTCAAGTCTTCGGTGTCGTACCGCGGCGCTCGAGTGCTGTTTTGCGAATGATGTCGGCGATCTCCGGGCTGCTGCTGGACAGCATCTGGAAGTCGGCGGAATAGAGCGAGAGGAGCGAGACCTCGGTGACGGCGCTGACGGTTGCCGAGCGGGGTTCGCCGCTGATCAGCGCCATCTCGCCGAAGAAGCTGCCGGAGCCGAGCTCCACCGGATGTGGTGTCGCGACGCTGACGCGGCCTTCGACGATGAAAAACATCTGATCGCCCGTGTCGCCCTTGCGGCAGATTGCGGTGCCCGCCGGTACGACGCGCGGCCTCAGCGCCCGTACGATCTCGATCAGTGCGGCAGAACCAAGTTTTTGGAACAGCGGCACGGCCGCAACCAACTGCCAATTGCGCACGAAGTCCTGGCGGCGGACCTCTTCGTAGAAGCCGGTGGCGAGGATGCCGGCCCAAAGGGCAAAGATGCCGATGCCGCTCATCATAACCAGTCCGGCGAGAACGCGGCCGGCGAAGCTTTGCGGAATCTCGTCGCCGTAGCCGGTGGTCGATAAGGTCACTACCGCCCACCACATCGCCAGGGGTATGCTGCCGAACTTGTCGGGCTGGACATCGCGCTCGATGACATAGGCTGCGAGTGCCGCGCCGAATAGAACAATGCCGAAGATCGAAGTGACGCCGATCAGGTTGGGCGCCTCTTTAGTGAGGACCCTGCCCAATAGTCGGAAGAAGTTCGAGCCGCGCAGGGGTTTCAGCAGCCAGATGGCACAATAGAGGCTTTGGTCGCGGCCGCCGACGAACAGGAACGCAGCCATGGGGATGAGAACGGCGAGCACATCGACGACTATTTCCGGCCCCTTGTCGCGAACTTTTTTTGTCCGACGGACGATCAGCGTTTCGATCAATTGCAGGACATAGGCAGCCCAGATGCCGGCAAGCAGGACTTCCAGAATGAGCCTAGTCTGTCCGGTCATGTCCGGCATGGTGAGCGCAGCAACGGTCACGAGACCGATTGCAGCAAGCAGCGCGCTCAGCGGCTCAGAAATCTTCGAGAAAGGGAGTGCCGACATTCAACAACCTCCCCGACCGGCCTGCCACTCACCTAAGCATAGGATGCCTTCGGCCCAAACGTAAAGGGCTGTCGAGGCATGCGCAGCAGCCAAGTGTTGACCAGTGAACGAGCAAATTCGTCTTGGGCCGTTATCGCTGCCCGACACCCAGCGGAAACCCCTTGAAAGGCTTGATTTCCTTGAGCACGAACGTCGTCTGCATTTCCTTGATACGGGGCAATCGGCGAACGGCCGCCATCGCGAAATCCGCGTAGCTGTCGAGGTCCGCTGCAACGACCTGCAGCAGGAAATCCGAGTCTCCGGCGATGCTGTAGCATGCTACGACTTCGCTCAGCTTTAGCAGGTCGCGCGAGAATTCCTCGGCTTCGGCCTCGCTGTGGCTATCGATCTTCACCCTGATAAAAGCCAGGACGCCGAGGCCGATCTGGCGCCTGTCGAGGCTTGCCGTATAGCCCTGGATGACCCCTGTTTCTTCCAATTGACGCACACGCCGCCAGCATGGGGAGGTGGAGAGTCCGACTTCGGACGAAAGTGCCTGATTGGTCAGGCGTCCGTCCTTTTGGAGTGCTTCGAGGATTCTCAGGTCGATCGGTTCAAGTGCGGAGGGCATATGTCGCCTTATTATGGGTCGATATGGGTAGAGTCTGCCATATATAGCCAAGTATTGGCAATAAAAGGTAAGAATCTCCGCGACGCCCAGGATATTCTTTTGGGAACATCGACACCAGCAACAGGTTTCCCATGCTTCCCGATATCCGCCTCGCCATCGTCATCAATCCGGATCTGCCGCTCGGGCTGATCGCCAATACCGCCAGCGCTATTGCGATCGGGCTGGGCGCGCGATTTCCTACGCTTGCGGCGCAGCAATTGATCGACAGCGAAGGGCGGGCCATCGACATCAGTTCGAACATGCCGGTTCCGATGCTGCAGGCGGATGCCGATACCATCCGGTCGCTGCTGCTGAAGGCATTGCCGCCGCAGGGCGAACGGGCGGTCGTCGCCTTTCCGGCATTTGCACGCTCTCTGCACGATTACAGGGAGTATGAGGCAATGTTTCCCGACCGAGACCTCCAAATGGAAGCGATTGACGGTCTGGGGATAGCGGGTCCGTCGAAATGGGTGAAATCGCTGACGGGCTCGCTGAAGCTGTTGCGCTGACGGAAGGAAAGAAAAGGGCCGGCTTGCGGAGATAGAGAGATCCGCGTCGCCGGCCTAGCAAGGACTGAAGAAGAAGGGACGATACACTTCAGTCATCGGACAGTGAATGTATCCGATGGTTCCATTGGTAGGCCCGCCAGCCTGAACGGGTGCCGAACCGGCCGTTCATCTGTGGTTCACGCGGCGTTATGTCTGAAATTCGGGAGATGTCTTCAGGGGTCTTGAACTCCCGAAAAGCGATCACCATCTCCACTCTGCGGGTGCCAAAAGGGCTCGCATAACCGTCCCGAGACCGCCCAGAGCGGGGTCATGGGGCACAACCGAATCGCAATCGTCGCTCACAGGAGGACACCATGCGTCACGTAGATTTCTCTCCCCTTTATCGTTCCACCGTCGGTTTCGACCGTCTCTTCACCATGCTTGACAGCCTTGCGCAGCCGGATCAGGCCCAGACCTATCCGCCCTACAACATCGAGCGTACCGGTGAGAACACCTATCGCATCACCATGGCCGTTGCCGGTTTCGATGAAAAGGAACTGAGCATCGAGGCTCATGCCCATGTTCTCCAGGTCAAGGGTGAAAAGAGCGAGGAGCCGGCTGAGGCCAGCGAATATCTCTATCGCGGTATCGCCAAGCGCGCCTTCGAGCGCCGCTTCCAGCTCGCCGATCATGTCGAGGTCCAGGCGGCTTCGCTGAAGAATGGTCTGCTGCACATCGATCTGTTGCGCAACATTCCGGAAGCCATGAAGCCCCGCCGTATCTCCATCGCCGCCGAGCCGGTCGAGACCCCGAAGGCAATCGAGGCCCGTATCAACTAACGGCCTTCAATCAATAGACCAAAGACCGATCCTCCCAAGGTCACAAAAGCAAGGCGGCGCTCCGTTGGGGCGCCGCCTTTTGTATTCGATCGTGGCTGGAATGGTCCTCACGCGGCGTTCGGGGCTCCGTTCGCCTTGGAGGCCACGCCCGCCTTGGCCGCTTCCCGCCTCTTGGCGGCATCCGCATATTTTTGGGCGATGACGGCGCAGGCCATCAACTGGATTTGGTGAAACAGCATCAGTGGCAGGACAATGGCGCCGATGCCCTGGCCGGCGAAGATGACGTTGGCCATCGGAACGCCGCTCGCAAGCGATTTTTTCGAACCGCAGAAGGTGATGGTGATCTCGTCGGCGCGGGAGAAGCCGAGCGCGCGACTGCCGAACATGGTGATGCAGAGCACCAGCGCCAGAAGCACGATGTTGGCGACGATGACCGTGGCGATATCGACGAGCGAGAAGGCATGCCACAGGCCCTCGACGACGGCCTCGCTGAAGGCCGAATAGACGACCATCAGGATCGAGCCACGGTCAACCGGCATCAGGATCGTCTTCTTCGAGCGTATCCAATTGCCGATCCACGGCTGCAGGACCTGGCCGGCGATGAAGGGCGCGAGCAGTTGCAGCATGATCTGCTCCAGCACGTCCCAGGAGAATCCACCGCCATGGCCGCCAACAGAGAAGAGCACGCCGACGAGCAGGGGCGTCAGGAACATGCCGAAAATATTGGAGGCCGACGCGGCGCAGATCGCGGCCGGCACATTGCCGCCGGCAATCGAGGTGAAGGCGATCGAGGACTGCACCGTTGAGGGCAGCACGCTGAGGAACAGGATGCCGGTGTAAAGCGCTTGCGGCAGAAGGGCCGGTACCAGCACGCCCATGGCGAGAGCCAGGAGCGGGAAAATGCCGAAGGTGGTCAGCAGGATGACCAGGTGCAGCCGCCAATGCAGCAGACCGGCAATGACCACATCCCGCGACAGGCGCGCGCCGTGCAGGAAGAACAGCAGGCCGATGGCAAAATTGGTGGCGGTGCCGAAGTAGCTGGCGCTGGTCCCTTGCACGGGGAAGAAGGATGCCGTCAACACGGTGAGCACGAGGAGGATGGTGAAAGTGTCTGGAAGAAAGCGGCGCATGATGCCAACCCCGATTTGCAATTCCGTAAGATTAGTTCTAGCACATAGACCTATCGTGATCCGCGATGCAAGGAATAACAGTTATCGTGATTCAGGATGAGTGTCATGCTTGATCTCACGCAATTGCGCAGCTTCGTTGCCGTCGAGCAGATGGGCAGCTTCACGCTCGCGGCCGAGCGGCTTGGCCTCGGCCAGCCCACGGTCAGCCAGCATATCCAGCGGCTGGAAACTACGCTTGGCCGCAAGCTTCTGGCCCGCGACACGCATCGAGTGGTGTTGACGGGCGACGGCGAGGCGCTGCTCGGCCATGCCCGGCAGATGCTGTCGATCGAGGGGGAGGTGCAGCAGCTCTTTGCCGGCAACAGTCTGCGCGGCACCCTGCGGCTCGGTGTCTCCGAGGATTTCGTCACCAGCCAGTTGCCGGATGTGCTGGAAGAATTCGTTCGCTCGCATCCTTCCGTCGATCTCGAATTGACGGTCGCGCTCAGCGGCACGCTCTATGAAATGCAGGACAATGGCGACCTCGACCTCGTTCTTGCCAAGCGCCGCCTCGGCGACGCCAGGGGGAGGCTCGTCTATCGTGAGCCGCTGGTCTGGCTGGCGCGCGATCCGGAGCGCATTCGCAAGCTCGCGGCGCCTTTACCGCTGATCGCCTTTCCCGCCCCAAGCGTTACCCGGGCCGTAGCGCTTGAGGCGCTGCGCCGTCAACAGGTGCCCTGGCGCATCGTCTGTACCTGCGGCAGCCTCAGCGGCCTGACGGCGGCGGCGCGTGCCGGCATGGGCGTCCTCGTTCAGCCCCGCAGCATGGCGCCAACAGGACTGTCGGAAATTGCGCCCGGTTGGCTGCCGATGCTGGAGGACGTCGAATTCGTGTTGGTGCCACGCAAGGGAGCGGATCAGTTGCTGGTCAGCGCCTTGTCGGAGGATATTCTGGCGAAGGTGAGAGGGCTGAGATCCATCTGACGTATCAGAGCGGCGATGCCATCCATAAAAAATATTTAGAATCATATGGATAATATTCTGAACTTCGCTGAAGTTCCTTCGCCGGCTTCCGACACGCCTTCCGCGTGTCCTACCTTTTTGATTCACCTATTCAGGTTCATGTCAGTTTTCGTTGGTACCCTTGAAGCCAACTAAACGAGCTGAGTCGAGGAAAATCAGCCCGATGAAATATGGTGCGATGTTTATTTGCGGGCTGGTCGCCTGCGTGATGGCGATGACGGTCATAACCCGCCATATGCCAGGCCAATCGGGCCAAGACGTTTCACATTCCGCACTGTTCATGCACCCAAGTGAGAATTTAACCTCCAAATGAGGTGCTGAGCGCCGCGTGCGTCCCAATGGGACAGCTACGGCGCTCCTTTTTTACCCGAAAATCAGGCGAGGCAAGCCAGGAAGCCGGCGACATCGTCATCTGTCGTGGCGAAGCTGGTGACGAGGCGGATCAGTGTCTCGTTCGCGTTTACCAGCTCGGGGCGCGATTCCGGGATCGGCCATTCGTAGAACTTTGCACCCCTGTCCTCGGCGGTCTTGGCGGCCGATTTCGAAATGATCGCAAAGACTTCGTTCGAGGCGGTCGGCCAGGCGAGGCGTGCGGTGGCGACCTGCTCGATGCCAGCGCGCAGGCGATCGGCCATACGGTTGGAATGGCGGGCAAGGTCGAGCCAGAGGCCATCTTCGAAATAGCCGTCGAACTGGGCGGCGATGAAACGCGACTTGGAGAAAAGCTGGGCGGCGCGTTTGCGGATGAAGTGCATCTCCTTCGCCTGCTCCGGATTGAAGAAGACGATCGCCTCCGCGCACCAGCAGCCGTTTTTGGTGCCGCCGAAGGAAAGGATGTCGACGCCGCGCTTCCAGGTCATTTCCGCCGGGCTGACGCCGAGCGCGACCAGCGCATTGGCGAAGCGGGCGCCATCCATGTGCAGTGGCAGGCTGTTTGCCTTGCAGACGGAGGCGATGGCGTCGATTTCAGCGAGTGAATAGACCGTGCCGATCTCCGTTGCCTGGGTGATGGTCACTGCCGCGGCGCGGCCATGATGGAGGTCATCCTGCGGAAAGCGGGCGACCTTGGTGACGAGCGCCTTCACGTCGATTTTACCGGCCGCACCATCGACCGTCGCCAGCCGCGCCCCGCTGAAGAAATCCGGCGCCCCGCATTCGTCCTCGGCGACATGTGCTTCTGGATGGCAGAAGCTGACGCCGCCCGGCTTCTGGACGCTGGCGAGCGACAGCGAATTGGCGGCCGTGCCGGTTGCGACGAAGAAGACGGCGACCTCACGCTCGAAGATCTCGGCGAACTTAGCTTCAATCTTCTGGTCGAGATCGCTGGTGCCGTAGGCTGCGGCGAAACCGCCGGATTCGGCAAGGAGGCGTTCGGCGATCTTGGCATGGGCGCCGGCCCAATTATCGGAAGCAAAAAACATGGATATGCACCAACTGAATCAACGGGATTACGGGAGGGTTAGCTGAGGTCCGACGGACATTAATCCAATGCCGCAGGGGATCAAGAGTGCCATGCTGAAGGACACATCACAGAAATTGATCTACGCAATCAACAAACAAAATGATGCGGTGCGGTGAAACTTTCTTGCTCGAATTTTGAAGCATCGGCAATCTTCCGTCGCGGGTTAACGTTATTTTGCCGTTTTGCTCTTGCGAAGCCGATCACTTTCTGGCATAGAGCTGATGAATTAGGACAGGGTTGCTGTCCTATTTTGGCCGCCAAGGCCGAAGATGCGCTAGAGGGTCCTGACGATATCGGGATTTCGAGCTATAGTTACCGCGAGCATGTCCTATCGAGCCGTGAGGCGATCAGGCGGAGCGGCGGTGGAATAAGCAAGGCGCGGAACGCTGACGACGGGCTCCACCAAGGAGTCATGGTCTGCGGCCCGATCTTCACAATGCAACAGCGCTGTCGCGCGTCGGACCCGATAACGGGGCGGCGCGGGACGAAGGATCGCCCGCGATGCGGGCCTTACCGGAGGGAAAACGATGACGAACAGGACGCCGTCCATGACTTTTGACCATATCGCAGCAGCAGAGGCTGCCGCCACGGTCAATACGTCGAAACGTGCCGATCGTTTGGCCTCGGGAGGCCTCCCGCCGAAGCAGGGCCTCTATGATCCGCGCAATGAACATGATGCCTGCGGCGTTGGTTTTGTCGCGCATATGAAGGGCCAGAAGTCGCACCAGATCGTGCGCGACGGCCTGTTCATTCTGGAAAACCTGACGCATCGCGGCGCTGTCGGCGCCGATCCGCTGATGGGCGATGGCGCCGGCATTCTCGTGCAGATTCCGGACCGCTTCTTCCGCGAGGAAATGGCCTTGCAGGGCGTTACCCTGCCGAAGGCCGGCGAATATGGCGTCGGCCATTTCTTCCTGCCGCGCGACGAGGCGCTGATCGAGCATTTCAAGACCGCCATCAAGCAGGTCGTCGCCGAAGAGGGCCAGGTTCTGCTCGGCTTCCGCGATGTGCCGGTCGACAACTCCTCGCTCTCGAAGGCGCCTGACATCGCCGCTACAGAGCCGCATCATGTGCAGGTCTTCATCGGCGCCGGCCGCGATGCCGGCACGCATGAGGAATTCGAGCGCCGCCTGTTCACTCTGCGCAAGGTGATCTCCAACCGCATCTATGCGGAATATGAGGGCGAAGAGAGCAATTTCTACCCGGTCTCGCTGTCGAGCTCGACCGTGGTCTACAAGGGCATGTTCCTCGCCTATCAGGTCGGCGCCTATTACAAGGATCTAGCCGATCCGCGTTTCGAATCGGCCGTCGCTCTCGTGCACCAGCGCTTTTCCACCAACACCTTCCCGTCGTGGAAGCTGGCGCACCCCTATCGCATGGTCGCCCATAACGGAGAAATCAACACGCTGCGCGGCAACGTCAACTGGATGGCGGCGCGCCAGGCTTCGGTCTCTTCGCCGCTCTTCGGCGACGACATCTCCAAGCTCTGGCCGATTTCCTACGAAGGACAGTCGGACACCGCCTGCTTCGACAACGCGCTCGAATTCCTCGTGCGCGGTGGTTATTCCATGGCGCATGCCGTGATGATGCTGATCCCGGAAGCCTGGGCCGGCAACCAGTTGATGGCGGCGGAACGCAAGGCGTTCTACGAATATCATGCCGCCCTGATGGAGCCGTGGGATGGTCCGGCCGCTGTCGCCTTCACCGATGGCAAGCAGATCGGCGCGACGCTCGACCGCAACGGCCTGCGTCCGGCCCGCTATCTCGTCACCAACGACGATCGCGTCATCATGGCGTCCGAAGCCGGCGTTTTGCCGGTTGAGGAAGAAAAGATCATTCAGAAGTGGCGCCTGCAGCCGGGCAAGATGCTGCTCATCGATATGGAAAAGGGCCGGATCATCTCCGACGACGAGGTGAAGTCGGAGCTTGCGACCAAGCATCCCTATCGGAGCTGGCTCAACCGCACGCAGTTGATCCTCGAAGACTTGAAGCCGGTGGAGCCGCGGGCGCTGCGCCGCGACGTGTCGCTGCTCGATCGCCAGCAGGCTTTCGGCTACACGCTGGAAGACACCAAGATCCTGATGTCGCCGATGGCGACGACGGGGCAGGAGGCGATTGGCTCCATGGGCACGGACACGCCGATCTCGGCCATGTCCGACAAGCCGAAGCTGCTCTATACCTATTTCAAGCAGAACTTCGCGCAGGTCACCAACCCGCCGATCGACCCGATCCGCGAAGAGCTGGTGATGAGCCTCGTTTCCTTCATCGGTCCGCGCCCGAACCTGCTCGACCATACCGGCATGGCCAATGCCAAGCGGCTGGAAGTGCGTCAGCCGATCCTGACCAATGGCGATCTGGAAAAGATCCGCTCGATCGGTCATACGGAAGACCGTTTCGACACCAAGACGCTGGACTTCACCTATGATGTCGAGCGCGGTGCCGAAGGCATGCCGGAAATGCTGGACCGTCTCTGCGAGCGTGCGGAAGCGGCCGTTCGCGGCGGCTACAACATCATCGTGCTGTCCGACCGCCAGATCGGGCCGGACCGCATCGCGATCCCGGCGCTGCTGGCGACGGCGGCCGTTCACCATCACCTAATCCGCAAGGGGCTGCGCACGTCGGTCGGTATCGTCGTTGAAACCGGCGAGCCGCGCGAAGTGCACCATTTCTGCCTGCTCGCCGGCTATGGCGCCGAGGCAATCAACCCCTATCTCGCCTTCGACACGCTGCTCGACATGCATCAGCGCGGTGACTTCCCGAAGGAAGTCGATGCGAGCGAAGTCGTCTATCGCTATATCAAGGCGGTCGGCAAAGGCATCCTCAAGGTCATGTCGAAGATGGGCATTTCGACCTATCAGTCCTATTGCGGCGCGCAGATCTTCGATGCGATCGGCCTGCAGCAGGAACTGGTCGACAAGTACTTCTTCGGCACGGCGACGATGATCGAAGGCATCGGCCTCGAAACCATTGCCGAGGAAACCGTTGCCCGTCACAAGTCGGCTTTTGGCCGTGATCCGATCCTGGCAAGCACGCTCGATATCGGCGGCGAATATGCCTACCGTATGCGCGGTGAAAGCCATGCCTGGACGCCGGATGCTGTCGCCGCCCTTCAGCATGCCGTGCGCGGTAATGCTGCGGACCGCTATCGCGAGTTCTCGGAGATGGTCAACCAGTCGGCGCTCCGGATGAACACCATCCGCGGTCTCTTCAAGATCAAGGGTGCGGAAACACTCGGCCGCAAGCCGATCTCGGTCGACGAGGTCGAGCCCGCCGTCGATATCGTCAAGCGCTTCTCGACAGGCGCCATGTCCTTCGGCTCGATCAGCCGTGAGGCGCATACGACGCTGGCGATCGCCATGAACCGCATCGGCGGCAAGTCGAACACCGGCGAAGGCGGAGAAGAATCCGACCGCTACATGCCGCTCTTCGACGGTTCGCCGAACCCGGAACGCTCCGCCATCAAGCAGATCGCCTCCGGCCGCTTCGGTGTGACCACCGAATATCTGGTCAATGCCGACGTGCTGCAGATCAAGGTGGCGCAGGGTGCCAAGCCCGGCGAAGGCGGCCAGTTGCCCGGCCATAAGGTCGACGCCACCGTCGCCAAGACCCGCCATTCGACGCCGGGTGTGGGCCTGATCTCGCCGCCGCCGCACCATGATATCTACTCGATCGAAGATCTGGCGCAGCTCATCTTCGACCTGAAGAACGTCAACCCGACGTCTGATGTGTCGGTCAAGCTCGTCTCGGAAGTCGGTGTCGGCACCGTCGCCGCCGGCGTTGCCAAGGCGCGCGCCGATCACATCACCGTTGCCGGCTTCGACGGTGGTACGGGCGCTTCGCCGCTCACCTCGCTGAAGCATGCGGGTTCGCCCTGGGAAATCGGCCTTGCTGAGACACAGCAGACGCTGGTGCTGAACGGGTTGCGCTCACGCGTCGCCCTGCAGGTGGATGGCGGTCTGAAGACCGGCCGCGACGTCATCGTCGGCGCGCTGCTCGGCGCAGACGAATTCGGTTTCGCCACCGCGCCGTTGATTGCGGCCGGCTGCATCATGATGCGCAAGTGCCACCTCAACACCTGTCCAGTCGGCGTTGCGACGCAGGACCCGGTTCTGCGCAAGCGCTTCAAGGGCACGCCGGAGCATGTCATCAACTACTTCTTCTTCGTTGCGGAGGAAGTGCGCGAAATTCTCGCCTCGCTTGGCGCTACCAAGCTGGACGACATCATCGGCGCTTCGGAACTGCTGGAGAAGGATGATATGCTCGCCCATTGGAAGGCCAAGGGGCTCGACTTCAGCCGCATCTTCCACAAGGTCGATGCGCCGAAGGAAGACACCTATTGGACGACCGTGCAGAAGCACCCGATCGTCGACATTCTCGACCGCAAGCTGATCGAGAAGGCAGAGCCGGCGCTTGCCAGCAAGACGCCGGTCGCCTTCGAAGTCGACATCAAGAACGTCGACCGTTCGGCCGGTGCGATGCTGTCGGGCGCCGTCGCCAAGCGCTATGGTCACCGCGGCCTGAAGGATGACACGATCAACGTCACGCTGAGAGGCACGGCCGGCCAGTCCTTCGGCGCGTTCCTGGCGCGCGGCGTCACCTTCAACCTCATCGGTGACGGTAACGACTACGTCGGCAAGGGTCTTTCGGGTGGCCGCATCATCATCCGTCCGCCGGAAAACTCGCAGATCTCAGCCGAACATTCGATCATCGTCGGCAACACCGTGCTTTACGGCGCGACCGAAGGCGAATGCTACTTCCGTGGCGTCGCCGGTGAGCGTTTTGCGGTGCGCAACTCCGGCGCCATCACCGTCGTCGAAGGCGTGGGTGACCATGGCTGCGAATATATGACCGGCGGTGTCGTCGTCGTGCTCGGCGAAACCGGCCGCAACTTCGCAGCCGGTATGTCGGGCGGCGTCGCTTATGTGCTCGACGAGAAGGGCGATTTCGCCCGTCGCTGCAACATGGCGATGGTCGAGCTGGAACCGGTTCCGGAAGAGGATGAATTGCTGGAGAAGCTGCATCATCACGGCGGCGACCTCATGCACAAGGGACGCGTCGACGTCTCCGGTGACATGACCCGCCACGACGAAGAGCGCCTCTACCAGTTGATTTCGAACCATTTCCACTACACCGGCTCGACGCGGGCAAAGGAAATCCTCGATCACTGGGCCGACTACCGCCCGAAATTCCGCAAGGTCATGCCGGTTGAATACCGTCGTGCGCTGGAAGAGATGGAGCGTAGCCGGATGGGTGTGGCGGCGGAGTGATCCGCTGCACCTCCTCTTCCTTCGAGGATTTCGCGTCCAGTTGCGATCGCAACTGTCGAAAAGCGGAATCGGTTTTGAATTACAGTGCCGGACAAGGCAGCGGGATTTGCCTTCAGGCACGGGAGCCATCGGCTCCTCTATTTAGCGTGAGGAAACGAAAGCATGGGCAAGGTAACAGGCTTCTTGGAAATCGACCGACAGGTTGGCAAGTATCAGCCGGCGTCGGACCGCATCCGGCATTTCCGCGAATTCACGATCCCCATGTCGGACCAGGAAGTGCAGAAACAGGCAGCACGCTGCATGGACTGTGGCATTCCCTATTGCCACGGCCCGACCGGCTGCCCGGTCCACAACCAGATTCCGGATTGGAACGACCTCGTTTACAACAACAATTGGGAAGAGGCGATCCGCAACCTGCATTCGACCAACAACTTCCCGGAATTCACCGGTCGCGTCTGCCCCGCACCTTGCGAGGAAGCCTGCACGCTGAACCTCGAGGATGCCCCGGTCGCGATCAAGACGGTCGAGCAGGCCATTGCCGACAAGGCCTATGAACTCGGCTTCATCCGTCCGGAACCGGCAACCGTCCATACGGGCAAGAAGGTCGCCGTCATCGGCTCCGGCCCCGCCGGCATGGCGGCGGCTCAGCAGCTTGGCCGCGCGGGTCACGAAGTCCATGTTTACGAGCGCGAAACGAAGCCCGGTGGGCTGCTGCGCTACGGCATTCCGGACTTCAAGATGGAGAAGAACTTCATCGACCGCCGCGTCGAACAGATGAAGGGCGAAGGCGTGACCTTCCATTGCGGCGTCAATGTCGGGGTCGACGTCAATGTCGAGCAGCTTCTGGCTGACTATGATGCGGTTCTTTATTGCGGCGGCTCGGAAACCCCGCGCGAAGCCGGCATTCCTGGCACGACGCTAGCAGGCGTCCATGACGCCATGCCCTATCTCGTGCAGCAGAACCGCCGCATCGGCCGCGAAAACATCGACAGCATCGGCTGGCCGTCCGACCCGATCCTTGCCGGCGGCAAGCATATCGTGGTCGTCGGTGGCGGCGATACTGCGTCCGACTGCGTCGGCACCGCGTTCCGCCAGGGTGCCGTCAAGGTGACCCAGCTCGATATCCGCCCGCAGCCGCCGGAAAAGGAAGACAAGCTCGCCGTCTGGCCCTTCTGGGCGACGAAGATGCGTACCTCCTCCTCGCAGGCCGAGGGCGCCGTGCGCGAATTCCAGGTGGCAACGCTGGAATTCATCGGCGAAGACGGCGTACTGACCGGCGTGAAGTGCTGCGAAGTGGATGAGCGCCGCAAGCCGATTGCCGGCACGGAGTTCGTCATCCGCGCCGATCTCGCCTTCATCGCCATCGGCTTCCGCGGTCCGTTCACCGACAGCGTGCTGAAGGAGCTCGACGGCAAGCTGACGCTCAACACCGACAAGCGCGGCTCGACTAATGTCGTCGCCGACGACAAGGACTATAAGACCTCGGTCGACAAGCTCTGGACCGCCGGCGACGTCCGCCGCGGCCAGTCCCTGGTCGTCTGGGCCATCCGCGAAGGCCGCCAGGCCGCCCGCGCGATCGACGAAGCCCTGATGGGCTCGACGGTGCTGCCGCGGTAAACTTCGCCGCCACCTTCATGCAGGTTATCGGAGGGCCGGGTTCGTGATGAGCCCGGCCCTTTCTCTTTATCTGTTTGCTGCGATGTTCCAGTTATAGATGCAGCGATCGAGACCGATCGCGATTTCCAGCACTGCGACGTCGTGGTCCATTGCCGGCCGTTTCTTGGACTGACTGCGATAGCGTTGAGGAAAGTCCGTGCGTTTCGAGATCGAGCAGATCTCCATCCATTTGTCGCCGTTATCGACCTCAATATCCATGGTGACCTCAGAATAGGCCGGAAGGCGATCGGATGGCACGATCCTTGTCGGCAGATGGATCACCGAGGCGATCATTCGGCGGACCGGTTCCAGGGCGGCGGCGTGGTAGTCATTGCCGCTGTCGGCGGTGAAGGCGCATTGGAATTCAAGCTGCCAGAATTCCTTGAGACGAACATGCTTGGTCGATTGGTCCTGTTCCCGGCGATAGGATTTTCCAGCCTGCCAAATACACAATGGCAGCCGCGTTCTGGAATGATTTCCGAGAAGATGCTGCATATAGGCATAGGTTGATGGCGTCGTTTCGGGCCGCAGCACAAGTTCGGCTTCCGTCTTTGATAGCCGCTCCTGTACCCATATGTCCGAATTGGAATAGGCATCCGAGACGAGGCTTCGAGGCATCAAGACCGGAGCTTCGACCCTTCGGATATCCCAGGCGGGGTTTGCGGATCGTAGAACGCTGCCGACTTCATCGGAAAAGAACCGGATGAGATCGTCGCGGAGCCGGATATCCCGCTCTTCCCAATGAACGAGCGAATTGACGTGATAGATATTGAGCACGTGCCTTTCTCCATGGGCAACGTTGATGTCTTGAGGTGAGGGCTTTACGTCCAGCAGCCGCCGGACACGCCAATCGCTCCGGCTGTCACGACTGGACGCGGAGACCTCGGCCGGAGAAAGCGCGCAAAACCACAGCCTGCAGGCAGGTGCGGTTGCGATCGATATGATCTGCGCTGTTCAAGCTCATGCAGTGCTTGTATTGGCGGGTTGCGGCGTTGTCAAACAACCGATTGCCCTGCGTGGACAGCTATCCGCGTAGCGCCGCCGGAAGCACAAATCGCCTAAGCACCGTATCACCGACGGCCGGCTGGAGCGTGGGATTATGGTATAATCCTGCCAACACGACGGCCGTTATGTTCAAGCTGGGAATGACATAGAGTCTTTGTCCACCCCAACCAACGGCGGCGGTCCAGCTAATCTCCTGCCGATCGATCAGCGATCGTCCCAGCCACCATTGGAACCCGTAGAAATACAAGCCTTCACCCTGGACCTGCGGTGACGTAACCTGATCGATCCAGGCTGGTGAAAGGATCCTGGCGTTGTTCCAGGCGCCTTTATTCAACACCAATTGACCGATCTTGGCCACGTCGCGGGGCCGCATGCGCAAGCCGGACGCGACATTGGGCGTTCCGTCCCAGTAGCGAATCCATTCCACCTCTTCGATGCCAAGGGGCTCGAAGAGATATTCCTTCGCAAGCTGATCCGGCCGCCGACTCGATGCCCTATGCAGAATGGCGCCGAGCAGAGCGGTCAAGCCACCATTATAGGTATAGACAGCGCCGGCCGGCCTGGCGACGTTCTGTTCCAGAACGTAGCGGTGAGGGTCAGCAGCCTCCATCATGCGGCGCTCGCTGTTGGCTGGATCGCTGTAGGGCAACTCCTCGCTCCAGGCTAAGCCGGCGGACATGGTGAGCAGATGGCGGAGCGTTATCCTATCTTTTTCCGGCGTGCGGAGATCGGCATGATCAGGAAAAAAGGAGAAAACCGGCGTATCGAGGTCGTCGATCCAGCCGTTTTCGATGGCGATGCCGACGAGCAGAGAGGTGATGCTTTTGGTGATAGAGCGAAGATCGTGTTTGAGGCCTGCATGGAAGGCCACGCGGCCTAGCGGAGTCCCCCATGTCCTGTCCTCGCCGGTGAAATATCGCTCGTAGACCAGTTTGCCATGGCGGGCGATCAAGATGGCATGGGCATTTGCCTCTGTCCACGCTTCGAAATGCGGACCGATCCCTCGCAATCTGTCCGCATCGAAGCCGTGCTCCTCAGGGATTGATGATATCCATCCATCCGCTGATACTTCCGGTAGACCAAGGTCTGCGTGCGATTCCAGCATGCGATTGCCCTTGTTTTGTTAGTAGCCGGTGGTGGTTACGGTGCAGTCGTAGCCGCCGGCAGTCGGTAGTCGTCGACGCGTCCGGTCGGCGCCGGGGCCATCTGGCCTTTCTCGACCAGGAGGTCGCGAGGAGATTGGGTGACGGAATTGTGGGCGGGAGCGCCGCCGAGAAGCTGTGCGCCGCCGTCGAGATTGGGGTCGGAAAGGCTTACCGGCTGTGTGCGGGTGATCATTTCCATCTCCGTCGGCGGCAGGTTGACTTGTTCGGCCGGCAGTTGATTGCCGGTGTCCAGGCGGATGATATCCGGGCTCGCCTGGTCACCGAGCAGCCGGCGCGTCGGTTTTTCGACGTAAAAGGCGACCTTGCGTTTTCCCGCTGCCGTGAGATTGACACCGTCGGAGGTTCGGAGCCGCACCTGCTGGCCGTTGATATCCGAGCCAGTGACGATGAACTCGCCGTTCTCGTCGGTGAAGCCGTCCCAGATATCGATGAATTCGCCGCCGACGCTTTCGACCTTGCTTTGGTAGAGTTGGTTGAGCTTCACCGCATCGGCCGTCATCTGGTCGGAGCCGAAGGGTGGCAGGCCGACCCAGAGGAGGGGGATATGGTGGTTCGTCACCAGCCTGCCGAACTGCTGCACGCGCTCCTCATAGGCAAGGTACCAGGGGTCGGTGCCGAATTTTTCGTTGAGCCCGTCACCCGTCATCTGCTGGCGATCGTTGGCGCCGATCATGACGACGACCATGGCGGGTTTCAATTGATCCAGCATGGCCGGCAACTGTTGCGGCCAGTTGTAATAGTCCTGGCGCACCAGGCCGGAGGCGACAGTGCTGCGTGTCTGTACGACGACGCCGGGCGAGGTGGAAAAGGCATCTTCCAGCCCATCGCCCAGGCCGCCCGCCAGAAAATCGCCGACGACGAGGATCGTCTTGGCATCCGGCAGTTTCTGGATCTCCGGCGGCGGCTCCGGCTGAGCCACCACTACCTGGCGCGGCGGTGGAGCGATCCGTTTGCGCGGCGGCCGAATCGTGCGTCTCGGCGGAGGTTGATAGGGAATATCGGGCTCCGAACGGCCGAACAACATTTCAAGCAATGTCCTGCGCGGCCGCTCCTGCGCCTCGGCTGCCGTCAGCAGACAGGCAAACGCCAAAAGGCCTGCAAGAAGTGCCGTGAACATCGTTCTTGCAGCAGTCATGGTCGCGCGGGCAGGTCGGTTTTTCATCGGGCTCTTTTCCGCTCGCGGCGCCATGGTTGCATGAAGGCGGTGCCGCCGTCCAGCCAATCCAAGGCTCATCTCGACCGCGGCGACCTATTTGCGCAGGGCGTTCAACAGGTTCATCGACGGCTCGCCGTCGGCGCTCATGCCGAAACGCTGCTGAACGGCGGTAATGGCGGCCTTGGAGCCGGAGCCAAAATTGCCGTCGACGACGCCGTCGTAATAGCCGAGCTCCTTCAGGCGGGTTTGCAGCTCGAATTTCTGCTTTACATCCAGCGTGCCGCTCGGGCGCGGCCAGGATTGCTGCACGCCGCCATAGCCGGCGATCTGATCGGCCAGCAGGCCAACGGCGAGCGCGTAGCTGTCGGAGGCATTGTAACGCTTGATGGTGAAGAAGTTGCCGGCCATCAGGAAACCGGGGCCGTCAGCTCCGCCCGGCATCTTCAGTTGCGCGCGGTCGGATGTCAGGCGGAAGCTCTTGCCGTTCGGGCGTACGAAGCCCATGGCAGCCCATTGTGCGATCGTGTGGGTCTTGCCGACCTGCGCTGCGCCGCCCGGCGGTACGGTCACTTCGTAGCCCCAGGTGCGGCTGGTGCTCCAGCCGTTCTTTGCCAGCAGATTGGCGGTCGTTGCCAGCGCGTCGGGAATGGAGTTCCAGATATCGGCATGGCCGTTGCCGTCAGCGTCGACCGCATAGAGCAGGTAGCTGGTCGGGATGAACTGCGTGTGGCCCATGGCGCCGGCCCAGGAGCCGTTCAGCTCGTCGCGCGGCACATCGCCGCTCTGCAGGATCTTCAGTGCCGCGATCAATTGCTTTTTGGCGTAGCCGGCGCGCTTCGGATCGGCATAGGCAAGCGTCGCCAGAGCGCGCGGCACGTAATGCAGCTTCTCGTCCTTGGCGAGCACGGCACCGTAATTTGATTCCATCGACCAGATGGCGAGGATAATATTGCGATCCACGCCGAAATGCTGTTCAAGGGAACGGAGTGTGGAACCGTATTTGGCCGCCATCTTCCGGCCAACATCGACGGTATAGGGATTGACGCGGGAATCCAGATAATCCCAGATCTGGGATTTGAATTCCGGTTGATACTGCGCTTTTTCGAGGACCGTGGGGTCGGGGTCCGTTACGCCGGCAAATGCTTTGCGATAGGTTGACTGCGTGATGCCGCTTTTGGCTGCGGTATCGTAGAAGCCCGCGATCCATTTCTGGAACCCGGGGTCCGCATTGGCGTTAATGGGAGTTAGTCCCGCAAAGGCACCGAACGCGAGCGCCAGAGCGAGACCACGAAGGGAGTGTTTGCGGTTTGGGGTCATCAACAGCCGTGTCCATCAATACTTGGATTTCGGTGCGGCGATGCCGGTGGCATTCGCCCAAGCGTGACACTACAGGAACGAAGTCAACAAATTCTTTACCATGGAAGCCAGGGTCAGTCATCATTTGCAAAACAGTAGCAAATTTATACTACTGACCCTTCGATTAGCTTTGGCGCAAAAGCGACGTAATTCCCCAGGAGGTATGCGTGGGACAGCATAAAAAGGTGCGTAAGGCAGTATTTCCGGTCGCCGGACTAGGGACGCGGTTCTTGCCGGCGACCAAGGCGGTGCCGAAGGAGATGCTGACCGTCGTCGACAAGCCGGTGATTCAGTACGTCGTCGACGAGGCGATGGAAGCGGGCATCGAGCATTTCGTGTTCGTGACCGGCCGCAGCAAGCATGTCATCGAGGACTATTTCGACATTCAGTTCGAACTCGAGCACACGCTGCGCCAGCGCAACAAGAATGCCGAACTGTCGCTGCTGAACGGCCTGCTGCCGAAGGCCGGCACGGCGAGCTTCACGCGCCAGCAGGAGCCGCTTGGCCTTGGCCATGCCGTCTGGTGCGCCCGCGAGATCGTCGGCGACGAACCGTTCGCGCTGCTTTTGCCCGACATGGTCATGCGTGCCGAAAAGGGCTGCATGAAGGGTATGATCGAGCTTTATGAGCATAGCGGCGGCAACGTCATCGCCGTCGAGGAATGCGCTCCGGATCAGACGCATAAATACGGCATCGTCGGCGTCGGCGAGACGATCGGCAGCGGCTTCCGCATCACCGAAATGGTGGAGAAGCCGGCCAAGGGCACGGCTCCGTCGAACTTCTTCATCAACGGCCGCTACATCCTGCAGCCGGAGATTTTCCATATCCTGGAACGCCAGGAGCGCGGTGCGGGCAATGAGATCCAGTTGACCGACGGCATGCTGAAGCTTGCGCAAGAGCAGGATTTCGCCGGCTATCACTTCCAGGGCCAGACTTTCGACTGTGGCGCCAAGGATGGCTTCATCCTCGCCAACGTCGCCTTCGCGCTCGCCCGCGCGGACATCCGCCCGACCATCGAGGATGGGTTCAAGGCGCTGGTCGACGCGCTGAAATAGTAGAAAGATCAAAGCACCCTCTCCCCGCTCATGCGGGGCGAGGGAGTGACCGGGGCTTTACTTCTTCACCGTCAAGCCCACGCCCGCCTGGAGCTGCCGCGTATCGTCGCCCGTCTTTCGTGACGTGAGCTGATAGCCGACGTTACTGGTCAGATCGAGATAGCGATTGATGCCCCAGGTCAGGCCGAGGGCCGCATCATATTCGGTTTCGTCGGAGATGGTGCTGCCGGACGGATAGTCGCGCCAGATCGTGCCGCCGGTCAGCTTGGCCGTGAGATCGTCGCGTAGTTCCTGGCTCAATGTGCTCGTCAACTGATAGGCGGTGTAGCCGCTTTCGCCCGCCGTCGTGGAGGGTTGGACCGTTGTCGAAAGGCCGATGCTGACGTCGGTGCCGCGCTGGGGCGACCAGGCGAGATTGCCGTCGACAGTCGGCGAATCGATCGAAGCCAGGCGCGAATCATCGAATTCCGTATGCTGGTAGCCGAAACCGAGCTCGCCTTTCATCTTGTCGCCAAGATCGAGCTCGATACCCGCCTTGCCGCCATAGCTTTGGTTCGAGCGGGCGTAGCCGTTGCTGTCGTGGGACTGGTCGTAGAAGGTGCGGCCGAGATCGGCCTCCAGGAAGGGAATGAGGACAGGCGACAATTCGTAGCCGATGCGCCCGCGCCAGGTGCCGGCCGTCTGATTGCGGTCGCTAAGCGTCACCTGTGTTCCGTCCGACAGGGTGGCATCGGAATAGATTGTGCGGGTTAGCGCCACGGCCGTCGTGCCGCGTAGCAGGCCGAAATCGCGCTCCAGCGATGTACCGGCGTTGAATTGATTGACGGCCGACTGCTTCGAGGCGCCGGCGATGGCGTTCGGGTCGCTCGTATCTTCGCGGAAGAACTGATAGCCGGCGGTGATATGCGCCGTGGTATCGGTGGGAAGATCAAGGCGCAGATCGGCGTTGATATTGACATTCGGCTGTTCGGCGCCGCTGCCGCTCAGGTTTTTCTGCCAGACGCCCTCACCGGTGACGATCAGCGCATGGCGGTCCCAATCCGATGTCAGGGTGCTGCGCAGATCGGTCTGCAGGAAGCTCCGATCGTCATTGGTCGAGCCGGTGCGGTTGCGCTCGAAGTTGATGGACTGGTTGACGGAAGGCCGCAGAGTGAAGGTGCCGAGCGGTATGCCTTGCACATCCTCGCGATCCGGATGCTGCCGCGCTTTCAGATCATCGACACTGGTCTCGCGCAGATTGACGCGGCGCAGATCGTCATCCAGCGTCGAGCCCGTCGTGGTCGGATCGATGCCAAGTCGCAGGGCTGAACTGGACGACGTGTCCGAATCCGTCGTCGTCTGTTTCGCGGCTTTGGTCGTCTTGGATTTGGAGGATGTCGTGCCCGTCGTGTCCGAACCGGGAAGATCGAAACTATCTGTGTCGGTCGATGTTGCCGTCAGATTGGTGCTGGAACTCTGGCTCGCGTCGAGCGATTGCGCCTGAACCGGCATCGGCATGGCGAATGCAGCCCAGCCCAGCAGAGCGGATGCAGCGCATGCCGTCAGCCGGAGGGAGCCACCACCCGCCTTGTTCTTGCCGATGTCCATTTGATCTATGTCTGGCCTTACTGGAAATGCTTTAAATCGTTACCCAAGCGTAAAGGCCCATGGTTAACGCTTCCTTGCCAGCCGACTACAAGGAGTCATGGTGACGGAACTGGCTTTGGTGGCGCGACGGCCGATCTCCGCTGCACAAAATCGATCTCCGGTGGACAGATTTGCAGAAAAGCGTTAGGCCTCCGTCATGAATAAGAGAGCTGTAAGACTCATCGAGAACGGTGCGATCGAATCCGCGATGCGGACGATCGAGACCGAGAGACGGGGCATGGAGGCGCTGGAACGCGCCCTGACCAATGGTCTGGCCGAGCCCTTCAGCCGCGCGGTCGAGATCATCGGCGATATCACCGGCCGCGTCATCATCACCGGTGTCGGCAAGAGCGGTCATATCGGCAACAAGCTTGCCGCCAGCCTGGCCTCCACCGGAACTCCGGCCTTTTTCGTGCATCCGGTCGAGGCCAATCACGGCGATCTCGGCATGATCACGCAGGACGACGTCATCATCGCGATGTCCTGGAGCGGCGAAAGTGCGGAGTTGCGCGGCATCATCAGCTATTCCCGCCGCTTCTCGATCCCGATGATCGCCATTACATCGGGCGAGACCTCTACGCTGGCGCGCGAATCGGATGTCGTTCTATTGCTGCCTAAGGAACAGGAAGCCTGCCCGCACGGGCTGGCGCCCACCACATCGACGCTGCTGCAGCTCGCGATCGGCGATGCGCTCACCGTGGCTCTGCTGGAGGCGCGCGGCTTCACCGCCGAGGATTTCCGCACCTTCCATCCGGGTGGCAAGCTGGGCGCCAGCCTCTCGCATGTCGCCGATATCATGCACAAGGGCGATCGCGTACCCTTGGTCAAGCTTGGCACGGGCATGCGCGAAGCGGTCATGACGCTAGCGCAAATGCGCTTTGGTTGCGTCGGCGTCGTCGATGATGACGGTTGCCTTTGCGGCATTGTGACCGATGGCGACATTGCCCGCAATCTCGGCAACAACCTTGCGGAGATGCGCGTGGACGAGGTGATGACGCGCAATCCGAAGACGGTGAAGGAAACGACGCTGGCGACCGGCGCAATGGCCGTACTCAATCGTCACAACATCTCGGCGCTGATCGTCGTCGACGATGCCCGGCGGCCTGTCGGCATCGTCCACTTCCACGATCTGCTGCGGATCGGCGTCGCCTGATCAGACGGGTTCGACCGTGAGGTCGCGGCCGCTGCTGGCAACGACCTTGACGCGGGTGCCGACTGGCAGATCCGGTCCGTTGACCGTCCAATAGGTATCGTTCAGGCGAATGCGCCCCCGGCCTTCGGTGATCGGTTGGTCGAGCGTCGCCGTGCGTCCGACCAAGCTGGCGCTGCGCTGGTTGAGGAACGGCTCGTCGGTGGCCTGGCTGTTGTTATAGAGATAGTGGCGGCCGATGAGGGTGACGATCACGGCCGTCGCGGCGAAGACAAGTCCCTGCAGTTGCCAGACCCAGAAGGCGCTATCCCAGAAAAGCAGCGACAAAGCGCCGACGATGATGCCGGCCAAGCCGATCCATACCAGGAAGAAGCCCGGCAGGATCAGTTCGGCCGCGAGCAGAATCAGACCTACCAGCCACCAGCTCCAGGGGCCGAGTTCGACGACGAGATTGTCGAACATTTCAGCTCTCCTTTGATGTCAGCGGATTGATCGTCGGCGTGGTGCGTGCAGGGCCTGTCCGGGGACGAGGAGGTTGTGGCGCGCCGCTGCCATCGCCATTGTCGCCGAAGACTTCGCGGGCGATAGCGCCGATGCCGCCGAGCGAGCCTATGATGGAGCTGGCCTCCATCGGCATGAGCACGATCTTCGAATTGCCGGCAGAGCCGATTGCGCTCAGGGCTTCGGTGTATTTCTGCGCAATGAAGTAGTTGATCGCCTGGACATTGCCCTCGGCAATCGCTTCGGACACCACGCGCGTCGCCTTGGCTTCGGCCTCGGCCAGGCGCTCTCGGGCCTCGGCATTGCGGAATGCAGCCTCCCGCTGGCCTTCGGCCTGTAGGACAGCCGCCTGCTTGGCTCCTTCGGCGCGCAGGATCTGCGCATTGCGCAAGCCTTCCGCTTCGAGAACCTGTGCACGCTTTTCACGCTCGGCCTTCATCTGCCGCGCCATGGCATCGACAAGATCCTTCGGCGGCTGGATGTCCTTGATTTCCACGCGCGTCACCTTGATGCCCCAGGGCTCGGCTGCTTCGTCGACCACGCGTAGCAGCCGCTCGTTGATGGCGTCGCGGTTCGACAGCAATTCATCGAGGTCCATCGAGCCCATGACGGAGCGGATGTTGGTTTTGGTGAGATTGAGGATCGCGGTTTCGAGATTGGTAATCTGATAGGCGGCCTGCGCCGCATTCAGCACCTGGAAGAAGGCGACCGCATCTGCTGAGATGCTGGCGTTGTCCTTGGTGATGACCTCCTGCGTCGGCACGGCGAGGACCTGTTCCATCACGTTCATGCGTGCGCCGACCGTTTCGATGAAGGGCACGATCAGATTGAGCCCCGGCTCCAGCGTGCGCATATAGCGGCCGAAGCGCTGGACCGTGTAGCGATATCCCTGCGGCACCGTCTTGATACCCGCAAACAGCACCAGGATGACCAAAACAACCAAGGCAACCGCAAAGATGCTGAACCCACCGATTACCATAAAATCCTCCATGGACGCCCCACACGATGCAGGGTTTGCGTCACTTCAAAGCACTGCCGCGATCTCTGCGTATTCGGGCGAACAAGCGACGCAGCAGGTCAATCAGATGTGGTGGGTTAGCATGTTCTCGGCAAGGGCGGAATGGGCGGTGCCATCCGACTCCTTGCCCTATTTCACGTACGAAAGGGCGGGGGGAAATCTCGTTGTTTGCGGCTGGAACAGACGGTTCCGTCACCCTCCCAATTTCACTCAGGCCTTGCACCTGACCGCACATGTTCATACCTTAAGGGGAGGAAAAGTATCCGGTTTCTGCCGCCGCGCGACCCTCCGAGCCGCGGCATGGCACATCACCAGGGTGAGACGATGAATATCGACAGGACTTTGCGGTCAATCGTGGCCGTGCACGCTTCAATTCCGGACGATGCCTTTACGGCTGGGGCGCTGGGAACCCGGCGGGAAGGCAGCGGTGTGGTCATCAGGGATAACGGACTGGTTCTCACGATCGGCTATCTCATCACCGAGGCCGAGGAGGTTTGGCTTACGACCAATGAAGGCCGCGTGGTGCCCGCCCATGCGCTTGCCTATGATCAGGAGACCGGTTTCGGTCTGGTCCAGGCACTCGGGTCGCTTGGTGTCCCCGCTTTGGAATTCGGCAACGTGGCCAAGGCCGCGATCGGCGATCCCGTGGTGATTGCCGATGGGGTCGGTCAATTCGTCCGGGCAAGCATCGTGGCCAAGCAGGAATTCGCCGGCTATTGGGAATATCTGCTGGAGGAGGCGATCTTCGTCGCGCCCGCCCATCCTTCATGGGGAGGTGCCGCGCTTCTCGACGCGCACGGCAAGCTATTGGGCATCGGCTCGCTTCACCTGCAGATGGCCTCACAAAATAATGAGGCTGCCGATATCAATATGGTCGTGCCGATCGATTTGTTGCCGCCCATTCTTGATGATCTGCTCAACCGCGGTCAGGTCAATAAGCCGCCGAGACCTTGGCTCGGGGCTTTCTCCGCCGAAAGCAATGGGGAGGTTGTGGTCATGAGCGTGGCAGAAGGAGGTCCGGCCGCCCAGGCGGGCCTGCGCCGCGGCGACGTCATCTCCGAGATCCGGGACGGCGAAGTGGACAGCCTCGCCGATTTTTACCGCAAGGTCTGGGAAAGCGGCCCCGCCGGCGCAGAAATCCCCATGAGGATATTGCGCAACGGCCGCGAAGCATGGCTACGCGTCAAGTCGGCCGACCGCAGCAGCTTTCTGAGGAAGCCGCAGTTGCAATGAGGCAGGGCGATCGTGGCGGCGGCTGGAACAGCATCCGACGCCACGGGCGCATGGCAGGCATCAAATCCAGCCAAGCAACTCCCGCCTGACCACTTTTTCCAGCACCCGCATGCCGTCTTCGCCGTCGTTCAGGCAGGGAATATGCGTGAACTTCTCGCCGCCATTGTGGTGGAAGGATTCGGCAGCCTGTTCGGCGATTTCTTCGAGCGTTTCCAAGCAATCCGAGACGAAACCGGGGTTGAGGACGGCGATGCGTTTGGTGCCCTCCCTGGCAAGGTGCTCCACCGTCTTGTCAGTGTAGGGTTGCAGCCATTCCTCCGGTCCGAAGCGGGACTGGAAGGTGAGCATGAATTGGTCTTCGGAGAGCCCAAGCTTTTCGCGCAGCAACCGGCTGGTCTCGACGCATTGCCGATAATAGGGATCGCCTTTCTCGGAATAGGAAAGCGGAATGCCGTGGAAGGAGGCCAGGATCTTCTCCGGTTGCCAGTCGAGCGTGGCGAGGTGCCGGGTGACGGAGTTGGCGAGCGCCTCGATATAGGTGGGATCGGCATGATAATCCGGCACGGTGCGCAGTGCCGGCTGCCAGCGCATGGCCATCAGCTTTTCGAAAGCCTTGTCATTGACGGTGGCAGTGGTCGCAGCCGCATATTGCGGATAGAGCGGAAACAGCAAGATACGGTCGCAACCCTGATCCTTCAGCACCTGGATGCGCTCGCCGATCGACGGCTTGCCGTAGCGCATCGCCCAATCGACGATAACGTCCGGTAAGTCCATCAGCCGCGCCGCCATCAAATCCGATTGGTTGCGGGTATAGGTGCGCAGGAAACTTTCGTTCTTTTCCTTGTTCCAGATCGTCTCATACGCCTTGCCGACCTTGCCGGGGCGGGTGTTGAGGACGATGCCGAACAGGATCGGATACCACTTCCATGGCGACCACTCGATGACGCGCTTGTCCGTCAGGAATTCGCGCAGATAGCGCCGCATCGACGTGTAGTCGGTGCCGTCGGGTGTGCCGAGATTGACGAGAAGGACGCCGATCTTGCCGGATTTTTGCTGCGATTGGCCAGTCGGGGCTTCTGCGATCATCAATTGTGGTCCTCTCAACGAAACGGAGCACCTCACATAGGAACAAAAACCGGCCCGGGAAAGCCCGGACCGGCTGACTTTTACGAGACAAATCGTCCTTACTTGGCCGGAATCTTCAATTCACGGCCGATGGTAAGGTGGCGCGCTCTGAGATTGCGGTTGGCGGCCACGAGTTTGCGCCATTCGCCGGCATCGCCGTAGTAGGTCTTCGCGAGATCCCAGAGTGTGTCGCCGGCGGCGATGACATGGGTGGTCGGCGTTTTCGGAGGCTCGCTTGCCTGGGGTGCCGGTGCGGGAGTCTCCGGCGTTGATGTGGCAGGCGTGGTGGTCTCGGGCGCTGTGGTCGTCGCCGGAGCGGTGGTAGCTGGGGCTGTTGTTGCGGGAGCGGTCGTCGTTGGAGGCGTCGCGGCGGGGGCCGTGGTCTCAGGTGTTGACGTGGCAGGTGTGGTGGTGCTGGGTGTCGACGCAGCGGGCGCGGTCGTGGTTGCCGGAGCGGTAGTAGCTGGGGCTGCTGTTTCCGGAGTGGTGGTCGTAGCCGGAGGCGTCGCGGCGGGTGCTGCCGTCTGAGATGTTGACGTCGAAGCAGCGGGAGCCGTCGTGGAGGGGGCTGCGCTGGTTTCGGCCGCAGCCGGGACGGGCTTCTGATCCGATGATGCTGCCTGTTGCGTCTCCGCCGGCTTGCCTGCCTCCGGTTGGGCAACGGTTGCGGTGCCGCCGAGCTGTGCGATGCGGCCATCGGTGTAGGGCTTGTAGGGATTATGCGACGCCAGATAATCGGCGACCACTGCTTCGAGGTCGGGGCCGAAGTCATAGGCGTTCTTGCCGTTCTGCGCGAAGACGACGTAACCGTCTCCGCCGGCGCGCATGTAATTATTGCTGACGACGCCATAGGTCTTGTTGGGATCGAGCGGCACGAACTCCGTGCCTTCCTGCACAACGACGGAGACGACGCGGCTGCCGGGCGGCTTTGATTTATCGAAGGTATATTTGAGGCCAGCGACCTGCGGGAAGCGGCCGGCGCCATCGTCGATCTGGCTGAGGCCGTTTTCCAATGCCGTCTTCACATCAGCGCCCGTCAACTGGAAAGTGGCGATGGTGTTTTGGAACGGCAGCACGGTCAGCACGTCACCCATGGTGACGTCACCGGCGCCGATCGAGGCGCGCAGGCCGCCGCCGTTCTGGATGGCGATGGCGATGTTCTGATTTTTTGTGCGGTCCAGCATAGCGTCGGCGACGAGATCGCCCATGGAGCATTCCTGAACGCGGCAAATCTCACGTGCGCCTTCGATCGGGGCCTGCGTGGCGCCAATGACCTTATGGCGCAGTTCCTCGATCGGCTTGGCCATCTCCTGGACACGGGCGGCAATGGCGGGGTCCTGTTTGATCGAAGAATCGAGCAGGATCGGATCGCCCTTGGCTTCCTTGACGACGCCGTTGTCATCGAAGGTGATGACGATATCGCCGAGATATTTGCTGTAGGAGGCGGCCTGAACGACCGGGACTTTATAACCTGCAGGGTTGTCGACCATGGTCGGATAGGGGCCAGCGGCTTTCGGGTCCGTATTCGACAGCAGCGTGTGCGAATGACCGCCGACGACGACATCCACGCCGGCGATTCTGGCGATCTGGGCGACGTCGCGCGGATAGCCGACATGGGTAAGCGCGATGATCTTGTTGACGCCCTGCGACTTCAGCGCGTCCACTTCGGCACTGATGGCGGCCGCATCGTCGGTGATCTTGACGTGTGGGCCGGGGGAGGAGAGCTCCGGCGTCTCGGTCGTGACCGCGCCGACGATGCCGATCTTCTGGCCGCCAATATCGAGCACGATCGATTTCTTGATGCGGTCGCCGATTTTCGATTCGCCGTCGATGACCAGATTGGCGGTGACCACGGGGAATTGCGCCTTGTCGAGGAAGGCTGCGAGCGGGCCTTCGCCGTCATCGAATTCATGGTTGCCGACGGTCATGGCGTCGATCTTCATATCGTTGAGGAATTCGACCTCGGCAGCTCCCTTGTAGGTCGTGTAGAAAAGCGAACCCTGAAAATTGTCGCCGGCATCGAGCAGCAGGACATTTTGGCCGGCAAGTGCGGCGCGACGCTGGTCGATCGCGGTCTTCAGCCGCGCTGCGCCGCCGAAGCATTCATTCTTGCTTTCTTCGGCGGCAGAGCAGGTGGCGTCGAACTTGTTGATCGGTTCCACGCGCGAATGGAAATCGTTGAAGTGCAGAATGTTGAGCTGGTAATCCGCGAAAGCGGTGCTGGCGCTGAGCGCCAAGGCCGCAACGGCCAAAAGACCCATACCCAAGGGCTTCGTCATCTCTCTCTCCTGTTACTCACCATATCCGGCCCGCCATGTCCCGTAGCGGTACCCCCGGGCCGAATCTTTCCATCCCGGCGAAAAGAGCGCAAGCAAAAGCTGTTGGCTTTATTAGGATTTTGCAAATCAACGGAAAAGAAGCCGCTGTATCAGGCGCAAGCCTCAATGGAGGCATCGCCATAGGATTCCCGCAGGGCGGCGAGGACATTCCAGCCGATGGCAAGGGTGAGAAGCAGGCAGCAAAGTGCCGCGATGCGATGAAAGCGCCGGCTGCCATCGCGGTAAAGCAGGATCGTGCCGGCGCCATAGATCAGTAAAGCAGGCAGGGCGATGATGAAGACGCTTATCGGTCCGTCACAATCGAGCGCCGCGATGCCTTGTGCCTTATAGCTGTTGGCAGGCAAAGCCGCCGCCAGGATAGCGACCGGCAATGCGGCGACCAAAACGAGATAGAGCACCAATCTGCGCATGGCGATCTATCCGTCCGCGGCGCCCGTTTCAGCCCTATCGGCGATTGAGGGAAAACTGTTTCCCGGCATCGGACGTGCAATTGAGCTGGGCGGGGCTGATCATGGCGCAGTTGATCTTGGACTGAGTCTTTCGCACCAGCGAGGTCATGTTGATCTCGATCAGGCTGGGAGAAACGCTGGTATAGGTGCCGGAGGCCAGAACCGAATTGCTGTCGGTGGTGTGGGTCGTGAATGTGCCGGCCTGGAAGGTCGAAATGAGGCCGTTTGCATCGCTCCAGTTGCCTTCTACCCCTGTCTGCGGCTGGACGCTGGCGCGCATGGCCGGCGGAGGCCTCGATCCGCCGAAATCGACGCAGGCGGACAAGGCTGCTGCGGCGGCGAGAAGGGCAATGCTGGTTCTGATCTTCATAAATGTCTCCCGCGATTGAAGGCGGACTAATGTCATGTTGGTTGCGGGAAACCATGCCGTGGCCATCTGTTGAAAGCAAGGCTTCAGAACCCGTCAGGTCGATTTATCCGGCGAGCGTAACAAAAATGCCCGCACGACCAGTGCGGGCATTTGAATTTCTGACTGTTCGGATGATCCGTCGATCAGCGAACCAGGATGTTCTTGAACTGCCAAGGATCCTTGGTGTCGATGTCTTCAGGGAACAGGCCCGGACGGCCGTCAAGCGGAGTCCAGTCGGTGTAGTGGCCTTCAACCGGACCGAGATACGGCAACTGCACTTCGAGGCAGCGCTTGTAGTCGATCTCGTCAGCTTCGACGATGCCGGCGGTCGGATTTTCCAGGGCCCAGACCATGCCGGCGAGCACGGCGGAGGTTACCTGCAGGCCGGTTGCATTCTGGTAAGGAGCGATGCGGCGGGTCTCTTCGAGCGACAGACGCGAACCGTACCAATAGGCGTTCTTGTCGTGGCCATAGAGCAGCACGCCGAGTTCGTCGATGCCGTCCTCAAGCTCGTCCTCGTCCAGAACGTGATGGACCGGCTGCGCCGTGCCGCCGTTGCCGAACATTTCGTGCAGCGACAGCACGGCGTCGTTGGCCGGATGATAGGCGTAGTGGCAGGTTGGGCGGAAGGTGACGTCGCCATCCTTGTCGCGGACCGTGAAGAAATCGGCGATCGAGATTGACTCATTGTGCGTGACGAGGAAGCCGTATTGCGGGCCGGGGGTCGGGCACCAGGTACGAACGCGGGTGTTGGCGCCCGGCTGCTCGAGATAGATGGCGGCCTGGCAGCCCTTCTTGTGCTTCTTGGCGTTCTTCGGCATCCACGCTTCATGGGTGCCCCAGCCGAGTTCAGCCGGCTGCATGCCTTCGGAGATGAAGCCTTCGACGGACCAGGTGTTCCAGAATACGTTCAGCGGCTTCGGATGCTTGGTGCGCTGAGTGTCACGCTCGGCGATGTGGATGCCCTTGACGCCGACCTTCTTCATCAGCTTTGCCCAGCCTTCGCGGTCATGCTGATCCGGCTCGTCGAACTTGATGCCGATATCGTTGGCGAGATTGACGAGCGCCTGCTTGACGAACCAGGAAACCATGCCCGGGTTTGCGCCGCAGGTGGAAACAGCCGTCGCACCACCGGGGTTCTTTGCCTTTTCTTTGCGCACGGTTTCACGCAGCGCGTAGTTGGTGCGGTCGGCGTTTTTCATGTTCTTGTCGAAATAGAAGCCGAGCCAGGGCTCGACGACGGTATCGACATAGAGCACGTCGAGCTTGCGGCACAGCTTGATCAGGTCGAGCGAAGAGGTGTCGACCGAGAGGTTGACGCAGAAGCCCTGGCCGCCGCCTTCCGTCAGGAGGGGCTTCAAGAGGTCCTTGTAATTGTCCTTGGTGACATATTCCTCGATATAGCGGACGCCATGCTTTTCCAGGATCGCCTTGTGGTCGGCGTCCAATTGCGGGTCGATGACGACCATCCGGCTTTTGTCGAATTTGAAATGGCGTTCGATCAGGGGCAAGGTGCCGCGGCCGATGGAGCCAAAGCCGATCATTACGATCGGACCGGTAATTTCGGCATATACCGGATAGTTCTGTTCCGTCATTCTTGTCTCCTTCGAAGGGCAGGACGCCGTTCGGCCTGTGAAATTCAATCAATATGTGCGCGAAAATGCGAGGTGAACGGCTCTAACCATAAATTGATGTCACAATAAAGAGCCGTCCCGGCTTATCGGGCAAATGTCAAGCCGGTGAAGCAACGTCCGCAAGCGCTCGCAATTGTCTCGCCAGCTCGCTTTTCTGGTGCGTGAGGCCCTTATAGGCCGTCTGCTGCTCATCCAAAGCATCCAATTGCGCGGCAAAACTCAATGCCAGTTCCGAAGCTTTGGGATGGTTCGCGATCGCGGCGATCGGGTCGACATAAACGCGGATGGTAAAGAGGATATCGCCCGATACCGGCAGCTTGCGCAGCGTCTGGCGCTCGACGCGGGCGAAGCGGGTCTCAAGCGTGGGAGGCGTGGCGGCCGGCGGACGGCTATGCTTCGACGTCCGGAGAGACAGCTCCTTCGTCGTGCTCACCGACCAGTTCATCCGCTCGACAGGCTGCGCCACCTGCAGATTGTCGAAGATGCGGTTGATGAGGACAGCATTGCGGGTGCCCTCGCCAAAGCCGGGCACGTCTCCATGAATCGCCTGCATCGGCCGGCCGAATTTTTCCTGAAGCGACCAGGAGGAGGGGAAGGCGACATGGCCGGCGACGAGATGCCAGCCATTCTCCTTGCGCCGCATGATGACGAGATCGTCGGCAACGAGCGAACCGGCCTTCAGGAGCGGCGGCAGGCCGGGATCGGCAAGATCGATCGAGTGACCGGCGGCGGAGATGGTATCGCCGTCGCGGCGATAGATTGCCGGATGCTGTTCGCAAAGATAGGTCGTCAGGAGGTCAAGACATTCCCGCTGCGCATGTTTCGAACCGGCTTCGGAAACGAAAACATCATTGCGGCGGTCGTAAAGAAGCCTTTGCTTTTCATCGAGATAGCGCCCGAGATCGGCGTCCGGCTCGATCCATCGTGCCGGATCGAGCGGCATCAGGCCGATCGTGAAGGGTTTTGTGGAGCCGTCATAGGGTGTGTAGGTCAACAAGGTCATGGATGGAGCTTACTGCGTCAGCGTTCCCTGATGGAAGAGCATTCGCCAGCGCTCCTTCGCCTCCAGCCGCCAGATCGAGCTGCGAAGCGTTCTGACCTCACGACCATCCGGATAACGGCGAGCCGCACGATAGGTCGCCAGCGCGAGCGTACCGGAGAGCATCTTCAATTCGAAGTCGGTCAGCGTTTGCCAAATACCGTCGGGCTCACCCTCGACAAGCCGATCGACGATGTCGTGGAACGTATAGAGAGCGCCCGAACTGCCGATCTCGCGAAACTCGGCAGACAACAGGTCCGCCAACGCCTGTTTCGATGTGCGCATCGCCGGATCGAAAAGCCGTTCTTCCAATTCTTTCAGATGTCGACTGAAATCATCCATCGCGGCGACGGACAGCATGGGCGAACCCTTCCCGTTTCAAATCAGACCTTCAGGGCCTCCAATCCTTCCCTGACGGTCGTTAGGGCGATTTCCGCGACGTCATAGGCGGCAACGCCGTGGATGGTGAAGGGATCGGTTGCGACATAGGCTTCCAGTTCGGCGCGATCGCCGCGGGCAAAGATGATACCGCCAGTGCGCGGCACCTTGCGGCCGGACGCGAGAAACCAGCCCTTCGCATAGCCTTCCTTCACCCAGGCCATATGCGGCTCCATGTGCTTGTCGGCTTCGTCATTGCCCTTGAGATAGGTCAGCGAGAGGATGAACATTGCGTCAATTCCATATGAGTTGTGCGCGGATCAGCCCGCGCAGGGAGTTCCCGACATAAAGCGCACCTTTTTCCAGATCGTCCAGCCTTATCCGACCGACTCGGGCTTTGCGCTGGCAGATGAGTTCGGTGCGCAACACGCCGGCGAGCAGGCCGGAAGAGATCGGCGGCGTTCGCAACGGTCCGGAACCCTCGTCGAGGAAGATCGAGGTAATGGTGCCCTCGCAGACCTCGTCCTTTTCATTGAGCAACAGCACTTCGTCCGCCTCTGCCGACGAATATTCGGCGCGGGCAGCCTCATAGACGGACCGAAGGGTGGTTTTGATGCGCAGCAGCTTGTCGGCAGAATCAAGACGGGTTTTGGCAATGCGGACGCGCCAGACGGTATCGGGAGCAAGGGGCGTGAAGGCGGCAGTCGTAACGTCCGTCTGCCCGGTGCGATCGAATGTCAGGCGCACCCGCAATGGAGCGTTCGCATCCGCAACGGCAGCATCGAGTTTCGCCAGCGCATCCTTCGGCGCGGGAAAACCCAATCGGCGGGCGGACCGTTGCAGTCGGGCAAGATGGAGGCGCAGGCGCACGAAGCCCGTCTGCGGCTCGTAGCGCAACGTCTCGATCAGCGAAAAATCCTCTAGCGCTTGATCCATCGATCCCCCACGGCGAAGCGCGCCTTCAACAGGCATTCTTCATATTCCGCCTCCGCCGTCGAATCGAAAACGATGCCGCCGCCGACATTGAAGACGGCACGGCCGTCATCGAACAGCGTGATGGTGCGGATCGCCACGGAAAAGCGCATGGCGCCGGATGGTGAAATCATGCCGATCGCCCCGCAATAGGCGTCGCGCGGGCCATCTTCGAGTTCGTGCAGAATTTCCATCGCCCGCATTTTCGGCGCGCCGGTGATCGAGCCGCAGGGGAAGAGCGCTGCGAAGATATCGCGAATGGTCATGTTAGGGAGTAGCTTCGCCTGCACATGGCTGACCATCTGATGCACAGTCGGATAGGTCTCGATCTCGAAGAGTTTCGGCACGTCGAGCGTGCCGACTTCGGTGATGCGTGAGATGTCGTTGCGCAGGAGGTCGACGATCATGCGGTTCTCGGCCTGCGTCTTCTCGTCGGCCAGCATGGCGTCGATGATCTCGGCATCCTCGACGGCGTCGGCGCCGCGCTTGGCTGTGCCCTTCATCGGATGCGTCTCGATCCAGCCGTCGTCGTCGGTCCGGAAGAAGAGTTCGGGCGAGCGCGACAGGATGATCGGGCCGCCGAGATCGACCAGCGCGCCATATTTTACCGGCTGAAGCTCGATCAGCGACCAGAAGGCGGCGCGGGCGTCGCCATTCCAACGGGCCGTGATGGGCATGGTCAGGTTTGCCTGGTAGCAATCGCCCCGGCGCAAATGCCAATGCAGCCGGTCGAATCTCTCTTTATATATAGGGAAGTCCCACCCGGCTGTGGCGTCGGTCAGAAACGCCTCGTTTTCAAGGCGTTGCAACGGCTGGGCGAGGGCATGGCCATCCGCCGCCGGAGCGTCGAAAACGCCGAAAGAGAGCAGCGGCGTCTCGCGGTTTTCTTCAGCGAAAGGCGCAAGCTTTTCCTCGAAGAGGTGACCGGCCTCATAGGCCATATAGCCCGCCAGCCACTTTCCCCCGGCCCTTGCCTTTTGCACCCGATCAAGGGCGTTGAAGAATTCCGCACGTGTTCGAGCTGTGATGATCTCCGCCGGTTCGGCGAAGAGCATCACCTGTCCTGTGCTGTCGTCCCGGAAGAGGACGTAGGGTTGCGTATCGGCCACGTGCGATTCTTTATCAGTGTGCATCAAGCACTCTTATCAAGCGCCTCCAGCTCATCGATGAGCCCTTCGATCATCGACAGTCCCTTGCTCCAGAACGACGGATCGGTGGCGTCGAGGCCGAAGGGTTTCAGGAGTTCGGAATGATGCTTGGTGCCGCCGGCCTTCAGCAGCTCGAAATATTTCGCCTGGAAGCCCTCTTCGGCATTCTGATAGACGGCATAGAGCGAATTCACCAGGCAGTCCCCGAAGGCATAGGCATAGACGTAGAAAGGCGAGTGGATGAAGTGGGGGATATAGGCCCAATAGGTCTCGTAGCCCTCTGAGATCTTGATCGCCGGCCCGAGGCTTTCCGACTGGACGGAGAGCCACAGCTCGCCGATATCGTCTGAAGTCAGCTCGCCGTTCTTGCGCGCGGTGTGAACCTTACGTTCGAATTCGTAGAAGGCGATCTGGCGGACGACCGTATTGATCATGTCCTCGACTTTCTGCGCGAGCATCGCCTTGCGCTCGCGCTTGTCGGTGGTCTTGTCGAGCAAGGCGCGGAAGGTCAACATTTCGCCGAAGACTGAGGCGGTTTCGGCCAAGGTCAGCGGCGTCTGGCACATCAGCGCGCCTTGGCCGCCGGCAAGCACCTGATGCACGCCATGGCCGAGCTCGTGCGCCAGCGTCATGACATCGCGCGGCTTGCCCATATAGTTGACGAGCACATAGGGATGTGCGGAAGGAACGGTCGGATGCGCGAAGGCGCCCGGCGCCTTGCCGGGACGCACCGGCGCATCGATCCATTCCTCATCGAAGAAACGCTTGGCGATATCAGCCATTTCCGGTGCGAAATCGCCATAGGCGGAGAGAACGGTCTGCTTCGCCTCGGTCCAGGGGATCAGCGCGTTGGAGGTCTCGGGCAGCGGCGCGTTGCGGTCCCAGAAATTCATCTGTTCCATGCCGAGCCACTTCGCCTTCATCTGATAATAGCGATGCGACAGGCGAGGATAGGCGTCGCGCACGGCGGCGGCCAATGCATCGACCACCTCGCGCTCGACGCGGTTGGCCAGATGTCGGCTGTCGGCGATATCCTCGAAACCGCGCCAGCGGTCGGCGATGTCCTTATCCTTGGCAAGCGTATTGGTGATCAGCGTGAAGACGCGCAAATTGGCCTTGAAGGTCTCGGCGAGCGCCATTGCCGCCTTGCGGCGCAGCTCGGGGTCTTTCTCCTGAAGCATGTTCAACGTGACTTCCAGCGGCAGCTTCTCGCCGTCCACCTCGAAGCGCAACTCCGCCATGGTCTCGTCGAACAGGCGATTGAAGGCGGCGGCGCTGGTCATGGATTTTTCCAGGAATAGCTGCTCCAGCTTGTCCTCGAGCTGGTAGGGCTTGTCCTTGCGCAGGTCGACGATCCAGGGACGGTAATGGCCGGCGGCTGGGTCGTTTGCCATGCAGGCGTCCATCACGGCATCGTCGATGCGATTGAGTTCCAGCGGAAAGAACAGCAGATGGGCGGAATAGTCGGTCAGCCGCGCCTGCACGTCGCCGTAGAGCTTGCCGTTGGCCGGATCGCTGGTGTTGGAGAAATAGGTAAGGCCGGCGAAGGAGCCGAGGCGGCCCATGATATCGTCCAGGGCTTCATAGTCCTTCAGCGCTGCACCGATGCCGGCGTCACCGGTCTTGGTGGCAGCGTCCGCAAGTTTGCCTTTCCACTTTTCCTCAAACGCGATCGCCGCCTTTCCGGCCTTTTCCATATCACTGACAAAGGCGGTGGAGGTGGCGGACGGATAGAGGTCGCTGAGCTTCCAGGCGGGCAGATCGCCGAGGGCGGGATTGGTTGCGGCGGCCGCCGGGCCGGTGGAAAAATTAAAGGATGAATGGAGCGAGGTCGGGCTCATGGGCGGTATTTCCTCTGCTTTTCTTTGCGGAACAGTCCGGTCTCTCCGTGTCTATTCGGCTGAAAAGGCCGCGGCAAGGGCGATTTCCTCGAGATCGGACAACCGAATTCATAGGCACCGTTACATTCGTCATAATGATTAAAATACGATGCTTTGGCAAAACTTCGTGTTCAAGCCTTTCTGCGAAGGTCCTCATCAGGTTTCGCATGAAGTGAGGCACCAATGACCGTATTTAATAGCGCCAAGGGGGGCGCGCAGATTCTCGTTGTTGAGGATGATCCGATTCAACGCCGTCTGCTGAAAAACGCTATCGAGCGGCACGGACACGTTGCTCATCTGGCGGAGAATGGCCGTTTTGGCCTTGAGATACTGAAGCGCAACAGCGATCAGATCAATGTGATCGTACTCGATCTCATGATGCCGGAGATGAACGGCATCGAGTTTCTGAGCGCACTGCGCGATATGGGCACCGAGGTGCCCGTCATCGTGCAGACCGGGCAGGGCGGTATCGAGACCGTGGTGCAGGCCATGCGGGCCGGCGCCTTCGATTTCGTCGTCAAACCGGTATCGCCGGAGCGGATAGCGGCTTCGATCGCCAATGCGCTGAAGCTCGATCAACGCGAGGCCAGGGCTCGCGCCGGACGCAGGTCGCGCACCAGCGCGATCAGTTTCGACGACATCGTTTCTGCAAGTCCGGCGATGATGCGGGTGATCGATCTTGCCCAGCGAGCAGCGCAATCGAACATCCCCGTGGTGCTCGAGGGCGAATCCGGCGTCGGCAAGGAGCTGGTGGCGCGTGCCATCCAGGCCGCCAGCGACCGCGCTGGCAAGCCCTTCGTGACGGTCAACTGCGGTGCCATTCCGCACAACCTCGTGGAGAGCATTCTCTTCGGCCATGAGAAGGGCGCCTTCACGGGCGCTGCCGAGCGGCATGTCGGCAAGTTTATGGAGGCGGACGGCGGCACGCTGTTCCTCGACGAAGTCGGCGATCTGCCGCTGGAGGTGCAGGTCAAGCTCCTGCGCGCTGTACAGCAAGGGGAGATCGAGACGGTCGGCGCCCGCGTTGCGCAGAAGGTCAATGTCCGGCTGATCTCGGCCACCAACAAGGACCTGATCGAGGAGGTGAAGGCCGGCCGGTTCCGTGAAGACCTCTACTATCGCCTCAACGTTTTCCCAATCACCATGCCGGCGCTGCGTCGTCGCAAGGAAGATATTCCGTATCTTGCTCGTGCCTTTGCCGACCGATTTGCGCTCGAACAGAAACTCGGCCATTCGCTTTCGATCAGTCCGGGCGCCTTGGCGTTGCTGACGGCCTATGACTGGCCGGGCAATATTCGCCAGCTCGAAAACGCGATCTTCCGCGCTGTCGTGCTGTCCGAGGGTTCGGAATTGGTCGAAGCCGATTTTCCGCAGATTGCGGCACAGTTGCCCGGCTATTTCACTGCCGAGCATCCGACCTTAGTTGTGGATAATTCCGAGGCTTTCAGCATCGGCGTGGAGACCGGCGAGAGGTTTGAGCGCGGGATGCGTGTCAGTTCCTCGGATGCGGTTACAACCCCGCCGCTATCGGTCGTCGAAACACCGTCTGTTTCGGCGGCAGACAATGTCATCGTCAGTACGGACCCATCCGGTGACGTCAGAAAGCTCGCAGATGTTGAGGAAGAGCTCATTCGATTCGCTCTCAAATTCTATCGAGGACAAATGAGTCAAGTGGCAAGGAAGCTCGGAATCGGGCGGTCGACTCTCTATCGCAAGTTGAAGGACTATGGAATAGACCCGGATGACCCGCAGAAACATGCGGCCTGAGCGTATATTAACGTTTAGGCAAGCATATTTTGTTACCTGTCGTAAAGCACTTGTTAGTGCATCGTTCACCATGTATGAAGAGGGCGACCATGTGTGGCATTTTTGCCATCGTGTCACCGCAATTGACAGCCATTTGGAACACGATGCGACATTGTCTGTCGGACGGGGATCGAATTGCCGAATCTGATTGGAAATACCAAGCTTAATAGCTTGAGCAGGCTCTTTGCGTGCTCTGAGATATTTCGTAAGGTGGCCAAGGTCGTAGCCGTTGGTCTTCTTGCGATGGCTGTTTCCACTCCGGTTTTCGTTGGAACCCCCTCCCAGGCAGGCGGCGAAACCCGCAGCCTCAAGATCTATTACGTCCATACAGGCGAAAAGGCTGTTATCACCTACAAGCGCAATGGAAAATTCGATCCGGACGGTTTGGAGAAACTGAACCGCATCCTGCGCGACTGGCGTAAAAACCAGCCGACCAAGATGAACCCGCGCTTGTTCGACCTGATCTGGGAAGTCTACCGCGAAAGCGGTTCGCATGAATTCATCTATGTCGTCTGCGGCTTCCGCTCGCCGGGAACCAACGAGATGCTGCGCACGCGTTCGGCCCATACGGGCGTCGCGAAGAAGAGCCAGCATATGCTCGGCAACGCGATGGATTTCTATATTCCGGACGTCAAGCTCACCAAGCTGCGCGAGATCGGCATGAAGCTGCAGGTCGGCGGCGTCGGCTATTATCCGACATCCGGCTCGCCCTTCGTTCACATGGACGTCGGCGGCGTGCGCGCCTGGCCGCGCATGGATCGCCAGGATCTCGTCCGTCTCTTCCCCGATGGCAAGACGATGCATATTCCGGCCGACGGTCGGCCGTTGCCGGGCTATCAGGAAGCGGTTGCCGACTATAAGCGCCGCATGTCTTCCGACGATATCCAGATCGCCAGTGCTTCGTCTCCGCGTCGTGGCTTCTTCGCCAGACTGTTTGGCGGCGGTGCCGACGAGGAAGAGGACAATGCGGATGAAGGCGCACCGGCAACGGCAGCGCCGACCACGGTCGTTGCCAAGAAGGGCCAATCCGCTCCTGCGGCGACGGATGACGGCGGCGATGACAGCCAGCCCGAAACCCAGGTTGCAAGCATAAACGCGCCCGTTCCGCAGGTTCGGCCAGCCTTCGGCAATCAGCCGGCGGGCAGCGAAGTGGCTTCGGCTCTGATGTCGCCGCCGCATAACGCCGCTCAGGATGCGCTTGCCGCAGCCATGCCGGATGCGAACGACCAGCAGCAATATGCGGATCTTCGCACCTATCACGTTCCGGTTCCGTCGCTACTTGACCGTCGTTCGCCCGGTGATGCCGAGCTAGCTTCGGCAGAGTCAGACCAGACCGCGGGCGTGCCGGTTCCGGTTGAGCGTCCGGAAATCGCCGAAAACCTGCTTGCTTCCGCCGATGCCGATCCGGACGCGATCGATGATGCGGCCGATGAAGGCACGCTCTCGCCGTCGATCGTGGCAGCTCTCGAACAGCATCGCGTCGATCAAGCGGATGTAAATGCTGGCGTTCCGGTTAATGCTGATGTTCCGGTCAATGTGGCCGCCAACAATGCCGCATCCAAGGATGAGATGCCGGTGAAGACTGCTGCGGATACCGCGGCGCCGGCCAATGCCGTTGGCGACAGTGACGCCGTCCGGGCGATCGCTGCGGTCTCGCCGCAGAAGCGGCCGGGACAGCAGATGCCGATGCAGGTCGCGGCACTTGCGCCGACCACCAATGAGATCAAGGTCAGCAGTGGCCGCTTCAATGATAGCTTCGAACCGGCGCTGTCGCAGGAGCGTCCGATTGCTGCCGGTATCGCGACCAAGGGCGGCCGGCCGAATAGGCAGGATGCCGCAGTGGCCGATGCCGGCCGTGCGACCGTGACCACCGAGCCGAAGCTGACCGAGAAGATGATTTCGCAGTGGGCGATCGCCAATGCCCGTGTCGAAATCGTCAACCGCCCGGTCAAGGCACCGCGCTTCGTCAGCCCGACGCTGCGCGCGCAGCCGACCGCCGTCTATACCGAAGGCTTCAAGGTGCAGACGGCATCGATCGATCCGGAACGCTTCAGCGGTTCGGCCGTGAACTTCCTCCAGGTAAAGAAGTTCAATTCGGTCGAATAGCCTCACCTCCGCCGATCCAAAAGAAGAGCGCCGAAGCGGTCGGTTCCGCTTCGATGGAACCGGCCGCTGATCTTCTCTGGGTTTGAATGGGACCAAACGCCGTTCTGAGTTTGGCCGAAAACACTTTTTCCATCGAACACCCGCGCCATCATCAGCTCGACCCAGGCACGGGCGATGCGGGTCGGTACGATGGCGTCGCCGATACTTTGGATTGCTTTCGGGCGCTCCGGAAGGTGCATATTTACGCCAGGCGAAAATCCGACGAAAAGTGTCCGTCACGAACCACAATTCCGCGGAGCCTTAGAATGGATCGGATCGACGCAATGAGGGTCTTCGTCACGGCGATCGACGAGGGCAGCCTTGCCGGCGCGGCGCGCAAGCTGAAACGATCGCCGACCGCGATCAGTAGGGCCCTGAGTTCGCTGGAGGCCCATGTCGGCGTCGAGCTGCTCCATCGGACAACTCGCACGCTCAAGCTGAGCGAGGCCGGTCAACGCTATGTGGCCGCATGCCGGCGGGTACTCGTCGAGCTGGAGGAAGCCGACATGGTGGCGGGAGGCGAGCGTTCGTCACCGCGCGGCACTCTGACCATCTCGGCGCCGCCAATCCTTGGCGAAGAGGTGCTGAGGCCGATTCTGGATGATTTCCTCGAGCTTCACCCCAGCGTCTCCGTTCGGTTTCTGATGCTGGATCGCTTCGTCAATCTTGTCGACGAGGGCGTCGATCTTGCGCTCCGCATCGGCAATTTGACGGATTCGTCTCATATCTCGACCCGCATCGGCGGCGATGTGAGGCGCGTCGTCGTCGCATCTCCACGCTATCTTGCCGGCAATCCGGATATCGTCGAGCCGTCCGATCTCGCTAAACATCAGATCGTGGCCTTCAGCAATTTCGGCCTCGATTCCTGGAGCTTCACGCCGGCGAAAGGATCGCCAGTTCCGCGGACGGTTCATTTCACGCCTCGGTATATCGTCAACAGCGTTCGCGCCGCGGCGGCATCGGCGGTAGCCGGCATTGGATTGACGCGGCTTTATTCCTATCACGTCGCAGAATATGTCCGGGACGGCCGGCTCAAGATTGTGCTCCCCGACGCCGAGCATCCCGCGCTTCCGGTCCATTTGCTCGCGCCACCGGGCCGCATGTCCGTGCCAAAGGTTCGCGCCTTTGTCGATCACGCCGTCCCTCGTCTGCGCGTCGAGCTCAATCGCATAGCGACGGAAGCAGGCTCTTTGCCTTGATTGTGCCGATATACGGAGGAGTGTCTGTCAAAGGTCGGCAATTCTCCCGAATGACGGATGCATCTAAATCAATAGCACCGACGCCGACGGCGTTGGGCGGCCCGAAACCCCGGCCGCTGCACTTGAAAAGGATGCACACATCATGAGCAGTCAACAGAAGGTCGCCATCATCACCGGAGCCTCGCAAGGGATCGGCGAGGGGCTCGTTCGAGCCTACCGTGATCGCAACTATCGTGTCGTCGCAACCTCCCGGTCGATCAAGGCCAACTCTGACGCAGGTGTACATACCGTGGCTGGCGATATCGCCGACCCGGAAACCGCGGAACGGGTAGTTCGCGAAGCACTTGAGCACTTCGGCCGCATCGATACGCTGGTCAACAACGCCGGCGTCTTCCTTGCCAAGCCGTTCATCGAGTTCACTCAGCAGGACTTCGATCATAACATGAGCGTGAACGTCGCCGGCTTCTTTCACATCACGCAGCGCGTTGCTGCGGAGATGCTGAAGCAACGCTCGGGCCATATCGTCAACATCACCACGAGCATAGTCAATCAGCCGATCGCCGGCGTGCCGGCAGCGCTCGCCTCCTTGACCAAGGGCGGCCTCAACTCGGTCACTCAGGAACTGGCGATAGAATTCGCGAAAACCGGCGTCCGCGTGAACGCGGTATCGCCAGGGATCATCAAAACGCCGATGCATGCGCCGGAAACGCACGAGGCGCTTTCGAGTCTTCATCCCGTCGGCCGGATGGGCGAGATCCGCGATATCGTCGATGCGGTTCTCTATCTTGAGACGGCGAATTTTGTAACCGGTGAAATCCTCCACGTCGATGGCGGCCAAAACGCTGGCCGCTGGTGAAATTGCAGCGCCAAGGCAATTAAGTCCTCGAATCCAAATCTTGAAAGGAAACAGTCATGCCGATCGTTACCGTACAGGTTACTCGTGAGGGAACGAACCCCGACCGGAATTCGGTCACCGCGGAAGAGAAAGCCGCCATCATTGCCGGTGTCAGCCAAGTGTTGCTTGATGTGCTGAACAAACCTCTGGAATCCACCTATGTGGTGATCGAGGAGGTGGATCTGGACAATTGGGGCTGGGGCGGCCTTCCGACGGTCCAATATCGAAAGCAGCGCGCCGCAGCGGCGGCAAAAGCCTGAGCTTCAGGCTTGCATCGTTGACGGCGGATGGTTGATGGCAACAACGGCTGAGATGACGGGCGACGCTCTCTGTGTCGCCCGTCTCAATGTCTCTTGAGCGCAAGAATCTGAATTTTCAGGAAGCACGGAAGCGCTTTGCTTGGTAAAGTGCAGGTGCTTGTCGGGCAAGGCGGTAGAAACCCGTGCCTGGCGGTGACATCAGAATCCGGCCGAGATCGACGCTCGTGGCCGTCCTTTCGCAGTTGGCCGTCTTGATGATTCTACAGTTCCGGCGGCTGTCGACATATCGAACCGATGCATATTACGCATGCTTTCGCACGCCGGCGGAATGCTGGGGTGTCCGGTAAAATCCAATTCAGGAGTAATGCCGATGAGCAAGATTTTGATTGTGCTGACCTCCCATGATCAGCTTGGCAATACGGGAAGAAAGACCGGCTTCTGGCTGGAAGAGTTTGCGGCCCCTTATTACGTCTTCAAGGACGCCGGGGCTGAGATCACGGTCGCATCCCCCAAGGGTGGACAGCCGCCGATCGATCCCAAAAGCGACGAGCCTGAAAATCAAACTCCAGCGATGACACGCTTTAAGTCCGATAAGGACGCGCAAGCCGTGCTGGCCAATACCGTAAAGCTCGCGACCGTCAACGCTGCCGACTTCGATACCGTTTTTTATCCCGGCGGTCACGGTCCCATGTGGGATCTGGCGGAAGACAGGAAATCCATTTCCCTGATCGAGGATTTTTACAATTCGGGCAAGCCGGTTGCCGCCGTCTGCCACGCACCCGGAGTCCTCCATCACGTACAATATCAGGGGCAGCCTCTGGTCAAGGGCAAGCGCGTCACGGGGTTTGCGAACAGCGAAGAGGAGGCAGTCCATCTTACCTCCGTTGTTCCTTTCCTCGTGGAGGATGAACTGAAGCGCCTTGGCGGCAGGTATGAGAAGGTCGCCGACTGGCAGAGCTTTGCCATCACCGATGGCAGGCTGGTAACCGGTCAGAATCCGGCATCATCAACGGCTGCCGCTCAAGCGCTGTTGAAGCTGCTTTGACCGCAGACTGAACCGACGAGGCAAACAGGAGGGGTTCAGCTTTCCACGGAAATGCTGAACCCCTCTATCGTTTGGCCAAACTTGTGCTGCCAAAATCAGTCTCCGGGCTTCGCATGCGTGGCGAGCCTCAGATCGTTAAGCCCGCGATTTCCGTCCTTGTTGCCGGTCGCAGCCACGGCGGTGAATATGCGCTCGGCATCGTCGTACATTTTGAGATTGAGATAGCAGTAGCCGCGCAGAACCATGAGATCGACGCGTTCCTGCTGCAGTTGCGCGCGTTGATCGAGATAGATCAGGGTTTCCTGATAGCGTTTGCCGGAAAATGCCGTAAGCGCGCGATCGGCGAGGATGGCAACCTGCAATTCGGCAGCACGCTGGCGGCTGAGAGGAGCCTTGGCTGCAGCAACAGCCGCATTGTTGGCGAGCCCCACGCGCAGATAGGCGAGGCTTTGCCCATAGGCCGCGTCTTCGCGCGCCTTGCCGGCGGGGCTATTCAACGCGACCTCGAAGGCTTCGATCGCCTCCATCGGGCGGTTGAGGTCCATGAGGCACCAGCCGCGGTTCAAAGCATCCGCCGGATCGAGGCGCTGGGCATTGATCGTCGCGGAGCAACCTCGCAGTCCGCGGGCGCCGCGGCGAACCGTCGTGACTTGTGTCTCAGGCCCGCTATATACCACGCGCGCTGTCGTGCGCTGGCGTGTGTTGACATTGGTTTCGGACGGCGCAGGGGTTGCGAGCGGCTGTGCGTTGGTTGGAGCAGCCCCCATTTGCGGCGTGGTTTGATTTGGTGAAGGCAGCGGTGCATAGCCTATGGGCGCTTGAGGCGTGACCTCGCCGAGCCTGGCGATGCGCTCCGAACGGCCCGCCCATAGCCGTTGAATTTCAGCGACACCCTGCCGGTCATTCAACTGATTGCGGGTGATGGCCAGGCCATAGGCGGACGGCTCATCGTCGGGTTTCCAGCGCAATGCGGTCTCGAACCAGCGTATCGCGGTTTGCGGTTGGTTCAGTGAACGCGCATACCAGCCGAATTCCTGTGCAGTCGGCACGTATTTTTGCTCGATGACTTCGGCGGCCATGCGGCTCAGCACGTCTTCGCTGAGATTGGCTGGCGGTTGCAGCGCCATCAGATTGGCTGTGGCCGCGAGATAGGTTGCTGTCGCATCCTTGGACTCGTTCCGCCATCTGTACATGACGTCTTCGGCTTCCTGCGGCTTATGATCGTCGATCAGGATCAAGGCCAATCCCTGCGATGCCGAAGCGGAATCATCCTTTGCGCGGGCCATGCGAAACCATTTTTCCGCTTCGCCATTGTTTTGGTGGCGCAGATGATACCAACCGAGCAGCAGGGCGTCGGACGCGAGACCCTGGGTCTCAGCCGCACGTTCCACTTGAGAAATATAGTCCGGCGCCACGGACAGTTTCGGATCATCATTGCCCTCGGCGACGAAGCGCCGCGCAAGGTCCGTGCGGATGCTGTCAAATTCCCGCCCGCCATTGCCGTCGGGTTTCTCCAGAGCAAGAAGATCCTGCATGGGCTGATAGGGCTGCAGTGCCGACGCCTTTTGAACGGTTGCGAGCCTCTCCTGAGGATTGACGCAATTCTTCAGGATGTAGACGTAAGCGTCCTGGCCGCGGGTAGACCTGTTGGTCTTGATGAAAGCCTCTGCGACACGCCATAAAATGTCGATGTCACTGCAAGTAAGCAGGCTTGGCGTGTTGGCGCCGATGTCGACCACGGTTGCATATTGTTTGAGATCGGAGGCGTTGACCAGACGCGCCCGCGCTTCGGCAACATCCAGACGTTCCAGCAAGTCGGCGGGCGGTTGCCAGCCGGTTTCCGCCGCCTGGCGATCCGCGATGGCCTTGCGCAGCTCGGCATAGCGCCCTTCGGAATAGAGCTGCCACATGGCTTCGAGCTGCTTGTCGCTGTTTTGCGGGATGGCCAGCGGATCGGCTGGCGGCACCCAATCCGGATAAAGCGCCTGAAGTCGGGAAATTTCTGCCTGAAGCCTCGCCTTGTCGCCGTGGCTTGCGAAATAGCGAAGTGCGCTTTCGTCGACTTTGGGCGGCGGTGTGGCTGATTGAGGCGTCGCTTGCGCAACGGCGTCCGGTGTGTCGGATGCCGCTTGGACAGGGGGCGAAGTATCGGACAGAACTGCGGAAGGTGCTGTCGCCTGGATACGATCGGAGACGGTTTTCATATCCAGCGGCGGGGAGTTGAAGGCCATATCGACCGGCTTGATGCTTCCGGTCTGGGAAACTTGGCTGTCCTGACGATTTTGCGCGGCCAGCCCCAATCCCTCTTCGAGGTTCCCACGGCCTTTCGTCGCGATGACCAATCCCGCCACCACGACTGCCGCCGAAACCGTAAGTAGGGAGGATTTCATAAACACTCCGGATGTTTCTCCTCAACGAAAGCCAGACCCAACAATTGAAGGGTCGACGGATAGTAGAGTGACGGCACGAATTGCCGAACCGAAGCGGGCAACTTCGCCCCGCTTGTTACACACGCCACAACATCGTTAACAATTCGATAACCGGGGTCCGTAAGTGGCTGTTTTGGCTTGCCAGTTTCCAGATCGATCGTGGCTGGTTCATCGCCTTCGACCGTCATGCCCGCCTGCAGCCGCGTCAACAGCGCCTTGTCGGAAATCCCCGCCCGCACAAGGTAAAGCGGGATGCGAATCGCATTGTAACCGAATTCGGCGTCGAAACCGTCAGCGGGTTTCGGCTTGGCGCGCAGGCTCACCCAGTCGGCCGGCAATTTTCGCGGTCCCAACTGTATCGACTGCAGCAGGGACAGGCCGTCGTCCGCAAGCTTTTGCCATTCGTCCGATGGTGCCAGCAAAGCCATGACGGGAATGGCCTCATAAACCCAGTAGGAGGGATTGACGACCGGCCCGTCATCGCGTTCCGAGGCCGCATAGCCTTTGATGCCCGGGAGAAGCAGTGTTCGTCCGCCTGCGTGGACCACGGCATGCGATAGAAGCGCCTGCGCTATCGTCGCTGCCGCCTCCAGATAGTCCTTCTTGTTCCATGCCGATCCCGCCAGCGCCAGGGCGTAAGCAATCAGTATGTCGCCGTCGGAGGCATTGTTCGTGTCCGTGACGTGTGGAGTGACGGCCGGGTCCCATTTCCAGGCGGCGAGACCATCGTCGCGCAGCAGCAGCTCGGTTCGCGTGAAATACCATATTTGCTCGAAATCGGCGGGACTGTTCGAAAGATAGGCAAGCAACAAGCCGTAGCCTTGTCCCTCGCTGTGGCTGATATTGTCGTTTCCGTTGTCGACGATGCGGCCGCTTGCATCGAGGAATTTCGCCTTGTAGGCGGCCCATGCCTGGGGATCGATTGCAGCGCGTTGCGCCGCAAGTGGCTGGCACATCGTCAAAAGAGCGACGCCGCCGGCAACGACCATGGTTTGCCAGCGCCTCATCCGCGCCTGCCGATCTTTGCGAGGATTCCGGACGTCGCGACGCCGAGCAGCAAGAAGAGGATGATAAGCAGGAATGCGTAGGACAGAATATTGGTCGAAAGCCAGTTCGCGGCAATCAGGCGGTAGTTGGTAAACGACCAGGGCTGAGTCATGACGAAGTCGAAGCGGCTGACGGGTACCGTGTCGACCTTTCCGGTCTTGCTGGAATAAACGGTGATATGACCGGCAATCTGCGGCCAATCGGCCTGGGATGTCATGGCTTCGACTCCGGCTCTCAAGTCCTTTGCCGAAGGCGCGGTGACGATCGTCCAAGAGGATTCGCCCGTGGCGCTCGCTCCCTGCGCAATCATGAAGCTGTTGAGATTCGAGGGCGTGAAGACACGCTCGGCACTGGGAATGAATTGTAGTGAACTGAGCGAGATATCAAAATTGCGGCGCATCCAATCCTGAAACAGCGAAATTTGGCGCTGCAATGCGCCGCCGCCGATTCTGGAGCGCCATTCGTCGAATGTGACAGTCGTTTCCGATTGGCCATTTTGCCCGGCTGTGGGGGGACGCCAGGATGCTTGGCTGGCCGTCGCGATATTCATCTGCGACAACGTCGTCGTCGGCATCTGCGAAATCGAGCCGACGAAGATCGCATCGCGGTTTCCAACGCCGCTCGGCGAGGCGATAAGATCCACATCGATTGGATGTCCTGCAACAACCGCCATTTGTCCCAGCAATGTTGCCGTTGCGGATACGGTGTCGGGATCGGCACGGTCGATGAAGAGGGCGACCGGCGCGAGACCACGATTGTAAGGATAGCTCGTGCCTGCCAGTGCTGCCAGATTCGGACGCTGGGCGACCCTGGCGAAATCCGGCATATGAAATTGGCTTGTATCGAACAGTGCGAAACGTGGCGTCGTGTTGGAGGTCGTGCCGGGCGCGCAGGCTTGGTCCTCGTTGGTCAGCAACATCGCTTCCAGCGTCACCGTATTGAGACCAGGTTTGAAATGGCGCATCGTCACGCGAATGGGCAGATGCCTGAAAATGCCGCCGCCTGTCGCAGTAATCGGCTTCGTCGTCGCGATGCTTCCATTGACATAAACGTCGACATGGCTTCCCGGCAGAACGTTCTTCGCATAGGCGGCGTCAAGAAGGATGGTCGCTTCGCCATAAGCATTGGCATAGAAGTCCGACGGGATTGCCACATTGAAGCTGGTGTGGAAGCGGCGGCCCGAAAATTCCGTCGTGTCGATGCCCAATTGCGAGAATGAGAGGCTCGTGTCCGAAAACAGGAATGGTGCATCCGGCGCGGTCCAGCGCTGGGTGACCAAGATATCCCTGCGGACGGTCGGATCTCTGTCGGTCGGCGAGACGATGGTATCGATGGCGCCGGAAACCGCCTGCCAGGACGGCCCGCTGACGAGAAGGATCGTCGAGCCCGTGCGCGGATCCTTGACGAAAGTTGCCAGTGCGGCGGTCTGTGCTGCCGCCGGTGCCGAAAACAAAGGCTGCAGCTCGGCGGGCGTCCCAACGAGCACCGTCATCTTTCCGGGACCGGGCGGAGGTAGCGTGTCCGTGCTGAAAGAGAAAGTCTCATTTGGCATTCCGCTCAGCAGCGAAAGGCCCTGGGCCAGCCGCATCAGCGGTTTTGTAGTGCCCGGTTGCGCCAGAGCCGGCACGACGAGGTTGAATTCGGTTTTGCCGGCACCATCGACACCGATTGCGCGGATTGCATCCGTGCTCGACAGTCTTTGTGCATCCTGTTCGCTAAAGCTTAGATAGGTCTTTGCCGGATCGATATCGGACCAAAGCTCGTAGGTTGATTGGATGTTGCAATCGGTGCGATGACGTTGTGTCGCTTCAAAGGTCACCAGATTGGCGCCCGGCTGCAGCAGACCGCGCGGGATGTCGAAACTTATCGAGGAGGCGCTATCCGGCGAGCCGATCTGCTGCTGGCCGATAGGGCGATTGTTGAGAAAGATGGTCAGTTGCGAAGCCTCGGGGGCAACGACGACCGCATTCTGATAGGCGAAATTGAACTTGGCCGGAGCGGCGGCCTGTTCGGGAGTGAGGAAAATCGACCACGATTTCCGATCATATTCGCCTTGCAGTCGGAAGTCTGTGAACGGCACGACATACCGCCGGAAATCAGCGGCCGCCGGCGTTGCTGCCGCCTGCTTCACCACCGGAACATTTTGCGCCGGTAGGACAGGCGCGACCTGTGGCGTGCTTGTTTTGGGTGCGGTCGCCTGCGGAGCCGCTACTTGCGGAACTGCCGCTTGCGGAGTGACCACCTTTGGACTCGTCACCTGCGGGGTGGTCGTTTGCGGTGCAGTGACCCGCGGCATCAATGTTTCCGGCATGATCGGCTTCGCACCCTTCGGCCGTTCACCGGACATGTCGAAAGGCGCCGTCTGAGCATGGGCGATCGTGGCGCCAAGCAGGAAAATCAGCGCTGAAAGGACGCTCTTCATCAATTGCTCGCCTTTACCCCTTGCTGCTCCGCCTCGCTTTCGGATCGCATGCTGCGGAAAAGATAAAGTAAACCGCGGCTTGTCTGATAAAGCGACAGACCCACAAACCATATGGTTCCGCGAATGATACCGGGATTGCGGCGGCGGGCCTGCTGGAACTGCGTCCATTGATCGGAGTTTGCAAACACCAGATCCGCGATCAGACGATGGTCCAGGGCACCTTTCGGAACATATTGGCAGCCGATTGTCGTTATCTCACCGGTTCGCTGGACGTTGCGGACGACAACCGGCAGCGTTTCCATCTCCGCGCCGCTATATGGCTGAAAGCGGAGGACCCCTTCCGCACCCACGACGATCGGATCAAGCTCCTTGTTGAAGACATTCAATCGCGCGCCGTGGACGGAAACGTCCTCGATCGAGGCGGAATTCCACCGGCCGTTGACGCCGAATTCGCTGCGACGATTGACCCTGACGCGGCGCGAGGACGACCGCTCGCCACGCTCTGAAACAACGCCAAGCGCACAACCGGACAGGACCAGGTTGATCATATTCCATCCGCCGACGACGAGCGTCACATCCGCTTTATAGGGTTCGGCATAGATGCGGTATATCGTTACCGCGACTGCGAGGATCTGCACAGCGAAAATCACGAAGAAGGGGCGGCTGATTTCGGAAAGACGGCTGGTAGAAATCGACTCATCCTTGGCCGTGACCTTGAACGTCGGTTTTCGCGGATTGAGCATGACCGAGATGACGGCGGGCAGCAAATGCACCGTCTGGACATATTCATAGAGCTCCGAAATCCACGGCCAGCGGAAGGAGCCGTAGAGATAGTTCTGCATCATGAGGTTCACGAGCATGTAGGCAAGCGTGTAGGCGAGGAATTCGCCGCCGGACGCCGTGAAGATCTCGAGATCGAAGAAAAGATAAAAGAGCGGCGCGAACAGGAAAATGGTGCGAGGAAAGGGAAAGAGCCAGAAAAGCGTGGACGACATGTAGCAAAGCCGTTGCGGCAACGAGAGGCCTCGCTTCAGCAGCGGGAAGCGGAAGCGCAGGATTTGCATCATGCCCTGAGCCCAGCGGCTGCGCTGGCCGATGAAGCTTGCAAACGTCGCGGGCTGCAGACCGGCAATCAGCGGCTTGTCGACATAGATGCTGTTCCAGCCGCTGCCATGAAGGGCCAATGCCGTTTCGCAGTCCTCGGTGATGCTGATGCCGCTGAAGCCCTTTTGCGATTCCAGTGCGGTGCGGCTCAATACAGCCGCCGAACCGCAGAAAAAGGCGGCATTCCACTTGTCCAGACCGCGCTGAATGATGCCGTAGAACATCTCGTTCTCACTCGGCATGTTGTCAAAAGTCTTAAGATTGCGCTCCAGCGGATCGGGATTGATGAAGAAATGCGGCGTTTGGACGAGAAAGAGCTTCGGATCGTCTTCGAAATAACCGACGGTTTCGAGCAAGAAATCGCGGGCCGGCGCATGGTCGGCATCGAAGACGGCGATCAGGTCGCCGCTCGAATGCTTCAAGCCGTTGTTGAGGTTGCCGGCCTTGGCGTGCTCATTGCGGTCGCGCGTCAGATATTCGACATCGAGATCGTCGCAAAGCTGCTTGAGTTCGTTGTGACGCGCAATTGCCGTCTGCGATTCCAAAAGTTTGGTGGAATTGCGCTTCTGTAAAGTGCCGCCGTCGTCGAGCAGCCAAACCTTGAGTTTGTCGGCCGGATAATCCATCGCCTTGGCGGAGGCGAGTGTGTTGGCGAGAAGCTTTGTGTCCTCATTGTAGGACGGAACGAAAACGTCGACGGATGGAAATTGCTGTACCTTCGATGCGCGGGCGGTGCGTGGAGGCAGGGGCGTCGCAACGATGAAAAGGCTGAGCATCAGCATGGCGACGTTGTACATTTCTGCAAGATAGAGCAGCAGGCCAGGGATGAAATTTTCCGGCTGATTGACGGGTGGCAGGGTGTTGGTCGTGCGCCAATAGACATAGCGCAGCACGATCGACGTACCGAAAGCGAGCGCAATCAGCCGCCAGGTTCCCTGAGCCTTGAGGATCTTGATGATCGCCATGATGGCAACGACAGCGGTGCTCGCGATGAGCTGAGTCTGCAGGTTGACCGGCAATGTGATCAGGACGATCCCGCATAGCGAAACCACCATCCACATCAAGATGCTTCGCGCTGTTTGCATCGATGTCCCTTCAATGGCGCTGAGCCGCACGCGTGTCGGCGCTCTAGGTTGTTTATCTCCGGCAGGCCGCGGTCGCGGCCGCGTCGCCGATACAGTCTGGGGATGGTACGATTGTACCGTTGGTTCCCATCGTTCTGGGCTGAACCTGTGCCGGTATCTGCGCCGGCGCGGTCGTGACGCCTGTCTGGGGCATGCTGCCTTGCGGATCGGGCAATGGTACGCGAGGACCGACTGCTTGAGGCGGAGCCACAGTGACGGCTTGCGGCTGGACCGTGACCTGGCGACGGACGACGGCGGGACGAACGGCAACAGGGCGGGCTTCATAGCCGCTGGTGATCGCACCGTTTCGGTAGCCGCCCGCATCCGGGTAAATCGGATCGCCAGGATGGCCGAGCAAAGCATCGGCTCCTCGCGGGGCACCATAGGGGTTCAAGGTCTCGCCTTCGAAGCCGCCGGCGATCGTGTAGCCGTAAACGGTGCTTAGGAGCTGCCGCTCGTTTGCCTGCGCATCGCAGAGCCGGAGCCTGACCTGAACCATGCTGAAATTACGCTGCTCCACCGGCGGGGAATGACCGGCACGGATTTGCTGCCAGGCATAAATGCAGGTATCGCCCGCCCGGCTCTGGCCAGAAGCATAACCGAAGGGGCCGTAGCTGTTCTGCACGAAGTTTGCGGAGCGAGCGAGGCGAACGCCGGGTATCGTCGCAGCCATCTCGCGCGAGATCGCGCCTTCGCTGATCATTTGATAAGGCGTGCTGCCAAGTCCCGGGTTCGAGCCGGACGCGCCGAGAAACTGCACTTTGAGAAAGTTCTGACCGGCAACCGACGATGTCGTGGAGAGCGATATCGTTTGCTCTACATCGTCTTTATGCTTGCGCTCGACCACGCTGACGATGGCAGGGCCGCCGGGCGGCGGGAATGCCAAAGCTTTTTCATTAGGCACGGTTTCCGCATCAGCCGATTGCCGCACTCCGCCCGTTGTCGTGCAACTGGTCGCTACAACGGCCAATGTTACGAGGGCTATTATTCTGACTAAGTGCATCTTTGATCGCGGCAATCATTTGTCGTTATATTCACGGGCAAATTACGCGATGAATTTTGAAATCAAGCCCCTGAGTTCAATATTTAGGTTAAGCGCAATTATGGTTAATTATCAATTAACAATGAAAGGATTGGTCAAATCTTAGGGCGGAAACGACGGTTTTCCGTTATTTCGGCGCGCTCGCCGCACTGCTGCATAAGATGATCGAGGCCACATCGCTTTCGCGGTCGCGACCGAGCAACCGTCGTCGTGAGGATTGTCCTGGCACTTGGCCGTAATATCATCGCAGAGGGTCCACCACGACCCTCAACGCTGACTCGCTCTTCCGATATGCTCCCAGCGAGGCAGCCCCGACGTTGGCAATGAAGTCTTCGCCACCGTCCACGATCGACGCCATGATCGTCCTGCGTGGCTCAACGACGACTTCGGAAACGTCGTAGTCGGAGTCATCAGAGGGCTCGGCGTACGAAACCTTGCTAGGAGACGCGACCAGGGGATCACGGGTTTCGCATTCGGGGAGGCACGATTCAAAAGTGCGTGTCGCATCGTACCGTTTCGAAGTTGCTTTCGTCGCAACTTCGGAGGACGTCCTGATGATGGTGGGGATCGGAAGGTTTGCCGGCGTTGACGCTACCGTTGCCGTGGAGACGTCCGATTGCGTCTGCTGCGGAAGTGATGCGAGGAGATCGTCCTTTGCAGGCCGGCTGTTTTGCGTGTCGGCAGCGAAGACGGTTGCTACTTGCGGCAAAGGGCGGGACGCTTCTATGTCTCCCCCGCCGATCCACCAGGACACACCCAATCCTGCACCGGCGAAGGCCAGATACAGAATCTTACTCTCGATGAACCTCGAAATTGATACAGCCATCTCTCGAACTCTTTCTCACCGTTGAAACCGGTCTGAGAAGAACCCCAAATCAGGGCGCAATTTTCGCCCAATGATGACGGGAAAGCGGCTGATTGTTCAAAAATATTTCGGCGGAAGCAGCGGAATGAACGCGCTCCTCGCGCTTCCATTCCGCCGAAAGCTTATTCCATTCCGAGCGCGGCCATGTAGGTCTGAAGGATGGATTCTTCCTCGAGGCGCTCATTGGCGTCCTTTTTGCGCAGGCGGATGATCGTCTTCATCGCCTTCGTGTCGTAGCCCCGGCCTTTCGCTTCCCCGAACACGTCCTTGATGTCGTCGGCGATCGTCTGCTTTTCTTCTTCCAGTCGCTCGATGCGCTCGATGAACTGGCGGAGTTCCGCCGCCGCTACGTTGATATCGCCGGTCGTGGCCACTTCTTCCATGTGTCATATCCTCTCTTGCTGCCTTGAGGCCTGAATTCGATGGGCCGTTGACCTGCCGTGAATGGAGCGCGAGGTCAAGCCGTCTCGATGAACGTCGCCCTATTCCTTCGGCCTGTTCTGCTCAAAAGCGGCTTTTTGCACAGCGGAAGCCTCCGTCTGGTGCAGATTTTTCCAGTCCTCGTAAGGCATGCCGTAGACCATTTCGCGCGATTCGTCCTTGGTCACCGGCAGGCCCGCTTCCTCTGCCGCCTCGCGATACCAGTTGGACAGGCAGTTGCGGCAGAAACCGGCAAGATTCATCAGGTCGATGTTCTGCACGTCGCTCCGCTCGCGCAGATGCGCGACAAGGCGACGGAAGGCGGCTGCCTCCAGTTCGGTCTGCTGTTCCTTGGTGAGCTCAGTCATCTCTGTTTCCTCACGTCATTTTTCCGGCACGATTTCGTCCGAGGCCGCTTTGCTTGTTTGGCGTCAAGCCTCGTCATACGGGCCGGTACGCGACGGATAGCGCTTATATTCGTGTAGCGCCGGGTCGTCGTTCATCGCCGCAAAGATCGGCGCCAGCCGCGCGGCCCACTCGCTGATGCCCGCCTCATCACCGATCAAATCCTGGCGGACTTCGAGCAGCGCGTGTGCGATGCCCTTGGCCATGCAGTGGCGGTACATGGTGTCGTTCCTCAGCGCCCCGTCATAGGGTTCGTTGTCGCCTATAACGAGATTGGTGTCGGCGCTGAGCTTTGCAAGAAGCGGCAGCACGGCGCGATCGTCGCTGTCCCAGAGCACGCTTGCATGCCAAGGGCGAGGGACGCCCTTCCAGGCCGGTGTGAAGGAATGCAGCGACAGCACCAGCGGCGCCTTGCCCGTCGCGTCGGCGACCGATGTGATCGTCTCATCCACGGCGCGGTGATAGGGGCGGTGGAAGGCCTCGATGCGGTAGTTCCACTCTTCCTCGGTGATCGGATGATTGCCTGGGATGATCGCCCCGTCGGAGATTTTCATGATCAGGGTCGGGTCGTCTTCGCCGCGGTTCGGGTCGATCAGCAGGCGGGAAAAGCCGCCCAGCACGGCGGGCACGCCGAGCCGCGCCGAAAGTTGGCGGCAAAGCCCCTCGATGCCGATGTCATAGGCGATATGCCGCGAAAAGGCAGTTTCGGGCAGGCCTAGCCGGCCATAGCGTTCGGGGAGGTGCCGCATCGCATGATCGCCGAGGATGACCATGCCTTTGTCACGATTGCCGGTTATGATTTCGAAAGATTTGAAGTCATTCATGTGGATTGTCGATTATCGCATTTTTCAGCCCGTTGTTTGATTGCATGCGCGGGCAGAAGGTGCAAGGCTCGGCCTCTTGATCGGGCGAGAGCGAGGCCGCAGGGCACTGCTACCATCCCGTGAAGAAAATATAATCGATTAGAGTTGCGTTGACATTCGTGGGATGGCAGCGCAAGAAGACGCAACAACGAATAACCGGGAGCCCATTGGAAGCCGTGTCCAGCCAAGTCGCGCCAAGTTTCGTTACGCGGTCAGGGCCGCTTGCCCGATTCGCATTTTTCATCCTTGCCGCCGCCGCGCCATTTTTCTTCATGCCAAATGCAGCCCATGCCGATTTCCGCGTCTGCAACGGTACGCAGAATCTCGTGGGTGTGGCGATCGGCTATCGTGCGAAGGAAGGCTGGGTGACCGAGGGATGGTGGCAGGTTCCGGCCACCACCTGCGCGACTTTGATCGAAGGGCCGCTTCAATCCCGCTATTATTACCTCTACGCAGAAGATGCAGCTCGCGGCGGCCGCTGGACGGGCGATATCGAAATGTGCGTGGCGGAAAATGAATTCAAAATCCCAGGCGTGAAGGATTGCTACGCGCGCGGTTACCAGAAAATGGGATTCAAGGAATACGACACGGGGCGTCAGGCGAGTTGGATGGTTCAGCTCTCCGATACCCCGGGCAGCCAAGAAAGCCAGAATTGATGAAACGCAACCGAAAAGTCAAAATCCTAGCGACGCTCGGCCCAGCTTCCTCCGAAGAGGAGATGATTCAGAAGCTGCATGAGGCCGGTGCCGACCTCTTCCGCATCAACATGAGCCATGCCAGCCATGACCTGATGCGCACGCTCATCCAGCGTATCCGCGCCGTCGAGGCCCGCTGTGGCCGTCCGATCGGCATTCTCGCCGACTTGCAGGGTCCCAAGCTGCGTGTCGGTAAGTTTGCCCAGGGCAAGGTCGATCTCAAGCCCGGCCAGACCTTCACGCTCGACAACAACGATACGCCCGGCGACAATACCCGCGTGTTCCTGCCGCATCCGGAAATCCTGGAGTCGGTTCAGCCCGGTCACCGGCTGTTGATCGACGACGGCAAGCTCGCGCTTCGCGCTGAAAAGTGCGACGGCAAGAGCATTGTCACGACCGTCATTTCCGGTACGAAGATTTCCGACCGCAAAGGCGTCAGCCTGCCGGATACGCTGCTTGGCGTCGGCGCGCTGACCGACAAGGATCGCACCGACCTTGACGCCGTTCTCGCCACCAACGAAGTCGACTGGGTTGCGCTCTCCTTCATCCAGCGTCCGGAAGACCTGTCCGAAGTCCGCAAGATTTCGCGCGGCCGCGTCGGCCTGATGTCGAAGATCGAGAAGCCGCAAGCTGTCGAGCGCATCGAGGAAATCATCGAGCTTTCCGACGCGCTCATGGTCGCCCGCGGCGATCTTGGTGTCGAAATGCCACTCGAAGCGGTTCCCGGCATCCAGAAGCAATTGATCCGCGCCTGCCGCCGTTCCGGTAAGCCGGTGGTCGTCGCCACGCAGATGCTGGAATCGATGATCTCGGCGCCGGTTCCGACCCGTGCCGAAGTCTCCGACGTCGCCACCGCCGTCTTCGAAGGCGCTGACGCCGTCATGCTGTCGGCCGAATCCGCTTCGGGCGACTATCCGGTCGAGGCCGTATCGACAATGGCTTCGATCGCCAGCACCATCGAGCGCGAGCCGCACTATCCGGGCATTATCTACGCTCAGCGCGCGCAGCCGGAAGCAACTGGCGCCGACGCTATCTCGCTCGCTGCCCGTCAGATCGCCGAGACGCTGAAGCTTGCCGCCATCGTCTGCTACACCTCGTCGGGCACGACCGGTCTGCGCGCTTCGCGCGAGCGCCCGCAGGTTCCGATCCTGGCGCTGTCGCCGATCATCCAGACGGCTCGCCGTCTGTCGGTGGTTTGGGGTATGCACTGTGTCGTCACGCATGACGCCACGGACCTCGACGATATGGTCAACAATGCCTGCCGCATCGTCGCCGAGGAAGGCTTCGGCAAGCCCGGCGACCGCATCATCATCTCCGCCGGCGTGCCGCTCGGCACTCCCGGTGCGACCAACATGCTCCGCATCGCCTATATAGGCTCTGACGGCCAATCAGGCGTCTGATTGCCGGTATTTACAAGTATCGAAGCCCGCTGCCTGAGAAGGCGGCGGGCTTTTGCGTTATGGGAAAGGCCAGGGCCTTCGCGCCAACCTTCATCTTGAAAAGATAACCGGTCGCTGTGGTGAGAATGGCGGCGAAAAAGGCTGCCCAAACCCGCCTTTATCTGAGATAATCGCGCGGGGAGGATTGCCTCTGCTGCATGTTCAGCGGAGAGGACAGTCGCAAATCAGTATCCCATTGAAGCATTTGATCCTGCCCCGTCCGCAGCGATGAGCCTGCTGTCGGCAAGCATCTAGCGAACATCTTCACTGTTCAGCAATCGCGAGCCAGGAGCACTTCACATGGTAACGTGGAAACCCGATCCGAGCTTTTATCCGTCACCGCGCATGGCCATGAAGGCGGCGCCGGAGACGCTTGCCTATGTCGTTGCCTTCGATCCGACGCGAGCGGTTCCCGACGAGCTCGCGGTCGTCGATGTCGATCCCAATTCAGCCTCTTACGGTCAGATCGTCACCTCCGTCGCGATGCCCAATGTCGGTGACGAGTTGCATCATTTCGGCTGGAATGCCTGCTCGTCCTGCCTTTGCCCGAATGCGCCGCATCCGCATGCGGAGCGCCGTTATCTGGTCGTGCCGGGATTGAGGTCTTCGCGCATCCACATCATCGATACCAAGCCCGATGGCCGCAAACCATCGATCGTCAAGGTCATCGAGCCCGGCGAAGTCGCCGAGCGCGCCGGATATTCCCGGCCCCACACCATTCACTGCGGACCGGAAGGGATCTATGTCGCCGCTCTTGGCAATGCCGAGGGGAAGGGACCGGGCGGGGTGTTCCTCATGGATCACGAGACCTTCGAGGTGCGCGGCCAATGGGAAATGGATCGCGGACCGCAGCAGCTTTCCTATGATGTCTGGTGGCACCTTGGTCACGATACGCTCGTCACCAGCGAGTGGGGTACGCCGGATACATTCGAAAATGGCCTGATTCCGGAAGTCCTGCTCGGCGCAAAATATGGCCGCCGTCTGCATTTCTGGGATCTGCACAAGCGCAAGCATCTGCAGACGATCGATTTCGGAGACAAGTATCAGCTCGTATTCGAACTCAGACCCGCGCATGACCCGACCAAGGCCTATGGTTTCGTCAACTGCGTTCTCAGTCTTGAGGACCTCTCCTCCTCGATATGGGTCTGGCATCGCGACGGCGAGAAGTGGGCGGTGACGAAGGTGATCGACATTCCAGCGGAGCCTGCCGATCCGGAGCAGTTACCGCCGATGCTCAAGGGTTTCGGTGCCGTGCCGCCGCTCGTTACCGACATCGATCTTTCGATGGATGACAGATTTCTCTACGTCTCCTGCTGGGGGACCGGCGATCTGCATCAGTATGATGTCTCCGATCCCTTCAAGCCGAAGCTGACGGGGAAGGTCAGGATCGGCGGCATCGTTTCGCGCGCGTCGCACCCGAAAGCGAAGAATGGCGCGCTGAATGGCGGCCCGCAAATGGTCGAGATCAGCCGCGATGGTCGCCGCGTCTATTTCACCAACTCGCTCTATGGCGCGATCGACGAGCAGTTCTATCCCGATGGCCTTTCCGGCTGGATGGTAAAGCTCGACGCGGGCGCGGACGGCGGCATTGCCTTCGACGAGAAATTCTTCGTCGAGTGGCCGAAATCGCATCGTCCGCACCAGGTCCGCTTGCAGGGTGGGGATTGCTCGTCGGATTCCTATTGCTATCCGTGAGCATAGGTCAGCCGGACGAGGCGCCCCATGAACGAACTCTGGCCCTGGATGCTGCTGGCGGGATTGGGCGCCTTTCATGGCCTCAACCCCGCGATGGGATGGTTGTTTGCCGTGGCGCTTGGCGTTCATCGGCAGAGTTCCGCAGCCGTGGTCAAGGCGGTGCCCGCCATTGCCCTTGGCCACGCCGTATCCATCGCGCTTGTTGCCGGAGCGGTGGTCGCTGTCGGTCTTTTTGTGGATCAGGGCGCCGTACGCACGGTCACGGGGCTGGGTCTCATCGCATGGGCTATCTGGCATCACTTTTATGGATACCGGCACCGCGTTCGCATCGGCATGCGTACTGGGCTTACGGGCCTCGTGCTCTGGTCGTTTTTGATGGCGACGGCCCACGGCGCCGGGCTCATGCTCCTGCCGGCCTTGATGCCGCTCTGCCTTGCGGGGTCACCATTGCATGACATCGGCGGGGATGCGTCCGCGGCGATGACGATTGCGGCCGTCGGTGTCCACACCCTTGCGATGTTAGTGGTCACAAGCCTCGTTGCCCTCGCGGTCTATCGCTGGGTCGGGCTCGAAATATTGCGCAGCGCCTGGATCAATGTGGATCTCGTATGGACGCTGGTTCTGCTTGGCACCGGTACTGTGCTGTTGGTCGTCTAGAGGTTGTGGAGATCCATCCCCATGCTTGCAAAGCGCAGCGGTGCATGCAAGTTTCCGACAGTCATGGGGAGGAAATCATGCACACTGCCACGCTGCTTGCCTTTGCCACTGTCTCCTTCATCGGCATCGCGACGCCGGGGCCGACCGTGCTCCTGGCATTGACCAACGGCTCGCGCTACGGCGTGCGCCGCGCCCTGGCGGGCATGGTCGGCGCCGTGCTGTCGGATTTCGTGCTGATCGGCGCGGTTGCCATCGGGCTCGGCGCGTTGCTGGCCGCCTCGGAATTCTGGTTTTCAGTGCTGAAATGGGCGGGTGCTGCCTATCTTGCCTTTCTCGGCATCATGATGCTGCGCTCCAAGGGAACGATCGACGGCATGCTCAAGGCCAGTGCCGGGCAGGCGAAAGGGACGATGCTGTCCATTGGAATGAAGAGCTTCATGGTCGCGGTGACCAATCCCAAGGGTTATCTGTTCTTCTCGGCCTTTTTGCCGCAGTTCATCGATCCTGCCGCACCGCAAATGCCGCAATATGCCATCCTCGCGGTGCTTTTCGCTTCGCTCGATTTCGCGATCATGTTCGGATACGCCGCTTTCGGCTCGCAAGCCGTGCGTTTCCTCAAGACGGAAGGTACGAAATGGCTGGAACGCGCCTGCGGTGGCGCGCTCCTCGCCTTGGCCGGCTCGCTGGCGCTTTATCGTCGCGCGACGAATTGACGGTTAGTGGCGGCGCAGCGCCGTTTCGAAGACATCGGTATCGACATTGCCGCCGGAGGTGACCGCAATGACCGTGTCGCCGTCGATCTCATTGCCATGGAAAAGGGCGGCCGCCAGCGCAACGGCGCCACCAGGCTCGACCACGATCTTGAGGCGCGTGAAGGCGAGTGCCATGGCGTCCAGCGCTTCCTCGTCGGTCACGACAAGGCCGGGGCCGCAGAGGCGCTTCAGGATCGGAAAAGTAATATTGCCAGGCTGTGGAGTGATGATGGCGTCGCAGATCGAGCCCTGCAGAGCGGCGTTGCGTTCGATTTTGCCGGAGGCAAGAGAGCGGGTGGTGTCGTCAAAGTCCTTGGGTTCGCAGGGGCGGGCCTTGAAGCCGGGCGCGCGGGCTTCCAGTGCCAGTGCAATGCCCGAGGTGAGGCCACCACCGCCGCAGGGGGCGAGCACAGTCGCGGCATCGATGCCCTCTTCGGCTGCCTGTTCGGCGATTTCCAGCCCTGTCGTTCCCTGGCCGGCGATCACCAGCGGCTCGTCGAAGGGCTTGATCAGGGTGAGGCCGCGCTCCTTGGAGAGCCGCGCACCGATCTCGTCGCGATCCTCCTTGATGCGATCGTAGAGTACGACCTCGGCGCCCAAGGCGCGGGTATTGGCGATCTTCAGCTTCGGTGCGTCCGTCGGCATGACGATGACGGCAGGGATGCCATGCAGTTGCGCGGCAAGCGCCACACCTTGGGCGTGATTGCCGGAGGAGAAGGCGATGACGCCCTTGGCACGTAGGGAGCGTTCCAGCCCGGAAACCGCCGACCAGCCGCCACGAAACTTGAAGGAACCGGTATGCTGCAGGCATTCCGCTTTCACGAACAGCCGCCGCCCGGCGATCTCATCCAGGAATGGGGAGGAGAGAAGGGGAGTGCGTCGCGCGCGACCGTCGAGGCGATCGCGAGCGGCTTCAATCATTGCAATATCGACCATGGAGGGAACACTCTTCTGCTGCGGAAAGGCCGTTCATCAATAAGACGCCGTGGTTCTCTTTAAAACAACGACTTTGTCCCGGTGACACTTCAACCGGCATCCGACAAAGAAAGGTGGCCGACATCGTAGATCTGGACACCAGGCCTCAAAACGTCTTTTGGCAGATCGGCAAGCAGACGGAAACGCACCTGCGTCCAACCGGTCGGCTCGAAGGCGGCGACGGAAGCAAGCGCTTCGCCGCGCGCGACCTCGCCAGCGGCTGCATCGCTTTCGCGCTGACGAATCTCGGCAAGCGGTGCGTAGGGCTCCATCTGAACGATCTCGCGGATGGCGAACCGGGCGTCGCGAATATCTGGCGAAATTGCAGTGTGCCAGACGACCCAGGTCTTCACCTGCGGCCAGCCGAAACTTTCCGTCACCCCGGCAAAACCAGGACCGCAGATGAAATTGCTCAAGCCCTCATCCTTTTCCCAGACATAGAAGGGCGAATAGAGGTTCTCGCGACTTCCTGTCCTGGCATCGCTTTTCCGGGCCGTGAGATAGGCCTTGAACTTCAGACCGGGAAAATTGTCGAGCATAGGCCCCTTGTCGTGGATGCGGCGATCGATAATCGCCATGTCATAGTCGGCAGGCAGGGTGAAGCTGTATTGCATGGCAATCATAGTCAATCCTCCAGCCAGGTCACGGCGGCGCCGTTCTGTGCGGCCTGAATGCTGATATAGGCGAAGGTGCTGTCCAGCGTTGCGCCATGTCTGTGACGCTCGCCGGGTGCGAAGGTGATGCAGTCGCCGGCGCGCAGTTCCTCAGTCGGTTCGTCGTTACGTTGGGCAAGGCCGACACCCGACAGGACGTAGAGAATCTGGCCATGTGGATGGGTGTGCCAACGGGTCATGATGCCGGGTTCCAGCGTGCAGCGCATGGCAGTGAGCCCACCATCCTTGTTGTTTTCGACCAACATTTCGACCCAGAAGGGCGCATTGGCGATGCCCTCTGGCGAATGCTGCGTGGCGGTTCCGGCGCGATGGATCGGAAATGGCTGTCGAATGCTTGTCTGGTTCATCGTCGTCAGGCCTGTTCGATCATCTGCGCGATGCCGTCTGCGAAGGACCAGTCCTCGCGCGTCGTCGTGATGATGTTGATCATGATATCTTCGGGCCGAATGCCCGGCGCATCCGCAAGCAGGGTGACGAGGCGGCGATAGAAGGCCTTCTTGACTTCGGTCGAGCGCGGTTTGCCGATGGTGATCTGGAAGAAAACGTAATTGTCCGAGCGCGGGCCGCCGAGATAGGTGCGGTCGAAGATCAGCTCGTTCGGCTCCAACTGATGGATTTCCTGAAAGCGATCCGTGGGCGGCACATCGAACGTTTCGACCATGGCGCGGTGGAAATTATCCGAGAGCGTCTGCAGATATTCCGGCGACTTGCCGCGGAGAAGGGAAATGCGGGTGAACGGCATGGGAAGCTCCTGTCATCTGTCCACTTGACGGGGCCACAATGCCACGGGATAATCATTCGGAAAATCAGATAATATTGGATCGATAGTCCCAAAAATGTGAATAGTTGATCATGCGGAAAGTTATCTTCGATCTCGACGTTCTGCGCAGCTTCGTGACAGGCATGGAACTTGGCAGCTTCGCCAAGGCGGCGGATCGGCTCGGGCGTTCGACGTCTGCGATCAGCGCGCAGCTCAAGAAACTGGAGGAACAGGCGGGCACGCCGATCTTCCGCAAGGCTGGGCGCGGGCTGGCGCTGACGGAAGCCGGCGAAACCATGCTCGCCTATGCGCGGCGGTTGCTGGATCTCAACGACGAGGCGGCGACTGCGCTTCAAGGCGCGGATCTGGAGGGATGGGTGCGGCTCGGCCTGCAGGAGGACTTCGGCGAGACACTCTTGCCGGAGGTGCTCGGCCGCTTTGCGCGCGCGCATCCGAAGGTGCGGATCGAGGCGCGTGTGGTGCGCAATGCCGAGCTGGTCGAGCGCGTGACCTCCGGCAAGCTCGATCTGGCCCTTGCCTGGAGCGACGGGTTTCGCACTGCCCATACCGATCGGATCGCGGAGGTTCCGATGTGCTGGGTCGGGCCGGCGCATGGTGCCACCCATTGGCGTGCCGATAGCGGCGAACCGCTGCCGCTCGCGTCATTGGAAGCTCCCTGCCTGCTGCGGTCGATCGCGACCAAGGTGCTGGACCATGCAGGCATCGGCTGGCGCATTTCCTTCGTCAGCCCCAGCCTTGGCGGGCTCTGGGCTGCAACGGCCGCTGGGTTGGGCCTGACGGTGCGTACGCCGTTGGGTTTGCCGGACAAAGTGCGGCTTATGGCGCCAGGCGAAGCCGGTCTCCCGCCGCTGCCGAAGCTCGATCTGGTCCTGCATCGCGCCGAAGCGGAAGCGAACCCGGCGACGGAGCGGCTGGCGTCGATCATGCTGCAAGCCGTGCGGCAAACGGTGGACGCGACGCCACAGGGGCGGGTGTTTGTCGATGCGCCGGACTACGAACTCGTGACCGCCTGAGCGGCGGCGGCTTCGCTCGGCAGCACGGTCTTCAGGCGGGCGAGGCGGGCTTCCGCCTCCTGAGCGAAAGCCTGGAGATCGCGTGACTGGCCGGCGAGGTGCTCCATCGCGGCGATGGCCACGTCGGTCGCGAGATAGTCCGGCTTGTGGCCGAGATGGCGGATGGTGATGAGCTCGGCGCCCGCAATGTCGCGCGCAAGGCCTCGCGAATGCAGCTCTTCCATGACGATATCGTCACTATCGCCGGTGATGATGACGGTCGGCGCCGTGATCTCGCGGTAGCGTGGTGCTTGGGCGGAAACATAGGCGAGGAGATTGGCAACGTCGGCTGCGTTGTTGCGAAAGGCCCTTGGCCGCAACACCAGCTCCGGCGCGGTCTTCGCTATGTAATCGGCAGGCCGCTGATTGGGGCGGAAGACGCCGAGCGTACCGCTTTCGACACGGTGCAGGCCGAGCGGGATCACCAGCAGATGGGCAAAGAGCCAGCCGAAGACGGGAAAGGCGGCAAGCGTATAATACCAGTCGATTCCGCCCGGCCACGGGTGGGTCGCCGGTGCTAGGAAGAGCAGGCCAGCCGTCTTGTCGGGATGGCGCATGCCGAAGGCGGCGGCGATGGCGCCGCCGAAGGAATGGCCGACGATGATGGCGTTTTCGATGCCGCGTTTCTCCATCAATCTGGCGATCGCGTCGGCCTGGCCGGAGGGCAGGGCATTTTCCGGGCCGCCGCGCTCGGAATAGCCATGGCCGGGCCGATCAACGAAGAGCATTTCCGCCCGACCCGCGAGCGGGCCGGCAAAGGCCTCGAATTGGTCGCGCAGATTGCCGCTGGCGCCATGGATGAAGACCAGCGGTGGCAGATCGGCCGTGGCCGGGCGCGGCAAGTGCAGGGCGTTCATGCGGAATTCGCCGATATCGGTCAGCTCGCCGATATTGGGATAGGCCTGCTCGATCGCGCGTGTCTTATACGCCGAGAAACCGGCTGCGGCGGCAAGAAGCAGGACAAGAGCACAAAATAGAACATCGATCATTGCAGTATGAAGTAGAGAATTGGACCACCAGCCTATCCGACGTTCATGACCTCTCGTCCGCCGTAGGCCTGCCCGTTGTTGTAAAACCCCAGACCATGCCGCTTACAGGTGGAATCACCAGCAAGCAGACAGATGCTCTAGGTGCGGCTGCCGGCGATTTTTTCAGAGAGGGTATTAAACTGGTCCTGGGCGGCGCGATTCGCTGGATAGATCTCAAGGAAGCGCTCCCAGGCCTTCAACGTCAGCTCGTCATTGCCGGTTTCGCTTAGGATCGCGGCCATGCCGGCAAGCGCGCCGAAGTGGCGCGGCTCTATCCGCAGCACCTGATTGATGTCTTCCATTGATTTGCGATAGTCGCCGATGGCGTAATTCAGCGTCGCGCGGCGATTCCAGCCCTCGACATAGTCCGGCTTCAGCGAGATCACCTGGTCAAGGAAATCCATGGCAGCGGCATTGCGCTTTTCCTGGATGGCCTTATCGGCCCACTGCATCAGGAGATTGATGGTGGCGCTGCCGGAATCGCTCCATTCCATGCGAATCTGGTCGGCGATGAGGCTCGCCTGGTCGGGATTGCGCTGGCGCTTCAACGCCGTGAAGAGATTATCGATCTGCTGCTTCGACGACAGGCTGCCGGACGCGGCGTTCGGATCTTTTTTCTCAACGATATTAGAATCATCCGCCATAGCGACATGCGGTGCGGCGGCGGTCAGAGCGAGGAGAATCGGCAAGGCCAGATATGACAAAGCAAAAATGCGCATGGCGGGCATAGTAGCCCGCCAATGTCGAAGATCAAAATAATTTTGATGTGATCATCTCAAGCGACCGCGAACGGTCCGCCTGGCCCAGGGCCAGGCGCCACGCACAATCAGCCCTGACGAGCCTTGTAGCGCGGGTTCAGCTTGTTGATGATGTAAATGCGGCCCTTGCGGCGGACCAGACGGTTGTCACGGTGACGCGCCTTGAGCGACTTGAGCGAATTCTTGATCTTCATTTTTCTGATCCGCGATGTTTGAGGGGGAATGTCACATTCGCCCGGTATCTTTAACAATCAAAAGCGCGCTCGGGGCGCGCTCTTTAGGGTGGGCAGCAAATACCCTGTCGCCTGGGCCCTGTCAACCATGTCAGGGGTTTTTTCCCAGGGCTGTTAGCGGCGAAGCTGCGTGACGTGGCCCATCTTGCGGCCGGGACGCGACTCCGTCTTGCCGTAGAGATGCACCAGCACGTCATCCTGGCTCAGCCAATCGGGAACCGAAAGGATATCGTCGCCGATCAGATTCTGCATCACGCAGTCGGAATGACGCGCCGGATTGCCGAGGGGCAGGCCGGCGACGGCGCGGATATGCTGCTCGAATTGCGAGACGACGCAGGCAGCTTCCGTCCAGTGGCCGGAATTGTGCACGCGCGGGGCCATTTCGTTGGCAATCAAGCTACCGTCGGCAAGCGCGAAGAACTCGATGCCGATGACGCCGACATAGCCGAGCGCGGTCAAAATCTTCTCCGCCGCCACGCGTGCCGCCCCCGCCGTCTCCGCGGAGATGCTGGCGGGAAGGGTGGAGGTGTGGAGAATGCCGTTGCGATGGATATTTTCCGCCGGATCGTAGCAGGCGACGCTGCCGTCCAGGCCGCGGGCGGCAATGATGGAAATCTCCCGCTCGAACGCCACGAAGCTTTCGAGAATCAGCGGCACGCTACCGAGCGCGGCATAGCCGCCTTCGGCGCTGTCGGCGGACGAGCGATAGACGCGCTGCCCCTTTCCGTCGTAGCCGAGACGGCGAGTCTTGAGCACGCCCTGGCCGCCGAAGTCGGCAAGCGCCGTTTCGAGATCGGCCTGGCTGTCGACGGCATGGAAGCGGGCGGTCGGAATGCCGCAATCGTTGATGAAGCGCTTTTCGGTCAGCCTGTCCTGCGCCATCTCCAGCGCCTTCGGCGGCGGGTAGACGGCAATATCCTTGGCAAGCCTTTCGGCGGCGGCGACCGGCACGTTTTCGAATTCATAGGTGACGACGTCGCAGCGCTTCGCCAGTTCGGCAAGCGCAATGGGATCGTCATAGGCGGCCACGATCTGGTCGTCCGCCACCTGCACGGCCGGGCAATCGGCTTGCGGCTCCAGGATGATCGTGCGGAAGTTCAAACGAGCCGCCGCCATGGCCAGCATGCGGCCGAGCTGGCCGCCGCCGATGATGCCGATCGTTTTCTCGGTCATAGGTCGTCCATCGGATACTCAGCAACGGCAGCGCTCTGCCGGGCGCGCCATTCGTCCAGCCGCTCGGCGATATCCTCGTCGCCAAGCGCCAGGACGGCGGCGGCGAGAAGGGCGGCATTGATCGCGCCGGCCTTGCCGATCGCCAATGTGCCGACGGGAATGCCTGCAGGCATCTGCACGATGGAAAGAAGACTGTCCTGGCCGGACAAGGCGCGGGACTGCACCGGTACACCAAAGACCGGCAGCGGCGTCATCGAGGCGGCCATGCCCGGAAGATGGGCGGCGCCACCGGCACCCGCGATGATGACTTTAAAGCCCTCGTCGCGTGCGCCCTTGGCGAAGCTCACCAGCCGGTCCGGCGTGCGATGTGCGGAGATGATGCGCGCGTCATAGGTGATTTCCAGCGCTTCCAACGTGTCAGCGGCGTTCTTCATGGTTTCCCAGTCGGACTGGCTACCCATGATGATGGCGACGGGCGGTCTTTCTGTCATCATCGTCGCGTCTGCTCCTCAGGCGATAATGTCGGGAATGATCTGGTCTTCCAGCTTGGTGAGCTTGTCCTTGATGACGAGCTTCTTCTTTTTCATGCGCTGGATGCGGAGCGCGTCGCAGCCCGTCTGGATCATGGCGTCGATTGCGGCGTCGTAATCCTCATGTTCCTGACGCAACCGCGCCACGATCAGCCTGATTTCCGCCTGTTCCTGATCGGCCATTCCTATTTCCCCAATGCCCTGCGGACTCGTGCTCGTTCCGCTTCGTGAATTCCGCAAGCTCCTATCACCAAATGACGGTAACGGGAAGTTATCCTTCATCACGAATTTGCCGCTCATAAGCCACGTTTTGGCCTTCGACAAGGGTCCAATATTATGGCACAGTAGTAGGGTTGACACCTAGAGCTTTGGCGATGGATGGCCAAGGTTCGTAAGAGGAAGGAAGGGTCATATGACTGTTCAAGCTCATCTTGAATCGCTCGAAAAGAAACATGTCGCTCTCGAGGAGGAGCTACATTCTGCACTGACATCTCCCTCTATCAATGATACCGAAATAGCCGACATCAAGCGCAGAAAGCTGCGCCTCAAAGACGAAATCCAACGTCTGCGATCGTCAGTTCACTGACACAACGTCTTCCTGAGGACAGAAAGCCGCCGATCGTGGCAAGGAAGACAGGCGGGCCAAGAGGCCCTGAAACAATTCCTTTGTAATAGACGGTGACTACTCCAGTCGATATGGATGCGCCAACTTCAAAACGTGAGGAGTGGGAGTTGGCGCAACTTTCCTGACAAAGATCGGGAAATTGCTGCAGAGCGCGCGCAAGAGAGCCAGTCTCAGGCCCAGAACTGATCCAGCCACAAATTGAGCTTATCGAAACCGCGGCTGTTGACCGCGTAGATGCGTTTCGTGCCTTCGGTGGTGACGGAAACGAGATTGCTGTCGAGCAACGCCTTGAGATGCTGCGATACGGCAGGGCGGCTGATCGGCAGGCCCTGCGCCAGTTCGTTGACCGTTTTCGGTGCGCGGCGGAGCTCCTCCAGCAGGTGGCGCCGGTTCGGATCCGCGATGGCTGCGAAGGGGTCCATGATCGACATGGCGAGAAGCTACGTCAAACGCCAAAGAGCGGCAAGTCAATTGTGCGCCGCATGATGAATCATGTTGGTCGCGCCCTACTTTTGCTGTTGCGGAAGCAAAAGATTGGAAAAGTCGGGCATGTTCTCGTCGGATTTCTTCTTCCAGTAGGCCGCCTGCTGTGGGTCCTTGGGGACTCCTTGGCCCTGTTCGTACAGCATACTCAGCCAAAATGCGGAGAAAGGTTCGCCCTGTTCCGCGGCTTTGCGAAATAATTCGGCCGCCTTGGAATAATCCTGATGTACGCCGCGGCCTGCGAGATACATCTCTCCCAATGCGAATTGTCCCTTAGCAATGCCCTGTTCGGCTAGCTTTTGAAACCAGAAGGCTGCCTGAGTGTCGTCCTGCTTAACGCCTCGTCCGTAAGCGTAGAGAGTGCCGACCATGCCTTGAGCCGCCACGTCCCCTTTCAGCGCTCTTTCATGATAAAGCTTGAAGGCGGTGGCATAATCCGACTTCTGATAGGCTATGAAGGCTTCATCTGGATCGGCCAGGGCGACCGTGCGAACCGCGCAAAGCGCTAAGCTCAATATTAATGCGAATATTATGCGCACTAGTTTCATATGATTTATCATGAATCCCAACCAGTCGGCGATCAGTCCCCTAGAGCATCGCACTTGAATTGAGAATCGAGTGGGGTTTTCACGAGGGTATTGGTGTGATTCACTGCGGTTGGAGGTGAATCACATGGGTAAATCTCATTCTGTTGATCTTCGTCAGCGTGTTGTTTCCATGGTCGCTAGCGGCCAATCACGGCGAGCCGCTGCCCGTCATTACGCAATCAGCGACAGCAGTGCGATCAAGCTGCTGCAACGCCGGGAGCGGACTGGGCTGATAACCCCCGCGCGTCAAGGAAGGCCACCAGGTGCAGGGAAGCTGTCAGCGTTTCGCGATTTCCTGGTTGCACAGGTCGAAGGCAAACCGGATATCACCATGCCAGAGCTTGCCCGTCGCCTTACGGATGAACATGGATTGGTTATTCCACCATCGTCTCTGTCGCGGTTTTTGATAACGCAGGGATACACATATAAAAAAACAGTTGATGGCGTCGGAACGCGCTCGCGCTGATATCCGAAAAGATCGTGATGTCTGGATTTCGAAACGCCAACCCCGGATGCGATTTGAACCGCATCGACTTGTTTTCTTGGACGAAACCGCGGTGAACACAAAGATGGTGAGACTGCGTGGGCGCTCCCCGCGTGGCGAGCGTCTCATAGCGGATGCGCCCTTTGGCCACTGGGGGACACAGACCTTTATTGCAGGCTTGCGCTGTTTCGGTCTTACCGCTCCCTGGATTATTGACAGGCCGATGAACCGGGAAATCTTCGACACCTACATCAAGACCCAGCTTGCGCCGACACTCGAACCAGGCAATGTCGTCATCCTGGATAATCTTCGCGTTCACAAGAGCGATAAAGCCAAAGCCTGCCTCAAGGAAGTTGGGGCGTGGCTCCTGTTTCTGCCGTCTTATTCGCCAGATTTGAACCCGATCGAAATGGCCTTCGCCAAAATTAAGGCCCACCTTAGAGCCGCGGCCGCTCGCACGTTTGACGCACTCTCCAATGCTCTCGGATCGATTTGCGACCTCTTCAACAGCCAAGAATGTCGTAACTATTTTACAGCCGCTGGCTATGGGTTCGATTAAAAGTACGAGGCTCTAGCTTTATTTTGGTACTGCGGCAAATATCAACTTGAGTCTTCAGTTGTCGGGCGGGCAATGCGCAGATCAGCGTCTGTTTCCCCTTGTCAGCAAGTTCTAACGGATTTACTCACAAGCATCGAATGGGTGCGCCATCCCTGATAAATGAACGCAAATATGGAAGCTTGCATGACCGTGCCCGAAGATCGCTGCCGCCTTGTTCTCATCGTTCCCGATATCGCCGATATAGAGGAGCAGGCGAAGGCGGTGGCTGACGCGTTGCGAGGCGGGGATGTGGCGTCGGTCATCATTCCGCAATATGGGCTCGACGACAGCACCTTTCAGAAGCATGCGGAAAAGCTGGTGCCGATGGTGCAGGCGGCGGGTGCTGCGGCGTTGATTGCCGGAGATAGCCGTGTCGCGGGCCGCGCCAAGGCCGACGGGCTGCACATTACCGGCAATCTTGCCGAATTCACCGAGGCGGTCGAGAAATTCGTGCCGAAGCTGATCGTCGGCGGTGGCAGCGCCACGGACAGGCACAATGCGCTGGAGATCGGCGAACTGCGTCCCGACTATATCTTCTTCGGCAAGCTCGACGGCGACATCAAGCCGGAGGCGCATCCGAAAAACGTCGCACTCGGCGAATGGTGGGCCTCGATGATCGAGATTCCCTGCATCGTCATGGGTGGCACCGATCCAAAATCGGCGCTGGAGGTGGCTTTGTCGGGCGCCGAATTCGTGGCGCTGCGCACGGCCGTTTTTGCCGACCCTTCGGCGGCGCCGTCCATCGTTGCGGAAGTGAATGCGCTTCTCGACGAAAAAGCGCCACGGTTTGAAGATTGATAGCAATCCATGTCGCTCACGCCTCGATTCCGTCACCGTTTCTTTGTTGCTGCGCTCGCCGTTGGGCTGACGGCATTGCCGCCGCTGGCGGTGGCCCAATCGAACAACAGCGATACGTCGCTGCCGGGCATTACGACACAGCCGGAAAAGGGCAGCCGGCCCACCGATAGCGGCCAATCCGACGATGCCGCTCAGTCGGATGAGACTGCGGCGCCGGACGATAGCGCGCCGGCACAAAATGATAGCGTGGTGACGCGGCCATTGAATGCCACCGTCGGCACTTTCAAGACGGAGAAGGTCGGGCCCGGTGCCGAGCCGAAAGCCGACGATGCCATCAAGCCTTCCCAGGGTGTCGGCGTTTTTGATCGCATGGGCGCGAAGCTGCCCGACCTGCCACCGGAAAAGCCCTTTACCGGCAAGGTCGACGAAGCCTATGGCGCCTTCCAGCGCGGCTATTACCTGACCGCGTTCCAGAAAGCCTTGCCGCGGGCACAGCTCGGTGATCCCGCGGCGCAGACCCTGCTTGCCGAACTGATGTCGCAGGGCCTGGGCGTCAAGCGCGACACCAAGGATGCTGCCTTCTGGTATGGCAAGGCAGCCGAGGGCGGCGATGCGACGTCGATGTTCAAATACGCGTTGCTCCTGATGGAGGGGCGCGACGTGCCGCGCGACGAGAAGAAGGCGGACGAATGGATGAAGAAGGCGGCCGATGCCGGCCAGGCATCCGCCGAATTCAACTGGGGGCAGAGCCTGACGGCGGACAATCCAGGCATCAAGGGCCTGCAGATGGCTCTCCCATATTATGAAAAGGCGGCGCAGCAGGGCATTGCCGATGCGCAATATGCCGTCTCTCAGCTCTATCTCAATCTGCCCGACCTGCCGCAGGAGAAGAAGGAGCAGGCCCGTGAATGGCTGTCGCGCGCCGCCAATGCGGGCTTCGACACCGCCCAGCTCGACATGGGCATTTGGCTGATCAACGGGATCGGCGGCAAGCAGGATTTGGAGAACGGTTTCAACTGGATGAAGGTCGCCGCCTATCGCGGCAATGTCGTTGCGCAAAACAAGCTGGCGCATCTCTATATTAACGCGCTCGGCACGAAGCAGGACCCGGTCGCTGCGGCTACCTGGTATGTCATCTCGCGTCGCGCCGGCCTGAAAGATCCGGAGCTCGAGGATTTTTACCAGGGCATCGAGGATTATCAGCAGAAGGCTGCGATCGACGCCGCGAACAAATTTCGCAGGTCGCAGTAATGCTTAAAGCGCGCAGCGTTTATTTGAACGTATGGCGCTCTACGTGAAAGCCAATCCCGCTAGAACAAAGCATCCGCGAAAAGATCTTCGTCGTCTGATTTGACCGGCGCTGCCGCAATCGGTGCCGCTCTAACGTCCATGGCGATGATATCGCGATGGACGTTGCGTTCCTGCGCCATCGTGTAGGTCTTAAAGATGCGGGCGCTGAGCGGCGCGATGATTTCTTCCAAATCGCTGGCATCGGCCATATCGCTGCCGGCCATGTCTTCGAGCGTATCGGCACAATTTGCCAAGGTTTCGCCGAGGTCGCGCTGGAAGTCGAGCTTGCCGATAGACAGCATAATCTTGTTTGCCACTTCACGGCCATGCGCCGAGAGGGTTTCCAACTCGCCATCCATGATGTTGGCGGCGGCGCGGATGGTGTCGACGGCCGAGATCAGCCTCTCGTCCAATCGATAGTCTGAGGCCTCCTGGCCCGAGGCGACGTGGCCGGCTGCTGTTTCGAGAGATGCGAGGCCGGAGACGATCGCGTCAGCGGATTCATCGAGCTTTGCCGCAAAGATACGTAGTTCGGCGGTGACGACGTTGATCGAACGACCTTCTTCGCCCATGCGGCTGCAGCGCAGATTGGTGTTGAGCGCCATGTAGTGGATGTCGGTCTTGACGGCGCGGATGGTCTCGATGCGGTGCAACAGGTTCGAGGCCGTGCCGAGCGTCGACTGGCTGATGCCGTCGGCCTGAATGCGGGCTGTTTCGACCTGTTTGACGATCGTGTGGGCGGCGGAGACGCTCTGTTCCAGTGCGCGCAGCACATTGCCGTCGCCGCTTCTGCCGTCGGGCTTCATGGCGTCGCGCAGCTTCAGGATTTCCTGCGTGTCATGGCTGAAGCTGGCGATCGTCTTGACGACGCTACCGGACTCCCGCTGGAAGTCCGTGACCATGTCGCGCATTTGTGCCGCCGTCAGGTGATGAATGACATTTTCGAGCCGCTGGCGGGCATCGGTATCGAGCTTGCTGCCCTCGCCGCTTGCGAGAAATTCTTCCAGAAAAGCAAAGGCGCTTTGTATGTGCTCGATGCGCTGGCGGGTAATGTCGCCGATTTGCAGAGCCGAAAGGGTGGTCGCGACCTTGCTTTGCACGCCGCGGGCGATAGCGCCAACTTCAGCGGCGATCACAGCGAGTTCTTTACGGTGAGCAGCGATGGTGCGGGCATCCTTTTCCAGTGCTGCCACCACTTGCGGAACGTTGCGGTCATAGGCCTTCGCGGTGGTGGCGCCAAAGCCCATGGCGACCTTCAACTCGCGTTCGAGGGCGCCGAGCTGCTGGGCGAAGGTGTTGACTTCATCGGTGCCGGAGTGAATGCGCTCCAGAATTTCCTCGGCAAAACCGGCAAATTCGGCAATGCCCGCACCGGTGATCTTCACCGTGACGGCGAAGGTACGCAGGTAACGCATGGTCTCCTGCATATCGGTGACATGGGCATGCAGCTTGGTGCCGGCCTCAGCCAGAACGGCGAAATTCTGCTGACGCCTGACCTCAAGTCCGGGCAGGTCGGACAGGCCGCTCACCGTCTGCAACAGATCGGTGGTGGTGTCGCTGGCGCCATCGCTGTCGAGCGCCTTGGTCAACCTGTCGAGGGATGACAGGAGTTGGTTCAGAACCTCCATGACAGACAGGAGAACAGCGCCGCCGTCGAGAAAGCGTTTCTCAACCTCGCTGCGCGCCGCTTCCAGGGTGCGGCTGACATCCATGGCCTGCGGGAATCCCCGTTGGCGATCGATGCGGCGTGCCAGCGCTGTTGCGTATGTCATGTCTGTCCCTTTACTTGGAAAAAGGCCTGTTTGACTCAACTCTTAAATGTGGGATGGAAAATTCCGGTAAATTCTCCGGACTCGTGGGCGTTGCATGCCAGACTTTCCCCGGCAGCGTTAATATTCACTCACCGGAAAGTGCGTGTTTTGATCTATTCGATTTAACCGCCTGAATCCCAATCATATTTTCATCGTAAAATTTGAGTGGTCATTTATGCCAGGTGAGAATTCACATCCCCTGAAACGACGAATTATACAACCTGTGTTTACTCCCTCTTAAGGCTGACATGAGATTCAATAGTTATTGCTCAAGTATTCGTTTGGTAGCGGGGCCAGATTTGAAATGGATGATAAATATTCCGAATCTATTTCCCTGCCGAATATCCTAAGCATCAGGAACATTTCCGAAATTTATCAAAGTATGACTTTGAAGCTTCGGGACGGCAAAATGCTTGTCCTCGAAGTCGCCGACGATGCGGAAGCCGATTTGAGCTTCGTGCAATTGGTCGAGTCGGCAAGGATGGAGGCGAAGGCCTCCGACAAAACACTTCGTCTTTCTTCGCCGGCTAGCGGTTCTGTTTTGAAAGTCTTGCAGAGGGGCGGGTTCGTCGACGCCTTTACGGCGGAGGATGCGCAATTCTGGCTCCATAAAGAGGTACATTCATGAGTGCGAAGATTTTGACTGTCGATGATTCCGCCAGCATCCGTCTGACGACCAAGGTGACGCTGACCAATGCCGGTTACGAGGTCACCGAGGCGGAGAATGGTGCCGAAGGCCTGGATAAGGCCAAGGCCGGGCACTTCGATCTCATCGTGACCGATCTCAACATGCCCGTCATGGACGGACTGACCATGATCGAGGAGCTGCGCAAGCTGCCGGCTCACATGGGCGTTCCGATCATCTTCCTGACGACGGAATCCGATGCTGATCTCAAGGCGCGCGCCAAGGCCGCCGGCGCCACCGGCTGGCTGACCAAGCCTTTCGATCCGGAAAATCTCGTCAAAATCACCAAGAAAGTGCTGGGCAGATGAACTCGCTCGATCCAATTGCTGTCTTCCGTACCGAGGCTGCAGAATGCCTGGAGCAGATCGAGGCAGGCCTTTTGGATCTCACGCATCAGCTCGATGACAAGGCTTTGATCGATGCCGTGTTCCGGGGCCTTCATACACTGAAGGGTTCGGGCTCCATGTTCGGCTTCGATGCGCTCGCCGGCTTCACCCATCATTGCGAAACCGCCTTCGACCGCGTCCGTAAGGGCCAGGCGCCGGCAACGGCCGAGCTCGTCGCCGCCGTTCTCGACGCGCAGGACCATATGCGCGCCCTCGTCGACGATCCCAACGGCAATCACGAAGCCACCAGCCAACGTCTTCTGGCGCAATTGCATGCAGCAGTCGGCGGCGCCGGCGATGCTGCAAAGCCGGTTCAGGCCGTCGCCGTGACTGCGCCTGTTGTGACGGACAAGCGAAAGACCTGGCGCATTCGTTTCAGCCTGCCACAGAACGCGATGATCAACGGCACCAATCCGCTAGGGTTGCTGGATGAGCTGCGCGATCTCGGCGAATGCCGCATCCTCGCCAACACCTCGGCCATTCCGCCGCTGAGCGCGCTGGTGCCTACGGAATTGCATCTTTCCTGGGATGTCACTGTTACGACCGAGCAGCCGCGGTCGGCCATCGACGATGTTTTCATCTTCGTCATGGACGACATGCAGCTTGATGTCGAGGAAATCGATGGCCATGCAGTTGCTGCAACGCCGGATGAGCCCGCCGTTTCGGCTGCCCCGCAGGCGGTCGTTGCTCCTGCCGCGCCGGCCGCTGCCGAAATTGTCCCGGTCAAACGGGAAGTGGCGGCACCTGCGGCGCCGGTTGCCGACCAGCGACAGGCAAAGGCTGCCGAAAGCGTTCGCGTTCCGGCTTTGCGTCTCGATGAACTTATGGACCGTGTCGGCGAACTGGTCATCGCACAATCGCGCCTAAGCCAGTTGGCCAGTGCCAGCGCCGATATCGGGCTGAGATCGGTATCGGAAGAGATTGAGCGCTTGTCCGGCGAGTTGCGCGATACGATGATGGTGCTGCGCATGGTGCCGGTCGCAAGCCTCTTCAACCGTTTCCGCCGCCTGGTGCATGATCTGGCGCGAGAGACTGGCAAGGTCATCGAGCTCGTCACCGAAGGCGAGACGACGGAGGTCGACAAGACCGTAATCGAGCGGCTTGCCGACCCGCTGGTGCATCTGGTGCGCAATTCCATCGATCATGGCCTTGAGCCGCCGGAAGAGCGTCTTGCTGCCGGTAAGGCCGAAGCTGGAACTATTATATTGTCGGCCCGGCAATCGGGCGGCGAGGTTATCATCTCGATCAAGGACGACGGCCGTGGCATCAATCGTGGGCGCGTTCGCGCCAAGGCGGAATCGTCCGGGTTGATCCAGCCGGGTCAGCAGCTCAGCGATGCCGAGCTCCTGCAGCTCATCTTCGCGCCCGGATTTTCGACGGCGGCGCAGATCACCAATCTTTCCGGCCGCGGCGTCGGCATGGATGTGGTGAAGCAGACGGTGGAAACGCTACGCGGCACCATCGATATCGTCAGCCTGCCGGGGCAGGGGTCCGATGTATCGTTGCGCATTCCGCTGACGCTCGCCATCATCGACGGTCTGCTCGTGCGCGTCGGCGCCGGGCGCTACGTCATTCCGCTGTCGGCGGTTGAGGAATGCCTGGAATTGTCGCTGGAAGAGGACCTGCGCTCGCGTGGCCGCAGTTTCATTTCGCTGCGCGACAGCCTGGTGCCTTTCCTGCGGTTGCGGGACGTATTCCGCACCGGCACCAAGCCGGATGTGCATCAGAAGGTCGTCGTTATCTCGACCGGGACTGAGCGGGTTGGCCTGGTGGTCGATCAGATCATCGGCGACCACCAGACGGTGATCAAATCTATGTCGAAGCTGCACAATGACGTCGCGCATTTCTCCGGGGCTACGATCCTTGGTGACGGCAGCGTCGCCCTCATTCTCGATGTCGTGCATCTGGTCGCGGCCGGCCAGCAACAGGAGGCGCATCTGCGTGCAGCGGGATGAGCGGAAAAGCCAGGAAATCCGACAATCTCTGGAATGGCACTCATTGGAATGAAAACGGCGAGGTCGAAGTTCTGACCTTCGATCTTGCCGGTGAAACCTTCGCCCTCGAGGCGGTCATGGTTCAGGAAATCCTGGACATTCTGCCGGAAACCGCCGTTCCCGGCAGCCAGCCCTTCGTGGGCAGCGTCATCAACTTTCGCGGCAAGGTGATCCCCCTTGCCGATCTCCGTCTCGCTTTCGGCATGGAAGCGGCGGAAGCGACTATCGATAGCCGTATCATCGTTATCGAACTTGACCTGCAGGATGAACCCACGCTCGTGGGTCTGCGGACCGACAAGGTGAATGAAGTCACCACACTTGCAAAAGCTTCCAGTGAAGCACCGCCTAGCGTGGGGATGCGTTGGCGTCCCGACTACATCAACTGCCTGGTCAAGCGCGGAGGGGAATTCATCATTCTCCCCAATCTGCAGGCGATTTTTTCCGCCCGGCGAAACAAGGCGCTTTCCGCCTGAACATTGCCGCGGCCGAATTTTCGAGGGAAGCAAGACTATGCGTCTAACGATAAAAGCCAAGCTGGTGGGGGCGTTCGCCTTCATCATCCTCATGCTGATAGGCACGGCCGGCTACGGCCTCATGAGCCTTAGCGCTTTCAACGACACCATCAGCAACGTGCTCGAAGGCCCCGTGGAGCGACTGGAGTTGACACAGCAGGTCAACATCTCCCAGCTCCAGGTCATCCGTCAGCAGAAGAACCTTCTTGCGGCCCACAGCGACGATGAAGCCAAGGCTGCGCTCGCTGCCGGCGACGTGGCACGCAAGCAGCTTGCCGACACTTTGGCGGCCGTGGACAAGGTCGCTACCGAAGAAAGCCGCGCTCATTGGGACTCCGTCGAAGCCATCGCAGCGAAGTTCATCCAGGCCGACGACCAGATTCGGCAACTGCTGAAGGCAGGCGACAAGGAAGGCGCAAGCAACATCTCCGTTACCGATGCCCGCCGGGCCGCCAACGAGATCGACAAGGCTCTCGAAGCTCTGCTCGCCACCGAGAAGCAGAAAATGAAGGAAGCGGACGACGGCGCCGATGTGCAATATGCCGGCACCCGCCTGACGATGCTCGTTGCCGCAGGTGTAGCGCTGCTGATTGCAGCCGTGACCGCGTTTTGGATCGCAAACACGATCAGCAAGGGTCTCGCCCGCGCCAATACCGTCGTTCGAGAAGTTGCCGAGGGCGATCTGACCAAGACGGCGGAAATCACCAATCACGACGAAATCGGCGCATTGCTCGGCAACGTCAATGTCATGATCGAACGTCTGCGCGGCGTGGTTGCCGATGCGCTGGGTGCGGCGGACAACGTCTCCTCGGGCAGCCAGCAGCTTTCGGCAAGCTCGGAGCAGGTGTCTCAAGGCGCAACCGAGCAGGCGGCCTCGGCCGAAGAGGCCTCAGCTTCGATGGAGCAGATGGCGGCCAACATCAAGCAGAACGCCGACAATGCCGCCCAAACGGAAAAGATTGCCCGTCAGTCGGCCAGGGATGCGGAAGCAAGCGGCGATGCCGTCACTCGCGCCGTCAGCGCCATGCGGACGATCGCCGAGAAGATCGGCATCGTGCAGGAGATCGCCCGCCAGACCGATCTGCTCGCTTTGAACGCGGCCGTCGAAGCGGCTCGTGCCGGCGAACATGGCAAGGGCTTTGCGGTTGTCGCCTCGGAAGTGCGCAAGCTTGCCGAACGCAGCCAATCGGCTGCTGCCGAGATCAGCTCGATGTCGAGCGATACCGTCAAGGCTGCCGCGGAAGCCGGCGAGATGCTCGGCCGTCTGGTGCCGGATATCCGCAAGACCGCCGAACTCGTCTCCGAGATCAGCGCCGCCTGCCGCGAGCAGGACATCGGTGCCGCCCAGATCAACGAAGCGATCCAGCAGCTCGACAAGGTGACGCAGCAGAATGCCGGTGCCTCGGAAGAGATGTCGGCCACTTCGGAAGAGCTGGCAGCGCAGGCTGAAGAGCTGCAGGCCTCTATTGCCTTCTTCAAGGTCGATACGGCAGGCAGCAAAGTCACGGCCAGGAAGTTGCCCACCAAGGTCGGTCACAAGGCTGCCGCTGCGCCGGCTGCCAACCGCCGTGCCACGTCTGCCGCGGTAAATTCCGTGCAGACCGTCGCTGCCCAGCAGGCCCGGGCCAAGGGTTTTGCCCTCGATCTTTCCATGGGCGGCCCGGATGCCGGCGACGCGGATTTCCGCGAAAGCGCCTGAGCGCTTCCCGATGACTCCCGCCAGGACCGTCATGGTCCCGGCGTTCTGATATCCCCAACGTGTGTATGCGTTGGCGTCGTGGTTCTTGAGATGTCCGGTGACGGGGAGGTGAATGGATCGCTTTCCCCGGTTCGACGGCTCTCTTTATCGGTACGACGCTGTCAAACGGTGACGCCGTTCCGCAATACTCATTTGCCTCTTTATCTCTGGGGATAGGACATGCGCTTTTCCATCAAACTGAAATTAGGCCTCGCCTTCGGCACCATGACGCTGCTTTTGATTGGCATAGCGGTCTACGGCAGCATCAGTCTCGGTCACCTCAACGACGCCAGCAACGAGATGACCGAGGGACCGGTCAAACGGTTGCAACTGGCGCTCGACGCCAACATTGCCGCAGTTGAAGCCGTTCGTGCGCAGAAAGATGCGCTCATATCCAGCGGTGAGGCGGAAACCGCCTTTTATAAGGAGTCCAGCACTCATCTGGACACCATGTTCTCACAAGCCCAGGAGGGTCTCGCTGCCTCGGCGGCGGAAGGCAAGCCGCTTTGGGAGAAATTGATATCGCTTGGCCAGACCTTCCGCCAGCGTTCCACCGACTTGCAGGCCCTCGAGGCCAAGGGCGATCACGCCGGCGCCGAGGCGCTTTCGGACGGCGAGCTGAGCGACCTGAACAATCAGATGACCGACGTGATCAACAAGCTGGTCGACATCCAGAAAAAGGAGTTGGCGGCCACGGACGCGGGCGGCGACCTTCTCTATGAAGACACGCTGATGATCCTGGCGATCGCCTCCGCCGTCGCGTTGATCATTGCATTAAGCGCCGCCTTCTGGATTACGCTCGGGATCAATCGCGGCCTGACCAAGGTGTCCAACATCGCCAAGGCGGTGGCGCTCGGCGACCTTGATCAGAAGGTCGAAGTCAAGACAAATGATGAGATCAAGGATCTGATCGATACCGTCAATGTCATGACATCGAACTTGCGCATCACCGCAGGCGTGGCGGACCGCATCGCCATGGGCGATCTTTCCGTTGCCGTGAAGCCGCTCTCCGACAAGGACGTTCTCGGTCTGGCAATGCAGAGCATGGTCGCCAACCTGCGCACCACCTCCGATATTGCCACGCAGATTTCCGACGGAGACCTGACGGTGACGCCGAAACCGCTTTCCGACAAGGATGTGCTCGGCCTGGCGCTGGAGCAGATGGTTGAACGTCTGCGCGGCGTGGTTGCCGATGCGCTGGGTGCGGCTGACAACGTCTCCTCGGGCAGCCAGCAGCTTTCGGCAAGCTCGGAGCAGGTGTCGCAGGGTGCTACCGAGCAGGCGGCTTCGGCTGAAGAGGCTTCGGCTTCGATGGAGCAGATGGCGGCCAACATCAAGCAGAACGCCGACAATGCCGCCCAAACGGAAAAGATTGCCCGCCAGTCGGCCAGGGATGCGGAAGCAAGCGGCGATGCCGTCACTCGCGCCGTCAGCGCCATGCGCACGATCGCCGAAAAGATCGGCATCGTGCAGGAGATCGCCCGCCAGACTGATCTGCTCGCTTTGAACGCGGCCGTCGAAGCGGCTCGTGCCGGCGAACATGGCAAGGGCTTTGCGGTCGTTGCCTCGGAAGTGCGAAAGCTTGCCGAACGCAGCCAATCGGCTGCTGCCGAGATCAGCTCGATGTCGAGCGATACCGTCAAGGCTGCCGCCGAGGCTGGCGAGATGCTCGGCCGTCTGGTGCCGGATATCCGCAAGACCGCCGAACTCGTCTCCGAGATCAGCGCCGCCTGCCGCGAGCAGGACATCGGTGCCGCCCAGATCAATGAAGCGATCCAGCAGCTCGACAAGGTCACGCAGCAGAATGCCGGTGCCTCGGAAGAAATGTCGGCCACTTCGGAAGAACTGGCCGCCCAGGCTGAAGAGCTGCAAGCTTCGATCGCCTTCTTCAAGGTCGATACATCGGCCAATCGCCAGCGCAGTGTTGTTGCGGCCAAGACGACCGACCGGGCTCCGGCTGCGGTCGCTCGTCAGGCGAAAGCGCCGAAACCCGCCTCCGTTCAGGCGCAGCAAGCGCGTCTCAAGGGCTTTGCCCTCGATCTCTCCATGGGCGGCCCGGATGATGCCGACGCCGAATTCAAGGAAAGTGCATGACCATGGCTTCACCTGCTCTGGAAGCGCAATTCGTCACCTTCAGCCTCGGCGAGGAAGTCTTCGCCGTAGCGGTCGAAGTGGTCCGCGAAATCCTCGATTATGCCGAGGCTTTCAAGATCCCCAACGGACCGGATTACCTGCTCGGCCTGCGCGATGTGCGTGGGCAGGGTGTGCCGACCATCGATCTCCGGCTGAAGCTCGGTCTTACCAAGACCGTTCCGACCCCGCATACCCGTGTGCTGGTGCTGGATATTCCGATGGAGGCCAAGGTGCTGACGCTCGGCCTGGTCGCCGACCGCGTCTTCGAGGTGACGCCCTTTCGGCATGGCCAGATCGAAGCGGCCCCCGATATCGGCGTACGCTGGCGTTCCGACTACATCGCCGGCGTCGTGCGCCGGGAGAATGGTTTCGTCGTCATCGTCGATCTCGCCCGCTTGCTGTCGCGGGAAGACACCGTCGCGCTCGATCCGCATCGCGCCGGCCATGCCGCATAAGAATTCGTAAGGGGGTGGGTGAATGGGAACGGTTGCCGTTCAGGAGAGCCAAATCATCGGTGACCGCATCAGCACGCGGAATTTCGAGAAGCTGGCGCGTTTCATCTATGACTACAGCGGCATCAAGATGCCGTCGACGAAACTGACGATGCTGGAGGGGCGGCTGCGGCGGCGCCTGCGCGCCACCAACATCACGTCGTTCGACGATTATTGCGATTTCTTGTTCAACCATGGCGGCTTGGAACAGGAGACTGTCTATCTCATCGATGCAGTGACGACCAACAAGACCGATTTCTTCCGCGAGGCCAAACATTTCGAGTTCATGCAGACTGTGGCCTTGCCGGCGCTGATGCGCGCCGGCCATCGCCGCCTGCGCGCGTGGAGTGCTGCCTGCTCGACAGGGGCGGAGCCCTATTCGATGGCGATGGTGATGGAGGAATTTTCCGAAAGCGAAGGTCGCATCGACTATGCAATCCTGGCGACCGATCTCAGCACCGACGTGCTGCAATCGGCCAGGAGCGGCATCTACGCGGACGACATGGTGTTGCCGGTTCCGGCGGAACTGAAGCGCAAATATGTGATGACCGCCAAAGTGCCGGGTAGGCGGGAGGTGCGCATCACGCCGCGTTTGCGTTCGAAGATCGGCTTCGGCCGGTTGAACCTCATGGATGAGAAATACCAGGTGGGGGATGCCATGCACATCATCTTCTGCCGTAATGTTCTCATCTATTTCGACAAGCAGACGCAGGCCGGCGTCCTTTCGCGTCTCTGCGATTGTCTCGTGCCCGGCGGCTATATGTTCATCGGCCATTCGGAATCGATCACCGGCTTTGACCTGCCGCTGAAACAGGTTTCCAACACGGCCTTCCAGCGAATTTAGGCAGGCCTTCATGCCAAAGAAAATCCGCGTCCTGATCATCGATGACTCCGCCAGCGTACGCCAAACGCTGGCGGCGCTTTTGTCTGAGGACCCCGAGATCGAGGTGATGGGGGTGGCGAACGATCCCTTCATGGCCGCCCGCCGGATCCAGGAGGAGGTGCCAGATGTCATTACGCTGGATGTCGAGATGCCGCGCATGGATGGCATCACCTTCCTGCGCAAGTTGATGTCGCAGCGGCCGATCCCGGTCGTCATGTGCTCCTCGCTGACGGAGGCGGGTTCGGAAACTTTGCTGCAGGCCCTGGAAGCGGGCGCGGTGGATATCATCCTGAAACCGCGGATTGGCGCTGCCGATTATCTGGCCGACGAGGCGATGCGCATCCGCGAGGTGGTCAAGAGCGCTTCGCATGCCAGGATGCCGAATGTCCGCCGCGCTGAGGCGCGTTCGGCATCCGCTTCGGGACCGACGAAGAAGCTGACGGCCGACGCCATGCTGCCGCCGCCGACCGGCCGCGCCATGGCGAAGACGACCGAGATGGTCGTCTGTGTCGGCGCTTCGACAGGCGGCACCGAGGCATTGCGGCAAATGTTGGAGGCGCTGCCCGCCAATGCGCCGGGCATGGTCATCGTGCAGCACATGCCGGAGAGGTTTACCGCCGCCTTCGCCAAGCGGCTGAACAGCCTCTGCGAAGTGGAAGTGAAGGAAGCGGCCGATGGCGATCCGGTTCTGCGCGGCCATGTGCTGATCGCCCCCGGCGACAACCACATGATGCTGGAGCGGCAGGGTGCGCGTTATCATGTGGCTATCAAGACCGGACCGCTGGTCTCGCGCCACCGTCCGTCAGTCGATGTCCTCTTCCGCTCGGCGGCGCGGGCGGCCGGATCGAATGCCATGGGCATCATCATGACCGGCATGGGCGACGACGGTGCGCGCGGCATGTTCGAGATGAAACAGGCAGGCGCCTATACCGTTGCCCAGGACGAGGCGACCTCCGTCGTTTTCGGCATGCCGAAGGAGGCGATCGCCCGCGGCGGTGTCGACCGAGTCGTGCCGCTCGAGCAGATCGCCCGCGAGATCCTGATGGCGCAGCAGAAATTCTAGGCTGGATAATCGTCGATTTGATCGGCGCGGACTATGTCGCGAAGTCGGCTCGACGAGAAAACCAGGCCTTCCGCCTCGCTGTACTTGAAATTCCCCCGATTTTGTGGTCTTGAGGCCGCCAATCTTTATTGCGCTGCCGATCCCGCTCCGCCGGGGCCTGCTTTCGGGTCCGGTTAGTGCCTTCTATTTTACCCAAGGAAGCCCGATGGCCCGTTCTGCTCTTCTCAATGTCATGGTTCAGGCCGCCCTCAAGGCAGGCAAGTCGCTCAGCCGCGATTTCGGTGAAGTGCAGAACCTGCAGGTTTCGGTGAAGGGACCGGGCGATTTCGTCAGCCAGGCAGATCTCAAGGCGCAGAAGATCATCCATGACGAGCTGCTGAAGGCGCGGCCGACCTATGGCTTCCTCGGCGAGGAAAGCGAAGAGATCAAGGGCACGGACGGCGCGCATCGCTGGATCGTCGATCCGCTCGACGGCACGACCAATTTCCTGCACGGCATTCCGATGTTCTCCATCTCGATCGCGCTGGAGCGCAATGGCGAGATCGTCGCCGGCGTTGTCTTCAATCCGGCGACGGACGAGCTTTACACCGCCGAGCGCGGCGGTGGCGCCTTCCTCAACGATCGCCGCCTGCGCGTCGCCTCGCGTCGCGTGCTGTCGGACAGCGTCATTGGCTGCGGCGTTCCGCATCTCGGCCGTGGCAATCACGGCAAGTTCCTAGTCGAGCTGCGCCATGTGATGGGCGAAGTCGCCGGCATCCGCCGTCTCGGTTCGGCAGCACTCGATCTCGCCTATGTCGCAGCCGGCCGTTTCGACGGCTTCTGGGAATTGGGCCTGTCGCCCTGGGACATGGCGGCCGGTATCCTGCTGGTGCGCGAAGCCGGCGGTTTCGTCTTGGATTACGACGGCGGCACCGATATGCTCGGTACCGGCACGATCATCTGCGGCAACGAGCATATTCAAAAGGCGCTGGCCGAGGTCGTCAAGCGGCCTATCCCGACAAAATAAAGCTGATCTTTCAGCAACTGCCCTTCAGCAAAACAGCCTGTTGCCAATGGCTTGTTTTGTGTTTTCCGTCTCTTCAATTCGGCACAATGTTGCTCTAGTCTCCGCGGGCGGAGTATGCGGAGGCAAAGCGTGCGATGGAAAATGTGAATCTGGGGGATCTGGGGTCGACCGACAATGTGTCGGGCAGCTATACCTACAAGCTCTCCAGCCCGATGGCCTTCTTTTGGACGATGATCCTTTTCCTGGTCATCGTCGGTTTTATTGTGGCGATCCTGTTTCGCCAGGCTCAAGTCGCCTTCCTGCATAATCCCGGTCTCAACGGATTGATCCTTGGCGTGCTGGCCGTCGGCATTCTGCTGGTCTTCAATCATGTCCTGATGCTGAGGCCCGAAGTTCGCTGGTTCAATCATTTCCGCGCCGTCGGCAATGCTGCCGACAAGGTCGGCCGCAATCCGCGGCTTCTGGCGCCCATGCGGGCGCTCATCGGCAACCGTCGCGGCATGCAGTTGTCGACGGCGACGCTGCGCTCAATCCTTGATTCCATCGCCACCCGTCTCGATGAATCGCGCGACACTTCGCGCTATCTTATCGGTCTGCTCGTCTTCCTCGGCCTGCTCGGCACCTTCTGGGGTCTGATCGGCACGATCGGCTCGATCAACGATGTCATCCAGAGCCTCGATGTCGGCTCCGGCGACACCGGCGATATCCTTGGCGCCCTCAAGACCGGCCTTTCCGGCCCGCTGGTCGGCATGGGCACGGCGTTCTCGTCCTCGCTGCTCGGCCTTTCCGGCTCGCTTATCCTCGGTTTTCTCGACCTTCAGGCCGGCCGCGCGCAGAACCGCTTCTACACCGAACTGGAAAACTGGCTTTCCTCGGTTACCGATGTCGGCTCGGACATCTCTCCCGTGATCGAAGGCGCCAATGGCGCATCCTCCGAGGATGTGCGGGTGCTTTCGGAATACCTGCGCAAGATCGCGGAAGAAGGCGGCGGTGGCCAACGCTCGGTGACGGCGATGGCGAACCTTGCTGAGGGCATCCAGGGCCTGGTGAAAAACATGCGCAACGAGCAGCAGATGTTGCGCGACTGGATCGAGGCACAGCAGGAAGAAGCGAAATCGATGCGACGCACGCTCGACCGTCTCGCCGACCGGATCAGCCATACCGAAAAGACCGGGAGCAAGTAAATCATGGCGCTCGCGCGAAACAGTCGCCACAAGAGAACGGTCGACTATTGGCCGGGATTCGTCGATGCGCTCTCCACGCTGCTGATGGCGATCATGTTCCTGCTGACGGTGTTCGTCGTTGGCCAGTTCATTCTAAGTCGCGAGATTTCCGGCCGCGACGAGGTGCTGAATCGCCTCAATAGCCAGATTAACGAATTGACGCAGGCATTGGCGCTCGAAAAGAGCGGCAAGCAGGATCTCGAGGATTCCATCGCCAATCTGCAGGCGTCGCTTTCGGTGGCAGAGGGCGACCGCTCGCGTCTGCAGGCGCTGCTGGATGCCGGTTCCGGCAATAGCCAGGCCGCGCAGCAGAGGGTCGGCACGCTGACGCAGCAGCTTGACGACCAGAAGCAGGCGAGCGCCCGCGCTCTCAGCCAGGTCGATCTTCTCAACCAGCAGATTGCCGCGCTGCGCAGCCAAATTGCCGCTGTCGAGGCGGCCTTGCAGGCGTCGGAGGAGAAGGATCAGACATCGCAGGTGAAGATCGCCGATCTCGGCCGGCGGCTGAATGTGGCGCTGGCGCAGCGCGTGCAGGAGCTCAACCGTTATCGTTCCGACTTCTTTGGGCGCTTGCGCGAAATTCTCTCCGACCGCGACAATATTCGCATCGTTGGCGACCGCTTCGTCTTCCAGTCGGAAGTGCTGTTCCCTTCCGGTGCGGCTGATCTCAACCCGGACGGCCAGGCGGAGATGGCCAAGCTTGCGGCCGCGCTGATCGATCTTTCCAAGGAAATTCCGCCCGAGATCAACTGGGTGCTGCGCGTCGATGGGCATACGGACAATGTGCCGCTCTCCGGCAGCGGCCGCTATCCCGACAACTGGGCGCTGTCGTCGGCGCGCGCCATCGCTGTCGTCAAGTTCCTGATTGCCCATGGCGTTCCTGCGGACCGGCTCGTCGCCGCCGGCTTCGGCGAATTCCAGCCGATCGCTCCCGGCGATACGCCGGAAGCCCGCGCCACCAATCGCCGTATCGAGCTGAAGCTGACGGAGAAATAGTCGTCAATTCCTCTCGACCAGAATGGTATCGAGGCTTGCCTGCAGGAATTCTCGGACGGCAGAGCTGTGGCTCAGCCCAATCGCCGTGCGATAGGCCGTAACCGCGCTCTCCGTTTCTCCGGCTTCCGCAAGCAGATGGGCACGGACGGCCCAATAGGGCTGGTAGCTCAGGATATCGCTCTCAACCAACTGGTTCAGCTTCTGCAATCCCGCCATAGCCCCCTGCGCCCGGCCGATCACGGCGGCTTGACTCACGCGGGCGCCGACGGTCGGTTTCATCAGCACGAGTGCGTCATAGAGCTTTGCGAGCGCCGTCCAGTCGGTGACACCGGAGCGACGGCGTTCGGAATGGATGGACTGGATTGCCGCCTGGCATTGGAATGGGCCGAAGCGATCGAAAGTTCCCGCCTGCCACAGCAGGCTGTCGGCTTCGGCCATCATGATGGCGTTCCAGCGTGCGGTGTCCTGTTCGCCGAGCGGTACATAGCAGCCATCCGCATCCCGGCGGGCGGCACGGCGGGCTTCGCAGTAAAGCATCAGAGACAATAATCCGATCGCCTCCGGCTCCTGCGGTAGGGTGGCAAGCAGGGCGCGGCCGAGCCAGATGGCTTCGTCTGCCAGAGCATGCAGCTTGCCGTCTTCGCCATCGAGCCCGTCCCAGCCGAGGCCGTAGGCAGCATAGATCGCCGAGAGCACGCCCGTCAGCCGCTCCGGCAGCACGGAACGATCGGGCACGCTGAATGGAATATGCGCTTCGCGGATCTTGGTCTTGGCCCGAACTAGCCGCTGGCTCATCGTTTCCGGCGAGACGATGAAAGCCTGCGCTATGGTTCTGGCATCGATGCCGAGAACCGTCTGTAGCATCAGCGGTGTATGCACGGACCGGTCGATCGCCGGATGGGTGCAGGTAAACAGCAGCTTCAGCCGCTCGTCGGGGAAGGTGGGGCCATCCGCATTCATGCGCTCCTCCGCTTCCTCGAAAGCCAGAGTGATCGTATCGCGGGCGGCGGCCTTGACGTTTGCATGTCTTGCGGCGCCATAAAGATTGCGCCGCGCCGCGACCAATAGCCAGGCCTCGGGATTTTCGGGAATGCCGCGCGCCGGCCAAGCGCGCAATGCGGCTGCGAGAGCCTCGGACAGCGCATCCTCCGCCGCCGGCACATCGCCCGAGCGCGCCGCCAGGAAAGCGATCAACTTGCCGTAGGATTGGCGCGCCACCCGTTCCGTGGCGCGTCCAACGTCATGGTCCATGGCCATGTCACATTTGCAGACGCGGCCGCACTTCGACGGATCCCTTCTGGGAGATTGGCACGCGCACGGCCCATTCCAGGGCTGCGTCGAGGTTCGGCACATCGATCAGATAGAAACCGCCGAGCTGTTCCTTGCCTTCCGGGAAAGGACCGTCCTGCACATCATGGTCTTCGCCGCGGCGGCGGATGACCGTTGCGGTTTCCGGCTCGGTCAGCCCGGCACCGCCGGTCATGATGCCGGCCTGGACAAGCGCCTGGGTATAGGCGATCCAGCCGTTCTTATAGGCGGGATCCTCGCGCCGCTTAAAATCCTCGGCCGATTCACGGATGATCAAAGCATATTGCATGGGGAAACTCCTGCTCGCTGTGTTGGCGGTAAGCCGGACTGGACGCTGCATCTAAAGAGCAAATGCCAAGATGTGCAACGCCGCCGGCGAAACGGCTTCATGCCCGTTCCGATACTATGAGACGCGAGCGAGGCTGATTTCGACAGGCCGAGCAGATTTTTTCGAAATTTTTTGATGGGCAAACGAAAACGGCCGGCGCGCCCGAAGGCAGCCGGCCGTAGAGGCTGTATAGCAGCGCTCGACGCGAAGTCTTAGGCGGCGGTCTGGTCGTCGATAGCGGCGGCGCCGACATGGGACTTGATCGATTCAATAGCGTGGAGGGCCGAAGCCTTCGCCTTATAGCCTTCGGAGGCAAACATGGTTTCGCCGTTCGAGGCCTTGAAGCGGAAGCGGAATTCGCCAGCCTTGTCCTTGTAGACTTCAAATTTATACATGGTTCCCGTCTCCTAGAATCGCGTCAGCGCGAGATAACGGGAAAAATCTAGCGCAACTTTAAAGCTATTTCCACCTGTTGTATTCGGCTTGCCCGATCCCCGTTATTTGACTGCGAGCATGCGGTCGTCGATGCCGGCGTCGAATTGCAGCCGCGCCAGCTTGGCGTAGATGCCGCCGTGATGGATCAGGCTTTGGTGCGTGCCTTCTTCGACGATGCGGCCTTGATCGAGCACAAGGATGCGGTCGGCCTTCAGAACCGTCGCCAGGCGATGCGCGATGACGAGGGTGGTGCGCGTTTCCATCAGGCCATCGAGGGCCCTTTGCACCAGCGTCTCGCTCTCCGCATCGAGCGCCGATGTCGCTTCGTCGAGCAGCAGGATCGGCGCATTCTTCAGGATGGCGCGGGCAATGGCGATGCGCTGGCGCTGTCCGCCGGAAAGGGTAATGCCGCGCTCGCCTACCTGTGTGTCGTAACCCTTGTCCAGGCGCGAGATGAATTCATCCGCCTGGGCGGCGATCGCGGCGGCGCGGACCTCGTCGCGCAAGGCTTCGGGGCGGCCGAAGGCAATATTGTCGTGAATCGAGGCGGCGAAAATGGTCGTGTCCTGCGGCACGATGGCGATGCGGTCGCGCAGGGCGTCGGGCAAAACGCGACGAGCGTCAATGCCGTCGATGGCGATGCTACCCTGCTGCGGATCGTAGAAGCGCAGCAACAGCGAGAAGACCGTGCTCTTGCCGGCACCGGAAGGACCGACGATCGCCACCGTTTCGCCCGGCTGAACGGAAAGCGACAGGCCATGCAGCGCTGATTTGCCCGGTCGGGACGGATAGGAGAAATGCACGTCGGAGAATTCCACCCGACCCTGCGGCGGCTGGGGAAGGGGCAATGGATTGGAGGGGGCGGCGATCGGCGAGACTTCGGCGAGAAGTTCGCCCAGGCGATCGGCTGCGCCTGCGGCCTGCGATAGCTCGCCCCAGACTTCCGACAGCGAGCCGAGCGACGTGCCGGCAATGACGGAGTAAAGGAGGAACTGACCGAGCGTACCCGCCGACATCGTTCCGGCGAGAACATTTTGCGCACCGACCCAAAGCACGGCGACGATGCTGCCAAAGACCATGGTGATGGCAAATCCGGTCAGCAGCGAGCGGGATTTGATCGCGGCGCGCGCCGCCTGATAGGCATCCTCGACCGCGGCGCCATAACGCTGCGCTGCCGCCGCCTCGCCGTTAAAGGCCTGGATGGTGCGGCTGGCGGCGATGGTCTCGTTGGCATAGGCGGATGCATCGGCAAGCGTATCCTGCGCGGCGCGCGAGCGCTTGCGCACGGAGCGGCCGAAGCTGACAAGCGGCAGCACGATGATCGGGATGGCAATCAGCACGATGCTCGACAGCTTCGGGCTGGTGATGATCATCATGCCCACGGCGCCAAGACAGAGAATGAGATTGCGCAGCGCCACCGAAGCCGTTGCGCCGACGGCGGACTTGATCTGCGTCGTGTCGGCCGTCAGCCGCGAGACGATCTCGCCGGATTGATTGACATCGAAGAAGGAGGGCGACAGCCGCGTCACATGATCGAAGACCTCGCGGCGCATATCCGAGACGATGCGCTCGCCGATGGTGATGACAAAATAATAGCGCAACGCGCTTGCGATCGCGAGAATGACGGCCATCGCCATGATCGCGGCGAAATAGCTGTCGATGAGACCGCGATCGGACTGATCGAAGCCATGGTCGATCATGCGCCGGACGGCTAGCGGCAGGGCGAGAGAGGTGACGGCAGCAACGACCAAGGCGATCAGCGCCCCCAGCACCATGCCGCGATAGCGCCTGAGATAGGGTGCCAGCCGTCCAAGCGGCCGAATGGATTTGCGCTTTTTGTCGTCTGCCTGGCCCGTCTCTGACAAGTCGTCTCCAATCCCCATATCAGCAAGGGACTTCGCTCTTTCGCCCCTTGTTATCCTTGCCGCCTTCATGTATAGGCACGCCATCTTAATTGGAAGCCGTGGCCTCAATCGGACTGCGGCTTCATTTATTCAATCGGTTCGGTTGCCGCAATGGCTTGCGACAAATGGACCCTGGCATGACAGGAAGATTGTTATGAAGGCCAACATCCATCCCGACTACCACACCATCAAGGTGGTCATGACCGACGGCACCGAATACGAAACCCGCTCGACCTGGGGTTCGGAAGGCGCTGTCATGAACCTCGAAATCGACAGCAAGTCTCATCCGGCTTGGACGGGCGGCAACCAGCAGCTCATGGACCGCGGCGGCCGCGTTTCCAAGTTCAACAAGCGTTTCGGCGGTCTCGGCATCTAATCGCTTCGCGATCTGGTGTTTTGAAAAGAGCCCGGCTTTGCTGGGCTTTTTTGTTGTCTTGATGCGATGCTCTTCGTAGAGCGGTCGCTTCTCAGGCTCATCGCCGCTATCATCTCAGACCGAACAAAATAAAACCGGCCGTGCGAAACACGGCCGGTTTTATTCGTCAGCTATAAGCTATCGAAACTCAGTTCGTCCCAAAAGCCGTCTGCAGCAGGGTGAGCTGCGCTTTGACGCTGTTCTGGTTGTCCGGAACGATCGGAGCTTCCGTCGGGCGATAGATTTCGCGGTCGAGCAGGGCGACGCGGTTCTGAAGGCGCAGCGAGCGCTCGACGAGATCGCGGAAGGATTCCGGAAGGTCGTTCCAGCCCGGAGCATTGCGGTCGACGTTGAAGCCGTCGAGGCGAACCTTGTTTTTTTCGGCCAGCACCTGATCGCGCGACATTTCGCCGTTGTTGACGGCGCGCTGCAGCAGCAGCCACGAGGCCATCTGCATCAGGCGGGTGGTCAGCCGCATGGATTCGGCGGCGTAGAGCACGGAGGCCATGCGCGGCAGAACCTTGGAGGCTGCCCGACCCTGGCCGTCGAGATAAGCGGCGGTTTCTTCGACCAGCGACATGCCTTCCGAATACAGCGTCCTGAACTGCGCCGACGAAGCTGCGTGGCCAGCAAAGCTGATCGTGTTCAAACCAAGTTCCGACATCGAAGAAATCCCTGCTAACGCAACACTTTTGTTCAGGAAAAGCCGGTGAAGTTCAGAAGAACTCTCGGCGTCCGTTCTTATGACTTCAAGATGGTGGTTTTAACTGAAATTCGCAAGGCGATTCTTAAGAAAGGGTTAATCTCCACAGTTTCCTCGGGAGCGCCGTGTCAAGGCGAAAAAGAAGAGCCGCAAACGCGGCTCTCAAGGTAAAACAGGGAGAAAAATCAGACCAATTCGCCAAGTGGAGGAACTGTCTGAGTCCAGAGCAAATCTGGATGGTCATAGTAATATGTCGTAAAGCTTAATATTCCGTTGAGCATGCCTCTATCTGTACTTCAATCACACAGGTTTGCGCCGATGGCAGGCTTACGAGCGGAACAGGTTTTCGGCCGCCTGACGGCCGGATGCCTTAGTGGCAATCTCCGCTTCCAGCCGGGCGATCTCCGCCTGCATCAGCGCGACGCGTGCCTTGAGCTCGTCGACGGAAAGCAGCGACAAATCGCTGCCGATTTCATGGGCGGACGGCTTTTTCGGGCGGTCATCATCGAAGATGCTCATTCTGTTTCCTCCTCGTCACTCCCCGGCTCATGTGCCGTAATTTACCGTCATATCGTCCTTTTTCGAAGCCTCACTTTTCGAAGCCTCGCTGCGCGCCAACGACATGCTTTCCGGCGTGATCATCTGCGCATTCGCCGAAGGCATGTTGGTGTAGGCGTCGCGATCGCTCGCGGGCTTGGCGGCGCGCATGCGGCTGCGGAAGATCGCGTAGCTGGTGATCAGCACATGCGCGACCGCGGTGACGAAGAACAGTGCGTAGGGACCGATGGAGGACATGACCGGGCCACTCAGCGTCGGGCCGATGATCGTGCCGATGCCGTAGAGCAGCAGCAGGCCGCCGGAGACTTTGACAAAATCCTCGGGCGCGGCGAAGTCGTTAGCATGAGCGACGGTGATCGGATAGAGCGTGTTGGCGACGGCGCCATAGATGACCACCATGCCGATCAGGAAATAAGGACCGGCTGGCTGCAGCAGGAAGAGCAGCAGCCCGTCGATGGCGGCGACAGCGGCCATGCCGGCCAGCACGTAGCGGCGGTCGATGCGGTCGGAAAGGCGCCCGGCCGGAAACTGCATCACGGCACCAGCGAAGATGGTCGAGCTCATCATCAGCGCGATATTGCTGTCCGAGAGACCGGCATTGGCGCCGAAGACGGCGCCGAGCGTGCCATAGGCACCATTGGCAATGCCGACCAAGAGGATGCCGATGGAGGCGACCGGCGAGTTGCGGTAGAGCGCCTTCAAATCCAGGCTGACGGCCTTCAGCGGCTGCGGCGAGGCAGCGGTCGAGAGCGTCGTCGGCAGCATGGCGATGCAATAGCAGATGCCGCAGCACATGAAGAGGATCGGCGTGTGGATATCTGCAAAGGGGATCATCATCTGGCCGGCAACGGCGCCGATCAAGGTAATGCCGATGTAAAGCGAGAAGATCGCGCCACGGCTTTCATTGGTGGCACGTTCATTGAGCCAGCTTTCGATGATCATCGAGGTGCCGGCGGTGCAGAAACCGGTGACGGCCCGCAGCAGCACCCACCAGGTCGCGTCGACGATGATGCCGGTCAGCAGCGCGATGATGGCGATGACGGAGATGAAGCCGGAAAAGGCGCGGACATGACCGATGCGCCGAACGAGTTTCGGCGCGGTCAGACAGCCGAGCACGAAGCCTGTCGCCCAGGTCGTGCCGAGCAGACCGAGCGTCGTGGTGGCGTAGCCCTCGGCCGTGCCACGCACCGGTAGAAGCAGGCTGTGCAGGCCATTGCCGGTGAATAGGAAGAGCGTACCGAAAAGCAGGGCAAGAACGGGTAAAATATTTCTCTTCATGTTCCTACTTTCATGCGGCTCCACTTAGAGAACCGATAAGGCAGAACCAAGCCCTGCCAGTTTTCACTATTGATTGTGCCCCGGATTGCCGCTATCGGCGTTAAGAAACAGTCTGTTGGCGCGGAAAAATGTCCGTCCTATGACGATTAGAGCATGATCATGAAAACTGCGCAGTGGTTTTTGATGAGGCTATGCTCACTCTTGCGCAAACGGGGAAAAATACCGTGACAAAAGTGATCGCGGTGCTGCTGTTGCTTGCCATGGCGGTGCAAATCATCAAGCCGCTCGGGCTGCCCGGCCTCAAACGGCGTGCCGATTTCTGGAAGATCGCCGTGATAGCCTTTGCAGCCTGGACGATCGCCTTGGTCATCAACGAGACGTTTTAAGGCATTGCAGGCCGGGATTGAGGCCTTCGGAGGATCGTGCGGGGCGCCTTAAAGCAGGATTTCGCCGCGCATGACATGGACGCTGCTACCCGACAGCAAGACTTCGTTTACCGTGCCGGAAGATTTCCGGACTTCGACACCGATGACGCTGCGTCTTCCCATTTCCACGCCCTGCTCGATGGTGATTTTCACCTCCGCATCCTGTGCCGGCAACAGGGAGGTCAGGTAGGCGCCGAGTGCAGCGGAGGCGCTGCCGGTCGCCGGGTCTTCCGTCACGTTGTCCATGGGCGCAAACATGCGCGCGCGGATATGCCACGGGTTTTCGGCCGAGCGCACGTAGAGAAAGAGCGAGAAGCCGGTCTTGTCCAGCTTGTGCCGGGCAGCCGCTTCGACAAAGATCGCCGCATTCGGCCACGCTTTTCCAAGCGTTTCCAGGCTGTCCAGTTCTGCGAAGGCGAAAGGCAGGCCAACGGAGGCGAAGGTCGGGGCGTGCGTTATCGTGCGGATCGATTGCGGACCGACCTGCACGCAGCGGGCAATCAGTTCGGGGGCAATCGTGTCGCCGACCGTCAGCTTTCCCGGCGCACGGATGCTGGCGCCTGTGATGTTACCGCCCTTGCGCAACAGCGTCACCTCAACCAGCCCGGCATCCTCTTCGAAGATCAGCCTGTCGCCCGCGGGCTTTCCGAAGATTTCCTGTTGTTGTCCGAGAACGAAAGCGGTGCCGACATTGGGATGGCCGGCAAAGGGGATTTCGGCCGTTGGCGTGAAGATGCGGACGCGCGCGGTATGATCCGGGTTCTCCGGTGGCAGCACGAAGGTCGTTTCCGAATAGCCGAACTCGGCTGCGATCTTCTGCATGGCGTCGCTGCTCAGGCCGCCGCGGGCATCGGGAATGACGGCCAGCGGATTGCCGACGAAACGTTCCAATGTGAAGACGTCGACAGTGACATAAGCGACGGTGTTCATGGCGGCTCCCAGAGTATTGATCGAACTGCGAGGATTTAGCCGCGGCTCGGGCGAGCCTGAAAGCGGGAACTTGTGCCGGTGACAAGTTCTTCGCCGTGGAGCGGGCCTCAGCCATCATTTACATTATTCATGAAGGCTTTCGAGCGGCGTGATGGATTCCATCGATATGCGGGATTAGCTTCGTCTGTATAAAATCACATAGCTAGGATGAAGCGGGATCTACTTCTGCGAAGTTACCGGCAATTTGAAAAGGTTTTCCATGCCTCTTCTTGACCCTAATGCAGTCCATCCAATTACTTTGCCTGATGGCACCCTCTATCGCGATACTGTCTACCTGAAGAACGTAATTGACCATCCGCGCATGGAAATCGGCGAGTTCAGCTATTATACCCATTCCGGAAGGCCGGAAGATACTGCCCAGATACTGGCGCCCTATCTCGGTGGTAGCGTTCGTGAGCGCCTAGTGATCGGCAAGTTTGTCCAAATTGCTCGGGGAAGCTACTTCATCACCAGTTCGGCTAATCATCCGATGACTGGCTTCACCACCTATCCATTTCGCATCTTTAAGCCTGAGACCTTCGGCTACACCGACCTGCCGGTGAAGGATACCATCGTCGGTCACGATGTCTGGATTGGTCATAACGCGGCCATCATGCCGGGCGTGCAGATTGGGGCGGGCGCGATCGTCGGCGCTGCTTCGGTCGTCGCAAGTCATGTACCGCCTTATGCAGTTGTTGGCGGGAATCCGGCAACTATCATTCGGATGCGCTATCCGAGTGAGGTCATCAACGAACTTCTTGATATAGCCTGGTGGGATTGGCCGATAGACAAAATCGAAGCCAACTTAGCGTCTCTCAGTAGCGGTGATCTCGCTGCCCTCAAAACAGCTTGAGCGTGCTGCAAACTCATCTACCGCACAAAAGCAAAAAGCCCCGACCGCATCGCGATCGGGGCTTTCATCCATTCGAAGCGTCACCTTAGATCAGGCGGCCTTTTCGCTGTCCTTGGTCCAGCTACCCTTGGCGGCGAGGTAGTTCATCTCGGCGCGGTGGGCGAAGGCGCGCTGGCCGGCGGCGACGTTTTCCGCCTTGCCGCCCCATGCCTTCAGCGCGGCGTCCTGCAGGGCGCGGCCGTAGGAGAAGGTAACGTGCCAAGGCAGGTCATAGCCGTTGATGGCGGAGAGATGCGCGGTTGCTTCTTCCGGCGTCTGGCCGCCGGAGAGGAAGGCGATGCCGGGGACGGCGGAGGGAACGGTTTCCTTCAGCACCTTGACGGTGCGTTCGGCGACTTGCTCGACCGATGCCTTGCGCGCCTTCTTGCCGTCGATGACCATGCTCGGCTTGAGGATCATGCCTTCGAGGTTGATGCGGGCTTCTGCGAGCTCCTGGAAAACGATCTGCAGCGTCCAGCGGGTGACTTCCTCGCTGCGGGCGAGATCGTGGGTGCCGGGTTCGCCGTCCATCAAGACTTCCGGCTCGACGATCGGCACGATCTTTGCCTGCTGGCAAAGCGCGGCGTAGCGGGCGAGCGCATGGGCATTGGCCTTGATCGAGCCATGGGTCGGCAGCGTATCGGAAACGGCGATCACGCCACGCCACTTGGCGAAGCGGGCGCCGGCGTCATAATATTTCGCCAGGCGGTCAGCGAGGCCGTCCAGGCCTTCGGTGATGGTTTCGCCCGGGAAGCCGGCCATCGGCTTGGCGCCGGTATCGACCTTGATGCCGGGAATGCTGTCGGCAGCGCGGATGATGTCGACGAAAGGCGTGCCGTCGGCGGCCTTCTGAAAGAGAGTTTCCTCATAGAGGATGACCCCGGAGACGTACTTCTTCATCGCCTCTTCCGAGCGGAAGAGCATTTCGCGATAATCGCGGCGGCTCTCTTCGGTGGAAGCGAGAGCGATCGTGTCGAGACGTTTCTTGATCGTGGCGGTGGATTCGTCAGCCGCCAGCAGGCCCTTGCCACCGGCTACCATCTTTACGGCAATGTCTTCAAGTCGTTCGCTCATTTTCGTTCTCCAAGTCGATTTCAGTCAGCGACGGGGTCATATAGGTCGGCGATAACAGAAGTGTATAAAGAGGGAAATGGGCAGCTAAATTATTGAAACGATTGAAATGATTTCAACCGTTTGAAAGTTCGGACTATCATTTTAGCATCCTGTGGAAAGCTGCGAAAGTCCGGGTCGCAGCTCTCCTTTTTGTGTGAGATGCCGGTCTATTTTTCAGTATGGAGAACGGCGACGCCCGGCAGGACCTTGCCTTCCATCCATTCGAGGAAAGCGCCGCCTGCCGTCGAGACATAGGTGAAATCATCGGCGACGCCGGCATGGTTCAACGCGGAGACGGTATCGCCGCCGCCGGCAACCGAGGTCAGTTTGCCGGCTTTGGTGCATTCAGCGGCATATTTGGCAGCAGCCACGGTGGCGGCGTCGAAAGGCGTGATTTCGAAAGCGCCGAGGGGGCCGTTCCAGACCAGCGTCGTTGCGCGTCCGATCCAGGCCTTGACCGCTTCGACCGATTTCGGGCCGACATCGAGGACCATGGCATCGGCCGGAATGGCTTCGATCGAAACAACTTCATTGTCCGCGCCAGCCTTGAATTCGCGGGCGACAACGCCGTCTTCCGGCAGCACGATGGCGCAGCCCGACGTCGCGGCTTCGATCATGATCTGCTTGGCGGTGTCGGCCAGATCATGCTCGCACAGCGATTTGCCGACATTGGTGCCGCGGGCGGCGAGGAAGGTGTTGGCCATGCCGCCGCCGATCACCAGCGCATCGACCTTCTTCACCAGGTTCATCAGCAGGTCGATCTTGGTCGAGACCTTGGCGCCGCCGACGATGGCAACAACCGGGCGGGCCGGGTTGCCAAGACCTTTTTCCAGCGCTTCCAGCTCGGCCTGCATGGTGCGGCCGGCATAGGCGGGGAGGTGATTGGCAAGGCCCTCGGTCGAGGAATGGGCGCGGTGGGCGGCGGAGAAGGCGTCGTTGACGTAGATATCGCCGTTGGCTGCCAGCGCCTGAGTAAAGGCGGCGTCGTTTTTCTCTTCTTCCTTATGGAAGCGAGTGTTTTCGAGCAGCAGAATATCGCCGTTGTTCATCTTGGCGATGGCGTCGGCTGCCGGTGCGCCGACGCAATCGGAGGCGAAGAGGACGGCGTGATCGAGCACTTCTTCGATCGCGGGAATGATCAAGGAAAGCGACAGATCCGGCGACGGCCCATCCTTCGGGCGGCCGAAGTGGGCAAGCAGGATGACCTTGGCACCCTTCTTGGACAATTCCAGAATCGTCGGCGCCACGCGCTCGATACGGGTCGCGTCGGTGACTTTGCCGTCCTTGACCGGCACATTGAGGTCGACGCGCACGAGCACGCGCTTGCCGGTGATATCGGTGAGATTGTCGAGGGTTTTGAAGGCTGCCATAGGGAGGATCCAATGTTGTTGGTGCCGCGAAGTGCGCCGACCATACTACGGATGATGCGAGACGCAAGGCGGTCAGGCGTCGTTTTTGCCGGTATTTGAATCGGTTGAAACGACCTCTTCGGCGTGCTCGCGACGCTTGCGCAGGAAGCCGCGAATACCGTTCAAAATGTCGTGGAGATTGATGAAAATCGGCAGGATCGCCGGTGGTTCCAACGCTTCCAGCGACATGCCGACCGACTGGATATGGTCGTTTTCGTCGAGATCGCGGACGATCAGGATGATCTCGCCGAGACGGACGCGATCGGCATAATCGGCCTTGCCGCCGAGGCGCTGGCGCATCAGCTCGGCGATCGTCAGGCCTTTTTCCGCATCGCTGAGAAGCCCTGGACCATAGGCGGCGTCGAGATCGGCGGCGGGACGCAGCGGCGAGATCGAAAAGGCGCCGAAGAAATCCGCATCATCCGGATCGACCGGCGCGCGGCTGGCAAACAGGCGGTCGAGAAGGCGTGAATAGCTGGGCGAAATGAAGAGATAGACGAGATCGTGTTCGCGCAGGCGCCCAGCATATTGGTAGCGCATCGACTTGCCGTCCCTGACGACGAGCGATGGCATCGCCCAGCGCGGGATGCGTTCGCCGCGCAGAACCGGGCTATCCTTGACGACGCGATAGGAGAGCAGCTCGTGATTGACTGTGCCCGGCAGATCGACCTCGACTTTGTCGACGGCGCCCATGCGCGGCGGCACGATGAGGCTGAGCCGACGCGCCATCGGCTTGATCGTCCAGCCCTGAACGAGCAACGACACCAGCACGACGATGAAGGCGACATTGAAATAGGTCTGGCTGCTCGGGAGATTGCCAAGGATCGGCATGATGGCGAGCAGGATGGAGACGGCACCGCGCAGGCCCACCCAGGCGACGAAACCCGTTTCGCGCTGCGTGTAGTCGAAAGGCAACAGACAGAGCCAGACGGCAATTGGCCGGGCGATGAAGATCAGGAACAGCGCCAACGCCACGGCGGGGATGGCGATCGCCGGAAATTGCGACGGCGTGGCGAGTAGCCCGAGGACGAGGAACATGATGATTTGCGCCAGCCACGTCATGCCGTCCTGAAAGCGTTTGATGCTGGCCGAGGCGGGCATCTTGCGATTTCCGGCGTAAATGCCTGCCACATAGACGGCGAGAAAGCCGCTGCCACCGACAGCGCCGGTAAAGGAGAAGACGAGCAGGGCGAGCGCCAGCACGAAGATCGGCGTCAGGCCGCGATCGGTCTCCAGATGGCTGACGATCAGCACGATCATCATGCCGCCGAGCAGGCCGAGAATGACGCCCAGGCCCATCTGCTGGATGAAGGTGGCGAGCATAACAAGGTTGAAACCGTGATAGCCGTCGCCGCTCGCAAGCAGCTCGACCAGCGCCAGCGTCAGGAAAATCGCCATCGGATCATTGGTGCCGGATTCGACTTCCAGCGTCGAGCGCACCTTGTCGCGGATGTTGATGCCGCCGATGCGCAGCAGGAAGAAGACAGCAGCCGCATCCGTCGACGCGACGATCGAGCCGAGGAGCAGGCCTTGCAGCCAGGTAAAGCCAAGGAGCCAGGTGGCGGCGAGGCCGAACAGTGCCGCTGTCACGAGAACGCCGATGGACGCAATGGTCAGGGCCGGGGCGGCGGCCAGTTTGAAGGCCTGGATCGGCGTGCCATAGCCGGAATCGAAGAGGATGACGGCGAGGGCGAGCGAGCCGAGGATATAGGCAAGATAGTTATTGCTGAATTCGATGCCGAGCCCGTCCGTGCCGGCCATCAGCCCGATCATCAGAAAAAGCAGCAGCAGCGGTGCGCCGAAACGAAAGGCAAGCAGACTCGAGAAGGCCGCCATCAGAATGAGGACCGTGCACACCAATACGACGACGTAAAATGCCTCCACGCCCTTCTTCCCCTTTCCCGCGCGCTCTTGCCCCGGCCGCAGCCGGGATCCTTCGCAATTCTCCCGCCACTCACTATGCTGCCGCATGCTTAAAATTAGTACATACAAATATTCTTCGGAGAAGGCGCTGGTTCGATGCCCGCTCCGACGATAGCGACTTCATGCTGTGATGCGTTTCGCCAGAACAGCGAAACGGCCCCGGAACGCTTTGGGAGAATTCCTGTCAAAAATTTATTTGTAAATCTGGACCATAGCAGGGCAGGGAGAGGAAAGATTTGAGGCGAATGGGAGGAATAATGCGGACCGCAGGCTGTTGTCCGCGCGGCCGTATTAAACATCCACACGCTTGAAATAGATTGGATAGTCGATCACCAGCCCATCCTCGTCGACGGGCAGGTCTACGGTAAAGGTCCTGTCTTCGGCAGCATAGCGATAGAGTTTCTGCGGCGTGATGCAAGTGTAGCGCTGGCCGTCGCGCAGCGGCACGAAGCTGTCGAATGGAATATAGAGCATGGAAAGCTTTGCCGTTCCAGCGTCCGGCGTCAGCTCAAGCCGGCGGATCGGCAGGCTGTTTGTGAAAGGCGAGCCGGAGAGATCGATATCGATGCAGCCGTCGAATTGCGGCAAGGCAATGCCGTCTTCGGCGCGCCAATGTCCTTTGCCGTCGGAAAGCAAGGCAAGGCGCCGGCCATCGGTGGTATCGATCGAAAAGGAGAGAACGGTCCAGTCGGCTGCGCAATTGATGCGGTAGAAGACGCCGTAGGGCGAGCCGTCGCGGCTGCCGATGATGGTGCCACAGGCGCGAATGGCTGCGCCCGTGGCGGTGTCGATGGGAGCGATCGTCAGATGCTCCAGCCCGTCTCCTTCCAGCGGACGCCAGCGAACTGTCGTCGGAAGGAGAGGGCGGAAGGCCATGATCAGATCAGCTTGGCAAATGCAACGGCCGTATCGGACATGCGGCTGGAGAAGCCCCATTCGTTGTCGTACCAGGACAGGACGCGCACGAAGTTGCCTTCCATGACCTTGGTCTGGTCGGTCGCGAAGATCGACGAGTGGCTGTCATGGTTGAAGTCACGGGAAACCAGCGGCTCGTCGGTGTAGCCGAGGATGCCCTTCAGCTTGCCGTTCGATGCAGCCTTGATGGCTTCGTTGATTTCGCCGACCGTCGTTGCCTTCTTGGACACGAACTTGAAGTCGACAACCGAGACGTTCGGGGTCGGAACGCGGATCGACGTGCCGTCGAGCTTGCCCTTCAGGTGCGGCAGAACGAGACCAACAGCCTTTGCGGCGCCCGTCGAGGTCGGGATCATGGACAGGGCTGCGGCACGGGCGCGGTACAGGTCCTTGTGCATGGTGTCGAGCGTCGGCTGGTCACCGGTGTAGGAGTGGATGGTCGTCATGAAGCCGTGGTCGATGCCGACGGCGTCGTCGAGAACCTTCACGACCGGCACCAGGCAGTTCGTGGTGCAGGAAGCGTTGGAGATGACCATGTGCTCCTTGGTGAGCTGGTCGTGGTTGACGCCGAAAACGACGGTCAGGTCGGCACCGTCGGCAGGAGCCGAAACGATAACGCGCTTGGCACCGGCCGTCAGGTGAGCGGCGGCCTTGTCGCGGGCAGTGAAGATGCCCGTGCATTCCATGGCGATGTCGACGCCAAGGTCCTTGTGCGGCAGCGTTGCCGGATCCTTGATCGCCGTGACCTTGATCGGTTTGCCGCCGCCAACGATGATCGTGTCGCCTTCGACCTTCACTTCGGCAGGGAACTTGCCGTGGATGGAATCGTAACGCAGCAGGTGGGCATTGGTCTCGACCGGGCCGAGGTCGTTGATAGCAACAACTTCGATGTCGGTGCGGCCGGATTCGACGATCGCGCGCAGAACGTTACGGCCGATGCGGCCGAAACCGTTGATGGCAACTTTTACAGTCATGTGTTCACTCCCGTTCACTCAGGGTATTTCTATTGAAATGGAGAGCGCCTTTCGACGCCCTCAGGAAAGCTTTGCCTCAGCGGCAGCGACAACCGCCTCGGCGGTAATGCCGAAATGCTTATAAACGTCCTTGTAAGGTGCGGAAGCACCAAAGCTCTTCATGCCGATGAAGGCGCCTTCCGGACCGATGAATGCGTCCCAGCCTTCGCGAACGGCGGCTTCGACGGCGATCTTGACCGGCGAATTGCCGAGCACTTCCGTGCGGTAGGCTTCCGGCTGCTCGAAGAAGAGCTCCGTGCAGGGTACGGAAACGACGCGGGTGGAAATACCCTTGCCTTCCAGCGCCGCGCGGGCGGCGACGGCGATTTCGACTTCGGAACCCGAAGCGAAGATCGTCACCTTGGCGTCGGCATTGCCGGCGAGCGTGTAGGCGCCCTGCTCGCAGAGGTTCTTCTCGCTGTATTCGGTACGTGCAGCGAGCAGGTTCTGGCGGGTCAGCGCGAGGCCGGACGGACGATTGTGCGTCTTGACCGCGATCTGCCAGCATTCCGCCGTTTCGGTGGCATCAGCCGGACGGAACAACAGGAAATTTGGAATGGCCCGCAGGCCGGCGATCTGTTCGACCGGCTGGTGCGTCGGGCCGTCTTCGCCGACGCCGATCGAGTCATGCGTCAGAACGTGGATGGCGCGGATGCCCATCAGCGCAGCGAGACGGAGCGGCGGACGGCAATAGTCCGAGAAGATCAGGAAGCCGCCGGAATAGGGGATCAGGCCGCCATGCAGCGAAATGCCGTTCATGGCAGAGGCCATGCCGTGCTCGCGGATGCCCCAGTGGACGTACCGGCCGGAGAAATCGGTCGGGGTGATCGACTTCATCTGGCTGGTCTTGGTGTTGTTCGACGGCGTCAGGTCCGCGGAACCGCCCAGTGTTTCCGGCAGGAAGCCATTGATGACTTCGAGCGCATCTTCCGATGCCTTGCGGGTTGCGAGCGTCGGCTTGGTTTCAGCGAGCTTCTTCTTGTATTCGCTGATGGCGGCATCGAAGCCAGCCGGCAGCTCGCCGGCAAAGCGGCGATTGAATTCGGCCTTCTTGCCGGCTTCCGCAACAGCGACGCGGCCTTCCCAGGCTTCGCGGGTGCTGACGGAGCGCTCGCCGGCGGCGCGCCATTCGGTAAGAATGTCGTCCGGAATGACGAAAGCTTCGTAGGGCCAGTTCAACGCAACGCGCGTCGCTGCAATTTCCTCGGCGCCGAGCGGCGAGCCGTGAACCTTGTGGGTGCCCTGCTTGTTCGGAGCGCCGAAGCCGATAATCGTCTTGCAGGCGATCAGCGTCGGGCGGTCGGATTGGTGCGCGGCTTCGATGGCAGCGCCGATGGCGGCCTGGTCGTGGCCGTCTACTTCGATCGTGTTCCAGTGAACGGCCTTGAAGCGGGCAACCTGGTCGGTCGAATCCGACAGCGAAACGGCGCCGTCGATGGTGATCGAGTTGTTGTCCCAGAAGAGGATGAGCTTGTTCAGCTTCAGGTGGCCGGCCAGCGCGATCGCTTCATGGCTGATGCCTTCCATGAGGCAGCCGTCGCCGCACATGACATAGGTATAGTGATCCATCAGCTCGGCGCCGAATTCTTCACGCAGCTTGCGTTCGGCGATCGCCATGCCGACCGAATTGGCAATACCCTGGCCGAGCGGGCCGGTGGTGGTTTCGATGCCGGTGGCGTGACCATATTCCGGATGGCCGGCAGTCTTGGAGCCGAGCTGACGGAATTGCTTGAGGTCCTCGACCCCCATGTCAGGGTAGCCGGTCAAGTACAGCAGCGAATAGAGCAGCATGGAGCCATGGCCAGCCGAGAGCACGAAGCGGTCACGGTTCGGCCAATGCGGATGCTTCGGGTCGAAGCGTAGATATTTGCCAAAGAGAACGGTGGCGACATCCGCCATCCCCATCGGCAAACCGGGGTGACCGGAATTGGCCTTCTCGACAGCATCCATGGCAAGGAAACGGATCGCATTCGCCATCCGGTCGTGTTGTTCGCGAGAGATCATGGTTTTTCCGCAGGGTTCCGGGTTCGGGGGATGGCCACACGCTTGGGAGGCTGGGCCACCGGTTGAAAGGCGGCCGAAACGGAGGAGTACCTTACAAACTCCGTTTTCACTGCTGCCTCAGGCGGCTGAGACATAGCAGTTGGGGCGAGCAAGTCAATAAATCCGCGGGGCGATCAGGGGGTGGTGCGGCAATTTTTCGACATTTGCCCGCCGACTTATACAAAAGACGACAAGGGTAAGACAAAGGCCGCTTAAGCCATAAAGGCGGCCTTCATCCACAGATTAGGTCCCCTGCCGTATGGCGGCCTTTATTGACGTTCAGTTGCCGAGTTGAATATTGTTGGGAAATCAGTCGAGTGGCCGGATATTTTGATTCGGGCCTTGCGCGGGGAATCGAAAGGCATGACGCCCTCAGGCAAAACGGTGGATGTGGCGCTCGCTCAGTTGCGCCAGGCGCTTTCGACTTTGGAGAGCGCCGTCGATGTGCGGTTCGAACGTGAACGCGCGCAAAGCGATGTCGAAGGCGAGGTTCGCCGGGTGCATGCGGATCGTTCGCGGCTCGCCCAGGAACTCGACCAGGCGGAGTTCCGAGCGAACCGGCTTGAAGAGGTCAATCGCGAAGTGTCGCGCCGGCTTGTGACGGCGATGGAAACCATAAGAGCCGTGCTCGACCGCTGATCCCTCGGGACGCAGCCGTCGCGATCAGCGGCAATGATCGGAAAGTCTCATGGCGCAGGTAACGGTAACGATCGATGGCAAGGCCTATCGCATGGCCTGCGAAGAGGGGCAGGAAGAGCATCTGACGGATCTCGCCACCCGCTTCGACCGCTATGTCATGCATCTGAAGAGCCAGTTCGGCGAAATCGGCGATCTGCGCGTCACCGTCATGGCCGGCATCATGATCATGGACGAGGTGGCGGAGCTGACACGTCGCGTTTCGGGGCTGGAGGCCGAGCTCGAAAACTTGCGCAACAACCGTGACACCGTGCTTGCGGCCAATGCCCGCAGCGAAGAGACGCTCGCAACCGTCATCGACGAAGTGACGACGCGCATTCGCGGCATCACCGAGAAGCTGACGGTTCGCCCAGGCGCCGAGCCGAACTGAGGCGTTCTTTTATTTCTCGGGACTGCACCGTAGCACCCTCTGGTGCAAGGCGAGAATTCTCTTTATATAGGACTTGCGGTCTGCGCTTCCCGACAGGAACCACAATCCCTGGGGCCATACTCGATCCAAAGGGAGCTGTCCCTGACCAGGCTCGTGGGCCTGGACACACGGCGCCCACCTACGTTTGTAGGCGCCCAGGATCGTAAACATCCATCGGTCGTCGTGGATCGCTCTTTATCTCATTGATTTTCAACACTTTCGGCTCTCGACTGAAACTTTGACACCGACTTTGACACCGGTGTGAAAATCGAGTTGCCGACTATGGCTGACCGCTATCGACTTTATCGTCATCCCAACGGTGTCTATTATCACCGGGTCAAAGTTCCTGCCGACATACGATCTTTCTACGGCAAGCAAATAGAGCAACGATCACTGAGAACGCGCGACTTGCGTGCGGCACTTCGGCTGCTGTCTGCTGTGATCGTTGAGGTGGACCACGCGTTCGCTTTGATAAGGGCTAAGCATTTCAATCAACTGGTTGATGCGACTTCCGGACGGCGACAAAATCCAACGATCCCTGTTAGTTCAGAAATGATGCGACGGGCACGCGATGAGTTCAGCAATCTTCTTCAATCGAGGGAAGACGATGAAAGGGCGCTCGCTCTGGAAGCGTTTGGTTCAGGGGGCGCTCAACGGGAGGAAATCATCGACGCTCTCTTTGTCGAGCATCGGCGTCGACTTGAACATCGCCTTGTGTCTATTGAGCGCGCTTATGCTGTCCGCGACCTATCGCGCTGGCAACGCGATTGCGATCATTTCGAGCTTGCAGATGCCGATCCGATTGCCGCGATACGCATGTTGTATGATTGCGAGCGGATCATGATCACCGCTTGGCTACGAGAGTTCAGCGGTCCTTGTTCAGGCATGTCGCTGCGCCAATCGTCATCAGACGCGCAGAGTTCGAAAGCTCCTAAGGCGACGTCGATGGAAACAGAGCTGCCATTGCTCTCAGTGATCGCACCCGAATGCTTTGAATCGCTTGCGAAATCCAAAGGGTGGAGCGCGAAAACTCAGTCGGCACGCGCGAACCAGATTAAGCAGGTCATTGCTATCTGTGGTGACAAGCCACTCAATCAATACGTTCAGTCAGACATCAGGTTGCTAAAGTCCACATTATTTGCGCTGCCTCCTCAGGCCCATGGTCGGTCCGCGTTAAAGGGGCTCTCCAAACTAGAGGTTGCTGCTCGTGCGAAAATTGACGGCGCGTCCAAGGGCCTGTCGGTCGAAAGCGTACGTCAGGTGATGACGGCGATAAACTTGGTGTTCGGGTGGGCCCGCGCTGAATGCGATATAAACCTGAAAAACATCGTCCAGCCGATGATACCAAAACTCGGGAGCACGGGCGACCGGCGTGATAAGAGGCACGGTTTCAGCATCCCCGAACTACAGAAGCTGTTTCACAGCCCGGTTTTCACCGGGGTCAAGAGTGCGCGGGAATGGTTCGTGAAAGGGAATGTGCCCATGCAGGCTACAGGACGTTTCTGGGTGCCCCTCCTATCGTTGTATGCAGGGACCAGATTGATGGAAACCGTACAGCTCCTTCACGATGATGTTCGGTTAGAGGATGGGATTTGGTTTCTGGATGTTAATGCTGACGACGCGGAGGGCGGCTTTGCAGGGAAGACCCTCAAGACGATGTTTGCCGCCCGTAAAATCCCCGTCCATTCGAAATTGCTTGAGCTCGGATTTGTTGAGTTTGTTCAGTCGGTGAAGCCTGGACACCGATTGTTTCCTGATATTGAGATCGGACCGGCTAGCCAACGCCACCGCCATGCCTCTAAGTTGTTCAACAAACTGCTCTCAAAGGGTATCCATCCGAGGTAGGCCGCAGGGATCTTTGGGGTCGCGCGTGGTAAGCTTGCGGAATGGAGATCGACGAGGACAAAATTGACGACGCGGTGCTGGCGTTGCTATGGCTGACGCTTCACAACGAGCGTTGCGCCTGGAAGGGGTTTGAGTGGGCGACGACTGATCGCTTGTATCAGAAAGGCCTGATCGGCGATCCGGTGAACAAGTCGAAGTCACTGGTGCTGACGGACGAGGGTCTGCGCCGGTCGGAAGAGCTGTTTCGGAAACTGTTTACGCGGCAGCCGGGATTTCCATCGCCTTGATCACCTTCCACTCCCAAGGCAAGAGCTCATGCAGGCGGGAGACGGGAAGCTCGGCGATGCGGGCCAGCACGTCGGCAAGCCAGACCTTTGGATCGATGTCGTTGAGGCGAGCCGTCGTAATCAGGGTCAGCATGATGGCGGCCCGGTCGGCGCCGCGATCGGAACCGGCGAAGCTCCAATTTTTTCTGCCGCAAGCCACGCCGCGCAGGGCTCTTTCCGCCGCGTTATTCGTCATGCAAATCCTGCCGTCATCGGCGTATCTGGCAAAATCGACCCAGCGCGACAGCATGTAGTTGATCGGTTCGATGACCGGTGAGGAGCGTGAGAGGCCCTCCTGTTCCTGGCGCAACCAGGCCTCCAACTCGATGAGCAGCGGCTTGCTCTTTTCCTGGCGCACGGCAAGCCGCTCCTCGGCGCTTGTGCCGTTGATATCGCGCTCGATGGCAAACAACGCGTCGATGCGTTTAACCGCTTCCAACGCCGTCGCCGAGACAGGCCGTGCGCCTTTACCGCGGCGCGCACTGCGAGAGACGTCGGCCAGCTCGAAGAACTTCCGGCGCGCGTGGGCAAAACAGAAAGCCGGCGTCACCGGTATTTGTTTCTTCGTACGATCAAAGAGCGGATTGAAGCCATTATAGCAGTCAGCTTGCAGAATGCCTTTGAACTCGGCCAGATGTCGTTGTGGATGTTCGCCACGCCGGTCGCTGGAGGCGTAGAAGACGGCGGCCGGTGGCGACTGTCCCCCAAAGGGCCTATCGTCGCAAACGTAGGTCCAGATCCGGCCGGTGATGCACTGCCCTTTGGCGAGAATCGGGATAGTGGTGTCGTCGCCATGCAATCGCTCGGCCGCAAACACGTGCGTCTCGATGAGATCGAAGAGCGGCTTGACGGCGGCGCTGACGTAGCCAACCTGGTCGGCAAGCGTCTGGGTGGACAGATCAATTCCCTCGCTGCGGAAACGCCGGCTCTGGCGGTTGAGCGGCTGATGCTCGGAGAATTTGTCGAAGACTATAGTGGCGAGAAGGTTGGGGCCGAGAAAGCCGCGCGGTGTGGCATGGAACGGCGCCGGCGCCTGGCTGATGCAGCCGCACTCCCGGCAAGTAAACTTATCCCGGACGGTCTCGACCACCTTGAAGCGGCGTGGGATCTCCTCCAGCGTCTCGGTAGTATCCTCGCCCAGCTTCGACAGCCGTTCGCTACCGCAATGGATGCAGGCGCCAGGAGCTTCGATGACGACACGTTCCCGCTCGATATTGTCCGGCCAGGGTTTGCGCACCGGCCGCTTGCGAGTGAAGGCCCGAACGGTCTGGCTTTTGGCAGAGGCCGCTTCGGACGCAAGCTCGTCCTCGGTCGCGTCGGCGACCAGCTCTTCGAGCTGCAATTCCATCTGGTCGATCAGCCGCTGGGTGCGCTCCCGGCTCGGACCGTGTTTGTCGCGTTCCAACTTGGCGATCAGCAATTGCAGATGGGCGTTGAGCGCCTCGATGCTGGAAAGCTCTGCCTTGGCTTTGGTCGCTTCGGCCTCCGCCTGCAACCGCGCCTCGCGTTCCGCCAGCAGCGCGGCGTGGGCGCTGGCAAGATCGTCCGGAAGGGAAAGCGGTGGCAATGACATGCAAATTTTAGAGCATATTTCCTGAACAAATTCAATGAAGAAGGCGCTCAAACCCGTGTCGGACGCCAGGTTTCCTGCGGCGCCCGCCAGTCAATTCCCGACAGCAAATAAGAAAGCTGTGCGGCCGAGATCGCGACGGCGCCGCCTTCAACATTGGGCCAGATAAACCGCCCGCGCTCCAATTTTTTCGTGAACAGGCAGGCGCCTTGGCCGTCATGCCAAATTAATTTTACCAGATCACCTCGTCGACCCCTGAAGCAGAACAGATGACCGCCCAGAGGGTCATGTTTCAACACCTCCTGCACCCGAAGGGCCAGCGAAGGAAAGCCGCACCGCATGTCTGTATGTCCCGTCGCCAGCCACACCTTGACCCCCGTTCCCATCGGAAACGGGTTCATCGCAACGTCTCCAGACCACAAATGAGCCGCAGCAGGACGTCCACGTCGACATCCCGACCGACGATCACACGCCGGCCGTTCGCACTCACCACCTCCATGCGACCGGGCGCGGTGACAGAAGGCGGCACAGCGACAGTCGCCGCAGGTGGCGTATTCGCAACATTAGGCTCGGTAACAACGATCGCTGGAACAAATCCGTTCGCCGAGCGGGGGACAAGCCGTCCTTCCCGCGCGGCCCTGCGCCAGGCATTCAACTGCCAGCGCGTGATCCCATGACGCTGCGCCGTGGCCGTCACCTGTCGCGGGCCGTTATAACTCTCAGCCACGATCGCCAGCTTCGCTTCATCCGTGAAACGCCGGCGACGCCCGCTATCGACAATCTCCATCCGGCTGAAATGCCCGGTGAGATCATTCCTCAAGTCCATGTGTGAAGCACCGTCTATATTGCCGTCTATATAGACAGAGCATCGTAAGCGCGCGTTTCATTGCACGTGGTAAGCGGCTTGAAGGGGCAGCTCAGGCTGGCTGGCTTTTGAAGTTAAAGGGCAGCAGGTCGTCGATATCGACATCGTCGGGGCGCTGCGGCAGTTCGGTGAGGACGTGGCGTAGCCATGCGAATGGTTCGACACCGCAGGCGCGACAGGTCAGCATCAAGCTGTAGATGACGGCACTGGCTTTGGCCCCCTGGACTGTATCGCTAAAGAGCCAACTCTTTCTTCCAGTTGCAAAAATCCTGATGTCGCGCTCCAGCAAATTGTTGTCGATCGGCATCCTGCCGTCATCGGTATAGCGGGTCAGATAGTCCCATTGGTTGAGCGTATAGGAAACGGCATCGCCAAGCTTGGTGTCGGGCACGACCTTTGGCGCGATTTTGTCGAGCCATTCCTTGAGGGCGGAAAGAACCGGAACGCTATGTTTCTGGCGAAAGCGACGCATGTAATCGGCCTGCGTTTCGCCGTCATCGGGCTTTTCGTCCCGCACCTGCCTTTCGATCCGATAAAGCTGGTCGAAGAACTTGATGGCCTGTGCCGGCGGCCCACCGGGTTTCTTGCGCGCCTTGAGAGCCTCGACAAAGCGCCGCCTGGCATGGGCCATGCACCCGACATGCGTGGCACCTTTCAACGTGCGCCAGGCCTGATAGCCGTCACTCATCAAGATGCCGCGGTAGTCGCCAAGAAAGGCCTGCGGATGCTCTTGTCCGCGGCCGGCCTGATAATCGAACAGCACGATCGGCTGTTTACTGTCTTCGCCACTACGATAGGCCCACATGTAAGAGATGCTGGTGGGATCCTTGCCCTCTTCCTTCAGCACCTGGACTGTGGTCTCGTCACCATGGATGATCGTCTGCGATTGGAGCCGCAGTTTCAGCGCGTCATAGATACGAACGAGGTGTTTCTCGCTCGAACTGATCACCCAGTGGCCGAGAGCGCCGCGGCTGACAGGAACGCCTGCACGCTCAAAGGCCTGCGCCAGACGATAGAGCGGTGTGCCATCGACATATTTATGGACGAGCGCGAAGGCCAGCGTCGAGGCCGTGGCTATGCTGCCGGGCAAGGGCTGCTTCGGCATCGGCGCGATGACAACAGGCGTATTGATCCCGGTCCGGTCGCAGTTGCGGCATGCATATTTTGCTCGGACATTCTGCAGAACCTTCGCCTTCACCTCGATGTGAAGCTGTTCTGTGACCAGTTCGCCCATGCGGTGCATCTGATGGCTACAGCACGGGCAGACCTTCTGATCGTCGGCAAGGTCATATTCGACGCGCTGGCGCGGCAGGTTTTCCGGCAACGGCCTGCGACCAGGTTTCTTGCGTTCCGGCTTGTCGGTCTGCGGCAATCCCGTGTCCGGAAGATCGATGGTATCCGCCTCGTCGGCGAGGTCGCAACCCTCGTCCCCCTCAAGGACGCTCTGCTCGGCTTCGTTGAAGATGCGATCCACGTGCTTTTCACTACGCGGCGCAAAACGATGCAACTGCGCCAGCGCCAGCTCTTCCTCGAGCTTGAAGACGCGCTGCGCAAGGGTATCTTTCTCAGCCTTCAGCGCGGCAATCTCGGCAGCATTCGCCGCCAAAAGCGCCATCAATTCTTCAACGGTCGGGGTACCGGTTCGAGTCATCGCATTTTTGAATCTGAACCGCTCCCCTGCGTCAACCGCCAAATTCACCCGACAAATTCATATTGTCGCACCGGATGGCGAACCATCGCGTCGAGATCAATGCCGTCGAGCAGCCAGTGCAATTGCTCGGCATCAAGCGACACCACAGCCTCCTGTCGCCGAGGCCAGCGGAACTTATCTTCGGTCAGCGCTTTCAAAATTAGCACAAAGCCCGATCGATCAAAAAACAGCAATTTCATCCGGGTTCTGCGACGGTTGCAGAAGGCAAATACCGCCCGCTCGAACGGATTGAGGCCCATAGACTGCTCGACCAAAATCGCGAGGCTGTTGATCCCAGCCCTAAAGTCGATCGGTTCCCGGTGAAGATAGACGCGCAGATCATCAGCCAGCCGGAACATCGCAACGCCCCAACGCTTCGATCATCGCCGACAGAGCCTGCGCATCCGCATCTTCAAGCTCAAGCCGCACGCCGTTCGGTAGCGATGCCTTCAAGCGCATCCGTGGCGATGTCGGAGCCGACGGGGCCGGCGGTCGTCCAGTCGGCGATGCCGCAACCACCGGAACGAAGGCCGACGGCGCGCAAGGCATAACCGTCAACGCCTTCTCCGCCTGCCGGCGCTGATGCAGCTTGATCCAGTTGCGCAACTGATTAGCATTCACCCCGTACTTCAGCGCAAGCCCTGCAACCGATACCCCCGGCTCAAGGGCCGCGTCGATCAAGCGTTCCTTCTCGACCGGATCAAACCGCCGCTTGCCATTGCGAAGAACCTTGACGACCCGAAGCTCCCCTGAAATTCCCGCGCCATCCAATGTCATTGTATCCACAGTCTCCGTTGTGGACACAGATTCGCTCAACACTCCGCCAATGAACAGGTGCAGCGATTTGCGCGCTTACAGAGCATCCACACTCTCACTCACTGCACAATGCGGCCCAACTCGGATGCGTACCTCAAAGGCGGGGATAAAGGCAGAAAAGAAGGTTTGGCATTCTCTGCGGCATTCATTCGAGCAAGCCTGTCGCGATAGCCGGGTGGATAGCGCCGTTATGGACCAGTTGCAGGGACATTCACAGGGCATCCGTGAGGTCTATGGAAGCTCGTATGGTTTGGCGGTTTTGAACGAAGGCATTCAATCCATCGCCTACAACGGCTTAGACCTTACTCACGTTCGAGCGTTTGTTTCCCGACCTTAAGGGGGCTAAAACCGCGATAAACCGTTGGGTCGTCATCGTAATATTGTTGCGACATCATAAACGTAATGGCACGTCAGATACTTCAACTTTAGTCGCGGCGTTTGGTACGTTCTGCTCTTCCAAAAGGGCAATGAATTCGCGCTTGAGGTGCACAGACATTGTGCCGGGGCCGATCAAAAGCTTTCGGAAGAGGTCAGGTAGTGTGGCTCCATAGAAACCTTCGTCTGGTACATCCATTAGAGGGATTTTATAGATTCGTTGCGGAGCCTGTGAGATGACAACCCGGTCCGGCACGAGCCTTTGAGACTTTTGAAACGTAGGTTGATACACAATTCGCCATTCACGCTCTTCATGAAAGCTTGGATGTTTCGTGCAAATGATCGCGTATCGATAGGCTGCAAAAAGATTTGCAAGGATATGCTCGCGCCCGAGCCCTTCCAAGAATTCAATGTTACCGATGACGTTCTTTACGACTTGCTCGTATTGCTCAAGAAATTGTGCGGGGGATAGATAGGCAACCGGGCTGGTGTAGGCGCCAAGTGCGTCTGATGGACGAAGAAAAGGACCGCTATTTAACACGAATGCGACCGGGTTTGCGCCTGCACCGTAGGCGCGCCACATGGAAAGCCTGCCCATCTGCTCTTCGTTTGGCAACTGCTCCGTCAAACAAGTGATGTAGGTCTCCTGTTCAAAGTGCGGTATCCACGAATTGACTAACCCGACAAGGTGCTCAGTAAATCCTGGAAATTTTCCGTCCAGTACCCTCGCCAATTCTCGTGCTGAATCGCTCGTCAGCGCATTAGCAAGGCAAGTCTTTCCGTGCTGTATCTCGGAGCTATCGTTCATCCAGGTAACATTCCTCATCCATACCGATCCGTTCCGGATCATGGATTCGGCGGCTGCACTGCTGCAATAATGGACAAATGGATGCCGCGTACTCAGCGCCTCAATAGTTTTGTTGAAGGCATATGGATAAAATATTTGGAAGCTACGAATTTCTTCCGCCGTAAACGATAGCTCTTCTACCAAGGATTGAAGCATCAAATATCTCAGTTCGCGCGTTTTGTTGTGGCAATTTAGCCGAGCGGTTCGAAAAGTGCGAGAGGCTTGCAGATTTGGGCACAAGCTTCGATACAGCGCCACCATCCGGTCGCCCTGCCTCGTTGATGTAGTCGTCTACTTCGAGCACATCCTGATTGGCGCGCCAAGCCCGCTCTCCCTCTCCGTTCTCCTTGGGTTTCTGGCGTGGAAAGCCCAAGCGATCGCCGACTGCTTCACCAAAGGCAAGGGTGTCGCCAATCCACAGTGACGACTCTAGGCGCCCACGAGAAACAAAATAAGGGGCTTCATCGCCCCTTTTTGTTTTGCTCATCGGTGGACAAATTGACCGCCTTCGGTCTGAGGTTTACAAGCTCTTGCAAGCGAATTGAGCGCCATTGTACCCCCCTTGCGCAGGGGGTCAGGCACCCATATACTGCGTAGCAGTTAGCAGCACCAACCGATTTTTTTGGTGAAAGGTGACTGCTATGAACCATCCCCCCGAATTTAAATTCAAGTTTGGCTTCATCGAATTGTCAGGCAACGGCTGGCTAGGCATTATCGCTGCCGCAATTCTAGGTGCGCTCGTACTGTACCTTCACTTTGGCTAGGATCAGTTCCCGGGACTTGTCGCTGCCCGGAGACTGTCAACGGACTTGGCAAATTCGTCATTGCTTTGCCGTTCAAGCTCATCCGTGTTCTTGGGTGTGCTGAAGTCGATTGCATCAATCGCTTCCCACTCGACAACGAAATCAGCTTCCGTCTTTTTGACCGCATCAGAATAAGCCGTGGTGGCTTCCTGAAGGCGATTTGCATCAGCCTTAAGCTGATTGATGGTTTGATCCTGTTGCTCAACAGCGGTCGTTCGTCTTCGTGGCGACGATTGCATAGACTCCGGCGATGAGTGGCGGAGCAGGAAAGCTAATCATGCCATTATGTATGAGAAAAGCTCTCTCGCGTCACAGCGTCATTTCGATAGAGGCTGCGGCTTTCTTTGCTGCCCTACTTTTGCGCTGCCGTTCAGCGGCTTCGGTGCGCTTCTGGTCGACACTCTTGTTCTTCTTGTCGCTACGAGTCTTACGGGGGCGCTTTGTAAAATCGATTGGAAGCGGCTTAGATTCAGCGCAGCCTAAAATTCGTTGGATGTAAGCCGCCGCGCCTTCATCAGGGGCAACCAAGATAATCGGGTTGTCGCTGTCCTTGTTGCGAAGGCTGGTACGTCCAAGGAACTGCAAAACCATCTGGTAGCACAGCGCTTCCTTGGCTTGCTCTTTGGTGATTTCGTAGAAAGCGGAAAGCCTGTCATTGGTGATAGGATCAAAATTGATGCCTGCCAAAAACACACCCATGTCATAATCTTGAAGGTGGTTCCATCCGTGGGGGTTGATGATGACGCGCTTACCGTAGCCTTCACACTGGCATTGCTCATTCTTGCCAAGGCAAGGACATTCGAGCTTCCAACTATAGCGCTTTACCTTGTCGGGTTCATTGGTGCAGACGATGTGTTTCTTTCCCGGAAACATGTCGCCAAGGCAATCGGCAACGTGGTCGAGAAACATTTGATTTCCCACATCGCGGTTGCCGCCGCCAAGGCGCTTGAAGAAGGTCTTGGACAGGTTTGGAACCGGGGCATGATAAAGCTCAACCTTCGGGGCTTTCCGGCTTAGGTAGTCATTGTCGAGGCGGGACTCGATCCATTCATTGGACTGAAAATCAACGTCCTTTGCCCACATCAAACCAAGCATGGTTTTGTCAAATTCAGCCGATATGAACAGGGTGTCTTTATAGCCATTCACGATGGTTGAATGCATGAAGATCGTGAATTGCAGAATCACCTTCTTGTACTCCGCGAAGGCTTCCCCGGATGCAGCTTTATCGAAGCTTTCTCTATCGACAACCACCCGGTAATTCCCATTGTTGGCAAACCAACCAAGCTCTTGCGCCTTCTTGCCGAATACAGTGAAATCCGACCCTTCATAGTCCTTGGCGTCTTCCACCATGTCTTCCGTCACATCAGACTGGACAAGCTCGTAATATCCGTCAACGTCCGGGGTCTCTTGCACCGATAGCCGTTGAAGGTCTTCCGGGCTTTTGAATTTGATCCTGATGGTTTGGATAGGCGAAACAGCTTCGTCATGGATCAGAATACGATTGAAAGTTTTCGTCTTCGCGTTCAGCGCAATGGAATGATGGACGATCAGAACGCCTTCATAACCCGCTTCACACTGGCGAGCATATTCTTCCGATGCAGAGCGAAAACCTTCATCTTGAGAGATGACAAGGCAGGGAATGCCATAGCCTTCGAGCAGGTCACGATACATCCGGGAAAGCCCATTGGTGGGCGTTGCAATCGTTGTCGGGACAAGGCAACCCATGTTCTTTTCAACAAGGTCATCAAGCCATTGAAGGGCTGTCAGTGTCTTGCGCGAACCGATATTGCCCGACACTTTTTGAATAGTCTTTTTGTTCTGGAAATTCATTAAAGTAGCCTCAAGTAAAATAAAAAAGGGAGTTAGGTCCGGCTTGGAAACGACCTAACTCCCTGCTTTCTATTCACGAGGCATTGAGCATTAGAACCGACTTAACCGACCTTGAAGAGCAAGATCGAGTTCCCAAGCCGATTCCTTTTCTTCATGTTTTCATTTAGTGAAATCCTTCCCGCTAAAACGCGTGATTCAAAGAAAAACTTCAATGTTTCGGGAATTATTTTCGGTTCGGAAGGATTTTGATAAGGACATGCGACAAAGCGCTAAGTGTCTCTTAAAATGATGTCGCAATTATACCGAATATCATCCCAATTGGCAAGGATAAATTTGACAACACCAGTCAGAATAATTCGTTTTCACTATGAATTTCTGACGATTGTACTGCGTTAGATAGTGTCACGTTTGCGGCACTTCATCATAACAGTGCCTGTCACAGAGATAACCTGTAATATACTCTTTACGGGATAAGTGTGTGACATCTTGTTGTTTGAATCCATGGGATATGAATCGATAAAGGAATCTCAAATCACTAGCCATGGATGACCACGAGCAAAGCGAGTGGGCAATCCCGTTCACGAGCGTAGCGAGGGAACGCCTCCAATTCCATTGGCAATCAGTAGGGTTTCAGTTTTAAATGGATTTACTACCAATCGCCATTTCGATTGACAGAGTTTTCTAGTGGTTTAAAATATTCTTTATTCAATCAATATTCTACCAATCGCTAATGATTTCTAGCTGTCATTAGGATCGCCTATCAATAAACTAGATTTTCTTATCGGTATTCAGACCAATCGCTATCGCTATCCTACCAATTGCCATCTCGACTGACAAAATACCCCATGGATTTTAGATTGTTGATCAACCATTACCATGTTCGCCTGATAAATCCTGCTGGATAACTGAAGGATACCTGTAGCAATCCTGCCAACACCTATGGATCGCTAGCCTCAACTGTATCCAACTGGTTTCGACTGGATTCCGCTGGTGTTCTCTACCGACATCTGGAAAGGCAACAAGAGTGATCAACCTATACCGAAGGATTTCCATCCGACATCGACGGAATGGCTATGGTCTTATGGAGTGTCGCAAACATGACCGAGCGCTAGCGCTGAAGTGCCGCAAAGACAGACACGAGCAACGTTACATTATAACGCCAGAACAAAGTATGGGCATATATTCCTATCCGATAAATAGCGTTCCGTCGCCGAACCCACACATCTTGCCGGGATCACGTTTTCCGCCCGCCGCGCTCAGTCGCCCGCGAAACCGCCGAAATCGCTCAAAATCCATCATTTAATGGGTTAGTCCGCCTGTCCGCCGATCCCTGTTGTACTTTTCGGCTGTTCACCACTATCTGCCGTTGAACATCAAAAATCGGGGATAGAATGGATCAGCGCAGGAAGACCAAGACATTCGGACTGAAATCACCGACAGACCTGCATTATAAGCTATTATTCGACATTGAACGGCTCAAGAAGGCGAACTTGCAGAATGAGGCAAGGTACGCCGCAATCGATTGCGCTGTTGATGCGTGGCATCTCGTTGATTGGGTGCTTCATCGTGACCAAGTCGATGATGCCAATTTCACGCGGCTTACTGGTGGCAGAAAACGCAAAGAGACCAAGCCAGAGCGGGACCAGTTCGACGGCAAGACCGTTGAGGCAAACTTTGCTGATGCGCAAGAGCATCGCCTTCCCGCCCTGAAATTCTGCCGCATCTTGGCGAACAGCGTAAAGCACCGTGAAATTCGAAAAGACTCTATGCCCGAACTATGGAGCGGATCGAGCTACAAGCTGACGTGGGAAACGAGAGATGGGGAACGTTCGCTAAAAAGCCATACCCTGTTTGTGTATGTTGGATACGAGGGCGAAAAACACCACGCTTTTGACCTTTTCGAAAAGATGGCGGACCAGTGGCGCACGTTCCTTATTGAAGAAGGGCTATTCGAACCAATTCCGGCTGCATGAAGCTCTTTGATCCTGTCGGCACAGATGGCGGATTTCCTGCACTTGTAGACGCCTTTGCGCTCGGTCTATCAGGCGGTGAGTGCCCGGTAGACTGTTGCCTTGCTAAGTCCGGTCTTTGCCATGATTTCCCGGATCATCAGCCCTTCGGTTCGCATGGTGCGGATGTTTTCGGCTACATCTCCCGTTGCCTTGGGCTTGCGCCCGAACCGCGTTCCAACAGCCTTTGCTTTGGCGATGCCATCTGCCTGTCTATCGGCTCGAATAGCTGTTTCGAATTGAGCGAATGCTGCCAACATGGTCAGCATGAATTCGCCTTCCTTCGATGTCGTGTCAATGTTCTGATCAAGAACCCGGAACTGAACTCCCTTGTTTTTAAGCCGTGTGTAGATGTTCAGCAGATCGGCGGCAGAGCGCGCCAGACGATCGATTTTGGTGATGCAGAACACGTCGCCTTCTCGAACGAAATCCAACGCCTTCTGTAGCTCAGGGCGGTCGGTGTTAGTGCCTGACTTCTTCTCTTCGTAGAGACGTTCAACACCAGCATCCAAAAGCTTTTCCCGCTGCACTTCAAGCTTCTGTCCTGCGGACGATACGCGGGCATATCCAATAGTTGCCATGTCTCGAAACTCCTAGACTTTCCCTGTCGCAGTTATGAGACATAAAAAGAGACACGTCAACGGGCGGTGTTGAGACGGTCGCAAGATGTTTACTTTGTGAGACGCCACCACATTGCGTCGGTGATCTCTAGGCTGATAGTCTTGCGAAACTCTCACGAAGACAACAACAGTGTTGCAAGTCCGATCACCTAAGCCATTATTCGCTCACTACCTCTTCCAGCGAAATTGATGCTGGCACAATCAGGAAGCGCCATGCCGACCTTAAACCGCTTTAGGATAAAGAATTTCAGGGGCATTCAAGATGCTGAGATTAACATTGACGTCCGGAAAAAATCAGATGTGGTTACACTGATTGGCTTGAACGAGAGCGGGAAGACAACCATCCTAGAGGCGCTTTCACATTTTTCGACCGGCGACCGGACTATCGCAAATCTTGTGGGCGCGCTGGAACAGAGTGAACATTTGCTGTCATTGATTCCAATCGACAAAAGAGCCGCCTTTAATGGAGACATTAGAATAGAAGCAGAATTTGGGTTCGAGCCCGCAGAATTCGACAAATACGTCGCTAAAGTTGGCTCCGCAATGGGTATTCATACTTCTATTGGAAAGCCTGTGAAGAAAATAAGAGTAGAAAAGGCGTTTATATACAAAGACAGCGAGTATCAAAAGCAAGTAAACTATTGGGGCGGGATAACTTTTCAATACAAGAAAACAAAAAATGGAAAGCCTGTAGACGTTACATCTAAAGACGAGGCTTGGCTTCGAGTCGCAGATTTAATTGAAAAAGACTTGTATGAAATACTCTATTTTCCTACATTTATAGTCGACATGCCCTCAAAGATATACTTGCAGAAGCATTCGGATGAAACTCCAATCAACCTTTATTATAGGACTGTATTAAGCGACGTGATTGCAAGTATAGGGGAGGGTCTAGACCTAGAAAAGCATGTTCTCGCGCGGCTTAACACCCACCGTGAGAAGGCAAATTCCTCTAATTGGTTTCAGGACTTTTGGGCGGGGCCCGAGCGAAAAATCGTGGACGCGGTGTTTCACAAGGTCCAACAAGTGATCAACCGGGAGGTTATCGGTAGCTGGGAAAAGGTGTTTAATCACCCGGTCCGGTCTCGCAGCGTGAAGGTTGAGTGGGGTGTAGATACAGCACGAAACGATATACCGTTTGTATCCTTTGGAATTTCCGACGGACACTCTGTCTTCTCGGTTCACGAAAGATCATTGGGGTTTCGTTGGTTTTTTTCGTATCTTCTATTCACACAATTTCGCTCAAAGTCTGGAAAGAAAACTATCTTTCTTTTCGATGAACCTGCCGCAAACCTTCACGCGAAAGCTCAAATGCAGCTAATGGACAGTATTGCAAGGATTGTTAAAGGCGGAAATAAAGTCATCTACTCCACCCATAGTCCGCATATGATTAATCCGTCATGGCTATCAGACGCCGTTATTATTGAGAATCAAGCAGTGAATGTGGAGGCCGGTGACGACATCTTCGCCATGGACACTAAACCCACGGATATTAAGGCTACAGGTTATGGTAAGTTTGTAAGCGAGTACCCGGAAAAAACAACCTATTTCCAGCCCGTTTGGGAAAAGCTCCTTTACGAAGCGCCTCCTGTAATAGGAAGCGGACCTTTTCTTTGTGTCGAAGGAATCAGCGATTTCCATTTTCTCTCGTATGTAAAGCAGCATACCTTTCAAGCAGCTAGCTTATCAATCATCCCCGGCGTTGGCGCTGGAGGCTTTTCAGCGACGCTGCCCTCCCTGTATGGGATGGGAGCAAAATTCGTGCTGCTTTTGGATGATGATGTGAAAGGACGGGCTGAAAAACAGCGCTATATTGATGAAGGTATAATTGCTTCAGATCAAGTCTTCACGTTAGCGGATGTTTCCCAGGACATGCTTGGTATGAAGCTTGAGAACCTTCTCAGTGCGTCTGTCCACAAAATAACGGAACGTTTTAATGGCAAGTCAAGCAAGCGGCACGTTGCTATGTACCTTGCAGAGGCTAATGCGGCGGGCGACAATGGAATGCTCGACGAGCAAACAATTGCCGAGGGAGGAAAGATTTTGAACTGGTTCTTATCACTGGTGAGTTGATATCAGATTGCCATTTTGCTCGGCATGCTCAAATGACGACTTCGAAGCGTGCTCCATTGGAAGTGGAAGATCGAGCACGAGACCGTCAGTCTCAATCTGAACGGAGCCCTGCAGACAAGAATATGATTGGCAATTTTAAGCAAGCTGTAGCGTTAATCGTCGCTTGCTAATGATGGCTGAGCCTATGCGCAACTGGCGGAGGAAGGCTTGGGGTAAGGAGCATAACTAAACGAATGACCGGCACCGATGCCGGTTTTTTCGTATCTGGTGGCAACTCCCCTTCGCCCGCTCTTTATAGTTCACAGCAAGTGGCAAACTGCGCCGGCGGGCAGGGCGGGATCGATGGAAGATGCTTGACTGTGCGCTCCGAAAAGATCAGTGGCCCCTTGCCTTATTAACGCCTGCGATAACATCTCCTGAGCAGGTCTCATCCCCCTTGGAAGCCAAAGCATCCCCCGCGATCCATCTTCCATCATTGAAAACAAAAGATTCGAAGATGCAGCTTTCCCATGAGCTGTCTGTATACCACCGCATGACCATCAAGTTGCTGTGACGGTCGAACTTTAGCTCAAGCCCCTGATTGTTTTCGCCGCCCCTTGGAAAGCTGTATAGCTGCCCCGTTCGATTACTGGCTACGACGACGTTCGTGCAGCCAGAACCGCATCCAAACTGAGCGACGGAATACTCGCCCGCAAACGTCACACCGGCTTTCATCGCTTCGGTTATGCGGGTTTTGAAGAGCGCGAAGTCCTTATCGCGCCCTTTGAAATCCGGGAGGCTTAGCTTGCCTTCATAGACCGCATCGACACGATGGACGGCAAAATCAAAGCTATCGGCAGCTTGGGCGACACCTTGCGAAAATGCCGCCAGCACACATGCCATTCCGAGCGCTTTAAGTATCCCCAATCCAATGCTCTCCATCACTGTTAGCCGCACTCGTCACACGGCGGTTTTGGCTCCTTGTTTCTAAGAAGCCTTTTCATATCTGATTGGTTGTGCGTTTTCGGATTAACAAGGCAATCAGAGTTGCTCTCGACGGAGAAATATTCCTTTTGGGGAGAGACCCACGTTCGGACGCACTGAAACTCCTCTTCCGAACCTGCGGTATCGGTGTTCCAGTAGCAGCGCGTCTTTACCATGTGGTGTTGCTTGACGTATTTCTGAACATCGCTCTCTGTCAGGCATTTGTCCTGCGAAAAGCTTGCCGTTGCACTACCCAAAGTAAGTGCTGCAATAATAAGAACTCGCTTCATTACGCCGCCTTCGGTCGTGTAAACAGTACGAAAAGTCCGAGGACGATATCGCCGATTACCCAGATGCCAACGATCATGGCGGCTCCAAGGGTTGTACCGATGGCGGCACCGGCTTGCTCAGCGCCGTTCAAGCTTTCGTATCCCTTAGTTGCGGCATTCATCCCGCCGACCAGCCACACGAACATCAGTATATTGAACAAAACAAATGACCATTTGAACAGCTTCCCGAAGAAACCGCGCTTCGGCTTACGAAGCTGCGTACCACAACTCGGGCATTTGAAAGCAGTATTACTTACGTTATTATTGCATTCCGGGCAGTTAATCATTGCCATTACGAAAATCTCCTATTGCTTTGAAATTTTGCTAAACTGAAAAAGGAACTCAGGTGCGGTCATAGAACCGTCGATGGTCACGCTGGTCTCCAGCATTCCGTCCTGATCGGATGGAATGAAGCTGCCGGAGACGATCACGGGGTCACCGACCGACATATTCATGAGAGCCGCGTAGAGCGGCGTCCCTTTATCGATCATGGTCCGGTGGATCACATCGCTAAAGCTGTTGTTCCACGTCATAACATCGACATCCGATGCGAGACGTACGGTGATGATCGCCTTGCCTTCGGTATTGGTCTCCAGATTACGCAGCGTCCCAGCCCAGTTTTCGACGGTGAGCCGCGAGGCAAGCGCCTTTAAAATCGCGGCTCGTCGCTCATCACGTAAAGCGCTTTGCTGAAGCTCGTTAGAGGCGGAACGGAAGCGCTCCTTGTAATCTGCTACCACGGCGAGGAAGTCGCGTTGGCTCGCCGGAAGAGGGCTTTGCTTGCTGGCAGACGCCATCGGCGTTCCCGACGTGCTCGTCGTCTTATCACTCGGTTTGTTCGCCCCGGCGACAGCTCCAATCACGACGAAAGCTAGAAAAACGCCACCGACCCATTTCAGAGCGCCAGATCGCTTGCGCCGTGCGCCGCAGTGCGGGCACGCCTTCGCACTCACCGAAATCTGCTTTTGGCAGGTTCCGCACTCGGTCCATAAACTTTTAGATTTCAATTTATCCCCCAAAACGCCTACGGCTGGTTGTCGCGAAAAATAATACCAATCTGCTATTTTGGGATAATTGGTTCTTACGTATATTTGAAGTCCCCAATTAGAAAATTGGGGCCTTTTTTTTGTCGAAATCGCTAAGTTCGGCGGAGCACAAGCAACTGATCCAGATGATTGCGCGCATGCGGCACGCGGCGGGCTATACGCAGGAGTACGTTTCTAAAGCCATCGGGCATCACCAGTCCTACATGGCTAAACTGGAGACCGGTCAACGCCGCCTAGACGTCGTTGAGTACATAGCTATCGCTAAGGTTATTGGCTTTGACCCGGCAGCGGAGCTTCGCGTTTTAGCCGCCCAATTCGATTTGGCATCGTTCCGGGGGTAGATCGTGGTTAGATACGACTACCTTGTCGGGCTGAATTCCCCGCTATGAAATCTGCGCCGACCACAGACGATGAAAAAGTCATCATGAGTCATCTTTGGCTTGGTGTCGTGAACGGGCAATGTCGTATCGATGTGATCGAATATATTGCTTTAGCTGAAGCAATAGGCTTTGATGCCGCTGATGCATTGCACCTCTTGATCTCCAACATACGCGACTCCCGAACCTAACCAAATCTGCATGCTTCGGGGGAGGCGTCGCGCAACGTTCGGCTGTATGTGTCGTTCTCGACATCGGTGGCACCCCGCAGTCCAAGCATTTTGGCTTCAAATGAAAATCAATCTGAATATTGAAAGCACTAACAGTGGTGTGCGTGTGGTCGCGACTGGCGACTACGTGGACACTATCGAAACGACACTCGTTCCGCGTGAGCGCATCGGCAGGTTCGTTGCCGATCTGATCCTCGACCGCGTTTATCTCAGAGGTGCGCAGATTGTCATTAATGATGCCGTCGCCTTCGAAGTGTTCGATGCCAATGATGACTTTGACGATTTCGTAAAGCTCATCGATGCCGCGTGAGACAGGCCCGCGTTAAGCGGTGGCGGCTTGCTAGAGCATGTCCTGCGATTGATGAATCGATTGTGAGGTGACGGGGCCGGTCGAAGCTGATTCAACATCCACAGCGGAGAGGTGGATGATGGGACAGGCCCTGAGCGATGATCTCCGAATACGAGTTTTGAAAGCGTCTGCGTCGGGCATGTCGGCTCGGCAGGCTGCGGCTCGTTTCGGTGTTGGGATTTCGACAGCGATCCGCTGGATCGCAAGAGCGAAAGAGGGTGAGTTAACTGCTCGGCCACAGGGCTGGAGACGACCTTCGGCAGTGGATGCACACGAGGAATTCGTTGTCGCGTTGATCGACGAGCGTAGGGATGTGACGCTCGATGAGATGGTTGAGCGCTTGTCCTTCGAGCGGCAGGTGAAGATCAGCCGCAGCGCACTTGGCGCCTGGCTCCGAGGCCGTGGGTGGACCTTTAAAAAAAGACCGCACACGCACTGGAGCAGGACCGACCGGACGTCCTGAAGCGCCGGCGCGCCTGGTTCGATGGTCAATTGGACCTCGATCCGGAGAAACTGATCTTCATCGACGAAACCGGCCTCTCGACCAAGATGTCACGTCTGCGCGGACGTGCATTGCGAGGTGAGCGTTGCCGTGCCGGCGTGCCGCACGGCCATTGGAAAACAACGACTTTCACCGGTGCGTTGCGGCTCAGCGGAATGACCGCACCATTCGTCTACGATGGCGCGATGAACGGCAACGTCTTCCTTGCTTATGTCGAACAGGTGCTGGTGCCGACCCTGGAGATCGGCGACGTGGTCATTATGGATAACCTGCCTGCACACAAGATAGCCGGTGTCCGCGATGCCATCGAACGTGCCGGCGCCAAGCTCATGTTCCTTCCGCCCTATAGCCCGGACTTCAATCCAATCGAGAACGCATTCTCGAAGCTGAAAGCCATGTTGCGAGGCCGAGCCGAGCGAAAGATCGATGCTCTATGGGATGCGGTCGGGGCCTTGATGCCTCGCTTCACTGCGGCAGAATGCGCAAACTACTTTAAGGCCGCTGGATATGACCCAGATTGAACAGGATTTGCTCTAGCGAGACGCCAGATAGAGCCGTTGCGGGTGCGGGTTCTGGCGTTTGTGTTGAATATCTACTTACGATTTGGGAATTGAAACCATCCGAATCGTGATCATGTTGACCACATCGTCAAACGAGATTTTGTCTTCCATCAACTGTTCGACTGCCACTGCAACGTGCAGCTTAGCAGCTTCAACCTTATTCGGATCGCGATCATATTCGAGTGTATAGCCGTTCAATGCTAGGAAGTAGCGTGCCGCTGCCCAAGCTGTTCGCTTATTGCCTTGTTCGAACCCGTGGGCTTTCCCAATGCCATAGATCAGATGGGCGGCAAGCACCGCCAAATCCGTCTGTCCCTCATATGCAAATCTGTTTCGAGCGCGATCAATTCCGGCTTCTATCGCCCCCATATCGCGAGCAAGATGAGGTTCCCCGGTCTTTTCTACAGCACGCTTATTGAAATGAACGACATGTTCAGCCGTCACCCAAACGGGTTCATTGCTCACTTGGCAAGATGCTCCATGATGACAGCATCTTCTTCAAGCAGGTAATCCATGAACGCATCGGGATCGAGCGGGACAGGCTTAGCGTCAGCCGTGCGCTTGGTGTCAACAGTGGGCTTTGCGTCAGCCGTTGGCTTGGCAACGCTAACGTAGGCGATTGTCTCAACGACGTCGGTCACGAACTGCCCCGTTTTCGCATTTCTGCGCTTAACCACGTACTTTCCGCGTTTGCCGCGCTGAAGCCGCGTCTGAAGACCCAATTTGAATGTTTTCTTGCTCATGCCTGCAAATATAGCGACGGAATATCGGTTGTCAAAGAGTGACAATCCACCTCACAGAACACTATCCAATCGTCCAAAGCCCCTGTTTTCCGCGATTTTTTTCTTCCAAAAGCCTTCACTGATGCAACCGCCCCCTTGCGACAATGACACTTGCCGTTGCATGCTCATGCCCGGGCGCGAAGGGGCGCATCCGCATATTTTTGAGGGGCAACATGAAACTGAAATTTATTGGCGAGGCGCTACCGAGTTCGCGAAGTTGAAGGCAAAGCTTCCGGTCAAGTATGAGCCGCCTGTGATCCCGGTTCATGTCGGTGACGACGAAATGCTCGGCGATGCTTTCGTATTAGCCGCAGAATAAATTCAATCTTAACGCGCTATAATTTTCCATGCGCGTAACTACATGAATTGAACCTGCCCGCACGGTGCAGGCGGGTTTCTTTTAGAGGTAATATTCATGGTTTTTCACACGTTTACTATGACGATCGAGCCTGACACGTATGTTGGAAGCTATCTTCGTTCTGCTCCCTATAAAGAAGGCGCAAAGATCGCTGTTTTTCTCCCCAACAGTGCAGGAGTGAAAGATAAGAGCAAAGATGCTGAATCTAAAACAGCAGAAACCTTCGCTCGCGAAGCACTCGTGCGAGCGGTAGGTCCACATTTTTCGAGACGCATGCCGATTATCGAGCTTCGAACCCCACCTTACAATATCGAGACCGAACTATATTCCGGCTACGCGACATCGCCTCAGCAAGCCTTTGTTGAGGTGATCGATCTTGCTGACCATAACCTTGGCTCTATCAAAATCAACAGCGTCATCGTGTGGCACAAAATCCACAAGGATGAAGCCGAAGGATTCGGTCCCGTTCTGCGAATGCGGGTAGAGGCATCTGAGGGCGACAAAACACGCGTCCTTAACCTTCTCAATGACGAAACCGACGATGAGGGTCAAAACGAAATTATGCGAGATGGTCTGGCACTCGCCGCCGTCATCACTGATCTGTTTTGACGGTCTCGCCGATCCTGCTTCACTATAAATGAGCGATCACTAGTGGACAGGCTCGATATGAAAGTCATCAGTATATGGCAGCCCTTCGCCTCAAGAGAGGCGAAGGGCTGTAAAGTTTGCGAAACACGCGAATATCCGCCACCGCGAATGGTAATCGGACAGACTTTAGGTATTGCCCCGACCAAGAATATCATCCTGGAGCAGCAAGCCCATGTATGCCCCAACCGCGAACTGGCGTGACCGTCATCATGTTCCACGCCAATGAGGTGGGCGCGAAAGGTGCTTTCAATGCTGCTGAAGTGCTGAAGAAGCAGGGCAACGTCTGACGAATGCAGTCCGCAACTCCAAACTTGCTCGTAAGCCTTTTTCCATGGCGACCACGGGAGGGCGTCGCACCAGCAGAGAACTTTCTAACGGAAGAACACTTCTGCCGCCCTCTGTGAACAGGCATCTTAAATCGAGTAGAAATTTTGACACCGGATGTTACACTGCTCGTCAATTAACCGGAGCTGCAAGCGGAGAAAGATCAGAGATCAGCGTCTCAAGTGAGCTTGTTTTGAATTCATTTTCTGGCGTGAAAACAAAGAGTTGAATCCCTGGGGCCATACTCGATCCAAAGGGAGCTGTCCCTGACCAGGCTCGTGGGCCTGGACACACGGCGCCCACCTACGTTTGTAGGCGCCCAGGATCGTAAACATCCATCGGTCGTCGTGGATCGCTCTTCCTTTCCTGATTTTGCAAAGAAAGGCAGCGTTGCGGGATTCTTATTGTCTCGCTGACGCCGTTCCTCCTCCTCTTAACGTTTCGCGCCGAGATAGGCGCCGCGCTCGAATTCCGAGCGGTTGGCTGCGCTGCGCAGGCGCAACAGGTCCTTGCGGGCGATGAGACCGACAAGGACACCGGTCCGTTCGTCGACAACGGGAACACGGCCGGTATCGGCATGGATCATGATATCGGCGACGCGGCCAACCGTGTCTTCAGGATGTGCGACCGGAATGGACGTATCAGAGATCAAATCATAGAGCGTCTGACCGGCGAGATCGGGCTCATTCTGCCATCGTAGCGCATCCGCGCGCGAGATCATGCCGACCAAGCGGCCATCGGCCTGGACAACGGGATAGAAGCGATGGGCATCCGGCTGTTCGGTCAATTGCGCCAATGCCTCTGCGACCGGCATGGTGGCGGGAAGCGTATTCACCTTCGCAATCATGATGTCGGCAGCGCGGGTCAATTCGAACGGATCGATGCCATATTCGCGGGTGATGTGCTGGCCGCGGCGCGCGATCTTTTCCGTCAGGATCGACCGCTTCAACAGCAACACGGTGACCGCATAAGCGGCGACGGTGGCGGCAAGCAGCGGCACGAGCGCATGCATGTCGCCGGTCAATTCAATGGCGAAGAAGGTGCCGGTCAGCGGCGCGCGCATCGTGCCGCCCATCATCGCGGCCATGCCGAGCAGCGCCCAAAAGCCGGGATCTCCGGGCAGAACGAGGCCGACAAGCCAACCGAGCGTGCCGCCGAGGATGAGCAGCGGCGCAAGCACGCCGCCCGACGTTCCCGATGACAATGCTACCAGCCAGATGCCAGCCTTGACCAAGAGAATGGCGACCACCGCAACTGCGACGACGTGGTCGTTCAGCAGATCGGAGATGATATCATAGCCGACGCCGAGCGCGCGCGGCTCGATCAGTCCGCCGAGGCCGACAACGAGGCCGCCGAGAGCGGGCCACCACATCCAGTGAATGGGGAGTTTCTCGAAGGCGTCTTCGATGCGGTAGAGCAGCGTCGTCAAGAGGCCGGATTGCAGGCCGGACACGATGCCGAGGCCGGCGGCCAGCAGGATGCTCCACCAGTTGAGCGCCATGTCGAAATGGGCCGGGAAAAGCGGGCCGCTGCCGATCAGCAGGGGCCGCCAGGTGATGGAGACGCAGGATGCGATCACGACCGGAATGAAGCTGCGCGGCTTCCATTCGAACAGCAGCAATTCGACGGCGAGCATGACGGCGGCGATGGGCGAGCCGAAGATCGCGGTCATGCCGGCGGCGGCACCTGCGACCAGCAGCGTCTTGCGCTCGGCGGCGCTCAGATGAAAGAACTGTGCGAACAGCGACCCGATGGCGCCGCCGGTCATGATGATCGGCCCTTCAGCGCCGAACGGGCCGCCCGTGCCGATCGAGATGGCGGAAGAGAGCGGCTTCAGGACCGCCACTTTCGGCGACATTCGGCTGCCGCCGATCAAGATCGCCTCGATTGCCTCCGGAATGCCGTGGCCGCGGATCTTTTCCGAACCGTAGCGTGCCATGAGGCCGATGACGAGGCCGCCGATGATGGGCGCGGCCACCATCCAGGGGGAGCGCGCGACGGTGCCCAGCGACAGCGGTTCGACGCTGATCTTGAACAGCCAGACCGCGTTGGTGACGAGCGCAATGAGGTTGATCAGCGCCCAGGCCGACAGGGCGCCGCCCGTGCCCACGACCAACGCCATGGCCGCAAGCACTAGTACGCGCTTGTCCGTTGTAAAATCCCCATTGTCTTTCCGCGAAGCGCCACCCGAGAAATCATGGGCGGGCCGATGATGTACGTTGATATCCTGCATGGAAGGCTTTCTGTGCTAAAGCGCGGCGGCAAACTAGCCGAAACTGCAATGGCAATTATATCGTAATGCGATATAAATCAACGGCTGAAAACAGAATGTATTTGTGAGGAAGATGGGATTGGCGCGGGAATTGGATGAGATGCTATCGCAGGCGGACTACGAGGCTCTGGCGACACTGCGCTACACGCTGCGGAAATTCATGGATTTCAGCACCTCCGCAGCCCATCAGGAGGGACTGCCGCCGCAGCAGCATCAGGCGCTGCTGGCGATCAAGGGCAATCCACAGAGCGAGACGATGACCATCGGCATGTTGGCGGAACGCCTGCTGATCGCGCCGCATACGGCGACTGAATTGGTCGGCCGGCTGATCGATGCCGGCTATGTCACCCGCCATCCCGATCCGGCTGACAAACGCCGGCAAACGCTGCAGCTGACGGAAAAATCGGAAGAGATACTGCGCCGGCTGACGGCCATTCACCTCAGGGAGATCCGGGACATGGCGCCGGAACTCATCGACATCCTGACGCATCTGCAGGCGGATGTCGGCGGCAAATGAAGCGCCATTGCCGACGATGACCGGCAATGGCGCGTTGCCGGTTATTGGCCGAGCCGGATGCCACCGTCGCAGATCAACGTGTGGCCGCTAACGAAGCCGTTGCCGATCAGGAAGGCGATGGCTTCGGCGATCTCTTGCGGCCGGCCGACGCGTCCGACCGGCGTGCGTGCGGCGAAGCTTGTAAAGGCCGGCGCCTTCTGTTCCTCGCCGAGGAAATCCCACCAGGGCGTGTCGACGACGCCGGGCGAGATGCAGTTCACCCGGATTGGCTTCAGCTCGACGGCAAGAACTGGCGCAAGGGCAGCGATGGCGGCGTTGACGGCTGCAAGCCCTGCTGTTCCCGGCAAGGCTGCCTGTGCCGAGACAGCGGAGACGAAGGTGATGCTGCCTTCTTTCGAGAGATAGGGAAGACAAGCCTGGGCGCAGGCAAAATGTGCCATCGTCTTCTGGTCGAAACCCTTCTTGAGATCGGCAAGGTCGACGGTTGCGAAGGGGCCACCGCCATTGCCGCCGCCGAGTGCCAGGACGAGATGATCCAAAGGCCCGATCGTCTGGAAAATCTTGGCAAGACCGGTGAGGTCGGCGGCGTCCATGGCGATCGTAGCGACATCGCCACCGAGGCTTTGTGCCGCCGCCCGGAGCTTTGTCTCATCGCGACCGGTGATCGTCACCCGATATTCTTTTTCGAGAAGATGGGCGGCGGTCGCAAGGCCAATACCGGACGAGCCGCCAATGATGACGGTGTGTTGGGACGACATGGTTGTCTCCTTGTTGGATGGCGAAGATGGAGAGGTCTGTTCAGGCGAGACCTGTGAGCTCGTCGCTGAGACTGCGCAGCCGCTTGCGCGCGGCTGCGTCATAGGCCTGGGCATTGGCGCGGGATGGGTACTGCCCGTCGTAATAGAGGCCAGAGCGTCCTTCGAGGTCGGCGCCCGCAACCAGATTAAGAATGGCGTCGGCGCCCTGATCGACTGTGCTCATGGGTGACACGCCGGCCTGGCGCACCATGGTGGTGTCCATGTAGGTTGCGGGGTGCAGGCAATTGACGATGACACCACAGCCCGCCAATTCCTTGGCGAGATCGAACGTGAACATGATCTGCGCCAGCTTGCTCTGGCAATAGGCGCGCACGCCGCTATAGCCGTGCGTCAGCATGACATCGGAGAAGTCGATCGGCTGTTGACCAACCGAGGAAACATTGACGATGCGGGCGAGGCTGCTCGCCTTCAACAGCGGCAGCAGGCAGCGTGTCAGCAGGAAGCCGGCAAGATAGTTCACCGCAAAGCGCAGTTCGTGCCCGTCGCGGCTGACCTGACGTCCCGCATCGCCGCCGCCGGTGCCGATGCCGGCATTGTTGACCAGAATGTTGAGGCGCTCATGATCGCGCTTGATAGCGTCGGCCAGGGCACGGACCTCATCCAGCGATGAAAGATCGGCGGGATAAAAGGTGGCTTTTCCGCCCGCGCCGCGAATGCTGGAAAGCAGGCTTGCAGCGCGTGCCTTGTCGCGCCCATGCAACAGCACCATGGCGCCGGACGCAGCGAGCCTTTCGGCAACCCGGCGGCCAACGCCATCGGTCGAGCCGGTGATGAGGATCGTCTTGTCGCTCATGTCCATCGCAATCACCTCTATTTTGTACATGCGGTGATATTTGGCAGTTTGCGAAAGCGACAAACAGTTCCGGTTTTATCCTAGTATTCATCCTGCTATGATGAGCGATGACCATCAATCAAAACCAAACTATTCTGGACGCCAGGCGCCGCGAGTTCGGTGCTTTCCTGCGCTCCCGCCGCGAGAAGCTGACGCCGGCAAGCGTCGGTCTGCCGGATGGATTTCGCCGGCGGACGCCGGGGTTGCGGCGCGAAGAGGTAGCGCTGCTCGCCGGAGTCGGGGCCACCTGGTACACCTGGCTGGAGCAGGGGCGGGATGTGCGTGCCTCGGCGGAAGTGCTGTCGGCGCTTGCCGATGCGTTGCGGCTCGATCCGGCGGAACGACGGCATCTCTTCACCTTGAGCGATCGGCCATCAACAGAAGTTCCCTCGCGTGGTCCGGAAGAGGTGCCTGAATCGCTGCGACGGATGCTCGCGAGCCTCACTGGGCAACCCGCCTATGTCCTCGGCCGGCGCTGGGATGTGCTTGCCTGGAACCCGGCGGCGGTGGCTCTTTTCGGCGATTACGGCTTGTTGCAGGGCGACGCGCGCAATAGCGTCCATCGGGTGTTCACCGATCCCGCGCATCGTGTGCTATTGGTCGATTGGGAGATCGTAGCGGCAAATTCGCTCGCCATGTTCCGTGCTGATAGCGCCCGCTACGCCGGCGATCCCGATTTCGAACGGCTGATCGCCACGTTGACGCAGACAAGCCCGGAATTTCGCGCCTGGTGGCCGAGACAGGAAGTGCTGCGGCCGCTCGCAGGCTGCAAGCGATTGCGCCATCCCCAAGGTGGGCTGATGACGTTCGAATATACCGCGCTTGCCGTCATCGACCGGCCGGATATGAAGCTCGTTGTCTATACGCCCCTGGAGGAGGACGGGACCGGCGGGAAACTGAAAACACTCCTGGGCGCGAAAACCTGATTGCGGTTCATACGACCGCATAGGGCCTCAGCCCTCCAGATCGCTTTTTAGCCGGTCAAGGATCGACAAGGCGTGGCCGGCATAGGCGCTGATCCAACGGTCGTGAATCTGCTTGATCGGCAGGCTGTTGAGATGGTTCCAGCGCTCCCGGCCTTCCTTCTTGGCGATCACTAGATCGGCCTCCTCCAGCACCTTCAGATGCTGCATCACCGTGCAACGGTCCATATCCGCAAAGGTCTCGCAGAGCATGCCGGTCGTCCTCGGGGCTTCCTTGAGCAAGTCGAGGATTTCGCGTCGGCGACGGTGCGCCAGGGCTTTGAAAATGAGGTCGCTATCCGATTCGCTTGACATGTTATGTTTTTATAACATAAAATCCCTGATCGCAATGGAAAAGCAACCACACTCGGAAAGCGGAGGAGAAGTCATGACCTTGAATGTTCGTATTTCGGGACGCATCGGCCGCAAAGTGGATGAGGTCTTCGATGCCGTCGTCAATCCGAAGAAGCTCTCGAGCTATTTCACCACCGTCGGCGGTGCCAGCGCGCCGCTCGTGGCGGGGACGACCGTGATCTGGTGGAAGAACGCGCCGGTCGAGGTCAACGAGGTGGAAACTGACCGGCGTATCGTCTTTCATTGGGATGGTGGTACCGGCGAAGACGGCGCGCGCTACAGGACAAAAGTGGAGATGACGTTCGAACCGCTCGACGACGGCGGCACCTTGGTAACGATCGAGGAATCCGGCTGGCGTGAGGACGCAGCCGGCCGACGCGGCACCTATCTGAACTGCGAGGGCTGGACGCAGATGCTCTGCTGCATGAAGGCCTTCGTCGAATACGGCATCAATCTGCGCGAGGGTTTCTTCCTGAGTGAAATGCACGGCGAGCCGGCGGAAGCGCCGGATCGGTAAAGTGGCGGCAGCGCTCATGCGCTGCAATCGGACATTCTTCTCGGCGGCGCGTGCCGCCCAGAAGCAGCGCTGACCTGACGCCAGGTACGACGGTTGTCGCGTCGACCTGCTGATCACCATTTTTCTGGCAACCAAATTGGCGGATGTCGCCAAAAGGTGTGACCTGGCCAGAATTTCCTGATAAAGGGCTGCGTTGATCGCAGGCCACACAGTTCACTTTTCTGTGTGGAAAAGCTCAAAATCCGGGTGAATGACAAATTCCTTTAAATAATAACAGATTCATTGCTGGCGGAACGGGTCCTGCGCCAAAATTGCCCAAATTCAGAATGATGGGAGCGCTCGAGAAAAAGAGCCCGTCGAAAGAAGTGCTGGCGGTAACACACACAGACGCAGATTGCCGTTACTGCATATCCGAGCAAACGGGACCGGCGAAAGCCATTTCAAACAGGTAGAGCATGTCGACCCCAATCGATCTGGAAAAAGCCGATGAGGACCTAGAGACGCGCGGCGGCATAAGTGGGTTCTTGAACCGCAATCGCACGCTGATTGTCGCTATCCTTACCGTCGCCGTCTTCGGTATCGCTGCCTATGCGATCTTCGATCTGACGAACGAGGTGCGCTATGACGATGTCGTGCACGCGCTGGCGACGACGAAAGTCTCGTCCATCGTGCTTGCCCTGTTCTTCACGGGTCTCAGTTTCTTTTCGCTGATCTTTTATGATCAGAACGCGCTGGAATATATCGGCAAGCGGCTGCCGTTCCCGCATGTGGCGCTGACCTCCTTCAGCGCCTATGCCGTCGGCAATACCGCCGGCTTCGGCGCGCTCAGTGCCGGCGCCATCCGCTATCGCGCCTATACCCGGCTCGGCCTGTCCCCGGACGATATTACCCGCGTTATCGCCTTTGTGACGCTGGCCTTCGGCCTTGGCCTTGCCGCCGTCGGCGCCATCGCGCTGCTGATCATCGCCGACGAGATCGGCCCGCTGATCAATGTCGACGGCCTTTGGCTGCGCTTGATTGCCGGCGCCATCATCGCTGCGCTTGCCTTCGTTATCATCGTCGGCCGCAATGGCCGAGAGGTGCGGATCGGGCCGATCGCCATTCGCCTGCCGGATTCGCTGACCTGGTCGCGGCAATTCCTGGTGACCGCGGTCGACATCGCCGCTTCCGCCTCCGTACTCTATGTCTTGCTCCCGGATTCGGCCATCGGCTGGCCGGGCTTCTTTGCCATCTACGCCATCGCCGTCGGCCTCGGTGTGCTGAGCCACGTTCCGGCCGGCTTCGGCGTTTTCGAGACGATCATCATCGCCTGGCTCGGCAGCTCCGTGAACGCCGACGCCGTTCTCGGCTCGCTGGTTCTCTACCGCGTCATCTACAACGTGATCCCGCTGGCGATCGCGATCCTTGCGGTCTCGGCGGCGGAACTGCGACGTTTCGTGGACCACCCGGCCGCCTCGAGCATGAGGCGTATCGGCGGCCGGCTGATGCCGCAGTTGCTGTCGACCTTCGCGCTTCTGCTGGGCATGATGCTGGTATTTTCGAGCGTGACGCCGACGCCGGACAGGAACCTGGAATTTCTTTCCAGTTTTCTGCCGCTGTCACTTGTCGAAAGCGCGCATTTTATCTCCAGCCTTCTCGGTTTGGCGATGATCGTTGCCGCCCGCGGCCTCGGCCAACGTCTCGATGGTGCCTGGTGGGTTTCGATCATCTCGGCGGTTTTTGCGCTGTTGTTCTCGCTGCTGAAGGCCATCGCAGTGGTCGAGGCTGCGCTGCTCGCCTTCCTCGTTTTCGGCCTCGTCGTCAGCCGCCGATTGTTCACGCGTCCGGCTTCGCTGCTCAATCAAGCCCTGACCGGGGGATGGCTGACGGCAATCGCGGTGATCTGCATCGGCGCCGTCGTCATCCTGTTTTTCGTCTATCGCGACGTCGAATATAGCAACCAACTCTGGTGGCAGTTCGAATTCACCGAAGAAGCGCCGCGCGGACTTCGTGCAGTGCTCGGCATCTCCATCGTCTCGTCGGCGATCGCGATCTTCAGCCTGCTGCGCCCGGCGACCGCGCGCCTGGAGCCGGTTTCCGACCATGCCGTCGAACGGGCCGTTGAAATCGTTCGCAAGCAAGGCATTGCCGACGCCAATCTCGTGCGCATGGGCGACAAAAGCATCATGTTCTCCGAAAAGGGCGATGCCTTCATCATGTATGGCAAGCAGGGCCGTTCCTGGATCGCCCTGTTCGATCCGATCGGGCCGCGGCACGCCCTTCCCGAGCTGGTCTGGCGCTTCGTCGAAACCGCCCGTTCGGCCGGCTGCCGTTCGGTCTTCTATCAGATATCGCCGATGCTTTTGTCCTATTGCGCCGATGCGGGTTTACGTGCTTTCAAGCTCGGCGAACTGGCGGTGGTCAACCTTTCCAATTTCGAGCTGAAGGGCGGCAAATGGGCCAATCTTCGCCAGACGGCGAGCCGCGCTGTGCGGGACGGACTAGAATTTGCCGTTATCGAGCCGCAGCATGTGCCTGATGTCATCGATCAGCTTGCCGAGGTTTCGGAAACATGGCTCGCCGATCACAACGCCAAGGAAAAGGGTTTTTCGCTCGGCGCTTTCGATCCCGACTACGTGGTGTCGCAGCCGGTTGGCGTGTTGAAAAAGGATGGTAAGATCGTTGCTTTCGCTAACATCCTGATGACGGAGACCAAGGAGGAGGGGTCCGTCGATCTGATGCGCTTTTCACCCGATGCGCCGAAGGGATCGATGGATTTTCTGTTCGTGCAGATCCTCGAGTATCTGAAGCAGCAGGGCTTCCAGCGCTTCAACCTTGGCATGGCGCCGCTATCAGGCATGTCGAGACGGGAATCGGCACCGGTTTGGGACAGGGTCGGCGGAACCGTCTTCGAACACGGCGAGCGCTACTATAATTTCAAAGGGCTTCGTGCCTTCAAATCCAAATTTCATCCCGAATGGCAGCCTCGTTACTTGGCCGTTTCGGGAGGTGTCAGTCCAATGATCGCGTTGATGGATGCCACATTCCTCATCGGGGGCGGACTTAAGGGGGTCGTGAGGAAATGATCTTGAAATACGCAATGTCATTGGCTTTCGCATTCATGTTGACAACGGGCCTACTGGCATCAGGCGCGGCGAGAGCGGACGAGGACGATACCAAATACGATCTCGGCATGATCTCTCCGCCACACATCATGCGTCCGCAGGGTAAGGTGACGAGCGAGGTCGTGCTGATCTCCGACGCTGCCGGCTGGGGCGACAAGGAAAAGGGCGTCGCCGAAAAGCTCGTTGCCAACGGCACTCTGGTCATCGGTATCGATTACCCGTCCTTCCTGGCATCGCTCAATAAGTATGACGTCAATCAGAATGACGGCTGCATCTACATGGTCTCCGATCTGGAGTCGCTGAGCCAGCAGGTGCAGCGCTCTTTTGCCGACAGCACCTATCAATTGCCGGTCATCGCCGGTGTCGGCGCCGGCGGCGCTATGGCGCTGACTATCGCCGCGCAGACTCCGGACGCCACCGTTGCCGGCACGCTCGCCGTCAATCCGACCTTCGGCATCGCGCTGAAGCAGGAGCTTTGCACGCCGGCCGAAAAGAAGACCGATGGCGACATGGTGTCCTTCGGCCTGCAAGATGGCGCGCTGCCGAACCCGATCCTTGCGACCTTCACCTCGAACGCGCCCAAGGATGGACGCGAACACGTCGAGGAGATCCAGAAAGAACATCCTGATGTTCAGGTCACCGATTCCGACGAGGATGACACCTATGCGGCGCTGAGCGCCGGGCTGGTGGATCTGATGAAGACGATCGACAGCGAAAAGTCGCCGCTCGGTCTTCCGGTCGATGTCATGAACACCAAGCCGACGGAAGACACGCTGGCGATCGTCTATTCCGGCGACGGCGGCTGGCGAGATATCGACAAGGAAGTTGGCAGCTATCTGCAGGACCAGGGCATCCCGGTCGTCGGTGTCGATTCGCTGCATTACTTCTGGTCGGAGCGCGATCCACAGCAGACCGCCGACGATCTCGCCCGCATGATCCAGTACTATACCAAGCGCTTCAAGGTGAAGCATGTGGTGTTGATCGGCTATTCCTTCGGCGCCGACGTGCTGCCGGCGAGCTATAACCGGCTGAAGCAGCCGGACAAGGACAGAATCGTGCAGATGTCGCTGCTGTCGCTGTCGCGCAAGGTCGACTATGTGATCTCGGTCATGGGTTGGCTTGGCGCCGAAAGCGAAGGCAAGGGCGGCGATCCCCTCAGCGACCTGAAGTCGATCAATCCGAAGACGGTTCAATGCATCTACGGCAAGGATGACGACGAGGATGTCGCCTGTCCATCGCTGAAGGGCACGGGCGCCGAAGTCATCGCCATGGAGGGTGGCCATCATTTCGACGATGACTACGAGGCGCTGGCCAATCATATCATAGACGGCCTGAAGAGCCGGCTTGGCGAGTAATGTACCGATATGCGCGGCGGCCCGATCGTCGCGCATATCCGGCAATTGAGCTTCATGCCACGCGGAGCTCAGCGAGCGGAGCTTTTACCCGCCTGCCGCCCAGCATTCATTTGCTTCTAGCCGCCGCTATCGCTAGTCGGAGGAAGGACTACGCGAGTCAGACATGGCTTGCACCGACCGATCCCGCCAAAATGATCCCGCCAAACCGAAAGGGACTAAATCTTGTCCGCCGCATCGTCTCTCGCCTTCGATAAAAGCTATTCCGGATTCCTGTTCGATATGGACGGCACGATCATCAACTCGATCGCTGCCGCCGAGCGTGTCTGGGGCGATTGGGCGCGCAGCAAGGGGCTGGATGTCGCGGCATTCATGCCGACTATGCACGGTTCGCGCGGCGTCGATACGATCGGCCGCTTGAACCTGCCGGGTGTCGATCCGGTTGCGGAATCGCTGCTGATCATGGAAGCGGAAATCGCCGATGTCGAGGGCGTGGTGCCGCTCCCCGGCGCCATCGAATTCCTGGCCTCGCTGCCGCCGGAGCGCTGGGCGATCGTCACCTCCTCGCCGCATCGGCTGGCCCAGGCGCGCCTTGCCGCCGCGGGCATTCCGGTCCCACGCTTCATCGTCACCGCCGAAGACGTCAAGATCGGCAAACCCGATCCGCAATGCTACATCCTCGGCGCCGAGCGTCTCGGTCTGCGGACGTCCGATTGTCTGGTCTTCGAAGACGTGATGGCCGGCATCAAGGCCGGCGAAACCGCGGGCGCCGACGTCATGGTGATTACGGCGACGCATTCCCATCCGGTCAACACCAATCATTCGACGCTGCTGAACTACGAGAATGTTCGCGCGCATATCGATGATGATGGTCGGATTTCGGTGATGCGCAGGGACGGTTGACGTCCACCCGACCAGCATGCAATCACGGCATGTCGCTTTCACGCATTGCAATGGGCCGCCGGCTCATTATGTTTTGGTGATATTGTCGAACTCCGCGAAAGCCTGATGAACCCCAAAGAGCTGAAAACCCTATATCGCAACGAGCGCCTGGCAGCGCGTGACGCCATTCCCCCAGACGAGCGGATCGAGAAAGGGTTGGCGATGCTTGCGCATGCCGGCAATGCGATCGAGCTTCAGCCTGGTGAGATCGTGTCCGGCTTCCTGCCGATCCGGTCCGAAGTGGACATACGGCCGCTGATGGCGCGGCTGCGTGAGCGGGGTGCGCGGCTTTGCGTGCCGGTCATTCTCGATAAACGCACCATCGTCTTTCGCGAACTCGTTCCCGGCGCAGAGCTGGTTTCCAGTGGTTTCGGCACGGCGGGGCCCGGACCAGAGGCTCCAGTGTTGGACCCGCATATCATGCTGGTGCCGCTTTCGGCTTTCGACAGCACTGGCCATCGTATTGGCTACGGCGCCGGCTACTATGATCGCGCCATTGATCATCTGCAGCAAAAAGGGCTGAATCCGCGGCTGATCGGCATTGCATTTGATTGCCAAGAAGTGCCATCAGTACCGGCTGAGCCGCATGATGTCCGTCTTGACGCGATTTTGACCGAGAGCGGCCTCAATTTCGTTTCCGTAGAGATTGGATAGGAAATGCGGCTGCTATTTTTAGGTGACATGGTCGGCAAGACCGGACGGGTTGCGGTATGGGATCGCCTGCCGGGCCTCATTTCCGATCTGAAGCTCGACTTCGTCATCGTCAACGGCGAGAACGCCGCCGGCGGCTTCGGCATCACCGAGGACATCTTTCTGGAAACGATCAATGCCGGCGCCGATGTGGTGACGACGGGTAATCACGTCTGGGATCAGAAGGAAGCGGTGGTGTTCTGCGGGCGCCACGACCAGTTCCTGCGCCCCGCCAATTATCCGGCCGGCACGCCCGGTCGCGGCTCCAGTATCTATTATGCCCGCAACGGCGCCCGGGTGCTCGTCGCCAACATCATGGGCCGTGTCTTCATGCATCCGGAGCTGGACGATCCTTTCAAGGCGGCGGAAGCGATCCTCGATGCCTGCCCGCTGAAAGAGCAGGCAGACGCCATCGTGTTCGATTTCCATGCGGAAGCGACAAGCGAAAAACAATGTTTCGGCCATTTCGTGGATGGTCGCGCCAGCTTTGTTGTCGGCACGCATACGCATGTGCCGACCGCGGACGCGCAGATCCTGAACGGCGGCACCGCCTACATGTCGGATGCCGGCATGTGCGGCGACTATGACTCGTCGCTCGGCATGGAGAAGGAAGAGCCGCTCAACCGCTTCATTTCGAAGATGCCGAAGGGCCGTTTCGAGGCGGCTTCCGGGCCGGCCACCATCTGCGGCGTCGGCGTCGAGATATCGGATGCGACGGGGCTTGCCGAAAAGATCGCGCCGCTCAGGATCGGGCCGCGTCTGGCCGAAACCATTCCGGAATTCTGGCGTTAGCTATTGTCCTGCCGTTGATCACGCGGCAGCGATGACGCGATTGTGAGCAATCTGATCGGATTGCGGCTGGACGCACCTCAGCTCATACCGCATCCTTCGCGGCTCTGTGGAGCTGAAGGGATGGCATGATGCTGCGATTTCCCGTCTTCGCTGTGATCTTCCTGCTGGCCGTGGCTGGTTGGAGTGCCGCAGGCGCCCAGCAGAGACCGTCCCGCCCACATGTCAGCCAATGTCAGGCGATCGCGCAGTCGCTGCCGAAAGCGACATTCGCCAGCTTTTCCGGTTCAGCCCCGCTTCCGGCCAACGATCCCGTCGGCGGCGATGTAAAAATCACCTTCCTCGGTCATGCCACCCTCTTCATAGAGACACCCGGCGGTGTGTCGATCGCGACCGATTTCAGCGGCGCCTTTGTCCCGCCTTATACGCCGACCGTCGTGACGATGAACAAGGCGCATCCAAGCCATTACACGCTGACCCCGGATCCGGCGATCAAATATGTGCTGCACGGCTGGAGCGATACGCCCGGCGAGCCGGCGAAGATCAATCTGACTGTCGGCGATACGCTGATCCGCAACGTGGTGACCGATATTCGTGGATGGTCGGGAGGTGTCGAGGCGAACGGCAATTCGATCTTCATCTTCGAAGTGGCCGGGCTCTGCATCGGCCATCTTGGGCACCTGCATTTCGAGCTCAACGACAAGCAATATGCCGAAATCGGCCGGCTCGATGTCGTCATGGTGCCGGTCGATGGCGGCCTTACCATGGGCGCGGACAGCATGAGCCGGGTGGTGAAACGGCTGCGTTCGTCGCTCATTCTGCCAATGCACCGCTGGGGGCCGCCGATACAGCAATTCCTGGCGATGTTCGGCCCGGATTTCGACATCGCCTATGCGCCCACCGCAAGCACCACCGTTTCGCTGAAAACCCTGCCGCGCAAGCCGCTGATTTACGTGCTGAGGGGGCTTTGAGCCGATCAGCACGATGCCCGGGCGGCCCTCTCCCTCCGCCCGGGCACACCTTCGAAGGATATCGCTACCGGGCGCCCTGTCGTGGGCGTCCTTGCGGGCTTTTTGCTTGAATGAAAGCCACTTCGCTCTTATAAGGCGGCCCATTCCCAACAAAAGACGTGAACAGGGGTGCCATGGCTGGCCATTCACAGTTTAAAAACATCATGCATCGCAAGGGCCGTCAGGACTCGGTGCGTTCGAAAATGTTCTCGAAGCTGGCACGTGAAATCACTGTTGCCGCCAAGTCGGGTCTGCCTGATCCGAGCATGAACGCAAGTTTGCGCCTGGCGATCCAGAACGCCAAGGCGCAGTCGATGCCCAAGGACAATATCGATCGCGCCATCAAGAAAGCCTCCGGCGCAGATACCGAGAATTACGATGCGGTCCGCTATGAGGGCTACGGCCCCGGCGGCACGGCGATCATCGTCGAGGCTCTGACCGACAATCGCAACCGCACCGCGTCGAACGTCCGCTCGATCTTCACGAAGGCCGGCGGCGCGCTTGGTGAAACCGGCTCGGTCTCCTTCTCCTTCGACCATGTCGGTGAAATCACCTACAAGCCCGAGGTCGGTGATGCGGATAAGGTGATGGAAGCCGCGATCGAAGCCGGCGCCGACGATGTCGAGAGCGATGAGGAAGGCCACACCATCATCTGCGGTTTCGAAGCGATGAACGAGGTTGCCAAGGCACTCGAAGCAACGCTCGGCGAAGCCGAAACCGTCAAGGCGATCTGGCGTGCCCAGAACAATGTGCCGGTCGACGAAGAAAAGGCGCAGTCGCTGATGAAGCTAATCGACAGCCTGGAAGACGACGACGACGTGCAGAACGTCTATTCGAACTTCGAAGTCTCCGAAGAGATTCTGGCCAAGCTCTCGGCCTGATTTTTTCCTCTAAAAATAAGCCCCAGTCTCCCAGGTTTTGCCAAGGGAGACTGGGGCTTTTCTATTATTAGGCAGCCTTCTTGAATGACGGCAATTGCGCGAATAGCTCCACCGATCTCAGCCGCGCCTCGATGTCGTGGATCGGCATCGAAATGATCACTTCGTCCGCTTCCGTATCCTTGATGAACTGCGAAAGCTTGGCCTCCGCAGTCGCGGGTGAGCCGACAATGGCGTAACGCAGGGTGTGTTCGACATTCAGTTTTTCCATAGGCGTCCAGAAATCGTCCATGTCCCTGCGGGGGCGAGGGAAGGGGCCGCGGACATTGCGGCGCAGGTTGACGAATTGCTGCTGTGCCGAGGTGAAGTGATAATCCGCCTCTTCGTCGGTCTCCGCGGCCGAGCCCATGACGCCGACCATGACATAGGGTTTGTCGAGTGTTGCCGACGGCGTGAAGCGGTCGCGATAGATGGCGACGGCATCGAGCAAAGCTTCCGGCGCAAAATGCGAGGCGAAAGCATAGGGCAGGCCGAGCATGGCGGCGAGATGGGCGCTGTAGAGGCTCGATCCGAGCAGCCAGATCGGCACTTTGGCGCCGTTGCCGGGTACGGCAAGGATCGATTGGTTCTCGTCGGCCGGGCTGAACAGATGCTGCAGCTCGACAATATCATTGGGGAAGCTCTGGGCGCCGGCATCGAGGTTGCGACGCAGGGCCTGCGCCGTGCGCATATCCGTGCCCGGCGCACGACCGAGACCGAGATCGACGCGGCCGGGAAACAGGGCTTCGAGCGTGCCGAATTGCTCCGCTATCACCAGCGGCGAATGGTTCGGCAGCATGACGCCGCCCGAGCCGATGCGGATGCGCGAAGTGGCTGCTCCGACATGGCCGATAACAACCGCGGTCGCGGCGCTGGCGACGCCTGGCATGCCATGATGCTCCGCCAGCCAGAACCTGGTGTAGCCAAGCGCTTCCGCCTTCTGCGCCATGCGCTTCGAGCCTTCGAAGGATTGGCTGACTGTGCTGCCCTCGGCAACGGGCGAAAGATCGAGGATGGAAAAGGGGACCATGGCAAGAGACCTGCGTGGTGAAAGGGGAGGAGCAATTGTCTCCATGTAGGAGCGCCGACACTCCATTCCAAACCCTGCCCGGCAATTTCGTCACCCTAATTTCAAAGCTGCAGAAAGAGGCTGGGTTTGGGAGTTTGTTTTTGTTTTGTTCACATTTTGCTGGCACATCTGCAGCTCCAAAGATAGGTTGACGCATGCAGAATACGATTCGAATCATCGGCATCGATCCCGGCCTGCGCCGCACCGGCTGGGGCATTATCGACACATTGGGCAATTCCCTGCGTTTCGTGGCCTCGGGGACGGTGACGTCGGACGGCGAGATGGATCTCGCGTCGCGCCTCTGCCAGCTTCACGATGGGCTTGCCGATATCGTCCACAGCTACAAGCCGGATGAAGCCGCTGTCGAACAGACCTTCGTCAATAAGGATGCGGTGGCGACGCTGAAGCTCGGCCAGGCGCGCGGTATCGCCATGCTCGTGCCGGCGCGCGCCGGGCTGCAGGTTGCCGAATATGCGCCGAATGCCGTCAAGAAGGCAGTGATCGGTGTGGGTCATGGCGAGAAGCAGCAGATCCACATGATGCTGAAGATCCTGATGCCGAAGGTGGAGTTCAAAGGCAACGACGCCGCCGATGCACTCGCCATCGCCATCTGCCATGCCCATAATCGCGGCGCCAGCCGGATGCGCCAGGCGGCGCTGGCGGGGTAGTTTGTTTTCGTTATCGCTCTTACTTTCCTTCACTTGACCTTATCTCTCCCGAAACCCATCCCTGACGGACATCATTCATGATCGGCAAGTTGAAAGGCACAATCGAAGAGATCGGCGAGGACTATGCGCTCGTGGATGTGCACGGCGTCTGCTACGTCGCCTATTGTTCGGCGCGTACGCTGTCGAAACTCGGCTCGGTCGGCGAAGCCTGTGTTCTCTTCATCGAGACATATGTCCGCGAGGACCAGATCCGTCTTTTCGGGTTCACGACGGTGCTTGAACGGGAGTGGTTCAATCTTCTGCAGACGGTGCAGGGTATCGGCGCGAAGGTGGCGCTGGCACTGTTGTCGACGCTGACGCCGTCGGAGCTCGCCAATGCGATCGCGCTGCAGGACCGCGGCGCCGTATCCCGGGCGCCGGGTGTCGGGCCGAAAGTGGCGATGCGCATCGTCACCGAGCTGAAGAACAAGGCGCCGGCGTTTGCGGGCGAGGCGATCAATATCGGCCTAAAGCAGGAATTGGGCGATGGCGTCGCTTCCGCCCCGGTCGCGGATGCCGTTTCTGCGCTCACCAATCTCGGCTATTCCCGCGACCAGGCCGCAAATGCGGTTGCGGCTGCGATGAAATCGGCGGGTGAGGAAGCAGACAGCGCCAAGCTGATCCGGCTGGGCTTGAAGGAGCTCGCACGGTGATCCTTTGCACCTTTTTCTATTCCTTACTATTGTCTCAAGGTAAGGAGATCGACTCATGGCGCTCCTCCACGAAATGGTGATCTAAGGGAGGGAGCCATGGTGACCGCCATGGTCTTCAGCATCGAAGCCGCAAAACGCATACCGGGAATGGAACGTCTGACATGAGCGAAGCCGCACGCTTGATATCGCCGGAAAAGCGGGGCGAAGACCTGGATGTGACGCTTAGGCCGCAGTCGCTGGACGAGTTCACCGGCCAGGCGGAGGCTCGCGCCAATCTCAAGGTGTTCATCGAGGCCGCGAAAGGACGCGGCGAGGCGCTGGACCATGTGCTGTTCGTCGGCCCCCCGGGTCTCGGCAAGACGACGCTGGCGCAGATCATGGCGAAGGAACTCGGCGTCAATTTCCGCTCGACGTCCGGCCCTGTCATCGCCAAGGCCGGCGATCTTGCCGCGCTTCTGACCAATCTCGAAGAGCGGGACGTGCTCTTCATCGACGAAATCCATCGCCTCAATCCGGCCGTCGAAGAAATTCTCTATCCGGCCATGGAGGATTTTCAGCTTGACCTGATTATCGGCGAAGGCCCGGCCGCGCGTTCGGTGAAGATCGATCTCGCAAAGTTCACGCTGGTCGCCGCCACCACGCGTCTCGGCCTGCTGACGACGCCGCTGCGTGACCGTTTCGGCATTCCTGTTCGCCTAAGCTTCTATACGGTCGAGGAACTGGAGCTGATCGTCCGCCGAGGAGCGCGGCTGATGGGGCTCGGGATAACCGAAGAGGGCGCGCGCGAGATTGCCAGGCGCGCCCGCGGCACGCCACGCATCGCCGGCCGCCTGCTGCGCAGGGTGCGTGATTTCGCCGAAGTGGCAAAGGCGGAGGCGGTAACCCGCGAGATCGCCGATGAGGCATTGACGCGGCTGCTGGTCGACAATGTCGGTTTCGATCAGCTCGACAAGCGCTATCTCAACATGATCGCCGTCAATTTCGGCGGCGGCCCGGTCGGCATCGAAACCATCGCCGCGGGCCTCTCCGAACCGCGCGACGCGATCGAGGATATCATCGAGCCCTATATGATCCAGCAGGGTTTCATTCAGCGCACGCCGCGAGGCCGCGTGCTGACGGCGATCGCCTGGAGGCATCTCGGGATGCAGCCGCCAAAGGACCTGGAGGCAGCACAGTTCAGGCTGTTCCAGGAGGAAGGCGAGTGATCGGCCGTCGCGGTTTCCTGAAGCTCTTCGGCAGCAGTATCGTCGGATTGATGGCGCTCGGTGGCTATGCCTTTGGATACGAGCCCGTCTTGCGCCTCAACGTGGCCCGCTACCAGTTGACGCCGCCTGGTTGGACGCCGGGGCTGAAACTGAGGGTCGTGGCACTGGCCGATTTTCATGCGTGCAGACCGTGGATGACGGCCGATCGCATCGCCTCCATTTGCACCCGTGCCAACGATCTCGGTGGCGATATCATCGTTCTGCTCGGCGATTACACGTCGGGGACGGATTTCGTAACTGGACGCGTCGATCATCGGGTGTGGGCGGCGGAGCTCGCGGCCCTGAAGGCGCCGCTCGGCGTTCACGCGATCGTCGGCAATCATGATTGGTGGCACGATGCGGCGGCGCAGAAGCGCGGCTCAGGCCCGACCTTCAGTCATAAGGCATTGGCGGATGTCGGAATTCCGGTCTATTCCAATCGTTCGGCTCGTCTCGAAAAGGATGGACACGGCTTTTGGCTGGCAGGCGTCGAGGATCAGCTTGCTTTGCGCCGGAGCGTCCGCTGGAAGCGCCAGTTCACGACGGGACTCGATGATCTCGACGGCACGCTGGCGCAGGTGAATGACTCGGCGCCGGTTATCCTGCTCGCCCATGAGCCCGATATCTTTCCGACCGTGCCGTCGCGCGTGTCGCTGACCTTGTCCGGTCATACGCATGGCGGGCAGGTCAGGGTTTTCGGCTGGTCGCCCTATCTGCCGTCGCGCTATGGCGACCGGTATGTCTATGGCCATATTGTCGAAGAGGATCGGCATATCATCGTCTCCGGCGGCCTGGGCTGTTCGGTGGCGCCGGTTCGCGTCGGCGTCCCGCCGGAAATCGTTGTGATCGATCTGGGATAGGGCGATGTCGAAACGCAGGGTCATCAGGGTGAACGCCGGTTATGCGCGATACCAGATGCGCGTAGCGGGCCTTGGTTTTCGCGAGGGGCATGTGCTCGTCCACCGCGCTGTGCATGAGCCGTTCTGGACCTTTCCGGGCGGCCGGGCGGAAATCGGCGAGACGTCGCAGGAGACGTTGCGGCGAGAGATGATCGAAGAGCTGGGCGTCGACGTTGTGGTTGGCCGGCTGCTTTGGATGGTGGAGAACTTCTTTCACTACGAGCGCCGTGATTGGCATGAGCTGGGACTCTACTATGTGATGGATATCCCCCGGGGTTTCCCGTTTCGGCCCGAGGAAATCGTTCATCGCATCCAAGACGGCGACAATCATCTCGAATTCAAATGGGTGCCGGCCACGCGCGAGGCGCTGGTTGCACTCGATATTCCGCCCTATTTCATTGCCGACGAAATCGAAAGCCTGCCGATAACCGCGCGCCATCTGGTTTGGCGGGACGGCGATCTCGACAAAGCGTAGAGGAGGGAGTGCAGCATGTCCGGTTTCGATCCGATCCGCGTGTTCCGCAAGCTCGCTTACAACAACGCCTTGGCGAATACTCGATTGCATCGGGCCTGTGCGGCGCTTCGGCCTGGTGAGTTCGAGGCCAGGCGGGTGAGTTTCTTTCCCTCGATCAAGTCGACCCTTAGTCACATCCTGACCGTCGACTGGTTTTATGTCGATGCGCTGGAGGGCGGCACGCTCGGTCTTAAAGCTTTCGACATCGAAGAGCCGTTCGATACGCTCGATGCTTTGACGGTGGAGCAAGGCAAAGTCGACCAGCGGCTCGTGGTTCTGTGTGAATATCTGAATCCCGAGGGGCTGGTGCGGGTGATCGACCTGCATCGCGGCGACCGCATCCAGAGGGAGCGAGCGGAAGACGTGCTGAGCCATCTTTTCCAGCATCAGACCCATCATCGCGGGCAGGTGCATGCCATGCTCGCCGGCAGCAGCGTCGCCCCGCCGCAACTGGATGAATTCATCGTTGCCGACGATGCGAGATTTCGGGGTGAGGACTTGGCGGCGCTTAGCTGGGACGAGATGATGTTGATGCGCTGAAACCCGCATGGCGCAGCGGCACCGCCAATCTGGCAACGGTCTCTTCCAGCAATCTCGCGCCACCGGCGCGCCAGCCGAGCGCGCGGATTTTCGATGTATCCATCGCGCTAACGACGCCCTGTGGCGCGGGTGCGGGCAGGGGGTTCGGACAGCCGGTTGCCCGCTGCAAATGCGCAAGGATATTGTGCGTATCGGTGAGAATATCCGAGAGGTTGAAAGCCTCGCCGCTGATGCGGCTGGTCTCGGTTTCCAAGAGCAGGCGGACGGCGCGGCCGAGGTCACGGCCGTGGACTTCGGTTCCGGCGCGGGACGGAACCGGCTTTCCCGCGAGGTAATCGGCGAAAAGATCATCCCATTTGTTCGGGCGGAGATCGCCGTAGACGCCCGTCGCTCTTAGGCTCGCCGTCAGGAAGCTGGGCGCGGACAAGGAGAAGAGGGCGTGTTCGGCATCGCGCTTCACTTCGCCATAGAGCGTGTTCGGCGTCGGGATGATGTCTTCCGTCAGCGTCTCGCCGGCCAGCCGATCACCATAGATGGCGCGCGACGAGAGAAAGATGCAGCGGCGGATGCCCGCGCGTTTTGCCGTCTCGAATAGCTTTATCGTGCCATCCCGATTGAGCCGGCGGAAGCTCTCGGGATCGTCGCCTTCGCCGCCGCGATATTTGCCGGGGACATGCGCGAAGGCCGCGTGCACGAAGAAATAGGCATCGTCGAAGACGTCGCTCTGATCTTCAGAAGGGTCGAGGCTAAATGGCACGAGGGTGACGGGCTGGGAGAAGAGGCTGGATTCCGGTGCGTTGCGGCCGCCGACGGCAACCTGATATCCAGCAGCAAGCAGCTCCTCGACGATATAGCGGCCGACGAGACCTGTCCCGCCCGAGACCAGAACTTTCATGCCGCCTCTTTCGGATTGGCGAATGCGGTGATGTCTGGCACGTCACGCCCGGCATGGAAATGGTGCCACAAATCGATCAGCGGTTTCAGTTGATCGGCCTTCGGGTGGTTCTTCTCCCAAGGCTTTTCATATTGGTAATGCAGGATCGAAATGCTGTTCCAGTCCCAAAGCGTGGGCATGGTGAACCATACATATTGCAGCATATTCATGAAGACCGGCAGGCCGTGCCAATCCGGGAAGAATGTCTCCAGAAAGGTTTGGTCGGTGCGCCGCCAGAAAACGTCGGGACGATCGAGCAGCTTCAGCATGTCCTTGAAGGTCGCGAGCGACGGCTTGGCGACGAAGACGCCGGAATTCATTCGATGAAAGTCCGCAAGGCTTTCATACACGTTGGGTGCGGCGGAAAATTCCGGATAGTCGAAGAGCCTGTCGACATTCTTCAGCACCAATGCATCCGCATCGATGAAGACACAGGTGTCATAGTCGATGAGCTGCCAGAGCCTGAGCTTGCAGAAATTATCGAGCGGCGAGTGGAAGGAAGGCTTACGACCCTTGGTGAAAGGAGCGTTGGCATGCAGATTGCCGCGCGCGTGGCGCTCGTTGAATTCGTCGGAGAGCGCCAGATGTTCCACCTCCACCAGCCGGCAGCCGAGCCCTTCCAGCGGCGCAAGATCCCTTTCGTCGACGCCTGCCGTGTGTAGAACCACCATATCGGCTCTGGTGCTGGTGCGCGAAATCGAATGCATCAATGCCAACGCGCCCATGGCGTAGTCGGCATTGGTGACGAGCGTGACGAAGGCTTGCCGCGCTTGCGGGGTGGAGCGCGGCCGTATCCCCTGCAGGATTTCGCTTCCGAACATCATGAGACCGACTTCAATCGCTTGCCTTCGGGATCGTGGTTGACCGTCGCCGCGAGATCCTTGGTCCAGGCGGAAACGGCCGGAACGCGCGAGCGATCGACGCGATAGGCATATTTCCTGGCGACATCGACGATTTCGCTCAGAAGACCCGCTTGCAGGGTGATCGGCGCTAGGCCGAGATCGAGGAACTTGTCGTTCTTGACGATCAGGTCGTTCTCAGGCGCTTCCTTTCGTGGGTTGGGCAGCCGGACGATTTCCGCACCGCTCAACTTGGCGATCATCTCGGCGAGATCGCGGACCCGATGCGTCTCCGTCATCTGGTTGAAGATCTCGACACGGGCATTGCGCGGCGGTGGGTTCTTCAACGCCAGCTCGATGCAGCGCACCGAATCCTGGATGTGAATGAAGGCGCGGGTCTGGCCGCCGGTGCCGTGCACGGTCAAGGGATAGCCGATCGCCGCCTGGATGAGGAAGCGGTTCAGTACTGTGCCGTAATCGCCGTCATAGTCGAAGCGGTTGATCAATTGTTCGTGACGGCGCGTCTGCTCCGTATGCGTGCCCCAGACGATGCCTTGATGCAGGTCGGTAATCCTGAGACCGTCGTTCTTGGCATAGAACTGGAAGAGGAGTTGATCCAGGCATTTGGTCATGTGGTAGATCGAACCCGGATTGGCCGGATAGAGAATATCCTGATTGACGGTCCGGCCATCGACGGTCTCGATGCCGACGGGCAGGTAGCCTTCCGGAATGGCGGCGCCGACCGTGGAATAGCCATAGACACCCATGGTGCCGAGATGGACGAGATGGGCGTCAAGGTTGAGTTCGACCAGCGCGTTCAGGAGATTATGCGTGGCGCTGACATTGTTGTTGACCGTGTAATTCTTGTGGCGGTCGCTCTTCATCGAATAGGGCGCGGCGCGCTGTTCGGCAAAGTGGACGATGGCGTCGGGGCGATGCTCGGCGAGCCACTTTTTCAGAAGCTCATAGTCTTTTGCGAGATCGATGAGGTGGAAGTGGATGCGGCGGCCGGTCTCCGCATGCCAGATGCGGGTGCGTTCCTGGATCGAATCCATCGGCGTCAGCGATTGCACACCGAGCTCCGTGTCGATCCAGCGGCGGGAGAGATTGTCGAGAATATGGATCTCATGACCGGCATCGGAGAGATGCAGCGAGGTTGGCCAACCAATGAAACCGTCGCCGCCCATAACCGCTATTTTCATGAGATCGTATCCTTCTGCGTCGATCGCTATCCGGCACCATTCCGGATAGTCAGTATTTATGACAATCGTTCAAAGCTTGCTTGATGGCAGAAGTTCGGCCAAAGAGGGTCCCCAGATTTTTTGGAGATGCGGCGACGATGAACAGCCCCTTTCTGATTGCCGGGGAACTGGAAGCCGGTAGCCACCGGCTGGTGCAGCGAGTCTATTATGAGGATACGGATTTTTCCGGCCTCGTCTATCATGCGCGCTACCTCCACTTCCTCGAACGCGGCCGCACGGACTATCTGCGCTGCCTCGGCGTGGAACAGCGCGAGCTCCTGAATGCCGACGAGGAGGGGCTGGTTTTTGTCGTTCACCGTATGGAGATCGACTTCAGGGGGCCGGCGCGAATGGACGACCTGTTGGTGATTCGCACAACGACCGAGAAGGCCGGTGGCGCCAAGATGGTGCTGTCCCAGGAAATCCGCCGCGGTGAGACGCTGCTGATCGCGGCCAAGGTCATTATCGCGGTAATCAACGCCAAGGGAAAACCGCGGCGGTTACCGGAAAAGCTGGCTGCGCAGATGCTGGTGGCGTCCGAGGCTGTGGTTTAGTGCCATAAGGGAGGCTGCTTAGAGCCAGCAGGCAGCCGTGTGTGGCGATGTCGGAGGCCTCGAAAAGTCTCCTTGCTAAAACTTGAGTTTTGTGTGAAGGAATTCCCGCGCGCAAGAACTGTTTTGTGCCTGCCGCCGGTTTCGTCCGGTCCGTTCTTTCCAGGAGACAGAATAACCTTCGTCACCGTCAAATCTTTCATGCTCCGACGCTAACATTCTTTTAACCATAATAGTGTCTTACTGCCGTTGTCGGAGTTTGTGCGGCGCACGCCTTCCTTTGACCAAATTTGACGGCAAGAAGGCAGTTGTAAGCTTGGAAGGCTTTGACCAGGGCGTTCAGCGGCGGCTGCCAAACATTTCTTGTGAGATCACTTTTAGCCGCCCGGTCTAGCGCCGGGCGTTTGGATTCGGGGATTTTGGATCAATGGAACAAGTAGCATTGGCAGCGGCCACCACACCGGACATCACCCTCTGGTCGCTTTTCATGCAGGCAGGCTTGGTGGTCAAGCTTGTCATGCTCGGACTGCTCGCGGCCTCCGTATGGACCTGGGCGATCGTCATCGACAAGTATCTGAGCTATGCCCGGGCCCGCCGGCAGTTCGATCATTTCGAGCAGGTCTTCTGGTCGGGCCAGTCGCTCGAGGAACTCTATCGCACGCTTTCGGAGCGTACCAATACGGGACTGGGCGCCATCTTCGTCGCCGCCATGCGCGAATGGAAGAAGTCGTTCGAGCGCGGCGCGCGTTCGCCGATCGGCCTGCAGATGCGTATCGATCGCGCCATGGACGTGACGTTGGCGCGTGAATCGGAACATCTGGTCGCCCGCCTCGGATCGCTTGCGACCATCGGTTCGGCCGGCCCGTTCATCGGTCTCTTCGGCACCGTCGTCGGTATCATGACCTCGTTCCAGGCGATCGCCGGTTCGAAGTCGACCAATCTCGCGGTCGTCGCCCCCGGTATCGCAGAAGCCTTGCTCGCGACCGCGATCGGCCTCGTCGCCGCTATTCCCGCAGTTATCGCCTACAACAAGTTCTCGGCCGACGCCGGCAAGCTCTCGGCGCGCATGGAAGGCTTCGCGGACGAATTCTCCGCCATCCTGTCGCGCCAGATCGATGAGAAGCTGCAGCCGCGCCAGGCTGCGCAGTAAATCGCAGACGGAACCGGAGTAAATCACATGGCAATGTCTGTTGGAGGCAAGGGTGGCGGCGGTGGCCGCCGGGGCGGGCGTCGCGGCGGTGGCCGAGGCGGTCCGATCGCCGATATCAACGTGACGCCGCTGGTCGACGTCATGCTCGTGCTGCTGATCATCTTCATGGTGGCCGCGCCGATGATGACATCCGGCGTGCCGATCGACCTGCCGCAAACGCAGGCCGGCGCATTGAACGCCCAGACCCAGCCGATCACCATTTCCATCAAGCAGGACGGCCAGGTCTTCCTGCAGGAAACGCAGATCGAAGCGGCCGACATTGCCGCCAAGCTGAAGGCGATCGCCACCACCGGCTACAATGAACGCATTTTCGTACGCGGCGACGGAAAAGCGCCCTATGGCGTCATCGCCGACGTCATGTCGCGCATCCAGGAGGCCGGCTACAAGAATATCGGCCTGGTTACGCAGCAGATAACGGACCATTGACGGATCGACATGAAGCGCAGCATCGCCACATCTGCCGTCATTCACATCTTGGTGCTGATCGGCGCCATGCTGACGCTGAGTGCGCCTGCGCCTCTGGAGACGCCGGAGAGCACGGCGATGGACGTCGATATCGTCCCCGCCGATCAGCTTCAGCAGGGTGAGAAGCATGCGCCGGTGACGGATCATGCGGCGCCGAAGCAGACCAAGAAGCAGACCCAGGTCGCGAACGCGCAGAATGCCGGCGAAAACGATATCGACCTGAAGAACCCGGCCGTGCCGACGCAGCGTCCGCAAGATGAGAACGCCGCCCTCGCGCCGAAGAAGACCGACGTTCCGGTGCCGCAGAACGATCCGCGGCCGAACGATGTCAAGACGATCGAGCAGCAGGATACAGAGGCTGCGCCGAAGGAAGTGGCTGCTGTTCCGCAGCAGAAGCCGGATGTGACCCCCACACCGACACCGACGCCCACCCCCACGCCACAGAAGACGGAGCCGACGCCGCAGAAGAGCGAGGTCACGCCTGCGCCAACACCCACGCCGACCCCGACACCGACTCCGCAAAAGGCTGATCCGAAGCCGGTGACCGAAAACCCGACCGAGGAGGCTGCGCAGCCGCCGGCGGACAAGGTTCCTGTTCCGGACGTGAAGCCGCAGCCAGTCCAGCCGCCGAAGACTGCCGAGGCGAAGCCCGACCCGAAGCCGGAGCAAAAGCCTGTGGTGAAGCCACAACAGGTGGCGGAAGCCAAACCAACAGCCAAGCCAACGGACAAGACGACCACTCAAAGCACGAGCAAGAACACCTCGACCGATAACGGGCAGGGCGACAGCGACAAGAAGCGCGAGACGGCAAAAGGCTCGAATGCCGGTCTGGATAATGGCCTCGCCGATGAGATCAACAAGGTGCTCAATAACACCTCGTCCGGCGGCGGTGCCAAGCGCTCGGCGAAGTCAACTTCTGCGGGTGCACAGACCAATGTCGCCTCGACCGGTGGCATGAAGTCGCTGAGTAGCGGCAAGCTCAGCCAGAGCCAACAGGACGGCCTGCGCGACCTGATCGCCAAGAACTGGAATATCATTCCTGGCCTGGAAGGCGCGGGCGATGTGAAGATCAAAGTGCATTTCAAGCTCGACAAGTCCGGCCAGATCGTCGGTGAACCGGAAGTCTCCGCGAGCGGCGGACCGGCGTCGACACAGGCTGCCTTGCAGGGCGGCGCCGTTCGCGCGGTGTTGCGGTCGCAGGTGGATTTCATGAAGATCCTGCCGCCGGACAAATACGACGATTGGCAAGAAGTTGTCGTCAACTTCAGCGCAGCGGACCTGGGGCTGTGATGGTGAGCATAGCCAATATGAATCGATGTCGTTTCGCTTTCGTTTCCTTATTGGTCTCGCTCGCGGCCACGCTCTCCACATCGGCTGAAGCTAAGCACTTGATGCCCCAGTCGGATCAAGCTGCAGAGGCCGAGATAGAGAATCGCATCGCTAGCAACTGGTCCATGGTGCCCGGTTTGGATGGGGCGGATAAGGTTCGAGCGAAGGTACGCATAAAGGTAGGTCAGTCGGGCAAAATTATTGGTGAACCAAAGATCACCATGATTGGCGGACCCGCTGCCACGCGCACGGCAATTGCCGCGAGCATCTATAGAGCAATTCTAAGATCAGTTCCGTTCAAAGATCTCCCAATGAATAAAAATGACGCCTGGAGAGAAGTAGTCATTGACTTCAAAGCCGACGACTTCGGGCATTAATGCTGAAAGGCTTGATACATATGATCAGAAAATCCCTCGTTCGTCTCCTGCTGGTGCTGGCAGCCTTGACGGCAGCCCTCGCCACTCCGGCTTATGCTGTGGTCGAGATCAACATCAACAAGGGCAACGTCCAGCCGATGCCGATCGCCATCACCGACCTTCTGTCGAATGATGGCCTGGGCGCACAGATTTCGGGCGTCATTGCTGCCGACCTGCAGCGCTCCGGCCTGTTTGCGCCTGTCAACAAGCAGGCCTTCATCGAGAAGATCAGCAATCCGGATGCCACGCCGCGCTTCCAGGACTGGACGGCGATCAACGCTCAGGCGCTGGTAACCGGCCGAGTGACGCAAGAGGGCGGTCGCCTTCGCGCCGAGTTCCGCCTGTGGGACACCTATGGCAGCCAGCAGATGATCGGCCAGCAGTTCTATGCGCAGCCGGACAACTGGCGTCGCGTCGCCCACATCATTGCTGACGCGATCTATGAAAAGATCACCGGCGAGAAGGGCTATTTCGACACCCGCGTCGTTTTCGTTGCCGAGAGCGGCCCAAAGACGGCCCGCAAGACGCAGCTCGGCATCATGGACCAGGACGGCTTCAATGCCCGCATGCTGACCGACGGCAGCGACCTCGTGCTGACGCCGCGCTTCTCGCCGAACCGGCAGGAAGTCACTTACATGTCCTTCGCCAACCAGCAGCCGCGCGTCTATCTGCTGCAACTGCAGACGGGCCAGCGTGAACTGGTGGGCAACTTCCCGGGCATGACGTTTTCGCCGCGCTTCTCGCCGGATGGCCAGCGGGTGATCATGAGCCTGCAGCAGGAAGGCAATGCCAACATCTATACGATGGACCTGCGCTCGCGCACCACGACCCGCCTGACCTCGACGGCCGCCATCGACACATCGCCCTCCTATTCGCCTGATGGCACGCAGATCGCCTTCGAAAGCGACCGCGGCGGCAAGCAGCAGATCTATGTGATGAATGCGGATGGCTCCAACCAGCACCGCATCTCCTTCGGCGACGGCTCCTATTCGACACCGGTGTGGTCGCCGCGCGGCGATCTCATCGCCTTCACCAAGCAGTCTGGTCAGACATTCTCGATCGGCGTCATGAAGACGGATGGTTCGGGCGAGCGGCTGCTGACCACGGGCTTCCACAATGAAGGCCCGACCTGGGCGCCGAACGGACGCGTCATCATGTTCTTCCGCGAACCGCAGGGCTCCAGTGGCCCGCAGCTCTATTCGATCGATCTGACGGGCTACAACGAGCAGAAGATTCCGACCCCGGGCTTCGCTTCCGACCCGGCTTGGTCGCCGCTCCTCGAATAGGGGTGGGCCAGGCATGGTCGCAAACCGACGCTTCACGCAGTCAAAAGTGCGAAGCGATATCGAGTAAGATCATGCAAGAAAACAGCTTGAGCGGGCGGCGGCTCGAAAAGTCGCTGATCCGGTCGAGCGTCACTTTGTCGCCGCAAAGTCCTGTGAGTGGACCACTTCGGGACAACTTTAGGACATCATTAACCATATTTGTTGGAATCGGATTAACCGAACCCGGTTACAGTCTGGCAACCCTGATAGAGACTTAAGGAGAGACCGGCAATGAGCCGCATCGCAACCCCGGCCGTTGGCCATATGCAGAACCTCGCCCGCAACCCGATCATGATCGCGCTTTTCGTCGGCCTTTCGCTTGCCGGCTGCGCCTCCAAGAAGGGCTTGCCGAACGATGCAAACGGCCTTGGCCTCAATGGCGCCGGCAATGCCGCTCCGGGTTCGCCGCAGGATTTCACGGTCAACGTTGGCGATCGCATCTTCTTCGATACCGATAGCTCGTCGATTCGCGCCGACGCTTCCCAGACGCTCGACCGTCAGGCTCAGTGGCTCGCTCGTTATCCGAACTACGCAATCACCGTCGAAGGCCACGCCGACGAACGCGGCACGCGCGAATACAACCTGGCTCTCGGCGCCCGTCGTGCTGCCGCCACCAAGGACTACCTCGCTTCGCGCGGCGTTCCGGCTCAGCGCATGAAGACGATTTCCTACGGTAAGGAACGCCCGGTCGCGACCTGCGACGATATTTCCTGCTGGTCGCAGAACCGTCGTGCCGTCACCGTGCTCAACGGCGCCGGCTCCTGATAGGCCGAAATTCCGGCTGAAATGCACAAAGGCGGTCCGCGTGGCCGCCTTTACTTTTTTGACCACACTTTGGCCGAACTCCGTTGCTTTTTGAGATTAATTGTAAAAATCTCCTGTTCGCGCCCTGGGGCGCGAAGAATCAATGGGCAGGATGATCCGTATGAGAAAACTTGTCGTGGCGAGCTTACTTTGTCTCGCCGCCGTCGCCGGTAGTGAGCGTGACGCCTCTGCCTTGTCGCTTTTCGGACTTCACTTAGGTGGCCGCAGTGCACCGGAACAGGCCGTTCCGAACAATGCGGCTCCCCAGAGGCAGTTCGGGCAGGCACCCGTCATCAACGTTCAAAACAGCGATGCCGAAGTCCGTTTGCAGCAGCTTGAAGACCAGATGCGCCAATTGAACGGCCGCGTCGAAGAGATGAGCTATCAGTTGCTGCAGATGCAGGAGCAGATCCGCAAGACGCAAGAGGACAATGAATTCCGCTTCCAGCAGCTTGAAAAGCGTGGCGGTGGGGGCACTGGCGGTGCGGCTGGGACTGGCGGCGGCGCGGCCCCGATGAAGAAGAGCGAAGCGGATGCCCCGGCGCAGGGCGCAGGCGGCGGTCAGCAACAGGACGACATTGCCGGTGTAATCAGCGATTCGCAAGGTGGCGACGCGCCGAATACGGCGCAACAGGGCGGCGGTTCTGGCAAGCCGCCGACGCAGCTCGGCTCGATCCAGTTCGATCAGAGCGGCAAGCAGGTCGGCGCAACGGCGACGCGCGCCAACAACGGTTCGGGTGCTGCGCCGGCCGCCGGCTCAGGCACGCAGACGGCCTCGCTCGGCAGCGAAAACGATCAGTATAAATCGGCCTATGGCCACGTCCTGTCCGGCGACTACAGTGTCGCCGAACAGGAGTTCCGTCAGTATATCGACAGCTACCCGAATAGCGCCCGGGCGCCCGATGCCAACTTCTGGCTTGGCGAAGCGCTTTATTCGCAAGGCAAATATAATGATGCGGCCAAGACTTTCCTGAATGCGCATCAGAAATACGGCACCTCCGAAAAGGCACCGGAAATGCTGTTAAAGCTTGGCATGTCGCTCGCTGCCCTCGATAACAAGGATACGGCCTGCGCAACGCTGCGCGAAGTGACCAAACGCTATCCGAAGGCTTCGAAGGCGGTTACCAACAAGGTAGCCAGCGAACAAAAGCGTCTTGCCTGCTGATTGCGATGTCCGGTGACGCTGTGACTGCTGCTGCCACAGCCCAGATGCCAGATGCCGCAGCGGCCGATTTTATTCATTCCCTTTTCAAGCCTGCCCATATTCTAGTCGCCATTTCCGGCGGCAGCGATTCCACCGGCCTGCTGGTTGCCCTTTCCGAACAGTTGAAGTCCTTCCCGGATTCAAACATCACCCTTTCCGCCGCCACGATTGATCATGGTTTGCGGTCGGAGTCTGCCGATGAAGCAAGCGATGTCGCCGCTCTCTGTGCATCGCTTGGCGTGCCCCACATCATTCGTCGCTGGGAGGGCGAGAAGCCGAAGAGCGGTATCATGGCTGCAGCCCGCGAGGCGCGCTATGGGCTGCTTGCCGATATTGCGGCGGATATTTCTGCCAACGTGGTCGTTACCGCGCATACGCTCGATGACCAGCGCGAGACCTTGGCCATGCGCGCGGAACGTTTAAGCGAAGGTGAGGGCGTTGCCGGCACCGGCATTGCCGACGCCATGCTCTTCGATCGGCGCCTCTGGATCGTCAGGCCGTTTCTCGCCTGCCGGCGGGCCGATATCCGCGCCTATCTCACGCGGCGGGGCATGTCCTGGTTGGATGATCCGAGCAATGAGGATGTCCGCTATGAGCGCGTACGCATGCGCAAACGCCTGGCGGAGGATGTCGTGCCGCTCTCTGTGCTTGATGATGGCGCGGCTCGCGCGGCGCTCTCGAAGGAAGCCGCCGCCTGGCTGGATAGATATGTGACTGTTCATGCGAGCGTGCTTTGCGTCGTCAGCCGCGATGCGCTGGCCGCCGATGAGGTCGTGCTCTCCTATGCGCTCTCCTATCTCGCCGCCGCATTCGGCGGTGAGCCCTATGGTCCGGGCCGCGAGCGGATGCGTCGTATCCTGGATTTCATCGGCGAGGGGAAGCCGGGGCGGCGCACGGCGGGCGGCGTCGTCTTCGACCTGCGCCGGGACGGGCTTTATCTCATGCGCGAAAGCCGCGACATCCAGCCGCTTGTGCTTGCGCCGGGAGCCGATGGCATATGGGACGGCCGCTTCCGGATCGTCAATCACGATCCGGCCACTATCCGCATCGAAGCGGCGGGGGAGAGGGGTGCGGCGGAGTTTCCGGAGAGGCTGCCGAAGGGCGCTGTGCAGCGTGCTCGGGCCGTGTTGCCACGGGTGACCGCCGGCGCTGGCCGGAGCACCGTGTCGGCCACAATTACACCCCATCTTGCGCCTTTCGACCGCTTTTTGACACGATTCGATCTCACATTTGCGGATCGGTTGGCGACTTGCTTTGGCCGTGAACCCTATACTCGGCCGCCACTTTGAGAGTTATTGACGGAAAAAACATGTGGCGATGCGGTTTGCCTTGGCAAGGGCTTGGCGCAACCCTATGTTAGGGATCAAGTAATGCCGCCGCTCAGCGGCGGAAGTTTCAGTGCTGGGGAGTTCGATGAACCCTAATTTTCGTAATTTCGCTCTGTGGGCAATCATAGCTTTGCTGCTGATTGCTCTGTTCAGTATGTTCCAGAACGCGCCGGCACAAACAGGCTCCAGGGAAATTCCGTATTCGCAGTTCCTTCGGGAAGTTGATTCAGGCCGCGTCCGTGACGTCACCGTCACTGGCAATCGCGTGGTCGGCAGCTATGTCGAAAACGGTACAACCTTCCAGACCTATGCCCCGGTCGTGGACGACAGCCTGCTTGATCGCCTGCAAAGCAAGAACGTCAACATTGTCGGCCGTCCGGAATCGGATGGCTCCTCGAGCTTCCTGAGCTATCTCGGCACGCTGTTGCCGATGCTCCTGATCCTCGGTGTCTGGCTGTTCTTCATGCGGCAGATGCAGGGTGGCTCGCGCGGTGCAATGGGCTTCGGCAAATCCAAGGCAAAGCTTTTGACGGAGGCGCATGGTCGCGTCACCTTCGATGATGTCGCCGGTGTCGACGAAGCCAAGCAGGATCTGGAAGAAATCGTGGAATTCCTGCGCGATCCGCAGAAGTTCCAGCGTCTGGGTGGCCGTATTCCGCGCGGCGTTCTGCTTGTCGGCCCTCCCGGCACGGGTAAGACGCTTCTGGCGCGCGCCATTGCCGGCGAGGCCAATGTGCCGTTCTTCACCATTTCCGGTTCCGACTTCGTTGAAATGTTCGTCGGCGTCGGCGCAAGCCGCGTCCGCGACATGTTCGAACAGGCGAAGAAGAATGCGCCCTGCATCATCTTCATCGACGAAATCGACGCCGTTGGCCGCCATCGTGGCGCCGGTCTCGGCGGCGGTAACGACGAACGCGAGCAGACGCTGAACCAGTTGCTGGTCGAAATGGACGGTTTCGAAGCCAATGAGGGCATCATCCTCATCGCCGCTACCAACCGCCCCGACGTTCTCGATCCGGCGCTGCTGCGTCCCGGCCGCTTCGACCGCCAGGTCGTTGTGCCGAACCCGGACATTGTCGGCCGTGAACGTATCCTGAAGGTACACGCCCGCAACGTTCCGCTGGCTCCGAACGTCGATCTGAAGACGCTTGCCCGCGGCACGCCCGGCTTCTCCGGTGCCGACCTGATGAACCTCGTCAACGAAGCCGCCCTGATGGCCGCCCGCCGCAACAAGCGCCTGGTCACTATGCAGGAATTCGAAGACGCCAAGGACAAGATCATGATGGGCGCCGAGCGCCGCTCTTCGGCGATGACCGAGGCGGAAAAGAAGCTTACGGCCTATCACGAAGCCGGCCATGCGATTACGGCGCTCAATGTCGCGATTGCCGATCCGCTGCACAAGGCGACCATCATTCCGCGCGGTCGTGCGCTCGGCATGGTCATGCAGCTTCCCGAGGGCGACCGCTACTCGATGAGCTACAAGTGGATGGTGTCGCGCCTCTGCATCATGATGGGCGGCCGCGTTGCAGAAGAGCTGACCTTCGGCAAGGAGAATATCACCTCCGGCGCGTCCTCGGACATCGAGCAGGCGACCAAGCTTGCCCGCGCCATGGTCACGCAATGGGGCTTCTCCGATGAGCTCGGCCAGGTTGCCTATGGTGAAAACCAGCAGGAGGTTTTCCTCGGCCACTCCGTTTCGCAATCGAAGAATGTCTCCGAGGCGACCGCTCAGAAGATCGACAACGAAGTGCGCCGCCTGATCGACCAGGCTTACAAACAGGCTATGGACATCATCACCACCAAGCACGACGAGTTCGTGGCACTGGCCGAAGGCCTGCTCGAATACGAAACGCTGACCGGCGAAGAGATCAAGGCGCTCATTCGCGGCGAAAAGCCCGCCCGCGATCTCGGTGACGATACGCCTCCGAGTCGCGGCTCGGCGGTCCCGAAGACCGGTGCAAAGAAGGACGGCCCGCTTGGCACCAAGGGCGATGAGCCCGAGGGCGGTTTCGAACCGCAGCCACGCTGACGCACAGAGCCGATTGAACATGTAGACGAAGAGGCCAGTTCCTTTTTTAACAGGGAGCTGGCCTTTTTCTTGATAGCCGGGGTGACGAACGGAGACGGTTCGATACCGGTGATGACCCGAACGTCGAAATTCAAGCGGGAAAGCGGGTTGCTGGGTGTGACTCGAGGTGTCGACAGCGAACAGCGCATCGCCCTGCCTGCATTCATGTCGCGGAGGCATCGATGCTGAGCGTGCGCCAGGTGTGTAACCCGTACCCTGGCGGTCTCATCACTGGTGTTGTCCTAATGACGATTGGATATCTTTATGCGTGAAGTATCCGTGATCCTCAGCTCAACGATTACCTGTCCAATCTGCGGCTTCAAAGCGTCAGAAACAATGCCAACTGACGCGTGCCAATATTTCTACGAGTGCAAAAGCTGCAGTGCCGTTCTTCGACCGAGGGCGGGCGATTGTTGCGTGTTCTGTTCGTTTGGAACAGTTCCTTGCCCGCCTGTTCAGGCTCAAGGCAAACAGGGCCGTTGCTGTTGATCGGTGTGACGTCGGGCTGCCAGTGCGGTTCAGTCGTCTGGCTTCCAACCGCTGCCGTCCCAACGGCCACCCGATTTACGCCGATAGACTAGGAGGCCGGTCTGTTTCAGTGGAGAACTGACCTTTTTTAGTGCTTATTAACAGTAACGCGTTGTAATACGTTTTCTTGGTAATTTAAGTGCCGAGGTTTGCAATCTATGGCATGAGCCTCAAGCATCGATGTTCGCGCCGCCCATGGAATTCCGGGGAGGAGAACGGGATGCCGCAGTCCCTCAAAGGGACGCTGCAATCACGGGAGTGCATATGAAACGTCGCTATTTCGGAACGGACGGAATCCGCGGACAATCCAATATCTATCCGATGACGCCGGATCTCGCCATGCGCGTGGGTATCGCCGCCGGCACGATTTTCCATCGGGGCAGTCATCGCCATCGAGTGGTCATCGGCAAGGATACGCGTCTCTCCGGCTACATGCTGGAAAACGCCATGGTGGCGGGTTTCACCGCAGCCGGTGTCGACGCCTTCGTTCTCGGTCCGATTCCGACGCCTGCCGTCGCCATGCTGACGCGGTCACTGCGCGCCGATATCGGTGTGATGATCTCTGCTTCGCACAATCCTTACGAAGACAACGGCATCAAGCTTTTCGGCCCCGATGGCTACAAGCTGTCCGACGATCTCGAAACGAAGATCGAGGATCTGCTGGAAAAGGACATGACGGCGCATCTCGCCAAGTCGGAAAACATCGGCCGCGCCAAACGCGTCGACGGCGTGCATGACCGTTATATCGAGCATGCCAAGCGCACGCTACCGCGCGATGTGACGCTGCAGGGCCTGCGCATCGCCATTGATTGCGCCAATGGCGCCGCCTACAAGGTCGCGCCCGCCGTACTGTGGGAACTCGGCGCCGATGTCGTTACCATCGGTAACGAGCCGAACGGCACCAATATCAATCTCAATTGCGGCTCCACCAGCCCGGTCGCGCTGCAGAAGAAGGTGGACGAAGTGCGTGCCGATATCGGCATCGCGCTTGATGGCGACGCCGATCGCGTCATCATCGTCGACGAAACCGGCACGATTGTTGACGGTGACCAACTGATGGCCGTCATCGCCGAGAGCTGGGCCGAGAGCCAGTTGCTGCGCGGCAATGGCATCGTCGCGACCGTCATGTCTAATCTCGGTCTGGAACGCTTCCTGGAAGACAAGGGCATGGCGCTTGCCCGCACCGCGGTCGGCGACCGTTATGTCGTCGAGCATATGCGCCAGCACAATTACAATGTCGGCGGCGAGCAGTCCGGCCATATCGTGCTCTCCGACTATGGCACGACCGGCGATGGCCTTGTGGCGGCGTTGCAGATCCTGGCTGCGGTCAAGCGCACCGGCAAGCCGGTCAGCGAAGTCTGCCGCCGCTTCGAACCGGTGCCGCAGCTTCTGCGCAATGTCCGCATTTCCGGCGGCAAGCCGCTGGAAGACATGCAGGTGCGCAAGGCGATCGCCGATGCCGAAAGTGAGCTTGCCCGCAACGGCACCGAGCCGCTGATCCGCGTCATGGCGGAAGGCGACGACCGTGGTCAGATCGAGCGCATCGTCGGCGGTCTGATCGATGTGATCTCGAGCGTTCGCAACGCTGCCTGATTAAGCTGTCGGTTATTCAGATATCGGCAAGAAATCCGCGGCCGCCTGATGGGGCGGCCGTTGATATTGCTCGCGGCAAGAGGATCACCGGAACATTTCGCCGGGATAAGCACCCCAGAGCATGTTCTGCCTGACATAGCCGCTCGCGGAATGCTTCCGCACGGAGACGCTACACCAAGCGCCGGTACAGGAGCGTAGCGACAGCAAGACGCCGGGCTGCAGTTCAGCGATGAGTGTGGCCGTCGTTTCCGGGCTTCCGCGCAGCATCGCGTTTGTCTTCAGCCATGGCCCGACGACCGCCGTGCGCAGCCCCGAAAGAAGGGCGCTATGCATCCATCCGGTCGTGCCGATATCATCGCGCACCTGTCGCCAATGGCCGTATTCGTCGATGATCTCCAGCGGCAGGCCGGGTTTCATATAGATCCATTTGGTTGGATAAATCGTCGATGGCCCAGCGCGCATACGCGCCTTGTATGCTTTCAGCGACACATAGCGAGGGATGGGTAATCCCGTCTCTCGTCCCTTGTTCCAGCTCGTCGCTGCGGCCGGCAGTGTGGGAACCGGGCCGGCGAGGGCGGCGGTCGTCAGAAAGCTAAATGCGAGGCATAGGCCGGCACCCAGATTGCGAAAGCAAGTCAACGACTTCCTCCATATTTTACGCCCCGGCTGCGGTCATGGTATCGGACCGATTATTGCCAATTGGTTTAAGAGTTGGGAAACATCTTGATGCCTGGGACACTGCGTCACTTGGGCGAGGGCCAATCCGGAAGCAAAATGATGCCGAACTTTGCCGCGGCCTCGCGGAGACGCTCGATCTCCTCGGGTGTCGGCGGTCCGACGACTTCATCCGGTTGAAGTTCGTGGCCACCTTCTTCGAGAAACCCGTCGAACCGAGCGGGGGTTCCGATCAAGATGTATCTGCTGGGATCGCCGGTCATATTCATAAGCTGGTGCGGAATGCCGCGCGGCAGGAAGAGGCTTTCGCCTGCAGCCAAGCGTAGAGGCTGGCCGTCGAGCACTGCTGTCAGCTCGCCTTCAAGGACGTAAACCGTCTCGTCGTCCTTGGCGTGGACGTGGATCGGCGTCCTCGTATTTCCGTTGCTTTTGTTCTCGAAGAGACAGAACTGCCCTCCGGTCTGGTCGCCGGACAACAAGCGTTTCATGACGACGCCTGCAAGAACGAATTCTTTGCTGTCGATATCACTCATTGTCGCTTCCTTTCCACGGATCGTGCAGGTGAAGGGTGGCGGGGGCCCCGATCATTTAATGGGAGTGTGATCGCCAAAGACGATCGATGCCGTGATGCGCCGGGTCCGTATCATCCACGGATTGCGTTTCGCATCTCCATGGAGCAAGTCCTGGGCGAATAATTCTGAACCAGATATGCGATATAAGAATGGCCGGGTGCGCGCTCTCTGGCTTTTCCTGCGGCGCGAGGTGTCCTATTCCTGTAACGGGAAAAGCCAAGTCAATCAAAGACATTGCGGGTTCGTACGCTTAGTTTTACGAATCGCTAATGTACAGGGCCAAGTATATCCATCGACCGAACAGAGTAAATATTCGTAGTTAATTGGGTTTTAACCCTTATCATTCACTATCCATATCATGTCTTTCGGTTGGCAGGCTTTTGCCGTGCCAATGGCAATAAATTTGGAGCCAAAGCCATGATGAAAACTTTGATTGGGGCCGCTGCTGCTCTCTTTGTCGGCACATCCGCTTTTTCGGCCGATCTCTATACGCCGGAACCGGCTCAGCCGGCGCCGGAAGTTGCCGTCAGCCAATCGAGCGGCTGGTATCTGCGCGGCGATGTCGGTTATGCCTTCACCGATCTGCGTGGCGCCAATTATTTCCAGGGCTCCAATTCCAGCCTTGTCGATTTCGACAGCGCAAAGCTTGATGACAATTTCACGCTAGGTGGCGGTGTCGGTTACCAGATCAACAACTACCTGCGCACGGACGTGACGCTGGATTATCTCTTCAAGTCCGATTTCAAGGGTTCGACAAGCGGCGATTGCGGAGCCTGCGGCCCTGGTTTCACTGCCGTGCCCGCGACCTCCCGAGATGTGGCGTCGCTGACGGCCTATAGCTTGCTTGCCAACGCCTATGTCGATATCGGCACCTACGGCATCTTCACCCCCTATGTGGGCGGTGGTCTCGGCGGCACTTACGTTAAATGGAGCAACCTGAAGAATACCTCCTGCTCCAACGCCGATTCGAGTTCCTGCGACGAAACCGTTACCCACAATGGTCGCGGTAGCTGGCGCTTCACCTATGCGCTGATGGCCGGTACTTCGATCGATCTCTCGTGCAATCTCAAGGCCGATGTCGGCTATCGTTACCGCCACATCGAAGGCGGCGATATGTTCGGCTATGCGGAAAACGGCGGTCCGGGGTACGACAAGGGCCTCAACCTGCATGAAGCCCGCCTCGGTGCCCGCTATACGTTTGGCGGCTGCCAGACAGCCAGCTACATGCCGCCGGCTGATATCCCTGTCCAGCCGCAGCCGGTCTACAAGTAAGCCTTTCTACGGCCAAGCCTTTGAAAAGCCGTCCGGTTCGTCCGGGCGGCTTTTTACTTTTTTCTGTCGCCGTTAAGCAATTCAACCGCGTTTTAAACCTTCGTTAACCATGAATTCCCTATGGTTAATGAAATGACAATGGCTGCGGCTCGGCCCGGTCTCTCCTCTCGGAGAGCCAGAATGGCGGGTACGACAAGGGCGGGCCGGCTTGAAAGCGGGTACCGGCCCGAGGTTGGAAGGCGAGGGGTAATGATCCGTTTCGACGCTTTTGCGCTGGCCGCGATGATGGCGAGCGCGGTTGCGGGCACTGCTTTTGCGGGTGATCTGCCGCCGGAGATCAAGATGCCCGAGGTCAGCGTCAAGGATGCTAGGGGCTGGTATGTGCGGGGCGATCTCGGCTATGCGGTCAACGCCAGCCACGACGACACAACCTTCCGCGCTTATGACTCCACCAGCGGCGATTACAGCTCCAGCCGCTTTGATTCCGACCGCTTCAGCGGCGATTTTTCGGGTGGCCTCGGCGTTGGTTATCAATTCAACGACTTGCTTCGTGCCGATATCACCGGCGACTATTTCAGCGGCGATTTCGATGGCCGGATTTCGAGCGCGTCGCCCTGCGCAGGCGGCGCAGCCGGTACGGGTTGCTCCACCAAAGCGCGCTCTTCTTTCAAGGCGGGTAGCCTGATGGTGAACGGCTATGTCGATCTCGGCACGCTGGCCGGCTTTACGCCCTATGTCGGTGCCGGTCTCGGCGCGACGAGGGTTTCCTGGAACAGCGTCAATGCTGTCGGCTCCTGTGTCGACGGTGTCTCCGGCTGCGGTGGTGCTGCTTCGGTCAGCGCGCGTTATCCCGGCGAAAGCGATTGGCGCATGACCTATGCATTGATGGCCGGAGTCGCCTATGAAGTGGCCCCGAATGTGAAACTCGATCTCGGCTATCGCTTCTCGCATATCGCCGGCGGCGATATGTTCGGTTATTCGGCAGCGGACGCGTCAGCCGGCGCCGGCGGTACGATGGGCCGCGATGGCGCTTTGTCGCGACACGAGATTCGTATCGGGTTGCGAATCACCACCTGGTAGGGTCGCTGCCTACGGCGTTGTGAGCACGTAGGCGATGCGGCGGAAGAAATCCAACGTGCGGAAGAGATGCGCGGGAACGCGCCGCCAGGCAGCGGATTTCGCGGCACGATAGTCACGACGCCAGCCAATCATCGTGCTCCGCTGCAACGGGCTGAAGCCGACGATGTTGGCGCGCGTCGTGAAGATGGATGTGTGCATATCCCAGCCGCGTTCCACGGCGACATCCCAGGGCAGGGACATGACCGCGAGCGCCTTGACGATCTTTTCAGCGCCACTGCGCGTTACAAGGTAGCAGGCCGTCGAGCCTTGCGGGCCGAAGAGGCAGCGGCCGATCACATCTCCCGCACGGCTGCGGGTCGCGGCACGGAAGCCGCCCCAGCGATGGTTCACGAGCTTGATGACCTCGGCGTTCGGGATAGCTTCCTTTGCCGCCATGGCACGGGCGAGGAAATCGCCGTCCAGCGCTATGTCGTCTTCAATGATGACAGCCGCTTCGCTGCCGTCGGCAAGAAATTGGCGCAATGCCATCAGATGACTGCGGTAGCAGCCATATTCGCCGGGCAGAATGACCCTGCCGTGCCGACGTCGGAAACGGTCGTGATCGACGTCGATCCATTGCTCCCGCGGCAAAAGAGCGCCGTCGACGCAGTCGACGCGCTCGATCCTGATGCCGAATTCATCGCTCTGCCGCTTAATTTCCGCCAGTCTGTCCGTCGCTCGATCAATATTGATGAGGTAAACGGGTAGCGGCTGCGCGGGCGTGCGAGGGCTTTCGGACAGTGCGGCTTGGTACATTAAAGACATTTGTTCTTCATCTGTTGGCGCAGAGCCATTCAACGCCGATACATATGGGTGTGTCTCCGCAAAGAAGCCAGCTTTTCTGTGACTAACCTAGCGTGATTTTGCTGTGCGAAGCTTATCCCATCGGCATCATTGCTGCACGAATGCGTGAAGCATTGTCCATCCGCCCAATTTACCTATTGCACCGGCAGGCCGCTTCCAATATATCCGACGGCGGGACACTCCTCCCCAACGAGGAGCTTTCTATCTGAGAGGATAGCATCATGACTAAGCTCGCCAAGCCGGACATCCGTCCGAACAATACCCATTTCTCTTCTGGCCCCTGCTCGAAGCGCCCTGGTTGGACGCTCGATGCTCTTTCCGACGCGGCTCTTGGCCGTTCGCACCGCGCGAAAGTCGGCAAGGCCAAGCTAAAGCAGGCCATCGATCTTACCCGTGACATTCTGGAAGTGCCCGCGGACTACCGCATCGGCATCGTTCCGGCTTCCGATACCGGCGCCGTCGAAATGGCGCTCTGGTCGCTGCTCGGAGAACGTGGTGTCGACATGCTCGCCTGGGAAAGCTTTGGCGCTGGCTGGGTCACCGACGTCGTCAAGCAGCTTAAGCTCAAGGATGTCCGCAAGCTTGAGGCCGGTTACGGCGAGCTGCCCGATCTTTCCGCCGTCGATTTCGACCGCGACGTGGTCTTCACCTGGAACGGCACCACTTCTGGTGTCCGCGTTCCGAATGCCGATTTCATTCCGGCCGATCGTAAGGGCCTGACGATCTGCGACGCCACCTCGGCGGCTTTCGCTCAGAACCTCGATTTTGCCAAGCTCGACGTCGTCACCTTCTCCTGGCAGAAGGTGCTGGGCGGCGAGGGCGCGCATGGCGTCATTATCCTTAGCCCCCGCGCTGTCGAGCGCCTGACGACCTATGTACCGGCGTGGCCGCTGCCGAAAATTTTCCGCATGACCAGCGGCGGCAAGCTGATCGAAGGCATCTTCACCGGCGAGACGATTAACACGCCGTCGATGCTTTGCGTCGAGGACTATATCGACGCTCTCCTCTGGGCCAAGGAGCTCGGCGGTCTCAAGGCGCTGATCGGCCGTGCCGATGCCAACGCCAAGGTCATCCATGACTTCGTTGCCGCTAACGACTGGATCGCCAATCTCGCCGTCAAGGCCGAGACGGAGTCCAACACCTCCGTCTGCCTGAAGATCGTCGACAAGGACGTTACGGCTCTCGATGAGGACGGCCAGGCGAATTTTGCCAAGGGCCTCGTCGCGCTGCTCGAAAAGGAAGGCGTCGCCTATGACGTCGGCCATTACCGCGACGCGCCTTCGGGCCTGCGCATATGGGCGGGTGCGACGATCGAAGCTGCCGACATGCAGAAGCTGATGCCCTGGCTCTCCTGGGCTTTCGAAACGCAGAAGGCGACGCTCTCCCAGGCTGCTGCCTGAGATCATGGCGTCCACAGGCTCCGCCAGGAAGGCGGAGCCCAGCATTCGCATTTCAATCACAGTTGACCCTTTCAGGAGGCCTCCATGGCACCCCGCGTTCTCGTATCCGACGAACTGTCGGAAACCGCCGTCCAGATCTTTCGCGATCGCGGCGTCGAAGTCGATTTCCAGCCGCAGCTCGGCAAGGACAAAGACAAGCTGCTCGAAATCATCGGCAATTATGATGGCCTCGCCATCCGCTCCGCCACCAAGGTGACAGAGAAGATCATCGAAGCGGCGAAGAACCTCAAGGTCGTCGGCCGCGCCGGCATCGGCGTCGACAATGTCGATATCCCGGCCGCTTCGCGCCGCGGTATCATCGTCATGAACACGCCCTTCGGCAATTCGATCACGACCGCAGAGCACGCTATCGCGCTGATGTTCGCCGTTGCCCGACAGCTTCCTTCCGCCGATGCCTCGACCCAGGCCGGCAAGTGGGAAAAGTCGAAATTCATGGGTGTCGAAATCACCGGCAAGACGCTCGGCGTCATCGGCGCCGGCAATATCGGTTCCATCGTCATCGCCCGCGCCATCGGCCTGAAGATGCATGTCGTTGCCTATGACCCGTTCCTTTCCAAGGAACGCGCCGAGGAAATGGGCGTCGTCAAGGTCGAGCTCGACGAACTCTTCGCTCGCGGCGATTTCATCACGCTGCACGTGCCGCTCACCGACAAGACGCGCAACATCATTGACGCTGACGCACTCGGCAAGACGAAGCCGGGCGTGCGTATCATCAACTGCGCTCGCGGCGGTCTGGTGGATGAGGCAGCCCTTGCCGCCGCCATCAAGTCTGGCCATGTCGCCGGTGCCGCCTTCGACGTCTTCGAAGTCGAGCCCGCCAAGGAAAGCCCGCTGTTCGGCCTGCCGAACGTCGTCTGCACGCCGCATCTTGGCGCATCGACCACCGAAGCGCAGGAGAATGTCGCTCTGCAGGTCGCCGAGCAGATGTCGGATTATCTCGTCAAGGGCGCGGTTTCCAACGCCATCAACATGCCCTCGATCACCGCTGAGGAAGCGCCGATCCTAAAGCCGTTCATCAAGCTTGCCGACGTTCTCGGCGCTTTCGTCGGCCAGGTGACGGACGATCCGATCAAGGAAATCGAGATCCTCTATGACGGCGTTACCGCGGGCATGAACACCAAGGCGCTGACGAGTGCGCTGCTGGCCGGCCTCATCCGCAATCAGGTTGCCGACGTCAACATGGTTTCGGCGCCGATCATGATCAAGGAAAAGGGCATCGTGCTCGCCGAAGTCAAGCGCGACAAGACCGGCGTCTATGACGGCTACATCAAGCTGACCGTCACCACCGACAGCATGACGCGCTCGATCGCCGGCACCGTCTTCTCCGACGGCAAGCCGCGCTTCATCCAGATCAAGGGCATCAATCTCGACGCCGATGTAGGCAACCACATGATCTATATCGCCAACACCGACGTTCCCGGCATGATCGGCTTCATCGGCACGACGCTCGGCGCGGCCAATGTCAACATCGCCAACTTCCAGCTCGGCCGCGACAAGCAGGGCGGCGATGCCATCGCGCTGCTTTATGTCGACGGCGCGATCAACGATGAGGTTCTGGCCAAGCTGGCCGCCCATCAGGCGATCCGTCAGGCAAAGCCGTTGGTGTTCAACGTCGACTAAGTCAAGCTCCTCCCAAGAGCGACACGAAGGCCCGGCGCAACGTGAGTTGCACCGGGTTTTTCATGATTGCAAACGGGTTGTGGATAAGTTTGCGCAAGAGACTATCGGCACCCGTGGAACGCGCCTATCTCTTAGTCATGGGGGCGTCACAACGGAATATTTTCGAAAATATCACGGGTAGGCCGGCGACGGCCTGGCTTGCGAAACCGGCCGCGGTAGCGATCGTGCTATTTGCGCGCGCTATTACTGCCGTGCGGGCGATCTGGTCGGAAAGTGGCGTGCCCACAGGCCGCTGCGTCTATTTCGCCAATCACTCCAGCCATGGCGATTTCATCCTCATCTGGGCGGTGCTGCCGCCGCGGCTCAGGCGGCGAACACGCCCAGTCGCCGGCGCCGATTACTGGCTGAAATCGAAGCTGAACAGCTTCATTGGCCGCGACGTCTTCAATGCCGTGCTGATCGAACGGGACCGCGAGGCGCGGACGGAAGATCCGATCGAGCAGATGGCTGCCGCTATCGACGCGGGCTCTTCGCTGATCCTGTTTCCCGAGGGCACGCGAAACCTGACGGACGCACCGCTGCAACCCTTCAAGAGTGGGCTATTTCATCTGGCGAGGATGCGCCCCGATATCGATCTCGTTCCCGTCTGGATCAACAATCTCAATCGTGTCATGCCCAAGGGCGAGTTCGTGCCCATTCCGTTGATCTGCACCGTGACCTTTGGCGAGGCGCTGCGCATCGGCGCAGACGAAGAGAAGGCGGATTTTCTGGCGCGTGCGCAAGCGGCGCTACTGGCCCTCTCGCCCAAACAAATGGGGAGTGGTGAATGAGCGCAGCAAGCTCCGATCTCATCCACCTTATCCTCGGTATCCTCGGCGTTCTGATCGTCGCATCCGTCGTCGGCTATGTGCTGCAGCGGCGCCTGTCGCCCGATGGTTCCAACGCGGCGATCGAAAACCTCAATGCCCGCATCAAGGCCTGGTGGGCGATGGTGATCCTGATCGGCATCGCCTTTCTGGCGGGGCGCGCCGGCGTCATCCTGCTCTTTGCCTTCTGCTCCTTCGCGGCGCTGCGCGAATTCATCACGCTGATCAACACCAGGCGCGCCGACCATTGGGCGCTGGCGGCAGCCTTTTTTGTTGCGCTGCCTGTGCAATATTATCTGCTCTGGGCCGAGCAATACGGCATCTTTTCCATCTTCATCCCGGTCTATGCCTTTCTCTTCATGCCTATTATCGCGGTCTTGCGCGGCGATACCGAGCGCTTCCTGATCCGCATTGCCGAGGTGCAATGGGCACTGATGATCTGCGTCTTCTGCGCGTCGCATGTGCCGGCATTGCTGACCCTGCACATACCGGGCTATGAGGGCCGCAATGTGCTTTTGATCGCGTTCCTCGTCATCGTCGTGCAGCTCAGCGATGTCCTGCAATATGTCTGGGGCAAGCTGTTCGGTCGCCGTAAGATCGCGCCGAAACTATCGCCATCCAAAACGGTCGAAGGCTTTGTCGGTGGTGTCGTCAGCGCGACCTTGATCGGGGCTGCGCTCTGGTGGATCACGCCGTTCACGCCGCTGCAGGCAGGCTTGCTTGCCTTCGTGATTACCCTGATGGGCTTCTTCGGCGGGCTGGTGATGTCGGCGATCAAGAGGGATCGCGGCGTCAAGGACTGGGGGCATCTGATCGAAGGCCATGGCGGGCTGATCGACCGGCTCGATTCCGTCGTCTTCTCAGCACCGATCTTTTTTCATCTCGTGCGCTATTGGTGGTCGGTGTCATGACGGCGCGGGTGAGGGCGCTGGCCGGTAGCAGCATCGTGCACGTGCTTTTCGCTTTCCTTGCCATGGGTGGATGGGCCGTCTTTGCCAACCGTCTGCATCCAATGCCGCAGCCGGTGATCTCCGGTCTCGTCCAGGGCATTCTTTCCGGCTGCCTGACGCTGTTTTTGAAATCGGTGGTGGAAGCCCTGTCCAAACGGTTCCGTGGCTTCACTGTTCTATGGGCGCCGCCATTGATCGCCTGTCTCGGGTCAACGGCCATATTGGTGACGATCCACGCGCTCAGCGGCACGCCGGAGATATTGAAGACCACCGCGGTGCCGCTGCTGGTTTCGACCAGCTATGCGGCGATCTACAATTATTCGATTTCCGGCGGGAGGCGTTAGGTCCATGGCGGGCGAGGGAATGGGCGACAGGCGGCCATTGGCAAGCCGCAACACGCGCTGGGCGCAGGGGCTGGCGCGGCGGATGACGAATTTGTCGGTGACACCGAACCAGATATCGCAGGCGAGCATCGTCATGGCGGCACTGGCCGGCGGTTCTTTCTGGCTGTCGGGGCAGGGCAGTGGCGGGCTGCGCGCCCTATTCCTGATCCTTGCGGCACTCTTCTGCCAACTTCGCCTGCTCTGCAATTTGCTGGATGGCATGGTCGCCGTCGAGGGCGGCAAGGGCGCGGCGGATGGGCCGTTCTGGAATGAATTCCCGGATCGCGTCGCCGATATCCTGATCTTCGCTGGCGTTGGCTATGGCATTGGCGCTTCCGGCCTTGGCTGGGCTGCCGCCGCCTTCGCCGTTCTCACCGCCTATGTCCGCGAGCTTGGCCGCGCTACCGGCAATCCCAGCGATTTCGGCGGGCCGATGGCCAAACAGCATCGCATGGCAACGATGACCGCGGCCGCTCTGCTCTCGGTCGTCGAAGTGCTCTGGAGCGGCGGCTCCTGGATACTGACCATCGCGCTCTGGATCGTCGCCGTCGGCGCAGCCGTGACGGCTCTTCGCCGCAGTCTCTATCTTATCGAGCGGCTAAAAGCCAAGGGTTGATTGGCGGCCTCGTCCGCTGTCGCGAAGCCGGTGATTCGCCGCCCCTTGCGCCGGGCAGCAATCCTTTCTATATCCCTGATCCATCAAGGCCGGGCGGCCAAGCCGCCGCGTGCCGCAGACGATACAAATCCGCCGCTTTTGCATGGCAACCGGTGGACAGAAGACAGCACCGAAGATCGACTGAGATTGGCGGCAAGACCGTGAACACACTGGATTTTGACAAGAGGCCGGAAGATACGCGCGTTGTCGTCGCCATGTCTGGCGGCGTCGATAGTTCCGTCGTCGCCGGCATTCTGAAGCGTCAGGGCTATGATGTGCTTGGGATCACGTTGCAGCTCTACGATCACGGCGCCGCCGTGCACCGCGCCGGCTCCTGCTGTGCGGGCCAGGATATCGATGATGCCCGCCGCGTCTGCGAGACGCTTGGCATCCCGCATTATGTGCTCGACTACGAAAAGCGCTTCCGCGAAACGGTGATCAATCCCTTCGCCGAAAGCTATGTTGCTGGCGAGACCCCGATCCCCTGCGTAGCCTGCAACCAGACCGTCAAATTCGCCGATCTCCTGGCGACGGCCAAGGAACTCGGCGCCGATGCGCTGGCGACCGGCCACTATATCCGCTCCCGCCCGAACCCGTCGGCCGATCATCCCGGCCGCCGCGCACTCTATCGCCCGGCCGATGCAGATCGCGACCAGAGCTATTTCCTCTTCGCCACCACGCAGGAGCAGATCGACTATCTGCGCTTTCCGCTCGGCGGTATGCCGAAATCGGAGACGCGGGCGCTTGCCGGGGAAATGGGCCTCGTCGTTGCCAAGAAGGCCGACAGCCAGGACATCTGTTTCGTGCCGCAGGGCAAATATTCTGACGTGATCGCCAAGCTGAAGCCGAATGCGGCGCTCGCCGGCGAGATCGTCCATCTCGACGGCCGCGTGCTCGGCCATCACGAGGGCATCCTGCACTATACGATTGGCCAGCGCCGCGGCATCGGCATCGCGACCGGCGAGCCGCTTTATGTCGTCTATCTCGACGCCCGCTCGCGCCGCGTCATCGTCGGCCCGAAGGAGGCGCTGGAAACGCACCGCGTCTATCTCCGTGACGTCAACTGGCTGGGCGACGAACCGTTGGCGCAGGCGGCTTCCGGCGAGGGTTTTGCCTGCTACGCCAAGGTCCGCTCGACCCGCGCGCCGGCCCCTGCCGTGCTGCATGCCGATGCGACTGGCATCTATGTCGACCTGACGATCGGCGAGGCAGGTGTCGCTCCGGGCCAGGCCTGCGCTCTCTATTCCGCCCCGGGTGATGACGCCCGCGTCTACGGCGGCGGCTTCATCGAACGCTCAGAGCGCGAACCGACGGCAGAAGCCTCGCTGAAGGCATTGCTGGCCAGCCCCGTCGCGGCCTGAAGGCGGCGGTGCGGGGCGTGGGGGAAAGCATTGATTTTTCCAAATCATCCGCTTGACACAAAGCCGAACCGCACCTTATAAGCCGCTCAACCGACGAGCCAACGCTCCTCGAGCGGCGGTTTCGTTTGGCCCTTGTGTATAGTCCAGGGGACTATGCGCTGAAGTGGCGGAGTAGCTCAGTAGGTCAGAGCAGAGGAATCATAATCCTTGTGTCGGGGGTTCAAATCCCTCCTCCGCTACCAAAATTTCTCCAATGAAATCAGTAGGTTGGCCGGTCAGCGTTGGAAGATGGCTGATACGCTCGGCTTCTACGCAAATTTAGTCTGCGGACACTGCCTTCAAATACCCGAAATCGCAGCAATCTGAGCAATCAGGGTGGCATAGGTTTCGATATGTCGGCGGTACTCCGCCTCGGTTACCTCCCAGCTCCATTATCCTCTTTGCGAAAATGGCTGATGTCTGGCTCTTCCATCGACTGAAGATGTTCTTGATGCTCTGCAATCTTCTGCTCTTAGCTTTTCAGAGATTCATGCAAACCCATCGCATTTGCGAAGATAGCTCTTTCGGCCGTCATCGGTAAGACAATAGTGGCCGCCACGGGAGCCGACGCAATACGATCCGCCTCGGCAGGAGCAATCTGTTGAAGTCGTCGGTTCCATTTCTTCAGGTGCTGATCCGAAAAGGGATGCGCCGCCCATATAAGACTCGCACGATTGCTTGCTCGCGCTGACAGATCCGTCACTGCAGATGAAAGTTGACCCCTGGCAGTGATCAATGCCGCCTTTTTGGCCACTGCAGGGAGTGTTTGCCGCCACGCAATAAGCCGGCAGCAAGATCAAAGTCGCTCCGCAAATTGCAATCCATGCTCGCATCAAGTCCCCTATGTGCGAGAACTATCCGATCGCTGCAGTGAGACGCGAAGATGGAGCCGCCGCCTATAAGAGGCCACTTCGCCCTAAACTATGACGACTTTATCCGGAATGGCGCGAAAATCGAGTGCGAGAATTCGCCGACAAGTCGCGAACGTCGGCGCAACGTCTTAGAAGTCAATGAAGAAGCTGCACCACCATGAGCGCTATCGTGGTTATGCCTGCACATACCGTCATGGCCGTCAAAATTGAAGTCGACATCATCTCGCTCCTCAATCGAATTTTCGGAATTGATTACAGAAGTGAGAGCGGGATGTCGCGTGACAGATCGCGTGACGGTAGCGAGAGGAACGAGAAGACTTCGCAGCCTTCATTTGTTCAGCCCCGCACGAAACCAAGCGGGAACGACGGCACTTTAAAAAAAGCCCCCGCCTACTTGCGTTTCGGCGGGGGGAGGAAATATGGCAGAACTCTTATATTAGAATGATCGAATTCTATATCAAAGGCGAAAGCGGATTCAAAAAACCCCATTCGACCAGTTTGGGTAACTTTTTGTTTCTGCAATGGCCCAAGAGACTGGCTGCGATCGCAACAGCGCAGCGAGCGACGCCTACTTAGATCTTCGATGCCGACGAGACGAGGCCAACTCAGCTTTCACCCTTATCGATGCGGCGTCTCAAATCCTCGGCGAAATATTTGTAGTTCTCCAGCATATCCTCATAGTGAGTGAGGACTATTGCCGTAATATCCTCCCAGGGGCCGTCACCGAATTTGGCTTGATGCTGGATCTCTCCTGCCTGAATACGAGAGATGCGCTGCGAGAACTCCTCGATCTGCCCGACGCAGTCGGCCAAACGTTCGACAAGCGATTTATCCATCTTCCCCTCCATCGTGCTGGCATCATGATTGTTTGGAAGTCAACAATGATAGACGTGGAAAGACAAGCTCTCCAAGAGGGCATAAGCCCGTCAGCCAGCCTTTGGGCAACGACGACGGGACGCTGATAGGTCTTGCGCGGCGTCATTGGCAGCGGTCAGCGAGTCTCGCGTGTCCTCACATATTGCCGCGATTGTGCCGTCCCCCGAACGCAATGTCGCCTTGAAGCTATGAGACGTCCCGCGGCGACGGTTGCCGGAGCCCGGCCGCTTTTATCAGGAATTATGAGGCCAGCGATGCTTTGGGATCTAATAACAATCGCAGCAATTTTTGCTCTATTTGCCGCCGTCCGCGAGGGTCGACTGATTATTGCCAAGGCAAAAGCTTCGCATTGGAATAACTTCCAACTTCGGTAGAGCGGTTCAGCTTTTCACGGAATCGCACAACCGTTCTATCTCTTTATTCTCGTAATTTCCGGACCGAAAGCCGCTGCGCATTTTCCTGGAATTGCTTTAGGCGATGACGATCTCCGAAACGCTTCACGATAACGGCATGAGTCCAGGCGACAGAAAAAGTGCGCGAAGCGTTCTTTCTTGCGTCTTTTTTGTGACCATTATGACTCCTTGACCGCGTTGGTGCGGAAAGGGGGTGCAATATGGATTACTACGTGACACTCGCAGTCTGCGTTACCGCTGGGTCGTTCGTCTTTGCCGTTATGAATATTCGCTAGACTGGTGCGCAGAAGCACGGCCGACACCGTACGGGCGCGAGTCAAGACGAAACGCGCACCTGTATCGGTCGAGGGATGCCTGAGCTTCCAGCGTCGGGCGGACTAAAGTCGGGAAGAGCTCAGGGCATCATAGGCGTTGATCAAGCGATCCACGTCCAGCCCGTGTTCCTGCGGTCCGAAGCTGAGGTGGCTGACGGTAAAATCCGCATAGATCGCGGTGGGCCGATCGAGGAAAGTCGGCAGGTCGACCGTCAGCGCATATTCATCGTCGCCTTTCGGAAGAGCCATATGCAGGAGGTCTTTTCCGAGCCAGGATATGAAGTTAATCGACTGGCGCTCCGTCCATTCGATGACCTTGTTCGGCAAAGGCAGATGCTTCTCGTCCTTTTCCAGGAAGTAATCGTGAAGCCGGGTTGCGCGCTCGGCGCTTTGCCACAGGCTTCCACCGAACCCTCCAGGCGGGCGCTCGAAATGACCGAGGTCATCGGGAAGTCCGCCCCCTTGTTGCTGCCAATAGGCGCATACGCCGTTGTTCACGACATTTGCGGAGACGACGAAGTAATTCGGGTTGGCCCTTCTAAACTCGATGAATTCATTGAGTTTTTCTATGTCCAGATAGACGATGTCATCGTCACACTTCAGAAATACCGCGCTGGAAAACCTCTCCAGCCGCTTCGCGTAGTAGTCATAGGCCTGCCAATAGGGCAGTTTTTCATTTGGGTTCCCGACGTAGCGTCGTACGGGGGCATTTATATCGCAAAGTTCCAAATCGGCGCCCCATCCGCCGCGCACCATCACCGATGCGCCGGAGCCCAGGTTCAGCTCAGGCCACTTGCCGATCGTCACGCCATTGACCTGAAGTGAGGGAGCACCCGCCGAGTCGATGCTGAGCACGACCTGGTTCGGCAGGCTTGGCGAAAGAACGCTGGGTGTCGATTTGCTCCAGATGGTCGTTGTTTCACCCCGGCTCCCAAAGTTATTCAGTTCGCTGCGCTTGACGCTGCGAAGAGCGGAATGCGTGTTCTGCCAGCCACCGACGACAATTTCGAAGCAATTATCATCGTCACCATTCGGAAGAACGGCGATATGTAGATCGTGGTCTATCTTGGCATTCGCACGGAAGGAGGAGCGGGGCGTGACCGCTCCCTTCAACTGGTACGGCGCTTCGGACCCCATATATCGCGCCGGGCCGAATTCGCGCGTGACCCACTCGTTATCTTCAGAGGAGCGCGTGAAATCCCATATGTGCCATTCATCAATGATGCCATCATTGATGGCCTTGCGGATGTATTTGGTCAGAATCTCCATTCGCTTTTGCCGCCCGGCGAATGTCACAAGAATAACAGGAGTCATAATATCCTCTTCGCTTGCAGCCGTTGCCGCAATTCAACTTCAAAGTGATTCCGGCTCTCTCAGTAGACGGCTGTCGTGCGCAAGCGGCGCGTAATCGTTCCATTGGGCCAGTTTCTCGAGATAGCGGCGCCGGTAGGCTTGATCGTCCTCGAATTCGATATTCTCCAGAACGATTTCGGCGCCGACCTCGTAGTAGACATCAAGATTGCGCATGTCCGGCGCCGGCGTTTCTCCGCGCTCGATTTCGCCCTGCATCTGCCAAAACAGGTATTCGAGGCGCCGTGCGAGGCCTGGAATATCACGTAGCGCGCTGGTCTCGCGCTGGCGCTGCAAGGAGTCCCTGATCGCGGTCAGGCTCTCGCGGTCCTGCGCGAAGGCGATGGCCCGGCTTACATAATCCTCCGGCCCGCTGCAGATCAGTTCCGGAACGCCGGCGGCTGCGACGATGCTGCTGCAGAAACGCGAGGCAAAGCTTTTTCCGGGCATAGTCAGGACCGGCAGCCCGACGGTGATCGCGTCCGCCGCGGTGGAGTGTGCCCCATAGGGGAAGGTGTCCAGGAAGAGATCGGCCAATGCCATTCGCGCAAGATGGTTCGGATTGGCCGCCTTGGACGCGAAAATGAGGCGCTCGGGCGCCACGCCGGCTTGCGCGGCCAACTGGCGCAGGCGCTCGTTGACATCCGGGGCCTCCGCAAGCAGCCACAGCACGCTGCCGGGTGTCGCAGAAAGGATCTGCATCCAGCGCGCAAAGCAGTTGGCGGTGATCTTCTGCATCCCGTTGAGGCAAGCGTAGACGAAGGCGTCCGCCGGCAGGCCGGCTTCCGCGCGGGTCGGCCGTGCGGCGATCAGCCGTTTGCGGTCGATGGGCTGGTTGCAGGCAATCCGCAGCACCTTTTCCGTATAGTAGATTTCATTCTCCGGCGGGATGATGTGCTCGTCCGCGATGACGTATTGATGAAACGGGCTGGCTGTCGTGCCGGGATAGCCGCAGAAATTGACGATGACCGGCGCAGGCCGGTAGGCGAAGATCTTCGCCCGCGCATGCTTGGTGTAGCCGTTGACGTCGACGAGAATGTCGATCTCGTCAGCACGGATTTGCTTTGCTGCGTCGATATCGCTGAGCGTGGAGATTTCCCGCCAGCAATCCACCGCGTTCTTGATCCGCGTTTGCGTCGCGTCGTTAGAGCGCGGCTCGCCGCAGTAATAGGCGAAAACCTCGACGCTGCTCTTGTCATGCAGCTCCAGCACTTCCCTGAGCGCAAAACCGACCGCATGGTCGCGCAGATCCGATGAGACGTAGCCGACGCGCAAACGCTCTCCGGTCCCCGATTTCTGTTTCGGCGGAAGGCGTGGGAAGTCACGGAGATCGGGCCGGCCGATCAGCGATTTGTGATAGCGATAGGCCTTGCCGAGCTGGAATAGGGGATCGTCGCTATAGCAGCCGAGGATCAAGGGCGACATTGCATCCAGCAAGTGCCGGGCCGAGACATGTTCGGACGTGATCAGAGTCGGCCACTTGCACTGGTGCTGGCGCAACGACGTCCAATGCTGGCCTGCCTCGGTCTTGCTGGGCTGCAGCTCGATCGCTTGCCATAAAGCTGCTTCCGCCTCTTCCAGCAAGCCGCCGGCTTCGAGAACGCGGCCAATGTGCTGGAGCGCCATCAGGCGATAGCCAATCTTGTCGGCCGTGATCTCGGCGGTCGCTTTTGCGAAGTCTCGCCATTGTTCGACGGCCCGGCCGGTCAGGCCGCTGTCTTCCAGAAGGCGGCCGAGGTTGATGTGCGCTGGTCCGAACTCTGGAGACAGCTTTAAACAGGCGCGAAGCGCGTGGATCGCCGCGGCGGCATCGCCAGTTTGGTTGGCGGCGACCGCATAATTGAAATAAGCGAGATGCAGCAGGGGGTTAGCGTCGTTGAATGCGATCCAGGTCTTGTAGAGTTCGACCGCCTGCGACTGTTTGCCTATGCGACCTAAAACTTCAGCGATCTGAAATAGCTCGGCAAGCGGCAATTGCTGATTCCGAGCCCTCTCCGATGCGCTGACGAGCGGCGAGGCTTGGGTCGAGACAGGTGCAATATTGACGGTCATGGACATCCTGCGGCAAGGCGGCCTTGCGGCCGAGGGAAACTGACGAGCGAAAGCGTCATCCCTTCTAGTGCAGCTAGCTTGCGTCGGACTGATTGTTTTCTGAAGGAGGCACAGGGCAGGGAGCGTAGTGTTTTCCGGCCATGAGAGTGGCGAACGGTTAAAAAATGGGGAGTGGCGGCCGCTGTGCCGCTCTGCCGCTCGCCGTCATGACGGTCGAATCGCAAACGAACCCGGATTCTCGGAGTGTCTCGCAAAAGAATAGCGCCGCGCAATTTCTCGCGCGGCGCCGAGGTCTTTTGCGGCGCGGGTGAAACCGCGCCGCAATCCGTCAGATTTTAGTTGTAGGCCGCGTAGGCAGAGATGACCGCCGCGACTTGTCCTTCATCTAGTGCCTGCACCTGTGTCGTGGTGAGGGCATAGAGCTGGGCGCTGGAGAGCGAAGCGATGTCATCGGTGGACAGTCCGCCCAGACCCGCCGTGCTGATCGCCGCAATCTCGTCGGTGGAGAAGGTTGCGATGTCGGCGGTGGAGAGAGCGCCGACTTCGGTTGCCGTCAGAGCACCGATCTGCGAGCTCGTCAGAGCGGCGACCTGATCGGTGGAGAGCGCTTCGATCTGCGAAGAGCTCAAGGCGGCGACCTGCGTGGTCTTCAGGACACCGATCTGAGTGGTGGACAGAGCGGCGACGTCATCGGTGGAGAGCGCACCGATCTGGGTCGAGGACAGAGCCGCAACTTGGTCGGTGGTCAGAACCTTAGCCTGATCGGTGGAGAGCGCGCCGATCTGGCTGGTGCTCAACTTGGCGATCTGGCTGGTCTTCAGAGCGGCCACCTGATCCGTGGAGAGCGCTGCAACCTTTTCGGAGGAGAGACCGGAGAGGGCTGCAGTGCTGATCGCTGCGATCTCGTCCGTCGAGAAGGTCGCGAGGTCGGCGGTAGAGAGCGCGCCGACTTCGGTTGCCGACAGGGCACCGATTTGCGTCGAGCTCAGAGCGGCAGCCTGATCCGTGGAGAGGGCTTCGATCTGCGAGGAGCTCAGGGCGGCGACCTGGCCAGTCTTCAGCACACCGATTTGAGCGGTGGAGAGAGCGGCGACGTCGTCGGTGGAGAGCGCACCGATCTGCGAGCTTGTCAGAGCGCTGACCTGGTCGGTGGTCAGAACCTTGGCCTGGTCGGTCGAAAGAGCGCCGATCTGGCTGGTGCTCAGCTTGGCGATCTGACCGGTGGTCAGAGCGGCCACTTGGTCAGTCGAGAGCGCTGCAACCTTATCGGATGTCAGGCCCGACAGAGCCGAGGTGCTGATCGCTGCAATCTCGTCGGTGGAGAAGGTTGCGAGGTCGGCGGTGGAGAGGGCGCCGACTTCGGAGGCCGTCAGGGCACCGATCTGCGAGCTCGTCAGAGCGGCAGCCTGATCCGTGGAGAGGGCTGCGATCTGCGAGGACTTCAGAGCGGCGACCTGTGCAGTCTTCAGGACACCGATCTGAGTGGTGGACAGAGCCGCAACATCGTCGGTGGACAAGGCTGCGATCTGGGTCGAGCTCAGAGCGGCAACCTGATCGGTGGTCAGAACCTTGGCCTGGTCGGTGGAGAGCGCGCCGATCTGGCTGGTGCTCAACTTGGCGATCTGGCTGGTCTTCAGAGCGGCAACCTGATCCGTGGAGAGCGCTGCAACCTTTTCGGAGGAGAGACCGGAGAGGGCTGCAGTGCTGATCGCTGCGATCTCGTCGGTCGAGAAGGTTGCGAGGTCGGCGGTGGAAAGGGCGCCAACTTCGGTTGCCGACAGGGCTGCGACCTGGGTCGAGCTCAGAGCGGCAGCCTGATCCGTGGAGAGGGCGGCGATCTGCGAAGAGCTCAGCGCGGCGACCTGGCCAGTCTTCAGCACACCAATCTGAGCGGTGGAGAGGACGGCGACGTCGTCGGTCGAGAGCGCACCGATCTGGGTCGAGGACAGAGCCGCGACCTGGTCGGTGGTCAGAACCTTAGCCTGGTCGGTGGAGAGAGCGCCGATCTGGCTGGTGCTCAGCTTGGCGATCTGGGTGGTCTTGAGAGCAGCAACCTGATCCGTGGAGAGAGCAGCAACCTTTTCAGAGGACAGGCCGGAGAGGGCTGCAGTCGAGAGGGCTGCAATCTCGTCGGTGGAGAAGGTTGCGAGGTCGGCGGTGGAGAGAGCGCCAACTTCGGTCGCTGTCAGGGCACCGATCTGCGAGCTCGTCAGAGCGGCAGCCTGATCAGTAGACAGGGCTTCGATCTGCGAGGACTTCAGGGCGGCGACTTGGCCGGTCGTCAGGACACCGATCTGAGCGGTAGAGAGGGCGGCGACGTCATCGGTTGAGAGCGCACCGATCTGGGTCGAGGTCAGAGCAGCGACCTGGTCGGTGGTCAGAACCTTGGCCTGGTCGGTGGAGAGCGCGCCGATCTGGCTGGTGCTCAACTTGGCGATCTGGCTGGTCTTCAGAGCGGCAACCTGATCCGTGGAGAGCGCTGCAACCTTTTCGGAGGAGAGACCGGAGAGGGCTGCAGTGCTGATCGCTGCGATCTCGTCGGTCGAGAAGGTTGCGAGGTCGGCGGTGGAAAGGGCGCCAACTTCGGTTGCCGTCAGGGCTGCGACCTGCGTCGAGCTCAGAGCGGCAGCCTGATCCGTGGAGAGGGCGGCGATCTGCGAAGAGCTCAGCGCGGCGACCTGGCCAGTCTTCAGCACACCAATCTGAGCGGTGGAGAGGACGGCGACGTCGTCGGTCGAGAGCGCACCGATCTGGGTCGAGGACAGAGCCGCGACCTGGTCGGTGGTCAGAACCTTAGCCTGGTCGGTGGAGAGAGCGCCGATCTGGCTGGTGCTCAGCTTGGCGATCTGGGTGGTCTTGAGAGCAGCAATCTGATCCGTGGAGAGAGCAGCAACCTTTTCAGAGGACAGGCCGGAGAGGGCTGCAGTCGAGAGGGCTGCAATCTCGTCGGTGGAGAAGGTTGCGAGGTCGGCGGTGGAGAGAGCGCCAACTTCGGTCGCTGTCAGGGCACCGATCTGCGAGCTCGTCAGAGCGGCAGCCTGATCAGTAGACAGGGCTGCGATCTGCGAAGACTTCAGGGCGGCGACTTGGCCGGTCGTCAGGACACCGATCTGAGCGGTGGAGAGGACGGCGACGTCGTCGGTGGAGAGTGCACCGATCTGCGAGCTTGTCAGAGCCGCGACCTGTTCGGTGGTCAGAACCTTGGCCTGGTCGGTCGAAAGAGCGCCGATCTGAGTGGTGCTAAGCTTAGCGATCTGGCTGGTCTTCAGAGCCGCAACCTGATCGGTGGAGAGCGCTGCGACCTTTTCAGAAGTCAGGCCCGACAGAGCTGCGGTCGAGAGAGCTGCGATCTCATCTGTGGAGAAGGTCGCCAGGTCAGCGGTGGAAAGTGCACCAACTTCGGTTGCCGTCAGGGCTGCGACCTGCGTCGAGCTCAGAGCGGCAGCCTGATCGGTGGAGAGAGCTGCGATCTGCGAGGACTTCAGAGCGGCGACCTGTGCAGTCTTCAGCGCACCAATCTGGGCAGTGGAGAGGACCGCGACGTCGTCGGTGGAGAGCGCACCAATCTGGGTCGAGCTCAGAGCGGCGACCTGGTCAGTGGTCAGGACCTTCGCCTGGTCAGTGGAGAGTGCGCCGATCTGGCTCGTGCTGAGCTTGGCGATCTGGCTGGTCTTGAGAGCGGCCACCTGATCCGTGGACAGCGCTGCAACCTTTTCGGAGGACAGGCCGGAGAGGGCTGCGGTCGAGAGGGCTGCAATCTCGTCGGTCGAGAAGGTTGCGAGGTCAGCGGTGGAAAGGGCGCCAACTTCGGTTGCCGACAGGGCTGCGATCTGGGTCGAGCTCAGAGCGGCAGCCTGGTCGGTCGAGAGGGCGGCGATCTGCGAAGAGCTCAGCGCGGCGACCTGGCCAGTCTTCAGGACACCGATCTGAGCGGTGGAGAGAGCGGCGACGTCGTCGGTGGAGAGCGCACCGATCTGGGTCGAGGACAGAGCCGCGACCTGGTCGGTGGTCAGAACCTTAGCCTGATCGGTGGAGAGTGCGCCGATCTGGCTGGTGCTGAGCTTGGCGATCTGGCTGGTCTTCAGAGCGGCAACCTGATCCGTGGAGAGTGCTGCAACCTTTTCGGACGTCAGGCCGGAGATGGCCGCGGTGCTGATTGCTGCGATTTCGTCGGTGGAGAAGGTTGCGAGGTCGGCGGTGGAAAGTGCGCCAACTTCGGAGGCCGTCAGGGCACCGATTTGCGAACTCGTCAGAGCGGCGGCCTGGTCGGTGGAGAGTGCTGCGATCTGCGAGGACTTGAGAGCTGCGACCTGTGCGGTCTTCAGCGCACCAATCTGGGCGGTGGTGAGGACAGCCACGTCGTCGGTGGAGAGCGCACCAATCTGGGTCGAGCTCAGAGCGGCGACCTGGTCGGTGGTGAGAACCTTGGCCTGGTCGGTCGAAAGCGCGCCGATCTGGCTGGTGCTGAGCTTGGCGATCTGGCTGGTCTTCAGAGCAGCAACCTGGTCGGTGGAGAGCGCTGCAACCTTTTCAGAGGACAGGCCGGAGAGGGCTGCGGTCGAGAGAGCTGCGATCTCGTCGGTGGAGAAGGTTGCGAGGTCAGCGGTGGAAAGTGCGCCAACTTCGGAGGCCGTCAGGGCACCGATCTGCGAGCTCGTCAGAGCAGCAGCCTGGTCCGTGGAGAGAGCTGCGATCTGCGAGGACTTGAGGGCTGCGACCTGAGCGGTCTTCAGCGCACCGATCTGGGCGGTGGAGAGGACAGCGACGTCGTCGGTGGAGAGAGCGGCGATCTGGGTCGAGGACAGAGCCGCGACCTGGTCGGTGGTCAGAACCTTAGCCTGGTCGGTCGAAAGAGCGCCGATCTGGGTGGTGCTCAGCTTGGCGATCTGGCTGGTCTTCAGAGCGGCCACCTGATCGGTGGAGAGGGCGGCAACCTTTTCAGAGGACAGGCCGGAGAGGGCTGCGGTCGAGAGGGCTGCGATCTCGTCGGTGGAGAAGGTTGCGAGGTCAGCGGTGGAGAGGGCGCCAACTTCAGTAGCTGTCAGGGCAGCGACTTGCGAGCTCGTCAGAGCGGCAGCTTGGTCTGTAGACAGGGCTGCGATCTGCGAGGACTTGAGAGCGGCGACCTGAGCGGTCTTCAGCGCACCGATCTGAGCGGTAGAGAGGACGGCGACGTCGTCGGTGGAGAGCGCACCGATCTGCGTCGAGCTCAGAGAGGCAACCTGGTCAGTGGTCAGAGCCTTGGCCTGGTCGGTCGAAAGAGCGCCGATCTGGGTGGTGCTCAGCTTAGCGATCTGGCTGGTCTTCAGAGCAGCCACCTGATCGGTGGAGAGCGCTGCGACCTTATCGGACGTCAGGCCGGAGATGGCCGCGGTGCTGATTGCTGCGATTTCGTCGGTGGAGAAGGTTGCGAGATCAGCTGTGGAGAGGGCGCCAACTTCGGAGGCCGTCAGGGCTGCGACCTGGGTCGAGCTCAGAGCGGCAGCCTGGTCGGTGGAGAGAGCTGCGATCTGCGAGGACTTGAGAGCAGCGATCTGTGCAGTCTTCAGGACACCGATCTGAGCGGTGGAGAGAGCGGCAACATCGTCAGTGGAGAGGGCGCCGATCTGCGAGCTTGTCAGAGCGCCGATCTGGTCGGTGGTCAGGACCTTCGCCTGGTCAGTGGAGAGCGCAGCGATCTGGCTGGTGCTGAGCTTAGCGATCTGGCTGGTCTTCAGAGCGGCAACCTGATCGGTGGAGAGCGCTGCGACCTTATCGGAGGACAGGCCCGACAGAGCTGCGGTGTTGATTGCCGCGATCTCGTCAGTGGAGAAGGTTGCGAGGTCAGCCGTGGAAAGGGCGCCAACTTCGGAGGCCGTCAGGGCTGCGACCTGGGTCGAGCTCAGAGCGGCCGCCTGATCCGTGGAGAGGGCTGCGATCTGCGAGGACTTGAGGGCTGCGATCTGCGCGGTCTTCAGCGCACCAATCTGAGTGGTGGAGAGGACGGCGACGTCATCGGTGGAAAGCGCACCAATCTGGGTCGAGCTCAGAGAGGCAACCTGGTCAGTGGTCAGAACCTTGGCCTGGTCGGTGGAGAGTGCGCCAATCTGGCTGGTGCTGAGCTTGGCGATCTGGGTGGTCTTGAGAGCAGCAACCTGATCCGTAGAGAGCGCTGCGACCTGATCGGTGGTCAGGCCGGAGAGGGCTGCGGTGGAGAGGGCTGCGACTTCGTCGGTGGAGAAGGTTGCGAGGTCAGCAGTGGAAAGGGCGCCAACTTCGGAGGCCGTCAGGGCTGCGATCTGGGTCGAGCTCAGCGCGGCAGCCTGATCCGTGGAGAGGGCTGCGATCTGCGTGGACTTGAGGGCTGCGACCTGTGCGGTCTTCAGGACACCGATCTGATCGGTGGAGAGAGCAGCAACGTCGTCAGTGGAGAGGACTGCAACCTGCTTCGAGGTGAGAGCCGCAACTTGGGTGGTGGTCAGACCCTTGGTCTGATCGGTGGAGAGGCCTGCAACATCGGCTGTGGTAAGCGCGGCGACCTGCTCGCCGGAAAGGCCACCCAACTGGGTCGTGGAGAGAACTGCCAGTTGGTCTAGGCTCAAACCGAGAATGGCGCTCGTCGATACGGCGCCCATCTGCGTGGAGGTGAAGGTGGAGATATCCTGCGTTTCAAAAGCGGAAATCTGCGTCGAGCTTAGCGCCTTGATCTGGGTGGTGCTCAGTGCCGCGACGTCGTCGGTCGTCAACTGCTTAATCGTTGAGGTGGTAAGAGCTTTAATCTGATTGATGCTCAGAGAAGAAATAACTGAAGTCATGGACGCGCCCCTAGTGTGTTAGCTGACTGCGAGTATCATTCCTCTGCCGTCGGCCGCGCGCGAAGACCAGCAAAGTCCTTTTACGGCGCCCCCGGGCGCACGTTTGCTGGCAGCTTACCCTCGTAATCAGACACCAATACCGGCGTCGACAATTCGGGCGTCCTGTCGGAAGAGAATGAAGTTACACGGAACATGGCTCGGACGAGCCGGCGCGTTGGAAGGGCATCATGCTTCCAGAGCCATGCATGGCCCTGATCCCTACGCCATTGGACGCTGACGTCCTGCCTGCAAATTCCGGTTCGCCCAGATCTGTCGTTTACTCATGGGCGAATCGCGTTTTTCAGCAGAATTCTAGCGACCCAAGAACGCTTTTATTCGGTTGCTTTTAATTTTGAATTAACGACCGGCAAGCTCAGGTTTTTTCCAGCAACGGATTTAGCCCAATACTTGTTCGCACCTCGAAGGCGGCCTTTCGGTATCACGCGCTTATCAGAGCATTCGCCTCGCGACAGGCGGCGACGAAAGCCACGCGGGTTTCGTTCGCGGTCGTATAGCCTTCGAAACAATCAATGCAGGCGCGCAAGGCCGCCTCGTAGGCGTTTCCGTGGCGTACCGGCCAATCCGCGGTCAAGCAATCCGTGGCCTCGGCTGCCGTCCGGATGATGCGGATATTTTTCGGCAGGCGTACGACGACAGGCTTTCTCCAGGCGGTTTGAAACATCGCGCTCCTCGTTTGGCATTTTAAAACGGGATAGCGACGGTTTCGTTCCAAGCATTGTTGCGGACAGCGGCACGAAGCCAAGGCGCGAGAGGAGGATCGGGGGACGCAGGCGACTTATTCGACCATTGTGGCTTCGATCGGTACGCCAGCTTCCCTGGCCGCGGCGACGAAGCTGTTGCGCGCGTCCAGCGGCTGCCTGATCCCGCTTTCAACATCCGCACATATCTGCAGGGCCATCATGAACGCCTTGCCTTCGGCAACGGGCCATGCATTCAGCAGCATGTCCAATGCCTCTTTCGTGGTGCCAACGGTATAGATTTTCCCCGTTCGCTTGCAGATGACCATCACCGGGAAATTCCAATGTCTATTGCTCATCGTACAAGCTCCGACCCCACGCACTCACGTTAACGCTGCGGATGGCAAGGGCACAAGCAAAATTAGATAAGGTGTCTGGCGCGCGTTTGAGGCGCTGCGATCGTTGTAAAAAGGGCTTGAGAAACGCTGTAGACTCAGGGCTCAGAGTCCGGCTTCTGCCCGAACTCCGTACCCCCGCAAAAACATATCTACGGCTTGTTCCGCCGATCCCCGAATCTCTGCCTCCGTCGGCGTTTGACCAAAGAGTGTGGTCATCTGCAGGTCGGCGTTGATCAGCGCGCTGAATTGGCGAGCGGCGAGGTCGCAGTCGGGAATGTTAAGGAGGCCCTGGTGGTGGAGGCGGGCGAAGATGGCGCCCAATGCCTTGCCGATCCTGCAAGGGCCGTGTTCGCGCCAGGCTTCGAAAAGGTGCGGATAGCGGGGGCCTTCGGACTGGACGAGCTTACGCAAGAATTTTCCGTCCTGATTATAAAGACAATTATTGTTGATATCGACAGCGAAGGCGATCAGATCCTCCCGAAGGTTTTCCGGTCTGTCAGGGAAGGCGGCCAGCGCGGAGAACAGAGCCGTATTGGCGCGCCCGCTCACGTCAGCGATGACGGCGATGAACAATGCCTCTTTCTCACGGTAGTGATTGTAAATGGTCTGCCGGGAGACGCAGGCTTCCTCGGCGATCTCGTCGATGCTCGCGCCGGAAAAACCCTCGCGACAAAAAACTTCCGCCGCAGCGTCGAGGATGGAAATACGCTTCAGGCATTGGGTGGGTCTTACGGTCTTTGCCTGCGAGGCGGCGGTGCTTCGGCTTTTCATGGGATCAAGATAATCCGTATTGACGATTTGGACAATAGTGTCTATTTTTACAATAATGTCCAAAACGATGGACATGATTGTTAAGCGTATCTCAGGCCCGCGCTTTCCTCCCAAGACCGTGCGGCGTTCTTAAAACCCAACCCAAGAATTCGTTGAGCATTCCGTCGATTTTCGGGTGGTTTGCTCTTCGAAGAAAAGGCAGTTGAGCCTTTGTCGGGCTCGATTGGCGGATGCAGCATTTTGTTTTCAACGTCTCCTGCGGGAGACGCGGCGCGAAGGCAATCCGGTCTTCACGCTCAAATTTTCTGAAAGATCATCATCATGACGACGTCTTTCCTTCGCTATGCGATCATCCTTGGCCTGCTTTCGGCCATCGGTCCCTTCGCGATCGACATGTATCTTCCCGCTTTGCCATCGATCGGCAAGGATCTTGCGGCGGAGAACAGTGTCGTTCAGTTGAGCCTGTTGTTCTTCTTCATTCCCTTCGCCGTCTTTCAATTGCTCTATGGGCCGCTTTCGGACATGTGGGGACGCAAGGCGCCACTTTATCTCGGCATCGGCCTGTTCGCAGTGGCGAGCATAGGTGCGGCCACGGCGGGCAATATCGAGACGCTGATCGCTTTCCGCTTCCTGCAGGGCATCGGCGGCGCGGCCGGCATGGTGGTGCCGCGCGCCGTCGTGCGCGACATGCATACTGGCGTTCAGGCGGCGCGGCTGATGTCGCTGCTGATGCTCGTCTTCAGCATTTCGCCGATCCTCGCGCCGCTGACGGGCAGTGCCGTCATCGCCTTCTACGGTTGGCGCGGCGTGTTCTGGGCGGTGACGATCGCGGCGGTGATGGGGCTGATCCTGCTGTCTACCCAACTCGAGGAGACCCGGGCGAAAGCAGAGCGCTCGCAAAGCGGCCTTCGCAGCGCGATGGCGGCCTATCGCCTGTTGCTCGGTGACCGCAATTTCCTGACGCTCACCTTTATTGGCGGCCTCGGCATATCGAGCTTTCTCGTCTACCTCGCCAATTCGCCCTTCGTGCTGATCGACCATTACGGCCTGACGCCGACGCAATACAGCTTTGCTTTCTCGATCAACGCCGTCTCCTTCTTCTCGGTGTCGCAGCTCACCGGCTGGCTCGGCGAGCGTTTCGGTCTGGTGCGGGTGATGCGCGTCGCGGTTACCGCTTTTGCCACGACCACGGCACTGCTGGCGGTGGTCATGAGCCTCGGCTTCAACCAGTTGCCGGTTCTCATCGTGTTTCTCTTTATCGGTTTCGGTTTTCTGGGTCTGGTCATTCCCACGACGGGCGTGCTGGCGTTGGAAGATCATGGCGAGATTGCCGGTACGGCCTCGGCGCTGATGGGCACGCTGCAGTTTGCTGCCGCCGCCGTCGCGATGATCATTGCCGGACTGTTTTTCGATGGCTCGGCGCTGCCCATGGTCGGCTGCGTCGCACTCTGCGCCGTCGCCGCACTCCTGCTGACGCAGGCGACTATCGCCCGCCGGCCGGCTGCGGAAGCGGCCGCGGAATAGCGACTATCTCCCACGTGGGTTCAAAAGGCCGGGCTTTGCCCCGGCCTTTTGCGTTCCGGCTGTCGCGCATCATCTTGCGCGCAAGCACAAGATCGTAAAAGACTTTGAGCGGTCATCGAAGGGGAGAGAAAGGTGGGCAGCTTCACGGAAATTCTGGAGCGGGCGCAAAAGCGCAAGGGTGGGGCGGAAGCTCTGAAGGCACTCATGCCAAAAGTGCCCGATCACGATGCCTTGCGCGCCATGCCGGACGACAGGTTGCTGTCGGAAATGACGCGCTACGTCTTCTATGCCGGCTTCGTGCGCAATGTCATTGATTCCAAATGGCCGGGTTTCGAGGCGGCTTTCTCCGGCTTCGACCCGGCTTTCCTCAACCTCGCACCCGACGACTACTGGCATGATCTGACCTCCGACGCGCGCATCGTGCGCAACGGCGCCAAGATCATGTCCGTGCGGGACAATGCCCATTTCATTCGCCAACTTGCCGAGGAGCATGGCAGCGCCGGGCGCTTCTTTGCCGATTGGCCGGTGGAAGATCATATCGGCTTGCTCGCCGTGCTCGATAAGCGCGCCAACCGGCTTGGGGGCATGAGCGGCCAATATTTCCTGCGCGCCATCGGGCGCGATAGTTTCGTCATGAGCCACGATGTACTCGTCTGCCTGCGTCTTTCCGGCCTGCCGATCTCGGAGCCGAAGCCGGCCAAGAAGGAGCTGCGCCTGATCCAGGATCAGTTCAATGCCTGGGGCGCCGAAACGGGCCTGCCGCAAACCTATCTCTCGCGCATCTGCGCCTTCTCTGTGGGCATGCCGGGGGAAGAGGAAGAGCTCTGATTGATTTGGCTGGTCGGATGATATTGGATCGTCTTTGGGAATAGGGAGAGACTTCTATGTCGACCGACAACAGGCCTTTGGCCATCAGTGCGCCTGAGCCGCGTTCGCTTGAGCTCATCTTCACCAAGGATGCGCTGTCGCTCCTTCATTCGAAATACCGGATCGTCGAGGCTGATCCGGAGAATATTGCTGGGCTTGGCGACGACGTACTCGGCGAGGCGCGCTATATCATCGGCCAGCCGCCGCTTTCGAAGGATACGCTCGACCGCATGCCGCGCCTGCGCTGCATTTTGAATGTCGAAAGCAATCTCATCAACAACATGCCCTATGATGTGCTGTTCGAGCGCGGCATCCATGTCGTTACCACCGGACAAGTCTTCGCCGAGCCGGTGGCGGAGATCGGGCTTGGATTTGCGCTCAGCCTGGCGCGCGGCATCGTCGACGCCGATCTCGATTTTCGCGAGGGCAGAGAGCTTTGGGGCGGTGACGGCAATGCCAAGGCCCGTCTGCTCTCTGGCAGCGATATCGGTATCGTCGGGTTCGGTGATCTCGGCAAGGCGCTGAACCGGGTGCTGTCGGGCTTTCGCGCGACGATCAGGGTGTTCGATCCCTGGATGCCGCCGTCGATCCTCAGGGAACACGGCGTCCAGCCGGCCAGCCTCGACGAGGTGCTTTCGGGCAGCGATTTCGTTTTCGTCGTCGCCTCCGTCACCAGCGAAAACAAGGGCTTCCTCGGCGCAGAAGCTTTTGCACGTATGCGCAAGGGCGCGGCCTTCATCCTGCTTAGCCGCGCCGATGTCGTGGATTTCGACGCATTGATGGCTGCGGTCGCCTCCGGCCATATCGTTGCGGCGAGCGATGTCTATCCGGAGGAGCCGCTTGGCAAGGATCATCCGGTGCGCGGCCTCAAAGGCTTCATCCGCTCGGCGCATCGCGCCGGTGCCCTCGACAGCGCCTTCAAGAAAATGGGCGACATGGTGCTGGAAGATATGGACCTGATGGACCGGGGCCTGCCGCCGATGCGCTGCAAGCGGGCGGAGCGCGAAACGGTGTCACGGATGCGCTCGAAGCCGGTCACTCGAAACTGAAGTTGCAGGTTGCCATGCAGACGGCAGCGGGTGAATTTGCGCCGACGCCTATGAGCCGGCGACGTTGCAGGAGAAGTTGTTCATCCAAGCTGATGGGCGGCTGCCGTCGAACCATCCGGCAGCCGCATTCCGTCATCGGATTTGACCGATGAGTATCAACGATGATCGAGCTTTGCGATCAGGCGGTCGCCGAGCCATTGCATGCCGCAGACGAGGATGATCAGCACGATGACGACGGCGATCATTACGCCGGTCTCAAAGCGCTGGTAGCCGTAGCGGATCGCGAGGTCGCCGAGGCCGCCGCCGCCGATGGTGCCGGCCATGGCCGAGGCGCCGATTAGGGTGACCAGCGTCACCGTAAAGCCTGCGACAATCCCGGGCAGTGCTTCCGGCACCAGCACTTCCCGGATGATGGTCCAGCGGTTGCCACCCATGGCGCGTACGGCATCGATCAGGCCGCGATCGACCTCGCGCAGCGAAACTTCGGCGATGCGGGCGTAATAGGGTATCGCCGCGATGGTAAGCGGCACGATTGCCGCAGTCGTGCCAAGCGCGGTGCCGACGAGCAGCCGCGTCAGAGGGATCAATGCGATCAACAGGATGATGAAAGGCACGGCGCGGAAGCCGTTGACCAACGCCGCGAGGATGCGGTTGACGGTGAGCTGTTCGGCGATGCCGTCATGGCCCGTGACGACCAGCGCGAGGCCGAGCGGCAGGCCGATGACGAGCGAGATCAGGCCGGATGCTCCGGTCATCCAGATCGTTTCCCAGAAGGAGCGCCAGAGCAGGCCGAGGATGATGTCAGTTGTCATAGCCTAAAACCTCCACCCGGGCGGACCGAGCCGTCAGAAAATCAGTCACCTGCGCCGGCAGCGTTGCGTCGCGGGTCGGCACGGCGATGAAGAAGCGGGCGACGGGCTGGTTCTGAATATGGTCGATGCCGCCATGCACCAGGCGGAAGGAATGCGGCAGCGCTGCCGAAAGCTCGGCGAAGAGCGCGCCCTGCGCGGCCGGGCCGGCGAGATCGACGCTTAAAATCGCCTCGGTGCCCGGTGCCTGCGACAGTCGCTCGGCGATATGTTCCGGAAGCTGCGGGCGGATGGTGCTGAGCAGGCTTGCGGTGATCTCAGTCTGCGGATTGGCGAAAATCTGCCAGACCGGGCCTTTCTCAACGATGCGGCCCGCATCGATGACGGCCACACGATCGGCAATCGCGCGCACCACTTCCATCTCGTGGGTGATGAGCAGGATCGTCAGGCCAAGCTTGCGGTTGATATCCTTCAGCAGCGTCAGGATCGAGCGTGTCGTCTCGGGATCGAGGGCGGAGGTCGCTTCGTCGGAAAGGAGAAGGGCGGGGCGGGCGGCCAGTGCCCGGGCGATGCCGACGCGCTGCTTCTGCCCGCCAGAGAGAGCCGAGGGATAGGCCTTCGCCTTGTCGGCAAGACCGACGAGTTCGAGCAACTCGCGGGCACGCGCCAGCCGCTCCGCCTTGGCGATACCTTCGATCTTCAGTGGAAGGGCGACATTGTCTTCGACGGTCTTTGCCGAAAGCAGATTGAAATGCTGGAAAATCATGCCGATGCGGCGGCGCAGCGGCTGCAGTTCGTTTTCCGACAGGCCGACGATATTGCGTCCTTCGATATGGATTTCGCCGCTGTCGGCACGTTCCAGCCCGTTCAGGCAGCGGATCAGCGTTGACTTGCCGGCACCGCTGCGGCCGATGATGCCGACGATCTCGCCACGGCGGGCCGTGAGCGAAATACCGTCGAGCGCAGGGTTCGTGCCAAACCGGCGCCTGACATCAACGAGGCGGACGATCTCATCGCCCTGCGACGTGCCGGGCGGGGCATGTCCTTTGATGGCAGTGGCGGAAACGAAGGAATTCATATCAATCTTCTTTCGGCTTTGCGTCGTCGGGCATTGATATCCTGGAACACCGAAGGCGGCCCGAGCAAAAAATGCCCCAGCCGCCTTGGTGCTCAGCGCTGCCCCCGGCGCCGAATTGGTGTTAGTAGGCGCTGAGGCCGGTGCCTTTGTAGACCTTGTCGAACTCGGTCTTGACCTATCGTTCTGATAGGAGGCGACCAGCGTCTTCACCCAGGCCTCGCTTTCGCTACCCTGCTTGACGGCGATGAAGTTGCGATAGGGATTGCCGTCGATCGGCTCTTGTGCAATGCGGTCCTTCGGCGAAAGCCCGCTCTTCAGCGCCCAGTCGGTGTTGACGACGGCGGCGTCGAGATCGTCGATCGAGCGACCGACGATGCCGGCGTCGAGCTCCTTGATTTCGACATTTTTCGGGTTCTCGACGATGTCGGCGGTGGTGGCGAGAATGCCGGTGCCGTCCTTGAGCTTGATGACGCCCTCATTCTGCAGCACGCGCAAAGCGCGGCCCTCGTTGGACGGATCGTTCGGCACGCCGATGACCGCGCCCTTCGGCAGGTCGGCAACCGCCTTGTATTTCTTGGTGTAGAGGCCGATGGGCCAGACGCCGGTATAGCCGACGCGGACGATATGATAGCCGTGTTGCTTGATCTGGTTGTCGAGATAAGGCTTGTGCTGGAAGGCATTGGCATCGACCTCGCCGCGCTCCAGCGCTTCGTTTGGCTGGGTATAGTCGTTGAAGGCCACGGTTTCGATCTTCAGGCCCTTCTTGGCGGCTTCCGCAGTGACCACGCGCCAGACATCTTCATCTTCGCCGCTCATGATGCCGACCTTGATCGTCTTGTCGGCGGCAAAGGAGGGGGCGGCTGCCGTCAGGCCGAAAACGGCGACAGCGGAGGCAATGAGAGCCGCAAGGCCGGTCCGGCGCGAGAAGCGCAAGGCAGCGAGACCTTCAGAAGACTTTTTCGTCATGGGAAATCCTGTTCCATGTGATTGAGACGCCATTGTCTCGTTGACCGTATGGATCATCTCAGACGGTTGTGGGTCACGCGAAGCAGGATCATTTGTTGTGCGCCGCACTTCTGAAAAACTCTTTTTGGCGCACCGCAGATCTAGAACTAATTTTCTATAGAGATAGTCGATTTTTGTGCCACGACGATTCCAACTGCATCGAAATTGTGCAAATCAGCGGTGGATTGGATCTTTCCAGAGCACTTCTTCCGGCTTTTCCACCGGTTCGATATCGAGATTGACGACGACGGGCTCCTGTCCGGAGCGGACAAGCACGCATTCCAGCGTTTCGTCGCGGCTGGCGTTGATCTCCTGATGCGGCACGAAGGGCGGCACGTAGATGAAGTCGCCGGGGCCGGCTTCGGCGACGAATTCCAGGTTTTCGCCCCAACGCATCCGCGCCTTGCCCTTGACGACATAGATGATGCTTTCGAGATCGCCGTGATGATGGGCGCCGGTCTTGGCGTTGGCGTGGATCGTCACCGTTCCGGCCCAGATCTTCTCGGCGCCCGCGCGGGCATGATTGATAGCGGTGGCCCGGTTCATGCCCGGCGTCTGCGCCGTATTCGGATCGAGCGCATTTCCGGGGATGATCTTGACACCATGTTCGCGCCAATCGACAGGTTCGTGGTGGTGGCCGTGATCGTGTCCATGATCGTTGCTCATGGCTGTCCTTTCGCTACGGAAGAGGCGAGTCGAGCCTCTTCCAAAGGTGAAGTATTCTGCCAGCCTATGGCGAAACCCTTCAAAAATATAGGGAATCACAGAAACTTTCGAAAGAGGCTTTTCAAGTCGAGATTAATCTATAGACTCTATCAAGTTAAATGACCGGTGGGAACATTTCGTGTTATCCCGCGTTGCGCCGGTCGGAAAATGGTTTGCCGCGCCGCTCGTCCGATCAAATGCGTTCGGGGCGCGCCAGATTCAGAAGCAGCGCGTAGGCCTCTCCGCGAGAGACCGGATAGTTTTTCAAATTATGCGCCGGACTTCCACTTGAAAGGAGACAGACATGAGCAATGCCTTGCCGCCCCTTCATGAGGGTCATGCCCCCATTACTTTGCAGCAGCTCTTCAGGGAAGCGCTCTATGCTTTCGAGGAATGGGACACAGAAGTCACTGAACCGATCGTGATGTTCGAAGGGAAGGTCGTTCCCGTGAGCGTCGTTTTCGAAGCCATGCGTGAATGCACCGATATCGTGCCCAACAACATCGTTTCGGCCGTCACCGAACGGTTGACCAAGCCCTGGGAGGGCGAAGGTCCTCTCGATACAATGACCTTTTCGACCGCTGCCCGGGTCATGGGCGTTCTCGTTCGCAAGCGTCTTCTGGTCGTCAACAATGGTGTCGATGTCGCCGCCGTTGTTGCTGCCGAGACTCAGGCGGCGGAACAGTCAGACCGGTAAGAAACGGCGCATGATTTATTGGGGAACCCGCTGGTTCGCGCCAGCGGGTTCTTTTATGCGATATCAGCGGCGGCTGACGTCAAATTCCGGATCGACGGGGATCTGCATTGCCGTCACCAGATGGTTCGTCTGTCCGGCAAGGCCGATGACGGCCAGCAATTCGCCATGCTGTGCGTCTGTCATGCCCTTTGCCCTGGCGGCGGCGGTATGGGAATGAACGCAGTAGGTGCAGCCGTTGGCGGTGGACACGGCGATATAGATCATCTCGCGAACCAGCGGATCGAGTGCGCCGTCCGCCATCATCACCGCCTTAAGCCCCTCCCAGGTACGCTTCAATAATGCCGGATCATTGGCGAGGCCACGCCAGAAATTATTGACGAAATCGGATTTTCTGACGGCGCGGATGTCATCGAAAACGGCCTTCACCGCCGGGATCGCCTCGGCTTCCGCATCGTCGAGCAATTTGACTGTCGTCATTCCCAAATCTCCTTCCAACAATCCGCATGGATGCGAACGCTATAGCGCATTTTCGCGTGGGCTTCGCTGAAGGATCGCGTGATCGCGGCAACTCTTTTCATTTGCAAAAATCATCCATATGTGAAAATACTATTCACATAAGAAAAATGCGGTGCGGGACGCAGGGGATTCGGCGGGGGAAATCTCTGTCGAAGCGGAGGTTGGCGACCTGCCGGATTGATGCGAGGGAAGCGGAAATAGTCATGGTGGTGGAGAAGGAATTGCCGCTGGCCGGCCTGGTGGTCGTGGATATGAGCCAGTTCCTGTCCGGCCCCTATTGCACCCTGAGACTGATGGATCTCGGCGCCCGGGTCATCAAGATCGAGCGGCCGGAGGGGGGCGATCTCTCGCGGCGGCTTTATCTGAGCGATAGTGAGAGCGGCGATTCGACCATTTTCCACGCGATCAACCGTTCGAAGGAAAGCCTGGCGATCGACTTGAAAAACGAGCGCGACATACAGGCGCTGCGCAAGCTGATCTCCAAGGCCGACGTCCTGGTACAGAATTTTCGGCCGGGGGTCATCGAGCGGCTTGGGCTGGACTATGAGGCTGCGCAGAAGATCAATCCGCGGCTCGTCTATTGCTCGATCAGCGGCTATGGCGGCGAAGGTCCTTGGGTGTCGCGTCCGGGGCAGGATTTGCTGGCGCAATCGCGCTCTGGTGTCATGTGGCTGAATGGCGATGAGGGGCAGGGGCCGGTGCCGTTCGGCTTGGCGATCGGCGATATGCTGGCGGGTGCGGCCGCCGCCCAGGGTATTCTGGCGGCGCTGGTGCGCCGCGGCGTCACCGGCGAGGGCGGGCTGGTGGAGACGAGCCTGCTGGAGGCACTGGTCGATCTGCAGGTGGAGGTGCTGACTGTCCACATGAACAGCGGCAACAAGCTGCCCCAGCGCTCCGGGTTCCGCAGTGCGCATGCCTATCTTTCCGCGCCATATGGCGTTTATCCCGCCACCGACGGCTATCTCGCCATCGCTATGACGCCGATTTCGAAGCTCGCCGACCTGCTCGGCATGGAGGAGCTCGCGCCCTACCGCGACGATCCGAAAAGCTGGTTTACGGCGCGCGACGATATAAAAGCGCTGATCTCGGCGCGCATAGCCACCCGCACCGTGGATGAATGGCTGGCCATTCTGGAACCGGCAGACATTTGGTGTGCCAAGGTGCTGAACTGGCCGGAACTGTTGCAGAGCGAGGGATTTGGCGTGCTGGACATGCTGCAGACGGTTGCCCGCGACGACGGCGTTTCTGTACGCACCACGCGCTCGCCGGTTCGTATTGACGGGCAGCGGCCAAAATTCGAACGTGCAGCCCCGCATGTCGGCGAGCATAATGCGGCGATCTGGGAAGAGTTCGGCCTCGGGTGAGTGTCGGAGAGATCGCCCGACGGAATTAGAAGGAGTTTTCCCATGACGCGCATCACCAACCTCCGCGTATTCGATCTGCGCTTTCCGACTTCGCAGAGCCTCGACGGCTCCGATGCGATGAATCCCGATCCGGATTATTCGGCTGCCTACGTGATCCTCGATACCGACAAGCCGGGCCTCGAAGGTCACGGCCTTACCTTTACCATCGGTCGCGGCAACGACATCTGCTGCATGGCGATCGAGGCGATGCGCCATCTGGTCGTCGGCACGGAGCTTGCCGGCGTGTTGGAAAATCCCGGCAAATACTGGCGGCATCTGACCAGCGACAGCCAGCTTCGCTGGATCGGCCCGGAGAAGGGCGCGATGCATCTGGCCACCGGCGCCGTCGTAAACGCTGTCTGGGACCTGCTCGCCAAGGAGGCTGGCAAGCCGGTCTGGCGGCTGGTGGCGGAGATGGATGCGGAGCACATTGCCGATATCGTCGATTACCGCTACCTGACCGACGTTTTAACCCGCGACGAAGCCGTCGCTATCCTGAAGAAGGCCGAGGCCGGCAAGGCGGAGCGTATCGCCACCCTGGAGCGTGAAGGTTATGCCTGCTACACGACCTCGGCCGGCTGGCTCGGCTATGATGACGCCAAGCTGCGCCGTCTTTGCCAGGAGGCAATCGATGCCGGTTTCAATCATGTGAAGATGAAGGTCGGCCGCGATCTTGCGGACGATATCCGGCGTCTCACCATCGCCCGCGAAGTGATCGGTCCCGATCGCTATTTGATGATCGATGCCAACCAGGTCTGGGAAGTGGGCCAGGCGATTGATTGGGTGCAAAAGCTCGCCTTTGCGAAGCCCTTCTTCATCGAGGAGCCGACCAGCCCCGATGATGTTGCCGGCCATCGCAAGATCCGCCAGGCGATCGGGCCGGTAAAGGTCGCGACCGGCGAGATGTGCCAGAACCGCATCATGTTCAAGCAGTTCATCGCCGAAGGCGCCATCGACATCGTGCAGATCGATTCTTGCCGCATGGGCGGGCTGAACGAAGTCCTGTCCGTGCTTCTCGTTGCCGCGAAATACGGCCTGCCTGTCTGGCCGCATGCCGGCGGCGTCGGCCTCTGCGAATATGTGCAGCACCTGTCGATGATCGACTACGTCGCCGTCTCCGGCACCAAGGATGGTCGCGTGATCGAATATGTCGACCACCTGCATGAACATTTCATCGACCCTTGCGTGATCCGCGACGCCGCCTACATGCCGCCAAGTCTGCCTGGCTTCTCGATCGAGATGAAGCCTGAGTCGATCGCCGCCTATACGTTCAAGGGGTGATCCGTCACCTGAAGGTTCCAATTACAAGAGTTGAAGCGCTCAGTTCGAGCGCTTCAACCATGCCTGGATGATCGGCACATCCGCGTCTGTCAATTCGTGGCCGTAGGGGATCGTTTGCTGGTTCATCGTCGCGCCGCCGGCATTAAGCCGTTCGGCGAGCGGTTGCGCGTGGTGTCCATAGTCGTCCTTCTCGCCAGCGATGATCAGTACATCGGCGTTCGACATGTCCGCCGGCGGCGGATCGGTCAGCGCGGCCATGGAGCGTAGCAGCACAGCGCGGCGGATGAGATGCGGCTGCAGCGACAGCATGGCATTGATGAGGTTCGCGCCGTTCGAATAGCCGATATAGACGATACGCTCGGGATCGAGGTCGTAGGCGCGGATCGCGCCATCGATGAAGGCGGCGAAGGCTTCGGCTTCGCTGGCGATGTCGGCCTGATCGAAGGAGAAGGGCGTGATGCGGCGGAACCAGCGCGGCGAGCCTTCCTCGAGCGCGCGGCCACGCACGCCGAGCAACGTTGCCCGCGGGTCGATCTTATGGGCAATCGGCATCAGTGACGTTTCGCTGGCGCCCGAGCCATGCAGCAAGATGAAGACGGTACCGTCCGGCTCCTCCGGCGTGAAGAAGCGATGCACGAACGGCAGATCGCGATAGATGACGCGCGGCTCGCCGGGCATTGAGAATTGCGGCAGGATCACGCTCAGCTCCGCCAGCCGTTCCGGTTTGTCATCGGGGGCGAACAGGCGCGTGCCGAGTGTTGCCTCGTCTTCGTCGATCAGCATGCCCGGCGCATCGGTTGCGAGTTCGAACAGGATGCGGCCGGGTTCCCGGACATAGAGCGAGCGGAAATATTTGCGATCATGCATCGCTGTCGGCCAGGAATTGATCGCCTGCAGCGCCGTACGCACCGCTTGCAGTTCGGCATCGTCGGAGGCACGAAACGCCACGTGGTCGACCGTGCCGGTTCCCGGCGCACTTGCCCAGAAACCACGGGCATCGCGGATGTCGATGATATCACCGGGTTCGGAAATGAGGCGGCTGATCGCCCCATCGACCGCTTGCAGCCGGTAGCCGAAATGCTCCAAGAGAAGCTTTTGCGTCTCCTCGGGCGTCTCGCTGAATAGCGTCGCGCCGCGAATGCGCCGGATGGCATGTTCTGGCGGGATTTTGTCGCTTGCCCAAGGTGCGGCCGATTGTAATTCACCTACGCCGACAAGTTTGATGACAACGCCATCCGGGTCTTTCAGCCGTAGAACCGGTTCGCCGAATTCCTCGGAAGGGCCTTCGGGTTTCAGCCCTGCGCTCAAGGCGCGCGTCAGCCAGAAACCGATGCTCATGGGATCGATGGCCAGCGAGATTTCGCCGACTTGTCCGACGCCGGGACGTCCCGGAGAGCCGTCCTCCCAGACAAGGAAGGTCACCAGCGAGCCCGGCGATCCGATCGCGTCGCCATAGATGAGGTGCAACTGCGTGGCGTCTTCGAAGCCGCCGGTGCGTTTGACCAGCCGTAGGCCGAGAAAGCCGGCGTAGAAATCGACATTCGCCTGCACCTTGCGAGTGATGAGCGTGATGTGGTGAATGCCGGCGACCATGACGATGCTCCAGATGGATTGTGCAATTGGTCGCTATTTAGGGCGGAAGCCTCCGCCAGTTCAATGCGCAGTCCGTGGAGGCTGTGTTCACCAAAAGCGCAACGTCCGCCTCTGAACCGTGCCAGGCACGGATCAAGTTTTGCCTATTTGGCTGCCTTGGCCGTCTTTCGTTTGGCCTTTGTCTTCGGCTCCGGTGGCGGCTGAAGCGCCTCTTTCTCGAGGCGCAGTTCCCTCAGGCGTGCCGTTTTGCGTTCGCGGGTCATCTGTTCGCTGGCGATGATTTCCTTGACGGTGGAGTCGAGCTGGCTGGACTTGACCAGCGCTGCCTCTCTCTTGGACCCGAAAAGATTGTCTTTATTGGGCGGCGCCATCTTGGCCTCCAGGGTTTGTGTCGGCGTTGGCGTTTCCTGTGGGTTTGAGCGGGTAAGCATCCGCGCCCACAAGGAGGGAGATCCATCCTGTATCGGGTGGCATTCGTATTGCTGGGAATTCCAGCGCTCCCCGGAAATAAGGCGGAATTGCCGCAATGAAGCCGGGGGGACGTAAAAAGAAAAGTGCCGATGAATCTTATATAGGACGACGCAAAAAACTCGGAAATAGCTACAAAAAGACTATTCGAATTTGATCCTCGATAAACGATAGTTTTATGTCACGCGAGTCGATTTATGCGAAATATCTAGTCATTTTCGATATTTCTGATATTTCGCCTTGTGGGGTATCCAGCCCTCAGCTATAAGCTGTGCATCGATATTGGTGAACGAACTTTGCCTCGACGCACTCTGCGCGACATTGACGAACTTCCCTCTCAAAATCGGTCTACTGCACCAGACGGTTGTCTGGATGCGATCTCTACATGAGTGATTGAAAGGTCATTGTTATGAGCACAGGTACTGTAAAGTGGTTCAATGCTACCAAGGGTTTTGGTTTCATTCAGCCTGATGACGGCGCGACGGACGTCTTCGTGCATATTTCCGCGGTTGAACGCGCTGGAATGAGCACTCTTCGTGACGGCCAGAAGATTTCCTACGAGCTTGTCAAGGACAAGCGCTCGGGCAAGATGTCGGCTGACCAGCTCGAATCCCTGTAAGGCATTGCTTTCGGTCTTTGACCATGGATGTACTGGCAAAGATCGTTGAGGCGATGAAGGAAGAGGTCGGGTTAGCCCGGCCTTTTTTGTATCTTGTTCCTGGCGAGCTTTTCGACACTCGGGGAATCAGTGTCCCCCGAGTGAATCCTCGGGCGATTTCTTGCGGTGGCCACTGATCTCCGTGCCGGCGGTGCGCGAAAAGCTGGCGTTCCAGATCACCGCGAGCAGCGCAATGGCCGTGACGACGATGAAGGCGACGGAGAAGTCGATCATCTCGGCCTTCGCATGGCCGCCGAACTGCATCGAGCCATGCAGGGCAAGAGCGGCGACGCAGATGCCGAGCGAGAGCATCAACTGCTGGAAGGTCGAATAAAAGCTGGTCGCGATGCTCATCCGGTCACGTTCGATCTCGTCATAAGCGATCGTGTTGTAGGCCGTGAACTGGAACGACATGAAGAAGCCGCAGAAGAACAGGATCACGAAGATGACAGGCAACGGCCAATTCGGCTGGAAAATGGCGCACATTCCATAGCCGAGCGTGCCAATCAGACCGAAGACGATAAGGGCGGTGCGGAAGCCGAGCGTGCGCAGGATGCGGACCTGAAAAGGCTTCATGGCCATGGAGCCGAGCGCGGTCGCAATGGCGATCTGGCCGGCTGTAGCGGCCGAAAGACCGAAGCCGAGCTGCAGCATCAGCGGGATAAGGAAGGGATGGGCGCCCTGGCTGATGCGCGTCAGCGAGCCGGCGATGACCGAGGTGCGGAAAGTCGGCACCTTCATCAGCGAGAAATCCATGATCGGCGACGGATGCTTGCGGGCATGTCGCAGATAGGCGATGCCGAACAGTAGGCCAATCGAGATCAGGAAGACGGCCAGAAAGCCTTCGCCTTCGCGGCTCGACATTTCGAAACCGAAGAGCAGCGAGCCAAGCGAGATGCCTGACAGGATGAAGCCGGAAAGGTCGAAGCGGCCATTGCGCGGCCCTTTTACCTCTTCGATGAACATCGACACCAGGATAAAGCCGATAACGCCGATCGGCACGTTGATGTAGAAGATCCAGCGCCAGTCGAGATAGGTCACGAACATGCCGCCGACGGGCGGGCCGAGAATTGGACCGACAAGCGCCGGGATTAGCAGCCAGGACATGGCGTTGACCATGTCCTTGCGAGCGACGCTGCGCATCAATACGAGACGTCCGACCGGGAGCATCATCGCGCCGCCGAGACCCTGCAGCAATCGCGCGATCACGAGGAAGAACAGGTTCGGCGCCTGCGCGCACAGAAGCGAGCCGACAACGAAAACCGCGATGGCGGATCGGAAGACGGTGCGCGATCCGAAGCGGTCTGCAATGGCGCCGCTGGCGGGAATGAAGATCGCGAGGCTGAGCAGATAGGACGTGAGCGAAATACTCATCGCTGGCGCGCTGACGCCGAAGTCTCTCGCCATGGTCGGCAGCGCTGTGGCGAGCACGGTCGCGTCAAGCTGCTCCATGAACATGGCGCTTGCTACGATAAGCGCGATTACACGAAAATTAGGTACGGCCCGCCGGGTTGGGGCGGCCTGGAAAATCTGGTCCGACATTGTCGGGGATCGCTCTCGATGGCGCGGTGGGGTCCAAAGACAGAACCGCAAGTCTGGTGACGGCGCAAAGGCCGATTGGAACGGGGCCCGGTATACTCCCGCTCACGCGGGATGACTATATCCGAATTTGCAAATCTTATTGATCGAAATGGAAAAAACGTCGCAGCCGGGCAGGAATGTCACAGCCGATGAATGCCAGATGAACAGGTGATGGCGGCAGCGGCGGTTGCATCGATCACAGTCTGTTTTCCCGCGTAAGATGGTGTGTCTCGATTGTTGATTCTACGTCATGAATAAGCTGACATAACGGCACTTAAGTCATGAGCTATCCTATTGCATGATGTTTACGAAGCCAAAGCGGGGCCTGCCATGAACATTCTCAGGAAGTGTTGCATTCGTCGCCGCGCCGCGTGATGCGGGCGATTTTTGACGGCGTACCGGCCCGCCTGACTTCCAAAACCTAACAACATCTTCAAGGAGAAGATCATGTTTGCAATCACTGCCGTCACTGGCAAGGTCGGTGGTACGACCGCACGCGCGCTCATTAGCGCTGGGCATAGGGTCCGGGCCGTCCTTCGCGATCGGGCGAAGGGCGCGGAATGGGAAAAGCTCGGCGCTGAAGTCGCCGTCGCCACCTTCGATGATGCCGATGCGCTGGCGCGAGCTTTCGACGGTACCGAAGGCGTCTTCGTCATGGCCTCGCCGAATTTCGCGCCCGATCCGGGCTTCCCGAGCGCCCGCAGGGATGCGGCGGCGCAGGCGGCCGCCATCCAGCGCGCGCAGCCGGGCAAGGTCGTGATGTTGTCGTCGATCGGTGGCCAGCGTACCTCCGGCCTCGGGCTCATCACTCAGGTTCACATGCTGGAAGAGGCGCTGGCGCCACTGACCATGCCGGTTGCCACTCTGCGGCCGACCTGGTTCATGGAGAATTCATTGTGGGATATAGCGCCGGCGCGCGCGACCGGTGAAATGCCGAGCTATCTGGCACCGCTCGACAAGCCCTATCCGATGATCGCCACCGCCGATATCGGCGCCATCGCCGCCAGGACGATGGCCGAGAACTGGACCGACCGCCGGGTGATCGAGATCGAAGGGCCGAAGCGCTATAGCCAGATCGAAATCGCAACCCTGATCGGCCAGGCCATCGGTCGTCCGGTCGTTGCCAAGCCTGTCCCGCGCGCCGAGTGGGAAGAGCGTTTCAGGGCACAGGGGGCTGCCTGGCCGGAGCCGCGCATCGAGATGATCGAAAACTTCAACTCCGGCTGGATCGATTTCGAGCCAGCAGGCGTCAACGAACATGTGGTTGCGCCGAGGCCCTTTGAAACTGTCCTGGCCGAACTCGCCAAGATCGCCTGAAGATCAGTACCCTTCAGCCAAGCCCGAGCCGGCGCGGCTATCCATTGCGCCGTTATAGCGCGCGCCGCCTCCCTCGGCGATTTGACCGAGGCTCTTGCCGCCGACGAGGATGCCGGCGGCCTGACCCCAGACCGGCCAATCGCCGCCGACCTGGACATTATAGCCCATGCCGGTCAGCAGTTTGATCGTGTCGGGAGACAGCGTGTAGGGCTCGGTATAGACCTTATCCGGCAGCCACTGATGATGTATCCGCGGTGCGTCGATCGCCTGCTGAATATCCATGCCGAAATCGATGACGTTGACGATCGCTTCGAGCGTAATGGTGATGATGCGCGCGCCGCCGGGGCTGCCGATCACCATGAAGGGCTTGCCGTCCTTGGCGACAATCGTCGGGCTCATGGAGGAAAGCGGTGTCTTCTTCGGCTGGACGGCGTTGGCCTCGCCTTGAACCAGACCGTAGAGGTTCGGTACACCCGGCTTGGCGGTGAAGTCGTCCATCTCGTTGTTGAGCAGGATGCCGGTGCCGGGTGCGACCACGCCGGCCCCGAAGGAGCCGTTCAGCGTATAGGTGACGGCAACCGCATTGCCGTCATTGTCGATGATCGAATAATGCGTCGTCTCATGGCTCTCGCCGAGGCCCTTCGGCATCAGATCCTTGGAGACGCCGGCGCGATAGGGATCGATGCTGTCGCGGATCTTCTTTGCGTAGTCCTTATCCAGCAGCTTGCTGACGGGATTGTCGACGAAATCGGGATCGCCGAGCGCGGAATTGCGATCGACGTAGGCATGGCGCATGGCCTCGACCATGAGATGCACGGTGTCAGCCGAAGCGTAGCCGGTAAAGGAAAGCGGATAGCCTTCCAGCACGTTGAGGATCTCGCAGATGATCACGCCGCCGGAAGAGGGCGGTGGTGAGGAGATGATCTCATAGCCCCGGTAATTGCATTTCACCGGGTCGAGTTCGCGGACCTTGTATTGCTCGAAATCCTCCTTGGCCAGGATGCCACCCTTATCGTGGCTGGCCTTGACGATCGCATCGGCGGTCGAGCCCTTATAGAAGCCATCAGGACCTTGTTCCGAAATGCTGGAGAGGGCCGCGCCAAGCTCCGGCTGGATCAATGTATCGCCGGTGGCGAAGGGTTTGCCGTCCCCTTTGACGAAGATTGCGGCGGTGGCCGGATCGCGCGCCAGCCATTTCTTGCCGTGGTTGAGCTCCGCGGCATCGGCCTGGTTCAGGGTAAAACCTTCCTTGGCATACCGGATTGCGGGCGCCATCAGTTCCTGGCGGGATTTCGTGCCATATTTCTCACGCGCGGTCTCGAAGCCCATGACGGAACCCGGCACGCCGACGGCGAGATAGCCGTCCGTGCTTGCGCCTTTGACGACATTGCCTTTGTCATCGAGATACATGGTCTTGGTCGCGGCGAGTGGCGCGCGCTCGCGGAAATCGAGGAAGGCTGTCTTGCCGTCCTTCAGCCGGATGGTCATGAAGCCACCGCCGCCGATATTGCCTGCGACCGGATAGACCACAGCCAAGGCATAGCCGACCGCAACTGCAGCATCCACGGCGTTGCCGCCGCTCTTCAGTACGTTGACGCCGACATCGGTCGCGAGATGCTGGGCAGTCACCACCATCCCATGCTCGGCTTCGACCGGCTGCGGTGCTGCGGCTTGAACGGTAGTAATGGAAAAGAGCCCGAAGGCAAAGATAGTGGCCGCGGATATTATCCGCTGGCGGAAATGGTACATGATGGTCCCTCCAAAATCATATTTTAGGTAAGAGAGCCTTTCGCTGCGTCTAGTGCCGCAGAGATAATTTCTGCTGCCGAATCCCGACTGGGTCGCGGCTCCGAAATCCGAACCGGGCGAAAGAAGGCAATCCGTATCGGGACGAGCAACTCGTGCTTCAGTCGATCCGGGCTAATCCGAAAGGATTAGAGTGAAGCTGTTTGTTCGATCTTTCGTATTAGCGCTTTGAAAATGTGCGGGATAAGTGCCTTCTCACGCTCGCAATAATTCTTTCATAAGGGCAGTCTACTTTAGGTAAGTCATAATCGAGGCGGAAAGTAATGAGTTGGGGGAAAATGATGGCCGTCACGAAGCTTGAGCAATGGAAGAACGAGCGCAACAGCAAACCTAAGCCGTTCGTCATTGCCCAAAAAACGCATGTCGTCGAAATCGAATGCGTCCATTGTCATCGCCATTTCTTTCGGTGGACATCGACAGCGCCGGCCTACTGGCGCTGCGAGGATTGCCCCACCAATCACTGATATCGTCCGGTCCTTTCGATCAAGCGATCAGGATGGCTCGGAAATCATTGACATTCGTTCCCGTCGGTCCGGGTACGAAGAGGTCACCGATCGCGTTGAACGCCGACCAGGCGTCGTTGTTTCTCAGCATTTCGGCGGGTACCAGCCCAGCCTTGCGCAGCCGCGCCACCGTGCTTGCATCAGCAAAGGCGCCGGCATTGTCCTCGCTGCCGTCGATGCCATCGGTATCGGCCGCCATGGCGTGGATGCCGGCGTGACTGTCGATGTCGATCGCGAGCGATAGCAGAAATTCAGAGTTTCGGCCGCCCTTGCCCTTGCCGGTCAGCGTTACCGTCGTCTCACCACCCGACAGCAACACGATCGGCTTGGTGAAAGGCCGGTTGCGATGCAGGATCTCGCGGGCGACGGCGGCATGTACATGCGCTGCCTCCCGCGCTTCACCTTCGATCGCATCGGACAGGATCGCTGCCTCGATGCCGGCCTCGCGCGCCGCTTTGGCCGCGGCTTCCAGCGAGACACCGGCCGAGGCGATGACATGCACCTCGTTGGCTGCAAAGCGCGGGTCATCTGGCCGCGGTGCATCAGCTTCCGGCTTTTCGATATGTGCCAGAACGGCGGCGGGCAGCTCGATGCGGTAGAGGCGGATGAGGTCGAGCGCTTCGGCGCGCGTGCCGGCGCCGGGAACGGTCGGACCGGAGGCGACGAGGGCCGGATCGTCGCCCGGAATGTCTGAGACCACCAGCGAGACGACCTTTGCCGGATAGGCCGATGCCGCGAGGCGGCCGCCCTTGATGGTCGATAGATGCTTGCGGATGACGTTCATCGCCGAAATCGGCGCGCCGGAGGCGAGCAGTGCCTTGTTGACGGCGATCTCGTCGGCAAGGGTAAGGGCGCCCGCCGGAGAGGGCAGCAGCGCCGAACCGCCGCCGGAGATCAGCGCAATCACCAGGTCATCCTCGGTCAATCCCTCAACCAGTTTCAACAGTCGACCGGAGGCGACGAGGCCGGCCTCGTCAGGCACGGGATGAGCGGCTTCGATGATTTCGATGTGGCGGCATGGGGTGGCGAAGCCATAACGCGTCACCACCAGCCCTTCCAGCGGTCCGTCCCAGCATTGCTCCAGGGCGGCTGCCATCTGCGCCGAGCCCTTGCCGGCACCGATGACGATCGTCCGCCCTTTCGGTTTTGCCGGTAGATGGGCGCGGATGCCGGTCAAGGGATCGGCGGCGCGGACGGCGGCATCGAAGAGGGAGGTGAGGAAGGCGCGGGGATCGGAAACGGTCATGTCGAAATCTGCCTGTCTGCGATGGGCTAGTAACCATTTGGTGACTCAACTGACGCGAACGCGCAAGGGCAGGGAACGCCAATTGTGTCCTGTGAGGGGAATCCCTATGTTTTGGGGAGCAGTTTCAACGATTATATCCGAGGGATTTTCAAGATGGCCGAACTGAAGGTGAAGACGAGACAGACCGGCGCGACGGCGACGGTCGGCCGCACCGGCCTTCCGCATGTGACGACGGTGACAGGCGGTGAGATCGATATCGTCACCTCGCCGTCGCAGCCGGGCTTCAATCCGCTCGACCTGCTTTATTCCTCTTTGTCCGCCTGCCTCGTGCTCAGCGCCCGTATGGCTGCGAGCAGCCTCGGCGTGCTCGACAAGCTGACGGAGGTCACCGCCGTCGTGACTGGCGAAAAGGCGACGGAAGGGCTGACGCGCGTCGAAAAATTCAACATCGCCTTCACCATCAAGGGCGATTTCGGCGACGAGATTCGTAACGCCATCGCGCATGCCGCCGAGGACGAGATCTGCACGGTCAGCAATACGATCCGGGGGAATCCCAAGTTCGAGACGGTGATTTCGGGGTGAGATTGGATTGAATGGCTTTTCGTTACTTCGAGGGTAGCTCAAATCCCTCCAAATACGGCCCAAGCTCCGGATCGATATCCACCTTCACCACATTGTTGTAGATCGCGGTGGCGATCATGATGCCGGCGAAAGCGACGAGGTTTGCGAGCGTGGGTTCGTCATAACGCGCCTTCAGCCGGTCCCATAATTCTTCCGGCACGGCGTTGGAATCCCTGACGATGGCCTTGCCGAAATCGATCAATAATGCCTCGTCTTCGGTGGGTACGATGGTTTCCGGCGCCAGGCCGGCATTGATCAGCGCACGGCGGAAAAAGCCGACCGGGATGATCGAGCGGCTTTCCAGCGAAATCGCATGGCAGAAAAGCCAGACCGCGCGGTCGTCCAGCGCCGGGCGGAGCTCTTCGCGCAGCGTGAACCATTCGGCATAGATGCGGTGTGCCACCGGCGAATGCAGCAGCGTCCGCTTCATATTGGTCATGCGGCCGCGCAGTTGCACTTCGCGGTCATGTTCGGCGCGGACGGCGTCGGAGGCGGTATCGTAATCGATTGGTGTGATATGGCTCATCGGCTGTTGTCTTTCACTGCGCCGCTTTGGAGAAGAACCGGTTCTGCGGGCGCGGCAAGCCGAGATGATCACGCAATGTCGTGCCCTCGTATTCGCGACGGAAGATACCGCGGCGCTGCAGTTCCGGAACGACACGCGTGGTTACGTCCTGCAGGCCCTGCGGCAGGAAGGGGAAGACGACATTGAAGCCGTCGGAGCCTTCCTCGTGCAGCCATTGTTCCATCTCGTCGGCGATCGCCTGCGGCGTGCCGATGAAGGCGAGGCCGGCATAGCCGCCAAGGCGCTGGGCAAGCTGGCGCACGGTCAGCTTCTCCTCCTCCGCCAATGCAATGACGCGCTCGCGGCCACTCTTGCTGGCATTGGTTTCCGAGATTTTTGGCAGCGGGCCGTCAGGGTCGAAACCAGAGGCGTCGTGGCCCAGAGCGATCGACAGCGAGGCGATGGCGCTTTCGTAATGGACGAGGCTGTCGAGCTTGGCACGCTTGGCCTTCGCCTCCTCGACGGTATCGCCGACGACGATGAAGGCGGCAGGAAGGATTTTCAGGTGATCCGGGTTGCGGCCGATGCGCCGCATCCGGCCCTTGATGTCGGCGAAGATCGCCTTGCCGTCGGCGAGATTGCGAGGAGCGGCGAAAACCGCTTCCGCCGTTTCGGCGGCAAGCTGGCGGCCGGCATCCGATTGTCCGGCCTGGACGATCACCGGCCAGCCCTGCGGCGGGCGGGCAATGTTGAGCGGCCCGCGGACGCTCAGCTCCTCGCCCTTGTGGGCAAGCACATGCATCTTTTGCGGGTCGAAGAAGATGCCGCTTTCGGCATCACGGAGGAAAGCGTCGTCGGCGAAGCTGTCCCAGAGGCCGGTGACGACATCGTAGAATTCGCGGGCGCGGTGATAGCGCTCGCCATGCTCCATGTGCTCTTCAAGGCCGAAATTCAGCGCCGCGTCCGGATTGGATGTGGTGACGATATTCCAGCCGGCGCGACCGCCGCTGATATGGTCGAGAGAGGCGAAACGGCGGGCGATGTGATAGGGCTGGTCGAAGGTGGTGGAGGCCGTGGCGACAAGGCCGATCTTTTCGGTGACGGCGGCAAGCGCCGACAGCAGCGTGAAGGGCTCGAAGGAGGTCACGGTATGGCTGCGCTTCAACGCCTCGACGGGCATGTTCAGCACGGCGAGGTGATCGGCCATGAAGAAGGCATCGAATTTTGCCTGTTCCAGCGCCTGCGCAAAACTCTTGATGTGCTTGAAATTGAAATTCGCATCCGGATAGGAGCCGGGATAGCGCCATGCGCCCGTATGCAGGCTGACGGGGCGCATGAAGGCCCCAAGCTTCAGTTGCTTCTGTTCAGTCATGGGGTCCATCCCTCTCGAACATCACTGGTTCCTGGCGGCCTGGCGCCGGCGAGAATATCCCTTTCGACGTAGGAGCCCTGTCGGCGCATTCAAAGAGCCGATTTCATTTATTTGATCGGTTCGAGGGAATATTCATCCGACCCCGCTTTCCGTGTCGCTCTGTCTGGCAAAAACCTTGACGAGCCAGTCGATGAAGACGCGTACGCGTGGGGAGAGTTGGCGGCTGCGGGGATAGAGCATGGAGACGGGTGTCTTCGTGAGTGGAAAGTCCTTGAGGACATGAACCAGCTCGCCGGATTTCAAGGCATGTTCGGCGTGATAGCGCGGCACCTGGATCAGGCCCAGGCCGAGCTTGGCCGCTGAAAAATAACTTTCGGCGGCATTGACCGAGACCGTCGCGGGCAGGGTAATGCCGCGCACCGCCCCGTCGACGATGAATTCCAGCGGCAGCAATCCACCCGTCGCCGAGGAGCGGAAGCCGACCATGCGGTGGCCGTCGAGAGCTTCTGGATGCAGAGGCATGCCGAAGCGCTCGATATAGGCAGGCGCGGCCAGGGTGATTTCCTCCAGCAGGGCGACGCGGCGGGCGATCATGTCGCTGTCCTGTGGCGTGCCGACGCGCAGCACGCAATCGATGCCTTCGCGAACGAGGTCAACGAAGCGGTCGCCCTCGGTCATATAGAGCTCGATTTCCGGATAGGTCGCAAGGAAAGACGGCAGGTTCGGCAATACGAAATGCCGAGCCAGCGTGCCGTGCACATCGACGCGCAGGAGGCCCTTCGGCTTGGCGCCCGCAAAGGCACCCTCGGCATCTTCAATGTCGGATAGAATGCGCAGACAGCGTTGATAATAGGCCTCGCCATCCAGTGTCGGGCTGACATGCCGTGTCGTTCGCTGCAGCAGGCGAACGCCGAGCCGCGCCTCCAGTTGTTTGACGGCATCCGTAACGGTGGAGCGCGGCAGACCGGTGTCTTCGGCCGCCAGAGTGAAGCTGCGCCGCTCTACGACGCGGGAAAACACCCGCATGGCATCGAATCTGTCCATTTTTCTTTGTTCGGCAATTTCGGATAGTGATGCCGAATAATGGCTGATTATCCGTCGACTGAAAAGAGGCATCTTCCTCTCATCGAAACGCGCTGCGGCGCACTCACAGCAAAGGATGAAGACAATGACCAATAATTCCAACAAGGTAGCGATCGTTACCGGCGCGTCACGCGGCATCGGCGCCGCGATTGCGGAACGCCTCGCAAAGGACGGCTTCACCGTCGTCATCAACTACTCCGGCAGCGAAGCCGCCGCCGAGGAGCTGGCCCGCAAAATCGAGGAGAAGGGCGGTAAGGCGCTGACCGTCAAGGCCGATGTTTCCGATGCCGAAGCCGTGCGTCGCATGTTCGATGCCGCCGAAGCCGCTTTTGGTGGTGTCGACGTCCTCGTCAACAACGCCGGCATCATGCAGCTCGCCAAGATCGCCGATGCCGACGATGGCCATTTCGACCGGCATATCGCCATCAATCTGAAGGGCACGTTCAACACGCTGCGGGAAGCCGGCAAGCGTCTGCGCGACGGCGGCCGCATCATCAATCTTTCCACCAGCATCGTCGGGCTCAAGCTTGAGACTTACGGCGTCTACGCCGCCACCAAAGCCGCCGTCGAAACGCTGACCGGCATCATGTCCAAGGAAATGCGCGGCCGCTCGATCACCGTCAACGCCGTCGCCCCTGGCCCGACAGCTACCGACCTCTTCCTCAACGGCAAGAGCGATGAACTGATCGACCGCATGGCCAAGATGAACCCGCTGGAACGGTTGGGCACGCCGGAAGACATCGCCGCTGCCGTCTCCTTCCTCGCCGGTCCCGATGGCGCATGGATCAACGGCCAGACGTTGCGCGCCAACGGCGGCATGATCTGAGCCTCCCCCAGTCGCAGCATAGCCACCTCGAAAGGAACAGGATCATGAGCAAGCAAGTTATCGTCATCACCGGTGCATCGAGCGGCTTCGGCGCGCTCACTGCCCGTGCCCTCGCCAAGGCTGGCCACACCGTCTATGCCAGTATGCGCGAAACAGAAGGGCGCAATTCGCCGCGAGTGGCCGAGGTCGCCGCCTTCGCCAAGGAGAATGGCATGGACCTCAAGGCGGTCGAACTCGACGTCGCCTCGGATGCCTCCGTCGAAGCTGGTATCGCTAGGGTTATTGAGCAAGAAGGCCGTATCGACGTCATCATTCACAATGCCGGCCATATGTCCTTCGGTCCAGCGGAAGCCTTCACGCCGGAACAGTTCGCCCAGCTCTACGACATCAATGTCCTGAGCACTCAGCGCGTCAATCGTGCGGCACTTCCCCATCTGCGCAAGCAGGGCAAGGGCCTGGTGGTTTGGGTATCATCGTCCAGCGCCCGCGGCGGCACTCCGCCGTATCTTTCGCCCTATTTCGCCGCCAAGGCCGCCATGGATTCGCTTGCCGTCTCCTACGCCTCCGAACTGACCCGCTGGGGCATCGAGACCGCCATCATCGTACCCGGCGCCTTTACCAAGGGCACCAATCACTTTGCCCATTCCGGCGCCCCCGCCGACAAGGCTCGCGCAGCCGAATACGACAATGGTCCCTATGCCGGCGTTCCGGACCGCGCGCTGAGGGGTCTGGCTTCGCTGGAGCCCGCCGATGCGGATGCCGCCTCGGTCGCCACCGCCATCGTCGATGTCGTCAACATGCCCTTCGGGACGCGTCCGTTCCGCACCCATATCGATCCCTCTGAAGACGGCGCGGAAATCGTCAACGGCGTCGCCGACCGCGTCCGCGCCGAACTCTTCCGCCACATCGGATTGGAAGATCTGTTGAAGCCGCATGTGAAAGATTGAATCGGTCGTCCTGCTACACCATCTCAATGAGTCGAATCGCCGCCTCTGTGCCACAGGAGCGGCGATCGTTTGTTTTCTATTGGCCTATTTGCGTTGTGCGGCGTTCCAAGGCTGCCTATTTCGTATTAAACCGAATCTATTCTGGGTCGGGAGATATCCATGAACGATAAGGACATTGGCGAAATCGCCTCCTGGCTCATGCAGAGCGGCCTTAAGGGCATGGGGGAAGCCGACATCCTGGCAGGTTTCTGCGAGGGATGCCGCGAGCGTGGCCTCAATGTCGACCGAGCCATGGCGCTGATGGATACGCTGCACCCGGTCTATGAAGGCCGCGCCTTCCGCTGGGACGGCAACCAGGTGGTCGAACGCGAGTTCGAATATGGCCCGTCGCATCAGGGGATCGCCGCCGAGAACTGGCAGCGTTCCTCCTTCTATCATTTGCTGACGACAGGCGGGGACGAGGTGCGTCGCCGCATCGGCTTCGGCGACCCGATCGATTTCTTCGGACTCGATACGCTGAAGACCGATGGTCATACCGACTACCTCGCTCTGGTGCACCGGTTCGAGGAAGGGGGCACCATCGGCGAGATGGATTGTTTCTATTCTCATTTCGCCACCACCGCCGGAGTGGGTTTCCCTGACGAGGACCTGCGCGTTCTGCGCAAGCTTACACCCGCGCTGGCCTTGGCGATCAAATGCACCGCCATGGGACGCATTGCCCGCACCATCGCCGAGGTCTATCTGGGCGAAGATGCCGCTCGGCATGTCCTCGAAGGCAAGATCACACGCGGTAAGGCCGAGCGCATCTCGGCGGCGCTATGGTTCTCCGACCTCGCGAACTATACCCGCATTTCGGACACGGCCGAGCCCGACGAAATTATTCCGATGCTGAACGCGTATGCTGACGCCGTGATTTCCTCGATCCACGAAGCGGGCGGCAACGTGCTGAAACTGATCGGCGATGGCACGCTGGCGATCTTCAAGGCGCGCGATTCAGGCGATGCCTGCGCTGCGGCGCTGATGGCGGAATCGCTGCTGCGCCAGCGGCTGCGTGATCTCAATGCCCAGCGGCAGATTGAGGGCAGGCCGGTAACCGACGTCTATCTCGGCCTGCATATCGGCGATGTCTTCTACGGCAATATCGGCAGCATGGACCGGCTGGATTTCACCGTCATCGGCCCCGCCGTCAACGAGGTCAGCCGCATCGCCTCCATGTGCCGTTCGGCCGACCGCAACATCCTGATGTCGTCGAATTTCGTTGAGGCGCTGTCATCCAGCCAGAGCAACGATCTTGTCTCCGTCGGCCGCTATGCGCTACGCGGCGTCAACCGGCCGCAGGAGCTGTTCACGCTGCTCTCATCGGCGGCTTGATGATTTTCAGCGACGCCCAGCCGCGAACATCGGGCCGCCCTTGTGAGGCGGAAAGCCGTAGCCGTTGATCATCACCAGATCGATATCGCTGGCGCGGGCGGCGATCCCCTCGGCCAGGAGTGCATCGCCTTCATCCGCCATGGCCTTCAACAGCCGGGTGACGATCTCATCTGCGGTAAAGCTCTTTGGTGTTATGTCCTTTTCCGCGCGGGCGGCTTTGATCAGCGCCGTGACTTCGGCGTCCACCGTGCGCTTGCCATCCGGATAGCTGTACCAGCCGCGCCCAACCTTTTGGCCGAAGCGACCGGCTTCGCAGAGGCGATCGGCGATGACGACATAGCGGGCGGCGGGATCGCGCGTTGCCGCCTGGCGTTTGCGCCGCGCCCAGGCGATTTCGAGGCCGGCCATATCGTAGACGGCAAAGAGGCCCATGGGGAAGCCATAGACCTCCAGCGCCGCATCGATTTCATGCGGCAGCGCGCCGTCTTCGACCATGAATTCGGCCTCTCGGCGATAGGCGGAAAAAATGCGATTGCCGATGAAGCCTTCGGTGACGCCGCAGACGATGGGAAGTTTGCCAAGCCGCTTGGCGAAGGCCAGCGCGCTGGCGAGCACATCCGGCGCAGTCCTTTTGCAGTTCACGACCTCCAGCAGCCGCATGATGTTGGCGGGCGAGAAGAAGTGCAGGCCGACGACCCGCTCGGGATGGGCGGTTGCGGTGGCAATGGCATCAGGGTCGAGATAGCTTGTGTTGGTTGCAAGGATGGCGTCGGTGCGAAGGATACCGTCGAGGCGTTGGAAAAGCTCGGTCTTGACGGTCAGATCATCGAAGACGGCCTCGATGACCAGATCGGCTTGCGCGAGTTCTGCCGCATCGGCGGCGACCGTCAGCCGGCTCAGGCGATCGTCCCGGCCTGCGGTATCGAGGCGGCCTGATTGCACGGCCTTGTCGAGGATGCCGGCTATGCGCTCACGGCCCTTGTCTGCAGCTTCGCGGGTTTGCTCGATACCGATGACGCCATAGCCGGCGTTCAGCGCGGCCACCGCAATGCCGGACCCCATCAGGCCGGTACCGACGATACCTACGGTTTTGATTTTGCGCGGCGAGACCTTTTCCAGGCCGTCGACCTTGCCGGCGGCGCGTTCCGCAAAGAAGACGTGGCGTAGCGCCGCTGCCTCATCGCTATCGCGAAGGGTGACGAACGTGCGGCGTTCCTCGGCGAGCCCTTCCGCCAGCGATGTCGTCGCGGCTATGCGAATAAGACGGACGGCTTCGGCGGGCGCTCGCTGACCACGCGCCTTGCGAAGCGCTTCCGCGGCCGCTTTGTCGATGGCTTCCTGAGAGCCTGGCGGGACGGGCAATGTACCGGTACGTCTCAAAGGGACATCGGCTGCGCTTCTGGCGCTGACAATAGCTGAGTCGATCAGCGAGTTTTCGATCAGGCTATCGATGATACCGAGCTTGTCCGCTTCATTGGCCAAGACAATGCGGCCGTTGGCGATCAGTTCGATGGCTGCGACGGTGCCGATCAGGCGTGGCAGGCGTTGCGTACCGCCGGCACCGGGAACGATGCCGAGCTTGACTTCCGGCAGGCCGATTTTCGCGGAAGGGCTGGCAATACGCTCATGGCAGGCAAGCGCCACTTCCAGGCCGCCCCCCAAGGCTGCACCGTTGATGGCGGCGACAACGGGTTTGGCAAACTTTTCGACGCGGGCGATAACCAGCGGCAGCAGCGGCTCGATCGGCGGCTTGCCGAACTCCTTGATGTCGGCGCCGCCGATGAAGGTGTTTCCGGTCCCCGTCAATATGACGGCAACGACTGCACTATCCTTTTCGGCATGATCGAGTGCCGCCATCAAACCGGCGCGGACATCGGCCGAGAGCGCGTTGACGGGCGGATTGTCGATGGTGACGACGAGAACGTCATCGGTCAGCGTCGCCGAAACAGTATCCGAAAAGCGCGATGCCGACATGGTGAGCCCACCCTATTCCGGAATAACGGCGGTCGCCTGGATCTCGATCTTGGCGCGGTCCTCTACGAGGGCGACGACCTGCACGGCGGCCATGGCCGGAAAATGCCGGCCGATGATCTCGCGATAGACCTGGCCGATGCCCTTGAGATTGGCGAGATATTCGCTCTTGTCCGTGAAATACCAGGTCATCGAGGTGATGTGCTGCGGCTTGGCGCCGCCCTCGGCGAGAATGGCGACGACATTCTTCAGCGTCTGGCGCACCTGCTCGACGAAATCGTCGCTCTCGAATTCGCAAGCGGCGTTCCAGCCGACCTGTCCGCCGACGAACACCATGCGACCGGTCGCCGCCATGCCATTGGCATAGCCGATCGGCTTGGCCCAGCCTTCAGGTTGCAGGATGGTGTGCATCGGTCATCTCCAGATGAGAGGTCAGCGCAGCGCGGATATCGTCCGGCCACGCAAGCGATTGATGAGTGTCGAGGGAGGTGGAAACGACACGATGGCGGGCGGTCCATAGGACTTGACCATTCGCCGAAACCTGATGTTCCAGATCGAGCGAGGAACGACCGATGCCGCGCACCGCCACCATGAAATCAAGCTCATCGCCCTGAAAGCCAGGGCGCACGAAGGTCAAGTCGAGCCGTACGGTCGGCACGCCGATGCGGCGGTCGTTGACCAGCGCCTTCCAGGGAAAACCCAACGAGCCGAAAAAATCCTCCAGCACCCCGACGAGGATGTTCAGATACGACGGGAAATAGGCGATCCCCGAGGGATCGCAGTCTCCGAAGCGCAGGGGTCTGGTGGTTTTGAATGCCAAGGCCGGCCTCAGTTCGAAAAAGCGGCGATGCCGGTGATGGCACGGCCGAGGATGAGGGCGTGGATGTCGTGCGTGCCTTCGTAGGTGTTGACGACTTCGAGGTTGACGAGATGGCGGGCGATACCGAACTCGTCGGAAATGCCGTTGCCGCCGAGCATGTCGCGGGCGGCGCGGGCGATCTCGAGCGCCTTGCCACAGCTATTGCGCTTCAGGATCGAGGTTAGCTCCACCGGCGGATGGCCGTCTTCCTTCAAGCGGCCGAGCCTCAGGCAACCCTGCAGGCCGAGGGTGATCTCGGTCACCATGTCGGCAAGCTTCTTCTGGATGAGCTGGTTGGCAGCGAGCGGCCGGCCGAACTGTTTGCGGTCGAGCACATATTGCCGCGCCTTGGCGTAGCAATCCTCGGCCGCGCCGAGAGCGCCCCACGCAATGCCGAAGCGGGCCGAGTTCAGGCAGGTGAAGGGGCCTTTGAGGCCGGAAACGTTCGGCAGCAGGTTTTCTTCCGGCACGAAGACGTTGTCCATGACGACTTCGCCGGTGATGGAGGCGCGCAGGCCCACCTTGCCGTGGATTGCGGGGGCTGACAGGCCCTTCCAGCTCTTTTCCAGGATGAAGCCTCTGATAACGCCGTCTTCAGTCTTGGCCCAGACGACGAAGACGTCGGCGATCGGTGCATTAGAAATCCAGGTCTTGGCACCGGTCAGGCTATAGCCGCCATCGACCTTTTTGGCGCGGGTCACCATCGAGCCGGGATCGGAGCCGTGGTTAGGTTCCGTGAGGCCGAAGCAGCCGATCCATTCGCCGGTGGCGAGCTTCGGCAGATACTTCTGCTTCTGTTCTTCTGAACCGAAGGCATTGATCGGCACCATGACGAGCGAGGATTGCACGCTCATCATCGAGCGGTAGCCGCTGTCGACGCGCTCGACCTCACGGGCGATCAGGCCATAGGCGACATAGCCAAGGCCGGCGCCGCCGTGCTCCGGCGCGATCGTCGGACCGAGCAGGCCGAGTTCGCCCATTTCACGGAAGATCGACGGGTCGGTCTTCTCATGGCGGAAGGCTTCGAGGACGCGGGGCGCCAGTTTCTCCTGCGCGTAGGAATGTGCGGTATCAAGCACCATGCGTTCATCGTCGCTCAACTGCTCCGTCAGCCGGAACGGGTCGGCCCAGTCGAAAATCTCGCGGCTCATGCTCTCAATCTCCATCAATTTGTCTTCAGAAGTTCGCGCGCAACGATCAGTTTCTGAACCTCCGTCGCACCTTCGTAAATACGAAGTGCGCGTATCTCCCGATAGAGTTTTTCCGTTATTTCTCCTGCCTTGACGCCGCGTCCGCCGAAAAGCTGGACGGCGCGGTCGATGACGGCTTGCGCGGTTTCCGTGGCCGCCATCTTGGCCATGGCCGCCTCGCGCGTCGTCGGCAGATGCTGCACGTCGCGACGCCAGGCCGCCCGATAGGTGAGCAAGGCCGCCGCGTCGATGCCGGTCGCCATATCGCCGAGGGCTGCTTGCGTCAACTGAAGGTCGCCGAGCGTCGCGCCGAACATCGGTCGCGTGCGGACATGCGCCAGCGATTCATCCAGCGCCCGCCGCGCAAAGCCAAGGCTGGCGGCGGCAACGGAGGCGCGAAAGATATCGAGCGTGCGCATGGCAATCTTGAAGCCTTCGCCCGGCGCGCCGAGACGCCGCGAGGCGGGAATGCGGCAATTCTCGAACCGGATCGTCGCCAGCGGATGCGGCGCGATCACTTCGATGCGTTCGGCGATCGAGAAGCCCGGATCGTCAGCGAAGATAACGAAGGCGGAAATGCCGCGCGTGCCCGGCGCCTCGCCGGTGCGGGCAAACACGGTGTAGACGTCGGCGATGCCACCATTGGAGATCCAGGTCTTTTCACCGTCGAGGACATAGTGATCGCCATCGACGCGGGCCGCACAGCTCATCGCCGCAACATCCGAGCCGGCATCCTTTTCCGACAATGCGAAGGCGGAAAGCCAGTCGCCGGCGCGAACTTTCGGGAGCACGGCGGCACGCAGTTCCGGTGAGCCGGAAAGGCCGATTGCGCTGGTGCCGAGGCCCTGCATGGCGAAGGCGAAATCGGCAAGACCATCGTGCCATGCGAGCGTTTCGCGGGCGAGGCAGACGAGGCGGCAATCGATCAGCGGATCACTATCTGAGGTGCCGGTTGCTGCCGCGAGGAGGCCGGCACTGCCAAGCGCCTTGACCAGCTTGCGGCAAGCGCCGTCGACATCCCTGTGGTCGATGGCGGCCATAACCGGAGATTTGGCGAAAGCGTCCACTTCAGCCGCGAATTCACCGTGGCGTTCATCGAAGAACGGCCAATCCAGATGATCCCGGTTCGGACCGGAGAGGCTTGATATCGCGGACATCGCCTCAATTCCCCTGGAATTCAGGCTTGCGCTTGGCGGCGAAGGCCTCGAAGGCGCGGCGGAAATCCTGAGTTGCCATGCAAACCGCTTGGGCTTGCGCCTCGGATTCGATCATCTCGTCGATACCCATTGCCCATTCCTGGTTCAGCATGGTCTTGGTCATGCCATGGGCGAACCATGGCCCATCGGCCAGCGAGCGGGCGCGCTTGACGGCTTCCTGCTCCAGATCGGCGCTCACATGCAGGCTGTTGTAAAAACCCCAGGCATGGCCCTCAGCCGATGTCATCGAGCGGCCGGTGAACAGCAGTTCGGCGGCACGGCCTTGGCCGATGATGCGGGGAAGGATGCCGCATGCGCCCATATCGGCGCCGGCGAGGCCGACGCGGGTGAAGAGGAAAGCCGTCTTGGCTTCGAACGTCGCCAAGCGCAAGTCGGAGGCCATGGCGAGGATGGCACCGGCACCGGCGCAGATACCGTCGACGGCGGAAATGATCGGCTGAGGGCACTTGCGCATGGCCTTCACCAGATCGCCGGTCATGCGGGTGAAGGCGAGAAGCTCGGGCATCGCCATGCGGGTCAGCGGCTCGATGATCTCGAAGACATCGCCGCCGGAAGAGAAATTGCCGCCCGCTCCGGTCAACACCACGGCGCGTATATCCGATGCATAGGTGAGATCACGGAAGAGATCGCGCAGCTCGGCATAGCTGTCGAAGGTCAGCGGGTTTTTACGTTCCGGCCGGTTCAGCCGGATCGTAGCGACGCGGCCGTCATCGCTGACCTCCCAGAGGAAATGTTGCGGCTTGTAATCTTTGAAGGGCTTGAGATGGCCCTGCATCGTCATGTCCCGATCGCTCATCCCGCTAAAACCTCCCCACCGGCAACCGCGATTGCCTGTCCATTGATCGATGCCGCCGCCGGCGATGCCAGCCATAGAACGGTGTCCGCAACCTCCTCGGGTTTGACGAGCCGTCCCTGCGGATTGGATTTGGTGAATTCCGTAAGCGCCTGTTCCGCCGTGCGTCCCGTCTTGGCGGCGATGGTGGCGATCGAGCGTTCGATGATCGGTGTATCGGTGAAACCGGGGCAGACGGCATTGACGGTGATGCCAGTCTTTGCAAGCTCCAGCGCCAGTGACCGCGTCAGGCCGACGACGCCGTGCTTGGCGGCAACATAGGCGGATACGTAGCCGTAGCCGGTCAGGCCCGCCGTCGAGGCAATGTTGATGATGCGCGCGCCGGCGCCATGCGCTTTGAGGTCCGGTAGGGCGGCCTGCGTCACCAGGAAAACGCCGGTGAGATCGACCGTCAGGACGTGGTTCCACATATCCAGGCTGGTTTTTTCGAAAGGCGCAGTCGGTGCTTCGCCGGCATTGTTGACGAGAATATCGACAGGACCGAATTTTTCGCGCGCAATGTTCAGCCCACTCGCGATCGCTTCGACGCTGGTGACGTCGAAACCGTCGACGACGATGGCATTCGCGCCGATCTCGGCGGCGACGACCTCCAGCGGTTCCTTTCTTCGCCCAGCAAGCGTCACGCGTGCGCCCTCCGCCGCGAGCGCCCGCGCGATCGCCGCGCCGATGCCGCTCCCGGCGCCGGTGACGAGGGCGTGACGGTTCGCGAGTTTGCCAGACGTCGTCATGCGTGCCTCACTTCGCCGGCGCGGTGGCGGCCGCGCGGGCAAGATTGGTTTCGTATTGCGTCTTGCCGGAGAGATATTGCTTCGGCCAGGGGATCGAGGTCAGGCCGATCTTGGCGGCTTCGTGCAGCGACCAGGCGGGATCGGCCAGATGCGCACGGGCGACGGCGCAGAGATCGGCGCGGCCGGCCGCGATGATCGAATTTGCGTGGTCGGCCTCCGAGATCGCGCCGACGGCAATGGTCGGAATGCCGATTTCATTGCGGATCTTGTCGGAGAACGGCGTCTGGAACAGGCGGCCATAGACCGGCTTTTCCTCCTTCGACACCTGACCGGATGAGCAATCGATCAGGTCGGCACCGGCATTCTTGAACATGGCCGCAAAAATTGCCGCATCTTCCGGCGTGTTGCCGCCATCGGTCCAGTCATGGCAGGAAAGACGGACGGACATGGGCTTGTCCTCCGGCCAAATTGCACGCATGGCCCGGAAGATTTCGAGGGGGTAACGGGCGCGGTTTTCATGGCTGCCGCCATATTCATCTTCCCGCAGATTGGTGAGCGGCGACAGGAAGCTCGACAGGAGATAGCCGTGGGCGCAGTGCAGCTCCAGCCAGTCAGCGCCGGTGGTGATCGCTAGCTCCGTCGCGCGGACGAAATCGGCCTTGACGCGATCCATGTCGGCACGGTCCATGGCCTTCGGTGTCTGACTGTTCTTGAGGTAGGGGACAGCGGAGGCTGAGATCAGCGGCCATTCGCCTTCGGCGACCGGCTGATCGATCCCTTCCCAAGCCACTTTCGTTGCGCCTTTACGGCCGGCATGGCCGAGCTGGATGCCGATTTTGGCGGCGCTGTTTGAATGCACGAAATCGACAAGCCGCTTCCATTGTGCCGCCTGTTCTTCGTTCCAGAGGCCAAGGCAGCCGGGGGTGATGCGGGCATCCGGCGTGACGCAGGTCATTTCCGCAAAAACGAGGCCGGCGCCGCCGAGCGCCCGCGAACCGAGATGGATGATGTGAAAATCGTTCATGACGCCGTTTTCCGCCGAATACATCGCCATCGGCGAGACGACGATACGGTTGATGAGCGTCACGTCGCGTAGCTGATAGGGCGTGAACATCGGTGGCAGGCAGCGGTCGTTGCCGACGGCAAGGCCCGATTTCCTGGCGAACCAACGCTCGTAGCCCTCCAGCCAGCTCTTATCCCGCAGTCGCAGATTCTCGTGGCTGATGCGCTGGGAGCGGGTCAGCATCGAATACATGAACTGCTCGGGTTCGAGCGTGTCGGCATAGCGCCGTCCGACCACTTCGAACCATTCCATCGCGTTGCGCGCCGCATTCTGGATGCGGGCGACGTCGACGTGGCGGATCTCCTCATAGGTTTCGAGAACAGCCGGTATCTTGTCCCTGCTGTGCCCGTGAATCTGGAATTGCCGGGTCAGCTCGATGGCGTCGTCAATCGCAAGTTTGGTGCCGGAGCCGATGGCGAAATGGGCGGTGTGGGCGGCGTCGCCCATTAGCACGACATGCGAATTGCCGTTGAAATGACTCCACTTGCCGCAGATCAGCCGGCTGAAGTTCAGCCAGGCCGAGCCGCGGATATGGCGGGCATTGGTCATCAGCGACGCGCCGTCGAGCACTTCGGAAAACAGATTTTCGCAGAAGGCGATCGAGCCGTCCTGCTCCATCTTGTCGAGACCGTGGGCGAGATAGGCTTCCTCGGTGGTTTCGACGATGAAGGTCGAGGTCTTGTCGTCGAATTTGTAGATATGCGCCTGGAACCAGCCATGCTCGCTCTTGCGGAAATCGAAGGTGAAGGCGTCGAAGAGCTTGTTGGTGCCGAGCCAGATATAGCGGTTCGGACGGGTGATCATGTCCGGCTGGAAAACGTCGGGATAGTGGTTGCGGATCTTCGAGTTCAGGCCGTCCGAACCAATGATCAGATCGGCGTCGGGGAAATCGAGGTCGGAGGTGACCTCCGTTTCGAAGATCAGCTCGACGCCCAGCGCTTCGCAGCGTTTCTGCAGGATATTCAACAGCTTCTTGCGGCCGATGCCGACGAAGCCGTGGCCGGAGGTGCGCTGGCGCGTGCCCTTGAACCAGACCTCGATATCGTCCCAATGATTGAAGGCGTCCTCGATTTCGGTGGCGCTTTCCGGATCCCATTCGCGCATCGACACCATGGTGGCATCGGAGAAGACGACGCCCCAGCCAAAGGTGTCGTAAGGACGGTTGCGCTCGACGACCTTGATCGAATGTTCGGGATGCAGCTTCTTCATCAGAAGCCCGAAATAGAGCCCCGCGGGTCCGCCGCCGATACAGACGATTTGCATCGCTTATCCCTCCTGTGACGCCGAAGTCGGGTCACTCGAATTATTTAAGTTTAAAATATCTTGTCGCCATCATTCGTCAAGAGTTGTCTTGCGGGATTTCCCGCACGAAATCCGATCCCGACGGTGCAATAAGATCGAAATATGCTTTGGAATCAATGCTCATTAGAAATTATTTTAGGCTTAAAATTTCTTGCTTGAACATTTGTGTCTTCGGTGCAATCATTTTCGACAATGCCGCACGCGCTGCCGGGAGATTGGGTGTTGGGTGGCAATTGGGTCGAGAGGAATGCGGGAGCGAACCATGCTTGGACCGACCGGTCATGCCGATACATTCACGCGGGACAACCTGCCGCCGGCGGGGGAATGGCCGGAGCTGTTGCTGGATGGTTTCGACTATCCCGACTGGTTGAATGCGGGTGTCGAGCTCAGCGACCGCATGGTCGAGCGCGGCTTCGGCGATCACGTCGCGCTGATCGGCAACGGCCGCCGGCGTACCTACAAGGAACTGGCGGACTGGACCAATCGCATCGCTCATGCGCTCGTCGAGAATTTCGGTATCAAGCCCGGCAATCGCGTTCTGATCCGCTCGGGCAACAATCCGGCGATGATTGCCTGCTGGCTGGCGGTGACTAAGGTCGGCGCTGTCGCGGTCAACACCATGCCGATGCTGAGAGCAGGCGAACTCTCGAAGATCATCGATAAGGCGGAAATCTTCTTCGCTCTCTGCGACACGAGGTTGCTGGAAGAACTCGTTGCGGCGGCGAAGGATAGCCGGTTTCTGAAGCAGGTCGTCGGCTTCGACGGCACCGCCAATCACGATGCCGAGCTTGACCGTATCGCGCTCAACAAACCGGTGCGTTTCGAGGCGGCAAGGACAGGGCGGGACGATGTCGCACTGCTCGGTTTCACCTCGGGGTCGACGGGCGTTCCCAAGGCCACCATGCATTTCCATCGGGACATCCTTATCATCGCCGATGCCTATGCCAAAGAAGTCCTGCAGGTCACGCCAGAGGATGTTTTCATCGGCTCGCCGCCGATCGCCTTTACCTTCGGGCTTGGGGGTCTCGTCGTGTTCCCGTTGCGGTTCGGAGCGTCGACGGCGCTTCTCGAAAACGCCTCGCCGAAGAATATGATCGAGATTATTCAGGAATATGGCGCGACGATCAGCTTTACCGCGCCGACCGCCTATCGCGCCATGCTGACGGCGATGGAGGACGGGGCGGACCTTTCCTCCCTCCGCATTGCGGTTTCCGCCGGCGAGACGCTGCCGGGGCCGATCTTCGAAGAATGGACGCGAAAGACCGGAAAGCCGATCCTCGACGGTATCGGCTCGACCGAGTTGCTGCATATTTTCATTTCCAACCGGGTCGACGACGCCAAGCCCAACTGCACCGGCAAGCCGCTTGCCGGCTATGAGACGCGCGTCGTCGATGATGACATGAACGAAGTTCCGCGCGGCACGATCGGCAAGCTCGCGGTTCGCGGCCCGATCGGGTGCCGCTATCTCGCCGACGACCGGCAGGCCAATTATGTCAGGGATGGCTGGAACCTGACCGGCGACAGCTTCATCGAGGATGAAGACGGCTATTTCCATTTCGCCGCACGCTCCGACGATATTATTCTTTCCGCCGGCTATAATATCGCCGGGCCGGAAGTGGAGGCGGCACTTCTATCGCATGCCGACGTGCTGGAATGCGCCGTCATCGGTAAGCCGGACGAAGATCGTGGCCATATCGTTCAGGCACATGTGGTATTGATGCCCGGCATCGCCGGCTCGGATTTGCTGGTGAAGACGCTGCAGAATCACGTCAAAGCAGTGATCGCGCCCTACAAATATCCACGGTCGATCGTCTTCGTGGACGCTTTACCGAAAACGGAATCGGGCAAGATCCAGCGCTTCCGACTTAAATAGCTGGCTTACGCCGCATCCTCCTGCGCGGTTGCGCGGCCGAGCCAGGTCGGGTCGATCTCCGGCAATGGTATGGCGTCGAGCAGCATGCGGGTGTAGCCAGAGGCTGGCGCCGCAAAGACACGTTCGCAATCTCCTTCCTCTACGACGCGGCCGCGGCGCATCACATAGACGCGATCGCAAACAGCGCGAATGACGGAGAGGTCGTGGCTGATAAAGGCCATGGACAGGCCGAGGTCGCGGGAAAGCTCCTTCAGCAAATTCAGCACCTGCGCCTGCGTCGAGACATCGAGGCCTGAGACGATTTCGTCGGCAAGCACGAAATCCGGCTCGAGCAGGGCGGCGCGGGCGATCCCGATGCGCTGACGCTGGCCCCCGGAAAGTTCATGCGGATTGCGGTCGAGACAGGCATGCGGCAGCGTCACCCGGTCGAGGATCGCCGCGACGCGGCGTTCGGCGGCCTGCCGGTCGGTTGCCAGTCCATGCAGCAGCAGCGGTTCAACCAGGATACGGCGGATCGTATGGCGCGGATTGAGCGACGCCATCGGGTCCTGGAAGATCATCTGCATGCGCCGGCGCAGCGGCCGCATCTCGGCATCCGGCATATGGGTGATGTCCTTGCCGTCGAAATGGATCCTGCCGGCGGAGGGGTCGACCAGCCGCAGCAGCGCCCGACCGAGCGTCGTCTTGCCGGAACCGCTTTCGCCGACGATACCGACGGTCTCGCCGCGGCGGATATCGATATCGACGCTGTGCAGCACCTTGTTGCCGCTGTCACCCGGGCCGAACAGATGGCGTTTGGCGCCGTAGATGACGTCGAGGCCTTTTGCGGAAAGGAGGATGTCGGATTGACTCATCTTCCGCCCTCCCGAATGCCGATCTCACGGCGCAATTGTTCGAAGACCGCTTGCGGCACCGGCGTCAGCCCGGCATCGGGCCGATCATAGCGCGGGCCGGCGGCGATGAGGGATTTCGTATAGACGTGTTGCGGATTGCCGAGCACATCGGCGGTGCGGCCTTCCTCGATGACCTTGCCGGCATAGAGCAAGGTGACAGTATCGCAGATCTGTGCGACGACACCGAGATCATGGGTGACGAAGATGACGGCGGTGCCGTGTGCCTCCTGCAGGCCACGGATCAGCCGCAGGATCTGTTTCTGCACCGTGACATCGAGGGCCGTAGTCGGCTCGTCGGCGACCACCAATTTCGGCTCCAGCGCGAAGGCGGCGGCGATCAATATGCGCTGGCGCATGCCGCCGGAAAGTTCGTGCGGATAGGCGCGCAACACGCGTTCGGGATCGCGGATATGCACCTCCTCCAGCAACTTTAGAGCCTTCAGCCTGGCATCGCGCGAAGACAGGCCGCGCTTCAGCCGCAAGCCGTCGGTCAGTTGTGCCTCGATGCGGCGGCCGGGATTGAGGGCGGTTTGCGGGTCCTGCGGGATCAGGGAAATCTCGTTGCCCATGATGTCGCGAAGGTCCCTCGCTGGCAGCTTCAGCAGATCGCGGCTTTCGAACAGAATGGAGCCATGGGTAACGCGCACGGTGCGCGGCAGGATGCCGAGCAGGGCCTTGGCGATCGTGGATTTGCCGGCACCGCTTTCGCCGACGAGGCCGCGGACTTCGCCGCGCTCCAATGTCAGCGAGACATTGCGCAGGATCGGTGCGCCGCCGTCGCGGTCGGAGATGGCGTTCAAGCCGGTGATGGAGAGGAGCGGTTCGGTCATCGGCGCATGACCGGATCAAGGGCGCGGCGCAGGCCGTCGCCGAGCTGGTTGAAGGCCAGCACCGTGGCAAAGAGGGCAATGAGCGGCACGACGAGCACCCACCAGCCGTCATAGATGATCTGCCTCCCTTGGGCGATCATGCCACCCCAGGTAGGCGTGTCTGACGAAACCGACAGGCCGACGAAGGAAAGGATGGCCTCGACGATGACGGCGATGCCCATCTCCAGGCTGACGAGGGCGATCAGCACCGGCGCGACATTCGGCAGGATTTCGCTGAACAGGATTTTTGCGCGCGAGAAGCCGATCGTGCGAGCGGCGGTGACATAGTCCATCTGTGCCTGAGCCTGGGTTTCTGAGCGTATGACGCGGCAGAAGCGCGTCCAGTCGATGATGACGATGGCAGCGATGACCGAATGCACGCCGGAGCCGAAGACCGCGACCAAGAGGATCGATAGCAACACCGGCGGAAAGGCCATCCAGATATCGACGAGGCGGGAAATCACCTTGTCGATCCAGCCGCCATACCAGCCGGCGACGAGGCCGAGCAGCGTGCCGATTAGGGCTGCCAAGCCCGCCGCAACGAAAGCGACGGTAAGGGCGACGCGCGAACCGAAGATGGCACGAGACAGCACGTCGCGGCCGAGATCGTCCGTGCCAAGGAGAAAGCCCGGATCGGAGCCATTGAGCCAAACGGGCGGCAGGGTGCCGGACATCAGATCCTGCTCCAGCGGGTCTTTCGGCGCGATATAGGGCGCGAAGATCGCAAGGATGATCAGGATCAGGATGAAGCCGCCGCCGAAGATCACCTTCGGTTCCGACAGCAGCGCGCGCAGCCGCATGGCGGTGCGCGACGGTTTGGGGGAGGCAGTCGCGGCGACATCAGCCATGGGCGAGCCTCGGATTGAACGCAGCCACCAACAGGTCGACGGCCAGATTGATGAGAATGAAGAGGGCGCCGAAGACCAGCACAAGACCTTGGATCAGCGGCAGGTCGCGATTGATGACGGCGTCGATCGCCATATTGCCGATGCCGGGATAGGCGAAGATGCGCTCGACGATGACGGTGCCGCCGATCAGGAAGGTGAATTGCACGCCGGTGAGTGCGATCGTCGGGCCAACAGCGTTGCGGAGCGCTTCTTGCAGCACCAGGCGCAGGTTCGACATGCCTTTGAGTTTGGCGAGCAGGATATAGTCCTGCACCATTGCCTCCGAGAGCGTTGCCTTCAGCACGCGGGCGATAATGGCGGCGAGCGGCAGGCCGAGCGCCAGCACCGGCATGACCATATGGGACGCGATATCGGCTGATATCTGGAAGCGGAAAGTCACCAGGCTTTCGATGAGATAGAAAGGTGTCGCGAATTGCGCATCGATACTCGGATCGATGCGGCCGGAGAGCGGGAAAAGCGGAAAGAGGACGCCGAGGACCAGCACGAGGGCGAGTGCCCAGACGAAATCCGGCACGGCGAGAAAGAGCCCGTTGAGGCTGTCGATGACGGGTTCCAGCGGCGTGCGCCGGACAAGTGTGCCTGTTATCGCCACGGCGCCGCCCAAGAGAACAGCAAGGATGAGGGCTGCAAAAGCAAGTTCCAGCGTCGCCGGCAGGCGTTCGCCGAGCAAGGAGAGAACGTCACGCTTCAAGGAGATCGAGGTGCCGAAATCGCCCGTCAGAACCGATTTCAGCCAGATGCCGAATTGCACCGGTAGGCTGGCGTCGAGGCCGTAATGGGCACGCAGGGCGGCGATATCGGCGGGACTTGCCCCCGGCGATATCATCATCGCAATCGGATCGCCCGGAACGACGCGCAGCAGTACGAAGACGATCAACGCCACGCCAAATAGCGTAGCTGCGGCCATGAGCAGGCGATTGAGAATGGAGACTGCTATCATGTGTTCAGGATTCCGATGGCATCCGCTGGTGGTGATGAGAGCCCCAAGCCCCTCATCCGCCCTGTCGGGCACCTTCTCCCCGTTCTGACGGGGAGAAGGGGAAGGAGGCACCCGCAGCCTAGCCCTAACGACGTGTTCACGCGAGGGAACCGGGGGTCGTTCCCTCTCCCAGTCATAACGGGGAGAGGGCTAGGGTGAGGGGCAGCGCCGCAAAAGCGGAGCCAAACATCAAGCCTTTGATACCAGCGTCGGCTGCAAGGCGCCGGAAACATTCGGCGTCACCTTCAGGCTCGACTTGTAGACGATCGGCTGGACATATTGCAGCAGCGGGATCACATAGCCCTGTTCGGCGATGTATTTGATCGCGGCCTTCCAGCCGGCGATGCGTTTGGCCTCATCCTTTTCCACCCAGAGCGGCCCCAGCATGTCGTCGACATCCTTGGTCTTCCAGGCCGAGTGCGGCGAGGGACCGAACATGGCGAAACCGGTCGAGGTCGTGGGATCGCCGATGGCATTGCCCCAATTATAGAAGGCGGCCGGGCCGAGCTTGTGGGCGGCACGTAGCTCGTAGTGCTTGGCGATTTCGTAGACTTCGATGTCGGCTTCGATGCCGACCTTGCGCCACATGCCGACGATCGCCTGGATCATCTCGTAATCCTTCGGCTTGAAGCCACGGGTGGTCTTGATGCCAAATTTGACGGGCTTTTCCGGCGAATAGCCGCTGGCTGCCAAGAGTTTCTTGGCCTGCGCAGGGTCATAGGGGATTTTGATGGAAGGATCGTAGGCGTCATATTCCGGCGCTTCCAGCGTCGAGAGCGGCTTGCCGTAGCCGCGCAGTAGTCGTTTGATGATCGCTTCCTTGTCGATCGCCATGTTGGCGGCAAGGCGGACATTTTTGTCCAACATCGGATCGACATTGCTGATGAAGATCATGCCGATATCGGAGATCGGCGTGGCGACGCCGGCAAGGCCGGATTTCTTTTTCAGGCGATCGAAATCCTCATAGGGGATTTCGAGCGTCACGTCGGAGGAGCCGGACTCGATCTCGGCGACCCGGCTAGTCGTATCGGGCACGAATTTAAAGATGACGGTATCGAAGGCCGGCTTGCCGCCGAAATAGTTCGGGTTTGCCTTCAGCCGCAGGTAGGAATTGCCTTCATAGGCGTCGACCATGTAGGGGCCGGTGCCGACAGGCTTCTTTTCGAAGCCTTCCGCGCCAACTTTGCTGTAGTAGTCCTTGGGCAGGACATAGCCAGTCAGGAAGGCCATCCATTTGAAATAGGTCGGCTCGAAACGGACGACATCGCCGGTGATGCGATTGCCCTCCACCTTGTAATTGTTGGCCGTCGACCAGATGAACTGGATCGGATTGCCGGTTTCCTGTTTGGCGGCGCGCTCCAGCGACCAGACGATGTCGTCGGGCGTGAATTTAGAGCCGTCGTGCCAGGTGACGCCTTCGCGAACATCCATCCAGACCTTGGTCTTGTCGTCGTTCCAGCCCCAGGCGGTGAGCAAGCCCGGCTGGAATTTCAGATCCGGGCCCTGGCCGATATATTGGTCGAAGACCGAGCGATAGATCGCCTGGATTGTGGGGTTGACCGCCGATGGACCGGTGGTCGGGTCGAAAGAGGGCAAATTGACGTTGAAGGCAATGGTCAGCGTGCCGGCTTCGGCGGCTTCCACGCTCGTCCTGCCCGCGAGAATTCCAGCAATAAAAGCGGCCGCGCCGAGGCTCAATGCCTCGCGCCGAGTAAGCGTTGTCATGGTCACTCCGTTCCCCTGTTAAGCGGCAGAAAAGCGTGACGCCCGCCTGCCGCTGGCGATTTATTTTCGGAATGTTTTAATCTTAAAATAAGCCTCCCGAACCGGCAAGCGCTTTCTCTGGGCATTCCGCAGATTCCGGCTTAGCTTTTTGAGCGATGATTTAGGCGGTGAAGCTCATAATTTATGCATACACATATATGTACGTTCGTCATTTATGACTCAAAATAGTATTTTTCCGAACCTCAACCCTATGTATGGCTCTGGCAATTAGGCGGGTTTTGGGGTTTCCCATTTGTTCATTGACAGCCAGACGGCGTTCAAAATATGATTTTGCAAATGATTTAAGAGCAAGCCCGATAGGGCAAAGGGGTAGCTTCGATGGCCGAACGGTCGTTTGTGCGCGAAGTCGAGGATCTGAAGCTCGGAGAAGGCGATATTTTCCGCGGCGAAGGCATTCTCGCGATCACCAAGGCGCTGTTGCAATCCGGTGTTTCCTATGTTGGTGGCTACCAGGGATCACCGATTTCCCATCTCATGGATGTGCTGGCGGATGCCAAGGACGTGATGGAGGACCTGGGTGTCCATTTCGAGACGTCCGCTTCGGAAGCTGCTGCCGCCGCTATGCTGTCGGCTTCGGTCATGTATCCGGTGCGCGGCGCCGTTACCTGGAAATCGACGGCGGGCACCAACGTAGCCTCCGATGCGCTCTCCAACCTCTCATCCGGCGGTGTCACCGGCGGCGCGCTGATCATCATCGGCGAAGACTATGGCGAAGGCTCCTCGATCATGCAGGAGCGCAGCCATGCCTACGCCATGAAGTCGCAGATGTGGCTGCTCAATCCACGCCCGAACCTGCCGTCGATCGTACAGGCGGTCGAAGAGGGCTTCGAATTGTCGGAAGCCTCCAACACGCCGGTCATGCTGCAGGTCGGCATCCGTAGCTGCCATGTTCACGGCCAGTTTGAAGCCAAGGACAACAAGCGGCCGAACTATACGCTCAAGCAGGCGCTGGAAAATCCCGTGCGTGATGTCAACCGCATCGTGCTGCCACCGGCTTCCTTCCTGCATGAGAAGGAGAAGCTGGAGAAGCGCTGGCCGGCGGCTGTCGACTTCATCAAGAAGCGCCAGCTCAACGAGTATTTCGGCCCGTCCGAAGGCGAAGTCGGCATCATCCTGCTTGGCGGCATGTATAATGGTGTCATGCGCGCGCTGCAGCAGCTCGGCCTCGCTGATGTCTACGGCAACTCCTCGGTGCCGCTTTATGTCCTCAATGTCGCCTATCCGCTGGTTGACGATCAGATGGCCGAATTCTGCGCGAACAAGAAGGCCGTGTTGATGGTCGAGGAGGGCGCGCCGGAATATATCGAGCAATCGCTCAACACCATCCTGCGCCGTCGCGACATTCAGACCAAGGTCTCTGGAAAGGATGTGTTGCCGATGGGCGGTGAATATACCCCGCCTGTGCTGGTGAAAGGCATCAAGAATTTCCTGGAAACGCATCAGCGCATCTTGCTCGGCAACCAGCCGCCATTGCCGGACCCGACGCCTGTTCTCAACGACCCGAAGGTCAAGGCGCTAACCGAAGTCGTGCCGCCGCGCCCGCCGGGTTTCTGCATCGGCTGTCCCGAGCGGCCGATTTTCGCGGCGATGAAGCTGGTCGAGAACGAACTCGGCCAACATCACATCTCCGGCGATATCGGTTGCCACCTGTTCTCGATCCTGCCGCCGTTCAATATCGGCAGCACCACAATGGGTTACGGCCTCGGCCCGGCGCGCCCTCCGCCTTCAATGTCGCCGCCGATAAGCGCGCCATTTCCGTGATGGGCGACGGCGGTTTCTGGCATAACGGCCTGGCGACGTCGGTCGGCAATGCCGTTTTCAACAAACAGGATGGCGTCATCCTCGTCGTTGACAACTATTATTCGGCGGCGACCGGTGGCCAGGACATTCCATCTTCGCGCGCGCTGAACCCGCGCCGCAAGACCAACAATTCGATCGTCAACGCCGTCAAGGGCATCGGCGCCACCTGGGTCCGCCAAATCGACCGGACCTATGACGTCGGCAAGATGCGCGACACGTTGCGCGAGGCGCTGACGTCGAAGGAGCCAGGACCGAAGATCATCGTCGCCTCGTCGGAATGCATGCTGAATAAGCAGCGGCGCGTAAAGCCGCAATTCGCCAAGGCGGTGAAGGACGGCAAGCGTATGGTCAAGGAGCGCTTTGGCGTCGATGAGGATGTGTGCACGGGCGATCACGCTTGCATCCGTCTTTCCGGCTGTCCGTCACTGTCGGTCAAGCATACCGACGATCCACTGAAGGACGATCCGGTGGCGGCAGTCGACAATAATTGCGTCGGCTGTGGCAATTGCGGCGAAGTGGCGGAGGCGGCGGTGCTCTGTCCCTCCTTCTACCGCGCCGATATCATCCATAATCCAACCGGCTGGGATCGCTTCCTCGCCCGCATGCGTGCCGCCGTCATCGGCTGGCTGCAGGCCCGCCGCCAGGCCGGCCGCATCGTCTTTGCGGATTGAGGGATCGATATGAACGAGCATGTCAGCATGACCGACATAGGCACCCAACGTCTGTCGACCGACAAGCCGCTGTCGCTGGCCGTCCTTGCCATGGGCGGGCAGGGCGGCGGGGTCTTGGCCGACTGGATCGTCGGGCTTGCCGAAGCCGAAGGCTGGATGGCGCAGACCACCTCCGTTCCCGGCGTGGCGCAGCGCACGGGCGCGACGATCTACTATATCGAGATGTTGCCGGCCCGCGATGGTCACGCGCCGATCTTTTCGCTGATGCCGACGCCGGGCGATGTCGATGTCGTTATGGCTGCCGAGCTGATGGAAGCCGGCCGGTCCGTGCTGCGGGGTCTCGTCACGCCCGACAAGACCGTGCTGATCGCCTCGACGCATCGTTCCTTCGCCGTCGGCGAAAAGGAAAAGCCGGGCGATGGCATCGGCAATCCGGAAGTGGTAGTCGACGCCACGGATTTTGCTGCCAAGCGCACTATCGCCTTCGATATGGAGACGCTGGCGGTTAAGAACGGCAGCGTGATTTCCGCCTCGATGTTCGGTGCACTCGCAGCTTCCGGAGCATTGCCTTTCGCCAAGCAGGCTTTCGAGGCGATGATCCGCGCCGGGGGCAAAGGTATCGAACCCAGCCTGAAGGCCTTCAACGCCGCTTTCGATCGCGCCAAGGACAAGCCGCGCGATGCTGTTTCCGCGACGCCAACAAAGCATTTCGATGCCTTGCCGGAAACGGCCGGTCACCCGGCGCTCGACGGTCTGGTGCATCGCATCCGTTCCGAGTTTCCGGAGGAAGCCTGGCCGCTGTTGTTTGCCGGCATCAAGAAACTCACAGACTATCAGGACCCGGCCTATGCCGATGAATATCTGACCCGGGTCGCAGCGCTCTACGCGTTCGATCGTAAAGCCGGCGGTGAGGCGAAGGGTTTCGCTTTCACGGTGCAGGCGGCGAAATACACCGCGGTCGCCATGGCCTATGACGATGTCATCCGCGTCGCCGATTTGAAGGTGCGCGCTTCGCGCTTCGATCGCGTGCGCAAGGAAGTGGGCGCCAAGGACGACCAGATCGTCTATATGACCGAATATATGCATCCGCGCATGGAAGAGGTCTGCGGCACCCTGCCGAAACGTCTCGGCCTCTGGATCGAGAGCCGGCCCAAGCTTTTCGGTCGTCTCGATCGCATCGTCAACAAGGGCCGCCGTGTGCAGACGGGCACGCTGTTTTGGTTCCTCGGACTTTATGTCGTTTCAGCGCTGCGCCGCACGCGTCGAGGTACGCTTCGGCATGCGCGCGAAGTCGAGCATCGGGAGGCCTGGCTTTCCGTTGCCACCAATCTCCTCGGCACCAACTATGATCTCGCGGTCGAAGTGCTGAACAATCGCCGTCTGGTAAAGGGCTATTCGGACACGCATGCGCGCGGTCTGTCGAAATTCGATCGCGTGATGTCGGCGCTATCGATGCTGCGCGATCGTGACGACGGAGCTGCGTGGATGCGTCGGCTGAGACAGGCGGCGCTGATGGACGAGAAGGGGATTGCGTTGGACGGTGCGCTGAAGACGGTGGCGACGCTGTGATAGGTGTGTTTCAGCCACCCGCCCTCGTGTCGAGGCTCCGAGCCTTCGGTCCTCCGCACCTCACCATGAGGGCTAGCCTTCGCGCCAATTGCGAATTTCGCTCCGCCTCATCCTGAGGTGCATCTTAACGTGTAGCGGAAAGATGCCTCGAAGGACGGGGCGGCCACAGGCGTCACCCCTGCCTTGCCTCAAATCTCATGCTTGCGGATATTGTGCAGCACCTTATGCAGCGTCGAGATGAACGCCCGGTATTCCGTTTCCTCCACGCCATCGAACATCTGCAGAAACAGGTCATACATGGTCGGCCACACCTTTTCGAAGGCGGTGCGGCCTTCTTCGGTGATGGAGACGTCACGGATGCGCATGTCCTCGGTGCGGGGCTGGCGGCGAATGAAACCCTGTTGCTCCAGGGAGTCCAGCGTGCGGCTCATTGTCGATTGTTCGGTGACGGCAAAGACGGAGAGTTCGTTGATGGTGACCGAGGAAGAGACGCTGAGAACGGCGAGCGCCCGCATTTTTGCGGTCGTCATGTCGTATTCGCGCAGCTCTTCCGACATGTTGATGTTCCAGCGGGCCATCAGCCGGTTCATCAGATAGGGGGCGAAATGATTGAGCCCTATTTCGCCCATGGTCGGACGCTTCTCGGTATTCTCTCGGCTACGCCGCAAAACGGTGCCTGAAAACCGCTCCTCCATTAGACGATATCTCCCTGTGGAATCCTGCTATTTTAATGATGACGCGAGCAGGAAACCGGAGCCGCCGCCAAGACCCGGGCCGGGATGCGTCGAAGCACCAATGTGGTATAAACCTGCTACGTGCGTGCGGTGGTTAACAGACGACTTGAAGGGGCGCCAGAGGAAAAACTGGTCGATGCCGCAGTAGCCGCCATAGGGGTCGCCGCCAACGAGATTCATGTTCATGGCTTCGAGATCGGCGGGCGAATAGCTGCGCCGCGCGAGCTTTATGCCGGAGAATTTTTCGATATGGCTTTCGAGCAAGGACTCGATGCGGTCGGCATAGCGCTCTCGTACTTCCTCTGTCCAGCGGCCGTCCGGCGGTATGGCGATCTCGCCAGCCGCATCGCCCTTGATGTGCCGCGGCGCTTCGGGAAGCTGCAGCCAGAGGATCGATTTACCCTCCGGCGCACGGCTGGGATCAAAGGAAACCGGCTGGCCGATGCAGACGGTTGGTTCAGCCGGCAGCAGCCCGCGTTCGCATTCGTTGGCGGCGCGCGAAACGCCGTCGAGGCCGGGTGTCAAATGAAGAAGAGCGACCTTGCCAAGTTCGTCATCAGCCTTCCAGCGTGGCGGTTCGGATAGGGCGTAGTGTATCTGCATATTGCCTTTGCCGTAACGATAGCGGGCAACGCTGGTTTTGACGTCCGGAGGGAGGGGCGACGGCCAGTCCTTTATCAGCCGCTCGTAGAGCTGGTTTGGTGTCACGGAGCAGATGACGCCGGCATTGGCGTTCAGGGTTTCGCCACTGGCAAGCTTGACGCCGCCGGCGCGTCCGCCAGGACCGGGGGTGACACTTTCGACATCGGCGCCGGTACGGATCTCGCCACCATTGTCCGTGATCAGCCGTTCGAAGGCCGTCAGCAGCGCGTCCGCGCCGCCTTTGACGACGGGAGTGCCCGCGAGCTCTATGGCAAAGCCGATGACCTTCAGCATCTCGGCCGAATAGGCGCTTTCCGGCCCGAGGCCGCAATGCAGCACCCAGGGCGCCCAGAGCGCATGAATATCTTCCGAGCGATAGGTGGTTTCCAGATAGCTGCGGGCCGGCATCAGGGCGTTGCCGAACCAGGCGGCGAGTTTGCGCAAACCGCGGCCCCAGCCTTGTTTTACGACAGTCCTTAACGTGGAGCCTGACCAAAGTGCTCCACCGAGCAGCGCAAACAGGAAGGGAGCGTCGGCGGCAAGCGCATCCATCTCGCGCAAGAAAGTCTGGCCATCGCCGAGCGACAGCTCGTCGAAGGTGGCGATGTTGCGGCGTCGGTCCTTCGAGAAGATGACGTGCGAACCATCCGGCCTCAGCACGCCGGTGGGCAGATCGGCGTGGGCGAATTCGAGGCCGCGGGCCTCCAGATCCTTTCCGATGGCGCCATAGGCCGGCGACGTCAGGAACAGCACCATCGTCGTTGCCATGACATCATGGATGAAGCCCGGTTCGGTGATTTCCTCGCTGCGCAGGCAACCGCCGATGCGATCGTTGCGCTCGAGGACGAGCACCTTGCGTCCCTTCTTGCCGAGTATGGCGGCCGCGACCAGCGCGTTGATGCCGCTGCCGACGATAATGTAGTCATGGTCGCTCATGCCGCCGCCCCAGGCAAAGAGGAGTTTCGAAGAAGAGGGTCAAAGCATCCCCACGCTTCGACCCTCCCAGTCCATCAGGCTATCAAGGCCAGCGCGCGCACCGGAGAGCCCGTGCCCTTGACGAATTTCAGCGGTGCGGCGATCAGCACGGCGCCCTTGGGCGGAAGCTGATCGAGGTTGGAGAGGCTGGCGAGGCCGTAGCGATTGTTCTTGTGCATCAGGTTATGGGCCGGGAAAGGCGGGTTCATGCCGCCCGCGGAGCCGGCGTCGGTGCCTATCGTTTCCGAACCCCAGCCGATGATGCCCTTCGTCAGTAGATATTCGATCGCCTCGGCGGTCGGGCCCGGCGAATGCGGGCCGTTTTCATCGGCATTGAGAAAGGCTTCGGTTGAGCCGTTGCGCTTGTACCAATCGGTGCGCAGGACCACCCAGGTGCCGGCTTCGATAGCGCCATGCTCGGCTTCCCATTCCTTGATGCTGTCGACCGTCAGCAGATAGTCCGGATTGGCCGCGGCTTCCTTCGAACGGTCGATGACGTTGACTGGAGCGACGAAGTTCTGCGGCGGGATGGTGTCGGTCGTATTGTTCGGATTGTCCTTGCCGGTGATCCAGTGGCAGGGCGCGTCGAAATGCGTGCCGGTGTGTTCGCCGAGTTCCAGCCAGTTCCAGGCCCAGAACGGACCGTCCTGATTATATTCGGAAATCTTGTGTACTTTGACCGACGGCGTGTTCTTGCCGAACTGCGGCGGCAGGTAAAGCACCGGGGTTTCGGGGCCGAGCGGCGCGGTCAGATCGACGACCTTGATAGAGCCCGAAACAAGGGCCGTGGCTAAGCTGGCAAGAGTATTGGTGGTCATGTTGGGTTCCCCGTGGTTTGGTATGGTCTTGTTCCGAAAACCCTGCTGGAGCCTTCGGTTCAGGACCAAGCTCGAAAGCCGTTGCCGCCGAGAGCGCGGCCGCGTTCCTCACATCGCAAAGGGCCCGTCCAGCGGCGGCTGGATGATGGCGAGCCTATGTTACAATATATGATATTGCAAGCATTCCGCCGGTGGTTCAAGGACCAAAAACGGCACAGGTGGGCCGTCACCTGCAACGCACGCAATCGCCGGAAAATAAAGGCTATTTATGCGCTATTTTCCTGCGGAAACGACATTTGGTTGTGGTTGTTCACGGCAATTTTCCGTCGCCGGTACTTGAAGCTTAAAGCTCAAAATGTATGCATATGCCAATAATAATCACGACATAAGAGGGATCAAATCAATGAGCTATGATGCGATCATTGTAGGCGCCGGTCATAATGGCTTGGCGGCGGCGGTGCATCTGGCGGCGAAAGGCTGGAAGGTTGCCGTCATCGAGGGCAATGCCGAGCCGGGCGGTGCCGTGAAAACCCGCGAGGTGACGCTGCCGGGCTTTCGGCATGACCTTTGCGCCATGAATCTCTCGATGTTCGCCGGCTCCGCCTTTTTCGCGCAGTACAAGAACGAATTGATCGCCGAGGGCCTCGGCTTTGTGCCGGCGGTCGATTGTTTTGCCAGCGTCTTCCGCGACGGCACCTATCTCGGTGTCAGCACCGATCTGGAAAAGACCACGGGTGCGATCGCCGATATTTCGCCGCAGGATGCTGCTGCCTGGCGGGCCATGCTGTCGGAATTTGGTTCGGATGCGCCCCATATTTTCGGCCTGCTCGGTGCACCGATGCCGTCGGTGGCTGCGGCAGGAGTCGTCTGGAAGGCGTGGCGGGCAAAGGGGGCCGGCTGGCTCTATGACACCGCGCGGATGCTGTTTGCCTCGCCACGCGATTTTCTCGATGCGCGATTCCAGAATGCCAAGCTCAAGACGATGATGGCCGCCTGGGGGCTGCATCTCGATTTCGCTCCCGATGTCGCCGGCGGCGCGCTTTTTCCCTATCTTGAATCGATGGCCAACCAGGCATTCGGCATGGTGATCGGCAAAGGGGGTGCAGATACGATCGTGAAGGCGATGGTCGGCGTGCTCAAGGCCAAAGGTGGCGAGCTGATGTTAGGCACGCGCGTCGACAAGATCGTCACCAGCGGCGGCAAGGCGACTGGTGTCGTGCTTGCCGATGGGCGCCGTTATGAAGCCAAGCGCGCTGTCATCGCCAATGTCCATCCGCAGATCCTGTTCGGAAAGCTTCTCGATCAGGATGCTTCGCGCCAGGAGTTCGACCGCAGGCTTGCCCGCTTCCGCGCCGGACCCGGTGCGATGATGATCCATCTGGCGCTCTCTGGTCTGCCGGATTGGACGGCCGGCAAGGAGCTCAAGACATTCGCCTATATCCACATTGCGCCGGATCTGGAGATGATGTCGCGTGTCTATGCCGAGGCAATGGGCGGGCTTTTGCCGGTCGAGCCGGCATTGGTGGTGGGCCAGCCGACGGCGATCGACCCGTCGCGTGCGCCGGATGGACAGCATGTGCTCTGGATACAGGTTCGTGTTCTGCCGGCGGAGTTCAGTCGCGATGCGGCTGGTGAGATCAATGGAGGAAGTTGGGACGAGGTGAAAGACGCCTATGCCGAGCGTGTGCTCGACATCATCGAGCGCTATGCGCCGGGTTTGCGGACGAAGATATTGGGCCGGTCGGTGTTTTCGCCCCTCGATCTCGAACGTGAAAATCCCAATCTGATCGGCGGCGATAATCTTTCCGGCAGCCACCACCTCGACCAGAATTTCCTGTTTCGCCCGGTCGCCGGCTATTCGCGCTATAAGACGCCTGTCGGCTCGCTCTATATGTGCGGCGCGTCTACCTGGCCGGGCGCGGGTACGGGCGCCGGCTCCGGCTTCATGCTGGGGAAAATGCTGGCGAAATGACTGTCTTCGAGCTTGACGCGTAAACCTTTGACATTTGAAATATTGCTCCGTAGACCGTTCGTGTATGAAATTGCAACGCGGTGATTTGAGCTGACATCATGGCTGAGTCCGAAAGTGAAACCGTCGATCTGGAAATCATCGTCCAGGGGACACAAGAGGGCAAAAAGCAGGAGCTGCGGCTCTGGCTGCGCATGCTGTCGACCACAAAGCTGATATCGCAGGAAATCCGCCGCCGCCTTCGCAACGAGTTCGGCGCGACCTTGCCGCAATTCGACCTGATGGCCCAGCTCTATCGTGAGCGCGAGGGCCTGCGGCTTGGCGAACTTTCCAAGCGTACGATGGTCACCAACGGCAATGTGACGGGATTGGTCGAGCGGCTGGAAACGGATGGCCTGGTTCTGCGTGCGACGCCCGACGGTGACCGGCGCGTGACGGTCGCCAGGCTGACGAAGAAGGGCGAGGAGCTGTTCACCGCCATGGCCGCCGCCCATGAGGGCTGGTTGCGGGACATGATGGCCGATGTCGATCCCGCCATAATCGCCGAAGTCTGGAAGGATATTGGCGGAGTGAAGGCGTCCGTTAACAATCACCTTTCCGGTGCTGCCTTCGATTGATGGCTATTACCGCCTACCGGTTCAGCTTTTCACGGAATTGCAGAACCGCTCTATCTCTTTGTTCTTTCGCAATTCCGGACGGAAAACCGCTACGCACTTTTCCTGGAATTGCTCTACCGCGCCTTCTCGCTCTTGAATCTCTTTTCGAGCACACTCACAAGCCGCACCATCGGCCAGAGCAGGATGATATAGATCAGCGCGGCCATGATCAGCGGCGAGGGGTTAGCATAGAAGCCCTGCGCATTCTGTCCCTCCTTCAAGAGTTCCGGCAAAGCCACGGTCGAAGCGAGCGACGTATCCTTGAACATCGAGACGCAATTGCTCGTGGTCGGCGGAATGACGATGCGGATCGCCTGCGGCAGCACGACCTTATAGAGCGTTACCAGGAAGGGAATGCCGAGAGCGGCGGCGGCTTCGAACTGACCGCGCGGTACGCTCTCAATGCCGGACCGGAAGACTTCCGCGGAATAGGCGGCCAGCACGATCGAGAAGCCCAGGATCGCAGACCACCAGGCCGAGAAGCTGATGCCGACAAAGGGCAGGGCGTAGTAGATCAGGATCAGCACCACGAGCATCGGCATGGCGCGCATGATGTCGATATAGGCGACCGTCAGCAGCCGGAAGGGCTTCGGCGCATAAAGGCGGATCAGGCTGACGACGAGCCCGCCGGAAACGCCGATGAGGATGCTGACCACGCCGAGCGCCAGCGTCATCCAGAGACCGCGCAGCAATTGGGGGAAGGCCGAAATCATGACGTCGGAATTGAAGAAAGTATCGACGAGCGACATTGGCACTCCCATCAGGCGAACAGAATGAAGGTCTAGCACAATTACGCCGGCCGAGAGGGCCGGCGTAGAGATTTCAACGAAAATGATCTTTTGATCACGCCTTGGGGATAGGCATTTCGGTGACGGTGGAGGAGCCGGCGGGCGCCTTGCTGCCAAACCACTTTTCGTGGATCTTTTCGAGCGTACCGTCCTTCTTCATCGCAGTGATGGCGTCGTTGATCTTGGCGACGAGCGGCGAATCCTTGGCCATCATCAGGCCGTATTGTTCGCCGGTCTTGATGCGATCCTTGATGGCAAAGCCCTTGGTCTTGACGAAGAGATATTGCATGCCGGGAATGTCGCTGACGACGGCATCGATGCGGCCGGCGCCGAGATCGAGGAACATATCTTGCTGGGCGTTGTAACCCTTGACGTCGGCAAAACCGTTGGCGGCCTTGTTGTCGTTGACCCACTTCTCGCCGGTCGAGCCGGAAAGGACGCCGATGGTCTTGCTCTTGAGATCGGCGAGCCCTTTGATCGCGCTACCGTCCTTGGTGGCGATACCCATGTCGGAATCGTAATAGGGCTGGGTGAAGGACTGCGATTTCAGACGCTCCGGCGTGATGGTGATCGAGGAGATCGCCACATCGATGCGCTTGGAGCTGGTGGCGGCAAACAGGGCCTGGAAGCCATAGTCGGCTATGTTGGTCGTCATGCCGGCGCGCTTGGCAGCCTCGTTGACGATATCGACCTCGAAGCCTTCGAAGGTACCGCTGTCGGTCTTGTATTCAAATGGCGGATTGTTCGGATAGGAGCCGACATTCAGCACGTCGGCGGCATAGGCGAAGTGGCTGCCGCCGGCCATGCCGACGACGGTCGCAAGGACCAGTAGATTACGACGGGTAAAATTCATTTGATTGTCTCCCTCTGGTTATGACCGCCGGCGCCATCTGCCCGCGGGTATTGCCGGTCCGCCGCTATGGGCGGGGCCGTCATTTCATCGCGTCGACCATGCGATCGAGTGCGACACGCATCTGTTCGGTGTCCCGGAATGTGCACATGCGCAGGAATGCGCGCGCGGATTCCCCGAAGTGATAGCCGGGCGCGAGGCCAACGCGCGCTGTTTCGAGAATGCGCTCGCAGACTGCCGTCGCATCGGCTTCGCCTTCAAGCGCGAAGAAAGCATACATGCCGCCGCGCGGCTTTTCCGGCAGGATGATGCCAGGTATCTGCGGCAGCTTTTCATAGGCGAGATCGAGGCCGGCTTTGATCCTGGCGCGGATTTCGGCGATCAGCGGCTCGCCCTCGCGGATCGCCGCGACGCCGCCCGCCTGGACCATCGCCGAGGTGCCGCTGTTTACGTATTGCGTCATGGCGCCGAGCTGATCGGCAATGGCCGAGGGGTGTGTAAGCCAGCCGATGCGCCAGCCGGTCATCGCCCAGGCCTTGGAGAAACTGTTGACGGCGATCACCCGGTCGCCATCGTCGGCCACCTGAAGGATCGACGGTGCGATCTCTCCGTGGAAATAGAGGCGGGCATAGACTTCATCGGAGATGATCCAGATGCCGGTACGGCGGCTGAAATCGAGCAGCGCCTGCATCTCCTCGCGTGTTGCCGTCCATCCGGTTGGATTGGCAGGCGTCGACAGAAAGATGGCGCGGGTGCGGGCATCGCAGCGCGCGAAGAGCTTGTCGATGTCGAGCCGCCAATCTGTGTCGAAATCGAGCGACACCGGGCGTGGCTCACCGCCGATTAGATGGATGGCATTGTGGATATTCGGCCATTGCGGCGCGACATAGACGACATTGGTGCCGACATCGACCAGCAGCTCCAGGGCCATGTAGAGCGCCTGCATGCCGCCGGGCGCGACGGTGGTGCGCTCGATCGGGATGGGGCGGCCATGCCATTGGGTCTGATAGTCGCAGAGGGCTTCGTTCAGGGCCGGAAGGCCGCGCATGTTCGGCACGTAGAAGGTCTGGCCCTCGTCCAGCGCCTTCTTGGCTGCGTCGCGGATGAAGGCTGGTGTCACCATGTCGCCTTCGCCGAACCATAGCGGAATAACACCGCCGAGCTCGCGAGCGCGCTTGGCAAGCACGGCGATATTGTCGGTTCGCAGATCACGGATCTGGGCGCGAATGCCTTCGAAGGCGTTTCGGTTGCGTGCGGTTTCGGACAAGCTGTGCGATGGCGGAGGAGACAAAGAACTTTTCCTGAAATCCTGATGTCAACGGGTCGTTCCGTCGCGAATGACGGCGCTCGGATTTGCCCTTCATCGTGGGATGGTTATCCAAAACGAGACGTATTTCAAGGAAAAAGTTTTAAGCTTAAAAAATCTGTCAGAATGTCGAAAACAGCTCGTGACAGGCTGTTTTCGACAAGGATTTCACGTCGATGGATATTTCTGAGGCATTCAAAGAATGCCTCTCTCGACCGCGCGGCGCAGCGGTTTGCGGGACTTGTCATCCGAAGCCATGATGCGGCGCTCGAGGAAGCGATCCGCGGAGAGTGTGCCGGCACCCGTCGTGACCAGAACGAACATGCCGCCGGCGATGGCTAGGTCCTTTTCGAAATGCAGGATTTCGTTGTGGTTGGCGAAATCCGTATGGAACATCAGCGCTGTCGACAGGCAGAACAGCCCGAGCGACAAGGCGCCGAGGCGAGTCAGCAAGCCGAGCGCGATCGAAAGGCCCGCGCCAAGCTGCAACGCGATTACGGCAACCACCAGCAGCTCGAAAACACCAAGCTTCGCCATGGCGATGACAGCGGCGTCGAAATTGAGCGCCAACGCCATGCCCTCATGTAGGAATATCCAGGCCATCAACAGCCGTCCGGCCAGCAGCGTCATGTCCATTGGATGTATGACATTTGCATTTTCCAAATGGTCCATCTCATCACCTCCAAATAGGCCTGCGAGGCATCGTTCGGCTTCGCAGGCACTGTTTTCTCGGGGTTAGTTGACAGTCTTGGTGTCGATCGCCTTTTGCAGGTCCTCGAGCTCTTCGCAGCCGCTTGGGCAAAGCTGCTTCAGCGTCGCCAGTTGTTCTTTTGCTTTGTCCATATTGCCGGTCTCGACATAGAGTTCGCCGAGATATTCGCGGGCGCCCTTGTGATTGGGCTGCAGTTCCAGCGCCTTAGTGTAGTAGGTCAGCGACGTCTGGAAATCGCCGGTCTTTCTGAGCGTGAAGCCCAGAAGATTGTAGACGTCCGCCTGCTGATGATCCTCGGCCAAGCCGCGGAGTTCGGCCAATGCGCCGGTATAGTCCTTCGCGTCGATCTTGGCGCGAACGGAGGTCAGGTCAGGTGCATCCGTGGTTTCCATGTTGTCGACGGCGAAAGCCGGAAGCGCGATGGCCGCGGGAAGGATGGTGGCGGCGCAAAGGCTGGCAGCGCCAAAAATTGCGTATTTGAACATGATAGATCTCCTTGAGTGTTCAGGCCTGTGTTGTCGGGGTAAAGCCGTAGGCGTTGCCGTCCTTCACGAAGGTGCCGGAGCCCGGGAAGGGGAAATGCGAGCCGCAGATCTTGATATTGTCGGCGATGACGCGATCGACCAGCTTGCGGCGCGTGACGACGGCTGCCGGCCCGTCCTGATCGTAGCTACCCTCCCATTCCGGGTGGGGAGCGAGCAGCGCCGGCACGTACATGACGTCGGCGGAGACGAGTAGCTGTTCCTTGCCCGAGGCGACAAGGAAGGTGGAATGGCCGGGCGTATGGCCGGGTGCGGCGACGAGGTGGACGCCGGGAGCCACTTCTGCGCCATCGCCGACCAATTTCCAGTTGTTCCATTTCGGAAAGACGGCGCCGATGCGTTTTCCGGCGTCCTTGCGGCCCGGGGCTAGCTTGTCGACACGGTCGGGCGCAGTCCACCAATTGAATTCGTCGGCATTGGTAACGAGTTCGGCGTGGGCGAAAACCGGTTCATTCGTGCCTTTTTCCATCAGGCCCCAGACATGATCGGGATGGAAATGCGAGATGATCACCGTATCGATGTTCTTGTAGTCGATACCGGCCGCGGCCATGTTGGCGGGCAGATGGGTCGCATTGGCCTGCCATTGGCCGACGCCGGAGCCCGCATCCATCATGACCAGCCGGTCGCCGATCTTCAGGACGACGACTGTGAGTGGGATAGGCATGAATTCTGTCGTTTGGCCGGCGGCGGCCAGTGCTTGCTTGGTATCCTCGACCGAGGCGTTCTTGATGAAGGCGGGATCATGAGGCTTGCGCCATATGCCGTCATAAATGGCGGTGACTTCGACATCCCCGACCTTGTAGCGATAGAAACCGACCTCCGGTTCAAGCGGTGTTGCGGCCTTGGCCAGCGACGGGATGAATTCCAGCTTCGCCGACAGGCCGAAAGCGGCTGCTGCCGCGGCCGAGCTCAAAACAGTGCGGCGCGTCATGTTGAACATTGTCTTGTCTCCTCTTTGAGTGGCATCGCCACGCGAAGCGGAGGACAAGGGTCAATCAATGCCTCCGCTGTCGAAGGAGATCGCCGGTCTTGGCGGATTATTCTCGGCTAATGGCATCTTTCTGATAAGGTTTTGATATGATTTATCTAATTCTGCTGGTGCGGCGGAATAGGCGGGTGCAGAGTGGGGCAGGCTGCTGCAGGGCATTGTCGCCGACGAAAAATATTTGCGAGCGGCGAGAATAAAATGCCGCCCGAAACGATCTGGAGAGTGAAGAGCAATATTCGCATCAGGGACTAGCCCGACCGAAACCGACGCTGGAGCAATGCAGGGATCATGACGACGGATATCCATTTTGCCTTCTTCGCATTCGGCGACCGGCCCCCGTCGGGTTTCGTTTCTGTATTGACCCGGATGCGTGCCGTTGCCGCCTTTGTCGGCCAATCCCTGGTGTCATTCGCGAAATTGCGCCCAGCCGTCGCCATCGATGCGGTTGGTCCGATGCTGCAATCGATGCACCGCGAGAATGTCGGGAGCCTTTCGCCGGCATCGCGCGATCTGATGTTACGGTTTCAGAATACGATCGTTCCGCATCTGGATGCCGCCTATAATTTCGCACGCTTTCTCAGCCGGGATGCCGATGCGGCGCAGGACATCGTGCAGGAAGCGTTCCTGCGTGCCTATCGCAATTTCGAGAGCTACCGGGGCGGCGAGCCTCGGGCCTGGATGTTTGCCATCGTCCGGAACTGTTACTACGTCTGGCTGAGCGAAGGCCGGCGCCAGGCGCGTTTCGAGACGCCGATGGCGGCAAACGATGTGGGGGACGAAGATCTGCCACACGGCGGTGCCCACGACGTTGCCTCTGAGGAGGACTCGCCCGAGGCCGCCTTGATCCGCAAGTCGGAGTCGCAGCGGGTCCGGCAAGTCATCAACTCTCTTGCAGACCTGTCGCGGGAAGTGCTGGTGCTTCGGGAGCTGGAAAATCTGTCTTATCGCCAGATCGCCGATATAACCGACGTGCCGATTGGAACCGTGATGTCGCGGCTTGCCAGGGCGAGGCGTGAATTCTGCGAGGCATGGCAATTGGGCGAGAAAGGCGGGGCCGCATGATGAGCGAGAAAACCCCGGAAAGCTGCCCCGAATGGGAATCGATCCTTCATTGCTACGTGGATGATGAACTCGATGCGGTTCACACGATACAATTCGAACAGCATCTTGCGACATGCCCGCAATGCACCGCCGCCTTGGAAGGGCTCAAAGACATGAAGCGGGTCGTCGGCCGGGATGGTGTCAAATGGAAAGCGCCCGATGAGGTTCGCGCACGTATTATGACGGCCATTTCTCTTGAGGAATCCCGGCGCCAGGTGCAGGCTCCGGGGACACGCCGCGAAAATGTGTGGTGGCGCGGCCTGCAGTTGTTTGGACAATGGAGCTTCATACCGTCGCTGGCTGCCCTAGCCGCCACCCTCATGCTTGTGCTTGGCAATCCGCAGGTGAATGCGCCTATCCAAAATGAATTGCTCGCCAGTCATGTGCGTTCGATGCTCGCCAACCATTTGGTCGACGTGCAGACATCCGACCAGCATACGGTCAAGCCGTGGTTCAACGGCAAGATCGATTTCTCGCCGCCGGTGGTCGATCTTGCCGCGGACGGTTTTCCGCTGATCGGCGGCCGGGTGGATTATATCAATGGCCGGGTCGTAGCGGCGCTCGTCTACCGCCGCCACGGCCATGTCATCAATCTCTTCGTCTGGCCGGGCGCAAAGGTCGCGCAGAGCGCGACGATGCATGATGGCTATAACCTCACCGAATGGTCCGGCGGCGGGCTGGTCTTCTGGGCGGTTTCGGATGTCAGCGCGCCCGACCTTGCTGCTTTCCGCGATAATTTTTCACGAGCAGCCGGTCTCTAGAGCCCTTGGCACTTCTATGATTTGGCCGCGCCCTGTTGACGTGCCTGGGCAACCCCATCAGCAATGCCAGCGCCCAGAAACATGGTGTCGCTGGCGAGTAGGAAGAAGCTAATGCCGGCGGAAAGCCAGGCGCCGATATCGTCTGGAGACGGTCGGAAGATGCCGACCGTGCGGTCGGCGGCGAGCGCGGTTTTCGTGATGGTTTCGATCGCGGCGTTGAGCTTGTCTTTCCCTGCAGGACCCATGGCATCGATCGAGACGGAGAGGTCGCCGGGGCCGATGAAGATGACGTCGACGCCATCGACGGCGGCGATCTCCGCAATATTGGCGAGCCCTTCCGCCGTCTCCACCTGAACGGCAAGCACGAGTTCGGCATTGGCCTTGGCGAGATAATCCGGAATGCGATAGCCGTAAGCGGCCGCCCGACCGGGACCAACGCCGCGTTCGCCGATCGGCGGATACCGGGTCGCCAGCACGGCAGCTTTTGCCTGCGCCGCCGTTGACACGCGCGGCACGAGAACGCCCGCCGCGCCTGCATCCAGCGCCGAGGCGATAGACTCCGGCGTATGGCCGGGCACGCGGACCATGGCGGGAACACGATGGACATCGGCGGCGCGGATCAGGTCCTCGATGCGCTCGCGGCCGATCTGCGAATGTTCCCAATCGATGCAGAGGAAATCGACGCCGGCCGCTGCCGTAACCTCGATGGCGACGGGATGCGGAATGGCGGCGAAGGTGCCGATGAGCAGGTTTTTCTCGATGCAGTTCTTGCGGAAATTGCCCATGGTTTTTCTGCCTCTCCAACGATCTCTGCGAAGAGGGATAGCCTCAAATCAAATCTCTGCGAAGCGACTATTTGTACCGCGCCATGACCTCTGTAAGCACTTTCTCGAACCGGGCGATTTCCTCGACCTTATTGTAATGCACGAGAGATACGCGGATGGCACCGGTTTCCATGGAGAGGCCGAGGCGTTTCATCAGGCGCGGGGCAAACATATGGCCGTCGCGCAGCCCGATACCCGCTTCGCCCATGTCCGCAGCGAATTCCTGCGGCGTGATCCCCGGCATGTTGAAGCAGATGGTCGGCACGCGCTGTTCGAGGCGGGCGTCGTCGGAAATACCATAGATGACGGCGCCGTGACGCTTCAGAACGGCGATCATCTCGCGCGAAAGCATCAGCTCGTATTCGCGGATGGCACCCATGGCAGCGGCGAGCGCCTCGCGGCGGGTGTGTTGGCCCGCCGGCAGGAAGCGGAGGCCGAGGGCTTCGAGATATTTGACGGCGGCATTCATGCCGGCGACGTTTTCATAGGTGAAGGTGCCGACCTCGATTTTGTAGGGCGGCACGTCCGGTATGAAATCTTCCTTGAAGGTCGGCAGCTTGACCAGCGCGTCGTAGCGGCCCCAGAGGAAGCCCATGTGCGGCGAGAAATTCTTGTAGCCCGAGCAGACGAGATAGTCGCAATTCCAGGCTTGCACGTCCATCAGGCCATGCGGGCCATAGTGGACGCAATCGAGGAAGACTTCGGCGCCGGCCGCATGCGTCAGCTTGCCCACTGTGGCGACATCGACGATCGTGCCGATGGAGTGGGCAGTCACGGTGCAGGCGACGAGGCGGGTCTTGTCGTTCAGCAGCGGCTTCAGGTCTTCGGTGTGCAGCGTGCCGTCTTCGCGCATGCGCCACCAGACGATTTTGGCGCCATCGGCCTCCAGCGCCAGCCAGGTGGCGATGTTGGCGTCATGGTCCATATCGGTAATGACGATCTCGTTGCGCTCGCCGAGCAGCTTGGCGATGCCGAGGCTTACCAGGCGGATGAATGACGTGGCATTTTGGCCGAAGGAGATTTCTTCGGGACGATAGGCGTTGATCAACATGGCAACGCTCTCGCGCGCCTCATCCAGATTGCGGTCAACGCCCTGGCTGTGCTGGTATTTCGCCATGCGCTGGACATTGTAGTCGATCAGATGATTGGCCACCGCATCGACCACCGTCTGCGGCACTTGCGAGCCACCGGCATTGTCGAGAAACACGAAATCGCCGGCCTTCTGAATAGCCGGAAACATGGCGCGGATTTCATCGACCGGAAAGCTGTTATGGCCGGAAAATTTCGATGGCGAAGGGGAAGCGCTCATGAGGATCTCGCTCACAGAAAGGGATTGAAAATGTCGTTATGATCATTTGATCACAAAATATTTGAGGGTTCAACTAAATTCCTCGCCCTATATCGGACGGTTCACCGCCGCAGCACTGAGGCCGGTCTCTTGGCGTGGGGTTCATCTTCCGTCGCAGGGCAATAATCGCGCAGGATCTCATGGGTGCGACGGATATCAGAGACGACGCCATCCCGGGCGCGGGCGAAATCGCCGGCCTTTAGCGCTTCGATGATCGGGAAATGCGGACCTGCGGGATCGATCTCGCCGCTGCGCATCAGCGGCTCGACGGAGGTCGACAACATTCGCATGTAGGGGCCGAAACGCAGCCACAGGGTTTCGATCAGTTGCAGCAGCACCTCCGAACCGGAGGCGCGGTAGATGGTGAAATGGAACTGCTGGTTCCTCGCCATGAGTTCGTAGACATTGCTGCTGCGGCCGATGGCGTGCTGTTCGGCGGCGATGCGCTCCAATGTCTCAATGTCGGTGGTCGTCAACCTGGGAATGCCAAGCTCGGCGGCCAGTCCTTCGACGGCGATGCGGGCGCGGCAGAGATCATCGAGGCGGGCAAGCGTCACGATTGGTATACGGGCAGAGCCATTCGGCGCGACCTCCAGCGCATTTTCCGCCGCAAGCCTCCGCAAGGCTTCGCGCACGGGCATGTTGCTGGTGCCGAATGTTTCGGCCAGCGAGGCGATGGTCAGCGTCTGGCCGGGATCGAAATTGCCGGCCATCAGCGCGTTGCGCAACTGTTGATAAACGCCCTCCTGGATGGTCGTTCTCGAAGACACCGGTTCCAAGGCTATGCGCACACTCGTTTCCTTCTTGCTCGGGCGACTCCAGTCGTAGCAGTCATGGTAGAACGAAGGCGGGCCGGATGGAAAGAGTTTCGACGCGACGACCGGACCGTCAGACTTCTTCCGTCTCCCAAGCAGCCTGATCCGCGCCCGGCTCTGTCTCGCCCTTGGCGATCTTCGCCTGCCGGAGGCCAAGTCCGACGCCGATGAGAGCGAGCGCGCCGCCAATAGCATGATAGGCGTATAGCTGCTCGTGCAGGATCGCCCAGGCGAGGACCGCCACGATGATCGGCAGGAGATTGATGAGCAGTGAGGTGCGGGCGGCTCCAAGTTTCTGGATGCCGATCATCCAGCAGAGCGGTGCGACCAGCGATGTCGGAATGGCCGCATAGAGGACCAGCGGCAGATTGGCCGAGTTGATCGGCGAGATGTCGCCCATCAGGAAAACCGGAATCAACAGAATGGTCGAAAAGCCGATCTGCCAGAATAATTGCTGCCACATGGAAATTGGCATCGCCCAGCGTTTCAACATCACGCCATAGAGCGAATTTGACAGTACAGCAACGATCATGAGGCCGTCGCCGATATGGAAGCCGCCACTCAGTAGGGTCGCCGGATGCCCCTGGGATGTCAGATAAATCAAGCCGATCAGTGAGATGGCTCCGCCTGCGAGGTTGGCAGCCGTCAGCTTTTCGCCGGCGAGTGCACTGGCAAGCAGCGTCGACAGCAGCGGCATCAGTGCCAGCATGACGCCCATGTTGACCGCCGAGGTGGTCTTGGCGGCCTCATAGGCAAGGCTCTGATAGATGACCATCCCGAGTGCGCCAAGGGTGGCGAGCTTCAGCCAATATTGCTTGAGGACGGTACGGTTCTGCCACGCGGCCCGGCCAACGAAGGGCAGGAGAACGAGAAAGGCCAACAGCCAGCGATAGAAGGAGATCGAGCCGGGCGAGATGACGCCGGATGCTGCCTTGGTGACGATGGTATTGCCGGACCAGATGAGGACGGTGCAAAGCGGCGCGAGCGCGGCGCTCGTCATGATGGAGGTCGTGCTATTGGCCGGAGGGGTCGTGCTGCTGCTCATGGCGGTCCTCCTGTCGGATGGTCGGCCTGGCCGGATCGGTCGAGATTATGGTGAAGCCACTTTTATGCTCTGTCTGATTACTGGTATATAGCGAGTTTCAGACATCGGTAGCGGATTACGGACATGAGTGCGCGCGAACCACGTATCCAGGGAGACCCGCCGCAGCCGGTCTCCTTCCGGACGGAGAATTACAAGGGCGGCACGATCTTTCCCGCCAAACGCCAGACCTGGGGCGAGCTGAATTATGCGCTCGCCGGCGTCGTCGATTTCGATATTCAGGGCGTGCGCTATCTGTCGCCGCCGCATTATGCCATCTGGATTCCGCCTGATGTGCTGCATGAGGCATGGAACCAGTACGATGTTCGCTATGTCACCGTTTATGTCGAGCGCTCGCTCTGCGCCAATCTTCCGGCGGCACCGGCAACGCTTGGCCTCAGCCCGCTTCTGAAGGCAATCCTTGCCGACTTCGCCACTCGTGACATCACCGTGCCGAAGAGCGAGGAGGACCTGCGGCTGGCCGAGGTGCTGGTCGATCAGATACGCCTGGCGCCGCGCAGCGAGAGCTATTTGCCGCTATCAGACGACGCGTTGCTCGGACCGGTTCTGAGCGCACTGCAGGCCGATCCTGGCGACCGCCATTCCCTGGCGGAATGGGCGCATCGGATGAAAACGACCGAGCGGACGCTTTCCCGTCGCTGCCACGATCAACTCGGCATTTCCTTCAACGAGTGGCGCCAGCGGCTGAAGCTGGTTGCGGCGCTGGCGATGATCGAAGCCGGCCAGCCGGTACAGCGGATTGCGGCGCAACTGGGTTACGGCAACGCCTCCGCTTTCATCGCGATGTTCCGCCGGCTGACGGGGACGAGCCCGACGCAGATGCGCTGACACCGTCACCGATCGATGACCAGCACATCAAGATTACGCAGTTGCTCGGGATCGGCCATCGCCTCGATGCTGACAATACGGCCGCCATCGTCAACGGCAAAACGAAGCGCGATGCGCAATTTTCCGCCGAGGACGACGACGGCGCCAACGGCGCCATCGATGACGGCGGGCAGGGCCCCTTGGGCTCGGCCGCGGAAGGTTTCGGCCACCGCCGTCCGACCACGGATTTCCGCCAGCGAGCCCATTTTCGTTGCCACGGCATCGGCGCGGAAGATGACGTCGGGATCGAGAGCGGCAAGAAGTGCATTCAGGTCGCCGCTGCGCGAGGCCGTCAGGAAGGCGTCGACCACATGGCGCTGGCGGCTGAGATCTGCTTCCGCAGCGACCGGCGCTCCCTGCACCCGACGGCGGGCGCGACTGGCGAGCTGGCGTGTTGCGATCGTCGTGCGACCAACGATCGGGGCGATGTCGTCGAAGGGCATGTCGAACATGTCGTGCAGCACAAAGGCCAGCCGCTCGGCTGGGGTCAGCTTTTCCAGTACCACCAGCAGTGCCAGGCCGACAGAATCGGCGAGCAGCGCGTCCTGCTCCGGGTCGCTCCCTGTACCGGCTTCATGGCTGACGACCGGTTCGGGGACGCGGATGGTCAGCGGCTCTTCACGCCGGGATTTACGGGAGCGCAGCCAGTCGAGACAGATGCGGGCGGTCACCGTCGTCAGCCAGCCGCTGAGATTTTCGACGTCAGAAATATCTGCACGGCTGAGTCGCAGCCAAGCCTCCTGCACCGCGTCCTCCGCCTCTGCCCGCGAGCCGAGCATGCGGTAGGCGACCGCACGCAAATGCGGCCGGTTGGCCTCGAATTTTTCTGCCTGCCACTTTTTTTCGTCCATCGGTCACATTCCTTGTGTGTGCTCCGTCATGCCCATGACGAACGAAACCCAGCCGACGTGACAAAGGATCGACATGGAGCCGTGTCGTCAAGATCAGGCCCATGTTGGGTTCACCTGAAAACACCTCAAGGAGAGAATGATGCAAGCCCGCATGAAGAACCCCGCCGTCATCCTGCCTGAAACCCTGCAAGCTCTCTTGGCGGTCAGCGCCTCGATCAAGGATCGCGGCGTGTCTGAGAACACCATGGATCTCGTGCATCTGCGTGTCAGCCAGATCAATGGTTGCAGCGTCTGCACCGACATGGGTTTCCGTAAGCTGCAGAAGGAAGGCGAAAAGATCGAGCGCATCGTCGGCGTTTCTGCTTGGCGCGAAATGCCCTATTTCACCGATGCCGAACGTGCCGCCCTTGCGCTTGGCGAAGCGATGACCCGGCTTGCCGACCGGCCGGACGCGGTGAGCGATGAAGTCTGGAATGAAGCAGCCAAATATTATGACGAAAAAGCGCTATCCGCTTTGATCATCTCGGTTGCCGTGGACAATGTTTGGAACCGGCTGAACGCGACGGTCCGGCATCCGGCAGGAGCCTCCTGGAGCTGATAGCACCAGCATCACCTTCTCCCCGCCGGGGAGAAGGTCGTTAAACCGCTCCAACCTTCGACGTCACCAGCAGTTTTGCCAGCCAGTCGACGAACACGCGCACCTTGTTGCTGAGATGCCGGTTCGGAGGATAGACGATGTGCAACGGCACAGGGGCGTGGGTCCAGCCGGGGAGGATGGGGATGAGATCGCCCTTGGCGAGCGCGTCACGAACCATGAAGGCCGGCGCCTGGGCGATGCCGAGACCGGTCAGTGCGGCGTTGATGTAGCTGCGGCTATCATTGACCGAGAGGATGTAGCGCGGGCTGATCTCCAGCGATTCATTGCCGCGTTGGAATTCGAACGGAACCGTTCGACCGGTCTGTGCACGGAAATAGCTGACGGCATAGTGGTTGCTTTCCAGCTCTTCCGGCCGTTCGGGCATGCCGAATTTTGCGATGTAGCGAGGAGCAGCACAGGTGATGAGATGTATCTCTCCGACGCGCCGGGCAATCAGCGACTGATCGCTCGGCATGCCTGCACGCAGGGCACAGTCCACATTCTCCGCCAGATAATCCACCAGCCGGTCGCCGACGCCGAGGTCGATGCGGATGTCCGGATAGCGCTGATGAAAATCGCAAAGCGCCGGCATGACGATGTTGTCAGCGAAAGCCCCCGCCATTTCGACGCGCAGGCGGCCGCTCGGCAGGCTTTGCGAATTGCTGATGCTGCCATCCAGCTCCTCGATTTCGGAGAGGATCTGAATGGCGCGCTCGTAATAGAGTGCTCCGTCTGTCGTCACCATCACGCGGCGAGTCGTGCGGTTCAGCAACTTGGTGTGCAAATGCGCCTCGAGCGACTGGATGAGCGTCGTTACCGTCGCCTTCGGCATAGAGAGGGTCGTGGCGGCGCGGGTGAAATTGCCCGTCTCCACCACGCGTGCGAAAGCCCGCATCGCTGATAGCTGGTCCATCTTAAGGCGCCCTTCGACCAAAAACGAAAAAGGTCGATTGTTTGTTCTGGTGAATAGTCTGATCGAATATAGGCCACTTATTCTCAGAACGGAATAACAATATGTTGTGGATGTGATTGTTGCAACGCGGCATGGGGCGCTTGGGCCGCGTAACTCAGAACGTGATCCTGGAACGTGTGACACGGTTTTCGGAAAAATCATGTTCAATCGAACAGATGAGGATATGGGTCCATGAGCGCGCCGTGGAAAGATGTGATGCTGGAAAACGTGCCCACCGGGCCGGTCGCAGCGCGGATCTACAACGGCGAAGGTATGAAGAAGGCGGCACCCATCGTGCTTTACCTGCATGGTGGCGCCTTTATCGATACCGAGCATGCGATTGACCGACCGGTGGCTGCAAGTCTTGCTGAAGCCGGTGCGATCGTGGTTGCTGCCGATTACACCAGCGGCAATCAAAATGCCTTTCCGCAGGTGCTGGAGTGCGCCTACGGGATTCTCGCCTATCTCGGCAATAAGCGGAACATGCTTGCGCTGGGCGGGGCGAAAAAATCGCTGCTCTTTGTCGCCGGTGAAGAATCGGGTGGCAATGTTGCAGCGGGAGTGGCTTTAAAGGCGCGCGACCAGATGCCCGGTTCGCTGGACGGACAGGTGTTGATATCGCCGCTGCTTGATCCCTTCATGGGATCGAAATCTTTCCTCCAGGCGGAGGAAAGCGGCATGCGCGAGCGTTGGACTGAGGGTTGGAACCGTTACCTGGGTTTTCTGGGCGGCGTCTGTCACCCCTATGCGGCGCCTCGATACTGTTCGCGGCTTTCGGGCCTCGCGCCGGCATTGGTGCTCACGGCCGAGGACGACCCGCTCCGCGACGAGGGCATGGAATACGGCAGCCGCCTGAAAGGGGCCGGCGTCCGTGTTCGCCAGCAAGTCCTTCCCGCCGGGACGGGCTGGCCCACCATCTATGGCGGGCAGTCTAAGGATAAGCCGTCATGGCAGCAGGATGTTTGCTGTAGTTTCAGGCAGTTTGTCGAGGATGTGCAGACTTGATCGGCTAAGTCTGATGATGTCGAGCCGATAGGCATTTTCGATCCCGTGCCCCAAGCCGGGATCAACAGGAGAGACTAACATGAAGTCCAACGGTAAGCGCTGGGCCCTATGGGGCGCTGGCATGGGTATTGCTGCGGCCGTTGCAGGCGCGGCGTTCTATCTGGATTTGCCCCGCGGCGCTCAGGCGACCGAGACGGCCGCCCCGGCTGCAAAGCCTGCGATCCCCGTCACCGTCGCCGCCGTCGAGGCACGCGACATCACGACCTGGCAGGAGTTTTCCGGCCGGCTCGAAGCTATCGACCGTGTGGAAGTCCGTCCGCGTGTGGCCGGCGCCATCGAGTCGGTGCACTTCCGCGAAGGCGCGCTGGTCAAGCAGGGCGACCTGCTGGTGACGATCGACCAGGCACCCTATGAGGCGGCCGTCGCCCAGGCGCAGGCGGAAGTTGGCGCAGCCAAGGCCAAGCTGGATCTCGCCAAGGTCGAAGTCGACCGTGGCCAGAAGCTCTCCGATAACAAGACGATTTCGCAGAGCGACATGGACACGCGCGCCAGCAACTACGCCGAGGCCGATGCCAATCTGAAGGCGGCGCAAGCCGCGCTGCAGACTGCGCAGTTGAACCTCGACTATACCGAGGTTCGCGCCCCGATCGCCGGTCGCGTCGGTAAGATCGAAGTGACCGTCGGCAACCTCGTTGCTGCCGGCTCCGCTTCGCCGGCGCTGACGACGCTCGTCTCTGTCGATCCGATCTACGCCAGCTTCAATGCGAGCGAACAGACTGTTACCCAGGCGCTTGCTCAACTCCCGACGACGAATGGCGCGGTTCCGCCGGTCGAACAGATCCCCGTGCAGATCGGCACCGCCAATGACAGCGGCACGCCGATCAACGGCAAGCTGCAACTGATCGACAATGAAGTCGATGCGGCAAGCGGCACTGTCACCGTACGCGCTGTCTTCGACAATCCCGGCGGGCGTCTCATCCCGGGTCAGTTCGTGCGCGTGCGCATGGGCCAGCCGAAGGCCGAGAGCAAGCTGGTCGTCAGCGAGCGGGCGATCGGCACCGATCAGGACAAGAAGTTCGTCTTCGTGGTCGATGGCGACAACAAGGTGGTCTATCGCCAGATCAGCCTCGGCGACACGGCCGATGGCCAGCGCATCGTCGAATCTGGGCTGAATGCCGGTGATCGGGTCATCGTCAACGGCCTGCAACGGGTTCGCCCGGGCGCCGTGGTCGATCCGAAGCCGGAAGAAAAAGTCGCCGCCGCTCAGTAATCGATTTCGCCGGGAGGCCGAGTCTCCCGGCGATCATGCAATGCCCTGATTTTGAAATGCTCGCGGCATATCGCCGACGGGCCTGGACTTCGTGTCCTTGCGTTTACCCCTGGAGAGGGTTCTGCCATGAACATCTCAAGATTTTTCGTCGACCGTCCGGTGTTTGCCGGAGTTCTGTCGGTCCTTATTCTGGTCGCCGGCCTGATCGGCATGAAGCTGCTGCCGATTTCGGAATATCCGGAAGTCGTGCCGCCGTCGATCGTCGTCACCGCGCAATATCCGGGCGCCAACCCGAAGGTCATTGCCGAAACCGTGGCAACGCCATTGGAAGAGCAGATCAACGGCGTCGACGGCATGCTCTATATGAACAGCCAGGCGACATCGGACGGTCTTCTGACGCTGACCGTCACCTTCAAGCTCGGCACCGATCCGGACAAGGCGCAGCAACTGGTGCAAAACCGCGTCTCGCAGGCCGAGCCACGATTGCCGCAGGACGTTCGCGACCTCGGCATCACTACTGTCAAAAGTTCGCCGGATTTGATGATGGTGGTCAACCTCATCTCACCGGACAATCGCTATGACATCACTTATCTGCGTAACTACGCCACGCTGAACATCAAGGACCGGCTTGCCCGTATCGAAGGCGTCGGTCAGGTTCAGGTGTTCGGTTCGGGCGACTATTCGATGCGCGTCTGGGTCGATCCGCAAAAGGCCGCCGAACGTGATCTGGCTGCGAGCGACATCGCCACCGCCATCCGCCAGCAGAACGTCCAGGCCGCAGCCGGCATCATCGGTGCTTCGCCCAGCGTTCCCGGTCTCGACGTCCAGCTCTCCGTCAACGCCCAGGGCCGCCTGACGACGCCGGAAGAATTCGGCAACATCATCGTCAAGAGCGGCACCAACGGTGAAATTACGCGTCTGCGCGACGTCGCTCGCGTCGAGCTCGGTGCATCGGATTATTCGCTGCGCTCGCTGCTCGACGGCAAGCCCGCAGTTGCCGTGCCGGTCTTCCAGGCTCCGGGTTCGAACGCCATCACCATCTCGGACGAGGTCATCAAGACCATGAACGAGCTGCAGACGGCGATGCCCGATGGCGTCAAGTATGAGATCGTCTACGATACCACACAGTTCGTACGCGCTTCGATCGACAAGGTCGTTCATACGCTGCTCGAAGCCATCGCGCTCGTCGTGGTCGTCGTCATCCTGTTCCTGCAGACCTGGCGCGCGTCGATCATTCCGTTGATCGCCGTTCCTGTCTCGATCATCGGCACTTTCGCGGTGATGTATGTCTTCGGCTTTTCGATCAACGCGCTCAGCCTCTTCGGGTTGGTGCTGGCGATCGGTATTGTCGTGGACGACGCCATCGTGGTCGTCGAAAACGTCGAGCGAAATATCGAAAACGGCCTCAGTCCACGCGATGCGACCTATCGTGCCATGAAGGAAGTCTCCGGCCCGATCATTGCGATTGCCTTGGTGCTGGTCGCCGTCTTCGTGCCGCTCGCCTTCATCTCCGGTCTGTCGGGCCAGTTCTATCGCCAGTTCGCGCTGACGATCGCCATCTCGACCGTGATTTCCGCCTTCAACTCGCTGACGCTGTCTCCGGCGTTGGCGGCCATGCTGTTGAAGGATCATCATGCGCCGAAGGATCTGCTGACGCGCGTGATGGATGTGTTGTTCGGCTGGTTCTTCCGCGGCTTCAATAAGGTGTTCCACCGCGGATCGAATGCCTACGGCAAGGGCGTCGGCGGCATCCTGTCGCTGAAGAGCCTGGTGATGGTGGTCTATATCGCGCTGATCGGCGCGACCTACTATCTGTTCCAGGCCGTTCCCGGCGGCTTCGTGCCACAGCAGGACAAGCAGTACCTCATCGGCTTTGCGCAGTTGCCTGACGGTGCCACCCTCGACCGCACGGATGACGTCATTCACCGGATGAGCGACATCGCCATGCAGCAGCCGGGCGTCGAACATGCGATCGCCTTCCCGGGCCTGTCGATCAACGGCTTCACCAACTCGTCCAACGCCGGCATCGTCTTCGTGACCTTGAAAGCGTTTGAGGAGCGCACGACGCCGAACCTGTCAGGCGGCGCCATCGCCATGCAGTTGAACCAGAAGTTCGGCGCGATCCAGGATGCCTTCATCGCCATGTTCCCGCCGCCGCCCGTCCAGGGCCTCGGCACGACCGGCGGTTTCAAGATGCAGATCGAGGATCGAGCGGGTCTCGGCTACCAGGCGCTCGATGAGGCCAACAAGGCGTTCCTCGCCAAGGCCTATCAGGCGCCGGAACTTACCGGGCTGTTCTCCAGCTACCAGATCAACGTGCCGCAGCTCTTTGCCGATCTCGATCGCGCCAAGGCTGAGCAACTGGGTGTCTCGGTGACCGATGTCTTCGACACGCTGCAGATCTATCTGGGTTCGCTCTATGTCAACGACTTCAATGCTTTCGGCCGTACTTATAGCGTGCGCGTCCAGGCGGACGCCAAGTTCCGCGCTCACGCAAGCGATATCGGCCAGTTGAAGGTTCGTTCGGCATCGGGCCAGATGATCCCGCTGTCGGCGCTGTTGAAGGTCGAGGCCAGCACCGGTCCGGAGCGGACGACGCGTTACAACGGCTTCCTTGCCGCCGATATCAACGGCGGTCCGGCGCCGGGCTTCTCGTCAGGCCAGGCCCAGGCTGCCGTGGAGCGCATCGCCAACGAAACGCTGCCCAAGGGCATTGGCTTCGAATGGACGGACCTGACCTACCAGCAGATCCTGGCCGGCAGCTCGGGCGTCATCATCTTCCCGCTGGCTCTGTTGCTCGTTTATCTCGTGCTGGCAGCCCAGTATGAAAGCGTCAGCCTGCCGCTCGCGATCGTCATGATCGTGCCGATGGGTGTGCTCGCCGCGTTGACGGGTGTCTGGCTGATCGGGGGCGACAATAACATCTTCACGCAGATCGGCTTGATGGTGTTGGTGGGCTTGTCGGCGAAGAACGCGATCCTGATCGTGGAATTCGCCCGCGAGCTGGAATTCGAGGGCCGCACCCCGGTTCAGGCCGCTGTCGAAGCCAGCCGTCTGCGTCTGCGCCCGATCCTGATGACCTCCATGGCCTTCATCATGGGTGTCGTGCCGTTGGTCACCTCGACGGGCGCCGGCGCCGAGATGCGCGCTGCTATGGGGGTTGCGGTGTTCTCAGGCATGATCGGCGTCACGTTCTTCGGCATCTTCATGACGCCGGTGTTTTACGTGCTGATCCGCAGGCTGACGGGCAACCGTCCGCTGAAGCAGCATCACCATAACGACAACAACCATTCGGCAGAGGTTCTCCCGATCGCCGCCGAATAGGAATATCGTGTCGGACAGTACCCCCAGTGCCCGATATGTCGTGGGCGAGACCGCAAGGTCTCGCCCCTTTTTTTATTTCACGTCGGTTCGATATTTTCCATTTCGGCCAATTTGTTTTTCGAAGATTTAGTTCCGGCCTGCCAATTTCGTTTGCATGCGGATGCCATGGGTCTATCAAACAGTCAGGCAAAGTGAAGGACGCCTTGCATGACCGATCGGAAGATAGCTTTTCTCGGGACCGGATTGATGGGAGCCCCGATGGCGCGACGGCTGCTCGCTGCCGGTTTTGCCGTCACCGTCTGGAACCGTGACCGAAGCAAGGCGGACGCATTGGCGGCCGATGGTGCGACAGTCGCCGCGACGGCGGTGGAGGCGGCCAAGGGCGCCACTGTCTTGTTCACCATGCTGACCAATGCCGGCGCGGTCAGTGAGGTCCTGTTCGGAAGCGGTGTCGCTGAAGCATTGGAGCCCGGTGCCGTCGTGGTCGACAATAGCTCCATCCCGCCGCCGCTCGCCCGCGAGAATGCCGAAAAGTTGGCTGAGCGTGGCGTTCATCATATCGACGCCCCGGTCTCCGGCGGCGTGGTCGGCGCGGCCGCCGGGACGCTGGCGATCATGGCGGGCGGTGACGCCGACGTCATCGATAGCGTCCGCGATGTGCTGGCCCCGCTCGGCCGCGTCACCCGTGTGGGACCCAGCGGCGCCGGCCAGCTTGCCAAGCTCGGGAACCAGCAGATCGTTGCGGTCACCATCGGCGCGATTGCGGAAGCCATGCTGCTGGTCGAAGCCGGCGGCGGTTCGCCCGAGGCGTTTCGCACCGCCATTCGCGGCGGCTTTGCCGAAAGCCGGATTCTGGAGCTGCACGGCCAGCGCATGATCGAGCGTAATTTCATACCCGGCGGCACGTCGCGCAACCAACTGAAAGACCTCGATGCCGTTCTCGCCGCCGCTCAAAGCCTGTCGCTGCATCTGCCGTTGACCGAAGCCGTCAGGGCGGAGTTTGCCGAATTCGTGGAGCAGGGCGGCGGTGAAAGCGATCACAGCGGCTTGCTGCAGTATCTCGAAGACAAGAATGCTCGAGGAAAGACTTGAGGAAGACATGACCGACAAGGGTATCTCCAAACGCCGCCTGCGTTCGCAGGACTGGTTCGACAATCCGGATCATATCGACATGACCGCGCTCTATCTCGAGCGCTTCATGAATTATGGCATCACGCCCGAGGAGCTACGCTCCGGCAAGCCGATCATCGGCATCGCCCAGAGCGGTAGCGACTTGACGCCTTGCAACCGTCATCACCTCGATCTCGCCAAGCGTGTCCGCGACGGCATTCGCGATGCCGGCGGCATTCCGATCGAATTCCCGACCCATCCGATCTTCGAGAATTGCAAGCGCCCGACCGCGGCGCTTGACCGCAATCTTGCCTATCTCGGCCTTGTCGAGGTGCTTTATGGCTATCCGCTCGATGGCGTTGTGCTGACGACCGGTTGCGACAAGACCACGCCATCGGCGCTGATGGCGGCTTCGACCGTCAATATTCCGGCTATCGTCCTGTCCGGCGGCCCCATGCTCGACGGCTGGCATGAGGGCGAGCTTGCGGGCTCCGGCACGGTGATCTGGCGGTCGCGCCGCAAGCTGGCGGCGGGCGAGATCGACGAAGAGGAATTCATGGAGGCGTCGCTCGCCTCGGCGCCCTCGATCGGCCATTGCAATACCATGGGAACTGCTTCGACCATGAATGCCATGGCGGAAGCGCTTGGGATGTCGCTGACCGGCTGTGCCGCCATTCCCGGCGCCTACCGCGAGCGCGGCCAGATGGCTTACCGCACCGGAAGGCGTGCGGTCGAGCTGGTTCTCGCCGACATCAAGCCTTCGGACGTGCTGACGCGTCAGGCCTTCCTCAATGCCATCCGCGTGAATTCTGCCATCGGCGGTTCGACCAATGCGCAACCGCATCTTGCGGCCATGGCGAAGCATGCGGGCGTCGAGCTTCATCCCGAGGACTGGCAGGTGCACGGCTTCGACATTCCGCTGCTGGCCAATGTGCAGCCCGCAGGCGCCTACCTGGGCGAGCGTTTTCATCGCGCCGGCGGCGTGCCGGCGATCATGTGGGAGCTGCTGCAGGCGGGCAAGCTCGATGGCGACTGTCCGACCGTCACCGGTAAGACCATGGCGGAGAACCTGAAGGGGAGGGAAGCGACGGACCGCGAGGTTATCCGTCCTTTCGCTGAGCCACTGAAGGAGCGGGCGGGATTCCTGGTGCTGAAGGGCAATCTCTTCGATTTTGCTATCATGAAGATGAGCGTCGTTTCGGAGGATTTCCGCAGCCGCTATCTGCAGGAGCCGGGCAGGAAGGGCGTATTCGAAGGCAGGGCGGTAGTGTTCGACGGATCAGAGGACTATCACAAGCGCATCAACGATGCGGATCTCGGTATCGATGAGAATACGATCCTCGTCATTCGCGGGGCAGGGCCGATCGGTTGGCCGGGCTCTGCCGAGGTGGTCAACATGCAGCCGCCGGATGCGTTGCTGAAGCGGGGCATCCGCAGCCTGCCGACGATCGGTGACGGCCGCCAATCTGGGACCGCCGACAGCCCGTCGATCCTCAACGCCTCACCGGAAAGTGCCGCTGGCGGTGGCCTGGCATGGCTCAGGACTGGCGACACCATTCGCATTGATTTCAATCAGGGCCGCTGTGACATGCTTGTCGACGAGGCGGAAATCGAGCGGCGCAAGGGTGACGGCATTCCGGCGGTTCCGCCGGACGCGACGCCGTGGCAGCGCATCTATCGCCGTTCGGTCACGCAACTTTCCGATGGCGCGGTGCTCGATGGCGCTGCCGATTTCCGTGACCTCGCGGCCAATCCGCCGCGCCACAATCATTAACCACAAATGGATTGCGACGGGAGTTGCGGGCAAAAGCCCGCAACTATTGAGGGCCTATTAAATATCGCTAAAGGCACTGGTGCAAAGATGCCGCCGAAATCTTGCAAACTTTCCATATATCAGGAGGGGTTCGAACTCGGTGGAAGAGACGGTGTCAGGGCGATCCGAACAGGAGTTCCAAGACCTCTTGAGGAGGTTGGAATTGGCACTGGAGACGTCTCAAATCGGCGTCTGGGAGCATAGCCTGAACCAGGAGGAAATCCTCTGGGATCTGCAGATGCACAAGCTCTACCAGACCGGCGCCACCGATCGCAAAGTGTCCTCGGCGGTCTGGCTGAACGCTCTTCATCCCGACGATGTCGAGCGGGCAATCGCCGAGTTCGAGGCAGCCACTGCGGAAAAGGGTTTCTACAACTCGCAATTTCGCATCATCCTGCCCGAAGGAGAGATACGTTATCTGCGCTCGCGCGCCCATTTCTATGAGGGGCCTGACGGCGAGCCGTCCTTCATCGGCGCGGAGTGGGATGTCACGGCCGATGTCCTGCTTAACCGCGAGCTTACCAATCAGAAGGCGGTCGCGGAAGCCCGCGCAATCGCGCTGGAGCAGAGCCGCGCCCGCATCGAACATGCCGCCGACCACGACTATCTTACCGGCCTCCCCAACCGTCGCTACTTCGATCGCCGCTTGGCGGAGCTGCGCGCCGATCCGGCGGTCAAGACGCTGGCCGTCCTCCACATCGATCTCGACTGCTTCAAGCAGATCAATGACAAATGGGGGCACGCAGCCGGTGACGTGACGCTGCAGAATGCGGCGGTACGGATTTCCGGGTCGATTACGGCTAAAGACATGGTCGCCCGCATTGGCGGCGATGAATTCGTCGTGGTGCTGGTCGACATCGATGGTGCCGACGACCTCAAAACCATTGCCGAGGATATTTTATGGCGGCTGCGGCGCGACATCCGCTTCCATCATGAGATGCTGCCGGTGGGCGCCTCGATAGGCGCAGCCTGGAGCGTCGTTGGCGAGGCCGGCAATCTACTGGCGGAATCCGACATCGCCCTCTATCAGGCAAAGAAATTCGGCCGAAACCGCGTCGAATTCTTCACGCCGAAACTGCAATCCGATCTGCAGGCCGAACGGCAATTGGCAGAGGAATTGCGACTGGCGCTGATACGGCACGAAATCGTGCCCTTCTATCAAATCCAGGTGGACGCGCGCAGCCGACGGATCGTGGGGCTGGAAGCTCTGGCCCGATGGTGGCACCCGGAGAAGGGGCTGCTGGCGCCGGCAGGTTTCCTCAAAGTGGCCGAGGAATATGGGCTGACGGCCGAGATCGATGCGGCCATCCTGAACCGCGTATTGTTCGACCGCGCCAACTGGGCCATGCAGAGCCTGACGCCGCCGCGCATTGCCGTTAACATCTCGGGGAGCCGCCTGGCCGATCCAAACCTGATCGAACGGCTGCGGGCTCTGAACATACCGCCTCACACCATCACCTTCGAGCTGATCGAAACGATCTTCCTCGACGATCCCGACGACAAAACGCTCGCCAATATCGACGCGATCAAACAGATGGGCATCGAGATCGAGATCGACGATTTCGGCTCTGGCCATGCTTCACTGATTGGCCTCGTGAAGCTGAAACCGAAGCGGCTGAAGATCGACCGGCAGTTGGTGACCGCAATTACCGTCTCGGACGAACAGCGCCGCCTTGTTGGCTCGATCGTGGAAATTGCGAGGGCGCTCAGCGTCGAAGTCATCGCCGAGGGTGTCGAAACCGAGGACCATGCGCGGCTCCTGGCGCGCGCCGGTTGTGACGGACTTCAGGGGTATGCGATCGGTTATCCCTCGCCGGGCAACGAGATCGCGGTGCTGTTGACATCGGTACAGAGGCCAGATCAGCACCCGGCTTCGGGCAATTCCCAAGGCGATGCCGGGCCTACTGGATTTGCAGGGCGGCAATCAGCCCATAGCTGACGACGCCGAGCGTCAGTAGCGACAGCGTAGCAGCCGTAATCACCCGGCCGCCGGCATGCGCAACGGAGCGGATGTTCACCGACAGGCCAAGTGCGGCCATCGCAATCACCGTCAGGATGTTGGAGGTCAGGGCCATCGGCGCGACCAGTGCGTCCGGGATCAGGCCGAAAGAGCGTAGGGCCATCAGTCCCAGAAAGCCGCAGATGAACCAGGGAACCAGCGAGTGGCGGTGGCCCGTGCGGCCGTCCATCCCCGCCGTTTCGGTCTTGGTGATGATCCCGAGCAGGAAGATGACGGGCCCGAGCATCAATACGCGCACCAGCTTGACCAGGGTGCCGGTCTGCACAGCAAGCATGCTGACAGGTGCGGTGGCGGCAAGCACCTGGGGCACGGCATAGACGGTCAATCCCGCCAGCACGCCATATTGCGGCACGCTCATGCCGGCGTGGAAATAGAGAAGCGGCAGCAGGAAGACGGCGGCGATGCCGAGCACGGCAGTAAAGGCGAGGGCGGCGGCGATCTCTTCAGAGCCGGCCTCGATGACCGGGGCAACGGCAACGATGGCCGAGTTGCCGCAGATGGAGTTGCCGCAGGCAATCAGCGTCGCCAGTTTCGGCGGCAGGCCAAGCAGCCGGCCGATCGCATAGGTCGCTACGATCGACAGCACGACGACGATGGCGATGCCGGCGATCAACCAGACACCGGCGCCGCTGATCGCCGAGAGGCTGATCGAGGCGCCGAGCAGGACAATGGCGATTTCCAGCAGGATCTTGGCGCTGAAATCGATCCCGGGGCGCAAGGTGGGTTTCAGTGGCTTTACGGTGCAGACGACGATACCGAGCGCAATGGCGAGCACCAGGCTCTCGATCCATCTGCCGCCGAGAATACCGATCTCGATGCGCTCGCCGGCATAGGCGAGAAGGGCGACGGTACTCGTCAGGGCAAGGCCCGGGAGGATCATATTGGCTCGGTGGAAAAGGGGCATGCAGAACCGCCATTCGGATAAAGAGACTTTGCTATGACGAGAAAGTCTCACCTCCTGACGTCGACATCCATCGAATATTATCCTATGTTTCATTCGATAAATTAGAATGATTTCCTATGACTTTCGAGCAACTCGCTATCTTCGTCGCCGTCGCCGAGCGGGAGCATCTGACCCATGCGGCAGAGGCTATTCATCTGACGCCGTCTGCCGTCAGTGCGGCCATCAAGAACCTCGAAGCCTATTACGGCGTCGAGCTGTTTCATCGTGTCGGCCGGCGGATCGAGCTTACGGAAACCGGCCGGACCTTTCTCGGCGAAGCGAAGGCGACGCTGGCCCGCGTGCGTTCGGCAGAGCTCATGCTTTCCGAACTCGGCGGACTGCAGCGCGGCCGGCTCAGCCTGCGCGCCAGCCAGACCATCGCTAGCTATTGGCTGCCGCCCGTGCTGATGCGCTTTCACCGCGACTATCCCGGCATCGAGCTCGATTTGACCATCGGCAACACGCGTACGGTCACCGAGGCGGTCATCGAAGGCACTGCTGAATTAGGTTTTGTCGAAGGGGAGGTGGATGCGCCGGTTCTGTCGATGAAAGTCGTGGCGCAGGATGCGCTTGTCATCGTCGTGCCGCCAAGTCATCGCTGGGCCGATGGCCGGAGGCTGACTGTTGCCGACCTTGACACCGGTACATCGTGGGTGATGCGGGAGGAAGGTTCGGGTACGCGGTCCGAATTTGAAAACGCCATCATCAAGCTCGGCACTTCACCGCATGATCTCAGTGTGGCGCTGGTGCTGCCGTCGAACGAGGCCGTGCTGTCGGCGGTCTGCTCCGGGCAGAGCGCGGCGGCGATTTCCAGCGCGGCGGCCATGGCTTATCTACAGCAGGGATTGCTGGTGCGCGCGGCCTTCGACCTGCCGGTCCGCAGCTTCCGTCTGCTGCGCCACAAAGAGCGCCATGCCAGCAAGGCGGCGCTGACCCTGGAGGCCATGTGCCGGAGCTGAAGCAATAACACGAATAGTGGAAGCGCTTTTCCATTGGGAATCGCGAAGGCTGAACCGCTCTCGTCAGAACTGCTCCATCCGGCGCTGGCTGGCGACGACGAGGTCGATCTCGTTGCGGTCGAGCATGGCACGGATATCGGGAGGCGGCAGCTCGTCGGTGACCATCATGTCATAGATGCCGGGATCATCAATGACGATTGGGGCGCTGCGCCCAAATTTGGCGCTGTCGGCGACGATGATGCGGTTTTCGGCCCGTCGCGCTGCTTCGCGGGAATATTCCGCCTCCTCCAGATCATGCAGCATGAAGCCGGAGACGGCGTTGACGGCGCCCACGGACAATATGGCATGGCGAACATTGAAGCGGCGCAGGAAGTTGGTCGCTTCCATGCCAAAGGCGCCGCCGTCGTGGCTGCGCAGTTCGCCGCCGGCAAAGAAAACGCGATTGCCGTTGCGGGTCGCAAGCGCATGGGCGACCGAGACGGCATTGGTGACGATGAACAGGTTTTGATGCTTCTGCAGCGCAACGGCGATGAAGGCCGTCGTGGAACCTATGTCGAGGAAGAGCGTATCGCCGTTCTGGATCATTGCCGCGACGCGGGCCGCGATCATGCGTTTGGCCTCGGCATTCTCGTTCATCCGGAAATGCAGCGGCTGCTCGATGATGGAGTCCTTGATATGGACACCGCCATGAACCTTGGTGACGAGACCATTGGCCTCCAGGCTGCGGATATTGCGGCGGATGGTCTCCTCCGAAACCGCCAGCCGCTCGGCGAGAAACTGAATGCGGCTTGCGCCGCCGGCGAGCCGAAGCTCCTCCAGGATCTCGCGTTCCCGATGGTTCGAATGAAGCGGCACCTGCGAGATGTCCGACATGGTATCGATCCTATCTAAGGCATGGTCCCAAAACGTGCGAAGCGGCTTGCGGATAAGACCATACCTGATCAAACATCTAGAGCGGGATAACGACTCAAACGCAAGTCATCTCGTTCCAATCACCTCGAGATTGAATTTTTAAGTCAAATCTCACTTACGGTGAAGCTTTCTGTTGCAAATATCCATAGCCCAATACGGATTAGACCTTATTCCCCGCATAATCCAACAAAAAACCAAATGGGCGTTTCATTTTGTGGGTAGTTCTTGACAGTTCTCCTTTTGTGAGGAACCTTTTGCATCTAAAAGACGCGCGATTATTGCGCTGGAGGAGGGATGGTCGTCACGCCCGAAGACAAGATCCAGGCTCTTGGTATCTGGCGCGGATCGATCGAGATCGCTCCGCTCGTGGGCGGCATCACCAATCGTAATTATCTGGTCACCGATAGCGGCCGACGTTTCGTCGTCCGGCTCGGGACGGACATTCCGGTGCACCATATCAGCCGCGCCAACGAACTGGCCGCGAGCAAGGCCGCGCATGCGGCGGGGTTGTCGCCTGCTGTCATTCACCATGAACCAGGCATCCTTGTGCTGGACTACATCGATGGAAAACCGCTTGCAGCGGAGGATATTCGCGGCCCTTTGATGCTGGAGCGCATTGTACCGCTTGTCCGTTCCTGCCACCAGAATGTCGCGAAACATTTTCGTGGCGCCGCGATGATCTTCTGGGTTTTTCATGTCGTGCGCGACTATGCCGCCGTTCTCAAAGAAGGCGGCAGCCGGCATGAAGCATTGCTGCCTTCCTTCCTCGAAATTGCCGAGCGATTGGAGCAGGCTGCTGGGCCTTTTGACATCGCTTTCGGCCACAATGATCTGCTGGCCGGCAATTTTCTCGACGATGGGACAAGGCTCTGGCTGATCGATTGGGATTATGCGGGATTCAACACGCCGCTCTTCGATCTCGGGGGGCTTGCCTCCAACAATGAATTCTCCGAACGCCAGGAAACGGCGATGTTGGAGGCCTATTTCGAGGCGCCGGTGAGCGAGGATCTGTGTCGGCGCTACCAGGCGATGAAATGCGCTTCGCTGTTGCGCGAGACGATGTGGAGCATGGTTTCCGAAATCCATTCCCATATCGATTTCGATTATTCAGCCTATACGAGCGAAAATCTGGCGCGATTTCAACGTGCCTATCAATCATTCCGGAATTCTTGAGGTGATGCGATGAGGGAACTGCCACATACAGCAAAGGCGGTCGTCATCGGCGGAGGGATCGTCGGCTGTTCAACAGCCTATCACCTTGCCAAGCTCGGCTTGACAGACACGGTCTTGCTGGAGCGAAAGAAGCTGACCTCGGGAACTACGTTCCATGCGGCCGGTCTTGTCGGACAATTGCGGACCAGCGCCAATATCACGCAGATGCTCGGCTATTCCGTCGATCTTTACAGGAGGCTGGAGGCCGAGACCGGGCTTGCTACCGGCTGGAAGATGAACGGCGGCCTGCGCCTCGCCTGCAATGAGGAACGCTGGACGGAGGTGAAGCGGCAGGCAACGACGGCGCAATCCTTCGGGCTGCAGATGCATCTGCTGACGCCTAAGGAGGCCTTCGATCTCTGGCCGCTGATGGATACAGACGATCTCGTCGGTGCCGCCTATCTGCCGACCGACGGGCAGGCCAATCCCTCCGATATCACCCAGGCGCTGGCGAAGGGCGCCCGCATGGCCGGCGTTTCGATTTTCGAGGATACCGAAGTTCTCGATCTGGAGATCGACAAGGGCAGGATTCGTGCCGTTATCACCGACAAGGGCCGCATCGAATGTGAGCGTGTCGTGGTCTGCGCCGGGCAGTGGACACGGAGCTTTGCGGCGCGCTTCGGTGTCAACGTGCCGCTCGTCTCCGTCGAGCACCAGTATCTCATCACCGAATCCTTCGGGGTCCCCTCCAACCTGCCGACGCTGCGCGATCCCGACAGGTTGACCTATTACAAGGAGGAGGTCGGCGGGTTGGTGATGGGCGGTTATGAACCCAATCCGATCCCCTGGGCGGTCGACGGCATTCCCAAGGAGTTTCACTACACGCTGCTCGACAGCAATTTCAATCACTTCGAGCAGATCATGGAGCAGGCCCTGATGCGTGTGCCGGCGCTGCAGACGGCGGGCATCAAGCAGCTTCTGAACGGGCCTGAGAGCTTTACGCCCGACGGCAATTTCATCCTCGGAGAAGCGCCGGAACTCCGGAACTTCTTCGTCGGCGCCGGCTTCAACGCCTTCGGCATCGCGTCGGCCGGCGGGGCCGGCATGGCGCTCGCCGAGTGGGTCGCGAAGGGCGAGCCGCCCTACGATCTCTGGCCCGTCGACATCAGGCGCTTCGGCCGCCCGCATTTCGATACGGATTGGGTGCGCACCCGCACGCTCGAGGCCTATGGCAAGCATTACACCATGGCCTGGCCGTTCGAAGAGCATTCAAGCGGTCGCCCTTGCCGCAAGTCGCCGCTCTACGACCGGTTGAAGGCGCAAGGCGCTTGTTTCGGCGAAAAGCTCGGCTGGGAACGGCCAAACTGGTTTGCCGATCTTTTTGCCGGCGAGGAGCCGAAGGATATCTATACCTATGGCCGCCAGAACTGGTTCGATGCGGTCGGTCGCGAGCACCGAGCGGTGCGCGAGGCAGCCGTGATCTTCGATCAGACGTCTTTTGCAAAATTCGTGCTGAAGGGACGAGACGCCGAAGCGGCGATCTCGTGGATCGCCTCCAACGACGTCGCCAAGCCGGTCGGCGCCCTGACCTATACGCAGATGCTGAATGACAGGGGCGGCATCGAATGCGATGTCACCGTGGCGCGCGTCGCCGAGAACGAATTCTACATCACGACAGGCACAGGCTTTGCCACGCATGATTTCGACTGGATCGCCCGGAATATTCCGGCCGACATGCATGCCGAACTGGTGGATGTCACCTCCGCCTATTCCGTGCTGTCGTTGATGGGACCGCATTCGCGCAGAGTGCTGGAATCCGTCACCTCGAACGATGTTTCGAACGCCGCGTTTCCTTTCCTGCGGGTGAAGACCATCGGCATTGCCGGCTGCCCGGTGCGAGCGCTGCGCATGACCTATGTCGGCGAGCTTGGCTACGAGCTGCATGTGCCGGTGGAATATGCGGCCACGGTCTACGATACGCTGATGGCCGCCGGTCGCAACCATGGGCTCGTCAATGCCGGCTACCGCGCGATCGAAAGTTGCCGGCTGGAAAAGGGCTATCGCGCCTGGGGCTCCGACATCGGCCCCGACCACACACCGGTCGAGGCCGGGTTGAGCTGGGCGGTGAAGATGAAAAAGAATATCGCCTTCCGCGGCCGGGAGGCCATCGAGCGGCAATTGGCTTCGGGGGTGAAGAAGCTGTTCGCCTGCTTCGTGCCTGATGATCCGGAAACCGTGCTGCTTGGCCGCGAAACGATCTATCGTGACGGCCAGCGTGTCGGTTGGTTGTCGAGCGGCGGCTATGGCCACACGATCGGCAAGCCGATCGGCTACGGCTATATCCGCGATCCGGATGGCGTGACCGAGGATTTCGTGCTTGGCGGCCGATATGAGCTGGACGTTGCCCAACGCCGTGTGCCTTGCCAGGTTTCATTGGAGCCGCTCTATGATCCGCAGATGGCGCGGGTTAAGGGGTGATTACGGAAAGATTGAGTGCCATCTCTTGATGGCGATAGCTGGTGGCTTTATGACCCTTACAGAAGTCGCGACAAGGGCCGAAGTGCGGTGAAAAGCTTTTTCGATGCGGTCAGATTGCTGCTCGCCGATTTGGCCTCCAGCCTATTTTTCGTCGTTCTGCTTTCCCTCACGCATAATGCGACCCTTTCGGCTTGCTCGGCGATAGCGTTTGGCCTTGCCCAAATCGGGATTCAATACCTCCGACGGAAGCCAATCGATACCATGGAGTGGCTGAGCCTCCTTCTGGTCATTGCTGCGGGCGCGGCAACGCTGCTGACGGGCGATCCGCGTTTCGCGCTATTCAAGCCGAGCATTATCTACTCGATTGTCGGCGTGGCGATGCTTAAGCCGGGCTGGATGAATCGGTATCTGCCGGCTATCGCCCGCACAGTCGCGCCCGATGTCGCTATTTATGTGGGCTTTGCCTGGGCTGGCCTGATGTTCCTGTCCGCTGCGCTCAATATGTTCGTTGCCATCGCCTTTGATCTATCCATATGGGCGGTCGTCATGCCGGCCTTCGGGATCGGCAGCAAAGTGGTGCTGATGCTGGCCGGATTTGCTGCGATCCGCCTCACGGTGAGGCGACGAGTACGTGCCATGCCTGAGGCCGAACGCGAAGCCTTGCTGATCTCGACGGGGGAGAGAATGCAATCGCCGTCTCTGGCGACGTCCACCGCCGGAAAGCTGTGATCTGCCTACCCTAATGGAAGTCCTTTCCTTGACACGCCGTCCCTTTCATCCTCAATCGACATGCTGACAAAGGATGGAGGCAAGAGACGATGGCGGAAGCGGGCATCAAGCTGGAGGAAAGCTGGAAAGAGGCGCTGTCGCAGGAATTTGTCAGCCCCTATATGCAGCAGCTCAAATCCTTTCTCGTCGAAGAGAAACAGCGCGGCAAGGTGATCTTTCCGCTGGGCAGCGAATATTTTCGAGCCTTGGACCTGACACCGCTCGATGAAGTGCAGGTCGTGATCCTTGGGCAGGACCCCTATCATGGCATCGGCCAGGCGCATGGGCTTTGCTTCAGCGTTCGCCCCGGCGTACGTATCCCGCCGTCGCTGGTCAATATCTACAAGGAACTGGAGACCGATCTCGGCATCCCGCCGGCGCGTCATGGCTTTCTCGAAAGCTGGGCGAAGCAGGGCGTGCTTCTGCTCAACAGCGTGCTCACGGTCGAGGAATCCCAAGCCGCCTCGCATCAGGGCAAGGGCTGGGAGCGCTTCACCGATGCCGTCATCCGCCGCGTCAACGACGAATGCGACGGCGTGGTCTTCATGCTTTGGGGCTCCTATGCGCAGAAGAAGGCTGCCTTCGTCGATACAGAGCGGCATCTCGTGCTGAAAGCCGCGCATCCGTCGCCGCTTTCGGCCCATAACGGCTTCCTCGGCTGCCGGCATTTCTCCAAGGCGAATGCCTATCTTGCCGAGCATGGCAAGGATCCGATCGACTGGTCCCTGCCGAGTGATCCGGGCCGTCAGTAAGATGCCTGATCCCAAGGATTGATCACCGACACGCCGGCATCGTCAAAATCGCTGACATTGCGCGTAACGATAATCAGATCATGGACGATTGCAGTGGCCGCGATCAGCCCGTCGGCATCGCCGCGAGGGCGCAGCGCGGAGATGCGGCCCCATTCGACGGCGATTTGGTCCGTGATGGGCAGGATGCGGCCGCTGTGATCGTGGCGAAGCTTGCGCAGCCATTCTTCCAGATGTGCGGCGGCGCGTGGATCGGTCCTTCGCTTAAGGGCGATCCCGCGCATGACTTCGCCGAGTGTGATGACGCTGAGATAGACGGTCGATGGGTCGGCTATGCGCAGCCAGGATATCGCTTCGATAGTGCCGCGACGCGCTTCAGAAATGATATTGGTATCGATCAGATACATCAGAAGGCGACATCCCGGCTTGGGGTCTTGTCTCGCGTTATCACCGCGTCGGCCAGTTCATCATCCCAGGCTGGCCCCGATAGCAGATCGTCCACCAGGCTCGGCTTTCCCGCGCGCAAGGCGTCATAGTCTTCCGCGGAGAGAACAACGGCCGCGCGCTCGCCGCGCAGTGTCACAGTTTGCGGACCTTCGCTGCGTGCCTTCTGCACGACTTTCGAGAATTGATTCTTGGCGTCTTGCAATGGCCAATCCATCGACCGATCTCCTGGCTAGACTGTCTAGATTAAGTTAGTATGCGTGCTCGCCTTAGGCAATAGGCTACAGGCTGGACATTGAGCAAAGCGGCTTCATTGAACGATCGCAATTTATCGTTCAACAATCGGAGACAATCCGTTTGGCTATTGGGGGCTATCGAAAAGCGGCCTCTGGGACCATCTTCTGCTCATGAGAAACGCCTGCCGTTGCGGGCGAGACAAGGGGTTAGAGATGCTCAATCAGATCAAGGGTCTTCACCACGTTACCTCGATGGCCGAAGATGCCCGCACCAACAACAAGTTCTTTACGGATACGCTCGGTCTGCGCCGCGTCAAGAAGACGGTCAATTTCGACGCACCCGATGTCTATCACCTGTATTACGGTGACGAGATCGGCACGCCCGGTACGATCATGACCTATTTCCCGTTCCCGAAGATGGCTCGCGGCCGTCCGGGCACCGGCGAAGTCGGCAATACGGTTTTCTCCGTTCCGGAAGGCGCGATCGGCTATTGGACGGACCGGCTTGGCAAGCAGGGCGTCGAGGCTCTGAAGGTCGATGAGTCCTTCGGCCAGAAGCGCCTCCATTTCGCCGGCCCGGATGGCGACGGTTTCGCGCTTGTCGAGGTCAAGGACGATCGTCGTGAGCCCTGGACGCATGGCGGCGTCGATGCCGAGCATGCCATCAGAGGCTTTCATTCCGTCGCCATGCGGCTGCGGGACGAGGGCGCCACGGCTGAGCTGTTGAAATATATGGGCTATGAAGTGGTCGACACGCATGAAGGCGTCAAGCGGCTCGCCATTCCCGGCGGCAATGGTGCCGATTTTGTCGATCTTGAAACCATGCCGAACATCGGCCGCGCGCTTCCCGGTGCGGGCTCGGTCCACCACGTCGCCTTTGCCGTCGAAAACCGCGCAAAGCAGCTCGAAGTACGCAAGGCGCTGTTGGACACGGGATATCAGGTGACGCCCGTCATCGATCGTGACTACTTCTGGGCGATCTATTTTCGCACGCCAGGCGGCGTGCTATTCGAGGTCGCCACGAACGAACCTGGTTTCAATCGTGACGAAGATACGGCCCATCTTGGCGAGGCACTGAAGCTGCCGGAACAGCACGCTCATCTGCGGGCGCTGCTCGAGCAGCATCTCGAACCGCTGGATGCTTAATGCGGGGGGAATCATGACGGATACGACTTATGTGCACCGGGTAAAGCCCGGTGCACCTGGCAAACCTATTCTATTCACCTTCCACGGTACGGGCGGTGACGAGAACCAGTTCTTCGATTTCGGCAGCCGCCTGCTGCCGGAAGCGACCATCGTCTCGCCGCGTGGCGATGTTTCGGAACATGGTGCGGCGCGCTTTTTCCGGCGCACGGGCGAGGGCGTCTACGACATGGCGGACCTTGCCCGCGCAACGGAAAAGATGGCGGCCTATGTCAAAAGCCTGGCGGTCGACCACGGTGCCTCGCAGGTGCTTGGCCTCGGTTTCTCCAATGGCGCGAATATTCTCGCCAATGTGCTGATCGAGCATGGCGATCTCTTCGACGCCGCCGTGCTGATGCATCCGCTCATTCCGTTCCAGCCGCGCGACAATGCCAGGCTCGACGGCCGCCGGGTGTTGATCACCGCCGGTGAACGCGACCCGATCTCGCCGGCGCCGGTGACCAAAGCGCTGGCGGATTATTTCACGCGGCAGAAGGCCGAGGTGACGCTCGATTGGCATCTAGGCGGCCATGATATCCGCCAGAACGAGATCGAGGCGATCCGAGGTTTCTTCGCGCCATATGCTGAAATGTAAATGAAATCGGGCGCGTGGCGACTATCGGCCGCTACGCGCCCAGTCCTTTTCCGATGAGTTCCACCATTCTCTGCGCCTGCGCTTCGGCTGCGTGCCGTCCGGCTTGATCGATATAAGTGGACCCGCAGAACTGCTTGAGATTCACGGTGTCGGTGTTGTCCAGTTCCGCGTGTCTCGAATTCACGATGACGATGCGCCAGGCGCAGCCGAGCATCTTGTCGGGCTGAACAGCATTGTCGCAGCCTGTGCTCAGGCAGAACGCGACATTTCGCTGGCTCTGATACTGTCCGGCGGTCGCGGCGTCATATTCGGTCTTCCACGTATCCCGCGCGTGCTGGCAATTGCCTGGATCGGCGCTTCGGCTGCAGTCCATCGTCGTATCGATGTAGCTTTCGGCACGCGGCCATAGCGGGCCGTCGACCAAGCTCACACAGCCGCATGCAAACAAGCCTGCCAGCAGTAGCTGCATTGATTCTCCCTCTGCCGAATATTTGGTACCCTAAACGCATCCGGAATATCTGCAAGACTGGGAAGCTGGTTTGGGCTGGGCAGGCGTGGCGGTTCTGCAACTTCTTGCACCAACGACATCATGCGCCGCTGGCTTCGCTTGTAGGCTCTCCCGGCGCTCGCTAATAGTCGAAGCCTAAAAGGTTGGGGGAGGATTCGTCGTGACGCTGGCGGAGCAGCAGCAATATCGGCTGGGTGTGATCTATGTGGCGTTTTCGGCGCTGGCCTGGTCGACGTCCGGTCTGTTCGTGCGCTTGATTCACGCCGATCTGATGACCATCCTCTTCTGTCGGGGCATCGTCTCCGGCCTCGGCGTCTTTACGCTGTTTTTCTATATCGAGCGCGGCAGGGCCTGGCGCATTCTTCGCTCCATGCGTTGGCCGTCGCTGGCAGCAACGGTGTTTTCCACCGCCTCCATGATCAGCGGCATCGGCTCGATCTATTACACCTCCGTCGCCGATGCGATGGTCATCTATGCGACGGTGCCCTTCGTTACCGCCGGCGTCGCCTATGTCTTCATCAAGGAGCGTCCAAGCATGGCGACGCTCGTCGCCAGCGCCGTGGCACTCCTCGGCGTGATCGTCATGCTCTCCGGTGAGGCGGTTGGCAGCGGTGGTTGGCTCGGCAAGGTCCTGGCCGGCGTCATGACGTTCACAGTTGCCGGTCTCGCCGTCGTCATGCGCCAGCACCGGGACGTGCCAATGCTGCCGGCGATGGCCTTGTCTGCCTGGCTCTGCTCCTTCATCACCTTCTGGTTCGCGTCGCCGACGATGGTGTCGGGACATGATCTCGGCCTGATCATCGCCTTCGGCATCGTCCAGAACGCGATGGGTCTTAGCCTTTATACCTTCGGTTCGCGGTTGATACCGGCAGCCGATGCCAGCCTGCTGACATCGCTCGAAGTGCCGCTGACGCCGCTGTGGGTCTGGATGTTCCTCGCCGAGCGGCCGTCGCAGGCGACGCTGATCGGCGGCCCGATCGTGCTTGCCGCGCTCTTCGGACATATCCTGCTGGAAGTGCGGCGAAACCGGGCGGTAGAGCCGGCGCAAGCGCTCTAAAGCGCGTGTCGTTATCGCAGCCGCTGCACACTTTTGCGCGACATGCTCTAAGCGGCTTGCCCGGCTGACGGTGAAATGCTGAAATCGGCGTGACCATAGGGAACCGATGCCGATGAAGAAAACATTCAACCCGCCCTCCGTTCGCGGCCCCTTCGGCAACTATAATCACGGGCTGCTCGTACCGCCGGGCGCAAGCCTGCTGGTCACCTCCGGCCAACTCGGAATTGCCCTCGACGACAGCATTCCACCAGACATCACCAGCCAGGCGGAACTCTGCTTCGAGGCGATCAAGGCGATCCTCGAGGAGGCGGGCATGAGCTTCGCCGACGTCATCCGCATTTCCGGCTTCGTCACCAAACGCGAGGATTTCCCAGCCTATATGGCCGTGCGCGACCGCTACACGCTTGATCCGAAGCCGGCCTCGACGCTGATCATCGTCAACGGGTTTACGCGGCCGGAGTTTCTGGTGGAGGTCGAGGTGACCGCGGCGAAGGTGATGTGAGTGGTGTCTTCGCTGCGAAGCGTGGCTCTGTCGACTGCGCCGGTCAGAACCGCTCCATTTCCCGTTTCACCCTTTCCAGAAACCGCTTTCTCGTCTCGTCGGTGGAGCGGTTCATGTCGTAATGGGCGAGGAAGACTACCGGAGCGAAAGGTTTGATCATGGCGCGGAGCATGCGCTTGATAATCTTCTTCGGCGGGTTGCCGACGATGAAGGCGCGGAAGGGATCGGCGCCGTAGGTCATCACAGCTCCGAGCTTGCGGATATGCCGCAGTTTCGAGGTCACCTTGCCATTCACCAGCTCAAACGTGACACCCGGCAGCCAGACGCGGTCGAAATAGCCTTTTAGGATCGCCGGAAAGCCGAAGTTCCAGACCGGCGTGACGATGACAAGCGCTTCTGCCCATTGCAGGCGATCGACATAGGGTTTCACGGCCTCGGTGTTCTCCGGATAGTCGTGATAGATCATCCTATCGTGGCGCGACATTACGGGGTCGAAGCCCTCTGCGTAGAGATTGCAGTCGTCGACCTCATGGCCGGCCGCTTTCAGGCTCTCGATCGTCTGCCGATGTAGGGCTGCGCCGTAGCTTTCCTCGACCGGATGCGAATGGAGGACGAGAACCCTCATGAGGCCTCCATCAGCGCCGCAAGACCGGGGAAGAGATAGTTCTGGCCGGCCGTGAAATCGAAGTCGGGATTGTCCCAGGCGATCATCTTGCCGGGGTTCAGCAGGCCTTTCGGATCGGTCTCCTTCTTGAAGGCGAGCTGGACGGTATCCGTCTGCTTCATGCCGCCTTCTTCCAGCGTGTAGCGATGCGGATTGAAGATCGGGCAGCCGTGATCCTGATGGATGCGGATGATCTCTTCCAGCCGCGCCTCCGACGTGTAGCGCACCAGCGGCAGGCCGGAGCACTGGATCTGGCCGTCGAACTTGATGAATTCGAGATGGCCCGGCACTTCGTCGCCGAAGATCTCGACCATCTTCTGGACCTTGGCGACGTGATCCGGGCTGGGATACTGTACCTGTAGATAGGTTATGGTCGGGTCGATCTTGATGGCGCGCAACGTCGTGTGGTTCCAGGCGAGTTCATAGGCATGCGGAATGCCCTTCATGCTCTCGACTTTGTCGGAGCGGAAGGTGATCTCGCCCTTCTGCTGGCTAGCGAAGGCCAGGAACGGGTCCATGGAATGCGGCGCGATCATCAGCGCCACGATCGATTGGCCCTGGCGGATATAGGGCTTGTGGCGGGCGAAATATTCGTAAGGGATGGGTGCCGCAATCGGCGCGATCTCCTTGACCAGGATGCCGTTGCATTTGGCGAGCGCGTCCGAGAAGCGCACGGCATCCATGAAATCGTCGTAGCCGACCAGCACGTCCACCCAGTCATAGGCCGGGGCGAGCGGCATTTCGATCTCGGTGATGATGCCGTTGGTGCCGTAGGCGTGGCTGACCTTGGTCAGGTCCCAGCCGGTGAGGTCGAGGACGCGCGGCTCGGATTCCATGGTGACGACGCGTAGTCGCAGGATATTGCCGATATCGCGCAAGCCACCCCAGGTGATCGAGCCGACGCCGCCGGAGCCGCCGGCGATGAAGCCGCCGATGGTCGCCGTCTGCGCGGTGGAGGGGTGGAAGCGCAGCTCCTGGCCGGAATGCGCTTTGGTCTGGCGGTCGAGCTCGGCAATGACGATGCCCGGCTCGCAGATGACGCGGCCGGGGTGGATTTCCTTGACCTTGTTCATGGCCGCAAGGTTCAGCACGATGCCGCCGGAGAGCGGCATGGCCTGGCCGTAATTGCCAGTGCCGGCGCCGCGCGGGGTGACCGGCACATCATGGGCATAGGCCACCTTCAGCGTTCGGATAACCTCTTCCTCGGTCTTCGGTGTGACAACGAGGTCGGCGATGACATTGTCGAGCTGTGCCTTCAGGATTGGCGAATACCAGTAGAAATCGCGGCTCTTCTGGCGCACCAGCGCCGGATTGTCTTCGACGGCGATGCCTTCGAGTTCTTTCTTGATGAGCTGATAATCCGGCATGTCAGGCTCCAATAACGGTATCTAGTTCGCGGTAATCCGGCAGGCTGCGGTCGATCACTTTGCCTTTGCGAAGGACGACGCGGTCGGACTGCGGACGGGAGAGGAATTCGCTCCAGCGTCTGGCGCTGAAGAGGACGAGATCGGCAGGGCCGCCCACGACGATACGGCCAATATCGGGGCGGCCGAGAATATCGGCAGGCGAGGTGGTGACGACGCGGGCAGCCGTATCCAGCGGATGATCGAGATGCAGGATGCGGACTGCCTCGCGGAAGACTTCGACGGGGTCGAGGTCGCCGTAGGCGTAGAAGGGATCGCGTGTGTTGTCGGAGGCAACGGCGGTTGGCACGCCGGCGGCTGCCAGCTCATGGAATAGGGTGACTCCGCGCCAGCGGGGCGTCCGGCCCGCATGGCGGTCCTGCAAATACATGTTGCACATCGGCAAGGAAACGACGGAGATCCCGGCTTTGGCGACAAGGTCGATAGTGGCGGCGGCAACATCCTCATCCTGGCGGGAAAGCGAGCAGCAATGGCCGGCGGTGACCTTGCCGGTGAAGCCGTTGCGCAGTACGGCCTCGGCAATCGCCTTCAGCGTCAGCACCTGCTTGTCTTCTGTTTCATCGACATGCAGGTCGATATCGAGGCCGTTGTCCATCGCGGCTCGGATCAGCTTGTCAAGCTGACGATCGATATCGGGGGTCATCTGCGTGACGCCGCCGATGAGGCCGCCGGCATCGCGGATGACCATCAGGAGATCGGCGAAGAACGCGTCCTCCGCCATGGCATCGAGTGGGAAAAGGGCGACGGCCTGCAGCGCGATCTTGTCTTTCCAGGCCTCGCGCACCTCCGAGAACACCTCGAAGGAAATGCGGTGCTGCGGCGCCAGCGAGTCGAGATGCGTGCGGATCAAGCTGGTGCCGTGGGCATAGGCCGAGCGCAGCGAAAATTCCATGCGCTTCCTGACATCGGCAGCCGACCAGTTGGCTTCGCGGTCGGCGCGCACGGCGTCGAGAGCGCCCACGAAACTGCCGTCCGGATTGGCGCGGCGCTCCCAAATATGGCCCTTGTCGATATGGGTATGCATATCGGCGAAGGTCGGCCAGACCATGCCGTCCCTCACGTCGGCCTTGGCGAATTCTGCCGGCGCGCTGTCCGCCGGCAGGATATCCTTGATGAGGCCGTCCGCAACGACGATGTCGGCCTTGACAAGACCTTCGCTTGCCTGACCGGTAAACCCGACGAGCGTCACGGCGGGGACGGTGGCGTTGCTCAGCACGAAGCGCGCGGCGTTCGGCGGGGACATGAAGGAATAGGACATCAGTTTTCCCGCTTGAGGCTGCTTTCGTGCCAGCGATGCAGGCTCAGCCATGAGATGAACGAGGTGAGGGCGAAGATGGCGACGCCGAGTGCCGAGAGCAGCAGCAGGGCGGCGAACAGGCGCGGCATGTTCTGACGATATTGCGCTTCGAGCAGGCGGAAGGCGAGGCCGGAATTGGGACCGCCGGAGCCTGCGGCGAATTCCGCGACCACGGAGGCGATCAGCGACAGGCCGCCGCCAATCCTGAGGCCCGTCATGAAATAGGGCTGGGCTGCCGGTAGCTTCAGATGCCACAGCGTCTGCCAGCGCGAGGCGCCATAGAGATCGAAGAGATTCAGGAGGTTATGGTCGACGCTCTTCAGTCCCTGCACCATGTTGGAGAGGATTGGAAAGAAGGCGACGAGGAAGCCGCAGATCAGCAGCGCGGCTTCGCGGGTCGGCGCATAGATCAGGATCAGCGGCGCGATCGCCACGATCGGCGTTACCTGTAGGATGACGGCCAGCGGATAGAAGGCGAGTTCGATCCAGCGCGATTGCACGAGGAAGATCGCAATGCCGACGCCGCCGATCAGCGCCAGCGCCAGCGAGATGAAGGTGATCTCGGTCGTTACCCAGAGCGCCGGCGAGAGGATGCCCCAATCGGACACCAGCGCTTTCGCGACGGCGAGAGGGCTTGGCAGAATATATTGCGGAATGCTGGCGCCGACGACGAGAAGCTGCCAGAGGACGACCAAGACGAAGACGGTCAGCAGCGGTACGAAAATTCCGAGGAGTCGCTCGGTAATTCCCGCGCGCACGGCCGATTCCGCCGGCTTTTCGGTCGTCTCTGCGGAGAGGTTGGCGGGCAGGCTGGTGCTGTCGCTCATCAATGGGCCTCCAGCCAACCAATGGCCTCGATCAGGGAGCGAGACACTTTTTCACAAACCTGTCGGTATTCCTCGGAAGACCGGTAGAGAATGTCGCGTTCGCTGCGGGTATCCAGTGGAAAGTCGGCGTGGACACGGCCAGGGCGCGCCTTCATCACGACGATGCGGTTTGAGAGATAGGCGGACTCGTAGACGGAATGGGTGACGAAGATCACCGTGATACCGGTGGACTTCCACAGCCGCAGCACATCGTCGTTGAGCTTTTGGCGAGTGATCTCGTCGAGGGCCGCAAAGGGCTCGTCCATCAGCAGCAGCTTCGGCTTGGTGACCAGCGCGCGGGCAATGGAGACACGCATCTTCATGCCGCCGGACAATTCGCGCGGATAGGCGTCGGCGAAATCCTGCAGGCCGACGGTCGCCAGTGTTCCCATGATCTGGTCGTAGGCGGCCACTTTGGAAACGCCGCGCAGTTTCAATGGCAGGTGGACATTGCCGAAGACCGTCTTCCAGGGCAGCAGTGTCGGCTCCTGGAAGACGAAACCGATATCGCCCTCCGGCAAGCCCTTGGAGTTGATGCGTGAACTCGGCCAGTCGATCGTGCCGCTGGAAGTGCCGCCGAGACCGGCGATGATGCGCAGCGCCGTCGACTTGCCGCAGCCGGAGGGGCCGAGCAGGCTGATGAACTCGCCGCTTTGAACGTTCATCGACATGCCGGAGAGCGCCAGCGTGCCGTTGGAAAAGACTTTGGAGACCTGCTCCATGACGACCAGCGGCCGCTTATGCGCTTCTGTCGAGGAGACAGCGGTTGCATTGGGTATGCTCATAGTTCGGCTCTCTGTCGATGTCAGCAATCGGCTTTGGAGCAAGAATTGCCCCTCACCCTAACCCTCTCCCCGCAAGCGGGGAGAGGGGCTGCTCTGCTTGCCGTCACTTCTTCAGCGTCATCCCGACGCCCTTGCAGGCGAATTGCGGGTCAAAAGCTTTCTTGTAGTCCGTATCGGCGGTAAACACCTTGATCTGCACCATTTCGTCGAAGAATTTCTTATAGTGCGCGTCGGTGATGCAGCCGATGCCCTTGTCCAGCGCGTCGCCGGATTCGACGATGCCGTATTCCTTCATCTTGGCGATGGAATAGGCGATCTGGCCATCCGTCATATCGGGATTGTCTTTCTTGATCAGATCGTTGGCCGCTTTGTTGTCGCCGTAGAGATAGTTGTACCAGCCTTCGATCGAGGCGCTGACGAAACGCTGCACGAGGTCGGGGTTCTTTTGAACGAGCGATGTCTGCGTGGTGATCATCGTCGAATAGGGCGAATAGCCGTTGTCAGCGAGGAGGAAGACCTTCGGTTCCCAGCCGGTCTGCTTCTGGATTTCATAGGGTTCCGAGGTCAAATAGCCTTGCTGCGCCGATTGCTTGTCGGCCAGGAACGGCGCCGGGCTGAAATTGTAAGGCTTGTATTGCTCGTCCTTGAAGCCCGGGAAATTCGCTTTCATCCATTCGAAGAACGTGACGTAACCGTCCTTGCCGAGGAAGATCGTCGGCAGCTTGGCGAGGTCCTCGAATTTGTCGACGCCGGCGTCCGGATGGGCGATCAGCACCTGCGGGTCCTTCTGGAAGATGGCGGCAACGTCGACAATCGGGATGCCTTGTTTGACCGCATCGATTTCCTGCTGCGGGCTGCCCATATAGAAGTCGATCTTGCCGGAAATCAGCAGCGCCTGGTTGGCAGCGTTCGGGCCACCCTGGACGATTTCAACATCCAGGCCGTATTTTTTGTAGGTTCCGTCGGCGATCGCCTGATAGAAGCCGCCATGTTCCGCCTCGGCCAGCCAGTTGGTTCCATAGGTCACTTTGTCGAGGGCGTTTGCCGGCTGAGCAGCGGCGACGGCGGCCACCAAGCCCATGACGGCGAGAAATGCTTTGGTCTTCAATGCATTGGACATGGCCGGTTGTTCCCCTTATCTGCCATGGGACGCCACCAGCGACGCCCATTTTCCGCATTTGAGCGATTGCGTTGCGCTTTGAAAAGCATCAAAATTCGTGCGCATTGATGCCTTTTAGGCATCTCAGCCTGCGCCCGTGCCTAAATTGTGCGGCCTGGGCAAAATTTATGCAATGGGGATGCGAATGCTGCACTCGAGGCGACTTCTTTATATCAACGAGATCGCCCGCTGCGGTTCGATCCGCAAGGCGGCGGCGAGGCTCAATGTGGCATCCTCGGCGATCAACAGGCAGATCCTGGCGCTGGAAGAAGAGATGGGAGCGCCGCTGTTCGAACGGTTGCCGCGCGGGCTCAGGCTGACGGCGGCAGGCGAGCTCTGCATCGAGCATATCCGCGAGGTGCTGAAGAACTACGACCGGCTGGAGGGGCGCATCCGCAGTCTCAAGATGCAGCAGGCCGGCAAGGTCAGGATCGTCACGACGGTCGGGCTCGCCTCCGGACCTTTGCCGGAGATCATCGCGCGTTTCCTGTCGGAACATCCACGCGTCTTCATCCAATTGCGCAATGATGCCGGTTCCACGACCATGGCGCCGGTGCTGTCAGGCGAAGTCGATATCGGCCTGGGTTTCAACATCCCGGCGACACCCGGCATCCGTTCGCTCGGCAATTTCGACATTCCGATCGGCGTCGTGCTGCCGCCGGGGCATCCGCTGATCGGATCTGGGCCGATCAATCTCGCCGATGTCGTGGAAGAGCGGCTGCTGCTGGCGCAGCCGGGCACCAGCCTGCGCGAGATCATCAATCTGACGCTGGCGCGGCTATCGGTGCAGGTCGAGCCGGTGCTGGAAAGCAACGCGTCGGAGATGCTGAAGCAATTGGTCAAATGCGGGGCAGGGCTGACGCTGTTGAACCCGCTCGACGTCATCGCCGAATGCCGGCGCGGCGAACTGGTGTTCCGGCCGATCGCCGAGCCGCATTCGCGGCATCAGCCAATGAAGCTCTTTGCCCGCACGCGGGCGCCGCTCGATGCAGCGACCAGCCTGTTCGTGGAATATCTGCTCGCCGAACTGGCCGGCTTGGTGGAGGAACTGCAGGCCAAGGGACATATTCTGGCGGTGCCGGAACGCCGCCGGCCGGACGCCTATTTCGAATAGAGGTTCGACAGGGGATAGTCCCGGAGATCGCGCAGCAATTCAATGAAGCCCTGCACCTGATGACGGCAGATGAGGGAGCCCTTTTCCGCCGTGCCGTTGGCGGCATTGCCCACGACGCCGTTCGGATTGAGATCGTGGGCGATCCAGGCGAGCGAATGCGGCGGCAGCGGCTGCAGATAGTTGGACTGCTCCTTCATCCATTCCGCCTTGGAGACGAAATTCTCGGCCTTGTCCATGCGGACCAGTTCGGGGCGGAAATGCAGCATCAGCGAGGTCTCTACGTCGCCGCCATGGATGCCATAGCGCTGTTCATGGTCGCTGATCATGCCGTCCGGCGTGCCGAAGCGCGTCCATTGCGTGGCAACGACCGCCATCTGGTGGCGTACGCGCAATTCGCGCGCAACGATGCCCATGATATCGAGATTGCCGCCATGGGAATTGACGATAACCATCTTGCGGAGGCCGGCTTCGGCAACCTTGGCGCCGATCGCCGTCCAGACGGGGATCAGCAGTTCCGCGCCGAGTGAGAGCGTGCCGGGGCCGTAGATATGTTCGTTGGCCTTGCCGATTTCCTGGGTCGGCAACACCAGGAAGTCGAGATCGTCAGGACGCTGCGCCTTCAGTTCGGCCAGCATGCCGTTGGCAATAGCCACGTCTGTGGCGATCGGCAGATGCGGGCCGTGCTGCTCGGTCGAGGCGATCGGCAGAACGGCAATGGTGGTGTCGGGCGAAAGACCGGCGAAATCGTAGGTCGTCAGTTCGTTCCAGTAGAAGGGCTTCGCCATCGCCATTTCCTCTCATGCGCTTCTCTTCCGTAACGGATAAGGCAAGGACGATAGCGGGGGAAAGCATCAATTTGCGGGCGTGCCGCTGCCTTTTTGTGTGCACCTACGATGTTGGCCGCTGTGCGTGGCGAACTTGGCGTGCGGTAGGAGGAGAGAGGCGCGAAACGCAGGGAGGAAATTGTTTTTCTTTTTGTATATAGATTTTATAGAGAACTTATTGCTCCTTAAGTACGGTTTGCGAGCAACATCGTTGCTTGAGACAGAGGTCTCGACCCACTAAGTTTGCCAGGGTCCGGCACAAACGGTGGGGATGATGGGAATGAACATGAAGACATCCGTGGCGATCGAGAAGGCGGTACCCGTCGCCGATCCCGATGTGGTCAAATCCGAGTTCCGCAACGCCATGGCGCGGATGGCGGCGGCCGTCAGCATCGTGACGACCGATGGGCCGGCGGGACTTGCCGGTTTTGCCGCGACCGCCGTCTGCAGCGTCTCCGACAGTCCGCCGACGCTGCTTGTCTGCCTCAATCGCACCGCTTCGGTTCATCCTGCTGTCACGCAAAACGGCGTGCTTTGCGTCAATGTGCTTTCCGAGGGGCATCAGGACCTGTCGCGTCTCTTCGGCGGCAAGACGCCGGTAGCGGAGCGTTTTGCCGCCGCCGCATGGTCGGAACTATCGACCGGCTCGCCGGCATTGGAGGATGCGCTCGTCTCGTTCGACTGCCGCATCGTGCACCGCGCCAATGGCGGCACGCACGATATTCTGATGTGCGAAGTCGATGCCATCCGTCTGCGCGACGGAGGGCAGGGGCTCATTTATTTCGACCGGGCCTATCATCCGGCCGGATAGGCCGGATCAGCAAGAGGTCTTCGATTACCTTGATGACCAGGGCGGGATGTTCACGATGCGGCGAATGTCCGGTGTCCGGCAAAATATGGAATGATCCGCGCCCAGCCGCGATCCGACGTGGATGGGCAAGTGAACCATATTCATCCCGGTCGCCGTGAATGGCAATCACCGGACAACCCAGTTTCTCAAGTGCGGCATCGAGGTTCCATTCGGCGAATTCCGGAGCCAACCAGGTTTCGATCCACGCGCGCAGCACCCAATCAGCTTTCTCACCGTGATATTTGGCGAGCCGGGCAATATTGTCGACCGACGCAAATTCCTGTTGCGAGGTCCTAATACCCTGCACGGTTCTATCTTCCACGAAAGCCTGGGCGGCGATGGTAATCACGGCATTGCAGCCGGCAAACCTGGCCCCCGTTTCCACCGCCATGCCGCCACCCACGCTATGCCCACAGGCGATAAATTCCCCAACCGCCAATTGCTCGCACAGGAGGGGAACGAAGTGTTCCGCTTCCTGGGCAATGAAGTCTCGCTCCAAAATGTCCGTACGAGCATCGGAACGACCAAAGCCCAATCGATCATAGGCGATCACACGTCGGCCGAGAGAACGAGCCAACAACTGCGGGAAATCTTTCCAGAGTGCGACGCATCCGAGAGAGTCGTGAAACAGGATGATCGGAGATTTGGAATTCAGATCGCGCGGCGCCCATGATTTGGCATAGAGGCGCCCGGCGGGGCTCTCTATCCAGTACTCTGCTTCCACGATTTCTGTCATTTTTCCAGCCTACCTGGAGAGTGGGGATTCACGCCAGAATGTGGCGCAGAATACCAGCCGAAGCGATTGCGATCAGCACCGTGGGAAGCACCGGTAGTCGGGTCGCCGCCAACATGGTGAGCGCGAGGGTGATGAGATCGGCTGGCCGTCCGGTGGCGAAGCCTGGCGCGATGACCGTGATCAATACGCAACCCGGGGCGTTCTCCATTACAGTCCGCAAACGGGGACTTAGCGTGCGGTTGCGCAAGAAGACGTATCCTCCGATACGCGTCAGATAGGTGGCCGCCGCCATGCAGATGATGGCAATAACAAATGAAGGATCAAACATCGGTCCGTGCCAGCAGGAATGCAGAGAATACACCGGAGACAGCCCCGGCGGGAACATACCAAGCCCCAGGAAACACCAGGTATGTGGTTGCTGCGACGAGCAAACTGACCAGCCAGGGAAGTGCCGCCTTTGCGCCTTTCCACATTCCGGCCAGCATTACGAAAAATACCGCGGGGAATGCCATGTCAAAGCCATATCGTGTGACATCGCCAAGAACAGGTCCGACGAATGCTCCTATCGTCGTGAAGATGACCCAACTGAAATAGAGGCCGAGAGCGACGCCGAAGAAATAACCGAGACTCAAGGTCGTATTCGACTTCTTTGCGTCGGCGAGACCTATTGCCCAGCTTTCATCACACATGAAGAACAGCGCCATGAACGCCTTTTTCTTCGACAGATGCAGAATAAAGGGAGCTAGCGCCGCGCCCATCAGGAGGTGGCGGCTGTTGACCAGAAACGTGATGGCGACAATGAGGAGAACGTGCGGAGGAGACGTCCAAAGCTCGACAGCCGCGAACTCCGATCCGCCACCGAAGTTCAGCCCCGTCATCAAGGGCACTTCCCCGAGACTGAATCCTTTAGCGGTCGCCCTTGCCCCGAGCACCAGTGCAAAAGGCACGAAGCCCAACATCACCGGTATCGAATCCTTGAGGCCTCGCCATCCTTCCGAGCGTGCCTGCGACCGGACGCTGACATCACCTGAAACGCAGTCCGTCACCTGCACAACCTCTTCTCGTCTTAAATTGCCAACACCTTGCGCGACATAGGAGTGAGATAATAGCGCAGTCGTCTGCGATTTTGGTTGCGTTTTGCGGCTGAAATCTTCAAAAATTGGCATGCTATGCCAAATATTGTGTACTTCCCGGCGGAAAACTCCAATGAAACTTGATTCCTTAGATCGCGCGATACTCCGCGTCCTGCAGCAGGATGGGAAAATCCAGAACACCGAGTTGGCTGCAAAGGTGGGACTGTCTCCGTCTCCATGTCTAAGGCGAGTCAAATTGTTGGAAGAGGCCGGTATCATCAAGCAATATGTCGCCATCCTGGACCCCGCAAAGCTCGATATGGGCTTTACGGTTTTTGTGCGAATATGGCTTTCAAGTCAGGACGAAGAGACAACGACAGCTTTCTATGAGGCGGCCGAAAAGCTTCCGCAGGTGGTCGAGTGCCACCTCATGGCGGGCGACTGCGATTTCCTCCTTCGGGTCGTAGCATCGGATTTGGAGGGATACAGACGGTTCCAGATGGAGCATCTTGGCCGCATCAAGGGGGTCAGAAACATCAAGACCGAAATTCCGATGCAGAAAATCAAGCAGTCGTGGCAAGTGCCAATCTGATGCCGCAGTATCGATTTCCGGCAAGGAGCCGCCTTTGGCGGCATCGGCTCAATAGTTTTCCTGATACCATTCGACGAAACGGCGCACGCCTTCTTCGACTTCGATCTGCGGCTTGAAGCCGGTCAGCGCCACCAGCAGGTCCGGCACGGCATAGGTATTGTGCACGTCGCCGGGCTGCATCGGCAGCATGTGCCGGATCGCCTTCTTGCCGAGCATCGCTTCGATGGTCTCAACAAAGGTCATCAGCCCGACCGGCTGGCCGCCACCGATATTGACGACGCGGAAGGGCGCGTGTTTCGACAGCGTATCGGTGACCGTTTCGGAAACGACGCGGTTTTCCTCTAAGGGTACGACGCCGATAAGGCGGACAATGCCTTCGACGAGATCGTCAATATAGGTGAAATCGCGGCTCATCTTGCCTTCGCCGTAGATCTCGATAGGCCGGTCGTTCCTGATGGCATCGACGAACTTGAACAATGCCATATCGGGACGGCCCCAGGGACCGTAGACGGTGAAGAAACGGAAGGCGGTCGTCGGAATGCGGAAGAGGTGGGCATAGCTATGCGCCATCAGCTCCATGCTCTTCTTCGTCGCCGCGTAGATCGTCATCTGCTCGTCGGCCTTGTCGCTTTCCGCAAAGGGGATCTTCTCGTTGGCGCCGTAGACCGAGGAGGTGGAGGCAAGCAGCAGGTGTTTCGGCTGCAGGCTTTTCGCCAGCTCCAACACATTGAACGAACCGGTGACGTTGGAATCCACGTAGGATCGCGGATTTTCCAGGCTGTAACGCACGCCTGCCTGGGCGGCGAGATGGACGATGACGTCAGGTTCCGCCAGTTCCGCCGCGTGATCCAGCGCCGCCTTGTCTTCCAGCATGCCCGTGACCGCCTTGAAGCCATTGGAGCGGGCGAGAATCGCGGTGCGCTTCTCCTTGAGCTTGACGTCGTAATAGGGCGTCATGCCGTCGAAGCCGACGACGAAATGACCTTCGTCGAGCAGGCGCTTGGCAAGATGGAATCCGATGAAGCCGGCGGTGCCGGTGATGAGATAACGCATTGATCGGCCTTTGCTTAAAGCATTTCCAGGAAAAGTGCGTAGCGGTTTTCCGTTCGGAATGCGTAAACGCTCTAAAGTGTGTCGTCGCTGGAGGGTCTGCCGACGCTTGTATAGGCAAAGCCGTGCTTTGTGACCTCGTCATGGCGATAGATGTTTCTGAGGTCGACGAGAACCGGGGCATTCATAACGGATTTGAGCCGGCCGAAATCGAGTGCGCGGAACTGGTTCCATTCCGTGATGATAACGAGCGCGTCGGCGCCGCGTGCGGCGCTATAGGCATCGTCTGCATAGGTGATGTTTTCGATCAACTGGCGAGCATTATCCATACCCTCCGGATCGTAGCCCGCTACCGAGGCACCGGCATCCTGCAGCGCCTGGATGATCGAGATCGAAGGGCTGTCGCGCATGTCGTCGGTATTCGGCTTGAAGGTCAGGCCGAGGACGGCAATGGTCTTGCCCCTGATATCGCCGCCCATGGCCGCGATCACCTTGCGGCCCATGGCGCGCTTGCGGTTGTCGTTGATCGAAACCGTCGTCTCGATCAGGCGCACGGGGCTGTCGTAATCCTGTGCGGTTTTGGCGAGCGCCAGCGTGTCCTTCGGGAAGCAGGAGCCGCCATAGCCGGGGCCGGCATGCAGGAATTTCGAGCCGATGCGGCCGTCGAGACCGATACCGCGCGAGACTTCCTGCACATTGGCGCCGACCTTCTCGCAGAGATCGGCCATCTCGTTGATGAAAGTGATCTTCATCGCAAGGAAGGCATTGGCGGCGTATTTGATCAGCTCCGACGTGCGGCGGGAGGTAAAGAGCAGCGGCGCCTGGTTGAGGTAGAGCGGCCGATAGACTTCGGTCATGACGCCGCGGGCGCGCTCGTCGTTGAGGCCGATGACGATGCGGTCGGGACGCTTGAAGTCTTCGATGGCAGCGCCTTCGCGCAGGAATTCTGGATTGGAGACGACTGCGACATCGGCATCCGGATTGGTCTCACGCACGATTCGCTCGACTTCGTCGCCGGTGCCGACGGGCACGGTCGATTTGGTGACGATGACGGTAAAGCCCTTGACGTGCTGGGCGATTTCGCGGGCGGCGGCATAGACGTAGGAGAGATCGGCGTGGCCGTCACCGCGACGCGACGGCGTGCCGACGGCGATAAAGACGACGTCACTTGCGGTAACGCTGCTTTCAACCTCGGTCGAAAAGGAGAGGCGACCGGCGCGGACATTGTCGGCAACCAATTGTTCAAGGCCGGGTTCGAAGATCGGGATTTCACCCTTGCGCAACGCCTCGATCTTGCCGGCGTCCTTGTCGACACAAATCACGTCATGACCGAAATCGGCAAAGCAGACGCCGGACACCAAACCCACATAACCGGAACCGATCATCGTGATGTGCATGAAACTTCAATCCTTTTGCTAGCGCAGGACTCAGCGTCGGAACGCACGCCCGTCTTTGGCGGCCATCTGCGCTTATATACACAGGATCGTCGGTGACTCCTATACGTTGCGGTGCTTATCCAGGCGGTTGAGACAGAAGTGTCATAAAGACGGGTACCCCGCCGGCGCACCGGACGAGCGGCTTGCCTGCCCACCGCGTCGTGCTAGACATTCCGCATAGACCTTCCAATCCAAAGGCAACTCCCATGGTGCTCGATCTCATCGTCCGCAATGCCAGCCTTCCCGATGGCCGCGAGGGGCAGGATATCGCCATTGCCGGCGGCAAGATCGTGGCTGTTCAGCCGGGCATGGAAGGGGAGGCGGAGCGCGTGATCGATGCCGATGGGCAACTGGTTTCGCCGCCGTTCATCGACTGCCATTTTCACATGGATGCGACGCTGTCGCTTGGCCTGCCGCGGCTGAATACATCGGGGACGCTGCTCGAAGGTATCGGGCTCTGGGGGGAGTTGAAGCCGCTGCTGACGCATGAGGCGGTGGCAGAGCGGGCATTGCGTTATTGCGATCTTGCCGTGTCGCAAGGGTTGCTCGCCGTGCGGACCCACGTCGATATCTGCGACGACCGGTTGCTTGCCGTCGAAGCGCTGCTGGATGTGAAGAGAAAAGTCGCACCTTATCTCGATCTGCAGCTCGTCGCCTTTCCGCAGGACGGCTATTACCGCTCGCCGACGGCGGCGCAGAACCTGGAACGCGCGCTGGATCTCGGTGTCGATATTGTTGGCGGTATCCCGCATTTCGAGCGGACGATGGACGAGGGCGCGCATTCGGTGCGTGCGCTCTGCGAGATCGCCGAAAAGCGCGGTTTGATGGTCGACATGCATTGCGACGAGACCGACGATCCGCTGTCGCGCCACATCGAGACGCTGGTCGCCGAGACGGTGAGGCTCGGGCTTCAGGGCAGGGTGGCCGGCTCGCATCTGACGTCGATGCATTCGATGGACAATTATTATGTCTCCAAGCTCCTGCCGCTGATTGCTGAGGCGGGCGTGCACGCGATCCCCAATCCGTTGATCAACATCGTGCTTCAGGGCCGGCACGATACCTATCCGAAGCGGCGCGGACTGACCCGGGTCAAGGAGATGCGCGAATTCGGCATCAATATCGCCTTCGGTCAGGATTGCTGCATGGACCCATGGTATTCGCTCGGCGGCGCCGACATGCTGGATGTCGCCCATATGGGACTGCATGTCGGTCAATTGACGTCGCGCGAAGCGATGCGGTTCTGTTTCGACGCGGTCACCGTCAATCCGGCCAAAGTGATGGGGCTCGACGGTTACGGGCTGGAGGTCGGCTGCAACGGCGATCTCGTCGTGCTGCAGGCGCGCGATCCGATCGAAGCGGTGCGATTGCGTGCGGCGAGGCTTTTTGTTGTTCGGCACGGCAAGGTGATCAGCGAGACGCCGGCGCGGATCGCGAAACTGTCGCTCGAAGGCCGGCCGCAATCGGTCGATCCAGCCGCCTACGCGCCAATGCCACCAAGAATTTAACCCATTAGGCATAGCATCGCTTATCGCTTGTGATTGCTATCGCGTTGCAGCATGATGAATTGGGTGCAATCGTTCCGGCGGGGATGATGCATAAGGGGCGGTTCAGGGCTGGTGCATGAAGTCAAATTTTGCCGTGCGTACAATGCGGGCTGGGGAATTGGAGCTCGCTCTCGAATGGGCGCGGCAGGAGGGATGGAATCCCGGTGTCGATGATGCCCTGGCATTTTGGGAGGCGGATCCTTCCGGCTTCTTTATAGGCGCGATCGGCGAAGTGCCGGTCGGCTGTATTTCCGTCGTGCGTTATGGCGAAAGCTTCGCCTTTCTCGGCCTCTACATCGTCCACCCCGAATTTCGCGGCAAGGGTTATGGCAAGGCGCTGTGGAAGAAGGGCATGGCGTTTGCGGGCAATCGTACCATCGGTCTCGACGGCGTCGTTGCGCAGCAGGAAAACTACCGCAGCAGCGGCTTTGAAATGGCCTATCGCACCGTGCGCTATGGCGGTGTCCCGAGAATGCCTGATATAGGCGAAGCAAAGGTGGACGTCGTTCCGGTCACGCAGGACAAGCTCGAAGGCTTGCTGCGATATGATGCCGCCATCTTTCCAGGGCTGCGCTACTCCTTCCTCACGGCCTGGTGCGGCGCGCCGGAAAAACGAAAATCCGTCATGGTCGGCAGCGGCAGCAAGATTCGCGGCTACGGCACGATCCGGCGCTGTTTCGAGGGGTACAAGGTCGGTCCGCTGTTTGCAAACAGTTCCGATGTGGCATCGGCCTTGCTGGCCAAGTTGCTGCCGGAGGCCAAGGGCCGGCCTGTATATATGGACGTGCCTACGGACAACATCGACGCGATCAGGCTTGCCGAAGCGGCCGGACTGTCGCCGGTGTTCGAAACGGCGCGAATGTATCGTGGCGAACCGCCCAAAATGCCACTCGACCGCGTCTTTGCCGTCACCACGCTTGAGCTTGGCTAGTTCCATGTCCTCTCGCGTAGGGTGGGCGAGCGATTTTCTTCGCTTACCCAGCTCCAATATTTCGCATGTGGATATGCGCCGACGGGAAAAATCCTGTTAGGCGCGCTGATTCGTCACGTAAAAAGCCGAATCTCCTGAGACAACAGGGTCGCTTTCCCAAAAACAAAGTTTTATAGATGCGCGGGTTTGAGCAAGGCGCACCGCTGTGCGCAGGAAGCGGGAATGGATAAATGACGAACGTTGTAGTGATCGGCTCGCAATGGGGTGACGAAGGCAAGGGCAAGATTGTCGACTGGCTTTCGGAACGCGCAGATGTGATTGTACGCTTTCAGGGCGGTCATAATGCCGGTCATACGCTTGTTGTCGACGGTGTCAGCTACAAGCTTGCGCTGCTGCCTTCGGGCCTCGTGCGCGGCAAGCTCAGCGTCATCGGCAACGGCGTCGTCGTTGATCCCCATCATTTCGTCGCTGAAGTCGAAAAGCTGCGCGCCCAGGGCATCGCGGTTACGCCCGACGTTCTGCGTATTGCCGAGAACGCCCCGCTGATTCTGTCGCTGCACCGCGATCTCGACGCTCTGCGCGAAGATGCCGCTTCCAACAGCGGCACGAAGATCGGCACGACCCGTCGCGGCATCGGCCCGGCCTATGAAGACAAGGTCGGCCGCCGTGCGATCCGCGTCATCGATCTTGCCGAACCGGATACGCTGCCGGGCAAGATCGATCGGCTGCTGACGCATCACAATGCGCTCCGCCGCGGCATGGGCCTCGATGAAATCTCGTTCGATGCTTTGCACAACGAACTCACCTCTGTTGCAGAGCATATTCTTCCCTATATTGATCAGGTCTGGCGGTTGCTCGACGAGCAGCGCAAGGCTGGCGCCCGTATCCTTTTCGAGGGTGCGCAGGGCGCTTTGTTGGATAATGACCACGGCACCTATCCGTTCGTGACGTCGTCCAACACGGTCGCGGGCCAGGCAGCAGCCGGTTCCGGCCTCGGCCCGACGGCGCTCGGCTATGTGCTCGGCATCACCAAGGCCTATACGACGCGCGTCGGCGAAGGGCCGTTCCCGTGTGAACTGCATGACGAGATCGGCAAACACCTGTCGACGGTTGGCCGAGAGGTTGGCGTCAACACCGGCCGTCCGCGCCGCTGCGGCTGGTTCGATGCCGTGCTGGTTCGCCAGACGGTGAAGACTTCCGGCATTACCGGCATTGCCTTGACCAAGCTTGACGTGCTCGACGGTCTCGACGAACTGAAGATCTGCGTCGGCTACAAACTGGATGGCAAGGAGATCGACTATCTGCCGGCCAGCCAGGCGGCGCAAGCCCGCGTCGAGCCGATCTACATCACGCTCGAAGGCTGGAAGGAATCGACCGTCGGCGCCCGCAAATGGGCCGATTTGCCGGCACAGGCGATCAAATATGTCCGGCAGGTGGAGGAGCTAATCGGCGCTCCGGTGGCGCTGCTTTCGACCAGCCCGGAGCGCGAAGACACTATACTTGTGACCGATCCGTTTGAGGGCTAATGTCGCGGATCAATGACGAATCCCGGTTCGGCCACGTGCCGGGCATCATGAGAAAGTACTGATGGCGGATTTTGTAGCAGTCATTCGACGGGCCGTGGACGGCTTGGCCGATAATACTCCCGAGATGCGGGTCAAGGTTTACGAGCGGGCTCGTGGTGCCGTTCAGCGGCAGCTTGAGAGCATGAAGCCGCGCCCGCCGGAGGAGATGCTGCGCCGTCAGCTCGACAAGCTGGAAGCCGCGATCGTCGAGGTGGAAGCCGAGCATGCCGAGGCGCTGCCGCTGGCTGAAGAGCCAGTCGCGGAAACGCCTTTGGTGCAGGAGGAGCCGCAGCAGGAGCCTGCTGAAGAGCATCATGTTGCGCAAGAACACCATGTCGAGGAACCGGAGCCGGCCCATCCGGAGGTCGCTGCGCACGAGGAGCCCGCCGCTCACGAGCCGGTGCACGAAGAGCCGACCCATGAAGAGCCGACCCATGAAGAGCCGGCTTATGAAGAGCCTGTCTATGAGGAGCCCGCGCATGCTCAGCATCAGTCCGCTGAGCACCATGAGCCGGTAGAGGAATGGGCCGAGGCGCCGCAGGAGCAGGCGCCCGCGGCTGTTCACCACGTCGAGGCCTATGCGGAGCCGGTCCAAGAGCAGGTGCATGAGGAAGCGCCGGAGCACTATGCGGAGGAGGTGCCGGCCGTTGCCGCCGAGCCCGCGCATGCCGCTCCGCAGACGCATACTGCTCATCAGGCGCCTGCCGATGATGTTATGAGCCAAGTCGAGGAAATTTGGGCCGAGGTGGATGCGCCTGCGAAGCGGGCCGAATCCGAGCCGGTGGCGGTACCCGTCATGCCCGCCGCCGCCTTTGCGCCTGCCGTCTTCGGCCATCCCGTGGAGCCGCCCGCCCCGACGAAAGCGCCGGCGAGCGACAAGGCTTTTGCCTGGGATGCGGATGTTTTCGAAGAGCTGCAGTCGGTGCCGGCGCCAGCCGCCAAGCCGGCACAGCCCGCCCGGCAGCAAATGCCGGATAATGCCTTTGACGATGTCGATCTCTTCGCCGATGTGCATTCTCCGTCCAAGTCAGCGCCGAAGAACGATGCTGGCGAGGATGGCTGGCGCGAGCTCAAGGAGCTTGCCGGCTTTGACAAAATCGCCGAGGGGGACCGCGGCGGCGGCTCTTCCATTCCGCCGGATCTCAACCGGGCCATGGCGGCGAAGCTGCAGGGCAAGAGCTTCCGTATGGAGCCGAAGCGCCGCCGCTTCAGCGTGACCAGTATTATCGTGGCCCTCGTTGGCCTCGCGATCGTCGCCGGCGGTGGCTATGCCGCCTGGCTGAACCGTGAAGCGCTCAACAAGATGGTCGCCGACCTCATCAGCTCGGCACCGAAGACTGCGACCACTCCGGCTACCGAGACGGCCAAGAACAACAATACGGCCGCTCCAGCCACAAATGCGCCTGCCGCTTCGACACCGGGCGCGACCGCTCCGGCGCAAAACAATAATGCCGCCACGCAGCCGCCGGCAGCGGGCAACACCAATGTCGCCTCGCTCGACAACGACGCCAACACGGTCAACAGCAAGTTCACGCAGCGCTTGTTGGCGAATGGCACGGAAGAGGATCAAGGTCCGGCAGCGGGCGCTCAGCCGGGTGTCGCTGAAGGCAAGTCCGTGGCCGAGCAGAATGTAGCCTCCGCTGCCCCGGCAAGAGCGGCAACGCCGCCCGCCAACAATGCGAATGGCGCGCAGGCGCCCGCCGCGACCGCGCCGACCACGACGCAGCCTTCAGCCGATCAGCAATCCTCCGCTCCCACCCAGCAATCGCCTGCCGCTCAGCAGCAGCCACAAGCTAATCAACAGCAGACGGCGCCGGCCACGGATGGGCAGAAGGTGTTCCTCTATGAGGAGCGTCTCGGCCAGACATCGCCCACGGCTTTCGAAGGCACCGTCACGTGGTCTCTGCAGGAGGGCAAAGGTGAAGATGGCCGGCCGGAGCCTTCCGTCCAGGGCCTCATCAACGTGCCCGAGCGCGGCCTGACGGCGACGATCACCGTGTCGCGCAATACCGATGCCTCGTTGCCGGCAAGCCATCTCGTAGAGCTTGCCTTCCAGGTTCCGCCGAATTTCGAAGGCGGCGCCATCGACAACGTGCAGCGGATCGCGCTCAAGTCGACCGAACAGGATCGCGGCGACGCCCTGATCGCCGTACCGGCCAAGGTTACCGACGACGTCTACATGGTCGCGCTCAACGATTTTCCGGATGCGCGTAAGACCAATCTCGATCTCCTGAAAACCCGCAACTGGATGGACATTCCCGTGGTCTACCGCAATGGCCGTCGTGCATTGCTGACCATGGAGAAGGGGCCGGCCGGCACCGACGCCTTCAACAAGGCGATTACCGAGTGGCAGGCGCTTGGCGGTGTCGCTTCGAGCGGCCAATAAGCGGTCTCAAATCATTGGAATCAAAAAAGGCGGGCCTTACGGTCCGCCTTTTGTTTGAATTCGTACTGTAATGTCTGAAATCGGAAGCGTTAAGCGGTGGCTTCGACCACCCGCAGAGCCTTGGCGCGTTCCAGCGCATCCTTCTGCACGGCTTCCTGCACCTTCTCGAAGGCGCGGACTTCGATCTGGCGGACGCGTTCGCGGCTGATATCGAACTCGGCCGAGAGGTCCTCCAGCGTCACCGGCTCTTCCGCAAGGCGGCGAGCCTCGAAGATGCGGCGCTCGCGATCGTTCAAGACGCTCATGGCGCGAGCCAACATGCGGCGGCGCGTATCAAGTTCGTCCTGCTCGATCAGCACGTCTTCCTGGCTGTCATGATCGTCCACCAGCCAGTCCTGCCACTGACCCGAATCGCCCTCGGCGGCCTTGATCGGCGCGTTCAGCGAGGCGTCGCCCGAGAGGCGGCGGTTCATCGAAACGACCTCTTCCTCGGAGACGTTCAGCTTGGTGGCGATCTCGGCGACATGCTCCGGCTTCAGGTCGCCGTCATCGATGGCCTGGATGCGGCCCTTCAGGCGACGCAGATTGAAGAACAGACGCTTCTGATTGGCGGTCGTGCCCATCTTCACCAGCGACCACGAGCGCAGAATATATTCCTGGATCGAGGCCTTGATCCACCACATGGCATAGGTTGCCAGGCGGAAGCCACGTTCCGGGTCAAACTTCTTGACGGCCTGCATCAGGCCGACATTGCCTTCCGACACCACTTCGCCGATCGGCAGGCCATAACCGCGATAGCCCATGGCAATCTTCGCCACGAGGCGCAGATGGCTGGTGACGAGCTTATGGGCAGCCTGACGGTCGGCATGTTCCGCGTAGCGCTTGGCGAGCATGTACTCTTCCTGCGGCTCCAACATCGGGAACTTGCGAATCTCGTCGAGATAGCGGTTGAGGCCGGCTTCACCGGCGGTAATGGACGGCAAGGTATTACGGGTCATGAATGCACCCTCCTATTCGAGATCTGGCCCCTTCTGGAGACGTATTGCGCGCCCTTTGCGAAGCAGACCAAGGCGTGCAGGTCGTGAAGACCCCGCACTAAACCAATGTGTAGATAAGTACGGCAAAACAGTGATTCAAGAACGTAGTCACGCAAGAGTTACCCCGGCGCGACAGCTATGCCCGCCGTAACGTTTGTCTCTGAGACTATCTTCCCGAATACTCCGGTCCTGTGAGATTTGGCGACTTCAGCATCAAAACGCTTCGCGTTTTGGATAACTGCGTGACGCACGCCGGAGATCGGCTCCCCCCAATTATAGGCGGCGAAGGGGCCCGCGTCCAGTCGCGCATTTGTGGAGCTCGGTAGCAGTCTTTTCTTTCGATCCATCAGGGCGAGCCATGCATACGAATAAAAATACTTGAATATAAGAGCATATGCTCCTATATCGACCTAATTAAGAGCATATGCTCTCATTTAACGACAGAGAAGCGATCATGAGCGAAGCTGAGATACTTGTAACCGGTGCGACGGGACGGACTGGAGGCGCCGCCATCGGCGAACTCTTGAAGATAGGCAAGAGCGTGCGTGCCTATATGCGCTCGTACGACGAGCGGGCAGCGGCGCTGAGGCAGCGCGGTGTCGATATAGCCGTTGGAGATTTCACCGACATCGATCACATTCGGGCGGCCATGGAAGGCATCCGGTCGGCGTATTTTCTTCACCCGATCGCACCAGGCATCCTTGGCGCTGCGACCTATTTCGCACAGGCTGCAAAGGAAGCGGGTGTTAGCGCGATCGTCAACATGTCGCAGATTTCGGCGCGCCGAGAGGCGGTAAGCCATGCGGCGCAGGACCATTGGATCTCGGAGCGGGTCTTCGACTGGTCAGGCGTTTCGACGACGCATCTTCGCCCTACGTTTTTTGCGGACTGGCTCGCTTATCCCCATTTCGCAAAGGAAATCTGGGCGACGAAGAAGATCTCGTTCCCCTTCGAGAACGGGCGGCATGCGCCTATCGCCTCCGATGATCAGGGCCGGGTGATCGCCCATGTCCTGGCTAATCCGAAGGGCCACGAAGGCAAGATCTATCCGCTCCACGGTCCAGTCGAGATGGACTACACAGAAATCGCTGCCGTCGTGAGCGACGTGCTTGGCGCGAAGATCGAATATGCGCCGTCCTCGATAGAGGCGTTCAAGGATAGGATAGAAAATTTCTACAAGTTCCCGCCGTTCCTTGTGCAGCACCTCGTCGAAGTCGCCCAGAACTATCGTGACGGCATCTTCTCGGGCACTAACGATTTGGTCGAGGCGATTACCGGAACGCCGGCGCTCTCGGTCCAGCAGTTCGTCTCCAACAATCGCGCCGCCTTCGCGTGAATGCCGCGAAGACAAATCGGGGATTTTACAATGTCACATGCTCAAGAAGAACGTCATCCCTTTCTGGACGATCTGACCGCCGACGCGGAGCTTACCAGCTCCGTGTTGCGAGGTTCCGTCATCGGACGCGACGAAATCAGGCTCGCCGTGAACGCCGTCGGAACTTTCTATGCATCACAGACGCCGACGTTCCTTCAGACCGTCGGCTCCCGGCTCTTCCTTGAATATGAGGCCGTTCTGACGAACGGAGAGAAGCTGACCGCCGTCGTGGTCGTCGATCGCGCCTCCGACGGTTCGGTACCGCGGGTCAGCGTGCGGATGAGTCCGCTCGGCGCTGTTCTGTCGCTCGGCGCCCATTTGCGCGGGGCGCTCTCCGGGCAGTTGCCCGAAGAGCTTTTTCTTTGAACCCAACCGACCGCCGGGCCAGCGACAGAGATCGTTTGCCCCGAGGTGCTGCCCCAGAAAGGAAATTCGTTATGGACGTCGCCAACAACACAGTCTTCATCACCGGTGCCAATCGCGGTCTGGGCCTGGCATTTGCACGCGAGGCGCTCCGCCGCGGAGCATCGAAGGTCTATGCAGGCATGCGCAACACGAGCGGCTTCGATGAGCCGGGCATCGTTCCGGTCAGGATCGATGTCACGGATAAGGCATCGATTGCTGCAGCGGCAGAACTGGCAGCGGATACCACGCTATTGATCAACAATGCGGGGATCGCCGCCCTGATCGACGGGCCTCTGGCAGACGATGTCGAAGCGCAGTCGCAACGTCTTTTCGATACCAACTATTATGGTGTGGTGCGCGTCTCGCAGGCCTTCGAGCAGATCCTTTCAGCCAAGCCCCATGCCGCCATCATCAACGTGCTGTCCGACATCGTCTGGCTTCCACGGCCCTATCTGACATCTTATGCCGCTTCCAAGGCGGCGGCATGGAGCTATACGAACCAGCTTCGCTTCCATCTTCGCGATAGCGGCATCGAGGTCCTTGGCTTGCATGTCGGATTCGTGGATACCGATCTGACCAACGGCATCGATGTGCCGAAGGCGAGCCCAGGGGACGTGGTGCGCCAAACCTATGACGCGCTCGCCGCTGGCAAGAGCGAGATCATGGCCGATCAGGGCACTGCGTTACTGAAGAGCACGCTTGCGGCCGACGTGCCCGGCTATATCACTCCGCCGGAAGGGGTATTCTAACTTCGGCGGTGGCAGAAGTTGCTGTGGAGCGCGGAGATTCTTCGGCTTCGCGCCTGCGGCGCTTTGGTTAGGAATGGGATTCGAAAGGAACATAGAATGCTGTCGGCCAACCAACCACTCGGAATCGATCAGTGCAACTGCTCCGCCATGAGAAAGGCGAGCCGACAGATCACGCGGTTTTATGATGATCATCTTGAGCCGGTCGGGCTGCGCATCACGCAGTTTCTGATTCTGGCGGCTCTCGGGGAGGCTGGCGGCGCCACGGTCAACGTTCTCGCCGAACGGCTCGATATCGAGCGGACGGCGATGGGAAAGATGGTCGGATTCCTGGAGCGAGATGGGTTTGTTACCATCAAGCCGTCTCCCGCAGACGGAAGGGTTCGTGTCGTTGAACTCACCAAGGAGGGTCGCCTCCTGCACAAGAGGGCCGAGCCTCTCTGGGAGAGGGCTCAGCAAGAATTCGAGCAATTGAACGGGGCCGCAAACGTCGCAACTCTGCGCCGGGGACTGAGAGAAATCGCCGTCGGCGATTCTGCGAAGGTCTCACCCGAAGACTAAAGCTTCGGACTGATTACTGGGCAGGGGCCAATCACCAATCTGCTGTTGGCCCCTTCAAGCAATTCGGAGGCGCTTCTCAAGCACGCAACACTGCCACCAGTTCTTCCATATCATCCGGCAGCGGCGCTTCGAAGTGCATGACTTCGCCGGTGCGAGGGTGTTCGAATTGCAGGAGATAGGCGTGGAGCGCCTGACGGGGGAAGCGATTGACGACCTGCTTGGCGGCATCCGGCAGCAGGTTGGCCTTGGTCTTGAAGCCGCCGCCATAGACGGCGTCGCCGAGCAGGGGATGGCCGATATGGGCCATGTGAACGCGGATCTGGTGGGTGCGGCCGGTTTCGAGGTGGCAGTCGACCAAGGAGGCGAGGGCGGTGGCGTCCGGAGCCTCGTGAAAACGTTCAATCACTTCATAATGCGTGATCGCCTCGTCGGCATCCTGATTGTTCGGGCGCTTGACAGCGCGGCGGGTACGGTCGCCGGTGGAGCGGCCAAGCGGCGCGTCGATGGTGCCGATCAGTTGCCGGGGGCGGCCCCAGACGATCGCCTGATAGGCGCGTTCCAGCGACCGCGTGCGGCCGTGGTCGGCGAATTGCAGGGACAGGTGGCGGTGGGCGATATCGTTCTTGGCGACGACCATGACGCCGGTGGTGTCCTTGTCCAGCCGATGGACGATGCCCGGCCGGCGCACACCGCCAATACCAGAGAGACTTTCGCCGCAATGATGGATCAGCGCGTTGACCAGCGTGCCCGTCCAGTTGCCGGCGGCGGGGTGAACGACGAGGCCGGCGGGCTTGGAGATGACAATGACGTCGTCATCCTCGTAAAGCACATCAAGCGGAATGTCTTCGCCGAGTGGCGTCGGGTCTTCGGGCTCGGGCAGGGTGATCTCGTAGGTATCGCCAGGGCGCACCTTGCGTTTGGCATCGGTAACCGGGGTCCCGTTGAGCAGGACGGCGCTATCCTTGATCAAGGCCTGGATGCGGCTGCGGGAAAATTCCTCGCCGACCTGCGCAGTCAGCCATGCATCGAGGCGGCCTTCGGCTGTTTCATCGGCGGTTAGGACTTTTCTAATGCCCGCGGCTTCTTTAAAGGGGTCGCTCAAACGCATTCTCCGGCGCACTGGGCGCTCTCTAGGAAATAGGACGCATCGATGACGAATCTCGAGCCAGACGATCAAGAGGAAAAGCCCCTCGATCCGGCCCTGGAAAATGTCCGACGCAAGATGGTTCGCCTGCAGATCGTCTCGGTCGCCATCATGGTGGTGAGCCTTATGGCGGTGTTCGGCGCCGTTGTCTACAAGACGATGCGGCCTGCACCGAAGGCAGCGGGTCAAGCCGCCTCGAATATTCCCGCCGACGCACCCGTTGCGGTGAGCGCAGCGCTGCCGCAGGGCTTTACCGTGCTGTCCACGGCACTCTCCGGAAACCAGGTGCTGTTTTATGGCACGCTCGCCAGCGGCCAGCGCCAGGCCGTTGTTTTCGACTACGGTATCGGCCGCATCGTCGCGACCATATCGCTTTCCAACTGACGGTTTCGCGATGACGGGCGACCGGTTGATCGAGATCACCCATCCCGACGATCCGCGCATCGCCGAATTCCGTAATATCCGCGAGCGTGATCTCGTGGGCCGCGAGAACCGCTTCATTGCCGAGGGCACGGTGGTGCTGCGGCTTCTTGCCGAGGCGCATGCGGCTCAAGGAGACTTCGTCGGCGAAAAAGTGCTGCTGTTGCGCAACCGCGCCGCGGGATTGGAAGAAATCATCGCCGCCTTTCCGCCTGACGTGCCAGTCTATGTTGCGGAGGCTTCGGTGCTGGACGGCATTGTCGGTTTCCATCTGCATCGCGGCGTGCTGGCGCTCGGCCGGCGCAGGGCGGAGCCGGATATCGGCGCCTTTTTAGACCGCTTGCCGGAGCGGGCGCTCGTCCTTGTGGGCTGCGGCATTTCCAATCACGATAATGTCGGTTCAATGTTCCGCAATGCTGCCGCCTTCGGGGCAGATGCGGTGCTGCTCGACGAAACTTGCTGCGATCCGTTGTATCGCAAGGCGCTGCGCGTCTCGGTCGGCTCGGCGCTGACGGTGCCCTATTGCCGTCAATTGAGCGATGTCGATCTGCTGACCGCGCTGGCGGAGCGCGGCTTTGCCATCTGGAGCCTTTCTCCGCGCGGCAACACCGATATCCGCGCCGTTCCGCCGGCCGATAGGATGGCGCTGGTGGTCGGCACCGAAGGGGCGGGGTTGCCGCAGAAAATTCTGTCGACCTTTGGCAGCCTGCGGATACCGCAGGCGCCGAGCCTCGACAGCCTGAACGTGGCAACGGCGAGCGGCATCGCACTCTTCGCCATGGCGTCGTTGACTAAACGCGTCTGAAATTTCCGTCTTTGTAGAGAGCACTTATTGCTGCTTGGGCAGCAGGGCCGCGGCGCGGTCGGCAAGGCTGATACGCGCGCCTTGCTCGGCGGCGCTCGTCTCCTTCGGCAGGAGATCGAAGATCGGCGATTTTTCGCCCTCTTTGAGGGCGGTCATTGCCACCATGTTGGCGGCGATGTTGGCGATCTCTTCCCGCATGGCCTGATCATGCGAGGGCGAGCGCGATTTGAGCAGGCGGTCGGAAAGGGCCGCAGCACGGTTGCGCACTTCCTCCGTCATTTGAGCGATATCGTCTTCCACGTTGCGCTCCGGTTCTGCTGCGTTGGTATCATGATCGGCAATATCCACGATCCTCGGTTTGGTCGAGGGCTTCGAGCCGTTCATCGGCTTGGCTTGAGGGGCAAGACCCGCGGCCTGCAGCGCGCGGCCGGCTTCCTCCGCCTCGGCATGGGCCGTTTCCAGTTTTTCCTTCAAGCGGGCCACGTCCTGAACGTGGCGTTCGATAGCGGTTTCCTTGTCGGCATTGCCCGCGATCTCGCGATCCAGCCGCTCCTCGAGGTGCTGGGCTTTGTCGCTTTCCTGACCCAGGCGTAATTCTGCATCCTTAGCGCGGAGACTTGCAAGGTTCAGATCCTGGCGCAGCGTGTCGCGCTCGTCCCGCAGCGTTTTGATGCGAAACTTCAGGCTCTCGATCTCGGTCTCGCGAGTTGCCAGATCGATCTTCAGATTGTCCGCGTCGGCGGCCATTTTCGTCATCCGCTTGCGCAAGCCGTCGATATCGGCATCCTTCTCCGCGCCGACTTGTTCAGCCGTATGAATACCGGATTTGAGCTGGCTGATATAGCTTTCCTCGCGGCGCAGGCGAGAGCGCAGTTCACCGGCTTCGACTTCGAGATCGTCGATCCGGGTTCGCAATTCGCTGTTTTCAGAGGCGAAGCGGCCGGCCTCCTGCTGGAGCTTGCCGTTGTGAATCTGCAGGGCGACGCTCTTATCGCGCTCCTGCGTCAGCGCCTGCTCGGTCCTGGCGTTTTCGGCCGCGAAAAGGGCGCGCGCCATGTCCTTCTGCGCGCGTACTTCTTGCGGGCTCAGCGGCATGGTCGCTTTCAGCCGCTTTTCCGTGAACCAGACGATGCGGCGGTGCACTGCGGGCGCGATAAGGAAGACCAGAAAGGCGGCGGTCAGAAAGCCCAATCCAAACAGTAGAGCGAATTCAATCACGGCGCAGCCAGCATCTAAGAGGTGTTTTCAATCTCAATAAAGTGATTAAGCAAATGATTAAGCATGAGGCCGGCGCGCGGGCAAGCATTTAAATCGGATATGGTTTACCGGCGTATCGGGAGTTCGCGACAAGAAAAGGCCCGCGAACTGCGCGGGCCAGGCGGCGAAATATGGGGGAATATCGCCAAAAGATCAGAAGGGATTCCAGGTCGGGTTCGGCGTGACCTTGAGGTAGCCGAGGTTGACGCCGAGACGAGCGCCGAGGCCGGTGCGGATCGGCACCAGCACGATGTCGTTGTTCTTCAGCACGGTCATTCCGACGCCGGCGACAACGAAGGCCTGCCCGCTGACGCCGCCAAAGCGGGTGTAGACGCTGTTGATGTTCGGCAGGTCATAGACCAGCATCATGACGCGGGTGCCCTGGCCGCCGTAGTCGAGGCCAAGCGACGGGCCCTGCCAATAGAGCGGGTGCTCGCCGGCGTTCTTGGTGTTGAGCTGGCCTTCGCCATAGGTCAGCCCTGCGATGAAGGCGCCGGAGCCTTCCTGCCCGAGGATATAGCCGTTCGGCAGGCCGTATTGCTGAAAGGCCCGCTCGACTACCTTTGCGAGGCCGCCGCTGGTCGAGCCGAAGAAGGAATGGCCGGCGTCGACGATTTCCTGCATCGAATATTGGTTGTTGGCCGCAGCCGCCGCCTGACGAACCGGCAGCGCGAAGCTTACGAACGCAACGATGGCTAAGATCAAGCCGAGGCCGACCGTTCTCGAGCCGAGGCTGGGCATTCTCTTCAGGAGTTGATAGCGCATGACATTCATCCGTTCATCATGGTCGGTGCAATCGGGAACGGATGCGCCGCGCATTCGCACGAACGCGCCAAGTACACCTCGCCCCTCAGTCCAGACCGTTCCGCCCATGTTCGGCATCGCGAATCGTGCGCGAAAGGGTCTGGTGGTGATGAATGCATTTTGCGGCGATCATCTTAACAATCGGTTTACCAAATATGGTGTCTTTATGGCGTGCGGTACGCCCGCCTGCGGCAATCCTCGGGCAATCTTGCCGTGGCAACGTAGAATCATACTGCGTTCCGCCTTGTCAGCATTCAGGAGACAATGAATGTCGAAGAATCCGAACCTCACCTTGACCGGACCGGATCTGGCCGCGCTGCTATGCAGCCGCGTTTGCCATGATGTGATCTCTCCGGTCGGTGCGATCAATAACGGTCTGGAGCTGCTCGATGAGGGCGGTGCCGATGCCGATGCGATGGAGTTGATCCGCACCAGCGCTCTCAACGCGTCTGTTCGCCTCAAATTCGCACGCCTCGCCTTCGGTGCGTCCGGCTCGGTCGGCGCCTCGATCGATACGGGCGAAGCCGAGCGTGCCGCCAAGGATTTCGCCGCTGCCGAAAAGAAGACAGAGGTCAGTTGGATCGGCCCGCGCGCCATTGTTGCCAAGAACCGCGTGAAGCTGCTGCTCAATCTCTTCCTGGTCGCTTACGGCTCGATTCCGCGCGGCGGCAATATCGAGGTGACGCTGGAAAATCCAGATCTCGACGCCAAGTTCACGATTATTGCCAAGGGCCGGATGATGCGCGTGCCGCCGAAATTCGCGGAGATTTGCTCGGGTGCATTGGAAGAAGCGGTCGATGCCCATTCCATCCAGCCCTACTACACCGTGCTTCTGGCGGACGAGAGCGGCATGGAACTCTCCTACAACGCCACGCCGGAGGAGCTTACTTTCAGCGCTTCCATGCGCAGCGAATAAACGCCGGTCGCACGATTTATACCGATAATCCCGCCACCGGACGTCCGGCGGCGGGATTATCTTTAGGTGTATCGTCGTTCCTGCGCATTCTTTTGGTTGTCGGCACAATTATGAACACAACGGTAACGATTCCTTAGCCTCGTGCGCCTATCGTCCCAATTTGATGATGGCGCCAGACAGATGGCGACCGGGCGCGAAGGAGTTGGTGATGCAGCGATTCATGATTACGGACGCGTCGGATGTCGTGCGTAAGGTCGGCAAGCGGATTCTCTCCGAACTCGATTTTCTCGTCAGTGAAGCCGCCGATGCCCGTGAAGCGCTGACGCGGTGCCAGGCTGAACTCCCGGACTACCTGATCGTCGACGCCGGCATGGAAGGCGCTCTCGATCTCATCGCCAGTATCCGCGCCATGCCGAACGGCAAAGAGGTCAAGATCTATTACTGCGTCGTCGAGGCGGATTTGCGCAAGCTGATGGCCGGTAAACGCGCCGGCGCCACCGATTTCCTGCTGAAGCCTTTCGATCGCAAGATACTGACGGCGGTTTTCGGTAATCGAGCCATCGCAGCCTGATCTTTATCCCATAGACTGTTGAATGCGTCTGGGCCGCCTGTTTGGGCGGCCTTTGTTTTTGATGTTTGAAAATGCAACACAAAAAATCCCGCCTGAAGAGGCGGGATTTTATGTATCGGCGGTGATCGGGGAGGGCGTCTTAGGCGCTTTCGGCGAAATCGCTGCTGTCGGGCTCGCGCAGCACATAGCCACGGCCCCAGACGGTTTCGATATAGTTGGCGCCGCCGGCGGCGTTGGCGAGCTTCTTGCGCAGCTTGCAGATGAAGACGTCAATGATCTTCAGTTCCGGCTCGTCCATGCCGCCATAGAGGTGGTTAAGGAACATTTCCTTGGTGAGCGTGGTGCCCTTGCGGAGCGAAAGCAGCTCCAGCATCTGGTATTCCTTGCCGGTCAGGTGCACGCGCTGGCCGCCGACTTCGACGGTCTTGGCGTCGAGATTGACGATCAGTTCGCCAGTCATGATCACCGACTGGGCGTGGCCCTTGGAACGGCGGACGATGGCGTGGATGCGGGCGACCAGCTCGTCCTTGTGGAAAGGCTTGGTCATGTAGTCGTCGGCACCGAAGCCGAGACCGCGAACCTTGTCTTCAATGCCGGCCATGCCGGAGAGGATGAGGATCGGTGTCTTGACCTTGGACAGTCGCAGCGTGCGAAGCACTTCGTAGCCGGACATGTCGGGAAGGTTAAGATCGAGAAGAATGATGTCGTAGTCGTAGAGCTTGCCGAGATCGACGCCTTCTTCACCGAGATCGGTGGTGTAAACGTTGAAACTTTCGGATTTGAGCATCAGTTCGATGCTCTGCGCTGTCGCGCTATCGTCTTCAATAAGTAGAACCCGCATAATTATCCCCTTTACCGCCGCCGAAAGGTCGTCAGCCCCCTTACGCGATACCGATCAAATCACTGCCTGATTTGGAAGCTGCCACGGAATGGTTAACAAATTCTGATTCACTCTGGCAAGACGTATCGAATTTATTAAATAATTTTTCCATTGCACTGTTTTCCAATGACAATCAGCAAATATCTTTCCTAAAGTGTTGCATTAAGAAGACACGCCAAGTGATTCATTCGACTCGCCAATGTCAACATCTCGAATTCTGAGCGCGACATTTACTGACCCTTAAATGATCGTCCCTATCATTAACGATGCCCGTAAACGAAAGGTTACCAGCGGTAGGTTTTTATTAAGATCGCTGGAAATTTTTTTAACCAAGCCGTTTCAAAGCGGTGCGGCGGGTCAAAATATCGAGAGCCGGGGTCTCGCATCACGGGAGTAATGCGTATGAAGTCACGTGAGAGCCTAACGCGCCTGAAGGAGTTTCAGGTGAACGAAAAACGCCGTCAACTGCAGCAACTGCAGATGATGATGGCGGAATTCGACCGTATGACAAAGGATCTGGAGAGCCAGATCGTGCTGGAAGAGAAAAAGTCCGGCATTTCCGATCCGAACCACTTTGCCTACCCGACCTTTGCCAAAGCCGCACGGCAGCGCGCGGACAACTTGCAGGTGTCGATCCGGGAATTGCAGGTGCAGGAAGAGGCGCTGGAAACATCGCTGGAAGAAATGCAGGCCGAATATGCCAAGGCCGCAGCGCTGGAAGAGCGCGACGGTTCGGGGCCGGTGAGGGCACGCGCCTAATTAACTATTCCGTCGCCATTTCTTGATCTTCGCATCGGACCGATGTTCGGGATTATGCGAGAAGCGGCGGAAGCGGCTCGAAAGCCGTGCATGACTGGCCATGGTGGGTGGCCGGCCATGCACGGCTTTTGGTGTTTTCAAATGAAGATGCTCGATTATCTCCAGCGCGGTGGGGCTACATATTCACCACATCGCGCCATTCCTCATGACGCTGGGCTTGCGCTTTGAAAAATGGGCAAAGTGGAATGATCTTCCAGCCGCCATTGCGGGCCTCTTCGACGGCATGAAGGGCGAGCGCCTGGCCGACGCCCTTGCCGCGAAGTGCATCCGGGACGGCGGTATGATCGATGATGATCAGCTTGGGAGAGGCGCGGGAAAAGGTCATCTCGGCCTCATGGCCTTCGATCGTTGCAGCGTAGCGTCCACCCGATGCGTTGTCTTCGTTGCGGATGTCCATGATTGTCCTCGGATTTCAAATATTTTTGGATCGACGTCGGTTAACGTCTCTTGTCTCAGATCGATGCTAACAAACCTGTCGCCGGTGGCAAGCAGCGCTCGCGGACAGCGTCCACCGTTCGAAAAACGGTTTGGATTTCCGATCTTCTGCGCTATGCGGCTGTGATAAGGGTGATGCAGCCATTTGGGAGGTTTCCGGCACCGATGCGCAATCTGCAAGCCGTGCTTCTGGTCACTGTCCCGTTCCTGCTGGCCTTTGGCCTCGTATTGCCGCTGGTTCGTTTCGAAAAGCTTTATTTCTTCAGCGACACGCCGTCCCTGCTCGGCATCATCGCTTCTCTTTGGGGAGCGGAAAACTATCTTCTCGCCACTATCGTGGCGCTCGTCTCGGTGGCGCTGCCAATCTTGAAGACCGTGAGCCTGGCAATTGAAGCGATGGGGACGCGGAGAAAAAGCGAACGCGGGTTTTTCTTCGAGCATATCGTGCCGCAACTGGCGCGCTGGTCGATGGCGGACGTGCTGCTGGTGGCGATCGTCATCGCCGCCGCCAAAACCAGCGGGCTTGCGACTGCATTTACGCAGCCGGGCCTCTGGTTCTATGCGGGTTCTACCATGATTTCGGGCCTTCTTCATATCCTGTTGAGGAAGGAAAAAGGCCCGAACTGAAGATCAAACGAATGTCGCGTCTGTATGGCAGCCGTCAGTGACGATACTGCTGTATGCGGGTCGTCCGGAGGCCGGCGAGGCCATGGGTATTGATGGACGACTGCCAGGAGAGGAATTCTTCCACAGTGAGCGTATAACGCTCGCAAGCTTCTTCCAAGCTCAGCAAACCACCGCGTACCGCGGCGACAACCTCGGCCTTACGACGGATAACCCAGCGGCGCGTGTTCGGCGGCGGCAGGTCGGCAATCGTAAGCGGGCTGCCATCGGGGCCGATGACATACTTCACTCGGGGACGTATCATTTCGGTCATTGGACTCTCTACACATACTCAAGACCACGGGAGCCACTCTAACTTGCCACATTTAAAAATTGCCTAAGCGCTTGGTAACACTTTGATAATAATTTTAGGGAAAGCCGGAGCGAGCTGATTTGCGCGATGATGGCGACGCAGAAAATCCGGCAATCCGCTGTTATCGCAGCGGAAAAGCCGGTTGTTGTATGAGTTTTCGTCAGTGAAAACTTACGCTTTTGATATGATGTTAGGCGTGGGCGAGGCTTTTCCCGCCGCCCCAGCAGATGAAATTGGGGTTGGCGAAATCGCTGTCATCGCTCTGATCGGTCTTGCCGTAAGAAAGCGGGCGGCCATCGAGCGTAAGGGTTGAGCCGCCTGCGGCGCGCAATACTGCATCACCGGCCGCGGTGTCCCATTCCATCGTGCGCGTGAAGCGCGGATAGACGTCGGCCTTGCCTTCGGCGAGGAGGCAGAATTTCAGTGAAGAGCCGATCGACGTGCAGGCGGTGACGGCATTTTCCGCCAGGAAACTATCCGTCTTCGGGCTGCTGTTGCAGCGGCTGGCAAGCGCCAGCAAATGCTCGGGGCGTGCGCGCACCGCGATTGCGGAACGGTCGGCAACGGTGAACTGGTCGGTGATGGCGAGCTTGCGCGCCTTGCCGGCCTCGCCGGTGAAGGCTATGCCGAGCGCCGGCGCAAAGACGATGCCGGTGACCGGGACGCCGTTCTGAATATAGGCGATATTGACGGTGAACTCGTCGCGATGCTCGATGAATTCGCGCGTGCCGTCCAGCGGATCGACCAGGAAGAAGGGGCGGCCGCGGACGTCGGGAATCTTGCCGGCAGCGACCGATTCCTCGGCAATTGCGGGAATGTCCGGAAAGTCGCGCGTCAGATGTTCGAGAATAATGTGCTCGGCGCGTTCATCGGCAATCGTGACGGGACTCATATCCTGCTTCAAAGCGACGGCATAACCGGCACGGTAGACCTCCAATATGGCCTTACCCGCCTCAAGGGCCGCTTTTTCAAATGTCGCGAGCATTCGCCTGCCGTCTTTCCGCAGCTCGTCCGTGGTCGAGCTTAGAGATACAATAATTAAGAAGCCTTCACTGTAAAGTTTAGACCCCGCGCCAATCACGTTTTCACCGCCTAGCGCTTGGATCGTTATTCCGCAACGGGACTTCGCATCCATGCGCCGTTGTCAGCAACATCTCCGCTACCCCCGTGTTCTTTGAGATACAGTGCCTCGCTTTGCTACGCATTCGGGAAAGAACATGTTCTGTTTGCGAAGGTTTTCCGTCCTTTCCGGACTTGTCGTTTTTATTGCTTATGCGAATGTGTGACCGCATAGAGACCGGGATTTATACATGCGTTATTCGGCATATCAGGTTCTGAAGCAGGCGCTTTTAGGAAACCGTCATTGGCAGCCTGTCTGGCGAACTCCGGAGCCGAAACCGCATTATGACGTCATCATCGTCGGCGGTGGCGGGCATGGGCTGGCGACGGCCTACTATCTCGCCAAGGAGTTCGGCATCACCAATATCGCGGTGCTGGAAAAGAACTATCTCGGCTCCGGCAATGTGGGCCGCAACACCACTATCATCCGCTCCAATTATCTCCTCCCCGGCAACGAGCCGTTCTACGAATTCTCGATGCGGCTTTGGGAAGGGCTGGAGCAGGATTTCAATTACAATGCCATGGTCTCCCAACGCGGCATCATCAATCTCTTCCATTCCGATGGGCAACGCGACGCCTATGCCCGGCGCGGAAATGCCATGCGCATGCACGGGGTCGATGCGGAGCTGCTGAACCGCGATCAGGTCCGCAAGATGATGCCCTATCTCAATTTTGACCATGCGCGCTTTCCGATCCTTGGCGGGCTGCTGCAGGCGCGCGGCGGCACGGCAAGGCACGATGCCGTCGCCTGGGGTTATGCGCGCGGTGCCGACAGTCGCGGCGTCGATCTCATCCAGCAATGCGAGGTGATCGGCATTCGCCGCGAAGGTGGTGCCGTGACCGGTGTCGAAACGACGCGCGGCTTCATCGGCTGCAACAAGCTGGCGCTGGCGGCGGCCGGCCATACCTCGATCCTTGGGCGCATGGCGGATCTGGAACTGCCGATCGAAACCCATGTGCTGCAGGCGTTCGTCACGGAGGGGCTGAAGCCGGTGATCGATCACGTCATCACCTACGGCGCCGGCCATTTCTATATATCGCAGTCGGACAAAGGCGGTTTGGTCTTCGGAGCCGATCTCGATTATTACAGCTCCTATGCCCAGCGCGGCAATCTCGCCACCGTCGAACATACGATGGAGGAGGGGGTGTCGCTGATCCCAGGCCTGTCGCGTGTCCGTGTGCTGCGGAGCTGGGGTGGGGTGATGGATATGAGCATGGACGGCTCACCGATCATCGACCGCACGCCGATCGACAATCTCTATCTGAACTGCGGCTGGAACTATGGCGGCTTCAAAGCGACGCCGGCCTCCGGCTTCTGCTTCGCGCACCTGATCGCCAAGGGCGAAAGCCATGAGGTCAGCCGCCTCCTGCGCCTCGATCGCTTCGAGCGCGGTTTTGCGATCGACGAAGGCGGCAAGGGTCCGCAGCCGAATCTGCATTGAGGGCACGAAACCAATGGCAAGCTTGATCACCTGCCCGCATTGCGGCACGCGCCCGAAAGAAGAGTTCACCATTCGGGGGTCTGCATCCGCCACCCGTCCGGCTCCATCCGCGCCGGATGAAGATTGGAATCGCTATGTCTATATCCGCGACAACGAGCGCGGGCGCATTCTCGAATATTGGCACCATGCGGCCGGTTGCCGCCGCTGGCTAGTCGTCGACCGCAGCAATGTCACCCATGAGGTCTTCTCCGTCACCGATGCTGCGGACAAGGCGCGGGAGGCGGCGCAATGACGGCCTATCGTCTTTCCTCCGGCGGGCTCGTCAATCGCAGCCGACCGCTTTCGTTCAAGTTCGATGGCAGAGATATGAAAGGGATGGAGGGTGATACGCTCGCCGCCGCCCTGCTTGCCAATGACCAATTGCTTGTCGGCCGCAGCTTCAAATATCACCGTCCGCGCGGCATCCTGACGGCTGGCTCCGCCGAGCCAAACGCGCTGGTGACGATCGGCAGGGACGGACGCACGGAGCCGAATACGCGCGCCACCGTCGCTGAGCTCTATCAGGGCATGACCGCTGTCAGCCAGAACCGTTGGCCGTCGCTGAAATTTGACATTGCCTCGATCAACGGTCTGTTCTCGCCCTTCCTCAGCGCGGGCTTCTACTACAAGACCTTCATGTGGCCGGCGGCTTTTTGGGAGAAGCTCTATGAGCCGCTGATCCGCCGCGCCGCCGGTCTCGGCAAAGCGGCGATGCGGGCCGATCCCGATCGTTATGAGAAGGCCTGGGCGCATTGTGATCTGCTGGTGATCGGCTCCGGCCCGGCCGGGCTGATGGCGGCGCTAACGGCGGCGCGCGCGGGGCTCCGCATCATTCTTGCAGACGAAGGATTTCGCCTGGGCGGATCGCTGCTGTCGGAGAGATTGTCGATCGGCGGCGCCACCGCGGATGCCTTCGTGCATGCGGCGCTCGACGAACTCCAGAATTTCGAGAATGTCACTTTGATGCCGCGCACCACGGTGTTCGGCTGGTATGACGACAATGTCTTTGGCGCGGTCGAAAAAGTGCAGAAGCATGTGGCGATGCCTTCGCCCGATCTGCCGGTCGAGCGTCTTTGGCGTATCGCCGCCAAACGCGCCATCCTCGCCACCGGTGCGGAAGAGCGACCGCTGGTATGCGGCGGCAATGACAGGCCAGGCGTCATGATGGCTGGCGCGATGCGCAGCTATCTCAATCGATATGGCGTCGTGGCGGGGCAGAAGGTGGCGGTGTTCACCAATGGCGGGTCCGGCTATCGCACGGCGCTGGATCTCGCGGCTGAAGGCGTCGAGATAGCGGCCATCATCGATACGCGCAGTGCCTCTTCCGATCCTGCGCCTCCGGGCGTTCGCATCATTCACGCCGGCACCGTGCAGGCCACGAAGGGCCGGCATCGTATCAGCGGCGTGATTGCCGATCGTGGCGGCCTGGACGAGGTTATTGCGTGTGACGCGCTTGCCATGTCCGGCGGTTGGTCGCCGATCATTCATCTTGCCTGTCAGCGCGGCGCAAAGCCTGTGTGGTCGGAGGAAAAACAGGGCTTCATAGCGCCGACGGTCGGCGGCGAAATGGAGATTGCCGGATCGGCTGCAGGCATCGACAGTGTTTCGGGCTGTCTTGCCGATGGCGCGGAAAAGGCGCGGTTGATTATTGAAAGCCTGGGGCGCACCGCACATGAGGCGGAGATACCGGAGGTCGAAGGCGATTACGATCCGTCCTTTGCAGCCATCTGGCATGTGCCGGGCGCCAAGGACAAGGCCTTCGTCGACTTCCAGAACGACGTCCATGCGAAAGACCTGGGCCTGGCCCTGCGCGAAGGCTATGGTCACGCGGAGCACGCCAAGCGCTATACGACGAGCGGCATGGCGACGGATCAGGGCAAGCTTGGCAATGTCAATGCCGCCGGCCTCATCGCCGGCATGCGCGGCGTCAGCCCCGCTGCTGTCGGCACGACGACCTTCCGGCCTTTCTATACGCCCGTCTCCTTCGGCGCCCTGGCGGGTACGGCGCGCGACAAGCATGCGCAGCCGGTGCGGGAATCGCCGCTTCATGGCTGGGCGAAGAAGAATGGCGCTACATTCGTCGAAGCCGGCCTTTGGTTTCGCTCGGCCTGGTTTGCACGCGCGGGCGAGAAAACCTGGCGCGACAGCGTCGACCGCGAGGTGCTGAACGTCCGCAACAATGTCGGTCTTTGCGACGTCTCGACGCTCGGCAAGATCGAAGTGTTCGGCAAGGATGCGGCGGAGTTTCTCAACCGGATCTATTCGAACGCCTTCTTGAAACTGCCGATCGGCAAGGCACGCTATGGGCTGATGCTGCGCGAGGACAGTATGGTGTTCGACGACGGGACGACGAGCCGACTGTCACCGAATCATTTCTTCCTCACCACGACGACCGCGATGGCCGGCGAGGTGATGGCGCATATGGAATTCTGCGCCCAGACCCTATGGCCACAGCTCGACGTCCGTTTCGTCTCCTCGTCGGATCAATGGGCGCAGATGGCAATTGCCGGTCCGAGGGCGCGTGAGGTTCTGGAACAGATTGTCGAGGACGATATTTCCGACGCGTTCTTCCCATTCCTCGCCGCCGCAGAGGTGATGTTGAAAGGCGGTCTGAAGGCCAGACTGTTCCGCATCTCCTTTTCCGGCGAACTGGCCTATGAGCTCGCCGTTCCCGCCGGCTATGGCGAGGCGGTGGCGGATGCGATCATGGAGGCGGGCAAGGCGCACGGTATCTGCGCTTACGGGGTCGAGGCGCTGAATGTGCTCCGCATCGAGAAAGGACATGTCACCCATAACGAACTGGATGGCCGCACTACGCCGGATGATGTCGGGCTCGGCCGGATGATGGCGACGCAGAAGCCGGATTTCATCGGCAAGCGGCTTTCGACCCGCTTCGGCCTGACCGCTGCCGATCGTGTTCAGCTTGTCGGGCTGAAGCCGGTCGATGCCACCAAGGAAATCCGGGCAGGTGCGCACCTGCTGAGGGAAGGTGCCAAGCCTTCGACGGCGAATGATCAGGGCCATGTTTCTTCCGCCTGCTTCTCCCCGGTTCTCGGCCATTTTATCGCATTGGCCTTCCTGAAATCCGGGCGCGAGCGGATCGGTGAACATGTGATCGTCTGGGATGGGTTGCGTGGCGAGGAAGTGGTTGCCGAGGTCTGCAATCCGGTCTTCGTCGATCCCGCCAACAAGAAACTTCTGGGGTGAGGGATCGATGAGCGTCGCATATCTAAACCGGCACGTGCTGGAAGATCACATCTCCGGCTTCGAGGCGGAGCCCAATCCGAACCATCTCGTCGTCATCGGCCGCCCCGCCATATTCTCCGTGCTCGCCCATGCCAGCCAGGAAGCCTGGACGTTGGCGGCGTTGAAGGCGATGTCGGATATTTCCGTGCGCCATGCGGGGCCGGGCGAGTGGCTGTTGGTATCGGAAGTGTTGGGGGCCGAGAGCCTGGCGCGTGACCTCGCCATGTTGGATGCCGGCCGCATCTCCTTCTTCGAACAGAGCGACGGCCGTGTAGTGCTGCGCCTTTCGGGGCCGAGTGTCCGGCGCATTCTGGCAAAATGCGTCGCCGTCGACTTGCATTCGCAGGTATTTGCCGAAGGGCAATCGGCCAACATGCTCATCTGCCACGTCAGCGCCAACCTCGCCCGCACCGGTCCTGACCATTTCGAGATCATCGTTCCCCGCTCCTATGCCGGGAGCGTGTTCGAGGAGTTGATGGAGATGGGACGGGAATTCGCGCTGACGGCGGGATTTGGCGATTGAGCACATGAGCCGGAAAAGCGCAAAGCGATTTCCGGTTTGTGCTAGGAAGAAATGGCGCGATCCGAACAATTGCGATGGCGCAAACAGACAGATCGGTTTCGCAGTTCGGGCTATTTGGCCTTCTGGATAGTCTCTAGGCTGCCCTGCAAATACGGCCGGTCGGCTGGGAAAATTCCCGCCGACTTCGCGCCGAACACAGGGGATTTTTAGATGAAAAGCCATGCCAGGGTCGTCGTCATCGGCGGCGGTGTCGTCGGATGTTCGGTGCTTTATCACCTGACGAAATTCGGCTGGACGGACGTCGTGCTGCTCGAGCGCTCGGAGCTGACATCGGGTTCGACCTGGCATGCGGCCGGCGGCATGCACACGATCAATGGCGACCCTAACGTTGCCAAGCTGCAGAAATACACGGTCGAGCTCTATAAGGAGATCCAAGACTATTCCGGCCAGGATATCGGCCTGCACATGACATCAGGCCTGATGCTGGCGGCAACGCCGCAGCGCTTCGACTGGCTGAAATCGATCCTCGCCAAGGGCCGGTATAACGGCCTGGAGGCGACGTTGCTGACGCAGAAAGAAGCGCATGCAATGATGCCGCTCCTCGATCCCGACCAATTCGTCGGCGCACTCTACGATCCTGTCGAAGGTCACCTCGACCCCTATGGCACCACCCATGCCTATGCCCGCTCGGCAAAGAAGAACGGTGCTGAGATTTACCTGCACACCAAGGTCGAGGAGCTGGTGCAGCGCGAGGACGGCTCGTGGCGGGTGATTACCAATCAGGGCGAGATCGTTGCCGAGCATGTCGTCAATGCCGCCGGTCTCTGGGCACGCGAGGTCGGACGCATGGTTGGGCTGGAGCTGCCGGTGCTCGCCATGGAGCACATGTACTTGATCACCGAAGACATGCCGGAAGTCGCGGACTTCAACAAGGCGACTGGCAAGGAGCTGATGCACTGCGTCGATTTCGACGGCGAGATCTATCTGCGCCAGGAGCGGCAGGGCATGCTGATGGGCACATACGAAAAGGCCTGCCGCCCCTGGTCGCCGGTGACGACGCCCTGGGATTTCGGCCATGAGTTGCTGGCCGAGGATATCGAGCGCATCACGCCGGAGCTGGAAGTCGGCTTCCGCCATTTCCCCGCCTTCAACAATGCCGGCATCAAGAAGATCATCAACGGCCCGTTCACCTTCTCGCCCGACGGAAATCCGCTGGTCGGACCGGTGCGGGGGCTGATGAACTACTGGTCGGCTTGCGCGGTCATGGCCGGTTTCAGCCAGGGCGGCGGCGTGGGGCTGGCGCTCGCCAACTGGATGATCCATGGCGACCCCGGCTTCGACGTCTTCGCCATGGACGTCTCACGTTACGGCGACTACGCGACGCTTGCGTATACCAACGCCAAGGTGCGCGAGAACTATGCGCGGCGCTTCTCCATCCGCTATCCCAACGAGGAATTGCCGGCGGCGCGGCCGCTGCTGACGACGCCGATCTACGATAAGCTTAAGGCTGCGGGCGGCGTCTTCGGCGCGTCCTACGGGCTGGAGCAGGCGCTGTGGTTCGCACCCGCGGGCGAAATGGACGAGTTCTCCTGGCGGCGCTCCAACGATTTCGATGTGGTGGCGAAGGAGACGAAGGCGGTGCGCGACAGCGTCGGCCTGATGGAAACCTCCGGCTTTGCCAAATATTCGGTTAGGGGACCGGGCGCGGAAGCCTTTCTCGACGGGCTGCTCGCCTGCCGTATTCCAGCCGTCGGCCGCATGACGCTGGCGCCGATGCTGAAGCATGACGGCAAGCTGATCGGGGACTTCACACTCGCCAAACTGGGCGAGGGGGATTTCCTCGTCATCGGCTCCGGCGTTGCCGAAGCCTATCATATGCGCTGGTTCGAAAGCCATCTGCCGAAGGATGGATCGGTGGAGCTGAAAGCGCTCGGCCTGTCGCTGCTTGGACTTTCGATCGCCGGACCGAATGCGCGCAAGCTCCTGGAAAAGCTGACGCATCAGGATGTTTCCGCTGCCGCGTTCCCCTTCATGTCCATTCGCCGAATGGATCTCGGCATGGCGCCTGCCATCGTCGGCCGCGTCTCCTACACCGGCGATCTCGGTTATGAGATCTGGATGAAGCCGGAATATCAGCGCTACCTCTTCGATCTCCTGATGGAGGCCGGCGCCGAATTCGGCATTACGCTTTTCGGCCTCAGGGCATTGAACGCCCTGCGCCTCGACAAGTCCTACGGCAGTTGGGCGCGCGAATACCGTCCGCTCTATGGGCCGCTGGAAGCCGGGCTCGGCCGGTTCGTTGCGCTCTTCAAGGAGGCTGATTTCATCGGCAAATCAGCGGCGGCCAAGGAGAAGGTGGAGGGTGGAGCCTTGCGGCTACGCTCCTTTATTCTCGCGGCTGACGATGCCGATGTCATTGGTGATGAGCCGATCTATCACAACGGCGCCGTCTGTGGCTGGGTGACCTCGGGCGGTTATGCGCATGCCTCCGGTGTCTCGGTTGCCGTCGGTTATGTGCCGAAAGAGATTGCCGACGAAACGCAGGGATGGTCGATCGAACTGCTCGGCGACATATTGCCAGCGACATTGCAGCCGCAACCTTTGTTTGATGCCGATGGTGCGCGCATGCGCTCGTAAGCGTCGGGCTCGGAAGGAAGGGAACGGGCTTTTCGGGAGCCCGTTTCTGAAGAGATTTTTTTCAGCGAACCAAGTATGCGGATTGTCTGGCTATTTTTGAGCCAGAGAATGCCGTTTTTCTATTTTTTGTGGCTCGAATTGCGTCATTGCGCGAAGATTTGAAAAGATTTTGTCAATTTCCTGCCTTTTTGGCTTCACATTTCCTTCGAAAACAGTATGGAATCGCCCCTACGGGCCCTCTCAAAGGAAAACCCTAACCAATAAGAGATGCGGTCGACGAACTGCGCATCCAGGGGAAATGACATATGGATTATTTTATCCAGCAGCTCCTTAACGGGCTGACTCTCGGGTCTATCTACGGCCTGATCGCCATTGGCTATACCATGGTTTACGGCATCATCGGCATGATCAACTTTGCCCATGGCGACGTGTTTATGCTTGGTGGCTTCGCCGCTCTTATCACCTACCTGGTTCTCGTATCGCTCGTCGCCGGCCTGCCGGTGGCGATCATGCTCCTGGTGATGCTCATCGTCGCCATGCTGATGACGAGCCTGTGGAATTGGGTGATCGAGCGTATCGCTTACCGGCCTCTGCGCGGTTCGTTCCGTCTGGCGCCGCTGATCACCGCAATCGGCATGTCGATCGTGCTGTCGAACTTCATCCAGGTCGCACAGGGCCCGCGCAACAAGCCGATCCCGACGCTGGTGGGTGATGTCTACAATATCGGTGGCGTATCGCTGTCGCTGAAGCAGATCATCATCTTCATCTGCACGGTCGTTCTCCTCGCGGCATTCTGGTATCTGGTCAACAAGACCGCGCTTGGCCGCGCCCAGCGCGCCACCGAGCAGGATCGCAAGATGGCGGCGCTGCTCGGTATCAATGTCGACCGCACCATTTCCGTCACCTTCATCATGGGCGCGGCGCTCGCCGCTGTCGCCGGCACGATGTACCTGATGTATTATGGCGTCGCCAACTTTACCGATGGCTTCGTCCCCGGTGTCAAGGCGTTCACCGCTGCCGTTCTCGGAGGCATCGGCTCGTTGCCGGGTGCCGTTCTCGGCGGACTGATGATTGGTTTCATCGAGTCGTTCTGGTCGGGCAATTTCGCTATCGCGTACAAGGATGTCGCGACCTACGGCATCTTGGCCTACGTGTTGATCTTCAAGCCGACGGGTATTCTCGGACGGCCGGAAGTCGAGAAGGTATAACGCCATGGCAAGTTCAAATTTCGTTCCAGGCAAGACCGCGCCCGGCCTTGTCCAGAAAGGCATTACCGACGCCCTTTGGACAGCGGTCATCGCATTCGGCATGTTCGTGCTCTATATCGGCCTTAAGACCGATCAGAACATCGACAACCAGCTCATCATCGTTCAACGCTGGGGCCTCTTGGCATCCATCGTCGCGATTGCCGCCGCAGGGCGGTTCGTCATGACGGTGTTCGTGCAGCCCAGGCTGGCGGCCATGAAGGCGGCCAAGGCGAAGGCTCCGCCCGTCGAAGCCGAACCCGGCTTCATTTCGAAGAACTTCAACGCGATAGCGCTGGGTTTCCTGCTGATCTATCCGCTATTGGCGCTGGCGATTTTCGGTGCTCAGGGATCGCTGACCTATGTCGATAATTTCGGCATCCAGATCCTGATCTACGTGATGCTTGCCTGGGGTCTGAACATCGTCGTCGGACTCGCCGGCCTACTCGACCTCGGCTATGTCGCCTTCTATGCCGTCGGAGCTTATTCCTACGCGCTGCTGTCGACGCATTTCGGCCTATCCTTCTGGATCCTGCTGCCCTTGTCCGGCATCTTCGCCGGGTTGTGGGGCATGATCCTTGGCTTCCCGGTGCTGCGTCTGCGCGGCGACTATCTGGCCATCGTGACGCTGGCTTTCGGCGAAATCATCCGCATCGTCATCACCAACTGGACGGATGTCACCCGCGGTAGTTTCGGCATTTCCAACATAACGAAGGCCTCGCTGTTCGGCCTTTATACGTTCGATATGAAGGATCCGCACAATTTCGTTCGGACCTTCGGCCTGTCGATCTCGTCGGCTTGGTACAAGATCTTCCTGTTCTACGTCATCCTGGCGCTCTGCATGCTGACCGCCTATGTGACGATCCGGCTGCGCCGGATGCCGATCGGCCGTGCGTGGGAAGCCTTGCGCGAAGATGAAATCGCCTGCCGCTCGCTCGGCATCAACACGGTGACGACCAAGCTGACTGCATTCGCGACCGGCGCGATGTTCGGCGGCTTCGCCGGCTCGTTCTTTGCAGCCCGTCAGGGTTTCGTCTCGCCGGAATCCTTCGTCTTCCTCGAGTCCGCGGTCATCCTCGCCATCGTCGTTCTCGGCGGCATGGGCTCGTTGAAGGGCATCGCCATCGCCGCAATCGCCATGGTCGGCGGCACGGAATTGCTGCGCGACATGGGCTTCCTGAAGATAATTTTCGGTGCCGATTTCACTCCGGAACTCTACCGCATGCTGATTTTCGGCCTGGCGATGGTCGTCGTCATGATCGTGAAACCGCGCGGCTTCGTCGGCACTCGTGAGCCGACCGCCTTCCTCAAGGAGCGGAAAGCGGTCTCCGGCAGCTTTACAAAGGAGGGCCACGGCTGATGAACGCTGTGACCACAACCCCCGACGACGTCCTGCTGAAAGTCGATCATCTTTCGATGAAGTTCGGCGGCCTGATGGCGATCAACGACTTCTCCTTCGAGGCCAAGCGCGGCGATATCACTGCGCTGATCGGCCCGAACGGCGCCGGCAAGACCACCGTCTTCAATTGCATCACCGGTTTCTACAAGCCGACGATGGGCATGATCACGCTCAACCAGAAAAGCGGCAAGCAATTCCTCCTGGAGCGGCTGCCGGATTTCCGGATCACGCGTGAAGCCAAGGTGGCGCGCACGTTCCAGAACATCCGCCTGTTCTCGGGCCTGACCGTGCTTGAAAACCTGCTGGTTGCTCAACACAATAAGCTCATGCGCGCGTCTGGCTTTACCGTGCTTGGTCTGCTCGGCATCGGCAAATATCGCGCCGAGGCCAAGAATGCCATCGAACTGGCGCGCTTCTGGCTGGAGAAGGCGGATCTCGTCGATCGCGCCGACGACCCGGCCGGCGATCTTCCTTACGGCGCGCAACGCCGTCTCGAAATCGCCCGCGCCATGTGCACCGGGCCTGAGCTTCTGTGCCTGGACGAGCCGGCCGCCGGTCTCAACCCGCGCGAGTCGCTGGTGCTCAACGAATTCCTGCGCAGCATCCGCAAGGATGCCGACACGTCGATCCTTCTGATCGAACACGACATGTCGGTGGTCATGGAAATCTCCGACCACGTCGTCGTGCTCGAATACGGGCAGAAGATTGCCGATGGTACGCCGGACGAGGTCAAGAACGATCCGAGGGTGATCGCGGCCTATCTGGGTGTGGAAGATGAAGAAGTGGAAGAGGTGATTGCCGAAGTCGAGCACCTCCAAGAGGGCGAACAGCGATGACGGGGCAACCGCTTCTGAAAGTTGAAGGCGTCGAAACCTATTACGGCAATATCCGCGCCCTTGCCGGCGTCAATGTCGAAGTCAACAGCGGCGAAATCGTCAGTCTGATCGGCGCCAACGGTGCCGGCAAGTCGACATTAATGATGACGATCTGCGGCAGCCCGCAGGCCCGCAATGGTTCGGTGACCTTCGATGGCCGCGACATTACCCATATGCCGACCCACGAGATCGCCCGGCTGCGTATTGCGCAGTCGCCCGAAGGGCGGCGCATCTTCCCGCGCATGACGGTCTACGAGAACCTACAAATGGGCGCAAGCCTCGACAAACTCAAATATTTCAATGAGGACGTCGAGAAGATCTTCACCCTGTTTCCGCGCCTGAAGGAACGTCAGTCGCAGCGCGGCGGTACGCTGTCGGGCGGCGAACAGCAGATGCTGTCGATCGGCCGCGCGTTGATGGCCCGCCCGAAGCTGCTTCTGCTCGACGAGCCCTCGCTTGGCCTTGCGCCGCTGATCGTCAAGGGGATTTTCGAAGCCATCAAGGTTCTGAACAAGAGCCAGGGGCTCACCGTCTTCCTGGTCGAGCAGAACGCGTTTGCGGCCCTGAAGCTCTCCGACCGCGCCTATGTCATGGTCAACGGCCGGGTGACGATGAGCGGCTCCGGCAAGGAACTGCTTGCCAATCCGGAAGTGCGCTCCGCCTATCTCGAAGGCGGCCACCATTGAGCCTCGTTTTGCGGAGAATTTGATATGCAGGGACTTTTCTTCGAAAGCGATACCGGCGGGCGCCTCGTCATTCGTGTGGTTATCGTTCTTTTGGGTTTCTGGACGGCGTGGCGCGCCGGCCGCGCCGTGGCGAGCAACTGGAACTCCTACCCGCTGGCGGTCATCTATACTTTCCTGATCGGCCTCGGGCTGCAATTCCTGCATCACGCGCTGTTCAACGGCCCGGTATTCGACCTCGGCAACTATATTCTCGACGTGGTCCTTCTCCTCATCTTCTCGACGGCCAGCTATCGCTACCGCCGCACCTACCAGATGGTGAACAACTACTACTGGCTCTACGAAAAGACCTCGGCCTTTTCGTGGAAGAAGAAGAATTGACAGTGCGCCGAAACTAGGCTCAGTCTGAATACAAGGTGGGCTTGATCCTATCCGAAAACCGCTCGACATTTTTCGGGATCCTGTCCTCCCTACTTCGAAATACAAGCTTACCGGCGCGATGATTGGTGGGTATTGCGCAGGGCAACTCAAACGGAACCCGCTCAAAAAATTGGGAGTAACAATATGAAGAAGTATCTTCTGTCGGCCGTGGCTCTGTCGGCGATGATCGCGCTCAGCGGCGTTGCGAAGGCTGACATCATCGTTGGCGTTGCAGGCCCGCTGACGGGTGCAAATGCTGCGTTCGGCTCTCAGCTCCAAAAGGGTGCCGAGCAGGCCGTAGCGGACATCAACGCTGCCGGTGGCATCAACGGTGAAAAGATCAAGCTCGAACTCGGCGACGACGTTTCCGACGCCAAGCAGGGCGTTTCGGTCGCCAACAAGTTCGTCGCTGACGGCGTCAAGTTCGTTGTCGGCCACTTCAACTCGGGCGTTTCCATCCCGGCTTCGGAAGTTTATGCCGAAAACGGCATCCTTCAGATCACCCCGGCTTCCACCAACCCGGTATTCACCGAACGTGGCCTGTGGAACACCTTCCGTACCTGCGGTCGTGATGACCAGCAGGGTGCCGTTGCCGGCAAGTACATCGCCGACAACTTCAAGGGTGCCAAGGTTGCCGTCGTTCACGACAAGACCCCCTATGGCCAGGGCCTTGCCGACGAAACCAAGAAGAACCTCAACGCTGCCGGCGTGAAGGAAGTTCTCTACGAAGGCATCACCCCCGGCGACAAGGACTATTCGGCCCTCATCGCCAAGATGAAGCAAGCTGGTGTCGACTTCGTCTACTACGGCGGTCTGCACACCGAAGCCGGCCTGATCATGCGCCAGATGGCCGACCAGGGCGTCAAGGCTCACTTCATGTCCGGTGACGGTATCGTCTCGAACGAGCTGGCTTCGATCGCCGGCGACGCCGTTGACGGCACGCTGATGACCTTCGCGCCGGATCCGCGCAAGAACCCGGCTTCCAAGGATCTGGTCGCCAAGTTCCGCGCTGCGGGCTATGAGCCGGAAGGCTACACGCTCTATGCGTATGCTGCCATGCAGGTCATCGCCGACGCCGCAAAGGCTGCCGGCTCCAACGACCCGATGGCCGTTGCCGACGCGCTGAAGGCAAAGGGTCCGTACAAGACCGCCATCGGCGAACTCGGCTTCAACGAAAAGGGCGACATCACCCGTCCGGACTACGTGATGTACAAGTGGTCGAAGGGTTCCGACGGCAAGTACAACTACGCCGAAATGGAAAAATAAGCATCTGCATCGCCGGCTTTCCGGTGATGCGTTCGATCTGGAAGCCCGGTCATTGGCCGGGCTTCTTTGCATTCAAGCTGTGATGACAGCATTTCCTTTGCGGCGATCGTGCTCTAAGTCTGAGCCTATCTCGGCAGGAGGAAGATGCAGCATGACCAGACCCCGTATTCTCGTCACCCGGCGCTGGCCGGCCGCGGTGGAGGCCGTACTTTCCGAGCGCTTCGAAGCGACGTTCAATTCGGATGATATAGCGCTCGATGCCCGGCAGTTGCGCGAGGCCCTGCTATCTTATGATGCGGTGCTGCCGACCGTTTCCGATAGACTGCCGGCCGCGCTTTTCGAAGGCGATGCCATCAGGACAAAAATCGTCGGCAATTTCGGCGTGGGCTTCAATCATATCGACGTCGCTTCCGCCAAGGCCAAGGGCATCGTCGTCACCAACACGCCGGGGGTGCTGACCGATTGTACCGCCGATATCGCCATTCTGCTGCTGCTGTCCGTGGCGCGCCGCGCCGGGGAAGGGGAACGCGAGCTGCGTGCCGGCGAATGGAGCGGCTGGCGGCCGACGCACTTGATCGGCACGAAGGTCACCGGCAAAACCGTCGGCATCATCGGTTTCGGCCGCATCGGCAAGGCTTTCGCGCAGCGCTGTCATTTCGGTTTCGGCATGGAGGTCGTCTTCTATAATCGCTCTGCGGTCGATCCGATGGAAGCAACGCGGTACGGCGCGGTGCAATTGCCGACGATCGAGGATGTGCTTGCAGCCTCCGATTTCGTGTCGTTGCATTGCCCTGGCGGCGCCGAGAACCGTCACCTGATGAATGCTGCCCGTTTCGCCGCCATGAAGCCTGGCGCCTTCCTGATCAACACCGCCCGCGGCGATGTCGTCGACGAGGCAGCGCTGATTTCAGCCCTGGAGCAAGGCACCATCCGTGGCGCCGGCCTCGACGTCTATGAAGCGGAGCCGAATGTGCCGGAGAAATTGAAGGCGATGGAGAATGTCGTGCTGCTGCCGCATCTTGGCAGCGCGACCGAAGAGACGCGCACGGCCATGGGAATGAAGGTGGTGGACAATATCACCGCTTTTTTCGAAGGGCGCGAGCCGCCGGATCGGGTGGCTTGATTCCGTCGGCGCTGCCTTTACCGCCGTAGAAGCGCAGCCATTGCCACTCTTTTCATCGTCTGGCGAAAAATGCAGCGGATGCCAGCCGCAGCAGACCGGTGTTCTAGGGCGTTGCATAAGGCACAGAAATTGCTTGCCTTTACTCCTTGACGGGTTTCAAAGACCGGCGATGGCATGATGTGAGGAGCGCAGAGGCAGGATGGCGATGGCAGCGGCGAGCACAAGACCGCAGAGGGCGCGCGGGCGCGGCCATCTGGCGGCCAAGGCGCTTGATGGGCGCACGCGCCTTGCCGAACTTTTCCAAGAAGGTGCGGCGAAGATTCGCCTGCCTGACACGTTCGACAATTCCATGGAAGCCGTCATCATCAACACCGCCGGCGGGTTGACCGGCGGCGACCGGATGGATTGGAGCATCGTCGCGGGACCCGGCACACGCATCGATGTGACCACCCAGGCCTGCGAGAAAATCTATAAAGCATCCGCAGGCACCGCTGAAGTCGTGACTTCGATCAAGGTCGATACTGACGCGCGTGTCGATTGGTTGCCGCAGGAAACCATTCTGTTCGATCGCGCCTCGCTGTCGCGCAGGCTCGATGTCGATCTTGACGAGACCGCCGAATTTCTGGCCGTCGAGGCAATTTTGCTGGGCCGCAAGGCGATGGGCGAGGCGATGGTGCGGGGGCTGTTTCGCGACCGCTGGCGCATCCGCCGCGCCGACCGGTTGATCCATGCCGAGGAGCTGAGGCTCGATGGCGATGTCGCAGCGTTGACGGCCGAACATGCCGTTCTGAGCGGCCAGGTTGCCTTTGCGACTCTGCTCTATGCCGGGCCGCTGGCGGAGACCTATCTCGCCAAGGTGCGGCCGCTCGTTGGGGAGCATATGGGCGGTGCCAGCCAATGGCGCGACAAGCTGGTGGTACGGCTGGCGGCGTCCGACGGCTTCGCACTTAGAAAAATCCTGATCCCGGTCATTTCCGCCTTGCGTAACGGAACGCCAGTGCCGAAAGTCTGGAATCTGTAGTTCGAGCAAATAGCAATTACATAGGTAGGCGATGAACCTCACTCCGAGAGAAAAAGATAAGCTGTTGATTTCCATGGCGGCAATGGTGGCACGGCGGCGGCTGGAGCGCGGCGTCAAGCTCAACCATCCGGAAGCCATCGCGCTGATCACCGACTTCGTCGTCGAAGGTGCCCGCGACGGCCGCCCGGTCGCCGAACTGATGGAAGCGGGCGCCCATGTCATCACCCGCGAGCAGGTGATGGAGGGAATTGCCGAGATGATCCATGACGTACAGGTCGAGGCGACGTTTCCGGATGGAACGAAGCTCGTGACCGTGCACGAGCCGATCCGCTGAACGACGGCAGAGGAAAAACCATGATTCCAGGCGAAATTCTTGCCGCAAGCGGCGATATCGAACTGAACGCCGGCGCGCCGACGATAACGCTGGAGGTCTCCAATACCGGCGACCGGCCGGTGCAGGTGGGCAGCCACTATCATTTTGCCGAAACGAACGGTGGTCTTGCCTTTGACCGCGACAAAGCCAAGGGCATGCGTCTCGATATCCCCGCAGGGACCGCAGTGCGTTTCGAGCCGGGCCAGACGCGCTCGGTGACGCTGATCCCGCTCTCCGGCAAGCGCGAGGTCTACGGCTTCCGCCAGCAGATCATGGGCAAACTCTGAGGCTAACGGGGAGAGGCGGTATGTCTTTGAGAATGCTTGCGTCCGGTGCATGTGTTGCGATGGTTTTGATGTGCGGCTCGGCCCATGCGCAAAACGATACGGACCAGCCGGAGGTCGATTGCAATAATGCAGAGACGCAGATGGACATGAACATCTGCTCGCAGCGCGACTACGACAAGGCCGACAAGGCTTTGAACGAGCAATACAAAAAGACGCGTGCGGCCATGGTTGCCACCGATGCCGATCTCGATGCCGACCAAAAAGGCGCCGAAAAGGCATTGGTCAAGGCGCAACGCGCCTGGGTCGACTATCGCGATGGCCAATGCGAAGCGGAGGGCTTCGAGGCGAGAGGCGGTTCTATGGAGCCCATGCTCGTTTCCGGATGCAAGGCGACCTTGACGAAGCAGCGGACCAAAGAGCTAAAGGCACTGGCCGATGGGCCGGAGGGTGCGCAGTGAGCGCAAAACGCAGGATCATGATCGTCGGCAACGGCGAGATCGCAGAAGCGGCGGCGAAAGAGATCGCCGCCGCCGATCTGGTCGTGCGTTTCAACGATTGCCGTTCCGTTGCGTTGAGCGGCAGCCGCACCGATATCGTCGCGGTCTGCAACACCGGCCGACCGGCGCGAGCGATGCTCGGTTCTGCCGAATGGCGCAACAGTCCGCCGATCGCCGCCGCGTCGGAAATCTGGAGCGTCCGTGACCCTCGCAAGTTTGCTGCGCTACGCGCGCCACTGGCGTTGTCGCATCCGGAACTCAACGATTTCTGCGATGACTACACGGATCAATTCACCGCTTTCTGTAATGCCACACGCAAACGTCATGTGGTTATCGACCAATCGGTTCATGAGAGCGTCGATGAAGCGCTCGCGGCGCACGAACCGGGTGCCTATATCGTGCCGAGCAGCGGCATGGTTGTCATTGCCGATCTGCTTTTGCGCTATCCAGATGATGACATCGCCATCACCGGCTTCAGCCATACCGGATGGGATGGCCATCCGTTTGCGGCGGAGAAACGGCTGGTCGACTTTTATATTTCCCTCGGTCGCCTGAGGCGCATCGCCAACAAGACTCCCATTCTTTCCTCCCAAGGAGCCTGATTTATGCCCTATAAGATTTCCCGCGCGGCCTATGCCAACATGTTCGGGCCGACCACCGGCGATAAGGTGCGGCTTGCCGATACGGAACTTTTCATCGAGGTGGAGAAGGATTTCACCACCTATGGCGAGGAGGTGAAGTTCGGCGGCGGCAAGGTCATTCGTGACGGCATGGGGCAGAGCCAGGTGACGCGGGCGAACGGTGCTGTCGACACCGTCATCACCAACGCGCTGATCGTCGATACCTGGGGGATCGTTAAGGCTGATATCGGCCTCAAGGACGGCAGGATCGTCGCGATCGGCAAGGCCGGCAATCCGGACATGCAGCCGGGCGTCAACATCATCGTGGGTCCGGGCACGGAGGCGATCGCAGGTGAGGGCAAGATCGTCACGGCTGGCGGTATGGACAGCCATATCCACTTCATCTGCCCGCAGCAGATCGAAGAGGCGCTGATGAGCGGGCTGACGACCATGCTGGGCGGCGGCACGGGACCGGCGCACGGAACGCTCGCCACCACCTGCACGCCCGGCCCATGGCATATTGCCCGCATGATCGAGGCTGCCGACGCCTTTCCGATGAACCTCGCCTTTGCCGGCAAGGGCAATGCCTCGCTGCCCGGCGCGCTCGAGGAGATGGTGCTTGCCGGCGCCACCTCGTTGAAGCTGCACGAGGATTGGGGGACGACGCCCGGCGCGATCGACTGCTGCCTCACGGTCGCCGATGCATATGATGTGCAGGTGATGATCCACACGGATACGTTGAACGAAAGTGGCTTCGTCGAAGACACGATCGGCGCCATCAAGGGCCGTACCATCCATGCGTTTCATACCGAAGGGGCAGGCGGCGGCCATGCGCCCGACATCATCAAGATCTGCGGCCAGTCGAATGTCATACCGTCGTCGACCAATCCGACGCGTCCCTATACGGTTAACACGATTGCCGAGCATCTCGACATGTTGATGGTCTGCCATCACCTGTCGCCGTCGATCCCGGAAGACATTGCTTTCGCCGAAAGCCGCATCCGCAAGGAGACGATTGCGGCGGAAGACATTCTTCACGATATCGGTGCCTTCTCGATCATTTCGTCCGACAGCCAGGCCATGGGCCGCGTCGGCGAAGTGGCGATCCGAACCTGGCAGACCGCCGACAAGATGAAGCGCCAGCGCGGCCGCCTTGCCCAGGAAACCGGCGACAACGACAATTTCCGCGTCAAACGCTATATCGCCAAATACACGATCAATCCGGCGATCGCCCATGGCCTCAGCCATGAGATCGGCTCGATCGAAGCCGGCAAGCGCGCCGATCTGGTGATCTGGAACCCGGCCTTCTTCGGAGTGAAGCCGGATATGGTCCTGCTCGGCGGCTCGATCGCAGCCGCTCCCATGGGCGATCCGAACGCCTCCATCCCGACGCCGCAGCCGGTGCATTACCGCCCGATGTTTGCCTCTTTTGGCAAGAGCCTGACAAACTCCTCGGTTATTTTCGTGTCGCAGGCTTCGCTCGACGCCGGACTTGCCGGAAGGCTCGGCGTCGCCAAGAGCCTTGTTGCCGTCAAGAATACCCGCGGGGGGATTTCCAAGGCGTCGATGGTTCACAACAGCCTGACGCCGCATATCGAAGTGGATCCGGAGACCTATGAAGTGCGCGCCGATGGCGAGCTTCTGACCTGCGAGCCGGCGACGGTGCTGCCGATGGCGCAACGTTATTTCCTGTTTTAACGGGAACTGCGACGTTTCATCGCCTGTGGATTACGAGAGCCCCTGGATTTCAGGGGTTTTTCGTGAAGACCCCAAACTATTGCAGCATAATCAGAGACTTGTATCGGCGCTCGTTCGCGTCGCAACCTCACGTAAGGGCACGCGTGAGTTTGATGCCAAATCTCAGCAGTTCATAAGTTGAGAAATGTCCAGCATTTTAACGATCGCGTTAAAGACCTGGAAGAGCGTTCGCCCCTATCTCAAATCATCGAATTGATGGGCTGAGGAAGGTGATTCGCATGAAACGGTGGATTTCGCTGCAGGCCGAACTCGGTAATTTCCAGCAGCGTCGCACGATATATATTTTCGCGCTAAAGATGAGTTTTCTAGCGGTCATCCTGTCCGTCGCCATCATTCTCGTGATGCTGCCAGTCGTCGAATGGCTTGGCCTGTTGCCGTTGCCGATACTGGAGGCGATCCGCCTCTGCCTGCTGCTCGCCTGGCTCATCGGCGGAACGGTCTCCGGCGTATTGGCGCTGCTGGCCGGCTATGCCATTCACAAGCTCGCGGTCTCACGCGCCGAATTCGAACGGCTGAGCCGAACCGACATGTTGTCGGGATTGCTGAACCGTCGCGCTTTTACCGATGCGCTGGAGGAGGCGAAAGACGATGCCTCGCTGGTGATCTTCGATGTCGATCGATTCAAGACGATCAATGACCGCTACGGGCATGCTTCGGGCGATGCCGTCATCATCGCCGTGTCGCAAATCTTTTCTGGCATCTTCAAGGGCAGGGATGTGATTGCCCGCCTCGGCGGCGAGGAGTTTGGCGCCATCGTCCATGGCCGCGACATGGCCGAACGCATCGCCCGCATCGAGGGCGTGAAAACGCGGATTGCCGATCACGCCATCGCCGTCGAAGGCGGCGCAGTGAAGATCACTATTTCCGCAGGGATTGCGGATATGTGGGGCGAGCGCAAGAAGGAACTCGTCTATGCCGCCGCGGACAAGGCGCTGTATCTCGCCAAGGCGCTTGGCCGCAATCGTGTCGTTCATGAAAGCGAATGGCTGAACCATGTCTGGCAACGCCGGTCGGTCGAGGAGGGACAAGAAACGGCGCCCGACCATGTGGAGCCGCATCGATACGGCCATGGAATATAGATCTGCGAAACCGGCACTGGTCCTTGCGCGGAAAGCGGCTATTTTGCATGGTCTGATAAAGTTTTGAACTGGACAGGTCATGCTACGCGTCACTTCCTATCTGCCGGCCGGCACCCCATCCTCCAATCCGATCGATCGTGTCGTGCTGCCGCATGATCTCCGGCATCTGCGCCGCAAACTGCTGCATCTCGAAAATGGCGAGATGGTCATGCTCGATCTGAAGGAGCCGGTTCTGTTTGCCAACGGTGATCTTTTGGTGCGCGAAGACGGCGAATTGATCGAAATCGTCGCCGCGGCGGAAAAGCTGTTCGAGATCAAGCCGCGCGATCGCCGGCATCTGATCGAGCTCGCCTGGCATCTCGGCAATCGGCATCTTTCGGCACAGATCGAGGAAGACCGTATCCTCATCCTGCGCGATCATGTCATTCGCTCCATGCTCGAAGGCCTCGGCGCAACGGTAACCGAGGTCAGCGAAGCCTTCCAGCCGGCGCGTGGCGCCTATCATGCTCATGGCGGCCATTCGCACGGTCACGATCACGGGCATCATGATCATGCCCATAATCATGATCACGGGCATGACCATCACGATCATTCGCGCGACTGAACATGATGGGCGGGATTTCAGCGGCGGAGGATGGCGATCTGCAGGCGCTTTTGCGGCTGATGGCTTGGCTGTCGCCGGCTTTCCCCGTCGGTTCCTTCGCCTATTCGGGCGGGCTGGAACGCGCTGTCCATGATGGTCTGGTGCGGGACACGGCGAGCCTTCGGGATTGGATCGTCGCATTGATCCGCCATGGCTCGGTCTGGAACGATGCTGTCTTGCTTGCTGAGGCGCATGGCGCGGCCGAGGATGCGGCGCGGCTGGCCGCGGCGGCCGAGCTTGCCGAAGCACTGGCCGGCTCGAAGGAGCGCCATCAGGAGACCATGCTGCTCGGCGAAGCTTTTCTTTCCGCCGCCAGCGCCTGGCCGCATCCGGTCTTTTCCATGCTGCCGGCGAAAACGGCTTATCCGGTGGCGGTCGGTGCTGTGGCTGGCGCGCATGACATCGCAAGGGAAAAGGCACTCGCGGCTTTCCTGCATGCGCTGGCGTCGCAGATGCTGTCGGCCGGTATTCGCCTCGGGGTGACTGGACAGAAGGACGGTGTCGCGATCCTGGCGGCGCTGGGAGACGTCATCGCCGAGGTCGCAAAGCGGGCGGCGCAATCGAGCCTAGACGATCTCGGTGCCGCGACCGTGCAGGCTGACATTGCCAGCCTTCGTCATGAGACGCAGGGCACCCGGCTCTTTCGATCCTGAGGGAAGGGCGCAGGCAAATATTACGATCGAAGCAGAGCCTACGTCATTCGCCGCTGTGCGAGACGCGTTTGCCTCGCTATTCTATGTTTTTATCGGAGTTTCGAGCATGAAATCGAGAAATGGACCCTTACGCGTCGGCATCGGCGGGCCTGTCGGCTCGGGCAAGACGGCGTTGACCGAAAAGCTTTGTAAGGCAATGCGCGACGATTATTCCGTCGCGGTGGTGACCAACGATATCTACACGACCGAGGATGCCGAGGCCCTGGTGCGCATGCAGGCGCTGACCTCGGATCGGATCGTCGGCGTCGAAACCGGCGGTTGCCCGCACACCGCCATTCGCGAAGACGCGACGATCAACCTGCAGGCCATCGCCGGCCTCAACGAGCGGCTTCCCGATCTCGACGTCGTCTTCATCGAATCCGGCGGCGATAATCTGGCGGCGACCTTTTCGCCGGATCTCGCCGATATCACCATTTATGTGATCTCGGTCTGCCAGGGCGAGGAAATTCCGCGCAAGGGCGGTCCCGGCATTACCAAATCCGACCTTCTCGTCATCAACAAGAAGGACCTCGCGCCCTTCGTCGACGTCAATCTCGACGTCATGGACCGCGATGCGACTCGCATGCGCCAGGCCCGTCCCTTCGTGTTCTCCGATATGAAACGCGGCGATGGCGTCGGAACGATCGTCGACTTCCTAAAGGAACAGGGCGGCCTGTAAGCCGCCCCGCCATTGTCTTCCGTTTCCCGATTTGCCGCTCTATTCGGCGGCGAACGGTGGCAGCTTCAGGATATTCGTCTTGGCGGACGCACCGCGCTGCGGGACGTCCTTGTTTTCCATGGCGTCGAAACGTTCTTCCAACGCTGTGAGCGACTTGCGGTTTTCGTCGACGGCTGCTGCCAGTTTTTCCTTGGTCAGAACCTCGTCGTTCACATCCTTCTTGCCGACGAGGCGGCCGAAAAGCCAGGCAAGCAGGCGCGACAGGTCGTCCATGATCAGGAAGAAGGACGGCACGACCACCAGGCTGAGGACGGTCGAGACGATGATGCCGCCGATCACCGCGATCGCCATCGGCGCGCGGAACGTGCCGCCTTCGCCGACGCCGAGCGCCGACGGCAACATGCCGGCGGACATGGCGATCGAGGTCATGATGATCGGCCGTGCGCGCTTGCGGCCGGCCTCGACCACGGCCTCCAGTCGCGGCATGCCATGGTGCATCATTTCGATGGCGAAATCGACGAGCAGAATGGCGTTCTTGGTGACGATACCCATCAGCATCAGGATGCCGATCATGACGGGCATGGAGAGAGCATTGCCGGTCACGATCAGCGCCAGCGCCACGCCACCGATCGCCAGAGGCAGCGACAGCAGGATGGTGAAAGGCTGGATCACGTCCTTGAACAGCAGCACCAGCACGGTCAGAACGAGCAGAAGGCCGAGCAGCATGGCGTTGCCGAAGCTCTGCTGCATTTCCTTCTGGACCTTGGTGTCACCGCTTTCCGCCAGATGGACGCTGGCCGGGATCTTGGCGCTGTTGACGGTGGCGAGGAAATGGCTTGAAGCCGTGTCTAGCGCCACGCCCTGCGGCAGGTCGGCGCCGATCGCGACGACGCGATAGCGGTTGTTGCGCTTGATCGAAGAGAGGCCTTCCGAATAGTCGATATCGGCCACGCTCGACATCGGCACAGACGCGCCGGTGGCGGTCTTGATGCGCAATGCCCGGATCGCGGCAAGATCGCGGCGCATGCCGATTGCAGCCTGCACGCGGATGGGGATCTGGCGGTCATCGAGCGAAATCTTGGCAAGCGACGCGTCGATATCGCCGATGGTCGCAACGCGCACCGTGTCGGAAATCATCTGCGGCGTAATGCCAAGACGGGCAGCCTCGTCCTTGCGCGGATAGACTTGCAGCTCCGGCCGGGGCAGGGCGCCGTCGGCGCTGACATTGGCAAGCGCCGGATCGGTGCGCAACTTGGCTTCGAGGATGCCGACTGCTTCGTTCAGATCCTTCTCGTTGCGGGAGAGGAAGTTGTAGGTCAGGTCACGGTCGCCGCGGTCATTAAGCTTGGTGATGCGGACGTCGGGGATCGAGCGCAGCTTGGCGAAGACTTCCTTCTCGACCTCCCACTGCGGCTTCACGCGCCCATGGACGGCAACCTTCGGCAGGTAGGGGCCGATCACGGGCAGCGAACCCGCCACATCGTTGACCAGCTTCTTGACGAGCGATTGGTCGAGCTTGCCGAGCGTCAGCGTTACCGTGGCGCGGCGCAGCTCCAGATCGCCCTTCGGCGAGGCGCCGCCAAGGACGAACACATTCTCGACGCCATCGATATCCTTGACGCGCCTGTAAATCTCGTTGGTTGCCTGCTCTGTGTCGTCGAGCCGGGCATTCGGCGGCAGTTCGGCCGACAGCACGATGCGGGAGGAATCATCCGGCGGGATGAAGCTGCCGGGCACGAACATGATCAGAGCGAAGACGGAGGCAACGGAGAATGCAAAGGCCGCAAGCAATGTCGGATAGCGCGTATACCATCTCTTGGTCGTTATCCGAACCAGCCAGCTATAGCCGCGCATGAACCGGCCGTCATTGTCGTGATGGTCCTCGACGGCATCTTCGGCGCGCATGAAATAGGCGGCCATCATCGGCGTGATGAGGCGCGCGACCAGCAGCGAGAAGAATACCGAGAAGGCGACCGTCAGGCCGAACTGGATGAAATATTGGCCGGGAATGCCCGGCATGAAGGAGACGGGCACGAAGACGGCGATGATGGTAAAGGTCGTCGCAATGACCGCGAGGCCGATTTCATCAGCGGCGTCGATCGCAGCGCGATAGGGCGTCTTGCCCATCTTGATATGGCGGGCAATGTTCTCGATCTCGACGATGGCGTCGTCGACGAGAATACCGGTCGCCAGCGTCAGCGCCAGGAAGCTGACCAGGTTCAGCGAGAAGCCGATCTGGTTCATGACCCAGAAGGTGGGGATCGCCGAAAGCGGCAGGGCAACGGCCGAAATCAACGTCGCTCGCCAATTCTTGAGGAACAGGAAGACGACGATGACCGCCAGCAACGCGCCTTCCAGCAGCGTGTGCATTGCCGCTTCGTAGTTGCCGTAGGTGTAATAGACCGCGTCGTCGATCATCTCGATCGAGACATTCGGATTTTCGGCCCGCACCTTGGTCAGGGTGTCGTCCACGGTCTTGGCGACGGATACTTCGCTGGCACCCTTGGCGCGGAACACGCCGAAGGTCACGACGGGCGCGCTGTTGAAGCGCGAGAAGGACTTCGGCTCCTGATAGGTATCCTTGATGACGCCGAGATCGGAGAGCTTGACGAAACGGCCGTTGGTCAAGGCTATGGTGGTGTCGGCGAGCTGGGCGACATCGCGGGCATCGCCAAGGACGCGGATTGCCTGCTCGCTGCCGGCCACCTGGCCGCGACCGGAGCCGAGATCGATGTTGGTGCCGCGCAACTGCTGGCTCACCGAAAGCGCGGTGATGCCATAGGCATTCAGCTTGTTCGGATCGAGTTCGATGCGCACTTCGCGGTCGGCGCCGCCATAGCGGTCGACGCGGCCGATACCGGTCTGACCTTGCAGCGCGCGCTTGACCGTATCGTCAACAAACCAGGACAGTTCTTCGAGCGACATATTCGGCGAGGAAACGGCAAAGCTCTGGATCGCCTGGCCTTCGACATCCACCTTGGAGACAATCGGCTCGTCGATGGTCGACGGCAGATTACCGCGAATGCGGTCGATCGCGTCCTTGGTATCCTGAACGGCCTGCTGCGTCGGCACTTCCAGGCGGAAGATGACCACGGTCTGCGACTGTCCGTCGGTCACCGTCGATTGGATCTCGTCGATACCGTTAATGCTGGCGACGGCGTCTTCGACTTCCTTCGTCACCTGCATTTCGAGTTCGGCAGGCGAGGCACCGCTCTGCGTCACGGTCACGTTGACGACTGGCACGTCGATATTCGGAAAACGGGTGATCGGCAGATTGAAGAAGGCGTGCGCGCCCACCACCATCAGCAGGAAAAAGGCCAGAAGCGACGCGATCGGATTTCGGATGGACCAGGCGGAAAAGTTCATCTTGCCGTTCTCGTTCAGTTGGACGCTTGCGGAGCTTCTTTGACAGGCGTGATGTGATCACCGTCGCGGACATAGGCGCCGGCTTTGGCGACGACTTCGTCACCATCCTTCAGGCCCTTGACGATCTCGACGTAAGCGCCATCCTGAATGCCGGTCTGGACATTGACGAATTTGACGACGCCACTCTCTACCTTGCGGGCGGAAGAGCCATTTTCGTCGCTGTTGACCGCCGTCAGCGGCAGGGAGACGCCCTGTGTCTCGCGGATGATGATCTCGGCGCTGCCATACATGCCCGCGCGCGCCTTTTCGTCGTCATCGATGGAGATGTGGACGGCGCCGAGGCGGGTAACGGCATCGACGATCGGCGCCACCAGGCGGACGGAGCCGGTGAGTTTTTCGCGGCTGCCGGAAAGCGAAATCAACGCCTTCTGGCCAAGGGTAATTTTGGTGATGTCGCTTTCGGAGACATCGACCACCAGCTCCAGATCGCTGTCGCGGATGATGGTAAACAGCGGGTCCCCACTGCCGTTGGCGATGGCTCCCATGCGGGCGTTACGCGAGGCGACCGTGCCGGCGACCGGGGTTTTGACGCCCGTGCGGGCGAGCTTCAGATCGGTATCGGCGATCTGGCTGTCGATGACCTTGAGATCGGCTTCGGCAACTGCGATCGCCTGTTCGGCGGAGGCCACGCGCGCCTTGTTGGCGGCGGCCGTCGCATTCGCCTGCTCGACCGAGGACGTCGAGACGGTGCCCTTGGCACCCATGGCGACCGCGCGGACGCGCTGTAATTCCGCCTCCTCGGCATTGGCATGGGCCTCGGTGAGCTGCGCGCGAAGCTGGGCGAGCGTTGCTTCGCCCTTGGCCTTCGTTGCTTCCATCTGGCTCTTCTGCAGGACCAGCGCATCGTCGTTCAGCGTGGCGAGCGTGCTGTTCGCCTCGACCTTGTCGCCGACATCGGCATTGAGCGAACGGATCGACAGGCCGTCCACCTGCGGCTGGATATAGACCTCGTCCACGGCTTTCACCGTGCCGGTTGCGACGACCTTGTCGGTCAATTTGCGCGTCACAGCCTGTGTAACGACGATTGCAGGCAGGTTCTGCTTCGGCGTGGTGACGGTGGGCTCTTCGGCAAAGGCCGCCGGCGCCGTCAGGAGAACAAGCAACATCGCAGTCGTGCTCAGAAATCTATGCGGCTTAAAGGCCATGCGTCCAATTCCAGTTCGGTACTTCGTGTAAAAGGGATCTCGCTGTTTTCCGTCGCGAGCACGGGGGATTAATGCGTGCGGGCCGGCTCTTTCCGGCGGATCAATATCCGTCTGTCATGCCTGCAAGTCCCTCATCCTCAATTTGCCCCATTAGGTGGGAACGATTTCCAAATCTTGCAAGATCACGAGAAAATGATTTCTGGCGCGCGCGTAATTCTAATGGGCGTTGCATCGCGAATCAATCACGCGCTCGTGATATTTGCATTCAGATGCTTGATCGACGCATGGCTTTTCAGGCAAATGCGGCGACAAAGCCAGCCTTTTATCATCCCTGTTACAAAATGAAAAAAACGCGCGTGGCATAGGCCCCGCGCGTTTCTCCCGTTTTTTGAAGCCAGCCCTATTTCAGCGCGGCGTCGGTGATCTCATGCGTATAAGCACCGGTCGGCTTCTTGCTGATGATCTTCTGGTCGAGAAGGGCGGCGACCGTGCGGTCGTAGAGTTTCTCGTCGAGCTTGCCGTTGCCGATCAGCTTGGCGACTTCGCCCATCATGCGCTTCTGATGGTTTTCGTCCTGACCGCCATTGTCCATGACGATTTCGGCGGCTTCATCCGGATGTTCGACGGCGTATTTCCAGCCCTTCATCGAAGCACGAACGAACTTGACCATGTTGGCCTTGAACTTAGCGTCCTTCAGCTTGGTCTCGTTGACATAGAGGCCGTCTTCCAGAAGGTCGTTGCCGAGCTTGCTATAGTTGAAGACGATCAGATCTTCCGGCTTGAAGCCGGCATCGACCGCCTGCCAGTATTCGTTATAGGTCATGACCGAGATGCAGTCGGCCTGCTTCTGGACGAGCGGCTGAACGTCGAAGCTCTGCTTCAGGACAGTGACGCCATCCTTGCCGCCGTCGGTTTTCAGGCCGATCTTGTGCATCCAGGCGAAGAAGGGATATTCGTTGCCGAAGAACCAGACGCCGAGCGTATGGCCCTTGAAATCGGCTTCGGTCTTCACCGGACCGTCCTTCGGGCAGATCAGCTCAAGGCCGGACTTGTCGTAGGGCTGGGCGATGTTGATCAGCGGCACGCCCTTTTCGCGGGCAACCAGAGCGCCGCCCATCCAGTCGACGATGACATCGGCGCCGCCGCCGGCGATCACCTGCTCCGGCGCGATATCCGGGCCGCCCGGCTTGATGTCAACGTCGAGGCCTTCCTCCTTGTAGAAGCCCTTGTCCTTGGCGACGAAGTAGCCGCCGAACTGACCCTGCGCCACCCATTTCAACTGGAGCGTCACCTTGTCGGCAGCCATCGCCGCCTGCGCTGCGGCCAACGCCATCGCGCTTGCCATCAATGCGACCATCAGTTTTTTCATATTTTTTGTCCTTTTCCCTCTGAAGTTATGCCCTGATCCCTTGGCAGGATCCTGAACTACGTCTTTCCACCACGGATAGACGGATGCCAGAACGTCGTCATCCGTTCGAGAACGGCGACGATACCGTAGAAGACGGAACCCGCAACCGCGGCAACCGCGATCTCGGCCCAGACCATGTCGAGGTTCAACCGACCGTTTTCGGTCGAGATGCGAAAGCCCATGCCCGACATGGGTGTACCAAAGAACTCTGCCACGATGGCACCGATAAGGGCCAACGTCGAGTTGATCTTTAGCGCATTGAAAATAAAGGGAGCCGCGGCGGGCAGGCGAAGCTTGAACAGCGTCTGCCAATAGTTCGATGCATAGGTGCGCATGAGATCGCGCTCCATATGACCGGCGGCGGCGAGGCCGGCAACCGTGTTCACCAGCATCGGGAAGAAGGTCATGATGACGACGACGGCCGCTTTCGACTGCCAATCGAAGCCGAACCACATGACCATGATCGGCGCGACGCCGATGATTGGCAGAGCGGAGACCAGATTGCCGATCGGCAGCAGGCCGCGACGCAGGAAGGCGAAGCGATCGGCAAGGATGGCGACGATAAAGCCGCTGGAGCAACCGATGATGTAGCCGATCAGAACCGATCGGAAGATCGTCTGTTGAACATCCGTCCAGAGAATCGACATGGAGCCGGCAATCCGCGCGCCGATGGCGCTTGGCGGCGGCAGGAGGATGAAAGGAATACCGGCCCCGCGTGTCACCGCTTCCCAGATGACGATGATCCACACGCCGAAGATCACGGGAATCAGCAACCGTAACGTATAGCCGTCGGCAGTCGAGGGAGACTGGATGATAGAAAGGATGGAAACGCAACGCCAGGCGAGCAGCCAGGCCGCGGCCAGCAGGAAGAAAAACGATGCAAGAGCGTTGCCTTCGTTGCCCGATATTCCAGCCAGCAACAGCCAGGCGGCTGCGTGCGCGGCAAAGAAGAGGATCGCCGCGCAGAGCGTTGCTGACAGGTTCATGAAGGAACTAATGGCCGCGGCACCAATGAGAATGAAAATGACAAAAGTGGTCCCGCTACTGAAGGGCGTGGCGGTATCGGTGGTAAGCAGCGGCAGAGCTGGGAGTGCCGCAAGGCAAAGAAGAAGGGAGAGCGTGCTTTGCCACGACAAATGAAGATTTTTCATGCCGCGCGACCTCCCATGGCGTGATCGACGATACGCGCTGCGATACTGACGACGGCAATCAACGCGGCCGCTAGTATCGAGCCGGCGACAAGCGTCGCCCATATATCGATCGTCAGGCTTTGGTAGGAGCCTGCGAGCAGCTTGGCACCGATGCCGGCGACGGCGCCCGTTGGCAGTTCACCAACGATGGTACCGGTGAGGCTCGCAGCGATTGCAACTTTCATCGAGGTGAAGAGGAAGGGGACCGAGGCGGGCACGCGCAGCTTCCAAAATGTCTGCGCGGCACTGGCATTGTAGGTGCGCATGAGATCGAGGTGCATGACCTCCGGCGACCGCAATCCCTTCACCATGCCGACGGCGACGGGGAAGAAGGAGAGGTAGGTCGACACCAGCGCCTTGGGAATAAGGCCGGTAATGCCGATCGAACCCAATACAACAACGACCATTGGCGCGATGGCGAGGATCGGCACGGTTTGCGAGGCGATGATCCAGGGCATCAGGCTGCGGTCGAGCGCGACGACATGCACGATACCGACGGCGATCAGAATACCGAGAAACGTACCGAAGGCGAAACCGACCGCAGTGGAGGACAATGTCACCCAGGCATTGTAGACGAGACTGCGGTTGCTTGTCGGCGCGCGAAGGAAGGTGTTTTCAAAGACATTTTGCGCCACCTGATGCGGCGCCGGCAGGATCGGCTTCGGTTGTGACAGCGTTTTGCCGATGAATTCCATCGTCGTCGGGGTGACGTTGGCGCGCCGGTCGAGATCGCGCTGGAAGGGCGTGTTGAGAATAACGGCAAAAGCGTACCACAACAGGATGATTGCCAGTATGATGGTCGTAACCGGCACGAATTTGTGCTTGAAGAATTGCTCCTTCTCCATGGTCACGCCCCTCTTTCCGTCGGAAACAGCATCAGCGCCATCGCGACGATGCCGAGCCCAACGCCGGCAAGCTGCGGCATGCTGAGCCGCTCGCCAAAGACGACGAAGGCAACGATATTGACGACCACGAGCTGGGCGATGGCGGAGGCGGAAATCGCCAGGCCCAGTCCGCCCTCGCGCATTAGCCGGACCATCATCAGATTGCCCACACAATAGAGAATGAGGGCCAGGATGAGGATCAATATGTTGTTGTTGGCGATATAAGCCCGCGAAGCGGTCGCGCCACCGATGAAAATCGCCATGGCGCCGGTGAGCCAGAGGAGGAATTGCGGGTTCATTGTGTGATCCTATTCCCCATAGCTGTGTCCTGCCCTCAGCCCTTCGCGGACACGATGGGCGATCTCCAGGAATTCAGGGGTTTCACGAATGTCCAGCGGGCGTTCGAGCGGAAGGGTGGAGTCGATGACATCGGTGACGCGGCCGGGACGGGGCGACATGACGACGATCTTCGTGGAGAGATAAACCGCCTCCGGGATCGAGTGCGTCACGAAACAGATGGTCTTGTTCGTTCGCTTCCAGAGCTTCAGCAGCTCCTCGTTGAGGTGGTCACGGACGATTTCGTCGAGGGCGCCGAAGGGCTCGTCCATCAGCAGCAGGTCGGCGTCGAAGGCGAGCGCACGGGCGATCGAGGCGCGCTGCTGCATGCCGCCGGAGAGCTGCCAGGGGTATTTGTGCGCGAAACCGGTGAGATTGACCAGATCCAGCGTCTGCGCGATGCGCTTGGCATGATCACTTCTGGGATAGCCCATAATTTCCAGCGGCAGAGCGATATTCTTTTCGATCGTGCGCCAGGGATAAAGGGCGGGCGCCTGAAAGACATACCCGTAGGCGCGGTTGGTGCGCGCCTCTTCCGGCGTCATGCCATTGACGGTGATGTCGCCGGAGGTCTTGCGCTCGAGATCCGCGATGACCCGCAGAAACGTGGTCTTGCCACAGCCGGACGGGCCGATGAAGGAGACGAAATCGCCCTTGCGCACGTCGAGATCGACATTGCTCAGCGCATGCACCGGCCCGTCATTTGTCTCGTAGGTGAGGCAGAGGTTCCGCGCGGAGACGACGGAGGGAGCGGATGACGTCATTAACACCTACCAGTCATGTTTTCGCCGCGCAGTCGGGGCGGATTGCGTGTTATTCTACGTGGCATCGCGGTGGTTTTAGAACCTAAGGACGCCGAAGATCTATCGAATTTTATGGAGGAATGGCATGAGCGTTTCATCGAAGCCCACCTGCCGCATCGTGCAGCCCGGCAGTACCTATGCCGGGAAACAGGGCTTCAACTACTTCGAAGGGATCGCCGCCGAGACAGTGGGCTCGACCGGCATCTGCATGCATCTCCTGACGATCCCGCCGGGCGGACGCGCCAAGGCGCATCTGCATGCCGCGCATGAGACAGCGATCTACGCGCTGTCCGGCGAGACGCATTGCTGGTTCGGCGATGAGCTGGAAGAGCATGTTGTCGTTCACGCCGGCGAGATGTTCTATATTCCGGCCGGTGTTCCGCATCTGCCCGCCAATCTCAGCGACCGGCCGGCGACAGCCATCATCGCCCGCACCGATCCGAACGAGCAGGAAAGTGTCGTCCTGCTGCCGGATCTGGAGCGGTATGTGCCGTTGTGAGCTGATGGAGCGGAACGCCGTCGCCAAGCGTCACACTCCGCTTGCCGGAATGCCGCTGCGCTGAACCTTGCGCGGCGCCGTGACGTCTTTCCAGGTCGAGAGTGCGCGGTTGACGGCGGTGAAAGGCTCGCGCTTGACGAACTCGCCATGGCCCTGCTGCGTTTTGACCGTGCTTTCCTCGATGGCAACCACGCCGCGGGTCAGCGTATAGCGCGGCAGGCCCGTCACTTGCTTGCCTTCGAAGACATTGTAGTCGATCGCCGATTGCTGCGTCTTGGCGGTGATAGTCTTCGAACGCTTCGGATCCCAGACGACGATGTCGGCATCGGCACCGACGAGGATTGCGCCCTTCTTCGGATAGATGTTGAGGATCTTGGCGATGTTGGTCGATGTCACCGCCACGAACTCGTTCATGGTCAGGCGACCGGTGTTGACGCCATTGGTCCAGAGCATGGGCATGCGATCCTCGAGACCGCCGGTGCCGTTCGGGATCTTGGTGAAATCGCCGAGGCCGAAACGCTTCTGTTCGGTCGTAAACGCGCAATGGTCGGTGGCGACCACCTGCAGCGAGCCGGAGGCGAGGCCGGCCCAGAGGCTGTCCTGATGCTGCTTGTTGCGGAAGGGCGGCGACATGACGCGGCGGGCGGCATGGTCCCAATCGGCATTGGCATATTCGCTCTCATCAAGCGTCAAGTGCTGGATCAGCGGCTCGCCATAGACGCGCATGCCCTTCTGGCGGGCGCGGCGGATGGCTTCGTGCGCCTGTTCGCAGGAGGTATGAACGATATAGACCGGGCTGCCGGCCATGTCGGCGATCATGATGGCGCGGTTCGTCGCTTCGCCTTCGACCTCGGCGGGGCGGGAATAGGCATGCGCTTCCGGGCCGTTATTACCCTCGGCAAGCAGTTTCGCCTGCATCTGCGCGACCACGTCGCCGTTCTCGGCATGAACGAGTGGCAGGGCGCCGAGCTCGGCGCAGCGTTGGAAGGAGGAGAACATCTCGTCGTCATCCACCATCAGCGCGCCCTTATAGGCCATGAAGTGCTTGAACGTGTTGATGCCCTTCTCGCGGACGACGGCTTCCATCTCGTTGAAGACCTGCTCGCTCCACCAGGTAATCGCCATGTGGAAGGAGTAATCGCAGTTTGCCCGCGTCGACTTGTTGTCCCACATGGTCAGCGCCTCGAGCAGCGACTGGCCGGGCGAGGGCAGGGCGAAATCCACCACCATAGTCGTGCCGCCGGCAAGGGCAGCCCGCGTACCGCTCTCGAAATCGTCAGAGGAATAGGTACCCATGAATGGCATTTCGAGATGCGTATGCGGATCGATGCCGCCCGGCAGGACATAACAGCCCGAAGCATCGAGCACTTCATTGCCGGACAGGTTCTGCCCGATCTCGACAATCTTGCCGCCTTCGACCTTGACGTCGGCCTTATAGGTCAAATCGGCCGTGACGATGGTTCCACCCTTGATGACTGTGCTCATGGTGTCTGCTCCCGATATGTGAAATTCTGGTGCTGCGCGAGTAGGGCTGTCACGCCACAATCTCCGCAGTCTCCAAGACCGCGTGGAACAGCACATCCGCGCCCGCGGTCGCCCATTCCTTGGAAATCTCCTCTGCCTCGTTGTGCGACAGGCCACCGACGCAGGGGCACATGACCATGGTGGCGGGCGCTACCTTGGCGGCCCAGCAGGCGTCGTGACCGGCGCCGGAGATGAGGTTCATGTGGCTGTAGCCCAGCTTCTCCGCGGCATCGCGCACGGCGGTGACGAGCTTCGGATCGAAGGTCACGGGCTCGAAATGACCGATGGCTTCGACCGAGCAGCCGACGCCAAGGGCGTCGCAGATAACCGGCGCCTCAGCCTCGATCCTGGCGCGCATGCGGTCGAGCTTCACCTTGTCGGGCGAGCGGATGTCGACGGTGAAGACGACCTTGCCCGGCAGCACGTTGCGCGAATTCGGCGAGAAGAAAACCTGGCCGACGCCGCCGACGGCACCCGGCTGGCTGTCCATCGCGACGCCCTGCACCATTTCGATGATCCGCGACATGGCAAGCCCGGCATTGACGCGCATGTTCATCGGCGTCGAGCCGGTATGCGCTTCCTTGCCGGTGAGCGTGAATTCCAGCCACCACAGTCCCTGACAGTGCGTGACGACACCGATGGTCTTGTCCTCGGCCTCAAGGATCGGTCCCTGCTCGATGTGGTATTCGAAATAGGCATGCATCTTGCGGCTTCCGACTTCTTCCTCGCCGAGCCAGCCGATGCGCTTCAGCTCCTCGCCGTAGGTTTTGCCCTCCGGGTCCTTGCGGCCGTAGGCGTAGTCCAGCGAATGCACTCCAGCGAAGACGCCGGAGGCGAGCATGGCGGGGGCGAAGCGCGCACCTTCTTCATTGGCCCAGTTGGTGACCACGATCGGATGCTTGGTCTTGATGCCGAGATCGTTCATCGTGCGAACAACTTCCAGCGCGCCGAGCACGCCGAGCACGCCGTCATATTTGCCGCCGGTCGGCTGGGTGTCGAGATGCGAACCGACATAGACCGGTAGCGCATCCGGATCCGTGCCGGGGCGGGTCGCGAACATCGTGCCCATCTTGTCGACGCCCACCGTCAAGCCGGCTTCGTCGCACCACGTCTTGAAAAGGCTGCGGCCTTCAGCGTCGGCGTCGGTCAGCGTCTGGCGATTGTTGCCGCCGGCGATGCCGGGGCCGATCTTCGCCATGTCCATCAGTGCGTCCCAAAGGCGATCGCCATTGATACGCATGTTTTCCCCTGGCGCTGCCACCATGATGCAATCCTCACCTGTTTGTCCCGGGTCATGCAAGGCGCATGCCCAATTGTTCCCGATGGTCGCTTCCGGTGCGCTTGCTTGTTTTTCTCGCCCCGGAAAATCGCCGGTTGCCTTTAAAAGACATCTGGCAGATAATTTGACCGATTGGTAAACATTACAACTTCCGTGGCGGCGCTCAAGACGAAAAGCACGAAAATTCCCGACAAAATTAAAGGCAATTGCCCAAAATCAGAGCATGGGCAGGGGAATGAGGGCTTGGCCGAAGGGCTTGGATTTCAAGGAGAAACAAAGCAGACATGGCCATCCCCAGAGCCGCCAAGACGCAACGCCGCACTCGCATCCAAGAAGAAAAAGAGGAAGTGATACTCGAAGCCGCGCTGGACGTATTTTCAGTACACGGCTTTCGCGGCTCTACCATCGACCAAATCGCCGAAGTCGCCGGCATGTCGAAACCCAATCTGCTTTATTATTTCCGCACGAAGGAAGCCATGCATAGGGCGCTGATCGACCGCGTGCTGTTTACCTGGCTGGAGCCCCTGCGCGCCTTCAACGCCAATGGCAATCCCGAAAGCGAGATCCGCTCCTATATCCGCCGCAAATTGGAGATGGCCCGCGATTTTCCGCGGGAAAGCCGCCTGTTCGCGAACGAGATGCTGCAGGGGGCGCCGCATGTCGAGGACGAACTCCGAGGTCCGCTGAAGAGCCTTGTCGATGAAAAGGCCGAGGTCATCCGCGCCTGGGCGAAGGCCGGAAAGATCGCCAAATGCGATCCCTATCACCTGATCTTCTCCATCTGGTCCACGACGCAGCATTATGCGGATTTCGATGTGCAGGTGCGTGCCGTGCTCGGGCAGGAACATTCCGGCGAGGGGCGTTTCGAGGACGCGGCCCGCTATCTGGAGAAGCTCTTCGTCGATGGTCTCGGTATACGGCGGTCGTGAGCGGCGGCGCAATTCCGCGAAAAGATTGCGCCGCACTTGGGGGCTGATGGAGCTCAGCTCCGCTCTCTAAAAATAGTAATCCCGTTCGATGCCGTCATAGCGGCCTGATTTCAGGCAGCAGCTCTTGAAACCTCCTCCGGGAACCGCAGGGGCAGGGATCGTTACGGCCGAGTTTTTCGATCAGCTCGACATCACCATGGATGAATTGCGAGCCGGTCTTTACCCGAGTTTCCGATGGGAATGACTTGCGTCGTTTGGACGTGACCTCAAAAGCTCACGTCATGGAGGGTTCTGGATTTGCGTGACATAGCCGCCTCCTCTGTGTTGCTGCTGCTGCGATTGTCTGCAGCGCGCGTCCTATAGCTCGATTTTCGTGCTTCCGCGAGCCGCAAGACACATTTTCTGAGCAAGGCTAATACGGCTATGAAAAAGACGGCCGCAGCAAGCTGCGACCGCCTCATTTTACTTCCCGCCGATATTTGGGCGCTGTTACTCCGCCGCCTGCCGAGCCATCGGATTGTTCGGATGGGTCGTCCAGTTGGCGTAGTTCGGGTCGACGGCCTTACCGGTGCGCTTGTCGAGCGCGCCTGCCGGCAAGGCTTCCATGGTGATGCAGTTTTCGACCGGACAGACGCTGACGCAGAGATTGCAGCCGACGCATTCCTCGTCCATCACCTCAAAATGCCTGACGCCGTCGACCATGTTGGTGATCGCCTGGTGCGAAGTGTCTTCGCAGGCGATGTAGCAGCGACCGCATTTGATGCAGGCGTCCTGGTCGATCTTTGCCTTGGCGATGTAGTTGAGGTTGAGATACTGCCAGTCGGAAACATTCGGCACGGCGCGGCCGATGATGTCGTCCAGATTGCGGTGACCCTTTTCGTCCATCCAGTCGGAGAGGCCCGATATCATTTCCTGGACGATCTTGAAGCCGTAGGTCATCGCTGCGGTGCAGACCTGTACGTTGCCGGCGCCGAGCGCCAGGAATTCGGCTGCGTCACGCCAGGTGGTGATGCCGCCGATGCCGGAGATCGGCAGGCCGTAGGTTTCGGGATCGCGGGCGATCTCGGCCACCATGTTGAGCGCGATCGGCTTGACGGCCGGGCCGCAATAGCCGCCGTGGCTGCCCTTGCCGCCGACAGTGGGGTTCGGCGCGAAATTGTCGAGATCGACGGAGACGATCGAGTTGATCGTATTGATCAGCGACACGGCGTCCGTACCGCCGGCCTTGGCGGCGCGGGCGGGCTTGCGGATGTCGGTGATATTCGGCGTCAGCTTGGTGATGACGGGCATGCGGGTATATTGCTTGCACCAGCGCACGACCATTTCGATATATTCCGGCACCTGTCCGACCGCGGAGCCCATGCCGCGCTCGGACATGCCGTGCGGACAGCCGAAATTGAGCTCGATGCCATCGGCACCGGTTTCTTCCACCAGTGGCAGGATGGCCTTCCAGGCCTGCTCCTCGCAGGGCACCATGATCGAGGCGATCAGGGCGCGGTCCGGCCAGTTCATCTTCACCTGCTTCATCTCGCGCAGGTTGGTATAGAGGTCGCGGTCGGTGATCAGCTCGATATTGTTGAGGCCGAGCAGGCGGCGATCGGCGCCCCAGATCGCACCATAGCGCGGGCCGTTGACGTTGACGACCGGCGGGCCTTCCTCGCCCAGCGTCTTCCAGACCACGCCGCCCCAGCCCGCCTTGAAGGCGCGTTCGACGTTGTAGGCCTTATCGGTCGGCGGCGCCGAGGCGAGCCAGAACGGGTTCGGGGATTTGATGCCGATGAAATTATTGCGGAGATCAGCCATTTTGGTTCTCCTTTCAGGCGACTGCAGCGGCCGGCTTGGCGGCAGCGAGCGCACGATTGATGGATTCGGCCGCGTCGCGACCCTGTGCAACGGCGGAGACCGTCAGGTCGTCGCCGCCGAGCACGCAGTCGCCGCCGGCCCAGACGCCGTCAAGCGAGGTCCGGCCTTCGCCGTCGATGGAAATGCGGCCGGATTCCATGCGCAATGCGCCGAGCCCGGAGGCCTCGAAGGTCTGGCCGATCGCCTTGAAGATCTGATCGGCGGCGATGACGCCAGTATCGCCGGTGCCGGTCAACTTGCCGTCGCGTAGTTCCGTATATTCGACTTCGATGCCGGCGACTTTGCCGTCCTTGTCGAGGATACGCTTCGGCGCCAGCCAGTGGCGAATGATGACACCCTTTGAAGCGGCAAGGTCCTGCTCGTATTCCGAGGCGTTCATATGCTCCTTGCCGCGGCGATAACAGATCGTCACCTCTTCGGCGCCGAGCAGCTTTGCCTGCACGGCAGCGTCGATCGCGGTCATGCCGCCGCCGAGGACGACGACACGGCGACCGATGGCGATATCGGCCTTGTCCTTGGCCTGGCGCAGATCGGCGATATAGGCGACGGCATCGGCGACGCCGTCGAGATCTTCGCCTTCGGCACGCAGCGCGTTGACGCCGGCGAGGCCGAGGCCGAGGAAGACGGCGTCATACTGCGACGAAAGATCGGCAAGGCTGAAATCCCGGCCGAGCGCTTGGCCGTGCTTTACTTCGATGCCGCCGATCGACAGAACATAGTCAACTTCCTTCTGGGCGAAATCGTCGACCGTCTTGTAGGTGGCGATGCCGTATTCGTTGAGGCCGCCGGCCTTTTCGCGGGCGTCGAAGATGGTGACGTCATGGCCATTCACCGCCAGGCGGTGGGCGCAGGCAAGGCCGGCCGGACCGGCGCCGACGACGGCGATCTTCTTGCCGGTCGAAGCGGCACGGGCATAGAACTGCTTGTTCTCGGCCATTGCCGTGTCGGTAGCATAGCGCTGCAGGCGGCCGATTTCGACGGGGCGCTCTTCGGCAGTATTGCGCACGCAGGCCTGCTCGCAGAGCTGTTCGGTGGGACAGACTCGGGCGCACATACCGCCCAGAATGTTCTGGTCGAAGATAGTCTTGGCCGAGCCGATGGGGTTGCCGGTCGAGATCTGCCGGATGAATAGCGGAATGTCGATGGAGGTCGGACAGGCCGTCATGCACGGCGCGTCATAGCAGAAATAACAGCGGTCGGCAGCGACCAAAGCCTCGTGACGGTCAAGGCGCGGATGCAGATCGGAAAAGTTCTGATCATATTCGGCCGGCGTCAGCCTGCCTTTATGAATCCCAGTTTCCAGTCGTCCCATTGAAGTTCCCTCATTATAGTAAACGGCCAGTGGAATGAACGGTAACTCAGGTTAAAAAATTTATCAAACGGTAAAATTTTGGAGAGTTCCGGCATTGCAAGCACAGGGATAGCTGTCATGGCCGCCTAGCCCGGAGGGCGGCGGAGGGGCCTCCGCTAAACATATGTTTTAGTTTATTTTCGAGGATCGATTGCTGGCTGACTGGAGGGTAAGCCGGACGCTTCCAAGTCCAGCGTGGCTATAAACATTCGTTGGCGCCCATTTTTGAAGTTCGCGATGGACGCTCGGGAAAAAATCAAAATTTTTTTTAGAAAGATGGAACCAAGGTTGGGCGCGGTCGTTAAGAAGGTGTCTTGGTGATGATCGCATCAACCGATGCACGCCCCCAAAACTCATCACCGGGCATCTACTCACGGTCCCCTCCCGATGAGTGAAAAGCAGCCAGTGCGCCGCCCTCGCGCTGGCTGTTTTCTTTTGCAGTCTGCGTTTCGGATTGTCAGCGGCGCTTCAGGATTTCGTATTCGGTTTCGGGTATCGTCAGGCGATAGCCGATGCTGTCATCGTCGATCGCGAACTGGGCGCGCCCGTTCATCGATGTGGGCACGACCCGCTCCAGCACGGTGCGGCTGAAGCTGTTGTCCTCGAACTCATGGTCGGCGGGGAAATAGAAGCGCTCTGACCAGGCCACTTCGATCGCCTTCTTGCCATCGAGTTCGGACTCCTTGCAGTTCAGCGTGATGCTGGTGGCGCCGGCGGAAATGGCGCCGTGTGAGGCGGAATTGACGATCAGCTCGTGCAGGGCAAGGCCGAGATGGACGGCCGCATTCGGCGTGAGATGCGCATTGATCCCGTAGATCGGCATCGGCACGCCGGCATCGGGCCAATAGGGGGCGAATTGCTTTTCGGCAAGTTCGAACAGATAGGCGCCGCGCCAGCTTGAATCGGTGATCAGGTCCTGCGAATTCGACAGGGATTGCAGGCGGCCGCGGAACTTGATCAGAAAATTGTCGAGCGACAGCGTATGACGCGCCGTCTGCGTCGCTATGCCCTGGATGATCGCCAGGAGGTTCTTGGAGCGATGCGACAGCTCGCGCAGCAGCGATTTCAGCACCTTTTCGCGGTGACGGGTCTCCGTGACCTCGGTAATGACGGAAAGCAGGCCCTGCGGCTTGCGGCCACCGATGCGTTCGATCTTCAGCTCGTAGATGCGCACGCCGTCGCCGGTCACGAACTCCACTTCCGCGCTGACGGGCTTGCCGCTTTCGAGCACTCCGCGTTTCAATTGAGTGAGGTGCTCACCATCCTTCTCGCCGAAAAGATGGCGGTCCGTGCCGCCGATGATGAGGGACGGTTTCAGGTGGTCAGGCAGGTTTTCGGCATAGCGGATCGCGAGGCTTGTATCCTGAAAGAGGATCGAGACGCCGGCGCTGCCCAGCGCCCGCTCCATCATAGCGGCCTTGCCTTCAAAACTTAGAGGCATGCCGGGTAATGGTTCAGTCGTATTCACCGGCTTGCCTTTCACTCCAATTTCGAGAACCCCGCCGACAGGGTATTCTCAGCCGGAAGAACTCAATCCGGTTTATACAATCACTCGCTATAACAGTCGGTAAAGCGTCCCTAAGCTCCCGGAACGTCCGGTTGCTTTCTTTGTTCCGCGACAAAGTGTCGATTCGGGTCAGGCGGCCACCTTTGTGGTTTCATTAAAGAAAAGGGCCTGACTGATCAGAGCTTTCACCATATCGGGATTGAATGGTTTGGTTACGAGGAAGGTCGGCTCCGGCCGCTCGCCGGTCAACAAGCGCTCGGGGAAAGCGGTAATGAAAATGACCGGAATGCTCGACGTCTTGAGGATGTCATTGACGGCGTCGATGCCTGAGCTGCCGTCGGCAAGTTGGATGTCGGCGAGCACCATGCTGGGATTGGTGGCATTATGCAGGGCAACCGCTTCCGCATGGGTGCGGGCGATGCCGGTGACGCGATGTCCGAGGCTTTCCACCATCTGCTCGATATCCATCGCAATCAGCGGTTCGTCCTCGATGATCATGATGTCGGTGGCGACTTGGCGTGAAATCTCTTGGGATGCCTTGTCCAGCAGATTCATGGCCTCGGTCTCGGTCACCTCGAGAATGTCGGCGATCTCGCCGAGACGGAAGTTTTCGACGGAGGCGAGGAGGAAGGCCTGGCGGGCGACCGGAGAAACCTTGGCAAGATTGACCGAGGCGCGCTGTTCCCAAGCATAGGGAGAGGTTGGCTCGGGAATCTGGATCGCCGTGGAACCGAAGAGTTGAGTGAAGAGTTTATAGAGTGCAACGCGGTCGTTGGACGTGTCCGGGAATATGGAAAGATCAGCAATGATCGCTTCCAAAACCGCCGCGACATAGGCGTCACCCGATGTCTGTGTCCCGGTCAGAGCACGGGAGTAGCGGCGCAAATAAGGAAGATGCGGCGCAATGCGTGTGGAAAGTGTCATCAATGGCTCCCGCCCTTTATTAATTCCTAATTGAAACACAGCCTCCAAGACTGCAATGACAAACAAACGCAAATTCAGTAAAAAAGTTCCTCGGCACCGGAACTTTTTTTGGAGAAGTACATTACCCCTGCCGACGAACACTAGGTTCAACTTCTCCGATTCGGGCCGAAGCGGACGTGAGGACCTTCCAAACTGGGGTGCATAGAGGTACACCCCGCATCCATGAACGCAAGAAATGCGGAAGCGAGCAGGCTAAATGACCACCCAAAATCAAGAGGACGCGGACCGTAAACGGCCTGACGTGCGTGCCGCCGATATCCTCGATCCTAACAATCAAATCGGCAATCGGCTGCGCTCATTCTATGCCGCGGTGCAGGATGAGGCTATCCCGGATCGCTTGCTCGACCTGCTCGAGAAGCTGGATCAGGCCGAACGTTTGGCTTCCGCAAAAGTCTCCGATTAAGGAGGAAGCGTCATGGAACCGCAACCGAGCTTCAAGCGCGAACTCCTGGCTGCTCTGCCGAGCTTACGCGCCTTCGCCATCTCGTTGACCGGCCGCCACGACCGTGCCGATGATCTCGTGCAGGACACGATCATGAAGGCTTGGGCCAAGCAGGACCATTTCGAGATGGGCACGAATATGAAGGCCTGGCTCTTCACCATCCTGCGCAACGAACTCTATAGCCAGATGCGCAAGAGCGGCCGCGAGGTGCAGGACAGTGATGGCCTGTTCACGGAATCGATGGCAACGCATCCCTCGCAGTACGGTGCGCTCGACCTGCAGGATTTCCGCAAGGCGCTGGATCAATTGCCGCCCGATCAGCGCGAAGCCATCATCTTGGTCGGCGCGTCCGGTTTTTCCTATGAGGAAGCCGCCGAAATCTGCGGCTGCGCCGTGGGCACCATCAAGAGCCGGGTCAACCGCGCCCGGCAGCGCCTGCAGGAATTGCTGCAGATTTCCGGAGAAGCCGACTTTGGCCCGGACGCCACCTCAGCGCCTTTGACGTCCAAGGCGTTTGCCTTCTAAATCATGCGATCTGTCCTCGCCTGCTGGCGCGGACGGATTCTGTTGCGCCCATGAGGCTTTAGCGCGCCTGTTTGCCGTGATGTGCGGACTTGTGATGCAGCATGAGCCGATCAAGTCGCCCTAATCATCCCGCCTCTTTGTGCTCATCAAGTTGCCGAACACCAGGGCGGTCGCAATGGCGGCGGTCAGCAGCGGTTGCGACTTTGCAAGGCCGATTGCTGCGACGGCCATGGTTTCCAAGGCGGCGCGGCGTTCGCGGGCACGGCGTTCTTCCTGCTTGTTGATGATCATCATGATGACGAGAACGATCACGGCGAGCACCAGGGCGCCGGCGGCAATCAGCAGCGCCGAAACGGCTGCGCCGTAAATGGTTGCCAGCCAGATGGCGGCCGCTATGAGGGCAAAGGCATAGGCCGTCAGAAAGAGGATAGCGGCGATGCCAATGAAAACACCGCTGCGTTTCGTGCGCGCAACGGTGCGATGCAATGTGCCCGAGAGAAGCAGGCCGAGTAACGGAGCTAGCATTGCGGCTCCTTAACGGCGCGACAGAAGCAGGGCAAACGCCAATCCGAAAGCTGCAGCAGCCCCGATGGTGGCAATGGGGTGTTGGCGCACGGTCCTTCGCATTTCGCGCGTGCCCTTCGCATAGCCGTGCTGCAATTCACGCAGCAGGTCTTCGCCGCGAGCTGTCAAATCCTCAAGCCCGGTTTCGGCGCGCGCGCGCATCGTCTTGCTCTGGATCGCGCTGTTTTCACCGACGATCTTGGCGAAAGCGGCAATTTCGTTGCGCAGATGTTCGATCTGCTCCTCAATGCTGGCTTCGAGGTCATGTAGGCTGCCGCCATTACGCTTAGCTCGCGCCGAATGGAGGATGGTTGCCATGGTCTTGCTCCCTTACGTCGTTAGCGTCTGTGGCCTGGCGCCGCAAAGCTGCGCCGACTTTTGCGATGAGCGAATGCTGCCAGACATGTTGCTGCTGATTGCGCAGAACATTGATCTGGATCACCGATCATCAACGCGGCGATGCAACGAAAAGTTCCGGATTTGACGAAAGGAAGGTCAGTGCGTCAGTGCACTGTGGGCGAGAACGAATGGGACGCCGTCGATGGGTACGCGATTGACCCTGAGCGCACAGCCGAAGACATCCTGCAAATGCTGGTCGGTCAGAACGTCCCCCACGGGGCCTGCTGCTCGCAGCCGTCCGTTCTTGAGCAGGACTATCTGGTCGGCGAAGAGAGCCGTGAGGTTCAGATCATGCATGACGGCGATGACGCCGCCGCCGCGCCGACAGAATTGCCGGGCGAGCGTCATGATGGTCAGTTGATGGCTGATATCGAGGCTGGAGACGGGTTCATCGAGAAGCAGCCAGCAGGGCTTGCCGTCGACGATGGGTTCGGAGATCTGGCATAGCACCCGGGCGAGCTGGACGCGCTGTTGCTCGCCGCCGGAAAGCTCCTGATAAAAGCGCCCTTCGAAGCCGGCGAGATCGACGGAGGAGAGCGCCTCCGCGGCGATGCGATCGGCCTGCTCGGGACGGCTGTTGCGGCCGCTCGTCAGCCCCATGCGGACGATTTCGCGAACGGTGAAGGGAAAAGAGATGGTGCTCGCCTGCGGCAGCACGCCACGCATTTCCGCCAGTTGCCAGGCTTGAAGGCTGCCGATCTCCGATGCGTTGAGGCGCACCGAACCTTGATAGGCGAGCTCCCCCGAAATGGCCTTCATGGTCGTCGTCTTGCCCGAACCGTTCGGCCCGCAGATCGCCGTCAGCGCGCCGGCTTCGGCGGTAAAGCAAACGTCGTGCACGACTGTCTTGCCGGAGAACCGGACGGAAAGGTCAGAGACGTCGATCATCGAAAACTCACAGGCTGAGGCGCGAACGCTGCCGAAGCAGCATCCACAGGAAGAAAGGCCCGCCGACACCAGCGGTGATAATGCCGATCGGCAGTTCGGCAGGCGAGACGACGGTGCGGGCCACCACGTCGGCGATCATGAGCAGCGAGCCGCCGAGCAGGGCGGAGGCCGGCAGCAGAAAGCGATGATCCGGGCCGATCGCCATGCGCAGGATGTGCGGCACGATGATGCCGACGAAGCCAATGCCGCCGCTGACCGCGACGGAGGCGCCGGTTGCGGCCGCAACGCTGACGATAGCAATATTCTTTAGCCGCTGCACGGCGACTCCCATGTGGAAGGCTGCCGCTTCGCCGAGCGTCAGTGCATTGAGACCGCGTGCCATGAAGGGCAGTGGCAGCATGGAGAGGACGATGATCGGTCCGGCGGCGGCGATCTTGGTCCAGGTCGCACCGGCGAGCGACCCCATGCTCCAGAAGGTGAGATCACGCAATTGCCGATCATCTGCCATGTAGATCAGCAGGCCGGTCGCCGCCAGCGCCAGCGCGCCGAGCGCAATACCGGCCAGGAGCATGGTCGCTATGGATGTCTGTCCGTGCCGCGTCGCCACTCTGTAGAGAAGCACGGTCGTGACGAGGCCGCCGATGAAAGCGGCGATCGGCAGGGAAAAGATGCCGAAGAGATGCGCGACGGGGGCAAGGATGCCGCCGCCGAGGACGATCATCCCGACCGCGCCGAGACTGGAACCGGCCGAAATGCCGATCAGGCCGGGATCGGCCAGCGGATTGCGGAACAGGCCCTGCATGACCGCGCCGGAGACTGCGAGACCGCCACCGATCAGGAATCCGAGAATGGCGCGGGGGAGGCGGATGTCGAAGATGATGATACGGTCGCGGCTGCTCAATGCGCTGTCCGCACCGCCGCTTATCATGCTGCCGATGACGTCGACGATCGAGGCATCGGAGGCGCCGGTCGTGATCGAAAACGAGAACGCAAGGAAGGCGGAGATCACGAGGCCAGCCAAAACGAAGAGGGAGAGCGCAGTACGGTCGCCCTCGTGATGACGGCGGTCCCTTCTGTGCGACATGCGCTTCAGCCCCGGCATGACCTCGTTGAGCGCCACCTCAGCCTCCGTAGATCGCGGCGTTCAGCTCGCGCACGGCGCTGGCGGTACGCGGCCCGAAGCCGAGCAGGTGCAGGCCGTCCATGCGGATGATCGCCTTGTGGCTCGCCGCGGGCGTCAGCGAAATCGCCGGCTGCTTCAAGAGGTCGTCCTCTTTTATCGACAGCGGACCTTCGCGATCCATGATCAGGATGACGTCCGGCTTGGCCTCGATGATCGCTTCGTCGGTCAGTGGCTTGTAGCCCGAAAAACTGTCGACGGCATTGATGGCGCCGGCAAGCTTGATGATGCCGTCGGCGGCGGTGGCGCCGCCGGAAGCGAGGATCTTGCCGTTCTGGTTGCTCAGGATGAATAGCACGCGTTTGCGTTCGGCTTCAGGGCGTTTCCCGGAGTCTGTAATCGCAGCGTCGAGATCGGCGGCAACCTTGTCTTCGCGCGCCTTCGCCTTATCCGGCACGCCGAGCAGCGAGCCGACGACGTCGATCTTCTTCAAGATGCCGTCGCGGTCATAAGTTTGCGGTACGGTTTCGAAAGGCACGCTGGCATTGCGCAGCACCGTAAGAGCCTCCGGCGGGCCGGAGCCGTCCACCGCGATGATGGCAGTCGGATTGACGGCTAGGATGCCCTCCGGCGATAGCGCGCGCATATAGCCGACATCAGGCAGCTTGGCTGCCGATTCCGGATACATGCTGGTGGAGTCGCGGGCGATCAGCCTGCCTTCCTCGCCGAGTGCGTAGACGATCTCGGTGACATCGCCGCCAATCGAGACCAGGCGAGACGTGTCGATCTTCGGCGCTTCCGCGGCATGGGCACGCTCGACCAGGCTATAGCCGCCCTTGACCGGGCTTGCGGGGACCAGTGGTAGAGTCATCACCAGCGCCGTCAGCGCGATTTCCCACGGCTTGATGCGCTTGAGGTTCTTCAACATCGTCATGGCCCGATCCTTACGCGGCGACGCTGGCGTCGGCCTTCGGCAGGTTCTCGATGATGGCGCGCCAGTCGGGACGCTCGTCGAAGCCTTCCTTCCGCTTGCCGAAGAACTGGATGATCATCTCGCCTTTGGCGTTGTAGGCTTCGAGCGAGGTGACGTGACCGTCCTTCGTCGGCTTGCGCACGGCCCAGGCCTCGGCAATGTGATCCTGGCGCAGATGCAGATGGAAGGTAGGGTCCATGATGTTGATCCAGGGCCCCATGGCCTGGACGTTGAAAATCGGCCCGGAATGGATCTGCACGATGCCGTCATTGGCGACGAAGCACATGATAGGCAGACCTTCGCGAACGGAAGCATGCATCATCTCAGCGACCGCGTTCGTCTCCAACTTCCAGGCATAATCGTCGCCGACCGTGCGGATCGCCGCCTGGCGGCCGATCTTCAGCTTTTTCAGCATGCCGAAGAATTCATGCGTGTCCGTCATGCGGCTCCAGTGGTCGCGCAGTTCGTCCCGGCTGACATCGCCGTCGATCTCGCCGTTATCGTAGCCCGAGCGATCCTCTAAAAAATCCTGCGACTGATCTTCGAGCCGCAGTTCGGCGACGATGGCGTGATAGGCCTCGACATTCGAGGCGGGGCGCAAATGCACCTTATGAACGGCGTCGCCGGCCTTATCGAAGAATTGCAGGCTGAGCCGCTGCTGGTCGCCATCCGTCTTGGTGACGGCGAAGGCATGCGCCCAGCGCTTCGGGAAGATGCGCAGATCGATGTTTTCGCCGAGCACGATGGCCGCCTGCACGCCTGATTTGATGTTTTCGTAAGCCCCGATCTTTTCATGCACGGCGCTTTCGTTGCGCGACAGCGCCAGGACTTCGCCGAGGGAAGCGACGTGGGCAAGGAACCGGTGGGCATCGGCATCGATACGAATAGCGGAAATGCCGACTTCCGCGGCAACTAGCGCCGCTTCGGAAACGCCCAATCGAGCGGCGATATCGCGCTCGCGCATTTTCGAATTTTCGGCGCGGAAGGCGCGGATATCGGCTGGGGCCAATCGGATCGTTTCTCTAGTCGTCTCAGTCATCTGCAATGCCTATTTGTTGAGAATGAGTTTGCCTTGGCGCGTGATTTTCATCCGGTAGATGATGCCCTCGTGCCTGATCATGATTTCAGTCTGGCCACGAAAAATATCCGTGCTCTCGACAATTCTAATGTGCGGTGCGGCTGTTGGCGGCACCGGCTGTATTGGTGTTTTCTCAGCAATCATCCTGCTTGGTTTGGCCTGAAAATTCATAGGAAGCCGGGTTCTGGTCCGGCCAGATTTATCTTGACTCACATACTCAATGTTTTCTAAAGACGCAATAGAAGACTGTAAGAGTCAAGTTTAAATTTTGGGCGATGCGCGCAGGAGCATCGATGTTCGATTCGCGTCCGCCAGCAGATATTCAGGAGAGATTGCCGATGCCGACGAAAACGATTTTGGCGCTGGCTGCCGGCGGGCTGTTCACCATTGCCTCCTGCCTCCCGGCCTTCGCGCAAGATGCGACCGCGGCTTCGGCGAATGCGCCGAAGCTCAGTGTCGAACTTAATGCGCTCGTGCCGTCTCAGAAGGGCTGCATGATGACCTTCGTCGCGGAAAACGATCTGGCAACACCGATCGGCAAGATCTCCTTCGAGCTTGCCTTCTTCAACGACAAGAATGCGGTCGACCGCGTGACCGTTCTTGATTTTCGCGACCTGCCGGTCGGCAAGAAGCGGGTGCGGCAATTTGATATGCCCGGTGTGAAGTGCGAGAGTGTCAGCCGCATCATCATCAACGATACGCCGGTGTGCGATGGTCCGGCGGCGGGGCAGTGTAAGGCCGCGCTCACGACGCGTTCACAGCTTTCCGTTCCTTTCGAAGGCTGAGACTATGGCCTCGCGCTCGGTCAAGGTTTCCATCGAGCGTCGCCGCGCCGGCGGTGACATGAATGACAACAATCCGAGTGTGCTTCCCGGCCACGAGCTAGCCGGCCTTGACGGCCTGCCGAGCCCGCCGGCCGCCGAGGCGGTTGTTCATTACAGCCGCTTTGCCCAGATTGGTTCGTTTCCTGCCCATCCGAGTGAGCCCGTGGCGGATGCGTCGGGGCCGCCCAGCATGGATCTGTCGGCGGAGAGACCGGATCGCGTCCTCGCGCTGGGTAAGAGAACAGTCACCTTCGCCTGCGTAGGCTCCTTCCTCTTTCACGCTGCCATTGTCGCCGCTTTGTTGGTGACGATGGTTGCAACGCCCGAAGATGCTGTGGAAGAGGCAGGCGATACCGTCAGCGTCATCATGCTCGGCAGCTCCGATATGGACCAGATGTCGGCAGGCGAGGAAAGCAAGGACCCGCAGCCCGAAGAGATAACGGCAGATGCCGTGCAGCCGGAGACGGTGCAGCCAGCCGATGTAACGCCCGCAGAAACGGAAGCTGTTCAGCCGATGCCTCAAACCATGGAGGCCGCACAGCCGTCGCAACAGGTGTCCCCGGAAACGGTCGTCAGCCCGGAGCCGGAGGTGCTGGCGACGCAGGCGCCGGCCGAGACGACAGTGGTTCAGCCGATGACGGCATCTGTCCAGCCGACAGATGCTGAGTCTACCGAAGTCCGACCCGCGGAACCGGTTGAAGTGCAGCCGACGGAAACTGCACAAGCGGCCATACCGCCCACTGAAGTGGTGACCCCGGTCGAAAAACCGGCTCAACAAGCCAAGCCTGTCGAGAAGCCGAAAGACGTCGTCAAGAAGCCGGTGCCGAAGGCCGTAAAGAAGGCCGGCTCGGGCGGTGAGAGCGAGCAGGATTCGAAGAAGGGTTCTGCAGAAGGCACCGAAACCGCGCAGTCGAATACCAATTCGCTAACCGATGGCCAGCGCAGCGGCTCAGGCAGTGCGGCCGTTGCCAATTATCCAGGCAAAGTGCAGTCCCGCATTCGCCGCGCTGTCCGCCTGTCGTCGAAATACGAAAAGGGCATAACGGTTCGTGTGCGTCTGACGATCGGTTCGGGCGGTGAGCTCAGTTCCCTCTCCGTAGCGCGGAGTTCCGGCATTCCTGAACTGGATGAAGCCGTTACCGATGGTGTTCGCCGCGCCGCGCCGTTTCCGCCGCTGCCACCGGAATGGGGCAAGCCTAGCTGGTCCTTCACGCAAGAGGTTCAGGTGACAGGGCGATAGCCAGCAATAAAATATGACATAAATTATCAACTTTATACTTTACTGCAAAAATCAACTTTAATATGGTCCGCTTGCGCTCGCCGGAATCGAGCGCGCAAGAGCAACCAGCAAACGGGTGATGCATGGCGCGTAAGGGGAAAAAGGATTTTGGCCGCGATAGCAGCGAGGCGCAAACGCCGGCGCAGGTATCGGCAAGATCCAGTCTCGACGGGCGCAGTTTCCTTTATGTCGGCGGCCGGGATTGCCAGGTGGCGCATCTTCGTCAGATCGCCAGCAGTTTTGGCGCTGAGCTGATCCACCACGACGGCGGCTTGCGCGAGGCCGTGTCGCGCATCGACACCGTGCTGCCCTCCGTCGACTGCGTCTTCTGCCCGATCGACTGTATCAGTCACGATGCCTGCCTGCGGGTGAAGACCGGCTGCAAGAAATTCGGCAAGGCTTTCATACCCTTGCGCAACGGCAGCAAGTCGAGCCTCGAGCGGGCGCTACAGACGATGAACGAACGAGACAATTCCCGATGACTGACAAAGGCCCTGACGGGTTCATGATGATCGGCCTGCACAGGCTGGCCTCGCAGAAGGGCGACGGCTTGGTGCCGGAACTCTACGAGCTGCTGATGCGCCGCGCCGAAGAGCGACGGCAGGCTCCGAACGTGACGGCTTTTCCCTTTTGGCAAACGCGGCTTCCAGGCGAAGAACCGGAGACGCCGCTCGGCATTTCTGCGCGCGACGGCACGAATGTCATTGCCTTTACACAGCAGCCGGGCAAAACTGCCGAGCGCCGCAAGAAGGTCTGACTGTCGGGAGATCCAGCCATGTATATTGCGATGAACCGCTTCAAGGTCGTCATCGGTTCCGAGAGCGCTTTTGAAGCCGTCTGGAAAGGTCGCGATTCACGGTTGGAAGAGGTCCCGGGTTTCGTAGAATTCCGCCTGCTGCGCGGCGGCACAAATGTGGAAGAGGGCTTTACGCTGTTTTCCTCGCATACGATCTGGCGCACCGAAGAGGATTTCCTCAACTGGACCAAATCCGAGAATTTCCGCATGGCGCACCGCAACGCCGGAGATAACAAGGCGCTCTATTGGGGACCGCCTCGCTTCGAGGGATTCAATGTGGTCGCCGGGGTTTGACGGCGTCGCTACATATCAGTCAGGCGAGATAATCGGCGGTTCTTCAAGCTTCCGTCACGGCTCTTTTAAAGAACGCTCCCAGAGCCACCACAGCCCAACCCGCTATCATGCCGAGCCCTCCTGTTGGTGCGGCCAATGGGAAAAGCGAGTCACCGCCGAAATGGCGGCTGATGAGATCGCCGGCAAAGATCAGTGTTCCCAACCCAAGCAGCACCGCCGCCACCGGCGCGGTGCGGATGCGATCGTATCCGGCATAGAGGGCAAGCAGGGCAGGGGCATGGGCCAGGCACATGGTTGCGGCAGAGCCGAGAAAATGCGCATCGCCGCCATGGGATGCTGCCGCCGCAAGCGCGACACCGGCGCCGCCGAGAATGCCGGCGACAAACAGGGTGAGCGGACGGATTGTGGCGCTGAAGCTCATGTCTTTTCTCATTCCCGGTTCTGCATATGAAAGGCGAGGCGCTCGATCGGCTCCCAGATGATGGCCCGAAGCTTCTCGTTCTCGATGGTTTCGTCCATGGCGCGGCGGAAGCAGAGGAGCCATTCGTCGCGTTCGCTAGGCCCAATCGCGGCAACGAAATGGCGGCTGCGCAGGCGCGGATGACCGCGCTTTTCGATATAGAGCTGCGGTCCGCCAAGATAGCCGGTCAGATATTCGTAGAGCTTTTCTTCGGAGCCTTCGAGGCTTGGCGGATGCACGGCGCGGCAGTTTGCTGCTTCCGGCAACGTATCCATTAGTTCGTAGAAGCGCGCCGTCAGCGCCCGCACGGTCCGGTCGCCGCCGATTGCCTGGTAAAGTGTGATGGTCTCTTCGCTCAAATGCCGGCCCCCATTCGCTGCGCTCTACATGGCAACTCGTGAGGCTGGCTGCAACTGTCGATAGCCTGCATGCGGCGTTTCGGCGCTGCGGTGGCATGATCTTGTTTAAAAGCTGCTCCGCATCTTCCGAGATCGTGCGTTATTCGGCCGCCATCAGATGGAAACTGTCGCTTTCCCCGGGGATGAGTTCGAGCGGCCAGATCGTCTGGCGCGTCTTCCTGGGATATTCCTGGCTGTAGGCGGGCATGCCGGAAAGCAGGATTTCGGCCAGTTCGACGCCAAGGTCGTGCAGTGAGGTGCGAAAGCAGGTCAGCGCCGGCTGCAGGAATTTGGCGCGCGGCGCCTCGCGGAAGCTGACGACGGCAATATCGCGTCCCGGAATGATGCCGGCTTCCATCATGCGCCGATAGAGGCCGATAGCCATCAGTTCGTAGATCAGGATCACGGCCGTTGGCCTTTGTTCGAGCCGCAACAGCTCGTCGGCGACTTGATACCCACCCTGTTCGCTCGATTTGGCGCGAATGACCAAGGCCGGGTCGTAGGCGATGCGATGCCGCTCCAGCGCGCGGCGATAGCCTTCCACGAAAACGAAGCCGAGATTGATGTCGCTAGCGGGGGCGCTGATGGCGATGCGGCGATGTCCATGCGCCACGAGCCGGTCGACTGCGCAGTTGACGACGCCGTCGAAATCGAGGTCTGCCCATGGATGCTGCGTGCCCGAAAGGCTGCGCCCGAGTGCTACGAAAGGGATCTTCGCCTTGGCGAGCAAGTCGAAACGCTTGTCGACGCGATGCGTCTCCGAAATGATGAGCGCATCGGCGATGCGTCTCGCCACCATGCGCTTCAGATATTCATAGGGGTCTTCGTCATGCGGACAGGGCAACATGATCAGATCGAGCTTGTGGCGCGACAATACGCTCTGCAGCCCGCCTGTTACGGTCAAAAAGAAATTATCGCTGTTTTCAACAGTCTCCCTGCTGGATTGGATCATCAGCCCAATGACGTTCGTCGTGCCTTGCCGCAGGCTGCGCCCTGATTGGTTCGCCACATAGCCAAGCTGTTCTGCGGCGGCGAGTACGCGCTTGCGGGTCTCCTCGTTGACATCAGGCTTGCCGTTCAACGCGCGTGATACTGTGCCGATCGAGATATCGAGATGCTCGGCAAGCTGACGAATTCCCTTCATCGGCTGCGGTCTTCCTCCATGCGCCATTTTCCATAGTCCTCCTCTATTGACACAGGAAAATCTTTTCGCATAGTATCGTAAACGTTTACGGAGCGCGTGTCATGAGGGGTTACGCACCGCCCGCTGGAGGACATCGTGAAATTTAATGCCATTTTGTGCGGGTGCGGAGCTATGTCCAAGGGCTGGCTCAGGGCCATCACCTTGACGCCGGCGCTTGCCGAATCCATTCAGATCGTCGGCCTGGTCGACCTCAATCGGGCGACGGCGGAAGGTCTTGCGAAGGAATTTGGTCTTGAACATGCCGTCATCGGCTCGGACCTTGCCGAGGTTATCGCCGCGACCAAGGCCGATCTGGTGTTCGACGTCGTCATCCCCGCCGCCCGTTTCGGTGTCGTATCGACGGCCCTGAAGGCCGGTTGCCATGTCCTGAGTGAAAAACCGATGGCAACCTCGCTCGCCGAGGGCGCCGCCCTTATCGATCTCGCCGCCGAGACCGGCAGGGTGCATGCCATCATCCAGAACCGCCGCTTCATCTCCGGCGTGCGCCGCATGCGACGCTTTGTGGAGGAGGGGGCGATCGGCGAACTTACGGGCGTCCATTGCGATTTCTTCCTCGGCCCCCATTTCGGCGGGTTTCGTGAGGAGATGGACAATGTGCTGCTGCTCGACATGGCGATCCATACTTTCGATGCCGCCCGCTTCGTTTCCGGCAAGGTGCCTGTCTCGGTCTACTGCGTAGAAAAGAACCCGGTGGGGTCCTGGTACAAGCATGGCGCATCGGCCCATGCTCTCTTCGATTTTTCCGACGATGTCGTCTTCAGCTATCGCGGCTCCTGGTGTGCCGAAGGTAAGCGTACGAGCTGGGAGAGCCAATGGCGCCTCACCGGCAGCAAGGGCATGCTGACCTGGGACGGCGAGGAGCATTTCGAAGCCAGTGTCGCCGGCAACGAACCGGGGCTGTTGCATGGCTTCACCCCGATCGAGGTTCTCGGCCCGAAGCATGAAGAAGAGACGCATGGCCATGCCAGCGTTATCGCCTCCTTCATCGAAGCGATCAAAACCGGCAAGCCGCCCGAGACCGTAAGCAGTGACAACATTCGCAGCCTCGCCATGGTTCTCGGCGCGATCGAGAGCGCCCAGACGGGCCGGCGCGTCGATATTTCAGCACAAGGACAGTGACATCATGACAAATCCGGCAAAGGCCATCCGCATCGGCACGATGATCAGGGCGACGAACGAGGATGCCGCCAAGGGCATCGCCAAGATCGCCGATCTGGGCTTCGAAAGCTTTGAACCCTTCTTCTGGCAGACGACCAACGGCCAGAACCTTGCGGAACTCGGCAAACGCTGCATCGCCGCCATCGGCGACCGCGACATCACCATTTCGACGATCGGCATGTTCGGCAATCCGCTCGAAAGCACCGAGCTCGACCAGCAGACGCTGCAGGGCTGGAAGGATTGCATCGACAACGCCCATCATTTCGGCGCCACCTGCGTTGCAGGTTTTACCGGCCGCATCCGCAACAAGCCGCTCACCGACAGCCTGCCGCGCTACAAGCAGGTGTGGAGCGAACTTGCCAAGCGCGCCGCTGACAAAGGCATCAAGATCGCCTTTGAAAATTGCGCCATGGATGGCAACTGGGCCACCGGCGACTGGAACATCGCGCATAACCCCGATGCCTGGGAATTGATGTTCAACGAGACGCCCGACGACAATCTCGGCCTGGAGTGGGAGCCGTGCCATCAGATGGTCTATCTGATCGAGCCGCTGCCGCAGATCCGTAAATGGGCAAAGAAGATCTTCCACGTCCATGGCAAGGATGCGACGATCCGCTGGGACGTCATCCGCGAACACGGCATTTTCGGCAAGGAGAAGTTCGTCTTCATGCGCACGCCGGGCTTTGGCGACAGCAATTGGACGGACATCATCTCCGAGCTGCGCCTGGCCGGCTGGTCCGGTTCGATCGACATCGAAGGCTGGCATGATCCGGTTTATCGCGATGCGCTGGAAATGACTGGCCAGATCCACGGTCTGAACTATCTGAAGAAGAGTCGCGGTGGCGAATTCGTCGAATAGGACGCGACCGTTTGGATCGGGATCGATTTAAGAAAAGAGTTGTGCGTTAATCGAGGGGCTGGAGCGGCGCTTTGTAACGCTCCAGACCGGCCCGGACATCGAAACGGAGGAGCGTTGAGAGGTCTGAAGACTGTTTGCCGGGCTAGGTTGGCGGACAGACGTAAAGTCGAGAGGAACGCGCCGACAGGCATCGCGAGCCATGCCGTCGGACGGGTACCGTCAGGTTCGCGAAGTGGAGGAGAATATATGAACATGTTTTCGAAGCTGGCGCTCACCGCCGGCATGTCGCTCCTGTTGGCTGCCGGTGTGGCGCAAGCCCAGGGCAAGACATTTAACGTCTGGTGGTACGAGCTGCCGGATACTGCCCAGGCCAAGGCATGGACGCAGGCGCTGGGCGAACTGAAAGCCAAGCATCCCGACATCACTATCAATTTCGAACAGAAGACCTTCGAGCAGCTACAGAAGGCTGGCAGCCTCATCCTTAATTCGGATCAGGCGCCGGACGTGCTCGAATATAACAAGGGTAACGCCACGGCCGGCCTCGTCGCTTCGCAGGGGCTGCTGACGCCGCTCGACGATGAATTCAAGTCGCGCGGTTGGGACAAGATCCTCAACGAAACCAATACGCAGCTCAGCAAATATGATGAGAACGGCATCTATGGCTCCGGCCCGATGATCGGCATTCCTGCCTACGCCGAATTCGTCTCGGTATTCTATAATATCGACATGTTCCAGGCCAATGGCGTGAAGGTGCCCACCACCCTGGACGAGTTCGAGGCCGCTCTCGATACTTTCAAGAAGAAGGGCATTACGCCGCTCGCCTATGGCACGGTCGATTCCAACGCGCAGCATCTGCTTTACACGCTGGCGCTGACGCAGGCGGATGACACCTGGGTCAAGAACTACCAGGGCCTCAAGGCGCCGCTCGACACCAAGCCCTTCCTGTTTGCTGCTCAGAAGATCGTCGACTGGGTCAGCAAGGGTTACATCTCCAAGGATTCGACCGGTCTCAAGGGCACCGGCGGTGCCGATAACCTGTTCTCGTCCGGTAAATCGCCGATGTTTGTCAGCGGCACCTGGAACAACGGCAATTTCGCGACCAATATCAAGAACTTCAAGTGGAGCCAGTTCATCTTCCCGACGCCGAAATACAGCACCGGCTCCACGGGCAGCATGTTCATGGTGCCGAAGAGCGCCAAGAACAAGGATCTTTCCTATGAGTTCATCGATCTGGTGTTGAGCAAGACAAACCAGAACGCGCAGGCAAATCTTGGCGGTGTCGCCATTGCCGCCGATCCGGCCGCCATCACCGATGAAGTCGGCAAGCGCAACGTGGAGCTTTTCAACCAGATTTCCAGCAAGGGTGGCCTCGGCTTCTATCCGGACTGGCCGGTGCCTGGCTATTACGAGCTTCTCATCCAGGCAACCACCGGTCTGGTGAATGGCTCGGCGACGCCCGATCAGTTCGTCGCGCGCCTGAAGAAGGCCTACGACGACGTGCAGGCGGCTCAATAAAACCATCGGCGGCAATTCATGGCGGCGGGACGGCTTCAATGCCGCCTCGCCGTATCGAACTGGAGGAATTCGATGGAGAAGTCGCAGAACGCGGGGAGAGCAGGATACTACCTTTATATGATCCCGGGCATGCTGGGATTTATCCTGGTGGTGCTCGTGCCGCTGATCGCCAACTTCGCGATCAGCTTTACCACCTGGAAAGGCGGAAACATCGCACCGCGCTATGTCGGGTTCGAGAACTACCAAAGGCTGCTCGCTGATGCGGCGTTCTGGGGTTCGATTCAGCACACGCTCCTGTTCATCATTTCGATGACGATCGTGCCCATTCTTCTTGGGTTGGTTCTGGCGGCGGTCCTGTTCGACTATATCAGCGCCCAATTCAGCGAGGCTTGGTCGAGTTTCTTCCGGGCCGGCTTCTATCTGCCGCAGATTTTGCCGCTGACGGCAGCGGGCGTTCTCTGGGCGTGGATTCTCAATCCGATCGGCATCATCAATGCGGTGCTGAAAGGGATTGGCCTCGATTTCATGGCGCAGAACTGGCTGGGGGATGCAAGCTATGCCCTCTGGGCCGTTTCCGCCGTCATCGTGTGGGTCCAGGTCGGCTATTGCCTGGTGGTGTTCATGTCAGGATTGGCGCGCGTGGATCCTTCGCTTTATGAAGCTGCCGAACTCGACAATGCGAGCTGGTTCGGGCGTTTCCGTTACATCACGATCCCTATGCTCATGCCGGAGATTTTTGTCGTCGCGCTTACGACGCTGATTGCGGCACTGAAGGTCTTCGCGCCGATCTACGTTCTGACGTCCGGCGGCCCGGACAATGCGACGACGGTGCCTTCCTACCTGTCTTACTATCATTTCTTCACGACAAACCGCGTCGGCTATGCAGCGGCGATCGCGACCTTGCAGACTGCAATGACGATCGTCCTCGGCATCGTCTTCCTGCGCATGCAGTCGAAACAAGAGGGAGGACGCTGACATGACGACCACGGCTTCGCTTTCGACCGAGGTTGCATCGGAAATGCATGTGCATCACGGCCAGAAGAAGGGCCTTGCCCGCTGGATCGTCCTCGCTATCCTGCTCGTCTTCCTAGCTGCTACGCTCTTTCCGTTCCTGCTGGCGGCTTTGAACGCGATCAAGACGCCGACGGACTATGCAGCCAATGGTCCGCTTGCCTTGCCGCATAGTTTCGACCTGACGGCGCTCAAGAACTTCTGGACGACGGTCGATTTCACCCGCAAGCTCTTCAACAGCATTCTGATCAGCGGGTGCACGGCCATACTGGCTGTCGTCCTCAGCCTGCTCAATGCCTATGCCATCGGCATCGGGCGCGTGCGGGGCGGAAAGGCATTGCTGGTGGTCCTGCTGATTTCCATCATGGCCCCGCAGGAAGCACTGGTTTATCCGCTTTACTACATGGCCAAGCAGGTCGGTCTGTTCGACTCGATGCTTTCCGTGATCCTGATCATCGGCGTCTTGCACACCGCATTCGGCACTTATCTTCTGTCATCGGTCCTGACGACGTTCCCACGGGAGATCATCGAGGCGGCGCAGATCGACAATGCCAGCCGCTGGCAGATCCTTTGGATGGTGATCGTACCGGTGCTGCGGCCGACGCTTGCCGTGCTGGCAACCTTCTTCTTCATCTGGACCTGGAACGAGTTCCTGATCCCCCTGGTTTTCCTGGTCTCCAACAATAACCAAACGGTCTCCGTCGCCATGGGCGTGTTGTCCGGCGCCAATACCCAGGATCCGACCGCGATTGCGGCGGCATCCTTGCTCGGCGTCACACCGACGGTGATCTTCTTCCTGATTTTCCAACGCACGCTGACGCGTGGCGTAGCGGTCGGCGCTGTCAAGTAGGCCGAGGGACAAGGCAGGTCTGACGAAGTTCAATTCTCCTGGAGGAGGAAAAAGTGGCTGGTATCAACATCAAATCCCTCACCAAGCATTTCGGTGCGGTGCAGGTTCTCAACGACATAGACCTGACCATTCAGCGCGGAGAGTTTGTCGTGTTCCTGGGTGGGTCCGGCTGCGGCAAGTCGACTTTGCTGCGGATGATTGCGGGGCTTGAATCGATCACGAGCGGCGAGATCTGGATCGGGGGCAAGCGCGTCGACCAGCTCCCGCCTGGCGAGCGCGGCGTGTCGATGGTGTTCCAGTCTTATGCGCTTTATCCGCATATGACGGTTCGCGACAACATGTCGTTCGGCCTCAGGAACATCAAGACGCCGAAGGCGGAGATCGCAAAGCGCATCGATGCCGCCGCCAAGATATTGGAGATGCCGCATCTGCTGGATCGCAAGCCGTCCGAACTCTCCGGCGGCCAGCGCCAACGTGTCGCCATCGGTCGTGCCATCGTGCGCGAGCCCGAGGTTTTCCTGTTCGACGAGCCGCTGTCCAACCTCGATGCCGGCCTGCGCACCCGCACCCGTGTCGAGCTCGCTCAATTGCATGAACGACTGGGCGCAACGATGGTCTTCGTCACCCACGACCAGGTGGAGGCGATGACGCTTGCCGACCGGATCGTGTTGCTGAACAACAAGAAGATCGAACAGGTGGCGACGCCGGTGGAGATCTATACGCGGCCCGCGACGCGCTATGTCGCTCAATTCGTCGGCTCTCCGGGCATGAACTTCGTCAATGTAGCCAATGTCGGCGAAGCCGGCGGCTTTGCGACGGCGACCTTGCCCGATGGATCTGTTATCAAGACGTCGGTTCCGCTGAACGGTATAACGCGGTCCGAACTGACGCTCGGCATCCGGCCCGAATATCTGGTGGTCGCGACGGCGGAGAAGGGCGACATTGCCGGCACTGTCGAGACGGTGGAGCGATTGGGCGACCGCTCACTCGTCCATGTCAGGCTGAAGGACGGCTCGAAGATCATCGGGACCGACCCGGGCATGACGACCATCGCCACGGGGGCGCCGATCGCCTTTACGGTCAACAGTGCGAAGTTGACAATCTTCGACCAGAACGACGTCGCCCATCATTCCGCGATCGAGAGTACGCACTAGCAGCCGAGAATAATTGCTGCCGCCGGCGCAGAGTGTCAAACCTGCCATTGACGAAACCGTCTATTTGGTATGTTATGTTGGCATGTCTGACGCGCACCACAGAAAGAAGCAGCCTTTGCTCGTCCGCCAGCAGTTGCTGGAGGTGGCGGCGCGGCTTGCATCGGAGAAGGGGATGACGGCGGTGACGCTGGATGCCGTTTCCGGTGCCTCCGGTGTGAGCAAGGGCGGGCTGCTGCATCATTTTCCCAACAAGAATACCCTCTTGGAGGCGTTATTCGACAGCCTGCTCGAGCGCCTAGACCGGGCCATCGAAGAGGCGATGCGGGCCGATCCGTTGCCGCATGGGCGTTTTACCCGCGGCTACCTCCGCGCCTGCCTCGCGCTTCGCGACCAGCCACAGGAAACAAAGGACTGGGCGCAGGTGACGATGGTGCTGCTCAGCGAACCGCAGTTGCGGCAACGCTGGCGGAACTGGGTGCGCGAGCGCAGCGAGGAATATGTCGGCACGGACTCCTCGGCGGATGCCGCGATCGTGCGGCTTGCGACCGATGGGCTCTGGCTCGCCGACCTTCTCGGCAGCCATGAGATGGATGAGAGCGCCCGTGAAAAACTGATCGACCGGCTGATCGAACTCACGCAGCTTTAGAAATCAAGGGAAGACCGTAATGGCGAATGCATCTGTCTATGCGATGCTGCTGGTGGCGATTGTACTGGAAGTGATCGGTACGACGGCTCTGCAGATGTCGCAGCAGTTCACCCGCCTCGGTCCCTCGATCGTGCTTGTGCTGTGTTACGTTGCCGCCTTCTATTTCCTGTCGCTGACCCTGCGTGTCATTCCGGTCGGCATTGCCTATGCCATCTGGAGCGCGCTCGGCATCGTGCTGATCTCTGTTGTCGGCCTGGTATTTTTCCGCCAGAAACTCGATCTGGCTGCCATTATCGGCTTGGGGCTGATCATCGCCGGTGTGCTCGTGGTCAATCTTTTTTCGAAATCCGTGTCGCATTAGAGCGCGTTACACACCTTACATTCACGGTTTATATCATATGACCGAAAACGTTTTCGGTTGCGGCGATTTTGCCTTTGTCAAATCGCTAATGAGCGGCTATGTCTTTGGCTCAGGAGGCCGAGAGGAGAGTTGAGCGGCTATTTCTCAAAGCGCTTTGGATCGGCTAACCTATTCCATTAAGTGTGTTTTTAGAGGAGCACCGAAATGACCATTCGCACCGTCGTTTGGGGGGAGAATATCCATGAGCAAACCAACAAGGTCGTCGCTGAGATCTATCCGGAAGGCATGCATACGACGATTGCCAAGGCGCTGAATAGGGATGCCGGCATAGAGGCGACGACTGCGACGCTGCAGGAGCCCGAGCATGGTCTGAGCGAGGCACGGCTGAAGGACACGGATGTCCTCGTCTGGTGGGGGCATAAGGACCACGGCGCCGTAAAGGACGAAATCGTCGAGCGTGTCGCCAAGCGCGTCTGGGAAGGCATGGGCCTTCTCGTGCTGCATTCCGGCCATTTCTCGAAAATCTTCAAGCGGCTAATGGGCACGCCCTGCGCATTGAAGTGGCGCGAGGCCGGCGAGCGCGAGCGTCTTTGGGTCATTAATCCGCGCCATCCGATCGCCGCCGGCCTTGGCGAGCATTTCGAGCTGGAAAACGAGGAAATGTATGGCGAACAGTTCTCCGTTCCGGAGCCGCTGGAAACGGTGTTCATTTCCTGGTTCCAGGGCGGCGAAGTTTTCCGCTCCGGCATGACCTGGCGTCGCGGCGCGGGCAATATCTTCTATTTCCGCCCCGGCCACGAGACCTATCCGACCTATCACAATGAGACCGTGCAGAAGGTGCTGATCAACGGCGTCAAGTGGGCGCACAATCCGCTCGGCACGCAGGCGAGCATCCATGATGCGCCGAATGTCCCGGTCGAAAAGGCGCTGGAGCCGATCGTCGAACGTGGCCCGAAACTCCACCAGGCCGGCGAAGCCGGTTATCGCTGAGGTACAATATGCGTCTCATAGTTGTTGGCACGGGCGGCATGGCGAAGAACCATGTGGAGCATTTCGCCCGTATTCCAGGTGTCGAGGTCGTTGGTGCCGTGGATACGGATGCGACGAGGCTCACGGCCTTCACCGATATGTTCGATATCAAGAAGCGCTTTTCGTCGCTGGACGAAGCGCTCGCCTGGGGCGAGTTCGACGCGGCGACCAACGTCACGCCGGATCGGGCGCATAATCCGACCACCTTGCCGCTGCTTGCCGCCGGCAAGCATGTGCTCTGCGAGAAACCGCTTGCGGAGAATTACGACAAGGCGCTGGAAATGACGGAGGCGGCCGAACGCGCCGGCGTCGTCAATATGGTGAACCTTACCTATCGCAATGTCGCGCCGCTGCAGAGGGCACGCGAGATGGTGATATCGGGCGAGATCGGCACGGTGAAGCACGTGGAGGCCTCCTACCTGCAAAGCTGGCTCGTCTCGAGGGCCTGGGGCGATTGGCGCAGCGAATCCAAGTGGTTGTGGCGGCTGTCGACCGGTCATGGTTCGAACGGCGTGCTTGGCGATATCGGCATCCATATCCTCGATTTCGCCGCCTATGGCGCGGCGACGGATATCGACCATGTCTTTGCCCGGCTGAAGACCTTCAACAAGGCGCCGGATGAGCGCATCGGCGAATACACGCTCGACGCGAACGACAGCTTTTCGATGACAGTCGATTTCGCCAATGGTGCGCTCGGTGTCGTGCATGCCAGCCGCTGGGCAACGGGGCATCTCAACGAGCTGAAGCTGCGTATCTATGGCGAGAGGGGCGGGCTGGAAATTTCCCATAGTCCGGTTGGCTCCGAACTGCGTGCCTGCCTCGGCGATGATACCGAAACGGCGACGTGGAAGGTTATCGAGGTTCCGCCGGTGCCGACCAATTATCAGCGTTTCGCCGATGCCGTCATGACCGGCAGCCATCAGGACCCGACCTTCCGCCATGCCGCCAACCTGCAGCGGGTGCTGGATCTTGCGATGGTCACGGAAGTGGAGAGACGCGAACTAAAGGTTTGACGGCACCTCTTTTTTACCTTCGACGTTCACGCGGTCGCCTTCGGGCGGCCGTTTCTTTTGAAGACAGTACAATTCCAAGGTATATTTTGTTTTTATTATTAAAACGATGATATCGTTGATTATTTTCTATATATTAGACATATCATATATTGAGAATATTCTATAAAATATCGCTAATACCAAAAATGTTTCTTGAATTATTTAGAATTTATATCAATAAACTGATTCGCACATAATACTTATGGGTATGGTGGGTGAAGTGCTTGGATCGGCCGATCAGGCCGAGGTGAGGGGACAATGCGGTTTGATCTCCATGCGCTAGACCGGGCAACGGACGGATTTTTCGGCGCTGCGCTGGATCCGACGCTGTGGCCGGTCGTGCTGGAGAAGGTCTCGGCCGCGACCGGATCCTACGGCGTCAACATCGCGCCGATCGAAGGTCGGTTGCTGAATACCTTCATCGTCACCGAAAGTCTTATTCCCGCGATGGAGAATTATTTCGCGGAAGAGTGGTACAAGCAGGACTTTCGCAGACAGAACGTGCCGATCATGAGACGTGCGGGAGTGATGGTCGAGCAGGATTTTGCGGGGGAGGACGAGTTCAAAACACTCGACTTCTACCATTCCCAAGAACGTTTCGGCCTGCGTTGGTCGGCAATAATAGGTTTTTCGTCAGGTGACGATCTCCTGGCTTTTGCCTTGCAGCGGCGGATCAAGGACGGTCCCTACAGCCGAGAAGAAGCAAGAAATTTATATCGCATTCGTCAGAAACTTATGATCACGGCGAGAATTATGCGCGACATATCCGCAAGTGAAGTGAAGGGCATGGCGGCCGCCTTCGAAATGGCCAACGTCGCCTGCGTGTTTTTCGATCGGATGGGCCTTGTGACCACCGTCAACGAGAAGATGCGCCGATTGCTCGGCCCCGATCTGCAGATCACCCAGGGGCAAATGCGTCCGACCCGCAAGGATGACGCAAACGCATTCGACCGGCAGCTCAAGGTCGTATTGGGCGAAGACAACCTGCTGACAACGGGGGAGCCCGATATCCTGCTGCTCAGCCGCAAAGGCAGGCGGCCGCTTATCGTGCGCATGCAGCGTCTCGATGGCGGCATGCAGGATATTTTCTGTCATTCCTGTGCCTTTGCGACCATTGAGGACCCTGAGGAGAAAGTCCACCAGCGCCCGGCAACCCTGACCAAGCTTTTTGGATTGACCCGCGCCGAGGCGGAAATTGCCCTGCTGCTTGCCCAGGGTATGACACTGCACGACATCGCCGCCCAGCGTACCGTCAGCTATCAGACTGCCCGCGCCCATTTGAAATCGATCTATCGCAAGACGGACACCAACCGGCAACCGGAACTCTCCCTACTGCTTGCAGGGATCAGGATGGCGTGAGGAGCAGTCGGCATAGCCGACGAACGCCCTGAGCCTTAACGAAGGGCCGGGTGGCGCGGTCAATGTCGTGTCTGAAGGCGATGGGATTTCTGCCCAGTTACATCGAACTGCGCAAACCCTTGCTCGATCCCGATCTTGCCCTATGCACCATTTGCCGGGCCACCAGATACGTCGTGTCGCTGCAACCGCTTGACGGAGCGGGGGCGGGGGCGCAGCATTCTTCCATGATCGTGTGAATGCGGGTCATGGGAGAAGGGGTCATGTCCACCGAAGAACAGGTTGCAAGCCACTATACGCGTGGATCACTGGAGGCGACGATTCTCGGCGGGCTCACGGCCAGCGGCAAGGATATCGAGCATCTCAGCATCGACGATCTCGCCGGTGTCGATGAATTCCATCTCGGGCGGCGCGAGGCTACGGTGGAATTCGCCAAAGATCTCGATTTGCTCGATGGCATGCGGCTTATCGACATCGGATCAGGGATTGGCGGTTCGGCGCGCTATATAGCCAGCGAGTATGGTTGTATCGTCACCGGTGTCGATCTGACCGAGGAATTCGTCAACGTCGCCAATGCCCTGACCGCGCGATGCGGCATGACCATGCAGGTGTCGTTCCACCAGGCGAGCGCGCTGGCGTTGCCTTTTGCCGATGAAAGCTTCGAGCGCGCAACGCTGATCCACGTCGGCATGAACATCGAAGACAAGGCGTCGTTGTTTGCTGAAATACGGCGGGTGCTGAAGCGTGGCGGCCGGTTCGGCCTTTACGAGATCATGCAGGTTCGCGACGGCGCGGTGCCTTATCCTATGCCCTGGGCAATGACGCCGGAAACAAGTTTCGTGTGCAGTCCCATGACCTATCGTCAATTGCTCAAAGGGGCCGGCTTCACGGTGGAGTTCGAACAGGATCGCAGCGCATTGGCAATCCGGATGGCGCAGGAGATGCGCGCCAGCGCCGCAAACGGCGGGCAGGGGCTGAGCCTCGGCGCGCTGATGGGGCCGAGGGCGGCGGAGCGGATGGGCAATGTCAGCACATCGGTCGGAGGCGGCTTGCTCGCTCCTATCGAAATGGTTGCCAAAGCCGATTGATGAAGACCGTGCTTGCGACGCCGGATTGACAGGGGCATTCGCCTATCTGTATGGAAAATCGAACGGTAATGGATTCTGCCGGGCCATGGTGGCCGAACCGCTGCTCTGAATTTTCAGGGTCGCTAATGACTCCTACTCAATACGCCTGACGGGCGATGGAGTAGAGTCATGTCCGCAATCCTGTTGTCACCGCTTTCTTGTTCAATGATCATTGTCCCCGACAGGCCCACCGCCGGTCTTCCGGGAGAGGCGAACTGATGTCCGCATTCTCATTTTTTCATTATCGCTTTCAGCAACTGCGCAGCATATTCAAATGGATCATCCTGGTAGTGCCGATGGCTGCCGTGGTCGGGTCGCTCTGTGCATTGTTTCTGTGGAGCCTCGACCGGGCGACGGCGGCGCGCTTCGATCATCCCTGGTTGATCTTTCTGATGCCTGTCGCGGGCTTTCTGATGGTGCTGGTCTACCAGCGCTTTGGCCGGGGCTCGGAGGGCGGCAATAATCTGATCGTCGAGCAGATCCATGAGCCCGGCGGCGGCGTGCCGCTGCGTATGGCGCCGTTTATCCTCGTCTCGACCGTATTGACGCATCTGGTCGGCGGTTCGGCGGGGCGCGAGGGAACGGCAGTACAGCTCGGCGGCAGTATTGCCAGCGCCTTTGCCAAGCTTTTCCGATTAAGCCACGCCGAGGTTCGTATCCTGCTGATGGCCGGCATTGCCGCCGGTTTCGGTGCGGTGTTCGGTACGCCGATTGCCGGCGCGGTCTTTGCGTTGGAAGTGCTGACGATCGGGCGCATGCAGTATGAAGCTTTGATCCCTTCTCTTATGGCGGCGATTGCGGCCGACTGGACATGCCATGCCTGGGGTATCGAACATGTTCAGTATCATATCGTCTATCTTGCCGGCACTCCGGCGAGCACGTTTCATCTCGACACGCTGTTACTGGCGAAAGTCGGCATCGCCGGCGTGCTCTTCGGGCTGATGGCGCGCTGCTTCAGCGAACTTTCCCACGGGATGTCGGCTGCCTTCAAGAGCATCTGCGCCTACGCGCCGCTCAGGCCCGTCATCGCCAGCGCAATCCTGATCGGCCTCGTCTATGTGCTCGGCACCCGCGAATATTTGGGCCTCGGTGTCTGGTCGCCCAATGCCAACGATGCAACCATTCTCGGCTTCTTCGATCCGGCGCGCATCGACTATTGGAGCTGGTTTTGGAAGGCGGTCTTTACGATTGTGACGCTCAGCTCCGGTTTCAAAGGCGGAGAGGTGACGCCGCTGTTCTTCATCGGTGCTGCGCTCGGCAACGCCGTTGCCGCCGTTCTCGGTGCGCCGGTCGATCTCTTCGCGGCTCTCGGCTTTATTGCGGTTTTCGCAGGCGCTACGAATACGCCGCTCGCCTGCATGATCATGGGCATTGAGCTCTTCGGCGCGACGCATACGGTCTATTTCGCCGTCGCCTGCTTTCTTGCCTATATCTGCAGCGGTCACACCAGTATCTACCTGTCGCAGCGTATCGGTATCGCGAAGAGTGCCGCCGCCAATCCCATTCCCCCCGACGTCAGCCTTCGCCATCTTCGCGATCTCGGCGTCAATTCACTCGGCGACATGATCGGCAAAGTTCGCCAGACGTCATTGCAATCCCAAGGGAAAGGTTCGGAGCCATGATCAGCGACAAGCTTGCCGTTCTAATTTTTACCAGGGGAGTTTCATGAACTATCTGATCGTCTTCCTTGGCGCTGGATTGGGCGGCGCCTTTCGTCTCGGTGTCAATCAGGCGACCATCCGTTTGTTTGGCCTTGGCTTTCCATTCGGAACTCTCGCGGTCAATGTTGTCGGCTCGTTGATCATGGGCCTGCTGACCGAATATTTCGTTCTCCGCAGCGGCCTGTCGCAGGAGTTTCGGCTCTTTCTGACCACAGGTATCCTTGGCGGCTTCACGACATTCTCGACCTTTTCATTGGATGCGGTCGCGCTCTGGGACCGGGGCCAATGGGCGACGTCATTGATCTATGTCACGCTTTCGGTCGCCTTGTCATTGGGCGCATTGGTGGCCGGGCTCATGATTATTCGGCTGCTCGCGCAAAGCCAGACGGCATAAACTATTCGCTTAGGGGTGAACGCTCGATAAGGCGCGGCTATCGAAAATGTGAAGTTGCCTGCGGCAAAAGGCGTCGCTGCCGGCCGTATTTTTGCCGATTCCGCAGCGCAGCATTTCGGAGAATTCGTTGGGATTTCATCGCACGACAAGACGCCGCTCTCACGAACGGTTTCCCTTGCGGAATTCGACTAACGAACTCATATAATCGCCTATTATGATCGTTGCATAACAAAGGAGTCGCGCGCCGATCAAGGATGGGCCAGACAAAGGCTGCAATTGTCGGACCTATCGCCCTCCCAAGATTTCCACGCAACTTCCTCTGAGACAAGATTTCCTCCCTCCCAATATAGCCCCTATTAGACAGACATGACGGAGAGCACTTTGAGCGTACCAGCTCCCACAACCACTGAGCCGCGTGCTCCGGAGCAAACCTTCGGCACGGCCGGCATCGCGCCGATGGATCGCCCCAGCGCAATGACGCGCTTTTTCATGAGCATCGTCGCCTGGGCCGAAAGCCTCAATCTAAAATACGCCAAACTCGGCAATCCGCCGGTCTATGACAATGCGACCTTTCCCTGGGCGGCCGAGATCGAGAAGGATTATCCCGCGATCCGCGCCGAGCTGGAAAAAGTGCTGCAGCGACAGAGCGAACTGCCGACCTTTCAGGACATCTCCACCGATGTGAAGACCATTTCGACGGATAGCCGCTGGAAGACTTTCTTCCTTCTTGGTTTCGGCGTGAAATCCGAGCAGAACATCAAGGCCTGCCCAAATACCTGGGCGGCCGTGCAGAAAATTCCGGGCCTGAAAACGGCGATGTTCTCGATCTTCGAGCCAGGCAAGCATCTTCCAGCTCATCGCGGCCCTTACAATGGTGTGCTGCGCCTGCATGTCGGCCTCATCGTGCCGGAGCCGAACGACAAACTTGCCATCCGTGTCGACAAGCAGGTTTGCCACTGGCAGGAAGGCAAGGCGCTGATCTTCGACGATGCCTATGAGCACGAGGCCTGGAACCACACCGACAAGACCCGCGTGGTGCTCTTCGTCGATTTCGTCAAGCCGCTGAAATTCCCGGCCCGCATTGTCAACTGGGCGCTGATGAACCTGGCGATCTTCACGCCCTTCATCCGCGAAGGCCTCGACAATCACAAAGAATGGGAAAAGAAGTTCTATGCCGAAGCCGAGGCGCTGAGAAATCGCCCGAAGGCATAGGGTACAGCGCGTATAGATCTTACAGAAAACCCCGGATCCTAAGAGGATTCCGGAGTTTTGTTTTGGTCGGTCTGAAGCCGGTTACAGTTATTTTATCGTGCGCACGATGGCTGCGCCCGACGTCATGCCGCCGCCGAAGGCGACGAGGCCGAGGTTGAGCGGCTCAGAGCGTTCATTGGCCACATGCATCATGGCGAGCGGGATGCTCGACGAGCTGGTGTTGCCGTAGGTCTCGATGACGCTGAGTGCCGGCCGGCCACTGCGCTTGGCAATGGTGTCGATGATGCGTTGGTTCGCCTGATGCGGCACCAGAAGATCGAGATTGGCGAGCTCAAGCCCGGCATCGACGCAAGCGTCCTCGATCGAGCGCGACATGGAATGCACGGCCTCGGTGAAGACCGAGCGGCCGTTCATCGAAATGACGCCTTCGTCCGGCAACGGCACGTAGAGAAGGTCACCCGGCTCCGGACGGCCGCTGATGACCGGACGGCTCGCGGCAAACAGCGGATTGCGGGCCATGTCGCGGCTGGTGACCAGACAAGCCGTAGCGGCGTCGCCGAACAGGATGGCGGTGGAAAAATCGTTCATGTCGAGCAGCGGCGACAGCACTTCCGAGGTGACGATCAGCACCTTGGCATCGTTCTGCTGGGCGATGAAATCGTAGGCCTGCTGCAAAGCGTAGAGATAGCCGGAGCAGGCGGCTCCCATGTCATAAGCGGCAAGCGACGGCCGCACGCCGTCTTCGGCAACGGCAACCGCAACGCGGCTTGCGAGCGACGGCGTGGCGATATCGGGTGTGCCGGTGGCGGCAATGACGAGATCCATATCGTGGATCGTCATATTGGTCTGGCGCAGGAGATCGCGGACAGCCTTGGTCGCGAGGCTCAACGTGCCTTCGTCGGGGCCGACCCAGAAGCGGCTCTTGATGCCGGTCAGGGCAAAGATTTCCTCGGCGCGCCGGTTCGGCCAATTGTGGATGATATCTTCATTGCTGACGCGGCGGGCGCCGGTCGCAAAGCCCATGCCGCTGACGGCAATTTCGGTGAAATTGCCGGAATGGCGGCGTAGCGCCGGGATCGAATGCGACTTCAACCGACGCAGCACGAATTTATTGTGGGTCTCAGAGGCCAGCGCGAAGTTGCGTTCGCTCAGGTCACGGTTGGCATCGACAGTCAAAAGCGCGCTGTCGGTGGCGATCTGATCGCCGATCTTGGCGAAAACCTCCTGAACAACGCCGCCGATATTAGCGCAGATTTCAACCGAAGCCTTGGTCGCCTCGACCACGGCGACGAGCTGGCCAACCTCGATCGTATCGCCGGGCTTGACCAGCATATCGGTCACCAGCACGCTTTCATCGGCCGGGCCGGAGCCGATAGCCTTGATGGCTGCGGTCGGGCCGGACTTGTCCTCTTCATGCCAGGTGACCTCGCATTCGAGAACCTCGGCCATCAGATCGACCAGCTTGCTGTAGGACGGCAGCGTTTCCAACTGATTGCGGAAATTGAAGGGTACATGCGCATCCGAGCGGGCAAGCCGACGGACGATGACGGGCACGTCGGTTTTCTCGGTGACGGTCGCGACGATTTCGGCGCCCATGCCGACCGTGCGATTGTCTTCGTGCACCACGATCAGGCGACGGGTGCGCTTGGCGCTAGCGAGCACTTCCTTCTCGTCCCAGGGCGAGATCGAACGAAGGTCGATGACTTCCACCGAAAAACCCTGGGCTTCGAAGGCGCTCGCCGCCTTGGCACAGAGCGAAACCGTATTGCCGTAGGTGACCAGCGTCAGGTCGCGGCCGCGGGCGACATAGCGCGACAGGCCGGGGCGGACGAAATGCGTGTCGAGATCGGTGGATGTGCGGCCGTCGGAGTTGTTGAGCACCGCCTTGGGGTAAAGGAAGACGGTCGGGCGGCGTGACTCGAAGGCGGCGTTGAGCAGGCCAGCGGCATCGCCGGCGCTGGAGGGCATGACGACGTCGATGCCGGGCGTATGCGCCAGCATGCTTTCGAAGCTCTGCGCATGGAACGGTCCGAGGCCCGGCTTATAGCCGCCGCAGCTCACCATCAGGATGACGGGCGATTCCCAGGCGCCTTGGGTGCGCCAGAACATGCTGCCCATCTCCGAGACAATCTGGTTATAGGCGAGCGGCAGGAAATCGGCGAACTGGAGGAAAGCTACCGGGCGCTGGCCGGCAAGCGCCCGGCCGACCGCGGTGCCGACAATGGTAGATTCGCTGAGCGCGGCGTTGCGTACCCGCTCGGGATATTTCGTGCTAAGGCCGCGGGTGACGCCGAAGACGTCGCCCTTGGGATCTTCGATATCCTGGCCGAAGAGGACGACATCGGGATTGTCGGCAAGCTGCTTGTCGAGCACGCCGTTCAGCGCTTCGCGCATGGTCAGGGTGACCGCGCTCTTGCCGCCGCGGTATTCGGGGGTTTTGTCGAACGAAGCCGGGTACGGCGCTTTCGCCTCCGGCTCGACATGCGGCGCATCTTCCTTGCGGGCAAGGGCTGCTTCGGCCTGCACCTCGGCAGTCAGGTCCCTCTCGATCTTTTCCAGCGCATCGGCATCGACACCTGCCTTCAGCAGGGCGGCACGCAGATTGACCAGCGGATCGCGGACGGAGCCGGTCTCGATCTCATCCTGGGTGCGATAGGTTTTCTGGTCGTCGGCGTTGGTATGGTCGGATAGGCGCTCGACGTTGAGGATCACCAGGCTCGGCGTGCGGTTGTTGCGGCTGTGGCGGACGGCTTTGCGGAAAGCTTCGCGCGATGCCTGCAGATCGTCGCCATCGGCACGGATGATATCGAGGCCGTAGAAAGAAGAGGCGGGCCCGGTCGGTAGGTCGAAGAAGGTCTGCTTGGTGGTGCGCGTCGAGATGGAGAAACTATTGTCTTCGATGATGAAGACGACGGGATATTGGCTGCGTACGGCTTCGGCCACGGCTTCGACGAATTCGCCCTGCTGCGTGGTGCCGTCACCGACGCAGCAAACGGCAATCGGCATGCCGGACTTGTGCTTCAGCGCGGCGCCAACGCCGACGGCATGCAGTGCATTATTGCCAACGGGGCCGACGATGGAGGTGATGTTGAGAGCGCGGGAGGAAAGATGCGCGCTCATCTGCCGGCCGGCGGAATGGGAATTGGCCGTGGCGAGAAGGCTGGAGAAAAACTCACGAATGGGCATGCCGCGCGCCAGCATCAAGGCTTTGTCGCGATAATGCAGATGCAACCAATCGTCATCATGGAGGAATTCGTTGAGCAGCGCCGTCGACTCATGTCCGGCACCGGAAACGTGAAAATGTGCTATGCCTTGCTTGATGAATTCTCGTTCAAGCCGGTCTATTTCACGCGATGTGAAAAATATTCTATGAAGTTGCTTGAGATGATCTGGGGTAAATCTCCCTTCCATTTCAATGATTTTCCTAATCTGTCATGACCATCAATTTGCGTCGGATAGGTAACGCCGTGGGGTATCTTTTTCAATACACGTTAGATGACAATATCTTCTCGGTTTGAAATAGGTTTCCGAGCACTGGTTGCATCCTCGCATTTGGCGGCGCCGGTTTCGATGAAAAAAGTCTATGCCTTCCGGCCATTGCCAGCGCGCTTCGACACCAACCGATGGATGCCGTTCATCATCTTCCTTCAGCCCGTTTTCGGATCGGCTCGTCGGCTTGCTTACGAACGGAGGCCTTCCTTGCTGCCAGCTTTTCCTTGGCCACCAGCTCCTTCGGCTTTTTCCCGATGATCTGCCTGCGTCCCTTGGTGGAGAAGGGCTGCACGAGCTGGGCAAGGAAGCCCTTGGCAACCTTGCCGCTGATGCCGATGTCGGTGGAGGAGGGGCGCGGCGGATTGTAGTAGGTTCCGAGAATCTGGTCCCAGATCACGAGGTTTTCGCCGTAATTGGTGTTGCCCTCGGAAAGCAGTTTCGAGTGATGCCAGCGGTGCAGGCGCGGCGTCGAGAGGAACCAGTCGAGCGGGCCGGTGCGCACGTCGATGTTGCAATGGGTGAGGAGGCCGATAAACGCCGTCACCGCGCCAATCCACAGGAAAACCGGCAGCGGCGCACCAAGGAGATAGAGCGGGATCTGGCCAAGCGCGATCTTGAACAGCGAATCAATGATGTGGAAACGCCCGGTATTGATGACCCACAAGCGCTCGACGCTGTGATGCAGGGCATGGAAACGCCAAAGCGTCAGGTACTCATGCGCAAGGCGATGGGCGGCATAGAGGCCGAATTCGGCGATGATCAACCCCAGCACGACCTGCAAGGCCAGCGGCCATTGCTCCGGCCATATATGGGCCTGGTGGCTCAGGAGAGGCTGCGCCACGGTCGCCACCGCCATCGGAAATGACGTGCCAATGGCTGCTGCGATCTGCACGCTGCCTTTGCTCAAAAGCGTGTGCGCGATATTGCTGATCGTCTCGCCGTCGCGTTCCAGCCAGGTCTCCTCATAGGGCATAAGCCGCTCGAAAAGCGCAATCGTCGCGACGATGGAGAGGTAGACGACATTGAACCAAAGGAGCCGCATCGGCGACTGAAACGCGAAATAGGAGCCTGTCAGTCCGGCGCAAAAGATCACCGGCCACAACAAGGATGAAACAGCAGCGTAGAGACGCGAACTGTTTTGAAATGTCATGCCATTATCCTCGGATTCTAATCGATCGGGGTGGGGTGGCGCTTAAAATATGCGCGATATGTACCGCGATGATTGTGGGCGAGGAAGCGAAATCTTGAGTTCGTCGGAAGCGTTTGCGTTTCTCTCATGTTGCAGAACGCGTTCCGGGCGGTCTGACAAGGCCGATGTGGCCGGCGGTCATCTCTCGAATCGGAGCGACCGCCGGGTGCGCGATCAGCGGTCGAACGTCAGCCTGATCTTCTGCTGCCCGGCCTCGTCGAAATTCTCAGGAGACAGCCATCTCTCGTAACCGGCCTTCAGGCGCGGCCAATCGGCGTCGATCATCGCGTACCAGGCGGTGTCGCGGTTCTTGCCCTTGGCGACCATGTGCTGGCGGAAGATGCCTTCGAAGGTGAAGCCGAAACGCTCCGCAGCGCGCTTCGATGGCTCGTTGAGATTGTTGCATTTCCACTCGAAACGGCGATAGCCGAGCGTATCGAAGACATAGGAAGCGAAGAGATAGAGCGTTTCGGTGGTGACGCGGCTGCGCGCGATCGCCGGCCCCCAGAGGATGCTGCCAATCTCGATGACGCCATGCACGGGATCGATGCGCATCAGCGCCTGGCGGCCTTCGGCCTTGCCGGTCCGCTTGTCGATCGTAGCGAAAAACAGCGGGTCGGTGCCGGAAGCGGCCTTTTCGAGCCATGGCGTGAAGGCGGCGAGATCGGCCGGTGCATTCTCGAACAGATAGCGGAAGCGATCTTCGGCACCGGGCGCTTGCGCCGAGGCGTAGAGATCAGCGCCATGGCGCGCCGGGTCGAGCGGCTCCAGCCGGACATAGCGGCCTTCCAAAGTGATCCGTTCCGGGCGCGGCACGCCATTCCAATTCGCAAGGTCCATATCGAAGTCCTTTGGTATCAAATCAAAAAATAATCTATCTAATCCGGCCCGATTGTATCAGTGCCGCCAGCGGTTCGGGTAGCTCTATCCCATGCGGCAATCCCGGTGCCGCTTCCGCCGGAGCCAGATGGCTTCGCACCGGCAGGACGCCCGCCCAGACGGGGAAATCCGCCTCGTCAATATCGCCTGGCGGGCCGTTACGGACCTTGGCCGTCGCCTCGTCTATTTCCATCCTCAGGACCGATGTCGCTTTCACCTCCTGGCGGGTCATCGGTCGCAGGCCGTCCCAGCGGCCGGGGAACAGATTTTCGATGAAGCGGCGGAGCGCATCGGCCTTCTCCTCGACATCCTCGAGAAGGCGGGCCGTGCCGAAAACCATGGCGGAACGGTAGTTGACCGAGTGGTTGAAGGCGGAACGGGCAAGCACATAACCATCCATGAGGCTGCAGGTGAGGCAGACAGGCATATCCTCAGCCGCGCGCAGAAAGCGGCTTGCCGCCGAACCGTGCCAATAGACATGGTCGCCCTCGCGCCAATGCAGCGTCGGCGTCACATAGGGCGCACCATTGATGACATAGCCGACGTGACAGAGGGGTGATGCATCCAGAATGGCATGGACATTCGTGCGAGCATGGCTGCCGCGATGATGTTCGCGCCGCACGCGCGAGCGTTCGGTGGTCGGATAGTCGTCAGCTTGGGGCGGGTAAAGGTCAGCCATCGTTTCCTCACTGGTATCATTTTGATCTATGCCGCCAAAGAGGTAGGTTATAAATAGCCAGTTTTTGTATTTCTAGCAGACCAGTTGGAGATGTCATGGCAGCGATTGCACAATGGCCGGCGCTCGATCGCGTGGCGGGCGACCTAGAAGGCCAAGTGTATCGCGTGATGCGCGATCGCATACTCCAGGGGCAGATGCCGCCGGGACAGCGGCTGCCGTCGACACGAATGCTCGCGATTTCGCTTGGTGTTGCGCGCTCCACCGTGGTCAACGCCTATGAGCGGCTGAAAGCGGAGGGCTATCTGCAATCGGCGACGGGTGCCGCGACCCGCGTCGCCGCATTCACGACACCGCCTCTGCAAGGGCAAGCTGCGTCGACGCCGCTCAGTCCGATGCCGATGACCGAGAGTGCCGCAGGCGGCCTGTTCGAGCCGGGCGTGCCGGATGTTTCAGCTTTTCCGCACGCCGCCTGGGCGCGATGCCTCGGCGCTCGCGGCCGTTCGCTGCGGGTGCATGATCTCGGCTACGGCGCGCATAGCGGCATTCGCGAGTTGCGCGAGGCTATCCTCGATCATATCTCCGCCACGCGCGGCGTGACTGCCCGCCCCGAACAACTCCTCATCGTTCCCTCCACCGGAGCCGCCATCGATCTGCTGGCGCGCGTCCTGTTGCAGCCTGATCGCCCAGATGGGAGGATCGCCTGGATGGAGGAACCGGGTTATGCCACGGCGCAGGCGTTGCTGCGGATGGCAGGCGCGGACCTCGCGCCGGTGCCATGCGACCAGGCGGGCATCGATGTCGCAAGAGCCGCCGGTCCGCCGCCACGGCTGATCTATGTCACGCCCTCGCATCAATATCCGACCGGCGTGACGATGAGCCTGCCGCGCCGTCTGGCACTGCTGGAATTTGCCCGCGCCAACGGCTCGGTGGTGTTGGAAGACGATTATGACAGCGAATTCCAGTATGCCTCCCGCCCGATCGCCGCGCTGCAGGGCATCGATCGCGGCGAAGTGGTTGCCTATCTCGGAACTTTCTCGAAGACGCTCGCCCCCGGCCTGCGCGTCGCCTACGCAGTCGTGCCGTCCTGGCTCGTGTCCGAGGCCGCGGCCGCGCAGCGGCTGAGAGGGGCTGTCGTGCCGATCCACATCCAGGCGGCGCTTGCCGATTTTATCCGCGAAGGCCGTTTTCGCGCGCATCTGAGGCACATGAACGCGATCTATGCCGCGCGTATGGCAGCGGCTGTTTCCGCGTTGCGCCGTCATTGCGGAGATTGGCTCGATATCGGCGAGGGCACCGGCGGGCTGCAACTGGCGACATGGTTCCGCAACGCCAGCACGGATGACCGGGCGGCCTTACAAAGGATCAACGCTCAGGGCTTTGCGCTTCGCTCCATGTCCGCGCTGCATCTTGGCCCTCCGCGGTCGGGACTGCTGTTCGGCATAGCACGCATGGCGCCCGAGGCTGCGGACGCCGCGGCGGCAAGGATTGCCGCGCTGCTTCGAGTTCCCTGAGTCACCGTCTGACGAACAATCTTCTGTACTCCCGTGGCGTCATGCCTTTCAGGGTTTTGAACTGCCTGTTGAAATTGGCGATTGAATTATAGCCGACGGCATCGCTGATATGATGGACCGCTTGATTGGTGGAGGAGAGGCGAGCACAGGCGTCGCCAATGCGCATACGCATGAGGTAGTCGGAAATGGCGGTGCCGGTGTGGCGGCGAAACATCCGATGCAGACCGGAAACGCTGAGCGCGGCGATATCGGCCAATTCGTCCAGGCTGACGGCGCGCGCATAGTTGAGATGCATGTGTGTCAGAACACGGTCGATGCGTTCCCGGCTCTCCCTCAGTTCCTGCGATTGGCCTGGTGCGCTCGCAAGCGGCATCGCCTGCCTGTCGCCGGCAATGGTGACAAGGATGCTCAACAGCGACAGCAGCCGTTCGACGGGCGGTTTTTCAAAGACTGCTTCGAATTCCAGCCGTACCGCCGCGGCGATCTCTTTCGAAAATTGCAAGCCGTTATCGGCTCGCATCACCATCGCCTCGATCGGCCGAAATTCGACAGCACCGCCTGATATCTGCAACAGCCATTCGCGATGGAACCAAAAGACAAGGGCGACATGCGGCTTATGCTCATCGATCTTTGCGCGTGAGGCCCATGTATGCGGCAGGTTGGGTCCGACGAGCACGAGATCGCCGTCGCCGTAATCGCCGCTATGGTCACCGATGAAACGCTGACCGATCGAGTTCAGCGTGAGCGTGAGTTCGAATTCGGGATGATGATGCCATTGAAAGGGGATGACATCGTCGAGCCGCCGGTTGAGCATGCTCCACGACGTTTCCGGCGACTGCGGCAATATCTCAAGATAGGGTCTCATCGGGCGTCAACTAGAGTACAGAAGCCAGAATAGTATCAGAAAAAGCCAGGACCAAGCAACACGGACTGCCGACATCCCATTATTGCTCGAGCATCGCCTGACGTGACAGGGATAACCAGATGGGAGACTCATATGCAGCAAAGTTTGAAACGGGACGCGCATCCAACCGCTTCTTCGGCCGTGACGCAGTTGAAGGACATAAGGAAGACATTGCCGCTGCGGGTTCTCTCGCAACAAGACTGGCAGCATTGGATCACCAAGGGTTATGTGATCGTGCGGCAGGCTGTCCCCCCGGCAAATGTCGAGCGGCTTGCAGAGGTGCTTTGGACCTTCGACGAGAAGGACCCGAATGATCCATCGACTTGGTATGCGCCACAGCGCCGCGAGCACAAGATGAAGGAGCTCAACAACACCGGCATGCTGGAGATCTACAATCACCAGTACCTTTGGGACAATCGCATGGAGCCGCGCATCTATGGCGCCTTCGTTGATATTTGGGACCGCGAAGACCTGTGGGTGACGATCGATCGCGCCAATCTCAATCCCCCGAAGAAGATCAAGGGCAATCCGAACGGCTTCATTCACTGGGACGTCGACACGTCCCTTCGCCCCCTGCCGATAGGCGTGCAGGGCGTCTTGAGCCTGAAGAAGCAGGACGGGGATGTCGGGGGTTTTCAGTGCGTGCCGGAGCTGTTCGAGCACTTTGAGGAATGGGAAAAAACCCAGCCCGCGGATCGGGACCCCATGCACCCCGACATGGCCGGCCTCTCGGTCGTCAACATCGACATGGAGCCGGGCGATCTGATGATCTTCAATTCATTGCTTGCTCACGGAGTCCGCCCAAACCACGCGGAAAACCGCGTCCGCATGGCGCAGTATATTTCGATGCATCCGGCCGAGTTCGGCAATGTTGCCGAGCGTGAAGAACGCATCCGCTTGTGGCGCGAGCGCGATCATCCGATGCGTGACGCGTTTCCCGGTGATCCCCGGAAGTGGGAAAAACACAATGCCGAGACGGCGGTGTTGACACCGCTGGGCGAAAAACTGCTGGGGCTGACTGCCTGGTAAAGGTGGTCGCGGAGCTTTGATCGAGCGGCCCTATTGCCGCTCGATGTCTATCGATCGACGTCCCGTTAAACCTGGTTCCAGCGGCGGATGACCGGTTCGCTCAGATCGTGTTCATAGCCGAGAATGCTGATGCTGGTGGTGTCGAGCACGAAATGTGCGCCGCCTTGCGGCTGAAGGCCGAGCCAGCGGGCGGCGAAGACCCTCAGGAAATGCGCGCTGGAGAAGATCAGGACGTTGCCGTTCACCTGCCGTAGCTCGCTGATAATCCTGTCGGCTCTTGCGCCGACATCGGCTGCGGTTTCGCCATCAGGGCATCCGTCGCGAAAGAGTTGCCAGCCGGGGCGCTGAGCAAGGATTTCCTTGGTGGTGACGCCCTCATAGGCGCCATAATTCCACTCCGCCAGATCGTCCTTGACGGCACGGGCATCGCCGAAGCCGGCGAGCGTGCTGGTGCTTTTGGCGCGCTCAGACGGGCTCGACCAAACAGTAGCGAAATCGATGGCGGGCAGGCGGCCAGCCACCTTGCGGGCGGCTTCTTCACCGGCGGGGGTAAGGGGGATATCGGCTCGCCCAGTGTGCCGGCCGGACAGGCTCCATTCCGTCTGTCCATGCCGAACCAGATAGATTTCCGGATACGCGCTGCTCATCTGAACGCCTCTCGATCGCGCTGAAATTCCCGTAATTCTTCGCATCTGCGAGACCCTCTGTCGAGGGAGCATGCCGGTGCCCGCAGAGGAATAGTCATGTCATCGTTTCACGGCGCGGCGAACGCTGTATAGGAGGATGGCGAGGCAGCCCAGTAGCAGAAGCAGGCCGCCGATGAGCGGCGGCAATGCGAGAAGCTTGACCGCGACAGCGACCGCGATCACCAGGATCAGGGAAAAGGCCGCTAGGCTGCCGTCGTCGATGAACATGCCGATAAGTTCGGATAGGGCGATGCGGATAATGTTCATTGGACTGCCTTTGCTGTGGATTTGCCGATAGAGCCGCGCAGGCTGCGGATGATGGCGAAGGACGCCAGGGCAACGATTGCGAAGATGGCGATAAGCGCAAGGTCTTCGCCTGGCCAATCCGCGCCGATGCCTTCGCCGGTCCAGAAAATGCCGAAGCTGGTCAGCATCAGCCCGACGATGAATTTGAGCGTGTTTTCCGGCACTGTCGCGAGCGGGCGATGGACCAGCAGACCGATCAGCATCACCAGGATGAACGCAGCCAGAGCGCCGAGGCCGGCAAAGAGCGTCAGGCCATGGGCACCGCCGACGGCGATGACGATGAAGACCACCTCGACGCCTTCCAACAGCACCGCCTTGAACGAAGCAAGGCCGGCGAGATAATCAGCGCGCAGGTCCTCGGATTGTTGCCGGAGCGCCGCTGTTTCCTTGGAGAAGGCTGCTTCCTCATCATGCAGGGCTATTACGCCGAGTGAGCGCAGAATGGCTTTGCGCAGCCAGCGCATGCCGAACAGGATCAGGAGAACGCCGACAACGAATTGCAGTGTGGTAATCGGCACCAGCGCCAACAGCGGCCCGAAGATGAGGACGAGGGCTGCAAGCACCGCAAGCGCGAGAGCGGCACCGGTCAGCGCCGGACGCCAGCTCCGTGTGACGCCGACGGCAAGGACGATAGTGAAAGCTTCCACGACCTCGACGAAAGAGCCAAGGAAGGACGCCGTTATGGTGGAAAGGATCGGTGTGAGACTGTTCATGCAGTGAATCCTGGGCAACGGATAGCTGTCGATTTTGCATGATCTTATCCGAAAGCCGCTCGAATTTTTCGGGTAAGACCATGCCGAAAGTCACATTCATGATCACGTTTCGGTGCTTCACGCGCAGATATGTAACAAAATCCGCGCCAGCGCCGTATATTTTGCGGGACAGGTGATCGTCCCTTCGATGGGAGTTCCAGACATGTTGAACAGACGACTTCTCCTCATCGCCGCTGGCCTCGGGGCGGTTGCGGCCCGACTTGGTTTGGCTTCAGGCCCGGTCGTTGCGGCCGAGAAATTTCCCGTTACCCACACCGACGAAGAATGGCACAAGCTGCTGACGCCGGACCAATATGCCGTGCTGCGCGAGGAGGGGACGGAATATCCTTTTTCCAGCCCGCTGCTGCATGAGGAGCGCAAGGGCAATTTCGCCTGTGCCGGCTGCCAGCAGGATGTTTTCTCTTCAAGCACGAAGTTTGACAGCGGCACCGGCTGGCCGAGCTTTTGGGCGCCGATCGACGGTGCAGTCGGAACGACTGAGGACCATTCCTTCGGCATGGCGCGTACGGCTGTGCATTGCAGCCGCTGCGGCGGCCATCTCGGCCATGTCTTTCCGGACGGGCCAAAGCCGACAGGCTTGCGCTACTGCATGAACGGCGTTGCCATGACATTCCACGAGATTTCGGCCTGATCGCCGAAGGGCGAGCCTTCCGCTGAAAAAGCTGGATCTCAGCTCTCGTTGCTTATCGCCGCTCGCACCGCGGGGATAACTTTCTGGCCATAAAGTTCGATGCAATGCATCAGTTTGCTGTGGCTGAGCATGCCGGCGCTGTATTTCAACTGGAAGCGGCTGATGCCGAGCGTCTTGATGACCGGTGCGAGCTTGGCGGCGACGGTTTCGGGCGAGCCGACATAGAGCGAACCGCTTTCGATCTCGCTATCGAATTCGTTGCGCGTCATCGGCGGCCAGCCGCGCTCGCGGCCGATGCGATCGCGCATCGCCTTGTAGCTCGGCCACAGTTCTTCGCGGGCCAGATCGTCCGTATCGGCAATATAGCCCGGCGAATGGATGCCGATCGGCTGAACCGTACCGCCCAATTGCGCGAACGCCCTGTGATAGAGATCAATATAGGGCTGGAAGCGGTAAGGGCTGCCACCGATGATCGCCAGCATCAGCGGCAGGTTATATTGTGCGGCGCGGACGACCGAAGCCGGGCTGCCGCCAACGCCAATCCATGTCTTTAGGCTACCCTTCTCGATCGTCGGGAAGACGCGCTGATTGCTGAGCGGCGGGCGTGTCGTTCCCTTCCAGTTGACCGGTTCGTTGGAAAGCAGGGCGGCGAAAAGATCGAGCTTTTCCTCGAACAGTTTTTCATATTGCGACAGCTCGAAACCGAAGAGCGGGAAGGATTCGGTGAACGAACCGCGGCCGAGGATCACCTCGGCGCGCCCGCTCGAGGCCGCATCCAGGCTGGAAAAACGCTGGAAGACGCGGATAGGATCGTCTGAGCTCAAAACCGTGACTGCGGAGCCAAGGCGGATACGCGATGTACGGCCGGCAATCGCGGCAAGCACCGTTTCCGGCGAGGAGACGGCGAAATCCTGACGATGATGCTCGCCGATGCCGAAGAAATCGACCCCGAGCTGGTCCGCGAACACGCCTTCCTCGATCACATTACGGATGACCTGTGCGTGGGATTCCAGTGTTCCACCTTCGTCTTGGGTCACGTCGCCGAAGGTATCGAGCCCGAATTCGACAGTGTTTGCCGTCATGATTTTTCCGTCGCCTATAGCAATTCCATTAGGGGGAGGCCTTTACCCCCGTTCCCCCGCGCGAACCATCCGCAAAGTTTCGGCGATTCCGTTCGAAGAATTCGATATGGTCCCGGTGTGGTAATGTGGTGGCGTTGCGTTTGACGCGGCCGCCATCAATAGCGTCCCGGCATTCGATCGTTGGAGGGAAAAGGAGGAGGCGCATGTCAGAGCTGAAGAAAATCAATCTCACGAAAGCCTTTGCGGCGTTCAACGAGCCTTGGATCCCGCGGATCGGCGGCGACATCAACGACTTTCAGATCAAACTCGTCAAACTCGAAGGCGCCTTTCATTGGCATCATCACGAGGAGGAGGACGAGTTGTTCCTCGTTATCAGAGGCACGCTTCGCATGAAGCTGCGCGAGGAGAATGGCGGCGATATCATCCTCGGCCCTGGCGAATACATCATCGTGCCGCACGGCGTCGAACATTGCCCCACGGCGGAGCCGACATGCGAGGTTCTGCTGCTGGAGCGGAACACGACGCTCAATACCGGCAATGTGGAGAATGAGCGCACGGTGCGTCAGCCGGCGCGGCTTTGAACGGTGCGGGAGGACTTGCGATCGCGGCTTAGCGGGACCGCAAGTCGGGTTCGAGGCTGCTCGCCGTCAATTCAATTGCGCCAGCTTGTTCGGCGAACGGCGGCATTCGGCGAAGACATCCAGGCTGCGGTCGTAGACCTTCGTCGCGACATCCATCAGGCCGAGGACGCTGTGGAAGATATTGTCGTGAGAATAGGTGCCGTCAGCGGCGCGTTTTCCGAGGCAGGCCATGTCATAGCCGCCCGTCTTTGCCAGATCGTCGGCCACCCAGACCAGGAACGGCACATGGGTCTGTTCCGAAGGGGCGATGATATAGGGCGTACCGTGCAGGTAGATCCCGTTTTCGCCAAGCGACTCGCCGTGATCGGAGAAATACACGACTGCGCCGGACAGCGAATTTGAGCGCTGCTTCAATTTATCGATCACCGTCGAAACGATATGGTCCGTATAGAGGATCGTATTGTCGTAGGCGTTGGTGATCTCTTCCGGCGTGCAACTGCCGAAATCATTGGCGCGGCAGTCGGGCTGGAAGCGGCGGAACTCTTCGGGATAGCGCTGGTAGTAGGCAGGGCCGTGGCTGCCGAGTTGATGCAGCACGAGGACGCTGTCTCCTTTGACATGGTCCAGCCAGTTATCGACCTTGTCCACCAGGATAGCATCCAGGCATTCGCCATCCTTGCAGAAGCGGGGATCGGCCGATGTCGGCAGATAGGTGTAGGGAACGCGGTCGGTGACGTGATAGCTGCCCGTATCGTTGTCCAGCCAGCTCACGTCGACCTTCGCATGGGTCAGCACGTCAAGAAGATTCTGCGTCTCTAGGCCCTTCAGGTGGGTATATTGCTCCCGCGTATAAACGGAGAACAGACAAGGGATCGAGGTTGCTGTCGCCGTCCCGCAACTGCTGGTCTTGGGGAAGTAGACCACATTCTGTTTCGCCAGTTCCGGATTGGTCATCTTGCCATAGCCGCCGAGTGAAAAGTTTTTGGCACGCGCGGTTTCGCCGGCGACGATGATCGTCACGCGCGGCTTGCCGTTATCTGTCGTGCCAACCCTGTGGGCATCCGTCCCCAGAGGCTGTGCGACAATGCTTGAATCCTTGCGCGAGTTGATGGCGTAGCGCACGGCGCTGGTGATCGGCATTACTGGATTGAGCATATCCACGAGATCGGGGTGCGCACGGCCGACACCTGCGAACGTCTTGTAGAAGCTGGTGCCTACGATCACGAAGACGGTGAGGCAGGAGAGGATGACAGCGGTATTATAGGCAAGCTTCTTGAGAAGGGGGCGATGCGCGATGCGTACCCATGCAATCACCAGAGATGGCAAAACACCCGTCAGCAGCACATGCATCGCAAAGCGCAGCGTGATCAGATGGCCAGCCTCGGCGCCAGTCGATACCGCGGCATTACGGATCATCTCCTTGTCGATGATGACCCCGAATTGATCGTTGAACCAGGAGGACACCGCCGCCACGAGAACGAAGAAAATCAGGATCGGCTTCGTGAGGTATTTGGCGGAGAAAGACGTGAAGAGCGCCATGATGGCCGCGGAGATGCCAATGGCGAAGGCGGCAAAGGCAACAGGCTCCGCAATAAAATAACCATAAGCCTTGGTCCAAAATGCCTGGTTCGTCACAAGAAGGATATAAATCGTGGTTAAAAGGCAAAGTGTAACGCTGCCGATTGCTGGCCGGATGCTTCGTCGGCCAGGCTGGATGTTTTTATCGTCCAATGTTTTTCTCCAAGGCGTTTCCTGCGAAGCGAGTCGGAAACCGCAGACCGCAGCGCATAGGGCGCAACTTTGACTATTTTAAAGCGCGCGACCGTGCCCGCCGTTCCTGACATTTACCTGAACGGCATTCGTTTGTGCACAACTGATTGACGATCGTTGCCGTTTTCCCGCTCTTTTCGGCGCTTGGGCACGCGAATTTCAGGTCGCCGTCAGCAATCCCGATCATAGCTTCATGTCTCGAACAAGGGAGAAGTCGTGCGGATTTTGCTGGTCGAAGACAATGCCATTATCGGCAATGCGGTGCAGGATCATTTGCTTGCAGAGGGCTGGACAGTCGATTGGTCGACGGACCTTAAGTCCGCGATGACGGCGGCCGCCGCCGGAGCTTATAGCGTCGTTCTCCTCGACCTTCGCCTGCCGGACGGAAGCGGCCTGGAACTGCTGAGATATATGGGGACGAAGGTCGATTCGACGCCGGTGATCATCATGTCCGCTTATGATCAGCTCTCGGACCAAATGACTGGAATGAGCATTGGTGCGGTGGACTATCTTATAAAGCCGTTCGGGCTTGGCGAGCTCACCGCTCGCATCCGCAGAGCTACAGCATCTTCAAGCGCCGGAAAATCGGGACATCACCGGTCGAGCGTTCTTCCGAAAGCCGGCTGAACGCGGCAACATTGCGCTCAAGGCCGCTGCGATCTGGGGCCGAAAATCTCGAAAACGGTCAACATGGCTGCGAAGATGACCAGCGACAAAAGCCAACCGAGGACTGCATCGGAGAGATAGTGGGCACCGGTCAGAACACGCATCGTCGGCATTATGATCGACGCGACGGCGAGCGGCACTCCGAGAGGAAGACGCCAGCGCGGCGGCAGCAGCAGGACGAGACAGAGAAGCCATCCGGCCGATGATGACTCTCCGGAAATGAAAGAACAATTCTTCAGGCATTGGCCGGCAAACGAGCCCGCCTCAACGAAATTGAACACTCCACCGAAGAGATCGGTATCGCGGGGGCGCGGCCGGCCGGAGAACGCTTTCAGGATCAGATTGACGATGACGCCGCAGCCGAGGGCAAGTGACAGGAGTGCCGCTACGCACTGGTTGACTTTTGGTGTGCGCCAATGGGGTCCGAGTTTCCTCCAGGACAAGTAAATGACGGCGAGCAGCACGACCACTGCGATATAGGGTAAAACGAGCGTGATGGAGCGCAGATTGACGAAGAGCCGATCCCTGTCATAGCCAAACATGCCGCAGACATCGCCGACCGGGTCTGCCGAAGCGCAAGGCCCATTCGTAAAGACGCTACCGGCGACGGAAAGATCGATCTGGGGAAATCTGTTGAAGAGAAGAAGCAGCAAACACCAAAGTGCGGATAGTGCTAGGAACGAGGCGAGCGGCCTTCCGAACGACGCCGCACGTTTGGGGTAGGCAACATAATCTTCATACATCAGGAAACGCCGTCTTCCGTCATCGCATACAGGAATGGGACGAGGGTCCGTCGGCCTCGAAACGCACTGATGATCTTCGCCCATCATTCCCTACGGCAGAAGCCTGACAGTAGCCTGAAACATCAAATGCTTACGACCCACGGTTTCTCCTTTTGGTGAATGAACAGTAGATTTCCGCGATTGCGGCGATTACCGAGCGCGATCATTTGCGGAGCGAGCGGAGAGGGCCTCGGTTTCGTCGTTGACGATTCCCAGCCTTGCCTCGATGACAGCAATCTCTTCGGGCGTATCCGCGCCTGTCGCTTCGATGTCTATGAAAAGTTGTTCACATCCGCCGGGCGTAACAGTGACGAACATCTGGCCGGTTTCGTCGCTGATGTTGCGCCAGCTATGGCGCACATGTGGGGGCAGCGCGACGACGGTGCCGGGAGCGGCATCGAACCCCTCTTCGCCGCACTGGAAGCGGTATGTGCCACGAATGATGCGAAATACCTCCATCTCGCGCGTATGGGTGTGCGGCGCGGGTCCTTGGCCGGGCGCGGTGAATGTTTCCCACATGCCCATGGCGCCATTTGTATCCGCGGCGGTTGCGTGAATGACGACGGGGGCGCCGAAGGGCGTGCGGGCGATCCGTTCAGCGCCCGGCCGAGAGATAACTGCCTTGCTGAATATCGTCATGTCTGCCTCCAAGGTGAAGGTTACAATAGGATAGCACTGATATTCTCGGACGAAGGCGAGGAGATTAGCACGGGACAGCTCAGGATTGAAGGCGGGCTTGTTTTGTATCCGGCGGAAAATCCTAGCCGAGGCCCGCCTGACCGGCGCTTCTATTGTATTTCTATCCGCAGATTATTCGCCGGTCTGGAAGTAAGCTTCGAGGCGATAACCGTCGGGATCGATGATGAAGGCTGCGTAATAGAATTGGCTGTAGTCAGGCCGGATGCCAGGCTTGCCGTTGTCCTCGCCGCCGTTGGCAAGCGCGGCGGCGTAGAAGGCGTCGACCGCCGCCTGGCTCGGCGCGACGAAGCAGAAATGCAGCCCGGAGCCGCGATCGGCCGGAACCGGCCGCTCCACTTCCATGACCCAAAATTGCGCCCGCTCCGCGCCATATCCGATCGTGCCTTCGAAATTCGACAGCCGCTCGTAGCCGAGCGGTGCCAGTGCCGCGTCGTAGAATTGCCGCGCTCTGTCCAGGCTTTTGACACCAATCGAGATGTGATCGAACATAAAACAGGCTCCTGTTGTCGGCTTTCGCGGCTTCATGCTTGCCAGGGCTGAAGGTATTATCATCCCTTCAAATCCAATGGCTTCGGCGTTGGCTCCAACCATCTTTCAACGACCGTTCGAAGTCAATGAAGAGTGCGGGGAAGAGCGCGGCGCCTGTTTGGGATCTTGAGCCAGAGGCGCCTTCGATGCATTTTTTCAAATCGTCTGTCGATTTTCGAAGGACTGCTTCGTCGTTGTATTGAGCGAGACAATTCAGCGGCACTGGCGCCAGCGGCTCGCCTCGAAAGGAATGGTCAAATGCGTTTCATGTCTATCATCACCTCCGCTCAAATCGGCATGCCGACGCCGGAGCTCATGGAAGCCATCAGCAAGCTCGCCGATCGCGAGACCAAGGCCGGCCGCATGATCGACACCGCCGGGCTTATGCCGATGGAAACCGGGGCTCGCGTCAGCATCAAGGACGGCAAACTCGTCATCGTCGATGGCCCGTTCGTTGAGGCAAAGGAAGTGGTTGGCGGCTATGCGATCTTCGAATTTCAGAACAAGGAGGAAGCGTTGGCGCTGACGGTCGAATTCATGCAGCTCCACATAGATCACATGCCGGGCTGGGAGGGCACGTGCGAGGTTCGTCCGTTCTTCACGCCGGATATGTACCCATGCAGCGCGCACTCGGTCGCGGCCGAGGTCGCGTGAGGCGAGCGGCCGAAAGAGGGAATAGGCGGCCATGACGGCCGCCAACGCCCATCGCACGATCCTCGCCGTCTGGCGGATCGAGCAGCCCCGGCTGATCACCAGCCTGGCAAGGATGTTGCGCGACGTGCCTTTGGCCGAAGACCTGACGCAGGAAGCGCTGTTGGCGGCTCTGGAACGGTGGCCGGAGACGGGTGTTCCGGAAAGACCCGGTGCATGGCTGATGGCGACCGCCAAGCGCCGCGCGCTGGATCATATGCGCCGCCGCGAGATGCTTGGGCGCAAGCACGACATGATCGCCCGGGATATGGACGAGGAGCAGCAGGCCATGCCCGATTTAGACGCTGCCCTCGACGACGACATAGGCGACGAACTGCTCCGTCTCGTTTTCACCGCCTGCCATCCATTGATATCGCGGGAGGCCCGGGTCGCCTTGGCGTTGCGGATGATCTGCGGCTTGACGACAGAGGAGATCGCGCGGGCTTTTCTGTTGCCGGAGGCGACGATCGCACAGCGTATCGTCCGCGCCAAACGAACCCTTTCGGAATCAGGTCTCGCCTATGAGACGCCCCGCGGCGAGGAGCTCGCGCAGCGGCTCGCCTCCGTGCTGGAGGTCGTCTATCTCATTTTTAACGAAGGCTATACGGCGGCGCGCGGCGAGGACTGGCTGCGGCCTCAGCTCTGCAACGAAGCACTGCGCATGGGCCGCGTGCTCACCTCGGTCTCTCCAAACGAACCCGAGGCACATGGGCTGCTGGCGCTGATGGAGCTGAACGCCTCGCGCGCTGCGGCGCGCACCGACGCAGCGGGCGAGCCGATCCTTCTGCTGGAACAGAACCGTGCCCTTTGGGATCAGCTCCAGATCCGGCGAGGGCTGCGAGCACTTGCGCGGGCACGGGATCTCGGCGGTGCAAGCGGTGCTTACGCTCTGCAGGCGGCCATTGTCGCCTGCCACGCGGAGGCCAGGACAGCCGAGGCGACCGATTGGGCGCGCATAGCCGGGCTCTATGCGAAACTGGCGGCGGTTGTGCCTTCGCCGATCATCGAACTCAATCGCGCCGTCGCGGTTGGCATGGCGGAAGGGCCGGAGGCTGGGCTGGCGATCGTGGATCAGCTTGCAGACGAGCCGGCGCTCAGGGGATATCACCTGTTACCGAGCGTTCGCGGCGATCTGCTGCAGAAGCTTGCTCGCCATGAGGAGGCGAAAGCCGCTTTTGAAGCGGCGGCAGCCCTGGCCGGAAACCAGCGGGAACGCGACCTGCTGATGCGGCGTGCCGCCGAGGCGGCGGCACTGTCGTCATCATAATATTTGCCGGGGCAATGGCCATTTCCTTCGACAATCAGCTTCGGGATAGTCGACGCTGGCTGATTGCAAATACCCGCACTCAAGACGGTGCGGGTATTTGCGACACCAACTATTCCGCCGCCTGATAGACATTCGAACGCGACGTCGATGTCCTCGGGCCGACCGCCGCCAGCAATGTCACCGTAGCGGCCAATATCGCGACGAAGGCGGTGCCGGCGATATAGGGATTCCAGCCGAAGCTTGGTGCCGCGCCGAAGGTGGCGGATGCGGCTGCCAATACGATGCCGCCGCCGATCTGGAAGGAGGCGAACAGCAGCCCGGAGGCCAGGCCCGACTTATCGTCTTCGACATCGGAGAGGGCGGCCACCTGCACCGACGGATAGGTCATGGCATAGCCGACGCCGAGCAATAGCTGAGAGACGGCGACGAGCAGGATCGGATTGATGTTTCCGACCGAGAGGACCCAGAAGACATAGCTGATGGCTTGCAGCCCGACGCCAAGCGTCATCAGGCCGGTCGTGCCGCGATTTTGCCCGATCGCCGCAAATCGTGGTGCTAGGAACATGACACAGACGCCGCCGAAGGCGAAGGAAAAGCCAGTAGCGAAGGCCGACCAGCCGACGACGTCCTGGTAGTAGAGCGTCGCGATGAACTGGAAGCCGACATAGGAGCCCTGGAAAAGAGCGGCAATGGCGTTGGCATGGCTGAGCTTTGCCCGCCGGAAGATGGCAAGCGGCACCATCGGATCCCTATGCCGGGCCTCGACCAGCAGGAAGAGCAGGATGAGGACCACCGCCGCGACCAATGCTCCCCAGGTCGGAAATGCCTGCCAGCCCGCGGCTGCGGCGTTGGTAATGCCGAAGACGAAGAGCAGCAATCCGGGCGTGATCGTCAGCGCACCGGCCCAGTCGAAGTGCGGCCGCGGCCCAGTGCGCCGATGATCGGTAGGCAGGACGAAGGGCGCAAGCATCAGTGCGAGGATGGCAACGGGCGCGCCCATGACCAGCGTCGCCCGCCAGCTAATGATGGTTGCGGCGCCGCCCAGCACCATGCCGAGCACAAATCCGGCAGCGCCGGTGGAGGAGAATACGCCGAGCGCCTTGGCGCGGGCGCTTCCTTCCCCAAATACGGACAGCAGCAGAGCGAGTGCCGCCGGCGCGGTGAAGGCTGCGGCTATGCCCTTGACCAGACGTGCGGCGATCAAGGTCGGCGCGCTGTCGACGAAACCGCCGGCGATGCTGGCGGCGGCGAAGACGCCGAGCGACCAGAGGAAGACGCGGCGATGGCCGAAAAGATCGGCAACGCGGCCGCCGAGCAGCAGAAAGCCGCCATAGCCGAGCACATAGGCACTGACGGCCCATTGCAGCGATGTCGCCGGAATGCCGAGCTCTGTCTGGATTGCGGGCAGGGCTACGCCGATGGTGGAGACATCCATGGCGTCCAGGAAGTTGGCGGCGCAAAGCAGCAGCAATGCCAGCCCGGCTCCGCTTCGTGGTTTGGAATAAATCATCGGGATCGTTCCTTCGTATGCTGCCGCCTCTCGGGAGGTTGGCGGGCGGCAGGGAACGAGAAAATGTACAGCTTCCAACCCTATTGCAAATTGATAGTAACCATGTCAGGTATTACTGGTGATGATGAATGACGCCACGCTTCGAAAGATCGACCTCAATCTGCTGCTCGCCTTTTCCGTGCTCATGCAGGAACGGAATGTGAGCCGTGCCGCCGAGCGCCTGCTGCTTGGCCAGCCCGGCCTGTCCGCTGCTCTGCGCCGGCTGCGCGAGACGCTCGATGACGAATTGTTCGTGCGCGTCGGACGCGGCTTGCAGCCGACGCCTCGCGCTCTTTCCATTGCTCCGGCCATCGAGGATGCGCTTTCGGGCATCGAGCGCGCCATCCGCCCTCCGGCGGCCTTCGATCCCGGAAGCTGGGAGGGTGAGTTCCGCGTCGGGCTATGCGACAATTTGGAATCGGCTTTCTTCGGGCCACTGGCGGCGCGGTTGCGGAAGCTGGCGCCCGGCGTTCGATTGGTCAGCGTGGCGTTCGACAGGCGCGATGCCGCGCGTCTGCTGGACGAGGGAGCCTATGAGTTCAGCATCTCCGTGCATGACGAACCCGCCTCCTGGCATATTCGCGCGCCTTTGTTCGAACAGGCCTCGTTGTGCATCTACGATGCCCGGCATTTGAAATGCACGATGCCGCTGAGCCTGAAGCAGTTCGCGAATGCGCCGCATGTGACGGTGTCACTCGAGGGCGCCATATCGACCAATGTCGATGTCGCTCTTGCACGCCTCGGCCATCGCCGCCAGGTGGTGGCGACAGTGCCGCGTTTTTCCGCTTTGCCGCCGACATTGCGCGCCATTCCGGCCATTGCGACCGTTCCGGAGTCCATTGCCCGCTGCATGGCGCAGCTTCACGATCTGACGATTTCAGCGCCGCCGTTCGAATTGCCGGCGGACCCGGTGACGATGCTCTATCGCCGCGTCGATCAGGCCGACAGCCGGTCGGTCTGGCTGCGTCGCTTGTTCGTGGAAGTCGTGGCGGAAGCGCTGAAGGCGAGTGGCTGCAGCATGGGCGTTTCCACGGCTGCCTGCTGCTTCGACAAGGTTCCTTTGGACGAGGCAGTGTGAATTTCGAGAGAGTGGTCCAATGCCATTACCTTTGGTTCGACGCACGAAGCGCTTGCTGTTGCGCATGCCGGTTGAGGCCGACCTCGACTTCGTGACGGCCCTCTTTGCCCGGCCGGAACTCGTCGCGCACCGGCCCGATCCGAGGCCGGATACGCCGGACGCAAGTGCGCGACGGCTCTCTCGTGACATGGATCACTGGCCTCACCACGGGTTCGGTCGCTGGGCTGTCGAGGCGGACGGCAGGCTGATCGGCTTCGGCGGCGTGACCGTGTCGAAGGAATTCGATGGCCTCAATCTGTCCTATCATCTGCATCCGGATAGCTGGGGACACGGCTATGCGACCGAGCTGGTGAGGGAGGCTTTAGCGTTTTCATTCAATGACTTGCATGCCGAGAGAGTCATCGGCCTGGTCCGCTCGGTCAATGTCGCTTCCAGACATGTTCTGGAAAAATGCGGCTTCGCCTTCGAGCGTGAAGTCATGCTGCACAATGCGCCGACCAATCTCTTCGTGCTCACCGCCTACGGCCAAAAAGTATGACCGCCAAATGGCTGTTATCCTGCCCATATGGGCGTAGACGAATTGCAGGCTCTTCTTTTTGTCCGTCCCATTCCACAATGGGGTTCGACAATCCGCGCCATGCGCGAGAGTGCAAGGGGGAGACCGCGATGACGGAAACTCGTCTGACAGGGGAAGACGCGTCCAACGCGAGCATGAGTCAAAACGTGCTCTCCGGTTCCGGTGCAGGACATCTGGCGCTGGTTCCCACATGGATGCCGTTGGATCTTGCATCGAACCAGAACGTCAATTCCGCAGGAAGCGGCGGCGACGGAATCGCGACCGGCATTATCAGCAGCAATCCCCTCGCTATCTTCACCCCATCCAACATGGCGATAGCCGGCCCTCATTCGACAGCGGACGCCTTTCAGGGCAATGGTGCGCTTATCAATCAACACTCCACCGAAATGGCCGGCCTTGGCGGCGATGGCGGCAGCGGCAATATCGCGCTCGGCGGTATCGGCAGCACCTCCGTCAACCATGCCGGAACCGGCGGCAACGGCCTGTTTTTCGGCGGTATCGTGAGCTCTGATGTTGCCGTCTTCGCGCCGGTGAATACCGCCGTTGCTGGCGGTGAGGGATCCGTGGCGCATTCGGAACAGACGAACAACGCAGCGTTTCTGCAAGGCGCAACCCAGATCGGCGGCGTCGGCGGCTCGGGCGGCGACCATAATCTGGCCGCTGGTGGCGGAGGGACGGAGAGTGCCGCCTCAAGTGCCGCAAACACCCTCATTTTCAATGGTGACAACTATGCTGGCCATGGTGGCGACGGCCACTTCATCGGCAGCATGATCGATGTGAACGTCGCCATCTTTTCGCCAATCAACATCGCGGTCGGCGCTGCTGGCGGCTCGGCGGAAGCTCATCAGACGAACGATGTGATTTTTGACCAGGGCGGTATCCAGATGGCGGGTATCGGCGGCAACGGCGGCGGTTTCAACCTGTCGTCGGACACGATCTTCACCGGAAACAGTATGGGCGGCGGTGGCGGAGCGGGTTCTGCGAACGGAAGTTTCGTCGATGTCAGCATCGGGTACTTCCATCCCATCAACATTGCCGTTCCCGCCGGCGGCACGGCCGACGCCCAGCAGATCGACCATATCCTCACCGATCAGCATACGCTGCAACTGGCGGGCATTGGCGGTCATGGCGGTGAGGGTAACCTGACGGATGCCCATTCGGCTCTCGTCGATGACATCCTCAATTTCATGCATAGCTAGGTCGGCTGAGCCGTTCAGAGACTGCTTTATCTTTTGTTTTTTCGCAGTTGCGGATGGAAAAGCCGCTCAGCATTTTTGTCGAAATTGCGTCAGAAGCGCGTGTTCGCTGGAACACGCGCAGATCATTTCAGTTCCGCGTTCCAACTCTCAACGGAAGTGTTCGTGGAGAGCATCGCCCCCTTTTGCGAGCCCCGTGCCTGCTGTTATTTCGGCATAACCATTTGGGATACATCCTCTTTCCCGGCCATACCCCACCCAAAGGGACATCTCCGAATATCCGGCTGGTTCACCGGTTGAATTGCGAGCACTGTCTGCAAGCGGTTTTCTTGCCTGGTAATGACGTACCGGCATCGGGCCGTGGGAGACTTTCGGACCGAATAGGAGAGGAGTTAAACTATGCCTATTCCACAGATAACTGATACGATCAATCTCACCGATCCCACTGCAGGCAACGCCAATGCCGGCAATGGCGGCGACGGATACGGCAACGGGAATATTCACTACGATCCCACTGCCTATGTCAATAACTACCAGGACGTCTACGGGGCCTCAACTGATCTCCATAATGGCGATCACGTTCACCAGATGGCTGACTGGGATGCCGGCGGCGGCGGAGCTGGCGGATTGGCCCAAGCTTATAACGCCGCGCTTTCCGCACTCACCGCAACCGGTGGAGCTGGCGGGAGCGCCACTTCGAACGGTAGCCAAGGCTCTGTGAGCGGCGGCGACGTAGCAGCGGTTTCTGCAGCCACGACAGCCACGCAAGACACTACATCGTTGATCGACCAGCATGCCACCATCATATCCGGCATGGGTGGCAATGGCGGTAACGGCAACACGGCACTAGGCGGTAGTGTATCGACTGCGTTGGTTCATACGGACACCATCAGCACGGCCGTATCGAATGCCTTCGATCATTTCGACAATTCTTTTGGCGGCAGCATCGACGTGCACCACCTCGGTACGTGATCGATTATGCCAACCGGCCCGTGAATTCGGGTCCTGAGGATCGCAGGTTCCGGCCAGCGATCCTCGTATTTATGACAGTTCGACCAAGCATTCGCCTTGTCATAATCCGGAGCTGCGAGATCTGATGACGCCAACAAATCTTGCACAAGCCCAGCGCCAGCAGACACAACTGGTCATAGCCCTTCGGGCCTGCGCCGGAGCCTTCGGCTTGGTTTTTCTTTATAGCTGCGGCTACAATCTCTTTCTTCTCGCCCCTTCCATCTATCTCTTGCAGATATACGATCGGGTGATGTCGAGCCGCAGCATCGATACGCTGATAATGCTGACGCTCATCATCTCGGTTGCGGTAGTGGTCGGCTCCACTCTTGATATTGTGCGCAGAGCAGCACTTTCGCGCATCGGCAGTTGGCTGGACCATCGATTGCGTCCGGATGTCCTGAACGCTTCATTCGAATATGCGTCCCGTGCAGATAGCAGCGTTGCGGCCGATTGTTACCGCGACCTTGCCTCGCTGCGCCAGTTCCTCGATTCGCCGGCAAGTGCGCTTCTCTTCGATATTCCCTGGGCGCCGATTTTCCTGCTGCTGCTCTTTCTCGTTCATCCCCTGCTGGGTGCGATCGGTCTTCTAAGTGCAGTCGCTCTCCTGTCGCTTGCCCTCCTGACGGAACTGGCGACACAGCAGCCGATCGCGCAGGCCAATCTCGCGCTGTCCCGAAGCTATGGGCGGCTTGCGACCGCTCTCCGATATATTCAGGTGATCCGCGCCATGGGGATGCAGGACGGTGCGGCGCAAATCGTCTATCGCGATGCCGAGGCGGCCAGAAAAGCGCAAGACACCGCCATGCACCGCACTGAGATCATTCTGGGATTCTCGAAGTCCATCAGGACATTAACGCAGATTCTGGTCATGGGGGCAGCCACATGGCTGGTGCTCGAGGATAACAGCAGCCCCGGCATCATCTTTGTCGCAAGCCTGTTGCTCGGCCGCGGTCTTGCGCCGGTCGAGGGCGCGATCGGCGCGTGGCGCTCGTTCGCGTTTGCACGTAACTCCTTCAATCGTCTCAACAAGATGCTGATCGTGGTTTCTTCGCAGGATGATCTCCGCACGATACCTGTCCCCGATCCCAGCGGTCTCATCCTCGACAATGTCGGCTACGCCCTGCCGTTTGCCGCCCGACCCATATTGAAAGGCGTCACGCTGCACCTGATGCCAGGTGACTGTGTTGCGCTCATCGGCCCGTCCGGGTCCGGGAAGTCGACACTCGGCCGGATCATGGCCGGCGTCCTGCATCCGACAAGCGGATGCACGCTCCTGGGCGGCGTCGACATTTCTGCGCTGCGCCTCTGCGCCAACACGCGTCATGTCGGCTATCTGCCGCAGGATATCGAACTTTTCGGTGGAGCCATCAAGGATGTCATCGGACGCCTGGATGGCGCAGATCCCACCAGGGCCATCGAAGCGGCAAAGCTGGTCGGGCTGCATGAGACCATCATGCGGCTGCCGCAGGGCTACGAGACCGACATAGGCGAAGGGGGAAACCTGTTGCTGCGCGCTCAGCGGCAGCAGCTCGGATTGGCGCGCGCCGCCTACGGCAATCCCTCGCTGGTAGTGCTCGACGATCCGAATTCCAGTCTGGACTATGAAGGCGAACGCATCCTCTTCAACGCGATCGAACGCATGAGATCCAGGCGAATGATCGTGGTCATCATTACCCACCGAATGGGAGTTCTTCCCGTCACCAACAAGATCGCGATCATGCGCAATGGCATGGTCAATGCGTTTGGAGAAAGCGAGCATATCTACGACACCTATCTTCGCCCGCCATCGCCGACGCAGACACTGGAAGGAAAGGCCGCGTCATGACCACCATCCTTCCTTCCAGCGCCCCAGCTAAATTCATAAACGCGTCAAACCCAAGCAGCCGGTCTGCCCAGAGATTGGAAGCCGCCAAGAAGTTCCTGAGCTATGCCCCGGTCCTCGATGCGGATTTCATGAGGCTGGCGCCGCCGTCACCGATGCCGGTACTGCGGTCGGTGAAGCGGACTGGCAACCTGCTGATCTGCATCTTCATCCTGGGGTTCGGGATATGGTCGCTTCTCGCTCCGCTGAAGAGCGCAGCGGTCGCGTCCGGTGTCGTGGAGCCGGAGTTCAGCCGCAAGACCATCCAACATCTGGAGGGCGGAATCATCAGGCAGATTCTCGTCAAGAACGGCGATGCCGTCACCTCGGGGCAGGTGCTCATCCAACTCGACGATACGAAGTCGCGGTCGGAGCGCGACAGTGTTCAGGGGCAACTCTGGGACGCCGAGGGCATGCATGCGCGCCTGGTTGCCGAAGAGAGCGGTACCGACCAGATCACCTTTCCACCGGACCTTGTCGCGTTGATGAACGACACTCCGTCGGTCAGAGCCATCATGGTTGGGCAGCAAAGGATATTCGAGACGCGCCGCCAGGTGATGCTGTCCGAGATAGGGATCACGCAGGAGAAGATGAGGCAGGTCCAGCAGGAGATCATCGGGCTCGGCGCGCAGAAGGCATCGCTCGCCGACAGGGCCGAAATCTCGCGGCAGGAGATGGAGTCGGCTACCAGCCTCGTTTCCAAAGGAGCTGAGAGAAAGAGCAGGATTTTCAACCTCGGACGCGAGAAGGCGGATATCGACGGTCAAACCGGCGAGGTGGACGCCCAGATATCGCGCGCCTATCAGGTGATCAGCGAGGCACAGGCCAATTTGGTGAAACTGCAGAGCGATCGGCTGAATGAAGTCGCCCAGGGTCTGCGAGATAGCGAAAGCCAGATCCTGCAGTTGAGCGAACGTTTGCGGGCGATCGACGATCAGCTTGCCAGAACCGAAGTCCGGGCGCCTGAGGACGGGGTAGTCATGGACCTGCGTTTCCATACGGCAGGCGGCGTGGTCGGCGCGGGCGAACCGCTCGTCGATCTGGTGCCGCGCGAAGCCCATCTCGTGATATCGGCACATGTACGGCCGGAGGATATTAATTTGGTGCATCCGGGGTTGGAAGCACAAGTTCATCTTCTACCTTATAATCAGAGGCGTGTTCCGCTGCTGAAAGGTATAGTGGATTATGTCTCGGCAGATCGCCTTGTCGATAAGCAGACCGGTCAGGCCTACTATGCGGCGACGATCCGCGTAACAGACGAACGATTGGCGAAGATGCACGATGTCGCGATGGTTCCGGGCATGCCCGCCCAGACATTGATTGAAACGGGCAAGAGCAGTGTCGCGTTTTATGCAATCAGACCGCTTCTGGATAGCTTCAACAGAGCGTTTCGTGAGGACTGAAGCGAAACCCGGAGCAGGGCTCGGAAATGCGACGCGAATATGGATTGGTACTCCCACCATTCCTTCCTGGCGCCTCTGAATTTCTAGCATGTCGCCGTCGAAGGGACGCAGTGATGGGTAAACGAAAATTCAATGATGACAGGATCATGGACATTCTGAAGGAGCATCAGGGTGGCATGACGGTGACGGACGTGTGCAGCAAATACGGGATCAGCGAACCGACCTTCTATCGGTGGCAATCCCTGCAGCTCAAGAATGTCGGCTTCGACGTCAAAAGGCTGAAGGCTTTGGAGGAGGAAAACCGGAAGCTCAAGAAGCTCTTGGCTGAAACCATGCTCGCAGCGGCAACGTTAAGCGAAATGCTTGAAAAGACATCCAAGGAAAGCGCTTAGTTTACGATGCCGCCGCATCATGTCCGTTGGTTAGCCTGTAACCCAAACGGGCGACGACTTCGGTCCGGTTCTGGACCTGCAGCTTGCGCATGATGTGCTGCACGTGCATTTTTACCGTGTGGCCCGAAAGGTTGAGCTTTCCTGCAATCACCTTATTCGAACAGCCACGTTGCAGTTCGGCGAGCACATCCGCTTCGCGCGGCGTGAAGTCGGCAAGATCGGGACTATGCGCCCGCGCCTCTATCATCCTTTGACTATCATCATGAGAGTCGGCGTGCCTGGCTAAACCGTTCGTCAGCGCATCCAACGGCTGCGGGTAGAATATGCCGCCCGCGAGAACCAGCCGCAGCCCGGCAAGCGCGATCTCTATGGGAATGGAGGTGGTGAAAAAGCCACGAATGCCCATTTTCAGCGCCTGGGACGCGATAGAGGCGTCATCCGTACTCGACAACAGTGCGACCGGCGCTTCGGAAAAGCGTTCTGCGATAGCCGTGAGATCGTCCAGCAGTCCCGCGCTTTCTACGCTCCTGCCCTCCAAGCCCAAAGCAATCAGACGGACGTCCATTCCGAGAGCCCTATCAAGACTCTCAGTAGAGACCATATCAACAAACTCCCAGCCGACGAGTTCGTGCTCGAGAAGCTTCACGATAGTCGTACGGGCAAGTGTATGGTGGTCTATGATGATGACCGTCGGAGCATTGCGCCCGATCCGGCGTTTCATTCCTGAACTGATGGACACGTGTTGCCCCCCAAGGATAAATGCGTTCCATCTAGGCCCGCGAATATTATACCGCTTGTTGTGTCATGTCATGATAAAATGGGGATTAATCCGCCTGCAACCCAGCGTGACGCAATATAAGCATCTTCTAATCACAACCTTTGGACGTATTTCTATGATCCTGGGGGACGCTCTCGCAAGGCCGTTTTCAGGTGCTGTTTTTTGAATATCCGCCGCCCGAAAAGCTTGACTACAGTAGCGCGACAATAGTCACCATCAGTTGATAGAGAGGCGAGAGCTATTGAAAAATAAGGAACGTTAGGGTCGTTCGGCGCTATCCCAGCGAACGGGCAAGGCGGGATCACCCAATCCCGTATCTGCGTTCGGCCCGAATGTCGATGCTTGCGGAGGCTGCGATTCAACGTTGGATGGAAGGTTATCAGAGTTCGCTATCTTGCTCCTGTTACCGGCCGTCTTCTGCGGACGGTTCGGGGTGTGCAACGCAATGTAAGATTCCGCACATATCCTATCAACAAACTTGCTAGACTTTGATCGGTATCCGATAAATTTGTGGGTCGAGGCTTCGAAGGTCTTTCGAATACGAAACTATCGCCGATCGAGCGCGATACTTATGATCTGGATCGCTCGCCCGCAAAAATCGACAGGGCCTCATCGGCAATGATCTGCTCTTCGTCCGTCGGAATGACGAAAGCTGTAATAGAACTTGATGATGTGCTGACGATAGGCGCGTTGGCGGCGTTCGCGTCCTCGTCGATCTCAAGGCCCAGCCATCGCAGGCGGTCGCAGATATCAGTGCGAATTTCCGGCTGGTGCTCGCCGATGCCGGCGGTGAAGACAAGACTGTCCAGGCCGCCGAGCGTCGCCGCCATTCGCGCGACCTCGCCGGCAATGCGCAGACAAAACAGATCGATCGCCTCTCGCGCTTCCAGCTTCGAGCTTTTCAATAGGTCGCGCGTGTCGGCGCTGATGCCGGAGACACCGAGCAGACCGGATTTGTGATAGAGCATGTCTTCCACATCTTTCGGCGTCCTGCCTTCCGGCCCAAGAAGATGCAGCAGCACGCCGGGATCGAGATTGCCGCAGCGCGTCGCCATGGGAATGCCGTCCAGCGTCGAGAACCCCATGCTGCAGTCCCGGCTTTCGCCCTTGTCGAGGGCGCACAGGCTGGCTCCGCTGCCAAGATGGGCGACGATGACCCTGCCGGCCGCGGCCTGGGGTGCCCGCCGCCGCAGTTCGGCGGCGATGAAGGCATAGGAAAGGCCGTGAAAGCCGTAACGTTTGATCCCTTGATCGTGCAGCGTGCGCGGAAGGGCGAAACGGCGAACGAGATCGTTCTGCGTAGCGTGGAAGGCAGTGTCGAAGGAGGCAGTCTGTGCGAGCGCCGGTCGCAAATGCTTGACGGCGCGGATCAGGCGCAGCGCCTGTGGCTGGTGCAGGGGCGCGAGCACGGTCAGATCCTCGATGTCGCGGATGCGGTCTTCGTCGAGGCGCACCGGGCCGGTGAACATATCGCCCCCATGGACCACGCGATGGCCGATGGCGTTTATCGCGGACATGTCGAAATGCTCGCCGAGGATGCCGAAAGTTTCCTCCACGACTTCGTGTAAGTGCTCGACCGCATCCGTTTGCAGAGAGCGATCGAAGGTGGCCCGGCCTGCCGTCAAATGGAAGGCGAGGGGTTGAAGGCGAAAGTCGATCTGGCCCTTGCCGACGCGGCAGGCTTTGTCTTCCCGGACCTCGAACACGCCGATTTTGACGGTCGAGGAGCCGGCATTGAAAGTCAGAAGCAGGTTTCCGCTCGTCATGGGCCGGTCTCGTCGTGAGAGTGAGAGACTTAAATTTGCCGCCATATGCAAAGCGAAGACTGGAACGCCACCAAACCGCAGGATTCATAGCGGCAAAAGATAATTTCGGCTGCTGTTTGTTCCATTGGAACCGAAATGTCGGGCCAGGCGCGACGAACCCGCGCCTGGCAAATCGGCAAAATCTTCAGGGAGCCTTCTTCGGCCCCCCTTGTGTCTTTGCATTGTCGTCGACGAGTTCATACCACATTGCATTGAGGACGGCGAAGGCGGCGGCTAGGGGGAAGCCGAGGAGCCAGGCGAAATACCACATGTTCTTTCTCCTTCTTTGAGATCAGTAGGCGTGGCCGCCCTTGTCGTTGACCGTCTCGGCGTCGATCTTGCCCCAGAGAACCCGGTAGACCCAGGCCGTATAGAGAAAGATGATCGGCAGGAAGATCAGCGACACGACCAGCATGATGAACAGTGTCATATGGCTGGACGACGCATCCCAGACCGTGAGGCTGGAGCGCGGGTCGAGCGAGGAAGGCAGGATGAAGGGAAACATCGAGACGCCGACCGTCGAAATGATGCCGAAGATGGCGAGTTTGCTGAAGAGCAGCGGTGTCACTTCACGGCGGGCAAGCATCGACAGAAGGGCTGCGATCGCGCCGAGGAAGCCGATGATTGGAGCGACCAGCATCCAGGAATGGCTGGCATAATTGCCGAGCCAGGCACCGGCCGCGTGATCGACGGTTTTCAAAAGCGGATTGGACGGCCCGATCGGGCTGATCTCGCTGGTGATGCGGTAGCCATCGACGCCGTACCACAGGGCGAGGCCGCCGAGGGCAAAGAGCACGATCGTTGCGAGCGCCGCCAGGCTGCCATAGCTGCGGGCCCGCTCCGCTACGATGCCATTCGTCTTCAACTGCAGCCATGCCGCGCCGTGCATGACAAGCATGGCGACGGAGAGCAGACCGCAAAGCAGGGCGTAAGGATTGAGCAGGCCGAAGAAGGAGCCTTCGTAATAGATCCTCATATCGTCGGCGAAGCGGAACGGCACACCCTGCAGCACATTGCCGACAGCGACACCGAAGATCAGCGAGGGGACGAAACCGCCGATGAACAGCGCCCAGTCCCAACCGGCCTTCCAGCGAGCGCTGTCCCGCTTGGCGCGATATTTGAAAGCCACCGGCCTGAGGATTAGTGCGAAGAGGATCGCGAACATCGCCAGATAAAAGCCGGAGAAGGAGACCGCATAAAGCGGCGGCCAGGCGGCGAAGATGGCGCCGCCGCCGAGGATCAGCCAGACCTGATTGCCTTCCCAGGTCGCGCCGATCGAATTGATGGCGATGCGCCGTTCGGTATCTGTCCTGGCAACGAAGGGCAGGAGCGTGCCGACGCCGAGGTCGAAGCCGTCGGTCACCGCAAAGGCGATCAGCAGAACGCCGAGCAGCAGCCACCAGATGACACGCAGGGTTTCGTAGTCGATCAATTCATGAAGGATCATGGTGGTTACTCCGCAGCGGGAACGAGGGTTTCGGAAATGAGGTCGGCTTCCGGCTCGTCATCCGGTTCCGGGCCCTTGCGAATGGCCTTCACCATCAGCGTCATCTCGATGACGATCAGCACGGTGTAGAGCGCAGCGAAGCCGAGCAGGGTGAGAAGCACGCTACCGGCTCCGAGATTGGAGACGGCGGCGGCGGTTGGCAGCACGCCTTCGATAACCCAGGGCTGGCGGCCGAACTCGGCGACGACCCAGCCAAATTCGATGGCAACCCAAGGCAGCGGAATGGCAAGAACGGCGATCCTCAGCAACAGGGGGTAACGGTCGAGCTGGCGGCGGGCCGAGAGCCAGAAGAAGGTTACCGTCAGCAGGATGAAGAACATGCCGAGGCCGACCATGATGCGGAAGGACCAGAAAAGGGTCGGCACGTTCGGAATGGTATCGCGGGCGGCCTGATCGATCTGGGCGTCGGTCGCCTGACGGGGATCGTCGACATAGCGCTTCAGAAGCAGGGCGTAGCCGAGCTCATGACCGATATCCTCGAAGGAGGCGCGCGCCTGCTCAGTGGAGGTGTCCTGCGCCGTCGTACCGGCGGCGGCCGGTTGGGCGGCGCGGATCTTCATCAGCGCGTCATAGGCCTTGATGCCGTCGCGGATGCGGATCTTCGCCTGCTCCTCAAGCTGGGTGATGCCGGGGATTTCGGTGGTCAGCGAACGGGTGCCGATCAGGCCCATGACCCACGGAATGTGCACGGCATAATGGGTCTCGCGCGCCTGCTGGTCCGGAAAGCCGAAAGCCGTAAAGGCGGCGGGCGCCGGCTCGGTTTCCCACATGGCTTCGATCGCAGCGAGCTTCATCTTCTGATGCTCGGTGGACAAATAGCCGCTTTCGTCGCCGAGGACGACGACCGAAAGAGCCGAAGCCAGGCCGAAGGAAGCGGCAACCGTCATCGAGCGCTTGGCAATCTCGATGTGGCGTCCCTTCAGCATGTACCAGGCCGAAACGCCGAGCACGAAGATCGAGGCGCAGACATAGCCGGCCGATACGGTGTGAACGAACTTCGCCTGGGCGACCGGGTTGAAGACGACATCGAAGAAGCTGGTGATCTCCATACGCATCGTCTGCGGATTGAGTGCCGAACCGACCGGGTTCTGCATCCAGCCATTGGCGATGAGGATCCAGAGGGCGGAGAAGTTGGAGCCGAGCGCAACCGCCCAGGTTGCTACGAGATGCCCGACCTTGGAGAGCTTCTCCCAACCGAAGAAGAACAGGCCGACGAAAGTTGCCTCTAGGAAAAAGGCCATCAGCCCTTCGATCGCCAGCGGCGCGCCGAAGATATCGCCCACATAGTAGCTGTAATAACTCCAGTTCATGCCGAACTGGAATTCCATGACGATGCCGGTGGCGACGCCGAGCACGAAGTTGATACCGAATAGCGTGCCCCAGAATTTGGTCATCTGGCGCCAGATCTGCCGCCCGGTCATGACATAGGTCGTCTCCATGATGGCAAGCAACACGGAGAGGCCGAGCGTCAGCGGCACAAACAGGAAGTGATAGAGCGCCGTCATGGCGAACTGCAGGCGCGATAGCGCCACGATGTCGAGTTCCATAATTTTTCTCCCACGGTCCCACGGGGTTTGGTCGATACGGCGTTATTCGACACGCCGTATTTATACGTTCAGTTTGCGCCTCAGTCCGGCCGCAGCCGGTTCAGGATGGCGTCGAATTCTGGTTCGCCGCGCCGCGCCGTTGCCGTGACCCGGCCGCGTTCGAGCATGACGATGCGGTCGGCGATCGCGGCTTCGCGGCGTATGTGCGTGGCAATGACGAGGCTGCGGCCAGTGGCATTGCCGGCGATCTCACGCAAAACGGCGCGCGCGGTGTCGCCATCGAGCCCTTCCGTCGGTTCGTCGAACAGCCAGAGCGGCGTGTCGCGCAGGAAAAGCCGGGCAAGTGCCAGCCGGCGCGATTGACCGCCCGAGAGGCCGATGCCGCCTTCGCCGAGGCGGGCCGAAAGCCCTTTTGGCAAAGCCTTGATGTCGGCAAGCAGGCCTGCGGCCTCCAGCACCTGAAGAAGCCGTTCGTCGCTTGCATGCGGGTCGGCGAGCAACAGGTTGCCGCGGATCGTATCGTCGAAGAGCTCGGTGCGTTGCGTCAGTGTCGTCGCCTCAACGCTGGTGATCGTGCCGGACGCTGGAGCGATTTCGCCGGCAAGCAGCGCCAATATCGTGGATTTTCCGGCGCCGCTGGCGCCCACAAGCGCAATCCGCTCGCCGGTGGCCAGCGACAGGGAAAGGGCCTCGATTGCCCGATGCCGGGCGCTTTCGTACCTGGCGCTAACGGCCTCTAACTGGAATGCATAACCTTCGTGCGGTAGTGCGGTCTGAGAGGCTGCCTTTTCCGGGGCGAGGCGCGGGGCAATACGCTTGACGGCAAGCAGCGTGCGGCCGAGCTCCAACGCGCCACGACGCAATGCCGCGAAAGGTTCCGTGGCGGCAAAGGCGACAAGCAAACCGAAGGCGGCGGCCGGAGCGCCGATGACTCCCTGTTTTGCCAGAATGGCGACAGTCAGAAGTGTGGCTGTCAGCAGAAGCGTCGAGGCAAGCGAGAAGCCGACGCCCACGGCGTTTTCGATCCTGTTCAACGCATGGTCTGCTTCCGCGAGCCGCCGGTCGGCATTGCCGACGGCGATGCGTTGCGCCTGCAGGCGGCCAGTCATGGCGAGATCCGTCTGGCCGGCGATCAGATCGATGATACGCGCGCGGAGCGCTTCCATCGCGTGGGCACGGCGGCGTCCGGGCTTCATTGCCATCCGACCGGCGATCAAGGGGATGCCGAGGCCGGTGGTGACGAGCCAAAGGCCGACCAAGGTCCCGAAGAGCGGCTGCATTAGACCCAGCGCAATGCCAACGGCGAGCGCCGACAGCAGAGCGACGCCTGCCGGCAGCAGCACCCGCAGGTAAAGCGAATCCAGCGCATCGATGTCGGCCGTGAGCCGGAACAGCAGCTTGGCCGGTCGGCGCATCATGGCCGCGGCGCTGCCGGGCGTTGCCCAGCCGCGAAAGAGCCTTTCGCGCAATGCCGCGAGAACGCGCAGGGTTACGTCATGGGTCACCAGCCGCTCGCCATAGCGTGCCGCCGTGCGGCCGATCGCGAGCAGGCGGATGCCGGCCGATGGCGCGAAGACGTCGAAGACGATGGCAGTTGCAGCCGAACCACCCGCAAGCGCGGTCGCGGTGATGAACCAGCCGGAGAGGCCAAGCAAACCGACGCCAGCCAATACGGCGAATGCCGACAGCGCCGCGCCGAGACAGAGACCGCGTCCGCGTTCGGCATGGAACAGGCGGATAACCGGGAGAAGCATTGAGAGGCTCCGTCTCATGCCGCAATCTCCTTGTGATGGGGTTCAAGCCCAATGGTGCGGTCGAGGCGTGATGCAAGCAGCGGATCGTGTGTCGCGACGATCAGTGTCCGTCCCTTCGCCAGGGCCAATAAAGCTTCGGTCACCTCGGCGGCGGTGGCGGCGTCGAGATGGGCGGTCGGTTCGTCCGCGAGAATGATGCCGGCCGCACGGTTGGCGGCCACGCGGGCCAGTGCCAGCCGGAGCGCTTCGCCGCCGGAAAGGCCAAGGCCGCTTTCGCCGACCGCGGCGATCTCGTTTGCAGCAATCACGGTGTCCAGGCGCACGGCACGCAGCGCATCGTCTATGGCGCCGTCGTCGATATCGGGACGTCCAAGGCCGATATTTCTCTTCAGGCTACCGGAGAAAATATGCGGCCGTTGTCCGATCCAGGCCATGCGCTGGCGAAGGGGAGCGGCACTGTTCTTCGTCAGCGGGACGCCGCCGATCCTGATCACACCGGCTTCCTGTGGCGCAAGTCCCGCGATCAAGGAGAGGATAGTGGTCTTGCCGGAGCCACTCGCACCCCAAAGGGCAACATGTTCTCCGGCCGCAACGTTGAGACCGAGTTTGTCGATCACGGCCGGAAGATCCGGCGCATAGCGGAAGATGAGCCTGTCGATCTGCACGGAGGGAGCAGCAAGCACCATCCGGTCGTCGCTGGCGTCTTGTTCATCGGCATCGAGAATAGCAGTTCCTTGCGAGGACAGAGCGTCGAGTGCTGCGAGCGCCGCTTCGCCATTGGCGCGATCATGCCAAACGGCCGAAAGTTCGCGTAAGGGTTCGAAAAAGGCCGGTGCGAGCAGAAGGATGAAAAGCCCTTGCGCCAGGCTCAGCCGGCCATGCCACGTACCGACATCGATCGAGCCCAGCAGGCTGAAGCCGATGTAAACGGCTGTTGCTGCGACGCCTAGGGCGGCGAAAAGCTCGAGAACGGCGGAGGACAGAAAGGCGATCTTCAATACCGCCATCGTGCGCTTTCGCAGAGAGTCCGCATCGGCGCGCAACCGTGTGGCCGTAATATCGACGGCACCGAGCGCCCGGATCGTCGCAAGCCCACGCAGGCGATCGAGCAGAAAGGCGTTGAGGCCACCGGTTTCGGCCAGTTGCTTTTCACTGGCAGCCTTGGCGCGCCAGCCGATCAAAGCCATGAAAATCGGAATGAGCGGTGCTGTGACAAGCAGAATGAGCCCCGCGATCCAGGAAACGGGAAAGACGCAAGCGAGGATGACGAGGGGTACCGCGCTCGCCTTCATGCGCACCGGCCGGAAACGGGCGAGATAGGGAACGATCGCCTCGGCCTGTTCGCCGACGACGCTCGCGGCGAGACCGGAGGCCGGCTTGCCGATATCAAGGGGCGAGCGGGCAGCGAGTGCCGCAACGGCGCGATTACGCCGCGATGTCAGCTCGTCTCTCGCTGTGCGGAAGGCGACACGTGCGCCGGCGGCATCAAGAGCGGCGCGAACAAAGCCAAACGCCAGTACCGCCAGCGCTGCCCACACCACGTCCATCGTGCTGCCGCCGTCGCTTATGACGCCGATGCTGAAGGCGAGGAGGGTTGCCTGCGGAATCCAGATCAGCGCCGCCGCGGTTTGCAGGCCTGCAGCTAGCAAAAGCCCCGCGGGCTTTCGGCTCCGGGCGGCCTGACTTCGTCTCGCAGCCGGCGCGGCTTCGGGCACCGCCTTCTGGGTTTCTTCCGGAGTGAGATCAGGATCGAAGAAAGCCGCAGTCATCATTCAATCCTCTTTTGTCGTTTTGGAACGGCGGCGGCCGAGCGAGACGACGCGGTCCTTGGCCTCCAGCAGCTTCGTTACCTTCGAGCCGAGCAGCAGGAGGGTCGCGAGCCGCTCGGTCTCCAACTGCTTGACGTCCTCGTACCAGTTGGTCAGGCGCTCGATCAGGCCGTACATCTCGCTCATCCGCCCCTGCGCATAGCGTTCGGTGTCGCTTGCCGGCTGCTGCATCAGGATTTCGCGCAGCATCGAGAGCGTCGGATCGACCTCGCGCTTCTTGCGCTCTTCAGCGAGCGTGCGCAGGATCTGCCAGACATCATCCGGCGTCGTGAAGAAGTCGCGGCGGTCGTCGGGCTTGTGCTTGAGGAGCACGAGGTTCCAAGTCTGCAATTCGCGCAAGCTCATGGAGACGTTCGAACGGGAAATGCCGAGGGCTTCGACGATTTCCTCCGCGCAAAGCGGTGCCGGGGAGACGAAGAGCAGGGCATAGATCTGTCCGACCGTGCGGTTGATGCCCCAGCGCGAACCCATTTCCCCAAAATGAAGCACAAAGGATTGTACGAGAGGCGGAAGATTCATGGTGATACCTCGTTGTCAGTGATTTCAGAAATTTCTGAAATCACTGTAACTATAAGCCGGCCTGCTTTTCAATCAGTATGTCACCCATGCGTCAATCTGCGCGAGCAAACCGATTGCCGGTTTCATTGCTTCCAGACGAATTCTTTGCTCGTCGCTGACCCATGCCGCTGCCCGCTTCCGGAGCCGCGGCTCGCCGGTCTGCAATTGATCTATGTCAAGGGCACACATAAGTCTGCGATACATGTAACCTCCTGGTGCAGAGCCAAGCTCACCGGATTTTTCATGCCTCGGTTATGCAGGTTTGGAACGCGACAGCTTTGACCGAAGTCAAAGCCTTCGCTCGTCAACTACCCCGTCTGCGCAACGTGATCATGCGCAGCAAAATATCGTGCCGTTTAGGCCCGCAACGATGTCGAGCCTTCCATCTGGCCGATCTCCTGTAGATGCGCTGCCACCGCCAGCCGGTCGATCGTTGCAATCGGCAGGTTGACCAGAAGCATGATCCGATTTTTAAGGTAGCGAGCGGCCTGCGCAAAGGCGCGGCCTTTGTCCAATTCGGAGCCTTCCACCTTGGAGGGATCCTCGATGCCCCAATGCGCGGAAGCGGGATGGCCGGGCCATATCGGGCAGACTTCGCCTGCTGCGTCATCGCAGACGGTGATGATGAAATCCATGTGTGGCGCGCCCGGCCCGGCAAAGACATCCCAGCTCTTCGAACTGAAGCCGGAAGAGGGATAGCCCAAGGCTTCGAGTGTTTTTACGGCCCAAGGATTTATCTGGCCTTTGGGAAAGCTGCCGGCCGAAAAGGCTCGAAAGCGACCCTTGCCTTCAGTGTTCAAGATCGATTCAGCAAGGATTGAACGGGCCGAATTGCCCGTGCAAAGAAATAGAACATTATAGACGTGATCATTGCTCATTGCGCTTTCTCCCCCCAGGTCCCGAGTAAAGCAGATGATAGTCACAGCAGCCGATATGCGGATTTCCCGATGGTAGGCGGCGCCCCTCATTCAGGAAGCGCGCCAACCTTCGGAAGCATCGCGGCAACTATACACTATAAGGCGAGAGATGCGTCACTCTTGAAGAAAACGGTTGCGATCAGATGCCGGTCTCAGACCGCAATATGCCGACGCGAACGGCCAATTTTTCTCCGGGACCGTGAACTGCCGCAAAGAGCAGGCCGGCGAGAAAGGTGAAATGATCGATGAAGAAGCCAAATTCCGCTTGAGCGCCGGTCCAGCGGTTTGGCCCGTGGAAGCTGAAGGCAAGGAAGATGACGTAGATGCCGGCAAGCAGCGCGGCTTCGGAGAAGAAGGCTCCCGTCAGCAGGCAGATCGCCAGCGCACTTTCGAAGAAGGCGGCGATCCAGGCGAGGAACAGCGGCAGCGGAAAACCGGCCGATGCGATATAATCCGCCGTCGATTGCATGCCCGCGAATTTGAAGGCGGCCGCCATCACGAAGACGGCTCCGAAGATCAATCTGGCTAGGCAGATTGCGATTGTCTTGCCCATGTCTATATCCTCCGTTGTTCGACTCTTCGGCGATCCATATTACGGTATCGCCGATCTCATCCCAGGACGGAAGACAGGCCGTGTTTCCGACACGCTGCGGGAAATGTTTTTGCGTTGGCGGTTGGATCGCGTGATCCGAACATCTCATGATGCCCGGTTGGCGTTGCGTAACCAAAATTACTTTGACGATGAACGGATGAAGGTTCCGGTATAGGGGTTCGGGTCATATTGCTTTATGTCGCCAAACGTGTAGCCCCTTTGCTTCAATTGCCGGATGAGGGCTCTAAGCTTTTCCTTGCCGTCGAACCGATCCTGAAACATCTCATCATGCATCAAGAGGATCATCTCATTGCGTTTCATGAACCGGCCATAGGCGAAGAGGTGATCGATTTCGCTGAGCAGGAGATCGACGGATTGCACAGGTTTTCCGTCTCCCGAATGCGCCCATTCGAAGTCCCAGCCATAGATCAGGAATTTCATTGCGGCCACATAGTCATAATCGACCACCTCGCGCTCGTAGCGGGCGGGATCCATTGAAAGATCGTCCTTGGAATAGTCGATCAGGCGAAAGACATCGCGTCCGGGCAGGCGGGCATAGACCCAGGGCGTCAGGCCAAGCACGGTATTGGCCTTGAGCATATCCGCGACGACGGCGTCGGTGTTGGAATAATAGTCTCTATAGTGATTGTTGGCGTGGCTGTAGCTGTGGTTTCCAACTGTGACCAAAGGCAGGGTCTTGGCGCGCATCAGCAGCGCCCTTTGTTCGGCGCTGGATTCGACATGAAGCCCGACCATGAACATCGCCGCCGGAACCTGCTCTTCGGCGAGGACATCCAGAACATTCGCCGTCCCCGACAATGGCCCGTCATCGAAGGTCAGATAGACAACCCGCCCGGCCGCATCGGCCGACAAGGGGCTACAAAGCAAGGCGAGCGCGGACAGCATCGTGCGAAGGTAATTCCCAATGGACATGGATAGCGCCCCTCGTTTCCCGGCTCGTTATCGCATGTCTACGGCGGCAGTTCCATTGGGACTGCTTTATCGTCTCCTCATCGGGGGAGGCGCCGGCACGAAGATGTCGAAGTTCGAACCGGCGAAGCTGATGGATGCGGGGTCCAGTTACGACTTCCGATTGGCTGAAGCTGGATGAGGAGCGATCGCCTGCGCGGCGTCCATGCTGTTGAAGAGTTCCTGAACGAGCTGCGTTATCCGCTCCGGGGGTGTCCCCTTGGCGCGTTCTTCTTCGATCCGGCGTCTGACGAGCATTTCCAAATTCGACATATCTATCATCTCCGTTATCCGGCGCGACAGAAGTGTCATCCTCAACGGGCGGAGAGGCAAGTTACGGTTTGTTCATGGATGTTGGGGGATTACGCTTGCCACGCTGGCCGGCCCACCAAGCGGCCTGAACGTGATATCGGAATGCGCCACGTTCAAGAGAAACGTCGCCGCCAGTGCTATTCTCAACTCTGGATATACCACTGTGAAGAAGCCAGCCAACCGCCGGCATTTCGAGGACGAGGACAAGAGATGAAGCTGTATCACTACACGACGTTTCCTGGTGCTCTTGGGATACTCGGGTCGAGGTCGATGTGGGCGTCCTGCATTCATTTTCTGAACGACAAGGAAGAGTTCCGGCACGGAATTATCCTTGCTTCAGGGATTGCGGAAAGCCTGATCGAGACGCAAGGACCAAATGGAAAGCGATTGCTGGAGAAGATTATTCAAATCCTTCCAGCACTTGCGCGAAACTTCGTCTGCGTTGCCTCCTTTGCCGAGGATGGCGACTTGCTTAGCCAATGGAGGGGATATGCCGTGCCGGGTGGCGTTTCCCTGGGCTTTCAAAAGTCCGCACTGGAAGCAGCGGCGGAACTGCACGGCTTCAAGCTCCTGAAATGCATTTACGGCGATCGTGACAAAGTCGATCTCATCACTGACTACCTGAACATGTTCCTGCAGAACATCGAGACCCTCGAAAACGCAGAGAGTAAAGACATTTGGAACCTTGCCGAGGGCTGGGTCGCGGCTTTCCATGTCTATGCCTCAAGCTTCAAAGATCAGAGCTTCGCGGAGGAGAATGAATGGCGGCTGATCTCAGATCCCATCCCGATAGACCATTCTCAGGTCGCCGTCCGGCCGGGACCTGGCCTTCCCATCCCCTATTTCGATCTCCCGCTGCAGCAAGCGACTGTCGATCGGCAAATCGACCTGGGTTTGGACTCAATTGTGATCGGGCCTCATCGCGAACAGGAATTGGCGGAGAATGCCCTTCGTATCGCTGCCGCAACCAAAAATATCCGCGTCGAGAAATTCACGCGTTCGGCTATTCCATATCGGAGTGTTTAGGTGGGGCGTGAGAAACCTATCCACCATTTCGCTGTGCCAAAGTTAGCGCCGATCATCGCAACGCGTCGATCACCTTCGCTTCTGGTTTGGCAGTGCAGGCTTTGTCGAGAGTATCCCCGAACTTGCTTTCTTTGAGCGCGCCAAGCTTTGGGTCGCTTCTCGTGGCATCGTACAAAGCCGAGATTATATCGAGCATGCCCTGGTGGCTGCTCGAATTATACTCTTTGCAGGTCACAGTGGCTGGGTCGACAGTAGCCGCGCGAAGGGGCGACAGCGCGAGCGTGACGAAGACGAACGATAATGCAAGGATGCGAACCATCTGCCTCTCCATCGTAAGGTGACCGATCCAGGCGACAAACGCTACCCTACCAGATTTCGCGGCAGATGTCCGTGGGGGCTAACCGACATATCCGCGAGATTATGCAGGCACCCGAGCGTTGCGAGCCACCGCCGTCCGCCTCGCTTTCTGCTGCAGATCGACCTGCCAGGACCCATGTCCATCACACGGAAATCCGAATAGCCTCTAGTTTTCACTCGATACGAAATCGAATAACATCTCCGTCTATTACAGATGGTCAAAGAGCATAAGGGATGTCTATGCAGCCGATCCACAACGGGCTCACGAGGGCAGTTGCCCTGGGCATTCTGATTATTTTTCCCGCTGTTTTCTTTGTTTCCTGCTCGACGGTCGGCGGAACCGGCGGCTCATCTCGTCCGGTAACCGCGAGCAAATCGGCAGATCCCGCCAACGCCAAAGACAAAGCGGCCGAACGTCGGCGATGGGAAGAGAGAGTCCAAAGAGATAATCAGCTAGATCCAAGCGGGTCAACACCCGGTTCCTATGGCTCTTTCGGTCCTCGTCTCAGTTGGTGAGTGATGGATTTTCAAATTGCTCTGTTCATGTCCGAACCCGATTGAACGGATTTTCATTCAACAATGAGCGGCTACTGGTACCGTGGCGGATAGATTTCGAGCAGCACGGGCGAAGAACCGTAAGCTGACTACTACCGAAAATATTGCAGATGAATCAATACGTTAGAAATGGCGCACCCGACAGGATTCGAACCTGTGACCTTTGGAATCGGAATCCAACACTCTATCCAGCTGAGCTACGGGTGCATGCCTTAGGCGGTTTGACTCGCCTGTCCGATGAGGTGGTTCTTAGCCCAGGAAGCGTTTGGCTTCAATGCGGAAAATGCGGGAAACCACATATCGGTTTGTGTGAATGAAACAAGGCCGCGATTGTTAGGGCTCGCGGCCTTGTTGTTTGCTTAGGATATCGGGCTCAGCTCTTCATCGCGCCGGGGCCGGGGATGGCTTTGGGGGGGACCTTGCCGAGGATGATCATGCCGAGGACTTCGTCCTTGGTGACATCCTCTGTGCGGGCGTGGCCGACGACCTGGCCGTTCTTCATCACCGAGACGCGGTCGGCTAGGTCGAAGACATCGTGGATGTCGTGGCTGATGAGGAAGATGCCGATGCCGTCCTTCTTCAGTTGCTTGATCAGGTCGCCCACCTGCGCGGTTTCCTGAGGGCCGAGCGCAGCCGTCGGCTCGTCCATGATCAGGATGCGGGCGTTGAAGAGGATGGCGCGGGCGATCGCCACCGACTGGCGCTGGCCGCCGGAGAGCGCCTTCACCGGCTCCTTGAAGCGCTTGAAGTTGGGATTCAGGCGACCCATCACCTTGCGGGCCGAAGCCTCCATGGCGACGTCGTCGAGCGTGCCCCAGCGCGTCTGCAGCTCGCGGCCAAGATAAAGATTGGCGGCGGCGTCGACATTGTCGGCGACGGCGAGCGTCTGGTAGATCGTCTCGATGCCGTATTTCTTGGCGTCGCGGGGCGTGCGGATATCGGCCGGTTCGCCGTTGATCAGAATATCGCCGCTGTCGCGCTTGTAGGCGCCGGACAGAATCTTGATCAGCGTCGACTTGCCGGCGCCATTATGGCCGAGCAGCGCCACGACTTCGCCGGGGTAGAGATCCACCGAGGCATTGTCGACGGCGTGAATACCGCCGAAGGAGATGGAAATGTTCCTCATTTCCACAAGCGGAGTGGTTTGATCCGTCATGGTTCAGAATTCCTTTTACTTGGCGCGCGAGCGGTAGACGATGTCAAGCCAAACGGCGACCACCAGGACAATGCCCACGACGACGTTCTGAATTGGCGTATCGACATTGGCGAGACCCATGCCCGATTGCAGCGATTGCATGACCAGGGCGCCGATCATGGCGCCGGCGACGGTGCCGCTGCCGCCGGCAAGCGAGGTGCCGCCGATAACGGCCGCGGCGATGGTGAAGAGCTCGTAGGTCGTGCCCTGCGAGTTGACGGCCGAGTTGAGGCGCGCCGTGGAAATCGCGGCCGAGACGGCGGCGAGGAAGCCCATCAGCGCGAAGATCTTCACGATGACCCAGCGGGTCTTGATGCCGGCGAGTTCGGCGGCTTCCGGATTGCCGCCGATCGCGAAGACATAGCGGCCGAAGCGCAGGCGCGTGGCGATGAAGGTCATCACGATGCCGATGGAGACGGCGATGAGGACGGGGACGGCGATGCCGTAGGGAATGTTCAATCCCGTTTCCGGCCAGGCAATATTATGGTCCGTGGCGTAGCGCTTGGCGATGCCGATCGGCCAATAATAGCTGTTGAAGAGATAGACCGTGCCGAGGACGAGCAGGGAGCCGAGGGCAGCAAGGAAATATTCCGCCCAAAGCGGACGGCGCGGAAAGTGAAAGCGCTTTCTTTGCTGGCGCGAGCTGATGATGCCGACGATGATCAGCAGGCAGGAGATCACACCCACCACCCAGCTCCAGGTCGCGCCGATCGAACCGGTGGCGCCGCCGCCGCCCATGACGACGAAGGTGGAGTCCATCGGTGCCACGGTCTGGCCGCTGGTGACATACCAGGCAAGGCCGCGCCAGACGAGAAGCCCGCCGAGCGTGACGATGAAGGAGGGGACATTCATGAAGGCGGTGATCGCGCCCTGGAAGGCGCCGATGGCCGTGCCGATCGCCAGGCCGCAGATCAGCGTGATGATCCAGGTCCAGGAACTGTCGAAGCCGAGATATTGCGGCAGCCACTTGGCCTGGATGACGCCCATGATCATGGCGACGAAGCCAAGCAGCGAGCCGACCGAAAGATCGATGTTGCGCGTGACGATGACCAGCACCATGCCGGTTGCGAGGACCGCGATTTCGCAGGTCTGCACCGAAAGGTTCCAAAGGTTTCTGGCGGTGAGGAATTCCCGGCCGTCGAATATCCGAAGATAAAGATCGAAGCCGATCCAGATGATCAGCAGCGCTCCGATCATGCCGAGCAGGCGGGTATCGATTTCGGTGGCACGCAGGAACCGGGTGATTGCTCCGGCTTCTGCATTGCGGGGACCGCTCGATGTTGTGGACTGTGTCATGTCGGCCATCGCTTTGCCGTTCTCCCACTGTTGGGCGCGGCCAGCGATGCATTCTAGGCTATCGCCGGCAGGACTGCGCCAATCTCAAAAATGCGTCATCGCCTCTGTGGCCGGTCTTCACCCGGTCCCGATGACCGCCATCCGGCAGGTCAATGGGATATGCGATGGCGCAGCACGATGCGGGAAGCCTGGTCTCCGACTGCAAGGGAGAGTTGTCCGCTCCTGATCCGCATTCGACGCCGCAACGGAGTGTGCCGCTGCGGCGTCGCTATTATGATCGGGTCAACCGTTCACGGGCAGCTTATTTGCAGGCTGCAACGGTGCCGGCCTTGACGCCCTGGCAAGCTTCAGCCTTGCTGATCCAGCCGGCGTCGATGACGACGTTCAGATTGTCCTTGGTGATTGGCTGCGGGGTCAGGAATACCGACTTCATGGCAACGTGCTTCGAGCCGCCGCTGAAGGTCTGGACGCCGTTGATCTGGTCCATGGACTTGCCGTTGGCGAGATCGATGGCGATTTCGGCAGCGCGCTTGCCGAGCTCACGGGAGTCCTTCCAGATGGAGACGGTCTGCGTGCCGAGCGCGATGCGGTTCAGAGCTGCCTTGTCGGCGTCCTGGCCGGAAACCGGAACGGAACCTGCGAGGCCCTGTGCGTCGAGAGCAGCAACGGCGCCGCCGGCGGTGCCGTCGTTGGAGGCGACGACTGCATCAACCTTGTTGTTGTTGGCGGTCAGGAACTGCTCCATGTTGCGCTGCGCGTTCTGCGGCAGCCAGCCGTCCGTGTAGGCTTCACCGACGTTCTTGATCTTGCCGGCGTCGATGGCGGGCTTCAGCACTTCCATCTGGCCGGAGAACAGGAAGTCGGCGTTCGGGTCGGACGACGAGCCCTTGATGAAGACGTAGTTGCCTTCCGGCTTGGCCTTGAGGATTTCGCGAGCCTGCATGCGGCCCACTTCCTTGTTGTCGAAGGTGATGTAGAAGGCGGCCGGATTTTCGATCAGGCGGTCGTAGCCGACAACCGGAATGCCTTCGTCGGCGGCCTTTTCAACGGCCGGGCCGATGGCGTCGGAATCTTGAGCGAGAATGATGAGAGCGTTGGCGCCCTGGGAAATCAGGGATTCAACGTCGGTCAACTGCTTGGAAGCGGACGACTGGGCGTCAGCGGAAATGTACTTGGCGCCAACCGCAGCAAGGGCCTTCTTGATGGCCGCTTCGTCGGTCTTCCAACGCTCTTCCTGAAAGTTCGACCAGGAAACGCCGACGACGAGATCCTTCGCGAAGGCCGCCGTCTGCATGGTCAAAACGATGGCCGCACCGGCAGCCAGCTTAATAAAAGCTCTCATATTATCCTCCCGAGTGAATGCGACCGCACGTGCCCTGAGCTCCCGCCGGCCGCCGCGATAACGCTGACGAGAAAGGTTCGGATTTTTTTCTCGACAGTCGAGAAATTTAGTGTCAGAGATTTTTTCACCTGTCAACACCCGCATCCCCAGGTTTAATCGACCGTTGAAAGGGGCCGGGTGGAGATGGGGAGAGGAGGGTGGAATGAGCGGGAGGCTTGATAATGCTGGCCAAATCGAGCACCGAATTGGTCCGCCAGAAAAACAGTGTTCTGGTGCTGACGGCGCTGCGCCGTCACGGTCCGCTCGCCCATACGGAACTTTCTGATTTCACCAAGCTTTCCTCGGCGACGATATCGGTCATCACCACCGATCTGGAGCGGGCGCAGATCATCGAGAAGGCGGAGCAACAGGCCGCCGGAGGACGCGGCCGGCCGCGCGTGCTTTTTTCGCAGCGGCGCGATTGCGGCTATCTGATCGTCGTCATCATTTCATCGGATGCGGTGCAATATTCGCTTGTGGATTATGCCGGCCGGCTGATCGACCGCTTCACGGAGGCGAGACAGCAGAACGTCTCGGGTGCCGGCTCTTTCGTCATCGGTCTGCGCGATGCCTTGAACCGGATCGTCGCCCGCTCGCGATTGCCGCGCGACAAGGTCCTGATGATTTCGATCAGCAGCAAGGGTCTCGTCGAGAGCTCGGAGCCGGTGCTGCGCTGGTCGCCGATCTTCGGGCGCGAGCAGATCGATTTTGCCGCAGTGCTGCGCGACGAATGGTCAGCGAAAATCATCCTCGGCAACGAGACTCAGCTCGTCGCCGCTGCCGTCGGCCGCCAGGAGGAGAATAAAAAAGGGCGCGACTTCCGGGCGCTTGCCGCGCTCTCGCTCGGCCACAGCATCGGTCTCGGCATCGTGCGCCGCGGCGAGGAAGGAAAGCACGAAATATCGGCGCCGAATTTCGGCCATATGCTGCATATGTCGGGCGGCGGTCTCTGTCGCTGCGGCTCGCGCGGCTGCATCGAAGCCTATGCCGGCTTCTATGCCATTCTGCGCGCGGCTTTCGATGTGCCGCTGGATACCATCCCGGCGAAATTCGTGCCGATCGCCGAACTCGACAAGATCGCAGCCAGCGCCCGGCAAGGCAGCCGCCGCAACATCCACGCCTTCCGGCAGGCGGGATTGGCGCTCGGCAACGGCTTGTCGCGCGTGCTCAGCCTGCATGAAAGCATGCCGATCGCGATCACCGGGCCGGGGACGCGCTATTATGACCTATTGTTGGAGGGCATTTCCGAGGGGCTGGCGGAATCGCATGTCGTGCGAATGGAGGGCATGCCGGAGCTGCGGGTGGTGGCGGACGAGCCGACGCTGGTGTTCGAAGGGCATCTCAACCGCGCGCTGGCGATGATGGACGACGACATCGTCAGATCTGGGGTTGCCGTTACGGAATTGCATGGCCAAACTGGTTGAGGAGGGGACTATGAAACGAATGGCACTCGTGTGCCTCTGTCTTGCCGCGACGGGATTGCCGGCGATCGCGTCGCAGCCTTGGGAGGAAAAAACGGAGGCGCTGGGCCAGGCCGGCGCCGAGGTTTCCGGCCACCAGACGGTCGAGCAACTCAAAAATCTCATCAAGATCGGCGAAGCGCTGTTTACGGCACGCTTCACAGTCGAGGACGGGGCAGGGCGTCCCGGCGCTACGCAGGCGATCGTGCCGACCAAGCGCAAGCATCCGGTGATGAACGAATTCAGCCGCACGGCCGGTGTCGACGCCAATGCCTGTTCCTCCTGCCATAACATGCCGTTTCCCGGTGGCGCCGGCGATTTCACCACCAATGTTTTCGTGTCCGAAGGTTTCGAGAGCGCGGATTTCGACACGACCGATCCGCAATTCTCCAATGAGCGCGGCACCAACAGCCTGTTCGGCGATGGTCTGATCGAGCTTCTGGCGCGGGAGATGACCGTTGATCTGCAGCGCCAGCGCGCCAACGCCATTACGCTTGCGGCGAAAACTGGCCAGCCGCAGCGCATCGCACTCGAGACCAAGGGCGTGAAGTTCGGCTGGTTGACCGCGCAACCCAATGGCTTGGTCGATATGCAGGAGCTGGAGGGTATCGACATGGATCTTGTCATCCGCCCCTTCAGCCAGAAAGGCGTGATGACCTCGCTGCGGCAGTTCACCGTCAACGCGTTGAACCAGCATCACGGCATGGAGCCGGTGGAGCGCTTCGGCGGCCGATGGACGGGGACCCGGGATTTCGATGGCGACGGACATGCCGATGAGATCAGCAACGGCGATGTTTCGGCGATGGTTGCCTGGCAGGCGACCTTGCCGGCGCCGGTGCGGAAGGTGCCGGATAATGCCCAATGGCCCGATATGGCGGCGGCGGGCGAAAAGCTGTTCGACGGCATGGGCTGCACGGCCTGCCACAGAACAAGCCTGCCGCTCGACAGTCTCTCCTTCTCCGATCCCGGGCCGAACGATGTTGCCGGCACGCTGAGCGTCTCGCAGGTGAAAGACCCGGCAATCTACGACCTGTCGCAGCTCGACTGGACGAAGAAGCTGAAGCGCAATGACAAGGGGCAGGTGCTGGTGCCGCTGTTTGGCGATCTCAAGCGCCACACCATGACCGACAGCAGCGTCGACCAGCTCGGCAACGAGCTTTTGGCGCAGCGCTTTGTCGATCGCAATATCTTCATGACGGCGGAGCTTTGGGGCGTGGCCTCGACGCCGCCCTATGGCCATCGCAACGACATCACCACGCTCGACGGCGTGATCCGCGCCCATGGCGGCGACGGTCGCACCGCCCGCGACACCTATGTCGGCGCGTCCGACGAGGATCGCGCCCGCATCATCGCTTTCCTCAAGACGCTGGTCATCGAGCAGGCAGGGGTGAACCAATGAAGAAGATTGCAACCTTGCTGGCCATAGCCAGCTTGATTTCCTTCTCGTTCGCGCCCGGCAGCTTTGCCGAGGACACGGCCGCGCCGGCACCCTTCCTGATGGATGTCCCGCATTTCCAGGAGGAAGCGGTCGCCGCCGGCATTGACCATCAATATACCGGCGGCTGGGAGTATTTCGTCGGCGGCGGCGTCGCCAGCTTCGATTGCAACGGCGATCGCAAGCCCGACCTGATGATGGCCGGCGGCACCAGTCCGCTGGCGCTTTATGTCAATGAAAGCGAGACGGGCGGCGCACTGAAATTCAAAGCGAAGCCGATCAATCTTTCCGACAAGGATATCCGGTCCGTTCTCGGCGTCTATCCGATCGATATCGACAATGACGGCTATACGGATGTCGTTCTGTTGCGGCTCGGTGAAAATATCATCCTCAAGGGCGGTCCGGACTGTACCTTCGAAAAGGCCAATCGCACCTTCGCCTTTGACGGCGGCAAGGACTGGACGGTCGCGTTTGCGGCCACGTGGGAAGCCGGCAATAAATATCCTACTCTTGCTTTCGGCAATTATGTCGATCGCTACGCGCCAGGGACGCCCTTCGGCACCTGCAGCGACAATGTTTTCGATCGTCCTACCAGCAACGACAAGGTCGACTATTCCAATCCGTTGCCGCTGAAGCCGAGCTATTGCACGTTGTCGATGCTGTTTACCGATTGGAATCATTCGGGCCAGGATTCGCTGCGCGTTGCCAATGACCGGCAATATTATCGCGGCGGACAGGAGCAGCTCTGGGACATCGCGCCCGGACGGCCGCCGCGGCAATATACGACCGCAGAAGGCTGGGCCTCATTGAAGATCTGGGGCATGGGCCTTGCGGAAGCCGATCCGAAGGCAGACGGCAGGCCGGAATATTTCATCACCTCGATGGGCGATAACAAGCTGCAGGAGCTTGATGACGAGGCGGATAACGACAGCCCGACCTATCGCGACACCGCCTATGAAAAGGGGGTAGCCGCCTATCGGCCCTATACCGGCAAGGACCACAGGCCTTCGACGGCCTGGCACGCGCAGTTTGCCGATATCAACAACGATACCAACATGGATCTATTCCTGACCAAGGGCAATGTCGAGGCCATGCCGGATTTTGCCAGCAGCGATCCGGACAATCTCCTGCTCGGCGGCTTCGATGGCAAGTTCACCGAAAAGGGGGACGAGGCCGGCATTGCGCTTCCCGGCAAGGGGCGCGGGGCGGTGGTCGAGGATTTCAATAATGACGGCATGCTCGACATCCTCGTCGTCAACCGCATGCAGCGGGCCTTCCTGTTCCGCAATCTCGGTGCAAAGACAGAGTGGGGCTATCGCCCGCTCGGCAATTGGACCGAAATCGAATTAGACAACGGCCCGATCAACCATGTGGGCATCGGCGCCACCATCAATGTCCGGGCGGGCACACAAACGCAGGTGCAGCGCGTGCAGATTGGCGGCGGTCATGCGTCGGGCCATGTCGGCTTCACGCATTTCGGTCTTGGCACCAATGAACGCGCCGTGGTGCGTGTGCAGTGGCCGGACGGGGAGTGGAGCCAGCCTTATCGCATCTTCGCCAACCAGCATGTCGTTATCAAGCGGGGCGCCACATCGGCCAAATACTGGTTTGCGCCGCCGGGAAACGGGAATGAGACTGCCGCGGCTGAGCCAGCTATTGCAGCGCCGATACCTGCTGGGCAGCAGGTAGGCGATCAACCGGTGACGAAGTAGATAATCAGAAGAGAAGGCCGGGCAACCGGCCTTCAATCAAATGTGCAACCTCATTCATTAGGGGTCGTAGCGCCGTTTTTAAATCAATCCGCCAAACCCATATGCTGATCCTCTTTGCGAACATGGAGAATGCGGTCGATCAATCCCCATTCCAAAGCTTCTTCCGCCGTCATGAAGTGGTCGCGGTCCATGCCGCGTTCAAATTCGTCATAGGAACGGCCGCAATGCTCGGCGTAGAGCCGCGTCATGCGATGCTTGGTACGTTTGATTTCCTCGGCGTGGATGAGCATGTCGGAGGCCTGACCCTGGAAGCCGCCCAAAGGTTGGTGGATATGGATGCTAGCATTGGGCAGGGCGGTGCGCTGGCCGGGCTCTCCCGCCATCAGCAGGAACGATCCCATCGAACGAGCCGTCCCCATGCAAAGGGTCTGCACTGGCGCGCGGATGTAGCGCATCGTGTCGTACATGGCGAGGCCGCTGGTCACGACGCCACCCGGCGAATTGATGTAGAGGCTGATCGGCTTCTTCGGATTTTCCGCCTCGAGAAACAGTAGTTGCGCGCAGACCAGGGCCGAAACGGCATCGTTCACCTCACCATTCAGGAAGATGATCCTCTCGCGCAGCAGGCGGGAATAGATGTCGAAAGACCGCTCTCCCATGCTGGATTGTTCAACGACCATAGGGACGAGTTGCATCGCTTCGCGCATCGGCAATCTCCAATATCACTGAAATTGTTGGTGGATTTGGCGTGTCAGGCGGCGCGCATAACGGAGAAGCCGTTGTTGTTTGCCGCAGCTTTTGCAGTCCTTCGAAGCCTCACATCATCAAGTTCGTGGATGATCCGCAGACTCGTACCGCCGCTTGCGTTCGGGGTTATCCTGAACGTCACGGTGCTTTCGAGGAATGGTGGCGCGTCATCGCGCAGCCTGTAGCGGACTTCTTCGCCCGGTGTGACGGAAATCGCGTCGGGATTGGCCAAAGCTTCCCTCGGCAGCCAGTTTTCACGAAGTTCAGGGGTGCTGACCGCGCGCCAGACCTTTTGCGGTGGCTCGTTGAGGTCGTATTCGAGTTCGATGCCGTTTTCCCGCACGAGGGGCTTCAGGTCGTTCATTGGTCCATATCCTTCAGCAAGACCTTGAGAGCTTCGATCCGGGCAGGCCAGTAGGCGCGGTATTTCGCCAGCCATTGGGCGATGAGGGCCAGCCCTTCCGGATCGACTTCGTAGTTCACGAAACGCCCCTGGCGCTCTTCTCTGACCAACCCGGCGCTCCGCAGGACCGCAAGGTGCTGGGACATCGCCGGCTGGCTGATTTCCATGCCTTCGCGCAGACCGCTGGCGTTCATGCTGCCGACAGCAAGCTTTTCAAAAATGGCGCGACGGGTCGGATCGGCCAAAGCCCGGAATATCTCGTTCTCTATCATGGCAACAGATAAGCATGGACTTATGTGATTCGCAAGGGCTTTCGGTGGCGGCTCATGGCTGATGAGTTTCCGTTGCCGATTGCCGGCGACAGACTGTCGAGCGCTTGCGACAAATCATGATCATGCGCTGCGGCGGGGCGGGCCAAAGAAAAATCCGCCGCGAAGTGCTTCGCGGCGGACTTATTGGAAGAGCCTTAGCCCTTGGGGAATCGGGCGGCTGCTCAGTCGACCTTAACCAACTTCCCGTCCTTCACGGATTGAACCGCGGCGTCAGCAAGCTTCAGCGCCGCAAGGCCGTCAGCGCCGGATGGCGTGATCGCGGCGCCCTTTTCTACGGCGGCGATGAAGCTCGCGATCTCGTTGGCATAGGCTTCGGTATAGCGGGTCATGAAGAAGTCGTGCAGGGGCGGGCGGGTATAGCCGTCGCCGTTGGCGACTTCGATGGAGAAGGGGCGCTGGTTTTCGGCCGCGACCATGCCCTTCGAGCCATGGATCTCGATGCGCTGATCGTAGCCATAGGTGGCGCGGCGGGAATTGGAGATGATCGCCTGCTTGCCCGAAGCCGTCTGCAGGATGACGGAGACGCTGTCGTAATCGCCGGCTTCGCCGATCGCCTTGTCGACGAGGACTGCAGCGGTTGCGGTGACGGCGACCGGCTCTTCGCCGAGCAGGAAGCGGGCCATGTCGAAATCATGGATGGTCATGTCGCGGAAAATGCCGCCGGAGCGCTTGATATAGTCGACCGGCGGGGCGCCGGGATCGCGCGAGGTGATCGTCACCATCTCGACCGCGCCGATGCGGCCGTCATCGATGGCCTTCTTGACCGCCATGAAATGCGGGTCGAAGCGACGATTGAAGCCGACCATCAGCTTGCCCTTCGCCTCTTCAACCACCTTGATACAGGCCTTTACGCGGGCAACATCGAGATCGATAGGCTTTTCGCAGAAAATTGCCTTGCCGGCACGGGCGAAGCGCTCGATAAGATCGGCGTGCGTGTCGGTCGGCGTGCAGATCACGACGGCGTCTATGTCCTTGGCGGCTTCGATCGCTTCGATGGTGCGGACTTCGCAGCCATAGGCGGAGGAAATTGCTTCGGCAGCGGCTGGAAACGCATCCGCCACTGCAACGAGCTTGGCGTTTGCATCGCCACTCACGGCCTTTGCGTGCACTTTACCGATGCGCCCGGCGCCGAGCAGACCAAATCTGACAGTCATCTTCACCTCCCTAATTCGGAACAAATAAACCGAATAATGATCCGTATGGAATTTTCATTCCATTTTCCAATGGCGGCGTCAAGCCGCCGTCATTTCACAATTCCGAAATTCATGTCGCGAAAATGGCTTTTCCTCAAATCGCCGCCTCGTGCCAATTTGATCAACAGGATCTCTCGCAAAACCACTTCGCACTTTTCGGGATCATGCGCTAAAGACAGGATCTCTCCAACAGGCGAACGTGACTCATGAAACTGATCGATCCCAACCATCCCGCCTATAAGCCGCTTTGGGTGCGGGTTCTGATCGTTGCCGTCTGCTTCGGCTGGGCGATCGTCGAGGCTTTGGGGCCGCAGCCCTTTTGGGCCGTCCTCGCGGGCGGCCTTGGTGTCTACGCCGCCTGGATGCTGCTTTTCAGCTTCAATCCGCAGCCGCCCAAGGCCGAGGCTGAAAGCGCTGCTGCGAGTGATGAGGCGGATGATGACGAGCCGACGGACGAGAAGAAGTAGCTAGCGCGCGAGACGCCGGATGGCCTCGTCGATCAATTGATTGGCAATCATCATGCGTGTCGTTGCCTGCTCTCGAAAGGCTGGAGCGACGCTGTCCGGATGATTGGACTTGGCGAAAGCGCGGCGTTTTTCGTGGAGAGACTGAAGGGTGGTCTGCGAAGAGATCGCCAGTTCGGCCGCTACCTCCTCCCGCGAAGTTCGTGCGAGATAGTCCGGCATTGCCGGCGGCTCTGGCTCCTTCGCTTCGGGCTCCGGTGGCATTGGCTCCTGCGAAGGGATGTCGTTGCCGAGATTATCGACATAGGCATCGTCCGGACGGGAGGACGCCGCTGGCTCGCCACCGAAAACGGTTGCGGCAAAGCTCACGTTGAGGCCGCGGATGCGATGCGCCGCCTCATCCTTCTCAGTGTTTTCTTCTTCCGCATCGAGACGATCGAGGACGGATTGAAACAGCGATTGCCCGAACAACATGTCTGCCTCCAACGAGGTCCGGGATAGCCGCGCAAGTTGGTGTGGAGCTTATGACAGTGAGCTGATCGCGAGCCGGAGGGCCACCGGACGGAAACCGTTACGCGGTTTTCAGGCCGGATCGAGGGTCCTGCTTTCCTCCAGGATCATGTCGTGCAGCAGCCGGGCGCTCGGCGGCATGGCGCGCTCTCGGGCGGTAATCAGGCTGTAGGGTTTCACGTCGATCTCGAAATCGATCGGCAGGATGCAGGATTCGCCGGCTTGCGATGACTGCCCGCACATGAACTGCGCCATATCGAGCGCGACGGGTGTTATCGCGTCCGTCTTGCAGACGATGGCAAGCGTCAGCAGCAGCGAAGAGGTGTTGATGATGTTTTCCGGCAAGGGCACGCCAGCCCGGATGAAGATGTCTTCCACCTTGCGCCGCAACAATGTACCCGGCGGCTGGAAGACCCAGTCATAGGCCGGCAGGTCCTCGAGGCTGGCAACGCCCTTCTCCAGCAGCGGATGGCCGTTGCGGACCACGAGACAGGCTTTCTCCACGCCGATTTCATGGGCGGCAAACAGGCGCGGATCGAGCTCGTCGGGAATGCGGCTGATGATGAAGTCATGCCGGGCGGCGAGCAGTTCACGCGCCAGCACGTTGCTGGTCTCCACTTCGATATTGATCTCGATGCCGGGATAGGCGCGCGTCACACGCTGGATCGCCGGCACGACGAGGCTGATCGCAGGTGCGGTGACGGCGCCGAGAAAGACCGAGCCGCCTTTGCCGGTTCTAAGCTCGCCGATCTCGCGGTTCACCTCGCGCAGTTCGAGCAGGATCTTGCGTGCCCGCTTCGCCAGCGCCAAGCCGAAGGGGGTCAGCACGACGCCGCGTGCAACACGTTCGTAGAGCGGACTTTTGACGATCGACTCCATTTCTGACAGCATGCGCGAAGCCGCAGGTTGCGAGATGTTCATCGACTCAGCGGCGGCCGAAATCTGCCCATGGTCCTCGATTGTGACGATCATGCGCAGGTGATTGAGCTTCAAACCCGCTTTGAGCAGCGTATCGTCGCGAAAACTGTCGGAATGAATCTCGATGCTTTCGCTCGGATAATCGCTATATATTTTCTCCATCATGGCCAAATTTCCCATTCGTCGGCAAAAAAGTACTATTTTTTAACATTATACCAAATTAGGTATATGTTGTGCCAGTTATTCTATTTGACAGTTATACGAAATCGTACGAGTTTGCCGGTCGTGCGCTGGGTGCAGCTCATGCACGTGAGAGCGTGGAGGAGACCTACTTCGTTTCTCACAATTGGAAGTAACCATTCCTTCTACGGAACCTGCCGCAGTTTCGGGCGGGCGTTTTTTCGTCCGCCGCATTATTAACAAGGGAGAGAGTAATGAAATCCATTATCTCATTGATGGCGGCCGCTGCGTTCAGCGTCGCTACTCTGGTGGCGCCTGCCTTCGCGGCGGACAAGGGCACCGTCGGTATTTCCATGCCGACCAAGGCTTCGGCTCGCTGGATCGATGATGGCAACAACATCGTCAAGCAGCTCCAGGCTGCCGGCTACGGCACCGACCTGCAGTACGGCGACGACGACATTCCGAACCAGCTCTCGCAGATCGAGAACATGGTCACCAAGGGCGTCAAGGTTCTGGTCATCGCCGCAATCGACGGCACGACCCTGTCCGACGTTCTGCAGAAGGCTCATGACGCCGGCATCAAGGTCATCGCCTATGACCGCCTGATCCGCGACAGCGGCAACGTCGACTACTACGCCACCTTCGACAACTTCAAGGTCGGTGTTCTCCAGGCTAACTCGATCGTCGACGGCCTCGGCCTCAAGGACGGCAAGGGCCCGTTCAACATCGAGCTCTTCGGCGGTTCGCCGGACGACAACAACGCCTTCTTCTTCTATGACGGCGCAATGTCCGTCCTGAAGCCGTACATCGACAGCGGCAAGCTGGTCGTTAAGTCCGGTCAGATGGGCATGGACAAGGTTGGCACGCTGCGTTGGGATCCGGCAACGGCTCAGGCTCGCATGGACAACCTGCTGTCGGCCAACTACACCGACGCTCACGTCAACGCCGTTCTGTCTCCGTACGACGGTCTGTCCATCGGCATCATCTCCTCGCTCAAGGGCGTAGGCTATGGCACTGCCGACCTGCCGCTGCCGATCGTTACCGGTCAGGACTCCGAAATTCCGTCGGTTAAGTCCATCATCGCTGGCCAGCAGCACTCCACGATCTTCAAGGACACCCGTGACCTCGCAAAGGTCACCGTCAACATGGTCAACGCTCTGATGGAAGGCAAGACGCCGGAAGTCAACGACACGAAGACCTACGACAACGGTGTCAAGGTCGTTCCGTCCTACCTGCTGACCCCGGTTGCTGTTGACAAGACCAACTACGAGAAGGTTCTCGTCGAGAGCGGCTATTACAAGGCTGATCAGCTGAAGTAATCTTCCGACATACCGGCCAGGGCTCGCCGAAAGGTGGGCCCTGGCTCTGATATTTATGACGATCGCCCGGTCTGCTATGTTCGGGCGTGGCGTTGGATACGGACAATGGACAATACCATCCTCGAAATGCGGAGCATCACCAAGTCGTTCCCCGGTGTGAACGCTTTGGAAAATGTCAATCTGAAAGTCCGGCAGGGCGAAATCCACGCTTTGGTGGGCGAAAACGGGGCCGGCAAGTCCACCCTGATGAAGGTACTCTCGGGTGTTTATCCGGCCGGCAGCTATGACGGCGACATCTTCTATGATGGCGCGGTCCGCCAGTTCAAGACCATCAAGGACTCCGAAGAAGTCGGCATCATCATCATCCATCAGGAGCTGGCGCTTGTGCCGCTTCTGTCGATTGCGGAAAACATCTTCCTGGGCAACGAAGTCGGCGCCAAGGGCGTGATCAACTGGCAGGAAACGTTCAACCGCACCAAGCAGCTCCTCGCCAAGGTTGGCCTGAAGGAATCTCCGAACACGCTCGTGACCGACATCGGTGTCGGCAAGCAGCAGCTCGTCGAGATCGCCAAGGCCCTGTCGAAGAGCGTGAAGCTTCTTATTCTCGACGAGCCGACCGCATCGCTCAACGAAAACGATTCGGATGCGCTCCTCAATCTCCTCATGGAATTCCGCAACCAGGGAATCACCTCGATCATCATCACGCACAAGCTCAACGAAGTGCGCAAGGTGGCCGATCAGATCACGGTATTGCGCGACGGCATGACGGTAAAGGCACTGAACTGTCACGAGGAAGAGATCAGCGAAGACATCATCATTCGCAACATGGTCGGACGCGAGCTCGCCGACCGCTATCCGCCGCGCTCGGTGCCGATCGGCGAGACCATCTTCGAAGTCAAGAACTGGAATGCCTTCCACCAGCAGCATCGCGACCGCCAGGTTCTGCACAATATCAACATCAATGTGCGCAAGGGCGAAGTGGTCGGCATTGCCGGCCTGATGGGCGCCGGCCGCACCGAATTCGCCATGAGCGTCTTCGGCAAGTCCTATGGCCATAAGGTCAGCGGCGAGGTGTTGGTCGAAGGCAAGCCGGTGGATGTCAGCACGGTGCGCAGGGCGATCGACGCGGGTCTTGCCTATGTCACCGAGGACCGCAAGCAGCTCGGCCTCGTCCTCAACGAAAGCATCCTGCACAACACGACGCTCGCCAACCTCTTCGGCATCTCCAAGGCGACCGTAATCGACGACATCCGCGAACTGCAGGTCGCGACAAACTACCGTTCCAAGCTGCGTATCCGCAGCTCCGGTGTGTTCCAGGAAGCGGTCAATCTTTCCGGCGGCAACCAGCAGAAGGTGGTGCTGTCGAAGTGGCTGTTCTCCGATCCCGAGGTGCTCATCCTCGACGAGCCGACGCGAGGCATCGACGTCGGCGCCAAATACGAAATCTATTCCATCATCAACCAGCTTGCCGCCGACGGGAAGGGCGTTCTGATGATCTCATCGGAAATGCCTGAACTTCTCGGCACTTGCGACCGCATCTACGTCATGAACGAAGGACGGATCGTCGCCGAACTGCCGAAGGGAGAGGCGAGCCAGGAAACTATCATGCGCGCTATCATGCGCTCAGGGGAGAAGCACTAATGACTACGGCCAGCCCAGCCACAGAAGATACCAGCCACGTGGTTTCCATTGGCGAATACATCCGCAACAACATCCGGGAATACGGCATGTTGATCGCACTGATCGCGATCATGCTGTTTTTCCAGATTTCGACCGGCGGCGTTCTCTTCAGACCCCTGAACCTGACCAACCTTATCCTGCAGAATTCGTTTATCGTCATCGTGGCGCTCGGCATGCTGCTGGTGATCGTCGCAGGCCATATCGACCTGTCGGTCGGCTCGATAGTCGGCTTCATCGGCGCCGTTGCGGCCATTCTCATTGCCGAGTGGCACATGAATTATGTGCTGGCGACGGTGATCTGCCTTGCGCTCGGCGGCGCGGTCGGTGCTGCCCAGGGCTATTTCATCGCCTATCACCGCATCCCGTCCTTCATCGTGACGCTAGCGGGCATGCTGATCTTTCGCGGCTTGACCCTTTCGGTCATGACGGCCGCGGGTAGCGGTACCAGCATCGGTCCGTTCCCGCCGGATTATCAGTTGATCAGCACCGGCTTCATTCCCGACTTCATCGACATGGGGACGGTTCACTCCACCTCGCTGCTGCTGTCGGTCATCATCCCGGTCGTTCTCTTCGTTCTCGCCTGGCGTCGCCGTCAGGTCAATGAAAGCCACGGCATCGATGTCGAGCCTTTCAGCTTCTTCATCGTGCAGAACCTGCTCGTCAGCGTCGCGATCCTGGTCCTCGGCTACCTCCTCTCGTCTTATAAGGGCCTGCCGAACGTCTTGATCCTCATGCTGGTGCTGATTGCGGGCTACGCCTTCGTCACGCGCCGCACGACCATCGGCCGCCGCATCTACGCCATGGGCGGCAATGAAAAAGCGACCAAGCTGTCGGGTATCAATACCCAGCGCCTGAGCTTCTACACTTTCGTCAACATCGGCGTGCTTGCCGGTCTGGCCGGCATTATCGTTGCCACGCGTCTGAACTCGGCAACTGCCAAGGGCGGCACGGGTCTCGAACTCGACGTCATCGCGGCCTGCTTCATCGGCGGCGCCTCCGCCTCTGGCGGCGTTGGCAAGATCACCGGTGCCGTCATCGGCGCCTTCATCATGGGCGTCATGAACAACGGCATGTCGCTGCACGGTCTGGGTACGGACTACCAGCAGATGGTCAAGGGTGCGGTGCTCCTCGCTGCCGTCTTCCTCGACGTCTACAATAAGAACCGGGGCTGATCGCGGCTCACGCGACCAGCCAACGATCTAAAATCAAATCCACGACAGAGTCCGGCTCTCGCTGAGAGCCGGAGCGGTAGACTGCATCCGGCCTCTGTCTATTAGGAAAGGATGAAAAACATGCTCATTTCCCAGATCAAGGGTTCGAACGGCGGGATCGTCGTCGCCGTGCGCAATGGGCCGGGCACTCCCGCCAAGGCTGTTGTGAATGCCGAAAGCGTCTATGCGCTCGCCATGGAAGCCGCTGATAACGACAAATCTCTCGTCTCCGTCATCGAGGCGCATGGGCTTGGCGAAGCGATCGATCTGGAAAAAGCATATGCCGAAGGCCGTTTCCTGCCGCCGATCACCCATCCCGATGCCGCTCACTTGCATCTGACCGGTACCGGCCTGACGCATCTCGGCTCCGCTGCGACCCGCGATTCCATGCACAAGAAGACCGCGGAAGCTGCTGAGGAAACGCTGACCGATTCCATGAAGATGTTCAAGATGGGCATCGAAGGCGGCAAGCCGAAGGATGGCGAAAAGGGCGTGCAGCCGGAATGGTTCTACAAGGGTAACGGCTATGGCGCGGCGGCACCGGGCTCAGCACTCATCTCTCCGTCTTTCGCGCTCGACGGCGGCGAAGAGCCGGAAATGGCCGGCATCTATGTCATCGCCAAGGACGGCACGCCGTTCCGCATCGGGTTTGCGCTCTCGAACGAATTTTCCGATCACGTCACCGAGCGGATCAACTATCTCTATCTCGCCCATTCCAAGCTGCGCCCGGCAAGCTTCGGCCCGGAAATCCGCATCGGCGCCGCACCGGAAGATATCCGGGGCACTTCGCGCATAAAGCGCGGCGACAAGGTGATCTTCGAAAAGCCCTTCCTCTCGGGCGAGGCGAACATGTCGCATACTTTCGCCAATCTCGAATACCATCATTTCAAGTATGGCCTGTTCCGCATTCCCGGCGACGTCCATGTCCATATGTTCGGCACGGCGACGCTCTCCTTCGCGGAAGGCATCAAAACGGAAGTGGGCGATGTCTTCGAAATCGAAGTGGCCGAATTCGGCCTGCCGCTGCGCAATCGACTTGCCATTGCCGCCGAGGACAAGGTGGCGATCCGCCAGCTCTAACACGTCGAAGCCGGCTGCCTCCGTGTGGCCGGCCGTTTCCGAGAAGATCCAGAGAGGCATGAAGCCATGACCATTCATCAGAATCTGATCGCCGGCGAATGGACCGGTACGACCGGCGCCGAGAATATCAATCCGTCTGATACCAACGAAGTCGTCGGCCTCTATGCCAGCGCCAGCGTGCAGGACGTTGCCGACGCCATTGCTGCGGCCAAAGCCGCTTTTCCGGCCTGGTCGCGTTCGGGCATTCTCGAGCGCCATACCATCCTGAAGAAGGCCGGCGAAGAGATCCTGGCGCGCAAGGATGAGCTCGGCGCACTGCTCGCCCGCGAGGAAGGCAAGACGCTTCCAGAGGCGATCGGCGAAACGATCCGTGCCGCGCAGATCTTCGAATTCTTCGCCGGCGAGGCCCTGCGCCTTGCAGGGGAAGTGGTTCCTTCGGTGCGCCCGAACATCGGTGTCGAAATCACCCGCGAGCCGCTCGGCGTTATCGGCATCATCACGCCTTGGAACTTCCCGATCGCCATTCCAGCCTGGAAGATTGCCCCGGCGCTCTGCTACGGCAATACCGTCGTCTTCAAGCCGGCTGATCTCGTGCCTGGCTGTTCCTGGGCGATCGTCGATATTCTCCACCGCGCCGGCCTGCCGAAGGGTGTCTTGAACCTCGTTATGGGCAAGGGCTCGGTCGTCGGTCAGGCGATGCTCGACAGCCCGGTTCTTTCCGGCATCACCTTCACCGGTTCGGTCGGCACGGGCAAGCGCGTGGCGCTTTCCTCCGTCGAGCATGGCCGCAAGTATCAGCTCGAAATGGGCGGCAAGAACCCGATGATCGTGCTTGACGATGCCGATCTGACGGTTGCCGTCGAAGCGGCGGCAAATTCCGCCTTCTTCTCGACCGGCCAGCGCTGCACGGCTTCTTCGCGCCTGATCGTCACCGAAGGCATTCACGACCGGTTCGTGGCGGCGCTGACGGAGAAGCTGAAGACGCTGAATGTCGACAATGCCATCAAGGCCGGCACGCATATCGGTCCTGTGGTCGATGCCAAGCAGTTGAAGACCGACACGGATTATATCGAGATCGGCAAGCAGGAAGGCGCCGAGCTCGCCTTTGGCGGCGAACTCGTCAGCCGCGACACACCCGGCTTCTACCTGCAGCCGACGCTGTTTACCGAAGCGACGAACCAGATGCGCATCAGCCGCGAAGAGATCTTCGGGCCGGTCGCCTCGGTCATCCGGGTGAAGGACTACGACGAGGCGCTGGCAACAGCCAACGATACGCCGTTCGGCCTGTCCTCCGGCATTGCCACGACCAGCCTGAAGTATGCGACGCATTTCAAGCGCAATGCGGAAGCCGGCATGGTGATGGTGAACCTGCCGACCGCTGGCGTCGATTTCCACGTGCCGTTCGGCGGCCGCAAGGGCTCGTCCTTCGGTCCGCGCGAACAGGGCAAATATGCCGCCGAATTCTTCACAACCGTCAAAACCGCTTACACGCTCGCCTGACGATCGAATCCAAAGCCCGGGCGCGAACGAGGCGGCCTGGGCGACGCAAAGGGTACTGAGACAATGAAAAAGAAAGCTGAATGGCCGCGCAAGCTGCGCTCCTATGATTGGTTCGGCGGCACCGGCAAGAACGCGATCATGCATCGCTCCTGGATGAAGAACCAGGGCCTGCCTGCCGATACGTTCGACGGCCGTCCGATCATCGGCATCTGTAATACCTGGTCGGAGCTGACGCCCTGCAACGCGCATCTGCGCGATCTTGCAGAGCGCGTGAAGCGCGGTGTTTACGAGGCGGGTGGTTTCCCCGTCGAATTCCCGGTCTTTTCCGTCGGCGAAAGCACGCTGCGCCCGACGGCGATGATGTTCCGCAACCTAGCGGCCATGGACGTGGAAGAAGCGATCCGCGGCAATCCGGTCGATGGCGTCGTGCTGCTCGGCGGCTGCGACAAGACTACGCCGAGCCTGCTGATGGGGGCTGCATCGGTCGATATTCCGGTTATTCTCGTTTCCGGCGGTCCGATGCTGAACGGCAAGTGGCGTGGCAAGGATGTCGGTTCCGGCACGGCGATCTGGCAGTTCTCGGAAATGGTGAAGTCCGGTGAGATGTCGCTGGACGAATTCATGGATGCGGAGCAGGGCATGGCCCGCTCGGCCGGTAGCTGTATGACCATGGGTACGGCCTCGACCATGGCGTCGATGGCCGAAGCGCTCGGAATGACGCTGCCCGGCAATGCCGCCATCCCGGCTGTCGATGCGCGTCGCCGCGTCATCTCGCAGCTTTCCGGTCGCCGCATCGTCGACATGGTCAAGGAAGATCTGAAGCCTTCCGACATTCTGACCAAGGAAGCGTTCGAAAACGCGATCCGCGTCAATGGCGCCGTCGGCGGTTCGACCAATGCCGTTCTGCATCTGTTGGCGCTTGCCGGCCGCGTCGGCGTCGACCTGTCGCTGGACGATTGGGATCGCCTCGGCCGCGAAGTGCCGACGATCGTCAACCTGCAGCCGTCGGGCAAGCACCTGATGGAAGAATTCTACTATGCTGGCGGCCTGCCGGTGGTCATCAAGGCGGTTGGCGAGATGGGCCTGCTGCATAAGGACGCCATCACGGTCACCGGCGACACGATCTGGGCTGGCGTCAAGGATGTGGTCAACTACAATGACGACGTCATTGTTCCGCGGGAGAAGGCGCTGACGCAGTCGGGCGGCATCGCCGTTCTGCGCGGCAACCTCGCGCCGAAGGGCGCTGTTCTGAAGCCTTCGGCCGCTTCGCCGCACCTGATGCAGCACAAGGGCCGCGCCGTCGTCTTCGAAAGCATCGAAGACTACCACGCCCGCATCAATCGCGACGATCTCGACATCGACGAGAACTGCGTCATGGTGCTGAAGTACTGCGGCCCGAAGGGTTATCCGGGCATGGCCGAAGTCGGCAACATGGGCTTGCCGCCGAAGGTGCTGAAGAAGGGCATCACCGACATGATCCGCATCTCCGATGCGCGCATGTCCGGTACGGCCTACGGCACCGTCATCCTGCACACTGCTCCGGAAGCTGCCGATGGTGGCCCGCTGGCGCTTGTTCAGAACGGCGACATCATCGCCGTCGATGTTCCGGCCCGCACCATCCAGCTTGAGGTGTCGGACGAGGAACTGGCGAAGCGCCGCGCCGCCTGGGTATCCCCGGTCAAGCCGCTCGCCGGCGGCTACGGCGGTCTCTATGTGAAGTCGGTCATGCAGGCCGATACGGGCGCCGACCTCGACTTCCTCGTCGGTCCGCGCGGCTCGGAAATCCCGAACAACCGCGACAGCCACTAAGAGTGATGCTTGAAATTGGAAAGGGGCGGGATGGAAGTTCCGCCCCTTTCGTGCGTTGCTGTCGTAGGGTAAGTGCGCGCTGCATGTCCCCGACCGCACTGCTTTGATCAGCAGTCCATGATATAGTGCCCTCTTGATTGCTTCTTTGGGGGATCATTATGACAACCCTGCAGACCGATACCTATTATCTCTTTGGCAATCTTCTTCGCTTTCATGCTCACAGCCCCGATACGGGGGGAGCTTATTGTCTTGTCGAGACATTGACGGCCCCGGGGGCCGGGGCGCCGCCAAACAGGCATCCCGATGACGACGAGGCGTTTTATATTCTCGAGGGCTTGTTCGAATTCATGGTCGACGGCGAGACCGTCCAGGCGCAGGTTGGTAGTTTCGTCAAGATACCGACGGGCGCCATTCACGCGTTCCGCAATATCGGTCCGGCGCCGGGACGGCTTCTGATCATCAATTCACCCGGCCGCGTTCACGATGGTTTCTTCACCGAAGCAGGCGAGCCGATGCCGGTCGGGATGCGTGACCTGCCGCCGCCGAGCGGAGGACCGCTGGATATTCAGCGCGTGATTGAGATCGGACGGCGCAACGGACTGGAGTTTTTGCCCGTGGACCATCCTCACTAATTAAATCCTCGGTCCGGCATTGATCCATTGCTAGATATGACCATCTCCGCAAGTTAGAGCGAGTCAGCTTTTCACGGAACGCTCCAAATTCGCATCGACTAGCTTTGGCTTTGGCTCTGGCTTTGCCCCTGGCTCGCCACCGTCACCTTGACCGTAAGGGTTTCGCCCGGTGTGCCGACCCGCATGCCGGAGACGGGAGCAGCGTCGCGATAGCAGAGGCCAGTCGCGATCCGGACGTAGCGGGCGTCCGGGCAGACGTCGTTGGCAGGGTCGAAGCCGACCCAGCCGAGGCCTGGAATATGCGCTTCCGCCCAGGCATGTGTGGCCGCCTGCTCGTTCTTGCCTTCCATCATCAGGTAGCCGGAGACGTAGCGCGCCGGGATATGCAATGCACGAGCGCCGGCAATAAAGATGTGAGCATGGTCCTGACAGACACCGCTCTTCTTTTCCAGAGCCTGTTCCGCGGTCGTTTCCGTGTCGCTAGTGCCGGGCTTGTATTCCACCGTCTGATGGATTGCGCCCATCAGTGCATGCATCTTGCCGAGTTCGTTGTCGCCGGAAAGGTTGCGCAACAATTCCTTCGTCAGCTTGCCGGGCTTGGTGCGCGGCGTTTCCCGCAGGAAGAGCCAGAGCGGGCTGAAGCCGCTATGCTGGCCGATCACGCCATTCAGGTCCCGGGTTTCGACCTCGCCGGTGGCGACGATCCGGGTTGTGTCCTGTGCGCCGTCGAGCGAGACGAGCGTGACGCGATTGGCGAACTGGTCCTCATATTCCACTTCCGGATGGGCGCCCTCGACCGTCAACTTCCAATCGAGGACGGTCTGGCCGGGACCGGTGAGCGGCGTGAGCCTCAGGCGCTGCAAGGAAAATTGCGCCGGTTCGTCGTAGCGGTATTCGGTGGTATGGCTGATCGTCAGTCTCATAGTGTGATCCGCTTACTGATAGAACCGGTAGCCGTCGGAGATTTCCGCGCTGAGCTTGTTGTTGCGCGAAACGAAATCCTCCAGGAATTCATGCAGTCCCTGATCCATGATGTTCTTGATGCTAAGCGTCTGCAGCATCTTGCGGATGGTATCGGCTGTCTCATGTGCCGGCAGCCGCTCTTCGTACTCAGCACCGAGATAGCCGATATTGCTGACGATCTTTTCGTAGCAATAGGCGAGCGACCGCGGCATCTGGCCATTGAGGATCAGGAAGTCGGCAATATTGGCTGGCTTGTATTCCGGATCGTAGGCCCATTTATAGGCGCGGTGGGCGGAAACCGAACGCAGGATCGATTCCCATTGCGCGTTGTCGAGCGAGGACCCGACATGCGAGATCGACGGCAGCAGGACGTAATATTTCACGTCGAGAATGCGCGCTGTGTTGTCGGCGCGCTCGATGAAAGTGCCGATGCGGGCAAAGTTGTACAGTTCGTTGCGCAGCATCGAACCGTGGAACGCGCCACGGATCAATCCGGCCCGGCGCTTGATGACCTCGATCATCTCCGGCACTTCGGCGGTCTTCAGGCGCTTGCCGAGCAATGTCTTCAGCTCGATCCAGCATTCATTGGTCGCTTCCCAGGTGTCCCGGGTCAGCGCCGTGCGGACCATGCGGGCATTGTTGCGGCCATAATCGATGCAGGACATCACGCTCGACGGATTGGAGCGGTCGCGTATCAGATAGTCGATCGCGTCGGCGCCGGTCAGCTTGCCATGCACCTCGTTATAGGCTTCGCGCACGCCTGCGCTCTGCAGGACGCCATCCCAATCTTCTTCCGCCGCACCGCTGCGGGTCAGCGACATGCGCTGGCCGGCATCAACCAGACGGGCTATGTTTTCGGCACGCTCGATGTAACGGAACATCCAGTAGAGGCCATTCGCGGTTCTTCCAAGCATGTCCGTCTCAGTCCTCCAGAACCCAGGTATCTTTGGTGCCGCCGCCCTGGCTGGAATTGACCACCAGCGAGCCTTCTTTCAGCGCCACGCGGGTGAGCCCGCCGGGGATGATCTGTACCTTGTCGGAAACGAGGACATAGGGGCGCAGGTCGACGTGGCGCGGCGCGATGCCTTTGTTGACCAGGATCGGCACGGTCGACAGCGAGAGGGTCGGCTGGGCGATATAATTGTTCGGCTTGGCCTTCAGCTTCTCGGCAAACTCCGTCCGCTCTTTCTTCGAGGCGGTCGGGCCGACGAGCATGCCGTAGCCGCCCGAACCATGCACTTCCTTGACGACGAGGTCGGCGAGGTTCTCCAGCACGTATTTCAGGCTGTCGGGCTCCGAACAGCGCCAGGTCGGCACGTTTTCGAGGATCGGCTTGCGACCGGTGTAGAATTCGACGATCTCCGGCATGTAGGAATAGATCGCCTTGTCGTCGGAGATGCCGGTGCCGGGCGCATTGGCGATGGTGATATGGCCGGCGCGATAGACATCCATGATGCCGGGAATGCCGAGGGCCGAATCCGCGCGGAAGGTGAGGGGGTCGAGGAAGTCGTCGTCCACGCGGCGATAGAGAACGTCGATCGCCTCATAGCCGCGCGTGGTGCGCATTTTCACCTTGCCGTCGATGACACGCAGATCCGAGCCTTCGACCAGCTCCACGCCCATCATGTCGGCCAGGAAGGAATGCTCGTAATAGGCGGAATTATAGATGCCGGGGGTCAGAACGGCGACGCGCGGCTTGCCGTTGCAGCCGCGAGGGGCGAGTGAGGCGAGGCTCTGGCGCAGCAGCAGCGGATAGTCCTCGACGCGCTGCACCTTGTTCTGGTGAAACAGCTCCGGGAACATCTGCATCATAGTTTCCCGGTTTTCCAGCATGTAGCTGACGCCGGAGGGGGTGCGGGCATTGTCTTCCAGCACGTAGAACTGGTCTTCGGCCGTCCGCACGATGTCGGTGCCGACGATGTGGGTATAAACACCGCCCGGCGGACGGAAGCCGATCATCTCCGGCAGGAAGGCGTCGTTCTTCTCGATCAATTCGCGCGGGATGCGTCCGGCGCGGATGATCTCTTGCTTGTGGTAGATATCGTCGAGGAAAGCGTTGAGCGCGATGACGCGCTGTTCAATGCCCTGGGCGAGCTTGCGCCATTCTCGGCCGGAAATGATGCGGGGGATGATGTCGAAGGGGATGAGTTTTTCGGCGGAGTCCGCGTGCCCGTAGACTGCGAAGGTGATACCCGTTTTTCGGAAGATGTTTTCCGCATCGCGGGATTTGGCAATTAGATGGCCTCTGTCCTGGCCGGAGTACCACTCGAAATATTTTTCGTAAGGCGTGCGCGGACTTTCATCCGCAGTAATCATTTCATCAAATGCCAAAGGCGCGGTCCCCGTGTTTTTTCCCATTTGAATACAACAGTTTTGACAATGCAAGAAGTATGCGCATTTGCATGTACGAATTTCGAAACCGGCGGAAACGCCGGGATTCCGGGCGTTTCGGGTCAACGCGCCCGTAAATGAAAGTTTACGGCCGCGGCGCTGCGATCAAAATCTAAGCACGTGCTTATTTTGTCGTCGGTGCAGAGAGCGGCGTGAAATCCCTCAAGCAAGAGTAGAGAAGCGGATGTGAAGAAAAATTGATGATTGGTTTCAGCGGTTCGATTTTGACGCCTTGACTGTCTTCGGCTATCAGCGGCTACCTTGTATAGCGACGATCCGGTTTCAGTTCGGGCCCGATTCGAGTCTGCAACATCAATTTCAGTCTGAGCCTCCATGTCCCTCGACACATTCGCGCCGGCGATCTTCGTCTTTCTTTGGTCCACAGGCTGGATCGTTGCGAAATATGCGGCGATGCACTCGGGTCCATTCACTTTTCTTATGATCCGGTACAGCCTCTCGGCGCTCGCCTTCGTTTTGTTTTGCGCTTTTACGGGCGCGAAGTGGCCGCGTGATTGGTCGAGCGTCTTCCGCGCCATTTATTCCGGCATCTTTCTACATGGGTTTTATCTCGGCGGTCTTTGGTGGGCGATCGCCAGTGGCGTGCCTGCGGGGATTTCGGGCATTATCGCTGCCCTGCAGCCGCTCATGACGGCGATGGCTGCGCCCTATCTGGTCGGGGAGCGCCTGCAGCCGGCGCAGCGGCTTGGCTTGCTGCTTGGTTTCGCGGGCATCGCGATCGCCATCTCGCCGAAGCTTCTATCATCGGATACCGCCAATCTCTGGAATTCGGCTATCCCGCTCGGCGTCAATCTGCTCGCGATGGTCTCCGTGACGTATGGGACGCTTTATCAAAAGCGGCATCTGCAGACCGGCGACCTTAGGACCATCGCGACGCTGCAATATGTCGGTGCACTCATCGTTGCCGCGCCTTTGGCGCTGACGTTCGAAAATTTGCATTTCGACGGCACGCACGAGGCGTTCCTTGCTCTTGCTTGGTCTGTTTTCGGCCTGTCGATGGGTGCCGTCGGTCTGCTGCTCTACCTCATCCGTCGCGGGCAAGTGTCGCGCGCCGCTTCGCTGATCTATCTGATGCCGCCCGCCGTCGCCATCGAGGCGGCGATCGCCTTCGGCGAACCGCTGACTTTGCCGATCATCATCGGCACGGTGATAGTGGTGATTGGCGTTTATTTGACCAATCGGCGCACCGCTGACGTAGTGCCGGAATAGGGCAGGCGGGATTCCGCCTGCTTTGATGGCATGGTCCCACGAGATGCCTATGGGGTGTCCTTAATATCAAAGCGCACGATCTTACCACTCTCCATGCGAAAGATGTGCATCACTGTCTTGTCCTTCAGCCCATGGGTCTGCCCCGTCAGCGGCCGGCCGTCGAGATCGAACACGGACTGAATCACCTCGACAGCGACCACACCGTCATCGGTTGTCTGAATTGCCATCGGCTCGACATGTGGACTGACGACCGCCCATTGCCGTGTCCAATAATCGCGCACAGCCTCACGTCCATGGACGTGGCCTCCATCCATACCGTTTGCCCAAACAACATCATCGGCAAGCTCGGTGAGTACAGCGTCGATATCTCTCGCGTTGAAGCGGTCGTAGATGCGCTTGATAAGTTGCGTATGAGTGTCCGACATATCGTTTCCTCACAGTGGTTTAAGGGGAGAGTGGGGCGGTTCGAGCCGAACTTGCCAGCTCGCTCGTCGATATATATACGTACATATGTAGTTTGCGGTCAACCATAGACAGGGGATAAGCGAGAGATGGAAAACGACGTGCTTTCTACGCCAGGACATCTCATCAGTCTTGCTGCGCGAGGGTTCGCGCGTCTAAGCGAGGCACGTCTGAAGCCGCTTGGGTTCGGCGTCGGTCATTTGCCAGTGCTGGTCGCGTTGCAGAATGGGAAAGCAAGCACGCAACGCGATCTAGCCCGCTTTGCCAAGATCGAGCAGCCGCCGATGGCCCAGATGCTCGCTCGCATGGAGCGAGATGGTTTGATCCAGCGAACACCCGACCCGGAAGACGGACGAAGTAGCCGCATCGTTCTCACGAAGGCTGCGCAGGCCCGTATGCCGGCCGCGATTGAAACCCTGTTCAAAGGAAATTGCGACGCATTGGATGGGTTTACAGAAGGAGAAGCGGTGCAACTTGTCGCCTTACTTACCCGGTTGATCGCAAATCTGGATCAAATCACGAGCGCGGAGCCAACATCACACACGTCCTGAGCTTCAGGCGGAGCTAGCGATGATTTGGCGACCAAGTTTTAAGACGTCGCAAAACGAGCATTCCGCGGCAACTGACTACGCAGGGTGCTTGATCGATATTTCCGGCGAGAAAAACCGCTTGCAGTGTCTGTGCTGCAAGCGGTCCGATATCAGTATCTACTTTAGTTGGAGATTTCGAGAGGGGGCTTGGCCATTCAGCCCCCTCTGTTCATTCATCAAGCGCGTTCGCGGCGCTGGCCGTTGCCGTTGCGCGGCCCGCGGCGCTTCATGCCGCCGTTGCCGCCTTCGCGGTGTTCGCCGTGAGCGTGGCCTTGGCCGCGCTCCTCATTGTGACGGCCTGAGGGCCGACCATGGGCGTGGCGCTGGTTGCGATGGGCGCCGGCTTCGTGGGCGGCGTTGGCGTTTGCCGGGCCGTTATGATGCGGCTTCTTGGCCGGACGGAAATCGGACGTCGAAACAAGATCATTGTCCGCTTCCGGGCGCGGCGTGCGCTCATCGCGGCGCTGGCCGCGGAAGTCGGCATTGCGATGGTTCTCGCGCTGCGGACGATCGTCGCGCGGCCGGCGCTCCTGGCGTTCGCCTGTGCGGGCGCGGGCCTCGCCGCTCTCACCGTCACGCTGCGGACGTCCGCCCGGGCGACCCGAACGGCCTTCCGGACGTCCCTGGCCTGCGCCGCCGCGGCCCTGGTTGCCACGACCACCACGGTTGTTGTTGCCGCGAGCCGGACGGGCGCGGTCGGCAGGGGCTTCGCCGCTGGCAACGGCGATTTCGATGCCCATCAGGCGCTCGATGTCGCGCAGCAGGCGAATCTCGTCCGGTGAGCAGAAAGCGATGGCGATGCCGTCACGGCCGGCGCGCGCTGTGCGGCCGATGCGGTGAACATAGGCATCCGGCACTTCCGGCAGGTCGTAATTGTAGACATGCGAAACACCAGGGATATCGATGCCGCGAGCGGCAACGTCGGTTGCGACGAGCACGCGAACTTCACCATCTCGGAAGCCCTTGAGCGCGCGCTCGCGCTGACCCTGGCTCTTGTTGCCGTGAATGGAGGCGGCGGCATAGCCGACATGGTCGAGATGCTTCGTCAGCTTTTCGGCACCGTGCTTGGTGCGCAGGAAGACGATCGAGCGGCCATCCGGGTTGGCGTTCAGCGTTTCCTTCAAGATTTCGGTCTTGTGGTTCTGACCGGCGACGAAGTGGACATACTGTTCCACCTTGTCGGCCGCTTTGCCCGGAGGCGAGACTTCGACCTTCAGCGGATTGGTCAGATAGTCGGAAGCGAGATCGGCAATCGCCTTCGGCATGGTCGCCGAGAACAACAGGGTCTGGCGCTTGGCCGGGACGAGCTTGGCGATCTTGCGCAGGTCGTGGATGAAGCCGAGGTCGAGCATCTGGTCGGCCTCGTCGAGGACGAGATAGCTGACATGGCCGAGCGACAGGGCGCGGCGGTTGATGAGGTCGAGCAGGCGGCCAGGGGTGGCGACGAGAATGTCGGTGCCGCGCTCGAGTTGAAGCTGCTGCTTGTTGATGGAGGCGCCACCGACCACGACATTGATCCGCAGCGGCGTCTTGCGGACGAACAGCTTAAGATTGTCGGCGATCTGGTTCACCAGTTCGCGGGTGGGGGCGAGGATCAGCGTGCGGACGGTGCGGTTGTCGGGACGCTTGGCGTCCTTCAGCAGCATTTCGATGATCGGCAGGCCGAAGGCGGCCGTTTTGCCGGTGCCGGTCTGGGCGAGGCCGATGAGATCGCGGCCCTGGAGAACAAGCGGGATAGCCTGTGCCTGAATGGGCGTCGGAGTCGCGAAGTTGTTCTGCGACAGCGTATCGACGATCTGCTTGGAAAGACCAAGCGAGTGAAAATCGGTCAATTCAATACCTTTCGGGGCGCCAAAGCAGAAAAGGCCGGGTCGCACCATGCGGTCCGGTCTGTCTCTGGCGTCAAGAACCCCGCGTGAAGTGGGAACTTGTAAGTTGGAAAAAGCTTTCCAGCGCGTTCGACCGCCTTGGGTGCGGTCTCATTTCAAAAGCGCTTTTGTCCTTCTCTTGCGTACGTCTAGTCCCGCAGGGCACGCTCACGCGGCGGCCGGAAGGTGAAAGCTGACGCGCATTTGGTCTTATTCGCCGCCGAAGTCAAGAGGTGAGGCTAAAAGCTTTTCGGAAGGCAGGCGAAAGTGCCACCGGAAATCCGGCGGCATCCGCGCTCGATCTTCATAGGTCAGCGGCAAACCTCGACGCGGTAGGGCCTGCCCCAACCGTCGTGACGCCATGCCCAGTAGCAGTCGGGATAGGCGCGTACATAGGCCGGAGCATAATAGCTTCGATAGGCAGGATAATAAGCCGGATAGACCGGGTAGGCCGGTCGCACCGCCTCGGCAGCTAGGGCGCCGCCGACGACACCGGCGGCAAGACCGCCGAAAAAGGCGCCGCGTTCGGAGGCGCCGGCGGTCGTTGTGGTTACGGCGGCGGCGCTGCCAAGCGTCAGCGCGATCAAACCGGCCGTCGTTAAAGTGCGAAGCTCAGGCATTGACATCCCTTTCCCAAAAACTAGAGGCCTCCGTGCCGAAGCCGAATTTGAAGGTGCGTAGAAAAGGGGGCGAAGTCGCGGCTAAAAAGAGGGCTGCGATATTAAATTTTGTTCATGATGAATGGGTGAAAACCTTTGATTTTCAACTAGAAATCGGTGGGTACGCCACCTTCCGCCTTACGCTTGGCGACGAAGGCGTCAAGCTCCTCTTCGATGGCCGGATCGAGTGGGGGGCGCTCGTAGTGGGCGAGCGTTTCCTTGAACGCGCGGTTGGCGTGATCGTAGGTCGTCGGCCGGCCAGCCTCCGTCCAGGTCTCGTAATTTCGCCAGTCCGAGAGGATCGGTGAATAGAAAGCGGTTTCGTAGCGCGCCAGTGTATGCGCCGTGCCGAAATAGTGGCCGCCGGGGCCGACATCGCGCACGGCATCAAGCGCCAGCGCTTCGCTACTGACATCCAGCGGTGTCAGGAATTCGGCGACCATCTGCAGCATGTCGACATCGAGGATGAATTTCTCGAAGGAGGCAGTGAGGCCGCCCTCGCTCCAGCCGGCCGCATGCAGCACGAAATTGCCGCCACCTTGGGTCAGCGCCCAGAGCGACAACGCCGATTCATAGGCTGCCTGGGCGTCCAGCGTATTGGAGGCATTGGTGTTGGAGGTGCGGTAGGGGATGCCATAGCGGCGGGCGAGCTGGCCGCCGGCGATCACGGCCTTCATATATTCGGGCGTGCCGAAAGCCGGCGCCCCGGTCTTCATGTCGACATTCGAGGTGAAGCCGCCATACATGACCGGCGCGCCCTTGCGCACCATCTGGCTGAAGGCGATGCCGCAGAGCGCCTCGGCATTCTGCTGCACCAGGGCACCGGCAATGGTCACCGGCGCCATGGCGCCCGCCAGCGTGAAGGGCGTCACGATCACCACCTGACCCCGCGACGACATCTCGATGATGCCCTGCAACATCGGCCCATCGAGGCGCAGCGGAGAGGAGGAATTGATGACGGTAAAGAGCGACGGCTCCCGCTCCATTTGCTCCATGCTGATGCCGCGGCCGATGCGGGCGATCTCGATAGCATCAAGATTGCGCTGCTTGCCGAGCGAGTAGCAATGAAACGCCTTATCGGTGAGCTTGACGATGTCGGAGAGGCAGTCGAGATGGCGGACTGAAGCGTGGATATCGATGGGCTCGACCGGATAGCCGCCAGTCATGTGGATGACGTCGTAGGATTGGGCGAGCTTGATCAGCTTACGGAAATCCTCCTGATTGCCTGCCCGTCTGCCACCCTCGCGGTCCGCGACGAAAGGTGCGGAGGCGACCTGGGCGAAGACGAGATTCTTCCCGCCGATCTGAACGTTTCGCAGCGGATTGCGGGCGTGCAGGGTGAAGGTCGAGGGGACGGAGGCGATCAGCTCCGTGATCATGCCACGGTCGAACCGGACACGCTCTGTGCCGGGCGTGACGTCGGCGCCGGCGGCTTTCATGCGCTCGCGCGCTTCCGGCAAAATGATGTCCATGCCGATCTCTTCGAGAACGGTCAGCGACGCCTCGTGAATGTCGTCGAGCGCTTCGGGCGACAGAAGCTCGGTGCGGGCGAGATTGTTGACGAGATTGAGGTATTTCGCGCCGCTTGGCTTGCGGCTGCGCTCGGCCCCGCGCCCTCCGGCCCGGCGGCGACGCTCGACCGGCATGGTATCAGTCTCGTGCAAGGCCGGGTTTCTATCGTCGCTCATGCTCTCGCTCCACCATTGTGCTGATAGGATTCTTGGCAGAGTTCGGCGTCCGATGCCGCCGTCGTTTGCGACCTGGCGATGACTGTTCTGGGATAGTCAGTGGTCTGAACGCGACGTTCAGTGGATTGGTAAATATGGTTAACGGCTTGTTAAAGCGATTTGTGATAAAGCGTTTGTTGAGTAACTATTGTAAGCGTTGGGAAGAGGGGTCCTGTTGAACTCGGACGGTGAACTGCTGGAGATGGCCTGCCGCCGGATCGCAGATCTGGATCAGCCGGCCTATGTCAAGAACAGCGATCTGCGTTATGTCGCCGTCAATGAAGCCTATGCGCGGTTTTTTCGGCGCGATACCGCCGATTTCATCGGCAATCGCAGCCGTGATCTCTTCGACAGCGGCGAGGAAGTTGATCGCGAAGACAAGGAGCGGCGGGCGCTGGTTTTTGGCTCGGAAGAGATGGCGCTATGCTTCGACCCGACAGGCCGTGAGCGTTCTCGCGTGCAGATCGAAAGTTTTTCGCCGTCCGAAGACCGCCTCTATGTCTTCGGCATGTTCCTCGATGCGCCTGCTGTGCTTTCGCGTTCGTCTTCCGATCGCGAAAGCGGCCATATTGCGAGTGACGTCGATGAGATCGGGCTTTACCGCACGATTCTCGAGGACCTGCCGGTCGCCGTCTTCGCGCGCGATGCGAGCCATCGGCTGATTTATTCCAACGAGGCTTATGGGGCCATCACGGGGCTCAGCCGCGCCGAGGCACTGGGCAAGACCGAACATGAGATGTTCGAAACCGGCGCCGACGAGTACTTTGCGGAAAACGAGCAGGTGCTGAACGAGGGCCACGCATTCGAATTCGAAGGCACGGTGGTTGATCGGGAGCGTGTGACACACCCGCTCATGACGCGCGTCAACCGGGTCGTCACTGCCGACGGCAGGCGCTATGCCGTCGGCTCGATGACCGATATTTCCGTGTTGAAGCTGCGCGAGACTGAGCTGATCGAGGCACAGGCGCGCGCCGAGGCCTTGCATCAGGATCTGGGGAACATCCTGCGCTCGATGCCGATCGGTGTCATGATCCATGACAGCAATTACGTCGTGGAATATACCAATGATGCCTTCTACGACATCTGGGATTTCCCGAAGAACGAACATTTCGAAGGCCTGTCTTATCGCGATCTCGTCGCCAAGCATTTCGAACTCGGCCGCTATGATGCCGATGCTGGCAGTATCGACGATATCTATCAGGCGCGCCTGGAGTCCTTCCGCAATGCCGGGCCGCATTTCCAGACCGAGATGAATTTTGCCGACGGCAAATCCGTCATCATGGATGCTCGCCGCATTTCGAACGGCCGCACGCTGATTGCCTATGCGGATATCTCTTCCGTGCGCCAGCAAGCCCGCGAGATCACCGAGGCGCGCCTTGCCCTAGAGCGTCTCGGCGAACTGATGACCGACGCGACGCATGCCATGTCGCAGGGCCTGCTCATCGTGGAAGACGGCATCATCATGCTGGCAAACGATGCATTGACGGACATGCTGCGCATTCCCGCCGATCATCTGGAGATCGGCAAGCATTGGTCCATCGCGTATAACTATTGCGCCGCGCGGGGCGATTTCGGCGACGATCCGAAGGCGGTTCTGCGTGGATGGGGCAGGAGCATGGCGGCGAACAGGCCGGTTTCCGCGGTGTTCCAGATTGCGGGCGATCGCTGGATGCAGCTCGAAGCCACGATCAGCGAAAGCCGCCGTTGGACCGTGGTGCTGACCGATGTCACCGAGATGAAAGACCGCGAGGCCGAGCTGCAACTGCTGCTTTCGCGCAGCGAAGCCGCCGATCGCGCCAAATCCGAATTCCTCGCCAATATGAGCCATGAAATCCGCACGCCGATGAACGGCGTTCTCGGCATGGCGGAGCTCCTGGCTAAGACCGATCTCGATGCCCGGCAGAAGACCTTCATCGACATCATCGTCAAGTCGGGCAATGCACTGTTGACGATCATCAACGACATCCTGGACTTCTCGAAGATCGATGCCGGGCAGATGCGTCTGCGCAAGGCCGCCTTCGATCCCGCCGAGGCGGTGGAGGATGTCGCGACGCTGCTGTCGTCGCCGGCGGCGGAAAAAGATATCGAGCTGCTGGTGCGCACGGCGCCTGATGTGCCGGCCATGGTGCTCGGAGACGCAGGCCGCTTTCGCCAGATCGTCACCAATCTCGTCGGCAATGCGGTTAAATTCACCGAGCGCGGTCACGTGTTGGTCGAGGTGGAGAGCCGGCCGATCGACAACGGCGAGATCATGTTGACGCTCCGCATCGAGGACACCGGCATCGGTATTTCCGAGGAGAAGCTGGATTCCATTTTCGAGAAGTTCTCGCAGGTGGACGCTTCCTCGACGCGCCGTCATGAAGGCACGGGTCTTGGCCTTGCCATTACCGCGGGGCTCGTCGACCTCTTCGGTGGCTATCTCGAAGTCGAGAGCGAATGGGGCAAGGGTTCGGTCTTCACCGTGCATCTGCCCGTGCCGCCGGCCGCCACGCGCAGCGAACCGCGTCCGGTGCCGGTCAATGTCAAGGGCGCCGGCATCCTGGTCATCGACGACAACGAGATCAACAGGCGGATATTGACCGAGCAGTTGGAGCAATGGAGCTTTGACGGCTACGCTGCCGAAGACGGCAAGACGGGGCTAGCCATCCTCCATGCCGCTTTCGATATGGGCGTGCAGGTCGATGCCGTGATCCTCGACTACCACATGCCGGACATGAACGGCGATGAAGTCGCGCGTGCCATTCGCGCCGATTCGCGCTTCGACGGCGTTTCGCTGATCTTCCTGACCTCCATGGATGTCGCCGGCAGCGACAAGGAATTCGCGGCGCTGAATGGTCAGGCGCATCTGATGAAGCCCGTGCGCGCCAATGTGCTGCGCAGCACCATCATCGATGTCGTGCGCACGGCGCGCCGGCAGCGGATGAGCAGCGATGAAACGGCTGTCGCTTCGCAGTCGATCGAAGCCGAAGCAGTTGCCGCGATCGATACCGTCGAACGCGAAGTGGCGGCGAAACCGGTTAGCGCCATCGATGTCCTCGTTGCGGAGGACAACGAGGTCAACCAGATCGTCTTCACGCAGATTCTGCAGGTCACCGGCCTGCGCTTTCTCGTGGTCCAGAACGGCCAGGAGGCGGTCGAGGCCTGGCGCAAGCTTCGGCCATCGCTGATCATGATGGATGTCTCCATGCCGATCATGAACGGCCATCAGGCGACGCGCATGATCCGGCAACTGGAAACGGAGGCAGGGCAGGGCTGGCATGTGCCGATCGTCGGCGTCACCGCGCATGCGCTCGATGTCGACCGCGATATGTGCCTGGAGGCGGGCATGGACGACTATATGTCGAAGCCGATCAGCCCCGAACTCCTGGAAGCCAAGGCCCGCCGCTGGCTCGGCGATGCTGCGCTCCAGATCGGGCGTTCCAGCAACTAAGCCTGTTTGGTTCCGCAGAGCATTTCGCGTTTTCCCGCAAATCCCTTGCGTCGCTCGACCGAGAAGCCTGCTGCCTGCAGATTACGACGCACGAAACCGGCGGCGGCGTAGGTGGCGAAGGTGCCGCCGGCGACGGTCTTGTCGTGGAGATGCTGCATCAGTTCCGGCGACCACATATCGGCGTTTCGGGAAGGGGCAAAGCCATCGAGATACCAAGCGTCGAAGCCAGTTGCCGCTCGGCGCACGCCGTCGATCGCCGACCCGCAGACGACACTAAGGCGCGTTTGGGTGTCGAGGGCGAGCGCAACGGTGCCGCGCGGTTCTTTCGGCCAGGCAGCCACCAGCGCCTTACGCTCAGCATCGATTTCCGGCCAGTGCGATAACGCGCGATCGATCTCCTCGGCACGCATCGGATAGAGCTCGAAGGACATGAAATGAAGTTCCGAATCTGGTTTGCGGTGCTGGCGCCATTGCCGCCAGGTTTCGCAGAAATTCAGGCCGGTGCCGAAGCCAAGCTCGCCGATGAGGAAGTTTCTTTGCTCATTCCAGCGCGCAGGCAGGCCGTTGCCGGCGAGGAAGACATGGCCGCATTCCAGCCGGCCGTCGGTCTGGCAATAAAAATGGTCGCCAAAAGCCGTCGAATAGGGCATATCGCCGTCGCGCCATTCGAGCGCCTGGCTTGCCACATTGGTCTTCGCCTCGGGCGTTTGATCGGAAACTGGATCTGTCATGGGAAGAGCCGATAATCCTCCGGGGCTTGCCGGTCAATCATCCGCCGAACTGTTGATCGTCGGCGGCGGCATCATGGGCCTTTGGGCGGCGGTGCATGCGGAGCGGCAAGGCGTCGAGACGCTGCTCGTCGATGCCGGCCGTTTGGGGCAGGGGGCAAGCGGCGGCCTGCTCGGCGCGCTGATGCCGCATATGCCGGACAAGTGGTCTGAGAAGAAGCAGTTCCAGTTCGATGCGCTCGTATCTTTGGAGGACGAGATTGCGGCACTGGAAGCGGCAACCGGGCTTTCCGCCGGATACCGTCGATCCGGCCGGTTGATCCCGTTGCCGAAGCCGCATCTGCGCAAGATCGCGCTGGGCCACTCGCAGGATGCCGAAACGCATTGGCATCACGGCGAACGAAGGTTTCATTGGCATGTGCTCCATGCCGCGCCGGTGGAAGGCTGGATCGATCCGGCGGCCGGCGAAAGCGGATTTGTTTTCGACACGCTTGCCGCCCGCGTTGCGCCCCGAGCCTTCCTGAAGGTTCTGGCCAGCTTTCTTGATAAGGCGAAACATGTTCGGCTTGCCGAAGGTCTGGAAATCCAGAGCATCGATCCGGATCGCGGCACCGCAGCGACCCAAGAAGGCACGATCCGTTTCCGCCGCTGCATCCTTTCTGCCGGGCATCGCTCCTTTCCGATGCTGGACGGATTGACGCCCGGACGTCATTCTCCCCTTGGCCAGCCGGTCAAGGGACAGGCTGCTTTGCTGAAAGCGGATTTCGAGGCCGGCCTGCCGGTGATTTTCCGCGACGGGCTCTATATCGTTCCGCATGAGGGCGGATTGGTCGCGGTCGGCAGTACGAGCGAGAACCGCTTCGACAATCCGATGTCGACGGATGGTCAGTTGGACGATCTGCTAACTGCTGCGCGGATGATGGCGCCGGCGGTTGCGGGTGCCGAAGTGATCGAACGCTGGGCCGGCTTGCGGCCGAAGGCGATCGATCGGGATCCTATGGTGGGAGCACATCCGGATCATCCGCGGCTCATCGCGCTGACCGGCGGTTTCAAGGTCAGCTTCGGCCTGGCGCACCGTCTTGCCGAAGCGGCGGTCCGCGAGGCCCTGGAAATTTCCTGTTCTTTCAAGCTGCCCGAAGGTTTTACCCTTTCGAACCACATTACGGTAGCATCCCATAAAACGTGAATATAAAGGCCGTTCAGGTCGTCAATCTGTCACGCAAATCACCTATCTCCTTGCGCATCGGCCGCCGGTTGGGTCAGCCGGCTTTTCGCCTTCTGGAGGAGATTTTATGCGTTACGCCATTTGCTTCACGCCGTCTGCGAGCGATCCGCTGACGCTCGTGGCCGCAAATTGGCTCGGCCGCAATGTCTATTCCGGCGAGATGGTCGATCCGCCCGCCATTCGTGGGCTCGGCATTCATGAAGTCGCCTTCCACACCGCCGTGCCGCGCCGCTACGGTTTCAACGGCATCCTGAAAGCGCCATTTCGCCTGGCCGAGGACATGACGGAGGCGTCGCTGCTGCGCGATCTCATGCGCTTTTCCGGTACGGTGACGCCGTTCGAGATTCCGAAGATGGAAGTCGCGCGCCTCGGCGGCGCGTTCGGCCTGGTGTCGTCCGAGCCCTCCCAGCAAATGCAGTTCCTTGCGGCGTCGCTGGTCCAGGCCTTCGACCACTATCGCGCGCCGCTGACGGAAGCGGAGATCGAGCGTAGCGATCCGGACAGCCTGTCGGCAGCGCAATTCGCCAATCTGCATCGCTGGGGCCATCCGCATGTCATGGACGAATTCCGCTTCCAGATGATGTTGACCGGCACGGTCAGTCCCGCCGATCTGCCGCGGATGGAGCGCGTATTGCGCGATTTCTTCGAGCCGGTGCTTGCCGAGCCAGTGCCGGTGTCGAACATCGCGCTGATGATGGAAGAGGGCGCAGGCGGGCCATTCCGGGTGCACTCGCTGCATCCCATGGGCAAGGTTAGCGCCCGAAAGATCGCCTAACCGCTTACAGGTAAAAGGAAAGTGCGTTTCGCACTTTCCGTCTCGACATTCCGGCCGTGAATGCTACCGTCTTCGCATATTCGAGAAGGTGCTTTGATGTCCGATACATATCCCCGCAATCTCATCGGCTATGGCCGCCATACGCCCGATCCAAAATGGCCGGGCGATGCCCGCGTCGCGGTGCAGTTTGTGATCAATTACGAAGAGGGTGGAGAAAGCTGCATTCTGGATGGCGATCCAGCATCGGAGAACCTGCTGTCGGAAATCGTTGGTGCGGCGCCATGGCCGAACCAGCGCAGTCTCAACATGGAATCGATCTATGAATATGGTTCGCGCGCCGGTTTCTGGCGGCTATGGCGCATGTTCACCGAACTCAAGGTTCAGGCCACCGTCTATGGCGTGACGCTCGCCATGGCGCGCAATCCGGAAGCGGTTGCCGCCATGAAGGAAGCTGGTTGGGAAATTGCGAGTCACGGCTATCGCTGGCTGGAATATAAGGATTTTTCGGAGGATCTGGAGCGCAAGCACATCCTCGAAGCCGTGCGCCTGCATACCGAACTGACCGGTGAGCGGCCCTACGGCATGTATCAGGGTAAGCCTTCCGACAATACGCTGCGGCTGGTGATGGAAGAAGGAGGCTTCCTCTATTCGTCGGATTCCTATGCCGACGATCTGCCCTATTGGGTCGATGGCATTCAGGGTAAGCCGTTCCTGATCATACCTTATACGCTCGAAACCAATGATATGCGCTTCGCCACGCCGCAGGGCTTCAATTCCGGCGATCAGTTCTTCACCTATCTCAAGGATGCCTTCGATACGCTCTATGAAGAGGGCAAGCAGGGCAGCCCGAAGATGATGTCGGTCGGCCTGCATTGCCGCCTGGTTGGCAGGCCAGGTCGCGCGGCGGCGCTCAGGCGCTTCATCGAATATGTGCTGAAGCACGACAAGGTCTGGATACCCAAGCGCATCGAGATCGCCAACCATTGGCACCAGCATCACCTTCCTGCGGGCGCGCCCTGAGATGATATCGCGTGACGATTTCGTGAGCCGTTTCGGCGGTGTCTTCGAGCACTCTCCCTTCATTGCCGAGCGGGCCTTTGACGCGGGTGCCATTGCCGAGCCGCTGACCTCAGGCGACGTTCACGCCGCATTGGTGCGGTTCTTCCGTGCAGCCAGCGAAGAGGAGCGACTTGGCGTATTGCGGGCCCATCCAGATCTGGCGGGCCGGCTGGCGATTGCCGGAGAGTTGACCGAGGATAGTAGGAAGGAACAGGCCGGCGCCGGGCTGGATCGGCTAAGCCCTGGGGAGCATGCCCGGTTCACCGAACTCAATGCCGCCTATGTGACGAAATTCGGCTTTCCCTTCATCATCGCGGTCAAGGGGCTGGGCAAGGAGGATATCCTGGCCGCCTTCGAAACGCGGATCGACAATGACAGGGATGCGGAGTTCGCGACTGCAACGGCACAGGTGGAAAAGATTGCCTTGCTGCGTCTGCAATCCATGCTTCCGGAGAGCTGATAAGGGCTTCTGGTATCTGGCTGAAGGGGCCGCGCGACATGAGCTTGGATCGGCTGATCTCTCACCTTAATCGCATGCAGCGGGCTATGTCTGAAATTGGGCGGTTTCTTCAAGGGACTGATAGAGACGTCTTTTTCGGTGATATCGAGAAGCAGCGGGCCGTCGGCATGAACCTCATGATGATCGGCGAGGCAGCGGCACGTATTGCGGAAGAGTATCCGGAGTTTGTCGTTGACCATCCGGAGCTGCCTTGGCATGAAATGCGCGACTTCAGAGACAGAATTGCTGAGGGCTATTTCGACATCGAGCTGGCGACCCTGTGGGACATCGCGCAAAAATCTCTTCCGGAGTCGCTCTCACAACTGGATTCCATTCGCCATTGGCGAGCGGAAGGCGAATGATCATAGAATGACACAGCATCTTGAAATTCACCCACTGACGAAGGCTGCATTCGTGCCGTTCGGCGATGTGATCGAGGCCGATCCGGCAACGATGCGATACATCAATGGCGGCACGACGGAGCGCTTCCATGCACTGTCCGGCGCCGAGGCCATTGGAGACGGGGCGCGGGTTATCCTCAATCTCTTTCGCGGCCAGCCGCGAGACTTTCCCTTTACGATCGAGATGATGGAGCGCCATCCTTTCGGCAGCCAGAGTTTCATGCCGCTCAACGGCCGACCATTCCTCGTCGTCGTCGCGCAGGATGAGGGCGGCAAGCCCGGCAGACCGCAGGTCTTTCTGGCGCGAGGTGACCAGGGTGTGAACTATCGGATCAATGCCTGGCATTATCCCCTGATGGCGCTCGGCGAGCAGAGCGATTTCCTCATCGTGGATCGTGATGGGCCGGGAAACAATCTGGAAGAATATTTCTTCGACACGCCCTTCATCATCGGAGCACCGACGCTATGACCGGACTGACTACCCATGTGCTCGATACCGCACTCGGCAAGCCGGCCGAAGGCCTGGTGATCGATCTCTTCAGGATCGAGGGCGATGCCCGCACGCATCTGAAGACGGTTACGACCAATGCCGACGGGCGCGTGGATGGCGGTCCCATCCTGATCGGCGACGGTTTTGTCGCCGGTACCTATGAATTGCTATTCCGGGCCGGAGATTATCTTCGCGCAAGCGGCGCCAAGCTGCCGGAGCCGGCCTTCCTCGATCTCGTGCCCATCCGTTTCGGTATCGCCGATACGACAGCGCATTACCATGTGCCGTTGCTGATTTCGCCCTACGGCTATTCTACCTATCGCGGGAGTTGAGACTTGCGTTTTGCTGCCATCGCGGACATTCACGGCAATCATCTGGCGCTTGAAGCGGTGCTTGAGGATATCTGGAAGCAGGGCATTACTGAGATCGTCAATCTGGGCGATTGCTTCAGCGGGCCACTGACGGCTGGTAAGACGGCCGATATGCTGCTGGAACTGAATGCGGTGACGGTGCGTGGCAATCACGATCGGTACCTGATCGACCAGGCGCCGGAGGCGATGCATGTGTCTGACCGGGCCGCGCATTCGGAACTGAGCGAGCATCATCTCAATTGGCTGCGCGGTTTGCCCTTTAGCGCCGTCTATCAAGACGCGGTGTATCTTTGCCACGCGACCCCAGCGGACGATAACGTCTACTGGCTGGAATCGGTCTCGGCGGACGGCAACGTCTATTTGAAGCCGCTCGAAGAAATCGAGGCACTGGCTGCCGGCATCGATTTTCAGCTGATCCTGTGCGGGCATACCCACATTCCGCGTGTCGTCAGGCTTTCCGATGGCCGCCTGATCGTTAATCCAGGCAGCGTCGGCTGCCCCGCCTATGACGACGATCTGCCCTATTTTCATAAGGTAGAAGCCGGCCACCCCTTCGCCTCCTACGTCATTCTGGAAAGGACAGGCGATCATTGGCTGCCTGTCTTCCGGCAGGTCGCCTATGATCACATGGCGATGGCGAAGCTGGCGGCGCAGAATGGCCGCGCGGAATGGGCGAGTGGCCTGGCGACCGGCTGGTTGCGCTAGAGATCGGCCAGGATCGACCGATCCACGGCTTTGATATCCCGCCTGCCGCAGAGCGCCATGGAAATATCCAGCTCTTTGCGGATGATCTCAAGCGCAAGCGTCACGCCCTCCTTGCCCATGGCGCCGAGGCCATAAAGGAAGGGACGGCCGATGTAGGTGCCCTTGGCGCCGAGCGCGATGGCCTTGAGCACGTCCTGGCCGGAGCGGATGCCGCCATCCATATGCACCTCGATCTTGTCGCCGACGGCATCGACGATCCGCGGCAGCATGCTGATGGAGGAGTGGGCGCCGTCGAGCTGCCGGCCGCCATGGTTGGAGACGATGATGGCGTCGGCGCCGGTGTCGATGGCCGCCTTCGCGTCCTCGACGTCGAGAATGCCCTTGATGATCAGCGGGCCGCCCCATTGCTCCTTGATCCAGGCGACATCGCTCCAGGAGAGCTTGGGATCGAACTGCGAATGGGTCCAGTGCGACAGCGTCGTCATGTCGGAAATATCCTTGGCATGACCGATGATATTGCCGAAGAAATGGCGCTTGGTCTTCAGCATGCCCATGCACCAGCCCGGTCGCATCGCCATCTGCCAGATGTTCTTTGCCGTCATTTTCGGCGGCACCGAAAGCCCGTTACGAATGTCGTTATGGCGCTGGCCGAGGATCTGCAGGTCGGCGGTCAGCACCAGCGCCGAGCATTTCGCCACCTTGGCGCGATGGATCAGGTTCAGGACGAAATCGCGGTCCTTCATCACGTAGAGCTGGAACCAGAAGGGCTGCTTCGTCACCGAAGCGATGTCCTCGATCGAGCAGATGCTCATGGTCGAGAGCGTGAAGGGAATGCCGAATTCCTCCGCCGCGCGTGCCGCCAGCATCTCGCCATCGGCGTACTGCATGCCGGTGAGGCCTGTCGGCGCCAGTGCCACCGGCATGGAGGCTTTCTGGCCGACCATGGTGGTTGCGAGCGACCTGTTCGCCATGTCGACAAGAACGCGCTGACGCAGTTTGATTTTGGCGAAGTCTGCCTGGTTCGCCTGATAGGTCGACTCCGTCCACGAACCGGAATCGGCATATTGGTAGAACATTTTCGGGACGCGCCGCTGAGCGAGCTTCTTCAGTTCTGCGATGGTAAGCGGCGCGGTCATGGCTGTCTGCCCTCTAAAAGGTTATCGTGCGGCGGGGTCGGATTGCCTCATTGCAGGATCGATTTCATCGGCTTTCCGGCGACATAGGTTTCGACGACGGCGCGGTCGTCGCCCATGGTCTGCAGCAGGAACAGCTCTTCGGTAAGCCTCTTCGTCACTTCCATCTTCAGCGCCATGGCCGGCGTAGCGGCGGCATTGAGGACGATGAGGTCGGCTTCGGTGCCGGTGTCGAGCGTGCCGATCTTGTCGACGAGAGAGAGCGCTTCGGCGTTGCCGCGCGTCATGTAGTAATAGCTTTCCAGCGGGTTCAGCCGTTCGCCGAGAAGCTGCTGGATCTTGTAGGCCTCGTCCATGGTGCGCAGCATGGAATAGCTGGAGCCGCCGCCGATATCGGTGGCGACGCCGATGCGGACGGGCTTTTCGCGTCGCGCCAGTGCTTTCAGCGGGAAGAGGCCGGAGCCGAGGAAGAGGTTCGACGTCGGGCAATGCACGGCCACCGCGCCGGCTTCGCTCATGGCGTCGGCTTCGCGCTCCGAAAGGTGGATCGCGTGGCCGAACAGGCTTTTGGGACCGAGTAACCCATAGTGGGCGTAAATGTCCGTGTAGTCGATCGCGTCGGGATAGAGCTCGCAGGTGAACTTGATCTCGTCGTGGTTCTCGGAGAGGTGCGTCTGAATGTGCAGATCGGGAAATTCGCGTGCGAGCGCAGCCGTCGCCTCCATCTGCTCAGGCGTTGACGTGATGGCGAAGCGCGGGGTGATGGCGACATGATTGCGGCCTTTGCCGTGCCAGTCTGATATCACCTGGCGGGTCTCGTCGTAGCCCATCTGCGGTGTGTCAAGCAGGCCTTGCGGGGCGTTGCGGTCCATCATCACCTTGCCCCCGACCATGCGCATGTTGCGCCGCATGGCTTCGGCAAAATAGGCATCCGCAGAGGTCTTGTGCACGGAGCAATAGGCAACGGCCGTCGTCGTCCCATGGCGGATCAGCTCGTCGTAGAAATGCGTGGCGATACGCTCCGCATGCGCGCTTTCGACGAAGCGGCATTCCTCGGGGAAGGTATAGGTGTTCAGCCATTCCAGAAGATTTGCGGCATAGGAGGCGATCACCTGCATCTGCGGAAAATGCAGGTGCATGTCGATGAAGCCCGGCAGGATCAGATGCGGGCGGTGGTCGACTTCGGTGACATGTGCCGGCGCTTTCGCCTTGACCTCTGTATAGGGGCCGACGTCGGCAATGATGCCATTTTCGATCAGCAGGCCGCCATCGCTTTCATACGAGTAGCTGTCCGTGTCATCGAGGCTCTGTGGCGCGCGCTTGAAGGAGAGCAGGCGGCCGCGCAAAAGGGTAGTCATTGGTCTTTTTCTCCGACGGAGCTTTCGAACCAGGCAACCAGCAGCTTGCGTTCCTCCGACGTCACATCGGTGACGTTGCCGGGCGGCATGGCGTGGCTGCGGCCTGCCTGAATATAGATCTCGCGGGCATGCATAGCGATTTCCGCGTCGTTTTCCAGCATCACTTCCTTCGGTGCGCGGGCAATGCCTTCAAAAGCCGGCTCGGCGGCGTGGCACATCGAACAGCGCGTCGAGATCATCTGCTTCACCGCCGGGAAGTGCGCATCCGATGCGAATTGCTGGAATGCGGGTGCGACGACGTTGGCATCCTTCTCGCCGGTGAGCATCTTCGGCACCGTCGAAAGCCATATGATGACAATGAAGAGGACAACGGTGACGATCCAGGTCCAGGTCGGCCGGCCCTTGCGGGCATGGATCGTGTTGAACCAGTGGCGGATGGTGACGCCCATCAGAAACACCAGAGCGGCGATGATCCAATTATAAGCGGTGCCGAAGGCCAGCGGATAGTGGTTCGACAGCATGAAGAAGATGACGGGCAGCGTCAGGTAGTTGTTGTGCAGCGAGCGCTGCTTGGCGATGCGGCCGTATTTCGGATCCGGCGTGCGTCCGGCGATCAGGTCGGCAACGACGATTTTCTGGTTGGGAATGATGATCATGAAGACATTGGCCGACATGATCGTCGCCGTGAAGGCGCCGAGATGGAGGAAGGCGGCGCGGCCGGTGAACAGATGCGTATAGCCCCAGGCCATGAAGACGAGGACCGCATAGAGCACGACCATCAGCCCCCAGGTATTATTGCCGAGTGGCGACTTGCAGAGCAGGTCGTAAACGATCCAGCCGCCGGCCAGCGAAGCCAGCGAGATCAGGATCGCGACGGGAACGCTGACGTCGAGCACGTGCCTGTCGATGAGGAAGAGATTGGCGCCGCCGTAATAGACGATGCAGAGCATCAGGAAACCGGAGAGCCAGGTGAAATAGCTCTCATATTTGAACCAGGTCAGATGCTCCGGCATCTGCGCGGGAGCCACGAGATACTTCTGGATATGGTAGAAACCGCCGCCATGCACCTGCCATTCCTCGCCATAGGCGCCGGGCGGAAGATGCGGACGCTTCACCAGCCCGAGATCGAGCGCGATGAAGTAGAAAGACGAACCGATCCAGGCAATGGCGGTTATGACGTGGAACCAGCGGGCAGCAAAGGCCAGCCATTCCCACGCTATGGCGTATTCATACATTCAGGTCCCCTTTTCTTCCTCCGACTCGACACCTTGCAAAATGTTGGGCGCAGAGGGAAGGGGAGTTTGGTCGAGGGACCGCTTTTCGTGCTAGGATCACACACTTCCGTGACCGACATGCCGTCGCTCTTGCCGAGCGCCGACTTCGCGATAGATCAAAATTGGACGCTTTTTTCAGCGTCGTCGGCGATCGGTGGGCAGCGGAGCCCCTGGTTCGCCGCATCGTCGGAGATTTGCCCATGCGTGGTATACTGGCGTTTGCACTATTCCTTCTTGCAACTTCCGCCATGGCGCATGATGCGCCCTCCGGCTGGTCCTACGATCCTTATTGTTGCAACGGCGACAGCAAGACCGGTGATTGCGAGATGATCCCCTCGCGCACGGTTACCGTTATCCCGGGCGGCTATCGGATTACGCTCTATCCCGGCGATCATCGCTATGTGACGCATGCGCATATCTTCACGCTGCCACAGCGCAAGACGATGCGTTCGCCGGATGGGGCCTACCACCTCTGTCTTTTCCCAGACGAGAACACGCCGCGCTGCTTCTATGCGCCAGATATGGCCTATTGAGCAGCACTCACTCCAACGGCATGCCGAACTCGCCGAGTATCCAATTCCGGAAAACCCGGATTCTTGGCGTATGCCGTCTGTTTTCGGGATAGGCAAGCCAGTAGTTCGAGCCGTCGTTGCAAAGGATATCGAAGGGCTGGACAAGCCGGCCGGCTGCTAGGTCGTCGGCATAGAATTCAGGGGTCAGCACGGCGACGCCTTGTCCCGCGATGGCGGCGCTTGCCTCGAAGGATTGCGCCCCAAGCCTGCTTCTCGGTCGGCCTTGCAGGCCGGGATCTGGAACTCCAGCCGCTTCGAACCATTGTGCCCACCAGGGATCACCGGCATCGATAATCCGAAGTTTGAGAAGATCGGCCGGCGTGTGGACGCCGCCGATGCTGGCTGCCAGCGCTGGGCTCAGCATCGGCGTGAAGTTCATTTTCATCAACAAATGCGCCCGCAGCCCCGGCCAAGTTCCCCGCCCGTTGCGAATGGCGATGTCGGAAGGCTCACGGGAAAAATCGATGAGCGCGTCCGATGTGGCGAGCCGTACCGCGACATTTGGATGTTGCAGTTGAAATGAGCCGATATGGCGTGCAAGCCATTGCGAGGCGAAGGTCGGTGTCGAATGAATGAGGAGAGTGGTTTCGGCATCGCCGCTGACCGAAGCCATGGCCTCCTGCAGCATGCTGAAGGCTTCGGTCACCTTCGGCGCCAATCGCCCGCCGGCTTCAGTCAACTCGATCTGGCGCGTCCGCCGCAGGAACAGCGGCTCGCCGACATTCTCTTCCAGAAGCTTGATCTGATAACTGACGGCCGTCTGCGTCATGCCGAGTTCAGCGCCGGCGCGCGTGAAACTGCCGTGCCGGGCGGCGGCCTCGAAGACGCGCAGTGCATTCAGCGGAAACCGTTTCGACAGTTTCATGGATAAGTTCTCTTGATGCATACAGACGGTTGTTCGATTGGAATTTCAGCATTTTCGGCGGCAAACTGCAATCCACATCATCGATTGATTTGAGGTATCGTCATGGATTGCTATGCCGTCGAAGAGATGAATGCCCGGCCGTCAGCCTTGGCCCGTATGTTGGAAACATTGGCGCAGGTCTTCACAGGGGGCATGGAGCCTTCGTCCCGGCTGGATCTGGACGAGATGCCCGATCGGCTCAAGCGCGACCTCGGGTTTCTCGACGGGCGCGAGCCGCGTTACGAAGATGATCGGATGGCGTAGGCCGCGAAGGCCGTCAGCAGCTCGGCGGCCGTCATGGCGGCGATAACCTCCGGGCGCTTGTCCTTCACGGCAGCGCCGCCGATCGGCAGCGTCAGCCGATCGAGCAAGGCCTTGTCGCCGCCCTCGCGAGTCAGCCAGTGGGAGAAGGTCGCGCGCTTGGTCGCCGAGCCGATCATGCCGACATAGGCGAGATCGGTGCGGGCGAGCGCTTCCTTGGCGATCAGGAAATCGAGAGCGTGATCATGGGTCAGGATGACGATGGCTGAGCCTGCGGGAATCTCCTGCACCAGCGCTTCCGGCATTGGTGAAAGCACGGTCTTCGTCTCCGCCGGCAGGTTTGTCAGTTCCTCCTTACGGGTCTCGATCACCGTTACGGAAAGGGGCAGGGGGGCGAGCGCGGCGGCCAGAGCGTGCCCGACATGGCCTGCACCAAACAAATAGGTCTCCGGTCGGTGTTCCGCTTCGGTCGCCCGCTTGGCTTCAAGCTCTTCGAGCAATCGCGTCGTCATCTTCTGAAAGCGCAGTTGCGTGCGACCGCCGCAGCATTGGCCGATTTCCGGCCCGAGCGGTATGTCCATCACCTCCGCGCCATTGCCGGCCAGTAAATCCCGGGCGTTCTGGATCGCCAGAAATTCGAACTGCCCGCCACCGATCGTGCCCCAGATGGCGTTTTCGGAAACGAGCATGAAGGTTCCGGCCTCGCGTGGCGTTGAGCCCTGCGTTCCGATGATCTCGATGAGTATGGAGGAGGGGCGTGTCGCGAGAAATGCGCGGAAGTCGCTCCTGGGTATGACACCGGAAAGCACTTCGCGGACAGCCATCGTCACATCCCTTTCAGCCGCTCGACCGCCATCAGCACCCGTTCCGGCGTTGCCGGCGCGTCGAGCCGCGGGCAGACGCGGTAGTCCGCGACGCTTGCGACGGCCATGGACAGGGCCTCGAGTACCGAGATGCTGAGCATGAAGGGCGGCTCGCCGACCGCCTTGGAGCGGCCGATGGTTGCCTCGGCATTTTCGGACCATTCGGCAAGGTGGACGTTGAAGATCTTCGGCCGGTCGGAGGCGAGCGGGATCTTGTAGGTCGAAGGCGCATGCGTGCGCAGCCGTCCCTTATTGTCCCACCAAAGTTCTTCGGTCGTCAGCCAGCCCATGCCCTGCACGAAGGCGCCTTCGACCTGACCGATATCGATCGCCGGGTTTAGCGACCGGCCGACATCATGGAGGATATCGGTGCGGTCGATCAGATATTCGCCGGTCAGCGTGTCGATCGAGACTTCCGAGCAGGCGGCGCCATAGGAGAAGTAATAGAATGGCGTGCCGCGTCCTGCCTTGCGGTCCCAATGGATTTTCGGCGTCTTGTAGAAGCCGGCGGCGGAAAGCTGCACCCGAGCGAAATAGGCTTGTTTGATGAAATCCGGGAAAGGAATTTCCATGTCGCCGACCCGCACCCGGTTCGGCAGGAACTGTATTTCTTCGGCAGCGACGCCCCATTTTTCGGCAGCGAAGGCAACAAGCCGCTCCTTGATCTGGCGAGCGGCGTCGAAGGCTGCCATGCCGTTGAGATCGGAGCCGGAAGAGGCCGCGGTCGCCGACGTATTCGGTACCTTACCCGTGGTGGTGGCCGTGATCTTCACCCGGTCGATATCGACCTGGAAACTGTCGGCCAGCACCTGCGCCACTTTGGTGTAGAGGCCCTGGCCCATCTCGGTGCCGCCATGGTTCAGGTGGATCGAGCCGTCCTGGTAGATGTGCACCAGCGCGCCGGCCTGGTTGAAGGCGGTCATGGTGAAGGAGATGCCGAATTTCACCGGTGTCAGCGCAATGCCTTTGCGGATAAAGCGGCTGGAGCGGTTAAATTCGATGATGCCATTGCGCCGCGCCTGGTAGTCGGAGGATTCTTCCAATTCGTCGACGATGCGGTGGATGATGTTGTCCTCCACCTCCTGGTGATAGGGCGTCAACGTCCGGCCGGAGCCCGGCTGGCCATAGAAATTCTGACGGCGGATTTCCAGCGGGTCCTTGCCCAGCGCATAGGCGATCTCTTCGATGAAGCGCTCGCCGCCGACCATACCCTGCGGGCCGCCGAAGCCGCGGAAGGCGGTATTGGAAACAGTGTGCGTCTTCAGCGGTTTCGATACGAGATGCACATGCGGGTAGAAATAGCTCGAATCCGCATGGAACAACGCGCGGTCGGTGACCGGCCCGGAGAGGTCGGAGGAGAAGCCACAGCGGGCGGCATAGGTCGCGTCGACAGCGTGGATGCGGCCGTCATCGTCGAAGCCGATTTCGTAATCGACCAGGAAGTCATGGCGCTTGCCGGTGGCGGCCATGTCTTCGTCGCGATCGGGGCGGAATTTGATGGCGCGGCCAAGCTTCTTGGCGGCGACGGCGGCGAGCGCGGCAAATTGGTTGCCCTGTGTCTCCTTGCCGCCGAAGCCGCCGCCCATGCGACGCACATTGACGGTGACGGCATTGGACGGAATGTTGAGCACATGGCCGACGATGTGCTGGATCTCGCTCGGATGCTGGGTGGACGACCAGACGGCGACTTCGTCGTCTTCGCCGGGGATCGCCATGGCGATGTGGCTTTCGAGATAGAAATGCTCTTGGCCGCCGATGCGCATCTGCGCCTTGATGCGGTGCTTGGCGTTCGCCATCTCGGTTTCCGGCTCGCCGCGCTTCAGCGTCATCGGTTCGTAGACCAACGGCGCGCCATTGGCGAGCGCGCCGTCGATGTCACTCCAATGGGGCAGATCGCGATAGTCGATCTTGGCAAGGCGCGCGGCGCGGCGGGCCGCATCGCGGGTTTCGGCGATGACAGCGAAGATCGGCTGGCCGTGAAACTCGACCTTGGTGTCGGCGAGCAGCGGCTCGTCATGCATGCCGTTGGAGCTCGTGTCGTTCACGCCGGGAATATCCTTGGCGGTGAATACCCAGACGACGCCCGGATAGGCTTTCACGGCGGAGAGATCAATGCCGGCGATGTCCGCATGGGCGCGGTCGGAAAGGCCGAGTGCGCCATGCAGCAGACCCGCAGGTTCCGGCAGGTCGTCGATATAGTCGGCGGCGCCCGTCACGTGCTTGTGCGCCGAGTCGTGCTTCAGGGAAGCATGCATCGAGCCGTTGATGACCTTGCGTTCTTCAAAGGTGGATTTGTCCATGGTTAAGCCTCCACCGTTACGAAACGCTTCAATTCCTGCGGCGCACCGGCCGTTTCGAGATAGAAGCGGATGAGCAGGTTCTTGGCAGTCAACTGCCGGTATTCGGCGGTGGCGCGCCAATCGGTGAGCGGAGTGTAGTCAGCATCGAAGGCGGCGCGGGCGGATTCGACCGTCGTCTCCGTCCAAGGCTTGCCAATCAGTTCGGCTTCGACCGTGCGGGCGCGCTTCGGTGTGCCGGCCATGCCGCCGAAGGCAATGCGGATATCGGCGACGTTGCCGCCCGCATCCAACGCCAAATGGAAAGCGCCACAGAGGGCAGAAATATCCTCATCGCGGCGTTTGGAGATCTTGTAGACGGCGAAATGAGTGCCTTCGGCTGGGTAAGGCACGAAGACGCTTTCGACGAATTCACCGGGATTGCGGTCCTGCTTACCGTAATCGATGAAAAAGTCTTCCAGCGGCAAGGTGCGGGCGCCGGTAATGGAACGCAGTTTCACGGTCGCGCCGAGCGCGATCAGCGGTGGCGGCGTGTCGCCGATGGGAGAGCCGTTGGCGATGTTACCGCCGATCGTGCCCATGTTGCGTACCTGCTCGCCGCCGATGCGGTCGATCAGGCTCGCGACTGCCGGGATCTTTTCGGCCATGGCTGCAAACGCCTGGCTGTAGGTGACGCCGGCACCGATAGTCAGGCCGGTGTCTTCCACGATAATCTTCTGCAAGTCGGTCAGATGGTTGATGAAGACGACGGGGTCGAGCTTGCGCATCAGCTTGGTGACCCAGAGGCCGACATCGGTAGAGCCGGCAACGACGGTCGCTTTCGGCTCGTCGGCCAACACTTGCGCAAGCGCTGCGACTGAGCCCGGCACGATCAGGCGATCCTCGCCCGAGGTAACGGTGATGGTATCGCCGCCCTGCATGGCCCAGAGACGGGCGATGATGTCGGCTCTGGTCTTTTCAAGAGGATCGAACAGGGCGCTCGGGCGCGTCTGGCTCACCTGTTCGGCGGCCTTGACGATCGGCTCGTAACCGGTGCAGCGACAGAGATTGCCCTGCAGGGCTTTTTCGATCTGTGCCCGGCTCGGATTTTCGGTTGAAAGCCACAGGCCGTAAAGCGACATGACGAAACCCGGCGTGCAGAAACCGCATTGCGAGCCATGACAGTCGACCATGGCCTGTTGCACCGGATGCAGCGTGCCATCCTTGGCGGCCAGATGTTCGACCGTGACCACATGGGTGGCATGCAGCGATCCGACGAAACGGATGCAGGCATTGACCGACTCGTAGCGCAATCCGCCGTCGATCAGCCGACCGACCAGTACGGTGCAGGCGCCGCAATCGCCTTCCGCGCATCCCTCTTTCGTGCCCGTCAAGTGCCGGTTGAGACGCAGGAAGTCGAGGAGCGTCTCAGTCGGGCGCAGGCTGGAAAGTGAAATATCCTCGCCGTTGAGGATAAAGCGGATGCTGTCGTTCATGTCGTTCCCAATTATTTTGGTCTTCTAGAGCCGGACACGCCCCAGCGCATCCGGCCCTAACCTTGTATGGTTATTCCGCAGTCCAGCCACCGTCAATCGAGACGTGCGTGCCGGTGACCTGACGTGCATCGTCGCTGGCAAGATAGATCGACAATGACGCGATCTCTTCGGCCTTGACGAATTCATGCGTGGGCTGCGCCTTGAGGATGACCTCGTTCTTGACCTGCTCTTCAGTCATGCCGCGCGCCTTGGCCGTATCCGGGATCTGCTTTTCGACAAGAGGGGTCAGGACATAGCCGGGGCAGATGGCGTTGACGGTGACGCCGAATTCGGCAAGCTCCAGTGCCGCAGTCTTGGTCAAACCCATAATACCATGTTTTGCCGCGACATAGGCGGACTTGAAGGGTGAGGCGACGAGGGCGTGGGCCGAGGCGATGTTGATGATGCGGCCGTATTTCTTTCCCTTCATCAGCGGAATGGCGGCGCGCATCGTGTGGAACGAGCTCGACAGGTTGATTGCAATGATCTGGTCCCACTTCTCGAGCGGAAAGTCCTCGATCTTTTCCACATGCTGGACGCCGGCATTGTTGACGAGGACGTCGACGCTGCCGAAGGTCGAATTGGCGGTCGCGATCAGGTCGGCGATTTCGGCGGGCTTGGTCATGTCGGCCGGATGATAGATTACCTTGCCGCCGCCCGAGACTTCGAGCCTGTTTCTGATCGCGTCGATCTCTTCGGGCTTTCCGAAGCCGTTGAGGACGATGTTTTCACCTTTCGCAGCGAAAGCGGTCGCGATGGCGAGGCCGATACCGCTTGTAGAACCGGTGACAACGACTGTTCTTGCCATGATTTTCTCCTTGGACGGCGCGGCTGTTGTTGCAGCGCAATAGCGGCTTTGAGGTTAGTCCCAAATCGCCGGACATGGCAATCGCACCGCAGCAAGACTCTTTTGCGACAGTTCGCTTCATATATTCGCGAGCTGGAATAAAGAATTTTCGGCAAAAATTTCGTTTTGCTTTCTTTTCACATTCGTTTTGCTGCCGTATCTGTTGTTTCGAGATGGGAACAATCCGGGAGGAATGCATGAGCGGTTATGTCTTGGCGATCGACCAGGGGACAACGTCGACGCGGGCTATCGTTTTTGACGGTGACATGAAGATTGCCGGTGTCGACCAGAAGGAGTTCACGCAGCACTATCCGCAACCGGGTTGGGTCGAGCATGATCCGGAGGAAATCTGGGCTTCCGTCGTTTCGACTGTCAAGAAGGCGATCGAGGCTGCCGGCATCACCGCGAAGGACATCGCCGCTCTCGGCATCACCAACCAGCGCGAAACCGTCGTGGTGTGGGACCGTGCGACCGGCAAGCCGATCCACAATGCCATCGTCTGGCAAGACCGCCGTACCGCGAGCTATTGCGAGAAGCTGAAGCGGCAGGATCTGGAAAAGCTCTTCACCCGCCATACCGGACTGCTGCTCGATCCCTATTTCTCCGGCACGAAGCTTTCGTGGATGCTTGCCAATGTGAAGGGCGCCCGCGCGCGCGCCGCCAAGGGCGAACTCTGCTTCGGCACCATCGACACCTTCCTGATCTGGCGCCTGACCGGCGGCAAGAGTTTCGTCACCGATGCGACGAATGCCTCGCGGACGTTGATGTACAATATCGGCAAAAATGAATGGGACGAGGACCTGCTTGAGATCCTGCGCGTTCCCGCGGCGATGCTGCCGGAGGTGAAAGACTGCGCGGCCGATTTCGGCGTCACCGATCAAGCGCTCTTCGGAGCGGCAATCCCCATTCTCGGCGTCGCCGGCGATCAGCAGGCGGCGACCATCGGCCAGGCCTGCTTCGAGCGCGGCATGATGAAATCCACTTACGGCACCGGCTGCTTCGCGCTGCTCAATACCGGCACGGACATGGTGCGTTCGAAAAACCGCCTGCTGACCACCATCGCCTATCGCTTGAACGGTGAAACGACCTATGCGCTGGAAGGCTCGATCTTCATCGCGGGAGCGGCCGTGCAATGGCTGCGCGACGGACTGAAGGCGATCAAGCACGCCGCCGATTCCGATGGTTGGGCGGAAAAGGCCGATCCGATGCAGGAGGTCTATCTCGTGCCGGCCTTCACCGGTCTCGGCGCGCCGCATTGGGATCCGGATGCTCGCGGCGCGATCTTTGGGTTGACGCGCAATACCGGCCCGGCGGAAATCGTCCGCGCCGCGCTGGAGGCGGTCTGCTACCAGTCGCGCGACCTGCTGGACGCCATGCACAAGGATTGGCGCAATGGCAGTGGCCGGGAGACGGTGCTGCGAGTCGACGGTGGCATGGTCGCTTCTAACTGGACGATGCAACGGCTCGCCGACCTGCTCGACGCGCCGGTCGACCGTCCCATCATCCTGGAAACCACCGCACTTGGCGCCGCCTGGCTTGCCGGCAGCCGCGCCGGCGTCTGGCCGGACCGTCAGAGCTTTGCCAAGGCCTGGGCCCGCGACCGGCGCTTCGAGCCGGATATGGACGAGAAAACGCGAAGCGCAAAGCTCAAGGGATGGAAAGACGCGGTGGCGCGCACATTGAGTACGAGGTGAGCGCTGTAAAAGCGGCCGATGGATCACCTAAGGTTTGATTATGTAAGATATTTTTATTTTCCTAATGTAAGTCGAAGCAGCGATAGTGCACCGCGCGAATGGGTCGGCAGTCCGCTGCCGAAATGGGGTTGGATTCGACTGTTTTTCGATGAAAGCCCTTTGGGAACATCAAGGCGAGGCATGACTGTTAATCCTACGGAATTGAAGCGACATTTTTATCGAAGCGTCAAATACTGGCTTTGCCGGCCGAAACCTCCGACGCTTATCGAGCCGTTTTCCGGACCCGTTCTCGTGGTCGGATCGGCGCCGGTGTCGCATAAGCCCGCGGATTTCGACGGGACCTTCAAGGTCATCACCATCAATGGCTCGCAGGTCGTCACAAGGGCATGGGGCATCGACGTGCCAGACGTTACCTTCGTTCAATTCAACCAGATCGAGGGAACGAATACGAATGCCGTCGAAGTCCGCCGCGTCCTCAACGGCCAGCGGACAAAGAAGCTTTACATTCTGCTTTGGCGAAAGGGCCTCGAGCGGCTGGAGAAAGGGCTGAAGGCCTTCGACTATCGCTACGACAATCTTGAAATCGTCGATCGCTACAAGCGCATGGCGCTTCTCGACCGCGTCGGCGGGGTCAAATGCAGCGAACTGGGTGCGGACGATAAATGTTCGAACGGCATCAATGCGGTACTTTTCGCCCTCTATAACGGCGCTACCGCGGTGATTATTACCGGCATCAACCCGGATTCCGGCGGGCACATCTACAACCAGGCAAATCTGGCCCGGCTGCACATTCAAAGGGATCGGGAAATTTTGCTGCGGTTGATGGAGCGGGGTTATCCGGTCTTTACTGCCGATCCAACCGTATCGGCGTCCCTCGGATTGCCATTATGGGAAGGCAAGGCGTCGGCCCGGCAGCATGCGCAGGCATCCGCGAATGCCGCGGAGCAGGCCTCCAAAGGGGTTAATCTCTTGACTCCATCGCTGCGTTAATCGCGCAATCATTCGTCTTACTGACGAATGAGGAGATCGGCCATGGTGTCCGTGACCGTTGAATTGCGCAATGTGGAGGATACGCAGGCGGCATTGGGCTGGGCCGGCGGCCATACCGTCGTCGTCGACCGTCCGCCAGGTCGTGCCGGCGGGCAGGGGCTCGGCTTCAACGGCGCCCAATTATTGGGATTGGCGATCGGCGGGTGTTTCTACAACGACCTGCAGTACATCGCCGCCGATATGGGTGTCGAGTTGAGAAAAATCGCGATCTCCGTGCGTGTCGACTTGGAAAGCGATCTGTCATTTACCAAAGCTGCGACACTGACGGTGTCATGCGAGATGCTTGACGGTTCCAATCCGCAGCCGGTTATCGACGAGGCCAAGGCCCGGTGCATGGTCAGCAATTCGCTGAAGAGGGGAATTCCGGTCGCAATCGAGGCGGCTGCGTAAACGCGGGACCGAAGGCTGACGCCGGTCATCGTTCCGTGGCAAAATCCAGGCATGTAATCACCTAATCGCGCCGAAATCGATCACGTTCTGACGCCGCCGCTACTCCGGCCCGGCGATAAAATCCGTTTTGTTTCGCCCGCAAGCCCGCCCGACAGGGATCTCGTTTTGAGGCAGGCCGAGACGCTGAGGGGCTGGGGGCTCGAAGTCGATTTCGGCGAGCATGCATTTTGTAAGCGCGACTATCTTGCCGGAACGGATGAGGAGCGGCTCACGGATTTCAATGCGGCGCTCCGTGATCCCGAGGTCCGGGCGATCTTTACCACGCGCGGCGGCAAGGGCTCTTACCGCATCGCCGACCGCCTGGATTTCGACGCAGCGCGGCGTGATCCGAAGTTTCTCGTCGGTTTCAGCGATATCACCATACTGCATCTCAGCCTGTGGAAGCACTGCCGGCAGGTTGGTGTGCATGGTGCGCTTTTCATTCATGGCGACGAGCAGGATGTCAGCGTCGAAACCAGCGATTCCCTTCGCCTGTTGGTGATGACTTCAGAGGATATCGTCATCCGCTCGCGCCCGCACGAACCCACGTCGGCCTTGACGACCGAGGGAGCGGTCACCGGACGATTGATCGGCGGCAATCTCGATATGGTCGCAACTGCGGCCGGCTGGGCCTTGCCGGATTTGCACGGCGCCATCCTGTTGCTCGAAGCTGTCAACATGCACCGCGGACAGGTGGACCGACAACTGACGATGTTGCGCAAGGCAGGGCATTTGAACGACCTGGCAGGCATCGCGATCGGTCAGTTCACCGGCTTCGAATTCGATCGCCGCTTCTCCGTCATCGATATCCTGCGCGAGCATCTCGATACGCTCGGCGTGCCGGTCCTCGGCGGCCTGCCGCTTGGGCACGGGCATAGCCCGCTGAACGTACCGATCGGCGCAGCGGCCATTCTCGATGCACAAGCGGGGACGCTGACGATCCGGCGCGGCGATGCATAGTTTTTTGCCGCGATAATTTTTGACGCGGCTTGTCGGCGCGGGCGATACTCCCTCGTCTTACATGAGAAGGAGGTCCTCATGCTCTATGCGATCCTATGCTACAACGACGAAGACGCCGTGTTTTCCTGGACCAAGGAAGAAGAACAGGCGACGATGGACCGGTTGCGGGCGGTGCAGGCGCCGCTTGGCGAAGCCGGCAAGCTCGGTCCGGTCGCCCGTCTGATGCCGACGACGGCGGCAACGACACTGCGCAAGGGCAAGAACGAGCCGCTCGTCATCGATGGGCCCTTCGCGGAAACGAAGGAACAATTGCTCGGCTTTTATGTCATCGACTTTGAGACACTCGACGAGGCGATTGAATTTTCAAAGAAACTCGCCGTCGCCAACCCGGGCGCCGGCTCTTATGAAATTCGTCCGCTTTATGTCTTTAAACCGGGGACGATCGCAACATGACGGACCTCGCCTGGATCGATATCGCATTCACCAACGCCCGGCCGCAGGTGCTCGGTGCGCTGCTGCGATACTTCCGCAATCTCGATATTGCCGAAGAGGCGTTTCAGGAAGCTTGCCTCAGAGCATTGAAGACATGGCCGGATAAGGGGCCGCCGCGTGATCCCGTCGCCTGGCTGATCTTCGTCGGCCGCAATAGCGGCATCGACGCGGTGCGCAAACAGTCGAAGACGCAAGGCTTGCCGGACGAGGAGGTGATCTCTGATACCGGTGACGCCGAAAGCGATCTCGCTGAGCGGCTAGACGGCTCCAACTATCGTGACGATATTCTGCGGTTGCTGTTCATCTGCTGTCATCCGGATCTGCCGGCGACGCAACAGATCGCGCTGGCGCTGCGCGTCGTCTCCGGTCTTACGGTGGCCCAGATCGCCCGTGCCTTTCTCGTCAGCGAAAGTGCGATGGAGCAGCGTATTACCCGCGCCAAAGCGCGTGTTGCGGCCGCCGGTGTACCTTTCGAGACGCCGGGTGCGGTCGAGCGGGCCGAGCGCGTGGCGCTCGTCAGCGCCATGATCTATCTCATCTACAACGAGGGTTACTCCGCCGGTGGGCCGGGCCGCGAAGCGTCTGCCTTTGCCGATGAGGCGATCCGGTTGGGGCGGCTGTTGCTGCGCATCTTTCCGGCGGAACCCGAGATCATGGGTCTGCTGGCGCTGATGCTGCTGCAACAATCGCGGAATGCCGCCCGTTTCGATGCAGACGGCCAGATCATCCTGCTGGAGGATCAGGACCGGTCGCTCTGGAGCCGCACATTGATCGACGAGGCGCTTGCCTTGCTCGACAAGGCAATCCGCCATCGCCGACCCGGCCCCTATCAGGTTCAGGCCGCCATTGCCGCGCTGCATTCGCGCGCCAAGCGGGCCGAGGATACGGATTGGGCGGAGATCGATCTGCTCTATCAGACGCTGGAGCGGTTGAATCCGTCGCCGGTTGTCTCGCTGAACCGCGCAGTCGCCATCGCCAAGCTTAAAGGGCCAGAGGAGGCGTTGGCACTGGTCGAGGCACTGGCGGACAAACTCGATTGCTATTTTTACTTTCACGGGCTTCGGGGCGGTCTGCTTGCGCAGTTGGGCCGGTCGCACGAGGCGCATTTGGCCTTCGACCGTGCAATCGCGCTTGCCCGATCGCCCGCAGAAGCCGCCCATATCCGTCATCAGCTCGACCGCCTGGCCGTGCCTGCTCCGGCAACTGCAAAATAATCAGAAAAATCCGCTCTTCCATGTCGGAAGGAGGCTGCTGTCAGCGTCCTTGAGGCACAGGCCGATCAGGCTGTTTCAAACGGGCTAGTGCACCGATCAACAGACGGCGCTGGCGGCGAAGATCTGAATTCCTGATTCAATTCCGGGGGATAGAGTAATGTTCTATGAAATGGAATCACCATCCAGCTCGCGGGTGCAGCGTGTGGCCGGCATGATCCTCAGCGGCTTGGTTATCGCCTTTCTTGTTTTCGACGGCGCGATCAAGCTCATTCCTTTGCCTGTGGTTACGGAGACCATGGCGGCGCTCGGCTATTCCGCCGATCCGGCTTTGGCGCGGCTGCTTGGCGCGATCACGCTCCTCTGCGCTGTGCTCTATGCCATTCCGGCGACATCTGTCCTCGGGGCGATCCTCCTCACCGGCCTGCTTGGTGGGGCGATGGTGACGCATCTGAGAGTGGGCAGCCCCGTGTTCACGCACCTGCTGTTCGGTCTTTATCTCGGCATCATCGCCTGGGGTGGGCTTTATCTTCGTTATGAAGCGGTTCGGAAAATGATTCCGTTTATGCGTTGAAGCTGTTGAATTTAGGATAGATTTGATATGCCTCGCTGCCTTATCCGTTCGGGGAGCGAGCCATGCCGCAAGTCACTATCGCACCAGTCAGGCAGTCCGACGCCGGCGAACTGATCGCGGCGAATGTCGAGAGCCGCGCATACCATGCACCATGGGCCTATCCCTTTGTGGATCGCGATGGCTTCGATGCCTGGTTCGGGCAGACCGTTACGGGATCCAATATCGGCCTCGTCGCGCGCGATGCCGGTTCGGGCGGTATCATCGGCGTGGTCAATATCAGCCAGATGGTATGGGGCGGTTTCCGCAGCGCCTTTCTCGGCTATCACGGCATGGTGGCCTTTGCCGGCCAGGGTTTCATGACCGAGGCATTGCGGCTGGCGGTCGCCCATGGTTTCGACGATATCGGCTTGCATCGGCTGGAGGCCAATATTCAGCCCGCGAACCATGCCTCTATTGCGTTGGTGCAAAGGCTTGGCTTCCGTAAGGAAGGATTCTCACCCAAATATCTGAGGATCGGCGGCGTCTGGTGCGATCATGAACGCTGGGCTTTGCTGGCCGACGATCCGCGCCTTTGATGTTCAACATCAAAGGCTTTCGAGGTCGATTCCGAAGCGACAGGCAAGCTGTTGAATTCAGATTCGAATTAGAGGTTGGTATCAACATTCTCGAACAAACCGTTCGACAATTCATATTTGCGGTATCAGCCTCGTCTTCCTATTTCGTCCGTCAACGACAGATGGGATTTTTATCATGGAACTTGGTCTCTATACCTTCGCGGACGTCGATACCAATCCTGCTCTCAACAAGGGTGCGGAGGCGGCGCGTCGCCTGAAGAATTTGATCGAGGAGATCGAGCTGGCCGATCAGGTCGGTCTCGATGTCTTCGGGCTCGGCGAGCATCATCGGCCGGATTATGCAGCATCGGCTCCGGCCGTCGCCCTTGCGGCGGCTGCGGTAAAGACGAACAATATCCGGTTGACCAGCACCGTGACGGTGCTGAGTTCGGACGATCCGGTGCGCGTATTCCAGCAGTTCTCGACGCTCGACCTCATTTCGAACGGTCGTGCCGAGATCATGGCGGGGCGGGGCTCGTTCATCGAGTCATTTCCGCTCTTTGGTTATAATCTCGAAGATTACGACCAGCTTTTCGAGGAAAAGCTCGATCTGCTGTTGGCGATCCGCGAGAGCGAGCAGGTGAACTGGACGGGCAAACTCCGCGCGCCGATTCATGGGCGAGGGGTCTATCCCCGACCGCTGCAGGATCCGTTGCCAATCTGGGTGGCGGTCGGCGGCACGCCGCAGTCGGTCGCGCGCGCCGGGGCTCTTGGCCTGCCGATGGCGCTCGCCATCATCGGCGGCGAGCCGCGCCGGTTTGCGCCGCTCATCGATCTCTACCACGAGGCTGCCCGCCGCGCTGGGCAGGATGCAGCCAAGCTCAAAACCAGCATCAATGTTCACGGTTTCGTAGCCGATACGACCGAGGCCGCCGCCGATCAGTTCTACGGCCCGCAGGCCGAGGTGATGAACCGGATTGGCCGCGAGCGCGGCTGGGGACCGACAAGCCGGGCGCATTTCGACCAATCGCGCGGGCCGCATGGTGCGCTCTTCGTCGGCGATCCCGAAGTCGTTGCCGAGAAGATCATCGCTCATCACAAGCTGTTCAAGAATGACCGCTTCCTGCTGCAGATGGCGATCGGCACGATGCCGCATGAGCAGATCATGCGCGGCATCGAACTTTACGGCACGAAAGTCGCACCGCTGGTCAGAAAGGCATTGACTGCAGAAAGCGAAGAGGCGAAAGCGACGGCTTGAGTGCTTGTCTCAACGGACGCATGCCAGCCGGAAGCTTTGAATGATCATCTCGAACGACGACGAACTGACCAAGCTGAAAGAGATCGGCCGCATCTGCGCTAACGCCATACAGGCGATGGCGGCGGCGCTGGAGCCGGGCATCACCACGCTGGAACTCGATAATATTGGCCGCAAGGTGCTGGACGATGCCGGCGCCCGCTCGGCGCCGGAACTTGTTTACAAATTTCCCGGCGCCACCTGCATCAGCGTCAATGAGGAAGTGGCGCATGGCATTCCCGGTGCGCGGGTGATTCAGGCAGGCGATCTCGTCAATCTCGATGTTTCCGCGGAGAAGGATGGTTTCTTCTCCGATACCGGCTCGTCCTTTGCTGTGCCGCCTGTCAAGCCGAAGATCGAGCGCCTTTGCCGCGATGGCAAACGGGCGCTTTGGGTCGGGCTGAACCAGGTGCGCAGCGGCGCGCCGTTCTCGAAGATCGGCCACGCCGTCGGCGCTTTCGCCCAGAAGAACCGCTATACGCTGGTCGCCAATCTCGCCAGCCACGGCATCGGCCGTTCGCTGCATGAGGAGCCGGCGGAGGTGTCTACCTGGGCCGATCCCGACGAGACCCGCATCATGCAGGACGGTCTCGTCTTCACCGTCGAGCCATTCCTGTCGCTCGGCGCAAGTTGGGCGGAGGGCGGCGACGATGCCTGGACGCTCTATGCCGATCCGCGCGCGCCCACGGTTCAGTTCGAGCACACCGTCGTCGCCACCCGCAACGGACCGATGATCCTGACCTTGGCGGACAACTGAGGGATTAGACCTCAGTCTTCCGACTTCGTCTCGCCGCGGATGATATCGGCGGCGGCGCGTTCGAGAATGGCCGCGATGCGCGCGCCTTCAGCCTTGCTCCATGGATATTTCGAGCGAAGTGCCGAGCGCAGAAGCTGACGTGCGAGGTGAACATCACCGGCATCCCGACCGAACGGGCCTTCACGACCTTCATCGTCGCCGGGTTCCTCGCCGCCAAAGACGCGCCGGACATGCGCCATCTTCTCGCCGATCGCGCTGAGCTTGGCGAGCGTCGCCTCGACCAGCGCCTGGTTTTCCTCGACGCGCTTCTGACCGCTTTCGGTGATGCGGTAAAGCTTCTTCGTGCCGGTCGCTTCGACTTCGGCAAGGCCCGTCTCTTCCAGATAGGTGAGGGCGGGGTAGATGACGCCGGGGCTCGGCACATAGAAGCCGCCGGAGCGTTCTTCCAGGGTCTTGATCAGTTCATAGCCATGGCGCGGCTGCTCGGAAAGCAGGGCGAGAATGATGAGCTGCAGATCAGCGGCATCGAATTTCCGGCCGGTGCGAAAACCGCCGCCGAACATGCCGCCCTTGAAGCCTCTCATGAAGTCTCTCCTGTGCCTCCCGTGTGAATCACGGCTTTCGCCATGTCGTAGGATATATGCCTCGATGGTGTCAAAGCTATCGCCGCACATGCGATCTCTAAAGCCTCTCATTATGTTTCTCCTTCGATGATGAGGGTTTATATCGTTCGTCATGTCGTAAGATATATATCGTAAGATAGAATTCTGCAAGAGGGCGCGGGATTTTTGCTGTGAAGGGGTTGCCGGATCTCTGAACGGCGACAGGTTGGCCTTCCTAAAATGGGAAACCGCGGCTGAACAATCGCATCACGATCATGGGATAAGCGATTACATCTATGTAAGAATAGCCAAGGCCGGTTGCCGCCTCTAGCGAAGTGCCTTAGGTTCGCCGCGAATAAACGTCATTGCGGTCGCTGACCCAATCAAGAAAGCTTGCCTCCCGTGTTTCACTCTTTCTTCCCCCAGCCAAAGCTGTTCTTCACCTCGATGGTGGTCTGGACGATCCTCTGCATAGCAGTCTGGTATGCGTCTCTTTCCGATTTGGGGACACATCTGGGTTTCGTCATGCCCCCAGAAGGGCAGGAGCCCTATGACCTCAGCTATTTCGTGTTGTGGGGGAATCTCTGGTTCTACGGGTTTTTCTTTTTATGCACCGCGATTTTCTGTGGGGCATGGCACATCAAAGCCTGGGATCATCCCTGGAAGCTCTGGTCGATCTGGGGCTCGGCGCTGATTATTCTGGTCACCTATTTCGGTGTCCAAGTGTCCGTCGTCGTCAATAACTTCCGCCGTCCGTTCGGGGACCTCTTGCAGGCTGCGCTTACGAAGCAGCCTGGGGTGACGGTCGAGAGTTTCTACACGTTGATGATAATCTTCGCGCAGATCGCCTTCCTCAGCATGTTTGTTTCCATCCTGACGGACTTCTACACCAGCCATTATATCTTCCGCTGGCGTACGGCGATGAACAGCTTCTACATGTCGAAATGGGAAAAGCTGCGTCACATCGAAGGCGCTTCGCAGCGTGTGCAGGAAGATACGATGCGCTTTTCCAGCACCCTGGAAGGATTGGGCATCAGCCTGATCAACTCGGTGATGACGCTGATCGTCTTTCTGCCGATTCTGCTTGCGCTTTCGAGCTATGTCACCGAACTGCCGATCATCGGCAAGATTTCCCATTCGCTCTTCTGGTTGGCGCTCTTCTGGTCGGCTTTCGGCACAGTGTTGCTGGCGGTTGCCGGCATCAAGCTGCCCGGCCTGAATTTTAAGAACCAGCGTGTGGAAGCAGCTTACCGCAAGGAGCTCGTCTACGGCGAAGATAACGGCGAGCGTGCGCAGCCGGCGACAGTCGGAGAACTCTTCGCGAACGTCAGGCGGAACTATTACCGCATTTACTTCCACTACGTCTATTTCAACGTCGCCCGCTATTTCTATCTGCAGGCCGACTCGATGTTCGTGTTGTTCATGCTGGTTCCGACTTTTGTCGCCGGGGCGATCACCTACGGCATATACCAACAGATCGCGACCGCCTTCGGTCAGGTCAGCAACTCGTTCCAGTATCTCGTCAATTCCTGGACGACGATCATCGAGCTCCTGTCAATCCACAAGCGCCTCAAGGCCTTCGAAGCGGCGATCGATGACGAGCCGCTGCCGAAGATCGACCAGAGCTATCTGGAGCGCGAGACCGGCATCGTGCATGTTGACGGCTGACGAAAAAAAAGGCTCCGGAAACGGGGCCTTTTCAATGACGACTGTGGTGGGGAAGTGAGGGCGTCAGGCTGAAAGGATAATCGAGGAGCTTCCGTTTGCCGCGCCGCCGGCCCTTCGCTTCGGCTCAGGGCGTTCATCGCTGCAATCGACTCACAGAGTCGATTGCTCGGGCTTCGCACAATCGCTCCTCACCCCTGCTGCAGCTTGCCGCGCGCCGCGATCAATGGGATTGCCTCGGAATAGCTGACGCAAGCGACTCCGTCCTTATGGCAGACGTCGCTGACGAAGCGGTCCAGCGCCCGCCAATAGGCGCCGTCGTTCATTTCCACAAAATGGAAGCCGAACTGCACCGGAATGCGGTCGCCTTCATATTGTTTGGCGAAGGCGGCTTCGAAAGCATCGAAAGTGCGGTCTTCGAAGGCCTTGGAATCCGCCTTGTCTTCGACGCCCTTGGAATGGTGGACATAGAGATTATAGTCCATGCCGATCACCAGATGGTGGTCGGAACCTTCGGGGATCAGCGGCAGGCCGAAGCGGTAGATGCCGTCGACTACCTGCGGCAAAGCCGGGCCCTTGGTCACGAGGCTGGCGTCGTACTGGAACCCCATGGCTTTTTCGGCCGGCACCAGGCCGTCGCTGGTCGAAAGATAGGGCGCGCGGAAGCCCTTGACGTCTTTCGTCGCAAATTCCTGCCAGCCCGGCGGCTCCTTGTCCGCTTCGCCGACGTTCTTCCACGCGTCGCGCAGCGCGATGCGTGCGTTCATGAATTCCTGCTGCCAGTCCGCCGATGTCCACTTCTTGCCGTCGAAGTGGCCGCAGGCGTGGCTGGAAATATCATGGCCTTCGAGATGCGCGCCCCAGATATTGGCGATACGCGTGCGCACGTCGTCGTCGCTCTTGGCGAAGCCGACGTTCGATTTGCCGGCTTTCTGTCCCGGCGCCTGATAAGCCTTGGCCTGATCGTGGTTCATCAGGAAGGTGCAGGAGAGGAAATAGGTGAAATGCGCGCCGTTGCGCGACGCGATCTCGCGGCTCTTCGTCCACAGCGCATTGTCATGCGCGCCGTCGAACGAGATCATCACCAATTGCTTCGGCTTTTCCTGGGCCTCGGCGATCGCGGGCAGGGCAAGGGAAAGGGCGAGGGAGGCGAAAGAGACAAAACGAAACATGGGCACCGCGAAAATTGTTGAAGTGGGCACGAGTTCATCCGCAATCCTTTTCACGCTTTTCACTGCGCAAACCTGCGGTTCGGAGGTCATGCCGGGCTTTCTCGTCTCCGTGCCGATCAAATGCGGCAAAGCTGCGGTCCCGCTGGCAATTTTTCGCCATAGTCGATACTGGTGTCTTCATAAGACACGAACGGGATTTCACTCATGTCACTGCTGATCCTTGGCATCATTCTTTTCCTTGGCATTCATCTGATCCGCGTCGTGATACCCGGTTTCCGTCGCTCGATGATTTCGAGCATCGGCGAGGGCGGCTGGAAGATCGGCTATTCGATCGCCAGCATCGTCACGCTGATTCTGTTGATCTACGGCTTCGGGCAAGCGCGCGACTCGACCCCGATCTGGTCTCCGCCCTTCTGGATGAGCCATATCACTATTTTGCTAATGCTTTTTGCACTGATCTGTCTCGTCGCTTCGCTGCTGCCAGCCGGGTATATCGCCGTCAGGACGAAGCATCCGATGGTGCTGTCGGTGAAGATCTGGGCCTTTGCGCATCTGCTTTCCAATGGCGATGGCGCAGCCATGCTGTTGTTTGCCGCCTTCCTGGCTTGGGGCGTCATCATGCGGATCTCGCTGAAGCGGCGCGAACGTGCGGGCGAGATCTCGCTGCGGCCCTTCGTTTCGGCGAAATACGATCTTTATGCCGTTGTCATCGGTATCGTGGTCTGGGGATTGATCATTTGGAAGCTGCACGAGTGGATTATCGGGGTTTCGCCGCTCGTTATGTGATGATTTCTGCCATTCCCCCTTACAACGGCCGCAAAATGGAGTAGAAGGCCCCACTACCCATAAGCTCTTTGCAATATTTTGGCCTGGGCCGGAGACGAGAATGGCATTCAACGACGATAGCTTCATCCGCGAGGTGAACGAAGAACTGCGTTCGGACCAGTTGCGGTTCGTATGGCGCCGTTTTGGCCGGCTTATCATCGGTGGCGCCGTGCTTATCGTTCTCGGCACGGCCGCCTTTAGCGGCTATCGCTACTGGTCAGGACGCCAGGCCGGCAGCAGCGGTGATCAGTTCATCTCCGCGCTGACGCTGGCGGATCAGAACAAGACGGACGAAGCGCTGGCCGCGTTGGCGACCATCGAGAAGAGCGGCAGCGGTTCCTATCCGCTGCTGGCGCGCATGCGCGCTGCCACACTGCAGGCGCAGAAGGGCGATACGGCCGGTGCGATTGCTGCCTTCTCGGCGATCGGCAAGGAGTCCGGTGTTCCGGCCGTAATCCGGGATGCGGCTCGCCTGCGTGCGGCCTATCTGCTTGTCGATACGGGCACGTATGACCAGGTTGCCGCCGAGGCCCAGGAGTTGGCCGTGCCGGCAAACGCTTTCCGGCATTCCGCACGTGACGTGTTGGGTCTTGCCGCCTACAAGGCCGGCGATTTCGCCAAGGCGCGTCAATGGTTCCAGGCGATCGTCGACGATCCCCAGAGCCCGCGCAATGTCGGCAACCGCGCCCAGATGCTGCTCGATCTCATCACCGCATCCGGCAAGGCACCGGTCGCTAAAGGCTGAAGGGTAAATCACTAAATGAGTTTCACGGTCGCGATCGTCGGTCGCCCGAATGTCGGCAAGTCCACTCTTTTCAACCGTTTGGTTGGCAAGAAGCTGGCGCTCGTCGATGACACGCCGGGTGTAACGCGCGACCGCCGTCCTGGCGATGCGCGCCTCGTCGATCTTCGTTTTCGCATTGTCGATACCGCTGGTCTCGAAGAAGCCGACGAAGAGACGCTGGAAGGCCGCATGCGTGCCCAGACGGAGGCTGCGATCGATGAAGCAGACCTGACGCTGTTCGTCGTCGACGCCAAGATGGGTTTGACCCATGTCGACAAGACGCTCGCAGAAATGCTGCGCAAGCGCGGACGTCCGGTGGTTCTCGTCGCCAACAAATCGGAAGCGCGAGGCTCTGACAGCGGCTTCTATGACGCTTTCACGCTCGGCCTTGGCGAGCCTTGCCCGATCTCTGCCGAACATGGCCAGGGTATGATGGATCTGCGCGACGCTATCGTCGAGGCGCTCGGCCATGAGCGTGCCTTTCCGCCGAGAGAGGATGAGGCGGAGACGAATGTCAGCATTCCGCGCCCTGCCATGGGTGAGGACGGTGAAGAGATCGACGAAGAGCCGGCCTATGACGACACGCGGCCGTTGCGTGTCGCCATCGTCGGCCGCCCGAATGCCGGCAAGTCGACGCTGATCAATCGTTTCCTCGGCGAGGACAGGCTGCTGACCGGTCCGGAAGCCGGAATTACCCGCGACTCGATCTCGGTCGATTGGAGCTGGCGCGGCCGTACCGTGAAAATGTTCGATACCGCCGGCATGCGCCGCAAGGCCAAGGTGATTGAAAAGCTCGAAAAGCTCTCCGTCGCCGATGCACTGCGCGCCATTCGTTTCGCCGAGACCGTAGTCATCGTCTTCGACGCCACCATTCCCTTCGAGAAGCAGGATCTTCAGATCGTCGATCTCGTCGTCCGCGAGGGCCGGGCCGCCGTGCTTGCCTTCAACAAGTGGGACATGATCGAGGATCGCCAGGCAGTGCTTGCCGACCTGCGCGAAAAGACCGACCGGCTGCTGCCGCAGGCGCGCGGTATTCGCGCCGTTCCGATTTCCGGTCAGACGGGCGAGGGATTGGACCGGTTGATGCAAGCGGTCGTCGATACCGACAAGGTCTGGAACAAGCGCGTGTCCACCGCCAAGCTCAATCGCTGGCTGGAGACACAGCAGGTTCAGCATCCGCCACCGGCGGTTTCCGGCCGGCGTATCAAGCTGAAATACATGACCCAGGTGAAGGCGCGCCCGCCGGCCTTCATGATTTCCTGCACCCGCTCGGATGCGCTGCCGGAATCCTATGTGCGCTACCTGATCAACGGCCTGCGGGAAGATTTCGCCATGCCGGGCGTGCCGATCCGCATCCATTTCCGCTCGTCGGACAATCCTTACGAGACCAAAAAGAAGCGATGACGGCCTGAGGGATCAGGCCGCGTTCTTACTGAGCGCTTCGCGCAGCTTGATGATTTCCGCTTTCAACCGTGTCAGCTCGTTCGCCGTGGTATCCGATGCATCCAGGATACAAGCGGGGATGCCGGTGGCCTTCTTCTTCAAACCGACGCCTTCGCTGGTCAGGCTGATCAGCACCTGACGCTCATCTTCCTTGCTGCGGGTGCGCTGAATGAAGCCGGCGGCTTCCAGGCGCTTCAGCAGCGGCGTTAGCGTACTTGATTCCAGGAAAAGCTTTTCGCCGATACCGCCGACGGTCTGGCCATCCTCCTCCCACAACGTCACCATGACGAGATATTGCGGATAGGTGAGGTTCAACTCATCGAGCATGGGCTTGTATAGCCGGTTCATCGCATGGTTCGCCGAATAGAGGGCGAAGCATATGAAGGTGTCCAGTTTCAGTGGGTCGTCTGTCATTTCCAGCACTCCGTAAGCGACCTTACTTAAATCGTGCAATAAATAATCGTATACATAAAAGCGCATGGGAGCCATGCATTTCTTGGTATTGCAATGCAAAGCCCCATCTGAGAACCGCGGCTGGGTATTTAGCGCCAATACGCCAAGCCCGGCCCGTTCGCGGATGGCCAATAGCACCTGCGCCGCTCCCAGGTATGTGGCGGAACATCCAAGGAATTCAATTTTGACGTTTGCTGCTGGTCATATCGACTAGAACATGAAGGCAGAGCGTCGCTGTGCGTGCCAGTGAACGCGGTGGACCGGCCAACTGTTCCCGCATGCCATAGTGCGCAGACAATATCGCCGCTGCGCCGGCGAGAGCCGGTCGTGATGTGACGCTCGTTCTTTGTCGTCTACGGGATGGAAGAGAATATTGAACGCATGCGTGCTTCGCACGAAACGGCGGCCGTCGGCGGCCGGCGAATAGCCCGCACTTTAGTGGTTTTGCGTCAACATCCGGCCGCGATGATTGGCGAGGCGGACGTTGCCGATGAATTGCGTGGTGGCAGCTTCCCAGGAATAGTTGAGCGCCAGAGCACGAGCCGCCTCGCGGGAAGAGGAGAATGCGGCAAAGCAGGCTTTCGCCAGATCTTCGTCGACGACGCCGGCCGCATCATTGCCGCCAAGGATATCGGCAGGGCCGGTGACGGGATAAGCGGCGACGGGAACGCCGCTCGCCAGCGCCTCCAAGATGGTATTGCCGAATGTATCGGTCTTTGACGGGAAGACAAAAACGTCAGCTTGCGAATAGGCATGCGCCAGCGCTTCGCCGAACTTCGAGCCGAGGAAGAGCACTTTTGGATAAAGTTTCTGCAACTCGGCCCGCGCCGGTCCGTCGCCGACGACGACCTTCGAGCCAGGCAGGTCCAGATCGAGGAAGGCCGGCAGGTTCTTTTCGAGCGCCACCCGGCCGACGGTCATGAAGATAGGGCGGGGCAGGCCGAAGGGGTTGTCTTCCAGCGGCTGCGGGCGGAAAAGCGTCGAGTCGATGCCGCGGCTCCAGGGCAGCAGATTGTGAATGCCCTTCTGCTTGAGCTCATTGGCAAGGCTCGGTGTCGCCACCATGCAGCCGGAACCGGCATTGTGAAACCATTTGACGAAGGCGTAGAGCCAGCTTTGCGGGATCGGCAGCCTGGCCGCGACATATTCGGGAAAGCGAGTGTGATAGCTCGTCGAAAACGGCATGCCGTTTTTCAGGCACCAGCGCCGCGCCGTCAGCCCGAGCGGGCCTTCTGTCGCGATATGCACATAGGTCGGCCGGACTGCTTCGATCCTGGCGGCGACCTTGCGGTAACTTGCGATCGACAGGCGGATTTCCGGGTAGGTCGGGCAAGGGACGTTGCGAAAACCTTCCGGCGTGATCATGGCGACATCGACGCCGATGCGCGCCAGTTCGCGGTTGGTATTTTCGATGGAGCGGACGACGCCATTCACCTGCGGATGCCAGGCATCGCTGACGATGAGCAGGCGCTCCGGGTTTGCGACCGGGGTTGCCCCTTCAGCCCATGCTCTGTGATCGATGTCCGACAAGCGCTGCAACATATCCAAAAACGTTCCATCCGCACCGCACCCTCATGGTGTCGGTACAACCCAATCCGGTGCAGCAAAGATGATTCCCGCGCCTGTCCTATTGTGCGGGGTGTCCATGATGGAAATATTACAGCCTTAGCCGGCGGCTTGCAGCTTTTCCGGCGGCACCAAGGCACCGTGTTCCTGAATGACCCTTGCGGCGATTTCTGCGGCAAAATGGGCGGCGGCGACGGGGTCGTCATGTTCCAGATAATGGGCAAGGAACGCGCCATTGAAGCTGTCGCCGGCGCTGGTGGTGTCGATGACCTTCGCGACCTTGACGGCTGGAACGAGCGTTTCGCCGGCATCGGTTCCGACGGTCGCGCCATCGGCACCGTTCTTGACGACGACCATATTGGCGCCGTGCAGCCGGTAACGGCGGATGGTGCCGGCGATCGAATCGTCGCCGAAATGCGAGACCTCGTCGTCGAAGCTCGGCATAACCAGCGTCGAGGCACGGGCGCCTTCACCGATCATGGTGTGCATGGCATCGAAGCTCGACCAGAGGCGCGGGCGCAGGTTGGGGTCGAAGACCACCAGCTTGCCGACCGCCTTGGCGCGGCGGAGCTCGGCGAGCAATGTCTCGGCGTCTTCATGCGAGAGGATCGCCAAGGTAATGCCGGAAAAATAGAGGACGTTGGCCCCCTCGATCGCGGTGCGAAGCTGATCGCCATCGGCGGCAAGCTGGCGGGCGGCCGAACTGTCGCGCCAATAGCTGAAAGAGCGCTCGCCATCCTTCAGGTTAATCATGTAGAGGCCGGGCGTCTTGCCACGGAGGCGGCGAATGCTCGACGTGCCGATGTCATGCGCTTTCATGAAATGCAGCATTTCGTCCGACATCGCATCATCGCCGAGGGCGGTGAAATAATCGACGGACCAATCGGCCGGCAGGCAGGCGCGGGCGTACCAGGCCGTGTTGAAGGTGTCGCCGGCAAAGCCCTTGCGCAGATATCCGTCCTCGGCCTGCGACAGCTCCACCATGCATTCGCCGATCGATAGAAAATGCCCGCCCAAGACGTCCTCCTGCCTTTTCCTTCGCTGCTGCATACGCGGATGCGGCTGCTTGAGCAAGGTGGACGGCGGGCTGCGCCGTCCACCTTTTGAGCCTTATGGCCTGTCCATATGATAGCACGCCGCGGTCTGGCCGGGGCGAACTTGCTCAGTCGGCGGCATCTTGGTCCTGCAAATATCCGTCGCCTTCCAGCAGCGTGGCGAGAAGACGCAGCCGGCTGGTGGATTGAGCGGCGAGGGCGGGTCGCCCTGCAGGCGGATACGCTCGCGCCCGCGCGCCCGCTTCGGGTCGGGGATGGGTGCGGCGGAGAACAAGGCCTGTGTATAGGGATGGGCTGGATGGTCGAAGACGGTGGCGGCGTCGCCCGCTTCCACCACCTTGCCAAGGTAAAGCACCAGCACGTCGTCTGAGATCAGCCGCACGACGGAGAGGTCATGGCTGATGAAGATCAGCGTCAGGCCGAACTCCTTGCGCAGCTTGCGCAACAGCGTGATCACCTGACCCTGGATCGATACGTCGAGGGCCGAGACCGGTTCATCGCAGACGATCAGCTTCGGCCGCGTCACGACTGCGCGGGCAATGCCGATGCGCTGCGCTTGGCCGCCGGAGAACTCATGCGGGTAGCGATTGATCATTTCCGGCACGAGCCCGACCGCCGCCATGATCTCGCGGACGCGCTCCTGCCGCTGCGCCTTTGTCAGCTTCGGCTCGAATACGGTCAGCGGCTCGGCGATGATGTCGCCGACCGTCATGCGCGGGTCGAGGGAGGCGATCGGATCCTGGAAGATGATTTGCATGTCGCGGCGGGCGGCACGCATTTCCTCTTCGGAAAGATCCAGCAGGTTTCCGCCTTGCCACATGATGCGGCCCTTCTGCGCCTTGATCAGCCGCAGGATGGAACGGCCGAGTGTCGACTTGCCGCACCCGGATTCGCCGACGATGCCAAGCGTGCGCCCGGTCTTCAGCTCGAAGCTGACATCATTGACCGCCGTCAGGACCAACGGCGGTTTGAAGAGAGATTTCGATGGCAGCTCGAATTCGGTGGTCAGGTGCTCGACCTTCAGAAGCGTGTGTTCAGCCATGGATGAGGCTCCGTTCCTGCTGGGCAGAGAGGGGATGGAAGCAGGCGGCGCAGCGTTGCGGCGCAAGCCGGTCGAGCGGCGGCGGCGCGTCCAGGCAGTCGTCCTGCACATGGGCGCAGCGCGGCGAGAAAGAACAGCCGCGCGGCAGATGCATCAGGTTCGGCGGCCGGCCGGGTATGACGGCGAGATCGTCGACATCCTGATCCGGCCGCGGGATGGAGGCGTGCAGCGCCGCGGTATAGGGATGGGCTGGATTTTCGAAGAGCTCTTCGACCGGTGCCTCCTCGACGATACGGCCGGCATACATGACGGCGACGCGATCGGCGAGGCCAGCCACGACGCCGAGATCGTGGGTGATCATCACCAGCGCCGTGTTCATTTCCGCGGTCAGCTCGTTGAAGAGATCGAGGATCTGCGCCTGGATGGTGACGTCGAGCGCCGTCGTCGGCTCGTCGGCGATCAGGAGCTTCGGCTTGGTGAGCAGCGCCATGGCGATGACGATGCGCTGGCGCATGCCGCCCGAGAGTTCGTGCGGATAGAGATTGAAGCGTCGCGTCGGGTCAGGGATGCCGACGCGCTTCAGCATGTCCAGTGCTGCGGCAGACGCCGCGCGCGCCGAAAGCCCGCCATGGACTTCGAGCTGCTCGGTCAATTGCCGTGAGATCCGTAGCGAGGGGTTGAGGGCGGTCATCGGGTCCTGGAAGACCATGGCCATGTCCTTGCCGCGCACATGGTCGAGTTCGCGTGGCTTCAGCGTCAGGAGGTCCTTGCCATCCAAAAGCGCTTGGCCGCTGGTGCGGCCGTTCTTGGCGAGTAGGCCCATCAGGCCGAGGAAGGTCTGGCTCTTGCCGGAGCCGGATTCGCCGACGATGGCGATGCGCTCGCCACGGCCGATCGTCAGGTTCATCTTCGAGACGGCGGCCACTTCGCCTTCCGGTGTACGGAAGGTGATGGAGTAGTCTTTGAGTTCGAGAAGCGTATCTGTCATGTCAGCGATCCTTCGGATCGAAAGCGTCGCGTAGGCCATCGCCGATGAAGAGCAGGCTCATCAGCAGGGCGACAAGAAAGCCGGCGGGGAAGAACAATAGCCAGGGCGTGGTCTCCATGCCGGCGGAGCCCTCGGCGATCAGCGTGCCGAGCGAGGTCAGCGGTTCCTGCACGCCGAAGCCCAGATAGGACAGGAAGCTCTCCGTGGCGATGATCTCGGGAATGGTGAGCGTCGCGTAGATGACGACCGGCCCGACGAGGTTCGGAACGATGTGCTTGAGAATGATCTTGAACGATCGCTGGCCGGAGGCCCGCGCCGCTTCGATGAATTCCCGCTGCTTGATGGAGAGCGTCTGACCACGCACGATGCGAGCCATAGTGAGCCATTCGAGCGCCCCGATCGCCGCAAACAGCAGATAGACGTTGCGGCCGAAGATCACCATCAGCAGGATGACGAAGAGGACGTAGGGGAGGGCGTACATGATGTCGACGAAGCGCATCATGATCGCATCGACACGACCGCCGAAATAGCCGGCGACGGCGCCATAAAGCACACCGATAACAACCGAGACGAGGGTTGCCACCAGGGCGACGGTCAGCGAGACGCGCGTGCCGTAGAGCGTGCGGGCAAGCAGGTCGCGGCCGTTGCCGTCGGTGCCGAAATAGTGGCCGGCGGCGAAGTCCGGAGGGCCGCGGAAGGAGGTCCAATCCGGATCTTCATAGTTGAAGGGCAGGAAATACGGGCCGAATATGGCAACCAGAACCAGCACTGCCAGCACGATCAGCGACAGCGCGGCAGCCTTGTTGCGGAGCAGGCGACGCATCGCATCGCCGGTGAGGGAGCGCCCCTTGGGTGCAAGCCCCTCTGCCGAAAGCAATTCCGCTTCCAGCAATTCTCTCTTGGCGGAATTGAGGATCATCGCATTCTCACTTTCGGGTCGAGCCAGGCATAGGCGATATCGACCAGCAGATTGAGGACCACGATCAGGACCATGTAGAAAATGACCGTGCCAAGAACCATGCCGTAGTCGCGGTTCAGCGCCGCGCCGACGAAGTAGCGGCCGACGCCGGGAAGGCCGAAAATGCTTTCTACCACCAGCGAGCCGGTAAGCAGATAGCTTGCTGCGGGTCCGAGATAGGACACGACGGGCATCAAGGCGGGCTTCAAGGCGTGCCGAATAACGGTGAGCCGTGGGCCTATGCCCTTAGCCTTGGCGGTACGGATAAAGTTCTGGCTCATCACCTCGATCATCGAGCCGCGCATTAGGCGCGAAATGCGTGCCGCATGCGGCAATGTCAGAACGATGACCGGAAGGATCAGGAACCTGATCGAGCCATTGCCCCAACCGCCGACCGGCAGCCAGCCAAGCGTATTGCCGAAGACGAGCTGCAGGATCGGGGCGATGAGGAAGCTTGGCATCACAAGGCCGATGAGCAGTCCTCCGCCCAGCCAGTAGTCGGCGCTCCGGTTCTGATAGAGCGCCCCAAGACAGCCGACAACCACGCCGATGATCGTTGCAAGAACGAAGGCGGCGCCGCCGATTGTCAGCGTATAGGGAAAGCCGGACATGATCTGCTGGGTGACGGTGAAGTCCTGGTTAGCGAAAGAGGGGCCTAGATCGCCCTTCATGACGTCGCCGACATAGATCAGATATTGCTCAACCAGAGGCTTGTCGAGGTTGTAGTGAGCCGCGAGGTTGGCTTTGACTTCCGGCGGCAATGGCCTTTCGCCATCGAAGGGGCCGCCGGGAGCGAGGCGCAGAATGAAAAAACACACTGTCACGGCAATCCACAGGACGGGGATTGTCGACAGCAAACGACGGAGAGCGTAGCCAAACATGGTCTTAGACGGCCCCCTCCCGGTTTATCTGGGAAGGGGCCTGTTCCCAATTATTCTTTGATCGACAGCCAGCGAGTGCGATGGATGTCCTGGATATTATCGACGAAGCCCTGGACCTTCGGGGCGACGATGTTTTGGGAGACGTAGTAGTAGATCGGGATGGCAGCGCTGTCGTCGAGCGCGAGCTGCTCGGCCTTCTTGTAGATTTCGGCGCGCTTCTTCAGGTCGGTCTGTTCGTTGCCCCGCTTGATCAGCGCATCGTAATCCGGATTGCTCCAGCGGCCATAGTTCATTTCGACACCGGTTGAGAGCAGGTTCAGGAAGTTGATGGGATCGTTGTAGTCGGCGAGCCAGCCGGCGCGGCCGATTTCCACCTGACCGCGCTGCATTTCATCATAATGCACCTTGGTTTCGGTGTTGTAGAGCTCGATATCGACGCCGAGCGGCTTCCACATGGCGGCGATCGCAACGGCGATGCGCTTGTGGTTATCATTGGTGTTGTAGCGAAGCTGCGCTTTCAGCGGATGGTCAGGGCCGAAGCCGGCGTCCTTGAGCAGCTTCTTGGCCTCTTCGACCTTCTGCTTGTAAGGCTCATCCTTCCAGCTCACATAGGCCGGCTCGCCGTAATTGGCCGTGCCCGGCGGTACCCAGGAATACATCGGCAGCTCGCCGGTGCCGAGAATCTTCGGGCCGATGACTTCGCGGTTGACGGCCATGGAGAGGGCCTGGCGGACGCGCTTGTCGTTGAAAGGCGGCTTGGTGGCGTTCAGCACGTAATAGTAGGTGCCGAGGAACGGAACCACATGCGCCTGGCCAGGAAGGTTCTTCTGGATCCAATCAAACTGGTCGGCGGGGAAAGAGGTGAGGATATCGAATTCGCCGGCGCGATAGCGCTTCAGGGCAGCGGCCTGATCTTCCAGCGTGTAATAGTTGACGTTGTCGATCTTGATGTCCTTGGCGTCGTAATACTGGTCACTCTTGACCATGCTGACATGCGAACCGGGCACCCATTCGGTGGGCTTGTAGGGGCCGTTGGTGACGATGTTGCCGATCTTGACCCATTCGTCGCCCTTGGATTCCACGACATGCTTCGGCAGCGGATAGGCCGTGTAGTGCATCAACGCGTTGAGGAAGTAAGGCGTCGGATTTTCAAGAGTGATTTCCAGTGTCTTGTCATCGATTGCCTTGACGCCGAGCTGGCTGAGATCCTTGATTTCACCCTTGTTGATCTTTTCCGCATTCAGGATCGTATATTGCAGGTAGGCATATTGGGCGGCGGTTTTCGGGTCCATCAGGCGCTGGAAGGCAAAGACGAAGTCCTGAGCCGTTACCGGCTGGCCATCGGACCATTTGATGCCGTCACGCAGCTTGAAGGTATAGACCTTCTGATCGGGGGAAATGGTCCAGCTTGCTGCCTGGCCGGGGATCGGGTTGTCCTTAGGATCTTCCGTCACCAGGCCTTCGAAAATATCGCCATCGATACGGTTTTCCCAGTCGCCGGAAATTTTTTGCGGGTCGAGCGACGTCGGGTCGCCGCCGTTGTGGATATTTAGGGTCGCCGCATGTGCAGAGACGCTTAACAACGTGCCGACGAACGCCGACACGATGAACTTCTTGCTGAAATGAGTCATATCTTTCCCCACCTTTCTGGAGCTATGGGCCTTGTTTTTAAGGCTATTTTTATCCCGCAGGTGACCTGTACGTGCAGGTCAATGTCGCAAGTTATCCGATGCAACGTCGCTTTCAAGTCCTAAAGCGAGCGGCGGCTTGAGGCTGTGAATATCTACACTGGCAATTTTCCGAAATCACTTCACGAATTTTTGCGCGTTCAATCCCCGGTTCATCCTTCATCTGGTTTGCCGCTTGCCGCCCAAGGCTTAGTGTGCAATCTGAAGGGTGAGCGGAAATCGAGGCGGATTGTTTCATGAAATCAACGGACAAAGCGGCGGGAGCCGATTGGTGGCGTGGTGCGGTGATCTATCAGGTCTATCCGCGGTCGTTTCAGGATACCGACGCTAATGGGCTCGGTGATATCAAGGGCATCACTCGCCGCCTGCCGCATATTGCCTCACTCGGCGTCGACGCCATTTGGCTGGCTCCCTTCTTCACCTCTCCGATGGCCGATATGGGTTACGACGTCGCCGACTATTGCGACGTCGATCCGATCTTCGGCACGCTCGCCGACTTCGACGAGATGATGACATCAGCGCATGCGCTCGGCCTCAAGGTCATCATCGATCAGGTCATCTCGCATACGTCGGATCGCCATCCCTGGTTCGTCGAGAGCCGGGCAAGCCGCAACAATCCCAAAGCCGACTGGTATGTCTGGGCCGATCCGAAGCCGGATGGCACGGCGCCGAACAACTGGCTGTCGATCTTCGGCGGGCCTGGTTGGGAATGGGACGGCGTGCGTCGGCAATACTACCAGCACAATTTTCTGACCTCGCAGCCGGACTTGAATTTCCACAATAGCGAAGTCCAGGATGCCGTGCTTGCGGCGGTCAAGTTCTGGCTCGATCGCGGTGTTGACGGCTTCCGGTTGGATACGGTGAACTACTATTTCTGCGACAAGAAGCTGCGGGACAACCCGCCGGCCGCGGTTGCCATTGGCGGACTGGATGCGCCGGAAAGCAATCCCTATGGCATGCAGAACCATCTCCATGACAAGACGCAGCCGGAAAACATCGGCTTCCTGAAGCGCTTCCGCAAGCTGCTTGATCAGTATGAAGGGCGCACGACCGTCGGTGAAGTCGGCGACGGCGCCCGCTCGCTGCAGACGGTCGCCGCCTATACCAGCGGCGGCGACAAGCTGCACATGTGCTATACTTTCGATCTGCTCGGACCGGATTTCACACCGGAACATTTCCGCCGCTGCGTCGGCGATTTCCAGGAAAACGTCGCCGACGGCTGGGTTTGTTGGGCTTTCTCCAACCACGACGTAAACCGTCATGTCAGCCGGTTTGCCGAAACGGAGGCCGAGCAACCGCGTGTCGCCAAATTGGCGATTTCCTTGCTGTCCACCTTGCGTGGCTCGATCTGCCTCTATCAGGGTGAGGAATTGGGCCTGCCCGAGGCGGAACTCGCGTTCGAGGATCTTCGGGACCCCTACGGCATTCGCTTCTGGCCGGCCTTCAAGGGCCGCGACGGATGCCGCACGCCGATGCCCTGGGAGGCGGGCCGGGCGCACACAGGCTTTACCACGGCAGACAAATCATGGCTGCCGGTGCCTTATCAGCACGCAGCACTTGCCGTCGACAAGCAGGAGGCGGATGCGCAGTCCGTTCTTCACCACTATCGCGAGACCCTGGCCTTCCGAAAGCGGCATGCAGCGCTGGTCGATGGCGACATGGTCTTCCTCGATACCAAGGAGGACGTCTTCGCTTTTACGCGCAAGAAGGGCGACGAAACACTGCTTTTTGTCTTCAACCTGTCTCGCAAGCCCGTAAAGGTTGCTCTGCCAAAGGGGATCAAGGTGGCGAAAGCTGTGCCGATGCCGGGCTTTGCGACCGCCAACGCCAGCGAGGTGGTGACACTCGCGGCGTTGGATGTGTTCTGCTGCCAGGTGGGGTGATCACCCAATCAGCATAAACTTGTCGACATCGACAAGGCCCCGGTCCGAGATCTTCAGATGCGGGATGACCGGCAGCGGCAGAAAGGCGAGCTGTAGGAAGGGCTCTTCCAGCGTCGCGCCGAGGGCGTAAGCTGCCTGACGCAAGTGATGCAAGGTGTCGCGAACGCTTTCATAGGGTTCAAGGCTCATCAGGCCGGCGACGGGCAGGGCGATTTCGCCGGTGACGACGCCATTTTCGACGACGACGAAGCCGCCGTTGATCTCGCTAAGACGATTAGCGGCGCGGGCCATATCGTCTTCATTGACGCCGACGACACAAATATTGTGGCTGTCGTGACCGACCGTCGAGGCGATGGCACCCTTCTTCAGGCCGAAGCCCTGAACGAAACCATTGGCATGATTGCCGTTCTTGCCATGCCGCTCGATGACGGCGACCTTGATCACATCATTGCCGAGGTCGAGGTCGGTCTGGTTGCCTTTGACTGGCAGGCGATACCGGCGATGCTGCGTGATGATCTTTCCTGGGGTGACGCCGATCACGGAACTTTCGCCCTCGGTCACCGGCACGCCGAAATCGGCGGCATTGATCGGGGGCGCTTTGACGCTATCGAGGCCGACCGGGGCGATGGGCTTGCGGTGGGCGAAAAGCTCCGCGGTGACGCGCCGGCCCGCGGAGAAGACGATCTCCGCCTTGCAGTTCTCCAGACTGTCGATGACGACCAGATCGGCGCGCCAACCGGGCGCCACCAGGCCGCGGTCGCGCAGGCCGAAGGCGCGGGCAGCCGAGATGGAGGCTGCGCGATAAATCGCCAGCGGCTCGACGCCGTGGGCAATGGCGGTGCGGATCATATAATCGAGATGGCCCTGTTCGGCGATGTCGAGCGGATTGCGGTCATCGGTGCAAAGCGCAAGGTAAGGCGACAGGCGTTCGGTCAGGATCGGCATCAGGGCATGCAGGTCCTTGGAGACCGAACCCTCGCGCACGAGGATATGCATGCCTTTGCGGATCTTTTCGAGCGCTTCCTCGGCGGTGGTGCATTCATGCTCGGTGCGGATGCCGGCGGCGAGATAGCCATTGAGGTCGTTGCCGCGCAGCAGCGGCGCATGGCCGTCGATATGGCCGCCCTGGAAAGCCTCGAGCTTGGCCATGCAGACGGGGTCCTTATGCACGACACCGGGGAAGTTCATGAATTCCGCTAGGCCGATGACCTTCGGATGGTCGCGGAAGGGCAGGAGCTTCTCGATCGGCAGGTCGGCGCCTGACGTTTCCAGATGCGTCGCCGGCACGCAGGAGGAGAGCTGGACGCGGATGTCCATGATGGTCTCCAGCGAGGACTCCAGAAAATACTGGATGCCTTCCGTGCCGAGCACATTGGCGATCTCATGCGGATCGCAGATGGCGGTAGTCACGCCATAGGGCAGGACACAGCGATCGTACTCATGCGGCGTCACCAGCGAGGATTCGATATGCAGATGCGTATCGATGAAGCCCGGAACGACGATCCGGCCGGAGATGTCGATCTCCTCGCGGCCCTGATAGCCGCCGCAGGTGCCGACGATACGATCGCCGCAGATGGCGATGTCCGAGGCAACCAGCTCGCCCGTCACCAAGTCGAAGAACCGGCCGTTTTTTAGCACGATGTCGGCAGGCTGCCGGCCGACGCCCTGGTCGATATAGCGTTCGAGTTTGGTGGTCATGGTCATCCCTCGCATATGGATCGCCCCTCATGCCGGCTCTTCTGCTGAAGCAAAAGGAGGCGTGAGGGGCGCAGTTTTGTTCGAGCTTATGCCTCAGATATTATTCTGCAAGATATCCCTGAGCTTGCCGAAGAGTTCGTCGATATGGTGCTTTTCGATGATCAGTGGTGGGGAGAGTGCGATGATGTCGCCGGTGGTGCGGATCAGCAGGCCTTTTTCGTAGGCCTTCAGGAAGGCGGTGAAGGCACGCTTGGTGGGTTCGCCGGCGATGGGGTCGAGCTCGATGGCGCCGATGAGGCCGGTGTTTCTGATGTCGATGACACCAGGGCAGTCCTTCAGGGAGTGCAGGGCGTCAGCCCAGTAGTCCGAAAGTTCGGCAGCGCGTGTCAGCAGGCCCTCTTCTTTGTAGGTATCGAGCGTCGCAAGAGCCGCGGCAGAGGCGATCGGGTTGCCGGAATAGGTGTAGCCATGGAAGAACTCGATCATGTGCTCGGGTCCCTGCATGAAGGCGTCGTGGATTTCCGAGGTCACGAAGACTGCGCCCATCGGGATAACGCCATTCGTCAGGCCCTTTGCGGTCGTGATCATGTCCGGCTTCACGTCGTAATATTGCGCGGCGAAGGGGGTGCCGAGGCGGCCGAAACCGGTGATGACTTCATCGAAGATCAGCAGGATGCCGTGCTTGGTGCAGATTTCACGCAGCTTCTGCAGATAACCCTTCGGCGGGATCAGCACGCCGGTGGAGCCGGCGACCGGCTCAACGATGACGGCGGCGATCGTGGAGGCGTCGTGCAGGGTGACGATGCGCTCCAGCTCGCTGGCGATATCGCCGCCATGCTCGGGCTCGCCGCGGGTGAAGGCATTCTTGCCGGGAAGATGCGTGTGGGGCATGTGGTCGACGCCGGTTAGCAGCGTGCCAAACATCTTGCGGTTGGAGACGATGCCGCCCACGGAGATGCCACCGAAATTGACGCCATGATAGCCGCGCTCGCGGCCGATGAGGCGGAAACGGGAGCCGTTGCCCTTCACGCGATGGTAGGCGAGCGCCACCTTGAGCGCGGTTTCGACGGATTCAGAACCTGAATTGGTATAGAGAACATGGTTCATGCCCTCCGGCGCAATGTCCACCAGCCGGTTTGCCAGCTCGAAAGCCTTGGGATGGCCGAGCTGGAAGGCCGGCGCATAGTCGAGTTCGCCCGCCTGCTGGCGAATGGCTTCGGTGATCTTCGGCCGGCAGTGGCCGGCATTCACGCACCACAGACCCGCAGTTCCGTCCAGCACCTGCCGACCGTCATGGGTCGTATAGTACATATCCTTGGCGCTAACGAAGAGGCGCGGCTCCTTCTTGAACTGACGATTGGCCGTAAACGGCATCCAGAAGGCGCGCAAATCGTTGGGGGTGGCATTCAAACGGTCGGACATGCTGTTCTCCAATGGCCATTCGGGGGCCATTTCCCGATCGCGGTGCGAAACCGCGTGATTATTTACTGCCCGGTCAAATTATCAGTCGGCCCCCTGACGTCAAGACAAAGGTAGGGGACAGGGGATGACGAGGGGCGGTTTCGCTTTGGCCCGGTCTCCTCCACTGTGTCGCGAACCGCCGAGGATAAGCCGCTAAACGCGAAAAGGCTGGCAAATTGGGAAATTTGCCAGCCAAATCAGTTATATATGTGGTGATGAAAGGGGGCTTGATCTTAAGGGTCGGAAATTATCTTTTCCTTAGAGATCTTGCCTCGACATACCTAGAGCCAGTTTTGGCTATTAAGCAGCCGATCTACTTTTTTCCGGTTCACAATAAATGTCTTCCAGCGTTTCCAGAACCCGAATGACCGAGTCTGAAGTACTGGAGTAGTAAATCGTTTGAGCATCGCGGCGGGTCTTCACCAGCTTCTGGGCGCGCAGCTTCGAAAGATGCTGGGAGAGTGCAGATTGGCTGAGCCCCACCTGATTGGCCAATACGCCAACCGGAACTTCCCCTTTGACCAGGCTGCAAAGAATCATAAGGCGCTTCGGGTTCGCCATAGCAGATAATAATGCTGCCGCCACGTTGGAGTGTTCGGCCAAATTTCTTGTCTTCATCTTTTAATCTTCCTAATGCGGAGCGTACATCAGAAATTGCGGGGGTATTTTTCTAATCGGGGAATTAATCCGATAAGTAACAATACCAATATAGGCCAAAGATTGTATATACCTAAATTTAAGGTATCGAGTATGCTATTTTAGATATGTATGTATGAGTGCCCTGCAACTCCGACAATGGTGGGTCAAATTCCCATCTTAGCGTCTCATCTCCCCGAATTAGGTCGATTCCTGCCATATCTAAGCCACAAATACGCCAATTTTTACCGCCCGATCCTCTCAACCTCTCCACTATAGTTGTAATGATACAAGGGTAGTGGGCTAGTAATTCTCGCACTATCGCATCTGCCTGTTCAGCAATCATCTCGCTAGCCGTCGAGAGAATCATCAGATCGTTCCCGGGCAGGACATATGCTTTTCCAAAACCGCCATTAAGACTGGCGGTAAGCGGTATGAGGCGGAAAAAGCAGAAATCGGCAAAATCGGCATAAAGCTTTGCCTTGGGGTACCGGGCGAGAAAGCGCGAACGAATGCGTCCGTACAGACGGTTTTCGCGATCGACGCGTTCGGCGTTGCATTGAACGCTGAGGCGCGGATGGGCGAGCGGGTCGCCTTTGCCTGGTTCCCCGAAGAGAAGCGAGGCGCGGGGATCTCTCGCCAGCGCCTTGGTATGGGCTGAAAGGCCGGAGACGAGAATGACGGGCACGCCGTCGATATCCGTGCCGGTCAGTACGCGGCTGACGGAAGGGAAGCCTGTTTCCGGATCGATGACGGCCATGGCCGCATAACGAGCGGCGCGCAGCAGGATACGTGCCTGCTTGCGCGCCTCGTCATCGGTTTCCCGCAATACGGACGGTTTATCGTTCATAGTCGCTCTCTCGCAGGGCAGGAGAGAGCATGAGGATAGACTACTCTCTCCGCCGGTGGCTGGTGAGGCCAGCCACGACATCCTGGGCGGAAATCGTCCCGATAATCACGCCGTTGTCAACGACGCCGATATTGCCGGGCTGATGCGTCAGCGCGTCGAGGATATCGACGAGCGGCGTTGTGGCCGTTGCGGTGGCAGTGACCGAGCCGCCTGCTGCGGAGTGGCCGAGACCCTGTTGCATGACGTCGCGGGCGGTCAACATGCTGATCGGGTTCATGTGCTGCACGAAGTCAGCGACATATTGATCGGCGGGGTTCTTGACGATTTCCTGCGGCGTGCCGCACTGGATGATCCGTCCGCTCTCCATGATGGCGATGCGGTTGCCGATGCGGAAGGCCTCGTCGAGATCGTGGCTGACGAAGAGGATCGTCCGCTTCAGACGGCGCTGGAATTCCAGAAGTTCGTCCTGCAGGCGGGTGCGGATCAGCGGATCGAGCGCAGAGAACGGCTCGTCCATGAGCAGGATCGGCGCGCCGGTTGCAAACGCACGGGCGAGGCCGACGCGCTGCTGCATGCCGCCAGAGAGCTCGTTGACCTTGCGGTTTGCCCATTGAGTCAGGTTGACGAGTTGCAACTGCTCGTCGACGCGCTTCTTGCGCTCAGCCTCGGGCACACCGGCCAGCTCCAGTCCGAAGCCGACATTATCGGCGACGGTACGCCAGGGCAGCAACGCGAACTGCTGGAACACCATCGAAACGGTATGCATGCGCAGGTCGCGCAGCGCCTTGGGGTTACAGCTATACGGATTGACCGGTCCGGTCTTGCTATTGACAATGACATCGCCGCGCACGACCGGCGCCAGGCCGTTGACCGCGCGCAGGAGCGTCGACTTGCCTGAGCCGGAGAGGCCCATGAGCACGAGGATTTCGCCTTCCTCGATCTCGAGCGAGGCGTTGGCGACGCCGAGCACCAGGCCGGTCGCCTTGCCGATCTCGTCGCGCGACTTGCCGGCATCGGCAAGTTTCAGCGCTGTCTCGGGACGATCGCCGAAGATGATGCTGACATTTTTGAAGCCGACGGCGGTGGTCATGATTTTTCTCCTTCGCCGGGGGCACGGAACATGCGGTCGAGAATGATCGCCAGGATGACGATGCAGGAGCCGGAATCAAAGCTCTTGGCGACGTTGACGCTGTTCAATGCGCGCAGTACCGGGACGCCGAGGCCAGGCGCGCCGACGAGGGCAGCGATGGAGACCATCGAGAGCGAGAGCATGATCGTCTGCGTCAAGCCGGCCATGATCTGTGGCGTGGCAAAGGGCACCTCGACCTTGCGCAGCACCTGTCGCGGTGTCGCACCGAAGGCTTCGGCTGCTTCGACGAGAGAGGGCGGCGTCGAGATGATGCCGAGGCGGGTCATACGGATCGATGCGGGAATGGCGAAGACGACGGTGGCGATCAGGCCCGGTACCATGCCGAGGCCGAGCAGAATCATCGCCGGCACCAGATAGACGAAGGTCGGGATAGTCTGCATCAGGTCGAGGACCGGTCGCATGAAGGCGTAGAGCCATGGACGGCGAGCGGCGGCGATGCCGAGGGGGACGCCGACGAGCATACAGACGAAAGTGGAGGCCAGCACCAGCGCAAGCGTCTCGGTCGTCTCCTTCCAGTAACCCTGGTTGATGGTGATCAACAGGCCGACCAGGGTCAGGATCGTGACCGGAATGCTCCGGCGCAGCCAGTAGGCAACGGCCGCGAAAATGATCACAACGACCAGCGGATGCGGTGCCTGCAAGAGGAACAAAAGTCCTTTGATCCCATGCGAGGCAACGAAGGAAAGGCCGTCGAAGAACCATATGAAATTGCTCGTCAGCCAATCCACGAAGGCCTTGGCCCATGGACCGATAGGGATGCGGTAATCGTTTAACCAGTTCACGTCTTTGCCCACCATTGGGGCGGCGATTCCGGGCGTCTCAAATAATTCCGGATAGGGCCGCCGGAGAATAACGGCCTATGGCGCCATGCGGGTCGCTGCCCGATGTGTGACGCAATAGGAGGGAAGCAGTCTCGTTCACGGAAGAGAAAGGGGCGGTTGAGCCGCCCCTTGTCCCCGGATGTCAAAGGCCGAGCTTGGACTTGATTGCCGCCTGCCCATCACTGCCGTCCTTGGCGGTGACGCCAGCGAGCCAGGGAGTAACCGCGGTCGGATTAGCCTTCAGCCATTCCGTGGCAGCCGCCTCCGGCTCCTTGCCGTCATTCAGGATCTTGCCCATGATCTCGTTTTCCATCGGCAGCGAGAAGACGAGGTTTTTAACGAAGGTGCCGACATTCGGGCATTCCTGCAGATAGCCTGCGCGGACGTTGGTATAGACGGTTGCGCCGCCGAAGTTCGGTCCGAAGATGTCGTCACCGCCCGTGAGGTAGGTCATTTTGTAGGTCGTGTTCATCGGGTGGGGAGCCCAGCCGAGGAAGACGATCGGCTTGCCTTCCTTGTCGGCCCGCGAAACCTGGGCAAGCATGCCCTGTTCGGAGGACTCGACCACTTCGAAGCCCTTGAGGCCGAAGGTGTTCTTGTCGACCATGTCGATAACCAGGCGATTGCCGTCATTGCCCGGCTCGATGCCGTAGATCTTGCCGTCGAGATCATCCTTGTGCGTGGCGATATCCTTGAAATCCTTGATACCGAGCTCCGCGCCCTTTGCGTTCGTCGCAAGCGTGTATTTCGCACCTTCGAGATTGGGGCGAACGGTTTCGACCGACTTGTCGGCGGCAAACGGTTTGATGTTCTCGGCCATGGAGGGCATCCAGTTGCCGAGGAACACGTCGATGTCCTTGTTCTTCAACGACTGATAGGTCACCGGCACGGCGAGCACTTTGACGTCGGTGTCGTAGCCGAGCGCCTTCAGGAGGACGGAGGCCGTCGCCGTGGTGGAGGTGATGTCGGTCCAGCCCACATCGGCGAAATGTACGGTGCCACAGCTTGCCGGCTCAGCGGCGGATGCGGTGGTTGCACCCAGCGTCAGCGCGGAAAGAGCTGAGGCGAAGGCAAATGCGGTTAAAGTCATTTTTATCATTGTGTGACTCCCAGTCTAACGTTCCCAAGCAACCACCAATAACTGACATTTTCAAGCGACCTCATTGTATTTGCGCCGGTTTGCGGGGGCTGATTGCGACTCCCTTACGTTTTTTTCAGCCGTGTGTTGCCGAGGCGATCTTGTTCCACCTAAGCCCGCAATTCCTGTGGTTTTCGCCAAAGGCGTCTTTCCTTCCGGCGATGGAAAACCCATGAGACGCTCAAGGAGAATATCATGGCCAAGCTTTACTTCCACTATTCAACGATGAACGCCGGCAAGTCGACCATGCTGCTGCAGGCGGCCTATAATTATCAAGAACGCGGCATGCGGACCGTTGCCTTTATCGCCGCCCTGGATGACCGCGCCGGTCGCGGCAAGATCGCCTCGCGCATCGGCCTGGAGATGGCCGCCACACCTTTCGATCAAACGGACGATCTCTTTGCGATGGCGGACAATCTGCACGCCGAGGAAGCGCTTGCCTGCGTCTTCGTCGACGAGGCGCAGTTCCTCTCGCGCGAGCAGGTTTGGCAGCTTGCCCACATCGTCGATCGCCTCGGCGTGCCCGTCATGGCTTACGGGCTGCGCACGGATTTCCAAGGCAAGCTGTTTCCGGGCTCGCAGGAACTTTTGACGATTGCCGACGAGATGCGCGAGGTGCGGACGATCTGCCACTGCAGCCGCAAGGCGACGATGCTGGTGCGCCTCGACGGACAGGGCAGGGTGGTGCATGAGGGGGCGCAGATCGAGATCGGCGGCAGCGACAAATATGTTTCTCTCTGCCGCCGTCACTGGGAAGAGGCCATGGCCGGGGAGTGAAGTGCCCGCGGCATTGCGTCATCCGGCAGGCGGCGGCGAATTTCTCTATGGTCGCGGCTGTCGGGAATACGTCCAGACATCCGATGGTGGAGGAATCATGAAGTTGCGCTGTCTGACGGCCGTGGCCGCCGTTCTTTTTTCCGCTTCGGCCGCGCTTGCCGATGGGGATGCAGTTGCCGGTGCGGCAGTCTTCAAGAAGTGCGCCGTCTGCCACACGGCAACCGAACATGAGAACCATGTCGGGCCGTCGCTGATGGGCGTCGTCGGTCGTCCCGTCGCCACCATCCCCGATTACAGCTATTCGCCGGCGATGAAGGCGTTCGGTGCCGACGGCAAGGTCTGGGACGAGGCGCTGCTCAGAAAATATCTGCCCAGTCCGCAATTCCTGGTGAAGGGCACGAAGATGACTTTCCCCGGTTTGAAGAGTGACAAGGATCTGGACAATCTGATCGCCTATTTGAAGAGCCCGGCTGTCGCACACTGAGGCTGGCTTGCACGCTCGGGGCATTTTCTTTGCGCATATAAGCGGTTAGTCTCGCTGGCAACGGCAATTGAGAGACGCTTTCATGGTCAAGGCCCACTCCTTCGACGGCGAAATCGACAAGGCCCGCGCGATGCTTGAGGACGCGATCAAGGGCATGGATGCGGCCAATGCCGGGCTCGGCCGCAATGCCAAGGGCAATGGACGTTTCGATGCCATCAATTTCCCGGTGGAAGAGGCGCTGGTACGCGAGACGATCGAGTTGCTCGATCGCTGGAAAACCCTGGCGCTGTCGCTGGTGAAGCAACTCGATTTATTGACCGCGGCCGCGGATTTGCAACACCGGCGGCTGTTCGATGAGAAGGCCGGGATCGATACGTCGGGGCTGCTCGGGCGCCGGATGGGCCAGGGCCGTGCCGAGCCGGCGTCGATCGCGGCCGATCTCGATGCGGCCCTTGCAGCGTCAGCGTCGCTCGATACGCAGTTCAAGACCGCCCGACCGGCGCTGGTTCGGTCCTTCCGCGATTGCGAGGCGCATCTCGTGCGGATCATCGAGCGGCGGCAGCATATTGATTTCGAGATAGAAGAAGTGCAGCGCCAAGCGGATGCTTTTATTCCAAGAATTTTCGACCGGCGCAGCAGCATTTCCAGCGCTCGCGATGTCGCTTCACGATCGGAATTGGAGGCGGAGTATAGCAGGTTGGTCGCCGAGCAGGATGCTCTTCATGAGCAGGAGCGGGCATTGCAGCCGGGGCGGACAGCGCTACAGCGGCTGATCGATATCTACGAGGAACTGGCGAATGTCCTCAACGTAAAAATCGCCGCCGTCAATGCGATGGCGGGCAAGCTTGCCATCGACATCGAGCAGCGGATTGCCTTGCTGAACGCGGTGATATCGGAAGCTGTGCCGCCGTTGCCGGCCACCGAAAGGCCAGCCAGGGTTGCCGCTCTGATCGCGGCCTTCGAGGCGAACGTGCTTGCGGGGCATGATCTCGCTGCGCGCAAGGCTCGCGCCGATGACGTCTTTACGCGGCGGCTGGAGCCGCATCTGCTGGCCGCCCCTGCGGCTGTCGTCGAGTCGTCGGCTGAGACCGAGCCGGAGACCTGATCATTGATTGAAAAATGACAACAGCCGGTTGCTGTCTCCCTTGGGAACACATATCTGCTTGAGCGAGAATAGCGACATGCCTCCACATGCATGAAAATCCAGAGCGATTTTCATGCACGTGCAGGCTCAAGGTGTCCTGCGTCCCATGCTTGTCCAAGGGACGCGCGGCGCAGCAAAGGAGAGGTTCATGCTTGATTCGATCGCCGCGTTCTTCAAGCGGATCGGCCGCGCCATTGCACGCGGCCTGGGGCTTCTCGTCGTTTGGATACTCTGGCCTTTCCTCGCCGCTCACGGCTGGTACCGGCAGCGCAATTGGCTGATCAAGCTGCCGATTGCCGTCTTCCTGGCGCTGATCGGGACGCTCTACATCTATTTTATCTGGCAGACGCAGGCCTGGAGCGGCTTCGATGCCAATTATCCTGACGTCTACAAGTTTTCAGACCGCAAGGTCGGGGCAGGGCAGGAACTGCCGGCCGTGAATGGACAGCAGGCCGTCGCGAATACGCCGAAGACCTGCCAGACCTCCGCGATCGTCGACGTTACCGCTGACCTCACCGATTTCAACGTCAACCAGAATGCCTGGATCTCCTCGATGCTGCTCTACAAGCTGGGGTTCTTCGGCATGAGCTGGGATGACACGCCTTTCCTCGACAACAAGGCGGCGTTTCAGCGCGGCGTGAACCAGGCGGTGCGGCGCACTTCGGTAGAACTGGTCGATACGCTCGGCCGCGTGCGCGGCACATCCGGCATCAACAGCGATCTGCAGAGCGCGCGTGGCAATCTGCAATTCGACGAAACGAGCTGGTATTTCGGCATGCGTCCCTTTGGTCCGAAGACGCCCACACCGAGCTATTATCGCGCGGCAATCGGCAGCCTGCGCAAGTTCAACAACGATCTCGGTACCTGTAATGCCGTGTTCGACAGCCGCGCCGACAACCTCCTGCAATTCATCGATCGCGTCGCCAACGATCTCGGCAGTACCTCGGACATTCTGGCGGAGCGATCGGAGAACCACAATTACGGCTGGTTTGACATGCGCGCCGATGACCGTTTCTGGTTCGCCTACGGTCAGCTCTATGGCTATTACGGCATCCTGAGCGCCGTTGGCGCCGATTTCCAGCAGGTCATCGCCGAGCGCAATCTTGGTACGCTCTGGACCGGCACCATGAAGCAGTTGCAAGCCGCCTTGCGGATCCAGCCGGCGATCATTTCGAACGGGCGCGAAGACGGCTGGATCATGCCGAGCCATCTCGCGACCATGGGATTCTACATCCTGCGTGTGCGCTCGAATCTGGTGGAGATGCGCACCGTTCTCGGTGGCCGTTAAAGGGCAAGGCGGTCGTTAGTGGAATTTGGTAAAACGACTAGCTAATGAGCTTTAATCGGATGGCCTTGGCGACCAGCTGCGTGCGATTAACGCAATCGAGCTTCCGGATCGCATTGGTCATATAGGCGTTGACCGTGTGATCGGAGAGGGAAAGAATTTGGCCGATCTCGACTGAAGTTTTGCCCTGCGCCGTCCAGCGAACCACTTCCAGCTCCCTGGCGGAAAGCATATGCGGCACGGAACCGTCGTTGCGCTTGATGCAATTGTAGGTGTCGAGCCCTTGCAGCATGATCATGGTGAGCTCGTTGAGCTCGCTCTGCCCAAGACTGCTGCGATTGCCCATGAACCAGAAGACGAGGCGCTGTCCGTCAGAGGAATTGATGGGAATAACGATGCCCATCGTACAATTGTGGTTGGTGAAGAGTGTGCGCAGCTCGCGCGGCAGGTCCATGTCCTGGACGGCGCCCTTTTCCAGCAGGTGCCACGGGCGCGGCATGACAGAGTCCCGCGCACGCATCAACATGGAGCAGCGGCGGAGCAACTGGTAACGATCGAAATCACGCAGAAACTGCGGCGGCAGCGAGCCTTCGACGACAAGCGGCGCCAGCATGGAATCTTCCGAAGCCGGAGCGTTCATGAGGGCTACGTGGCTGAAACCGAAAGCGGAACTCGCACGCTCCAAAGCCTGTGCAAAAGCCGTCTGTGTGCGGGCCGTTGCCAACTCGGCGGAAAGCAATAATTGTCTCTCGGCGGTGATGATATAGGACATTTGGATATAGGCGCCCATAGCGTGTTATCGGTATCAAATACCGGATTTCCGGGCGAATGCTAGAGACAAATTTGCGACACCATTCAGAAATAATTCCATTTTCATATGTCTTAATATGGTAAAGTTCTGATTTGTATTACTTTTCCGAAAAGTGACATTTTCGAGCAAAAATCTTGCTGCCTTGACTTCTCCACTGCTGCACAGGTGTGAGCGTCGCTCACGTCCGGAAATGACAGGCGGCAATGTCGGCCGATCGGCCATGGGCGAGGGCCGACGGACGGCCATCAAGGCTTGCCTTGCGAAGGTCAAAAGCGATTGCTATCGGTCTTTCATAGCAATCGCTTCCAGGCTTCTAGTTTATGATCTTCCGTTTGTTCCCGCAGCATGTCGCTCGGCGTTGCCAAAGGGCCTTGTGGCTCCTGGCAACCGTTTTGCTTCTGTTGCCTTCCTTCACGCCTGCTGAGGCTGCCGGCGCTGGCGCCGGGCAATCCATGGACTTCATTCTGGTGCATGGTGACATGGCCTGGTGCCGCGCCAATAATAACTGCCCGGACTGGATCTCCGCCGAAGGGCAGATCATGGCGGATTCGCCGAAGAAATTGCAAAGGCTGCTGAAACGCCTCGGCGGCAGGAAATTGCCGATCATCGTCAGCTCGCCGGGCGGTGATGTTCGGGCGGCCATGGAGATGGCCTACGTCATTCGTAAGCAGAAACTTGCGATTGCTGTCGGCAGGACGCGTTCGCGCGATTGCTCCTATGCCGAGCCGATCTGTTCGGCTGCCCGCGCAAAGGATGGCTCCATCAGGGGCGAGACTTTTTCCCTCGGCGCCATCTGCTTTTCGGCGTGCCCGCTGTTTTTTGCCGGCGGCACCGAGCGTGTCTCCAGCCCCTTCGCGCTCCTTGGCGTTCATCAGATCACCACCACCTACAGCGAGGTGCGCGTCCAATACCGCACGGAATATGAATTGGTGAATGGCAAGCGAAAGGTCCTGTCCACACGGGAGGTGGGGCGCAAATTCGTCGGCAAGCACGATACGACCAAGCTCGATCGGAAACAGACGGCGAGGCTCGTCGGTTTTCTGAATGAGATGGGCGTTGATAAATCGCTTGTCGGCCTGATGCTCGGCACTCGGCCGAGTTCGATCCATCTCATCGCGCAGATGGATGCACTGAAGCTGCGATTGACGACGGAGCTTGCCGCTGCCGACCAACTCGTTGCCGCAAGGGACTGTAAGAGCAACCAATCGATTGCGGAGTGTGCTGCCCCGCCGGCCGCCTCGAGTGCCCCGGCAGCCGTCGGCGAATAACAGCGCTTTTTTGGCCTCAGGCGTCCTTGCCTTTGGCCTTTGCCATGATCTTTTCGAGATAGCCGAGCAGAAGCGCCGAGACGACGAAGGCGAGGTGCATGATCGTCAGCCACATCAGTTTGCCGTTCTCATATTGGGTGGCATTGAGAAATATCTGCAGCAAGTGGATCGACGAAATGGCGACGATGGAAGAGGCGACCTTGATCTTCAGGCTGCCGGAATCGAGCTTGCCGAGAAAGGAGACTTCGTCGTCGGCCTCGTCGAAGCGGCTGACGAAATTTTCGTAGCCGGAAATCATCACCATGACGATGAGGCTGGCCACCAGTGCGGCATCGATCAGGCCGAGAATGGCGAGAATCATATCCGCCTCGTCATACTCAAAGACGCCGGCGGCGACCTTCAGGAATTTGTAGCCGAACGAGACGCCATAGATGGCGAGCGCAGCCGCAAGGCCGAGATAGAAGACCACCAGAATCCAACGGCTGGAGAGAATGATGCGCTCGACCAGTAATTCCAGGGACTTCATGCCTTATCCTTTTCCATTCGCTTTACAGCTCGCCCGCGAAAATAGGTCTGCCAGTGCTTTGCTGCAAGGCAGCATGGTTTCGGAAAGGACTGCAATCTGCGGCTATTCACAGTCGATATTTATTGGGCTATCCCGGCAGGGTGAATGCCTCCATGTTCAGGGCGGGAACGGGTGTTATGACAGCGGTGAAATCCGATATAGAAATCGCGCGCGCCGCGAAGAAATTGCCGATCGTCGAGATCGGTGCCAAGCTCGGCATTCCCGCCGAAGATCTCGCGCCTTACGGGCATGACAAGGCGAAGATCGGAGCGAAGTTCATCGCTTCGAAGGCGGGCAACAAGGACGGCAAGCTGATCCTCGTCACCGCCATCAATCCGACGCCGGCCGGCGAGGGGAAGACGACGACGACCGTTGGCCTCGGCGACGGCCTCAACCGTATCGGCAAGAAGGCGATCGTCTGCGTGCGTGAGGCCTCGCTCGGACCTTGCTTCGGCGTGAAGGGCGGCGCGGCGGGCGGCGGCTATGCGCAGGTCATTCCCATGGAAGACATCAACCTGCATTTCACCGGCGATTTCCACGCCGTCACTGCGGCGCACAATCTTTTGGCGGCGCTGATCGACAATCATATCTATTGGGGCAACGAACAGAATATCGATGTCCGACGCATCACCTGGCGCCGCGCCATGGACATGAACGACCGGGCTCTGCGCGATGTCGTCACCTCGCTTGGTGGCGTCGCCAATGGTTTCCCGCGCGAGAGCGGTTTCGATATCACCGTCGCCTCAGAAGTCATGGCGATCCTCTGCCTGGCTTCCGATCTGACGGACCTGGAAAAGCGGCTCGGCAACATCATCATCGGTTACCGCCGCGACCGTACGCCGGTCTATGCCCGCGACCTCAAGGCGGATGGGGCAATGGCGGTACTGCTCAAGGACGCGATGCAGCCGAACCTGGTGCAGACGCTGGAGAACAATCCGGCCTTAGTGCATGGCGGCCCTTTCGCCAATATCGCCCATGGCTGCAATTCGGTGATCGCCACACGCACGGCGCTGAAGCTCTGCGACTATGTCGTCACCGAAGCAGGCTTTGGCGCTGATCTCGGCGCAGAAAAATTCTTCGACATCAAGTGCCGTAAGGCCGGCCTTTCTCCGGATGCTGCCGTTATCGTCGCGACGGTAAGGGCACTGAAGATGAATGGCGGTGTGAAGAGGGACGATCTCGGGCAGGAGAATGTCGCAGCCCTGGTGAAGGGCTGCGCCAATCTCGGCCGGCACGTCGCCAATGTCCGCAAATTCGGCGTGCCGGTCGTTGTTGCCATCAATCACTTCATCTCGGATACGGATGCGGAGATCGAGGCGCTGAAGAATTATGTGGCGCGTCTCGGCGCCGAGGCTATCCTCTGCCGCCACTGGGCCGAGGGATCGGCGGGGATCGAAGAGCTTGCCTATAAGGTGGTCGAGCTTGCCGAATCCGGCCAGGCGAAATTCCAGCCCCTCTATCCCGACAATCTCTCCCTGCTTGAAAAGATCGAGATCGTCGCCTCGAAGATCTATCACGCCGGCGAGGTGACCGCCGACAAGGCCGTGCGCGACCAACTGCGCTCCTGGGAGGATCAGGGCTACGGCCATCTGCCCGTCTGTATGGCGAAGACGCAATATTCCTTCTCCACGGACCCGAACGTCCGCGGCGCGCCGGAAGGTCATATTGTGCCCGTCCGCGAAGTGCGTCTCTCCGCCGGCGCCGGCTTCGTCGTCGTTATCACCGGCGAGATCATGACGATGCCGGGCCTGCCGAAATCACCGGCAGCAGAACGGATTTTCCTCAATGATCAGGGGTATATCGAGGGATTGTTTTAAGTTCTGATTCCAGTGCAACTGCGTCTGCGAATCCGCGGCCGGCTCAAGTCTGAGATTTAGTGGCAATATCTGAACTCGCCGTTCCTTTTCAGCACGTCCAGATGGAAATGCGTCTCGTGCGCGGCATCGCTGTCCGGGTCGAGGACGGTTCTGAAGTAAAGGCAGGCGGAGGCGCTGGCGCTGCGCTGGAACGCACCTGTCAGCGTCGGGTCTTCGTGGCGAGGCTCGATGCCGACGATCTTGCCGTTTTCGAAGGTGAAGCTGGCAATGTCGATGGCATTGCCGCGTGCATGTTCCGAAATCTTGCCGGTGGTGGCGTTGTTGCGCAGGCGGCAGATATAGGTCGAGGCCTGGTTGATCTCTGTAATCCGGCCATTGTCCTTCAGCGCGATTGCGGCGGCGGGGATCACGCTTTCCTTCATCCAGTGGGCTAGTGCCAGGGCGGCCTCGCAGCGCAGTGTGCCTTCCGGTTTCATCTTGATGCCCGGCAATGGTTCGGAGAGGGCAATCGGCTTGTCGATGCCGCAGCCGTTGCCATCATCGATGCGGGGAATGTCCTTGAATACCGCACCCATGGCACTCAATTCTCCAAGACAGGCCTGATGCTCTTCGTCCGATTCCGCTGCGATGGTCAGCGGTGGCTTTGGCGGCCCCTGCATTTCCTTGGCGGGTGGTTCGGTCTCGGAAGCCTCTGGTTTCGGTGCCGGCACCGGAAGATCGCTGGGCGGTTCAGTCTCGGAGGCCTCCGGTTTTTGAGCCGGTATCGGCAGGTCGCTGGGCGCCTGGGTTTGTTCGCTATCCGGCTTGGGCTGCGGCATCGGGCCGGTCTCGGGGAGGGAGGCGGCCGTCAACATGGCGACGGCGGTGGTGACGGAGATGATCCGGAATAGCATCAAGTATTTCACCCATTTCTAATAGCAACGCCGGGAGAAACGCTCGATACAGCGATTTCGTTGCAATTCAGCAACTTTATTGGTTTGCCTTAAAACATGATAATTTTATTCATGATTATTCTGGCTGAATATATTGACAATTATAGTCATGTTTTTTATGCGGCAGAAAGAAGGCGGAAATTGCTCCGCTTCGTTAACTAAAATGAACCCAGCCAGCCCCTTGCGTGCGTCAGAAGCACCAACCAGCCAGCCCGGTGAAGCAATTCGAAAGGAATGGTTATGGTTGTCCGGCGATCCCGCTCGGTTCTCTTGGCATGCACGGCGTTTCTGGCCTTTGGGCTCGGCACGGCCTCTTATGCGCAGACGGCAAATCAAAATGATACGACCTCGGGCGAAGCGGCGGCGAAGAGCGATCGCGGAACGGAGCTGAAGCCGATCGTGGTCAAGGGGAAAGCGTCGAAAGATGTGCTCGCCGACTCGCCGACGACCACCGAGACGACAGCTCAGGAGATCGACGACAATCAGATCACCCGTATCGAGGACCTCGGCCGCAGTACTGAGGTCGGCGTCGGCTTCGACCGCACCAGCGGCAGCATCAATATTCGCGGCCTGGAAGACGACCGCGTGTTGACGACGATCGACGGCATCGAAGTCCCGTTCCTGCTCGACGGCGCGCGTGATGCGGATGGCGGCGTCAACAGTTTCGACTTCAACACGCTTTCGACAGTCGACATCGTACGGGGCTCCGATTCCAGCCGCGCTGGTTCCGGTGCCCTTGGCGGCGCTTTCGTGCTGCGCACGCTGGAGCCGGAAGACCTGATCGGCGCCAACGCCACCTGGGGCGGCGTCTTCAAACTCGGCTATAATGGCGACGACCGCAGCCTCGGCGGGTCAGCCGCCGTTGCCAAGCGCATCGACAATACCGCTGTCCTTTTCGAGGCCGGATATACGCACGGACATGAGCTGGAAAACAACGGCGACGTTGGCGGCTATTCCACCAAGCGCACTGAAGCCGATCCGGCCGACTACAACCAGCGCAACGGCCTCTTCAAGATCCGCCAATACACCGATGTCGGCACCTTCGGCATCACGGCGGAGCATTTCAATAAGGACACAGACACCGATTGGCGCAGCAAGCAGAGCCCGACCGGCAACTTCCGCCCCGGCAACTATGATGAGACCGACAATATCGAACGCAACCGCGTTTCGCTCGACTACAAATACGAAGCTGACAGCAAGGATTCTCTGATCGATACCGCCAATGCGGTTTTTTACTGGCAGAATTTGCTGCGCGAAAACGGCGCCGAAGGATATCGCTATACCTCCGTCATCGGCGATTATTGGCGCCGCAACGAGGTCGAGGATCGCAGCATCGGCTTCAACGGCAATGCCTCGAAGGCTTTCGACACCGGCAGCCTGCATCACAACGTCACCTTCGGCCTCGACGTCGCCTTCACCAAGACGCATCAGTATTCGGCCGGTGGCGATAGCTGCAATCTTCCCCGTTGGCGCGCTACTTGCGCATTCCTGCACACCAACCAGTCTGATATGCCGGATGTTGACGGCAAGCGCGTCGGCGCCTTCGTCGACGACAAGATCGAGATCGGGTCCAGTGGTTTCTCTTTGACGCCGGGCCTGCGCTTCGACTGGTACGACTATTCGCCAAAGAATACCGACGCCTATCGCGACAGCGCCAACTATACCAGCCTGCCATCCGGACAGTCCGATACCCGCTTCTCGCCGAAGCTGCGTGCGGCGTACCAGCCGCAAGACAATGTCGAGCTTTATGCGCAATGGGCCATGGGTTTCCGTGCGCCGAATGTTAGCGAACTCTACCTGAACTATGGCGTCCCCGGCGGCTATGTCAGCTACGGTAATCCCGATCTGAAGCCGGAGACCAGCAATGGCGTCGAAATCGGCGCGAACCTCGGCGATGATGATTTCGGCGGCCATATCGGCGGGTTCTACAACAAATACAAGAACTTCATCGACAGCGAGAACTCCGTCGATCCGACAGGCACTTATCCGCTGGGGATCACCGAGTACTTCAACCGCGCCAATGTCCGTATCTTCGGCATCGAGGTCAATGCGCACAAGAAGTTCGACAACGGCATCCATATCAAGGGTGCGCTCGCCTATGCCAATGGCAAGGACTCCGACACTGGCGAATGGCTCGACTCCGTCGCTCCGGCCAAGGCTGCCTTCACCGTCGGCTATGCCACCGAGATCTGGGGAACCGACCTGACCTTCATCACGGCGACGAGCGAACCGAAGAAGGATGGCGACAGCTTCCGCACGCCGGGCTACGGCATCTTCGATCTGACGGGATGGTGGGAGCCGGAGCAGGTGAAGGGCCTGACGCTGCGCGCCGGCGTCTACAACATCTTCAACAAGACCTATTACGACGCACTCAATGTCGCTTCGACCAGCCTGACCCAGCCGCACGAATTCTATTCGGAACCGGGCCGGACCTTCAAGCTGACGCTGACGCAGAAGTTCTAAGCGAGCTCATCGTGATGGCAGAAAGGGCGGTGCTTCGGCATCGCCCTTTTCCTATTTTCTGGCCTTCGTGCTGTCCGTATTGCCGGTCGACTGGTCAGGCCTGATCCGCGAGCAGCGCTCTTACCTTGTCTACATCCGACGATGTCGCGGGATTGTAAACCACCATGCCGAGATCGGGCCTGCCGTCGACCGTAAAACTTGAATATTCGAGGGCGATCGGACCGGCGGTCGGATGATGCAGATGCTTGGTGCCCTCGCCATAGCTGCGCACGTCGTTGTCGCGCCACATCGCCTCGAATTCCGGGCTTCGGCGGCTGAGATCCTCGACCAGGCCTTTGACGTTTTCGGCGGCTCCGGCCCGGGCCACTTCAGTGCGGAACGCCGCCACGATGAAGCGGGCATCGGCCTCCCATTCCGGCATGGCGTTGCGCACACGGGAGCTGGAGAAAACGAGACGCAGAATGTTGCGTTCTTCCGGCGGGATATCGCCATAGTTTGCAAGCACGATCGAGGCGGCGCGGTTCCAGGCGATGATGTCCCAGGTGGAATTCTTCACAAGCGCCGGGCTGAGCTCCAGCGAGTCCAGCACGCGTTGAAGCCGTGGTGTCACCCCCTCGGCCGGCTGGTAACGGACCTCGGGCGGCCGGCCCAAGGCAAGCAGGAAGAGGTGCTCGCGCTCGACATTCGTCAGCATCAGGGCGCGGGTGATCCGGTCCAGCACATCGGCCGAGGGCGCGCCGCCGCGGCCCTGTTCGAGCCATGTGTACCATGTCGCGCTGATATTGGCGCGTTGTGCCACTTCCTCGCGCCGCAGCCCGGCCGTTCGCCTGCGCCCCGGCGGAAGGCCAAAAGCGGTCGGATCGAGCTTGGTGCGGCGATCCCGGAGGTAGGTTCCAAGCGGGTTGTGGTCTGCGGCCGGCATGTTCGTCCTATTAGTCATTATACCCGTATAAGGTCACTACTTTACCCTGATAATTGATCCGTGGATAGTGTTCTCAGTTTGAACCTGGAGAATTTCCCATGCGTGTTTTTGTTACCGGCGCGACCGGTTTCGTAGGGTCCGCTGTTGTTGCTGAATTGATCGCTGCCGGCCATCGGGTGCTCGGTCTCACCCGCTCTGAGGCCGGTGCCAAATCTCTTGTCGCCGCAGGTGCCGAAGTGCATCGAGGCGATCTTGAAGTTTTGGAGAGCCTGCGCAACGGCGCGGCCGCTTCGGATGGCGTGATCCATACCGGTTTCAATCACGACTTCTCGAAAATTGCGGAAAATTGCGAGATGGACAGGCGCGTCATCGAGGCACTCGGCTCGGCGCTGGCGGGTTCCGACCGCCGCCTGATCGTTACCTCCGGGACCGGGCTGCTTTCGCCGGGTCGTCTCGCGACCGAAGACCAGATTCCGGAATTCGGTCCCGCTTCGTTTCCTCGCGTCGCTTCCGAGCAGGCGGTTTTGTCGATTGCCGCGAAAGGGGTGCGCGCATTGGCGATGCGACTTCCTCCCTCGGTCCACGGTGTCGGCGATCATGGTTTCGTTCCGATCCTCATCCGCATCGCCCGCGAGAAAGGTGTTTCCGCCTATATCGGCGAAGGGCAGAACCTCTGGCCGGCTGTTCATCGCTTCGACGCCGCCCGTCTCTACCGGCTTGCGATCGAGACGGAGTCCGGGGCCGCCCGATACCACGGCGTCGCCGAAGAGGGCGTGCCGTTCCGGGAGATCGCCGGCGTGATCGGCCGCCGCCTGAACCTGCCGGTCGTCAGCAAGACGCAGGAGGAGGCCGCAGAGCACTTCGGCTGGTTCGCACATTTTGCCGGGCTCGATTGCCCGGCCTCCAGCCAACGGACACGGGAATTGCTGGGATGGCTGCCGGAGCAGCCCGGCCTCCTTCAGGACATCGATCGCGACGAATATTTCGCAGCCTGAGCAATTGGACGAAGCCGGGCGCATGGACATGCTCGGCTTCGTCGTCTCGAACGTCGGATTGCCTATAAACGCCGCGCGATTGTCTATCGCAGCGTTCAATGCTATCAAGGCAGCGCAACCTATTGAGAGAGGAGGACCGCATGATGACGTTTGTCTGGCGTAATCGCCAGTTCGGTCCGACTCATGCCCTGCAAATGCGTTTGCAGGGCTGATCAGAGGCTGTCTCTCACTCATTTCCTCCTGGTCTGCCCCTGTTGGGTAATGCGGCGCTGAACTTTTGCGTTCAAGCGGCCGTATCATGACATCTACCGAGCAACTTCAGCATCACATGGCGATAAGGCGCCTGTTGCTGGCTTGCTTGGGTCAGACCGGAAGAAAACCATGACTCTGATCAATCTCCGCAATTTCGGCATCACCCTGGGTGTGCCGCTTATCTCCAATCTGAATTTCACCGTCAGCGCCGGCGACCGCATCGGCCTCGTTGCCGCAAATGGCCGGGGGAAATCCACGCTGCTCAATTGCATCGCCGGCAGGCTGGAGCCAACGGTGGGCGACATTACCCGTTCGCGCGGCCTTCGGGTTGGATATGTCGAACAGAATGTGCCCGCCGCTCTGGCTGACATGTCTTTCCACGATGCGGTACTTCGCGCTCTGCCGGCCGAACAAGCCGAGAGCGAGGGCTGGCGCGTCGACGTCGTTCTGGATTCGCTCGACGTCCCGCAGGCGCTGCGGGAGAGGGCGCTTGCCAATCTCAGCGGTGGTTGGCAGCGGCTTGCCATGCTCGCCCGTGTCTGGGTAACCGAGCCGGACGTCCTGCTGCTGGATGAGCCGACCAACCATCTCGATCTCGCCAAGATCGCGCTGCTCGAAGATTGGTTGAACGCTCTGCCACGCGATGTGCCGGTTCTGATATCGAGCCACGACCGCGCCTTTCTCGATGCCGTCACCAACCGCACACTGTTCCTGCGTCAGGAACAATCGGCGGCCTACGCCTTGCCCTATGGCCCGGCACGGGCAGTGTTGGACGAGGCCGACGCCTCGGATGAGCGGCGTTACCAGAAGGACATGAAGACGGCGCAGCAACTGCGCAAGCAGGCGGCCAAGCTTAACAATCTCGGCATCAATTCCGGCAGCGACCTGCTGACGGTGAAGACGAAGCAGCTCAAGGCACGCGCCGAGCGGCTGGAGGATGCGGCACGGCCGGGCCACCAAGAGCGTTCGTCCGGCGCAATCAAGCTCGCCAATCGCGGCATTCAGGCCAAGATATTGGTGACGCTGGACGATGCGTCCGTCGAGACGCCGGATGGCACATTGTTGTTCAAGACCGGCAAACGCTGGATCTGCCAGGGCGATCGCATCGTCCTGCTTGGCCATAATGGGGCGGGCAAGACCCGGCTTATCGAGATGATCCGCAAGGCTATTGCCGATCAGAGCGCACCGGGGGCGATCAAGGCAACACCTTCGCTGGCGCTAGGCTATAGCGATCAGGCGCTCTCCAATCTCGATCCGGACGATATGCCGCTCGGGGTCATTACGCGGCTGTTCGAACTCGGCGAACAGCGGGCGCGCACGCTGCTCGCTGGTGCGGGCATGGGTGTCGACATGCAAGGCCGTGCCATCGGCAGGCTTTCGGGCGGCCAGAAGGCGCGCTTGTCCATACTGGTGCTCCGGCTAACCAATCCGAACTTCTACCTGCTCGATGAGCCGACCAACCATCTCGATATCGATGGGCAGGAAGCGCTGGAAGGTGAGCTGATGGCGCAGGAGGCAAGTTGCCTGCTTGTTTCTCACGATCGCAGCTTCGTGCGCGCCGTCGGCAATCGCTTTTGGCTTATAGACCGAAAACGGTTGATCGAAGTCGATGGACCGGAGGAGTTTTTCGCAGCGGCTGGGCGGCAGATTTAAAAGGCGAGGGCAGAGGCGAACATCGTTTCTGCCCGTTCCCTGAGATTGCGGCTTGCGCATCACCTCATCTCACGCTAACAATTCCCGCCATGAACATGTCCTTGAACAACATTGCAGTTTGGTGGTGGGCACGCTGAAGCGGCCTCGACCAATCGTGTTCAAAGACGACGAGTGAGCCGCCCGAAAATTCGAGGCGGCTTTTTTGTTATAAAGGCCGCCTGTCATCCGGGCCCGACAACGGAGTGAGGAACAATGGTAACGATCCTTCGGGATGATGGTGCGGAAATCTACGAGACGAAGGGCGGGATCACCGTCACCCGGCAGCGCCGGCCGACGCCTTATGCGGATGCGGTTTCGTCCTATATCGACAAGCTCGACGAGCGCCGCGGCGCGGTGTTTTCGTCGAACTACGAATATCCCGGCCGCTACACCCGTTGGGATACCGCCATCGTCGATCCGCCGCTTGGTCTTTCCTGCAATGGGCGCAATGTCTGGATCGAAGCTTATAACGAGCGTGGCGAGGTCATTCTCGGCTTCATCGCGGAGAAGCTGAAGACCGTTTCCGAGGTCGTGCTTGGTGCCTCAACGCCGCGCCGGCTCGATCTGGCGGTAAAGATGCCGGATCGTGTCTTCACTGAGGAAGAGCGCTCGAAGATGCCGACCGTCTTCACGGTGCTGCGCGCCGTGACCGATCTCTTCTACTCGCAGGCCGACGCCAGCATCGGCTTCTACGGCGCCTTCGGCTACGATCTCGCTTTCCAGTTTGATGCGATCGATCTGAAGCTCAAGCGTCCCGACGATCAGCGCGACATGGTGCTTTATCTGCCGGACGAAATCCTGGTGGTCGACAACTACTCCGCCAAGGCCTGGATCGATCGTTACGATTTCGCCAAGGGCGGCGTCTCCACCGAAGGCAAGTCCGGCGACATCGCTGCCGAGCCGTTCCGTCAGACGAGCACCATTCCCCCGAAGAGCGATCATCGCCCCGGCGAATATGCCGAGCTGGTGGTCAAGGCGAAGGAAAGTTTCCGCAAGGGCGATCTCTTCGAAGTCGTTCCGGGCCAGAAGTTCATGGAACGCTGCGAGAGCAAGCCCTCCGATATCTCCAAGCGGCTGAAAGCGATCAATCCGTCTCCCTATTCCTTCTTCATCAATCTCGGCAATCAGGAATATCTCGTCGGCGCTTCGCCGGAAATGTTCGTTCGCGTCTCGGGCCGCCGCATCGAAACCTGCCCGATCTCCGGCACGATCAAGCGCGGCGACGATCCGATCGCCGACAGCGAGCAGATCCTGAAGCTTTTGAATTCCAAGAAGGACGAGTCCGAGCTGACCATGTGCTCGGACGTCGACCGTAACGACAAGAGCCGCGTCTGCGAGCCAGGCTCGGTGAAGGTCATCGGCCGCCGGCAGATCGAGATGTATTCGCGGTTGATCCACACGGTCGACCATATCGAGGGCCGCCTGCGCGACGATATGGATGCTTTTGACGGGTTCCTCAGCCACGCTTGGGCCGTCACCGTCACCGGCGCACCGAAGCTATGGGCAATGCGCTTTATCGAGAACCATGAAAAGAGCCCGCGCGCATGGTATGGCGGCGCGATCGGCATGGTCGGCTTCAACGGCGACATGAATACCGGCCTGACACTGCGCACCGTGCGCATCAAGGACGGCATTGCCGAGGTTCGTGCTGGCGCTACATTGCTGAACGACTCCATCCCAGAAGAAGAAGAAGCAGAAACCGAATTGAAGGCATCCGCCATGTTGTCCGCTATCCGTGATGCCAAGGCTGCGAATTCCGGCAAGCAGCAGCGCGACGTCGCCTCGGTCGGCAAGGGCGTGAAGATTCTGCTCGTAGACCATGAAGACAGTTTCGTGCACACGCTGGCGAATTACTTCCGCCAGACCGGTGCGACGGTTTCGACCGTGCGTACGCCCGTGCCGGAAGAGGTTTTCGACCGGCTGGATCCGGATTTGGTCGTGCTGTCGCCAGGTCCCGGCAACCCGAAAGATTTCGATTGCAAGGCGACCATCAAAAAGGCGAGGGCGCGCAATCTGCCGATCTTCGGCGTCTGCCTGGGCTTGCAGGCGCTTGCCGAAGCCTATGGCGGCGAGCTACGCCATCTGGCGATCCCGATGCATGGCAAGCCCTCACGCATCCGCGTGTTGGAGCCCGGTCTGGTTTTCTCTGGCCTCGGCCGTGAGGTGACCGTCGGGCGCTATCATTCGATCTTTGCCGATCCGTCCAGCTTGCCGCGTGACTTCATGATCACGGCCGAAAGCGAGGACGGCACGATCATGGGCATCGAGCATGTGAAGGAGCCGATCGCGGCCGTGCAGTTCCATCCGGAATCGATCATGACGCTCGGCGGCGATGCCGGCATGCGGATGATCGAGAACGTCGTCGCTCATCTGGCGCGGCGGGCAAAAACCAAGGCTGCGTGACGCAAAATCGTAGTCACTGATGCTTGAACAAACCCGTGCACACGAAAAAAGTGCATGGGGATGTTTTTTGCCTTGAAAGAGGCCAACAAGCCCTGAAGACATTCAATGTCGGTAGGGGCTTACGGTCGGTGATTTCAAAGATATTCAAACGCGTTCTGATCGCGATACTTGCGCTTGTCGTGATCGTCGTCCTCGGCATCGTGGTGCCGCGTCCGCTCTGGCATGATGGGCCGGCGGTGCCGGAGCGCTCGCGTCGCATCCTCGTGCTCAGCAATCCCATCCACACGGATATCGCCATTCCCGTCGATGCCGATCTCTTGAGCCGCTTTGCGTTCCTGCGGACAGCCGGGCTCGATCTCGACAACCCGAACCTGCACTACCTCATTTTCGGCTGGGGCGGCAGGAGTTTCTATACCGAGACGCGGACCTGGGCGGATCTGAAGACAGGGCCGGTGCTGAAGAGCTTTACCTTGGATCGGTCTGTCATTCATGCGGAACTGGCCGGTGAGATACCCGAAAGTGCGCCCGGTGTGACCGTGCTCAACATCGATGACGGCGGGCTTAAGCGATTGCAGCAATTCATCCTGGGCAGTCTCGTGCAGGCGGATAGCGGGCCGGTGTCCTTGCCGGGTAGCAACTACAGCGAGAATGATGCATTCTTCGAGGCGCGGGGATATTTCAATGCGCTGATGGGGTGCAATACGTGGACGGCGGCGGGGTTGAGGCAAGCGGGATTAACCTCGGGCCTATGGACGGCGCTGCCCTGGATGTTGCGGCTGTCGCTCAGCCTGCATAATGATCGCGATCGTTTCGCGTCCACTAAGATGGATTAGCGCTGATCAAGGCTGCTCGGAAGTGTCCTGATCGTCCCGCCAGCATTCCTCGAAAATCAGCTTGTCGAGCGGCAGGCGGTCGCGCCATCCTTTCACTGCCAGCTCGGGCATGTCGTAGAGTTCGTCGACGTAACCGATACACAGCCATGCGACGATTTTGACGTGCTCCGGTATGTTCAGGATGCCTTTGATAGCGTCCTCGTGAAAAATGCTAACCCAGCCGACCCCGACACCTTCGGCGCGGGCGGCAAGCCAGAGATTTTGAACGGCGCAGACCGTCGAATAGACATCCGTTGCCGGATTATGCGTTCGCCCGAGCACAACAGGGCCGCCGCGCCGGGTATCGCAGGTGATGCAGATACTGAGCGGCGCCTTGCGGATGCCTTCGAGTTTCAGCCGCTGATATTGCGCGCGGCGATCGCCTTCGAACATCCGGCAGGCTTCTTCGTTCGCCTGGTTGAAAGCCTGCCACACGCGGTCCCGCGTCTCCGGTTGCCGGATCAGAATGAAGTTCCACGGCTGCATGAAACCGACGGACGGCGCGCGATGGGCTGCCTCGAGCAGCCGTCTCACGAGATCTTCGGGCAGGGGATCAGACCGGAACTGATCGCGGACGTCGCGGCGGGTTTCGATGGCGCGGTAGACGGCGGCGCGTTCCTCCTCCGAAAACGCACAGGCTGCTATCAGATGATCCGCTTCCTTTGGCGACACATCGGCGAGCGAAGCGGTGTCGTACGAATGAGAGGGTTCATCAAGAGCGGGCATGTTCCACCGTGGATTTGGAGGGAGCGGCGACGTTTCGTGGCGGAATGCCGTTCGCTGGGGCTTAATGGGTTGCTGTATAGCTCAGTGCGCGCTCGCACGGGAAGGTGCCATCATGATTTTCACAGGCAAGCATAGGATCGGCCGGCAATCGCCCTTGCCGCTCGACTTTGTTTAAGCGGGCCATTTGGGATAAATTGTGATGCGCTAGGCCCGAGCCGTCCTTTGACAAATGGTGTATTCTGCATCATATGAGCCTCAATAAGCCGCCTGCGCGATTTTCGCGCGGGCGGTTTTGCATTTGAATGGCGCGGTTCTTGCAATTCGTTCGCATATGCAGGCGCGCATCCGCATTGGAGAAACGCATGAACGGACAGGGCAACCAGACGATACGGCGGCTGGCCCTCTGGGGCATTCCGCTATCGCTAGGCGTCATGGCGCTGAAGATGGTCGCTTGGTGGGTCACGGGCTCCGTCGCGCTGTTGTCGGACGGTCTGGAGTCCTTCGTCAATGTCGTGGCCGCTTTCATCGCTTTCTTCGTCATCCGCTATGCGCAGAAGCCGGCGGATCATGACCATCCCTTCGGCCACCATAAGGCGGAATATCTCTCGGCCGTCACCGAGGGTGCGATGATCGTCGTCGCTGCGCTGATGATCGTACAGGAGGCGGTGGGGCATTTGAGCAATCCGCAACCGCTGCAGGCGCCTGCCCTCGGTCTTGCCATCAACTTTGCCGCCGGTATCATCAATGCCCTGTGGGCACTGACTTTGATCCGCGCCGGGCACGAACACCGCTCGCCGGCGCTGACGGCGGATGGGCAGCACATCATGTCCGATGTCTATACGTCGGTTGGTGTGCTCATCGGCCTGCTGCTGGCGCTTGGCACCGGCTACCCGATCTTCGACCCGGTGCTTGCAATTCTCGTCGCCGTCAACATTCTCTATCAAGGCTGGAAAGTCATCTCCAATTCCATCGACGGGCTGATGGACAAGGCCGTCCTGCCCGAAGAGGAAGCGGTGATCAAGGAGGCGATCGCGACGCATGCCAACGGCTCTCTCGGCGTGCATGATCTGAAGACGCGCCGGGCGGGTGCCGTCACTTTCGTCGACTTCCACCTAGTCGTGCCAGCGGCGATGCCGGTCCGCGAGGCCCATCGCATTTGCGACCGCCTTGAAGACGCCATACGGGCGATCCATGCGGGCGCAGAAATAACCATTCACGTGGAGCCCGAGGGCGAGAAGGCCCATGGCATCCGCGTTAAAGTGATCAAGGAGACCTAAGATGCCTACAACGGATGTTTCCGGCCTGTCGATGCTCGGCAGCCAGACCGAAACGGCCGCGAACCCCGAAGCTGCCGTTCTCGAAAAAGTGCCGTCCGGCCATGCCGGCACGGACTATGTCGTGCGTTTCACCGCACCGGAATTCACCTCGCTCTGCCCGATGACCGGACAGCCGGATTTTGCTCATATCGTCATCGACTATGTGCCCAACGAATGGCTGGTGGAATCGAAGTCGCTGAAGCTCTTCCTGCATTCCTTCCGCAACCACGGCGCCTTCCATGAGGATTGCTCGATCTACATCGCCAAGCGGCTGGTCGAATTGCTGGAGCCGAAGTGGCTGCGCATCGGTGCCTACTGGTATCCCCGAGGCGGTATCCCGATCGATGTATTCTGGCAGACGGGCAAGCCGCCCGAGGGCGTGTGGCTACCGGATCAGGGCGTGCAACCCTATCGCGGGCGTGGCTGAAATTGAAAAAGCCCCCCTCCGAAGGGAGGGCGGCTTTTGTCATTAGAGGCGATCGGTATTACGCGAACGAGCTGTCGTCGCCGCCATTGTCCGACGAATCATCGTAGTCGTCGTCCTGATCGTTCGAGGCGTAGTCGACATTGGTCTGATCATTGTCGTTCTGATCGTTCTTGTCGTCGTTGCCGAAATAGTTGTTGTTGATGATCGTTTCCTGAACCGGCTGTTCGGCTGCGTTGGCGGAAGTCCCGCCGAAAAGGCCGCCAAGACCCGAGCCTGCCGTGGTGCCGCCGAGATGCGGGCTGAACAGGCTGGAGAGCGATTCCGCCAGCATCACGCCGCCGGCAACGCCTGCCGCCGTGCCAAGGGCGCCGCGCAGGAAGCTGCCGCCCGCGGAGGGAGCGCCGGCCTGCGGGTTCCAGGGACCGGTCGGCTGTTGCTGGCCGCCCCATGGGCCCGGCTGCGGAGCGTTGCGGGCATAATCGTCATAAAGACGGCCCTGCTGCTGCGGGGCTTGCGGGGCAGCGGCGCGCTGCTGCTGGTTGCCGCCGAACAGCGAGCCGAGGCCGCCGAGGAAGCTGCCGCTCTGGGCCTGCGGGTGAGTGTCGGCGCCCTGCTGTTCCAGCTCGTGCACGCGTGCTTCGAGCTGCTGGATGCGGTCGGCCGCTGCCTTCATGCCCTGCTCCTGTATGAGCACGGCTTGCGCAAGGAAATAGGGCGCATAGGGCTGCTCGCGAACCGATTGATTGATGAAGGCTTCCGCATCGGCATCGCGCTGGGTGCTCGCCGTAGTGCGGACGCGATCAAAGAGGGAAGCGAGCATTTGACGTTCTTCAGGCGACATGATGGCCTCCTTGGCGATCTGTTGCTGCAAATTTCGGGCGCGATTCTCCTCGCGCCCACCTGACGTAGGATGGAATTCCGGCTTTTTCAAAGCCTCTTCAAGTTACAATTCGGTAATCCGCAACCATAACGCCATGCTTTCCCTGGCTATTCGCGCCTTGCCTTTTTCCGGCATTGTTTTACGCATGGAGTCGCATTATGTGCGGTAGGATACATCTGCTGGAGACTTGCGAATGAACGACGAAGACGAACAGGAAGAAAAGACGAAAGAGCTGCCCTTGGGCAAGGACGCGGAGGCGAATCTTTTCAAATCGCGCTCGATCTTCATCTATGGCGGCATTACGCAGGAACTGGCGCAGAAGGTCTGCTCGCAGCTCGTGGCACTCGCTGCTGCCAGCGATGAGGATATCCGTATCTACGTGAATTCGCCCGGCGGCCACGTCGAATCCGGCGATTCCATTCACGATATGATCAAGTTCATCAAGCCGAAGGTCTGGATGATCGGTTCCGGCTGGGTCGCTTCCGCGGGTGCACTGATATACGTCGCTGCCCCCAAGGAGCGCCGCATCTGCCTGCCGAACACCCGCTTCCTGCTGCACCAACCGTCCGGCGGCACCCGCGGCATGGCCTCCGATATCGAAATTCAGGCTCGCGAGATCATCAAGATGAACGAGCGCCTGAACAAGATCTTCTCGGAAGCCACCGGCCAGCCGGTCGAGCGCATCGCCAAGGACACGGACCGCGACTACTGGCTGTCTGCGGAAGAGGCCAAGGCTTATGGCCTGGTTTCGCGGATCGTGACGTCGCAGGCCGAGATTTGATCTGACGGCTCTTTGCTCAGTCAAAGCGCCCTCGTTTGCCCAAAGGCAGGCGAGGGCGCTTTTGTGTTGGCGCTATTTCTCGTCCCGCGATATCAGCGGTGCACCGGGTAAATAAAGCGAAATCGGTCTGATTTCGTAGACTGCCGTCGGATTGACGCGTCGGAGGTCGCGCGCGGCTGCGACTGCTGCTTCAAGCGTTGGAAAATCCACGACATAGAAGCCCAGCAATTGCTCCTTGGTTTCAGCAAAAGGGCCGTCTGTGACGATGCCGAAACCCTTGCCCCGCAGCGTCACGGCGCGTTCGGTTGGGCCAAGTCGCGCGGCCGGTCCCAGAGACTTTTCCTGAACGAGGCGATCATTCACCTGGAGGAGTTCGGTCATCAACGCCGCATCCTCCTCCTTGGTCCAGGATTCGACCACTCCCTCTTCGTGATAGGCCAGGATAGCGTAATACATGAATCGTTCCCCCCTTTACGCATCTATCGATTTCAGCCGACTGAAATTCAGAAACCTAGATGCGTTTGACTACACAAGTTTGATGTTTGGTGCGCAATCCCTTTTCAAGCTCTTCTGCCAATCGAGGGGCGCTCTCTGGCCCGGATTGCCCTGGCGAAAATCGCCGCAGTCCGTCCGCTCGAAATGCGGCTGCCCCCGTGCGTTGCCTGACACGGCTGCATTCTTTCGTCAAACTGCACTTGCACGACCGCCGCTTGTGATGCTCCATGCGCTTTTCACCGCATCCACGAGTCTCCAGCCGCCGCCATGCTCAAAGATTTTTCCGTCCAAAGCCTGTTCATGGGCTGCCTTACCGCCTTTGTAGGTTTTGCCAGCTCCTTCGCGGTCGTTCTGCATGGGTTGCAGGCGGTCGGCGCCACGGACGCGCAGGCCGCGTCCGGATTGACGGCCCTGTCGATCGCGATGGGGCTTTGCGCGATCGTGCTCAGCCTGGCGACGAAGCTGCCGGTCAGCATTGCCTGGTCGACGCCGGGAGCAGCACTTCTGGCAAGCGCGGGCGCCGTAGAGGGCGGCTTTCCGGTAGCGGTCGGCGCCTTTTTGATCTGTGCGGTGCTGATCGTGATTGCTGGCCTGTTCCGGCCGCTCGGACGCGCCGTCGCAGCTATTCCGGCGGCGCTGGCGAACGCCATGCTGGCCGGCGTGCTGCTCGGACTTTGCTTTGCGCCTGTGAAGGCCATCGCCTTCGATCCATTGCTTGGCCTGCCCATTATCATCGCCTGGATCGTGGTTGGGGCCTTCAAACGGCTTTGGGCCGTTCCGGCGGCGCTTGCCGCTTTTGCGCTGGTGCTGGCTTTCGGCGTGAAGGTGCCCGATGGAGCGCTGGCATCGCTTGAGCATTCGCTGATGCCGAGCCTCGAACTGGTGAAGCCGACCTTCACGGTCGCCGGCCTCGTCTCCATCGCGCTGCCGCTTTTCATCGTCACCATGGCGTCGCAGAATATTCCGGGCATCGCGGTGCTGAAGGTCCACCACTATGATCCGAAGCCCGGCCCGCTCTTTGCCGTGACCGGCCTGTTTTCGCTGTTGAGCGCACCCTTCGGCGGCCATGCCGTCAATCTTGCCGCGATCACCGCCGCCATGTGCGCCGGGCAGGACGCCCATGCCGATCCAAAGCGGCGCTATTGGGCGGCAATCACCGCGGGGGTCGTCTACATCATCCTCGGATTGCTGGCAGGCGCCGTTACCGCCTTCGTGGCACTGGCGCCGCCGATCCTGATCGAAGCTGTCGCCGGCCTGGCGCTGGTCGGCGCTTTGTCCAACTCTGCCATGAATGCTTTTCAAAAGGCGGAATCGCGCGAGGCGGCCGCGATCACCTTCCTCGTCACGGCATCAGGCGTTTCCTTCGGTGGCATCTCGGGCGCCTTCTGGGGGCTGATCGCCGGCGGATTGATGATGGCGCTGTCGCATGGGGTGCAAGTGCTCAAACGGTGAGCAAGGGGTTGCTTCTTTTTTATGGCGCGGCTATAAGCGCGACCATGAAGACGACTGGCGCAAAGATTTCCGAACAGATTGCACGTGGGCGCGTTGCCCTGCGTGACAATACGCGCGCCCTTACTTCGCTTCTTCTTCTCGGCCTTACGCGCGGTTGCCGGGTCCTTTGAGGAGCGCTCGGCGGCCGCAGAGCCCGCCCGGCCATCGCTCCTCGCGACATATCCCCAAAATCGACAGGATACCCCGTAGCGGGTCCGTATTTGTCATCGCCAAGCCGCGTACGATCGGCTAAGACGCGGGGCAAATGACGGGAAAGGAAGAGACGAAACATGGACGCGAACAGCCATTCCCCCAAAGGCATGCCCGAGGCAGCGGTGAAATACCGCGCTTACCCGCAGATCAATATTCCCGACCGAACCTGGCCTTCGAAAACCATCACCAAGGCGCCGATCTGGTGCTCCGTCGATTTGCGCGACGGCAACCAGGCGCTGGTCGACCCGATGGGCCACGACCGCAAGGCCCGCATGTTCCATCTGTTGCTGGAGATGGGATTCAAGGAAATCGAGATCGGTTTCCCGTCGGCATCGCAGACCGATTTTGATTTCGCCCGCTGGTGCATCGAGCACGGCAATGTGCCGGCCGACGTGTCGCTGCAGGTTCTCGTGCAGTGCCGCCCGGAGCTGATCACCCGCACCTTCGAGGCGCTGGAAGGCGCCAATAAGCCGATCGTGCATTTCTACAATTCTACCAGCGAATTGCAGCGCCGCGTGGTGTTCGCCAAGGATGTGAAGGGCATCAAGGAGATCGCCGTCGACGCGGCCAAGATGATCACCGACATGGCGGCCAAAGCGGGCGGGGGCTATCGCTTCGAATATTCACCGGAAAGCTTTACCGGCACCGAACTGGAGGTGGCGCTGGAAATTTGCAACGCCGTCATCGAGGTGGTGAAGCCGACGCCGGACAACAAGCTGATTATCAACCTGCCGTCGACCGTCGAAATGGCAACACCGAACATCTATGCCGACCAGATCGAGTGGATGTGCCGCAATCTCGACAATCGCGAAAACCTGATCATTTCGCTGCATCCGCACAATGACCGCGGCACCGGTATTGCCGCTGCCGAACTGGCCTTGATGGCCGGCGCCGACCGTGTTGAAGGTACGCTGTTCGGCAATGGCGAGCGCACCGGCAATGTCGATGTCGTCACCATGGCGCTGAACATGTTCACGCAGGGCGTCGATCCCGAGCTCGATTGCTCGAACATCGAGCGCATGAAGGAAGTCTTCGAATATTCCAATCAGATGGCGATCAGCGAGCGTCACCCTTATGTCGGCGAGCTGGTCTACACCGCCTTTTCCGGCTCGCACCAGGATGCGATCAACAAGGGCATGAAGGCGGCGAAGGTCGCCAACCATCCGGTTTGGGAAGTGCCGTATCTGCCGATTGATCCGCAGGATGTCGGCCGTACCTACGAGGCGATTATCCGCATCAACTCGCAGTCGGGCAAGGGCGGCATCGCCTATATCCTGCAACAGGATTACGGGCTCAACCTGCCGCGCAATCTGCAGGTGGAATATCGCGAGGAGATCCAGCGCATCACCGATGAAGAGGGCAAGGAGCTGCCGTCGAGGCGCATCTACGATCACTTCATCGAACGTTACGTGACGCAGTCCGACGCTCGCATCCGCTTCGTCGATCACCACACCTTCGCCGATCCCGCGCATAAGGGCGAGCGTATCGTCGCGGCGGAGATCACCGACAATGGCGAGGTGAAGCGCATCGAAGGCCGCGGCAACGGCCCGATCGACGGCTTCATCAATGCCCTCTCGATCTATCTCGGCATTCCGATGTCGGTCGAGGATTATTCCGAGCATTCGCTGCAGCACGGCTCCAATGCCGCGGCAATCTCCTATGTCGAGACCTCCTATCCCGGCGGCAAGCTCTTCGGTGCAGGGATCAATACCAACATCGTCGCCGCTTCTCTCGAGGCGATCGTCTCGGCGGCGAACCGCGTGCTCGATATTCAGGCGAAAAAGGGCTGACTTTCAGCCGTTAGTAAGCGCCGTGAAGACAAAATCCCCTCGATATGGTCGAGGGGATTTTTTGTTTTGTCGTTCAGCGGGCTGGCCGCTGCAAACGCCGAGCTGGCCGCTATCCAGGCGCGCGCCCGAACCTAGCCACTGAGTACGAAATAGTCAGAGCGTCGATAGGACTTAGCCTAGCCATTGGTATGGCTTCGTCTAACCAAATGCAGTGCGCGGACAAACACTGCGCAGAATTGGCCGGCTCATCTCGAATTGGTACCTCTTGGTTATTGGGAACCTGACAACTAGAAGGTGAACGATCATGGACGTATATGAGGCGGTCAAGAGTCGACGGGCGGTGCGCAAGTTCACCGACCGGGATATCCCGAAGGCGGTGCTGGAGCGTGTGCTGCTTGCCGCGGCTTGGGCCCCTTCCGGATCGAACATCCAGCCATGGAACACCTACGTAATGACCGGAGAGCCGCTTGCCGAGCTCAAGAAGCGCGCGGGGAAACGCGTGGCGGCAGGCGACCCCTGGGACGAGCGGGAATACGAAATGTACCCGCACACACTGAAGTCTCCGTACCGCGAGCGTCGCTCTGCCTTCGGCCATGAACGCTACCATGCGCTCGGCATTGCGGACGGCGACTGGGAGGCAAGTCAGAGAGCTGCTTCCGCAAATTGGAATTGTTTCGGCGCGCCCGCCGCCCTGTTCTGCTATATCGACCGCGACTTGGGTGTACCCCAATGGGCCGATGTCGGCATGTACCTTCAGACCGTCATGCTGCTGCTGCGCGGCGAGGGGTTGCACAGTTGCACCCAAATGGCGTGGTCGGTGTACCGCAAGACCGTCGCGGAGATCCTGTCACCGCGCGAAGGGCTCATCCTGTTCTGCGGCATGTCGATTGGGTACGAGGACGTCACTGAGCCTTACGCCCGCACCGGCCGGGCGCCGCTCGATGAAACCGTCACGTTCGTCGATTCGACTTCGCAACGATGGGCGCAAACAGTGCGAGACGATGCATTGCTGGGTGTATGAAACGATGCCCGCACTCTGCGAAGGCTTTTGCCCGAAGCATTCGAAGTCGAAACGAAATCATGCCAACGCGCATCTATGCTTCAACAACCAAGGGGATTACGACAATGAAGTCAATTTTTCTAGGACTATTTGTGTCGGCTACGGTTTGCCTCCTCGGCACGATGTCGGTTGCCGCTGACAACACTGCGCACGTCACATCGCTCATGAAAAAGGACCTTCCAAATTATCCTGGCAAGGAGGGGCTGATGATATCGGTCGAGTATGGGCCAGGAGGTTCCGATCCTATTCACAAACATGACGCAAATGCATTCGTCTATGTTCTGGAAGGCTCGATCGTGATGCAGGTCAAGGGGGAAAAAGAAGTCACCCTGTCGCCTGGCGAGACCTTCTATGAAGGTCCGTCCGACATTCACGTGGTCAGCCGCAACGCAAGCAAGACCAAACCCGCAAAATTCATCGTTGTGCTGCTCAAGAACAAGGATGCTCCGACTGTCATACCCGTGAAATGACATCGGGTACCAGAGAGAAGCTCCAATGCCACCTTATTGTGCTGAGGAGTTGGCGTGAGGCGACCATTGATGATGGTCGCCTTCGTATTCTGGGTGCCGGACGGAGGCTACGGTGCGTCGACCGGCTACCCGGCATGATCCAATTAGACATCGTCGCCGATGAAGCCGCCGGATTGGTGTGCCCACAATGCGGCATAGATGCCGTTTTGCGCGAGCAGATCGTCGTGGCTACCGTCTTCGACGATCCGCCCTTCATCGAGGACGACGATGCGATCCATGCGGGCGATGGTCGACAGGCGGTGGGCGATCGCGATGACAGTTTTGCCATCCATGACACCATAGAGCGTATCCTGGATGGCGGCCTCCACCTCCGAGTCGAGAGCCGACGTCGCCTCGTCGAGCACCAGGATCGGCGCGTCCTTCAGGATGGCGCGGGCAAGCGCGATGCGTTGCCTCTGTCCGCCCGATAGCTGGACGCCACGCTCGCCGACATGGGCGTCGTAGCCGGTGTGGCCTTCATGATCCCGGAGAGCTGCGATGAAGCCGCTTGCGGCTGCCTTGTCCGCCGCCGCTGCGATCGCGCTGTCGGAGAAGCGGGGGTCGCCATGGGTGATGTTGTCGCGAACCGGGCGGTGGAGCAGGGCAGCGTCCTGGGTCACCATGCCGATCTGTCTGCGCAGGCTCTCCTGGGCGATCCCGCGGATATTCTGTCCGTCGATCTCGATGGAGCCTGCTTCCGGATCGAAGAACCGCAGCAGCAGATTGACAAGTGTCGACTTGCCGGTGCCGGAGCGGCCAACAAGGCCGACCTTTTCGCCGGGTGCGATCTGCAGCGAAACGCCGTCCAGACCGCCATTGCCCTTGCCGTAATGATGCGTCACGGAGTTGAAGGTGATGGCGCCGCCGTTGACTATGAGCTGGCGGGCATCGGGTTCATCCGTAATGGCGAGCGGCTGTGCCACAGTCAGCAGCGATTGCCGCATAGCGCCGAGATGGCCGAACAGCGACGAGACGGCGTCGAGCATCCATTCCGCCATGCCGGTGATGCGGAAGCTCAAGGCGAGCGAAGCAGCAATCAGGCCGAGCGGCGCGCTGCCGGCCTGCCAAAGGATGACGGCATAGCCGACCAGGCCGACGATAAGAAAGCTGCCCAGGAACAGCATGCTCGAATTCACCATGACTTCGAGCTTTTGCACGCGCACAAACTTCCTGCGGGCAGCGGCGAAGCGCTCCCGCTCTTCACGGTCTTCTTCGGCCGCATTGGCAAAGAGCTTTATGACATCGATATTGGCGTAGGTATCGACCAGCATGCCCGTCAGGGAGGCATAGGCGCCTTGAAACTCCTCGGACGCCCGGCGGAGCCGCGGTATGACAAATGCCATCAGACCCAGGTAGCAGCAGATCCAGACGAGCAACGGCCAGATGAGACGCAGATCGATCGAAGCCATGAGCCATAGCGAGCCGGCGACATAGATCGTGACGAAGGATAGCGTGTGCAGCACCGCATAGGCTGCTCCGGTCGCGGAATTGCCGATGTCGCGCACCTGGCTGGCGATGCGTCCGGAAAAGTCCTGGCGGAACCAGCCGACGGATTGCCGCAGGACGTGGCGATGAGCCCGCCAGCGGAACAGGGTCTCAGCATTCGGCCGAAACGCGATGTCGTCGAGGCTTTCCCTGATATAGCCGGCGAGCGGCCGCCCGATCAGCACAAGGGCGGCGGCGGCCAGCAATTCGGCGCCGTGGGACGCCCAAAGTTGATCCGGGCGAGCGGCCGCGAGAATGTCCACGAGCTGGCTGGTATAGCCGATGAGCCAGATCTCGATCGCCGCACCGATGACGGTCAGGGCAAGGCTCATTCCCATGACGAAGCGGAACGGGCGCAGGTTGCTTTTAAGATACCGCCATGAATCCGACGGCGGGTTCAGATCATCATAATACTGGAATGGATCGACGAGCTTTTCAAAGCGACGAAACATGAGTGCCCTCCAGGGGCGGGAGACAACAATTTGATGGATGGGCCGAATAAGCAGCCCTTCACGGCACTGCTTTTCAGCGGTGGTTTCCTGTGCCGTGAGTTCTCATCAAACGCTCTCCTTTGAAGTCGCTTGGCGGTTCTATAACGCATGATGGTGCTGATGTCAGCAGAAATGGCGGAGAAATCCATACGGGCGCCTCTCCGTGAAACTCGCGAAGCAGTTGACCCGCTATTGTCCATTAAGCTGAATTTCGGGGAGGCTGAGTGACGTGATATTTTAGACGACCGGCAATCCTATCGGGGGGAAGTCATGCCACGTCTTGCCAATCTCTATTTCAAGACAGCCATCATCTTTCTGATCATCGGAATTGGAATAGGCCTGAAAATGGCAATCACCGAGGATCACAGCGTCATCGGCGCTCATGCGCATGCCAACCTTCTCGGCTGGGTGACCATGGCGCTCTTCGGCGGCTACCACGCACTGAACCCGCAAAAGGCGGAAAGACGGCTGGCGATGATCCAATATTACATCTACACGGCCGGCGTCGCAGTCCTTGTGCCGGCACTGTATCTCATGCTTCTCGGCAATATGGCGATGGAGCCGATCGTTGCAGCAGCGTCGATCGTGATCTTCATTGGCGTTCTGTTGTTCGCCTTCATCATCTTTTCAAGCGAGCAAGCCACCAGGACGATTTCGCCGGCGTCGTCTCGCTGATCTTGCGAACGAGAGACGGCAGGGGAAATCAGCACCGCCGTCTTTTTGCCATCAGGATTTTTGCCCGGAAAGCTCCTCGCGCCGCTTCAACAGGCGTTCGAGTTCTTCTTCCTGTTCGGCAATGCGCTCCGATGCGAGCTCCTCGTCCGCTGCGCCGGAATATGCGGCGGCCTGTTCGATCAACTCGCGAAGATTTTCTCTTATTGCCGCGATGCGCTCGTCAATCTCCGGGATGGTCAGCAGAATGTCGGACATGATCGATCTCCAGAATGCGCCCCATCGGACGAAGCCTCCGGGTACGATTGGCGGATGGATTGTATTCCCGGCTGAACGGAAGTCGCAAGCAGCGCCAGCGGATCAGCTCAAATTTCCGACGATACCCGGTCAGCGATCTGGTCGAGCATCGCGTCGGAGGAGGGGCTCACGACGGCATAAGCGGTACCGCTGCGATGCCAGGATACGATGCTCACGTCATCCTCGATGGTCTCGTCAAAATTGCCGTCGCCGGCGGCGCCTTCATCCTTCATGAAACAGATGGCGACGACATCGCCGTCGAGGTCTTTATAGATCAACTGGCCGACCGGTTTGCCGTTGGCAATGAACATGCGTGCGCCTTGGAAGACCAACCCGTCGGCGGCAAGATCCGGTATATTGAATTTCACGCCCACAGTGCCCGTCAGCCATTTGCTGATCTCGTCGACCTCGGTTGCCTGTACTTCGACGATATGGCGGGGTTGATGCGCATAGATGCGGTGATAGGCGGCGATATCGTCGAGCCATGTGCGGTTCGGCGCCGGTGAGGCCGGGGCCGCAGCGGGTGCGCCGGACGGCTGCATGCCGACGAGATAGCCGATGCCGCCGCCGACCACGAAGAGGATAAGGGCTGCGGCGAGCGCCTGGCGACCGGTCGGAGCAAGCTTCAGGGATGGCCGGGAAAGGCGAGGGGCGGGCTCACGCGCCTTCGGTGCCTGCGCGCTTTTGATGGAGCGTACCAGCGCCAGCGGCACCGGTTCCTTCAGCACCTCGTCAAAAGCCTTGCGGCCGACATCGGAACCGTGCTTCAGCTCATCGAAAATCCGCCGCGCTTCCGGATCGGAGGCTATGAGCCGTTCCAGCTCCTCCTTCTCCTCGCGACTCGTCTCGCCGTCCATAAAGGCGGACAGGCGAGTTTCGAGCGGCATTTTTTTCATATCCTGCAATGCTAAAACCTTCGCGGCGAGCGGCTGTGACCTTGAGTAGCGAGGCGAAGGCGGGCACCGGAAAGCCGGGACGCTACCGTCGACACGGAAATGCCAAGAATGTCGGCCGTCTGCTTGTAGCTATGCCCTTCGACATCGACGAGCAGGAAGACACTGGCAAGTCCTTCGGGCAAAGATGTGACCATCTGATGCGCTTCGCTTGCTTCGACCGGATTGGCGCGCATGCCCGGCGCTGCCAGTTCGCCTTGTTCCAGCGCGCCACCCTTGGTGGCAGACCGCAGCCGATGGCGTCGGGCCTCATCCACCCATTGATGGCGGGCCATGGTGTAGAGCCAGCTTTCGAGCCGGCCGTCATTGTTCCACAGATGGAATTTCGCAATGCCGCGTTGGCAAACGCTCTGCACGAGTTCGTCGGCGTCGGTCAGATCGCCGGCCAGTGTCAAGGCGAAGCGCCGGAGCTTCGGCAGAAGGCCGACCAGATCTCGTCTGATGTCGATGGCGGCTACCGGCGTAGGCATTGTCTTTCCACGGAGACGTTGGGGGTTGGAGAGCTGCAGGCGTCATCCGGCAAAAGACGGCTTTTCTTTCGAAAAAAGCTAACTGAGCCGAAGGATCGTTCTGTGTTGGTATGAACCATTTTCGTGCCGTTTCGCAAGTCTTCAAAAAGTGGTTGTGCGCTTCATCTCCACTTCTCACGCGATCTTGAGGAATGGAGTGCGCGCACCTCTCAATAGCTGATTTGACCATTCAGCGATTGCAGCAGCGAGCGATAGGCCCAGGTGTTCTCACCGCCGCGATCGCGGATTTCAACAAGTTGCACGCGCGCCGCCTGAACATCGCCCTGCTCGAGCAGCGCCTGGCCCATGTAGGAGCGCGCGAGGATGTAATTCTCATCGCGCTGCAGGGCCTTGCGATAATACGTCATGCCGAGCTCCATGCGGCCGGCCTTGCGGTTGGAATAACCGAGATAGTTGAGAATGCGGGGATCGTCCTGGTTCTTGGCAAGCTTCAGGACGGTGATGGCGTTGTCATACTGGCCGGCATAGGCGAACTCGCGTGCTGCCTGGAAAAGCTGATCGTCGTTAAAACCGCTTTTCTGCGGTTTCACGCATTCCTTTTTATCCTTGTCCCAGACTTTGCCATCCGTGCATTTGGTCGTGGTTTTGGTCTTCGGCGGCGGTGCTGTCTCGTCGCTCTCTGAGCCGGCGGCGAGGGCCTGCAGGCTGGCGCCAAACAGAAATCCCACGGCAAGCGCGGTCACGGCGGAACTCTTCATCGCTACACCAAAGCCCATCATATCCCTCCCGAAATTCGATGAGAGAATTGTAGCTCCGGATATTCGAAAACGCCACCGAAACGACAAAGTGGCATTCACAAAATGCCACAGATTATCACGCCAGGATATTGACGCCTTGGTCCTCTACATCGTCACCCCGGCCATTGAGACTGAAGCGCTCGGCCTTGAGCTCCCAGGCGCCAGGATGGCCATCAATGGTGAAGAGATTGTAGGCAGCGGCCGGCTTCAGCCCGCCGGGACCTTGCGAGGCCGATGCAATACCGACGACCGGCACCGGGCCGGTTTGCCCCCTCAGCCAATGCAGCGTGTTGAGATGCGTGTGGCCATGCAGGACCAGTTCGGCGCCGCCTGTCGAGACGACGGCGGCAAAACGGCGTATGCCGATCATGCGCTTATAGAAGCTGGTGGCGCCGCGGATCGGCGGGTGGTGGATCATCACCACGCGAAAAAGGCCGGCCTCGCCGGCGGCGCGCAGCATATTCACCGTTTCGCGCGCCTGCCGGGCCGAATAGAAGCCGCTGGCCGCAAAGGGAGGCGTTGCCACTGCCGTCGAGCAGCCGATCAACGCGACACGGTCGCGAATACGCAAATAGGGGAAAATGCGCCGGTCTTCCTGCCATTCGGCAGGCGCATGGTCGCCCTGGACATAAGGATACCAGGCGCGCATGGCCTTTTCGTAGGAGCCGGGCACATAGGCATCGTGGTTGCCGGGCACGACGGAGGTGAAGGCAGGATCACCAAGCGTCTTCAGCCATTCCGCGGCGGTGCGGATCTCGATGCCGCTGGCGAGATTGACGAGATCGCCGGTCACGGCAAGATGATCGGCCTGCTTCGACTTGATGTCCTCGAGCAGAAGATCGAGCGTCCCGCCAAAAAGATGCTTGCGCCGGTTCCGGTGCCAGTTCACAAATCCGGTAATGCGTTTGGAGGCCAGTTCTCTGATCGAAAGCCGTGGCAAGGGGCCCAGGTGAACGTCGGAAATATGCGCGAGCTTGAACATGAGATGAGACATAGCTCAGTCTATTGTCAAAACAAATACATCGGTTTTTCGGTGGTGGATCACAACGCCGGAGCCGGGGCATGAAGGACAGCAATGCTCCCGACGAAGCCCGCAATTGGCGGGCCAAGCTGTTCGGCAGAATGCTGCACAGCTATTTCGTGCTCACCCGCAGCATGACCATGGGCGTGCGTGCGGCCTGTTTCGACAGGGAGGGACGGATTTTCCTGGTGCGGCATTCCTATGTCGCCGGCTGGCACATGCCGGGCGGCGGTGTCGAGCGCCACGAGACAGTGGAGCAGGCGCTGGCGAAGGAATTGCGGGAAGAGGGCAATCTGGTGATATCGGGCCGGCCCCAGCTCTTCCACGTCTATTTCAACAACCACATCAGCAAGCGCGATCACGTCGTCTTCTACCGTGTAGAGGTCGAGCAGACCGTGCCGCGCAAGCCGAATCTCGAGATCGTCGAAAGCGGCTTCTTCTCGCTCGACGCCTTGCCGCCGGGGACGACCAAGGCAACCTATCGGCGGCTGAAGGAGCTGGAGGGCGACGCGCCGCCCTCGAACTATTGGTAGCCTTGCCTCAAGCTGCCTTTGCCAGCCGTTCGCGTGCATGCGGGCGGTCGAGATCGAGGTCGGGACCTACGGGGACGATTCCGGTGGGGTTGATCGCCCTGTGGCTGCGATAATAGTGGGTCTTGATGTGCGCAAGATTGGTCGTCTCGGCGACGCCGGGGACCTGGTAGAGGTCACGCAGATAGCCCGAGAGATTGCGATAATCCTCGATGCGGCGAATATTGCATTTGAAGTGGCCGACATAGACGGCGTCGAAGCGGGCGAGCGTGGTGAACAGCCGCCAGTCGGCCTCGGTCGGCCGGTCGCCGAAGAGGTAGCGGCTTCCTTCTAAGCGCTTGTCGAGCATGTCGAGGGTTTCGAACAGGCGTCGGACATTTTCCTCGTAGGCTTCCTGTGTGGTGGCGAAACCAGATTTGTAGACGCCGTTGTTGACCGTGTCGTAGACGATATCGTTCAAAGCATCGATGTCGCTGCGAAGATCCATCGGATAGAAATCACTCTTCGAGCCCGTCAATCCATCGAAGGCGCTGTTGAACATGCGGATGATTTCGGCGGATTCGTTGTTGACGATCGTGCCGGTCTGCTTATCCCAAAGGACGGGAACGGTAACACGGCCGGAATAATGCGGATCGGCCTTGACGTAGACTTCCCAGAGCGCCTTTGCGCCGAGGAGGTGATCGACAGTCCCACCATCCCGGCCTTTGAACTCCCAGCCGTTTTCCAGCATTAGCGGGTCGACGATGGAAACAGAGATCAGGTTTTCGAGCTTCTTCAGCTTGCGGAAGATCAAGGTGCGGTGCGCCCATGGGCAGGCGAGCGACACATAGAGATGATAGCGGCTCGCTTCGGCCTTGAAGCCGCCCGTGCCGCTCGGACCGGGCGCGCCATCTGCGGTGACCCAGTTGCGAAACTGCGAAGCTGCGCGCTTGAAATGACCCTTGGTTTCCTTGGTGTCGTACCAGATGTCATGCCAGACGCCGTCAACCAACATGCCCATTTACTCTATCCTTTCGGAGATCCTGTCGAAGAACTTGATCCGGAAGATACGGTATGGCCGCGGAATTTCGAGACGGCAAACGATGAACAGTGCGTTACAGACATGATGCGGAGAGTGCGAAGCGGCTTTCGGATAAGATCATGCGTCAATATCCAGGCGCTCGCATTTTGCATTGGACGAGGCGGGCATTTCCTGCTATCGGGCTTGTCACACTTTGAGGACCACTTGCCATGGAAGCAATCAGAAGCCTGCGACGACGCCGATGATCCCGAACGCTCGACAAGCGTTTTCGAGAACCATCCCGTATGTCCATCTGGTTTCTTTGGTCTAATGCACAAGCACGAACTGGTCTACCTCACTGAGGACGCGTCGCATGACGCTGTCATCGAACACATCAACGAAGAAGCATTCGGCCCCGGCCGGTTCACCCGCGCCGCAGCGCGGATTCGCGAGCAGGGGCCGCATGACCGCTCGCTCTCCTTCATCTGCGCCGATGACGGCGAGACGATCGCTTCCGTCCGGATGACGCCGGTGCTGGCCGGTTCGGTCAAGGGGCATCTGCTCGGACCGCTCGCCGTCCGGCCCTCGCACAAGAACCAGGGTATCGGCCGCGAACTCGTGCGGATCGCCGTCGAAGCCGCCAAACGCAAGGGGTCGGAAGCCGTGATCCTGGTGGGCGATCCGCCCTATTACGGTCCGCTCGGCTTCGAGAAGGTCGCTTACAATGCGCTCGCCTTTCCGGGGCCGGTCGATCCCAACCGGGTTCTCGTCGTGCCGATCGCCGCCGATACGCATGCGCGACTGGCGGGCACGATCGCCTGGCGTGAGGCGGATATCCCGGTTGCTGTCTCCGATGAGATGGATGACGACGAAGATTTGCCGCTGACGGCAATCGCGGTTTAAGCTTCTACAAAAACAAAGCCTACCGCCTCGTTTCCATCAGCGGGGCGATAGCTTTTTCTGCAAAAAGTAACGGCTGCGGCCGATAGGAAATTCCGGCAGTTCGCCGAAGATGGTGTAGCCCTGCCGCTGATAAGCCCGTAGCGCTTGCGGATTGAAGGTGTCGATCCAGGCGCCTTGGCACCCGCGGGCGATCGCCTCCGTCTCCGCTGCTTCCAGCAGCTTTCCCGCCATGCCTTGACCGCGCAGCGTTTCCGGCACGAACAGCCAGGCCGTGAACAGCCAGCCCCAGGCCGTATAGCCCGAGATGCCGCCTATGGTCTTGCCGCTTTCGTCGCGGATCAGGACGGCGAGCGCGCGGCGCCTGGAAGGGCCGACATCGGCGGCGTTGAAGGCCGTCAATCCTTCGCCGATTGCCGCAAGTTCGCTTTCTGACGGGGTATCGGTCACATCGAGTTGCGGCATCTATATTCACCGTCCTTCGCGCCACCACATGGCGGAGAAGGCGAAGAGGAGGGCGGAAAGACCAGCGAAGCCCGCAAAGAGCGGCAGGTTATTGACGCCCTTCAAGACGGTTTCATCGGTCATGCGGATGGTCAGGCGTTGGTTATCGGCGATGCGGACGGCGCCGCGCACCGGCAGAATCGGCGGCACCGTGACGCCGCCTCCGGTGCTCGCAACCCGGGCGACAAGCCCCTTGGTCTTTTCCGCCAAGGGCTTCAACGTTTCCGTGGTCGAGATCATCGCCTTGAATTCCGGCGCGTCGACAGCGCCGACATGCACCAGCGTGGAGAGATTGCCGCTGGTGATCTGATAGAGGCCGATTTCGTCCATGTGCTTCTGGGCCTGGTAAAGACCCGGCTGTGCCTGTTTCAACTGCAGGGTCTGCGTCTTGCCGGAGGGTGCTTTGACGGTGACGGGGCCGGGATCGTCGCCGATCGTCTGGCGGGTAACTTCCAGCGCGCGGCCGGCGGCGCTTGCCGTCAGGGCCTCCTCCTCCAGAGCCGGTTCTTTCAGCAGCCAATGGGCGATGCGGCGATAGAGCGACACATGCGGTCCGCCACCTTCGTAGCCGCGGGCCCAGAGCCAGCCTTCATCGGAGAGCAGCATGGCGACGCGGCCCTGGCCGACGCGGTTCAGAACCAGCAGCGGATGGTTATCGGCGCCGACCATCACGGTCTGGCCCTGCGGCTTCTCGACATCGACGCTGCGGAACCAGCGTCCCCAATGCGGCGGCTCGGTGTCCGATCCATCCAGACCGCGCGTGACCGGGTGCTTGCGGCCCTGTTCCGACAGGCGCGGATAGAAAGGCTTCTCGATCATCTGGCCGGTCGGCTCGGCCGGAAGCACGGAGGACAGCGGTGTGAGCGCGATCGAATTGCCGGCTGCGTGCTCGGGGCCGGCAGCAACCAGCAACGCGCCGCCGTTTTCGACATATTGGGCCATGTAGTCGTAATAGATCGTCGGCAGGACGTTGGGGCGGTCCTGGTAACGGTCGAAGATGATCAGGTCGAAAGAGGTGATCTTGTCGACGAAGAGTTCACGCGTCGGGAAAGCAATCAGCGACAACTCGTTGATCGGCGTGCCATCCTGCTTATCCGGCGGACGCAGAATGGTGAAATGGACGAGGTCGACGGAGGCATCCGACTTCAGAAGATTGCGCCAGGCGCGCTCGCCGGCATGCGGTTCGCCGGAGACGAGCAGCACGCGCATGTTCTGGCGGATGCCCTCGATCAGTTGAACGGTGCGGTTGTTGATGGGCGTCACTTCGCCCGGCACTTCGGCGACAGCGAATTCGAGCACGTTGTTACCGGCGCGCGGCACCTTGAAGCTAAAGGGCGTGTCCTGGCCGGGCGTCGCCTGCAGCGTGGCGATCTCGTCGCCGTTCATTCTCACGGTGACGGCCGCGGTGCCGCCGGGGCTCTTGCCATCATCGACGACACGCAGCACGAGCTGCTGCTCGTCGTTGACGATGCCGAAGCGAGGCGCGCGCACCACCTCTATGCGCCGATCGAACTCATCCGGCTTGCCGGTGATCAGCCCGTGGATCGGCGCGTCGAAGCCGAGTGCCTGATTGACGCCGGGGATATCGTGGATCTGACCGTCGGTCAGGAAAATAGCGCCGCCCACGCGTGCGGGTGGCACATCGGCGATCGCCGAGGAGAGCGCCGCGAAGAGCCGTGTTGAAGGTGACTCGGATTCGGCCGGTTCACGCACCTCGACAATACGAGGCTCGATGCGCGGGAATTGCGCCAGCCGGTCTTTCAGTGCCTCCAGAGCATCGTCGGTCATCTTGATGCGTTCCGGCGTTTCCTGGCTCGGACTGCGGTCCACGATGACGGGGACGATGGTGGAGAGCTGGTCGCGATCCTCCTGCATCAGCACGGGATTGGCAAGGGCGGCCAGCAAGGCGAATGCCGCCAGCGCACGGATCCAACTGCCGCGCATGCGCCGGTAGATCGCGAGTGCGGCGATGCCAAGCGTCAGCACCGCAAGGGCGGCGAGAACGGGCCAGGGCAGGAAAGGGGCGAAACCAATATTCATCTTACTGCCCCAACCGTTCCAAAATGTCCGGGATGTGCACCTGATCAGACTTATAGTTGCCGGTCAGCATGTACATCATGATGTTGACGCCGGTGCGGTAGGCATATTCGCGCTGTGTCTCGTCCGGCGGCACGGTCGGCAGCAATGGAATGCCGTTGTCGTCGGTCGCCCAGGCGCCGGCAAAGTCGTTGCCGGTGATCATGATCGGGGTCACTCCGTCCGAGGAGGAGACCGCATTGCCGTCGCCGCGCGTATCCTGCCGCGCCTCGATCCAGAGCGGGCTGTCGGCATAGCGGCCGGGAAAGCTGGACAGCAGATAGAAGGATTTGGTGAGCACGTGACCTGCGGGCACCGGCTCCAGCGCCGGAATGTCGAGATTGGCGAGGATCGCCTGCAGCCGCTGGCCATTCGGGCTCGGCGTCGTGTTGTCGCCCATCGTGTCGATGGCGTCGCGCGTGTCGAAAAGCACGGTGCCGCCATTGCGCATATAGGCGTCGATACGATTGATGGCATCGTTGGACGGCATCGGCGCGGTGGCGGAAATCGGCCAATAGATGATGGGATAGAAGGCGAGCTCGTCCTTGGCGAGATCCAGGCCGACAGGCGGTCCCGGCTCCAGAGTCGTGCGGTAGGTGAGGAAATCGGAGAGGCCGGCAAGTCCGCGCTCGGACGTATGATCGACGTCGGATTCGCCCGTGACGACATAGGCAAGATGGGTCTTGTCGAGCCGCGAATAGATGGTGTCGTCCCCGGGTTTGGAATCGTCGGCCCAGGAATTCGTCGGATGCAGGAAGGCGGCGGTCGAGATTGCCAGCAATAGGACTGCTGCACCGCCGGCGATCGTCTTCGGTGATTTCCGAAGGCGCGGGAAGGCACCGTTCATGAAGAGCACGATGAGGCTGTCAGCCAGAAGCACCAGGAAAGCGATGGTGAAGAGGATCGGCTTGGCCGACCAAGCCTCGCCGCCAATCAGCCCCTCACGCGCCACGGATACGCTCGGGCCGGAGGCATCCAGCGGCCGGAGTTCTGCGCCGTCGGGCAGGACGTTGAGCGCGGTAAAGCCTTCCTCCGAACCGTAGAGGCCGGGCGGGTTGTCGAAGTTGGCAGCGATTGCGCCTTTGTTGTTCGGATCGAGCGGGCGGGCGTTGCCGGTCTCGCTGGTCAGAACGCCCTTGGCGGTCAGCAGCCGGAATGGCGGCAGGGCTTCGCTGGTCTTCGGCGCGCTTTCGGTCGAGGTGACGCCGCCGGAGCGCGAAAGCTGCACGATGCGACGCAGCATCTCGACGAAATCGCCGGAGATCGGCAGATCGGACCATTGCGGTTCGGCGCTGACATGGAAGAGGACGACGCGGCCGGCCTGCATCTGCTTTTCGGTCACCAGCGGCGTACCGTCGGCGAGGCTAGCCCAGGTGCGTTCGGCAAGATCGGGTGTCGGCTCGGCCAGCACCTGCCGCTTGATGAGGACGTTGGTCGGCTTCGGCATGCCGGCGAAGGGGCCGAAGGAGGGGAAGTCGGCAAGCGGCTGCGGTTCGGCCCAGGAGAGTGCGCCGCCGAAGGTGCGTTCGCCCTGGCGCAACGTCACCGGCACCAGCGGGTCCTCGGCGGGAGCGGCGGCAAGGCGCGGTCCGGCGAAGCGCACCAGCGTGCCGCCATTCTGGATCCATCGCTGCAATGGCGCGTAGCTTTCCTGAGGCAGGCGGCCGACATCGGCCATGATCATGACGGAGGGATTGCCGGCAAGCAGCTCGGGGATCGATTTTGCCACATCCGCGCTGTTCGGCTGGATCAGATCGGCATAGGGCTGCAGGGCGCGCTGGATGTAATAAAGCGGCGACAGGATCGGCTGGAATTCGTCGGCGGCCTGCCCGGACAGAAGCGCCACGCGGCGGCGCTTGAAACCATCGTCGAGCAGATGCACAGCGCCGGCGCTTGCGTGGCGGTCGATACTAATACGGGCAAAATCGTTGCGCATTTCGAATGGGGCGGCGATGGTGCCTGTTGCGACCGTCTGGCCGCCGGCGAAATTCAGCGAACCGGCCGCGATCGGCCGTCCCTGATTGTCGAGTGCGCTGAGCCCCAGCCGGAGCGGGCTGCTGCCGTTCAGCCGCGTTGCGGTGATGGTCATATTGTCGGCGGCGTTGGTGGCGCCGGTGATGGCCAGCACTTCGCTGCCATCGCCTTCGATGAGGCGCAATTCGCTGGGCTCCAGGGCGGCGAGCTGGTTGACAATATCGTCCTTGTTCTTGCTTTCGGCGCCGTCGGAAAGGAAGGCGATCGTGCCCGGCTTGGTGCCGTTCAAAGCGGCTTTGATCGCCTGGGCGACGCGTTGGCGATCCGGCACCAGCGGCCTTGCATTGGCCGCGTGCAGCTTGTCACGGGCGGCGCCAGCAGCGCCGGGCGTCGTGTCGTTGCTCTTGTCTGCGGTGAAGGCGATGGAGACGGGGATGCCTTTGGCGTCGGCGTCGTCGATCAACGCGTCGGCCGTCTGCACACGGCGCTCCCAATCGGCAGCGCTCGCCCAGCTATTGTCGATGACCAATACCAACGGTCCGTCGCTCGACAGCGTATTGGTGCGCGGATTGAACATCGGATTGGCGATGGCGAGGATGACCAGAGTGGCAAGCACCATACGCAGCAGGGTCAACCACCAGGGGCTACGCGCCGGCGTTTCCTCGCGCTTCAGGATCGTTGCCAGAATACGCAGCGGCGGAAAGACTTCCGCTCTCGGATGCGGCGGCGTCAGGCGCAGCAGCCACCAGATCGCCGGAAGCAGGATCAAAGCGCCAAGGATAGCCGGGGAGGCAAAGGCAAAGGAGAGCGCGCTCATGGCTGCCCCCCAAGCGTCGCCTTGGCGGGCATGCCGGAGAGATACATATGCACGGCGACCAGCGCTTCCGATGTCAGTCGGTCGGTGCGGTGGCTGACGAAAGTCCAACCGAGATGGCGCAGTGATTGGCCGAGATTTTCGCGGCGAGCGAGATAGGCGCGCTGGTAATCTTCCCGCAGGTTTTCCGCCCGGCCCGCCACTAGCTTCGTGCCGTTTTCCGGGTCGGTGAATTCGGTGCGGCCGCTATAGGGGAAGACCTCTTCGGCCGGGTCGGCGACCTCGACCACATGGCCGCGCAATCCGCGGCGAGCCAGAGGCCCGATCCGGCCCATGACGGTGTCGGCATCGTCCAGAAAATCGCCGATCAGGACGATATCGCTCCAGCCACGGATCATGCTGGTCTGCGGCAGACCGCCTTCGAGCGGGGTGTGCATCAGGGCCGCTGCCAGGCGCTCGGCGGCGTTGCGGGTCGCAACCGGCTCCATGATGCCGGGGCAGCCGATGCGTTCGCCGGAACGGGAAAGAATTTCCGCCAGCGCCAGCATGAGGACGAGCGCACGGCCTTCCTTCGAGACATGGCCGTAGGTCGATTTATACATCATGGAAGGCGAGAGATCGGCCCAGAGCCAGATCGTGTGAGCGGCCTCCCATTCATGATCGCGGATATAGGTATGATCGTCGCGGGCCGAGCGGCGCCAGTCGATACGAGACAGGCTCTCGCCCTCGGTATAGGGGCGGAACTGCCAGAAATTTTCGCCGATGCCGCGCTTGCGCCGGCCATGCCAGCCGGCAATCACGGTATTGGCGATGCGCTTGGCTTCGACAAGGCAATCCGGCACGAGGGCAGCACGGCTGCGGGCTCGGGAGAGGGCATCATTGCCTGGGGTCGGGCTGACGATCTGTCCGATGGATGCCACGCGCTATACTCTCCTCGACACCCTGGTTACGATCTCGACCGCTTGACCAGGCCTGCAATCACATCCCGCACCGACATGCCTTCCGCACGGGCGGCGAAGGTCAGAGCCATGCGATGTTCCAGCACAGGCTCGGCCAGGGCATGCACGTCGTCGAGCGACGGCGCAAGCCGGCCTTCATACAGCGCGCGGGCGCGGGCGCAGAGCATCATTGCCTGGCCGGCGCGCGGGCCAGGGCCCCAGGCGACGTGCTTGTCAGTCGTTTCATTGCCTTGGCCGGGGCGCGCGGAACGCACCAGCGACAGGATGGCATCGACGACGCCGTCGCTGACCGGCATCTGGCGGATCAATTTCTGGATTTCCATCAAGCGCGTGGCATCGATCACGGCACGCGGCGTCGCTTCGCTGAGGCCGGTGGTTTCCAGCAGGATCTTGCGTTCGTCGGCAAGCTCCGGATAATCGACATCGACCTGCAGCAGGAAGCGGTCGAGCTGTGCTTCCGGCAGCGGATAGGTGCCTTCCTGCTCCAGCGGGTTCTGGGTTGCGAGAACGTGGAACGGCGCAGGCAAATCGTAACGCTGCCCGGCGATGGTGACATGATACTCCTGCATCGACTGCAGCAGCGCCGATTGCGTGCGCGGCGAAGCGCGATTGATCTCGTCAGCCATCAGCAATTGCGCGAAAACCGGGCCCTTGACGAAGCGGAAGGAGCGGCGGCCGGTCTCATCCTGGTCCATGACTTCCGAACCGAGAATATCCGATGGCATCAGGTCCGGCGTAAACTGGACGCGATTGGCGGCAAGGCCGAGAACGGCACCGAGCGTGGTCACCAGCTTGGTCTTGGCGAGGCCCGGCACGCCGACGAGCAGCGCATGGCCGCCGGCCAGCACGGCAAGCAGCGTATTCTCCACAACGCTCTCCTGGCCGAAGATGACCTTGGAGACTTCGGCACGGATGGAGGCGATATCTTTCAGCGCCTGTTCGGCGGATGCGATGATGGCCTGGTCGTCGAGGCTCGTTTCGGTCGATTTGATCATGCCCATTTGCATCTCCAACGGCAGAAAAACGGTACGCGCGATTCGCAGACCTTACACATTTGCCCCATAATCAATAGAACCTATCGTTATGAAGACGGCTGACAAGCGCGTTTCGAATGACTATCTCGTGAGAGAGGGCCGTATTCGTAACTAAGCACAAACCGGGACGGAAGAATGGCAACCGAGGAAATCAGAGGGGCGAGCGATGCGGCAAGTCTGGCTGCGCTGATTTCGCGCGCGGCCGGCGATGCCGGCGCACGCAAGAAGAGCCTGCCGCCCGTCGATCGCTGGGAGCCCCCGTTTTGCGGCGATATCGACATGGAAATCCGTGGCGACGGCACCTGGTTCTATATGGGAACGCCGATCGGCCGTGCACCGCTGGTCCGGCTGTTTTCAACAGTGTTGCGCAAGGATGCGGATGAAAAGACCTATCTCGTCACACCTGTGGAAAAGGTGGGTATCCGCGTCGTCGATGCGCCGTTCATCGCTGTCGAAATGAGCGTGACCGAGCGCGAAGGCAAGCGGGTACTGACATTCCGCACCAATGTCGGCGACGTTGTCGAGGCGGGCAGGGAACATCCAATCCGTTTCGTCATCCGTGGCGAGAACGACGAGTTGAAACCCTATCTTCACGTCCGCGGGCGGCTGGAGGCGCTGGTGACGCGCGCGGTGATGTATGATCTCGTCGAACTCGGCGAGACCGTTGTGATCGCCGGGCGCGAGATGTTCTGCGTGCGCTCGGGCGGTACGATCTTCCCGGTCATGCCGGTTGCCGAACTGGATGCCTTAACGCGATGAGCGAATTTCCGCTTTATTCCGCCGCCGAATTCCGCCGCCGCGCGCTCAATCAGAGCGGCGGTCCGGTCGAGCTTGCCTGGCGCGACCATGGCGACCACGCCCTCAATCCGGATACTACCTTGCAAGTCGAAGGCCTGAAGCTGCGCGACGCTGCGGTGTTGGTGCCCGTGGTGGACGATGGCGACGACGCCAGCGTCATCTTCACGCTGCGCACCTCGACATTGCGCAAACATTCCGGTCAGATCGCCTTTCCCGGTGGTACTATCGATCCGGAGGATGCGTCGCCGGAAATGGCGGCGGTTCGTGAGGCAGGTGAAGAGATCGGATTGGCGGACGTCTTCATCGAGCCCGTCGCCCGATTGCCGCATTATCTGGCTGCGACCGGTTTCCGCATCACGCCAATCCTCGCCGTGGTCAAGCCTGGCTTCGAACTGGCGCTCAATCCTACAGAGGTGGAGGACGCTTTCGAAGTCCCGCTCTCCTTCCTCATGAATCCCGGCCATCACGTGACCGACAGCATGGTCTGGCAGGGGATGGAGCGGCATTTCTATCGCATGCCCTATGGTCCGCGCATGATCTGGGGCATTACCGCCGGCATCGTCCGCACGCTTTACGAAAGGCTTTATTCATGACCTCCATTGCCGGCGAGGCCTGGTTCCAGGACGGAGCGCTGCAGCGGGTGCTGGCGTTGTTGAACGGCGATGGCGGCGAGGGGCGTGTCGTCGGTGGGGCAGTGCGCAACAGCCTGCTCGGGCTGCCTGTTGCCGATATCGATATCGCCACGACGCTGCTGCCCGAGGCTGTCGTCGGGAGGGCCGTTGCCGCCGGCATCAAGGCAGTGCCGACGGGCATCGCGCATGGGACGGTGACGCTGGTCGTCGATGGAAAGCCTTTCGAAACCACGACCTTGCGGCGCGATATTGAAACCGACGGCCGGCGTGCCCTGGTGGCATTCAGCGATGATTGGCAGGCCGATGCCGAGCGGCGCGATCTCACGATCAACGCGCTCTATGCTTCGGCCGATGGCGAAGTCGTCGATATGGTCGGCGGGCTCGCCGATCTGGAGCGCCGCAATATCCGCTTCATCGGTGATGCGGCGACGCGGATTGCCGAGGATCATTTGCGGATCCTGCGTTTCTTCCGCTTTTTCGCGCATTACGGCAGTGGAAGACCGGATGCGGACGGACTGCGCGCCTGTGCGGCCGCGCGGTCGAAGATCGCGACGCTTTCGGCCGAGCGTGTCTGGTCAGAGATGAAAAAGCTGCTTGCGGCCAAGGATCCGGGCCGGGCGCTGCTCTGGATGCGGCAGGTCGGGGTGTTGACCGAGGTGCTGCCGGAGACCGAGAAGTGGGGGATCGACGCCATTCCCGCGCTTGTCGCCACGGAACAGGCACTCGGCTGGGCGCCTGATCCGCTGCTGCGGTTGGCAGCCATCGTGCCGCCGGATGCCGCGAGGTTGGCAAAGCTTGGCGAACGACTGCGGCTGTCGAAGGCGGAAGCGGCCTATTTGCAGGACTGGGCGAATGCGCCCGGCATCAAGGACGATGTGTCCGAAGCGGCCTTCGATCGCCTGCTCTACCGCCACGATGCATCCGGCATTGCCACCCGGCTGAAGCTGGCGCTTGCAGTTGCACGGGGCAAGGCGGAAGGCGATTTCGAGGAGATGGCGCGCGCTGCGCGGATCGGCAAGTTGCTGGAGCGGACGGCCCGGTGGAAGAAGCCGGTCTTTCCGGTCAATGGCGGGGATGCGCTAGCCGTAGGCGTGAGCGCAGGGCCTCGGGTCGGCGAGATCCTGGGTAAACTTGAGCAACAATGGCTCGACGGCAATTTCGCCATGAACCGAGCGGATCTTCTCGCCCGGCTCAAGGAATTGACCGAGTCCTGATGTCCGTTGATCAGGCGGCGCTCGCCTCGTCGCGAATGCGGGCCTTGATGTTGTCGACCATATTTTCGCGGATGATCGTCTCGCCATGGGCGTTGCGCATGTGCTCGACAGCGCGACGAACCACTTCGGCATCGTCATTGGCGCGCGTGTGCCAGTCGCATCCAGGTACAAGTGTACCACATTCGAACAGTCGCATATCTGCCTCCTGATATTTTGACGCCATGAAAGACTTCCAGCCGAACGGCGGCTTGAAGGTCAAAACGCAAAAGGTGGGGAAAGGTTTCGGACGTCCGGCAGGGCCTCCACCCTGCCGGACGATTACTTCCCGGATATCAATCCGGCATGGCCCAGGATTTGAAGCAATCCGAAGATTGATACTTCGGAACGGGCGCTTGCTTTGCCGGGCGGTCGGATACGATGCGTGCCACATCGCTCGGCGACTTGCCAGCCAACTGCATTCTGACCTGCTCGATGAAGCAGGAGAGTGGCAGATCCGACCCGCTTCTAACCCTCATGTCCTCAGCCAGCCGGACGACGAAATCCGGCGTATCGACTGTGCGCGAAAGCTTTTGTTCCTTCGCGGCTTCTGCCACTTGATTCTGTACTGCCATTACAACCTCCTCCGATTGAAACGAGCATTACCTAACCTCGGTACTCCTCCGAACTAATTCAAGATTTTTCTGATTTAGCATTTGCCATTCTATGGCCAGCGCACGACGGGTGGCAAGGACGATAAGATCGACTCCACGTTGCCTCCTGTCTTTAGCCCGAATATTGTACCCCTATCGTAAAGTAAATTGAACTCCACATAGCGCCCGCGACGAATTAATTGTTCGTCACGATCTTCTTCGGACCAGACGTCATTGAAATTCGAGCGCACGATCCGCGGGTAGACCATGGAAAATGCGCGCCCGACATCACGCGTGAAGGCGAAATCCGCGTCCCAACCGCCTGCCTCCTCCCCAGAATGCAGCCAGTCAAAGAAAATGCCGCCGATGCCGCGCGGTTCATTGCGATGCTTCAAATAGAAATAGTCGTCGCACCAAGTCTTGTATCGCGGGTAGTCTGCAACCGTATGACGGTCGCAAACAATCTGCATGGCACGATGGAAGAGGACGCTGTCGGGGTCTTCCTGCGTGCGCCGCCGGTTGAGCACGGGCGTCAGGTCGGCGCCGCCGCCGAACCAATGGCTGGTCGTCACCACCATGCGCGTGTTCATGTGCACGGTCGGTACGTTCGGGTTGACGGGGTGAGCGATCAGCGACAGGCCGGAGGCCCAGAAGCGCGGATCTTCCTCTGCACCCGGAATCTGGCTGCGGAAATCGGGCGAGAAATCGCCATAGACGGTGGACGTATGAACGCCGACCTTTTCGAAGACGCGGCCCTCCATGATCGACATACGTCCGCCGCCGCCTTCGCCGTTCTCTCTCAGCCAGTCCTTGGCGACGAAACGCCCCGGCTCCTGGTCCGAGAGGGGGCCGGCAAGCTCGTCCTCCAACTGTTCGAATTGCGCGCAGATCGCGTCCCGCAGGCTTTCAAACCAGCCCTTGGCCGCTTCTTTCTTGTCTTCGATGTCTTCGGGTAGTCCTTTGGGAAGTTCCGGTCGTTCCATGTATGCTCTCCGGCGGGGCGGGCCGCCAGGAGCCCGCGATTCACGTAATGTCGATTCCCGGTCTGAATATCAGCATCATCGCATCGTCACCAGCGCGCTGGGCTCGCCGGAGAATCGACTCGCAAATTGCCAAATGCGGTATTATCTTCCCTCTCAAAGGCGAGGTTTCACGATGAAAATACCCGGACCGCCGCCCCTTGACGGGTTGAGACGCAGGATTTCACGTTACCGGCAGGAAAAGCCTACCGGCGGAAAAGGTGATTTTGTCCGCGAGACTTTTTGTCTCAGTCGCCCGGAAGCGCGGGCCAAGGCCCGCGAGTGGTTCGATGAATTTCCGAAAGCCGCCTATTGGACCGAAGTCGAAAGCTGGCGGCAGGTGGAAGGCGATCGCATCGAATTCACCATGCGGCGCCTCCCGTCAGCCGATTGATATCAGGCAGTCGAACGCTGGCAATTGATCATCCACGGCACGCCGAACTTGTCGACCAGCATGCCGAAACGCTCCGCCCAGAAGGTTTCATCGATCGGCATGGTAACCGTGCCGCCCTCCTGCAAAGCCGCAAACAGCTTCTCCGCTTCTTCCGGCCTGTCGATTTGAACGGAGACCGAGAAACCGCATTTCCTGCCGGTTTCACCTGGCCTGCCGTCCGAAGCCATCAAGACAGCGTCGCCGACCGTCAGCCGCGCATGCATGACTTTATCGCGCTAGTGCTCCGGCGTTTGGCTCGCCACATTCGGATGGCTGTAGTCCATGACGGTGAGCTCGCCGCCAAGGCATCGATGGTAGAATTCGAGAGCTTGCCGGCAATCGCCGTCAAAGATCAGATAGGCATCCAGACGCATGACGTTTCCTCCATGTGTCATTTGCGAATGTTCTACAGCATAGGCTTCTAAAGTGGCGATAATGCAATGACGAGAAATTTTCTGTATTGTTGAACGAAATCAAAGCATAAGGGACGGATTTTTCTTCCGTTTTCGATCTTCGCGTTCGCCGCAACCGGCTACTGCGTATTTCGCAACCGGCTCTCGATCAGCAGCCCGCTTTCATCCAGGATCGGATGCGCTACCGAGACGATGTGAGCATTGATGCGCTTCAGGTCGCGCAGCATGTCGAGATGCAGCGAGCTGGTCTGCAGGCTGTCAACGCGGCCGTCGCGCAGGCGTTCGAGATGCCGCTCGGAGGATTGTTTCTCCAGCCGGCGGACGTCGACCTTCACCTCCATGAGCTGGCGAGCGAGGTTGAAATCGCGGGTGACGAAGATCGTCTGGGCGATACGCAGGTTATCGATCGTCAGGTTGAGGAGGCTCTGCAGCTCCTGATAGCCATCGCCAGAGAAGGTCAGGCCCTTGCCGATCTTCTTGGCAACCTGTTCGGCGAGACCCTTCTCGATGATGTCGCCGATATGTTCGAGGTTGATGGCATAGTCGATGATGACGATCGAGCGGCGGCCGTTTTCGTCGTCCAATCCCTCGCGCCCGAGCTTGGAGAGGTAGATCTTTACCTCTTGCTGGATTCGGTCGACGCGCTTTTCCAGAACCGCGATTTCCTTCAGGGGAGCAAGATCGTTGTTGTTGAGCGCGTTTTCGGTGCGGATCAGCATGCGTTCGATGAGGTCGCCGACACCCAGAACCTCGCGCGTTGCGCTGGCGAGCGCGATGACTGGCGTGTTCAGGGCGTGCTGATCGAGAAATTTCGGGCCGTCGTCGGCTCGCGGATCGTCGGCCACAATCCGCCGCATCATCTTCGACAAGAAGGACGAGAAAGGCCAAGCGCAGATCGCGAGGGCGATGTTGAAGAGCAGGTGAATGTCGACCGGTAGCTTGGCAGGCGAAAAATGCAGGGCCTGCATCCACGCGCCGATATAGCCAGCAAAGGGCAAGACGATGAGGCAGCCGATGGTGCGCACGATCAGATTGCCGAGCGTCACCCGCCGCGCAGTGGCGGGGCCGGAGAGGGTAGCAATGACCGGTGGAACCGCGCCGCCGAGATTGGCGCCGAGTACGAGCGCGACGGTCAGGGCTGGGGAGAGAATGCCGGTCGAAGCGAGAGACAGGATCAGCACGACCACGGCAAGACTAGACGACGAGAGGAAGGCGAGCACGGCCGAAAAGATCAATGCCACGGGCAGAGCGCCGTCCAGCAGGCCGATAAAGGCGCCAAGCGCCGGCGATTGCCGCATCGGTGCCGTGGCGAGGCTCAGCAATTGCAGCGACAGAAGCATCAAGCCGATGCCGATCAGTGCCGCACCCGCGCCCTGTTTGGTGGTGGACGAGCGGCGATAAAGCACGATGCCGATGAGAATGATCAGCGGCGACAGCCATTCGATGCCGGTCGCGACGATCCAGGCCGTCACCGCGGTACCGACATTGGCGCCGAGCAGCACGATCTGCGCCATGCTCGGCAAGACGAGTTCGCGCTCAACGAAAGAGGCAATCATCAGCGCCGTTGCGGTCGAGCTCTGCAGCGCGACCGTTGCCACGAAGCCGGCGGTGAAGGAACGAAGCCCGCCGCGCGTGCTGCTGGCAAGGCCGGTTCTGAGCTTGGCGCCAAAGGCGCGTGAAACACCATCCTTCACCTGTGCGAGGCCGAACAGCAGCAAAGCAACGGCCCCGAACAAATTGATCATCACGACGGTGGATTCCATTTCGCCTTTTTATGTCTTTCTCATGCCGTCATGTTTTCAATGATTGTCGGAAGTCGGACGGAAGCTACTGAAAAGGCATGAATTTCAGTGCCTGGGAACGACTGGTGAGCAGCAGCAATTTTGCTCGCCGGCTAATGATTATATGTCTCCGGTGGCTCGCGGTTCAACACTGCGAACGACATATCTGACAATATTTGCGGGGCGCCTGATTTTAATGCGGCTTGGGCGGCTGCATTTCACCGGATCGGTCGGCTTGCCTCGGCGGGATGTCAGGCAACGTTCTTTCAGAGAAGGCTTCTTTCACCTTCTTGATCGTTGCGGGGCGACGCGCCGGGCGCTCCGAGGACTGCGGGACGGCGGTTTCCGTTGTCGAGGCATTCGATGCCTCCCGCTCGGCCACGACATGTAGGGCCGGCGCCGCTTGAGCCTCTTCCGAAATCGCGGTCGTGGCTAAAATCTCTTTGAGCACTGTGGTGACAGGCAAATGGCCGGCCAGATCCGTGTTGGTGTGGTGCCAGGCATGCGGAATGCGCTGATCGGCCGGAATGAATGGCCTGGAGTTCATCTCGCCGAACCAGTCCCATTCGCCGATGATATCGACGACGTCGGAAAAGATCGGCGGCATGGCGATGCGGGCGCCGATGGTGACGATCTTCAATATCTTCGCCAATGTCGCGGCCCTGGCCTCATCCTGCTTGCAGAGATCGTGAAGGGCGGCCGAAATGACCAGATTGCCTTTCGAATGGCCGGCCAGGAGGCGGAAGGAGAATCGAGGATCGGCAAGAAGCGCCCGCACGGTCCGGGTGTCGAGGCTGGTGCGCGAGGCTGTTTCGTCGTCATTCTTGTCGGCGACCCCGAATTTGGGTCGTCCGGCAAAATCATCCAGCATTTGGAAGACGGGCCGCAGACCTTTCATATGGCCAAAGAAGAAGTGGCCGCCAAAGGCCTCTGTGACGATGTCAGCCAGACCATATCCTGAAACGACGATGGCGACCGGCGCGCCGATGGCGTCGGCGACATTGCGGGCGAAGGCAGCAGCACCAAGGGCGGAGCCGCCGATGCCCGCGACGGCCAGCGCCTGGGCATCGCCACCGCCGCGAAGTGCGAACTCCTCAAGCGTTTCGCAGAGAGTTATCGCAGCACCGCCGCTCGGCGGCACGATCATGATCGAGCCTTCGGCTGCAAGCGAACCGCTGATGTAGAAGGCCTCTTCCGGGGTGATGACCTTGACGTCATAAAACAGGGCATCGAGCGCAGTGTTGCGCTGGCGCAAGGCTTCCAGAGTGAGATTGCGTAGCGGCGAGCGCTGCAGCCGTTCAGGGAGACTGAGAGTGCGCGCGAATTGGGTAAGGGTGAGGGTGAATGCCGTCTGGAACATGGGTCACCTCGCCAGAGCTGCCGTTAGGTAAAGCACTTCCAGGAGAAAGCTTCTCACACTTTACCCGACGTGCCAACGGCAATTGGCCACTGCAGCGTTCAGATTTGCCGCGACATTTATGACCAGTTTGTCTGCCGCAGTGCCTCGCCCGAAATCATCGCTGCAGACATGGCGACATTGATGGAGCGCTGTCCAGCGACCATCGGGATCAGGATGCGACCATCGGCCTTTTCGTGCACATGATCGGGCACACCGGCGCTCTCGCGGCCGAAGAGCAGGATGTCGTCTTCCCGAAAGGTGAAATCCGTATAGCGTTCGGCCGCCTTGGTGGAGGCGAGCACCAGACGCCGCCCGCTTTCCGCCCGCCAATCCTCGAAACGTTCCCAATTGACATGTCGCGTCAGCGTGACGGTGGCGAGGTAATCCATGCCGGCGCGCTTGAGATTGCGATCCGATATGTCGAAACCGGCTGGCTCGATGATGTCGACGCCAAGGCCGAGGCAAGCGGCGAGTCGAAGGATCGTGCCGGTGTTGCCGGGAATGTCGGGCTGGTAGAGGGCGATGCGCAGCGAAGTCATAATCTGCAACTAACGAAATTGCCGGGCGTTGTCTTCGCCTTTTGTCGAATCCCTTGTTTCTGTGATGTCTTCATCAGCAGAATTGAAGATTTCAGGCGCGTTTTTGGGCACATTTCGCTTTCCAAAGCGATTAATGCACGGTAAAAGAGAACCGCTCTACAACTTGCGACATAGGAGGCTCAGATGAATATTTTGTTTGTGATGATGCGCCTCCGAGCCGTGGCCGCGCGGCCATGATGCGGGCGCTTTAAAGCGCGTTTTTGCAAGTTTCCCCTTTTTTGATTCATTGCGCGGCCGATATGGCCTCGTTCTTTCATCACCCGGCCACCATATCAGTCCGCGATCCCCTTTAGACGCGGAAGCGGTGGCCGAAGGGCCTGAGTCTTTGGAGCATTTCATGTTTGGCTGGTTCGAACAGCGACTAAACCCTTTTCCAAGCGAAGTGCCGCATGTTCCGCCGCGGGGTCTCTTTGCCTTCTGCTGGCATTATACCAAGCCGGCCGCGCCCTGGCTCATTGCCATGGCCATTCTCACCATGCTGATCGCGGTCGGGGAAGTGGCTTTGTTCCAGTTCCTGGGCGATATCGTCGACTGGCTGTCGCATGCGGACAAGGCGACATTCCTGCAGACGGAATGGCATAAGCTCTTCTGGATGGGCGCGATGGTGCTGGTCGGTCTGCCGCTCGCGGCGGTGCTCGACTCCATCATCATGCATCAGGTGCTGCTCGGAAACTATCCGATGATTGCCCGCTGGCAGATGCATCGCTTCCTGCTGCGCCACAGCATGACCTTCTTCGCCAACGAGTTCGCCGGCCGCGTCGCCACCAAAGTGATGCAGACCTCGCTTGCCGTGCGTGAAGCGGTGATGAAGATCCTCGATGTCTTCGTCTATGTCGTCACCTATTTCCTGTCGATGATCCTGGTCATCGCTGCGGCGGATTGGCGGCTGATGCTGCCGATCCTCGCATGGCTCCTGATCTATATCGGCATCGTCAGCTATTTCGTGCCGCGACTGCGCAAGATCGCAGCCGCTCAGGCGGATGCACGCTCGACGATGACAGGACGGGTGGTCGACAGCTATACGAACATCGCGACGGTGAAGCTGTTTTCGCATGCAGGCCGCGAAGAGGGCTACGCCAAAGCAGGCATGAGCGAATTCCTGCAGACCGTCTACGGGCAGATGCGCAAGGTGACGCTGTTCTACATCGCGGTCTACGTCAACAACTGCGTGGCCTTGTTCGTCATTTCGGCGCTGTCGATCTGGTTCTGGCTGAGCGGCTCGATCTCGATCGGCGCGATCGCCATCGCCATCGGGCTTGCCATGCGCGTCAACGGCATGTCGCAATGGATCATGTGGGAAGTCTCGGCACTGTTTGAGAACATCGGCACGATCTATGACGGCATCGAGATGCTGACGAAGCCGCATGACATCGTCGACGTGCCGGCCGCACCCGCGATCACGGCCAAGCAGGGCGCGATCCATTTCGATCATGTCCGCTTCCACTACGGCAAGGCCAATGGTGTCATCGAAAACCTGACCTTCGATATCCATGCGGGTGAGAAGGTGGGTCTCGTCGGCCGCTCCGGCGCCGGCAAGACGACGCTGATGAACCTGCTGCTTCGTTTCTACGATCTCGAAAGCGGGCGCATCACCATCGATGGCCAGGATATCGCCAAGGTGAGCCAGGACAGCCTGCGTTCGCTGATCGGTGTGGTGACGCAGGATACGTCGCTGCTGCACCGCTCGATCCGCGACAACATCGCCTATGGTCAACCGGAGGCGACCGATGCGGAGGTGATCGAGGCGGCCAAGCGCGCCAATGCCTGGGAGTTCATCGAAGGGCTGACGGATATGCAGGGTCGCAAGGGGCTCGACGCTCAGGTCGGTGAGCGCGGCGTCAAGCTCTCCGGCGGCCAGCGGCAGCGCATCGCGATTGCCCGCGTCTTCCTGAAGGACGCGCCGATCCTGGTGTTGGACGAAGCGACCTCGGCGCTCGATTCCGAAGTGGAAGCGGCGATCCAGGAAAACCTCTTCGCGCTGATGCAGGGCAAGACGGTGATCGCCATCGCGCACCGTCTGTCGACATTGACCGAGATGGACCGCCTCATCGTCCTCGACAAGGGCCGCATCATCGAGACGGGCACGCATCACGATCTGGTCCAGCACGGCGGCATCTACGCTGACCTCTGGAGCCGGCAGTCCGGTGGGTTCCTGGCGGACCACGAAGAGGCCGAGGCGGCGGCGGAATGAAAAGAGGGCGGGCTTCGGGCTCGCCCTTTTTGTTTCGGCTAGCTCATGTCGCTGCGTGGAACTGCCTTATTCGATCTTTGTTGTTTCTTATCTATTGAGAACAATTAGGAGGTTATGATGGCCTTATCCAGCGGTCCGCGAATGCTTATCAGTTGCTGCACAATCGCCATTGACTGGATCGCCTCGCCATTTCGACAACCCGGATATCGATGGTCTGAGATCGCGTACAGTATTGGGTTTCGAGACAATTCGCGTTTATTACCTTGTCCGAGGTGAAACCCTCGTCGTCGTACGCGTCTTGAATGGGCGGCGTGACTTGCAAAGCATTCTGGATGTCGACGACAGGGCGCCGTGAATCGTAGCGCTTTCCCTACGTCAAACATGACAAAAATATAAGATTCCATCACGCCTACTTTCCTTTGCACCCCAGGCGAAACCACCTATATCGCTGGGATGCTGATCCGTTCCGTCTATCGCCTGTTCGAAACCTGGATTGATCCCTATTACCGCACTGGCGACCTGCGTCCGCCGCGGTCGCTTTGGGCTTTCATCTGGTACTATGTCGGTCAGGCGAAGGGGCCGTTTCTGGCGATGGCGGCGCTCGGTGGTGCAGTGGCGGTGCTGGAGGCGGCGCTGTTCTGGTTCGTTGGCCATCTGGTCGATATCCTAGACAAGGTGCAGCCGGGAGCGGGCTGGGCAGGGTTGCTTTCCGGCCATGGCGGCGCGCTGCTTGGCATGGTTTTCGTCGTGCTGGTCGTCCGCTTCGTGGTGGTCAGCCTCGGGGCGCTGGTCGAGGAGCAGGTCGTCGTACCCGGCTTCCTCAATCTCGTGCGCTGGCAGGCCTATGTGCATGTCGCGCGCCAGTCGGTGAGTTTCTTCCAGAATGATTTTTCCGGCCGCATCGTCACCAAGGTCTGGTCGGCGGGGCAATCGACCGGCGATCTCGTCGTCTCGCTGCTGCAGGTGGTCTGGTTCATCATCATCTATGCCGCCTCGACCATAGCGCTGGTCGGCGGGCTTGATTGGCGCCTGGCGCTGGTGATCGCGATCTGGATCTGCATATTTTCGCTGCTTGCCCGCTATTTCGTGCCGCGCATCCGGCGACACGCGCGCAACGCTGCCGAGGCATCTTCGATGCTGAACGGCCGCATGGTCGATGCCTATGCCAATATCCAGACGTTGAAGCTCTTCGGCCGCGAAGAGCAGAACGATGATTATATTCGCAACGGCTTCGATCGCTTCCTGGCCGCCGTCATGCCTTTCACGCGGCTTCTGACCGGCGTGCGCTCGTCGCTGGCCCTCCTGTCAGGCGTGATGATCACGACGATCGCGGCGCTTGCCATCCATCTTTGGCTTGCGGGCGAGATTTCCACCGGCGGCGTCGCCTTCACGCTCAGCATGGTATTGCGGCTCAACATGCTCTTCGGCCGCATGATGGCGCAGTTCAATGCGATCATGCGCAATCTCGGCACGATCCAGAATTCCGCCGAGATGGTCTCGGAGCCGATCGGCCTGGTCGATCGGCCGGGCGCCAGGGATCTGCAGATCGTCCATCCGGAAATTCGCTTCGAGCACGTGACCTTCCACTACGGTCGCGGCAGTGGCGTCATAGACAATTTTTCATTGACCGTTCGTGCCGGCGAGAAAGTCGGCATCGTTGGTCGCTCCGGTGCCGGCAAGACGACACTCGTCAATCTGCTGCTGCGCTTCTACGATCTCGAAGGCGGACGCATCCTGATCGATGGACAGGACATCGCCGCGGTCCGGCAGGAATCGCTGCGCGGCGAGATTGGCATGGTGACGCAGGATACCGCGCTGCTCAATCGTTCCATCCGCGACAATATCCTCTTTGGTCGTCCGGAGGCGAGCGAGGAGCAGATGGCGCAGGCGACACGGCGGGCGGAGGCGGATACGTTCATCGCGACGCTGGAGGACCAGAAGGGCCGCACGGGCTATGCCGCCCATGTCGGTGAGCGCGGCGTCAAATTGTCAGGCGGCCAGCGCCAGCGTATCGCGATTGCCCGCGTCATGCTGAAGGACGCGCCGATCCTGGTGTTGGATGAGGCGACCTCGGCGCTGGATTCCGAGGTCGAGGCCGCGCTGCAGTCCAATCTGGAAGCATTGATGGAAGGCAAGACGGTGCTTGCGATCGCGCATCGCCTGTCCACCATTGCCAAGCTCGACCGGCTGATCGTCGTCGACAAAGGCAGGATCATCGAAGAGGGTACCCATGACGAGCTGATTGCCCGCGGCGGCCTCTATTCCGAACTCTGGGCGCGCCAGTCGGGCGGCTTCATAGCAGCCGAGGCCGAGTAGGCTGTCACCAAAATGTCAGACAGCTTTCCGGATAAGCTTGAGCAAAATCAAAGAGCTATTTTGAAACGCTGAACTCCGTCATCAAACCGAAATGGTTCGATCCCATGGCGTCTGTTATCTGTTGCACGGATTTCAGCCGCAGCGGCGGGCGCGCGAAGACATGGTCGATGGAAATGCCATAGGCGCCGGCCATGATCGGCCAGGTGGCGGGTTCTGGAAAGGTGTGACGCAGACCGGTGTCGTTCAGGAAGCCTCGCATATCGGGCGCAATGACCGAAGCGTTGAAATCGCCGGCGACGATCAACGGCCCTTGAATATCTTTCAGGATCGGGCCGAGTATATCCAACTCTATTCCATGAAACTCGTCGAAATAGGGTTTGCTGAGGTGGGCTGAGACAAAGTTAACCGGCTGACCATCCATGTCGATGGTCGCGAGAACGAAGCGATTGTCCCAAAGGCTGCCGAGGCTGTGCATGACCTGCGTCTGGAATGGGCGCTTCGATAGCAGCAGGGAATCGCAATCGCTCGTCATGATGCCGCAGCCGATGCGGTTGGGATAGACGGCGGTTATTCGCTTCATCTCCGATTGGATCGGGCCTGCTTCGAAAATCTCCACGACATCAGCCTTCGAATTGACAATGAGGTCAGCGATCCGTGTGCCGTTTTCGAAATTGCTGTCTTCGATGTTGAAGGAGAGCAGGGTGAAGCTCTTGCTCGCATCGGCCGCTGCCGGCGGGTTGAGCGGAGGGGAGGCAGCATATTCGCGCAGCATCACCACTGAATGAACCGCAAGCCCGGCACCGACAGCCACCAGGAAAACCGCATACCAATGCCGCTTGAAGAGGAGGGCGAGGAGGGCGAGCCCGATGCCGAAAAGGCTGATATGGGTCTGAAGGCTTTCGAAAAAGGCGAGCAGCCATACATCGGTAACATAACGCGCCGCAAGGATGGCCAGTGCCAGTGTAGCAAGGACGCATAGAACGCAGTAGATCGTGTGTCTCATGGTCATGTCCTCAGCCATATCTCCAATGGCTCATAGAGCGGCGGCGCAGCATAAAGGCGCATAAGTCGCTCCTTAAATCCATTCGGATTTAAGGAGTAGGAAGTAGAGCTTAGTATAGATCGGCGGTCAGCCTCATGCTGACCGGGGTGCATTGCAGCATTAAAATCACTGTTTATTTTGCGCTGCGATACGAAAATCTATAGGGCGAATCTCGCGATTTTTCATGCGCTTACGTCTATTTGACCGGCGGTGGGGATTTTAAGCTCGGCACTCACGGCCAAATAGCGCAGTTTTCCCGCGACATTGTGCCCGCACCCCTTGCCAAGACTGGACATAATTTGCGATCAAGCTTAGAACGCGGCGGGTTACGGAGGAATCTATGGCGGAATTATGGTCGCGTTGATTCGCCGGCAGTGAGGGGGTACCGCAGCGTCAAGCTGCGGGTTTTGCGGATGAGGATGGTCCAGCCTTGAGCGAGCACATTACGACGAATGAAACTACGGGCGAGCCTACTCGCCGAGATTTCCTTTATCTGACGACGGGCATGGCCGGCGCAGTGGGCGCAGTCGCCGTTGCCTGGCCGTTTATCGATCAGATGCGGCCGGATGCCTCGGCGCTCGCTCTTGCTTCTATCGAAGTCGATGTCTCGAGCCTGGAGCCCGGCATGTCGATGACGGTGAAATGGCGTGGTAAGCCGGTTTTCATCCGCAACCGCACGCAGAAGGAAATCGATGACGCGAAGGGTGCGCAGATCTCCGATCTGAAGGATCCGAACGCCCGCAATGCCAATTTGCCGGCGGATGCGCAAGCGACCGATGTCGCGCGTTCGGCCGGTGATGGGAAGGAAAACTGGCTTGTCATGATCGGCGTCTGCACGCATCTCGGCTGCATACCGCTTGGTCAGGCGGGAGAATACGGCGGTTGGTTCTGTCCCTGCCATGGTTCGGTCTATGATACCGCTGGTCGCATCCGCCATGGGCCCGCGCCGCAGAACCTCGCTATTCCGGTATATGCGTTTACCGCAGAAAAAAAGATCAAGGTCGGTTGAGGGGGAGCTGAATCATGAGTGGTCATTCGTCTTACGAGCCATCAACGGGGCTCGAAAAATGGGTCGACGCGCGGCTGCCGCTGCCGCGTATGGTCTATGACAGTTTCATCGCCTATCCGGTCCCGCGCAATCTGAACTATGCCTACACGTTCGGCGCCATGCTGGCCGTCATGCTCGTTCTGCAAATCCTGACCGGCGTCGTTCTTGCCATGCACTATGCGGCGGATACGACAATCGCCTTCAATTCGGTCGAAAAGATCGTTCGCGACGTCAATCATGGCTGGCTGCTGCGCTACATGCATGCCAACGGCGCGTCCTTCTTCTTCGTGGCGGTCTATCTCCACATTGCCCGCGGCCTTTACTACGGTTCCTATAAGGCGCCTCGCGAAATCCTCTGGATCCTCGGCGTGATCATCTATCTCCTGATGATGGCGACGGCTTTCATGGGCTACGTTCTGCCCTGGGGTCAGATGTCCTTCTGGGGCGCGACCGTTATCACCGGCTTCTTCTCGGCCTTTCCCTGGGTCGGCGACTGGATCCAGACCTTCCTGCTCGGCGGCTTCGCCGTTGACGATCCGACGCTCAACCGCTTCTTCTCGCTGCACTACCTGCTGCCGTTCATGATCGCGGGCGTGGTTGTCCTGCACATCTGGGCGCTGCATGTGACCGGCCAGACGAACCCGACCGGCGTCGAAGTCAAGTCGAAGACCGACACCGTGGCCTTCACACCCTATGCGACGCTGAAGGATGCGCTCGGCGTGTCTATCTTCCTGCTGGTGTTCGCCTATTTCGTCTTCTACCTGCCGAACTTCCTCGGCCATGCCGACAACTACATTCCGGCCAATCCGCTGAAGACGCCGGCCCACATCGTTCCGGAGTGGTACTTCCTGCCGTTCTACGCGATGCTGCGTTCGATCACCTTCAACATCGGCCCGATCGACTCCAAGCTGGGCGGCGTTCTGACGATGTTCGGCGCGATCATCGTGCTGTTCTTTCTGCCTTGGCTCGATACCTCCAAGATTCGCTCGGCGGTCTATCGTCCTTGGTACAAGCTGTTCTTCTGGCTGTTCATCGCTGATGCCATCCTGCTCGGCTGGCTCGGCTCGCAGCCGGCGGAAGGCATCTACACGACGGCTGCGCAGTTCGCGACGCTGTTCTACTTCCTGTTCTTCCTCGTCGCCATGCCGGTCCTCGGCCTGGTGGAAACACCGAGACGCATTCCGAATTCGATTACGGAAGCGGTTCTTGAAAAGCAGAACGGCAAAACAGCCGCTCCGGTTGAAGCATAACCGGCGACGATAGAGGAAGAGAACAATGAAAAAGCTTGTTGCCGGCCTTCTGTCGATCGCCCTCATCGGTGGCTTCGCGACCGTTGCCGCCGTTGCCGCGGAGACCAAGCCCGCCGCCGAAGCTGCGACGCCGCACTATCCGCTCAAGGAGCCGAGGGAGCAGCACTGGACCTTCTCCGGTCCCTTCGGCTACTACGACAAGGGGCAGCTTCAGCGCGGCCTGAAGGTCTATACGGAAGTCTGCTCCGCCTGTCATTCGATGAAGCTGGTTCCTTTCCGCACGCTGGAAGAACTCGGCTATTCGGAAGCGCAGGTCAAAACCTTCGCGGCCAATTATGAAGTACAGGACGGTCCGAACGCCCAGGGTGAGATGTTTACCCGCAAGGCGGTTCCATCTGACCACTTCCCGCCGCCGTTCCCGAACGATGAAGCGGCTGCGGCCTCGAACAATGGCGCGGTGCCGCCGGACATGTCGCTGCTTGCCAAGGCGCGTGAAGTCGAACGCGGTTTCCCGCAGTTCATCTTCGATATCTTCACGCAGTATCAGGAAGGCGGGCCGGATTATATCTACTCGCTGCTGACGGGTTATGAAGAGCCTCCGGCTGGCTTCACGGTTCCGCAGAACTCGCACTACAACCCGTATTTCGATGCTGCCGCGACCTTCGCCATGCCGAAGCCGCTCTCCGACGGCCAGGTCACCTATGACGATGGCTCGCCGCAGACGGTCGATCAATATGCAAGGGACGTCTCATCGTTCCTGATGTGGGCTTCGGAACCGCATCTCGAAGCCCGCAAGCAAACCGGCTTCATGGTCATCGTATTCCTGCTGATCTTCTCGGTGCTGATCTATCTCACCAAGCGGTCGGTCTACGCCAAGGCCGGCGCCCACTAAGCGGCTCGGCCGTATAATCAGAGAAGGGCGGTCGTCAGAGGCCGCCTTTTTTGTTGGTATCGTGCACGGGTCTTGATAGGGTGCGGCCGGCCCCATCATAGCCTGAGAGTACATATTTCATGAACACTATCGCTTCGGAGCTTGCCGCCAGCATCCGCTCCATTCCGGATTATCCAAAACCCGGCATCATCTTCCGTGACATCACCACGATGCTCGGCGATGCCAGGGCGTTTCGCCGTGCCGTGGATGCTCTCGTGCATCCCTATGCCGGCACCAAGATCGACAAGGTCGCCGGCATGGAAGCACGCGGTTTCATTCTGGGCGGCGCGGTGGCGCATCAGTTGTCGGCCGGCTTCGTGCCGATCCGCAAGAAGGGCAAGCTGCCGCACGATATCGTGCGCATCGCCTATAGCCTCGAATATGGGGTCGACGAGATGGAGATGCACCGCGATGCGGTCAATCCCGGCGAGAAGGTGATCCTGGTCGACGACCTCATCGCCACTGGCGGCACCGCCGTCGGCGCCACCCAATTGTTGCGCCAGATCGGCGCCCAGGTCGTTGCCGCCTGCTTCGTCATCGACCTCCCGGATCTCGGTGGCCGCAAGAAGCTGGAAGCGCTCGATGTGCCAGTTCACACCCTGGTGGAATTCGCCGGACATTGAGGAACAGCATGCCTTCGCCTCTAAAAGAGGGCGAGGGCATTTATTCGAACTCCAGCACGGTGCTCTCGAACCGTAACACCGCCGTGCCGTGCTGGTTGGTTCCGTCGCAAAGGATGGTGTTGAGCGTCCAGCCGGGGCGTGAGCTCAGTGGGCGGCTGGCGAGCAAGGTCACTCCGTAGGTGACAGTGTCGCCGGCAAAGACCGGGCGAAGCCATTGCAGCTTCTGGAAACCGGGCGAAGGGCCGAGATTCGGCGGTTTTCTGCCTTCGGCGTGGAGGCGGGCGGTTTCGCTTTTCCAATAGTCGACGAAGGTGCGCATCCAGACCGAGCAGGTGTGCCAACCGGATGCGCAAAGCCCGCCGAACAGCGTGTGTCTGGCCGCTTCTGCATCCATGTGGAAAATCTGCGGATCGAAGCGCGAGGCGAAACGGACGATATTTTCGACCGTGAACGTATGGCTGCCGATCTCGGCGCGCGCACCGATCGGATAAAGCTCCGTCATCTTCATGCTGAAGCCTCCGCGGGCAAGCGCATGCGGATCATCGTCGCATTTTCGCCGAGGCAAACCAGCTCACCGCGCTGGTTTTCTACCTCATGGCGGAACTTGACGATGCCGATGCCGGGGCGAGAACGCATGGCGCGGGATTCGAGCACGATCGACCGGCCCGACAGCGTATCGCCCGCCAGCACCGGCTTCTTCCAGTCCATGAAGTCGATACCCGGCGCGCCTTCGGCCTCGGTGTTGAGCAGATAGCTGTCGGTCATCATGCGCATGAACATTGCCGAGGTGTGCCAGCCGGAGGCGGCGAGCCCGCCCAGGATGCTGGCGCGGCCGGCAGCTTCGTCGAGATGCATCGGTTGCGGATCGAATTCGCGCGCAAACTCGACGATCTCTTCGGCAGTCACATGTTTCGGGCCGAGCGGAAACATTTGTCCGGCCTGAAAATCCTCATATGTCAGTTTTGCCATATTCGTCACCGACTTCTTCATTCCGTCCGTGCGCAATCGCACGGCAACCGGCAATGGCGCAAGCATTTTCATGGTCGCGACAGGAAAAGGGGTGCGGCGAATGGTGTGCTTCGCAGCCCTTGATTGTGCAGCGACGATGTGGTGAGGCTTGGCGACCGCAACACCACGCAGGAACAGACATGAGCGATCTCAAGACCGCGCTGGAAGGCGCCGCCGGCGAGGGGATCATCTCCTCGGATCAGGCCAGCAGGCTTTTGCCTTATCTGGCCGAGCGAAATATCGGCATCAAAGCGGCTGCCGTCAGGAACGATCTTTCGCAGCCTCGCGAGGACGATATTGCGAATCCGCTGGAGGACAGCGAAGCGCCGCGTTTCATCCGCGGCTTTCATGACGTGCTGATCACCATCGGCATCATCGTCCTGCTTTCCGGCTTGTGGGGGCTCGCCGGCTACTACGCGACGCTGCCGGCCATCATCATCCTGGCCGAAATCCTGGTCCGTCGCCAGCGTCTGGCGCTTCCCGCCGTCGTGCTGACGATCGCGCTGGTTTGCTTGACCTTCTGGGCAGCCGTGACGTATTTCGGCACCCGAAATGCCGCCAGCCCGGGCCTCATGACCTCTTGGATCATGATGGCCTTGCCATTGCCGCCGCTGCTGGCGCTGTATTATTGGCGCTATCGCGTACCGCTGTCGCTGGCGATGCTGCTCTTCTCGCTGTTCGTGCTCATGCTCGCCGGCGTCTTCTATCTGATCGGTCTTGCCTCCGGCGCATCGAATGTCGTCTTGAGTTATCCGCTGCAGTCGTTCGTCATCATGTTTACGGCTGCGCTCGGGGCATTTGCCGTGGCGATGCGCTTCGATCTTAGCGATCCCGACCGCAGGACGCGTCGCTCGGATGTGGCTTTCTGGCTGCATCTCGTGACGGCACCAGCTCTGCTTTACACGGCGTTCTTGCTGGTATTTCAGCTTGAGGCAGACAGGAGCGGCGCGTTCTTTGCCGGCACCGAGCATGGTACCTACGTGCAGGCGCTGACCATCGTCGCCATTGTGGTGGTCATGATGCTGATCGGCCTGATCATCGATAGACGTGCTTTCGTGACCGCAGGGTTGATGTCACTCGGCGTCGCGATCGGCGCCATTCTGCGGCAGAATAATGCCGGGCTCGACAAGGTCAGCTTCATCGTGCTGATGATCGTCGGCTTGATCGTGCTGGTGATCGGCGTCGGCTGGCCGCATCTGCGCCGCGCTGTCGTCCGGCTGCTGCCGGCATCGGTCCAGGGAAAATTGCCGGCGCTCCGGTGAGGCCGGCAATCCCGTCATGCCTTACGTGTTGAAGCGGAAATGGATGACGTCGCCGTCCTGGACGACGTATTCCTTGCCTTCGTCGCGCGCCTTGCCGGCTTCCTTGGCGCCTGTTTCGCCGTTGTAGGCGATGTAGTCGTCAAAGGCGATGGTATTGGCACGGATGAAGCCGCGTTCGAAATCCGAATGGATAACGCCGGCGGCCTGTGGAGCCTTGGTGCCCACTTCGATCGTCCAGGCGCGCGTTTCCTTGGGGCCGACAGTGAAATAGGTGATGAGGTGCAGCAGCTTGTAGCCGGCGCGGATCAGCCGGTCGAGGCCGGCTTCGTCGAGGCCGAGGGCGGAGAGGAATTCCTTGGATTCGTCTTCCGGCAACTGCGCGACTTCCGCTTCGATGGCGGCGGAAATGATCACCACTTCGGAATTCTGTTCCTTCGCCATGGCGGCGACGGCAGCCGTATGCTCGTTGCCGGTCGCTGCATCGGCCTCTGCGACATTGCAGACATAGAGGACCGGGTGAGAGGTCAGAAGGTTCAAGCCCTTGAGGATGCGGGTTTCTTCAGCGTCGAGCTTCGACAGCAGGGTGCGCACCGGCTTGCCTTCGTTCAGCAGTTGGAGCGAGGCTTCCATGATCGGCAGCATCGCCATGGATTCCTTGTCCTTGCCGGTGGCGCGCTTGCGCGTTTGCTCGGTGCGGCGCTCCAGGCTATCGAGGTCGGCAAGCATCAGCTCCGTCTCGATCGTCTCGGCGTCGGCGACCGGATTGATGCGGCCTTCGACGTGGGTGATGTCGCTGTCTTCGAAGCAGCGCAGCACGTGCACGATGGCGTCAACTTCGCGGATATTGGCGAGGAACTGGTTGCCCAGGCCTTCGCCTTTCGACGCACCACGCACCAGGCCGGCGATGTCGACGAAAGAGATGCGCGTCGGGATCAGCTCTTTCGACTTGGCAATGTCGGCAAGCTTGCGCATGCGCGGATCGGGAACCGCCACTTCACCCGTGTTCGGTTCGATCGTGCAGAAGGGATAATTCGCTGCCTGCGCCGCCGCGGTCTTGGTCAGCGCATTGAACAGAGTGGACTTGCCGACATTTGGCAATCCGACGATACCGCATTTGAAACCCATGGCACCTTGTCCATATCTTGAAAAACTTTGCTGTGCGTATGGGCGAAGGGCCGTTGCGGGTCAAGCCTTGCACGGCGGATGCGCCGTTTTTCTGTAGAGAAGGATGGTCGGAGGAATCCAGCGATTGTGATGGAGTCATGATGTTGCGGGCGGTGAGCGAAGCTGCTGTTCACGGTCGATTGATCTGACCGCCCTTCCGAAAACGTTGTTTTCCTTGAATGCTTGGTTGCGGTGCAGTATAAATTGCCCATCAGCCACAAATTTCTTTTCCCTGTCATCAACGGTGAGCCCGATGAGTGACAATGATGTCATCCTAAAACCCAAGACTAAGACGAAGCCGAAGCTCGATCGGCCGAAGCTTTATAAGATCATTCTCGTCAATGACGACTACACCCCGCGTGAATTCGTCATCATGGTGCTGAAGGCCGTGTTCCGTATGAGCGAGGAGACCGGCTATCGCGTCATGATGACCGCGCATAAGCTTGGCACCTGCGTCGTCATGGTCTGCGCCAGGGATATTGCTGAGACAAAGGCGCAGGAAGCGATCGATCTGGCGAAAAGCGCCGGCTTCCCATTGATGTTCACCACCGAACCGGAAGAATAGGCGCGGGCGGCGATATATCAGCCGGCGGCAGAACGCCGGATCTGGAAGCCTGTCTTGTCCTGTGAAAAGCCGCAATTGGCGTAGAAGCGCAGCGTCGCCGGATCCTTGGAGCCCGTGAGCAACATTACCTTATAGCAATTCTTCTCCCAGGCCGTCGCGACCGCCGTTTCGATCAACGCCCGAGCATGGCCGCGTTGGCGGTGATCGGCATGGGTGACGACGTTTTCGATCAGCGCATAGGAAGCGCCGCTACGCGTCAGGTTGGGGATAACGACCAGGGTGACCGAGGAAATGGCGAGTTCGCCTTCGAAGCCGACGAAAATTGTCATGCCCGGATGGGCAGAGATCGCGGCGAACCGATCCTCCGCAAATCCGGAATCCATATCGGGATCGTCGTGGTTGAGATGGCGGTAGAGAGCTAGCAGCGGCGGCAGGTCGCCGGCTGTGGCCGGGCGGATGACAATACCCGCGGCCCCGTCTCCCGCTGCCTCAGCCATTTCAATCGTCCTTCTTGCCGAACATTCTCTTCAGCATCTCGGCCATCGGGCCGCTCTCAGGCATTCGTGGCTGGTTGTGACTGCGGGCCTGATGGATGTGCGATTTGGCCACGGCCTTCTTTTCCGGCTTCGGCGTCTCTTCTTCCGCCTTACCGCCGAGGGCAAGAGCGATCTTGTTCATAAGCTGCGAATCTTCGCCGCGCACGAGCATGTCGGCATTGTCGGCGAGCGCGTCGAATAGAGGTTCCAGCCAGCTCCGGTCCGCCTTGGCGAAATCGCCGAGCACATGATTGTGCACCAGCTCCTTGATGCCGGGATGACCGATGCCGAGACGCAGCCGCCGGTATTCCCGGCCGCAATGGGCATCGATCGATTTGATGCCGTTATGGCCGCCATGGCCGCCGCCGGTCTTCAGCCGCGCCTTGCCGGCCGGCAGATCGAGTTCGTCATAGATCGCCACTAGGTCGGAAGGCTCCAGCTTGTAGAAGCGCATGGCCTCGCCGACGGATTCGCCGGAAAGGTTCATGAAGGTCTGCGGCTTGATCAGCAGAACTTTCTGGCCGCCGAGCTCGCCTTCCGAAATCTCAGCCCTGAATTTTTTCGACCAGGGCGAAAAGCTGTGGCGGCGGTGGATCGCGTCCACGGCCATGAAGCCGATATTGTGACGATTGCCTTGATATTTGGCGCCGGGATTGCCGAGACCCGCGATAAGAAGCATTGCGCTTCACCCCTTGGAAAATGCTGATGCCCTTCACCACAGGGAATTAGCGGCAAAGTCAAGGCGGCAACCTCGTCAGTTGCCGAGGTTCAGGCCGTACTTCAGGAATATCTGCTTCTGCGTTCCGCCGGCGATCAGCTTGTCGAGCGCAGCCTGCATCTTCTTCAGAATATCGTCCGGGAAATCCTTCTGGCAGGCGATGCCCATCGCCTGTTCGGAGAGGACGGTGACCTGTTCGACGGCATCGCCTTCCTTTTTCAGCTTGTCAAAATAGAGGACCGAGATCGGCATGAGGTCGATACGGTCACTCATCAGCTTTTTCAGCGTCGCCCGGAAATCGGCGCCGACATCGATCCGCGGAAAGTTGGCTTGCCGCAACACAGTCTCGGTATAATCGCCCCGCCATGTGCCGACGAGATAGTTCCGAGCTTCGTCGAGCGTGTCGGCGGTTACGGGGGACCCGGTATGCTTGATCAGAACATTGCGATCGATCAGCAACGGTTGAACCCATTTGAACAGCTTGTCGCGCGCGTCATTGTGAGCGGTGACAAAAACGCAGGTCATCGGTACGGTCAGTGCCTGATTGTAGGCGCGCGCCCAGGGCAACACATCGATCGAATAGTCGACGCCGATGTCGGTCATAATCTTCTCCACCTGCTCGACGGCCGCGCCCATGGGAGTCTTGCCTTCGCGATAGTTGAAAGGCGGATATTCCTCGGTGGTAAAATTGACGGTTGCGGCTTTAGCCGTGTGATGAAGGCTGAGAGAGGACAGGCTGAAAAATACCAGAAGAAGCAGTTTTCGCATGTAGTTCCTCTTTCTCTATGATGCTTGCGCTACGGGGGTGAGGTAGTCAGCCTGCGGTCCCGCAAGCGCCTTCATGAGATCGTTCGGATGCTGCGGCCGGTGGAACAGGTAGCCCTGGCCATAGTCGAGCCCCATGGCGCGCAGGGTTGCGCACTCTTCCTCGGTCTCGATGCCTTCCGCAATAACGGTGCAGTTCATCTTGTGCGACAACGTCGTGATGCTTTCGACCAGCATGCGGCTCTTAAGGCTGACATCGGAGGCAGTATCGTTGATTGCGCGGACGAAGGATTGGTCAATCTTGATGATGTCGACCGGGAAGCGGTTGATATAGCTCAGCGACGAGTAGCCAGTGCCGAAGTCGTCGAGAGCGATGCGGCAGCCATAACGGCAGATCTCGTTGATGACCGTGCGTGTCTCCGGATTGTCGTCCATCAGCACGGCTTCGGTGATTTCGACGACGATACGTTCCGGGCGGATATCGTGGCGGGAGAGCAGGGCCGCGATGCGCATCGGCAGGCCAGACTCGAATTGCAGCGGCGAGAAATTGATGGCGAGGTAGGTATTCTGCATGCCGTCGAGGCGTGAGAGACGGGCGAAGTGGGAAATTGCCTTTTCCATGATGCGGTTGCCGATGCGTATGATCGAGCCGGTCTCCTCGGCAACGTCGATGATCCGGGCCGGCGGCAGGATACCCTTCTGCGGATGATGCAGCCGCATCAGCGCCTCGAAGCCAGCGATGGAGCGGTCATCGATATTGACGATCGGCTGCAGGTGCGCTTCGAACCAGTCGTCGCTCAGGCCACTTTCGATATGGCTCTCCAGCTCAGCCCGGCGGCGGGAATCGTCCAGCATGCTGTTATCGAAGATCTGCGCGCCGTTCTTGCCGTCGCGCTTTTTGGCATACATTGCTATATCGGATTTCAACAGCAGTTCTGCGGCGTTGGCGGCCTGGCGTGGGTAGATGGCAATCCCGATGCTGGCGCTGAGGCGGGCATCGCCGCCGAAAGGCGTCTCGAAGACTTCGGCGATGCGGGCCGCCATATCGAATGCTCTTTTCTCGGCATCTTCGGCAAGCAGCAGGATGGCGAATTCATCGCCGCCGAGACGGGCGGCGATGTCGCCTGGGGTCAATCGTGCCTGCATGCGCGAAACCAGTTCGCGCAGCGCCGCGTCACCGGCGGCATGGCCCATGTTGTCGTTGATCCATTTGAAGCGGTCGAGATCGACGAAGAGGCAGGCGAGCTCGCGCTTGCGCAGATCCGCCTCGTTGATCTTCGCATCGAGTGCCGTCTCGAAACCTTGACGGTTCAAAAGGCCGGTCAGATGGTCGGTGATTGCCTGGCGCAGGTTGCGGTCTTCGGACTGCTTGAGGTCGGTGACGTCGGTCATGACCGAAAGCGTAAGGCCATCCTGGATGGCCGTCGTTTCGAGGATCAGCACGTCCATGACCCGGTCATCCCGGCACTGGAACTTCACCGTGACGTCGAGACGGGCAGCGCTGTCGAGACGGCTGCTCTTGCGTTCGGTGTATTCCTCGCGCGATTCCGGCAGGACCAGGCTCGCAAATTTACGTCCCAGCACATCGGCCCGACCATAGCCTGTGGCGGCGAGCCAATAATCGCTGACGGCGGCAATGCAATCGTCATCGTCGAGCGAAAACAGCATGGCCGGCGTCAGATTGTAGGTGTCGGTGGCGCGGCGGTGGGCAAGCTTCAGTTCGGTTTCTTCGCGCTCCAGCTTGCTCTGCATGTCGTTGAAGCTGCGGGCGAGGCGTCCCATCTCGTCGTTAGACTGCCAATCTACGTGATGGCGCGAGCCGAGTCGCCGGGTCGCCTCGACCGCGTGGGTCAGCCGCATCAGCGGCTGGATGATGAAGATGCGGTTGCCGATGAGGGCGGCGCCGAAGACGGTCAGGACGGCGAAGATGAAGATCGAGATGAAAACGATCTCCTCGTTCTTCAAGCCGTCGAAGAGACCGAGAGCTGGGTAGTAGACGGTGATGGTGCCGAGATTTTTCGCGCCGTCCACGCCGTTGTAGATGATCGGGCGGGCGATGGATTCCAAGAGGCCCTTGTAGGACCTCGGGATGGTGGATTGGGTAACATCGAGCTGGCCGGAGACGTCGCGGACATTGACCTTGACGACCGCGCCCTCGGCGACCGTCGTCGCGCTGATCTGGGTCACGCTGTCTTCATCGAGGTCCCATAGTGGCTTGGCCAGCGCCTGGGCATTGGCGACGAGCAGGACGGAAATATGGTCTTTGATTTCCTTTTCGGCGCGTTCGGACGAAAGGAAAAGGAACAACACGAAGAGCGGCGCGACGAAAACCAGCAGCGCGCCGCAGACGATCGCGAAAAACCTGTTCTCGACGGAATGGCTCATAGTTCCGCTTGCTCCCCAGTCGTAGACCGGCTGATCTTAGGGCTGGGCCTTTCTCTACAACTCTTTCGCGTAAACTTTCACGAATTTGTTAAATGTTGCTGAAACCGCGGGGTTAATGGATTTAAATAGAGTATTGATTTCAAAAATTATTAGATTTCTTATTTCTTTTATTAGAATCTATACATGAAAAACCCGCCGTCCCCTGAAGGGGAGGCGGGTCTGAATGTGTCGCGATAAAGAGGCCGATTAAGCGTTGGCTTCTTCTTCGCCGCCTTCTTCTTCGTCGGCAAGACCGGCAGCCGGAGCGGCGATCGTTGCGATCGTGAAGTCGCGGTCGGTGATGACCGGGGATACATTCTTCGGCAGGGTGATATCCGAGATGTGGATGCTGGCACCAGCCTTGTGACCGGACAGATCAACAGTGAAGAATTCCGGGATCGCATCGGCCGGGCAGTGGACTTCGACTTCGTGGCGAACGATGTTCAGCACGCCGCCAGCCTTGAGGCCCGGGGACTTTTCGTGGTTTTCGAAGTGAACCGGGATTTCAACGGTCACCTGGGTGTTGCCGGAGACGCGCAGGAAATCGACGTGGATCGTGAAGTCGCGGACCGGATCGAGCTGGTAGTCCTTCGGCAGAACCTTGATCTTCTTGCCGTCGACGTCGATCGTCGCGATCGTGGTGAGGAAACCACCGGCATGAATGCGCTTCGTCACCTCATTGGTGTTGAGAGCGATCGAAATGGGGGCCTGCTTGTCACCATAGATGACAGCGGGAATGAAACCGTTGCGGCGAAGTTCACGGGCGGACCCCTTACCAACCCGTTCGCGCGCCTCGGCCTTGAGCTCGTAGCTTTCCTGGCTCATGGCTATTCCTTTCGAGGTTATTTGGAGAGTTCATCCGTTCATCGGAATCGGGTGAACTGGAGGAGGGCGAGCCCTGCCTCATCCGCGTTGCCTCCAAGGGTGTCTACGCGGACGCGTGGCGTATAATACAAAGAGGCCGGCGGTGCAAGCATCTCTGGAGAAAGCGCATCTGTGATGACATTGCAACTCATGATAAAGAGCCGACGATGCTATTTCTATCAATGGCTTGACATATACCCTCGGCCTCTTCAACAGTCGAATCCAATCGATCAGCGTCAAAGGGAAAGGTCGGGTTATGCGCCCCAAGGCTATCGCCGCCGCCGCAGTTTTTTCCATCGGTCTCGCGGCCGTTTCGCAGGCGGCCGACGTCAATGAGCAGGGCGCGAAGGAGCTGCGCAATATCCTGACGCATTCGCTCTCGCGCGATCTCGCCCGCAGCGGTTTTGTCGCGGTCAAACCGGCCGGCGATCAATACGAGATTACCTACGATCTCGCGAAATTCTTCGACAAGGTCAATTCCAGCGCGTTTTCCGTCACCGGCTTGAAGCCGCTCTCGCTGTTCGCGCAGTCGCTCGATCAGGGCAGATGGCATCTGAAGGGCGACAACAGCGTTGATATCTCGGTTCATTCGCCTGCGTCCGACCTCACCTATTCGGTCGCATCCAGCTCCGTCGAAGGCATTTTCGATCCGGCGATCGAGATGATGCGCTCGATGCAGGTGAAGAGCAGCGGCGCCAAGTTCTCCAGTATCGGCAGCGGCAAAGATGCCGGACGTAAGGTGGATGCCACCATCGAGAGCGCATCCTTCACCCATGCGGTGACCGACAGTACCGAGGCCGGCAAAGTGGACCTGCAATCGCAGGGTATGCTGCAGCATTTCAGCGAACAAACTGCTGCACCCGGCGCGCCATCCGTTAACCTCAGCGCTGACAGCATCGACGTCAAAGTGACCGCGACGAGCTTGCCGGTGAAGGAGTTGCGTGAGCTCATTCGCTTCTTCGTCCAGCACATCAAGGCGAAACAGTTATCGGAGAGCGGCAGCAAGAAGTTCGAGGAACTGGTGCGCCGCGCCTTGCCGGTATTCGGCTCGCTGAATGAGACGGTGACGCTGAACAATGCGCTGTTTGCGACCGATAAAGGGAAGGTCGGCGTTAAGAGCTTAGACTATAGTTTCAAGATGGATGGTCTGACAAAGGCCTCCAACATCAATTTCGGTGTGCGGGCGGAACATTTCACGCCGGACGCCGATCTTATTCCGCCAGCTTATGCGGCTTTCCTGCCCGAGACGGTCGATGTGCAGCTCGGAATTCCCAACATCAACTTCGATGGTCTCGTCGACACGGTTCTGGAAGCCGTGGCGGAACGCGCCACGCCGATCTCGGGCGAAGCATTGAAGCGCACCATGTTCCCGAGCGGCTATGGGACCCTCGAATTCCCGAGGATCAGCGCGACTTCCAGTGTTTATGACGTTGAGGTTTCCGGCGCGTTGAAGGGTTCCACGAAGCACCATGCAAGCTATTCGCTGCAGGCGACCATTCTTGCACGCAATTTCGACGGGACCGTTGCCGCCATTCAAAATGCTGCAAAGACGGACCCGCAACTAAACAGCGTTTCCTTCAGCCTGCTGGCCGCCAAGGGCTTTGCCAAGACCGATCCGGATGGCCGTCTGCGCTGGGACGTCACGATGGATGAAAATCGGACCGTCACGGTGAACGGGCAGGTGATGAAGGCTCCCTGAGGCCACGTCCAGCTTGCAAGCCGGGGGGCGGGCAGCGTCATCATTCAATTGAGAATCACGTTTAGGGTTTTCCCGCTTTCAAATTGTTTTTCCTAGCATCACGGGGGTGAATTATGCGTTTTAAAACAGTTGCCGCTGCGGCAGTTTTCGCCGTTGGTCTGGCCGGCGCCTCGCAGGCAGCCGACGTCAATGAGCAGGGAGCAAAGGACCTGCTCGGCAACCTGACGCATTTCCTGCCCGACGATCTCGTTAAGAGCGGCTTTATTGCTGTGACGCCGACGAGCGGTCACTATGAAATCACCTATGACCTGCAGAAATTCTTCGACAAATTGAACGTCACCGGTTTCGACATTACCGGGCTGAAGCCGTTGATCGCCCTTGCGACACCGCTGGACAGCGGCCTGTGGAACATCGAGGGGAACAATGCGATCGACGTGACGGCGCGTTCGAAGCCGGGCAGCAGCCCGGATGCAGAATTCCGTTATGGGGTGGCATCGTCCAGTTTCACGGGCGTCTTCGACCCTGCTATCCACTATGTTCGCTCGATGGACGTGAAAGGCAACGGCATCACGCTCGCCACCAAGATGACTGACAATGGTGTGGAGAAAAACGATATCACGATCGATGGTATCAACTACGCGCTCTCGTCATCCAGCAGCGGCGAGCCGGATAAGCTCGACCTCCAGATGATCGGAGGCCTGCAATCCTTCCAAGACAAGGTTTCTTCCGATTCTGCGACGCTTGGCGAATTCAAAATCGGAGCGATCGATTTCAAGGCCAGTGCGACCAAGCTGCCGCTGAAGGCGCTGAACGAGATTTTGCGCTTCGTCTCCGACCACAAGGACACAAAAACCCTGTCCGACAGCGAAAGCGCGGCGCTCAAGGCATTGCTGCGGAACGCGATGCCGATTGCCGACTCGTTCGAAGAGTCGGTCTCCGCCAAGGATATTTCCGTGACGACTCCGCTCGGCAATGGCGGGCTGCAGCAGGTGGGTTACTCATTCAAGATGGCCGGGCCGGCCAACGCAGTGAATGCCGATTTCGGCATGCGTGCCGAAAAGCTGACCCTGGCCTCCGGCCTGGTGCCTGAGGACTATATCGCCTTCATTCCCGATGCCGCCGAACTGCAGATGCAACTTCCCAACCTGAATTTTACCGCCCTGTTGGATGTCCTGCAGCAGGCCGATTTCAGCAATCCCGAGGGCACGCCCTCCGTGGATGAAAAGTTGCAGCAGGCCATGTTCCCGGACGGAACGATGACGATCAATTTTCCGAAAATCAGCGCGGCTTCGGGCCTTTACGACATTGAGGCTTCCGGCAGCATGCGCGGTTGGTTGAACGAAAAGGACCGTGTCGCCTTGAAGATGACGGTGCTTGCCCGCGATCTCGACAAGACCATTTCTGCCGTTCAAGACGCCGCGAAGACGGAACCGGACCTCAATCAATTGTCCTTCGGTCTGATGATGGCCAAGGGGTTTGCAAAGACCGATCCCGACGGTCGCTCGCGTTGGGAGGTCAACATCGCCGAAGACGAGTCCGTGACGATCAACGGACAAGTCATCAAATAAGCCGCCCGAATTTCAGAATGCGACCATGTTTGTCTTAAAGCCGCTGGCCCAACGCTCGATTTCGCTTCTGTGGGCCGGTCAGGTGTTGGCGGCAACCGGCTCCGAGTTCTACATGGTTGCCATCGTCTGGATTGCGGCGGATTTCATCGGTCGTGACGCGGGTTATGTTTCTGCCTTGCAGTCAGGCGCGCTTCTCTTCGGCAGCCTGTTTGGTGGCATTCTGACGGATCGCTGGCGGCACAGCACGACGATGATCTCGGCCGACGTCCTGCGTGCGGTTCTCTTGTTGGTGCTGTCCGTTGCCGGTCTCATGCATTTCATGAGCCTGCCGTTGTTAATGGTGCTCGCCGGATGCATTGCCTTGCTGACCTCCGCCTTCGATCCGTCGTTGCAGGCAACGCTTCCGACCATCGCGGTCGATCCGGATATTCGTCATGCGACCAACGGATTGTTCGACGCGACGAGGCGCATGGCCCGGATCCTCGGACCCAGCATGATTGCGTTGGTCAATGGTTTTCTGCCGAAATCGCAGTTCTTCACGGTGACGGCGGCGACCTTCCTGCTTTCGGCTTTCGCCGTTTGGATGGCCGTCGCCAAATTACCGGCGGCGCCGCGGCGGCGCGAATTCTCGGGGGCGGCGGCGGTCATCGACGGCGTCTTGGGCGGGTGGCGGATGGCGCGCGGCCATGCCGCCATACTCTATGGCCTGTTCACGAACCTGATGGGCAATATCGCCTGGGCGATGGGCATTCTGCTCGGAATGATCCTGCATCTGCGCGAGACCAGCGCCGATCCCTTGACTGATTACAGCCTGATGATGACGGCCTACGGCGTCGGCAACGTGACGACCAATCTCATCCTCAGCAACATAAAGCCGCGCAGACCGGTCGTTTGGATCATCGCGGCAAAGCTGATTTTTGGCGCCGGTGTGTTCCTGCTGCCGCTGATGCATGATCGTCTATGGCTCATGGTCGTCGCATGCCTCGCTGCCATCAACGGCCCCTTCGAGAATCTTGCCATGCTGCACCTGATGCAGACGCGCAGCGAACCCCATCGCCTGGCGCAGGCCTACCGCTTGCTGATGTGCGCGATCTTCCTCGGTCTTTTCCTGGCCTATCTCATGTCGCCCAGCCTATTTGCCTGGTTCGGCATCGGCCCATCGATCATGGGCGCCGGTGCGGCTGTCTTTGTCGCCGGGCTTGTTGGCATAGGGCTGCTTGTCTGGAGGCAAAGCCATCCGGTCGATGCGAAACCCGCATGAGAAGAGCCGGCCGGCCTTAGACCGGCGTGCGTTCATTTGAGCGCACAAAGGTCGCTCTAGTCTTTTGAATCCAGAGCATCCTATCCGCCCCAAGGTGATTCCACCTGAAAGCGGGATGCGCTAGTCGAACAGGCTCGAAACCGATTCTTCCTGGCTGGTGCGATTGATCGCTTCGCCGATGAGGCCCGCCGTGGAGACCACGCGGATATTGTGGGCCGAGAGAACGGCCGTCGTCGGCTGGATCGAGTCGGTGATGACAAGCTCGCGCAGTTTCGACGAGGTGATGCGGGTGACGGCGCCGCCGGAGAGGACACCATGGGTGATATAGGCGGTGACGCTTGCCGCTCCGCGTGCGAGCAGGGCATCGGCCGCATTGCAGAGCGTGCCGCCGGAATCGACGATATCGTCGATCAGCAGGCAGTCTTTTCCTTCCACGTCGCCGATGATGTTCATCACTTCGGACTCACCTGGGCGATCACGGCGCTTGTCCACGATCGCCAGCAGACAGTCGAGACGTTTAGCGAGTGCACGGGCGCGCACGACACCACCGACGTCGGGGGAGACGACCATGACGTTGCCGATATCATAGTTCGCCTTGATATCGCGCGTCAGGATCGGCAGTGCATAGAGATTGTCTGTGGGTATATCGAAGAAACCCTGGATCTGGCCGGCATGGAGATCGAGCGTGAGAACGCGGTCTGCGCCAGACTCGGTGATCAGATTTGCCACCAACTTGGCCGAGATCGGCGTGCGCCCGGAGGCGCGACGATCCTGGCGGGCATAGCCGAAATAGGGAAGAACGGCCGTGATGCGCCGCGCCGACGAGCGGCGCATCGCATCGATCATGATCAGCAGTTCCATCAGATGATCGTTTGTCGGAAACGAGGTAGGCTGGACGACGAAAACATCCTCGCCGCGCACGTTTTCCTGGATTTCAACGAAGATTTCCTGGTCCGCGAAACGCCGGACGCTGGCCTTGCCCAAGGGAACGTTGAGATAATTGCAGATCGCTTCGGCGAGATGCCGGTTCGAATTGCCTGCGAAAACCTTCATTGTGGCCCGCCTGTTACCAACCTGATAGCCGCGCTTTTAACCGCCTCGCTCTCGAATGCAAGGGGCTACAGCGCAATAGCTTTCATATTTCTGAAAAGCTTGTGGCTATCCACCGCGGGAGTCGCGCCAGGAATTGAAATCCGACATGGTTTCCGTGGCGATTTTTTGCATGACGGAGGGCGGGATGGCGGCCCACGGATCACCGCGTTTCAGTGGCGCACTTTCCGATCCCTGGATTCGGTGCAGGCGGGCGCCGCTGTTGTCGAGAACATCCCAGACATAGGTGACGGAAATCTGCGGTCCGTCCTCGAAGGCGGATAGATAGCCCTTCAGGATATAGCTGGCACTGGAATCGCTGGAGCTCTTGATCGTCAGGCCGAGCGCGCGGGCCTCGGCCCCGAGTTGACGCGACAGTGGTGTTACGGCCTGAACCGGCGCGCCAATGATCGGCAGGAAGCGGACGCTGTTTCTATCCGTGGCTACGGCAGGGGGAAGGGAGGCTTGCTGTTGTTGCTGTTGTTCAGGCTGCTGCTGATCATCCTGCGGGTCTTCAGCCGCTTGTTGCCGCTGCGGCTGCGGTTGTGGATCGTCGGAGAGGCGGCGATCGGCCTCGCGCTGCTCGTCTGCGTCCGAAGCCTGCGAATCCTGTGACTGGATGGAGGCGGTCCGCGAGCCGTCGAGCGGGCGGGAGGCATAGGGATTGCGACCGCCACTTCTTAGCGCGGCCGCCTGATCGTCGAGCGAGCCACCACCGCCATAGTTTTGCGACTGATATCCCTGCTGCTGATAGCCCTGCCGCTGGTAGCTGTAGCTGTCCTGCGCGGTCTCATAATTCTGCTGGCGTTGCGGCGCGGAAGCCATGCGCTCGACGTCGCGTTGGGTGACGGGGCTGGAGCCGGCATCGCCGATGCTTTCGGGCGGGGTCAGGGCATCCGTCGTGTTGCAGGCGGCGAGCGCGAAGCAGAAGCCAACGGAAATAAACGCTGTCCTGACCAGTCCCATTTGCGCGATCCTTTCCCTCGACGGTCACCCCGTTCAGGATCGCTATTTTACGCTGCTAACGGTTAAGAAATTCGAGCTGGTGACGCGACAAAGATTTTGGAGCCTGAGAGGTCGTCAGATAGGTCTGGCCGAGCGTCATCGCGGTGCCGGTGTCGGAGTCCATGATGATCATGTGCACGAAGAGCGACATGCCTTCTTCGATCTCCTGCGGATTGCCGATATGGAACATCTGATGCTCCATCCAAGAGGGCGAGAAGCGGGCGCCGAGCGAGTAGCCGCAGGCGTTCAGCCGGTGTCGGGCAAGGCCGCGCTCGTCCATGATCTTGGCATGCATGTCGAAGACGTCGCCAAAGGTGTGGCCGGGCTTCAGCACGGTTTCGATCGCCTGGATGGTCTCGAGGCACGCATTGTAGAGTTCGCGGTGGCGATGAGTCGGATCGCCGATGACGACCGTACGCATCATGGCGGCGTGGTAATGCGCATAGGTGCCGGCCCATTCGAGGGTCAATTGGTCGTTGGCATCCAGCTTGCGGCGGCCAGCCTTGTAGCGGCAAAGCAGGGCCTCGGCGCCGGAGCCGATGATGAACTCATTGGCGGGATAATCGCCGCCGCCGGAAAAGATCGCGCCCTGCATGGCGGCAAGGATGTCAGCTTCGTCGGCACCGGGCTTGATCAGGGCAAGTGCTGCGTCCAGCGCATCGTCGGCAAGCGCAGCGGCGCGCTCGACATAGGCGATTTCCGTCGGGCTTTTGACGAGGCGCAGACGACTGACGAGATAGGAAGCGTCGATGATCTGGCCGAAGGTGGCTATCTGGTTGTCGAGCAGGCGCGCGACGCGGCCGGTCATGCCATGGGTATCGTATTCCACGCCGATACGGGCGCCGAGGAGATCGAGCTCCACCAGCAATTCCTTGAGATCGAGAGTCGGATCGGCGTTCACGCGGTCGACCCAGATGCGGATGTCGGAGATGACCGATGTGAGCTGCGCCTGGCGAAGATCGGCCGAGCGGGTGAGCAGCACCATCGTACCATCAGCCTTGACCACCAGCGTCTGGAAGAAGCAGTAGCCGAAGGTGTCGTAACCCGTCAGCCAGAACATGCTCTCTTGCGCGAAGAGCAGCATGGCGTCGATCTTCTCTTCCTGCATTTTCGCGAGAAGGCGGGCACGGCGGGCGTCGAATTCACTGCGTTCGAAATGCAGGGCCATTTTAGAACGTCTCCTCGATGGCAATAGCGGAAATCTGTCGACCGTAATCCGGTTCCTTCGCATGCGTGGTGCGGCGATAGGAGAAGAAGCGGTCGGGATCGGGATAGGTGCAGAGATTGAGGTTTTCGGCGGTCACGCCGGCCTTGCGCAGGCGGTCGATCGTCAGACCCGGCAGGTCGAACATCGCGTGACCGGCCTGCTCGGACGGAATGAAGTATTTGGCATAGCCCGGGTCGTAAGCGATGAAGCGATCCACGAATTCCGGGCCGACTTCGTAGCTTGCCTGGCTGATCGAGGGGCCGAGGCAGGCGGTGATCATCCCCCGCTTGGCGCCGAGCGCGACCATGGCTTCGATGGTGTTTTCCAGAACGCCGGTCAGTGCGCCCTTCCAGCCGGCATGGGCAGCTCCAATCACCCGGTTTTCAGGATCAGCGAAGAGGATTGGGCCGCAATCGGCGGCGAGCACGCCGAGCACGATCCCTGGCGTCGCCGTCACCATGGCATCGGCTTGCGGGCGCGTGCCGTCGTAGTTTGCGTCGACGGCGATCACGTCGGGCGAATGGATCTGATGAACGGTCGCGAGCCGTTCCAGCGGCAGGCCGAACCAGGCAGCGACGCGACGGCGATTTTCCTGGACATGCTCCCGATTGTCGTTGGAGCCGAGGCCGACATTCAATCCGCGATAAAGGCCCTCAGAAACGCCGCCGTCACGGGTGAAATAGCCGTGGCGGATGCCGGCGCTCTTGGCGGCGCTCAGCAGCGTGCTTTCGATCGGAGTCGGCAATGCGGCGTCCCTTGATATGTTCTTTCGTGCTGGAAATAACGCTTCCGTGGCGAAGCGGTTCGATTTGAGCGGGATGTTGGCCCAGCGATGCGCGTTCTGTCAATCCGCAGAGATCACTAGCGTTGATCAGCGGACTGGACGAAAGGGCAAAAGATCGATCGCCGGACTGGAGACGGCCAGTACCTTGAAAAGCTCGCCCATCTTGCCTTCGCCGGCGCCGGCGAGCCGTTCCACGGCGGTACGGATATTGTCTTGCGTCGCGGCATCGTGGTCGCGGCCAAGCGCCGCAGCCCGCTCCAAAAGCCCAAGGCCGATGAGAAAATCACCCTGATGGCAGCATCCATTGATATGCAGGCCGGAAGCAAGAGCGGTTTCGGCCAGATGTTGGAAATCGACATGGCTGGTGAGGTCCGCTTCGCCGGGATGATCCAGCGGCGGGTCGTATTCATGCATGCGCACGGCCTGCAGCGTATCGCCGAAGCCCGTCGCCATATGGCCGTAATCGATGGCGAGCGCAGTGCCGCCATGGGCGGCGAGCCGGTCGCAGATCGTCGTCATAACCGCTTGGCGGGCAGGGGCGATTTCGAAGATCGTGCCGACCGGCGGAAGCGGCCCCGCGGGAAGAAGCGCGGGGTCGAGGCTGGCGACGCCGGCCGTGAAACTCAGCTCGTCATTGACGTCGAGCCCGACCGTGCGCTCACGAAAACCGTTGGCGGTGCGGACGAACTGGCGAATGGGAATGGCGTCGAACAGTTCGTTGGCGGCTAGAAGGGTGAAACCCGCCGGCACCTCGTCAAAGTCCGAATGCCAGGAAACCTTGTCACCATGAGCGTCGAGCGTCTGGCGCTGAAACCCCTGCAGCCGCTCGCTGGTTTCGACCAGATGCACGCTCATCGCATCGAAGAGCGGCGGCGCAAGCTTGGCGATGACGCGCAGCATGTCGGCCATCATCGTGCCGCGGCCAGGGCCAATTTCGACGAGGCGGACATTGGCCGGCGTGCCGTGGCGCTGCCAGGCGTGCACCATGAAGACGCCGATCATCTCGCCGAAGAGCTGGCTGACCTCGGGTGCCGTGACGAAATCGCCGATGCGGCCGAAGGGCTCGCGCGTCTTATAGTAGCCGTGCTGCGGGTCAGCGAGGCAAAGCGAGAAATAGTCGGTGATGCTGACCGGTCCGTTGGCACGGATAATGGCCTTGATTTTTTCCCCGAGCGCGGTCGTCATCGTTTGGTCTCGCAAAAGCATGGTCCCGAAAAATATGAAGCGGCTTTCGGGCGGATCATGCGACATTAAACCCAGAGTTCAAGCCGTCTGCCTGGCTGCAACGTGGCGGGCGCGGATAACGGCCCACAGGCCGATCGCGACCATTGGCAGGGAGAGCACCATGCCCATGGTCAGCCAGTTCGTGCCAAGCAGATAGCCGAGCTGCTCATCAGGCTGGCGGAAGAATTCGACGAAAATGCGCGAGAAGGCGTAACCGATGACGAAGACGCCGCTGACGGTGCCGGGCTTCTTCAGCGCCAACACCCAGCGCGTGAGGATGAAGAGGACGGTGAAGAGCACGATGCCCTCGATGCCGGCTTCATAGAGCTGGCTGGGGTGGCGCGGATCAGGGCCGGCAGGGCAGACGCCCTGGTGAGCGGCTATGATATGCGGGCTGCAGAAAACCATCGCCCAGGGCACATCGGTGGTCCGGCCCCAGAGCTCGCCGTTGATGAAATTGGCGATACGGCCGAAGAAAAGACCGATCGGGGCAACGGCGGCGACGATATCGAACAGGCTCCAAACCGGAATCTTGTTGCGATTGGCAAACAAAATCATGGCGATGGTCGTGCCAATCAATCCACCGTGGAAAGACATGCCGCCATTCCAGACCTCGATGGCGCGGATCGGATTGGCGAGCACCGGATCGAGGTCGTAGAACAGGATATAGCCGATGCGTCCGCCGAGCACGATGCCGAAGGCGACCCACAGGATGAAGTCGTCCAGATGCGCACGCGTCATCGGCGCTGTGTCGTTCAGCCAGAGTTTGCCGTTGTCGACCAGCCGTCTCGCATAAAACCAGCCGAGCAGGATGCCAGCGACATAGGCGAGGCCGTACCAGTGGATCGACAGCGGCCCGAGCGAAAAAGCGATCGGATCGATATCCGGAAACGGCAGGATGGCGGCGAGGTAGGCGGATGTCAGCAAGATTGTCGGGTCCGTTAGAGCATGATTCCCAAAGCTATGACGCAGCTATTGGATAAGAGCATGCTAAATCCAATGTGCGCGGAACATGGCGTTCGCTAATGAAACGGTCAAGTCGATTATTCGTGTGTCCCGCACCACGGCACCGGTTGTCCCGCTCTATCTCAATTTGCTTGCATCGAACCCTCGGAAATCTTACCTCAGATCTATCTGGCCCCATCTATGATGCCGTCCATTTTCGGGGCCGACGGCCGTAAGGAGATCACTATGAGCACTGGACCGAACCGTATCTTGGATGAATTCGCCAAGCTGATGACCGATGCCGCCGGTGCTGCCCAGGGCGTGCGCCGCGAGATCGAAACGGCGTTCAATGCCCAGGCCGAACGCTGGTTGAACAGCCTGGATATCGTCAAGCGCGAGGAGTTCGAAGCCGTTCGCGAAATGGCGATCAAGGCGCGCGACGAAAACGAAGCGCTGCTTGCAAGAATCGAAGCGCTGGAAGCGCGTCTTTCCTCCGAAGGCAAGTAATCGCAATTAATTTTGCGAGAAATCGGCGCGGCACGCGTCTGCCGCGCATTTTTCCTCTAAAATTTTCGACAGTTTTTCCACCTGTGGACACAGGCAAAAAAGCCAATCGTCAGAGTCAGTTATGACTCCCTTCTGAATAGACATCGGAAGAGCTGTCCACAGCACCCTTCGCCAAAATCTCCGATGAGGGGCTGGCATGCCGGGCATGCCGTTATACACTGATTTTAAATGATGATTCGAAACGGACTTGGTAAGCTCCGGGCAGGGTGGATGCGTTAGTCTGGCGGCCGTTCAACATCATCCCGAGTATGTTTCCGGAGTAAAACTGTTTGCGTTTTTTCAGTGTTCGAGCACGGGGAAACTGCATTCATTCCGGTCAAGAAGGTGCTGCATGAGCCTTATGGAAATGGAAGTCGAACGACAGTCGAATCCGGTCGACATGATCGAATTCGTGGCCGCCAATAATGACTGGTCGTTCGAGCGGTCCGGCGAGGATGAAATCGCCATGACCGTCGAAGGCCGGTGGACCGATTATCATGTCTCCTTCTCCTGGATGGAGGAGTTCGAGGCGCTGCACATCGCCTGCGCCTTCGACATCAAAGTTCCTGATCCGCGTGTCAACGAGGTCATCAAGCTGCTGTCCTGCATCAATGGTCAGGTGCTGATGGGGCATTTCGATCTGTGGCGGCAGGAAGATATCGTGATCTTCCGGCAGTCGCTGCTGCTTTCCGGCGGCGCCGAGCCGACCAACAGGCAGGTGGAAGTGTTGCTGTCCAATGCTCTTGACACCTGCGAAGCTTACTATCAGGCTTTCCAATTTGTAGTGTGGTCCGGCCTTGACGCAAACCGCGCCATGGAAGCCGTACTTTTCGAAACCGTGGGCGAAGCCTGATATGGCAACTGAGGCATCCTCGAGCGCTTTCGCATCCTCCGATCCGATCATCCTGATCGGGGCCGGCAACATGGGCGGCGCCCTGTTGACGGGTTGGCTGAAGAACGGCGTGCCGGGTTCCTCGGTGACCGTCGTGGATCCCAAGCCGTCCGAGGCGATGCTGAAGTTGATCGCCGATGCCGGTGCGAGCCATGTTACCAGCGTTCCCGCAGGTGTGACCGCCGGCGTTCTCTTCATCGCCGTCAAGCCGCAGGTCATGGAAGATGTATTGCCGCCATTCAAGGCGTCGATCGGGCCGAATACGGTGGTGGTGTCGATTGCTGCCGGTAAGACATTGGCTTTTCTTGAAAATCATCTCGGTGAAGCGGCGATGGTGCGCGCAATGCCGAACACGCCGGCCATGGTCGGCCGCGGCGTTACCGGTGCGTTTGCCAATGCCAAAGTCGGCGAGCGCCAGCGCCAGTTGGTGCAAAATCTCTTGAAGGTGTCCGGTCCGGTCGAGTGGGTGCCAGCGGAGGCCGATATCGATTCGGTAACGGCCGTTTCCGGCAGCGGACCGGCTTATGTCTTTTATCTCGTCGAGTGCATGGCGGAGGCGGGCCGGAAGCTCGGCCTGCAGGCGGACCTCGCCATGCGTCTCGCACGGGAAACTGTCGCGGGGGCTGGTGAATTGTTGCATCAGTCCCCCGATGACGCTTCGCGACTGCGTCAGAACGTGACGTCTCCCGGCGGAACGACTGCCGCAGCCCTTGCCGTTCTGATGGCGGAAGATGGCATGCAGCCTCTGTTCGATGAGGCGCTGGAGGCAGCGCGTAAGCGCGCGCAGGAACTGGCCGGTTAAATTTCCAGAGGGTGTGCCTATGGCGGAAGAGATCACCTATGGCGATTTCGAGCGGGTGGATATCCGTGTCGGGACGATCATCGAGGCGGAGCCTTTTCCAGAAGCACGCAAGCCCGCCTTCAAATTGAAGATCGATTTCGGACCGGAGATCGGCATCAAGCGCTCCTCGGCGCAGATCACCGTGCATTACACGCCGGAATCCCTCATCGGCCGCCAGGTCCTCGGCGTCGTCAACTTTCCGCCGCGCCAGATCGGTCCCGTCCGCTCCGAAGTGCTGACCCTCGGCTTCGAGGACGAATCCGGCGCGATCGTGCTTGCTGCCGTGACCCAGCCTGTGCCGAATGGCAGGAAGATGATGTGAGTTTTACCTTCTCCCCCGGAGAAGGTCTTACGTTAATGAATATCCCGCGACACCGGCTCCGATACAATGAAATCCAGAAACTCCGCTTCGAAACCATCGCGTTGCGGTGAGCAGAAGACGGGGCCGATGGCGACGTCTTCCAGCGTAGGGTCGAACCAGGCGAGGCGGGCCATGCGCCACTCGTTCATCTTGTCGGTGCGGTATTGAACGAAAAGCGCGTCGCCGTTGCGCGTCACCCGCGCCGACATGGCGTCAAACTCATGATCGAGCCGGAAGGCAGACCAATCGGAATTGCCGTCTGTGACCACAACGCTGAAATGCTTGGCGTCGTCGGTATATTCGATCCCGCATTTCATCCAGTGCATGTCGTCATGGCGGACCATGAGGCCGGCCTGGTCATAGAGTTCGCGATAGTGACCGATGAAAGTGATCTCGGCGGTGAAGTCGCCATGCCAATGTCGACCGAGGAAATGGCCGTCGTCGCGGTGGAAGCCGTAATAGGTTCCCTGCCAGAAATCCGTCTTGTCGCCGGAGCGGACGATGAGCCGGCCGTTATTCATTTCCCAGGCCGGCGGCAGATTGAGCCAATGCATGTCGTTGATGTCGATCGGCATGCAATGTCCTCTCTTGGGTCCTCAAGCGGGAATGCGGATGGTGGCGCGCAGGCCACCCAACGGGCTGTCGCCGAGCGTGACATTGCCGCCGTGGCTGCGAGCGATATCGCGGGCAATGGCAAGGCCGAGGCCGGTGCCGGAATTGTCGAGATTGCGCGCCTCGTCCAGCCGGAAGAACGGCTTGAACACATCCTCTCGCGCATTGACGGGAATGCCGGGGCCGTCGTCGTCGAAATTAATCGTCAGCCATTTGGGGCTGTGCTTAGCTTCGATACGTAGCGTATGTGCATAGCGACGCGCATTGGAGGCGAGGTTTGTCACCAGCCGTGTGAAGGCATTCGGACGGACGGAGATTTCATTGTCGCCATCGATGGAAAAGCTCATGGATTTGCCGTGCAGCGAGAAGTCCTGTTCGACCTTGTCGAGGATATCGCTGAGCCGCAGCTTGCCGACATCCTCTTCCGCCTCGCCCCGGGCGAAGGCCATATAGCCCTCCAGCATGCTCTGCATGTCCTCGACGTCCTCGCTGAGGCCGACAAGATCGGGATTATCACCGACAAGGGCGAGCTGCAGTTTGAAGCGCGTGAGCACGGTGCGCAGGTCATGGCTGACGCCGGAAAGCATCGCGGTGCGCTGTTCGATCTGCCGTTCGATGCGCTCGCGCATCAGGATGAAAGCGAGACCGGCGCGGCGCACTTCGTCGGCGCCGCGCGGCGAATAGTTCTCCAGCCGCTGGCCCTTGCCGAAACTCTCGGCGGCCTGCGTCAGCGCCAGGATCGGCCGTATCTGGCCGCGCAGGAACAAGACGGCAATGCCGATCAGCACCAGCGATGTGCCGACCATCCAAAGAATGAAGATATGTGTATTCGAGGCGTAGGTCTGGCTCCGCTTGGCAAAGACGCGCAGCACCTTGTCCGGCAGTTTGATGCGGATTTCGACGAGGCTCGAATTTCCGACCGTGTCGACCCAGTAGGGGAGATTGATCTGGTCGCGGATTTCGTCGCTCAAGATGCCATCGAGAATCGAAAAGAACGGCTTCTCGCGCGGCGGTGGCAGTTCGCCGCCCGGCTCGATGGAGATGGCGAGGTCGAGCTTTTGCCGAGCCATCTGCGCGACCTGGGAATAGTCGGCATCCTGCGGATAGGTTTGAATGATGTCGATGACGGCGGCGATGTCGCGGGTGGTGGCCATCGACAGGCGTTGCGTCACCATCTGCCAGTGGCGCTCCATGAAGACGATGGTGACGACCGCCTGCAGGATGATCATGGGCAGGATGAAGATCAGCAGCGTACGCGCATAAAGGCCGGTCGGCAGCCGTCGCCGCCACCAGCGCGAAAGCCAGCGCATGCCATTGGAGGGCATGTGCTCCTGATCGCGTCTGATCGAGTCGAATGTCACCATCGCCGCTGATCCCAGGGAATTGAAATTAATCTATGCTCAGCCGATAGCCGATGCCGCGCACCGTCTGCAGCCAGATGGGGTTGGCCGGATCGTCCTCGATCTTGCGGCGCAGGCGGTTGATCTGCACGTCTATGGTGCGCTCGCCGACTTCGGCGTCGCTGCCGATCAGTTCGTGGCGGGGAATCGTGTCGCCGGCGCGCTTGGCAAAAAGCAGCATGATTTCCTGCTCCCGGTCGGTCAGGCGGATGAGCTCGGAGGCCTTCTTCAGCTCCTTGCGGGTCAGCGAGAAGGTATAGGGGCCGAACATTACCTGTTCGATCTTCGGCGCGTCGGCCGGCGCGTTGCGGCGCAGGATATTGTTGATGCGCAGCACGAGTTCGCGCGGATCGAAAGGCTTCGGCAGATAATCGTCGGCGCCGGCTTCCAGTCCGGCGATCCGGGCTTCGGACTCGGCAAGGGCGGTGAGCATGATGATCGGAATGCTCTTGATGGCGCGCAGGCTTGCCGTCAGCGAGATTCCGGATTCGCCGGGCATCATCACGTCCATGATGATCAGGTCGAAATCGAGCCCTTCGAGCTTACGGCGGGCCTCGGCGCCATCGGCGGCGGCCGTCACCCGGAATCCCTTTTCCATGAGATAACGGTTGAGAAGGGCGCGGATACGCGTGTCGTCATCCACGACCAGGAGGTGCGCTGCATCGTCCGAAATTGCTGTTTTTGTTGTCATTCAATCCGTCTCGATCTTGTTCTATCCGTTTGATTGAGATGGTCTTGTCCAAAACCCCGCTTTGCGGCTCTTCGGTTCGAGACCATGGCTCAGTCCTGCATTCCCCTCAGGAACCTTTTGACGCTTTCGCGCGTCGCATCGGACGCGCCTTCGAATGCCCGTTCAATACGGCGCGATTGCGGCTCGGCCAGCGCCAGTGCCAAATCTCGGCCGGCTTGTGTCGGATAGAGCTTGCGCTGCCGACGATCCTCAGGTCCGGCCACCTGATGAATATACCCTGAATCGATCAATTGTTTGAGAACCCGCGCCAAACTCTGTTTGGTGATCTTCAATGTTTCCAACAGGTCCGCAACCGTCATACCGGGTTCGCGGTTAACGAAATGGACGACGCGGTGATGGGCGCGGCCGAATCCGCTCTTGTCCAGAATTTGGTCGGGATCGGACACGAAGTCCCGATAGGCAAAGAAAAGCAGCTCGATAATCTCGAAATCGATGATCCCCGCATTCTCCATCGGCGTCGCCAGCAGCTCCGGTTTTACTGCTTTTGGGCTCGTCAGTCGTGGCACCTTGGCATTTCCTTTCCTATTTTGGGGCAATCGGGAAACTTATGCAAAAATATGTCAGCTTTATTGACGTATTTTTGCGCCGCTGCTAGTTTTCGCCGATCTTGCGCCGCCCGGACGGATATGGCCATATTTGGAAACTAAGCCCGGCTGCGCAAAACTCCAACACGTCTCATATTTTCCCCACTTCCATCGTGGATAATGCGTAATGGGGACAACAATCAACAGTCATGGCGTCCGGGCGCCGGAGGAGAAGCAAGATGGCATCGGTTCCTTTTGATCAACTGGATGGGGAGATCTGGTTCAACGGCGCATTCGTGCCCTGGAAGGACGCTAAGATTCATGTGCTGACCCATGGTCTGCATTATGCGAGCGCAGTTTTCGAAGGCGAGCGCGCCTATGGCGGCCGGGTCTTCAAGCTGACGGAGCACAATCAGCGTCTTCACAAGTCCGCCGACATTCTCGGTTTCAAAATTCCCTACAGCGTCGCCGAGCTGGATGCGGCGACAATCGAACTGCTGAAACGCCAGGGCTTTTCCGAGGCCTATGTGCGGCCGATCGCCTGGCGCGGCAGCGAGATGATGGGCGTGTCCGCCCAGAACAACCGCATCAATGTCGCGATCGCGATCTGGCAGTGGGGCAGCTATTTCAATCCGGCCGAAAAGCTGAAGGGTATCCGCCTCGACATCGCCGAGTATCGCCGCCCCGATCCGAAGACAGCACCTTGCGCTTCCAAGGCCGCCGGCCTCTACATGATCTGCACCATCTCCAAACATGCGGCCGAAGCCAAGGGTTATGCCGACGCGATGATGCTCGATTACCGCGGCCAAGTGGCGGAAGCGACGGGCGCCAATATCTTCTTCGTCAAGGACGGTGTAATCCATACGCCGACGCCGGATTGCTTCCTGAACGGCATTACGCGCCAGACGGTGATCGAACTTGCCAAACGTCGTGGATTGCAGGTTATCGAAAGGGCGATCATGCCGGAAGAATTGCCTGATTTCAGCGAATGTTTCCTGACAGGCTCGGCAGCGGAAGTGACGCCGGTCTCGGAAATCGGCCCCTATCGCTTCACGCCGGCATCGATCAGCGAAACGCTGATGAACGATTATATGAAGGAAGTGTATCCGACTGCGGCTGCCGCCGCATAAGACCTCAGAATAGCCCATAAAAGCCGGGCGGGGTTGGTCCCCCCGGCTCTTATTCTATCCGACACCTCGTCTTATTTCCGGCCGAGAACTGCGCCGACGATCGCCGAGAGCACACCACCGGCGATGAGCGCGGAGATGCCCTGTGCGATAATGCCCGTCAGCGCTTCGCTGCCGATCAGGTTGAGGATGAGGCCGCCGCCCAGACCGCCGACGGCGCCGGCAATCGTCCTGGCGACGAGATTGATCCCTTCCTGCTTCAGGGCGGCGCTGGCCGCGTTACCGCCGATTGCGCCGGCGATCAGTTGTGTGATGATTGGCCCCAGACTTTCCATGATTACCTTCTCCCCCTTGTTCCGGAAGCCCTTTCCGGAATGCCCTCTGCCACATCCCTGCTCATGCCTGGGGAGTGGCGGTAATCCTCGTCGATATTAGGAATACATCATGTATCGGCCGGTGAAAACAGGAAGGCAACTCATACGGGAGAATTCTGCAATAATCGGCGGGAAAGTCCGCGCAAAAAGAGCGGCGGCCCTTTGGCCGCCGGCGATTTTGAGGAATGTCGATTAGTGGCCGTGAATCATTGATACACGTAGACGATGCGGCGGGTATTCGGATCGACCAGCACTGGCTGGCGGTTCACTTCCACGTAGCTGTATTGATAATCCGGGATACGGTGGATGACGACGCTTTGCGGCAAGGTGGCGCCGACCACGACGTTGCCGCGCAGGCGCACGGTGTTGACCCGGTTCTGGGTAATGTAGGTGCGGACTTCCGCCGGCGGGGCGACGGCATCGACCTCACTGACCGGGCCGATCAGCTCGTCGTCCGGTGAGGGGGAAACACTGCCCGTCGTCCCCTGATCGGTTTCGGTATAGGTAATCGTCGGTACGCCGAGCTGGCTGTAATGCTCCTCTACCACCACCGGATTGCCGTTCTGCTCAACGCTCAGGGCCTCAGCATCCACCCAGCCGCGCATGCCATTGACATCGATGCGGCACCAGCTACTGCCTTGGATGCAGCCGTCGAGGGTCGCTTCAGAGCCGCGGGTTGCCATGCCGACACTCGGGTACTGCGGACCAGGGCCGGTGCGGACGTTGAGATCGGTCGCAGTTGTCGCCGACATCTGCGCTTGCGCGAGCCCGGCACTGCCCAGGAGCACAAGGCCCGTCAGCAGCAAGTTTCTCTTTGCGAACATTGGTTTTCTCCTCTGCTTTGGCAGCCTACCTGTGCAAACGCTCGCAGGGGCGGAGGGTTCCGCTGCGCTGTTTCGCAGTCTCGGCATTTTCCGGGGAGGAGGGGCTGTTTTGCCCGGTGTTTGGGATTATATCGGCGGGATATGCATTCAACAGACGAGGCGCTTCCCATGGGCATGCTCCAGGCCGGCATCATTCCGGTGACACCCTTCGAACAGAACTGCACCATCTTGTTCGATCCGGAAACGAAGGAGGGAGTCGTGGTGGATCCCGGCGGTGACGTCGATGTTATCCTGCAGACGGTGCGCGAAAATGGCATCGTGCTGAAGGCGATCTGGCTGACGCATGGTCACATCGACCACGCCGGCGGCGCCGACGAACTTCGGGAAGCGCTGGGTCTGGAGGTCATCGGCCCGCATGAGGATGATCGCCCGCTGCTGCAGGATATCGAGGCGAAGAGCAAGATGTTCAACATCGAGGGCGTTCGCAACGTCGTGCCGGATCGTTTCCTGAAGGACGGTGACAAGGTTTCCTTCGGCGAACATGAGTTTGAGGTCTTCCATTGTCCCGGCCATGCCCCGGGTCATGTCATCTATTTCAACAGAACGCAGAAATTCGCCCATGTCGGCGACGTGCTGTTTCACGGCTCGATCGGCCGTACCGACTTGCCGGGCGGCAATCACCAGCAGCTCTTGGAGTCGATCCGCGACAAAGTGTTTCCGCTGGGTGACGATGTTGGCTTCATCTGCGGCCATGGCCCCGGCGGCCAGATCGGCGAAGAGCGGCGCACCAATCCCTTCCTGCGGGGGCTTTGACGCCAAAACAAAAGCGCCGCTCGATGGCGGCGCTTCCTTTCGAGACATCAGCTTGCACAGGGATTAATTGGCTGTGCAGAAATGGCGCATGCCGTCATAGCCGAGATAGGTACCGCTGCGGCCGTCGAAGCTGCTGTAGCGGTCGTAGCAATAACGCATCCATTGGGACGACCAGGGGCGCAGGCCGACGGGCTGCGGTGCGTAATAGCCGACATCACGCTCGACATAGACGCGGCGCGGTGGCGCGCGATAGTAATAAGGCGCGGGCGCCGCATAGTCGGGATCGACGTAGACCGGATCAGGTTCGACATAACGTGGTTGGCTGGCAATTGCGGAGCCGACGATGAGGCCGGTGGCGAGGCCTGCCGCGCCAATTGCCCAACCTTCCCCGTTGTGATGATGCCAACGGTCATCGGCCGAAGCGGTAGACATGGATGTCAGCGTCAGGGCTGCAGCCATGGCGGACATAAGGAGGGATTTGCCGAGCATGTTCATGAGTCTGTCCTCTAAGGGGAACCGGAAGACCGTAGTTCCCAATCTTTATGGAGGACACACTAGACACGGCAAGCTGAATGCAGACTGAATGATAAAACCCGGCATCACTGCCGGGCTTCAACTCGAATGACAGCCGTAAGGCGCTCTCAGCCGGCAATCTGAAGATTGACAGCCTTCGGTCCCTTGCCGCGGCGATCCGGTTCCGTGTCGAAGCTTACCTTCTGGTTTTCTGACAGTCCTGCCAGACCAGAAGCCTGTACTGCGGAAATGTGCACAAAGATGTCCGCGCCACCCTTGTCCGGTTTAATGAAACCGAAGCCCTTATCGGTATTGAAAAACTTTACAGTGCCAGTCTCGGCCATGCCTCAGGTCCTTTTCTCTCTGCCCACCATCCACACGGGCAGCATTGCTGTATTGCCCTTGCGGGCGCTTGCAGGCAGTTCTCGCAATTTGAAGGAAAAGGTCCCCTATACCTCGGCGTGGTTTCGAAGCGAATTCGCGCATCGTTTCTCAACCAAGCTGACCGGAATAATTTAGCGTTTCCGGCGCGCAACTTTATTAAGGACTTCCCATGCTCTAAAAATGCCCGAACAGCGCTGAGAGTGCTGTGTTTATCGGGAATTGGCAAGCAAAAGTTTTTTAACGTGTTCCGGAGAGCACACTGCCGTAATGCAAGTGTGTTAGCGCGAATCGCAAATTTTCCCACGCCGACAACTAGTTTCTAAGGTTTTTGTATCGTTTGCGATATAATTTTGGCGAAATTTTCCCAAATGATATAGCCAAAATCCATCTTTCGGATCATTCGAAAAAAATTCATTAAGGCCGGCGTAGAACAGCCATAACGCGTATTTTCAACAATTTTCACGCTGCGATGCTACGCCGCCGGACGAGTTCCGGCACCAACTCCACCGCAAGCATGGCGATGAACATCAGGGTGCAGCCGGCATAGCCCGGGGGGCCCATGGTTTCACCGAGCAGCAGGCTGCCCAGCGAGGCGCCGAACAGAGCCTCGGAGGAGAGGAAGATCGCAGCCTGGGGCGCGGTTGTATAACGCTGGCCGATAACCTGAAGCACGAAGGCAAGACCGGACGAGAAGATGCCGACATAGAGGATTTCGCCCAGTGCTGCTTGGATGGCGGCGAAGCTGATCGGCTCGGCAATCACGGCGACCGCAAGGGCTGCGATCGCGGTAACCGCAAATTGCATGGCGGAGATTCCGAGCGGGCGGCCGGTTTCGCTGACGGAGGAGCCGGCGAGGGTGATCTGCGCTGCCCAGAAGAGGGCGCAGATGACGGTCAGGAAATCGCCGACCGTCAGCCGTGAAAAGGAGCCGCCGGACAACAGATATATCCCGCCGAGCGCTGTCAGCGCCGCCGGCCAGACGATCCAATGCGGCGGCCGGCGCAGGAAGACGACGGCGATCAGCGGCACGAAAACGACGTAGAGGCCGGTGATGAAGCTGGAATTGGTGACGGTCGTCGTCAAAAGCCCGATCTGCTGCGTTGCCGCTCCGCCGAAGAGCGCAACGCCGATGAGGAAGAAGGAAAGCCAGTTCCGGCGCGTCAGCGGTTTTTTGGCCTTGCGGTTTTCCATCCAGACAAAGGGCAGGACAACGATGGTGGCAACGGCGAAGCGCAGGCCGATGAACCAGAACGGCCCGATGGCTTTCATCGCCGTCGACTGCGCGACGAAGCCGCCGCCCCAGATGGCGGCAGCCAACAACAACACCAAATTCGCCTGTATGCGAGTCATCTGCATCCTACGGGAGGGGGAGGAAAGGGGAGACCGACCGTTAGCAGTTGCTTTTCCTCAGGGCAAGCGCGAAGGCCATTAGCGGCGGCCTGCATTATTCCGCGGCCCTGGAAACACGCAGCAACGCGCCATCGTCTTCGTCCGTCGTGAGCAACAGCGCTCCGTCCGGCGCGACCACGACATCGCGCAACCGACCGAATTCTCCATCGAACATGCGCTCGCGTTCGGTCACCTTGCCGCTATCGTTGCGATCGAGGCGCGATAACAGCTCGAATTTCAGCGCGGCGACGAGGAAATCGCCTTTCCATTCCGGGAACATTTTGCCGCGGTAAACGGCGATGGCGCCGGGCGCGATCGACGGGTCCCAATAGAAAAGCGGCTGTTCCATGCCTTTCTTTGCCGTACCGACGCCGATCTTGGTGCCGGTATAGTTGCGTCCATAGGAGATGACCGGCCAGCCATAATTCTTGCCCGCCTCCGGTGTGTTGATTTCATCGCCGCCTCTGGCGCCGTGTTCAGCCGTATAGAGCTTGCCGTCAGCAGCGTCGAAGGTAATGCCTTCGGGATTGCGATGCCCCTTGGACCAGATTTCCGGCAGGGCCTTTGCGCCATCCTTGAACGGATTGTCGGCGGGAATGCTGCCGTCAGTCCCGATATGGATGATCGAACCGGCATCGTCTTGGAAATCCTGGGCTCGGTCCTGTTCACCGCGGTCGCCGAGGCTGACGAACAGGCTGCCATCCTTAGCGACCGCAATACGCGAGCCATATTGGATGCTGCCGCGCGACATCTTGTTCATCACGAAAATGCGTTTCACGTCGGTCAGGCGCCGTTCGTCCGGCGATAAGACCGCGCGGAAGACTGCCGTGCCGCTGCCGCCACCGGCGGCGATGGAAGCGGTGAAATAGATGGTACGGTTGCCGGCGAATTTTGGATCGAGGGCGACGTCAAGCAAGCCGCCTTGGCCGCGGGCATAGACATCCGGCACACCGGCGATCGGAGCCGACGTCTGGCCATCACGGATGACGCGCATCCGGCCCGGTCGCTCCGTCACGAGGTAGGCGCCATCCGGCAGCACTTCGACGGCCCAAGGATGGTCGAGGCCGCTCGCGATCGTCTCGATCTTCACCTTGACCTTCTGCGTGCCGATCGTCTTGACCGGATCGGCAAGGGCGGCGTTCGCCATCAGCAGCGCGGAAGCCGCAAGGACAGTGCAATATCCCGTTCTGTGAAGGCGCTTCAATCCGTCTCCTCCCTTCGATGAACTGTTTATGCAACGTGGGACGAGCGGATTGCTGTTCAAGGCGCGTTACGGCGAGGGTAACGTCTTTGTGTCCAGTAAAGCCGTTTGTTTGGCGGTGTCCACTAACTCGGCATCAAGGATATAACGCAGCGGCCCGCGCGTGACGGCGCCGAATGGCCAGCAGGTGGCGAGTGCCAGGTGACGACCGGGCGTGGCGGGATCGATGCCGTTCCGGTCCCATGGTGCGACACGGCCCTGACCGGCCCGGAAGGTGAGTATCCTACCGTCGCGGCGGGTGACTTCGATCAGATCGCCCGGTTTGATATCCTGCAGCCAGCGGAAATGTGTATCGCGATGGGCGGCAATGACGGCGGTGCCTTCTTCGCCCGGCTGTGGCGTATTCGTCAGCCATCCAGGCCCGAAAGCCAGCGCTTGGCCGCTGGCGCCGGCAAGCACGATCGCTTCCGCACCGATCCGGGGTGCGCGGACCTCGGCCTCGGTGGTGAAATCCGCCCAGGGCCACGGCTTTGCATCCTCGCCACGAGGCTCGGCGGCGAAGGCGCGTTTCAGCAGGATCTGCGCAAGCTCGGCCTTGGCTTTCATATAGAGGCCGTTGCCGAGGAAGGTCAGGCCTGTCACGGCAAGGGCGGCGATGCAGGCGAGGGCGAGCTTTTCGAGGCGTGTAAATGCCTTCTTCCCGAGGGGAGAAGAAGGGGAAAATGCAGTGCTTTCCCCTCCCATCACATCACCATCCAAAGACTCGGCGGCGCAGCAGCATCAGCCCCGCCGCGATCGCCGCGAAAACAAGTAAGGTCAGGCCGATCAGGATGTTCCGCTCGGCCGGTGTCGCAGTTTGCGGCAGGTTGACACTCGATGTGGCCTGGCGGGCGATCATGCCGGCGGTTGCGGGTGTCGGCGCGGCGGCAATCTGGCTTGCCAGCGCGGACTGTCGCCTTGCTGAGCCGTTCTTGGGAAGCATGGCGCCGTTAATATCGGCCTGATCTGCTTCAGCCTGTTCATCGGTCGTGCCGATCGGCTCGACCGAGGCCTTGCGTTCGCCGCTGGGCGCAGTGACCGGAGCTTCGCCTTCGCCGAAGACCTTGTCGAAATCCCAGCCGGCGGGCAAGTTGAGCGGCAGCTTGGCGGAACCAAGCGGCTGGTCGGTGGGGCGGGAGGGCGTGACGTCGACGGCGACCAAGCTGGTGACGCGTGAGACGAGGTGGTGGGCGAGTGCCACCGCTTCGACCTGCTTGTCCAGCGCTCCTTGATCCTGAATCTCATAGGCGCGAGCCTCGATATCGTCGATCTTGCGGCGCGCCCAAAGCTGCGAAATGCCTTTGCCTTCGGCGGCATTGGCGATGTCCATTTCGACGCGCCAGGGCTGGGCGCCGGTCTTGCCTGATATCTGCAGCTTGCCGTTCGGCTGTGCGTCGGAGAGCTCGGCTGTCAGCACCACCGGTTCACCGGTATAGAGGTCGGGCATCGGATTGGGTGTGATATCGTCAGCCTTGGCATTGTCGAAGCTGGCAGCAATGTCGGTCATCGCCGGATTTTCGAGCTTGGTGAACAATGCGCCCATGCGCTCGGCCACCTGATCCTGCGAACCGATTGCGGTATAGGTGCCGCGACCGACTTCGGCGGCCTTGGTCATGAAGTAGGTGTTCGGTGCGGAGCCGATGCCGACGGTGAAGACGCGGGCTTCGGCGCGGTTCTGGCTGATCTCCTGAAAGAGTTGCTGCTCGTTGCCGATCGCGCCATCGGTCAGAAAGACGACCTGGCGGAGCGCGCCATTGGCGATCGGTCCCTGATTGCGGAGTGCATCCGACAGGGCCGGGAGCATTTCCGTGCCACCAGCGGCGGTCAGGCCATCGACATAGGCGATCGCCTTTTCCCGGTTATCCGGTATGGCGGCGACGAGACCGTGGAAATAGTCGGTCATCGTATCGTCGAAGCGGATGACATTGAAGCGGTCGCCGGGTTGCAGCTTGGAGATCGCAAGCGCCAGGCTGGCGCGGGCTTGTTCGATCGACTGGCCGGACATGGAGCCTGAATTGTCGATGACGAAGACTATCTCGCGTTTCGGCTGCTCCGTCGTCGCATCCGGTGCCGTCGGGGGCGTGACGAAGGCGAGCAGATAGGTCTTGCCGTCCTTCATTTCCCGGAAGAGGCCGGCGCTCGGCGTCTTGCCTGGAGCCGCCTTCCAGCTCAGCTCGAAATCGCGATCGGCAGGCACGGAGTCGCCTTTCAGCGAAATCGCACGGTTCTGTTCGCCGTTCTCAGTGATATTGATCTCGTGGAAGGCGGACTTTACCTCGCCGAGCGGGAAGCCGGCCTTGAGGTTGACGGTCAGCGATACCGGATTGATCTTGGCATTTTCACGCGGATCGAGAACTGGAGCTTCGATCTTCTCTCTGTTCGGCACCGGGTCCTGCGGCACGGCAAAGCCGGTGCCATTGTTGAACTCGACGCTCTGAACGATCGGCTGCGGGTTATAGCGCGGCGCGACGACCATCGGGAAGCGCAGCGAGAATTCGCCGGACGACTGATGGACGCTCTGTTGGTACTCGATCTGCATGACGACGGTTTCGCCGGGGCCGATATTGGCAACCTGATTGGTGAAGATGTTCGGCCGCTGCTGTTCGAGCAGGGCCGTCTTCTTGCCCTGGGCTTTGGCATCCTCATAAATCTGCCGGGCCTCCTGGCGCGGCTTGATCTGGCCTTCGATGAAGCGGTCGCCGATCTGCATGCGCAGCGTGTCGACGGCTGCATTGTCCGGCAGCGGGAAAACATAGGTGCCTTCGACCCAGCCCTTGCTCGGGTTCTGGAACCGCTGCGTAACCTTGACGCGGGAAACCGGGCCGGTGACGTCGATTTCGACATCCGTCTTCAGGCGCGGTGCCTCGACATAATAGCCAGGCTCCTTGGATGGGAAGAGCAGCGAGCCGCTGTTGACGTCGTTCGGGCGAACGAGGCCGGCGAGCTGCCGGCCGGATTGGCCGGCCTGGTCGGCGATTTCGGCGCGTGCGGTGGTGATGAGACTCAGCATCATGACCGCCAATGCGGCCAATGTTGTTATTGCGATCGAGAAGGAAGAGATGAGATTGTGCGCCCTAAGGCGCTCGGTTGTGCATTCGTCACCCAGAAACATGGCTACCCCCTGCGTTACTGGTTCCGATTGCACGATAAAAGTGTGAGAGGTGGGCTCCTTCAGGACCGAATTGCGGCGCCGTAAAGCATTTGTTAAGGCTAATTTGTGGCAATCAAGATGTATGACGATCTATATGATTTTCGTGAAGAATTTCCGGTGACTTGAGAGCTTGAATCAGCCGCCTCACAAAATGATTCAACCGTCGGGCAGAGCGTTCGCATCTGTCCGCCTTTCATTCGCTCCATTCAGCCGGAGCGTGTGGGTGAGCTTCGTTTCGGAAAATGGCGGGCGTATGGCAGCCCAACGATGACGTGTGGCGCGCCGTCTACGGCTTTCGAAATAACGTCACTGTGACGCCTTTGTGCTTGAAACAGCGGGCTACATTCGACATAGAGCTTAGCGCAGAAATCTGGTCCACAGGCTTTCTGCCCACTTCAACCGATTAGGACCGATCATCATGGCCTTTCTTGCCGACGCTCTTTCCCGTGTAAAGCCTTCTGCCACCATCGCCGTTTCCCAAAAAGCGCGCGAGCTGAAAGCAAAAGGCCGCGACGTGATCGGCCTCGGCGCCGGCGAGCCGGATTTTGATACGCCGGACAATATCAAGAAAGCCGCCATCGACGCGATCAACCGCGGCGAGACGAAGTACACGCCGGTCTCCGGCATCCCCGAGCTGCGCAAGGCGATCGCCGCCAAGTTCAAGCGCGAGAACAATCTCGACTATACCTGGGAGCAGACGATCGTCGGCACCGGCGGCAAGCAGATCCTGTTCAACGCCTTCATGGCGACGCTGAACGCCGGCGATGAGGTCATCATCCCGACGCCTTACTGGGTATCCTACCCGGAAATGGTGGCGCTTTGCGGCGGCACTCCGGTTTTCGTCGCAACGACGCAGGCGAACAACTTCAAGCTTCAGCCTGCCGACCTTGAGAAGGCGATCACGCCGAAGACCAAGTGGTTCATGTTCAACTCACCGTCCAACCCGTCGGGTGCTGCCTATACGCATGCCGAGCTGAAGGCGCTGACGGACGTGCTGGTCAAGCATCCGCATGTCTGGATTCTGACCGACGACATGTATGAGCACCTGACCTATGGCGAGTTCAAGTTCGCCACGCCGGTCGAGGTCGAACCCAGCCTCTACGACCGCACGCTGACGATGAACGGCGTCTCGAAGGCCTATGCGATGACCGGCTGGCGTATCGGCTATGCTGCCGGCCCGCTGCAGCTCATCAAGGCGATGGACATGATCCAGGGTCAGCAGACCTCGGGTGCGACCTCGATTGCGCAGTGGGCTGCCGTCGAAGCGCTGAACGGTCCGCAGGATTTCATTCCGCGCAACAAGAAGATCTTCGAAGGCCGCCGCGATCTCGTCGTGTCGATGCTGAACCAGGCGAAGGGCATTTCGTGCCCGGTTCCGGAAGGCGCATTCTACGTCTATCCGTCCTGCGCCGGCCTGATCGGCAAGACCGCGCCGACCGGCAAGGTCATGGAAACCGACGAAGACTTCGTCTCGGAACTCCTGGAATCGGAAGGCGTCGCCGTCGTCCACGGTTCGGCCTTCGGCCTCGGCCCGAACTTCCGCATTTCCTACGCGACTTCGGAAGATCTTCTCGAGGAAGCTTGCCGCCGCATCCAGCGCTTCTGCGCGGCTTGCAAGTAAGCAGTCGAAGATAAGTCAAATGAAAGCCCGCCAGAGATGGCGGGCTTTTTGCGTTCAGGCCGATGGCTTCGGGTTCATCAACTGATTCAAGCGCTTCGCAATTTGAGTCCGCCTGTCGGTGCAAGTCATTGAAATCAGGCTCAAAGCCCCAATCCCGTCAGCATGATGAAGGTGGCGAAGAGGATGAAGTGGGTCATCCCTTCAATGGCATTGGTCTCGCCGTCGTTGAGATTGATCGCGGCGGCAATCAAGGTGATCATGATCATCACGGTCTGTACCGGCGACATGGCCATGATGAAGGGCTGGCCGGTATAGAGCGCGATCGCCTCCATGACCGGCACGGTCAGGATGACAGTCGAGAGCGAGGCGCCCATGGCGATGTTGATAGTCGCCTGCATGCGGTTTCGTAGTGCCGCGCGCAGTGCGGTCAGGATTTCGGGGGCGGCGGAAATGGCGGCGACCACAATGGCCGCGATCGCGGGCGGCGCGCCGCTATCCCTTAGACCGACATCCATGAAGGCTGACATGAACTCGGCAAGCCCGCCGATCAGCACGACGCCGATCAGGATCGTGACGATGGAGATCGCAGTGGCATCTTCGCCATGATGATCCTCATGCGCGCCATGTTTCTTCTCGGCGCGCGGATAGCTGTAGCTGAAGAAATAGCTGTGCTGACCGACCTGCATGCGCAGGAAGAGGCCGTAGAGCGCGATCATCGCCACGATGGTGAAGGCGGAGTAATAGTGCCATTTCACATCGGGGATGAACTCCGGCACGATCATCGAAATGCCCATGGCCGTTAGGATCATGACACCGTAAGTCTTGCCGGAATCGTCGTTATAGGGCTGCTCGCCGTGCTTCAGGCCGCCGATCAGCGCCGCAAGGCCAAGGATGCCGTTGATGTCGAGCATGACGGCGGAATAGATCGTATCGCGCACCAGCGTCGGCGAGCTTTCGCCGCCCATCAGGATTGCCAGCATGATCACTTCGACGGCGACGGCCGACAGCGTCAGGATCATCGTGCCATAAGGATCGCCGACTTTCGTCGCCAGAATCTCGGCGTGGTGGGCAACGCGCATCGAGACAAGTACGATGGTTGCAATCAATGCGACGGCGGCCAACAGGGATGCGATCCGCCCCATTTCTAGCAACGTATGCTCACCGAGATAGGCGATTACAGCGATTGCAAACGCGATGATCAGGAACTTTTCCTGCTTCAGCCAGCTCGATATTGCCAAGTCCTCACCTTTCGCACGGATTCACTTTCTCAGTCTAAATCAATGATTTCGCACATCAAGCATGCGCGGAGATGACAAGATTTGCAGTCCGCGCCGTTTAATGGAATACTATCTCGATCGGTCTGCCCAACCCAATATCGCGGCATCCTTGCAAATCGTCTCAGATGGACCGCGGTCCTGCCGGGTAGTACTCGGATCCGAAGGTCTTGGCAGATGAGAAGGAGGCTGTGAATGGTCAAGGTCACTTACGAAATTGTGCCACATGATGGAGGATGGGCATATCGTTTCGGCGACGTCTATTCCGAGGCATTTCCGACTCATTCCGAAGCAGTGGAGGCGGCCAGGATCGTGGCGGCCGAGCAGCAGGTCGGCGGCGATTCGGCCGAGATCAGTTGGCAGGACGAGCGTGGAAAATGGCACGAAGAATATACCGATGGCGGCGACCGACCGGAAACTGAGGTTGTCGACGGTAAGGTCCGTTTCCCGCCTGTCGATACGGCTCCCGGCGCCTAAACGTTATGGCCTGCGTAAAGCTGCCGGCCAATCGGGATCACACAGCACGAGTTCAACCGGATTGCTCGTCGTCATGATCTTTTCTGCTCTGTGTCGGTTTTGACGTAGTCCAGCAATCCGCTCACCAGTGCATCGAACGTCACGCGGCAGCGCGGTGACGCCTTCAGATTCTCATGCATGGCGACCCAGGTGTCGAGCGGTAACTCGATTTCGGGCAGCAGCCGGACAAGATCCTCATCCCTTTTCGCAAGCGGCATTTGGTAGAAGCTGATGCCGATGCCAGCGCGCAACGCGTTGTGCAGAGCGATGCTGTTATCCGACTTGAAGGCAAAAGAGATGCCGTCCAGCATGGGATAGCGCTTCAACATCGTGCGGATGTAAGCGGTCTGTCGGTCGAAACCGATCAGCTTGTGATGGCGCAACTCACCGATGCTTTTGGGCTCGCCGTATAGCTCCAGATAATTGCGATGGGCGAACAAGCCGAGGGAGATGGTGCCGATACGGCGGGCCAACAGGGCATCCTGCGTGGGCGCGACCATGCGCACCGCGATATCCGCTTCTCGCAGCAACAAGTCCTCCACCGCATCCGAGGCGGAGAGTTCGATGACAAGATCGGGATGCGCGGCCTGCAGCCCAGCCAGGATCGGCGGCAATACTTCCACGCCGATGACCTCGCTGGCGCTGATGCGCACGGTGCCGCTGACCCTATCGTGTGCACCGGAAGCGACGCGGAGTAGGGCGGCGGTCGTGCTGGCCAACGTTTCCGCATAGGGTCGGAGGGCGAGGGCAGCGTCCGTCGGAAGAAGGCCTTGTTGCGAGCGCGTGAAAAGCTCGGCGCCGACGGTTTCTTCCAGCGCGTCGATATGACGGCCGATGGTCGGCTGGGTCAGACCGAGATCCCGGGCGGCAGCCGAAAGCGAGCCGTGGCGGAGTACGGCGAGGAAGGTGCGATAGAAATCCCAGCTTGGTTCCGATGTCGTCATATATTTTTGTATATCATATCCAGATTTTTCGGCAATTTCGTTTATCGAAGTTGCGCGGCATAGTCACACCATCAAATCGATGGAGATGACGATGACCGAGCAGATGAACAATGGAAAGACGGCTCTGATATTGGGTGCCACTGGCGGCATCGGCGGCGCCGTTGCCCGCGGCCTTGCCGCCCGCGGCTGGCGCATCCGGGCGCTGAACCGCAACGCAGCCGCGGCTGCACGCCGGGAGCCCGGCTTCGATTGGGTGCAAGGCGATGCGATGCAGGCGAGCGATGTGTTGAAGGCGGCGACGGGTGTCGAGCTGATCGTGCATGCCGTCAACCCGCCCGGCTATCGCAATTGGGGGCAACTGGTCCTGCCGATGCTCGATGGCACGATCGCAGCGGCGAAGGCAGTCGGCGCGCGGATCGTCCTGCCGGGCACGGTCTACAATTTTGGGCCGGATGTCCTTCCCGATGTGACCGAGGACAGCCCGCAGCATCCGCAGACACGCAAGGGTGCGATCCGCGTCGAAATGGAGCGGCGGCTGAAGGTCGCGGCGGAGGCCGGCACGCCGATCATCATTCTCCGCGCCGGGGATTTCTTCGGTGGGCATGGCACCAATAGCTGGTTCTCGCAGGGCATTGTCAAACCCGGCAAACCAGTGACATCGGTGACCAACCCGGGAAGGGCGGGCATCGGCCATCAATGGGCCTATCTGCCCGATGTCGCGGAAACGATGATCCGCCTGATCGAGAGAGGCGATGCGCTTCCGGCCTTCGCTGTCTATCACATGCGCGGCCATTGGGATGGTGACGGCCGGCAGATGATCGGCTCGGTCGAGCGGGCAGTCGGACATAAAGTGAAAGCGAAATCCTTTCCTTGGTGGATACTGCCGCTTGCCGCTCCTTTCGTGCCGCTGATGAAGGAGTTGCGTGAAATGCGCTATCTCTGGAAAGTGCCGCTGCAGATGAGGAATGACAGGCTGCTGGCTGTGCTCGGCGAGGAGCCGCATACTCCGATCGACGAGGCGGTGAAGACGAGCCTCATGGCACTCGGCTGTCTGCCGGCACGATGAGAAACGTTGTCAGGTCCGGAGTTCGGCCAACGCTATCCTGGCGACGATAAAATCCGACTCGGCATTCCTGCTATCGCCGTCGCTGAGGAACCAGGCGGCGGAGAGGCCGGCATAGGCGACGATCCATTGCAGCATCCGCTTCGGTTCCAGTCTTGCTTCGGTGCAGACGATCGGCAATTGCCGCTGCAGGCGACCGGGAGCGGTGACGATGGGGAGTTCCGGATTGCAGAAGGTATTGGCGAAATCGTAACCGCGTTCGCCATGAACACGCTTCGGGTCGATGGCGAGCCAGCCGCGAGGACCGAAATCCATGATATTCTCGTGGTGGATGTCGCCGTGCAGCACGGTGAGATCGCGTTGATCGGCAAGCAGGTGACGGGCAATCTCGGCGCAGGTGGCAAGAAGACCGCCATGGGCACGGGCCGCCGGCTCCAACTCGCGGAACCAGAGATCCAGCGGGACAAGATCCGGCAACGGTGTCGCGCGCGGTGCGTGAAGCTTTGCGGCCGTGCGGCAGATGATCCGGCTTGCTTCGTCATCACCGCCTTCCATTGCCATCGTCAGCAGCGAGCCCGGTCCGGTCGACCGTTCCAAAAGCGCAGCGTCGCTGTCGTGTTCATAGACATGCGCGGCGCCGTCGCCGTCCCACCAGCGCAGGACCTGGCTGCCGAGCTTCTCGTCAATATCGAGGGCGACCTTCAGCATGGCGGGCAGGCCGCGCCAGAGGACCGGCAGGAGATGGCTGGAACGGGTGATGATCGCGTTGCCATCCGGCGTGAGCGACCAACGGTTGAGATAGGGATCAAACATACGGGTACTCTAACGGCTGTCGCCAAAAAGAAAATCCCGCCTCGCAGCGGGATTTTCCGTCATGATCGGAGCGGCGGAAGTTAAGCCACTTCGTCCAGCGTCGGGTAGTCGGCGTAGCCGTTTGCGCCGCCGCCATAGAGCGTTGCCTGGTTCAGCGCGGTGAGGGAGGCGTTTTCCTTCAGCCGGCGAACGAGGTCCGGGTTGGAGATGAACGGCTTGCCGAAGGCAACGACGTCGGCCTTGCCGCTTTCGACCGCTTCGATCGCCATGTCGCGATTGTAGCCGTTGTTGAGCATCCAGGCAGACTTGCCGCCTGCAGCCTTATAGGCAGCGTGCAGCGCGTCATAGTCGAAGGGCAGGAAGTCGCGCGCGCCGCCGGTCTGGCCTTCGACGATGTGGACATAGGCGAGACCATATTTCGCCAGACCTTCGACGACGTAGGTAAAGAGGGCCTGCGGGTGAGGATCGCTGGAATCGCCCGACGGCGTTACCGGCGAGACGCGGATCGCAGTGCGTCCGGCGCCGACTTCCTTGGTCACGGCATCCACGACTTCGAAGAGGAAACGGGCGCGGTTTTCGATCGAGCCGCCATACTGGTCGGTACGATCGTTCACATCGGCGCGCAGGAACTGGTCGATGAGATAGCCGTTGGCGCCGTGGATTTCGACACCGTCAAAACCGGCTTCGATCGCGGCGCGGGCGGCCTTGCGATAATCCTCGATGATTCCCGGAATTTCCGAGGTCTCAAGGGCGCGGGGTTCGGAGACATCGGTAAATCCGTCGCTACCGTCGCTGTTGACCAGATAGGTCTTGGCATTGTTGGCGCGCTTGGAGGTGGAGGAGACGGGCTTGCCGCCGTTCGGCTGCAGCGTCGTATGGGAGATACGGCCGACGTGCCACATCTGCACGACGATCTTGCCGCCGTTTGCATGCACGGCGTCGGTCACTTTCTTCCAGCCGTCGAGGGCTTCCCGGGTGTAGAGACCGGGCACGTCGGCATAACCCTGGCCCTGATGGGTGATGGCGGTCGCTTCGGTGATGATGAGGCCGGCTGTGGCGCGCTGGGCGTAGTATTTGACGTTCAAATCGTTCGGCACCGCATTCGGAGAACGATTGCGCGTTAGCGGCGCCATGACGATGCGGTTGGCGAGGGAGATATCGCCAAGCTTAGTCGGTTCAAAGAGTTTGGCCATGGGAGGTCCTTTCTTGTTGTCCGGGGTGAAGTGTTGAAAGAAAAGCTTAGGAGGAGGCGGGTGCGGCGCTCTTCGCTCTGACCGTCGCGAAGATCAACGCCACGGTGGCAAGGCCGAGGAGAGCCATCGCGGCACCGGCCAGCGGCACATGCGACAGCGAGAAGCCGGTATCGATGACGACGCCACCGACCCAAGCCCCGAGTGCATTGCCGGTATTGAAGGCGCCGATATTGATGGTCGACACCAGGTTCGGCGCATCCTTGCCGAAACCGACGACGTTGATCTGCAGCGCCGGCACTGCGGCGAAGTTTGCCGCAGCCCAGAGGAAGAGGGTGATCTCGGCTGGGACGAAGGAATGGCTGGTGATGCTGAATATGGCCGAGGTCAGCGCGATTGCCGCGAAGGTGCTGGCAAGCGTGGTGCCCAGACGCCAGTCCGCAAGCTTGCCGCCGATGAGATTGCCGATGGTCAGGCCGATGCCCATCCATAGCAGCGTCAAAGATACCCATCGCGGCGAAACGCCGGTGATTTGGCGCAGCAGCGGCGCAATATACGTGAACAGGGTGAACATGGCTGCGGCGAAAAACACCGTTGTCAGCAGCGACAGCCATAGGCCGAGACCGCGTAGCGCCAAGAGTTCGCGGGCAAGACTGTCCTGGCGGACTTCTTCTCCTTTTGGCAGGACAAGCACCAGGCCGATAAGCGAGGCGACGCCCAGCAGGGTGATTATCCAGAAGGGCGCATGCCAGCCGAAAGCGTGGCCCAATGCGGTGCCGAGCGGCACACCGAGCACATTGGCAAGCGTCAGACCGGTGAACATCAATGCGAGGGCGCGAGCCTTGCGGTCCTCAGTGACGAGGCTTGCGGCGACAACCGAACCGATGCCGAAGAAGGCACCATGACAAAGCGCGGTGACGATGCGGGCGATCATCAGGACCCAATAGCCGGGTGCGATGGCACAGAGCAGGTTGCCGAGGATGAAGAAGCCCATCAACATGATCAACGTTGAGCGGCGGCGCAGATGCGCCGTGGCGATGGCCATGATCGGCGCACCGATCGCCACCGCCAGCGCATAGCCGGTCACCAGCCAGCCGGCTTGCGGGATGCTGATGGACAGATCAGTGGCAACTTCGGGCAGCAGGCCCATGATGACGAATTCAGTCGTTCCGATGGCAAAGGAGCTCAACGCCAGGACAAGGAGGGCGAGCGGCATCTCAAAGTTCCTTCTGAAGAGTGGCAAGGAATTCGGCGATGGTTTCTTCGTTGCGCTTATAAAAAATCCACTGGCCGAGGCGCTTGGTGGTCACCAAGCCAGCGCGATGCAATGTGCCGAGATGGGCGGAAACGGTGGATTGCGATAGGCCGCAGCGCTCGAACTGGCTGGCGCAGACACCCAGCTCCAGCGGATGTTCCTGGGTCGGAAAATGGGCGTGCGGATCTTTGAGCTGATTGAGGATTTCGAGCCTGGCGGGATGGGCCAAGGCCTTTAGTATCTCAGTTCTATCCATGACGTCACCGGCTGAATATCGAAAATTAACGATTCATGTATCGTCGATTTTCGATATATCAAGATGCGGCGCAGCAAATTATTTTATGCAATGCGCTTCGTGGGCATGCTTAGAATTTGGGCAAAAAAAGAGGGCCACCGGAATAACCAGGGCCCTATAGGTGTGAAGGTCAAAAACCTCCAGAGGGGAACAGCTGCTGCGGTGGAACTGGGAGGAAAAGCCACCATGTGCATCAGCTATGTGCGGTATGATGCTAATTTGTGCAGTGCGCAATGCTTTTTTGTGCATGGCAGTTATGCGTTTGCGGCCTCTGCTGAAAAAGGGCAAAAAAAAGGGCCACCGGTAACAACCAGGGCCCTATAGGTATGAAGGTTAAAAACCTCCAGAGGGGAACAGCCAATGCGGTGGAACTGGGAGGAAAAGCCACCATATGCATCAGCTATGTGCGATATGGTAGTTAATTGGGCAGGCTTCAACTCTGTTTTGTGCATATCAGCCATGCGTCATACGCGTGACAGATATATTACGGCAAAAAACGCTTGTAACACAGAGTCTTAGCTCAACTAAAAGTTCCAGTTCCGTGCCTTGGCGACGATGAAATCCCGAAAAACCTTGAGCTTGGCGGCGTTTTTCATTTCGTCGGGATAGCAGAAATAGGTGTCGAAGGACGGCACGTCGGCATTGATCGCAAGCTGAATAAGGCCCGGATCGCGGCCGACGATGTAGTCCGGCAGTACGGCGATGCCGATACCGAGCAGGCAGGCGCGCTTGATCGACGTCTGGCTGTTGATCTGCAGATGTGGAACGCGCTTGTTGTCCGACGAGCGGCCGGCAATCTCCAGCCAATTGACGTCGAGCAAATAGTTCGGCGCCGGTTCGCCGAAACTGATGATGCGATGCTCGTCCAGAGCCTCCACCGACTGCGGTTCGCCATAGCGGTTGATGTAGGAGGGGGCGGCGTAGACATGCATATGGACGGTGAAGAGCTTGCGCTGGATCAAGTCCGATTGCTGCGGCTGGCGCAGTCGGATGGCGCAGTCCGCATGGCGCATGTTCACGTCCAGCTCCTCATTGTCGAGGATGAGCTGGATCGACATGTCGGGATAAAGCTGTAGGAATTCCTGGATCTTGTCGGTCAGCCAGCCCTGGCCGAGGCCGACGGTCGTCGTCACGCGCAGCTTGCCGCTCGGCTTATCGGTCGTTTCGGTCAATTGCATCTTGACCGTTTCGAGCTTCAAGAGAACGTCATGCGCGGTGCGATACAGCAATTCGCCCTGTTCGGTCAGGATCAGGCCGCGTGCGTGGCGGTGGAACAGCTTGATGCCGACGTCCTGCTCGAGCGCGCTGACCTGGCGGCTGATGGCGGATTGGGACAGATGCAATTTATCCGCCGCGTGCGTGAACGAGCCCGCTTCGGCAGCCGCGTGAAAGATACGCAGCTTGTCCCAATCCAATGGCATGCCGTTTCCCCTCATCGGCTGCATCACTCCGCAGCTACGGCGACGGGCATATGCCCGGTCAAGTAGCGTTCCGCCTCAAGCGCCGCCATGCAGCCCATCCCTGCTGCCGTGATCGCCTGCCGGAACGTATCGTCGGTCACATCACCGGCGGCATAGATGCCTTCGACGTTGGTCGCAGTCGAATCGGGTGCAGTCCAGAGATAGCCATTGTCCTTGAGCTTCAATTTGCCCTTGAAGAGTTCCGTTGCCGGTGCGTGGCCGATGGCGACAAACACGCCGTCTATCGTTACGTCGGTGACGACGCCCGTGCGGGTGTCGCGCAGGCGTGCGCCGGAAACCGACGGCGGCATCGGCGGCTTGGCCGGCGTGCCGGTGATTTCGGCAACCTCGGTATTCCAGAGAACCTTGACGTTTGCCTTGGCGAACAGGCGCTCCTGCAGGATCTTTTCGGCGCGGAACGAATCGCGGCGATGCACGACGGTGACCGACTTGGCGATATTGGAGAGATAGAGCGCTTCCTCGACGGCGCTGTTGCCGCCGCCGACCACGATCACATCCTTATTACGATAGAAGAAGCCGTCGCAGGTGGCGCAGGCGGAAACGCCAAAGCCCTGGAAATGCTGTTCGCTCTCGATGCCCAGCCATTTGGCCTTGGCGCCGGTCGCGATGATCAGCGTGTCGGCGGTCCAGACCTGACCGCTGTCGGTGCGCGCGACAAAGGGGCGCTTGGTGGTATCGACTTCGGTGACGAGATCGTTGACGATTTCCGCGCCGACATGCTGGGCCTGCAGCAGCATCTGTTCCATCAGCCACGGGCCCTGGATCGGATCGGCAAAGCCCGGATAGTTTTCGACATCCGTGGTGATCATAAGCTGGCCGCCCTGTTCGAGGCCGGCGATCAGAACCGGCTTCAGCATGGCTCTCGCGGCATAAACGGCGGCCGTATAGCCGGCGGGGCCGGAACCGATGATGAGCACCTTGGTATGGCGGGCAGGCATGTGTAGTCCTTTCAATCTAAGCGCTTCGGGAAGCCGCGGCTTCAAACGGGCAAAAGCAGGCGATTTCACGATCCGCCGCCTCATTTATGATTGTCGCATGCATTTATTCAAGGGCAGCCTTGCATTACTAACAGAGCAAATCTGCTTTGTGTAAGATTCGGTCACGCGCGGGAAACTTTCTTGCGTATTTTCGCGCTTTATATAGAAGCTGCCGGTTGGGAATTAAAGAAAGGCAAGAAAAGTGCTGCGGGCTGAACTCGACGCCATCGATATCAAGATCTTGCGGGAACTCCAGCGCGACGGGCGCATGACCAATGTCGAACTCGCCGATCGCGTCGGCATCTCCGCGCCGCCCTGTCTGCGCCGGGTGCGCAAGCTGGAGGAGGCCGGCGTCATCGAGGGCTACCATGCGATGCTGAACAGCCCAAAGCTCGGCTTCGATCTCGTTGCCTTCTGCATGGTCGGTCTCAAGCATCAGTCGGAGGCCAATCTCAAAGCCTTCGCCGCTGTGACAGCCGAGTGGCCGCTCGTGCGGCAGGCATGGATGGTTTCCGGCGACAGCGATTTCCTGCTGCATTGCGTCGCCGAAAACCTCACCCGGTTCCAGGATTTCGTCATCGAGGTGCTGACGGCGAACGAGCATGTCGATACGGTGCGCACCATGCTGACCATCCGGCAGGTGAAGAAACTCGGGCTGGTGGAGCTCTAGGATATGGCGGACCGCCCCTGGCACCGATCGTTGATCAAGACGGGTGCGCGCTTGCTGCTCGGCGGTTCGCGCGCCCATGCGCAGGACTGGTTTCCAGGGCTCAACATCGTGCGGGCAAACGGGGTAGGCGAGGTCTATTACCGACGTGCCAAGGTCGCGGCCCTTTCTCCCATCGACCGGCTGCGCAAACAGTCCGGTCAAATCATCCATATCGTCGGCTCCGGCCCATCGATCCGCGACTGCGATCTGACCGGACTTGAGAAGGGCAGCGCGATCCTGCTGAACGGCGCTATCGGGTTGATCGATGAGCAGATTGCCGCGCCGCTTGCCATCGCCGTTGAGGACGAGCGTTTCGTCTGGCGGCATTCCGAGATGATGCGGCGCAGGATCACGTCCGATACGATTTGCCTGTTTTCGGTCGCCGTGCTGCGGGCGATCTCGGAATTTGACAGCCGTTGGCTGGCGGATAAGACGATCATCCTGATCGACGATATCCGCAAGCCTTACGGCGTGCGCCGCCGCTCCATCGATGACATCAGAAGGCTCGATTTCGTGCGGCTCAACGCAACGGGCTCCGCCGGATTTTCCTTCGCGCCGGATCGCGGTGTTTTCCAGGGTGGCTCGGTCGCGGTATCGGCGCTGCAGTTCGCGCTTTATTGCTCGCCCCGAACGATCGGCTTTCTCGGTATCGATATTTCCAATGCCGGTGAGCCCCGGTTTTATGAGACCAGCGACGAGACCGCCTTTTCTGGCATTGCCCAGGCCGAAGACCGCATTCTTGAGCATTTTGTTCTGGCAAAGGAAATCGCGTCGGAGCGAGGCGTGACGTTTGTCAATTATTCGCCGGTTTCGGCGCTATTGAAGCACGGATTTGGCTACGATGCGCGGTTTGCCGCGGTATCGACGATCTGAGTTGCGGGGAACGGACGCATGGGTTGGTTGAAGCCCAAGATATCGGATGCGAAGCGGCTTACAATCGATCCGCCGAAGCCGCAGGCGGGCCGACACGGCATCGCGATTGCCGTTTGCGTCAAGGATGAGGCGCGCTATATCGAGGAATGGATACGCTTCCACCAAGCTGTCGGCATTCGTCACTTCTATATCTATGACAATGGCTCGACGGACGAGACCCTCGCTATTCTACGTGGCCTCCTCGATGCCGACACGCTGACGATCATCCCTTGGATCGGACGTATGACCGATGCAACCACGGGGGCGCCCCTGAACGGTCAGGTCATCGTCTTCGCCCACGCCATCCTCAATTTCGGCGGCGCATATCGCTGGATGGCCTTCATCGATGTCGACGAATTCCTGTTGCCGAAGGAAGGGCGAACGGTCGAGGAGGCGCTAGCGGCAGTCGGCGATTTTCCAAATGTCTCGTTGCCATGGCATATGTTCGCGACGAGCGGTCACGAGAAGCGGCCCGACGGTCCGCTGGCGCTGAACTACACGATGCGCGGTGCCGATCCGATGACGAACAAGGAAAATGTCAGCAATTTCAAATGCATCGTTGATCCCTGCGAGGTGACGGAAGTCACGGTGCATCAGTTTCAGACGCGATCATTCGGCGATCTGACGGCGAATGATGCCGGAAAGCGTTTCACGCGCCGCGCACGGAAATCGCCGGATTTCTATTCGAACCGGTTCCTGCAACTCAATCACTACTACACCAAATCCCGTGAAGAGCTGATGGCCAAGCTGGCGCGCGGATGGACCTACGATGCCTCGCCGACCAAGTACCGGGACAAGGTCTTGTCGATCGTCAAAAGCATTGAGAAAGATCTGGTCGAGGACCGGGCGATGATCGATTTCGTCGAGCGCAACCGCATCGATCTCGGCCAATAGGCCCTCGCTTCAGCGGGCGCCGCCGAGCAATTGCCGATAGATGTCGCCGATCGCTGTCGCTTCCTTTTCCAAGGCGAACTCGCTACGTACGTGACGCACTGCGTTTTCCCCTTGGCTGAGCGCTTCTTCGGGATTGGCGAGATAGAAGTCGATCGCTTTCGTCAGCGCTTCGCCATCGCCGGCGGGTACGATCGCGCCGGTTTCTCCGGGTACGATCAATTCGGCATAAGCGCCCGCGTCGGAGGCGACGACGGCGGTGCGTGAGGCCATGGCCTCCAGCGGCGTCAGGCCGAAGCCTTCATTGCGGGAAGGGGCGACATACAGCGTCGCGCGTCGATACCAGGGCCTGATATCGTCGACTTCACCGAGAAAGCGGATGCGATCGGTGAGGCCGGCGGCGGCTACCATCTTCACCAATTCGTCGCCGAAGCCGCGATGCTCCGCAGTTACCCGGCCACAGACGACGGCGGTCCAGTCCGGATAGCGCGGCAGAAGCTCGATCATCGCCTTGACGAAGAGATCCGTCCCCTTCTGGTGGCGAACGCGGCCGAAGCAGCCGATCAGATAGGTGCCGGGCAGACCGGTGGAGGCCATGCGATCATGCGGCACTTCCGGCGGATGAAACATCTTCAGGTCGATGCCGTGCTGGATGACCGTGTGCGGCACCTGCAAAAAGCTGCCGGAGCGCGCGCTGGTGGCGATCACGGCGTCCATGCGGCGGATCAGCCAGCGCGTGTAGGCAGTGTGCCGGCGCTGAGCTGCCGAGGTGAAGACCAGCTTCAGCGGCATGCGCAGCACGGAGCGCAACAACAGCCCGACCAGCATCTCGTTGTTGCGGCGGGCATGCCAGACACGAACACGGTGGCGGCGCGGCTTCATCCAGAGGCCGGGTATCCGCGCCCAGCCAAGCTTCGGCAGGTCTTCCGGCAGCCCTGGCCCGAGCGTGGCGATATGGCAGCCGAGTTCGAGCTGTTTCGGGATCAATTGCACGATCGTCGAGGTAACGCCGGAGAGCCGGCGTTTGAAGTTCGTCGCGATGACCTCGATTTCGCTGAGATCGCTTGAATGCGATGCGTCGCGATCGCGCACGGGCGATCAACCCCAGGAGACGGAGAGGATTTCGTAGGCCTTGGCGCCGCCGGGCGCGTTAACCTCGATCGAATCGCCAACCTCCTTACCGATCAGCGCACGGGCGATCGGGGAGGAGATGGAGATGCGGCCGGCCTTCACATCGGCTTCCTGGTCGCCGACGATCTGGTAGATCTTCTCTTCTTCGGTGTCCTCGTCGACGAGCTTCACCTTGGCGCCGAACTTGATCTTCGAACCGGACATCTTGGTGAGGTCGATGACTTCGGCGCGCGCCGTCAGGTCTTCAAGCTCGGTGATGCGGCCCTCGTTGTGGCTTTGGGCCTCCTTGGCGGCATGGTACTCGGCATTTTCGGAGAGGTCGCCATGGGCGCGGGCTTCCGAAATTGCCTCGATGATTCGCGGGCGCTCTTCCTGCTGACGCCAGCGCAGTTCTTCCTGCAGCTTGACGAACCCGTTCTGCGTCATCGGTACCTTTTCAACCATTTTTCTTGTCCTTCACTCCCTGCGTTGCTCTGTCGCAGACACAAAAAGAAAACAGGTCCCGAAGCGGTACTTCGGAACCATACAGAGCCATTATTCTGTCATCTATAGCAGATTGCGAAGGCCGATTTCCAGAAAATTCGGTGACTTATGGCAAGGCTGGTCTTGGCCGATACTTGCGGAAGCCTGATTTCAGGCACCCATCGACCGGCAGTTTGGCGGCGACGGACGACGCCAACCGCAGCCGTGGATTTAGGTTGTACCGTTGGAAATAATAGGCGGTTGTCCCAACGCCTGGCTCGGCGCGGCAGTCTTTCTTGAAGCTAAAGCCATAGCGTGCGTCTCCTCACTGACGAGGGGAGCGTGCGTTAAACAAAGATGACGAAGCCGTTATTCTGGCTCCGTCATCCCGAGCAGTTCTCAGAAATAATTCTGCAGAGGCCGGACTTCGAGGTTGCCGGCCTTCAGTGCCTTGATCGCCATGGCGGCGGCTTCCGCACCGGCCATGGTGGTGTAATAGGGCACCTTCTGCATCAGCGTCGCGCGGCGAAGCGACTTCGAGTCCGAGATCGCCTTGTTGCTGTCGGTCGTGTTGATGACGAGCTGGACCTGGCGGTTGCGGATGGCATCCTCGATATGCGGACGGCCTTCCAGAACCTTGTTGATCTTCGTCGCCTCGATGCCGTTTTCGGCCAGGTAACGCTGCGTGCCGCCGGTTGCGAGCACCTTGAAGCCCAGCTCGGTCAACATGCGGATGGCTGGCAGGACACGCGGCTTGTCGTCGTCGCGGACAGAAACGAAGACCGTTCCGTCGCGCGGCAACTCGACACCGGCGCCAAGCTGCGACTTGGCGAAAGCCAGCGCGAAATCCGTATCCAGGCCGATGACTTCGCCGGTCGAGCGCATTTCCGGGCCCAGCAGGGTGTCGACGCCCGGGAAGCGGGCAAAGGGGAAGACGGCTTCCTTGACGGCGATGTGCTTCAGCTTGCGCGGATCGGGCTTTTCGCCATAGGCGGCGAAGGTCGCATCCAGCTTTTCGCCGGCCATGACGCGGGCGGCGATCTTGGCGATCGGCGCGCCGATGGTCTTGGCGACGAAAGGCACGGTGCGCGAAGCGCGCGGGTTGACTTCGAGTACGTAGACGGTGTCGTCCTTGATGGCGAACTGCACGTTCATCAAGCCGCCGACGTTCAGCGCCTTGGCCATGGCCTTCGCCTGGCGCTCCAGCTCATCAATCATGGCGGGTGACAGTGTGCGCGGCGGCAGCGAGCAGGCCGAGTCGCCGGAGTGAATGCCGGCCTCTTCGATATGCTCCATGATCCCGGCAATGTAGGCGTCGGTGCCGTCGGAGAGGCAGTCGACGTCGACTTCGATGGCGTTGGTGAGATAACTGTCGAACAGCAGCGGGTTCTTGCCAAGCAGGGTGTTGATCTGGCCGGTCTTGTCGTTCGGATAGCGCGCCTTGATATCTTCCGGCACCAGTTCCGGCACGGTGTCGAGAAGATAGGTCTGCAGCATGCTTTCGGAATGAATGATCTGCATGGCGCGGCCGCCGAGCACGTAGGACGGGCGCACAACGAGCGGGAAGCCGATTTCGCCGGCAACGAGGCGAGCCTGCTCGACGGAATAGGCTATGCCATTGTTCGGCTGGTTGAGATCGAGCTTCATCAGCAGCTTCTGGAAGCGGTCGCGGTCTTCGGCAAGGTCGATCGCGTCCGGCGCGGTGCCGAGGATCGGGATGCCGTTCTTTTCCAGCGCTTCGGCGAGCTTCAGCGGCGTCTGGCCGCCGAACTGGACGATGACGCCGACCAGCTCGCCATTCTCCTGTTCCGCCTTGAGGATCTCGATCACGTCTTCGGCGGTCAGCGGCTCGAAATAGAGCCGGTCCGAAGTATCGTAGTCGGTCGAGACGGTTTCCGGGTTGCAATTGATCATGATCGCTTCATAGCCGGCATCCTTCAGGGCGAAGGCGGCGTGGCAGCAGCAATAGTCGAATTCGATCCCCTGGCCGATGCGGTTCGGACCGCCGCCGAGGATGACGACCTTCTTGCGATCGGAAACCTGCGCTTCCGTGCGGGCAGCACCGACGAAGGGCGTCTCATAGGTCGAATACATATAAGCGGTCGGCGAGGCGAACTCGGCGGCGCAGGTGTCGATGCGCTTGAAGACCGGACGGACGTTCAAGCCGTTGCGCAGTTCGGCAACTTCCTTCGGGCGTTTGCCTGTCAGCGTGGCGAGGCGCGCATCCGAGAAGCCCATGGCCTTCAGCATGCGCAGGTTGGCAGCATCTTCCGGCAGGCCATGTTCGCGGATGCGGGCTTCCATGTCGACGATCGCCTTGAATTGGGCGATGAACCACGGGTCGATCTTGCAACCTTCATGCACCTCTTCGGGCGACATGCCGAGGCGCAGTGCCTGGGCGACCATGCGAAGGCGGTCGGGAGTGGGGGTGCCGATGGCGGCGCGGATGGCGTTCTGGCTGCCTTCGCCCTCTTCGGTGCCGGGAATTTCGATCTCATCGAGACCGGTGAGGCCTGTTTCCAGGCCGCGAAGCGCCTTCTGCAGCGATTCCGCGAAGGTGCGGCCGATCGCCATGACTTCGCCGACCGATTTCATCGCGGTGGTCAGCACCGGCGAGGCACCGGGGAATTTCTCGAAGGCGAAGCGCGGAATTTTCGTGACGACGTAATCGATCGAGGGTTCGAAGGATGCCGGCGTCGCGCCGCCGGTGATGTCGTTTTCAAGTTCGTCCAGCGTATAGCCGATCGCCAGCTTGGCCGCGACCTTGGCGATCGGGAAACCGGTGGCTTTCGAGGCGAGGGCGGAGGAGCGCGACACGCGCGGGTTCATTTCGATGACGACGAGGCGGCCATCCTTCGGATTGACTGCGAACTGCACGTTCGAGCCGCCGGTCTCGACGCCGATCTCGCGCAGCACCGCGATCGAGGCGTTGCGCATGATCTGGTATTCTTTGTCCGTCAGCGTCAGTGCCGGAGCGACGGTGATCGAATCGCCGGTATGAACGCCCATCGGGTCGATGTTTTCGATCGAGCAGATGATGATGCAGTTGTCCGCCTTGTCGCGGACCACTTCCATCTCGAATTCTTTCCATCCGAGCACCGATTCTTCGATCAGCACTTCCGTGGTCGGCGAAGCATCGAGACCACCGCCGACGATCTCGAAGAATTCCGAGCGGTTATAGGCAATGCCGCCGCCGGTGCCGCCGAGGGTGAAGGAAGGGCGGATGATGGCGGGCAGGCCGACATGATCAAGCGCCTGGGCGGCGACCGCCATGGCGTGGTTCATATAGCGCTGCTTGCGGTCGCTTTCGCCGAGGTTCCACTGGTTTTCCAGCTCGTCCAGCGCTTTGTCGAGCTCACCGCCGGAAAGCTGCGCCTTCAGCTTGGTGCGCTCAGCCTCATGCGTCTTGCGGTCAGCATCCTTGATGTCGGTGGCATTCGCCAGCATCGAGCGCGGGGTTTCGAGGCCGATGCGGGCCATGGCTTCGCGGAAGAGGGCGCGGTCTTCGGCCATATCGATGGCGGCGGGCTTGGCGCCGATCATCTCGACATTGTAGCGGTCGAGCACGCCCATGCGCTTCAGCGAAAGCGCCGTATTGAGCGCCGTCTGGCCGCCCATGGTCGGCAGCAGCGCATCCGGGCGCTCCTTGGCGATGATCTTGGCAACCACTTCCGGCGTGATCGGCTCGACATAGGTCGCGTCCGCCAGGCCCGGATCGGTCATGATCGTTGCCGGGTTGGAGTTGACGAGGATGACGCGGTAGCCTTCCTCCCTAAGCGCCTTGCAGGCCTGTGTGCCGGAATAATCGAACTCACAAGCCTGGCCAATGACAATCGGTCCTGCGCCGATAATGAGGATCGATTTGATATCTTGGCGCTTCGGCATGGGCTCACATCCGTTTTTTTGTTGCGCGAAAAACCGGCCAGGGTGGGAGATCACCGGCCGGGGCGCATGGGCATGTCTTTTCAGGCTAGAAGCGGCTTATAGGCAAATGTATTTGTAAACGGAACCCCATAAATCGCGGAATCGACAGGAATCGCGAGGAGAGGGTCGTTGCAGTGTTTGGCGCTATCGATGCGGGTCTTAACCGCCGGAACTCCGTCGCCCTCGCGAATATCCATCAATCCAATATATAGTGTGGCACAAAGCGCGAGGTGTCGCGTGTGACCGGCGTGTCGTCTTCGCGGATGCCGATGCCGGCCGGTTGTCCGGCGATGATCCAGGAGCCGATGACGGTCCAGTCGTCGCCGAAGCGGGGAAGGAGCCGCAGCGCCTGCCTGATATAGCCTTCCGCGCCATAGGGGCCGTCGACCCGATAATTGCCTCCATCCGCCTGATGGTTGACCAGCGTTACATTCGCGCCCTCGCGGGAGAGCAGCGGCTTGCGGACATATGTCTCGCCAAGGGTTTCGGCGCGGGGATCGTCATCGAAATAGGCGGGAAGCAGATTTTCATGATTGGGGAACATGTCCCATAGAACCGGCAACAGTCCCTTGTTCGAAAGCGTCAATTTCCACAGGGGCTCGATCACCCTGGTCGGCGTCGCCGGCAGATGGCGACCGAAGGGCTCGCGCACCATGTCTTCCAGCGGATAAAGCTTGAACAGGCAATCGACGCGCCGATCCTGCAAGTCGGTCAGCCAATGTTTGGCATCGACGCCGATATCGGCCATGCCGAGCAGCGTCGTCTCGCACCCTGCCTGGGCGGCGCAGTCGACGAGGTAGTTCAGTGTCACCAAATCCTCTTCCGATTCCAGAACGCCGGCGAAATGCATTCGTCTGGATGGGCCGGCGAGAAACCGCAGGGCATCGATCAGTCGCTCATGGATCGAGTTGAATTGGTCGGCGGTCCGCGGGATTTCCCCGCGCGCCTTCATGTCCTCCAGCCATTGCCACTGGAAGACGGCGCTTTCGAACAGGCTCGTGGGGGTATCGGCATTGAATTCCAAAAGTTTCGCTGGTCCGTCGCCGCCGTAAGCGAGGTCGAAGCGGCCATAGAGATCGTGCTCCCGGTTGCGCCACGACCGGACGACTGCGTCGTGATATTCCGGCGGGATCGCCATGCGGGACATCAGACCGGCATCGGCAACGATCCGGTCGACCGCGCCGTAGCACATTTGCAAGAGCGTGGCGGACGGGTCCTCGAGCCTGGTTTCGATCTCGTCCAGTGTGAAGACGTAGGCATGGCGCTCGTCCCAATAGCGCTCGCCGTACATGGAGTGGATGGAAAAGCCGCAGGCCTCGGCATCGGCCTGCCAATCTGGTCTTTCGCTGACGACCACACGTTTCATTGACGGATTTCCTCAACTCGAAAGGTGAAAACCGCGGAAGCCCCAGCCGCCGCGTTCCGCCGTTGTCGTCGAACTGGCCGAACGTTCAGAAAACCAGCGTCCGGATCCACCGCCGCCGCCCCCGCCACCGCCGGATGACGAAGAATAGGAGGGCTGGGTGTCGTCATCCTTCTTTCTCGGCGCATAATCGCGATTTGTGATCGGCGTGCTGTTGGCGAGGCTTCGCCCGGCGGCGGTTCTGAAATCGCTACTGCCGCGCGGTTGGTATAGTGCATTGGCATTGTAGGTCTGTGCGGTGTTGCCGACGACGTAGCCGGCCATGAAAGGAATAAAATGGCCCAAGCCGGCACGGTGAGCGTCTGTCGTAGGCTGGCAATCGTTGACGCCATAGTCCTTTTCACATGCGGCGGCCGTCTCGTAGGCCGGCGCATTCTGAAGACGCTCTTTTTCCGCTGCGGCAAAATCGGATCGACATCTCTCCGCCGTAAAGATGTCGTCGGCGATGCAGGCATCGACGTCCTTGTAAATCTTGGCGGTGTTACTGTCCTTCTGGCCACAGCCCGTCAGCGCCGCCGTTCCCATCAGCAGCAGTGACACACTCATCGATCGTTTCATCAAACCCTCGGCGCATAGCGCATATGTTCACGCGCCTTTACACTTCAATTATGACGTGCATGTACTTACTCAACCGCAATGTACCGCGAAACGCGGAATTGCGGTTGTCCACATGGTTATAAAATGCAACGTAAAGAATATTGGCGCGTCCAAAGACGTAGGTGGGCGCCTGAGATATTTAAAGAATATCCGCCCAGTTTTTGTTGCTGTCTAAGGCCCGAAAGACACGATGGTGAAAATTTTCTTTCCGCTTTTCATAATTTAAAGTGGCACGATATATCTCAGAATGCGTTAGAGTCTTTTGTTAGGGACCTGCATCGCCGGGAGGTGCAATATGGATTGGAAGGGGCGTCGGCAATCCGACAATATCGAGGATGAGCGTGGCTCATCGCCGATGAGCGGCGGCACGGGTGGCGGCGGCTTCCGATTCCCCGGCGGAGGTATCGGCGGCGGCGGTTTGAGTTTCCGCACCATTATCGTACTCGTCGTGATTTTCCTGATCCTGAGGGCGATGGGCGTCGACGTTATCGGCCTGCTACAGCAAAGCGGCATGTTGGAAGGTGGTGGATCTGGTTACGAGCAGAGCGATTCCCGTGGCGGCAATGCTCCGCCCGCCAATGACGAGATGAAGCAGTTCGTCGCAACGGTGCTCGCCGACACAGAAGACACCTGGACCGGCATCTTCAAGTCGATGGGCCAGACCTATACGGATCCGAAGCTGGTGCTGTTCTCCGGCAGTTTCCCCTCGGCTTGCGGGCAAGCTTCGGCGGCCACCGGCCCCTTCTATTGCCCGAGCGATCAGAAGGTCTATCTCGACATGGCCTTCTTCAAGCAGATGAAGGACCAGTTCGGCGCAGCCGGCGATTTCGCCCAGGCCTATGTCATTGCGCATGAAGTCGGCCATCATGTTCAGGACCAGCTCGGCATTCTGCCGAAGTTCAATCAGGCCCGCCAAACCATGAGCGAGGCAGATGCCAACAAGTTGTCAGTGCGGATCGAGCTTCAAGCCGATTGCCTTGCCGGCATCTGGGGCAAGTTCACGCAGCAGAAAGGCATTCTGCAGGAAGGCGACCTCGAAGAGGCGCTGAATGCCGCGCAGCAGATCGGCGACGATACGCTGCAGAAGCGCAGCCAGGGTTATGTTGTTCCGGATAGTTTCAACCACGGCACCTCGGCCCAGCGTGTGAAATGGTTCAAGCAGGGCTTCGACTCCGGCAAGCTCAGCAACTGCGATACGCTGAACAATCCGGTTTAAACGGAAATACCTTCTCCCGGCGGGGAGAAGGTGACGTTTCCTACTTCTCGCTATCCATATGCGCCAACTGCGCTTCCGGATAGCGACCGCCGGCGGCGGCGTCCTTCGGGACTGCGCGTTCGATCGCTGAGAAATCCGCTTCGGACAATTGGACGGATAACGAGCCGAGAGCCTCGGTCAGGCGATCGCGGCGGCGGGCACCAATGAGCGGGATGATGTCCGCGCCTTGGGCGTCGACCCAGGCGATGGCGATCTGGGCGACGCTAACGCCCTTGGCATCTGCGATCTGGCGCAGTGCTTCCACCAATTCCAGGTTCTTATCGACATTGCCCGCCTGGAAGCGCGGGCTCAAGGCGCGGAAGTCGCCTTTCTGCACCGCATCCTTCTGCCAGTGACCGCTGATCAGGCCGCGGGAGAGGACGCCGTAGGCGGTGATGCCGATGCCGAGTTCGCGGCAGGTGGGCAGGATCTGATCCTCGATGCCGCGCGAGATCAGCGAATATTCGATTTGCAGATCTGCGATCGGATGCACGGCCGCAGCACGGCGGATCGTATCGGCGCCGACCTCGGAGAGGCCGATATGCCTGATATAACCGGCCTTGATCAGATCGGCCATGGCGCCGACCTGCTCTTCGATCGGGACGTTCGGATCGAGGCGGGCAGGGCGGTAGATATCGATATGGTCAACGCCGAGGCGCTGCAGCGTATAGGCGAGAAAGTTGCGGATTGCGGCCGGACGGGCATCATAACCCAACCAGGCACCGGCGGGATCGCGCAAGGCGCCGAACTTGACGCTGAGCAGGAAATTGTCGCGCTTCAGACCTTTGATCGCTTCGCCGATCAACATTTCATTGTGGCCCATCCCATAGAAATCGCCGGTATCGAGTAGGTTGATGCCGGCGTCGAGGGCGGCGTGGATGGTGGCAATGCTCTCGGCGCGATCGGATGGTCCGTACATGCCGTACATGCCCATGCAGCCGAGGCCGATGGCGGACACTTCGGGGCCGGTCTTACCCAATTGACGCATCTGCATTTCAGGTCTCCTTCATCAGCGGCGCTCCAAGGGCGTCTTCGAGATTGGTTTTACTGCATTGGCTGTTGTGCGATAATCCGTGTAAATCGAAACAGGTTGTTTGGAATTTTGCATAATGAACGATTTGCCGCTTGCCGATCTCGATGCCTTTGCCGCTGTCACGCGCGAACGCAGTTTTCGTGAGGCGGCGCGGAAACGCCGTGTCTCCGCATCATCATTGAGCGAGGCGCTGCGGCGGCTCGAGGAGCGGCTCGGCGTGCGTCTGCTCAACCGTACCACCCGCAGCGTCACACCAACAGAGGCCGGCGAACGGCTCATCGAGCGGCTGGGACCGGCGATGGGCGAGATCGCCACCGCGCTTGACGATATCAACACATTTCGTGACAGTCCTGGCGGCACTCTGCGGCTCAATGTGCCGACCGTGGCAGCCATGGTCATCATGCCGGGCATCATCAACCGTTTCCTGAAAGCCTATCCGGGTATCTCGGTAGAAATCGTCGCCGAGGACAGTTTTATCGACGTGCTGGCGGCGGGCTATGATGCCGGTATTCGTTACGATGAGCGGCTGGAGCGCGACATGATCGCCGTTCCGATCGGGCCACGGGAGCAATGCTATGTCACCGCCGCGTCGCCGGCCTACCTTGCGGCAAATGGTACGCCCCAGCACCCGCGCGACATTCTCGACCATCGCTGTATCCGCCACCGTTTCCTCGGCAGCTCTGCCTTTCCCTGGGAGTTTGAAAGGAAGGACGAGAGGATCGTCATTTCGCCGCCCATGGTTCTCGCCACCAATTCCGTCGATATCGAGCGCAACGCCGCCTTGGAGGGACTTGGTATCATCCGAACCTTCAGGGAGTTCGTCGCGCCGCAGATTGCAAGCGGTGACCTCATACCGATTCTCGAAGACTGGGATACTGCTTTTCCCGGGCCATTTCTCTATTATGCCAGCCGCCGCCATATGCCGGCACCGCTTCGAGCCTTCGTCGATTTTCTCAAATTGGAGCAGCGGCGGATGAACGAGGGGTAGGGCGTCATCCTCATGTCAAAGATCAAAAAAATCGGTCGGTGAATCAGGAAGATTGAAGCGTTCACGCATTGTTTCCGGCAAAATCTTTAGGTAAGGGGGACGCTGCGGTTTTTCGTTCACGTTCTGTCTCTTCATGGAGATGGGGCCACCAATAGGCAAACTCCATGATCGATCAGAAATTCGTCCGTCGCGGCCTTTTCCTCGTCTTCGTCACCCTCTTCCTCGACGTCATCGGCATCGCCATCATCATGCCGGTCATGCCGAAATATCTGGAGGAACTGACGGGCGCTTCAGTCAGCGAGGCGGCAACCGATGGCGGCTGGCTATTGCTTGCCTATGCGGCCATGCAATTCCTGTTTTCGCCGCTGATCGGCAATTTGAGCGATCGTTTCGGTCGCCGCCCGATCTTGCTTGCCTCCGTGTTGACCTTCGCGATCGACAATTTCATCTGCGCCATTGCCGGCAGCTACTGGATATTGTTCGCCGGTCGCATCCTGGCCGGTGTCAGCGGAGCGAGTTTCTCGACATGCTCCGCCTATATCGCCGACATCAGCAATGACGAGAACCGGGCTAAGAATTTCGGCCTGATCGGCATGGCCTTCGGCGTGGGTTTTGTCCTTGGACCTGTGATCGGCGGTTTCCTTGGGGAATTCGGCCCGCGCGCGCCCTTTTACGGTGCAGCGGCGGTGGCCTTCATAAACTTTATCGGTGCCTATTTCCTCCTGCCGGAAACGCTGGAAGCGAGGAACCGCCGCCGTTTCGAATTTTGGCGCGCCAGTCCGCTCGGCGCATTGCGGCAAGTGGGCCGCTATCAGGGCCTTGGCTGGGTCTTCGTTGTCATGTTCTTCAACTGGCTGGCGCATGGCGTGTTTCCGGCGGTCTGGTCCTTCGTCAGCTCCTATCGTTATGAATGGACCTCGTTGGAAATCGGCCTTTCGCTCGGCACCTACGGCATCGGCATGGCGCTGGTGATGGGGCTGGCTCTGCCTCGCATCGTTTCGGTGCTCGGCGAATGGAAGACTGTGGTGTTCGGGCTTACCTTTTCCGGCATCGGCTTGCTGGGATATGCTTTCGCCTGGCAGGGCTGGATGGTCTATGCCGTGATCGTCGTCACCGTGATCGAAAACGTCTCGGACGCGCCGCTGCGCTCCATTGCGGCAAGCAAGGTGCCACCATCGGCGCAGGGCGAACTGCAAGGCGCTCTCGGCAGCTTGACCAGCATCACCGCCATCATAGGGCCGGTGCTGTTTCCCTACCTGTTCCGTTATTTTACCGACCCGTCCGCGCCCGTCGTTTTCGCCGGCGCCCCGTTCATCATGTCGGCGATCCTGATTGCAGCTGCGGTGATCGTCTTTGTCGCCAAGGTGCAGAAGAGTGAACCGAAAGCCGCGGCAGAGCCGGCTGTTCAGGAAGTGGCCTAAATATTCATCAGATATTTTGATGATACGATGAATTCTTCAGCATCGAGGCCCTGCCGGCTGGCTTTTCACGCAAAGTTGCGCTAAGCCGACGATCTTGCGCACCCTTGGGTAGGTGGTCTGCGCGTTCTTAAACCGAGTTTTCGAGATGGATATGCCGGTAGCTGCGCGCCCCTTCGCGCACGACAACAATAATTCGTGGTTTGCGCATCTCCGCGCCACCCTGGCGCTCGGCATCCCGCTGATCGGCGCGCAACTGGCGCAGCTTGGCATCAATACGACGGATGTGATGATCATCGGTCGTCTCGGTGCCGAGCAATTGGCCGCCATGGTTCTTGCCGGCCAGTTCCTGTTTACGATTCTGCTTTTCGGTTCCGGTTTTGCCATTGCCGTCGTGCCGTTGGTGGCGCAGGCCTATGGTCAGGGTGATGTCACCTCGGTTCGGCGGGCGCTGCGCATGGGCCTCTGGGCCGTTACCGTCTATTGGCTGATTGCGCAGCCGGCCTTTCTTTATTCCGAACAGATCCTATTGGCCGCCGGACAGAAGCCCGACGTGGCGAAGCTTGCCAGCGATTATATCGCCATCGGCCATTTCGCGGTGCTGCCGGGCTTGCTCTACAACGTCATCCGGGCCCTGGTCAGCGCCATGGGTCGGGCAGGCGTCATCCTTTATGTCACCCTCACTATGCTGGTGATGAACGCCGTGCTTGCCTATTGCCTGGTGCTCGGCCATTTCGGCATGCCGGCGCTCGGGCTGCGTGGTGCTGCCATGGTATCCGTTGCAGTGCAGACGGCGGGCTTTCTGTTCATCGTCGGCTATGTGCAGAGCCGCCAGGACACACGACGCTATGAAATCTTCGTCCGTCTTTGGCGGCCGGATTGGCATGCGTTGTGGGAAGTCGTTCGCCTTGGTTTTCCGATCAGCATCACGGTTTTGGCTGAAGTCAGCCTGTTCACGGCCGCTTCGCTGCTGATGGGTCAAATCGGCACGATCGAGCTTGCCGCGCATGGTATCGCACTGCAATGGGCGTCGATCGCCTTCATGATCCCGCTCGGCCTCAGCCAGGCGGCGACCGTGCGGGTCGGTGTCGCGCATGGACAGGGCGATCACTTCGGGCTGAAGCGGGCAGCCATCGTGGTGCTCATCGTTTCGAGTTGTATTGCGTTCTGCGGCAGCATCCTGTTCGCGACAGCGCCATCCTGGCTCGGAAGCTGGTTCCTTGACGTCAAGTCGGTCGATGCGCCGCAGGTGCTTGCCTATGCGGCGCCGCTGATCGTCGTGGCTGGCCTGTTCCAACTCGTCGACGGCCTGCAGGTGGTCGCCAGTGGTCTGCTGCGTGGCCTGAAGGATGCGCGCGTGCCGATGATCATGGCGCTGATCGCCTATTGGCCGATCGGTTTCTTCCTGGCCTGGCTGCTGGCCTTCCCGCTTGGCTTCGGCGGGATCGGCATCTGGATCGGCTTTTTGCTCGGCCTTGGCTCGGCCGCGACCATGCTCTGCGCGCGATTCTATATCCTGATGCGCTCCGAGAAATTGGCCGGCTGAAGCCCGGCCAATTTTGATATCTGGCGACGAGACTGCTGACAAAAATTGACAGCATGTTCGTCTATAGTCATCTCATACCAACGACGGGAGATGACCATGACATTCAAAGCAAGCGATCATATTGATGCCGCGCTTTTCCCGCGGGAAGATTCCTCTGATCAGGGCAAGATGGTTCGCCTCTTCCCGCACGCCAATGCGTCCGGCCGGCGGCCCGAGCCTGTGCAGAAATCCTATTGGCTGGCCGTTGCCAGCGCGGAACATGTTCGCCATGGGAAAGAGCAGGGCTTCATGCAGGTTTGCCACGGCAAACCGGGGCCGCTGAAGCGCATCAAGCCCGGTGACGGTATCATCTATTATTCTCCATCGATAACGATGGGAGGCAAGGACGGTTTCCAGAGCTTCACGGCCATTGGCTATGTCCGTGAGGGCGAGCCGTATCCGGCGCAGATGGATTGTGGAAAGGCCTATCGCCGCGATGTCGACTGGCTCGATGCGCCCGAACAGCCGCTCCGTCCATTGCTGGGCTGGCTGGATTTTACCCAAGACAAGAACTGGGGCTACAAACTGAGGTTCGGGCTTGTTGCCTTTGGCGCGTCCGATTTTGAATTCCTGCAGGAGATCATGACGAGCGAGTTGGAAGTCGTGAAGCAGCGTCGCCTGCAGGCGTAAGCCGATGTGAAGACATATTCCTCCCAAGTCGACACACAAAAAAAGCCTCGGATTGTTTGCCAATCCGAGGCTTCTTTTTATGGATTCGGGCAGTCGGTGTGCTCAGGCGCGCTCGGCCAAAGCCGGTTCGCCCTTCTTCTCGCGCACGAGATTGACGAAGCGGCGGAAGAGGTAATGGCTGTCCTGCGGGCCCGGGGAAGCTTCCGGGTGGTGCTGCACGGAGAAGACCGGCTTGCCGGCAACGCGCAGGCCGCAATTGCTGCCGTCGAAAAGAGAAATGTGAGTCTCTTCAACGCCTTCCGGAAGGCTGTTCGAGTCGACTGCGAAGCCGTGATTCATCGAGACGATCTCGACCTTGCCCGTGGTGTGATCCTTGACCGGGTGGTTGGCGCCATGATGGCCCTGATGCATCTTCGCCGTCTTGGCGCCGAGCGCGAGGCCGAGCATCTGGTGACCGAGGCAGATGCCGAACAACGGGATTTCCGTCTTCAGCAGGTCCTTGATGACAGGCACGGCATATTCGCCGGTTGCCGCGGGGTCGCCGGGACCGTTCGACAGGAAAATGCCGTCGGGCTTCAGCGCCAGCACGTCATCGGTGGATGCGGTTGCCGGCAATACGGTGACCTTGCAGTCGAGGCCGGAGAAGAGGCGCAGGATGTTGCGCTTGACGCCGTAGTCGAGGCAGACGACGTGATATTTGGCGTCGTCGGCATTGAGTGCGCCATAGCCTTCGTTCCAGATCCAGGGCGTCTGCGCCCATTGCGACGATTGGCCTGAAGTGGCGACCTTTGCGAGATCTAGGCCTTCCAAGCCGCTCCAAGCCTTCGCATCCGCCTTCAACTGCTCGATGTCGAAGACGCCGTTCGGGTCATGGGCGATGACGCCGTTCGGCATGCCGTTTTCGCGGATCCAGGCGGTCAGCGCGCGGGTGTCGATGCCGCACATGCCGATGATACCGCGAGCCTTCAGCCACTGGTCGAGATGCTTTGCGGCGCGATAGTTCGAAGGATCGGTGATATCGGCCTTGAAGATGACGCCGACGGCGCCGTGGCGGGCGGCAGGCGTCAAGTCTTCGATGTCTTCGTCGTTGGTGCCGACATTGCCGATGTGGGGGAAGGTGAAGGTAACGATCTGACCGAGATAGGAGGGATCGGTCAGGATTTCCTCGTAGCCGGTCAGCGCCGTGTTGAAGCAGACTTCGGCCTGGACCTTGCCGGTCGCGCCGATACCCTTGCCTTCGATTACGGTGCCGTCGGCGAGGACGAGCAGGGCACTCGGCTTTTCAGTTGTCCATGGGGCTGTCGCGGTCATTCTCATCCCGTTTCCGGCGTCGTGCGCGGCCTTGAAAAGACCGGGGGCTTCCGCCATGTTTGTGCAGATTGCAGCCGGCGACGTGCGTCGCGGCTTGAGACCTTCATATCGATCTAATGTGCAGGTGCTGGACATAGCCAAACAAGGCGTGTCGGTCAATGCGCCCCGTTCGTTTCCTGCCAAGGAATTCGCCAGCTTTCGATCGCCCGGACGTAATTGCATTGATCGCCGCTCATGGTCTATGAGACTGGCAACATGAAATGAGAGGCTGGGCGATCGTCGCCGGCCTGCTTAGGGAGTTTAAGACATGATCCGCGAAACGCTTTCCACCGCCCAGAAGGATGCCATGAGGGCCAAGGACGCGGCGAGGCTTTCGACCGTGCGCCTCATCCTCGCCGCGATCAAGGACAAGGACATCGCCAATCGTGGTCTCGGCAAGGAACAGGCGAGTGACGACGAGATTTTGCAGTTGCTCGCCAAGATGATCAAGCAGCGCGAAGAGTCGGTGAAGATCTACATCGATGGTGGCCGCCCGGAACTGGCCGACAAGGAGCGCGAGGAAATCGCTGTTATCCAGGGCTTCATGCCCGAGCAGCTTTCCGACGAGAAGGTGCGCGAGATCTGCGTCGCTGTCGTCGCCGAGCTCGGTGCGCAAGGCCTGAAGGACATGGGCAAGTGCGTCGCTGCCCTGCGCGAGCGCTATGCCGGGCAGATGGATTTCGCCAAGGCTTCGGGGATTCTCAAAGAGCTGCTGAAGTAAGTATTGGTGGCTCCGTCGGCGCTGGCTCGGGCTGCGCGCCGAAGGCCTCTTCCCAGACGGCGCCGATGATGGCGAATTTTTCCGTCTGGTAATCCCAATATTCCTGAATGAAGCCGCGCGAGAGCCAGAAGTGGCTCTTGCCCGGACTACCGGTCCAGCCCACGCTTCCCATACTCGATGCCTTGCTCATCAGCCGCTTCACATGCGTTCTTGAGATTAGGAATCGGTCGCAGATTTCGGTGAACGAAATCGGGCCGATGACCATTCTTGCCGCTGTCGGATCGATCGTTGCGATGCGGGACATCAGGTAGTCCATCACCACGCCGCCGGAATTTGCCCAAGTGAAGAGATCGAAGGTCTCGCCGGGATGACGCACTCGGTCGTTGGCAATGATTCTTGCTGCGATTGCCGGCTGCAGCGCCGCAATGATCTCCGGTCGCTCGACAAAAGTTGCTATCCGCCTGCCGCCATCCAGGCTGTCGAGCACCATCAGATGGATATAAATCCATTTCGATAGATGTTCCACCGCCGCTTCGGTCGGCTCTATTGGTCGCAGACGCTTGATTGGTGGATCGGCCAGATAACGCAAAAAGCGGTAGGTCAGCATTTCCTGGATGAAGCTCAGCGCCGTATTGTGGCTGGCGATCTCATGTTTGAGAACGTAATCGACAAAGCGGCGGGCATACAAGCCCGGCTGCTCTCCATCGATTCCGCCGTAATACAGTCCGAGGCCAGCTTGGGCCATCAGCCAGCGCTGCTGCGAAGCAAAAATCGAGCTTGCACGTGGATTGTCAGCGTAGGCGGCAACCATCTCCCGCGCGCAGCCGAGAACAGCCGTGAAGAAACCAAGGTCAGAGGTAAGCTCTTCCGCAGCGAACGACATATAGTGATTTCCGATGAATTAGGGAATTCATTGGCATCGCAGTATCAATTGTCAATTGAATCTGGATGCTGCTGCGTAAAATTGAAAGTTTCTAATATACTTGCGGCGGCTACAGATTTGACGAGTTGACAGCGGTGGACGAAAGCGACACCAAGCTTTGCGCGTCTCTCATCAGCCTTGACCGCAAATAAAGAAGGCAGGAGCTGGGGGAGCTCCTGCCTTCTTGCGCTTTGCAGCCGTTTGATGACGCAGGGTGGGGCCCAAAAATCAAACGTCTATTGCAAAGGCACCCAGGTGAGGCGGCGCCGGGGGTAGGGATGGTGCCTCACCTGGGTATGGGGTGAACTTTACCTGATGATCCTGACTTGCTGGGGCAAATCCATGCCTTGCGACTCCAGCCAGGATACTTGAATTTTGATGCCGGCCTTGAGAGCCGGAACTTTCATATCAACAGGCAGCTGGTAGCCGGTATCGGTATAAAGCACGTTGCCAGTAGCCGCAGGAGCCACACCGTCCGTCATCGTAGCCGAGCCATAGGTGGCCGTGGCGAAGAGGGCGGCGGCAGCAAAGGGTACGAGCAAAACGCGCATTTGAATTCTCCTAAACAGAAAACCTGTACCTTAGGTTTCCAGTCCAGCGGGACGTCTAGGCATGTCGCGTCGCGAAGCATTTTCTTCGCCGGCTTGTCTCGCCCCGTGAGAAGAACGCTATTGCGGCGCACACCAACAATCAAATTACAAAAAAATAATGTTTGGCTTACGAACTATGCCCCAAATGCGCCACCAGCGCGCAGGATCGCGCGCCTTTCGATCTTCGATAATGATTGCGCCTGCGTCGTCGTACGCTCTTGGTTATTCACCCTGATAATCAGTAACTCTTTGCTTTTTCAGATTTTTTTGCGCGGCCAGGCTGTGTAGCCGCGTTTCCGTGATGCACATACAAGCTGCAAAGCTTTCCTTGGGCCCTGCCTCAGACGATGCCAAAACCGCCATCCAAGCAAGCGCGCGAACATGAATTGAGCCGAGGTTTTCACGGAGTTGTGATCGGAAAGGTTGAATTCGACCGCCGCATGAAGAGGGCTGTGAATAGCGGGCGTGGCGGAGGGTTCTCGTGGCAATGCGCTCGGTTCCTGATTATATGGGGGCAGGCCAGAGGTAGTCATGCGATTTTCCAATACGTTTCTCGATGAGATTCGCGACCGCGTTCCCATTTCGGACGTGATCGGTCGACGTGTGACCTGGGACCGGCGCAAGACCAATGTGCCGCGGGGTGACTATTGGGCCTGCTGCCCGTTCCATGGCGAAAAATCACCGAGCTTCCACTGTGAAGACCGCAAGGGCCGTTACCATTGCTTCGGCTGCGGCGTCACGGGCGATCATTTCCGTTTCCTGACCGAACTCGAGGGGCTTAGTTTTCCCGAAGCGGTGCAGCTGATCGCCGACATGGCAGGCGTTGCCATGCCGGTCGCCGATCCCATGGAAGCAAAGCGCGAAAAGGAACGCACGTCGCTGCTCGACGTCATGGAAATGGCGACACAGTTCTTTCAGGATCAGCTCCAGACGGCAAACGGTGCCAGGGCACGCGCCTATCTGCGCGACCGCGGCCTGACCGGTCGCACCATTGAGACCTTCCGCCTTGGCTACTCGCCGGACAGCCGTAATGCACTCAAGGAGTTTTTAGCCGGCAAAGGCGTATTGAAAGAACAGATGGAAGCCTGTGGCTTGGTCGTGCATGAGAATGTGCCGGTCTCCTACGACCGTTTTCGCGATCGCATCATGTTCCCGATCCTATCTTCGCGCGAAAAGGTGATCGCCTTCGGCGGCCGCGCCATGTCGCCGGATGCGCCGGCGAAATATCTCAATTCCAATGAGACGGAACTCTTTCACAAGGGCAATGTACTCTACAATTTTACGCGCGCGCGCCGTGCCGCCCAGGGGAATGACGGCGCGGGTACGATCATCGCCGTCGAAGGCTATATGGACGTCATTGCGCTACATCAGGCTGGCGTTGAAAATGCAGTCGCCCCACTCGGCACGGCGCTGACGGAAAACCAGCTCGAACTTCTATGGAAGATGACGCCCCAGCCGGTGCTCTGCTTCGATGGAGACGGAGCCGGCATTCGCGCCGCCAATCGCGCTGCCGATCTGGCGCTGCCGCATATCAAACCAGGCCGCACCGTCCGTTTCGCGCTTTTGCCGGATGGAAAGGACCCGGATGATCTTGTCCGCCATGAAGGCCGCGCGCCTTTCGACAAGGTGATGGCGCAGGCAAAGCCGCTGGCGGAAATGATCTGGAGCCGCGAAGCAGGCAGCGGCGCCTTCGATACGCCGGAGGCGCGCGCCGAACTTGAGGCGCGACTGAAACAGATGGTTTCGGTCATATCAGACGAGAACGTCCGCCGGCACTATCAGCAGGACATGCGCGATCGGCTGAACGGCCTGTTTCAGCCGCAGTTTCAGCGCGGCGGCAATCAGCAGGGACGCGGCTTTTCCCGCGACGGCAATGGCCGCAATTTCGGCGGTCGCGGCGGGCCGGGCCGGGATCGGCAGCCGGCCAACAATGTGACGGCGTCTGATCGCTTGACGCGTTCGGGCATGATCAAGGGTCATCAGGACATACCAGGGCTGCGCGAGAGCGTATTGGCGTTGACCATCGTCAATCATCCGCTGCTGCTGCAGGACGAATATGATGAGATCGCCGCGATCGACTACGAAAGTCGCGAATTGCAGCGTCTGTGGTCCGCCTTGTTGGGTACGGCAGCAGCCATGGCCGGCCCGCAGCTCAATCGCGAACGGCTGCTCGAACAGTTGGAAGAGCAGGGTTTTGCGGCATTGCTGAAGAGCCTCGACCAGCAGGTGCGCAATGCTCGCCTCTGGACGGCGACTGAGGAAGCCGCGACGGAAGATGCGCGGGAGGGCTATCGTCAGGCGCTTGCGCTTCACAAGCGCTCGAAAGCATTGCGTTGGCACAAGATCGAGCTGCAAAGCGCAATCGCCGAGGCAACGGAAGACGGCGATGGCGACCTCATCGAACAGCTCATGCGCGCTTTGCAGGAAGTGCAGCTCGAAGCTTTGCGCCTGGAAAACCAGGAAGCAATCATCGATGGGTTTGGCGTGCTTTCCGGTCGCATCAAAGGGTCCGCGGGGAAATAGGGGATAGATGTCACAGCCAGATCGACAGGAGCCGCGATTTTCCGCTGACGATGCGTTGTTCGGTGACCGTAGCTCCGGAGCCGCGCCGCTCGATATCCTCAAGCGGGTCTATGGCTATTCCGCCTTTCGCGGCAAGCAGCAGCAGGTGGTCGACCATGTGGTTTCCGGCGGCGATGCGGTCGTGCTGTTTCCGACTGGCGCCGGCAAATCGCTGTGTTTCCAGATTCCGGCCTTGTGCCGCCAAGGCGTCGGCATCGTCGTTTCGCCATTGATCGCCCTGATGCGCGACCAGGTCGAGGCGATGAAGCAGCTCGGTATCCGCGCGGCGGCGTTGAACTCGTCCTTGTCGCGGGAAGAGGCAAGCGATGTCTATCGCGCTATCTCCAGCGGAACGCTCGATCTGCTCTACGTCACACCGGAACGCATTTTGACGGATGGCTTCAGCCAGATGATCGCCAAGGCGAAGATTGCCTTGTTCGCCATCGACGAGGCGCATTGCGTCTCGCAATGGGGACATGATTTTCGCCCGGAATACCGTGATCTCGGCAGGCTTGCGGAGCTCTTTCCCGATGTGCCGCGCATCGCGTTGACGGCGACGGCCGATCCGCATACGCGCGACGACATCATCGAGAGGCTGGCGCTCGATAATGCCAAGGTTTTCACCACCAGCTTCGACCGGCCGAACATCACCTATGAGATCGTCGAGCGCGATCAGCCGCGCCAACAATTGCTGCGTTTCCTCGATGGTCATCGTGGCGATAGCGGGATTGTCTATTGCCTGTCGCGGGCCAAGGTCGAGGATACCGCGGAGTGGCTGAACGGGCAGGGCATTCGCGCGCTTGCCTATCACGCCGGCATGGATCGATCGGTCCGCGACGCCAACCAGGATGCCTTCCTGAAGGAAGAGGATCTTTGCCTGGTGGCGACGGTCGCCTTCGGCATGGGCATCGACAAGCCGAATGTCCGCTATGTCGCCCATCTCGATCTTCCCGGCTCCGTCGAGGCCTATTATCAGGAGACGGGACGCGCGGGACGCGACAGCTTACCGTCCGAAGTCTGGATGGCCTATGGCATGGCCGACGTGATCCAGCGGCGGCGGATGATCGACGAGGGCAATGCAGCGGAAGAGATTAAGCGTGTCGAGCGCGCGAAGCTGAACGCATTGCTCGCGATCTGCGAGACGGCCGGCTGCCGACGCCAGGCGATTCTTGCGCATTTCGGCGAGCCTCATGCCGGCGGCTGCGGCAATTGTGATACCTGCCTGAAACCGGTCGAAACCTGGGACGGCACCGAGGCGGCGATCAAGGCACTCGCTGCCGTCTACCGCACCGGCGAACGTTTCGGCACCGGCCATGTCATCGATGTGTTGATGGGGGCGGTCAATGAGAAGACCGAGCGTTTCGGCCATGTGAACATGCCGGTCTTCGGGGTGGGTAAGGATATTCCTTCGCGTACCTGGCAGTCCGTCTTTCGACAACTGCTGGCGAGCGGCTTCGTCAGCATCGATCATACTGCTTTCGGCGCGATGAAGCTGGAGCCGGAGGCGCGGGCGGTCTTCAAACGCGAGCGTCAGGTTTTCTTCCGCAAGGATCGGCCGGAGACGGGCCGGCGCACCAAGAAGGCAGGGCGGATCGAGAAGCGGCAGTCAAGCCTGTCGAGCGAGGCGCAGCCATTGTTCGAAGCGTTGAGAAGCGAGCGCGCGAGCATCGCTAAGGCACTCGGCGTGCCGCCCTATGTCGTGTTCCCGGATACGACACTGATTGCTTTTGCCATGGAGCGACCGACGAGCCGCGATGCGCTCCTGGGCATTTCGGGCGTGGGGCAGGCGAAGTTGGAGCGCTATGGAGATGCGTTCTTGAAGGCGATAGAGAATTTCACCGATCGGTGACACCTTCTCGCCAGGCGCACTCACATCCTGACGGTCATGCCGCCGTCGACGGTCAGCACATGACCGTTGACAAAGGAGGCGGCGTCGCTGGCGAGAAATAGTGCCGCGCCGGCGATCTCGTCAGGACGGCCCCAGCGTTGAACGGGAATGCGCTGGCGCACGAAGGGCATAAGCTCTTCGTTTGCCGCCATCGCGGCGTTCGTTTCCGTCGCGAACCAACCCGGTGCGATGGCATTGCTTGTGATGCCGTGCGGGCCAAATTCCACGGCCATGCCGCGCATAAGGCCAGTGAGCCCCTGTTTGGCCGCAGGGTAGACGCAGTCTCCCGGCATGGCGACATGGCCGCTGATCGAGGTTACCGAGATCAACCGTCCATGACCATGACGTTTCATCAGGCGTGCAGCGTTGCGCGAGAGCGTGATCGAGGCAGCCAGATCCGTGTTGAGGAGAGCAAGGATCGCTTCGTCGTCGAAGTCGGCCAGCGGGCGTCTGTCACGGGCGCCGACATTGCTGATCAGTATGTCGAGCCGGCCGTGGTTCCTTTCGATATCCGCCATTGTCGCACGCTGCGCCTCATGATCGGCGATGTCGAAAGCGGCGGCTTCGGCGGTACCGCCTGCCGCGCGGATGGTTTCCACGGCGCTGTCTAGCGTCGCAGCCGTACGTCCGTTGATGACGACATGCGCTCCTGCGCCGGCAAGCGCCTTCGCCATCTCCAGACCCAGGCCGCGACCACTGCCGGTGACGAGCGCGACCCGACCCTCGAGCGAAAATCTATGGAATATGCTCATCACATCCTCACCATACGGGAACCGTATTATGTTTGCAGGCAGATAGTGGACTCAGTCAAATAATTTTTGCAATAGTTACGAGCAATACGGTGTCGTTCACTGCTATATCGTATGAGCGTCAATGCCTCGCGTATTTTTGCCGCTGCTGAATGCAGCAAGAAACCAAATCCTGTGCTATTTCTCGGGCCGTCTCCGCCCACGACCAGCATCGGAATGCGACGATGACCTCTGAATTCATATCCCATTTGCGTACAGAACTTGCCGGTCTGAAGGATGCAGGCCTCTATAAATCCGAGCGCGTCATCACCTCCAAGCAGGCGGGCGAGATTGCCGTCGTGGGCGGCGAGCGAGTTCTGAATTTCTGCGCCAACAACTATCTCGGCCTCGCCGATAATGAGGAACTGGCAGAAGCGGCAAAGAAAGCGCTCGATCGCTATGGCTACGGCATGGCCTCGGTGCGCTTCATCTGCGGGACTCAGGAAGAGCACAAGCAGCTTGAGGCGCGGATATCGGCCTTTCTCGGCATGGAGGACACGATCCTTTATTCCTCCTGTTTCGATGCCAATGGCGGGTTGTTCGAGACGCTGCTGTCGGAGGAGGATGCGATCATCTCCGATGCGCTCAACCACGCCTCGATCATCGACGGTGTGCGTCTCTCCAAGGCGAAGCGCTTCCGCTACGCCAATAACGACATGGCGGCCCTAGAAGAGGAGCTGAAGAAGGCCGAGGGCAGCCGTTTCAAGCTGATTGCCACCGACGGCGTTTTCTCCATGGATGGCATCATCGCCAATCTCGAGGGCGTCTGCGATCTTGCCGAACAATATGGTGCGATGGTGATGGTCGATGACAGCCATGCCGTCGGTTTTGTCGGCGATCATGGCCGCGGCTCGCCGGAACATTGCGGCGTCGAGGGCAGGGTCGACATCATCACCGGTACGCTTGGCAAGGCGCTCGGTGGGGCATCGGGCGGCTATACTTCGGCCAAAGCCGAGATCGTTGATTGGCTGCGGCAGCGCTCGCGCCCCTATCTCTTCTCAAACACGCTGGCTCCGGTCATCGCGGCTGCTTCGCTGAAAGTCTTTGATCTGATCGAAAACGGCAGCGATCTGCGCGACCGGCTCCGTGGCAATGCCGAGTTCTTCCGCAGCGAAATGACCAAGCTCGGTTTCACGCTGGCCGGCGCCGATCATCCGATCATCCCCGTCATGCTCGGCGATGCCAAGCTAGCGCAGGAGATGGCAGCGCTGATGCTGAAAAAGGGCGTCTACGTCATCGGCTTCTCCTTCCCGGTGGTGCCGAAGGGTCAGGCGCGCATCCGCACGCAAATGTCGGCGGCGCATTCGAAGGCCGATGTCGAGCGCGCGATTGCAGCTTTTGCCGAGGCGGGACGCGAACTCGGAATCATTTGAATCGGATGGAGACGGCAGCTCATGTCGAACATGATGAAGGCATTGGTCAAATCGAAGCCGGAAGTCGGGCTGTGGATGGAGCAAGTTCCGGTTCCCGAGGTTGGGCCGAACGATGTGCTGATCCGGGTCAGGAAATCGGCGATCTGCGGCACGGATGTGCATATTTGGAACTGGGACCAGTGGGCGCAGAAGACCATTCCGGTGCCGATGGTCGTCGGTCACGAATTCTGCGGCGAGATCGCGGAGATCGGCTCGGCGGTCACCAAATATCATGTCGGCGAGCGTGTCTCCGGCGAAGGACATATCGTTTGCGGCAAGTGCCGCAACTGCCGGGCGGGCAGGGGACATCTTTGCCGCAATACGCTGGGCGTCGGCGTCAACCGCCCGGGCTCGTTCGGCGAATTCGTCTGCATTCCGGAAAGCAACGTTGTCCCGATCCCTGACGATATCCCGGATGAAGTGGCGGCGATCTTCGATCCCTTCGGCAATGCCGTGCACACCGCGCTTTCCTTCGATCTGGTGGGCGAGGATGTGCTGGTTACCGGCGCGGGGCCGATCGGCATCATGGGCGCCATGGTCGCCAGGCGTTCGGGCGCACGCAAGGTGGTCATCACCGATATCAATCCGAATCGGCTGGCGCTCGCCCGCAAGCTCGGTATCGAGCATGTCGTCGACGCCTCGAAGGAAAACTTGGCCGATGTAATGAAGTCTATCGGTATGACCGAAGGTTTCGATGTCGGTCTGGAAATGTCGGGTGCCGCGCCCGCTTTCCGCGACATGATCGACAAGATGAACAATGGCGGCAAGATCGCTATTCTCGGCATCGCGCCGGCCGGCTTCGAGATCGACTGGAACAAGGTGATTTTCAAGATGCTCAATCTGAAGGGCATCTATGGCCGCGAGATGTTCGAGACCTGGTACAAGATGATCGCCTTCGTTCAAGGCGGGCTCGACGTCTCGCCGGTCATTACCCATCGCATCCACATCGATGATTTCCGCGATGGCTTTGAAGCCATGCGTTCTGGTAATTCCGGCAAGGTGGTAATGGACTGGATTTGACCAAATTCGTGGCCCGGCCGCATCAGCATTGCCGCGAACTGCGGAAATGCGGGTGGTTTCATGGGCCTGCCCTTGTCAACGCGCGGGGACTTCCTAAATACGGGAAGCAATTGTTTCTGGGCGTGTTGGGCCTGTGGATAAGGCTTTTTCACGATTTTAACAGGCTTTTTTGCTGGAAAAGCTTGACGAGAGCAAAAATTGTAGGAATCACCGTTTGTCCTCGGAAAAACGGTGAAGTGGGTCAGGCGGATCACGTATACCATGGCCGGAATTCCAAACGCAATCCAGCTTTGCTGTTGGGAGCCGGTGATCGTGGTTAATCAGGCATTAAAGGTCATTCCGTTAGGTGTTTGTCGGTGATTCGGGGCTGGCGCGAGGCGTGCCGGGCCAGAGCGGTCAGTCACCGCGTGTAAGTTTCAAGCGTCAGGGAAAGCGACGATATAGAGATGGCAACCAAGGTCAAAGAGAACGAAGAAGCTGAAGTCGAACGCGACGGCGCCTCGGATGGCCCGCTTCTCGATCTTTCCGACGACGCGGTCAAGAAGATGATCAAGGCCGCGAAAAAACGCGGCTACGTGACGATGGACGAGCTCAACGCCGTTCTGCCGTCCGAAGAAGTGACGTCCGAGCAGATCGAAGATACGATGGCTATGCTCTCCGATATGGGCATCAACGTCATTGAAGACGAGGATGTCGAAGAGGCGGGCGCGGCAGCCAGTGGCGGCGACGACGACGATTCCAGCGGCGACGAGGATGGTGAAGGCGGCGAGCTTGCGCCTTCCGGCGGCTCGGCGCTTGCAACCACCAAGAAGAAAGAGCCGACCGATCGCACCGACGATCCGGTGCGCATGTATCTGCGCGAAATGGGCTCTGTCGAGCTGCTGTCGCGCGAAGGCGAAATCGCGATCGCCAAGCGCATCGAGGCCGGCCGCGAAACCATGATCGGTGGCCTCTGTGAGAGCCCGTTGACGTTCCAGGCGTTGATCATCTGGCGCGACGAACTCAACGAAGGCACCACGCTGCTGCGCGAGATCATCGATCTCGAAACGACCTATTCCGGTCCAGAGGCCAAGGCTGCGCCGCAGTTCCAGAGCCCGGAAAAGATCGAGGCCGACCGCAAAGCGGCCGAAGAGAAGGAAAAGGCCCGCGGCCGCCGTTCCTCCGGCGATGACGACATCACCGACGTCGGCGGCGAAGGCATGCCGATCGAGGAGGAGGAAGAGGACGAGGACGAATCCAGCCTCTCGCTCGCCGCGATGGAAGCAGAGCTTCGCCCGCAGGTCATGCTGACGCTCGACACGATCGCCGAAACCTACAAGAAGCTGCGCAAGCTGCAGGACCAGCAGGTCGAGCAGCGCCTGTCGGCTTCGGGTACGCTGTCGTCCGCACAGGAGCGCCGCTACAAGGAGCTGAAGGACGAGCTGGTCAAGTCGGTCAAGTCGCTGTCGCTGAACCAGAACCGCATCGACGCTCTGGTCGAGCAGCTCTACGACATCAACAAGCGCCTCGTGCAGAACGAAGGCCGCCTGCTGCGTCTTGCCGAATCCTATGGCGTCAAGCGCGATAGCTTCCTGGAACAGTATCAGGGCGCTGAGCTCGATCCGAACTGGATGAAGTCGATCGGCAACCTCGCCGCCCGCGGCTGGAAGGAATTCGCCAAGAGCGAAAACACCACGATCCGCGACATCCGCCAGGAAATTCAGAACCTTGCGACCGAAACCGGCATTTCGATCTCGGAATTCCGCCGCATCGTTCATATGGTGCAGAAGGGCGAGCGCGAAGCGCGTATCGCCAAGAAGGAAATGGTCGAAGCGAACCTGCGCCTCGTCATCTCCATCGCCAAGAAATACACCAATCGCGGCCTGCAGTTCCTCGATCTCATTCAGGAAGGCAATATCGGCCTGATGAAGGCGGTCGATAAGTTCGAATATCGCCGCGGCTACAAGTTCTCGACTTACGCTACATGGTGGATCCGGCAGGCGATCACCCGTTCGATCGCCGACCAGGCCCGCACCATCCGCATTCCGGTGCACATGATCGAAACGATCAACAAGATCGTTCGTACGTCGCGCCAGATGCTGCATGAAATCGGCCGTGAGCCGACGCCGGAAGAATTGGCCGAAAAGCTCGCCATGCCGCTCGAAAAAGTGCGCAAGGTGCTGAAGATCGCCAAGGAGCCGATCTCGCTGGAAACCCCGGTGGGTGACGAAGAGGATTCGCATCTCGGCGATTTCATCGAGGACAAGAATGCGCTGCTGCCGATCGATGCCGCCATTCAGGCCAACCTGCGCGAGACGACGACCCGCGTTTTGGCATCGCTGACGCCGCGCGAAGAGCGCGTGCTGCGCATGCGCTTCGGCATCGGCATGAACACCGACCACACGCTCGAAGAAGTCGGCCAGCAGTTCTCGGTTACCCGCGAACGTATCCGTCAGATCGAAGCCAAGGCATTGCGCAAGCTGAAGCATCCGAGCCGCTCCAGAAAGCTGCGCTCGTTCCTCGATAGCTGAGCAGGTTGCTTTGTTGCTATGAAATTAGAACCCGGTTCGTACAAGCGAGCCGGGTTTTTCGTTTTGTCAGATGTGCCTGCACTGCACGCTTCGCGACAGGTCCTTCTAACGGTGCAACGTTATGTGCTACGGTGTTGGTGAGGGTTTTCCGCGCACCGCGGAGCTGTGATCAGACTAACAGTCTGCAATTTTCCGGCTGCCTCTTTCTGGCCTTGATGTTTAACACCATATGTCGGGAATCTAGGCGTCGTCGGATGTCGTTTGTCGGTAAGGTTTGGATGAAATTGTTGAGCGCTTTTCCGTCTGTCCTGCGTCGTCAGCCTTGCGGCCGCTGACCGATGGAGCGCGTCGCCGAACAGCGGAAACCGGATGAGCGTCGATGGGGACTGATCCCTTCCATTCTGGTGCACATCCTGTTTTTCGCTGCGCTTTTCCTGCTGCCGGTGGTGGCTATGCCGATACCGCAGCCGGAAGACAGCATCAATGTCGAGATGGTGCCGCAGCCCAAGGAGGAGGCAAAGAACGCCGCAAAGCCGTCGGAGCGCGCCGGCCGCGTGCCGACGCCGACACCCAGGCCCGATGAAAAGCAGCCTTCGAAGGAACCGAAGGCGGCGTCCACCGACAAGACTGAGGGCGAGCAGACCGCTGACAAGCTGAGCGACGAGAGCAAGACGAAGGCTGAGAAGGGGCCTGACCCGAACTCTAAGGATCAGGATGCGAAATCGCAGGAACCCGCGCAGGCCGATAAGCCTGCCGATGTGAAGGCCGATCAGCCAGCACCGACCACCGAGCAGGCCGACGCGCAGCCGCAGCCGGGTGATGCGCCGTCGCCGACGCCGGCCGATGATCAAGCCAAGCCGCAAGATCAGACGCCGACGACCGACGATCCGGCACAAGCAAAGCAGGACCAGCCACCTAGTTCCGATCCGGCGACACAGCCGCAGCAGCAAACTGCGGATCAATCGACGCCATCTGCCGATAATCCACCACAACAGACATCCGCCCAGCAGGCTGCGGCAGAGGCCCACACGCAGCCGCAGGCGAACCCGACGCCGCCGGCAAGCGATGACACTGCGCAGCAGCAACAGGCGAAGGCGGAGGAGGCAGCGAAGACCGACGCGGAAGCCAAGGCCGCCAAGCCGGACGCCGCAGCGTCTGCAACCGATCCGAATTCCAGTGATCCCGCATCGACGCCGACGCCGGAAGAGCTGGCGACGGACCAGCCGTCTGACACCCAGATCGTCGAGCCGAACACGCCGTCTATGGATGCAGCAGGCACGCAGGCGGATCAAAAGGACGGAGCGGCGTCCGATCCCATAGCGGGACTAGCGAAGACTGCCGAAGGGCAGGTAGATCAGCAGCAGGCCGCGGCTGATCCCAAGGTCGTGCCGGATGTTGCCGTGCCGACGACCGGAGGAGCGCAGCCACAGCAACAATCGCAGGATCAGCCGGTCTCCGGCGACCCTAGTGACCCGACGGCCGGAACCACCTTCGTCCCCGCGCCTCAACCTCGGCCGCAGCAGCAGGCGTCAGCGGACAGCACGCAAGACGCATCGAAAACCGATCCGTCGCAGGCTCAGCAAAAGTCCGGCGGCCAGCAGGGAAAATTCATCCAGGCCAAGCGCTTCTACTCCGGTACAGAGATGGCGCGTATGTCGAAGGACGAATTGGACGCCTGGAAAAAGTTGCCGCGACGTACACGAGTGCAGCAGCTTTGCAATAGCGAGGAAAAGCTGCAGTTCGGGTATGAACTAAAAGCGAGCGGCTTTTATAACTCACTGATTACACCGGCCATGCTGTCGGATATTGATCTCGTCGGCGATGGAGCTGGCGTGCTCACACCGAAAGGTTGGGTAAGGGTGGCATTTAAATGTAACGTTGACGATGCGGCCTTGAAGGTGGTTGCCTTCTCCTATTCGGTTAGAGGTCACGTCTCCGCAAAACAGTTGGAGAGGATCGGCGCTGCTGGCAATTGACGGACAGCACTCGTCTCATCAGCTTGAAACAATAGTTTATTCCGACGCCCGATAGAAATTCTGCCCATTTCATCATACGATTGCGGCTGACAACGTCTGATTCAATTCCCTCCCTTCGCATCGCCCAATTCCAATGACATCGATCACAGCCGATTCCAATTCGATGGCCGCCGGCCATTCCACGCTTCGTGGCGTCCTCTTGGCATTCACATCCTATGCCGTCTTCGCGTTCAGTGACGCGTCAATCAAGATATTGCATGGGACGCTGCCGTCCTATCAGGTGGCCTTCGTCGGCTCGCTGTTCGGTTTTGCGGCGATCCCGTTTCTGAAGACGCGCGGAGATGGGTGGCTGGATATCGTCAGGACGACGAACCGGCCGCTGTGGATGCTGCGTTTCGCCTGTGGCGCGATCGGCGCCATCTGTTCGATCGTGGCTTTCACCGAGCTGACGATGGCAGAGGCTTTCGCGCTGCTCTTTCTGCTGCCATCCTTCGTCACCATTCTGTCCGTCGTGTTCCTCAAGGAGGACGTGCGCTGGCAGCGTTGGACGGCGGTGATCGTCGGTTTCGTCGGCGTGCTGGTCGTGCTGCGGCCGGGATTTCGTGAGCTTTCGATCGGCCACCTCTGCGCGGCGATAGGCGGCTTAAGCGGGGCCGTCTCGATCGTCATCAATCGCGCACTTGGCTCGAAGGAGAAGCGCATCTCGCTTTATGGTGCGGTGTTGTTCGGCACGCTGATCGTCAGCGGTTTGCTGATGCTGCCGGAGATGACATGGCCGACGGCTTGGCAATGGATGTTCCTCGCCAGCTACGGTCTTCTCGGCGCTGCCGGCACCGTCCTCTTGATGAGCGCAGCGAAGTTGGCGCCCGCCAATCTCGTTGCGCCACCGCAATATAGCCAAATGATTTGGGCGATCGGTTTCGGCTATCTGCTGTTCAATGACAGCATAGATCTGCCGATGGCGCTCGGCATCGTCCTTATTGTCTTTTCCGGCCTGCTGACGCTGGCACGCGAGCGCAAACGCGGCACACCCTTGCCGGCGGCGGTTGTGGCTGCGGACACACGGGCATCGTTCGCGACAGCGCAGGAGACGCAGGCCAAGACACCAAATCGGTGAAATGCTTCGCCGGCGGTCCCTTTATCTCGTCACCCGAATGAATGGGGATTAGGTTTATTGTCGCCGCAAGGTGACAAGCCTATTGTGTTACTCGGGGCGAACCCATCTTCACGGGAAGGGACCCCAAGCACTGGATGGCGGCGCGTAGTTCCGAAAACCATGATGGTTTTCGAGGGGCTTACGCGTGGATCAACCGTTACTGCGTCATCTGCCTGCCCGTCTCAACGGGCGTGCGGCGCAGCGGAGGAGGTGTGAGATGACCACTTATATCGTTCTGCTCAATTGGACCGACCAGGGTGTGCGTAGCGTAAAGGAGTCTCCGCGGCGGCTGGATGTCGCCAAGAAGCAGTTGGAAGAGATGGGCGGTTCCTTCAAACAATTTTTCCTGACTATGGGCGAACACGACATGGTCGCTGTCTGCGAGGCACCCGATGATGCGGTGATGGCTCGCTTTGCCTTGGCGCTTGGTTCGAACGGCAATGTGCGCTCGCGCACGCTGAAGGCCTTCCCCGAGGCCGCTTATCGCGAGATCATCGCCTCCCTGGGATAATATTGGGGCGACCTTGCTACGTTGACTGTTGATTCCCCGGCCAGTGGCGCTTGGCCGGGAGATGGAACGCCATGATGTGGGCGCGGGAAGCTCAGGCGATGAAGCTCACCATTGACCGCAACGGCCGACTTCGAAAAGATGTCGGATGAACGAAATGGCGTTGAGATATGGAACAGCCTTGCCTTTTTGGCGCGGACTATAGCGTCTACGTGCGAATTGCGCGCCTTGCGCTCATCGAGAAAGGCGTCGAGCACCAGAGGGTGCCGATCGACATTTTCGCTGAGGGCGGGCCGCCGGCATCCTATCTGGAGCGGCATCCATTCGGCCGGATTCCGGCTTTCGAACACGGCGATTTTCGGCTCTACGAGACGGCTGCGATCACGCGCTATGTCGACGAGGCATTCGAGGGGCCGCGCCTGCAGCCTGTGGCGCCTCGGCAGCGCGCGCGGATGAACCAGATCGTCAGCATTGCCGACGGATATCTCTATCCGCATCTGGTGTGGGGTATCTACGTGGAGCGGGTCTCAAAGCCGGCAGAGGGCATTGCCGCCGACGAGGAACGAATAGCCACGAGCCTTTCCAAGGCCGCAATCGGCCTTGCCGCTCTTTCAGATCTTATGGAAGATACGCAGTGGCTCTGCAGTCCGGACCTGACCCTGGCCGATCTCTACGTCGCGCCGATGTTTGACTACTTTCTCATGGCGCCGGAGGGGCGGGAGATGATCGAGCATCATCCCAAGCTTGCGTCGTGGTGGTCGCGTATTGCAGCCCGGCCAAGTGTCGAGATGACGGCTTTCAGCAAACTGGAAGAGCCGGGCGCATGAAGCCAGGCCAGTTCAGGATGTTTCGCTCCTCCATTGCCGGCGTCGAAGCCGTGGCGGCGGAAACCGGATATAGCTTTCCCAAGCATACCCATGATCAGTTCGGCATCGGCGTCATCGAGCGCGGCGCGCAGGTGTCGCTGAGCGGGCGTGGCGTGGTGCGGGCTGAGACCGGCGACGTCATCACTCTCAATCCGAACGAAGTGCATGATGGTATGCCAATTGGGGAGAGCCGTGTTTGGTCGATGCTCTATTTCGATCCACGGCTGATGACGGATCTTCTGGGCGATATCGGTGAGGGCGGCGCCGGCGAGGGGGAACTTCCTTCTCCCGTCATTCGAAACGGACAGATCGCCGCGCGATTCAGAACACTGTTTTCGACGGTAACTCGTCAGGATGGTCAGGACGCTGCGCTGCGGCGAGACGGACTGTTGTTATCACTTGTTGCGGACGTGATGCGTGAGCAGGGGCAGGCGGATGAGGGCACCAATGCGCCCGCCGCGATCATGCGTGCTCGCGATCTCATCGATGATGATCCGGCAGCATCGGTGACGCTCGCCGATCTCGCCGGAGTGAGCGGGCTCAGCCGTTTCCAGCTCCTACGCGGTTTCGCCAAGGTGACCGGATTGACACCGCACGCCTATCTGCTTCAGCGTCGCATCCAGCGAGCGCGGCGGCTGATTGCCGGCGGCATGCCGCTGGCCGAGGCGGCTTTTGCCAGCGGCTTTGCCGATCAAAGCCATATGACTCGGATTTTCGTGCGCAATTTTGGTGTGTCGCCGCGCATCTATGCCGACACGACGCGCTGAGGCATCTGCAATTTCATTCAAGACCGGCTGCCTGCATCAAGGTTTTCTGCTGTTCCAAGTCAGAACCGCGCAGAAGGAAAAGCCATGTATTTCCGCCATTCGAATGAGATGTGGAGCGAATTCCCCGATCTGGTCCCCGGCGTCCTCTTCGTGGAAGGAATCACCGCCGATGTGGCCGTCAGCGATCGTCTCGCGAAGTTCCATGCAATCGCCGAGGAGCGGCTGGCGGGTAGTGCGGAAGGCGAGATGCCGGAGATCCAGGCCTGGCGGCGGACCTTTTCGAAAATGGGGCTGAAGCCGACGCAATATCGCTGCGCTTCCGAGGCTTTGCTCAGACGATTCCGCCAGGAAAAATCGCTGCCGCAACTGCATCCGCTCGTCGATCTGTGCAACGCCATCTCGATCGCCTTCGCCATTCCCGTCGCCGTCTTCGATCTTGCGAAGATTTCCGGCGATCTCGAAGTCAGGCACGCGACCGGCAGAGAGAGCTATCTCACCTTCGCTGGCGAAACGGAGCATCCGGAGCCGCGCGAAGTGATCTTTGCCGATAGTGCCGACCGGGCGCATGCGCGGCGCTGGACCAATCGTCAAAGCGGCCTTTCCGCCGTTCGCGAGGATACGCGATCGCTGCTGATCGTCGCCGAGGCCATGCATGAGGCGGCCGGAAATGATGTGCCGAGATTGATCGCAACCCTTGCCGCTGAACTTGCCGGCGTGTGGTCGGTCGACACAAAGACTGGGATGCTCAGTCGCTCTTCACCACGATTTGATCTCTAGGTTCGCGCTTTGGCGGCAATTTGCCGATCTATCCAAAAAATGCAGTTGACAAGTGCGGCGTTCGGGCAGAGCAGGGGACTTAGATAAATATTTCATATTGCTCATAAAGTTTGTTCCGTGCACGGCGCGCGGACAGAAGAAAGACATATGGACACCCTGCACAGTCACGATCGGGTCAGCGCGCTCGGTCATCCCGGATATCGTTCCTTCGCCGCCTCCCGCGTCTTTTCCTCCATCGGTTTCCAGTCGGTCACCGTTGCCATGGGCTGGATGATCTACGATCAGACCCATAGCGCCTTCTTCCTTGGCCTAGTCGGCTTCTGCCAGTTCCTGCCGATGGTGATCCTGACCTTCATTGTCGGTCATGTTGCCGACCAATTCGATCGCCGGCGCATCGGCCTGGTCTGCCAGTTGATCGAAGCCTTGACAGCGCTAGCCCTTGCCGTCGCAGTCTGGCAGCACTGGATCGGCCCGGCCGGCATCCTCGCCGCAGTCGCCGTCATGGGGGCGGCCACTGCCTTCGAGCGTCCTACCATGGCCGCGCTGTTACCGAATATCGTGCCGCCGTCGATGTTGCAGATAGCGATCGCTACCTCCACATCGATGATGCAGACCGCTTTCATCATCGGTCCGTCGCTCGGCGGCCTGCTCTATGGCGTCAGTCCGATTGCGCCTTTCGCGGTGTCTGCCGTGCTGTATGTCATCGCGAGCCTCAATGTCATTTCGATCCGCGTCGAGCGACAGCGGCCGTCGTCGCGGGAGCCGGTGACTCTGAGCTCGGTCTTTGCCGGCGTCTCCTTCATCAGGAGCAGACCGGTGATGATGGGGACGAGCTCGCTCGATCTCTTTGCCGTGCTGCTCGGCGGCGCCACCGCGCTGCTGCCGATGTTCGCGCGCGATATCCTGCATGCCGGCCCCTGGGGCCTCGGACTGCTGCGCGCTGCGCCCGCAATCGGTGCTTTGGTCATGTCGATCTGGCTGGCGCGGCGGCCCCTGCAGACCGGCGTTGGCAAGAAGATGCTGCTTGCCGTTTTCGTGTTCGGCATCGCCACAGTCGTCTTCGCGCTCTCGAGCAACATCATCCTCTCCGTTACGGCACTGCTTGTCGTCGGGGCGTCGGATACGGTCAGCGTTGTCGTGCGCAGTTCGTTGGTGCAGCTCTTGACACCGGACAACATGCGCGGCCGCGTCAATGCCGTGAACTCGCTGTTCATAGGCACGTCCAACCAGCTCGGCGAATTCGAATCCGGCATGCTCGCCAGCGCGCTTGGCCCGGTTCTCACCGGCATCGTCGGCGGCGTCGGCACCATCGCCGTCGTGCTGCTTTGGATGCGGATCTTTCCGGATTTGACCAAGGTCAAGACGCTCAGGGGATAAGGTGGCCTCGGCCAGACCGGCAAAACGATCCAGCACATGGCTTCGCGCTGTAGGCTCATGGATGGTGCGGAATATTGTCCAGCCCGGCATCTCGCCTAAGGTGGCCGTTGACTGAGAAGATATTTTCGCGTCTCGCCTTCTTTTCGGCACGCTGTTTTTGGACGCAAGCAAACGCACGGAGCAGCCGGTTGATCCGCTTTTCGATGCTACGCCGCAGAATGAATCCATGAATGTTTCTCATCTGTCATAAGCCTGATGGTCTTATGACTTAGAGGAATGCGCCCGTATACTTCTCATGTATAATGAAGCTTTCATCGCCTATGCATGAAGGATTTTCATGGGGAAAAGACCGCTTCCACCACTGGCCGTCTTGCAAGCATTTTGCGCTATCGTCGAAACCGGCGGTTTTGGCCGTGCGGCTGAGAGGATGGGGCTGACGCAGACTGCCGTCAGTCATCAGCTTTCGCAGCTTGAAGGCTGGATCGGCGGCAGGCTTTTCGATCGCGGCCGGTCGGGCGCAAGATTGACGCCGCTCGGCGCGCGGCTCCACCCGGCGATTGTGGAGACGATTTCTCAATTGGAGACGGCGTTGTATCACGCGCGGGCGAGTGTGTCGGTTCGCACGCTGACGCTGTCGGTGACGCCGGAATTTTCCAGCCAATGGCTGGCGTCTCGACTTGGTGATTTCTGCCAGCGCCACCCCGACATCGAGCTGAAGATGATTGTCGGCTATCAGCGACCCGATTTCGGGCCTGAGGGCGTCGATCTTGCAATCTGGCTCGGGCGAGCCGAAGCCGGCCTCGTCCAGGAAGAGTTGCTGACGGACGAGGAGTTTGTCGTCAGTTCACCGACGCTGTCCGAGCGGTTGCCGAAGCGCAATGCCATAAAGGAAGCGCCGCTGCTGCGTTACACCGGCATGCGCCATACCGTACTGGATTGGCAGCGCTGGTACGAACAGGTGATTGGCCATGGCAATGACGGCGGAATGGCCGATTTCAATATTGGCCAGGCGGCGGAGAACGGACCTCTATTCGAATCCTTTGCCGACATGCTCGGAGCATGTCGGGACGGTCTCGGCTTTGCGCTGGTTCGCAGCTCCCTTGTCGCGAAGGATCTCGCGGAGGGGCAGTTGGTGCGTTGTTTCGTCGAAGTTCAGCCGGCAGCCGTCAGTTACAATCTGATCTATCCGTCGAATGCCTTGCAAAACCCATCGGCTGCGTTGTTCCGCACCTGGTTGATATCTCGGGTCAATGCCGTTGCTTGATCAGGCTCGCTGTCAATCGCCCAGCCTGATCAAGCCGGCCTCTGTCGCCGCAAAGCCCAGGTTCCGATAGAGGCCGGCGAGATGAGGTTCGAAATCGACATGCAGCCACTCTGCGCCGCGTTCGCGCGCAACGTTCGTTGCCATTTCGACAAGCTTGGTTGCTATTCCCTGTCGACGGAATTCGGGTGCGACGGTGGTATCAAGGATAAAGGCATGTATGCCACCATCCCAGGCAATGTTGACGAATCCTATCAGGCGCACTCCATGGAAGGCGCCGATATGGGCGAGGCTTCTCGGCAGGATAGATGAGAAATCGCGTGGGGTACTCTCGTTCCAAGCCGTTGCCCACAGGGCGTTGAGTGCTTGGTTGTCAGGATAGGGATCGATCCTGAATTCGATCGTCATGACCATCATCTCGTCATTGATGAAACCGCAATGGCAAGCTTATCCGCAGGGAGAATGGATGCAACGGGCGCGTAGGGCAGGCCGATATCAAGGCGATTGGAATGGAAAAGTGCATCCCATCTCGGATCGCGCTATGATCGATCTTCCTTTGCGTGTGGAAACAGAACAGAGGAGGTTGTTATGGCCTATGTGGATGGTTTTGTTATTGCCGTTCCGAAAGACAAGCTGGAGATTTACAAGACGTTGGCGGGGAAGTCCGGCGATATCTGGAAGGAATATGGTGCGCTTAGCTACGTGGAGTCTGTTGGGGACGATGTGCCCTATGGCCAGTTGACGTCCTTTCCGCGCTCCGTTCAGGCGAAGGAAGACGAGGTGGTGATCTTTTCCTGGATCACTTACGAATCTCGCCAGCATCGCGATACCGTGATGGAAAAGGTCATGGCCGATCCGCGGCTGAAAGACGAGATGGCAAATATGCCTTTTGATGGCAAACGCATGATCTATGGCGGCTTCGAGATTTTCTTGCAGCTCTGATCGGCCTTGGCGGCAGCGGCTGGGCTTGACTTTCCGCCCGTTGCGACCGACCTCAAGCGGATCGCTGCGATCAATACCGGAGATGCCATGCCGCAGACCGTCATCACACTGTCGACCCATGGCCAAGGACTTTATGAGTTCACAGACCAGGCAGCGGAATTCGTCCGTGCAGGGACTTCGGCAGGCTCCACATCGAGCGACGGGCTGCTGACGATCTTCGTCCGCCATACCTCCTGTTCGCTGCTGATCCAGGAGAACGCCGATCCTGACGTGCAGACGGATCTCAACGCCTTCTTCCGCCGGCTCGTGCCACCGTCTTCCGACCCTTCGATGCGCTGGATCGTCCATACGACCGAGGGGCCGGACGATATGCCGGCGCATATCAAGACAGCGCTCACGCAGGTGTCGATCGGCATCCCCGTGATGCGCGGACGCCTGACACTTGGCACATGGCAGGGCATCTATCTTTTCGAGCACCGCGACCGCCCGCACCGGCGCGAAATCGTGCTGCATCTTTCGGTCTGATTCAGGAAAATTCGCGTCAACCGATCGTCCATTGCGCTGAATACAATCTGAATGAGTAATTCGTCTTCAGTTCAGCTTGGCTGGCCTAATGTTGCTTCAATCCTGAGGCATTTGGCCAAATCAGGATTGCAACGATCCGTAGCAGGACTTGAAGGAGAAATACCCATGATCGGCATTTTCGCCAAGGCTGGCATTGCAGCTCTCATCACGCTCGGCGCCGCTTCCGCCACCGTTTCTGCCGCCTCGGCCAACGACCTTTCACCGAGCATTCATCAGGTGCGCCACGATCCCATCGCGGCAGCATCTGCTCGCCGATAACAGCCGTTCAGAAGGCTCGCGCCATGGGCCTGCGCCGCGCTCGAATCCAGAATATCACGCCGCGCCGTGTCGTCGTTGAAGGCTTTGGCCGGCACGGTCCGGATCGTGTCGTTTTCGCCAACGTGCCGGGTTGCCCGTTGATCCGCCGCTGATATCGCGTGGCCGTTTATGGCCATGATCGCGCTGCCGCAGCGATGTTTTAAGATGAGTGAAGTCGTCCTCATAAAGGAGGGCGGCTTTTATTTTCTGCTGTGCAGTGAGTCCGCCTCTGGTCTCGCTTTTGCTTTCATTGTACCTGAATGGCGTATGAACGGTTGATTCTGGACTTGTTCAGTATCGCGCCGTTACTCCCGAGGCATTCGCATCAGGAGATGCGGTAAGCACATGAGAGAAGCCTTTCGCTCCATGGAGGACAGATGAGAGCATTACTGGCAAAGTTGGGGATCGCAGCCGCGATCACCGTTACTGCGCTGTCGGGCACCGCGGAATATGCTTCCGCCCAGGGCGTCGACATTTATATTGGCCCGGGCCGGCATCGGCCGCCACCGCCGGATTACGATATCCCGCCGCCGCGCTACGAACGTCGTGGCTGTGATCCGCGCGAGGCCATGGATGTTGCTCGCGGCTACGGCCTGCACCGCGCTCGCGTGGTCGACGTGACGCCGCGCCGCGTTATCGTCGATGGTTTCGGCCGCCGTGGTCCGGATACGATGATGTTTGCCAATGTTCGCGGTTGCCCGTTGATCGGCCGCTAATATCATCTGCGGACGCGCATTGCGTCCGATGGCCACCGCTTGCCGCTTTCGCTTTATGGCGGGGGCCATGAACCGCCCTTTGCTCGGTCCTACCGGACTTGAGCGAAGGGCGGTTTTGTTTTGTGGCTATTGCTGGATCGCGTAGGTGATGCTGACCGAGGCGTTATAGGTGTTTTCGCCGCTCGCCACCGGTACCGCCTTGTCGGCAGCCATGGCCATGGATTGACGCATATATGGCTGCGGCGGCGTGACGATGGCGCCCTCGTTGATCGAAATGACATGGCCAAGCTTGACGCCCGCCGCATCGGTCAAGGTTTTTGCTTTTGCCGCAGCATCGGCGACGGCGTTCTTTCGGGCCTCTTCCAGCGCGGCATCCGGCTTGTCGTTGGTAAACTGAATATCGCCACCCTGGTTGATGCCGAGATTGACCGCCTGATCGAGGAGGACGCCGAGCTTGGAGAGATCCCGCACGCGCACCGTCAGCCCGTTGGTCACCTGATAGCCGGTGAGGGTCGGCGGCACCGGATGGCCATCTTTGTCGTTCTGATAGTCATATTGCGGCTGGATAGAAAAGCCGGACGTCTGAAGATCGCGCTCCGCAATGCCTCTGTCCTTTAGCGTCGCCAGCACCGCGCCCATCGCCTTATTGTTCTGATCGAGCGCGTCTTGCGCGGCTTTTGCCTGCTTGACGACCGAGAGCGTGACAACCGCCATATCCGGCGCGATTGCGGAATGTCCCTCTCCAGTGACCGTGATGATCGCCTCGCGCGGTTTTGCATCCTCGGCGAAACTATGGGTGGCGGGCACGAGAAGAGTCGCGCCGAGAAGAGTAGCAAAAACAAAATCTCTGGTTTTCATCTGTGGCATGGCTCATTCCTTGGTTGGTGTTTCCTTGGGATTCGCTTTTGCGGATTGATTGTGAAGGTATTGCGGCAGTCCCTTGTGGGAAAAGACGAATTGGGCTAGAGCCAAATCGGCTCCCGGGGAACCATTGCCCCGGCGCTGCGTGCACGCTGATTTTTTAGTCGTGCCGGGCCTGTAGCTCAATGGTTAGAGCCGGCGGCTCATAACCGCTTGGTTGGGGGTTCGAGTCCCTCCGGGCCCACCAATTTTTTGTATTCCAATAACTTAGCTGCTGGTTTTATGTACCAGTCCATGGGCAGCCACAATGCCGACGCCGATAGAGTCGGGTCCGCTTTCGCCCCATCGCGGACGGGTCGTGAGGGATATCAGTAAATTTAACGGCTGCGGCAACCGTTTCGAATAAGTTTTATAATATTAGCGGCGGCAGTTTAGGTTGCTCGGAACCCGAAACGATATTTGGACGACCTGCAGATGCGAGACCAACAACGACACGACGAAGCTTGGAAGGTCGAACGGCCATCGCGGGCACGTGCGGCGCTAAAATTTGTCAAAGAAAATAAATTGGTATCCTTGGTAACCGCAATGATTGTCTATGCGGCTGTTTTCGATAGCGGACATCGGCCTCTCCGCATGCAGGGGTTATATGACTTATTGGGTCCTACCGCCTTCGCTTGGGTCTCGCGCGCGATAGCCGCGCTATGGGTCCTCGCCGTCTACCTCCTGATGCGCGATAGATATAGAACCGATCGGCGCATAGAGCGCTTTGTCGACGCCAGAGCGATGTTGGAACCCGAGAGAAAAGTTTTAAAACCCGAGGAGCGGTGAGAACGCTACTGAGGCGGAAAAGTGGACGGCTGACAAATGATGATTAGCCAACGCCTCTCGTCTATTCTCGGTCCCAGCTTCGGCTGAAATGGAACGGTGAATAGTTTGTAGTTCGAATCTCATGCCTTCCCCCTCAAGCAGACTGGCGGCAAATCGAAGACGCTCCTCCATCGCCGACGTCTCTCTCCACAGCATCAACACCTCCCGCCAAAGCGGAAAGTGTTACCCATGTCTCCGATACAATACGTCACCTATCTCTCAGGTCGTGCATTCAACGATCATTGAAAAGATTGACTTATTTCGCGATAATTGGCCCACTTTTTTCCGACCACCGAATGCGGTGGGACAATCTTGTCCTGTTTCTGTTCCAGAACGAGGTGCTTGATGCCTGCCTCCGCGGGGCGCCTATGATTGGCTCTCGCCGTGTAGACTGTGGTCTACTGCTTTGTCGTCCGCGATGTCCTGGTGGCACTTTGACCAAGATCCTTCATGCAGTTTCGAAGGCTGCCGTCATAACGGGGACGGCAACTTCGCGCCATTGGTGGGCGTTCGGATGATCAGTGAATCTCGATAACGCGATGAAAGATCTTGTCCGCTTGCAATTATCTATGCGCATGGAAGGGCGCGGCGAATACGCCGCGCTCAGCCTCTTCAGTTTCCCCAGGTCATTTCGCCCTTCGCGACCTTCGCTCCAATTTCCAGCGAAATCGGTATCGCATCGTTCGGATAGAGCTTCTTCATCACCTCGATGAGTGCCTTGGAATCCTTGGCCTTCGCGGCTTCGGCCTCGAACGCGACGAGGTAGTCGCGGGTGTAGGTCACGCTGGAAGCATCAGTCGGCCACGCTTGAGTGGTGTGACCAGGCACGACGATCTTGGGGTGGCGGGCGAGGATGCCTTCAAGCGCGGCCTTCCATGCCGTGCGTTCTTCGGCAGTCGGCATGTCCGCGACCCAGGGGTACATGCCCCCGAACACCGTCACGCCCCCGAACACGGCGCTCAGCGAGGGAACCCAGATGTAGCGGCCACGGTCTTTGACGCCCGGCGCAGTGACGATTTCCAGCTTTTCGCCGTCGACCGACAGGGAGGTGATGTCGCTGACCTCAGGGAAGATGAGGTCCGCAACGGCCTTAGGACCATTATCACCCAGAACCGGCGACCATGCCTTAATCTTGCCTTCAGCCTTCTTGCGCATCAAGGCTACGGTATCAGCGGCAGCAAGAATGCGGGCGTCCGGAAACGCCTGGTGAACAGGTGCGAGGCCGAAGTAGTAGTCGGGATCGTTGGTCGTGATGTAGATCGTGGTCAGGCGCTTGCCGCTAGCCTTGATGGCATCCGCAACGGCCTTGCCGTCCGAGAAGCTGAAGCTCGAGTCGATAAGAACTGCTTCGCTCTTTCCGGTGATGAGAACCGGGGCGCGCAGAAAGCCGGCTTCGGTGGTCTTGAAAGCCTTCCACGACAGAGCAGGCTGCTCCTGCGCGGTTGCGAACGAGGCGATAGCGATCATTACAGCGGCGGCGGCCGCGATCGACTTGAGGGTATTGCGACGGTTGGGCATTGATTTAGTTCCTGATGGAGGTGGAAGAGAGATCCGGAGCCTACCAAGGAGGCAAGCGGATCCGGGCGCAGCCGCCACCCCATTGATGAGCGGCTGCGCTAAAGGCGAATGGTGCTGAAAACTGGCGGTTAGTAGCCGACGGTGAAGCGCTGCTTCACGTGCGTTGGTGCTTCGATTTCGTTGACGAGCGCGACGGCGAAGTCTTCAAACGAAATGCTGCTGCCGTTTTCGTTGGCCAGGAGCCGGTCCTTGCCGAGGCGGAAGTTACCTGTACGCTCGCCCGGCACGAAGGCAGCGGAGGGCGACAGGAAGGTCCAGTCGAGGCCGTCCTCGGCCTTGAGCTGTTTGAGATAGTCAACGCCACCCTGGGCTTCGGCCTTGTACATCGCCGGGAATTCGGGTGTGTTGACGAGAAGGACGCCCGGTGCGACTTCAAGGCTGCCGGCGCCGCCGACCACATAGTAGCGGCGAACGCCTGAGGCCTTGACGGCGCCGATCAGCTTGTCGGGATTGGCGGCGGAAAAATGGACCGAGCTGATGACGGCGTCATGTCCGGCCAGGACGTTTGCTAGAGCGTCCGGAACGTCAATGTCACCCGCCGCGGCGGTGACGTTCGGCAGGGTGTCGACCTTAGAGGGGTCGCGGGCGATGGCGGTAACGATATGGCCGCGTGAGGACAGTTCGGCGAGAATGCGAGAACCGGCTTGGCCGGAAGCGCCGATGAGTGCGATTTTCATGATGATCTTCCTTTTGGGTGTGGTTTTCAGGCTGCTACTGGCAGCCTGGAGAGTGCTGCGACGAGATGCTGCGGGCCGCGGTAGAGGGCTTCGCCGCTCAGAACGTGCGACGTCCCGTTGACGACTGCGACGAGCTGCGGAACGCCGCGAATGCCGAGGGTGTTCATCCGAACATGTGTTTCTTCCATTCGCTCCATAGTCCGCTCACGCAGATCCACATCATTCCGGAGTCGGTCGGCGAAAGCCTCGATCGCCAGTTCGGAGCCGTGGTCGGCGGCCACCCGGACGGCAACCTCGGTCACCTCGTCGATGCTGGATGTGTCGCGCCCCTCGACATACCGGGCGATCTGCACGGCATGTAGGAAGTGGGGTTCAAGGCGGGCATCCTGCTCGCCAAGAGCGGTCAGGGCCAGCGTTGCCGACCGGGAATCGAAGACGCCGTTCGGCGCCAGCAGGACGTTTTGGCGGTAGGCTTCCGAAAATGGCTGGCCCGTCAGGCTCTGGATACGCTGGTCGTTGCGCCAGGCATGGTCAGCGATGGACGAGATCGGCCGTCCGCCTACGAAAAGGCCGGAGGGCAGCATCTTGAGCTTGTCGCCGTATTTGTCGGCCAGGCCCGCCAGCGCCGGCGCACTTGCATAGCACCAGCCGCAGAGTGGGTCGAAGAAGTATTGAAGTTCGATGTCGGCGGTCACGTCGATCTCCTTTGTTGGGAGACAATGTAGTGTTGCAAAAATCAAAGATATACAGCACTATGCGATACAGAATGTTGCATGGATCGAGCAAATAATGGATCGCATCACCGCGGCGGTAGTCCTGTTGAAAACAGTCGAACGTGGCAGTGCGTCGGCTGCCGCTGAAGAACTCGGGATGTCGCGTGCGATGGCCTCGCGGTATATTGCGTCGATCGAGGAATGGTCGGGAACAAGGCTTCTTCATCGCACGACACGGCGGCTCAGTCTGACTTCAGCCGGCGAGCGCGTTCTGGAGCTGTGTAGGGAGATGGTTCGCGTCGCAGACGCCGTGACCGAGGTGGCGGTTCATTCCGATACTCCACATGGTCTTCTGAGAGTAACCGCCCCAAGTATCCTCGCTGAGGCGCAGCTCATACCTCACTTCTCGGAATTCGCGACAAGATATCCCAGAATCAAGATCGATCTGCAGATCTCGGACAGATCTGTCGACCTCGTTCAGGACCGTATCGATATTGCAATCCGTATCGCGAACCATCTCGATCCATCCCTGACGGCGAAACGTCTGGGGCATTGCCCATCGCGCCTGTATGCCTCCAAGGACTACCTGGCAGCGTGCGGCGAGCCTGCTTCACCGGAAAACCTAATAGCCCATCGGTGCCTGACCTATGCACATCTGGGTGGCTCAGAATGGGTGCTGAACAAGGACGAGGGTGAGGTTACAGTAGCTGTGTCAGGAGGGTTTCAGACGAACGACGCTCTGGCTTTGCAACGTGCCGCTCTTTCAGGTCTCGGCATCGCCATGCTGCCGTGCTTCGCGGCGGATGAAGAAGTCCGCGCCGGGAAACTCGCGGTCGTCCTGCCGGACTGGAAGCCGCGGTCTCTCGGCATTCATGCTCTCTACGTTTCCCGCAAGCATCTCCCGACGGCTGCGCGGGCTTTGATCGACTTCCTTTCCGAAAAGCTCGGCAGTTCCCCCCGTCTGGGATCGGCAATCACCTCGTAAGGTCCGGGGCGTCCGCCGCCTTCACACCAATAAAGGAATTGAGCAAACGTCGAACCAACCTTTTGCGCTTCATCAGGCCAAAGTCCGGATTTGATCGGGACTTAGGTCCGTGTTCAGAAGCAGCGCTCATGACGTATTAACATCCCAGTTGTGAGACACAGCCTTGCAAATGAGGGTGTGCAAATCGGGATGGGAAGAACACATGAAAATGATCGCAATCGCAGCACTGGCGTTTGCAACGGCGTTACCAGCGTCGCCGGCATTCTCTCAGATCTACTTTGAGTACGGGACCGGTCCTCGCTACTACGATGATCGGCCACCACCGCGATACTATCACCGGCCACGCTATGCATACGATGGCTACTATGACGGCCCGAGATATGACTATGGTCGCCGGTGCTGGACAGAAAAATACTACAGGTACAGCTATCACCATCGGGTGAAGCTATACAGGACCGTTTGCGACTAGCGCTCGACACCCCCGGGCGTACTGCATCACTGTGGGTGGGCAAATTTGCCTACCCACAGTGATCGACGATCATTGCGGCATATCACCTTGTCCTCCGGATGGCTTGCCTCATTGTGCAGTATCCTAAAGGCCCCCTACATGGGAACGGCAAAAGCCAAAATCCGAAGTAACAGGCGTAGTAGACGTTAAAAACGGGCCATATACTCCCTCATCATTTCGCCATTCATCCACCTTCTTGCATGGGTCAACGCAACGAAGGGTCGCTAGCCAAGCGAATGGGCCGATCACCCAAGGTGTTAGCCTCACGGTAACCGCAGCCGATTTCATCTTGGGCTACATTGCTTTAAGCTGTCGGCTGAACACTTCCGCGAGTCAGTGTGCCATGGTCGGCCAGCTAACCATCAAGCTATTGGGCGAACTCGAGGTCAAGCAGCAGGGAATACTTCTGTCTCTGCCGCAGTCGAAGAAAACCCGCGCTCTTCTTGCCTATTTGGCCGTCATTGGAAGACCCCAGCGTCGCGATCATCTTTGCAAGATGTTCTGGGAAGTTCCAGACGACCCTCGGGCTTCGTTGAGGTGGAGCCTCCATAAACTCAGGCCGATCGTGAATACTGACGGTCATGTGCGTTTGCATGCTGACCACAATTCCGTTCTCCTCAGCCCGCAGATGATCGACGTGGATTTCAAGCGCATGTCGTCTCTCCGACCTGCTGACGTCGACGCCTTGGATACGGAGACATTGGAGTTGCTTGCCACAACGTTTCGCGGCGAATTTCTTGAAGACCTCTGCCTGCCGCACTGCCCAAACTTTGAAGCGTGGCGGCTATGTCACCGGGATATGGCGCTTCGGTTGCACATGGCAATTCTGCGCGTCCTCCTTCGACGCCTTCAAGACAGTCCTGAGCGAGTAAACGTTTATTCTCTGGTGCTTGACCGTCTTACCAAAGAGATTGCCACTGTCGATCTCCCCGAGCAATGGTCGGAGCTTTCAGTCTCCGGGGCTGGGCTGGGCAAGGGGGCTCGCGATGCCCTTAACCAATCACCGCGACTTTCACGGCCTGGATCAGGTCTCGTCTCCCGGACTTTTGAAACGGATGTTCCGTCGCCACCGGTAACACCGAGCAAGAGATCGCAGGACATTCGCTTCTGCAAAACCGCAGACGGGGTAACAATTGCTTACGCGGTGTGTGGACAGGGATCGCCGATCGTGCGAGCCGCACATTGGATGTCGCATCTCCAGTATGATTGGGAAAGTCCGGTGTGGAGGCATTGGATCGATGCCCTTTCGGAGAAGGCGAAGCTGATACGCTATGACGAACGCGGCAATGGCCTTTCGGACTGGATTGCCGAGGATATTTCGTTTGCGGCGATGATTGCGGACCTGGAGAGTGTGGTCGACGCGGCAAGCCTCGACCGGTTCACGCTTCTGGGTGTATCGCAAAGCTGCGCCGTCTCCGTTGCCTATGCCGTCCGACACCCTGAACGGGTTTCGGGGCTCATCCTATATGGCGGATTTGTAAAAGGCTGGCGCAAGCGAGGTGACAGCCATGAGGTCGCCACGCATGAGGCGATGACCGCATTGATCCGGGAAGGGTGGGGCCAGAACAATCCGGTTTTTCGGCATCTGTTCACTGCGATGTTCATTCCAGGGGCAGACCACGTGCAAATGGATTGGTTTGACGAACTGCAGCGCATTTCTGTGTCGCCCAGCAACGCGGGTCGCCTGCACGAAGCATTCGGAGAGATCGACGTTTCGGATGCCCTGTCGCAGGTGACGATTCCGACCCTCGTCTTGCACGCAAGAAAAGATGCAGTCGTTCCCTTTCAGTCCGGAAGAGAGTTTGCAGCCGGCATCCCCGGGGCTCGATTTGTCGATCTCGACAGCGCCAATCACATTCTCCTCGCCGACGAACCCGCCTTTGAGCAGTTCGTTCGTGAAGTCACGCGCTTCGTCGCCGAAACAACGCAGCCTCGAGTTATCGCGCCTTGACGCGGACCTGACCGCCTTAGAGAAGCCATCAACTGAGCGGGATGTGCTCGCGCCTCGACTGCGGCGGCAATTTTCAACGATTGGCCCGGCACTTTCAACGGTTTCTCCTACATTCTTTCTCATGCGCGCGGAATAGAATGCCTGCTGCGGTTTTGGAGGATGACAAGGAGGCACGGCGATGAAGGTTCACACCGTAACTGGCGGCGCGGGATTGCGATTGCATGTTCGCGAGTGGGGAAGAGAAGACGCGCCGTCGATCCTCTTCATCCATGGGTGGTCACAGAACCATCTCTGCTGGAAAAACCAGTATGAAAGCACGCTTGCGGAGGATTTTCGTCTTGTGGCCCTGGACCTGCGCGGTCACGGCATGTCGGACGCTCCCCTTGAAGCGGAGTATTACAATGAACCGCAGCTTTGGGCAGACGATATCGCCGCCGTAATAGATCAACTGAACCTCGGCAAGCCGGTTCTTGTGGGCTGGTCCTATGCCGGCTTCATTATTTGCGACTATCTGCGCGCCCATGGAACTGCCCATGTTGCGGGCATCAACTTTGTGGGCGCGGCGACCACGCTAAACAAGGCGGCGCTCGGCACTTTGATTGGCCCGGGCTTCCTCGACCATGTCATTGGCGCCACGAGCGACGATTTGCCTGGGAACATCGCAGCGATCCGCAATTTCGTGCGCGCTTGCACTTATTCGCAGCTACCTTCCGAGATATTCGAAACGGCCATTTGCTGGAATATGACCGTGCCAGCGAAGGTCCGGGCTGCGTTGCTGGCCCGTGAGATCGATTCCGACGACGTACTGACAGCACTTGCTGTGCCTGTCCTTGTAACCCACGGCCAAGAGGACACTGTGGTCCTGCCGGCGATGGGGCGGCATCTTCTAGCATTGTGCCCGGGAGCGACCGCATCGTGGTATGCCGCAACAGGGCACGCACCTTTTCTGGAGAACCCTGGTCGGTTCAACAATGAGCTATACCGCTTTGCACATCACGGTGATCTTCGGAGTATCTAGCTATGTGAGCTCAAATTTTCGTACATCCTGGCAACCATCCTCAAGTTCGCGTGTTCTTTACACAGTCTCGAGGAGGACCAGGGAATGAAAACGATTCTATCTATCGCCGCGCTGACCCTATCGCTTTCTGCTGGCGTCAGTTTCGCCCAGCAAGCTCCGAATACAACGGCGCCGACGCCGCCGGCCCAACAGCCCACCCAGACAGAAACAGCGCCGCCGGCAAACTCGCCGCAACCACCAGCAATGGGCCTGCACCGACCTGATGACGATGCAATGCGAGGCGGTTGGCATAGGGGTTCAATGAACCGTCGTCCGTTCTTTTCCAAGGCGGCTCGTTTCCGCATCGAGAACGGCGATGTCAAAATAGACATCAAATGTGCCGAAGACGAACCCATGAAGGCATGTGCGGACGAGCTAAACCAAATTCTGGACAGGCTTGAGGGGCGGCGGTCCTCGTCGCGTTACGACGATGATGATCAATAGCCGAATGGGCGATCGGGATTGATTGTGGAAGGTTTTCCGATCCCGCTTTGGTCTAAATCATTGATTTTTGGTGGCTATGGCTTGCCCTCCCGGCACGCCACCTTTGAATTTATGCGCAGGACTAATTACAAGTGCCAGCGAGATGTTCTATTTGGTTTCCGGCATTTCCGGCCTTAAAGAAAAAACCGGAGATGCTCGCAGGAAAGATATCCATGGCCATTAGTTCAGAACGCAACAGCTCCGATTTGTCGGTTGATCGCGAGTTTTTCGATCTGCTCACCGGAAGTTATGCCCGTATCGTCGGAACGCCTCTTGTCGACGAGGGGCCCGGACCGAGTTGGCTCTATAACGATGCTCCGTTCGTGGTCGTCGCGCATAATACAGACGCCGATCCGCGCTTTATTTATGCCAACAAGGCTGGCCAGGCTTGTTTCGAATATCCCTGGGACGAATTCATCACTTTGCCGTCGCGTCTCTCGGCGGAGCTTCCGAACCGTGCCGAACGTCAGCAATTGTTGGATGCGGTTACACGCGACGGCTTTATCTCGGGTTATCGCGGGTTGCGGATCACGAAGTCGGGACGGCGCTTCTGGATGGAAGACGGCATCGTCTGGCAACTCATCGACCGCGACGGAAATCGGCGTGGGCAGGCGGCGACTTTTTCGAAGTGGAAAGACGTGTAGATCGGATCGGCCATAGCCTCAGTCTGTCGCAATCTGATGCTGGAGGATAATCACGCCACCGGCCCCCAATATCGTTTCCCGTTCGATTTCGCGAAATAAGTCGTAATCGGTCTCCTTAGACTGTTCATACTCGATGGCGAACAGCTCGGCGGCGTGGCGGCCGGCCGACGTCCTGTCGTTTTCGATCACGGCGGCAATGCGGCGGAACAGTTCGGCCTCAAAGCTGCCTATGCTGCTGATCGTGTTCGGCCGTACCAATCGCGATCCCCCATCCAGTTTGATCGCCGAGACGTAAAATTCGCCGTCATAACCATCTCCTGCCGATGTCAGTTCGGCGCGGCCGTAGAGCAGCAGGCCCGTTTCCCAACGGTCGCAGAGGCTTATGGCGAGTTCATCGAAGGAATATTCGCAGGAGAAAACTTCGCTGGGCATCATCACGCGGCCATTTGTGCAACCGACACGAGCGATGTGGTTGACAGGTGATGGATCTCTTCCATCAACATTGCCCGATCCCTGGCAATCGACATTCCGAATGGCCGGGCATCGATGCGCAGCAATTCCAGTCTCAGATTTGCAATTCGCTCGGCGCGGCTCTGGTCTTCGGTTTTGGTCGCATCGGTTGCTTGCTGGCGTGCCCATGTCCAAGCCGTCGAGAGTGCACGGGCGAACCATTGGCGCCTGGCGGCCGCGGTCGAAGGCCGGCGCAGCCGCGTGTCACGGCGATAAAGCGTCCAAGCGGTGGTCATGACTTCGGATCTTGCATGCATGGATGGCGTTTTCCCTTCTGCATCCGGCGGGCTGCATTCAGCCGATTGCCGATCCGGTTTCGCTGGCTTCACGCAAGATCTCTGGACTTGCGCGGGCTCATTCCGTCTCGGCCTACCGGCTCGTGAAAGGCAAACTTTCATATGGCACGATATGTGTCAACATATTTTGTGTCTATTGACTGCAAAAAACACGATAGATGTTTATGGCTTATCTAGGAATAAGCGTCCGGCTCCGCTTCTAGTTAGTCGGAAGCGGATGACTGATGGGGCAGGGGAGAATCGGTTACGACCTACTTCCTGGCAATATGTCCGCAGATGCGCCCGATGATCGTCAGCCGCGCCAATTCCACCGTAAAGGTTTCCAGTGCGGGATTGTCGGAGATGATCTTCACCTGGCTTGGCTGGGTGAAAGGAACGCGCTGGAGGCGTTTGATCTGCGGTTCGGAATAGCCGTCGCTGATGGCATAGACCGTATCGGTTGCCATCTGATTCTGCGAGAGATCAACGACGACGCGGTCGCCGGGCATGTAGGTGGGCTGCATGGAATCGCCGATCACTTCCATGATGATGGTGTGGTTCGGCGATGCCTTTGCCTCGTTGCGCAAATAGCCTGAGGGAATCAGCCATTCCGCCACGATCTTATGGCCGGCGACATTGCCTGCGCCGACCGGCAGATTGATAACCTCGCCGACAGTGCCGCTGCCGGCGCCGAGTTTGACGTCCACCTCCGGCGTCGCGCCTTCGATCTTCGGCTGCCAATGTTCCCGACTGTAACTGAGGTCATCGCCGCCTTCGGCAAATCCTTCATTGTATTGCTCATCGGGATCGAAGGAGGTGACCACCATGCGTGGTCCTGGCCGCTCCACCTTCCTTGGCCCTTCGCCCGTCAAAAGATAGCCGGCGGTGGTGCCGAACTTCTTGGCGTAGCGATCGGCGATCTCGGGGCCGAATTCGTTCTGGCCGTTTTCATGCGCTCGATAGGTCGAGAGGCCAATGCCGAGCGCCTCCGCCGCCTTCGTCGCCGAGGGATAGTTTGCGGCTTCGCGCGCCGCCTTTAGTCGTTCGCCCATGGATTTTTGCATGATCCAACACTCGCAAAATAATTAACATAAATAATGTTGACATCGACATTAATAACAACATATTTTGTGTCCATCAAGATGCCGGCGGTTAAATTCGCTGCAGGCCGAAGTGCTGAGGCGAACGGCGCCTAGCGGAGGATGGTTTTGGGGAGTGATCGGATGATCTCAATTAGGAGGGACACAAAGGTGGGTTCGAGCTCACGCTATTTCGACTTCTTCTGGGGTTGCCCTGGCTGTGGCCGGGCATTGTCGATCGCGGAGGTGATCGAGCGGCACTGTGAAACTTGCGACGAGCATGTCGAGCCAACGGAAATGTCTGATCCCGGTTCGGTCGGGAGCGAGCCGGCTACGGAGAAAGCGATATGAGCGAGATCATTCAGGGTTTTCTCGCCTGCGTCGGCGCTGCTCTTTTCTTCCTTTGTGTTCTTGCCGCTCTGGAGCCGATTGTTTCGTCTTCGAGGTCTGCTGGTCAGGATGATGCCAGCGGCGCGCCGGAGGGAGATCTGGTCCATTTTCGCATGATTGATGATGAGTTTCAGTCAGAGGCCAATCGAAGCGAGCTTCGAGGGCTTTGGTCACTCTGGTGGCGCTCCAGAATCCGCCCCCGATGACATGGCGCTGACAGCCTGCCGCTCGGCATTTGAACCACTTTCAAAACTTAATTCGAAGACCTGGTCTAGGCGACCAGAGGAGGTTTCCATGAATGAATTTCAAATCGGAACTGAAGCTGTTGCCGGCGGTCATCTCGGCTGGATCCGCAAGGTCCACCGCGCCACGAACGAGGTCCTCAAGGACAAGCGCGGCGAGCCCATAGTCTTCTCGACCGAGGATGCGGCAAAGGCGGCCGCTGGTGAGGCGATGGTTGCCTATCTCAACACGCCGATGCTGCGTGATGGCGCAAGGGTAGAGGCGATCTCAAAGGCGGAAGCCCTGTTCAAGCCGAAGCATCCTTTTGCCGACGCCGGAGCTGGAAACGGGAAGGTGGCATGACCGAGAGGTTGCCGTTGATTGCATTCATTTTTTCTTCCGGAAGGGAGGCGATATGCCCATGAGCAAAGGCAGGCTTGATATTCTTCTTGACGGCCTCGGCATCAAGCTCGTGCCCGTCCATCGCCGTCGCGCGCCGGCGCAAAGCCATGCGCGTGGCACCATGCAGGAAATTCGGGGGCAGCATGGCGATGGGCATCTGGTCTTCGTCTTGCGCTGTATTCGCCAGACCGGCAACAACCGCGATGAATTATGGTCGGACACGATCGGAGCCGTCTCCGACATCCTCGTTCAGCGCCAGGATTGGGCGTTGCAACGGCCTGGCGATCTGCTGGCCGCCTTCGATGATATCGCGCTTGGCACTTTGCGCGCTGACGCCGTGGCGCGACGGCCATGGCCGGTGCGCGCCACGCTTCGGATTTTGATCTATCGGGAATTGGAGAAGCGACTTGATGCACCACAACGCCTTGCAGTTTGACGATCTTTCCGACCGCGCCGCCGAGCTCGCCGATCTGAGCCTCATCGTTCGTGCCCGTTTCGTCGAGGCTGCCGACACGATGATCCATCTCGACGTGCGCGGTGTTCGCCCGGATCGGATGCGCACGCTTTGGCCGGAGGTTCTTCCTGAGCCCACTGACCACGCCGATATCCGCGTTCGCTATCGTCCAAATGCAGCGGCTATCAGCCGTGCCGAAGAAGTGCTGCAGGACTGGTTGCTGACCCATGTCAGAGGCGAGGAGCGTCGCATCCTGCTTTCGCGATGGTCGGTCTGCCTTGCTGCGCCCCACATTGTCGGCTCCTTCCGTGATTTCTGTGGGAGGACCGGCCGGGTGAGGCGAACAGCGGAACGGCGCATCCAGAGCGAATTTCAAAACGTCGCCAATGCGCTGCTTGCGATTTCGCCGTCATTGCAGGAGCCCGATTGGTCACGCATATCGCCGATGATGCCCAATTCGGCTGGCGGTATCGAGCGGGTGAAGACCCCGCCTGTAAAGCATGAGACGCATTGGCTGCCGGAAGATTCAAAGCCGGTATTCGATGCGGCGAGCCCGGAATTGGCGGCATTGGCGAAACGGCTGGAACGAGAGAATCGACGGCGTGCGAAAATAAGAGCTTAAATTCGCACTATCGGCCCTGGTCCAAACCCAAGGCTTTTGTCTAAGGATTACTGTTCAGCGCCCCGGCTTTGCTGGGGCGTTTTGTATTTCAAACGCAAAGACCCCGCTCGGCTTTGAGCCTGCACCGGTGGCACCAAAATCCGATACAACGTATTCAGCCAGCAATCGCAGCCGCGAATGCGGCAGATGGGCGCGCCAGGGATCGCCGATCAGCACTTCGATGCCTCGCGCCAGGCAACGGTCAAGAAATGCAGTGACGCGCTCGGCAAGCGCGGCCTCGTAGAAGAGATCGCCGACGCAGACAATGTCAGCCGCGGGAGGTTCTCCTTTCGTCAGATCGGTGAGAACAGTTAGAATTGTCACCCCATTGATGGTGGCATTCAGCCCTATCGCGGCGACGGCATAGGGGTCCACGTCGGCTGCGATCACCTCTGCCGCGCCCGCCTTTGCCGCTGCGATGCCGACGATGCCGGAGCCCGCGCCGAGATCGAGTACGCGCCGGCCCGCGACGGCGTCAGGCCGATCGAGAAGATACCGCGCCAGCACCAAGCCTCCACCCCAGTAATGTGCCCAATAAGGTGAACCAAACTCCTGATCCTGCTCGGCAAGCCGCCATAGGCCGCTTTGCGGGCCGGCCTTATGCAGGCTGATCTCTGGGATCGAAGGAACAGGCAAGATGGGGAGATTGGCATAGATGAAATTCCGCGCCACGCCGATCTTCGAATCCAATTCGCTCATAGGCATCGTGTGGACCTGCGAGAGATTTTGATCGGGCAGATGTCGATCTTGTTCGTTGGTCATTCGCTTTATCTGGCGCTGAAGCCATTTGAAGGGAAAATGGGAGCAGTCCTGCTCTGATCGTCGGACGACAGAGTGCGATATTTTAATGTGATTTCAAATGATTATCTGCGGCACCGTCAAAGATTTCGCAATCCTTGCCGCTGTTTCGTCGATCAAGGGTGTCGCCAACTGCGCCGAATTGGGGTATTGATTTTGGCATGATGAGAACAGTTGCAGCGACGCACTGTTGACCGCAAGCGGCTCATTATCAGCCGCTTGTTTCCTTTCAACGTTCCATCGGAAATTCCAAAGCATGTCCACTGCCGACAAGCCTGTCGTGCCGCGCAAGCCGCGTACACGCCGGCGAAAAACCGCGTCCGCCGGCGATACGCCGCTCGACTATATGCTGAAAGTCATGCGCGACGACGGGGCGGATCAGAAACGGCGGGATGAAATGGCGAAGATCGCCGCATCCTACGTTCATCAGAAACCGAGTGAACGCCAGAGTGGCGGGGCCAAGGGCGGCCAGAGTTTTACGATCGACTTAACCAATGCCACGGATGAGCAGCTTGCGACACTCGAGTCCCTCTTCGGTCCGCTTGCCGGATCCGGCGGCGATGATGGCCGCGATCCGCGAGGAGAGGACGAGACGGAAGGCTGAGGCGGAGCGGGCGGAAATCGCCCGGCAGATTGCTGCAGATGCGGAGGATATTCGGGCACGGTGTCAGTCGCTTGTCGGTTTCGTCCGTGAGGCCTGGCATGCGGTCGAGCCTTCCGTTGATTACGTTCACGGTTGGCATATCGACGCCATCTGCCGGCATCTCGAGGCGGTGACATCAGGCGAGATCACACGGCTGTTGATCAACGTGCCGCCTGGGACGATGAAGTCGCTGCTCTGCGGCGTCTTTTGGCCCGCCTGGGAATGGGGGCCGAAGAACATGCCGGAGATGCGCTATCTCGGCTCGTCCTACTCGGAACACTACGCCAAACGCGACAACAGGCGTATGCGCGATCTCGTCGCCTCGGAATGGTATCGGACCCTCTGGGGTGACCGGGTGAAGCTGACGCGAACGGGCGAGATGGCCTTTGCCAATACGCGCACCGGTTTTCGCCAGGGTGTGCCGTTTTCAAGGCTGACCGGTGGACGCGGCGACCGGGTGATCATCGACGATCCGCATTCGGTCGATGGCGCGGAATCCGAAGCGGAACGATTGTCGACAATCCGTACGTTCCGCGAATCCGTGCCGACGCGGCTCAACGATCCGCAGCGCTCGGCGATTGTCGTGATCATGCAGCGACTGCACGAGGCGGATGTCTCGGGCACGATCCTGGCGCTCGGGCTTGGTTACGAGCATCTGATGCTGCCTATGGAGTTCGAGCCGGAGCGTCGCTGCCAAACATCGATCGGTTTCGAAGATCCGCGAACGGAGGAGGGCGAGTTGCTCTTTCCCGAGCGGTTTCCGCGTGCGGTGGTCGAACGGGACAAGGTGCCGCTCGGCTCCTATGCTGTTGCCGGCCAGTTTCAGCAGCGGCCGTCGCCGCGCTCGGGCGGCTTGTTCCAGCGTGGCGATTTCGAAATCGTCGATGCGGTGCCGGCGGGTGCGAAGCGCTGCCGCGCCTGGGATTTTGCCGCCTCGAAGGACCGCCCCGGTCGCCAGCCGGATTGGACTGTCGGCCTACGCATGGCGCTAGCCAACGGCATTTTCTATGTCGAGGCTGTTGCACGGGGCCGCTGGTCGCCGGCGGAGGTCGAGCGCAACCTGAAGAACATGGCGACCCAGGATGGGCCGACGGTGACGATCCGCATGCCGCAGGATCCTGGTGCTGCCGGCAAAGCCGACGCGGAGACCAAGATCAAGCTGCTGGCCGGCTTTCCGATAAAAGTCTTGTCTATAACTGGTGACAAGGCGACGCGCGCCAAGCCGGCTTCCGCGCAGGCGGAGGCTGGAAATGTCAAATTGCTGCGCGGCGATTGGAATGAGGCGTTTCTCGATGAGGTCTGCGCATTTCCGAATGCGCAGTTCGACGATCAGGTGGATGCCTTTGCCGATGCGCTGAACGAGTTGGCATTGGGCTCTTCCTTCAGCTTCAAGAACTTCTAAGCCCTTCGGAACAAGGGCCTCTCCCTCACACAGATGCCAAAGGATAATCCATGGGACACGTACTCTCGATGGTTCGCGACGGGCTGATGAGCCTTGCGTCTCGCATGGGGACGGAGCGGGACAAGGCGGCATCGGTCTTCTATGCCCAGCCGATCCTGACCGACGAACAGATCATTGCCGCCTATCGCGGCTCTTGGCTGCCGCGCAAGATCGCCGATATCCCGGCCCTGGATAGTTGCCGCAAATGGCGCAACTGGCAGGCCGAGAGCGATCAGATCGGGGCGATCGAGGCCGAAGAGCGCCGGCTGAACCTGCGCGGCAAAGTGCTGGAAGCGTCTAAGAAGGGGCGGCTCTTCGGCGGTGCGGCTTTGTTCATCGGCAATGGTGATGCCGATCCGTCTCGGCCGCTCGATTTCGAGCGTATCGGCAAAGGCGGGCTGAAACATCTGACCGTATTGACGCGTCGTCAACTTGCCGCGGGCGAGATCGATCGCGACCCGGCGTCGGAATGGTATGGCAGGCCGAAACTCTACACGCTGACCGGCACAAACGGAGCGCAAGTCGTCATCCATCCGTCGCGGCTGGTGATCTTCAACGGCGCGATGGCGCCGGACGAGGATTTTGGCGGGACGCTGGGGCAGGCCGGTCACGGCTGGGGCGAAAGTGTGCTCACGGCGACCTTCGATGCCATCAAGAATGCCGACAGCACGGCGGCCAATATCGCCAGCCTCGTTTTCGAGGCGAAGATCGACATTATCAAGGTGCCGCAATTCTCCGCCAATATCGGCAATCAAGCCTACGAGGATGCTGTGCTGCGCCGCTATACGCTGGCCAACACCATCAAAGGCGTCAACGGAACGCTGATCCTCGACAGTGAGGAAGAGTACGACAGCAAGAGTGCGCCGCTGGCAGGACTGACGGACATCCTCATGGCCTTCATGCAGATCGTCTCCGGGGCCGCCGATATTCCGGTCACCCGATTGCTCGGCCAATCTCCCGCCGGCCTCAACGCCACCGGCGACAGTGACATGAGGAACTATCACGATCGCATCCAGGCAATTCAGGAACTTGACTTCACGCCCGCCATGTCGCGGCTGGACGAATGCCTCATTCGCTCCGCCACTGGCGCTCGCGATCCGGACGTCTATGCCACCTGGGCGCCGCTGGAGCAGATGAGCGAGAAGGAGAAGGCCGATATCTTCAAGACCAAGGCCGATGCGGCTCGGGCCTTGTTTGGCTCGTCTTCCGGCCAAGAAATCATCTCGCGGCAGGCCTTGTCGGAGGCACTGGTGAACACCTTCGTCGAAGACGGTTCATTGCCGGGGTTGGAAGCGGCGATCGGGGCATTTGGTGACGTAGATCAAATCGGCCTGCACGAAGGTGTCCCCGAGGAAACCACGCGTCAGAGCGAAGAATAAAGCCCGGCATTTGCCGCATCTGCAGCGAATACCGCCTCGTCATAGCGGCGGCACCATCCGCTAAAGTCGACTTCCGACCAAGGAACATCCAATCATGAATTTTACAGACACTGTCACCGTCGCCGGAACGCGACGGACTGCAGACGGCTATCTTGTGGCCGACGCCCGGATCGCTCGTACAGGCATTCAGAACTATCTCGGCGCGGAGATCGGCAGGCCGGAAATGCGCACCGTGCGGGTCTATCGGCCGGGGGCGGAAGTCTTTTCCGAAGATACGCTGAAGAGTGCCGCTCACCGGCCGGTGACAAATGAGCATCCGCCGGAAATGGTCACGTCGGCAAACTGGAAGACGTATTCCGTCGGCCAGACCGGCGATGAGATCGCCGGCGAGGGCATCTTCATTCGGGTGCCGCTGATGGTCAGCGACGAGGCGACCATTCAGGACATCGAGAGCGGCAAGCAGGAGCTATCCGCCGGCTATGTCTGCGATCTCGATTTCACTGCAGGCGTGACGCCTGCCGGCGAAGCCTATGACGCCGTCCAGAAGAATATTCGCATCAATCATATCGCCATTGTGCGCCGTGGCCGTGCGGGACCGAAAGTCCGCATCGGCGATGTTGCAGCACCGTGGGGCTGCGCTCCTCTCGCAGCCCCACGCTCCATTTCCGATGACCATCAAAATAAGGAAGGAACGATGCTCACGAAGACAGTTACCGTCGATGGGGTCGGGATCGAAGTCAGCGACCAGGCTGCCGAAATTATCGCGACATTGCAGCAACGGCTCGCCGACGCTGACGTCGCTTACCAGAAGGCGATCGCCGTTCGCGATGCAGAGCTGGATGCCGTCAAGACAAGACTCCTGTCCGATGTCGAGATCGAGCGGCGAGCCGAGGCCCGCGCCGACCTCATCGGGCTCGCCAAGGCGATCACGGGCAATGTGAAAACAGCAGGTCTTTCCGATGCTGCGATCCGCAAAGCGGTCGTCGTCGCGAAGGTCGGCGAAGGGGCGGTTGAGGGGCGGTCGGAGGCTTATATCGACGCGCGCTTCGACATGCTGGCCGAGGCCGCTAGCGAGACACCGGATCTTTTTGCCGCGGCGGTCAAGGACGGCATTAACACAGAGCAGACGTCGATGGCTTCGGCGTTCACTGCCTATGCCGCCATGGTGCGCGACCTGCAGTCCGCCCACCTGCCGGCCAATCCCATTTAACCAGGTCAACGAAAAGGAGACGCTTCAATGGCGACTTATCAGACCACCTATGGAAACGCTCCTCAGAAGGGCCTGCACGGGCAGATCGCTTCGGAGGAAAAATCCAACAAGATCAGCCGCACGGTGGAAAATGCCGCCGGTATCAAGTTCGGCCAGCCTGCCCAACGCGGTCTCGCCGATCACGGCGTTACGCCCTATGCCGCCGGCGGCAAGTTTCTCGGCATCGCCGCGCTGACGCCGACCGTGCTGCCCAGCGCCACGCAGGTGGACGGTTATGCGCAGTTCATCACCGGCGCCTTTCTGACCTCGGGCCAGATGTATGTGCGAGCAGGCGGCACGGTCGCCGACGGCGACGCCGTCTACTACAACCCGGCCGCCAACGCCTATGTCAACGCGGCCGGCACCGGCATCGTCGGCCCCATTCCCGATTGTTTCTTCGACACGAGCGGCGGCAACGGCGATATCGTCGAAATCTCGCTCAAGCACAGGAGCGCCTAATCCATGAATCAATTCGTTCGACAGCATTTCGCCGACGCCCAGGCAGCCTATTCCTTCGTCATCGCGCAGGGCCGCAACATCGAGACGCGCATCTATCAGCGCCGCTATCCGACTTTCAATTACGGCCTGCATGTGCCTGTCGTTACTGAAGGCAACGAATGGGCAGCCGGTACGACCTTCTTCACGGTCGACAGCGCGGGCGAGGCGAAATTCCTCTCCGGCGCCGGCACGGACATGCCTTTCAACCAATCGACGCGCGACAGCGCCAGCCATGATTTCGCGATGGTCGGCTCCGGCTGGGAATGGAATCTGGAGGAGGTCAATCAGGCGGCGCTCTACAATCTCGATCTCAACGCCTCCAACGCCATCTTTGCCGCGGACAAGATCGAGCGTCTGCTGAATTCCGTCGCCATGATCGGCTCGGCGGAAAAGGGCTGGACCGGCTTCGTCAACGATCCCAATGTCTCGCGCGTCGATGTCGCCGCGGATGGCACGGGCTCATCGACCTTCTGGTCCGCCAAGACCGCCGATCAGATCCTGCGCGATGTCAACGATCTCATCGGCGGCGTGCGCGAAAGCACCGGCGAAGTCGAGTGGGTGGACAGTCTGCGCCTGCCGCCGGAAGCCTTCCGGCTGATTGCCACCAAGCGGCTTGCCGACGGCGACGGCTACATCACCGTGTTGGAATTCCTGCGCCAGGGCAACGTTTATACCGCCGAAACCGGCCAGCCGCTGGATATCCAGCCGCTGCGCGAGCTTGCGACCGCATCCCAGGATGGCGGCGGCCGCATGGTCGTCTATCGCCGCGATCCGGAAGTGCTGCGCTTCCACCTGCCGATGCCGCGGCGCGCGCTGCAGCCGCGTCAGAAATCGATCATGAGCTTCGAAACGGGGATCATCGCCCGCACCGGCGGCACGGAAGTCCGCCTGCCGGCCGCCATGGCCTATGGCGACGAGATCACGGCAGCCTGAGCCTGACTTCCCTCTCTCCGCCTTGGCGGGGAGAGGGCCCCGCGCCATCTTCCTTCACTGCCGGAGTTCTCATGTCCGCAGCTTTTTACGGCACGCTCGATGCTGCCAATACCTATTTTGCCGATCGGGGCAATGCGGCCTGGGCCGTAGCCGGCGAAGATGATCGCGCGGCGGCGCTGGTGCGCGGGTCGCAGGTCGTCGACGGCCTTTACGAGCCGCGTTTTCCCGGGCTTCGTGCCGGGGGCTATGACCAGGCTCTATCCTGGCCGCGCAGGGCGGCGGCGACGGCCAATGGCGAGGTCATTCCCGAGGATGCAGTGCCGTTGCCGATAACTTGTGCGGCCTATGAGGCGGCGGCTGCCGAACTCGCTGCCCCCGGTAGCTTGAGCCCCATGGTCACCGTTGCACAGACTGTCAGACGCGAAAAGGTGGGGCCGTTGGAGACGGAATATATCGCCGCCGGTTCCCTTGACGACACCGTTGCCGCTGCAAGGCCGGTGCTGACGATACTGGACGGTCTGCTTTATCCATTCCTGCGCCCGGTTCTGCCGGGCATTCTGGTGGTGTGATGACAGGTTTTGACTATGCCAAAACTCGTGCCACGGCCGAGCGGCTGATTGCCAAGTTCGGCCAGCAAGCTCAGCTTCGGCGTATCACCAGCACCGGCCCTGATTACGACCCGGCGCAGACGAGCCAAGACTTTGCCTGCATGCTGGTCGATCTCGACCATACGCAGGCGCATATCGGCGATACGCTGATCCAGCGTGGCGACCGGATGGTCTATCTCTCGACGGCGGGCCTTTCGATCGCGCCGACGCTTGCCGACAGGCTGGTGATTGCCGGCGTCGAGCATGCGATCGTCGATATCGCGCCCCTATCGCCGGGTGGGACCACCGTGCTCTGGCAGTTGCAGGTGCGGCAGTGAGCGCCTTTGCCCGCTTCGGGGCCGCGTTGGCTCTATGGCTGTTGGTGCGGTTGTTGTTGATTCTGGATCGGCTGTCGCTGCCGCAAAAGGTCGAGCCGTCATCGACGGCGAGGGCGGACGATACGCGCGGCATGTCCAGGGTTCGCGCACGCTACGGGACTTCGACCTTGCTGAACTTCGAGCGGTCGGCTCGCGGAGCGGACTCCTGACAGCGGCGGCCTTGCAATCATGTCAAAAGGTTCCTTGAAATGGCTTCTTCCGATTTCTCCGCCACCATCGCCGCCTGGGCTGAAAAGACCAAGCAGCGCATGGAGGATGTCGTCGAAACCTCCGTCCGGCTGCTGGCGGAGGCTGTTGTGGAGAGGACGCCGGATACCGGCGGGGCGCTGGTGAATTCATTCCAGGTTTCCGGTTCGGCGATGCCGGTCATGCATGCCGGAGTATCTGCCGCCGATGCGCCTGATGGTTCCAATGCCGAGCCGGTCAATCTGGCTGCTCTCAGCGCACCGCTGGGCGGCAAGATCTATATGGGCTTCACCGCACCCTATGCGGCCGAGATCGAATATGGCCGTGACGGCAAGGCAGGCGCCGGCATGGTGCGGCTTGCGGCGCAGGAATGGCAAGACATTGTCGAGCGCGCCGTTCGCGAGACGGACTGATCCTTTCGAAATTTCAACATCATAGAGACGGGTGACTGATGGCGACTGGAACGGACGCACTCATTCTGGCTGCGCTGCTGGACTATCTGGCGGTGCTGAGCTTCAGCCCGCCGCTGCCGGTGGCGCAGCCGGGCATTGCCTTTCCGCCGGCGGGGCAAGCTAAGCCGGATAATTATTTGGCCGTCAGCTTTCTGCCCAACCGCCCCCGGCAGGTGACGCTTGGCGACGATCCGCAGCAGAAGCTCGGGCTTTTGCAGGTTTCCGTCTATTGGAAGGCCGGCGGCGGGCTGATCAAGCCACTCGATGCTGCCGGCCAAGTCATCGACCATTTCAACAACAAGACGCTGTTCGCCTCTGGCGTGAAGATCACGATTAGCGGCGAGCCGTGGGCCGCAGGCCCGATCCAAGAGGATGACCGCGTGCAGATACCGGTCACCATTCCCTACACCGCCTTTGAACCGGAGACATGATCCATGGCGAACAAAAGCACGAAGAAGGGCTCGAAAGTCTACGTATGCGAGACGCCCCAGAATACCGATCTCACGGCCACCGCCTATGCCGCGCTGACCTGGGTGCAGGTGGGCAAGGTTGGCAAGGTCGGCGATTTCGGCTCGGAATCCACCATCAACAACTACAACACGCTGGATGAGCCGGTGCAGCAGAAGCAGAAGGGCGTTTCCAACGCCGGCGATCCGGAGCTCGAAGTCGCCTCCATCGCCGACGATCCCGGCCAGGACATTCTGCGCACCTTCGGCGACCCCCTCAACGTCAACAACATGGCGATCAAGGTCGAGCGCAACGACGCGCCGCAGGGCAAGACCAACACGGTGTTCTATTCGCGCGGCGTCGTTTCCGGCCCGCTCTATCCCGGCGGCGGCTCCGACGATTTCGATCTGGAGAAGTTCAAGGTCGGCCTCAACCAGTTGCCGATCCGCGTCGATCCCGTCACCACGCCGTAAGCGCGATCTTACGGAACCTTGCGCGCGTCGCTCTCCTGCGGCGCGCGGCCACTTTCAAATGTCCCAACCGATAAGGTGTTTCCTTGGATATCTCCAGTCTCGTCAATTCCGAAGATCTCTTCGAGCTGCAGCTCCTGCATCCGGCAACCGAGGAGCCGCTCGGCATCTCCTTCATGATCCGCTCGGCCGAGAGCAACGAGGTGAAGAAGATCGTTCGCCAGCATAGCGACCGCTTCCTCGCCAGCCGCAAGAAGAAGCTGACCACCAGCAAGGTCGAGGCCGAATATCTCGACAAGGCAGCCGCCGCCATCGCCTCCTGGAGCTGGGGCGAGCAGCAGTGGAAGGGCGAGCAGCCGATACTCTCCTTCGAGAGGGCCCGTGAAGTCGTCGAGGAAGCCGGCTGGATCTACGATCAGGTGGCCGGCGCCTCGGAGGACCGCGCAAATTTTATGAAGAGCTTGCCGAAGGGCTTTCAGAAGCCGTAAGGGTCGTTGCACGCTATGATTGCGTGCGCGATACAAACGGTGAGACCCGGCGCGAGCGCAACGAGGCCTTCGAGCTTTTAAGCCCGGAGGCCGAGGTGCCGGAGGCCGGCCATGCGCTCTGGGACTGGTTCTGGGACCTGCGCTCGGCGCGGGCCCCCGGCTTTTCCGGCCCGGCGCCGCTCTCCCATCAGGAAATGCTCGCCTGGCTGCATCTGACCGGCAACCTCCTGCGCCGCGAGGACATCGCCGTGCTGAAGGCCATGGACGGGCGCTATTGCCAGGCGGTGGAGGAGGAGACGGAGGCGATCAGGGCGCGGGAGGCGGGGTAGAGGGTCTCGCTATAGAATTTCAGTAGGTGAGTCTCACATTGTCTACAGCAGCGCCGGCGTCAGTACCTTGTATGCCGACGTAGCTGCAGGCCGCTTCAATCCGCTGATATCGGCTTTGGACGATGGCGTTTGTGCTCAAGTAGACATAAAATTCTACCGGCTTCAGAACGCCTTGATCGAATTGCTTCAGCTTCTCTTCCCGCATCGAAATGCTGTCGTCGGTCTTTTCAAGGTAGCTTGCGAACGCACTGCGACCCATTGGAAATTGGGCTTTGGAATGGTCAACTTGCGTATAGGTAGCTGATGAACCGAGGCGGAATTTCAGTGCAGCTTCGCAGGTTGCCACCATTGTCAGCGCCGCCGCAGGTTTTGATGGTGTGGCCGCTTTCCACTCACTCGTGTTTTGAGGGAGAGGCCTCTTTTCTGGCTCAGTATAGCCAAACTCTTGGTTGCACGCGTCAACCTCTTTGACCGCTGCAGAGGTCATTTTGTCGAAGAAGTCGGTAGTTTCTCCTGCGTTGAATAGCTTCACGTCTTTCCAGAGACGAAAGCAGAACGAGGCTCGAATATCAGGAAACTCCGCTCGGCAATCATCCGCTTCGGCAACCATGAGAGCTAATGAACCATATGTCTTTTCTCCTGCTTTCGCACGGACTTCTTCTCTTAGTGCATCGGTGCATTTGAATTTTCGTTCGGCAAGCTTGGCAGCCTTCTCCTCCTGCCATGCCTGGTAGTATTGCCAACCAGCAATACCGCCGACAATCGCGGCGCTCGCGATTACCACTGCGCATGCGGTTGCGATCAAAGCCTTTAGCCAAACGTCCATAAGTGTCTCTCAGAAATTTTAAGGAGTACAAGTGCGGATGCCGTGACTTCAGCTGAACAGCCGCCTGAATGTGTCGCGAATCCATCCCGTATAAGGAAGCGCACGCGGAGAATGCAGCCAGAAGTAGTTGAAGCCTCATAGTCGCCCGCTTTTCTTAGCGTTGCGTCTCTAACCAGTCCGCGTTCGTTTTGCCGTCGACCATTACGTAGAGACGGTCCGCTCTGGAGGTGTCTTCATTGTCAGTTGGATATTGACATCTGGAGGTGCCGCGAATTGGTGTGCCATAAGCGTTAGGAGCATCGTAAGTTATAAGAACCTCAAACATCAGAGGTTTTACCCGGCCTTGGTCAAAATCCTTCATCCTGGCTCCCTGGATGAGCGGCCCATATTCGTCTCCCGCCAAATAGCGTTTGTAGTCGGCGCGGTTGAGAGGCTCGTTGGATTCTTTGATTTCGACCCGCTTGTATCCTGCCGGTGCTAAAAGTCTCAATTTCAAAACTTCTTCGCACACGGTCACTAATTTCGAATCAGAAGAGCTACAGCCGCCAATGGCTGGCAGCAAAAAAGCCACGCTGACTAATCTCCACAATCTAATCACGAAATCCCCCATTCAAAGCGCAGGGTTGTATTTCGCATGTTTTGAAAAGGTATGCCAGTGACAGATATTGCAACTTTGGGCGTGAAATTCACAATCGTTGGTGCCGATCAGGTCGCCACGGGGATGAATCGTGTTGCCGTTGCGGCAAACAAAGTGGAGTCGGAAGTTGGGGCTGCGGCGCGCGCGATTGGTACGCTAGGCGGCAAGGCGGCCGCAAGTACAGGAGCCATCGGCAAGGGAATTACGGTGACAGTGCATTAATTCTCTCCAATGACGGCTTTGGGTTTGCGGCCACGACGAGCCGGCTTGAGGGTGGCGTCGGTGAGGTCTTCGAGCCGATCGAAAAAGTCGGTATTGCCGATGGGGCGACCGATGCTTTCGGCATGGCGAAGCGCGGCAAACGCCATCTCTTCCTCTCCCGCAGTGAGGAGGGCGGCGAAATCGGGAAAGCGAGCGCGAACCGGTGTTGTGGTCGTGACGCCGTCATCCTCAATCAGTCCAAGTTGGGCCGCGACACTCGACCATCGCCAATCGGCAGCCCGTTCGACAAGGCGTGCACGCACGGGATTGAGGGCGACGTAGCGGAGCGCTGCTGCCAGATGTTCTTCATCCATGGGGACACAACCGAAGCGGCCCTGCCAGAAATGGCCGGTCCGGCGCAGTCTTGCATGGATATGGCCGGCATAGGCGCGATGTACGCGAGATAGAGCCCGGCGAATGCCGTCGGCATCCGCCGGCACGAGAATGAGGTGAACATGGTTCGGCATCAACACCCAGCCCCAGACCTCGACGTCGGCGGCACGGCAATGATGAGCCAGCAGATCGCGATAGAGCGCATAGTCATCATCGCAGAAGAAGGTTTGCGCCCGCCCGTTGCCGCGTTGGGTGACGTGATGTGGAATATCAGGGACAACGATACGAGCGAGACGGGCCATTGGTTGTGTTGATCAGATATGAAATCTTATTTGAGTGCACTGTCACCGTAATTCTATGTCACCGTAATTCTAGACGTAGCCCCTTAGAGATAACCTAGTGCTCGGCAGTTTCTTAGAATATTGCGAGAATAATCGTTATCGGTGATACGTTTACCAAGTTCATCATTGATAAGGCTGCAATAGGTTCGCACTCGCTCAGGCTCATTGTCATTTGCTGAGGCAAGATCAAAAAGCTCTTTTCTGGCTTCTTCTGTCGAGGCCGCAGTTCTGTTTGTCGCCTGATTTTTTTCGAAAGCGTTCCATCCGAAGTAAGCGCCTCCCGCGATGATCACTATACACGTGGCTGCGATTAGACCCTTCAACCCACTAGCCATAACACGTTCTCCGCGAATTCGTTATGCGTATCTCTTGCACCTTTTCGAAAGGTTTACCAGTGATCGATATTGCAACTCTTGGCTTAAAAGTTATTTTTCTTGGCGGTGATGAAGCCGCCGCCGAGATGACGCGTATAGGTTCAGCTTCAGACCGGGCCGGAACAGCGATAGGGGCGGCAGGGCGTGCGTTGGAAGTGATGACTGGTAAAGCAGCAGGCTCTCTTGGGCCTCTTTCCAGTTCTCGCGCCCGCGTTGCCATGCTGGGTGACAGCTACCGTGGGCTCGCTGCTGCTATCGACAAAAGCAAAAGTTCTGCTGGTGCGGCAGATTCTCAGAATGCTTCTAGCATAGTCTCTGCAGATGCGCTTGCGGCAGCAAACAAAAACGTCGGCAAGTCCCTCGTGGATATTGCTACTCAAATTGCAAGTGGGCAGTCACCATTCCTTGTCGCTCTTCAGCAAGGTAGAGAACTGGGAGCGTTGCTCGGCGCCTCGGGCGGTGGCCTGAAAGGTGCGTTCGACGTACTAAGCAACGCAATAGGAAGTATGCTAAACCCGACAACGCTATTGGTTTCAGGTTTGGTGGGGGGCGCAGCGGCGCTCATCCAGTATTTCGCAAGTGCTGCAGATAGCGGTAAAAAGGCGAATGAGCAGCTACAAAACGAAGTGCGTCTTATCCAAAGTATAGCTGAAAAATGGGGGGACGCGCTTCCTCAATTAAAGAGGTACGCAGATGAGCGCGAGCGAATTGCGAGCGACAAAGATATAGTAAGTGCCTCTGCCGCCGCCGCAGAAGCTCAGTGGTCGAGCCTGCGCGCAACTGCAGGCGATCTAAGAATCAACTTCGCCGACCTCGTATCTCTATTGCAGGCTGCTGGAGCGGAAGTCGAGGATATTTCTGCGCTCCAGCGTTCCTTTAACGAGCTGGCCGAAGGAATTGAGAAGGGAACAGCGACAGCAGAGAATGCAAAACGCGTACAACGCGAACTTGCTGATTTAGCATTGGCAACGGGTATTCCGGCGGTCGCTGCCTTCGCCGAACAATTTAGTACGCTATCAAGTCAAATTGCTGAGGCATCAGATAAAGCCTCCGCTTTTCGACAAGAGGCAGCAGTTTTGACAAAACTAATACCTAACTTGCCGCCTCTGGGTCAGTTAAATCCAATTATTTCTGGTGATGGTCGTTTCATAACTGATGCGAATGAACAGCAAAATTATCGAGCTGAGGAATTCGACAGGCAAAATCCGCGGGTTCTTAGCAGTAGTGTTTACGTTCCTGTGCCATTGCCCGAGAAGCGTCCAAACGTTGAGGCTGAGCGCTTGCCGGGAGAACATTCCGGTCGAAGCGCATTTGCTCGAACTGGTGGCGTTGAAAAAAGCAACGACTATCAAAGTGAACTTCGATCAATCGTAGAGCGGACAAACGCAATCAAATCTGAAACTGCTGTGCAAGCGAATTTGAATCCAGTGCTTGATGACTATGGTAACGCACAGACCAAGGCTAAAGCAGCAGCCGATCTTCTTGCCGCGGCGGAAAAGCAGAAACTGGCAATAACGCCAGCCCTCAACGCACAGATTAACGAAACTGCTGCTGCGTATGCCAATGCCGTGGCGGAACAGAATCGTCAGACTGAGGCTACAAAAAGGGCCCAAGAGGCGATGAGCTTCGCTAAGGATTTAACCAAGGGCTTCATCACCGATCTCAAAACCGGGTTGCAGAATGGTGAATCCTTCTGGAAATCCTTCGGCAATGCGGCAGTAAATGTGCTCAACAAGATATCAGATAAGCTTCTTAACGATGTTCTGGACAGCCTCTTCAAGGTCAACAGTGCCGCGAGTGGCGGCGGTGGTATTGGCGGCTTCTTCTCAAGCCTGCTCGGATTTGGCGGCGGCGGCGGTTTCAACATCGGCTCGAATGCAACCGTGCCCATCTCCGGCTTCGATCCCTTCAGCGTTCTACCCGCTGGATGGGCCGATGGCGGCTATACCGGCTCTGGCGGCAAGCATGAGCCGGCCGGCATCGTTCATGCCGGCGAGGTCGTCTGGAGCCAGAAGGATATCGCCCGGGCGGGCGGCGTCGGCGTTGTCGAGGCGATGCGGCTTGGCCGGCGCGGCTATGCCGATGGCGGCGTCGTCGGCGAGGGCGGGCCGCAATTTGTGAGAGCGCAGCCGGATGCCGCCGTTCCCAATCGCCGCCTCAAGGCCGTCAATCAGAACAGTGCCTCGGGCGCCAATTCCGATGTGCATGTCACGGTCGGAGTTTCCGTCGATGAGAACGGCAATCTGAAGGCCTATGTGAAGAATGTCGCCCAGAGCGAAGCGCAGACTTCGACACGGCAGGGGCTGAATGATTTCAATCAGCAGCTTCCCGATCGCGTCGCGCAGATCAACCGCAATCCCCGGAGGCGTTGATGGCCGTTTCCTATCCCTACAGCCTGCCGGATTTCGCCGATCTCCTGAAGATCTCCAGCGTCGTTTGGGACATCCAGCGCAATGACGAGCTTTCCGGCTCCGGCGATGGCCGGGTCTGGCAGGCGGAGCTGGCGCCGCCGCTCTGGATCGGAACGGTGACGCTGGCCGACATGTACAATGCGGAGGCGAAACAGATCGCCGCCCGCATCCGCAAACTTCACGGCGCCCAGGAGGCGCTTTTTCTTTATGATCCGCTGTCGAAATATCCGCAGGCCGACCCCGACGGGACGAAACTCGGCGCCGCGAGCGTTAGCGTGGCGGCACTCGGCGCCGACAATGCGTCGGTCAGTCTCAACGGTCTGCCGGGAGGCTATCGGCTGACTGTCGGCGACAAGATGCAGGTTGCCTATGGCGACCGCTATGCCTTTCTCGAAGTGTCGGAGACGGTGACGGCGAATGGCGCGGGCGCAACCCCCGTCTTCGGCGTCTTCCCGCATCTGCCGGCGGGCTTTGCCGCCGGTCTCGGTGTGGCGCTGCTGCGCCCGGCCTGCAAATGCCTGATCGCGCCCGGTAGCCATAATCCCGGCACCGCGAGCGGCCCGATCACCTCCGGCGCCACCTTCAAGGTCATTCAGAAGAAATAGACGATGAAGAACATCACCTCCGCCTTCTTCGCGGCGCTGACCGGCGCGCGCGACAAGGGGCTTGTGCCCCGTCGTTTCGTATGGATCACCGGCAAGGACCTCGCCAGCGGCGCACCCGCTTCGATCGGTCTTTGGACCGGCGACGACGACATCAACATCACCGTCACCTCCGGCGTCACCGGTCTGCCGGAGGCGCGGACCTATTATGGCGGCCTCAATCTCACGGTCAGCCCGATCCCGCGCACGGCGGATCTGACGATCCAGACCGTGACCATCACCATCGGCCAGATCGCGCCCGCCGTGCAGCAGCTCGTGCGCGGCTACGATCTGCGGCTGGCGCCGATCGAAATCCACGACATGTCGTTCGATACCGGCACGCGCCTGCCGAGCGCGGCGCCGGAGATAGCCTTTCTCGGCATTGCCGATGGCGCGCCGATGAAGACGCCGGCGGTCGGTCAGGACGGCGATATCGAGATTTCCGCCATCTCCGCCGCCATCGCCATGCTGGAGCGGACCAATCCGGCCAAATCCTCCTATGAAGGCCAGAAGCGCCGCAGCGGCGATGAATTTGGTCTCTATTCCAGCACCGTCGCCAACTGGCAGATTCCCTGGGGGCAGAAGTCATGACCGAGCTTGTGAGGGTCAAGAACTGGCGCGCGCGTTTCGTCGCCGAGATCGATAGGTTGAAGCGCACGCCCTTTGTCTGGGGCAGCCATGATTGCGGGCCGGGCCTTGCCGGCAATCTGGTGCTGGCGATCACCGGCGTCGATTGCGCCGCGCAGTTTCGCGGCGAGTATTCCACTGCGGCCGGCGCGCTGAAGACCATGAAGGCGGCCGGCTTCGACAATCTCGCCGATCTCGTCGCCACCATGCTGCCGGAGATCCATCCGAGCCAGGCCCATATCGGCGATATCGCCGCCATTCCGCATGAAGGTCCCTTTGGCTACGCCCTCGGTGTCGTCAATGGCGAGCGCATCTTCGTGCTGCGCGAGACCGGGCTTGGCACGGTCGATCTGCTCGACGCTACACGGGCCTTCAAGGTCGGCTGAGCCGGCCAGGACATCCCGTTTTTGTTATCACCTGTCGGTGACTTGTTGCTGCCGCTCCAGTCGGCGGCGCACCTTTTTCCATGCGCCATTCGAGGTTGCCAGATCCATGAAAATTCTGATTTTGCTCCTGAACGTTGTCGGCTTCTGGCTGATGGCGGATGCCGCGCATGCCGATCCGATCACTGCGGCGATCGCCGCGATTTCCCAATTCATCGGCTCGATCGGCGTCATCGGCAAGCTGGTACTGACCGTTGCGATTAACGTCGGCCTGTCGCTGGTCGAAAAGGCGCTGGCGAAGAAGGACCAGCCGCAGCAGGCAGGCGCCAAGCTCGAAATCAGCATGGGGGACGACCACCCCATGTCGTTCATCATCGGCAGCTACGCCACGGCTGGCCGGCGCAAATATGCCGGCTCCTGGGGCGAAGACGGCAAGACGCCGAACGCCTATTTCACCGATGTCATCGAAGTCGGCAGCCTGCCCAACTATGCCGGCGAGCGCGGCCTCACCAGCGTCTGGATCGACGATCAGCAGGTCGGCGTGCTCTGGGAAGAGCCGCATCCTGATGGGCGCGGCTTCCCGGTGCTGCAATATCGTGTGAAAGGCAAGGATTATCTCTGGATAAAATTTCTCGACGGCACCCAGTCGGGCACCGACGCATTCCTGTCCGCGAAATTCGGCGCCAATCCTGATCGCCCTTGGAAGACGACGATGATCGGCCTTGGCTGTCAGGTCGTCATTTTGACGGCACGCTACAATACCGATCTGTTCTCCGGCATCCCCGCCGGCCTCTACCAGCCGCATCCGGTGCCTCTTTACGATATCCGCAAGGATTCGTCTGTTGGCGGCAATGGCGCCCATCGCTGGGACAATCCCGCCACCTGGGAGCCGACGAGCAACCCGGCCACGATGATCTACAATCTGGCGCGTGGCGTCTACCGTGGGTCGGAATGGGTCTATGGCGGCCAGAATATCGCTGCTTTCTGCCTACCCGCCGCAAACTGGATGGCGGCGGCAAACGCTTGCGACGCCGCTGTTGCGCTCGATGGCGGCGGCAGCGAACCAGCCTTCCGCGCCGGCTACGAAGTGCAGTGCGATCAACAACCGCTCGACGTGGTCTCCGAGCTCTTGAAGGGCTGCAACGGCCGAATGGCCGAAGTTGGCGGCATCTTCAAGGTGCTGATCAGCACGCCCGGCGGCGCTGTCTATTCCTTCTCCGACGACGATATCGTCGTTACGGAGGAACAGGATTTCCAGCCGTTTCCCTCGCTTTCCGACACCTACAACGCCATTGAAGCGACCTATCCAGAACCCAGCGAGAAGTGGGCGACGAAGGATGCGCCGGGCCGCTACAATGCCGATCTGGAAGCTCAGGACGGCAATCGCCGCCTGCCGGCGCAGATCCAGTTGCCGGCCGTTCCCTTTGCCAATCAGGTGCAGCGTGTCGGCCTGGCGATGATCCAGGACTACCGGCGCTTCCGCGTGCACCAGATATCGCTACCGCCCGACGCCTATCCGCTGGAGCCGAACGATGTCGTTTCCTGGACCTCGGCACGCAACGGCTATGACGAAAAGAAATTCCTTGTCGTCAAGGTCGAGCCGCAGCCGAATTTCCTGATCGTCGTCACGCTGAAGGAAGTCGATCCTGCCGACTACGATTGGCACAGCGGTTTGCAATTGCCCTCCGCCACCGGCTGGATCGGCCCGATTACACCGCCGTCCCAGCCAATGGTCGGCTGGACCGTCGAGCCGGCAACTGTGAAAGACGCCGGCGGCATCGATCGTCGGCCGGCGATCAAGATCAGTTGCGCGGCGGACATGGACGATGTTGAGCGCGTGTGGGTGCAAGTCCGGCTAAAGGACACCGGCGATATCGTCTTCGACAGCGACAGCACTCGCTACGCTTCGCCATTCTCCTGGGTGATTTCGGGCCAGTGGATGCTGTCGAACACCGACTACGAGGCGAGGGGCCGTTATATTCCCAAATCCAATCGCGCCACGGATTGGTCGGCCTGGCTGAGCGTGAAGACGCCGAATGTCCTGATTCAAACGGGCGACGTTCTCGATGGCGCGATCATCGCCTCTAAGATCGCCGATGCGGCTGTGACCGCCGCCAAGATCATGGACGAGGCGGTTACCAATCTGAAGCTCGCCGACGAGGCGGTTTCGACGGCGAAGCTGCAGGTGGCTGCTGTTACGGCCGACGTGTTGGCGAGCGGCGCGGTGATCTCCGCCAAGCTCGCAGACGGTGCCGTGACCGCTGCAAAGCTTGCGCAGAGTGCGGTTGATGCGACCAGCCTCGCGAGTAGCATCAAGGCTGTTGAGGTCGTCTCTTCCCTTCCAACCACCGACAATGTCGAAGGCCGGCAGGTTTTTCTGACGACAGATGGGAAGCTTTATCGCTACTACGGCGGCACATGGACGGCCGCCGTCGCGGCTGGCGATGTCAACGGGACGCTGAACGCTTCACAAATCGCGGATGGCGCGATCACGAATAATAAGCTGGCGGCTCTGGCGGTCGATGCGAGTAAACTTGCCGATGGTTCAGTGAGTGCCGCAAAGCTTGCGGCAAATGCGGTCGATACGACCAAGTTCGCTTCCGATATTCGGCCGGTGGAAATTGTTTCGAGCTTACCGACGACGGGCAATGTCGAGGGCCGAACAGTCTATCTGACGACGGATGACAAGCTCTACCGGCATACCGGCAGTGCCTGGACGGCAGCGACAGCGGCTGCTGACATCGCTGGTCAGATCGTCGGAACACAGATTTCCGACGGCGCTGTCTCCACGCCGAAGCTCGCGGCCGGTTCGGTCACGGCCAATGCGCTCGCCGCCGGCGCCGTCACTGCCGACAAGATCGCCGCCAACAGCATCACGGCCGGACAGATTGCTGCCGGCGCGATCGGGGCGATGCAACTCGCCGCAAGCGCGGTGACGGCCAAGTCGGTCGCAATCGGTGACTTCGCCAACATGATCACCAACCCGTTCTTTGACCAGGGAGCGGCGGGCACGGACGGTTGGCTGCTGGGCGGCACGATCGCACCCAGCCGGATTGTGGGAGCATCCGGAGATCCCGCGCCAAATTATATCCGCATTCCGGACGCGAATGGCGGGATTGACTACGCCATCTTCGACCCTGGACAGGCCACTACGGGTTCAATGCCCTGCTCGGCCGGGGACAGTTACTATGTCGAGTTCTATATCCGGAAAAACGGTGCACCCACAGCGTCATTCGGCTCGTACCTGTCGGTCTCTGATCGCACGAGCGCGAACACTGTATGGCCACAGGTGTATTTTGCTCTCGCTGCCAACGTTCCCACGGTTTGGACGAAGGTGCAGGCGCTGGTGAACATCCCCGCCACCGTGGCGAACAATGGTATCCCGGCAAGGTTCAACCTTCAGCTCACCGCGCGCCCCGGCACGGCCGACAACAGTGGGTCCTACGACATCGCTAAGCCGGTTTTGCGCAAGGCCACCGGCGCGGTCATGATCGAAGATGGCGCGGTGACGGCCTCTAAGGTTGCCGCCAACGCCATCACGGCCGACAAGATCGCGGCGAATGCCATCACAGCGCGCAGTCTCGTTCTACAGGATTGGGAAAACCTCATTCCTGATAACCAGATGCAAAGTTCCGATTCTTGGTTCTCCAGACCCGCCAATGCGGTCATCAACCCGGTGGCGACACAGCCATTCAACAGCAAGGGTTCGCTTGATTACACCTATGTTGTGGGTCCCGGCTACCAACTAATCGTCCAGTCGGATGCGTTTCCGATCGTCGCGGGGCAGCAGTATCTTGTGTCGTGCCAAGCGATCCGAACGTCCGGTACGAAGATGGGAGTGTGGGCGCGCGTTCACTGGACAGACACCACAGGTCAGCTCCTGAACCCTGATGTTTATCCCGCCATTTTCGACACCTCGGGAGGCACGACAGTTTCCGGGCTTCAGGCCTATACGGTTACGATGACCCCACCCGTGAACGCTTTTGGAGCTATATTCCGTATCTACGTTCAGCGGGATTTCACAGACGGCAACATCTCGTTCGGGGGTGTTAGCTTCTTGCGCAAGGCGTCGGCTAATCTGCTGGTCGATGGCTCTGTGGTTACCGGCAAGATCGCCGCTGGGGCAGTGACGGCCGGGACCATTGCCGCGAATGCGGTCACGGCGGGCACCATCGCGGCCGGCGCAGTCTCGGCCTCGCAAATCGCAGCCGATGCGGTGACCGCAGACAAGATCGCTTCCAATGCCGTCACCACGGATGCGCTTGCGGTTGGCTCCGGCAAAAATCTACTGCAGAACGCAAGTTTCTCTATGGGTATGGATTGCTGGACCTATTTGCCGAACGGCACGATCCCCAATCAAACCTTCCGCATCCGTGCTGTCACCGAATCATGGGCTGGGCCGAACTGCCCGACTTTGATGTTGTGGCAGAACGGCGCTAATACCGGAAACAACTACTGGAGTGACATTCGTTGGGGGCGGCCCGACGCGCCGACGTTGCCGAACAACCTCAAATATGGCGTGCCCTGCGCTCCCGGTGACTGGTTCGAGGTATCAGCCTATGTCTCTGCCCATCGCTGCTTGGTTGAGCTGCGGATACAGTGGATTGCTTCAGATGGCGTAGCTGTTGGCTATACTACGACCGATCAGAACAACGGTATCGCGGGAAGTGCGACCAATCCGGACCTCTGGACACGTCTCAGGTGTGTCGGTGCGGCTCCCGCTAATACGGTCGCGGTATCAATTTATATCCGCAAATATGAAACGAGCGCCGGCCAAACCGACAGCTATATGTTCCTCAACAAGCCAATGCTGTGCCGCTGCCCCCCGAATGCAGCAGAGTTTACGCCTTGGAGTGATGGCGGCGTGGTGATGATCATGAACGGCGGTATCGTCGCCAGCGCCGTGACAGCTGACAAGATCGCCACCAATGCCGTAACCGCAGACGCGATCGCGGCCAATGCGGTCACAGCCGGCAAGATCGCGGCCGGTGCAGTCACTGCCACGACGATCGTTGCCGGCACGATCACCGGCGACAAGCTTGCCGCGAACACGATCGGCGCATCTCAGATAGCGGCAGGCGCGATCACTGCCAAGCAGCTCGTGCTGACCGACTTCTCCAACATGGCGGACAACGGCTGGCAGGCGGGCAGCATCACCGGCTGGACGACGCAGAACCTGCAGAATTTTTACAATGACAATAGCGGTGGAGATGCGGCCGGCTATTTCCTCCAGTCGCTCGGGCGAGATTGTGCCTATTCTAACTTCGTCGCGGTCTCAGCCGGAGAAACCTATGCGTTTGACGTTTGGGTCAACAACACTGATCCGAATCAGGCCAATATATATGCCTTCCCGCGCGCGCCTTCGGGGACGATCTCGCCTGTAGTGATCACCGGCACGAGCACAAAGAATGCATGGGTTCGTCTGCAAGGAAAATACACTGTTCCTTCCGGAATAACCGCTCTTGCCATGGATTTGCAGGTGAACAGGACGGCCGGCACCGGCAGCTCCTGCTTCTGGTCCAAGCCCGTTATGCGGCGTGCCATGTCGGCCGAACTGATCGTGGATGGCGCCGTTACCGCCAACAAAATCTCGGTCAACAGCCTGGATGCGCTGACCGCCAATCTCGGTGCGGTCAATATCAGCTCGGCCGTTATCGGCACGCTGCAGGTTGGCACGTCCAACATCTCCGCAGGTGCGGTCACCGGGGTTGGCGTTGGACGTATCGCCGGCACCCAGAACATCGCGGCTAACGCCACGGTCAATCTGGTGAGCTGCGTCGTCAATGTTGCCGGCGACGGTCGCGTCGTGATCGACGCCATGACGCTCGGTCAGTACAACCAGAATGGCGGCAGCCAGAACTCTCAGCCGATCGGCGTCAACATCTTCCGTGACGGGACAGCGATCTTTAGCCAGACCTACTATCTCGGTGTCGTTCAGACCGTCGTCTCCGGCACAGGCGGCAGCAATGGCAGCACCACACAGACGACCTATACGGCCGGTCTTGTGGCTGTCTCGGGCCTCTATGACGCCCCCGGCGCTGGCAACCACACCTACATCCTGCAGATCTATTGCCCCGGCAACACCATCGGCTGGAACGAAAGCAACATCACCGCAACAGCTCTCAAGAGGTAGCTCCGTGACTGCGTTAGAAGATAGAACGATCCACTACATCGTCTATGGTCCTGATGGAGCCATTCGGCAGAGCGGCGACTGTGCCTTGAGCCTGCTGCCGCACTATGCGCCGATCTATGGCCAGGGCTTCAAGGCGATCGAAGTGCCGGCCGACCAATACCGTCGTGATATCGATGCGCACTGCTATGTGCTGGATGGCGTCATCACTGCCAAGGGCACAGCGCTCGATGTCAGCGAATACACAGTCAACGCTGACGGCGTGGACGCGGTGCGCTTTGCCGTGCCGGCCGGCACGTCGGTTCTTCATGCCGGCGAGATCGTCGCGATCGAGGACAATGCCTTTGAATTCACCACCGACGTTCTTGGCGACCATCGATTTTCCTTTATCGCACCCGCCGCCTTCCATCACTTCGAGGTGACGATTCATGCTGCTTAACGTGACCGCCGATCTCACTTCGGAGCGCGTCCAGGCGCAAGCTTACATTGACAAACAGATCGGCCATGCGCGCGCTCTGTTCATCACGCTCACACCCGGTCAGGAGGCGGTCTATGCGCTGAAGCTTCGCGAGGCGCAGTTGATCGCCGCCGATCGCCAGCAAGGTGCAAATGTTGCCGAAAGCGAAACGCCACATATCTCGGCCGAGGCCGCCGAACATGGCGTTAGCCGCTTCGAAAAGGCCGTCGAAATCCTAACGCGTGACCAACATTGGGCTGTCGGCTCCCAGATGATCGAAGCCGTCCGCCGATCGGCAAACGCCGCACTTGCCGCCGCTAAAACGGCTCCCGAAATCCGCACCGCCTACGAGATCGATTGGCAGGCCGTGCGCGCCTATGCCCAAGCCTAAACAGCAGAAAGGACTGCCATGTACCGCATAGACAGCATGTATGAACCGATGGTCGAGGCGCTGCTTGCCGCTCGATCGGAAAACAAGGCCGATCGCTGGATGGCTTGCGTTGCCTTCTGGCTCGGCCGGCAGCAGATCTACAACGTGCCCGATTATTGGCTAGCGCTCGCTGCCAAGATCACGTCCGGACTGGATGCTACCGACAAGAATGCGATCCTCGATCAACTGAGCAACAAGGAAGCTAACTTGGTCAGCTCTGCCGGCGATTGGCCGGAAATGCCAGAAGGCCTCGCGGCGGTCGTCGCCGGCTGGTCTCCGGAGCCGGCTCCGGTCGATCTTTACGTCTATGCTGCGACCAAGCGGTATGCCATCGAAACGGGCGGCATCGTCTTTAACGGCACGAAGATTGCTACGGATCGGCAGAGCCAGGCACTCATCACCGGAGCCTATGCTTATGTGCAGGCTAACCCCACGGTCACCGTAAATTTCAAGACTGCAAATGGCTTCGTCATTCTGACCGTCGAGCAGGTGACGGCGATCGCCAATGCAGTCGGTGCTCACGTGCAGGCCAGCTTTGCGGCTGAGGACGCGGTAGCTCAGGCCATCGCTGCAGGCACGATCAAGACAACGGCGGATGTCGACGCCTTCGCTTGGCCGGCAATAGCGGCGTAAAAGGAGGACTTGATGTCTACCTTCGTGAACTCTCTCAAGAAGCAGAATGAGTTTCTACAAGGTGAGGTGGAGCGTTTTGCCAGCGCCGTAGACGATCTCGCCGGACAGCTCGCACAGGCGCGAGCGCAGTTGGAAGCAAAACAGCGAGTTGGAGTAGCGTCTGAAAGGTCAGAAATGGAACCTGCCGATGACACGACGATGATCGCGCCGCCCGATGAAACCGCATAGGAAGAACTTTGCCGCTCGCAGAGAGAGGCCCTTGCGAGCGTAAAAATTTCTGGTCAGCTATGAAGAAAAATGGGCGGCTAAATTGGCCGCCTGGAAGCAAATTCTAGCGATCTTCAAGGTTCGACGCCAAATTTAATATTAGTCAAAGGATCATTCATGCATCGTGCGAAATTCTTCGCGGCGGTGCGCACATCGCTGTTCAGCGGGCGGCTGTCGCAAAATCAGGTGAACGGCACGGAGGCCATCCTCGATGCCTGGGAGACGAGCCCGTTCGACGTACGCTGGCTCTCCTACATGCTAGCGACGGCTTATCACGAAAGTGACAATACGATGTGCGCCATTGTGGAAAACCTCAATTACTCGGCCGCGGGTCTCAAGGCTACATTTCCGAAATACTTTACGGCAGCGCAAGCGGCGATCTATGCCCGACAGCCACAACGTATCGCCAATCGCGCATATGCGAGCCGCATGGGCAATGGCGACGAAACGAGTGGCGACGGATGGCGCTATCGTGGACGAGGTTTGGTACAGATTACTGGTTACGAAAATTACGTGAAATACAGTATTTCTGATGAGCCCGACAAAGCACTCGATCCTGCCAAGGCTGTCGAAATCTTGTTCGACGGCATGATCAACGGCCGGTTTACAGGCAAGAAGCTGGCCGATTACTTCAGCGCTGAGGTTACCGACTGGATCGGTGCCCGCAAAGTCATCAACGGCACCGATCGAGCCGCAGGCGTTGCGGACTATGCCAAGTCCTTTGCCGCTGCGATCGAAGTGGCGCGGTAGTCTGCGTCACAAGACTGTGGCGGCTCAACACAATCATTTTTCCCCCAGAAAAGGATTGCTACATGCGTGCTCCGCTTTTAGCGGCGGCAGTCGGATTTGCTTTGTCCGGTTGTCAAACGGCGTCGCTCGATATCGCGATCCAGAAAAATCTCCCGAAGGCTTGTCAAGCGTTGGAAACTGCACATGCCGCTTTCATGTCCATTGTCGCGATTGGTACGGTCAAGCGATCGGTGATCAACAAGGAAGCGGCTGCTTATATCGGCGTGCGGAGCCTTTGCGTCGACCTCGAGCGCGAGACGGCCGCCGATGTTTTGGCACAGGTAGTGCAGGCCTACGCAACAATCGATACCGCTCTCAATATCGCCCGACAAGCGCGGTAATTTCATGCCTTCACAAAGGAGCCTTATGTTGAATACCAATGCTCTGCACAATGTTTTGAACATACTAATCACGCTGTCCGCGCTGTTGGTTGCCATTCTTCTGGCGACGGGCTGCACACAGCTAGGCGATGGCACGCTAGAATGTTCACGATCCTTTATCGGACCGAGCTACACAGCCTACGCTATCGCGGGTCTCGGCGCACTTAAGATCGTGGTCAATATTACCCGCGACGGGCTTTCCGGTTTGATCAAGCCCCAGCCGCCTGTCGGTAAATAACAGCCCTTTTTAGTTATTTTGGCGGGACGCGGTAGATTCTTGTTGCAAGGGTTTTGCGGAGATAGATCATGACGGTGAACGAATTTCTCGATGCGTTAGGCATCAAGGTCGGCGTCGTCATCGCTGGCCTCTCCGGGGGCATTTTGCGTGGCTTATCCCGCCGGCGCTATACCACCCGAGAAATTGTCGCGTCGCCCATTTGCGGGGCGCTGGCGGCGGCTTATCTGACAGAGCCAGCGCTTTATTATCTGCGCGCCATCAATTGGCCGCTACCGGAAAAGGACGCCGCGGCCATGAATGCGACGGCGTTCGTGGTTGGTGTCTGCGCCATGTGGATCGCTGACCTGATTTTCGATTCGATTTCCCGATGGATAGGAGGTGGAAGGGCCGCACCCTGACTGCCACCGCTATATGCCGTATTGTCGCGTTGATTTCAGTTTTCTCCAATGCATTCGTCGGTTTTACTGTGCCGACCATTTCCCTATCTCGCCCTCTCCTTAACGGGAGAGGCCCCCTTTTGCGTTTGTGGTTTTTGTAATCGTTCCAGGCATTGCTTTTGCTGAGGCAAGTTTATTCCGGTCGTCAGCATGAGATCTTCATTCCATCGACAACCGCTATGGATACATCTGCACTAATCATTACCGCCACCGTTACTAGGCTGATAATGATGGCAGGCGGACTTTGGAGATGAAAGGCGCTTGTGATGAGCCAATGGCCAGATACCCGGATCCTTGACCTATTCGATATCGACATTCCCATTATCCAGGCTCCCATGGCAGGCGCGACGACGCCAGAAATGGTAATTGCAGTAAGCGAGGCTGGCGGTCTCGGATCCCTGCCAAGCGCTCAATACAATCCGGAGCAACTCCGCGCGGCTCTGGATATGATAAGAGCGGCAACGAAAAAGCCAATCAATGTGAACTTCTTCGCTCACACCATGCCTGAAGACGATCCTGCGCGGCACATGGCATGGCGAGCACGGCTTGCCCTCTACTATGTCGAAGCAGGGCTTGATCCTGCCGCACCGGTTCCGGCTGGCGGACGCGCGCCATTCGATACCTCCTTCTGTGAAATCGTAGAGGCCTACCGGCCTGAGGTCGTCAGCTTTCATTTTGGACTACCGGATGCGGATCTGGTCCGACGAGTGCGGGCAACCGGAGTAAAGATAATTTCGTCAGCGACTACGGTAGCGGAGGCGCGGTGGCTTGCCGAACGTGATGTCGACGCCATCATCGCCATGGGTTTCGAGGCTGGCGGCCATCGCGGCAATTTCCTGACGCAAGATATGGCGACGCAGGTCGGCACGATGGCGCTGGTGCCGCAGATTGCCGATGCTGTCACGGTCCCCGTCATTGCCGCCGGCGGAATTGCAGATGGGCGGGGGATTGCGGCAGCTTTCGCACTTGGCGCCTCCGCCGCGCAGATCGGCACGAGCTATCTGTTTACGCCCGAGGCGAAAATTCCCGCGGTCCATCGCGCGGCACTGGAGCATGCAGGCGACGATAATACGGCGTTGACCAATGTCTTCACCGGACGGCCGGCGAGGGGTGTGATGAACCGCATCATGCGAGAGGTGGGGCCACTCTCTCATCTGGTGCCCGCGTTTCCGACGGCCGGCGGTGCCTTGGCGCCACTGCGCGCCAAGGCCGAAGCGGCTGGTTCCGGTGATTTCACCAATCTTTGGTCCGGCCAAGCCGCCAAACTGGCGCAGTCACTCCCGTCGGCTGAGTTAACCGCGGTTTTGGCGAATGATGCGATCACCGTTATGAGACGGTTGGCAGGGCGTGGCTAACCAAGTAAATAAGGCTGGCCGCTAAACTCGCTGGGCGCGCTTTTGCTCGTCGCGGGCAAAAGAGGGGGAGATATCAATGGCTTTCTCGGCTGATCTGGCAGATCGTTTTGCCGTTTCTACATGGTCGCTGCACCGCGCGCTCGGCAGCACTTATCCTTACAAGCCCGGCGGCACGGATGCCCCAGCGCGGCAACCGACTTATGGGGAAGGCTCGATCGCTCTGATCGATCTCCCGAGACAGTTTGCCGAACGCGGCATCTTCCGGATGGAAATCTGCTCGTTTCATTTGCCGAGCCGTTTGACTGCTTACATCGCCGATCTGCGGAATGCCTTCGACAAGGCAGGCGTCAAAGTGCAGACGCTGTTGGTTGAAGACGGCGATCTCAGTAATCCTGAGACGGCGGAGCGTGACGCTGAATGGATGGCGAGCTGGATCGAGGTCGCCATGGCGCTCGGCGCCGAGAATATGCGCGTGATTGCCGGTAAGGCGCAGCCGACTGACGAAGCGCTGAGCCGGGCAGAAAAACATCTTCGTTGGCTGGCCGAGCGGATTGCCGGAACCGGTATCCGACTTGTTATCGAAAACTGGTTCTCGCTGCTGCCGGGGCCGGTCGAGGTCAACCGTGTGCTTGACGCGCTTGACGGCAAGCTTGGTCTCAACGGCGATTTCGGCAATTGGAGCGGCGCGGGCAAATATGGCGATCTCGCCAAGATCATCGGTCGCGCCGAACTCTGCCATGCCAAAGCGCATTATTCGGAAACAGGCCTCGATACCGAGGATTATGTTCGCTGCGTCGAACTCTCCAATGCTGCGGGCTACAAAGGCCCGTTCACGCTGATCTACGACTCCTCGTTTTATGGGGACGAATGGTCGGGGATTTTGGAGGAGCGGGATTGTATCGCGGGCGTGTTGCGGAAGGCCACAACGGCGGCATGACGGCGCCATGATTGCTGCGGAGATCCAGCTCTGCCGCGATTATGCTTCGCGCATGGGCAAATCCCGCGCTTCCGATTTATCCACGAATTGCGGCGAGGCGCGCCTTCTGCCGATGAGGCCGCAGCACAGGCGCTATGAATTTCAGTGAAATTCGTAATCGTGAAGGGCGCCGAGCAGTCGATCCTGTGTCTGATAGCCAGCGTCATAGAGGCTGATCGCGACGTTGGCCGCGGACAGGCCTTCCTGGCTTTGCAGTTTGATGCTGCGTTCGGCACACCAGGCGTAGAGCGCGCCAGCAAGGATATCGACATCATCGGGATATAGGGGCGAGTTGACCATCATAGACATTCGCTACACCGTGGTTGGAAGCTCGAACTTGAGCGGAAGCGGAGCAAAGACTGCTTTGATTCCAAAAGTTTGCAATCGGCTTCTCTTGCCGGCGTTAACGCCTGCCTGATTTGATACAGATACAGTTTCGTATCGGCACAGGTGCTTGCTCGAAGGAGACTATTGCGGTGTCTGGTCCGGCGCGTGCGGTGCTGGATTTTCGATCTGTTCCCTGCCGTTATGCGGTACAACGAACAGCAGGACACCCAGCGCAAGGGCGAGTGCCACCATGATCAAAAGGATAAGTCTCGGCCGCGAAGGCATCATTGATGAACCGGCTGCGACGCCTCGACCGCTGCTTCGATCAATTCCTCGGCATAAGATAGGGCAGAGGCTGTGTCCTCGCCATCGAGTTTCAGTTCCCGGCATTTGCGGTGCATGGCCCTGCGAATGTCTGCAAGCAGGGTCGCGTCGACATCGACATGCCCCTCGAAGAAAACATGAGTCAGAGCAGATTGGGCTACGACTTCGAGTACTGCGACACGTCCCTCGATTTCGCCAAGCGAAGGAATGGCGTTTTTCTCCACATGGTGTTTGCAATCGCGATGAGTGGTGAGCATTTCAGTGGTCTCCTCTGCTGAGGCAGATAACCAATGAGAGGCAAAAAGGTTCACTGAGATTTTACGAAAATCTGGGCCGGTGGCAACTGGCTTTTCGCCGCGATGTCATTGCCGGGAAGGCGTACGGAAACGGGTCATTTCATAGGGCAGAGGTTCGCATCCGACAGGACATCGGCGCAGCGAGGCGAGCGGCGAAAATCGTCGTAATAGAGTGTCCATTCCGTCGTGTCGGCGGCGCGATAGGGGCCGAACTTGAAATACTGATTTTTGCCTAAACCCTTGTCGGCATGACCGATATGTCCCTTGACGGTGACAATCCATTTATCGTTGGCGAAGATCTCGATATGGCCGGTACCGTCAGGGCCAGGCTTGCTGTAGATCGCAAAGTCGATCCAGCCGGATTCCGGTGTCGGTAATTTATTGCCATGGTCGGTGATGGTGATGGCACTGGTGCAGCCGGTGAATTCCTTGCCATCCTCCTTACCCCAACTGCTGTCGGTGGCGACAAGGGCTCGCATCTGATTGGTGTCCGAGCGGAACCAGACCGGCGTCTGATTGTCAGCACACTTCTTTGTTGCGTCGCTGACCTCGGTTGTCGGTGGAGCGACATAGTTGGTCTCGACTGTGGCGAAGAGCTTGCCGTTGTTCAGTCGCAGCGCCAGGAAAGGGCTGAAATCTCCCTTTGCCTTCGGTCCGATCTCGCGCTTCCACTGCGCAATGAGATAGCGATGATCACCGGAGGGAATAGGGTCGGCGAATTTGACCGCAAAGCCATACCAGACGCCTTGGTTATAGGGGACGCGATATTTGGTGCGTTCCCAGATTTCTGCTCGTTCACTGCAGTTCGTCTTGTCCGGTTGGCAGAGCGGCTTGACGCTGAGCTTCAGCGCGCCGGTGCCGGTGCGCTTTACTTCCGATTGGAATTCGATCTTGCCAGCTTTCTGTTCGGAATTGTCACGATAATAGAGATGGCCTGAAGGGGAGAAGTCGGTACCATCGAAACCATCGCGCAGAACCAATTGAGCTGGATTCTCGGCCATAGCGGGAGTCATGGCGCAGGTGCAAGTGCAGGCCAGGATAGCGGGCAGTGCATATTTTGCGTTCATGACAGCAGGCTCCTTCAGCGGATGATCGTGGAATACTATCAATGACCTGTTCGTCTTCGAGGGGCAAGAGGAGGCGACTTTGGGTAAGTGATCAGCGGCAGATGTCGATCTTGTGCTCGGCCAGAAGTGGCGGCTCGGTTTCGACATACCGAAGAGATAAGTAGACAAATCATCTCGTTCGCGTTTGATAAGCCGGCCAATTCTGGAGGAAGGATTTTCCATGACGATCGAACACGACCTCAGCCGCATCGCCCTGCAAGAGGAGACGCTGCGCTTCGATGCTTTCGATCTTTCGACCGCATGGGTGCTTGGCAAGTTGCTGCATGACCTTGCCAGCGAACGCAATTTGGGTGTCGCGATCGATATCACATTGCATTCCATGCCGGTCTTCTACATCGCGCTGCCTGGCTCGACGCCGGACAATTCCAACTGGATCCGCCGTAAGCGCAATATGGTGTTGCGCTATTTCCGCAGCAGTTATGCCAGCACTCTGCGACTGGAGCAGCAGGGCAAGACGATCGAGCACAACGGGCTTTCAAGCGCCGACTATGCTGCATCCGGCGGCAGCTTTCCGATCTTCGTTCTCGGCACGGGTTGCATCGGCGCAGTCACCGTATCGGGACTTCCGCAGCGTGAAGACCACAATCTCGTCGTTGAGGCTCTGGCGCTCACGCTTGGCCACGAACTGCATAATCTCAGCCTGTCATAAAAGAGGATAGCGGCGTCCGACTTAGCGGACGCCGCCCTTCATCTCAGATTTTGCCGCCAGCCTCGGCGATGACTTTGGTCAGGCTGCCTGTTGCCGGGAAGAGGGGGATGAGGCAGGCCTGGAGGGCGTGATAAATATCGCCCTTGCCGGGGAAAATCGTATGGGCGGGAACCAAGTCTTCCGTGAGTTCCTCATGCCACCCACCATTCTTATTGTCGATGAAGAAGCGGCCGATGGTGCCCCAGATCTTTCGATAGCTCTCCTCGTGGAAATCGCTCGGCACATGTTCGTTGAGATAGTGCGCGGCACCGGCGCCTTCGCATGCCGGCCACCAGAGCTTGTTGCGTTTGGCCGGCGTATCAGCCCAATCGAGCGTATAGAAGAAGCCGCCTTTGTTGCTGTCCCAACCCAGTGACATTGATTGAGAGAACAGACCCTTGGCGGCATCCGGCATCCAGTCGTGCTGCTTGCCGCCGAGAGACCAGAGCTGCAGGACGAGGCGCGCCCATTCCAACCAATGGCCGGGCGTCGTGCCCGAGGGGCGGAACATTTCGTTGCCGCGATAATCCTTGTCGAGTTCCCAGTCGGTATTGAAATGTTCGGCGACGCGCCAGCCGACGGAACCGGCGGAGCGGCGAATGACGAGATCGGCGATGCTTTCGGCTTTGTCGAGGTATGTTTTATTTTCGGTCGCTTCGAAGGCTGCCATCAGCGCTTCCGTCAGGTGCATATTGGAATTCTGGCCGCGATAGGCGCCACCATCGATCGGCGACCAATCCTGGTTGAACTCCTCGGCGATGGCGCCGTGTTTTTCCTCCCAGAATTTCGTGTTCAGAATTTCGGTGACATCGGCAAGCATGCCGTCAGCAAGCGGATGACCGATGGTCTTGGCGGAGGAGGCGGCGAGCAGCACAAAAGCGTGGCCATAGCCTTGCTTGCTGGCATCGACGGGGCCATCATTGTTGAGCGACCAAACATATCCGCCATGGGTGGCATCACGGTGATGCTTCCAGAGATAGTTCATGCCGTGATCGACAATATCCTCGGAGCCGGGGCGGCCGAGCAGCGAACCGATCGAAAAGCAATGAACCATACGCGCGGTCGAATGAATGCCCCGCACAGGGTTGGCTGCATCGAGCGGCCTGCCGGCATCATCCATATCGTAGAATCCACCCTTAGGATTGATGCAGCGATATTGGAAGAAATCGAAAAGCCCGCTTGCCTGATCAAGCAACCAACGGCGGTGATAGGCCCGCGAGCTCCAATTGCCGAGTGCTGCCGTTTCACGCTGTATGCCCATGCTATCCTCCCAAGACTCTTTTGCCACAAGCCGTATAGCGCTGCCTGAAAGCACTGTCATGGCTTTAACCAATGAAACTGTGTCGGCTGCCTCGCGTTGTCCATGCCTATAGGGGTTGGCGGGCGATCGCATCGATATTTTTTGGACACGCGGCAAACTAGAGCAGCATTATTCTTGCGCCGCGCTTCTCCAAGGCATAGATATGTTGACATAAAGATATCTTTATGTGATCTGGATGCGTCGCAATCAGGCCAGTGGAGTTCGCATATGTTTGACAATCTTTTTGGCTCGGAAACAGCGAAACGCGATGGCAGTGAAGTCTTCTCGGCCCTGAAGCAGGCAGCGAGCGAGCGAATCCTTGTGCTTGACGGCGCCATGGGGACACAAATCCAAGGGCTCGGCTTTGAAGAGGATCATTTCTGCGGCGATCGCTTCATCGGCTGCGCCTGTCATCAAAAGGGCAATAACGACCTTCTGATTCTCACTCAGCCTGACGCCATCGAGGAAATCCATTACCGCTATGCCAAGGCCGGCGCGGATATTCTGGAGACCAACACATTCTCTTCGACCCGCATTGCCCAGGCCGATTATCAGATGGAAGGTGCGGTTTACGATCTCAACAAGGAGGGTGCGGCAGTTGCCCGCCGGGCGGCGGTCCGCGCCGAACGCGAGGATGGCAGGCGCCGTTTTGTCGCTGGCGCTATCGGCCCGACCAACCGCACCGCTTCGATTTCCCCCGATGTCAACAATCCCGGCTATCGCGCGGTGAGCTTCGACGATCTGCGACTGGCGTATGGCGAGCAGATCGACGGCCTAATCGATGGCGGCGCCGATATCATCCTGATCGAAACAATCTTCGATACGCTGAACGCCAAGGCGGCGATTTTTGCCTGCGAGGAGCGGTTCGAGGCTAAGGGCGTCCGCTTGCCGGTGATGATCTCGGGGACGATCACCGATCTTTCCGGCCGGACGCTCTCCGGCCAGACGCCGTCGGCCTTCTGGAATTCGGTGCGCCATGCCAGCCCCTTCACCATCGGCCTCAATTGTGCACTTGGCGCGAATGCCATGCGGCCGCATCTGCAGGAACTTTCGGCCATTGCCGATACCTTCGTCTGCGCCTATCCCAATGCCGGCCTGCCGAACGAATTCGGCCAATATGACGAAACGCCTGAGATGATGGCGGCGCAGGTCGAAGCTTTTGCACACGACGGCCTCGTCAACATCGTCGGCGGCTGCTGCGGCTCGACGCCGGAACATATCGCCGCAATCGCTCAGGCAGTTTCGAAATACCCGCCGCGCCAGCTTGCGGTGCACCGACCCTTCATGTCGCTCTCCGGCCTGGAGCCCTTCGAGCTGACCAAAGACATTCCGTTCGTCAATGTCGGCGAGCGGACCAACGTTACCGGCTCGGCAAAATTCCGCAAACTGATCACCAATGCCGACTACACGGCAGCGTTGGCCGTTGCTCGCGACCAGGTCGAAAACGGTGCGCAGGTCATCGACATCAATATGGACGAGGGCTTGATCGATTCCGAAAAGGCGATGGTCGAGTTCCTCAACCTGATCGCCGCCGAGCCGGATATCGCCCGCGTGCCCGTCATGATCGACAGCTCGAAATTCTCGATCATCGAAGCCGGTCTGAAATGTGTGCAGGGCAAACCGATCGTCAACTCTATCTCCTTGAAAGAGGGCGAGGAGAATTTCCTCAAACAAGCCCGGCTGCTGCGCAATTATGGCGCTGCCGTCGTCGTCATGGCGTTCGACGAGCAGGGGCAGGCCGACAGCTATCAGCGCAAGGTCGAGATCTGCGCGCGCGCCTACAAGCTTCTGACTGAAGAGGCGGGGTTGCCGCCGGAAGACATTATCTTCGATCCGAATATCTTCGCGGTCGCGACCGGCATCGAGGAGCACAACAATTACGGCGTCGATTTCATCGAGGCGACGCGAACAATCCGCCAGACCATGCCTTTGGTCCATATCTCAGGCGGCGTTTCGAATCTTTCCTTCTCCTTCCGCGGCAACGAGCCGGTGCGCGAGGCGATGCATGCCGTATTTCTCTACCATGCCATTCAGGCCGGCATGGACATGGGCATCGTCAATGCCGGCCAGCTCGCAGTTTATGACAACATCGATCCCGAGCTGCGCGAGGCCTGCGAGGATGTCGTTCTTAACCGCCGGCCCGACGGCACAGAGCGGCTGCTCGAAATAGCCGAGCGTTTTCGTGGTGCCGGTAACCGGGAAGCCAAGGTACAGGATCTCGCCTGGCGGGACTGGTCAGTCGAGAAGCGGCTCGAGCACGCATTGGTCAACGGCATCACCGAATATATCGAAGCGGATACCGAAGAGGCGCGGCAAAAGGCCGAGCGACCGCTGCACGTCATCGAAGGTCCGTTAATGGCTGGCATGAATGTCGTCGGCGACCTCTTCGGTTCAGGTAAGATGTTCCTGCCGCAGGTAGTAAAGTCGGCCCGTGTCATGAAGCAGGCCGTTGCCGTGCTGCTGCCTTATATGGAGGCGGAAAAGCTCGCCAATGGCGGCAACGGCGAACGCCAGGCGGCAGGCAAGGTGCTGATGGCGACCGTCAAGGGCGATGTGCATGATATCGGCAAGAACATCGTCGGCGTCGTGCTTGCCTGCAACAATTACGAAATCATCGATCTCGGCGTCATGGTGCCGGCGACGAAGATCCTGGAAACGGCAATCGCCGAGAAGGTCGATATCATCGGCCTCTCCGGCCTGATCACCCCGTCCCTGGACGAGATGGTGCATGTTGCTTCGGAAATGGAGCGGCAGGGGTTCGATATTCCACTGCTGATCGGCGGTGCAACCACCAGCCGCGTGCACACTGCCGTGAAGATCCATCCACGCTATGAGAAGGGCCAAACGGTCTATGTCACCGATGCCAGCCGTGCCGTAGGTGTCGTCTCGGCGCTGTTGTCGCCGGAGGCTAAGCAGGGCTATGTCGATACGGTTCGCACGGAATATGCCAAGGTCGCCGCGGCACATGCCCGCAGCGAGGCGGAGAAGGTACGGCTGCCGCTCGCAAGGGCGCGCGAGAATGCCGAGAAGGTTGATTGGGCGAATTACAAGCCTGTGACGCCGCAGTTCTTTGGAACGAAGGTGTTCGAGAATTACGATCTGGCAGAGCTTGCCACATACATTGACTGGACGCCGTTCTTCCAGACCTGGGAGTTGAAGGGCCGTTTCCCGGCCATCCTCGAAGACGAGAAACAGGGTGAGGCGGCGCGGCAGCTTTATGCCGATGCACAGGCCATGCTCGAAAAGATCATCGCGGAGAACTGGTTCCGCCCGCGCGCCGTTGTAGGCTTCTGGCCGGCAGGCACGGTCGGCGATGATATCAGATTGTTCACCGATGAGGGCCGCACCGACGAACTCGCGACCTTCTATACACTGCGCCAGCAATTGTCGAAGCGGGATGGCCGCCCGAACGTGGCGTTATCAGATTTCGTAGCGCCCGTTTCGAGTGGCGTCGGCGACTATGTCGGCGGTTTTGTCGTCACGGCCGGTATAGAGGAAATTGCCATCGCCGAGCGTTTTGAGCGCGCCAATGACGATTACTCTTCGATCCTCGTCAAGGCGCTCGCCGATCGCTTCGCCGAGGCTTTTGCCGAGCGGATGCATGAGCGGGTGCGGCGCGAGTTCTGGGGCTATGCCAAGGACGAAAACCTCGATGGCGACGAGTTGCTGGCGGAGGCCTATGCCGGCATCCGCCCGGCGCCGGGCTATCCTGCCCAGCCCGACCACACCGAAAAAGAGACCCTGTTCCGTCTGCTCGATGCGGAAGCGGCGACCGGGGTGAAGCTCACCGAAAACTACGCCATGTGGCCCGGTTCCTCCGTCTCCGGACTCTATATCGGCCATCCCGACTCCTATTATTTCGGTGTAGCAAAGGTCGAGCGAGATCAGGTGGAAGACTATGCGGCCCGCAAGGGCATGCCCGTTGCGGAGGTGGAGCGCTGGCTGGGACCGGTGCTCAACTATGTGCCGGAAAGCCGCGATACCGCAGTGGATGACGCGGCATGATGATCTGATTTGACGGTGTGGAAAAAGCGAGTGAGGGATGCTCGTTAACTCAACCCTAAGTCGCTCCAATCGTCAGCTCCGCAACAAAGTCATAAGCGTCCCCTCGATAGAGCGAGCGGGTAAATTCCACGGCGCGACCGGAGCCGAGGTAGGAGATGCGTTCGATCGATAGGCCCGCAGCCCCGACGGGGACGCCTAGCAGGCCGGCGTCGGCCTCTTTCATGTTGGTCGCAGAGATGCGTTGGACGGCACGGACCGGGCGGACCTGGCGCTTTTCGAGCTCGGCATAAAGCGACGCGGTCACTGTGGATGGGTCCGGCAGGAACTCGCCGGAGACGCTGGCATGTTCGATGGCCAGCGGCTGGTCGTCGGCGATGCGCAGACGGCTGAGGCGGGAAACCTTGGTGCCGGCGGCAAGGCCGAGGATCATCATTTCATCGGGCGAGGGGGTGTGCACGCCCTTATGCAGCCATTCGGAGCGTGCTGTCATGCCCCGCCGTGCCATGTCTTCAGTGAAGGACGTTAGCTGCGATAGGCGCTGTTCGACCTTGGAGACCGGCTTGGCGACGAAAGTGCCGGAGCCATGGCGACGGACAAGGATGCCCTCTGCCACGAGATCGTCGATCGCCTTGCGTACCGTCACGCGGCTGACGGCTGCATATTCGGCTATGTCGCGTTCCGGCGGCAAGGCATCACCATGTTTCAGCGTGCCAACCTTGACGGCGTCTTCGAGCGTGCGGCGCAGCTTGACATAAAGCGGGCCGGTGCCGCCGGCGAGCAGGCGTTCCGGCGAGAAGATATGGCTCAAATCCTCGGTCATGGCGTGCTCCCCATGTCTTTTTGCAGGAGCTTTGCCGCCAGTTCGACCGCGCCGCGCAATACGTCGCCTTTCGGTTCCGCGAGAAGCGCCTTGTGTCGCGAAGCGAGCCAGGGATGATATGCCTTCGAGAGACCGCCCAGTAGGCAGACCGCCGGGCATTCGGGCCAAAGCAGCGTGTCGAGGCTTTCGGCGATAGCGTTCACCGCTGTCTTGACGATGCCGACAGCGACCACATCGTCCCTTTCGGCATGTTCGAAGACCATCGGCGCGTAACGCGCAAAATCTTTCGGTTTGGAAGCATGGGCGAATTCGACGATGCGTTCGGGATCGCCGTCGAATTCAGCCATGATCTTTTCGGTGATTGGCGAGGGTGGCTGCACCTTGTCGTGCGCCAGAAGTGAGCGCTCCAGCAGATCGCGGCCGAGACGCGCACCACTTGCTTGGTCGCCAATGACAAAGCCCCAACCACCGATGCCCCAAATCTTGCCGTCGCGTCGAGCATTGTAGACGGAACCGGTGCCGAATGCGCCGATTATCCCATCGGCATCGCCGAGCGCACCCTGAAGCGCTATCGTCGCGTCGGTGACGACATGGCTGTTTGCAAAGGGCAGCGCTTTTTCGATGCGCTTGCCATAGTCACCGACGTTGGCGCCGGCCGTGCCGACAACGGCGGGCAGTGTATGGACCAACTCCGGATCGAGTCCGGCGTCGCTGAGGGCTTCTTGGGCGGATGCGACGATGTTGACCAAAGAGTTTTCGAGATCGGAAAGGATATTGGCTGCCCCCGCCTTGCCGTTACCAAGGACTTTACCCAGCCTGTCTGTCACAGCAGCGCGGCAGCTTGTTCCCCCGCCGTCGATACCGATCGCAAACTCCGTCATCACACCCTCCGGATAACCACCCGTTCCCCATTTTTCCTACAATACCAAAAAAATACCATTTACCAATAGGCAATGCGTCGCTTTTTGCGTTTCTGTATCATATTGAAAAATATCAATAAAATTTTTTATCTGTTTTTCCGACTCAGAAAAGTTAAATTTCGGCTGGACAATTGGTATTTTTTTGGCCTTAATTCTTCCAAGGGAACAGTTCGAACAGGCATCGGCAGAACCGGCAAGATAACAATAGCCGGAACGCCAAGCAGAAGGTGACGGACCTCTGCCGTTGTCAGGAGCCGCGTAGATCAAACAGGGTCTGCGCGACAGCATTCGTCATGAAATTCCCGTGTGTTGAGTTTCTGGTGTCCTTGTCCGGTCGTCCGGCGGGTCACGATTGATCGGGCCGATCAGGCACAGTGCCTTGCGCCCTTGTGCATTTGGGGCCGGCAATGTTGGCGGTCCTTGTGGAGCGTTGGCTGTTTCCTCGGATATGCCAACGGATTTTCAGATCGAGAACGGTGCCTTTTTCCGGGCGCTTAAACAGGAGAGGGAAATGAAAAACAATGTTCTGAAAGGCTTACTCCTCGCATCCAGCCTGCTGACCTCGGTCGGCTTCGCGCATGCGGCGGACGTGACGCTGACGGTTGAAAGCTGGCGCAACGACGACCTGCAGATTTGGCAGGAAAAGATCATCCCGGCATTCGAAGCCAAGAACCCTGGCATCAAGATCGTCTTCTCGCCGACGGCTCCGACCGAGTACAACGCATCGCTGAACGCCAAGCTTGAAGCTGGTTCCGCCGGCGACATCATCACTTGCCGTCCGTTCGACGCTTCGCTGGACCTCTTCAACAAGAAGCAGTTGTCCGACCTGACATCGCTGAAGGGTATGGATAACTTCTCGCCGGTCGCCAAGGCTGCCTGGACCACGGACGACGGCAAGTCGACCTTCTGCGTGCCGATGGCTTCGGTCATCCACGGCTTCATCTACAACAAGGATGCCTTCGACAAGCTCGGCCTCAAGGTTCCGGCGACTCGCGACGAATTCTTCGCAGTGCTGGACAAGCTCAAGGCCGACGGCACCTACATTCCGATGGCCATGGGCACAAAGGATCTGTGGGAAGCTGCAACCATGGGCTACCAGAACATCGGCCCGAACTACTGGAAGGGTGAAGACGGTCGCCTGGCTCTGATCTCTGGTAAGGAAAAACTGACGGATGCTCCGTGGGTCGATCCTTACAAGGAACTCGCCAAGTGGAAACCTTACCTCGGCGACGGCTTCGAAGCCCAGAGCTATTCTGACAGCCAGAACCTCTTTACGCTCGGCAAGGCTGCCATCTACCCGGCCGGTTCGTGGGAAATCGCGCTGTTCAACACGCAGGCTCAGTTCAAGATGGGTGCCTTCCCGCCGCCGGTCGCAAAGGCTGGCGACACGGCTTACATCTCCGACCATCCGGATATCGGCGTCGGTCTGAATGCCAAGAGCAAGCATGCGGAAGAGGCCAAGAAGTTCCTGAGCTGGGTCGCCTCGGACGAGTTCGCCAACATCTACGCCAACGCGCTGCCGGGCTTCTTCAGCCTGAACTCGCATCCGGTGAAGATGACCGATCCGCTCGCTCAGGAATTCGTTTCCTGGCGTGACAATCACAAGTCGACGGTTCGTTCGACGTACCAGATCCTGTCGCGCGGCACGCCGAACCTGGAAAACGAAACCTGGACGGAATCCGCCAACGTGATCAACGGCACGGACGCGCCGGACGCTGCTGCCAAGAAGCTGCAAGCCGGCCTCGACAAGTGGTACAAGCCGGCCAAGTAAGCCTGCTTTGACGTAAGTCGGGTGAGGGGCCTCGTGCTCCTCACCTTGTTCTACCGCCGGTGCATGCGGATAGAAGGACAGAGGTCATCGGTTGCTGCTTTCCCGCTTTTGATGGGTAAGTGCATGACGCGCCTTCATTATCTTGTATGCCGATATGAGCCGCCGGACCCGCGGCTGTCGCGACACCACATCGAGCCGCGCCCGATATTGTTTCTCCATGTTTGGCCGGAGAGCCGGAACAGCGGGCGAATTGAACGTTTGCGCTGCCGTCCCGATGCGTAGCCAATAAAAGCAGGCAGAAAGCCATGAGCAAAGCCAGTATATCAGCCGCTTTTGATGCGGTCCCGATCAAGCGCCAGAAGCGTTGGCATATCTTCGTTTTCCTTCTTCCGGCCTTCATCGTCTACACGGCGGTGATGATCCTGCCTCTGATCGAGACATTGCGGCTGTCGCTGTACAACGTCGTCGACAACCAATCGACCTTCGTGGGTCTCAACAATTTCAAAGTGTTGTTCGGGGATGATCGCTGGTCGCATGATTTCTGGAATGCGCTGCGCAACAATTTGATCTTCTTTGCCATCCACATGTGCGTGCAGAACCCGATCGGTGTCGCGCTCGCGGCGCTGCTGTCGCTGCCGAAGCTGCGGTTCGTCGCCTTCTATCGCACCGCCATGTTTCTGCCGACGCTGCTTTCCTTCGTCATCGTCGGTTTCATCTGGAAGCTCATTCTGTCGCCGCTCTGGGGTGTGGCGCCCGATTTGATGGGCATGGTCGGCCTTAAGTCGTTCTTTGCTCCCTGGCTCGGCAAGCCGGGCACGGCTCTCGTCACCGTCGCGCTGATCTCGGTCTGGCAATATGTCGGCATCCCGATGATGCTGATCTATGCCGCGCTACTGAACATCCCTGAAGAGGTGATCGAGGCGGCCGAGTGCGATGGCATCACCGGTTGGAGCCAGTTCTGGAAGATCAAGCTGCCACTGGTGCTGCCGGCGATCGGCATTATCTCGATCCTGACCTTCGTCGGCAATTTCAACGCTTTCGACCTTGTCTACACCGTGCAGGGCGCGCTGGCGGGGCCGGATGGTTCCACCGATATTCTTGGCACGTTGCTCTACCGCGTCTTCTTCGGCTTCCAGCTACAGCTCGGCGACCGCTCGATGGGCGCGACCATCGCGACGGTAATGTTCCTGATCATTCTCGCCGGCGTCTCATTCTATCTTTTCATCGTCCAGCGGCGCATCCGCCGCTACCAGTTCTGAGGAGAGGCGACGATGTCCAAGGCACGCACTTCCCTTGTCCGCTCCGGCCTCGTGCATCTGGCGTTGATCGCCTACACGTTGCTTGCCATCTTTCCGGTGTTTCTGACCATCATCAATTCCTTCAAGGACCGCGCCTCGATCTTCCGCGCGCCCCTGAGCATCCCAACGCCATCCAGCTTTAGTCTGATCGGTTATCAGACCGTTCTAAAGCAGGGGGATTTCCTGACCTATTTCGAGAACAGCTTCATCGTGACGATCGTCTCGATCGTCTTGACCCTGCTGTTCGGCGCCATGGCCGCCTTCGCGCTGTCGGAATACCGCTTCCGCGGCAATACCATCATGGGGCTTTATCTCGCGATCGGCATCATGATCCCGATCCGCCTCGGCACGGTCGCCATCCTGCAGGGTATGGTCGCAGCCGGCTTGGTCAATACGCTGACTTCACTGATCCTCGTCTACACGGCGCAGGGCCTGCCGCTCGCTATCTTCATCCTGTCCGAATTCATGCGAACCGTCTCGGATGACTTGAAGAATGCGGGCCGCATCGATGGGCTCAGCGAATATGCGATCTTCTTCCGCCTTGTGCTGCCGCTGGTTCGTCCGGCCATGGCGACGGTCGCCGTCTTCACCATGATCCCGATCTGGAATGACCTGTGGTTCCCGCTGATCCTGGCGCCGAGCGAGGCGACCAAGACGGTGACGCTGGGCTCGCAGATCTTCATCGGCCAATTCGTTACCAACTGGAACGCGGTCCTGGCGGCGCTGACGCTCGCCATCCTGCCCATCCTCATCCTCTACGTCCTCTTCTCACGCCAACTCATTCGCGGCATTACATCCGGAGCAGTCAAGTGAGCTCATCTCATAAGCCGATCCGCGTGTTGGTCGCCGGCCTTGGCAATATGGGCCGCAGCCATGCGCTTGCCTACCACAACAATCCCGGTTTCGAGATTGTTGGCCTCGTCAATCGCTCGAAGCCGAAGCTGGCTGATGAGCTGCAGGGTTACACGATCCATCCGGATTTCGAGACGGCGCTGAAGGCGTTGAAGCCCGATCTTTGCTCGATCAATACCTATTCCGACAGCCACGCGGATTATGCCGTCATGGCTTTCGAGGCGGGCTGCGACGTATTCGTGGAAAAGCCGCTGGCGACGACCGTTGAGGATGCGGAGCGCGTTGTGGCCGCAGCCGAGAAAGCCGGCCGCAAGTTGGTGATCGGCTATATCCTGCGTCACCATCCGTCCTGGATGCGATTGATTGCCGAGGCGCGCAAGCTCGGCGGTCCTTATGTCTTCCGCATGAACCTGAACCAACAGTCGAGCGGACCGACCTGGGAGACGCATAAGGCGCTGATGCGCACCACGTCGCCGATCGTCGACTGCGGCGTGCATTATGTCGACGTCATGTGCCAGATCACGGACGCCAAGCCGGTCGAGGTGCGCGGCATGGGTCTGCGCATGTCGGACGAGATCGCGCCGGATATGTACAATTACGGCCATCTGCAGGTGATCTACGAAGACGGTTCGGTCGGTTGGTACGAGGCCGGCTGGGGGCCGATGATTTCCGAAACGGCTTTCTTCGTGAAGGATGTGATGTCGCCGAATGGCGCGGTCTCGATCGTCATGGACCCCAACGCCAAGTCGGACGACATCGACACGCACACCAAGACCTCCGTCATCCGGCTGCATACGGCCGAGACCGGTCCGAACGGCAAGTTCATCCGTCCCGATCAGGATCTGCGCATGGACGGAGAGCCGGGTCACCAGGAGCTGTGCGATCGCGAACAGGCCTTCATGCTGAAGGCCATCCGCGAGGATATCGACCTTAGCCGCCATATGGCCGACGCTGTTCAATCGCTACGCATCTGCCTCGCCGCCGACGAGAGCGTGCGCACCGGCAAGCCCGTTTATTTGTAAGGGATAAGAGACTGTGGGATCGCTTCAACTGAAATCCATTCGCAAGGCCTATGGTACGCATGATGTGCTGAAGGGCATCGACCTCGAGGTGAAGGATGGCGAGTTCGTCATTTTCGTCGGCCCTTCCGGTTGCGGTAAGTCGACTCTTCTGCGCAGCATCGCCGGCCTGGAGGACGTAACCTCGGGCGCGGTTTTGATCAATGGCAAGGATGTGACGGTTACGCCGCCCGCCAAGCGCGGCATTTCCATGGTGTTCCAGTCCTATGCGCTCTATCCGCATCTGACGGTGAAAGATAATATGGGCCTCGGCCTGAAGCAGGCTGGCACCGCCAAGGATGAGATCGAAGGTCGTGTGGAGAAGGCGTCGAGCATGCTTTCTCTCGCCCCCTATCTCGCCCGTCGTCCCGCCGAACTCTCCGGCGGCCAACGTCAGCGCGTCGCCATTGGCCGCGCCATCGTGCGCGAACCGGAGCTTTTTCTATTCGACGAGCCGCTGTCGAACCTCGATGCGGCATTGCGCGTTCAGACCCGGCTTGAAATCGCCCGCCTGCATCGCAGCCTGAAGGCAACGATGATCTATGTCACCCACGATCAGGTCGAAGCCATGACGCTGGCCGACAAGATCGTCGTGATGAACGCCGGCGCGATCGAGCAGATCGGTTCGCCGATGGAGCTCTATAACCGGCCCGCGAACATCTTCGTCGCCGGCTTCATCGGTTCGCCGCAGATGAACTTCATTCCGGCGGAGAAGCTCGAGCAGAGCGGTGCCAAGACCATCGGCATCCGTCCGGAGCATATCACTTTGTCGCGCGACCACGGCACCTGGGCCGCCAAGGTCATCCATGTCGAACATCTCGGCGCCGATACGATCATCTATCTCGAATCCGAGCAAACCGGCCTTCTGACCGCGCGCCTCTTCGGCGAACACAAATACGAGCCGGACGAAACGGTCTATGCGACGCCGGAGACCAGACATATGCATCGCTTCGACGCAAACGATCAGGCCATTCGCGCTTAGGCGTCGGCATTTGGCATATTGAAGAGGGCTCTGCTTTGGCAGGGCCTTCTTTTTATTTGTCCAGCGATTGGCCCTAAAGTGATCCAGTCGTCCGGACGAATTCATGTGCCTGTCACAGAGGTGCGCTATCACTCGCTCAGTCAACACCAACAGCGAGCGCATCATGACAAATGCAGCAACCACTTATGCAACTTGGCATACCGAACCGAATGGTGACATTGCGATGGCGGAATCGCACAGCCCCTATTGGCGGCATTTCATCGAGAGCGTGCCAGAGCGGGATTTTTCGTCGAAAACGGTGCTGGATTTTGGCTGCAATCGCGGCGGCTTTCTGCGGCTGCTTCATGCGATGCGGCCGTTCCGTCGCGGCGTCGGCATCGACATTGCTTCGGAATCGGTTGCGGCGGCTGTGGCGGCCAAGGGCAACATGCCGCTGCAGTTTCAAGTCACCACCGATCTTTCGCCTTTTGCCGATAGCTTCGATGTCGCATTCAGCTATGAGGTCGTTTACCTGCTGCCGGAGTTGAAGCGGCATGCCGAGCAGATGTTCGAGGTCATGCGCAATGGCGGTGTCTATTACGCCGTCACCGGTTGCCACAACGAAATGCCGCTTTGGCCGAAGTGGCGCGAATTGATCGGCGGCAACAGCAATGCGCCGGTGCAGGATCGCTCTCCGCAGGACTATATCGATGCCTTCGCAGCCGCCGGCTTCGATGTTTCCGTTCGGCGTTTCGGCTATAGCGGCTTCGTCAGCGGATCGAAGGATCGCAAATATTATCCGAGCATTCTCGACGCGCTGAGCTATCCTGCTGAATACAAGCTCCTGTTCCGGCTCGAAAAGCGCATCTGATATGGAAACGATCGATCGCAAGAGCGGCAGTGCTCTCTGGCATCAGATCGGCGAAATCCTGGCGGCGGATATCGCCACCGGGACCTTTGCTCCGGGCGCCAAATTGCCGACCGAACCTGAACTCATGCAACGTTTCGGTGTTAGCCGTTTCACTGTCCGCCAGGCGCTCGGCCATTTGGAGCAGCGGGGATTGGTGCGCGCGGAGCAGGGGCGAGGGACCTTCGTTCACAGAGGGGCTCTCGACTATAGGCTCTCGAAGAAGACGCGGTTCTCCCAGAATTTGATCGAGCAAGGTTTCGAGCCTGGCGGCGAATTATTGATCCACGAGGTCGTCCCGGCATCCGAGCTTGTCGCGGCGCGGCTGAGGCTTGCGCTTGGCGCGCCGGTCATCCATCGCCGCGGTGTCATGACGGCGGATGGAGTGCCCGTCGAACTTGGCGACACCTACTATCCGGCTGACCGATTTCCGGATTTCGACAAGGCGAGGCTGCAATATCAGACCATTACCGCAGCACTCGCGAGCTACGGCGTCCACGACTATGTGCGCCTATCGACCGAGATTGAGGCGCGCATGCCGAATGCCGAGGAGGCGCGGTTGTTGCGGCAGCCGAAGTCAACACCGGTATTGGTCGTTCTCAAAGTGGATGTCGATAACGATGGTGCGCCCATTACCTATTCCGAGACTTTATGGTCGGCGGAGCGGGTGACCTTCAACGTCGATTTGGGATGAACGGCCTATCGATGGGACAGAATATTCACGATCTTGCCGAAGGGATCGCGGACGTAGAAACGCCGGACTCCCCAGGGTTCGTCGTTCAGATCGTAGACGATGTCGAGCTGCATCGACCGGGCGCGCTGATAGACCTGATCGACATCGTCGACCTCAATCGAAAGATCGGGCACGGTCGCGCCTGAGCCGCCTTCGCTGGCTATGCTGATCTGCGGCACAGTCTGCGCCTTCGAGGCAAAGGTGATGATCCAGCCGTGGTCCATAACGATATCCAAGCCGAGCAGGTCGCCATAGAAGGCGCGAGCGCTGGCGGGATCGGCCGCATGCAGATTGGGGACAATTCGCAGGACGGTCATGCGATGCTCCTTGCCGGAGGATTGGAGGCGGGCCTTTGCCGCCTCCACCATCTTAACTCAGACAGTCACCGATGGCAGCAGCTTGGCGCGTTCGCTGAGGATCTGCCGGCAGGCATTTGCCACTTCCTGACCCTTGATGACGAAATGCTGCTTGAAGAAATGAATATGCGCTTCCGTCTCCTGGAAATGATGCGGCGTCAGCACGGTCGAAAGAATCGGAACGCCGGTATCCAATTGCACGCGCATCATTGCATCGAGAACGGTGTCGGCAACGAAGTCGTGGCGATAGATGCCGCCGTCGACGACGAAAGCGGTCGCGATGATGGCGCTATAGCGGCCGTTGCGGGCGAGCGTCTGCGCATGCAACGGGATTTCCAGGGCGCCGGGTACATCGAAAATGTCGATGGGGGAGGCGCCTTCGGTCTTCTGCCATTCGGCGATGAAGGCATCGACGCACTGATCGACGATATCGGCATGCCAGCGTGCCCGGATCAACGCTATGCGGCCCGGCTGCGTAGAAATGGAAATGGTCATGAACTCTGCCTTTCAAGGGTTTAACTCAATATCCCTTGGGCGAACACGCAAGGCCGCAGAAGCCCCTTGCGCGAAGGAGCCGTCGACCCGGCTTGCTCTCTTCCATCCGGACTATACCGTCGGCTCCGGCCTCTCACCGGATCTGCTGACCCTTCCAGCGAACCGGAAGGCGCTCGCGGGCTCGGAGATCAGCCTCCATACCGCCGGTGGGGAATTGCACCCCGCCCTGAGAACGCCTGGACTATAATTGCGGTGCAACAGAAATCAAAGAAAAACGCCGGGCGATTTGCCCGGCGCGTGCGAAAAATCTGTCCAATTGCGCTGCTTATCAATCCTGGATGACCAGCAGATCGGAGGAGGCGAAGCGTAGCGTGACTTTCTCGCCGACGCTCGGAGGCATCATTCCGGGGCTGTTGAACATGTCGAAGGAAATGGTGTTGCCGCCGACATTCATGCGCGTGCGGATGACCGAACCCAGGAAGTGGGCCGAGGAGACTTCGCCGGTCAGAGCAGTGTCGCCCTTCGCCGATTCTGCCAGCGAGCCGGCTTCTGGGCGCAGCGCCAGCGATACGGTGTCGCCGGGCTTGTAGGCGGTGACCGACTGCTTCAGTGTCACACCCTGATCGCCGATCATGATGCGGTTGCTGTCCGGATCGACGACCTTGCCTTCGATGAGGTTCAGCGTGCCGACGAAGGAGGCGACGAAGCGGGTGGCCGGCGTGTTGTAGATTTCGAAGGGCGTGCCGATCTGGTCGGCGCGGCCGGCGTTCATGACGACGATGCGATCGGAGATCGACAGAGCTTCTTCCTGGTCATGCGTCACGAAAACGGTGGTGATGCCGAGCTGCTGCTGGATGGCGCGAATTTCTTCACGCAGCGATACGCGGATCTTGGCATCAAGCGCCGAGAGCGGTTCGTCGAGCAGGAGGACCTGCGGCTTCACGGCGATGGCGCGGGCGAGCGCCACGCGCTGCTGCTGGCCGCCGGACATTTGGAACGGATAACGACCGGCAAGATGATCAAGCTTGATCAGGCCGAGCATTTCCTTGACGCGCTTGTCGATGTCAGGCTTGGCAACGCCGGCGACCTTGAGGCCGAAGGCGACGTTGTCATGCACGGTCATGTTCGGAAACAGTGCGTAAGCCTGGAACACCATGCCGATGTTGCGCTGGTTCGGCTTCAGGGGACGCTGATCTTTGCCGTTGATCGTCAGCATGCCGGCGGTCGGCGTTTCGAAACCGGCGATCATGCGCAGAACGGTCGTCTTGCCGCAGCCGGACGGTCCGAGGAAGGAGACGAATTCTCCTTTCTCGATATGCATGGTGAAGTCATGAACGACCTTGGTTTCGCCGAAGGACTTCTTGATGTTGGTAAGTTCGAGAAAAGCCATGGTGTGAAGCCTCACGCCTTAATCGGAGCGGATCTGGAGAAACGGGAAACGAGCTGGAGAAGGCCCATGCTGAGCCAGGTCACAGCGAGTGCGATGATCGCCAGCGCCGAAGACTGATAGGCCTGATTGGCGCCGACGAGCTGCATATAGGGGCCGAAGGCCGGACGATTGAGCAGCGAAGCCATGGTGAATTCGCCCATGACGATCGCCAGCGTGATGAAGGCGCCAGACAGAACGCCGCTCATGACATTGGGAAAAATGCAGCGGAACATGATGGTGGTCCACTTCGCGCCGAGGCTTTCTGCGGCTTCCGTCAGGGTACCTACATCGATCGTGCGCATCGCCGTATCCACCGAACGATACATATAGGGGAGCGCCAAGACAATATAGGAGCAGACGAGCAGAAAGTTCGTCGATTGCTCGAAGCCCGTCAGCGGCAGGATCGACGATGAATTGTAGAGACGCAGGTAGCCGAAGACGATCACGATCGCAGGAATGACCAGCGGCATCAGCGTAATGAATTCGACGACCGGGCGTAACTGTGGCAAGCGAAGCCGCACCCAATAGGCCGTCGGGACAACGAGCAGCATGCCGACGACAATGGTCAGCGCGGCCATGAGCATGGAATAGCCGAACGCATAAAGGAAGTGCGCATCGGAAAAGACCGATGCATAGGCATCGAAACTATAGGCATCGCGGCGCATGCGCAGCGAGAATTCCAGCGTGCCGATAAGCGGAACGATGAAATAGAAGGCGCCGATGACGACCGCGATCCAGGCGAAGAATTTTTGCAGCTTCATTTCTGCCACCGTTCTGCGCGCATGCGCATGATGATGTAGATGACGTTGGAAATGCCGGTGATGACGATCATGCCGAGAGCCATCGCATAGCCGAGGTTGGCGTTGTGCAGCACGTCGCCGCGGATCTGGGCATAGAGCTGGATCGGTATGATGTTCAGCGAGCTGCCAGTCAGGGCGATTGCGGTCGCAATGGCGCCGAAGGCATTGGCGAACAGCAGCAGCGTCGTGCCAAGCAGGCTCGGCCACAGGATGGGGAGTGCCACCATCAGCCAATACTGCCCATTGGTCGCCCCAAGGATCGAGGCCGCCTCGCGCCATTCCTTCTTCATACCGTCCAGGGCTGGCGTGATGATCAGAACCATCAGCGGAATCTGGAAGTACATGTAGGTGATCGTCAGGCCGACGAAGCTGTAGAGATTGAAGCCTGCATGAAAAATGTCGAAGCCAAGCCAGTTTTTCAGCAGCAGCGTGACGAGGCCCAGGCGACCGATCGTGGCGATGAATGCAAAAGCCAGAGGCACACCGGCGAAATTTGAAGCGACGCCGGAAAAAGTCAGGAAGGCATGGCGCACCCAGGCCGGAAGTCCACCCATGACCAGGGCCCAGGCCAGATAAAAGCCGATTAGTGCGCCGCCGAGCGCCGAGGCGACAGACACTCTGATGCTGATCCAGTACGAGTCCAAGATGGATTTTGTGAAAAGATCGCCGATGTTCTTCAACGTTAGGCTGCCGTCGGGCGTCAGAAACGCACCTGCGACCAGATAGATCGTTGGGAGTATGAGAAACAGAAGCGCGAAGATCAGGAAGGGCGCAATGCCCAGCCAATCGACAACCACGCGCTTATTGATCATGGGGGCGGTACTGATCGTTGATGTCGTGACGATGCTCATGATTGGCCCATTCCGCGGCGTCAAAAAAGGAAAACCTCCCCGCCGAAGCGGGGAGGTCATATTAGCTGAAATTACTGTACGTTCGAACCGACGACAGAATCCCACTTGGTAGTGATGGCGGTCTTGCCGGCAGCCTGTTCATCGAGCGTCGGGAAAACGGCCTTTTCATAGGCTGCTGCCGGCGGCAGCTTGTCGAGAAGTTCCTGCGGAACCTTCTTGTTCTTCGCCAGGTCGTTGAAGCGGATCGGGTGGCAATAGCCCTTCAGCCAGCCGATCTGGCCTTCGTCGGAATAGAGGAATTCCATCCAGAGCTTGGCAGCGTTCGGGTGCGGAGCGAAAGCCGAGATCGCCTGAACGTAAACGCCAGCGACAACGCCCGAAGCCGGAACTGTAACGTCAACCGGCGGGTTGCCGTTCAGGCTGTCGCGCCATGCGAGGCCGTTGTAGTCCCAGGCGACGACGATCGGGGTTGCGCCCTGAGCGAGCGAAGCGGACTTGCCGATGACCGGAACGAAGTTGCCAGCCTTGTTCAGCTTTGCGAAGTAGTCGAGACCAGCAGCGCCGACCTTGGCGGCATCCTTTTCGCCGGCAGCCAGGCCAGCGGCGTAAACGGCCTGTACGGCCTGGTTGGAGGTGCGCGGGTCGCCAGCGAGCGATACGGTGTTGGCGTATTCCGGCTTCTGCAGGTCAGCCCAGTCCTTCGGCGGGTTCTTCACGACGTCTTTGTTGGTGACGAAGGAGAGAACGCCGTAGTAGTCGCCATACCAGAAGCCGTCGGCATCCTTGGCGCTGTCCGGAATCGAGTCCCAGGTGGAGACCTTGTAAGGCTGCAGCAGGCCGTCCTTCTTGGCGGTCGGGCCGAAGGAGAGACCAACGTCGATTACGTCGGGAGCCTGCGGGCCGGTGTTGCCCTTGTTGGCGCGGATTGCTTCAACTTCATCGCCCGACCCGGCGTCCGGGTTCAGTTCGTTGACATCGATGCTGTACTTCGCCTTGAAAGCAGCGATGAGGTCGCCATAACCGCACCAGTTGTGGGGCAGGGCGATGGTGGTCAGCGTGCCTTCCTTCTTGGCGGCAGCGATAAGGTCTGCGCTCGGTTCAGCAGCAGCAATGGCGGTCGTGGCGACGAGCATTGCAGTGGAGAGCGTCAGAAGACGATGAATTTTCGAGGTCACTGGTATTCCTCCTTTTGGGTTTTCAGTGTCTGGCGTTGCTGTTAATGACGTTGCATGAAGGTTGTGTGACGGATTTCAATGGGTTGCGCTTCCTGAACATCGGAGATTTACTTTTATTCGCTAACGATGACAGGCCTGTCTTGCTAGCCGATCCTTAGGTTGTAACTTTATACTTTCCTCCCTGCTAACCTAGCTTGCGGAACAGCCTTGTTTGTTCGAACAGGCCTTCAAGCGTTTTCATGCGCTCACTCGTCTCGTCCCAGGTCGAGCTTTGTATGGCTTCGATCAGCGCTTCGACGATGAAAAGGGTGACGACGGAGGAATCCCAGGCCGAAGGCGCTTCGATCTGCACGCGGAATGTGTGCTTTGCATATTTGACGGCAGGGGTCGCCCATTGGTCGGTGAAGACGATGATCTCGGCTCCGCAACGCCGGGCGGCGGCGGCGAGGCTGACTATTTCCTGCTCGTAACGTCTGATATCGAAGATCACCAGCAGATCGCCGGGATTCATGTTCAAAACATATTGCGGCCAGGAACTGGAGTTGGAGGAGAGCAAGGTCGTGTTCGGGCGGATGACCTGCATATGGGTAAAGAAATATTCGGCAAGCGCGCCGGTGATGCGTCCACCGACGAAATAAAGCCCGCGTTTGTGCTCTGACAGCAGCGCAGCGACGTTATCGAAGGTGGCTGCATCGATATCCGTCAGGGTCTGGCGGAGATTGCCCATAATGGCGTCAGCAAAGCGGTTAAGGATGTGCGTGCCGGGAGCATTGGACGCCCAGCGGTCGTGTTTGGTGAGCGGATTCGAGATGGTCGCCTCGACTTCCTGATGGAGGCGGGACTGAAAGTCCGGGTAACCCTTGAAGCCGAGTTTCTGCACCATGCGCGCCACTGTCGGCGTGGAAACCCGCGCATTTTCGGCAACTGTCGTAATGCTGCCCAACCCCGAAACCGGGTAGTTGTCGAGCAGGCTCTTGGCGAGCTGCTTTTCGGCGCGCGTCAGCGCGTCGAATTGGGCATTGATTACGTCCGAAACTGTTTTCGACGCATTGCTCACTCTATTTTTGCTCCCCGGGACGGTCTTATGCCGGTCTCCTGGAAGGAATATAACTACGCTGTCACATTTCGAGTCAATGTCACAAATGAAGAAATAATTTCAGTTTCCAGTTGACAGTCGCCGAAACCTGAAGAATTCTTTTCTTATAAAGATTTTATTAAGAGGGTAGGGCGCCTTTGATGCATGCCGCGCAAGGCATTCTGACGGAAGCGGATGGCGATTGCGTCGCGGTCGAACGGCCGGACGGAAAAAGCGCGGTTTTCATCATCTGCGAACATGCTTCACGCACGTTGCCCAAATATTTCGGCGATCTGGGCCTTTCGACCGAAGCGCTGTCCAGCCACATCGCCTGGGATCCGGGTGCGCTAGCGGTCGCCACGAAGATGTCCGGCAGCCTCGATGCTACGCTGGTTTATCAACGCTTCTCGCGGCTGATTTACGACTGCAACCGTCCGCCCGAAAGCGCGGGCGCGATGCCGGAGGTTAGCGAGATCTACACGATCCCCGGTAACCAGGACCTGCAAACCTCCGACCGGCAAGCGCGCACGAACGCTCTTTATATACCGTTCCATGACCGCATTCGCGCGCTCCTGAAAGAGAGGGCGGCGAGGGAACAAAACACCGTGATCGTCACGGTTCACAGCTTCACGCCTGTTTACAATGGCAGGCAGCGGGCGGTGGAGCTCGGCATTCTGCACGATGAAGACCGCTGGCTGGCGGATCGCATGCTCGATGCTGCTGCAGAGGCGCCGCTCTACCGCACCGAGCGCAACGAGCCTTACGGGCCAGAAGATGGCGTCACCCATACGCTTAAACTGCATGGGCTCGCCAACGGTTTGCATAACGTTATGATCGAGGTCCGCAACGACCTCATCCGAGATGACGTCGGCCAAGGGGTCGTGGCCGACTATCTAACAGGGCTTATCCAGAGCAGTCTGGAAGCCTGAGCATAGAAGAAAAGACCCCGGGGAGCAGTTCAACTGCGATCGGGCCGTATGGCAAAAAGCCAGCGGCGCAAGTGGCACAATGGTGGCCCGCAATTCCGTGGGCGACCGGGTTTTAGGGGGAATGACATACATGTCTGATTACACAGAGTTGGACAAGAAGCAGGACGTGCATATTCTGCACTCCATGGGCTATGCCCAGGAGTTGGAACGGCGCATGAGTTCGTTCTCGAACTTTGCCGTATCCTTTTCCATCATTTGCATTCTTTCGGGCGGCATCAATTCGCTCGCCCAGGCGACTTCTGGCGCAGGCGGTGCCGCGATCGGCATCGGCTGGCCGGTCGGATGCTTCATTTCGCTGGTCTTTGCCGTGGCGATGGCGCAGATCAGCTCCGCTTATCCGACTGCGGGCGGGCTCTATCACTGGGGCTCGATCCTCGGCAACCGTTTCACCGGCTGGCTGACTGCATGGTTTAACCTGCTCGGCCTCGTCACCGTTCTCGGCGCGATCAATGTCGGCACCTATTATTTCTTCATCGGTGCTTTCGGCGGCTATTTCGGCATGGTCGATACGACATTGGTCCGTATCGTGTTCCTGGTGGTCATCACCGGCCTTCAGGCGCTCGTGAACCATATGGGTATCGGGCTGACCGCGAAGCTCACCGACTTCTCCGGCTATCTGATCTTCGCAACCTCGATCGCACTTGCGGTCGTGTGCCTGATCGCCGCACCATCCTATGATTTCGCGCGGCTGTTCACCTTCACGAACTACTCGGGTGTGGCAACGATTGCCGCCGATGGTTCGGCAACCGGAGCACCGGTCTGGCCGCAGGTTTCCACCTTCTGGGTCTTTGCGCTCGGCCTCCTGCTGCCGATCTACACGATCACCGGCTACGACGCCTCGGCGCATACATCGGAGGAAACGGTCAAGGCAGCGCATTCCGTTCCGCGCGGCATGGTAGCCTCCGTGCTTTGGTCGGCCTTGTTCGGCTATATCATGCTGTGTGCATTCGTTCTGATGATCCCGAATATGGACGACGCCGCAAAGCAGGGCTGGAACGTGTTCTTCTGGGCGATGGATGCTCAAGTGAACCCCATCGTCAAGGATATCCTGTATCTCCTGATCTTCATCAGCCAGTGGCTGTGCGGCCTTGCAACGGTCACCTCTGTATCGCGCATGATCTTTGCGTTCTCGCGTGACGGCGGTCTTCCTGCATCGAAGGCACTTTCCAAGGTCAGCCCGACACACCGCACGCCGGTTTCCGCGATCTGGACCGGCTCGATTCTTTCGGTGCTGTTCGTCTGGGGTTCGTCGCTGGTGTCGATCGGCGATACACCGGTTTACACCATCGTCGTTTCGTGCACCGTCATCTTCCTCTTCTTCTCCTTCGCGATCCCGATCACGCTCGGTCTGTTTGCCTGGGGTACGTCGAAGTGGGACAAGATGGGCCCGTGGAACCTCGGTGAAGGGTTGTTCAAGCTTTTTGCCGTGCTGTCGATCATCGCGATGATCGTGATCTTTGTTCTCGGCATTCAGCCGCCGAATGACTGGGCAGGCATCATCACCGTCGGCTTCTTTGTCCTGACTGCGATCGTCTGGTTCGGCTTCGAGCGGCGGCGCTTCAAGGGACCGCCGATCGGCGACGCGATCGCCAAGCGCAAGGCCGAAATCGCAGCGGCAGAAGCGGCCGTCGGCGAAAGCTAAGCATCGGAGCTGCATTTCTCGAACGGCGGGGCCGCCTGCGTGCGGCCCCTTCACCGGTATAAACGAAACGCACGGCGCCGGGTTGCTCCCAGCTACGAGCCGCCGTTTTGTTGTCCGACACCCCAATTCATTGTTCAGGCGGATCACTCATGAGCACTAGCTATACGTTCGACGACCTCAAGAAAGATGTGGCCGAGGGGCGCATCGATACGGTTTTGGCATGTCAGGTGGACATGCAGGGTCGCTTGATGGGCAAACGTTTCCAGGCGGAATTCTTCGTGGAGAGCGCCTGGAAGGAAACGCATAGCTGCAACTACCTCCAGGCGACCGACCTCGAGATGGAGACCGTCTCGGGTTACAAGTCGACGAGCTGGGAAAAGGGCTACGGCGACTATACGATGAAGCCCGATCTCGCCACGCTTCGCCGCATTCCCTGGCTCGAGGGCACGGCGCTGGTGCTTTGCGACGTGCTCGACCATCACACCCATGAAGAGGTGGCGCATTCGCCGCGCGCCATCCTGAAGAAGCAGGTCAGGCGGCTTGAAGCAATGGGCATGAAGGCCTTCATGGCCTCCGAACTGGAATTCTTCCTGTTCGACCAGAGCTATGACAGCGCCCGTGAATCCGGCTATCGCAACCTGCATCTCGCCAGTGGCTATAATGAAGACTATCACATCTTCCAGACCACCAAGGAAGAAGAGGTGATGCGGGCGATCCGCACTGGCCTGCAGGGAGCCGACATTCCGGTCGAAAATTCCAAGGGGGAGGCTTCGGCGGGGCAGGAGGAAATCAACGTCCGCTATGCCGATGCGCTGACCATGGCGGATCGCCATGCAATCATCAAAAATGGCTGCAAGGAGATCGCCTGGTCGAAGGGCAAGGCCATCACCTTCCTGGCGAAGTGGAACTACAATTCCGCCGGCAGCTCGTCGCATATTCATCAGTCGCTATGGAGCGCTGACGGCAAGACGCCGCTGTTCTTCGACAAGGAACAAGAACATGGCATGACGCCGCTGATGAAGCATTATGTCGCCGGTCTTTTGACGCATGCCAGCGAGATCACCTATTTCCTCGCGCCCTATATCAATTCCTACAAGCGTTTTGTCGCCGGCACCTTTGCGCCGACCAAGGCGATCTGGAGCACCGACAACCGTACCGCGGGCTATCGTCTTTGCGGCGCCGAGACCAAGGGAATCCGCATCGAATGCCGCGTCGGCGGCTCCGACCTCAATCCCTATCTCGCCTTTGCCGCGCTGATCGCCGCCGGCCTGGATGGCATCGAGAACAAGCTTGAACTGGAGGCACCCTTCGTGGGGGACGCCTATGGTGCCCGCGAGGTTCGCGAAATTCCGCGCACGCTGCGAGACGCTGCGGTGGCGCTGAGCAGCTCTCAGATGCTGCGCGCCGCTTTCGGCGACGATGTCATCGATCACTACACCCGGGCTGCCGAATGGGAGCAGGAGGAATATGATCGCCGCATCACCGACTGGGAGGTGGCGAGAGGATTCGAAAGAGCGTAAGCCTTCCTGTGATTTTTGATTTCCGCCCGATTTTCGTCGTCAGGCGCGGGCAGGGAAGGTGGCTGCGGTAAATCGCTTCTTTCGGCGATGTAAGCTCTTGGGGTAGTTTCTCGGCGATCAGCCGAGATCATATTCGTGACTATAGAAACAGGATTTCGATCATGACCATGATCACATGCGTGTCCCCGGTAAATGGGGAGATTTATGCGGAGCGTCCGGCGCTGTCGCTGGATGCGGCCAAGGAAGCGGTCGCCCGCGCCCGCAAGGCTCAGAAGGACTGGGCGCGCCGCCCGCTGGAAGACCGCGTTCAACTGGTGCTGAAGGGTGCTGCGCGCCTCAACGAAATGGCCGATGTCGTCGTGCCGGAGCTCGCATGGCAGATGGGCCGCCCGATCAAATACGGCGGCGAATATCGCGGCTTCAACGAGCGCTCGAATTATGTGGCGTCGATCGCAGCCGATGCGCTGTCGCCGATGGTGGTGGAAGACAGCGCGAATTTCGCCCGTCGTATCGAGCGCGAACCGCATGGCGTCGTGTTCGTCATCGCGCCATGGAACTATCCCTACATGACCGCGATCAACACGATCGCCCCAGCGCTGATGGCCGGCAATACCGTTGTTCTGAAGCATGCCAGCCAGACGCTTCTGGTCGGCGAGCGGCTGGTTCAGGCTTTCGTCGAAGCGGGCATTCCAGCCGATGTCTTCCAGAACGTCTTCCTTGATCATGAAACGACGTCGGCGCTGATCGCCGCCGGCAGCTTCAACTTCGTCAACTTCACCGGTTCGGTCGAAGGCGGGCGGTCGATCGAACGCGCTGCCGCCGGCACCTTCACCAGCCTTGGCCTCGAACTTGGCGGCAAGGATCCGGGCTATGTCATGGAAGATGCCGACCTCGAGGCGGCCGTCGACACGCTGATGGATGGTGCCACCTACAATTCCGGCCAATGCTGCTGCGGCATCGAGCGAATCTATGTGCATGAATCGCTTTACGACGCCTTCGTCGAGAAGTCGGTCGCCTGGGTGTCGAACTACAAGCTCGGCAATCCGCTGGAGCCGGAAACTACGCTTGGCCCGATGGCTAACAAGCGTTTCGCCAAGGTGGTCCGCGAGCAGATCGCCGATGCCGTCGCCAAGGGCGCCAGGGCGCTGGTCGACCCCAAGCTTTTCCCGGCCGATGACGGCGGCGCCTATCTCGCGCCGCAGATACTCGTCGATGTCAATCATTCCATGGCCTTTATGCGCGAAGAGACCTTCGGCCCCGCCGTCGGCATCATGAAGGTGAAGAGCGATGCGGAAGCGCTGGAATTGATGAACGACAGCCCTTACGGCTTGACAGCGTCGCTCTGGACCAAGGATGTCGAGCGCGCTTCGCGCATCGGCCGCGACATCGAAACCGGCACCGTCTTCATGAACCGCGCCGACTATCTCGATCCGGCACTGTGCTGGACCGGCGTCAAGGAAACAGGTCGTGGCGGCTCGCTTTCCGTGTTCGGTTTCCATAACCTGACGCGCCCGAAATCCTACCATTTGAAGAAGGTAACAGCATGAGCAATATCTCAGCCAATTGGAGCTATCCCACCGCCGTCAAGCTCGGCCGCGGCCGGATCACGGAACTGGCGGATGCCTGCAAAAGCCTGGGGATCAAGAAGCCGCTCCTGATCACCGACCGAGGGCTCGCCTCGATGGCGATCACCAAGACGGCGCTGGATATTCTCGAAGACGCCGGCCTCGGCCGTGCCATCTTCGCCGACGTCGATCCGAACCCGAACGAGAAGAACCTCGAGGCCGGCGTCAAGGCCTTCAAGGATGGCGGTCATGACGGCGTCGTCGCCTTCGGTGGCGGCTCGGGCCTCGATCTCGGCAAATGCGTTGCCTTCATGGCTGGCCAGACACGACCGGTCTGGGATTTTGAGGACATCGGCGACTGGTGGACTCGCGCCAATGTCGAGGGCATTGCTCCGATCGTCGCTGTTCCAACGACCGCCGGCACCGGCTCCGAGGTCGGCCGCGCCAGCGTCATCACCAATTCTGTAACGCATGTGAAGAAGATCATCTTCCATCCGAAGTTCCTGCCGGGCGTCGTGATCTCCGATCCTGAACTGACCGTCGGCATGCCGAAGATCATCACCGCCGGCACCGGCATGGATGCCTTCGCCCATTGCCTGGAAGCCTATTCCTCGCCGTTCTATCATCCGATGTCGGCCGGCATCGCGCTGGAAGGCATGCGGCTCGTCAAGGAATTCCTGCCGCGCGCCTATCGGGAAGGTACCGACCTCGAAGCCCGCGCCAATATGATGAGCGCCGCCGCCATGGGTGCTGTCGCCTTCCAGAAAGGGCTGGGCGCCATTCACGCGCTGTCGCATCCGATCGGCGCCGTCTACAACACGCATCACGGCATGACCAATGCCGTCGTCATGCCGGCCGTCCTGCGCTTTAACCGCAAGGCAATCGAAGAAAAGATCGCCCGTGCTGCCGCCTATCTCGGTATTTCCGGTGGTTTCGACGGTTTCTATGACTATGTGTTGAAGCTGCGGGCCGAACTCGGCGTTCCGGAAAGCCTCTCGGCTATGGGCATTGCGCCCGATCGCATCGACGAGCTTTCGGCCATGGCGATCGAAGATCCAAGCGCCGGCGGCAATCCGGTGCCGATGACGCTGGAGAACACCAAGGCGCTGTTCCACGACTGCTTCTAAGGCAGTATCGCTTCAATTTTCAGTCGTGCCGCGAGATGATTGCGGCACGATTTTTTGTGCCTATCTGGCAGGTTGACGATCGCAATATTCACCGGCAAGTGGCGTGCCGATGGTGTAGCCTGCTAGGCCCTCGCCGACGCGATATCTTAATGCGCGACCAGTGCCATTAGGGTTTTGTTAACCATATTTCGAAACAATACGTTAATCGCACCAATGACTCAGACGGTGCTGAAAAGAGCGATGTTCGTGCTCACCGCCATCTTGCCGGAGACCGACAATGCCAGTTATCACATTTGCAAATACGAAGGGTGGCGCAGGGAAGACGACGGCGGTCTTGCTGTTGTCCACGGAACTGGCGCGACGCGGTTATCGCGTCACCATTCTCGACGCTGACCCGCAGCATTGGATTTCGCACTGGTACGAAATCTCCGGCCGTGTTCCCAATATTTCCGTCATCGATTTCGTGACGAGCGCGTCCCTGCCGATACATCTTTCCGAGAACAGTGCGACGGATTACTTCATCCTGGATCTGCCGGGTGCCCGCACGCCGCTGTTGGCAACGGCGCTCGGTCTCTCTGATCATGTGCTCATTCCGATCCAAGGCTGTGCGATGGATGCGCGGGGCGGCGCCCAGGTGCTGGAGCTACTGCAATATCTGGAACAGAAAGCCGGCATTCACATCAATCATTCGGTCGTTCTGACCCGCGTGAATTCGATGGTGACGACCAGAGCGCTGCAGGTGGTGAAAGCGTTGTTGTCTCAGCGCAGTGTTACGGTTTTAGAAACGCCGATCATCGAACGCTCCGCTTTCCGCGATATCTTCGATTGCGGCGGCACGCTCTACACCATGGATCCGAACCGGGTCAGCAATCTCGACAAGGCTCAGGAAAATGCCCGCGCCTTCGCCGAGGAAATGATGCGGCTCTTGCCGACGCGGCTGACGGCTTCGGCCCGCAGCGCGGTCCACGAGGCGATCCGCACTGCGGCCTAGCAAGCTTTCACAATAGAAAGGCCGCCGGATGGCTCATCCGGTGGCCTTATCATTTGCTCAAATGCGATCAATCGACGAATTCGACGACTACGCCGGGCTTGACCATCTTGGCAAGTTCGGTCGCATCCCAATTGGTCAGGCGCACGCAGCCGTGGCTTTGCGACTTACCGATCTTGGAAGGGTCCGGAGTGCCGTGAATGCCGTAGGTCGGTTTCGATAGCGCCATCCAAACAAGACCGACCGGGCCGTTCGGGCCGGGCGGAATGTCGAGGATCTTGTCGTTGGCGCCCTGCTTGAAGTTGATCTTCGGATTGTACGTGTAGCCCGGATTGAAAGCGACGCGCTCGACCGTGACCGTGCCGGAGGGCGACGGCGTGTCGGTCGAGCCAATGCTGGCGGGGTAGGCGGCAATCAGAGCGCCGCTGGCGTCATAGGCGAAAACCTGCTTGCGGCCCTTGTCGGCCAGAATCTTGGCAACGGTGCCGGTCTTGCCCGGGCCGGTGTTGACGACTTTGATCGTGGTGCCGGGAACCGTGAAGTCGACGCCGGGATTGAGTTCCTTCAGATAGCCTTCATCCATATGGAAACGTTCGGCCAGCATTTCCGTGGTCGACGTATAGCCGAGCGACTGCATCTGCGACTTCGCGGCATAGTCCTCAGGGATCGATGCGACATAGGGGCCAGCGGCATCGGCAGGCGTGATCGTATAGTTGATGATCGGCATGCCGCCCGATAAGCGCAGTTGTTCGAGGATCGAATCCGTGTCGTTCGGGTTCAGCGTCTGGCCGGTCATCTGCTGGTAGGCGTAGACCGCCTTGGTGACATTGGCGCCCATGCGGCCATCGATCGCGCCCGGCGAAATGCCCTGGCGAGAGAGGAAGACCTCCAGCGCGGTGATCTCCATCTTCGACTTGCCCTTCAGCGTGATGACGGGCTCAGCAGGCGGCTTGCGTTCGATAGCAGGTGCCTGTTCCTGCGGATCGATCGACGCGTAGTCGGCGCCATTCGGATTCTGTGTGGCTTGTCCGCCCGGCAGCGATTGATTGTCGAGCGGCTCGCTCTGGATTTCGCCGTCGCGCGGAATGCCGCTGGTGACGACACCGCGATCCTGCTGATCATAGCCATTGTCGACATAGCCACCATCATCGCCGCGATATTGGCGATAGTCGCGGTAGCCGCCATTGTTGGAAAGCTGCGTGTCGCCATATCGGTTGCCGTCGCCATAGCCATCGTCATTGTAGGCGTCGCGGCGAGGCGCGCGGGGGTAATAAGTGCTGGCGCGCATCTCGGTAGCGACGACGTTGCCGTAGCGATCGATCAGCACGCGATGGCCGCGCCCGTCGCGGGCGACGGTTACGCTGCCTTGGTTCGGATATTGATCAAGGATTCGTCCGTCAGGGGTCACAAGAACCACGTCGTTCCCGCCGTGATAATATTGTGCCTGCGCATTGTTCAGCGCGAGGGCAGAGGTCGCGGCAGTCAGAGCCAAAGTAAGGCTGAATTTCAGGAACCGGTTCACGTCTGTCGAATCCTCGGGTGATGGCTGAGCCGACACACACATGGCAATTTTGACGCCAGTGTGGAATTTAAGATTATCATGCTGAATAAAAGATAAAAATTTGTGTGATCAAGGCGTCAAGTTAACGTTCGGTAAGACAAACCACCACTAAATCTGGATTTGTCCCATTTTGGAGCCATTTTTTGATGGGATGGCCGGGGAGCCGCTAGGGAGGATTGCAGGAGATGATGGATTTCGCCGCAGCCAAGGGACCGAAGCTGACGCTGGATGAGAACTCCGTGCTGGACATCGGCGCCTGCATCGTCGACGGCAACAATCTTGCGCCCGGCCGCGCCATTCCGGATGATGGCGACCCGCGCATCGATCATTCGCTGGAAGGCTTTGTCTTTACCTGCGGTCCGGATCATATCCGCCATCCGGAGCCGATGTCTGACGCTTTCGAGGGCAAGCGCTATCCGCTGCACGGCTCCGTTGCCTCGCATGCCGCCAAGATCCTGTGGACCCGATCCGAGAACGGCAACGCGGAGTGCCGCGCCGATATCGATATCGTCACCGCCGAACGCCGCACGGCACGGCTGGAGCGTCATTGGCGCATCGACGGCGCGACAGGCGAGGTTTCGCTTAACGACCGTGTCGTCAACACCAGCATCGAGGCGATGCCGGTCTTCCTGATGTATCACATGAATATCGGCGGCAAATGGTTCGATGACGGCGTGCGGCTCTCCGGCCAGATGCTTGAGAACGGCGGTTTCCCTTGGACCTTCGGCGAGGAAAAGGGCGGTCTTTTCTGCGTGCCGGCAACGGCGAAGGGCGAGGATTGGTCCGAAGTGTGCCTCGGGCCGATCGCCGCCATTGGCGGCAAATCGCTGCGGGTTCGATTCGGCACGGATACGCTGCCGTTCCTGCAGGTCTGGCGCAACCAGCGCGCGCCGGCGCACGTCCTCGGAATAGAGCCCGTTTCGCATCGCCTGGCATCGCGCGGCGAGCTGGAGGAGGCGGGTGAATTCAATATTCTTCAGCCCGGGGAAGCCAGGAGTTTCGCACTCAACTTTGCCTTCGTCTGAAGGGCTTGAGCGGTTGACGCTTGCCCTATGGCGGCGTAGACCATGGCCCTCGGTTTCACAGAGGAAATGAACCATGGATATCCGCCCGATCGATGACGAATACTCGGTTTCCGGCCAGATCACCCTGGAGGATCTCGATCAGATCAAGGCCATGGGTTTCAACTCAATCGTCTGCCATCGTCCGGACAATGAGAGCCCGGATCAGACGCCGTTTTCTGTCATTGAAGCCCGCGCCAAGGAGCTTGGCCTTGAAATCGCGCATGTGCCCGTTGGGCCGATGGGTGTAACCGAAGAAGCCGTGCAGGGCATGGTCGACGCGCTCGACGAATTCCCGCGGCCGATGCTCGGCTATTGCCGTTCCGGCGCGCGCTCGACCGCGATCTATCAGAAGACGCATCATATCCGCGGCTGAGCGACTACCGCCAAACACGCAAGAGATTGAGGGCGCTGCCGATGGGTGGCGCCCGGTTTGTTACCCGTCACTGAACAACATCAGGAGAGAAGCATGAGCATCAAGCGTATCGACGCCGGAGCCCGCATGAGCGGCGCTGTTATTCACGGCAACACCGTTTACCTCGCCGGCCAGGTTGGTGAAGGCGAAAGCGTCACGGATCAGTGCAAGTCGGCGCTGGCCGAAGTCGACCGCCTGCTGGCCGCCGCCGGAAGCAACAAGTCGAAGATTCTGCAGACGATCATCTACCTCTCCGACATCGCCTATTTCGCCGAAATGAACGCCGCCTGGGAAGCCTGGGTCGATCCGGCAAACACGCCAGCCCGCGCCACCAGCGAAGCTAAGCTCGCTGCGCCGAAATACAAGGTCGAGTTCATCGTCACCGCTGCGATCGACTGATCTGAGCTTCGATGCATTTTTGAAAAGCCGGTGAGTTCGCACTCATCGGCTTTTCGATTGCGAAATTTCCGTCAGGGTCCGTGAGGGCGTGATGGCCTCGGGATCGAGGACGATTTCGATGATCGCCGGCCTGCCGCTGGCGCGGGCGCGTTCAAAGGCTGGGCCGAATTCCTCGGTAGTCTTCACCGTTTCGCCATGGCCGCCGTAGGCGCGGGCAAAGGCTGCGAAATCCGGATTGTTCAATGCTGTAGCGCTGACGCGGCCGGGATATTCCCGCTCCTGGTGCATGCGGATGGTGCCATACATGCCGTTGTTGATGACCAGCGCAATCAAAGGCAGATGATATTGCACGGCGGTTGCGAATTCCTGTCCGTGCATCATGAAGCAGCCGTCACCTGCAAAGCAGATCACCTCGCGCTCAGGAAAGAGCTGCTTGGCGGCAACCGCGGCCGGCAAGCCATAACCCATCGAGCCCGAAGTCGGGGCCGCCTGAGTGTTGAAGCGGCGAAAACGATGGAAGCGGTGCAGCCAGGTGGCGTAATTGCCGGCACCATTGGTGAAGACCGTATCGGGCGCGGTATTGGCCTCGATCCAATCCATGATCCGGCCCATATGCACGGCACCAGGGCTCTTTTCCGGCGTTTTCGACCAGGCGAGATAGGCCGCGTGCATGCGCTCCGTCCGCTCTGCCCAACGCGGTTCCGCCGGTGCTTCGAGATCGGCGATTGCCACCACGAAGTCGGCGGGGCTTGCGCAGATCGCCAGATCCGGACGATAGACCCGGCCGAGCTCCGACGGATCGGGATGGATGTGGACGAGTTGTTGGTGCGGGTAGGGGATATCGACCAGTGTGTAGCCGGACGATGGCATCTCGGAAAGGCGTCCGCCGAGAAGGATCAGCAGGTCGGCTTCCTTGATCTCCTTCGCCAGCGCGGGGTTGATACCGATACCGACATCGCCGGCATAATTCGGATGCAGATGATCGAACAGCATTTGCCGACGGAAGGAGCAGCCGACGGGCAGCTTGAAGCGTTCGGCGAAGCTCCGGAGGTTAGCGACCGCGTCCTCGTCCCAGCGCGTGCCGCCGAGGATAACCATTGGCCGTTCCGCTGCGATCAGGCGCAAATGGAGATCATCGATCTGGCTGCGGCCGGGATGGGCAGCGACCGGCATGTAGCGCTTGGCATGTGGGGCTTCGACCTCGTCGCGCAGCATGTCCTCGGGTAGTGTCAGCACGACGGGGCCGGGCCGGCCCGAAGTGGCCACCGCGAAGGCGCGGGTGACGAATTCCGGAATGCGGGCGGCATCGTCGATCTCGCCGACCCATTTGGCGAATTCGGTGAAGGCGCGGCGGAACTCCACCTCCTGGAAGGCCTCGCGCTCGCGGGCATCGCGCTGTACCTGGCCGATGAAGAGGATTAGCGGGATCGAATCCTGTCGGGCAATATGCAGGCCGGCCGAGGCATTGGTCGCCCCCGGCCCGCGGGTGACCATGCAGATGCCGGGCTCACCCGTCAGCCGACCCCAGGCGTCCGCCATCATCGCCGCGCCGCCCTCCTGGCGGCAGACCAGCACATCGATGTCGCTGTCATGCAGCGCATCGAGCACGGCCAGAAAGCTTTCGCCGGGAACGCAGGAGATGCGCTGCACGCCATTTGCCTTGAGGGCTTCGACGATAAGCTGGCCGCCGGTGCGTTTCATGGTTTCGCCCTTCCTTCCAGTTCCGCCAATTCGGCGAGAACCTCCTCCTGATGTTCACCAAGGCGCGGGCTTGGCCGCGTATAGGTCAGCGGCGTTTCCGACAAGACGACCGGCGTCCGTACGCTCGGGATGACGGTGCCTGCGGCATCCTCGAGGTCGATCCGCAGGCCGCGAGCCTCAATCTGCGGGTCGGCGAACATGTCTTCGATCGTATTGATCGCGCCGGCCGGCACGGCATTGTCCTCGCAGGCTTTCAGCAGATCCGCCTTTTTCCAGGAAAGCGTTTTCGCCGAGATGAAAGCGCGGACGTCGTGGCGATGGGCGACGCGCGCCTTGTTGGTTGCGTAGCGCTCATCATTTGCCTGCTCGTCGATGCCGAGAATCGTGCAGAGGCGGCGGAACTGCCCGTCATTGCCGACAGCAAGGATCAGGTAGCCATCGGCCGTCGGCACGACCTCATAGGGCGAGATATTGGGATGCGCATTGCCAAGGCGAGTGGGAGCCTTGCCGGAGATCAGGTAGTTCATGTTCTGATTGGCAAGCACGGCGGATTGCACGTCGAGCAGCGCCATGTCGACAAGCTGACCTTCGCCGGTCTTCAGCGCATGGATGAGGGCTGCTTCGATCGCGGAGACGGCATAGATTCCGGTAAAGATATCGGCGATCGCGACACCCGCCTTCATCGGCTGCCCATCTGGCTCGCCGGTAATCGACATGAAGCCGGACATGCCCTGGACGATATAGTCATAGCCTGCGAGACCGGCATAGGGACCGGTCTGGCCGAAGCCGGTGATCGAGCAATAGACCAGTTTTGGATTGATCTTCCGCAGGCTCCCGTAGTCGAGTCCATATTTGACGAGGCCGCCCAGCTTGAAATTCTCGATCAGCACATCGGCGGTTATGACCAGCCGCCGAACAAGGGCCTGGCCCTCTTCGGTCTTCAGATCAGCGACAACGGAACGTTTGCCGCGATTGGCGGAGTGGTAATAGGCGGCGGACAGGTTTTTCCCATCCTTGCCTTCGACGAAAGGCGGACCCCATTGGCGCGTATCGTCGCCTCCATCCGGGTTCTCGACCTTAATGACATCGGCGCCGAGATCGGCCAGCATCTGCCCTGCCCAGGGGCCGGCAAGAACGCGGGCGAGTTCGATGACACGAATGCCGGAAAGGGGTGGTTTCTTGGTTTTATTATCGGTCATATCGGTCCCGATGGGCGGCTACGGCACGAAAGTGTTCTCAGATGTATCGGATACCGGCCCGGAAGCAAAGCGCCGCTCGCGCCAGAGAATATGGAGGCTTCGGTTGATGCAAACGGGGCAGGGAACCGCCGGTGGCATTTATTCAAACATTCCTTTGGGAATCAGTCCTTTGCCGTCACTTGCTGACACCAGTCGGCAAAATCCGAAATGGTTGTGGCCGCACCGATCTCGTTCAGAGTCTCATGCCGCATGTCCTGATAGATGGTCATGGTGGTATGCGAGAAGCCGGCCTTTTTCAAATGATCTGACAGCCAGGAAATTGCTTTTCCATTGTTCGTCGCCGGGTCATGCCTGCCGCCGATAAGATGGATCGGCATGTCGCGCCGAAGCCGATCGAGGTGATCCCTTTGTGGTGCACGGAAGGTCAGTTCGAAAATATCCAGCCACAGCGACACCGAGGCATCGAAGCCGCAGAGCGGGTCGGCAATGTACTTATCCACCTCTTCGGGAATACGGGATAGCCAATCGAATTCGGTGCGGCGGTTGGCGATCGATTGGCCCCAGGCGCCGAAGGTCAGCTTCGGCAACAGCCCGCTCGGGACATCGGACCCCTTCAGCATGCGTTCTGCCTTCAGGATGATCTGCGCCGCGCGCCCGGCGAGACCAGGGTTGAAATTCGAGTTCCAAACGGTGACGGCATCGAACTTGTCGGGATGCGTCACGGCTACGTTGAGGCTGATCAGCCCGCCCATGGAGTGGCCGAAGAGAATGATCGGCAGGCCGGGATGGGCGGTTGCGGCAAGCTCGCGCATCGCCAGCACATCGGCAATGACCGCATCGACACCATTGCGCCTTGCGAAGCGGCCGAGTGGCGCATCGACAGCTTTTGTCTCGCCGTGGCCGCGATGATCGTGAGCATAGACATGAAAGCCGCGCGCTGCCATCGCTGCGGCGAAGCGTTCATAGCGACGGGAATGTTCGGCAAGACCGTGGCTGACGAGAAGCATGCCACGCGCGGCGCCATCTGCCGGCGCATGATGATAGGCGAGCGTCGCGCCCGTCGGACTATCCAAATGCCTCGTTTCGGCAAACATCATGCGTGTTTCCTCCCCATGTGGGACGAAAGGTCATCGCCGGCGGGATTGCAATGGACGGCGAGGGAAGCTCACAGAAATAAATCTTCGTGGTTTTTGCGATTCAGGGTTGCGTGCGGCAAATCAAACTGCTTATTTGTTCTCATATTGTTCTATTTTGGAGGTATGAAATGAAGCCTTGGCTTCAAAGGTTTGCAGTTGCGGTTCTGACTGCGGTGGTGATGGCGACGAGTGCCGTGGCTGAGGAGAATAGCCATGGACGGACGCGCTTTATTCTGGCGGCGAGTTGGGAACCCGCGTTCTGCGCGACGAACCAAAAGAAGGCGGAATGCCGAAATCAATCAGCGAATAATTTTGACGCCAAGAACTTTTCACTACACGGCCTCTGGCCGATGCGGCAGGAATATTGCGACGTTTCCGATGATCTGAAGCAGTCCGATCGCGGCCGGGACTGGAAAGACCTGCCGGCTGTTCAACTCTCGGCGGAAACCAAGGCCGCGCTGGACAAAGTCATGCCCGGCACGCAATCCGGTCTGGAGCGGCATGAGTGGATCAAACACGGCAGTTGCACCAAGCTCAGCGCCGATGATTATTTCGGGACTGCGGTGGGGTTGATCAATGAACTCAATGCGTCCGCTGTGCGCGATCTTTTCGCGCAGAATATCGGCAAGACGCTCGATGCCGAAACCATCAAGGCTGCTTTCGACAAAAGTTTTGGCGAGGGCGCCAGTGGCCGCGTGAAGATGAGCTGCCGCCAAGTCGGCAAGGTGCGGGTGATCTCGGAACTGACGATCGGCTTGTCGGAAGACGCTATTCAGCCGTCGGAAGGAAACGAGCCGCGACTCGAGCAATTGATCCAGGGCGCCGGCAGCACATCGTTCGGCTGCGATCAGGGCGTGGTGGACGCAGCGGGTTTCTGACACCCAGCAGGCGGCTCGGCGCGATAAATGCCCTCGGACAAGGTTTCTCCGTTGCCCGAGGGCGGGGTTTCGCCTACATAGCGGCACAATTCGCAATGTATCCGCCCGTGGAGTAACCCAAGCTATGGCACGTCAGTTCATCTATCATATGGCCGGTCTAAATAAGGCCTATGGCGCCAAGAAGATCCTCGAAAATATTCATCTCTCTTTTTATCCCGACGCCAAGATCGGCATTCTCGGCCCGAACGGTGCCGGTAAGTCGACCGTGCTGCGCATCATGGCCGGCCTCGACAAGGAATATACTGGCGAAGCCTGGTTGGCCGAAGGCGCCACTATCGGCTACCTGGCGCAGGAGCCTCAGCTCGATCCCAACAAGACGGTGTTCGAAAACGTCATGGAAGGCGTTGCCAAGAAAACCGAAATCCTCAATCGCTACAACGAATTGATGATGAACTATTCCGACGAGACGGCGGACGAGGGCGCCAAACTCCAGGATATCATCGACAGCCAGAATCTCTGGGATCTGGAAAGCCAGGTCGAGATGGCGATGGAAGCATTGTGCTGCCCGCCGCGCGATGCCGAAGTCACCAGCCTTTCCGGCGGTGAGCGCCGCCGTATCGCGCTTTGCCGCTTGCTTCTCTCGCAGCCGGACCTGCTGCTGCTCGACGAACCGACCAACCATCTCGACGCCGAGACCATCGCCTGGCTGGAAAAGCACCTGCGCGACTATCCGGGTGCCGTGATGATGATCACCCACGACCGTTACTTCCTCGACAATGTTACCGGCTGGATTCTCGAACTCGACCGCGGTCGTGGCATTCCCTACGAAGGCAATTATTCCGCTTATCTGCAGGCCAAAGCCAAGCGCATGCTGCAGGAAGCCCGGGAAGAAGCTGGCCGTCAGAAGGCAATCAGCCGCGAACAGGAATGGATCGCCTCCAGCCCCAAGGCCCGTCAAGCCAAGTCCAAGGCGCGTATCAACGCTTACGAACAGCTAGTCGATGCTGCCGAAAATCAGCGCCCCGGTGATGCGCAGATCATCATTCCGGTCAGCGAGCGTCTCGGCCAGGTGGTGATCGAGATGGAGGGCATCACCAAGGGCTTCGAAGGTCGCACGCTGGTCAACGATCTGTCGATCAAGCTGCCGCCGGGCGGCATCGTCGGCATCATCGGCCCGAACGGCGCCGGCAAGACGACCCTGTTCAAGATGATTACCGGGCAGGAAAAGCCGGATTCCGGCTCGATCCGCATCGGCGAGACAGTGCATCTCAGCTATGTCGACCAGAGCCGCGACGCGCTTGACGGCAATAAGACCGTATGGGAGGAAATCTCCGGCGGCGCCGAAATCATCAAGCTCGGCAAGTTCGACATGAACTCGCGCGCCTATTGCGGTGCCTTCAACTTCAAGGGCGGCGACCAGCAGCAGAAGGTCGGCAATCTCTCCGGCGGTCAGCGCAACCGCGTTCACTTGGCCAAGATGCTGAAGGCTGGCGGCAACGTGCTTCTGCTCGACGAACCGACCAACGACCTCGATACGGAAACGCTGGGGGCGCTGGAAAGCGCGCTCGAAAACTTCGCTGGCTGCGCCATCATCATCAGCCATGATCGCATGTTCCTCGACCGCCTGGCCACGCATATTCTGGCCTTTGAAGGCGAAGGCCATGTTGAATGGTTCGAAGGCAATTTCGAAGATTACGAGCAAGACAAGATCCGCCGCCTCGGCCCCGATGCTCTCAATCCGGGCAGCCAGGCGCACAAGCGCCTGACACGATAAGTTTGCTGTCTTTCTGTCATGGAGAGCCCCGGCAAGTCCGGGGTTTTTCTTTGCCGTAGGTCAGGAAGCGCATATTCCCCGGTCGACAAAACCTAACAGATTTCCGACGTCGAATTCTCCCAGCCAGCAATTGGGTCTTGCAGATCGAATGCAAATCACATAAAGATATCTTTATATCTTGATTGGGTGCTGGATGACGGATCTCGTGAAATTCGGTTTGGATGATCTGGTGGACATACTGAAGGCGGCCGGCGAGCCGACGCGGTTACGTCTGCTGGCGCTTCTTGCGGCTGGCGATCTCACCGTGACGGATCTTACCGAAATTCTCGGCCAGTCGCAGCCCCGCATTTCCCGCCATCTGAAGCTGCTCGGCGAGGCCGGCCTGATCGACCGCTATCAGGAGGGTGCCTGGGCCTATTTCCGTCTGAAGCAGGAAGGCAAGGCGGTCGTCCTCGTGCGCACGCTTCTCCGCCACACGGCTGAAAACGATCCGGTGTTGCTGCGGGATGGCGAGCGGCTTTCTGCCGTCAAGCGTGTCCGTGCGGAACGGGCACAGGCCTATTTCAGCCGCAACGCTGCGGAATGGGACGAGCTTCGCCGACTGCATGTGGCCGACGAGGATGTCGACAAGGCGCTGATCGACTTGATTGGTCCGCAGCAGATCGACTCTTTCCTGGATCTAGGCACCGGCACGGGCCGTATGCTGCAATTGTTGGCGGGTCATTATCGCCGCGCGGTCGGCATCGACGCCAGCCGTGACATGTTGGCCGTGGCGCGCGCCAATCTCGACCGCTCAAACATCACCGCCGCTTCCGTGCGGCATGGCGACATTTTCAACCTGCCGCTCGAGGCGCAGGATTTCGACCTGATTACCATCCATCAGGTGCTGCATTTCCTCGACCAGCCGGAGATTGCCATTAACGAGGCGGCGCGAATGCTCAGGCCCGGCGGCCGGCTGGTGATCATCGATCTTGCGCCGCACGGGCTGGAATATCTACGCGACGAACATGCGCATCTGAGACTCGGTTTCTCGCATCAGACCATATCGGAATGGTTGAAAATGGCAGGGCTTGATGTCGAACAGGTGCAGGACCTTCATTCGGGGAAGGAAGGCGGTCAAGCGCTGACGGTCACGATCTGGCTGGCGCGCGACCCGCGGCTGCTGATCGCCGCCGGGCAGGATCGCCAATCGTCCCCCATTCTTGCCGGGAGAGCTTGATATGCCTTCAAAGACTGAAAACGGCCAGCGTGGCATTCGTATTTCCTTCGAATTCTTCCCGCCGAAATCGGACGAAGCCGAGACGCAATTGTGGAACACGGTGGCTGATCTGGCCGAATGGGACGCGGATTTTGTCTCGGTTACCTATGGCGCGGGTGGTTCGACCAAGGCGCCGACATTGTCTGCCGTGCGTCGGATGATCCACGAGACGCCGTTCTCGACTGCTTCGCATCTGACCTGCGTGGGGGCAACGCGCGAGGAAACGCATCGTGTCATCGACGATTTGCTCGCCGCCGGCACCCGCCGTTTCGTGGCGTTGCGTGGCGACCCGCCGGGCGGGGTCGGCTCCGCCTACCAGCCGCATCCGGGCGGCTACGCCAATGCGGCCGAGCTGGTATTGGCACTACGCGAGCGCGGCGATTTCGATATTTCCGTCTCCGCCTATCCGGAGAAACATCCGGAGAGCCGTGATACAGCAGCCGATATCGACATGCTGAAGCGCAAGGCCGATAACGGCGCCAACAGGGCGCTGACCCAGTTCTTCTTCGACAATGACGCGTTTGAACGTTATCACGACCGCGTCCGTGCCGCCGGTATCAAGATTCCCGTCGTGCCGGGTATCATGCCGATCCAGAACTTGACGCAATTAAAGCGGTTTGCCGGCGCCTGCGGCACCAACATTCCTTCCTGGCTGGACGAGCGTTTTGACGGCTTGGACGAGCAGGCCGACAAGCGGGCCAATGTCGCTGCGGATGTCGCCGCGGAGCAGATCGAGGACCTGGTTCGTCGCGGCATTCATGAGTTTCATCTCTATACGATGAACCGCTCGCCGCTGGTCTCGGCCGTTCTTGAGCGATTGGGCATACAGCGCAGGGCAGATGCGCGTGCCGGCGCCGCCGCCTGACAAGATCTGGGGTGTGAACATGAAAAAGCGCATGTCGGTTTCCGGCATGCGCTTTTTAAATGGAATAGGTGTTTTGTTCGCTTTCAGGAGTTCGGTTTCCTGCACTGTCGCTATTTCGTCAGATGAAAAGCATCGTCAAAACGAATAGGAACGCTGCACTGACCACTAGGACGTTGATGGATCGCGTCAATCCCATGTCTTCCTCCTTAGTCAACTGTTAGAGCCTATGTCAAAAATGTGTCGCTTGGAAAGCGAATTCGATGCTGCGACGCGGTAGGTTGCGCAGGTTTTGAATCGAGATATCGTGGCAAGTGATTGTTTTTAATGCGAAAACTATAAAGGTGTGGCGTTCACGAAATTTAATGCATCGTTAATTTAGCTGTGAACAAGATTAAGGCGGATGTCTTTTGCTGAGGCATGAATCGGTTAATCTGGGATATTCGCCGGCAGTGGAAAGGGTGGGTGAAGTGCGTCATGAGCGATGAGATAAATCGGTCGCGAGCGCACGATATCGGTCTTTTCCTCGTTCTTGTCGTATTGGCCGGCTTGCTTCTTCCGGCGCGAAACGGCGCGCTGAGCTTGACCGGCACATTTTATCTGGCGCTGTTCATCCATATCGGTTTTTCGATCTATATCGGCGATTTCTCAGCCTGGCGGAAAGTGCCGTGGGTCCTGCTGATCGGCGTTTGGGTGATGTCGGAACTGGTACCCTTCCTCTCCTTTCTGGTGCCTTGGGGACAGTTGGAGTTCTGGCTGGCGCAATTCCCGTTGATTGGCAACATCATGGCTGCCTGGTCCGTGACGGGCTATGATTGCAAGATCGTGCTGTCGCTTGCGCTCCTGATCGTCGATCTGGGCGTCATGCATCATGCGACCTGGCAAAGGCACTCCTGGCGTCGGATCATGATTTTCCTTGCCGTGGTTGGCGTCGCGGCGGTGGTCTCCGGCATTGCTTTCGGTCTGACGATGAACCGTCTGTTCAGCCTTCCCGATTTGCCGACGGAAGATACGTTTCAGATCGTGTCGCCCTGGTATCTTCTCCCGTTCTATGCGTTGTTGCGCGCGACGGAGAATAAGCTTGGTGGTTTGCTGTTGATGTTTGGCGCCATGCTCGCTCCGGCAATCGCGCCCTTCATGCGCGCCGAAAGGCTGCGACAGGGGCATCTGTGGCGTCTCTGGCTGTTCGCTTGTCTGGCTCTGGCCATCATCTGGGCCGCCCTCGGCTATCTCGGCAGTCTTTCTCCAGACGAGAGTGCCGTCGTCTATTTGGTGCCGGTGCTGACCACCCTTTATTTCGCGTTTTTCCTGATCGTGCCGTCAGTGCTTGGCAGATTGGTCCGGCGGGCCGTTGCGGCCGAATTATAGGTCACCCGTTCCCGCGTTCGGTCGCAGGCGTGCGAAAAGCCGCCCGTCGAGAATGAGCAGGCCTGTGCCGATCAGCAGCATGCCGGCAATTTCCGTCAGTCCCAGGCGTTCGCCGAGGAAGAGAAAGCCGAGGAGAATGGCGCTTGGCGGTACGAGCAGGGTCACCAGCGAGGCGTTGGTGGCGCCGGCGAGCGCCATGATGCGGAAATAGAGGATATAGGCGAAGGCCGTCGACAACAGCGCCATGCCGAGAATGGCGGCGAGGGCGCTGGCTGGTGGCGTGGCCAATGTCCAAGGTTGATCCAGCAAAAGAGCCATCGGCAGTATGAGCGCCGCGGAGCAGGTCAGTTGACCTGCTGCGATAACGGGCGGCGCCATGCCTTTGAAACGCTTGGCATAGATCGCGGCGAAACCGTAGGAGATCGCGGCAAGGATTGGCAGCAGCAGCGCCCAGAGCGGAACTTCGGCTCCACTCGCCACGCTTGGGCCGAGCAGCACGATCGTGCCGGCGAGCCCTGTCAAGCAGCCGGCGAGCTTGGCGGAGGTCAGCCGCTCGTCGGTGGTGAAGTGATTGCCGATCAATACGGTCCAGATCGGCGTCGTTGCGTTCAGAATGGATGCGAGCCCCGCACCCATCTGGGTTTGACCGACGAAGATCAGCGCATGCGGCACGGCGTTGTTGATCAAGCCCAGCAATAGGAACTGCCGCCAATGGGTTCGCAGCAAATCATAGATTGCGAAACGACCGGCAATGTAGGCATGCAGCGCTATTGCCGCGAGCGACAAGCGAAGGAAGACCAGCGTAAACGGCGGCACATAATGGACGGCGATGCGGGCGAAGAAGAATGAACCGCCCCAGATCAAGCCGAGCGCCAACAGCAGGCTCCAGGTCAGTGCGTTCATGCCATTGCTGGTGTTCATCCGCTGCACCTCCGCCATTTTGAGTTTATTTTGACGAAATCAGAGGCGCTTTCCACCCGTTTCTTGCCGAGCCTCGATCGGATACCCGGAAAATCATCTGATAGTTGCAGGTGCAAAAACGAAAAAGGCGGCCAGCGGCCGCCTTCCATGGCAAGGCAATCGCCCTTAAAGCGCGTTCAGCAATGATTGTGTCGCCCAGCCGTCAGCGGGAAGGCCGAGGCGAAACTGTTCTTTTTGAACGGCGACGCGCGTGCCCGAGCCGAGAATACCGTCTATCTTGCCGACATCGTAGCCGCGTGCCGAAAGCTTGGTTTGAAGCGCTTTCATATCGACATCGTTCAGCCCCGCTTCCGGTGTGCCTTTGTTATAGGTTGGAGCGCCAGCAAAACGTGTGGCGAAATAGGCTGCGGACGTCGTGTAGATGAACGACTGGTTCCATTCCAGATAGGCGTTGTAGTTCGGATAGGTCAGGAAAGCCGGGCCTTTGCGGCCCTGCGGCAGGATGAGGGCGGCCGCCAGGGAACCGAAATTGGTGTTACCGTCGCGCGGCTTGACGCCTAGCTGGAACCAGTCGGCGGCCGTGAGTGGGCCGCCCAGGCCGGATTTCTCCCAAGGCAGATTATCCGGCACCGTGACTTCCTGCAGCCAGGGTTGGCCGCGCTGGAAGCCCAGGCTTTGGATGTATCGGGCCGTCGTCAGAATGACGTCGGGCGCGCTTGTCTTCAAATTGACGTGGCCGTCGCCATCGCCATCAACACCGAAAGCAATGATCGAGGGCGGCAGCATCTGCGTCTGGCCGATTTCGCCAGCCCATGCACCGGTCGTGGTTTCCGGATCGGCATCGCCATGCTGCACCATTTCAATGAATGCGATCAGACGAGGGCGGAAAAACTCGGGGCGCCGGCAGTCGTGCGAGAGAGTAACGAGCGCGTTGCGGGTGTTGAAATTGCCCTGAACGGCGCCAAAATCGGTTTCCATCGCCCAATAGGCGGTGATGACGCCGGGCGGCACGCCGTAGTCCTGCTCGGCCTTGGCGAAGACGTCGGCATACTGCTTTATCTTCTGGCGGCCGATGTCGAGGCGGGCCTGGCTGACAGTGCGCTGCGAGAATTCGAGGAAGGTCTGGCGGAATACGCCCTGGCTACGATCCATAGCGAGGACCTTCTGGTCGATCTGCGCGCCGGCCAGTGTCTTGTCCGCGGCCGCAGCATCCGCGCCAGCCGCGGTGGCCTCGGCCTTGACGCCGGCCAGGAAGGAAGAGAGATCACCGCCGCAAGCCACCTGCGGGGCATTGGTTCCACCTGCATTCGCCGCCGCGGTCGGGGTCGCGTTCTGCGCCATTGCCACACTTGCCATGGCTGAAGCGAAGACAAACGCGAGTGCGCTGCGTCGAATGGTATAGGGGTCCATAGGCGATCCTCTTTGCTGATAGAATAGGGTCGCTTTCACAGAAGATTGTGACAGAAGCAAGAGAGAAATTCAGGTAGTCTCAAGAATTTCCTTGCTTCTCTACTGCCGCCACCCAGTTGTGCCAATTCTGTTCGGAACCGGCAAAAACATTGATGTCCGTTGGCCCCTTGATGCCTGGAATTACGCCTGTCGACGTGTATTGCCAGAATGCCCAGGAGCGATCGGCATAGGTCGCCGTCGGATGCTTTGCGACCGAGCGGACCCAGAAGTGATAATCCTTGAAATAGCCGGCAAGATTGTCGCGATGGAAGTCGACCGACGTATAGATGATCGGGCGCTTGCCGTAATAAGCCTCCAGGCGGTCCATGAACCGCTTGATCTCTGTGCGCACCGTCTGCGGATCCGGCCGGGTGCGGCAGGTCTTGGATTCGGCGTTCCACTCGACGTCGAGCACCGGCGGCAGCATCATTGCATTCTTCGGCACATTGTTGATGAACCAGTCGGCCTGGTCGTCCGCTGTCGAGCAGAAATAGTAGAAGTGATAGGGGGCGTACGGAATGCCGGCGCTATTGGCTTCCTGCCAATATTCGTTGAAGCGGGGATCGACCCTATCCTTGCCTTCGGTCGCCTTGATGAAGGCGAAGGCGACGCCGGAACTCTTCACCGTCCGCCAGTCGATATCGCCTTGCCATTTCGAGATGTCGATGCCGTGAATGGGGTGGCGCTCCGGATGGTCGCGACCGAAATCCTGCGGCTTCGTATCCTTGAAACGCGTCTTCGGTATCGACGCGGTCTGGAAGCTGTCATAACCCATGGTGCAGCTATTCAGCAGGAGGGCGAGCGGCAGTAAGCATGACAGAAGCCTGCGCATGGATATCCCGTTATGGCGCGAGTAATCTTGCTGCCCCAAGACTTGGCTTCCGTGATGTGTGGTCCCCAAAATCCAAAAGAGGCAAAGGACCAAGCTGTTTGTCAGCCGGCCCTTGCCACTTTTTCACCATATCAACGTAAAAAATGCGTTATCTTCAAGTAAATTCTTATACTTGGAATGCCGCATGAGCGGATTTCGTGCCGAATTCCACTTTTTTTGCTAGGCGGCCGGCTTAATGACGACAGCTCTCCATGCATAACCCCGGCCGATTTCTTCGAATACCAGCTTCGCGCCGCGCGCCGCGACTCGCTCTTCGAGCACGGCGCGGAGGTCGGCGCGGGGGGTGACGTGGAACTTTGTCAGCCAGCCTTTCAGCATGGTGCGGAACCAACCAGGCAGGCGCTCCTGTTGGCCGAAATCGACGATGTGCAGTTCGCCGCCGGGAATGACCGCGTTCAGCGAAGCATCGATCGCGCTCTTCCAGTCCGGGATCATCGAGAGTGCGTAGGAAATCATGACACGATCGAAACCGTCGACACCGAAATCACCAGCCGAGAAGGCAGTGGCGTCGGCGACGCGGAAATCCGGTACTTGTTTCAGCCCGCGAAAATTATTGCGGGCCGAAATCAGCATCTCTTGGGAGATGTCGAGGCCATAGAGTCTCGCCGAGGGAAAGCGACGATGAGCCAGCAACATGTTGCGGCCGGTGCCGCAACCCACTTCCAGTAGGGAGCCGCTCAAAGGCACGTTGAGGTGCGCAATGGTGCGATCGCGGCCGAAGAGGTAATATTTGCGGGTCAGGTCGTAGATGTGCCGCTGGTAACGGTACATGCCGTCCATCAGTCCGGCATGGTTCTTCGAGCTTGTCTGAAGACCTGTATCCGCCTGGCTCACGCTTTTTTCCCGTAGATGTGGAAGCCGCCGTAGATCGCCGAGCGGTCGCGGACGTTAAGCTCCTGCGAGCGCTCTTCGAAATAGACCCACTGATCGCGAATGGCGGGGGAGAGGCGACCTTCGATGATGCTCTTTTCGGCGGCGGTGCGGAAAATGACGCGGGCGCCTTCGCGGGCCGTGCGGGTAATTTCAGCCCAGAGGTCGTTGAGCTGTTCGTCGGTCATCCAGTCCTGGGCGTCGAGCAGGATATAGCGGTCGCGCGAAGCGGCGGGCTTGGAGGCCAGAAGCTCCGTGAAGTTGGCATGATGCACATCGACGCGGTCGGCATTGGCGCGGATTGCGGCGTAGTGCTCAGGCCGCAGATAGGTCGGCAACGGGCCTTGGTGTTGGGAGGCATAGCGCCGCGCAAAGGCCTGCCAGGCGAAATAATTGTCCCGCATCGGGAAGTGGCAGGCCAGCTTTTCCAGGCGGTGCTTCAGGACGCCAGATATGGAATCGTCACCTGCGAGGCTCGCAAGTTCGTCATATTGTTGCGGCGGGATGCCGAGGCCGAAAAGCGAGCTCTTACGGCCGAGTAGCCAGCGGACCATCGGCTTGTCGAAGATCGGCGCAATTTCGTTGTCGAAGAACTGCCGCTGTTCGCGGACCGTGCGGGCTTCCGTCATCTTGCCGAGGCGGACGCCGTGCAGGCGGGCCAGCACATGGGCGGCGCCGATGAAGCGGCCGAGCAGGCCGGTCTTATAGATGTTGCGGTTGAACACCGTGACGCGGCGGCGGCCATACATGTCGCGGCCATCCCAGTGAGCGGCGGTCGCCGGATCGAGACGCGGCGCGATGAACTGATCGTATGCCTGGCTATTGGCGCTAACGTCCGGCGTGCCGAAGAAGCGCACGAGATCGGCATGTCCGGGTAGCAGCCGGAAGGCGGCGAGCTTGAGCTTGTTCAGCGCGATGTGGTGACGATTGAGGTCGACGACATCGATGGAAGCCGGGTTCTGCGAAAGATAGGCGAGCATGTTGCAGCCGCCCGAGCCGATTGTGACGATGCGGTGGTGCGGCTGCAGCTCCATCGCCTCCATGTCGATATCCGGATCCTCCCAGATCTGCGGATAGACAAGGCCGGAAAACAACATGCCGAACAGGCGCTCCGAAAAGCCGGCCTTCGACAGAGCCTTGTGTTGCAGCAGAGCGTCCTTGAGTTTCCGATTCTTGTGGAGACCGGCATCCGGGGCAAATTCCGTCATCTGAGTCTTGTCACCGATTTGTCAGGTTCAGCGCGTGTAACCCGGCAATGCTACAGTCTGATGACGTGGACTGTTGGCAGACCCGGCCGGTAGGGCCGTCACGGTGATATTTGCAAGGCTGTGGCGACGATAGGTCTTTCACATTCCTGCATTTCCTGATTGTCTCCGCATTCCTTCGGAGGGTGTGTGATATGCGTTTAATATCGAGAGTGGTCGGGGCTCTTGTTTTTTTGCTGCTGATCATTGTCGCGGGCGGTGCGGTCTGGCTTTCGGTCTGGCCACCGGAATTGTTGAGGGTCGGGGACGGCTATGCCGCCAAGATCGTCTGCTCGAATACCTTTATCGCCAAGCGCGATCCCGAGCGGATATTGGCGGATGACGTGCAGGCGCCGGGCAATCCGGCGCTGAAGCTCGTTCGGGTTTCGGTCAATCGAGAGGAAGGCGTGGTAACCGCCCGCTTTCTCGGCATGTTTGCACCAAACTATGCGCTCTACCGCGGCGCGCTCGGCTGCACGACGGTGCCGGACGGCGATCTGCCGGCGGCGCGCAGCGCGGCGTTCCTCAATAAGATCAAAGCGGCCAAAAGCGATTCTCCTTGGCCGGATGGCGATAAGGCCGTGCTGGGCCAAGACGACACCGGCCTCGCGCTCTCCAAGCTCCTTGCCAATCCGGACTTTGCCGGTCCCGCCATGCGCGCCATCGTCGTCGTCAAGAACGGCCGCATCATCGCGGAGACCTATGGCGAGGGATTCGACAAGGGCACGCCTTTGATCGGCTGGTCGATGACGAAGACCGTCAATGCCGCCATCATCGGCCGCCTCATGCTTTCCGGCCGCATGTCCTTCGACGATCAGAATCTTTTGCCGCAATGGAGTGCCGACGCGCGCAAGAACATCAAGCTCAGCGATCTCCTTAGCATGGAGAGCGGTTTGGCCTTCAATGAGGGATATGGCGCAGTCTCAGACGTGACGCGCATGCTCTATCTCGATCCGGATTCGACCAGGGTTGCCTCGAGTGCGCCTCAAGAGGCGGCGGCAGGCGAACGATTCAGCTATTCCAGCGGCACGGCGACGCTGCTCTCTCGGATTTGGATGAACAAGCTTCCCAATGAGAGTGCGGCGATCACCTATCCGCGTGAAGCGTTGTTTGCGCCGCTCGGCATGTTCAGCGCTGTGTTGGAAGCCGATGAGCGCGGTACTTATGTCGGCAGTTCCTATCTTTATGCGACGCCGCGCGACTGGGCGCGCTTTGGCCAATTCCTGCTGCAGGATGGTGTCTGGAAGGGCCAGCGCCTGTTGCCGGAAGGCTTTGTTGGCGCGATGCGCACTCCGACGACGGCATCCGAAGGCATCTATACGCAGGTTCAAGCCTGGCTTGCCGGTCCCGGTGGTTCGGATGCGCAGTTCGGCCTGCCGACGGATACGTTCTGGATGCTCGGACATGATGGCCAGAGCGTCGCCATTGTGCCGTCAGCCAATCTCGTGCTGGTGCGCATGGGGCTGACGCCGGGCTGGCTGGACTATAAGCCGCAAATTCTACTGAAGAGGATACTGGATATAATCAACGCCGGTCAGGACATGGCCCAACCGGCGCTGGCGAAATGATCCGGGATAATCAGTAATTGCCTTGCGCGACGTCCGGCAGGCCCTTGCGCTTGGCATCATAATAATAGCCGCGCGCATAGAGCTGAACGGCATTGGCTTCTTTGGCCTCGGCCTTGTTGTCGGCCACCATCCATGCGCCGCGCAGATATTTCGCGGCATATTTGATGTTGGTCTCGGCATCGAGTAGGCCTGCAGGCGGACCGTCGTAGCCCATGGACTTGGCCGTGTTGTATCTAATCTGCATCAGGCCAAAGTAACCGCCGCGGTTATATGCCTTCGGATTGTAGCGGCTCTCGCGATGAACGACGCGATGGATCAAAGATTCCGGAATTTCATAAAGCTTGGCATATTTCTGGATGAGCTTCGAAACGTAGCTCTTCTCCTCCGCCGGCACGTCGGAATCGTAATTCTGAGGGGTCAGTACCGCCGAAACGACCGTCGGGCCGCTGGCATCGAAGTTGAAATCATAATGCATGCGGGTGTCCGCATAACCCATGCCGGCGATCTGCATCGGCGCGGCATAGGCGACTTCGGCAGGCGCCATGATCGGTGCATCTTCGCCCGGGCGGGGCGTCGGAACGACGGACTGAATGGCCGCCACGTCCGACGTCATCGGAATGGTCGCCTGACCCTGGGTCGCGGAACCTGACACCGGCAGCAGCGCGGTATCGCCTGGACGTGCCGGGTTCGGGATCGGGATGGCGACGACGGTGGGAACCACGGGTTCGTCGGAGGCCGCATAAGCGGCGGCTGCGGATGTGCCCGCTGCGGGCGCGCCGGTTACGGCCGCTATCGCGACAGTACCCTGGTTCGCTGCATTCGGTGCATTTGCCACCGGACCAACCATGCGGTCCTGGGCTGCCTGAATCTGATTCGGAGCCACCGAACCGGCGCCAACCCGGTCCGACTTCATCAATGCTGCCTGCTGCTGAGGCTGAATCTGCTGGCCTGTAGCTGGTGTGGTGGAAGCCACCGCTACGCCGCCTGTGGTCGACGCAGCACCGACCGGAGCCGGGTTTGTATTCGGATGCGGCACGTTGGTTTGTGCCGACGGGAGTTCTGCCTGGGACGTCTGCTGCTGAGTGCTTGCACACCCTGCGAGGACGCCGCACATCATTGCCGAAAAGGCAACGCTGCGCTTTAGGCTGGGAAATCCGATCGCTACCATTCTGTCACTTTCGAAAAAACCAAACCGCCCTGCGGTGCAAATCAGCCACAGGGTTGATAAATTTATGAATCCCCCATTAACCTATCCGTGATCGCCCCGCAACCCTGGACAGCATCAAGCGGCCAACCGGCGATATCCGGCGGTCACTGCGCCGGCGGCTATCAACAGGGTTCCGCCCGTCCGGTTAACGGCGCGTTGCACGCTTGCCTTGCGAATAAAACCGCGCGCCATATCGGCGATGAAAACGTAGAGCAGGGAGTTCAGTGCTGCCAGAGTGAGGAATGTCGCCTCCAAAATAACGGTTTGCTGAAGGAAGGGCTTCGACAGGTCGAGAAACTGCGGCACGAAGGCGATGAAGAAGACAATGCTCTTCGGGTTCAAGGCGGTCACAACGTAAGCGTGCAGTAAAATCTTGAGCGGCTTTTCCTCGGGAAGATTGTCATTGTCGCCCATCGGGCCGGTCACAATCGGGGCGCGCCAGAGCTTGATTCCCAGAAACATCAGGTAGGCTGCGCCGATCAGCTTGAGAATCGTGAACAGAGTGGCCGAGGTGGCGAGAAGGGCGCCGAGACCAGCGAGCGAGGCAGTCATCGCCGTGAAATCGCCAAGCGTTACGCCGGTCACCGTTGCCAGCGCCGTCTTACGACCGTGGCCGAGTGCATATGAGATCACAAGGAGAATGGTCGGACCGGGTATTGCCAGCATAATGCAGGATGCGGCGGCGAACGCGAGCCAGGTTTCGATGGACATGGAATCCTCCTCTATTCCTATTCGCCGCCAGCAAAGACATTGGATTTGCGATCCGTCAATTAGGATTGCGCGTATTTTTGCCCGATGTGATCCATGACTTCGGCGAACCACGGCAGGGACAGATCAAAGGGCTTGCCGCCCTTGATGCGCGGGAATTCGATGGTGCGCAGCTTGCCGCCCTGGCCTTCGTCATGGCCGGTGACGCCCGAGATCTTATTCAATGCGCTTTCGACCGCGAGGTCGACCATGCCCTGGATCAGGCGCAGGTCGTCGCCGTTAGCGGGCGCCGAGCGGGCAAAATAGCCCGACTTTTGCACCAGGGAGCGCTCTGCGCCGAGCAGGGTGGCGAATTGCTTCTGGAACCAGTTGCCGACATTGATAGTGTCGATCTTCACATGACCGAAGGCATCGCGCTTGATGGTTTCACCGGCAGCTTCCCGCTCGGCCACGATGGCCTCGAGGCCGGCGCCTTCCGAAACGAACAGCGTCACCTGGCCAGTCTTGTCCATAACGGCCTTCAGGCGCTCGGCTTCTGCTTCGATGTCGAAGGCCATTTCCGGGAGATAGAGGCCGTCGATGCTCTTCATGGCGGCATTCATCATGAAGCCATCCACATATTCATTGGCACTGGTCTTCTGAATATAGGCGCGGGCTGTCGCCGCCGTCAGCCAGCCGCAGCTTCTGCCCATGACTTCATGGATGACGAGGGTGCGCGGAGCGGCGGTCTGTTCGTTGCTGACATTGTCGAAGAAATGCGCGCCGACTTCGGCCGCCGTCCAGGCGCCGAGGGACTGGCGGATCGGCACGACATCGTTGTCGACCGTCTTCGGCAGGCCGACCACGGTCAAGTTATAGCCGTTGGCGCCGAGGTAGGCGGCAAGATCGGCTGCGGTCGTGTTGGTGTCGTCACCGCCAATTGTATGGAGAATGGTGACGCCGTCGGAGGCGAGGCGCTCGGCGGCCACGCGCAGCGGATTTTCGCCTTCCTTGACGAGACCGCGTTTGACGCAGTCGGCGGCGTTGGTGAGCTTGACGCGGCTGTTGCCGATCGGCGAGCCGCCGTAGCGGTGCAATAGATGTGCACGCTCGCGCATGCCAGGCGTCACCTCGATGCGGTCACCCAGCAGAACGCCCTGATAGCCGGAGCGATAGGCTATAATGTCGAGATCGGGCGCAACGTCGCTGTAGCGCTGGATCAGGCCGCCGACCGCAGAGGAGAGACAGGGCGCCAATCCGCCGGCGGTGAGCATTGCGACTTTCTGTTTGGCCATGGGTATCCTCCTCGCAGCCGGGCTGCCTCATTTCGGTGATTGCCTCGGAATGGATGCGACAGGCGGGCATGGCTGTAAAGTAAAGAATTTAAGAAATGCGTGCTTGCTTTTTCATCCGGGCAATGAGTTGCCCGATCCGGCGGAATCGCAAATCACAGCTTCGAACACGCCATCATTACCGAATTGTGAAAAGTGTTTTCGTCTGTGCGACCAATGGACTCCTTGCAATCGCAACCATTATTTGATCAACGTGTTTCTATTCAGAAGGGGTAATTGAGACCATCATGTCGTTTTGGGAAAAATTGCTGAATGCTGTTGGTGGCACCGCTGGCAATGCCCTGTCGGCAGTGGTCGAAGCCATTCGTACGCTGTTCGAAGGCGATCCGGAGACCCGCCGCAAGGTGGCCTTTTCCGTCGCTATCATCGCGCTTTCCGCCAAGATGGCGAAGGCCGATGGCGTGGTGACCGAAAACGAGGTCAACGCCTTCCGTGAGATTTTCGAATTTCCGCCGGATCAGGCGAAGAACGTCGCACGTCTTTATAATCTGGCACGCCAGGACGTTGCGGGCTACGAGGCCTATGCAGAAAAGCTGTCGTCGCTCTGCGTCACCTGCGCGAAGAATTGCCCGGTGCTGGAAGACGTGCTCGATGGTCTCTTCCATATCGCCAAGGCTGATGGTCTGATCCACGAGAAGGAAATGGCCTTCCTGCAGCATATTGCTCAGATCTTCCATATGAGCGAGCAGCGTTTCGAACAGATCATGGCGCGCCATGTCAGCGCCGGCGGCCGCGATCCCTACAAGGTGCTCGGCGTATCGCCCCAGGACGATTTCACGACCATCCGTCGCCGCTATCATGGCCTGGTCTATGAGAATCACCCTGACCGCCTCGTCTCGCGCGGTGTGCCGGAGGAATTCCACCTCATCGCCAATGAGCGCATGGCGGCGCTCAATGCAGCCTACGCGGAAATCGAGAAAGAACGCCGCGCTGCATGAGTTCCTTTGCGGCAGATTTTTCCGGTGCCAGCGTGCAGCCGTCGCCGAACCATGGCGAGCGGCGGGACGGGCGCAAGCCAGACATGATCCTGCTGCACTATACCGGCATGGGCACGGCCGAAGGCGCGCTTGATTGGCTCTGTCGCGACGAGAGCCAGGTGTCGAGCCATTACTTCGTCTTCGAGGATGGGCGGGTGATCCAGCTCGTACCGGAGGAACGTCGTGCCTGGCATGCCGGCAAGAGCGTCTGGCATAACGAGGCCGACATCAATTCGCTGTCGATCGGCATCGAAATCGCCAATGCCGGTCATCCCGGCGGGCTGCCGGATTTTCCCGATGCACAGATCGAGGCGGTCATCGAACTGTGTCGTGATTGCGGCCATCGCTGGGCGATTTCACCTGAGCGTGTGCTTGCACACTCCGATGTCGCTCCTGTTCGCAAGGTCGATCCGGGCGAAAAATTTCCGTGGGCGCGACTGGCCGAAGCGGGCGTCGGCCACTGGGTCGAACCGACGCCGATCACCGGCGGGCGGTTCTTTCAGAGGGGCGATGTCGGGCAGCCGATCGAGGCTTTGCAATCCATGCTCTCGCTCTATGGTTATGAAACGGAAATTACAGGCGAATTCTCCACAAAACTGGCGGGAGACGTCGAGGCTTTCCAGCGCCATTTTCGCCAGGAGCGAGTGGATGGGATCGCCGATTTTTCGACCATCGATACACTTCATCGTTTGCTGTCCGCGCTGCCTCGCTTCTCCTAAGGGTAGGTGGGCCTCGTTTTTACGGTGGAATAGACGCCGTAACGCTCAAAATGCGTAACGTGCTTCAGCGCCACATCATTTCCCTATTATCTCCGCATTGGGCTGGTCTAACGGCGCCCGCTTGAACGGCGGTCGCGCAAGTTAGTTTGTGTGTCGCGCGGCCGTAAAGAATAACGGGGACCGTGAACTCCGGCGGCTCTTTTTGCCTCCCGCCGGACTGATGGCTTGTGCTGTCCACGGTTCCGCGCTCGGAGACAAAAGACTAAATGAAAAATCTGATTGTTGCGGCGGCAGCGTGCGTGAGCGTACTGCTGACAGGATATGATTGCGCCTATGCCGACCCCCACGGCGAGAAAACCCAGACCGTCCCCCTGCAGATCATTACGCGTACGGTCGGCTATCCAATGCCGAGTGTCCCCGCCGAATTGAGAGATGCGGAAAACTCCTTCACGACGCAAAATCCCTATTCGGCGCTGATTACCAAATACGCTAAGCAGAACGGCGTGCCGGTCGAATTGGCGACCGCGGTCATTCAGATCGAAAGCAATTTCAATCCAAAACGGCGCGGTAGTGCCGGCGAGATCGGCCTGATGCAGATCAAGCCCACGACCGCAAAGCTGATGGGCTATTCGGGCAGTGCCAAGGGACTTTACGATCCCGAGACGAACATCAAGTTCGGCATGAAATACCTCGCCGCGGCACAGCAACTTGGCGGTGGACCAACCTGCAACACCATCCTCAAATACAATGCCGGTCATGCAGCAACGCGCATGAATCCGGTCTCGCAGAAATATTGCGGTAAGGTGCTGGCGCTCCTCGATTAATCGCCGCTTTTAAGAGGATTGCGGGTGGGGCGGACTCGCTTTCCATGTTATCGAATTTGCGATCATTTGCGAGGGACATAACATGGCAGCGGATTTCAGGTTCATCGTCGTCGGTCGAGAAATGATGGGGGCTGCTGCCGCGCGCCATCTGGCCAAACAGACAGACGGCATAGCCGTCATCGGCCCGGACGAGCCCGAAGACCGTGTGAACCACCAGGGCGTTTTCGGCAGTCACTATGACGAAGGCCGGATCACCCGCACCATCGATCCCGACGCCGACTGGGCGCGGCTCGCCAACCGTTCGATCGGCCGCTATGCGGAGATCGAGCGCGACAGCGGCATTCAATTCTACGCCCCGGTCGGCTGCCTTGTGGTCGGGTCCAAGCGTGGCGGCGCCCATGACTACGTCAGCAATGTCGTCGATGCGGCAGCTCGGCTCGGTGTCCGGACGGAGCTTCTGGACGACGCTGCGCTGAAGGCGAAATTCCCCTTCTTCTCCTTTGCTGAAGGCAGCGAGGGCGTCTACGAGCCGAAAGGCGCGGGACATATCAGCCCGCGGCGGCTGGTGAAGGCACAGTCGTTGCTGGCGGAGAAGGCGGGGGCTCGCGTCATCAAGCAGACGGTTGTCTCGATCCGCGACGAGGACCGTCTGGCGGTCGTCACAACGGCGGAAGGCGAGACGTTCCCGGCGGAGAGAGTCCTGCTTGCCGCCGGCAGTTTCTCCATTGCCGAGAATCTGTTGCCGCAGCCGGTTGAAGTGAAGGTTTATGGTCGCACTGTGGCTTTCTTCGAGGTGGGCGAGGCGGAGGCCGAGGCGCTCTCGGCCATGCCGTCGCTGATATCTTCGAGGCCTGACCATACCGACAGCATCTACCTGCTGCCGCCGATCCGCTATCCTGACGGGAAATACTACATCAAGATCGGCGGCGATCCAGACGATCTCCAGTTCGAAAACGAGCCGGATTTGCGTAAGTGGTTTCGAACCGCCGGTCGCGACAAGGCACGCGATCACCTGACGCGGATCATCCACGACCTGGTTCCGAGCCTGACAGGGCCATCGACGTTCACCAATTCCTGTGCCGTTTCCTATTCGCCGACTGGCTATCCCATGATCGGTTACACGTCGTCACCACGCGTAGCGGTGCTAACGGGTGGCTGCGGCACGGCGGCGAAGAGTTCGGACGAGATCGGCAGGCTCGGCGCCGAACTGCTGCTCGAAGGCCGAATCAAGGACGACGGCTACCGCACGGATTTCTCTGCACATTTCCGTACTTAGGTCCGAACGGAAATAAAGCTGCATATTTCGATGGCAATTGCCGGCGCTCTCGGCTAATGGAGCCCTGCCAGTTGGCCGGGCAGCCGCGCCTCACCAATGCCGAAAGGCGGTGGGGTGAGGAAAGTCCGGGCTCCACGGAAACACGGTGCCGGATAACGTCCGGCGGGGGCAACCTCAGGGAAAGTGCCACAGAAAGCAAACCGCCTGGTCTTCGGATCGGGTAAGGGTGAAAGGGTGGGGTAAGAGCCCACCGCGTCTCTGGCAACAGCGGCGGCACGGTAAACCCCACCGGGAGCAAAACCGAATAGGGATGACGCGGATCGCGAAAGCGGTCCAGCCCGTTTCCGGGCCGGTCATCCGGGTGGGTTGCAAGAGGCGGCGCGCAAGCGTCGTCCCAGATGAATGGCTGCCACGTTCCGGCCTCGGCCGGAGCCACACAGAACCCGGCTTACAGGCCAACTGGCAAATCATATTTTCGACCGGCGTCGATGCTCGTCATTGCCCTGTGGAAACAATTTCTCAGACCGCCAAAAGCCTTGGTTTTTCGGTCTTCCGACCGTGTCGGCGGAGGGGTTTTCGTCTGTGAAAACAATCCGTTTTGGATCGGCGGTTCAGGGCGATCATAACCTTTCGTTAAACTTAACGGGTTATGAATATTCAGGCTGTGGCCACGTCTCTGTGGCTTCATCCCATTGACGCCCATATGGTCCCATGGTATCCCAAAAGCACACTGCACAAGGGCAAATCATCGCCCATTCATCGCAAAGCCATGATCCCTCCTTTCTTGGGGGTGTCGGAAGAGTATTCTCTCTTTCGGCTTGCGAAGCTGTGTCCGATTTTGGCTATGTCTGCGGGCGAATGATCGCCCGTAAGTCATGGGAAACGGGTGTTTCGCGTCATGAACCGCTTCCTATCGAATGCGACCAACAGGATCGATGCCAAGGGCCGGGTATCCGTGCCGGCGGCATTTCGTTCCGTGCTGGCGGAGCGCAATATCCAGGAGCTGTATTGTTTCCAGGATTTTGTGTTTCCGGCGATCAGCGTCGGCGGTCTCGATCTGCTCGATCGGTTCGAGCGGCAGATTGCGGCGGACGATCCTTTTTCGCCGGCGGCGAACCAGATGTCGCTCCTCATTCACGGGGGCGGGGTCTTTATGAGGCTCGATGCGGAAGGGCGGCTGATGGTCACGGATTTTATCCGCGGTTTCACCGGTATCGCCAACGAGGTGACCTTCGTTGGTCGGGCGGATCATTTTCAACTGTGGCAGCCGGAGGCTTTTCAGGTCTTGCAGGCGCAGGCACGAGAGGAGCGCAAGCTGGCGGGCAGGCGCTCAGAATAGAACGGGGAAACGGAATGGCGGCGAATCCTGGCGGAGGCTCGACTGATGCTGGTGGCGGACCGGTTCGTCACATTCCGGTTCTTCTTGCTGGGGTGCTTGAGGCGCTGGCACCGGCCGCCGGCAAGGTCATTCTCGACGGCACGTTCGGTGCTGGTGGCTATACCTCTGCTATTCTGTCTGGTGGTGCCGATGTGATCGCGCTCGATCGTGATCCGACGGCGATCGCGGCGGGGCAGGCGATGGTTGCCGCTCATGCGGGTCATCTTTCACTTATTCGTTCGCAGTTTTCGCAGCTTGCCGATCATGCGCCGCAGGGTGGGCTCGATGGTGTCGTGCTCGATATCGGTGTCTCTTCCATGCAACTCGACGAGGCCGAGCGCGGTTTCTCGTTCAATAAGAACGGCCCGCTCGACATGCGCATGTCGGCAAGTGGCGTATCGGCCGCCGATGTCGTCAACCGCGCCAAGCTCGCCGATCTCATCCGTATCTTCGCCTTCCTCGGGGAAGAAAAGCAGGCGCCGCGCATTGCCCATGCGATCGAAAAGCGTCGGGCGGAAGCGCCGTTCGTTACGACCCGCGATCTCGCTGGTCTGATCGAGATCGTCACGCCGCGAAAGGCCAAGGACAAGATCCATCCGGCGACCCGTGTTTTCCAGGCGCTGCGCATTTTCGTCAACGACGAGCTTGGCGAATTGGCGCAGGCGCTGTTTGCGGCCGAGCGCGTGCTGAAGCCCGGCGGGCGTCTGGTTGTCGTTACCTTTCATTCACTGGAAGACCGGATCGTCAAGAAGTTCTTCGCCGATCGCTCCGGCCGTGCCACCGGTTCTCGTCATATGCCCATGGTTCATGAGCGGCTCGCGACCTTCGATCCGATCGGCAAGTCGATGGTTTCGGCAAGCGATGCGGAAGCGGAGGCCAATCCGCGGGCGCGTTCGGCCAAGCTGCGCGCGGGTCTTCGCACCGCTGCGCCCGCCGAGGCTGCCGATCTCTCGATCTTCGATCTGCCCAATCTCGCCAGTCTCGGAAAGCTCGGAGGTTGATATGCTGAAGACTTTTGACATCGTCCTGATTGGCGTCATGACAGCGATGGCCACCGTGACCTACACGATCAAGCATCGTGCCGAACTGAAGCTCGAAGAGGTTCACCGCCTCGAATCGGAAATCAAGCTGGAGAAGGACACGATCGAGCTTCTGAAGGCGGATTGGGCGCTGGTCGTGCAGCCAAACCGCCTGGAGCGATTGGTCAACAACTACAGCAGCGAACTCAAATTGCAGCCGACGCTGTCGACGGCGATTGTTCAGCCGAGCGAATTGCCGATGCTCCGCTCGCAGGTTCCGCCGGAAACCGTCGCCGATGCCAAGGATGCCGCCACGCCTGACAAGACGACCAAGGCCGGAAATGCGAAACCCCACTCGAGCGCCAGCGCGGCATCGAAGAGTGGCGACACGACGGATGCCGAGATCAGGAAGGCGATCGCCGATGTCGCCGCCGCTCCCGCGCCGCGTCCGGTCGCCAAGGCGCCGTCGCTGCTGAAGCGCAAAAAACAAGAAGTCGACAATATCGCAACGGGATCGGTGGACGAGTGATGTCTTTTCTTTCGCGCATCATGGTCTTGAAAAGCAAGGCACATTTCTCCACCGACGGCAATAACCGCCCGAATGACGGCTTTGGCCGTTCGACCTTCGAAGGTGCCCGTAAGCGCAAGTCTAATCAGGCCAAAAGCCGCGTCATTCTGTTGGTTGCGAGCTTTGCCGTTGTCTACTGCATCATCGGCGGTCGTCTTGCTCAGTTCGCCATGACGCCGCCGGATACGACGTCGAGCATCCTGCCGCCGGACCGGCTGATGGCATCGCGCCCCGATATCGTCGACCGCAACGGCGCACTGCTTGCGACCGATATCCGCACGGTGTCGCTGTTTGCCGAACCGAACAAGATCATCGATCCCGATGAAGCGGTCGAGCAATTGCGCACCGTGCTGCCCGATCTCGACACCAAGGGCACCTATAAAAAGCTGGCCGTCAAAACCTCGCATTTCGCCTGGCTTCGCCGCCAGTTGACGCCGAAACAGCAGAGCCAGATCCTGGCGCTCGGCATTCCCGGCATCGGTTTCCGTCCGGAAAAACGCCGCTTCTATCCCGGCGGTTCGACCGCTGCCCATATTCTCGGCTACGTCAATATCGACAACCGCGGCGTCACCGGTATGGAGAAATATATCGACGACCAGGGGCTTGCCGATCTCGCGGCTGCCGGCATGACCACCGACCAGCCGCTGCAGCCGGTGAAGCTGTCGATCGATCTTCGCGTGCAGGACATCGTGCATGACGCCGTCGTCAATGCCGTCAATAATTTCCAGGCAAAGGGTGCCGGTGCCGCGGTGCTCGACGCCCGCACCGGCGAAGTGCTGGCCATGGCGTCGGCACCCGATTTCGATCCGAATTATCCGAACGAAGGCGCTGCAGAAGGCTGGCTGAACCGTATGACGAACGGCACGTTCGAAATGGGATCGACGTTCAAGACCTTCACCATGGCGATGGCGCTTGATGCTGGCAAGGTGACGCTGCGCGATGCCTTCGACGCCACCAATCCGATCCGCATCGGCGGCTTCACCATTCACGACTTCCACGGTCAGCATCGTGTGCTGACGGTTCCGGAAATCTTCCAGTATTCGTCCAACATCGGCACGGCAAAGATTGCCGACATAGTCGGTATCGACGCGCACAAGGAATTCCTGACGCGGATGGGGCTGCTCACCAAGTTGAACACCGAGCTGCCGGAAGTGAAGATGCCGACGCAGCCGCGCGTGTGGAAGAAGATCAACTCGATTACCATCTCCTTCGGCCACGGCGTCTCCACCACGCCGCTGCAGACAGCGGTTGCCGGTGCGGCTCTCGTCAATGGCGGCAAGCTGATCGAGCCGACCTTCCTGCCGCGGACCCGCGAACAGGCCGACGCGATCGCCAAGACTGTCGTCAAGAAGAGCACGAGCGACGACATCCGCTTCCTGCTCGATTTCAACGGCTCCAAGGGTTCCGGCCGCGCCGCTCGCGTGCCCGGCTACGATGTTGGCAGTAAAACCGGCACGGCCGACAAGGTCGTCAACGGCCACTATTCGCATACGCTGAACTTCAACACCTTCCTGGCTGCCTTCCCGATCGACAATCCGCAATATGTCATCATGACCTTCTGCGACGAGCCGAAGACCGGTGAACATGGCGGCACGATCTCGGCATACACGGCGGCGCCGATCGCTCGCGATATCATCGCCCGGGCAGCGCCGATCCTCGGAATCCAACCGAGTTTCGGAAACGGTAACTCCGCCTTGCTGGTGTCTTATTAAGCGTGAAAGAATAAACGGGTCGATTCGCGAGGGGCGGACTGATCAAGAACGAAAAGTATATTCGATGAACTTGCGGGATATTGCCGGAAATGCGTTTCCGGAACTCAATGAACAAATTGGCGGGACACTTGGCGATCTTGAGATAACAGGCCTTTCCGCCGATAGCCGTAAGGTTGCGCCCGGCATGGCTTTCATAGCTGTCGCCGGCACGAAGGCCGATGGCGCAAGTTTCATTGCTGATGCCGTTTTGCGTGGTGCATCTGTCATTGTTGCCGGCCAGGGTGCGGTCGCCGCTGGTGCGCCGCTGTTGACCGTTGCGGAGCCGCGGCGTTTCCTCGCCGTTGCTGCTTCCCGCTTTTACGACAGGCAACCGGAGACGATGGTCGCCGTTACCGGCACCGCCGGCAAGACCTCCGTCGCTTCTTTCACTCGGCAGATATGGGCGCATGCGGGCCATCCGGCGGCAATGATTGGAACGACCGGTGTTATATCACCGACGCGTAACGATTACGGTTCGCTGACGACACCCGATCCGGTGTCGCTGCATCAGTTGCTTGCCGAGCTTTCGGATGAGGGCGTCACCCATGCGGCGATGGAAGCCTCCAGCCATGGCCTCGACCAATTCCGCCTCGATGGCGTCAGGCTTGCTGCTGCCGCCTTCACCAATCTCGGCCGCGACCATATGGACTATCACCCGACCGTCGAGGATTACCTGGCCGCCAAGATGCGGCTGTTCAGGGATCTGCTGCCGAAAGGCTCGCCGGCCGTGATCTTTGCCGACGATGCGTGGTCGGAACAGGCGATTGCCGCTGCGCGCAACGCGGGGCAGGATATACGCACTGTCGGCCGCAAGGGCGATTTCCTGGCGTTGAAGCGTGTCGAGCATTTCCGTCATAAGCAGATCGCGGAAGTGCATCTGGGTGACGATATTTTCGAGGTTCACATCCCGCTTGCCGGCGATTTCCAAGTGGCCAATACGCTCGTTGCCGCCGGTCTTGCCATTTCCACCGGCGTTGCCGCGCCGGTTGCCATGGCGGCGCTGGAAAAGCTCTCCGGCGCTTCCGGGCGATTGGAGCTTGTCGGTCATACCCATGATGGCGCACTTGCCTATGTTGACTATGCGCACAAGCCGGATGCCTTGGAAAATGTGCTGAATTCGGTGCGGCCGTTCACCACCGGCCGTGTCATCGTCGTCTTCGGCTGCGGCGGCGACCGCGATCGCGGCAAGCGGCCGATCATGGGCGAAATCGCCTGCCGTCTAGCCGATGTGGTTGTGGTCACCGACGACAATCCGCGCTCCGAAGAGCCGGCGGCGATCCGCGCCGAGATCATGGCCGCGGCACCCTGCGCCACCGAGATCGGCGATCGCGCCAAGGCGATCCGCGAGGCAGTCGGCATGCTGAAATCCGGCGATACGCTGATCGTCGCGGGCAAGGGGCATGAGGAAGGTCAGACGATCGGCAGCGTGACGCTGCCTTTCTCCGACCATGCCGAACTGCGCAAAGCACTGGAGGAGGTAAAGTCTTGAGCTGGCTATGGACAACTGAAGACATGATCGCCGCCATTGCGGGCCGCTCCTTCGGAGTGCTGCCTGAGGGCGTTACGGGGATTTCCATCGACAGCCGTTCGATCAAGCCGGGCGAAGCTTTCTTCGCCATCAAGGGCGATCGCGTCGATGGCCATGACTACGCCAACTTGGCGATGGCGAACGGCGCGGCGTTGATCGTGATCAGCGAGGCGCGGTTGCCGGCGATGGGCCGGCTGACCGTGCCAAAGATCGTTGTCGACGACGTATTGGCTGGGCTCGCCAGGCTTGGCGTTGCCGCCCGTCAGCGTACGCAGGCGAGCATCATCGCTGTGACTGGCTCGGTCGGCAAAACCACCACAAAGGAGATGCTGCGCCGGACATTGTCGCCCTCGGGCAAGGTGCATGCCTCCGTCGCCTCCTTCAACAATCATTGGGGCGTGCCGCTGAGTTTGGCGCGCATGCCTCAAGATACGGATTTCGGTGTTTTCGAGATCGGCATGAACCATCCGGAGGAGATCCGGCCGCTGACGAGAATGGTGCAGCCGCATGTGGCGATCATCACCACGATTGCGCCGGCCCATCTCGGCAATTTCAAGAACATCACCGAGATTGCCGCTGCCAAGGCGGAGATTTTCGACGGCGTCGTGCCGGGCGGTCACGTCATCCTCAACCGGGACAACGATCAGTTCGATTTCCTGGAGCGCGCTGCGTTGGCCGCCGGCGTCGAGCATGTGCACAGTTTCGGCCAGCATGCCAAGGCGGATGTGCGGCTCGCGGAATTTAACGCCTCGGAAGAGAATTCGACGCTGTGGCTGACAATTGGCGGCGAGACGATGGAAGTGGCGATCGGAGCGCCAGGCCGGCATATCGCGGAAAACGCGCTGGCTGTCCTCGGTGCAGTGATGCTCGTCGAGGCCGATCTCGACAAGGCGGTCGATGCGCTGGCGACGCTGCAGGCGGAAAAGGGCAGGGGGCAGCGCCATAAGCGCGCAATCGCCAATGGCTACTTCACGCTGATTGATGAAAGCTACAACGCCAACCCTGCATCCATGCGCGCGGCCATCGCGCTGCTGGCGACATCTTCGCCGGATGCCAATGTCGGCGCTAGAGCGGGCAGGCGGATCGCCATCCTCGGCGATATGCTGGAAATGGGGGATTATGCCCAGAGAGTGCATGCCAATCTTGCCGGTCCGCTGCTGGCGGCAGGCATCGAGCATGTCTGGCTGGCAGGTCCGGAGATGGCGGCGTTGAGGGATGCGCTGCCGGAAAGTGTTCATGTCGAATATCGTGAGACGACGGAGGAGCTCTCGGAATTCGTGATCAACTCGGTCGCCCCTGGCGACGTTTTGATGGTGAAATCGTCGCTGGGGATAGGATTCGGGAAGATCGTGGCAGCTTTGCTTGACAAGTTTCCAGCATTTGCCGACACGGAGCCCCACTCCCATCAGGGGCTTTAGAAAGGGCTCTTATGCTGATCTGGCTTGCCGAACTGTCGGACCACGTTCATTTTTTCAGTACTCATTTCAGATTTCTCAATCTGTTCAGATACATCACGTTCCGCACCGGCGGCGCTTTGTTCACTTCGGCGTTGATCGTCTTCCTCTTCGGGCCGCGAATCATCTCTTCCCTGCGTGTACGCCAGGGTAAGGGCCAGCCGATTCGCGCCGACGGTCCGCAGACTCATTTCAAGAAGGCAGGTACGCCGACCATGGGCGGGCTGATGATTTTGGCCGGCATCGTCGTGTCGTCAATGCTTTGGGCCGATCTTGCCAACGTCTATGTGGTCGCGACGCTGCTGGTGACATTGGGCTTCGGTGCCATCGGCTTCTATGACGATTATCTCAAGGTAACGAAGCAGAGCGATAAGGGCTTTTCCGGCCGCGCCCGCCTCGGCATCGAATTCGTCATCGCCGCCATTGCCGTCTATTTTATGATGAGTACGGCATTGTCCTCCGGTACCGCCGGTTCGACCTTCGGTTCGTCGATCGCGTTCCCGTTCTTCAAGAATTTCATGCTCAATCTCGGCATGTTCTTCGTGCTGTTCGGTGCTTTCGTCATCGTTTCCGCCGGTAACGCTGTCAACCTGACCGACGGTCTCGACGGGCTTGCCATCGTGCCGGTCATGATTGCCGCCGCCTCCTTCGGCGTTATCGCCTATCTCGCCGGCAACTATGTCTTCGCCGACTATCTGGCGATCAACTTCGTGCCCGGTACCGGCGAATTGGCCGTGGTGTTGGGCGCTGTTATCGGCGCCGGCCTCGGCTTTCTCTGGTTCAATGCGCCGCCGGCGGCCATTTTCATGGGCGACACCGGTTCTCTTGCGCTGGGCGGCATGATCGGTTCGGTGGCAGTTGCTACCAAGCATGAGATCGTCATGGCGATCATCGGCGGTCTCTTCGTGCTGGAGGCGCTTTCGGTCATCATCCAGGTCGGTTTCTTCAAGATGACCGGCCGGCGCGTCTTCCTGATGGCGCCGATCCACCATCACTTCGAGAAGAAGGGCTGGACGGAAAGCCAAGTGGTCGTGCGCTTCTGGATCGTTGCGGTCATCCTGGCGATGATCGGCCTCTCGACCTTGAAGCTTCGGTGAGGCGGCGATGATCCCTGTCACCACGCTCAAGGGGAAAAAGGTCGCATTGTTCGGCCTCGGTGGCTCGGGTTTTGCCACCGCGCGGGCGCTTGTCGCCGGTGGTGCCGAGGTGACTGCCTGGGACGACAATCCCGACAGCGTGGCGAAGGCTGCGGCCGAAGGTATCCCGGCCGCCGATCTCAGAACGATCGACTGGAGCGGCCTCTCGGCATTCGTGCTGTCGCCCGGCGTGCCGCTGACGCATCCGAGGCCGCACTGGACCGTCGATCTCGCTCACGCAGCCGGTGTCGAGATCATCGGCGATGTCGAGCTCTTCGTCCGCGAGCGGCGGGCGCATGCGCCGGAGTGCCCCTTCATCGCCATCACCGGCACCAACGGCAAGTCGACCACGACGGCATTGATTGCCCATATCCTGCACTCGAGCGGCCGCGATACGCAGCTCGGTGGCAATATCGGTACGGCCATCCTGACGTTGGAGCCGCCGAAGGCGGAGCGCTACTACGTCGTCGAATGCTCTTCCTATCAGATCGATCTCGCCCCGACCCTCAATCCTTCCGCCGGCATTCTACTCAATCTGACGCCCGATCATCTCGACCGGCACGGCACGATGCAGCATTATGCCGATATCAAGGAACGGCTGGTGGCCGGCAGCGGCGTTGCCGTCATCGGCGTCGACGACAGCTATTCTTCGCTGATTGCCGATCGCGTCGAACGGGCGGGCGGCAAGGTTACCCGCATCTCGCGCCGGCATGCGTTGGCTGACGGGCTTTATGCCGAAGGCAGCCGCATCGTCCAGGCATCGACTGGGGCAACCTCGGACATTGCCGATCTCGACGGCATCCAGACGCTGCGCGGCGGTCACAATGCGCAGAATGCCGCGGCGGCGATAGCCGCATGTCTGGCTGTCGGTGTTTCCGCTGACGATATCCGCGCCGGGCTCAAATCCTTTCCTGGCCTCAAGCATCGCATGCAGCCGGTCGGCCGGCGTGGCCGCGTCGTGTTCGTCAATGATTCCAAGGCGACCAATGCGGATGCCGCCGCACCTGCGCTCTCGAGCTACGATCATATCTACTGGATCGCCGGCGGCCTGCCGAAAGAAGGCGGTATCACGACGCTGGCGCCGCTCTTCCCGCGCATAGCCAAGGCCTACCTGATCGGTGAAGCGGCACCGGCCTTCGCGGCGACGCTCGGCGAGCAGGTGCCCTACGAAATATCCGGCACTTTGGAGCGCGCTGTCGCCCATGCCGCAGCCGACGCCGACAGGGACGAACACGAGACGGCGGCGGTGATGTTGTCACCGGCTTGCGCAAGCTTCGATCAGTACAAGAATTTCGAGGTCAGGGGTGATGCCTTCGTCAGCCACGTGGCTGCGGTCGAAGGTGTCACCATGCTGGTCGGGTCAGCAACAGGAGGCGATTGATATGGTAAGCCGCGTTGAGCGTGGGGCCTTGGCCGAATGGTTCTGGACCATCGACCGTATTTTCCTGGCATTGTTCATCCTGCTGATCGGCATCGGCTTCATGCTCTCGTTCGCGGCGTCGCCCGCCGTCGCCGAGCGCATCGGGCTCGAACCCTTCCATTTCGTCAAGCGTCACGCCTTGTTTCTGGTTCCGGCGATCGCGACGATGATTGGCATCTCCTTCATGACGCCCCGGCAGGTGCGCCGTACGGCGGTCATTCTGCTGATCGTCTCGCTGGCGATGATGCTGTTCGCCTTGTTCTTCGGTATCGAGGTCAAGGGATCGCGGCGCTGGGTCAACATCGCGGCGCTCTCCATCCAGCCATCAGAATTCATGAAGCCGGCCTTCGTCGTCGTCTGTGCCTGGCTGTTTGCGGAGCATGCGCGCCAGCCGGAAATTCCGGGCAATCTCTTCGCCATCATCCTCTTCGGCATCGTTGCTGCACTCCTAGTTGCCCAGCCCGACCTTGGGCAGACGATTCTCACTACCGCCGTCTGGGGCGGCATGTTTTTCATGGCCGGCATGCCCTGGCTGTGGATCGGAGTGCTCGGCGGCCTCGGCGTCGGTGGCTTCGTGGCGGCCTATTATGTCTTTCCCCACGTGGCGCTCCGCGTCGACAAGTTCATGACCGGCGAGGGCGATACGTTCCAGGTCGATACCGCCAAGGAAGCAATCATTCACGGCAATTGGTTCGGCGTCGGGCCGGGTGAAGGCATCGTCAAGCGCATCATTCCGGACGCCCATACCGACTTCATCTTCTCGGTGGCTGCCGAGGAATTCGGTGTCGTCTTCTGCATGGTGCTCGTCTGCATCTTCGCCTTTCTGGTGCTGCGCGGCCTGTCGCATGCTTATAAGGAAAAGAATGATTTCAACCGCTTTGCCGTTGCAGGCCTGGTGCTGCAGATCGGTATCCAGTCTATCATCAATGTCGGCGTGAACCTGCAATTGCTGCCCGCCAAGGGCATGACCCTGCCGCTGATCTCCTATGGCGGCTCGTCGATGACCGCCATCTGTGTGACGGCGGGCTTCATCCTGGCCCTGACGCGCCATCGGCCGGAAAAGAGGGCGCAGGATCGCAGCCTCTTTCGTGTGACGCATGGATTGCCGGCGGAGTGATCGCATTGGCCCCATCTGCGCTTTATCCCCATCTCCCGGACAACGCCTATTCTTCGGTCGCTTTCGCGAAGATGGGAGTCTATGAAGGAGGTTTGAAGCGCTTCAGTGACGCGGGCATGGCGGCTTCCTATATTAGGGAGATGCCCTCGCGCAGGGGGTATTCGCGGGAGCGAAGATCATGAGTAAAGGTATTATCCTGCTTGCCGCCGGCGGAACCGGCGGCCACGTCTTTCCGGCCGAGGCATTGGCCCACAAGCTGAAGGAGCGCGGTTATTCCGTGCACCTCGTCACCGACAGTCGCGCGGAACGCTATGCCGGCAAGTTTCCGGCTGATGAGATTCATGTGGTGCCGTCGGCAACGATCGGTTCGAAGAATCCCATCAAGGTCGCAAAGTCGCTTTGGACGCTGTGGACCGGCATGCGCGCCGCACGCAAGCTGATCCGCAATATCAGGCCGCTCTGCGTTGTCGGCTTCGGCGGTTATCCGACCATACCGCCGTTGCTTGCTGCGACCCGCATGGGCGTGCCGGCGATGATTCATGAGCAAAACGCTGTGATGGGACGCGCGAACAAGGCGCTCGCCGCCCGTGTCCAGGCGATTGCTGGCGGCTTCCTGCCGGAAAAGGGCGGCGCGTTTCCGGAGAAGACGGTGACGACAGGCAATCCCGTGCGGCCGGCCGTGATCGAAGCGGCGAAGCAGCCCTATGTGCCGTCCGGCCCGGATGATCCTTTCAATCTGGTCGTCTTCGGCGGCAGCCAGGGTGCGCAATACTTCTCCAAGGCAATGCCGACGGCGATCAGCCTGTTGGAGGAGCCGCTGCGCAAGCGCCTGCGCATCACGCAGCAGGTGCGTCCCGAGGATATGGAGACGGTCAATAGCTGCACCAGGCGGCTGGAGATGGGCGCCGAAGTCGCGCCGTTCTTCACCGATATGGCTGAGCGCATCGGCGCCGCCCATCTCGTCATCTGCCGGTCCGGCGCTTCCACTGTATCGGAACTCGCCGTCATCGGTCGTCCGGCGATCCTTGTGCCCTATCCCTATGCTCTGGACCACGACCAGGCAGCCAATGCGGCTGCGCTTGCGGCCACGGGTGGCGTGAAGGTCATTGCGCAAGCCGAGCTGACGCCGGAGAAGCTCTCGACGATCCTGCGCGGCGCGATGACGATGCCGGAGAAACTTGCGAAGATGGCGGCTGCGGCCAAACAGGCCGGCAAACCGGCTGCGGCGAGCTTGCTCGCCGATATGGTTGAGGCTATTGCCGCAAAACGTTCAATTCAGGAATTCAAGGGGGCGGGCGTATGAAGCTGCCGAAGGCTATCGGCCTTGTGCATTTTATCGGTATCGGCGGTATCGGGATGAGCGGGATTGCGGAAGTGCTGCATAATCTCGGCCATCGCGTGCAGGGGTCAGACCAGTCGGAAAGCGCCAACGTGCAGCGGCTGCGCGACAAGGGCATCACGGTCCATATCGGTCACAAGGCGGAGAATCTCGGCGACGCGGAAGTCGTGGTCGTCTCCACCGCCATCAAGAAGAGCAATCCCGAACTCACCGCCGCGCGCGAAAAGTTGCTGCCGGTCGTGCGCCGCGCTGAGATGCTGGCCGAGCTGATGCGCTTCCGCAACTCCATCGCCATCGGCGGCACGCACGGCAAGACGACGACCACCTCGCTGGTCGCGACCCTGCTCGAAGCCGGCGGACTTGACCCGACGGTCATCAATGGCGGCATCATCAATGCCTATGGCACCAATGCTCGCATGGGCGAGGGCGAATGGATGGTGGTGGAGGCCGATGAATCGGATGGAACCTTCCTGAAGCTGCCGGCCGATGTCGCCGTCGTCACCAATATCGATCCGGAGCATCTGGATCACTACGGCAATTTCGACGCCGTGCGTGCCGCGTTCCGGCAGTTCGTCGAGAATGTGCCGTTCTACGGCTTCGGCGTCATGTGTCTCGACCATCCGGAAGTGCAGTCGCTGGTCGGCCGCATCGAGGACCGCAAGGTCATCACCTACGGCGAAAATCCTCAGGCCGATGTGCGCTTCATGAATGTGCGCATCGACGGGACGCGCTCGCTGTTCGACATCGAAATTCGCCGGCGCCGCACGGGGAAGGTCATCGAGATCAAGGATCTCGTCATGCCGATGCCCGGCCGTCACAACATTTCCAATGCCACCGCGGCGATCGCAGTCGCCAACCGGCTCGGCATCTCCAATGTGGCGATCGCCAAGGGGCTGGCCTCCTTCGGCGGCGTCAAGCGTCGCTTCACGCTGACGGGCGAATGGAACGGCGTGAAGATTTTCGACGATTACGGCCATCATCCGGTCGAGATCAAGGCCGTGCTGAAGGCGGCGCGCGAAGCCTGCAAGGGCCGCATCATCGCTGTTCACCAGCCGCATCGCTATACGCGCCTGTCGAGCCTGTTCGAAGAGTTTGCCGCCTGTTTCAACGATGCTGACAGCATTTTCCTGGCACCCGTCTATGCCGCCGGCGAAGACCTGATCGAAGGTGCGGATTCGCAAGCTCTGGTGTCGCGCATCAAGGCAGGCGGCCATCGCGATGCGCGCTATCTGCCGTCCCAGGAAGAGCTTGCCCGCATGGTCGCGGAGATTGCGCGACCGGGTGATTTTGTGGTTCTCTTGGGGGCTGGTAGCATCACTTATTGGGCAGCTTCATTGCCAAAGGAATTGGAAGGCCTCTCGGGTAAGTCCGCATGAAACAGGTAAATGGGGAAAAGCTTCTGGCGTCGCTCGGCGACAGCGTAAAGGATATTCGCGGCCGGTTGACGCCGGACGCGCCGATGGATCGCGTCACATGGTTTCGCGCCGGCGGGCTGGCGGAGCTAATGTTCCAGCCGCATGATACGGACGATCTGATCGCTTTCCTGAAGGTGCTGCCGGCCGAAGTGCCGTTGACGGTGGTCGGCGTCGGTTCGAACATCCTGGTGCGCGACGGGGGTATACCGGGTGTCGTTCTGCGCCTCTCGGCGAAGGGCTTCGGTTCGGTCGAGCTCGCCGGTGAGAACCGCATCCTGGCCGGCGCTATTTGCCCGGATAAGCACGTTGCCGCCATGGCCATGGACAACGGTATCGGCGGCTTTCATTTCTATTACGGCATTCCAGGCGGCATCGGTGGCGCAGCGCGTATGAATGCCGGCGCCAACGGCTCCGAGACGCGCGATCGCGTCGTCGAGGTGCATGCAGTTGACCGCAAGGGCAAGAAGCATGTGCTAACCAATGCCGAGATGGGCTACACCTATCGCCATTCGACGGCATCGGACGATCTGATCTTTACGCATGTTCTTTTCGAGGGGTATCCCGAGGATCGGGCCAAGATTCGAGCCGAGATGGATGCTGTGCGGGCGCATCGCGAGACCGTGCAGCCGATTCGGGAAAAGACGGGTGGCTCGACATTCAAGAACCCGGAGGGACATTCTGCCTGGAAGCTGATCGACGAAGCCGGCTGCCGTGGCCTCGTCATCGGCGGCGCGCAGATGTCATCGCTGCACTGCAATTTCATGATCAACATGGGGCAGGCGACCGGCTATGACCTCGAATATCTCGGTGAGCAGGTCCGTCGCGAGGTCTTCGAAAATTCCGGTATCAAGCTGGAATGGGAAATCAAGCGTCTCGGCTGCTTCATGCCCGGCCGCGAGGTCCGGCCGTTCCAGGGTGTGACGACGGAATAACGGGCTCAGATCTGTCTGCAGTTCATAAACTGATTCAATAAAAAGGCCGGGTTTTTGCCCGGCCTTTTCAATTGGTTATGGCGAAGTTCTCAGACTTCGTCGTTGCCTGACAGCAGAATGCCGATCAGCGAAAGAACGGCTGCAATCGTCAGATAGTAACCGACATAGGCGAGGCTGTAATTCGAGGCCAGCCAGGTGGCGATGAAGGGCGCCAGCGAGGCGCCAATAATGCCGCCAAGATTGAAGGTCATCGACGCGCCGGTGTAGCGAACGGCTGTCGGGAACGGAGCAGCAAGCGCAGCACCGATCGGGCCGTAAGTGAAGCCCATCAAGCCGAGACCGATGATCGAGCAAGCGAATGCGCCGCCGAGACCGGCGGTCAGAAGCGTCGAGTAGAACAGGCCGAAGATCAGGATGCCGATCGTCGTCAGGATCAGAACTAGCCGGCGCGAATAGCGATCGGACAACAGGCCAGAAAGCGGGATCATCAGGCCGAAGAAGACCACGCCGACGAGCTGGACGACCAAGAACTGCTGCTGCGAATAACCGAGACCTGCCGGTGTGGCCGTGAGCGGCCTGGTACCCCAGCTCAGCGTGAATGCCGTCATCAGATAGAACAGCACGAAAGTCGCGACCGCGATGATCGTGCCGAGGATGAGACTGCGCAGATGCGAACGGAAAATAACGGCGATCGGAACGGAAACGCGCTCTTCCTTATCGATTGCGCGCTGGAATTCCGGGGTTTCAGTGATCTTCAGGCGCACATAGAGGCCGACTGCAACAAGCGCCAGGCTGATGAGGAACGGAATGCGCCAGCCATAATTCAGGAAGTCCACATCACTCATGCTTTCGCGCAGGATGAGAAAAAGGCCGGCCGAGAAGATGAAGCCGATGGGAGCACCGAGTTGCGGGAACATCGCGTACCAGCTCCGCTTGCCTTCCGGAGCGTTTTCGGTTGCGAGCAACACCGCGCCGCCCCATTCGCCGCCGAGGCCGAGGCCCTGGCCGAGGCGGCAAAGCGCCAGCAGTACCGGCGCGAGAACGCCGATCGACTCATAGGTCGGCAGCATACCGATCACAACTGTCGAGAGGCCCATGGTCATCAGCGCTGCGACAAGCGTCGCCTTGCGGCCGACCCTGTCACCAAAATGCCCGAAGATCATCGCGCCGATCGGACGGGCGAAGAAGGCGATCGAGAATGTTGCGAAAGACTGTAAAGTCGCCGCAGTCGGATCGGCAGCCGGGAAAAACAGCTTTGGGAAGACGATTACCGCCGCCGTCGCATAAACGTAAAAGTCGAAAAATTCTATCGTCGTGCCGATAAGACTCGCGATCAGAACGCGTGCCTTGGAATTCGCAACAACGCTGTTCGATGACGAGGGGGTCGGCGATAAAGGAGATATCGCGTCTGTCATGGTCCCACCAATTTAGATGATGCTAAGGTTATCTTAGCGGTAAGACGTGTCCTTAGCGCAATTTTTGTTCAGCGCAAACGTCTAAGACGCAAGAAACCGGCAACCCTGCCGCAATCGCTGATTTGAGGGCGAATGAGGTCGCATTTGCAATTTAAGCTAGCGTTTATCCAGCAAAGTCTTGACCAGAATCTCGTTCTCGTAAATGTCTTACTTTCGCTCTGGTTGAGGGCTGGGGAGAATAGATTTCATGCAGAAAAAATTAATTGCGGAGTTTCTTGGAACATTTTGGCTGGTGTTTGGTGGCTGCGGAAGCGCAATCTTTGCGGCAGCTTTTCCGAGCCTCGGTATTGGCTTTCTCGGTGTTTCTTTCGCCTTTGGGTTGACCGTGCTCACCATGGCCTTTGCGGTCGGCGGTATATCGGGCGGCCATTTCAATCCGGCGGTGTCGGTCGGTCTTACCGTTGCCGGCCGCTTGCCCGGTTCGCAGCTCATTCCCTACATCATCGCTCAGGTCGTCGGCGCGATCGCTGCCGCGGCTGTGCTTTACCTGATCGCAAGCGGCAAGGTTGATTTCCAGCTCGGCGGTTTTGCGGCCAATGGTTATGGCGAGCATTCTCCGGGCGGCTATTCGCTGGTATCGGCGCTGGTTGCCGAAATCGTGCTGACTCTCTTCTTCCTGATCGTGATTCTCGGTTCGACCAGCAGCAGGGTGCCGGCTGGGTTCGCACCGATTGCCATTGGCCTTGCACTGACGCTGATCCATCTGATCTCGATCCCGATCACCAATACGTCGGTCAATCCGGCCCGTTCCACCGGTCAGGCTCTGTTCGTCGGCGGCTGGGCGCTGCAGCAGCTTTGGCTGTTCTGGGTGGCCCCGATCGTCGGTGGCGCGCTGGGCGGACTCATCTGGAAACTGATCGACGATCGTGACTGATTCAGGGTTGCAATAAGCCTTATGAAGGCCCGCGCCGGAGACCTCGGCGCGGGCCTATTTGTTTAAAAATTTCTAAAAGTGGATATTCAAACATAGCAACTCCATGATTCTAATGGCAGAATTCTTCAACTCGATTTGATTCGGAAAAATTGACTTCGGCGAAAGCGGTCGAAAGTTAACGAAAGTAAACGCTTCATTAACCTTAATGTTGTTCTAATGGAGCATGCAAAGACGTCGCGAGAATCGCTGCTCGGCGCATCGAGCAAACGTCGATTGAAGGTGTGAATTGGGGGTATTGATGGGTGGCAAGCATGTGGCTGTCCTTTTGGGCGGATTTTCCTCGGAGAGGCCGGTTAGCCTGTCTTCGGGAAAAGCATGTGCTGACGCCCTCGAGTTGGAAGGCTTTCAAATCACGCGTGTCGATGTGGAGCGCGATGTGTCCGCGCGCCTTGCAGATCTGAAGCCCGATGTCGTTTTCAATGCTTTGCATGGCCCGTTCGGCGAGGACGGCACCATTCAGGGTATCCTTGAATATCTGCAGATCCCTTACACGCATTCCGGCGTGCTGGCCTCGGCGCTCGCCATGGACAAGTCGCGCGCCAAGAAGGTGGCTGATGGCGCCGGCATTCCTGTGGCCGATTCGCGTGTGATGAACCGTTTCGCCATTACCGGCGAGCATCCGATGAGGCCGCCCTACGTTGTGAAGCCGGTGCGTGAAGGTTCGAGCTTCGGTGTCGTGATCGTCAAGGAAGATCAAACGCATCCACCGCAGATCATTACCTCTTCCGAGTGGCGTTACGGCGACGAAGTGTTGGTCGAGCGCTACATCTACGGCCGGGAGCTGACGTGCGGCGTCATGGGCGATACGGCGCTCGGCGTCACTGAGATCGTGCCGCAGGGCCATAGCTTCTACGACTACGATTCCAAGTATGCGGAGGGTGGATCAAAACACGTCATCCCCGCCAGAATTTCACCGAATCTTTACCAAAAGATACAAACATTATCGTTAAGGGCGCATCAAGCTATCGGCTGCCGTGGCGTCAGTCGATCTGACTTCCGTTATGACGATCGCTTTTCCGAAGAGGGCGAGCTTATCTGGCTGGAAATCAATACCCAGCCGGGCATGACGCCTACCTCGCTGGTGCCCGAAATGGCCGCTCACGCCGGCTACTCTTTTGGTGAATTTCTCCGGTGGATGGTGGAGGACGCGTCTTGTTTGCGCTGACGGTCAAAAATATGAGGCGGTCCCGCCATCGCGTCCCGCTCGCGATCGACGATGTCGAGGATGCGTTTGTGTTGCCGCGCCCGCTGCGTCGTGCCGTGCGTTTCCTCGTGAGCCTTGGTTCCGGACGCGTCAATATTCCGGCTCATACGGGCACGGTTTCCGCTCTCGCTCTGTTCGCTGCGACCGGCCTCTATGGCATGTCGATCGGTGGCCATACGCAGGATGTTGCCCAGGCGACGACGTCGGCTGCTGGCTTTGCCATCGAAGATGTGAAGGTTTCCGGCAACGATCAGACTTCGGAAATCGAAATCCTGCAGCTTCTCGGTCTCGACGGCACGACGTCGCTGGTGGCGCTCAATGTCGATGCGGCTCGTCAGAAGATTGCGAGCCTGCCTTGGGTGCAGGGCGTCGAAGTCCGTAAGGTCTATCCGAAGACGGTCGAAGTGAAGCTCACGGAGCGCAAGGCTTATGCCATCTGGCAGCACGGCTCCGAACTCTCGCTGATCCAGAAGGACGGCAGCGTGATTGCCCCGTTGCGCGACAACAAGTTCGCCAAGCTACCGCTTTTCGTCGGTCGCGATGCCGAAACGGCTGCGGCGTCCATCGATGACGAGTTTGCCAACTGGCCGGATGTTCGCAGCCATGTGAAGGCATTCGTGCGCGTCGCCGGTCGCCGTTGGGATCTCTACCTCGACAATGGCGTGATCATCAAATTGCCGGAAGACAATATCGATGGTGCGCTCGCTCGGCTCACCAAGCTCGACAAGGACGAAAGCCTTCTGCAGCGTGATATCGCAGCCGTCGACCTTCGCCTTGACGACCGTACCGCCATTGAATTGACCCCGGACGCAGCACTTCGCCGCCAGGCGGCGTTGGATGTCAGAACCAAGGCTTTGAAGAAAGCAGGGCAGGATACATGAGCTTATTCAGTTCGTCCCATTTCGGTCTGCCGCGCCTGAAGCCGCTGTCCTCCAAGCGGTCGCACATCGTATCCGTCCTCGACATCGGCTCGACGAAGGTCGTCTGCATGATCGGCCGGCTGACGCCGCGTGAGGAAAGCCAGGTTCTGCCGAACCGCACGCATAATATCGAGATCATTGGCATCGGCCATCAGCGTTCGCGCGGCATCAAGACCGGTGTCATCGCCGATCTCGATGCGCTGGAAAATGTCGTCCGTCTCTCGGTCGACGCCGCCGAACGCATGGCCGGGCTAACCGTAGACAGCCTGATCGTCAATGTTTCGGCCGGTCGCCTTGGCAGCGACATCTACACCGCCACCATCGATCTGGGCGGCCAGGAAGTCGAAGCAAACGATCTGAAGAAGGTGCTTGCCGCCGCCTGCCAGCAGTCGCTCCGTCAGGAACGCGCCGTGCTGCATTCGCTGGCAACCGGCTACTCGCTCGACGGCGAACGCGGTATCCGCGATCCGCTCGCAATGTTCGGTGATGCCTTGGGTGTCGACATGCATGTGGTCACGGCGGAGCGCGCTGCGCTTCGCAACCTCGAACTCTGCATCAACCGGGCGCATCTTTCTGTCGAGGGCATGGTGGCAACACCCTATGCCAGCGGTCTTGCCGCTCTCGTCGATGATGAAGTCGAGCTCGGTTGCGCCGCGATCGACATGGGCGGCGGCACGACGACGATCTCGGTCTTTGCCGAAGGCAAGCTGGTGCACACCGACGCCGTCAGCCTCGGCGGCCATCATGTCACCACCGACCTTGCCCGCGGTCTTTCGACCCGTATCGAGGATGCCGAGCGGCTGAAGGTGGTTCATGCTTCCGCGCTCGCGAATTCTTCGGAAGAGCGCGAACTGATTTCCATCCCGCCGATCGGCGAGGATGAACGCGACCAGCCGACGCAGGTGCCGAAGGCGCTGGTGTCGCGCATCGTCAAGGCGCGCATCGAGGAGACGCTGGAACTGATCCGCGATCGTATCCAGCGCTCCGGTTTCAGCCCGATCGTTGGCAAGCGTGTCGTACTCACGGGCGGAGCCAGCCAGTTGACCGGCTTGCCGGATGTGGCGCGCCGCATTCTTGCCCGCAATGTCCGCATCGGCCGCCCGATGGGCGTATCCGGCTTGCCGACAGCGGCCAAGGGGCCTGCCTTTTCGACGGCGGTCGGACTGATGATCTATCCGCAGGTTGCGGACATGGAGACACATGCGGCGGGCAGCGGTCTGCTCTCGTCGCTTGGGGGTAACAACAGCCGTATCGGCCGCGTTGGCCAATGGCTGAAGGAGAGTTTTTGAGTGCCTGATCCCGGATCGCGGCAAGCGCTTTCCGGGCAGGGGTCAGGCAAGTGAAATATAGTGAATTGGCCGGCGTGGCGATGCGGCCATAAAGAGAAGGAACGGGTACCATGACTATCAAGCTGCATAAGCCAGATATCACCGAGCTGAAGCCGCGGATCACCGTGTTCGGTGTCGGTGGTGGTGGCGGCAATGCCGTCAACAACATGATCACGGCAGGTTTGCAGGGCGTCGATTTCGTCGTCGCCAATACGGACGCGCAGGCTTTGACGATGACGAAGGCGGAGCGGATCATCCAGCTCGGCGTCAATGTCACCGAAGGCCTCGGCGCCGGTTCGCAGCCGGAAGTTGGCCGCGCGGCTGCTGAAGAGTGCATCGACGAGATCATCGATCACCTGAACGGTACCCACATGTGCTTCGTCACCGCCGGCATGGGCGGCGGCACTGGCACGGGTGCTGCGCCGGTCGTCGCACAGGCCGCCCGCAACAAGGGCATTCTGACCGTCGGCGTCGTCACCAAGCCGTTCCATTTCGAAGGCGGCCGCCGCATGCGGCTTGCTGAAATGGGCATCCAGGAACTGCAGAAGTCGGTCGACACGCTGATCGTCATTCCGAACCAGAACCTGTTCCGTATCGCCAACGACAAGACGACCTTCGCGGACGCGTTCTCGATGGCCGACCAGGTTCTCTATTCGGGCGTTGCCTGCATCACCGACCTGATGGTGAAGGAAGGTCTCATCAACCTCGACTTCGCTGACGTCCGTTCGGTCATGCGCGAAATGGGCCGCGCCATGATGGGCACCGGCGAGGCTTCCGGCCAGGGCCGCGCAATGCAGGCTGCAGAAGCTGCCATTGCCAACCCGCTGCTCGACGAAACCTCGATGAAGGGTGCGCAGGGCCTGCTGATCTCCATCACTGGCGGCCGCGACCTTACCCTGTTCGAAGTCGACGAAGCTGCGACCCGCATCCGCGAAGAAGTCGATCCGGACGCCAACATCATCCTCGGCGCCACGTTCGATGAATCGCTGGAAGGCATCATCCGCGTTTCCGTCGTTGCGACCGGCATCGATCGCGCGATGAACGAAGCCGCCGACAAGGCCATGGAATTCCGTCCGGTCGCAAAGCCGGCTGTCCGTCCCTCCGCGGCCGTTGCTCCGGCAGCGGCCGCAGCTCAGCCTGCCCATGTCGCGCAGGCACCGAAGGCCGCCGTCGATCCGATCGCGCAGACCATCCGTATGGCGGAAGCCGAAATGGAGCGTGAACTGGAAATCCAGATGAGCCGCCAGCAGCAGCCGGTAATGCAGCAGCAGCCGGTCGCTCAGGAGGAGAGCTTCCGTCCTCAGAGCCGCATCTTCGCAGCACCGGAGGCACAGCCCGTCCGTCAGGCTCCGCTTCAGCAGCAGCCGGCCCCGGCCATGCATCAGCAGCCTGCGATGCAGCATCAGCCGGCCCCCATGCAGATGCAGCAGCCGGTACGCCAGGAGCCGATCATCCGGCAGGCTCCGGAGCAGGTCCGCATGCCGAAAGTCGAGGATTTCCCTCCGGTCGTTAAGGCCGAGATGGAGCATCGTGCTCAGCCGGTCGCCGCTCAGGCTACCGAGGAGCGCGGCCCGATGGGCTTGCTGAAGCGAATCACCAATTCGCTCGGCCGCCGCGACGAGGACCCGGCTTTCAACGATATGACGGCTTCGGCTCCGAGTGCCGCTTCGCAGCAGCGCCGTCCTCTGTCGCCGGAAGCAAGCCTCTATGCTCCGCGCCGTGGCCAGCTCGACGAACAGGGCCGCCAGGTTCCGCAGGCGCGGATGGCAAGCCAGGAAGACGACCAGCTCGAAATCCCGGCCTTCCTGCGCCGGCAATCGAACTGATCCGGTGTAGGGCATCCTTTTAATAGGATACTAACCATGTTTATCGAATCCGGGGCTCACGAGCCCCGGATTTCTTTATTTTCGGCCTCTCTTTAATTCTAAAATTACCTAGCAAATTCAATCGTCTGGTTTCGTAACAAAGCGAAAGAAACAGTGATTTGGAATGCGGTGCCCTCGCGCGTATTTAGGTAGCAAGCGAGCCAGCGGAATCGCATCCAGCAATGATTGCATGTGAATTCGCGGAATAGGTAACAGACTGAACCAGCGATGAGGGCAGGATCCAAAGATGACCGCCCGGTCTGGGACAGATAGACGAAGGCAGATTTTATATGGCAATCGGATTGCTGGGTTTTCAGACCACCATTGCAAGCCCTGTGACACTTTCGGGTATCGGCGTTCATTCTGGCGCCAATGTGTCGATTACGCTCTATCCAGCCGAAGCCGGTACCGGCGTCATCTTCCAGCGCATGCATGACAATGGCGATGTGACAGAGCTGCGCGCCGTTTCCTCGCAGGTTGGCAACACCGATCTTTGCACAGTTCTCGGCTTCTCGCCGGCGCGTTCCGTCGCGACGGTCGAGCACGTCATGGCGGCGATCTATGCGATCGGCCTCGACAATGTCATCGTCGAAGTTTCCGGTGCGGAAATGCCGATCATGGATGGCAGCTCCTATCCCTTCATCGAAGCGATCGAGCAGGTTGGTATCGTCTCGCTCGGCGTCAAGCGCCGCTATATTCGTGTGACCAAGCCGGTGCGAATCGAAGCCGGCGGTTCCTGGTGCGAGTTCCGGCCTTATGACGGCACGCGCTTCGAAGTCGAGATCGATTTCGAATGCCCGTTGATCGGCCGGCAGAAGTGGGAAGGCGATCTGACAGCCAAGACCTTCAAGGCCGAGCTGTCGCGTGCGCGCACCTTCGGCTTCATGCGCGATGTCGAGCGTCTCTGGGCTTCGGGCCATGCGCTCGGCTCCTCGCTGGAAAATTCTGTCGTCATCTCCGACGACAACACGGTGATCAATGTCGAAGGCTTGCGCTATGCCAAGGACGAATTCGTCCGTCACAAGGCGCTGGATGCCGTCGGCGATCTGGCGCTGGCTGGCGCGCAGTTCATCGGCTGCTACCGCTCCTATCGCGGCGGCCATCGCATGAATGCCAATGCGCTGAAGGCATTGCTCAGCGATCCCACGGCTTACGATGTCGTCGAGACTTCCGCACCGCGCCAGCGCGCGCATAGCCGCGAGTTCGTCGCCGTCAATGCTCCCGAATTCGCCCCCTGGTCTGCGTGACCTCCAGGAACCCAGGTGGCAGAGTCGCCGCTCCCGAAAGGGGGCGGCTCTTTTTTTGACGCGAGATTCGTCAGGGATGCTTTCAAAGCCGGTCAAAGCGTTGCGTTCGGACAATCAGAAAGCGGAATCTCTTGTCAATACAGCAGTTAAAGCCTGCCATCGCGCAGTCTTTGCCACAAAAATGCGTTAATGCATCATCATTGCGTTGCCCTGATGGTGCTTTTGCGGCTAGAAACGCCAGCGAGAGAGAACGCCGTTTCCGCAACAACGGCTAGTGGGACAGTCATCCGATGGGTTTTGCAGGGTCTGAAAGCATGAAGATTACAGCACGGGCTCTGCTCGTATCGCTTCTCCTGGCCGGTACCGGTGCGGTGGTAACGGGTTGTAACACGGACAAGGACATCGACATCACCAAGCTCGGTGTCGAGAGCGATCCGCCGGAAGCTCTCTACAATCAGGGCCTGGCCAATATCAAAGCCGGCAATATGACGGAAGCCGGCAAGAAATTCGACGCCATCAACAAGCAGCAGCCCTTCTCCGAATGGGCGCGCAAGGCGCTGGTAATGAGCACCTTCGTCAAATATCGCACCGGCCAATATGATGACGCCGTCCAGACGGGCAACAGCTACCTAAAGCAGTATCCCGGCTCCGAGGATGCCGACTATGTTCAGTATCTCGTCGGTGCGTCCTATGCCAAGCAGATCGTCGACGTGACGCAGGATCAGCGCGCCGCGCAGCAGACGATCGAGGCGATGTCCAAGCTCGTCAGCACCTATCCCAACTCGCAATATGTCAGCGACGCACAGGCGAAGATCCGCTTTGCCCGTGACCAGCTCGCCGGCAAGGAAATGCAGGTCGGCCGCTACTATCTCGAGCGTAAGGACTACCTCGCAGCCATCGCGCGCTTCCGTATCGTCGTTGAGCAATATCCGACGACGAACCAGATCGAAGAGGCGTTGGCGCGCCTGGTCGAAGCCTACTACGCCATGGGCATCGTTCCGGAAGCGCAGACAGCAGCCGCCGTTCTCGGCCACAACTATCCGGACAGCCGCTGGTACGCAGATTCCTACAAGCTTCTGAAGACCAGTGGCGTCGAGCCGCGTGAAAGCGAAGGCTCCTGGATTTCAAGGGCCGGCAAGAAACTTCTTCTTGGGACGTGAGATTGAGCGCACATGCTGGTCCAGCTTTCGATCCGCGATATCGTTCTGATCGAGCGGCTGGATCTCGCCTTCGAGACCGGGCTTTCGGTGTTAACCGGCGAGACGGGCGCGGGCAAATCCATTCTGCTTGACAGTCTGTCGCTGGCCCTTGGCGGGCGCGGCGATGGCGATCTCGTGCGTCATGGCGAGGATCGCGGCCAGGTGACTGCGGTATTCGACGTCGGCATGCAGCACGCTGCCCGCAAGCTTTTGCGCGAAAATGGCATCGACGATGATGGCGACCTGATTTTCCGCCGTGTCCAGTCCGCCGACGGCCGCACCAAGGCCTTCGTCAACGACCAGGCGCTTAGCGTTCAGTTGATGCGCCAAGTGGGTCAGCTTCTTGTCGAAATTCATGGACAGCATGACGATCGCGCTCTGGTCGATACCGACGCGCATCGCATGCTGCTCGACGCCTTCGCGGGCATTGCCGAGGAAACCCAAGCTGTGGGGCGGCTCTACAAGATCTGGCGCGATACCGAGCGGACGCTGAGGAAACAGCGGGAGCAGGTGGAAAATGCGGCACGCGAAGCCGATTATCTGCGTGCTTCCGTCGAGGAGCTGGAGAAGCTGGCGCCTCAGGATGGTGAAGAGGACGAGCTGGCTGAGCGTCGCTCGCGGATGATGAAGGCGGAGCGCATCGCCGGCGACATTTCGGAAGCTTCCGAGTTCCTGAACGGCAATGCCTCACCCGTGCCGCATATCGCCTCGCTGGTGCGACGGTTGGAACGCAAGAGCCACGAGGCGCCAGGCTTGTTGGAAGACACGGTGGCGCTGCTCGACGCGGCGCTGGATCAGCTCTCCAATGCGCAGATGGAAGTGGAAGCAGCACTCCGCAAGACCGAGTACGATCCAAGGGAGCTGGAGCGCGTCGAAGAGCGGCTGTTTGCGCTGCGTGCTGCCTCGCGCAAATATTCCGTGCCGGTGACCGGCTTGCCGGCGCTGGCTGAGAAGATGATCGCCGAGCTTGCCGATCTTGATGCCGGCGAAGAGAGACTGGCGCGGCTGGATGCGGAGCTTGCCGCTGCCAAGGCTGATTATGATGCTGCCGCGCTCAGCCTTTCGGCCAGGCGCCATCACGCCGGCGAGGCGCTTGCCGCGGCTGTCATGGCTGAGCTGCCGGCGCTCAAGCTGGAGCGGGCGCGCTTCATGGTGGAAATCACCACCGATGCCGATGAGGCGACGGCCGAGGGCATCGATATCATCGAATTCCATGTGCAGACCAATCCGGGGACGCGGCCGGGACCGATCATGAAGGTGGCCTCCGGTGGCGAGCTTTCTCGTTTTCTGCTCGCGCTGAAGGTGGCGCTTGCCGATCGCGGCTCGGCGCCGACCCTAGTCTTCGACGAAATCGACACCGGTGTCGGCGGCGCAGTGGCGGATGCCATCGGTCAGCGGCTGAAGCGCCTTTCCGAGCGTGTGCAGGTGCTCTCCGTCACCCATGCGCCTCAGGTCGCGGCGCGCGCCGCAACGCATCTGCTGATCTCCAAGGGGCCGGTCTCCGACGGTTCGGAGAAGATCTCCACCCGTGTCGCCACCATGGCTCCCAAGGACCGCACCGAGGAAATCGCCCGTATGCTCGCCGGCGCTTCGGTGACGGAGGAGGCGAGGGCGGCCGCCAAGCGGTTGTTGGCGGGCAATGGCTGATCGCTGAACGCAAACCGTCGTCGGGTTTTCCGGTCTTATCTATCAGATGCCCGGGATGCCCTTTTTGGCCTGAAGCGAACGATGGGGAGCACGAGGCTCAATCAGCTAGCCCGTGCCATTGCGCAAAAGCGGGACTTGGCATTTAGGATCAATCATATCCTCTGCGGATCCGAGGGATTTGTTTGCTCCGATTATTCTCGCCAGAATATAGAAGCCATGTTGCCCGTCCGGTAATGTGGCGCCAAAGACGCCAACGACCACATTTTTCATATTCGAGCGGGCTCCCTCAACACCGTCTGCGACAAGCTTCAACGGGTTCAAATTTGAGAGGTCATCGGCCGTATGGAACGTTGCCCACCAACCGGCGTTGGTCCTCAATTTTGTAAACCGGCCGCTTCCAATCTCTGCGGTGTGGGTCTTCAGCAGGGCACGAAAGCGCGGTGTCTCGCACCCCATGTGGATATGAAACCGATCTTGCGTGCGCCAACTGGCAGCGTTTATCGCTAGCGCAAAATCCTGTGGCGAAACCTTTGATGTGCGCAGGCCGATCGCGGCTGATCGCTCTCTCCATGCCGCGTCGAAATAGTTCGGCGCTCCCGCGGTCAGAAGGCGGGGGTCTTCGATGCCGGGCACATCGGCGAGGGGCGCAAGAATGGTTCGCTCTTTTTCGGTCGGCTCGCGAAGAACGGCGTAGGAAGATAGCGGATCCTGCGCCTGGACTATTTTAAGGCACGGATACGGCGATCCTGTCAGGACGGAGTTAACTTCGCAGGCTCTAACGACCAACCCCAAAGCAGAGCGGCTGACGAATGAGCTCATGATGATGACTGCGATAATGAGAGAAATAGAGAGAGCGACAGGACGAAGGTTCACGCGTGATTCCGAATATTTGCTAACGAGCCCATCATTTCCGAAGATCTGGCTCTCATAATTCCTTACCTTAAATCGCCTGCGACAGACGCGGAAGAACCACTTACCTCAATAATTCGGCGCAGATTTCCGTTACGGCTGTCGGACACTGATATTTTCAGAATCTTTGTCTGGCAAAGCCGGAAATAGGGAATTTGTAACACCGCGAATGACCGCTTGTCGCGGAAAGTTGTCGTGAACGCCACTTTCGCGGTTGTCGGCTTCCAGATTTTTCTCTTTGTTCTTACGTGTTCCGAACGGAAAACCGCTTCGCACTTTTCCGGGAAGTGCTCTAAAACATCTCCGAAATCGGGGAGTGCGAATCCATGAGCAGCGAACAAAAGCCCGTCGAAGATTTGACCGAAGAAGAGGCGGCCGCTGCGCTTGCCTATCTGGCTGCCGAAATAGCGCGCAATGACGCGCTTTACCACGGCCAGGATGCGCCGGAGATTTCGGATGCGGAATATGATGGGCTGAAGCGGCGCAACGATGCCATCGAAATACGTTTCCCAGCACTAATTCGCGCTGACAGCCCATCGCGGCGGGTGGGTGCTGCGCCATCGGAAACCTTTGCGCCTGTCGTGCATGCAAGACCGATGCTCTCGCTCGACAACACCTTCTCTCAGGAAGACGTGCAGGATTTCGTCGCCGGCGTCTATCGCTTCCTCGGCAGGCTGCCCGATCAGTCGATCGCCTTTACCGCCGAGCCGAAGATCGACGGGCTTTCCATGTCGATTCGCTATGAGAACGGCCGGATGGTGAACGCTGCGACGCGTGGCGACGGGACGACCGGCGAAAATGTCACCGCCAATATCCGCACCATCAAGGAAATCCCGCAAACCTTGCCGGCCGGCTCGCCCGCGATCGTCGAAGTGCGCGGCGAAGTCTATATGGCCAAGAGCGATTTCCTGGCGCTGAACGCGCAGATGGAAGCGGAGGGGAAACAGACCTATGTCAATCCGCGCAATACCGCCGCCGGCTCGCTGCGCCAGCTCGACCCGAAGATCACGGCCAGCCGCAAGCTGAAATTCTTCGCCTATGCCTGGGGAGAGATATCGGACATGCCGGCCGATACGCAATTCGGCATGGTGCAGACATTCGCGAAATGGGGTTTTCCGGTCAATCCGCTGATGAAGCGGCTGAATTCGGTCGCCGATATCCTCATGCATTATGATGAGATCGGCCTTCAGCGTCCGGACCTCGATTATGATATTGACGGCGTTGTCTATAAGGTTGACAGCCTGGAGTTGCAGGCTCGCCTCGGATTCCGCTCGCGCTCGCCACGTTGGGCGACGGCGCATAAGTTCCCGGCGGAGCAGGCCTTCACCCGACTGATGGGCATCGACATACAGGTCGGCCGCACGGGAGCATTGACGCCAGTTGCGCGACTGGAGCCCATCACCGTCGGCGGCGTCGTGGTGACCAATGCGACGCTGCACAATGCCGATTACATCAAGGGCATCGGCAACAAGGGCGAGCCGATTCGCGATGGCCGCGACATCCGCGTCGGCGACATGGTGATCGTGCAGCGCGCCGGCGATGTCATTCCGCAGATCGTCGACGTCGTGATGGAGAAGCGGGAAGCGTCGAGCGCTCCTTACGAATTTCCCAAAGTGTGTCCGGTCTGCGGCAGCCATGCGGTGCGCGACATCAATGAGAAAACCGGCAAGGTCGATGCGGTGACGCGCTGCACCGGCGGCTTCATCTGCCGGGCTCAGGCCACGGAGCATTTGAAGCATTTCGTGTCGCGCAATGCCTTCGACATCGAGGGCTTGGGTTCGAAGCAGATCGATTTCTTCTTCGAGAACGAGGATCCGGCGCTGCAGGTGCGCACTGCGCCCGATATCTTCACCTTGGAAAAGCGCCAGCAGTCTTCGCTTGCCAAGCTGGAGAATATCGAAGGCTTCGGTAAGGTCAGCGTTTCCAAGCTCTATGCAGCCATCAACGAGCGGCGGGATATCGCTCTGCACCGCTTCATCTTCGCGCTCGGCATTCGCCATGTCGGCGAAACGACGGCGAAGCTTCTGGCACGCTCCTATGGCACCTACGAAGCCTTCGAGGTGGCGATGAAGGAGGCGGCGCCCCTTGCGGGAGACGCCTGGAACGACCTCAACAATATCGAGGGGATCGGCGAAGTTTTGGCCCGCGCCATCGTCGAATTCTACAAGGAACCGCGCAACATCGCGGTGATATCGCGGCTGCTTGAAGAGGTGCGGCCGCAAGAGGCGGAACGGCCGACCACATCGGGCAGCCCCGTCGTCGGCAAGACGGTGGTCTTTACCGGTTCTCTCGAGAAGTTCACCCGCGACGAAGCCAAGGCCAAGGCTGAAAGTCTCGGCGCCAAGGTTTCCGGCTCGGTTTCGAAAAAGACCGACATCGTCGTCGCCGGACCGGGCGCTGGTTCGAAGCTGGACAAGGCGCGAGAATTCAATGTGCAGGTCATGACCGAGGATGAGTGGCTGGGGTTGATCGGGGGGTGATCGACGGCGGCGGATCAAAGGATCGCCGCCCGTCGCCATCTATATCCTCACACGCGCCATCGTGAATGCATCCACATATTCGCCGTTACGAAACGCAAAGGCCCTGAGCCGCCCCTCGGTCTCGAAACCGAATTTCTCGTAAAGCCGAATAGCCGGTCCGTTGTCGATATAGACCGTTAATTCCAGGCGTTTGATCGCCAGCCAATTATCGGCGGCGTCGACGAGGGCGGCGAGCAGCGCCGAACCGATGCCCCGGCCGGTAAAATCGTCATGGACGCCCATGCCGAGATGGCCGGTGTGAATCTGCCGGCCGGAATGGCGGCGCATGCCGGCGTTGCCGACGACCTGCCCGTCGAGCACGGCGACGAGATTGATCGATGCGGGCGCGGGCTTTTCCAGCCATTGCCGCGTTTCTTCCACGCTCTGAAAGGGCAGGCGTAGCGTACCGGCGCGATAGCCGGGCAGATTGGCGATGAAGGCTACGGCTTCGGCGTCGGATGGCCGCGCGGCGCGGATTTCCACTCCGCCTGGTTCTCGGCGTCGTCGCTCGTCTGGATCTTGCTGTCCGGAATTCATGTTGCTCTCCTTGAGGTTCAAGAGGGAGCAAAGCTTTCGAACCCTGCTCGCCTCGGCAGGGTTGAAAGGGATCGCAGTCAGCTTAACGCAACGCTGCTCCCACTCTCCCTGCAAGGGGTGAGGTGGTGAGAATATGCATCACGGTTGTGCGATTTGCGATCATGCGCGCAGCTTCCAGCGGTTTTTTCCAGAAGTCAACTCCCCCAGCAAAAGCAACCGCGTTGTTAAATTTACTCGCGCATACCGTGCGGCCACTCGCCTTAGTACCAAAGGATGAATTGAACTAACCACGGAACAGGCCGCTGAATACCGTCGGGGGCATGATGTAAAAGGCGAATCCCTTTCGTCCGGTCCCAATCAATATGGGTGGGGTGAGTGCCGGGTTCCATGCGTCTCATACTTGTCAATGACGTCTCAATCATTCGCGGCGGTGCGACTAAAGTGGCGCTGCAATGCGTCGATGCGAGCAGGCAAGCAGGGCTGAATTGCGCCATCCTGGTCGGCGATGACGGCGAAGGACTGAAGCCGCGCTTTGCGGGCATCCGCACGGTTGCGCTTGGCGAACGCCCCCTTCGCGACGGCCCCACGTTCACCGACGTCTTCGAAAAGCATTATAACAAGCGGGCCTACGAGGCGTTGGACGGTCTGTTGAAGGAAACGGACGAGGAGACCGTCGTGCATGTGCATGGCTGGTCGCAGATTCTCTCGCCGTCGATCTTCTACGCGCTCGCCAAACACAAGGCCAAGGTCATCATCACAGCGCATGATTTCTTTCTGAGTTGTCCCAACGGAGGGTTGATCAATTTCCAGAGCGGAACGGTCTGCGATGTCCGCCCGCTGTCGGCAGCATGTCTTGCGACCAATTGCGACAAGCGAAACTATCTCCACAAGCTCTGGCGCTTTCGCCGCACGCTGACACAACGCGGCGTCGGCGAGGAGTTCTGGAGCCGCGTCGGCATCGTACTGGCGCATGAAAGCATGGAGGCCTATCTGCACTCGGGGCCGCTGCAGCATTTTCTGACCTTGCGCACGCCGACCGAGCCGTTGACGCCGACGCCCGTGGAGGCTTGGCGCAATCACCGCACCGTCTTCTTGGGACGGATGTGTTGGGAAAAGGGCGTCCGAACGCTCGCCGACGCGTTGAACAAGACCGGGCGAACGGCGACGCTGATTGGCCGCGGACCGCTGCTCGATGAGATGCAACGGGCATTGCCGCATTGTTGGGTTCCGGGCTGGCTGGCCGACGAGGAGGTGACGGCGCTCGCGGGTGAGGCGCGCGTCTTCATCATGCCCTCCCGCATGCCCGAACCCTATGGACTAGTAGCCGCCGAGGCGCTGATGTCCGGCATTCCTGTCATCGTCAGCAGCAATGCGCTGATAGCCGCCGAGGTAGAGCGGAACGGCGCGGGGCTGGTCTTCAAAAGCGGCGATGCCGGTTCACTGGCGGAACGCTTGGCGAGCACCGATGACGACCGGCTGATGCGGAGCCTTTGCGAAGGCGCGCGTGCGCTTGGCCAGCGGATTGCGCCCAGCAAGGCGGAATGGGGACGGCGCATGGTCGATATTTATACAGGCAGGAGCGGCTTCTTCGCTCAATAAAAAAGGATCAGTCACATGACGCGGGCTTTGGTAACGGGAGGCTGTGGTTTTGTCGGAAGGCATCTCATCAGGCGGCTTTTGGCCGAAGGGTTGGATGTCGTCTGCGTCGATCAACTGGTGGAAGGGACTGGGGCACGGCATCCCGATCTCTGGCAGCGCTTTCCCGGATCGCGCTTTACCTTTTTCGAGGAGGATTGCCGGACCTTCTTTTTCCGTCCGCTGGAACGCTTCGACTATGTTTTCCACCTGGCCGCATTGGTTGGCGGCCGCGTGACGCTGGAGGCGCGCTCGCTCGACGTTGCCGAGGATTTGGCGGTGGATACGGAATTGTGGAAATGGGCGGCACGCGCCAAACCCGGCTGTGTCGTGTTCTTTAGCTCCAGCGCAGCTTATCCCGTCTCGCTGCAGACGGCCGCCAACCATCGGCTGCTTTCGGAGGATATGATTTCCTTCGAGGCCGCCATCGGCGTGCCCGATCTCAGCTATGGTTGGGCGAAACTGACCGGCGAATATCTGATGAAGCTCTATGTCGAGCGTTACGGCAGCCGCGCGGTCGCTTACCGGCCGTTCAGCGGCTACGGCGAGGATCAGGATCTTGCCTATCCGTTCCCTGCCATCTGCCGGCGCCTGCTTGACGAAAGAGGCGCTGCGGAAGTTTTCGTCTGGGGTTCCGGCCGGCAATGCCGGGACTTCATCCATATTGATGATTGCGTCGATTTCATCTGGCAAACCAAGGAATTATTGCCGGATGGCGCCAGCCTCAACCTTTCGACCGGCAGGGCTACCTCCTTTATGGAGCTGGCGGAAACCATCGCCCGGCAAATCGGCTGGAATCCTGTCGTAAAAGGCCTCTGCGATCGCCCTGAAGGCGTTTTTTATCGCTGCGGCGATACGGCCCTTCAGCGCTCCTACGGGCTTGCACCGCACATCAGCCTGGAGGAGGGAATTGCGCGGATGCTCGATCATCTGCGCATGGAGCAGGAGCAATACGCCATCGCCATCTGACGCGCGACGTTTTCCCTTCCTCGGACTTTCTGCCGTACCCTCCGCTCATGTCACTTGACATGCAACCAAATAGTTGCCTATAAGATCATTAATAGGCAACTAAATGGTTCCGTGTTTGGTATGAACGACGATGCGGTTTTTCGAGCTCTGGCGGACGCAAGCCGGCGGCAATTGCTGGACCGTCTATATGAGCAGAACGGCCAGACGCTCGGCGAACTCTGCCAGGGGCTGGAGATGACGCGCCAGGCGGTGGCGAAACACCTTGCCATCCTGGAAGAGGCGAACCTGGTATCCGCACAGCGGCAGGGCCGGGAGAAGCTGCATTTCATCAATCCCGTTCCGATCAATCACATCGCCGAACGTTGGATAAACAAATTCGAGCGCCGCCAATTGAGCGCTCTTTCCGCTCTCAAGAAGGCTTTGGAGGGCGATGGCGGCCAATAGTTGCCGCCAGATCACCGTGCGCAGCAAATCACCTTACGCGAGGAGAAATGTCATGACCGGAAGCAGCTTCGTTTATGTCACCTACATCCGCACCACGCCCGACAAGCTCTGGACGGCGCTGACGACGCCGGAGTTCATCAAGAAATATTGGTTCAACATCCAGCATGAGACCGATTGGAAGGTCGGCTCGCCATGGAAGATGACTTACCCCGACGGGCGGGTCACCGACACCGGCGAGATCGAGGCCTTCGATCCGCCGAAGCGACTGGCCATCAAATGGCGAAACGAATTCATGCCCGAATTGAAGGCCGAAGGCTGGTCGCTATGCGTGATGGACATCGAGCCCATGGGGGATTCGGTCAAGTTCACCGTCACCCATACGATGGAACTGGAAAACGCCAAGTTCATCGGCGCCGTTTCCGGCGGTTGGCCGAAGATTCTCTCCAACCTCAAATCGCTTCTGGAGACCGGCGAGGTCGTGTTGAAAGAAAAATGAGGAACAACAGGCGCTTCTATGGCGCCCGGCGTCCCTTGCATCCACAGACCGCCACCTTACCTTAGCGGGGCCGCGGTTCGACCGGCGGCGATGTTGGAGGATGTTCGATGACGTCACTGAAATTGCATGCCGCTATTGCCGCGTCGTTCCTGGCTCTGGCGCCCGTTTCCGCTTCGGCTGAAATTGTCGGCAAGGTTGGGGTGGATTGGACCGGCAATGACATTCTGGTCGATGCCGTGCCGGATCCGGAAGTGTCCGGCGTCACCTGCCACGTCACCTATTTCGACCGCAGCGTCATCGACCGGCTGAGGAAGGGCAATTGGTTTGAGGATCCTTCCAACAACTCCATCGCCTGCCGCCAGACGGGGCCGATCGAGATCGGCAACATCAGCCTGTCGGAGGGCGGCGAGGAGGTCTTTCGCGCCGGCTTGTCGCTGATCTGGAAGAAGCTAGTGGTCGACCGGATCTACGACAAGAAGAACGACACGCTGATCTATCTCGTCCATTCGCGCGAATTGACCAACGGGTCGGCGAAAATGGCGATCTCGACCATTCCGCTGTTCGGCCAGAATGTCACCTGGAAGAACGGCAAACCCTAAAGCATCCCGTTTTCATGTGGTATAGGGCTGCCAGGGAGAGACCGGTTTGCATCGGGCGAGCTTTCTTAGTGATGCCCATTCGGCATCCCAAGAATCACTGAAATATCGATAAGCTCAGCGTTTCGCGCGGCGACGGAATGAGCAAGCTGTTGAAAGTTCACGGCTAGTAAGATTACCGGGATACCGCATAAACAACCGTCAAGGGGTTTGTACCAAAAAAAGTCCTGCTCTTTGGTCACTGAGGACGTCTCGGTCGCTTTCGGATTGCGCCGTTTTGGTGCAGTTCTAGGGCGAACGTGGAAGTGCCACTTCCATCTGTTCACGGCCTGCGCGACCGGCGCACCGGCAACACCCCTGCCGACGACGGTCCCACAAACACAATCGCCCTGAAGCTTTTGCTCCAGGGCGATTTTCTTTTGCGGTTTTGTCTGGAAATTAAGCGGCCTGGGCCAGCTCGTCGGCAATCACCGTGTCGAGGTTCAGGAAGCAGACCATGGTCTTTTCCAGCGCGACGATGCCGCGGCAGAAGGCGCGCTGCATTTCCGGAATGATTTCCGGCGCCGGCTGCAGATCTTCGCTCTTGATGCTCATCATGTCGGAGACCTGTTCGACGAGCAGGCCGACGAGCTTGCCGGCGATATCGGTGACGATGATGGCGGAGCGTTCTGACGGTTCCGTCATCTTCATGCCGAGGCGGCAGGCCATGTCGATGACCGGGATCACTGCGCCACGCAAGTTGATCAGGCCAAGTACATAGGGTGGCGTGTGTGGCATCGGCGTCACCGGCGCCCAGCCGCGGATTTCGCGGATGGCCATGATGTCAATGCAGAATTCCTGATCGCCGAGGTGGAAGGAGACGATCTCCAGATAGGCGCCCGATTGTTTGATGGCATTCGTCATGGTTGAGAACTTCCCGTTTTGCGCCGGCGGCAGGCGGCGGTAGCGATTGAAAAGGGATCGGCTGGAGCGGCTGAAGGCTGCGGCAGCATCCGGTGGCTTTGGCGCTTAAAAAACGCTTGGCTGCTCCGGCGGGCGTCATGCCCTTCTAAAAGAAGATCGGTTTGCCGCGTATCCGGCGGCTGGCGAGTCGGACTTCGCCTCTTTTTCGATGTTGGCGCGGAGTGGTTAGAATTGGTTTAACGGCAGGGTGGATTCTGCATCTTTGCGCCGATACAGAACTGTAAGGCCGTGAGGCCTTGATCTCCGAACGCCCGAAAACATCTTGTTGAATTGCGTCCTCCACTTCAACCCGCTAAACCCTCGAAATGATCGCCTGCGCGTCCCACATATCGAGCCGCGGATGGCGTGGTGAGGAAAACAGCGATGAAGACGATGCGGATTGTTGTCTGGGTAGCCGTGGTGATTGTGGCCGGGCTTTTGGGCTGGTTGAGCTTTGGCATCACCAAGTCCCCGGAAGCTGCGGGTGAGGGGCCGTACGGGGTGCCGTTCACGCTGGTTGCGCAGAATGGTCAATCGATCAGCGATCAGGCGTTTCGCGGAAAGCCGACGGCGCTTTTCTTCGGCTATACGCATTGCCCCGATGTCTGCCCGACAACCTTGTTCGAGCTGGATGGTTGGATGAAGCAGGTCGATCCGGATGGGACGAAGCTCAACGCCTATTTCGTGACCGTTGATCCAGAGCGCGATACGCCGGCGATCATGAACCAGTATGTGTCCAACGTCTCGACCCGCATCACCGGCATCTCGGGTGACGCCGACAAGGTGATGGACATGGTCAAGGGCTTCAGGGTCTTTGCCAAGAAAGTGCCGCTCGACGCGAAAGATCCAAATGGCGATTATACCATGGATCATACCGCTTCGGTCTTCCTGCTCGATTCCGCCGGCCGCTTTGCAGGCACGATCTCCTATAACGAAAACGCGGATATAGCCGTCAAGAAGCTGCAGAACCTGATCAAGAAAGGGTAGGAGCGCCGATGGCGGACGGAGCCGGGGGAGACAGGAAATCCAGATCCGTCCTGATTGCGGGCGCAGGTCCGGTCGGCCTGACTGCGGCCCTGGAGCTTGCCCGCCGCGGCTTCGTCCCGCGCATCATCGATGACGGCCAAGGGCCGGCGCCTCTGGAAGAGAGCCGGGCTCTCGGCATCAATGCCCGCACGCTGACACTGCTTTCGCCCTCCGGCCTCACCGAACGCATCCTTGCGACCGCGCAGCACATTGCGCATTTCCGTATCCGCTCTGGAGCCAAGATCCTTGCCGATGTCGATACCAGGCGCTTGCCGGGTCGTTTCGGTGCGGTTCATGCTCTGGCGCAAGGGGTGACCGAGCGGTTGCTGATCGAGGCGCTGGCTGCGCACGGCATTGCGCCGGAGTGGCAAACGGCGGTCGTGGCGGGAAAGATCGCCGATCTTCAGAAGCCGGAGGTGACGCTGCGGCACGCGGATGGGGCCACGGAGACGGTTCGTCCCGACATCCTGATTGGTGCCGACGGCGCGCATTCGGCCGTTCGCAAGGCGCTTGGCGCGGGCTTTCCTGGCGAGGCGCTGGAGGCTTATTTCTATCTCGCCGATTTTCGGTATGCGAGACCGGTGGATGCGCATTTCGCCGAGATCACGCTTTGCGATCCCGGCATGGTCGGGCGTTTGCCCGTCTCCGCCGATGTGCTGCGCTACATCTCGACATTGGAGGATTTCGAAAGCCGCATCGTTCATCCCGAGGCGGTTGCCGAAAAGACCTGGGTCTCGCAATTCCGTATCAATTTCCGCCATGTCGAGCCGATGGCCAAGGGTAACGTGTTCCTGGCGGGCGATGCTGCCCATATTCACTCGCCCGCTGGCGCTCGCGGTATGAATCTCGGCATAGAGGATGCCTGCTGGCTTGCCTGGCTCATTGCGGAAGGCCGCGAAGAGGAGTATTCGGCGCTCAGAATTCCAGCCGTGAAACAGGTGCTGAAGCAGACTTATGGTCTGACCCGCCTGATCACTATGAAAAATCCGCTGGCGATTGCCGCACGCAATCTGCTCGCGCCGCTGCTTCTGCGTTTCGGACCGGCGCGGCGTGGACTGCTTCATAGTGTGGCCGGCTATGACACGCCGAAGCCGCCGTGGATCGACTGGGCCGAATAAGAGCAAGAGAGAACGAAGACTTGAGTGAAATCCGCCTTTACGTAACGACGACCGAAAAAAAGGCCGAACAGATTCTCGATCTGATGACGCCGGTATTCGAAGACGAAGAATTGCCGATCGCCACCACCGAGATCGATGAGAAAAAGGATATTTGGGAAGCTTCGATCTATCTCTATGCAGACGACGAAGAAGAGGTCCACGCCCGTTTTGCGAGCGTGCTGAAGCCGGCGTTTCCGGAACTCGTCATTGAAAGGGAAGTCATTCCCGATGTCGATTGGATCGCAAAGTCGCTGGAGGGGCTTAAGCCGGTTCGGGCAGGGCGCTTCCTAGTGCACGGTTCGCATGATCGCGACAAGGTGGGGTCAGGCGATATCGCCATCGAGATCGATGCCGGCCAGGCCTTTGGTACGGGGCATCACGGCACGACAGCCGGCTGTCTGGAGACGATCGAAAAAGTGCTCGCCAGCCGGCGGGTGCGCAATGCGCTCGATCTCGGCACGGGCAGCGGGGTGCTGGCGATCGGCGTGCGCAAGCTGCGCAATATTCCGGTTCTCGCCACCGATATTGATCCGGTTGCGGTTCGTGTTGCCCGCGAAAACGTTCGCCGCAACGGTATAGCCTCCGGTATCGCGCTGGAGACGGCGCCGGGCTTTCATTCCACGGCCTTTTCCCGCCATGGGCCTTTCGACCTGATCATCGCCAATATTCTCGCGCGGCCGCTGATCAGAATGGCGCCGCAACTGGTTGCCCATCTTGCGCCCGGCGGTTCGGTGATTCTTTCGGGTATCCTTGCCGAGCAACGCTGGAAGGTACTGGCCGCCTACAACGGGGCAAGGATGCGCCATGTGCGCACGATCTGGCGCAACGGCTGGGTCACCATCCATCTCGACCGGCCTTAGAATCCTTCGCCCCTTGCCCAAATCCATTCCCGCGCGGGGAGTGGGACCTTACCGTGGAGCTAAAATGCAAAAGGCGGTGCCGAGGCACCGCCTTGCAGATCGGTATTTGACCGATCTTGCCCGCGAGCGTGTGGAGGAGTGCTCAAGCAGGCTCTACCGTTCTGGTCTCGATCCGAGTAGGGAGGAGGAGTTCCGGACCGCGATCCAAATACGAACGCGTAGTCTTATAACTGTTAGTGGCGACCGCCACGGTTTGCGCCGATTGCCTTCGACGTTTCGACTTCGAGCTGACGAAGCGCGCCGATGGAGTGGCGTACGGTGCGACGCTCGCCTGCCAGCGCCGGGCTAACATATACGGAGCGAGAGATTGGCATTTTCATAGTCCTTGTTTGAGTGGGTTCCTCGTGAACCCCGTTTGATGCGCTCCATATAATGACTCGCCCTTTCGCGCGGCAGTGGGGGTCCTTCATGGGAGCTATGCAGTCTCTGCATATTGCTCGTCGCGATGATGTCACAATCTATTCGCTTTGCTCACGAAATGGGCGGATTCGTTAACGCACGACTTCCCTTGTTTGAGTGTCCATCAGTCGGGAGTTTCTGCCTGTTCAACAGCACGCGATCTGGCCCGAAAATCGTTTCGCACTTCCTGGGATCATGCTCTAACATGCTGGCACCACTCAGTTTCGCGGATTCTCGATCAATTTCGGATTAAGCCATGTTCCAGTCTTTCGACGTCACCTCCACCCCGCAATTCGGCCGCGAGCGCGTCACCGGTCTGCGGGCCGCCTTCAGCGATCTTGGTATTGACGGCTTCCTCGTACCCCGTGCCGATGAGTATCAGGGTGAGTATGTGCCCAGATGTTCAGAGCGTCTGGCCTGGCTGACGGGCTTCACTGGCTCGGCGGGTGTTGCGCTGGTGACACAGTCACAGGCCGTGGTTTTCGTCGACGGCCGCTATGTGACGCAGCTTGCCGAGCAGGTGGACAGATCGGTCTTCACCGGCGGCGATCTGGTGGACGAGCCGCCGCATGTCTGGCTGCCCCGCAACGCGCCGAAGGGTTTCCGGCTCGGCGTCGATCCGTGGCTGCACACCGGCGCGGAGGTTCGGCGGCTGGAAAAGGCGCTGGCGGGGATAGGAGGCAAGCTTGTCTTCCTGCCGCATAATCCGCTCGACAAGCTTTGGAGCGACCGGCCGGCCGAGCCGCTCGGCGGCGTCATTATCCAGGATATCGCGCAGGCTGGTGTCCTTGCCAAAGACAAGCTGACGGCCATTGCGGCCGATCTGAAGGCCAAGAATCTCAAGGCGGCGCTTATCACCGATCCGTCTTCGGTCGCCTGGATCTTCAATATTCGCGGCAACGACGTGCCGCATACGCCGCACCCTTTGGCCCGCGCCATCATCTATGCCGAGGGTGAAGCGGAGCTTTTCCTCGACAAGCGCAAGACTAAGGTCGAGGCAGAGGCCTATCTAGCGCAGATCTGCAAACAATTGCCGCCGGCCGATCTCGTCGAGCATCTGGCTGCCGCCTCTGCTAATGGCCGCCGCATTCTCGTCGATCCCGATCTCGCCTCCTATGCGCTGACCGACATCATCCGCCGTGAGGGCGGCGAGGTGGTGGAAGGCACCGATCCGGCCCGGCTGCCGCGAGCGCGCAAGAATTCCGCGGAAATCAACGGCTCGGCCGCTGCTCATCTGCAGGACGGGGCCGCCATGGTGGAATTCCTTTATTGGCTGGACAATAGCAAGCCCGGCACGGTGACGGAAATCGCCGCCGCCGAGCGGCTGGAGGCAAGCCGTGCGCGCGTCGGCCAGAGCATGCAGAACCCGCTGAAGGATATCTCCTTCGACACTATTGCCGGTGCGGGCGAACACGCGGCGATCATGCATTATCGCGTTACGACGGCTAGCGATCGGCTGATCCAGGCCGGCGAGCTGTTTCTGATTGATTCCGGCGCGCAATATATCAATGGCACAACCGACATCACCCGTACGGTGGGCATCGGTACCGTTTCCGAGGAGCAGAAGCGTCTGTTTACGCTGGTGTTGAAAGGTATGATCGCCATCAGCACGGCGCGCTTCCCCAAAGGCTCGCGCGGCTGCGATCTCGATCCGCTGGCGCGCATTGCTCTCTGGAAGGCGGGCGTGGATTTCGCTCACGGTACCGGCCATGGCGTCGGCTCGTATCTTTCCGTGCACGAGGGACCGCAGCGTATCTCGCGGCTATCGACGCAGGAGCTGCTGCCCGGCATGATCCTGTCAAACGAGCCCGGTTACTACCGTCCCGGCCATTTCGGCATCCGCATCGAAAACCTTATCTATATTCGCGATTCCGAGGAGATCGAGGGCGGTGACATGCCGATGCTCGGCTTTGAAACGCTGACCTTCTGCCCGATCGACCGCAGCCTCGTTCTGCCGGAACTGCTGACTCGCGATGAATTGCACTGGCTGAACGACTATCACGCCAGAACCCGTGAAGCGCTGATGCCGCTGATCCATGACAAGGATATCCGCGTCTGGCTGGAGAAAGCGACTTTGGCTCTAAGTCACTGAGGGGTGGCCTATTCCGCCCGTCAAGGGCAGGGCAGGCATCGCATTTGTCGGTGCTAGACGCCGGCGAGATGTCTCCAAATCATCACGACGATCCAGCCGGCGATCAGCATGAACGTCGGCGAGAAGCGCAAGCCCACCACGAGCGCCGCTGCCATCGCCACCTTCGTATCCCAGCCGCCGATGAAGAAGGCTGGTGCAACAAGCGTGGTGAGGACGGCGGCCGGCACTGCATTTAACGCCGCCTCGACGCGCGGAGGAATGCGGGTCATCTTGGTAATGAGGATGTAGCCGCCGATGCGTGTGAGGTAGGTCACGACGGCGGCGGCGAGGATCAGCAGAACCATATGCGGATCGAAATCGGTCATGGTCAAACCTCGTGATTTTCAGTCGCGAGGTCGGGCTTGCGGTTCGACCGGACCGGCGGAAGCATGGCTGCTAGGGCCACGCCGGCAAAGGCGCCGATGCTGACGTGCCAGGGCGAACCGACATAGCGATAGGCGATGGCCGAGGCGGCGGTGCTTGCAATCACCACGGGCAGGAAATTGTCGCGTTTGCGGAAACCGATGACGATGCCGAGGAAATAGATCGGCAGCAAAATATCGAGGCCGATCGTCTTGGGATCGCCGACGAGGCTGCCAAGCATGCCGCCGATGAGGCTGATCACCACCCAGGGAACGTAGATCATCGCTGCGAAACCGAAGTACCAGGCAAAGGTGACCGGCTTGCCGCTCTCGGCGCGCTTGATCGTTTCGGCAAATTGCGGATCGACCAGCAGGAAGAAAGTTAAGAATTTTTCAATTGGCGAGAAACGCCTGATGTAACGGGCGATCGCGGCCGAGTAGAGCACATGGCGGAAATTGACCGCCAGGATCGACAGAACGATCAGCCACGCCTGGACATTGTGGCCGAATAGCTCAATGCCCACCATCTGGCTGGCGCCGGCATAGACGGTGCCGCTCATCAGGGTGAGTTCACCGAGCGACATGCCCTGATCGCGCGCCAAGGCCCCGAACAACGCGCCGAACGGCGCCGCAGCAAGGCCGATGGGAATACCACCCTTCAACCCCTCAAAAAAATCCGCGCGACCCATCGCCCGCTTTGTCCTTTATGGAAAACTTTTCGAGCTGTAAGCTGCGGGGGGAGCCTCGGCAATTCAATTTCCTTGATGGGACAATTGATTTCTTTGAACTAGCCGATTGGATTTGCTTCTAAAACGCCGGAGCGCAATGAATGAAAAAGATTACCTTCCCGAAAGAGGAAAAAGCCGCGATCGTCGCCCGCCTTCAGCAATATTTCGCCGATGAGCTCGACCAGACGATCGGCGCATTGCCGGCAGAATTCCTGCTGGATTTCTTCGCCACGGAAATCGGTCCGCATTTCTACAATCAGGGCCTGCGCGACGCCCATGCGGCGCTGATGACCAAGATGGAGGATTTTGGCGAGGCGATCTATCTGCTGGAGAGGGAAGCGGAAAACCATTCACGTCAGGCGAAGCGCTAAGCGACATCGGCGCAATCAAGCGCTTTACCTTCAGTCATTCGCAGCAAACCATCGTCCGCTACTTTTTCACTTGGAATGTATGTTCCTGCCCCGGGAATGTCCGTGCCTTCACCTCTTCCGCATAGGCTTCCGCCGCCTTTGAAACCACTGGCGCCAGCTCCGCAAAATGCTTTACGAAGCGAGGCTTGAAGTCGCTGAAGAGGCCAAACATATCGTCGGAGACGAGGATCTGGCCATCGCAGGCTGGCGAGGCGCCGATGCCGATGGTCGGGATGCTGATCGAGGCGGTAATTTCGCGGGCGAGCGGTTCGACCGTGCCCTCTATGAGAAGCGCGAAAGCACCGGCTTCGGTGATCACCCTGGCGTCGTGCCGGATCTTTTCCGCTTCCTTGTCAGAGCGGCCGAGCGAGCGATAGCCGCCACTCGTGTTGATCTTTTGCGGCATCAGGCCGACATGTCCGAAGACCGGGACGCCGCGATTGGTCAGGAATGCGACGGTCTCGGCCATCTCCTCGCCGCCCTCCAGCTTGACGCCGTTACAGCCAGTTTCTTTCAAAATGCGGGCCGCATTGCGGAAGGCCTGTTCCTTCGATTCCTGATAGGAGCCGAAGGGCAGGTCGACGATGACGCAGGCCTTTTGGGCACCGCGCATGACGCCTTGGCCATGGGCGATCATCATTTCCAGCGTCACGCCAACCGTCGATTCCATACCGTAGAGCACCATGCCGAGGGAGTCGCCGACCAGAAGCAGGTCGCAATGCGGATCGAGCAGGCGGGCGATCGGCGTCGTATAGGCCGTCAGGCTGACGATCGGGCGCGTGCCCTTCATCGCCTCGATCTGGGCGGGCGTGGTGCGTTTGATTTGTCCGATCGTGCTCATCTCAGGCGGCCTTGTTATTGGTGGCCTGCTTGAGGCCAATGACGCGGTTGTCGAGCAGGCGGGTGGTGCCGATGCGGACAAAAAGGGCGACGAGGATAGGCTGGCCCTGCAGTTTCGTCAGCGGCTCCAAGGTGTCGGGATGGCGAACAGCGGCGACTTCGGGCGTTGCCAGCGGCTCGTTGGCGATGAATGCGCGCAGTGCCGCCTCGAAAGTGGCGGGATCGTCGGCGCCCTCTGCATAGAGCCGTTCGGCTTCGGCCAGTGCCTTCGGTACGATGATTGCGGCGGCGCGTTCTTCTTTCGAGAGGTAGACATTGCGCGACGACAGCGCCAGGCCATCGGCATCGCGTACGGTCGGCACCGGCACGACGCGAACGGGCTGGGCCAGATCGTCCACCATGCGGCGGATGATCGCCACCTGCTGATAGTCTTTTTCGCCGAAATAGGCGCTGTCGGGCTGGACGATGTTGAAAAGCTTGGTGACGACGGTGGCAACACCAGAGAAATGGCCGGGGCGAACCGCGCCCTCCAGCTCCATCGCGAGCTTCGGCACGTCGACGAGCGTCTCCATCGGCCGCGGATACATGTCGGCGACACCGGGCGCGAAGAGGATATCAACCTTGCCATCGTGCAGCATGGCGCTGTCGCGCTCGAGATCGCGCGGATACTTCGCAAGGTCCTCGTTGGCGCCGAATTGCAGCGGATTGACGAAGATCGACACGACAACGATATCGTTTTCCGCCCTGGCGCGGGCAATTAGTTCCATGTGGCCGGCGTGCAGATAACCCATGGTCGGCACCAGGCCGATGCTTTTGCCAGCCTTGCGATGTTCGCCGAGCTGCACACGCAGGGTGGCAATCGTGGTGATGGTTTCCATAATGGCGCTCCTCCGCTGACAACGCCTTCCCACGTCGCCTGCTTCCATCCCTAAAATTGCGGGGTCTTCTAACGTGTGCAGTGCAAAAAAGCAATTCAACGAGATTGGTCTGTTGCAATCCGGAGGGCGTTCGTCCGCTAAAATTTGAGAAGTATCTTTCAGGGAGGCGAAGGATCTCCGTGCTGTATTGCCGTCGGTCAACGCTTCGTGGGGGATCGCGTGATTGATATTCTTTTCGGCTTCCGGGGAACCTTGGGGAGACGGCAGTATTTTTGGTGGCATTTTGGCGTCGGTTGCCTGGCTGGTATCTTACTTGCTCTCCTGCTCGACGTTATGGCTTTCACCGGCAACGGCAAACCAACGATCCTTAGTCCCTGGGCATTGCTGCCCTTCGGACTCTTCCTTGCTCCGTTTATCTGGATGGATTTGAGTATCCAGTCGGCAAGAATGCGCGACATAGGAGTGCCGCCGCTCCGTGTCTTTCTGGCGTTTGTTTTGATTTTTCTTGTCACGACCGCTGTCTCGATTTTTATGCATGATGGGTCGATAGAGAAGATATTCAATATACTGTATCGCGGCATTGGAGTGGTCTATTCTGCCCTGCTTCTATTCGCTCCTAGTGGATGCCTCTCACATTGGATGTCGCCCGATCCCGAAGACACGGATCAAAATGGACGACCAGCACCGGTCGCCTATGTTGCTCCGAACAATCCTACGACGGGTAGGACCAGTTTTGGTCAGCGTGGCTTGAACCGGAGCTAGTCTCATACACCGCCCTGGCACGGCCGGAAGCGTCTCCCGACGCGCCTGCGAAGATGCTGTCGCTGGTTTTGATGCAGTCTGATAGCAAAGTGCATCGCGATAGGCTCGATTTACGTACAGAATTGCTCGGTCCGAATTAGCGCTTTTCTCAGCTTTTTGCTGTTAGCTGCCGCCATGGCAAAGATCATAGCATTGGCTGCATATTTCTATCAGGCGGCGGTGGCTTTCGGGCTGCTGATCGCGGTCGCGCATCTGCTGTCGCCGGCGGATTATGCGGCCTATTCGCTGTTCATCTCCATCAGCCAGTTCGCGGCGATCTTCTGCTTCGAATGGGTGCGCTTTGCGTGCAGCCGCTTCTATCCGGGGCAGGTGCCAGGCAGCGAGGCAGCGGAGCGTACGGCATTGAGCGTCGAATTCGCCGCCTGCTCCGTGATCTGCATTCTGGCCGCGGTTGCGTCGACCTTCTTCGCCGTGCCGAAGGAGATCGCGGTGCTTGGCGGTCTGGTGGCGATTTTTCAGGGAGGCAGCGATCTGCATCTGACGATGCTGCGCTTCCGCCAGGAGTTCCGCGCCTTCTCGCGGCTGCAGGGTTCGCGGGCCACCATTCTGGCGGTCGGCACGCTGGGCGGCGCGGCGATGATGCCGAGCTTCGCGTATACGGTCGCCGGTCTGCTTGCCGGTTACGTCGCCTATAGTGCGCTGGCAATGTTCCTGACCCGCAACAGCCTGCGGGAGGCCGCCGGTCTCCAACTGCCGCTGGTGCGAAAGCATTTTATCTATGGCAGCGTCGCGGCGGGTGCCTCGGTCATCGGGCTTTTGGCACCGCTTGGGTTGAAATCGATCCTGACGGCGGCATTGGGGGCAGGCGGGGCCGCGGGCGCGCTACTGGCACTCGACCTGCTGCAGCGGCCTTTCGTGCTGATTGTCTCGGCTCTTCAGGCCATTCAATATCCCGATGTGGTCGCAACATATGACCGCGAGGGCGCCACCGCAGCATTCCGGCGGCAGCTCGGCGGCTATTATTCGCTGCTCACGGGTTTCACCTTGATGACGGCGGCAGGGATTTTTGCGCTGCTGCAACCGGTCGGCCATTTCGTCATCGCTCAGGGCCTGCGCGATGGCTTTTTGAGTGCGGCGCCGTTCGTCACCGGCCTGTCGGTCTGCCGTGCCTTGACGCTCAACATGCTGCCGACGCCGGCGCATCTGCGCCATCGGCTGCTGGCGATCTTTTTGCTGGCGGTCGTAGATTGCGCCCTGCTCAATGCAGGAGCTTTGGCGGGCGGCTATCTCGCTTCCTTCAGCGACGGCGCGCTGATGGCCGGAGCCATGGTCGGGGCGCTGATCGCGATGGTGATCGGCGTGAAAGTGCTGATGGCGCTGCCCTTCGATTTCGTATGGCAGCCGGTGGTGCTCTCCGCTGCCGGGCTTACGGTGCCGGTGCTGGCGACGGCCGGATTCGACTATTCGCTCTGGATATCGGTCGGCACAGGAATGGCCGGCGGCGCGGCCTTCTGTCTGCTGGGTCTCTACAGTTATTTCGTCAAGATGATCCGCCGGCAGGCTATATCCTAAAGCATGTCGCGCAAAAGTGCGCTGCGGTTTTGCGATAACGACACGCGCAAAATCGAGGGCTAAAGCGCAAGAAGCGAATCTGAAAGATCGCGACGCGCTTTAGATCAGAGATCTTCCAGCATGGTCAGCACCCGATCGGCGCTGCGGTCCCAGGAGAAACGGGCGACATTCTCGCGGCCCCTTTGGCGCAGGTCCGCGCGCAATGTTTCATCGCCGGCAATCCGGCGCATGGCGGCAACCAATTCATCCTGCCTTGTTGGATCGAAATAGATCGCGGCGGTGCCGGAGGCTTCGCGTACCGCGGGGATATCGGCGGCGAGCACCGGGCAGCCCTGCGTCATCGCTTCCAGGGGCGGAATGCCGAAACCTTCGTAGAGGCTCGGGAAGACGAAAGCGGTGGCGTGACGTTCGAGAGCGGCAACTTCCGCATCGCTCAGCCGGCCGGGAAAGAGCATGTGATCGTTTGATTCGGGACCATCCGACTTGAACACTGTCGGCGCGGTGCCGCCGACGACCACCAGCTTTTGATCGGGATCGCCCAGAGCTTCGAAAGCCCGGATGGCGAAATCGAGGTTCTTGTTCGGCTTCATCGTGCCGACCAGCAGGAAGAATCCGTTCGTTTTGAGGTCCAGGCGCTCAATGATCGTCTCATCCGGCTCGATGGCGGCGAAATGATCGACGGCGTTGTAGACGACGTCGATATTGTCGGAGGGGACATGGAAGACGGAGGCCAGTTCCTTGCGCGAGAATTCCGATACGGTGCCGATCTTCGCGGTGCGGGTCAGCACCGAGCCGAGCGCGCCGTGCAGCAGGCGATAGCTGCGCTTGAAGGATTGGGGATGACGGAAGATCGTCACGTCATGGATGACCACGGCCTGGCGGCGATGCAATAGGGGACCGCTGCCGCCGAAGCCGATCAGCCGGCCGCCGCGGGAATGGGCAAGCAGCGCCGTCTGTTCCCAGACATGGCCCGGACCGGAGCTGAAGGCATTGACCGATATGGCCGAGAGGCCGATATCAACCGGCGTATCGCGCGGCACGGCCAGCCGCCAGTTGATGCCCTTCAAGGCCGCTGGCACGGCGCCTGCGGCGATCTTGCGGTCTAGCGCCAGCGTCAGTTCGCGGGCGAAACGTTGCACGCCCGACAAAGGCTGGCTGAGGAAACGGCCGTTGATGGTGATCGACTGCACGCGAAATGTCCCAATATCTTCAATACCGGGAACAGCTTGCGCTATTTTCTTTAGGGAAGGTTTAGCCTGATAGGAGGAATTTTAGGCAAGCGCTTCTTTGCTGTCGATAATGGCGACGCCACGCGCCCGCATTTCGTTGATCGCGGCCTCGACGCCGTTCGGATCGATGCCGCGGCTGGCGTCCTCGATGAAGCGGACCTTTACACCCGGCAGCATCTCCACGGCGTCCAGAGCCGAGAATTTCACGCAGTAATCCGTCGCCAGCCCGCAGAGGTCGAGTTGGGTAATACCCTCGGCGCGCAAATGCTCGGCAAGACCGGTAAGGGCTGCATGATCATTGTCGCGGAAGGCGGAATAGCTGTCGACAGTCGGATTCTGACCCTTCTGCTGGATGAAATCGATACCGTCGAGGTTCAGTTCAGGGTGAAGCATGGCGTCTTCGGTATTCTGCACGCAATGATCCGGCCACATCATCTGCGGCTTGCCGGAGAGCATGCCCATTTCGAAGGGCTTCTTGCCGGGATGGGCGGAAGCGAAGCTGCCGTGGCCGGGGGGATGCCAATCCTGGGAGGCAAGAACCAGATCGTATTTGCCACTGTCGATCAGCCTGTTGGCGACAGGCGCCACCTGATCCCCATCCGGCACCGGCAGATTGCCGCCGGGGCAGAAGCCATTCTGGATATCGATCAGCAGCAGCGCTTTCATGGCTTGTCCTTCATCTCTGTTGCACTGCACGATGCCAAGCGTTGCGCGTTGGATCAAGCTTTTAATGCTCAGACTGAATATAAGGTGGAGCGCGATGGTTTTCGAGGGGCTATGCGGGCTTGTGGCTTGGGGGCCAGGGAATGCTTGAAGTGCACCGGACAATTGGGGCGGCATGTGGCAACGCACGCTGTTGAGATTGCTGACGGGTCGCGGTGACGTGCCGGACATTGAAGATACCTGGTGAATCTCAGGAAACTGAGGTGTCTTGCCAACCAGCGTCGCCGAGGTGTCCGCGATTGACAAATGAACGCGAAGCCATAATCTGCTTTTCAGCCCTTGCGATCATCCGTTTTTCGGAGACGAGGATAATGCTGGTGCCGTTGCCCCGCATACAGGTCTGGCCAAGCGCATGAGACGGTTGCTGCTGACGGGCCTTGCCGTTTTCTTTTCGATCTGCGGAGCGAGCGCCGGGACGCTCGACACGCTTCACCAGCATACAACCCTGCGCATCGGCTACATCGCCGACGAGGCACCGTTTTCATCCAGCAAGCCGAATGAAAAACCGACGGGATATGCCATCGACCTCTGCGGGAAGGTCGCGGACGAAATCGAGCATGCGGTTCCGCAGTTGAAGCGCGAATATGTAGAAATGACGCTGGCCAATGGTTTCGACGCTGTCAAGAACGGTCAGATCGACCTGCTTTGTGGGGCTATCACCGTCAATCTGGAGAGGCGGAAACTTGTCGATTTCTCACAGCCGATCTTCCTGACCGGAGCGAGCGCCCTGCTGCGCAAGGATTCGCCCGACTATCTGCACGCGCTTTTTCTCGACACGCCCGCCGTTCGTTCCGTTAGCCAGCGTGCTCCATCCACCAGCGTCATCGGCGTGCGCGCAAACACCACGACGGACGCAATATTGCGCGAGGCGCGCAGCATCGAGACGTCGAAAACCCGGATCGCCGATTTCGACACGCACGAAGACGGACTTAAGGCGCTGGAGGAACATAAGATCGACGCCTATTTTGCCGATCGGGTGCTACTCATGAGCTTGGCCCAGCGCGCGCACGATCCGTCCTTGCTTGAAGTCGGCGATCGCCTGTTCACGCATGAACCATATGCAATCGCCCTGAGGCGCGACGATGCCGACTTCCGCCTAGTGGTCGACCGCGCGCTCACGGATTTTTATCTATCGGACGATTTTCTGCCGCTACTGAAGACTTACTTCGGAAGCGAAGCGCCGATGCTGCACACGCAAATCATGATGGAGCATGTGCCCTAGCTCCGGGGCAAAGGGCATTGCGTTGGCAAAGCAGATGATCGATGCGGCAGATGCCCACCGCAACCGTCAAACCCTCTCCACAAACCCATCCAGCACCCTTTTCTGCCCAGCCCGATCGAAATCGATCGTCAGCTTGTTCCCTTCGATCTCGGAAACATTGCCGTTCCCAAACTTTATGTGGAAGACGCGGTCGCCGATCGCAAATTTAGAGGGTTCGGTGGAGGTGGATTTGGCGACGAGTTCGCCGTCGATGGTGCGGGTTTTGGGGCCGCTTTCGCCGTAGCCGATGCGTTCGACGGCGTGGCCGGAGCGGGAGCCCCAATTGTCGCGGGTGGCGTCGGTCTTGTTGGCCTGGGCGCGTTTCCAGCCGGGAGTGGAATAGGAGTTGGCGAAAGGGTCGGCCTTGTCGAAGCGCGACTGGCCATAGCCGCCGCGGCCGTAACCGCCGTAAGATTGCTCCATCTCGGCCACTTCGACATGGGTTTCCGGCAGTTCGTCGAGAAAGCGGGAAGGGATGGTCGATTGCCAGAGGCCGTGGATGCGGCGGTTGGAGACGAACCAAATGTGGCAGCGGCGCTTGGCGCGGGTGAGGCCGACATAGGCGAGGCGGCGTTCTTCCTCCAGGCCGGCGCGGCCGCTTTCGTCGAGCGAGCGCTGGTGTGGAAACAGGCCTTCCTCCCAGCCAGGCAGGAAGACGGTGTCGAATTCCAAGCCCTTGGCGGAGTGCAGCGTCATGATCGAGACTGCGTCCAGATCCTCGTTCTGCTCGGCGTCCATGACGAGGGCTACGTGTTCGAGGAAGCCGCGCATGGATTCGAAGCTTTCCATCGAGCGGATGAGTTCCTTCAGGTTTTCCAGCCGTCCGGGTGCTTCCGCCGATTTGTCATTCTTCCACATGTCGGTATAGCCGGACTCTTCGAGAATCTGCTCGGCAAGCTCGGTATGCGGGGTGTTTTCAAGCAGTCCCTGCCAGCGGCGGAAGGATTGCACGACGTCGAACAGCGCCTTGCGCGCCTTCGGCTTCATTTCGTCCGTTTCGATGATATCGGCCGCTGCCGCCAGCATCGGAATGTCGCGGACACGGGCGTAATCGTGCAGCGCGCGCACGGTGGTGTCGCCGAGGCCGCGCTTCGGCGTATTGATGATGCGTTCGAAGGCGAGGTCGTCGGCCGGCTGGCAGACGAGGCGGAAATAGGCCATGGCATCGCGGATTTCGAGGCGTTCGTAGAAGCGAGGGCCGCCAACGACGCGGTAGTTCAGGCCGAGCGTAACGAAGCGGTCTTCGAATTCACGCATCTGGAATGAGGCGCGCACGAGGATCGCCATGTCGTTGAGATTGTGCTTGTTGCGCTGAAGCTGCTCGATCTCCTCGCCGATCGCGCGGGCTTCCTCCTCGGAATCCCAGGAGGCGTGCACCTGCACCTTGATGTCGTCGGGATCGGAGCGGTCAGTGAATAGTGTCTTGCCAAGTCGGCCCTCATTATGGGCGATGAGATGTGCGGCCGCGCCGAGAATATGCTCGGTAGAGCGGTAATTGCGCTCCAGTTTGATGACCTTGGCGCCGGGAAAATCCTTTTCGAAACGCAGGATGTTGTCCACCTCAGCGCCGCGCCAGCCGTAGATCGACTGGTCGTCGTCACCGACGCAGCAGACATTCTGCAGCTCGCCCTTTTGCCGCTGCGCCAGTAAACGCAGCCACATATATTGAGCGGTGTTGGTGTCCTGATATTCGTCGACGAGGATGTAGCGGAACCGCTGGTGATAATCCTTCAATATATCAGGATTCTGACGGAACATATTGATCGGATGCAGCAAAAGGTCGCCGAAGTCGCAGGCGTTCAGCGTCTTCAAGCGGGCCTGATACGCGGTATAGAGGTCGCGTCCCTTGCCATTGGCAAAGGCGCGCGCATCGCCTTCCGGAATATCGGCCGGGCCAAGGCCCTTGTTCTTCCAGGTGTCGATCATCCCGGCAAATTGCTTGGCGGGCCAACGCTTGTCGTCCAGCCCCTCCGCCTGGATCAATTGCTTGATCAGGCGCACGACATCGTCAGTGTCGAGAATGGTGAAGCTCGAGGAGAGGCCGACCAGCTCGGAATGACGGCGCAGCAGCTTGACGCCTATCGAATGGAAAGTGCCGAGCCAGGGCATGCCTTCGACCGCGCCGCCGACGAGGAGGGCGATACGCTCCTTCATCTCGCGCGCGGCCTTGTTGGTGAAGGTAACGGCGAGGATCTGAGAGGGGAAGGCACGGTTGGTGGAAAGGATATGGGCGATGCGGGTCGTCAGCACCCGCGTCTTGCCGGTGCCGGCGCCGGCGAGCACCAGCACGGGCCCATCCAGCGTCTCGACCGCTTCCGCCTGTTCCGGATTGAGGCCAGCGAGATAGTCAGGGCGGCGGCCGCTGTCGCGCGCCGCCATGGCGCGGGCCGCAATACCGCCACCGGCGCTGGGGGCAGGGGCAGGCCGACGCGGCGCCGCGTGCTCCGGCTCCTCGTCAAAGAAGGGAATGTCGTCATGTCCGATGGTCATGCGGCTCAATGTAATGATTCTGCCCTGAAAGGCAAAAGAAACGGCCGGGAAATAGAACAAAAAGTGCACATTTCTTGGGTTGTTAGCCTTTCAAGGGACTGTCTCGCAGTTCCTGCGGCTTGTTGTTCAACGGAGCGGCGGCTGCATGAAGAGATGTAGGAAGCGGCATTGCGTGCGAAGGCGGCCAGGCTCCGGGCGGCGGAATGATCGCAACCTGAACGCGATAACGATTTTCTGATCGAGGGCGATTTATGGTAAATTGCCAGTTTCCATTATCGCTTTCTTAAGCATGATTGCTAATCATAGCGCCTGTAACCGCTCGAGTTTCAGGCGCTGTTTTTTTGCCGGACTCCACCTTCGCCGACTTCGGTTGGCCCGCGCGCATGAGCGCCCGCGGCATGGTTCCAATGTCTTCATGTATCTGTTGTGTATCGTTGCGTCCGGAGTCCTGTGTCGTGAGTATTTTTTCGACCTTCATAAGGGTAAGTTCCCCTGTCAAAACAGCCCTTGAAGTCCTTCGAAACACACAGGCGGATCTGAATGTCGCACAGCGTCAGATGTCATCCGGTCTGCGTGTGCAGACCGCTAAGGACAACGCCACTTACTGGACGATCTCGACATTGACGCGCACCGATATTGGCGCCGTCTCGGCCGTGCAGGATGCGCTGGGGCTTGCTGCTGCCACGGTCAGCACCGCCTCCACGGGCATCACCAGCGCAATCGATATCGTCACTCAGATCCGATCGAAGCTGGTGACTGGCTATGAGGGCAGTGTCGATAAGACCAAGCTCAACGACGAAATCTCCGAACTTAAGGACCAGCTTCGCAGCGTCGGCGAGTCGACGAGCTTCAACGGCGTCAACTGGGTCGTGCTGCAGAACGGTGACGATCCGACCGAGCCACACGAGATCCCGGGCTCCCTCATCCGCCACACCGATGGCACGGTTTCGATCGGCATGCTGAACTATGAGGGTGTCGGCTCGACCAGCGGCCCCATCGTATCGACGGATGCACGATATCTGATCGACGATCAGTCAAGCGGCACGGGCGGCTATGGCGTGCTCACCTCCACGGCTTTTGCAACGGAAGCGGGGGCAGCCGAGAACTATGTGCTGATCGGCAGTAAAAATGGCGATACCAGCGGGCAGGTGGAAATCTCGCTCGACGCCAATACGACACAGGGCGCCGTGACCGACATGGTCAACACCGTCACCGCCATGCTGCACCAACTGAACACGATAGGATCGGCCTTCGGCTCGTTGGAAACGCGCGTCAGTCTGCAAAACCAATTTGCCAGCAATCTCAGCGATTCGCTGACGAGTGGCGTCGGCAAGCTGGTCGATGCCGACATGGAGAGGCAATCAAGCAGGGTATTGGCGCTGCAGACGCAGCAGCAACTGGGATTGCAATCATTGTCGATTGCCAATGCCAGCTACGATACGGTGAGACAACTCTTCCAAAACCTCTGACGGCGGAAGCCTGGATTTCAAGGGGAATAGATCGGCGGAGCGGATCCAATCTCCTTGAACTGGTTAGTTTGGAAGAAAACGCTCCAGAATAGTGGCCGGGCAGCCCGGCCGCGGGTGGACGAAAATTATATTTCATCATATTGCCGCAATGCTTCATATCTGCTGCGGACCATCGAACCGGAGAGCGACGATTCTATGATCAAGAAATTTGCCATCCTTGCCGTCTCGGCAGCCTTTCTCAATGCATGTACGACAACCGATCCCTATACGGGAGAGCAGAAAGTATCCAACACGGCGGGAGGCGCCGCGATCGGTGCCGGCGTTGGTGCGGTTGCCGGTCTTCTCATCGGCCACTCGCCGGCATCGCGCCGCAATGCTGCGCTGATCGGCGCCGGCGTCGGTGCGCTTGCGGGTGCCGGCATCGGCAATTACATGGACCAGCAGGAATCCGAGCTGCGCGCGCAGTTGCAGGGTACTGGCGTCTCCGTAACGCGCGTCGGCGACCGCATCATCCTCAATATGCCGTCGGCCATTACCTTCGACATCGACCAGGATGCGATCAAGCCGGAATTCGATCCGACGCTGAATTCGGTCGCGATCGTGCTTCGCAAGTTCAACCGCACGCTGATCGACGTCAACGGCCATACGGATTCGACCGGCAGCCTGCAGCATAACCAGGAACTGTCCGAACGCCGCGCCGATTCGGTTGCCAGCTATCTCGGCAGCCAGGGCATCGACCAGCGCCGCATGTCTGCCGTCGGCTTCGGCCCGAGCCAGCCGGTCGCCACCAACGCCAGCGAAGCCGGCCGTGCGCAGAACCGTCGCGTCGAAATCCAGATCGCGCCCATTACCCAAAACGGCTGATCTGACGTAGACCTTCAAACAAGGACGGCCGGGTTTTGCGACCCGGCCGTTTTGTTTGACCGCTGCCCGTTCACGAGTGCATCGTCGCGCCTTTGGTGATCTTGTCGACGATCTTCTTGTCCGCGCGCAGCGCGATGCCAACCACCTTGGCGTCCTCAGGCGTAAATTCGGAGAAGACGGCGCGATTGGCGACATCGTGGCCGGTTGAGAACATTTCCTCGATGAAGATCGAGGAGGTGACGTTGCGCTCCAGCGAGCGGCGATGAATCGTGCTCATGGTTTCTTCGTTGGCCGACAATACGATCATCGGCTGGATCGATAGCGCGTTGTAGAGGTTGCCGGCGCGATCGCGATAGGGTTCGCCGATCATGTCAGGAAATTGCCCGGCAATGCCGGTCGCCAGGAAAGCAGTCACGTTCAGTTTCTGCCAGGATTCAAGATTGCTTCGCAGAACGATCGCGATTTTGGTATTGAACATGGGTGATCTCTCTTATGCAGTCTGGGAATGAGCCTTTGCGCGAGGATGTTGCCGGCCATATCTTCGAAGGTCTTGAACGTTCGTGCACGATGCCGGAAGCAAACCGCATCGTCTCCGCACCCGCTTACCCCGGTATCGAGCGTATTCAGGCGCAATTCCATGGTGATGCGTTCGAGCCGCACCGGCACGATACCTATGCGCTCGGCGTCACCATCCGCGGCGTGCAGACCTTCAGCTATCGCGGCGAACGGCGCTACAGCCTGCCGGGAAGGGTGATCGTCCTCCATCCGGACGAGCTGCACGACGGCGGCGCTGCGACCGACGACGGCTTGCTCTACCGCATGCTTTATCTCGAACCGTCGATGCTGATGCAGTGCCTGGAAGCCGCGCGCATTGGCCTGCCCTTTGTCGAGGACCCGGTGGTCGAGGACGATCGTCTGGCCGGCTTGCTGCTGGCCGCCCTCGGCGAGCTCGACCGCGAGCTGGATGAACTCTTTGTCGATGATTTTGTCTCACGGGTGGCTGCGGGGCTCGCTTCGCATGCACATCTGCCGCAGAAGCCGCTGGGCAGCGTGGCCTGGGGCCAGGTGAAGACGGCGCGCGATTATCTAGAGGCGCATGCCATGCGCGGCGTCCGCTCGCAGGAGCTGGAACGAATCACCGGCCTCGATCGCTTTGCGCTCTCACGGCATTTCCGCGCCGCTTTTGCCACCAGCCCGCATCGCTTCCTGCTGATGCGGCGGCTGCAACGGGCGAAAGGAATGATCGCCGATGGCGAGCCGATCGCCGAAGTCGCTGCGGCCACTGGGTTTGCGGATCAAAGCCATCTGACACGGCATTTCAAGAAGGCGTTCGGCATGGCGCCGGGCGCCTGGGTCGGCATGCTGGGAACTGCTGGGGCACCGGTTCGAGGTTAACCGGCGGCTGAGAGCTCTCAGTGCAGGCCGAGAAACTGTTTGAGTTCCGGGGTCTGCGGATTGGCGAATACATCGCCCGGCGGACCGATTTCGTGGACGCGACCCTGGTGCATGAAGACGACGCGCGAGCAGACGTCACGAGCGAACTTCATTTCGTGTGTCACCATCAGCAGCGTCATGCCTTCGCTGGCAAGTTCGCGGACGACTGCGAGAACCTCGGACACGAGTTCGGGATCGAGCGCGGAGGTGATCTCATCGCAAAGGAGCGCGATCGGCTGCATGGCAAGCGCCCGGGCAATGGCAACGCGCTGCTGCTGTCCGCCGGAAAGTTCGTCGGGATAGGCGTCGAATTTGTGCCCGAGGCCGACGCGATCGAGCATGCGCCGCGCCATTGCCTCGGCATCGGCCTTGGAGGCCTTCTTGACGACCATCTGCGACAGCATGACGTTCCGCCCGGCGCTCAGATGCGGAAAGAGATTGAACTGCTGGAAGATCATGCCGACCTTTAGCCGCAAGGCCTTCAAATGCAGATCATCGGGCAGGAGCTGTGCGCCGGCGACCGAGATTGCGCCGTCATCGATCGTTTCCAGCCCGTTGATGCAGCGCAGCAGCGTCGATTTGCCCGAGCCGCTCTTGCCGATGATGGCGATCACTTCGCCGGGCGCGACATCGAGGTTGATGCCTTTCAGCACTTCGTTTGCACCGAAACTCTTGCGGACTTCAGTGACCTCGATGAGCGACATTGAGCTTCCTCTCCAGGATCTGGCTGCTCTTCGACAGCGGCCAGCACAGGGCGAAATAGATGAGGGCGACGAAGCCGTAGACGGTGAACGGCTGGAACGTCGCGTTGGTGATGACAGTGCCGGCCTTCGAGAGCTCTACAAAGCCGATGATCGAGGTCAGAGCCGTGCCCTTGACCACCTGCACGGAGAAACCGACTGTGGGCGGCACGGCGATGCGAAGCGCCTGCGGCAGGATGACGTAGCGCATCTGCTGGAGGTAGCCCATGCCAAGGCTGGCAGAGGCTTCCCATTGGCCCTTTGCCACGGCCTCGACGCAGCCACGCCAGATTTCGGTGAGAAAAGCGGCTGACCAAAGGATCAGAGCAACGCCGGCCGCCAGCCATGCCGGTACGTCGATGCCGAAGAGCCCAAGGCCGAAGAAGGCCAGGAAAAGCTGCATCAGCAGCGGCGTGCCTTGAAAGAGCTCGACGAAATATTTGACCATAGTGCGCGCGGCCCGGTTTTTGCCAATGCGCAGAAATAGCAAGATTGCGCCGACAGCACCGCCGCCGGCGAAAGAAATGAGCGAGAGCAGAACGGTCCAGCGTGTGGCCAGAAGCAGACCGCGCAGAATGTCCCAGGTGGAGAATTGAATCATCGGCGAACCCTGCGCGGGAAAATCAGGCCGCCCACAACGGTAAGTAACTGCCGCAGGATGACGGCCAGACCCAGATAGATTGCGGTGGAAACGAAATAGGCCTCGAAAGCGCGGAAGGAGCGCGACTGGATGAAATTCGCCGCAAAAGTCAGGTCCTCCGCGGCGATCTGCGAGACGACCGAGGAGCCGAGCATGACAATGACGACCTGCGACGACAATGCGGGCCAGATGCGCTGGAGTGAGGGCACTAGGATGACGTGGCGGAAGGTCTCGAACGGCGTCATTGCGAGGCTGGCGCCGGCCTCGAACTGGCCGCGTGGCGTCGCCTGGATGCCGGCACGAATGATCTCGCAGCTATAGGCGCCGAGATTGATGACCATGGCAAGGTTGGCGGCAGCGATCTCGTTCATGTGAATGCCGGCGGCGGGCAGACCGAAGAAGATGAAGAAAAGCTGGATCAGGAACGGCGTATTGCGGATCAACTCGACATAGGCCGCGACAAAAGGCTTGAGCCAGCGAGGACCCAGCGCCCGCGCCCAGGCGCAGGCAATACCAAGAGCGATACCGACCGCAGAGCCAACGAAAGTCAGCTCCATGGTGACGAGAATCCCCTTGATCAGAACGGGATAATAATCGGCAAGCCAGCCGAAATCGAAGTGATAGCGCATGAGAAGGTGCCTCGCTCGGCCCGGACCGCGCCATCGGACGATGGCACGGCCGATGCTCTGTTGATCAGAAGCCGGCGGGGAGGGCCGCGCCCAGCCATTTCTGCGATATCTTGGTCAGCGTTCCATCGGCCTTGGCGGCGGCGATAATGTCGTTGACCTTTTTCTGCAGGGCGGGCTCGTTCTTGTTCAGGCCTATGAAGCAGGGCGAATTGGTGATGAGGAACTTCATCTCCGGCTTCTTCGGCGGGTTCTTGGCGAGAATGGCCGCTGCAACCACGTTGCCAGTGGCGATGAGATCGACCTGACCCGAGAGGAAGGCGGAGATGGTGCCGTTGTTGTCTTCATAGCGCTTGATCGTCGCGTCCTGCGGCGCGACCTTCGTCAGCGCGAGATCCTCGATGGCGCCGCGGGTTACACCGATCGTCTTGCCGGAAAGATCCTCGGGCTTGGCGGCCGCAACATCGGCAGAACCGAAGACGCCGTTGAAGAAGGGTGCGTAGGCGTCGGTGAAGTCGATGACGGCCTGGCGCTCGGCATTTTTGCCCAGGCTCGAAATCACCAGGTCGACCTTGTTCGTCTGGAGATAGGGGATGCGGTTGGCGCTGGTCACCGGCACCAGCTCGGTCTTCACGCCGAGCTTTTCGGCGATCAGGTTTGCCATGTCGATATCATAGCCCATGGGTGCCATGTCCGCCCCGACGCTGCCGAAGGGAGGAAAGTCCTGGGGAACGGCGACGCGGAGCGTGCCCTTCGCGGTAATATCGCTCAAGGCGTCCGCCCGGGCTGCGTGTGGGCTCGAAAGCGCCCCCATCGTCAGCATCGCCATACCGAGTGCCATGAGCAATTGTCTACGCTTCATCGAATGTCCTTCCAATCGTGGCTATGTCAAAGCTGCGGGGTAAAACGCAAGACATGTGCCAGTCGCGGGACGGCATAGTTTCCCGTCAAGCGCGTGCTTTTTGCGAGAGCTTTGTGCGGTGTAAATCGAATTCTGCCCAAAAAAATTGCAGATTTTGCATTTCGCGTCGTTTGCCATCGCTTATGAACGACAACGTGCGGCCGTATTGGTTTCCTTCGATAGCGCTGGCTGGACAGGCCGGTTCCTATTGCCCATACAACCCATGCAGGCGAGGGAGATCGGTCCGATGGCTTTGATGGGTGCTATGGCGGGCAGGGGCGTGTGGCCGCTATCGTACCAATGATTTTTCGTGCCGGTTCGCGGCCGCGCCGAATGCTTGCCGTCACCGTGTCTCGCGCAGGCAAACCACAGGCTATTTTCGTGACTGGACAGCGTCGCGCTGATGTCTCATAGAACCGCGAAAAGGGTTAACATTTCCTTTTTTGATTGTGATGGGAGATCGGAACGATGGCTCTGACTGATACGAAGGCGGGGATACGCAACGAGGCGGGCATTGCTGCCGTTCTCGGCATCCTGAAGCAGGCCTTCGGCGAGCGTTTCCAAACCGGCGAGAGCTTTCGGGCCCAGCATGCCCACACGACCACCTATATCCCGGCGCAACTTCCGGACGGGGTGGTTTTTGCCGAGACGAGCGCGGACGTGCAAACGGTCGTCAAAGCCTGCGCCGAGCACAAGGTTCCGGTTATCGCCTTCGGCACAGGTTCTTCTCTGGAAGGGCAGGTGAATGCGCCGCAGGGCGGAATATCGATCGATTTCAGCCGGATGAATCGGGTGCTTGAAGTGAATGCCGAGGATCTCGACTGCACGGTCGAGCCTGGCGTCACCCGCGAACAGCTCAACACATATCTGCGCGATACCGGCCTGTTCTTCCCAATCGATCCTGGCGCCAATGCCTCGATCGGCGGCATGGCTTCGACGCGTGCTTCCGGCACCAATGCGGTGCGCTACGGGACGATGAAGGACAATGTGCTCGCCGTAACCGCAGTCACCGCCAATGGCGAGGAGATCCGCACCGCCCGCCGCGCCAGGAAATCGTCCGCCGGCTATGACCTGACCCGGCTCTTCGTCGGTGCTGAGGGAACGCTCGGCGTCCTGACGTCGGTGACGCTGCGGCTGCAAGGCATTCCGCAGAAGATCGCCGGCGGCACCTGCGCCTTTCCGAACGTGAAGGCAGCTTGCGACGCGGTCATCATGACCATCCAGATGGGCGTTCCGGTTGCTCGCATCGAACTGCTGGACGCCGTCCAGATGCGGGCCTGCAATCGCTATTCCGGCTTGACCTATGACGAGCGGCCAACCTTGTTCCTGGAATTTCACGGTACGGACGAGACGGTCGCGCTGCAATCGGCGCAATTCGCAGAGATCGCGAGCGAATGCGGCGGCGGGGAATTCCTCTGGACCAGCAATCTCGAAGAGCGCAACAAACTCTGGAAAGCGCGTCACGATGCCTATTGGGCATCGCGGGCTCTGGCGCCGGAACTGGCGGCCTTGTCGACGGATGTCTGCGTGCCGATCTCGAAACTTGCCGAATGCGTTGCAGCGACCCAGGCCGATATCGAGGAACACGGATTGCTGGCGCCGATCGTCGGTCACGCCGGCGATGGCAATTTCCACGTCCTGGTGCTGTTCGATGACAAGACGCCGGAAGGTATCGCCGTCGTCGAGGCCTTCGTTGCCCGGCTGAACGGGCGGGCGCTCGCGATGGAGGGTACCTGCACCGGCGAACATGGTATAGGGCAGGGCAAGATGTCGTTTCTCGAACAGGAGCTTGGCGGCGCCGTCGATCTGATGCGCCAAGTCAAGCAGGCGCTCGATCCTGATGCGATTTTCAATCCCGGCAAGATATTCCACAGTCATTGAAAAATGGAATATTGCCAAGATCTTGGCTTGCCCCCGGCGTGAATGGCGTTAGGCTAGACCATCCCGTTTTCATATGGCGTCATGGAAAGCGGTGGAGATGCCCTAGATTTGCAGCATGGTCCAAGAATTGCGATGCGGTTCTGGATAGGAAAGCAGGCTTAAGCCGAAGATCTGGGATGTCTTTTGCATGTCCGCTTCGCTATGTGACGCTTGATATCGTAATTGGAATGCAGAATGGAGACGGTGTGCATTGTTAGGTAAGGTCCTGGTTTTTCTGGGGGGAGTGCTCGTAGTGGTGCTGTTCGTGGCGCTGCTCGCTCCGCTCTTCATAGACTGGACCGATTTTCGCAAGAATTTCGAGGATCAGGCGAGTCGGATCATCGGAAAGAAGGTGACCGTTCACGGCACCGTTGACGCCCGCCTTTTGCCTTTTCCTTCCGTGACATTGCATGACGTCCGCGTCGGACAGGAAGCCGACGGGACGCCATTGGTGCAGATCGCCCAATTCTCCATGGACGCCGAGCTGGCGCCGTTCCTGTCCGGCGAAGCGCTGATTTTCGACATGCGCGTTTCCGAGCCGAAAGTGCGTCTGCGGCTGTTGAAGGACGGGACGCTCGACTGGATGCGCGGCAGCCAGCCGGAAATCCCTGCCAAGTCGGTGGTGCTCGAGGGCGTGCATGTCGATGGCGGCGATATCCAGTTCATCGACGAGCAATCTGGCCGCACCCGGCACATAACCGGTCTCAACGCGCAAATGTCCGCCCGGTCGCTGGCGGGACCCTGGCGAATCGATGGCGATGCGGCGCTCGACGGCGAGCACGGCAATTTCAGCATTTCCAGCAGCCAGCCTGACGATAATGGCGTCTTGCGCGTCCGCACCCGGCTCTTGCCGGACCGCCATCCGCTCAATGTCGACCTCGACGGCGAATTGAAGCTGGTCAACAGCAAGCCGGATTATATCGGCATGTTTACGGCGGGGATTGAGGACAAGCAGACACATAAACCTGCCGACGAACAGGTTCAGCCCCGTGTCAAAGGTCGATTCGAGCTTACCAACGAGCGCATACGGGTTTCGGAATATCGTCTCGAAGTGGGTACCGCGGACGATCCCTATGTGGTGACGGGGGAGGCGACGCTGGACACCGGCACCAAGCCGGAATTCCTGCTGACGGCCGACGGCCAGCAGATCGACGTCAACCGCCTCGGCAACACGCAGGGCACGAGCGGCAAGACCAACCGCAATCCCACCATTTCGGCGCGCCAGCGACTAAACAGCCTGATTGCCATTGCCGCCGAAATTCCGGTGCCGCAGGTGCCCGGCAAGGCGACTTTCCGCCTGCCGGCGATCGTTGCCGGCGACACGACCATCCGCGACGTACAGCTCGATCTGGAGCCTGCCGGAACCGGCTGGAAGATCGATCACGCCATCGGCATGCTCCCTGGCCGCACCCAGGTGGAGGCCAAGGGCAATTTGATGCTGCAGGGCGATCCGAATTTCATCGGTAATCTCGTGGTCGCCTCCAATCAGCCATCCGGTCTGGCATCCTGGCTGGTGGGTTCGGTCGATCCGGCGATCCGGCAGTTGCGACAGGCCGGTTTTTCCGCCGATGTCAGCCTGCGTCACGAGGAGCAGCGCTTCGAGAATCTTGAAATCGCCGTCGGCTCGGCGACGCTCAAGGGCCAGCTCGACCGGCAGGCGCCGGCAAACGACCAGGCGCCGAGGCTTGCCGTCGATCTCAGCGGCGATGCGCTCGATCTCGATGCGCTGAGGGCGCTGACAGGGCTGTTCACCGGTCAGGATGCCGGCGAGATCTTGCTCGATCACCGGATTACGGCCCATCTGAAAGCGGACAAATTCGCCGCGTTCGGCGTGCAGGCCGACAATGTCGAAACGTCGTTTTCGATCGCCGATGGCGCACTCACGCTCGACAAGCTTGCCGTGCGCGATGTCGCCGGTGCCGAGCTTACCGCAACCGGCCGTGCCAATGGTTCGCTGCTGGACTACAAGGGGTCGGGCGAAATCACCTTCAAGGCGGCCGATCCCGGTCCCTTCTTCGATATGCTGAGCCAGCATCTGCCGCATCATCCGGCGATGGACCGGCTGGTGCGAAACGCTGCATGGTATGGAAATACCGCGCTTCGCGGCGCGCTGACGCTGGGCGGCGACCAGGGCGATGGGCTGGCGGTAACGCTTGCCGGCGTCTCCAACGGCAGCCGCGTCAATCTCGATTACCGCATGTCCGACCTGTTGGCGCTGACCGGCAAAGGGACGACGACGCTTGAAGCAACGCTCGAAAATTCCGTGACCTCGATCCTGTTCGGGCAGGCGGGCCTCGATCCGCTGCCCGTCGAAGCGGATGCCAATGGCCGCCTGACGCTGAAGGTGACAGCAAACGGCACCGATCCGGCGGATGCGGCGCTGACCTTTGCCACCGACAAGACCTCGTTCACCGCAAACGGCAAGGTCGATGTGCGTCCCGCAACCTTCCTCAACGGCAAAATCGCGCTATCGCTCGAGAGTGCCGATCTTGATCCCTATTTCGTCATGAACGGCATCGGCGTACCGCAGATGGGCACGGGCCTGCCGGTCAAATTCCAGGCGAATGCCGCGCTCGATGCCGGCAAGATCGTATTCTCCGATATGAAGGGCCTGCTTGCCGACAACAATGTTTCGGGCGCGCTCACCTTCGACCGCAAGGCGCCGAATATCAAGGCTACCGGCCAATTGACGCTCGACAAGGCCGATCTCGGCTGGCTGGGCGAAGCAATCTACGGGCCGGTGACGGATGCGATGACGGGCAACCTCACCAAGGCCAAGCTGGGGTTGCCGATGTTCAGCGGGCTTGATCTCAACGTCAAGCTTTCGGCCAAGCAGTTGTGGCCGGGCATCTTCGGCCCGATCTCGGATTTCAGTACGAACGCTGCCTATAAGGGCGAGGAGCTGCGGCTGAACGACATCGCCGGCGCTTGGAACGGCGGTACGCTTAGCGGCAATTTGATGTTTGCGAACTCGGACGGCACCGGGCTGATGCAAACGAAACTCAACCTCGCCAATGGCGACCTTGCCGCGGTTGCCTGGCAGCGCGATGGCGCGCCGCTCGCCAATGGCCGCTTCGGTTTGGGACTGAGCATGGAAGCGAGCGGCAAGAGCCTGGGGGAACTGGCTGCCAACGCCAGCGGCTCGGGCGAGATCAAGCTTGGCGACACGCATGTCCGCGGCCTCAACCTCTCCGTTTTGCCGCCGCTGTTGTCGGCGACGGACCAGATCCAAGGTGAGATCACAGCCGATAAGGTGCTGCCGATCGTCCAGACATTGCTCAACAATGGCGAGGCGGCATTGCCGGCCATCAACATACCGTTCAATATTTCGACCGGCGTCATCCGTGCTGCCAATATCAGTGCCGGCAATGACCTGGCGAAGCTTTCGGGCAATGCCGAGATCAGCCTGCCGGATGAGCGCATCCGTGGCTCCATGGGCATCGATTTCGATGCCGGCAACGAGGCGCTGAGCGGCGCCGAGCCGGCATTGCGCCTCGATTTCGCCGGTCCGTTGGCGACGCCGGGTCGGACGATGGACGTTACCGACATTACCAGCTTCCTGTCGCTGCGCGCCTTCGAACGTGAGCGCCAGCGCGTCGAGCGGCTTCAGGCAAGCGTATTGGAAAAGCAGCGGCTGCGGCGCGAGGTGGCGCTCTACAAGTACACTGCCGTCGCACGCGAAGCCCAGCGTCAGCGCGATGCGGCAATCGAGCAGCAGCGTAGCGCCGAAGAGAAGCGCTTGAGGGAACTGGCGCGCAAGGCCGAGGCAGAAAAGCAGGCGGAAGCCGCAGCCAGGGCGAAGGCGAGTGCGGAAGCCCGAGCGAAGGCGGAAGCGCAGCAATTACCTGCTCTCAACGGACAGGTGCCGCAGACAGGCGCGCCGCTGAACTTTAACAATCTTCCCGGCATCGCCCGATAGATCATTCTCCATCGACCATACGAAATCCGCCGCTTTCGTCGCTGGGAGCGGGGATGCTATTGAGTAGAGAATGAAGTGACTAAGCGCCCTCGTTCAAGGCGGGGCGTTTCAGGTGCGATCCTTCAGCCATTTCAGAACATAGAGCCGAAGCGCCGAGGAAAGGTTGCTTGCCGGATCGCGGCCGTCGTCGATCTCTGAGATCAGAGCCGCAAGCGACGTCCCGCGCGCATTGGCGATCACCTTCAGTTCGGCCCAGAAGGCGTCTTCGAGGGAAAAGCTGGTGCGATGGCCATGCAGCGTGGCGGAATGTTTGCGGATCATCGGCGGATCGATCAAAAGTTCGGAAACGGAAGAGGTAATTCTAAAAATGATTCAAAATGCTGGGGTAAGCGATTGATTTCGGAGGGCTATAGACTTTCAGCTCGGTATTTCAATCGTCTGTTTTGGATGACTCGATATGGCCGGCCTCGTGTGTTTTCGCGGTCTTTTCATTGAGCGCCTTGGTCAACTGCTTCTCCGCCTTGGTGCGGCCAAAGGTAACACGGTTCTGCTCCGCCTGCTTTTCTTTTTCCAAGCGTGTCTGTTTCTTACGGAACTGGCGCAGATTGACGATTTCGGCACTCATCGATGGTTCCTCACGGCCGATGTGAAAAGGGGAAGCGCCTGCTTCCCCGGATGCTATTGCTTCTTGCGGAATGCGTCGAGGGAGACGACCGATCCCGGCTTCTTCTCCTCGCCGTCCTTGGCGACCGCGGGCTCCTCGCTGCCCTCGGCCGATACCGGATAGGCGGTGATCTCGCCGGACGGCATTTCCTCGTCCTCGGCGAGCGGCACGTCGAATTCCAGCTCGAAATTCACGGACGGATCGTAGAAACCCCGAATGGCATTGAACGGGATGACCAGCTTTTCCGGAACGTCGGAGAACGAAAGACCAATCTCGAACTGGCTCTCGGTAACCTTCAGGTCCCAGAACTGATGCTGGATGACGATGGTCATCTGCTCGGGATATTTCGACTTCAGGTGCTGCGAAATGCGCACGCCGGCCGCACCCGTCAGAAAGGTGATGAAGAAATGATGGTCACCGGGCAGACGGCCGGTGGTGCCGACCTCGGTCAACACCTTGCGGATGACCCCACGCAGGGCGTCCTGTGCCAAAATGTCGTAGCGGATATGATCCTGCCCCATACTTTCCTGTCTTTCGTTGGCCATGTTTTTTCTAAGGCTTATGCCACGCCCTGCGCCGACGGGAAACCCCCGTGCGCGAGTCAACGCCTGATCATACATAATATCGAAGAGAGGGAGAAGGTGAAGGCTTCTGTTGCCAGGTGCCTTCGAACCCCGCCTAAGAGTGCGACCCCTTAGGACTTTATTTGAAGTGCCACACTGCGATTAAGCAGCGAGACGAGCTTCCGCATAGTTGTCGTTTGCAACTACAATTTTAGCCCGATAACGGTGGTACAATGCCGAGCGAAAAGTCGATCTTTACACCCTTGTCGATCCTGTTTCGCCCCCATCAAAAGCCGGTCTTGCCCGACCAGTTTTTGGTGGAGGCGCCGGGTACCGCCCCCGGGTCCAATAGGTTTATTACACCGCTCATTTATCGCCATAGCCGGCCCGAAGACCGGCATGGCTGATATAGTGTTTTCCTCAGGCGAATGGAAGGGGATTTGTCATAAATGCTTCGCCGAAACACAGGTTTGCCATAACAAACGACGGCCGGATGGGAGAATTCCAGGGATTATGCTTGCCCGCAGTTGGTTTCGTGCCGACTTGCCATTAAATTGAGGAGGAATGGAATCGGCGGCGGGTGCGATGAAGCAATATCTCGATCTTTTGAAGCATGTGATGGACACCGGCATCGATCGCGGCGACCGCACCGGCAAAGGTACGCGCTCGGTCTTCGGTTACCAGATGCGCTTTGACCTTTCCGAAGGTTTTCCGGTGCTCACCACCAAGAAGCTGCATCTGCGCTCGATCATCCACGAGCTGCTATGGTTCCTGAAGGGCGAAACGAACATTCGTTATCTCAAGGAAAACGGCGTTTCTATCTGGGATGAGTGGGCCGACGAAAACGGCGATCTCGGCCCGGTCTACGGCCATCAATGGCGTTCCTGGCCGGCTCCCGACGGCGGCCATATCGATCAGATCGCCAATCTGATCGAAGGGCTGAAGACCAACCCGAACTCCCGCCGCCATATCGTTTCGGCCTGGAATCCGGCTGAGGTGGACGAAATGGCGCTGCCGCCGTGCCATTGCCTCTTCCAGTTCTACGTCGCCGACGGCAAGCTTTCCTGCCAGCTTTACCAGCGCTCCGGTGACACCTTCCTCGGCGTGCCCTTCAACATCGCCTCATACGCGCTGCTGACGTTGATGGTAGCGCAGGTCACGGGGCTGAAGCCTGGCGACTTCGTGCACACGCTGGGTGATACGCACATCTATTCCGACCATTTCGAGCAAGCCAGGCTGCAACTGACCCGCACCCCGAAAAAACTGCCGACCATGCGCCTTAATCCGGCGGTGAAGAACATCTTCGATTTCAAGTTCGAGGATTTCACGTTGGAAGGCTATGAGGCCGACGCCAATATCAAGGCGCCGATCGCCGTCTGAGGGGGTAGGGATGGCCGAACCGGTAAAAACCATTCTCGTCGCCGTCTCGCGCAACGGCATCATCGGCCGCGACGGGGATATGCCGTGGCGGCTGTCGTCCGATCTCAAGCGGTTCAAGGCCATGACGCTCGGCAAGCCCGTCATCATGGGACGCAAGACGTTTCAGTCCATCGGCAAGCCGCTGCCGGGCAGGCCCAACGTGGTGATCAGCCGCGATCCCGGTTTTTCCGCCGAAGGCGTACAGATGGCGCATTCGCTCGGCGAAGCCATCGATATTGCGAGCCGCCTTGCGGCAGAGAGCGGAGTTGACGAGATCTGCGTCATCGGCGGCGGTGAGATCTACCGGCAGGGGATCGGCCTTGCCGATCGGTTGCTGATCACGCATGTGGAAGCCGAGGTGGATGGCGACACGTCCTTTCCGGCGATCGATCCGGCCCTATGGCAGGTCGAGAGCGAGCTTGCCGTGCCGGCCGGCGAAAAGGACAATTATCCGACGCGTTTCGTCAGCTATTTCAGGCGAAAAGCATAAAAGCTGCCCGCGAAAATCAACTATTTTCCAATAAATCCGACGAACTTCCTGAAGTTGCGTTGAAAGCAGATGCGCCGATACCTATAACGGGAGACAATCGCCGCCGCCTGCGAATTTCAAAGTCTGCGCGATACTGGGAGTCCACAAACAAAGAGGTTTTGATGCCCTGGAGCAATCAGAATGGCGGCGGCGGCCGGTGGCGGCGGAAACAATCAGGGGCCTTGGGGGCAGGGACCGAACCGGCCGCGGGGAAGCGGCAGCGGTGGCCCGCCGGATCTTGAAGACATCATCCGCCGTGGTCAGGACCGTCTGAAGGGACTTGTCCCCGGCGGCTTCAACGGCGGCGCCTTTGTCATCGTCGCGGCGGTCATCGTCGTTTTCTGGCTTATCCAGTGCGTCTATACGGTTCAGCCGGACGAGCGCGGCGTCGAATTGCGATTTGGCGAGCCGCGCCCGGAAGTGTCCATGCCCGGCCTGCATTTCCATTTCTGGCCGATGGATCGTATCGAGATCGTCAAGGTTACCGAACAGCAGCGCAATATCGGCGGCCGTTCGAGCTCGAGTTCGAATGCCGGCCTGATGCTGACGGGCGATCAGAACATCGTCAACGTGCAGTTCTCGGTGCTCTACACAGTCACGAACCCGCAATCCTACCTCTTCAACCTCGAAACTCCCGACGAGACGCTGCAGCAGGTTGCCGAAAGCGCCATGCGCGAGGTGGTTGGCCGCCGTCCGGCCCAGGATATCTATCGCGACAATCGCCAGCAAATCGCGATCGAGGTAAGAAACATCATTCAGGATACGATGGACCGATATGGCTCGGGCATTTCCATCAACGCCATACCGATCGAGGATGTGTCGCCGCCGCGCGAAGTGGCCGATGCCTTCGACGAGGTGCAGCGCGCCGAGCAGAACGAAGACCAGCAAGTTCAAGAGGCCAATCAATACGCCAATCAGAAGCTCGGTCAGGCTCGTGGTCGTGCGGCGCAAATCCGTGAAGACGCGGCTGCTTACAAGGACCGTGTCGTCAAGGAAGCCCAGGGTGAAGCGCAGCGCTTCGTCTCCATCTATGACGAATACGTGAAAGCGCCGGAAGTGACCCGCAAGCGGCTGTTCCTCGAAACCATGGAGTCCGTTATCGGCAATTCCAACAGCATCATCATCGACGACAAGCAGGGCGTCGTGCCCTACCTGCCGCTGAACGACCTCGGCAAGCAATCCACGACGCAGTCGGGTAAGCCCGCGACCGCACCTCAGCCGGAGGCCAAATAATGACGTCCAGCCGTTTGCCAGCCATTCTCATCGCGCTCGCGGTGGTGCTGCTGATCGTTTATTCCTCGGTTTTCGTGGTCAATGCCCGCGAACAGGCGATCGTTCTGCGCTTCGGCCAGATCCGTGCCGTCAAGACGGAGCCGGGCCTCTACTTCAAGCTGCCCTTCGCCTTCATGGATGCCGATCGGGTGCAGTATATACAGGACCAGGAGCTGCGCTTCGATCTGGACAATATCCGTGTCCAGGTTTCGGGCGGCAAGTTCTATGAGGTCGATGCTTTTGTCGTCTACAGGATCACCGATGCGCGGAAGTTCCGCGAGACGGTGTCGGGTGATCGCGATGCGGCGGAATCGCGCCTCAGGACCCGCCTCGATGCATCGCTGCGCCGGGTCTACGGTCTGCGCGGTTTCGAAGCTGCCCTATCGAACGAACGCGCTTCGATGATGACGGAAGTGCGCGACGACCTGCACCGCGATGCAGAGTCCCTCGGGCTGAATATCGAGGATGTGCGCATCCGCCGTACCGACCTGACCCAAGAGGTGTCGCAGCAGACCTACGACCGCATGAAGGCCGAACGTCTGGCGGAAGCGGAGCTGATCCGCGCCAGAGGTAACGAAGAAGGTCAGCGCCGCCGCGCCATTGCCGATCGTCAGGTGGTCGAGATCGTGGCGGATGCACAGAAGGATTCGGAGGTCCTGCGCGGTCAGGGCGAGGCCGAGCGCAACGGCATCTTCGCCGACGCCTCCTCGCGCGATCCGAGCTTCTACGAGTTCTATCGCTCGATGGCCGCCTATCGCACATCGCTTGCTTCAGGCGGCAAGACGTTGGTGCTGCCGCCGAACCAGTCGGAATTCTTCAAGTATTTCGATAGTTCGGTCGGTTCGGCTCCTGCAGCGGGTGCCCCGGCGCTGGCTGCGCCGTCCATGACGACGCCTGCGAAATGATGTGAGGCAACCTCACGAAATCCAAGGGGCTGCCTGTCGGCGGCCCCTTGTCTTATGTTTGATGGCATCAATCTTACCTTGAATAAAAAGGCCGGATGGACGTTCGGAGATTTCGCAAAAAGGTGATTTCACGCTTCATCATTCCGCCTTATGTTGATGCTTATACAAGACTTCCCTTTCTCGATGAGGATGCCTGATGGCTTTGACCAATCGCCTGCCTTTCAGACGTTCGTTCGCTCTTCTGGCCAGTGTGGCGCTGATTACCGGTCCCACCCTTGCAGGCGTCGATCGGGCGTATGCGCAGACGACACAGACGCCTTCGACGGATACGACGACGCCGAATAGCGGCGCGGCTCCAGGCGCACAGGTTCCCGCCAATTCCGCGACGGACGCGCCCGCGTCAGGCTCGGCTACGGCGCCGGCGACCGGTTCGTCGGCTGCGCCAAGCGGCGAGACGAAGACCGAAACGCAGGCGCCAGCCAATTCCGGGACGACAGCGCCGGCAACAACCGGCGAGACGGGTCAGGCTCTAGCCACGGGCTCTGCCAGCGCACCCAACGGCAATGCCGTGTCCGGCACGCAGCCGCCCGCGACCTCCAACGGCCAGACCCCAGCCACGGCGACCAATCCGGCGCAGGCTCCGATGGGCGGCTCGACGGCAACGACGACCGAAAATCCAGCCGTCGTGCCCAACACGCCGCCGCCGGTCACGGGCAATCCGGCAATGAATGCCGGCCCGGCTTCGGTTGCGGATCTGGCATCCGGTCTGCTGGACGCAGTGGTCAACATTTCCACCTCCCAAAAGGTCAAGGATGAGGGCGATGGCCCGGCGACACCCAAGGTGCCGGACAACTCGCCATTCCAGGAATTCTTCAACGACTTCTTCAAGAACCGGAACAACGAAAACAGCAACCGCAAGGTCAGCTCTCTCGGTTCCGGCTTCGTCATTGATCCATCCGGCTATATCGTCACCAACAACCACGTCATCGAGGGCGCCGACGATATCGAAGCGATCTTCCCGAACGGCACCAAGCTGAAGGCGAGGTTGATCGGCACCGACACCAAGACCGATCTTTCCGTGCTCAAGGTGGAACCGAAGCATCCGCTGATAGCAGTGAAATTCGGCGATTCCAGCAAGATGCGGATCGGCGACTGGGTGATGGCGATCGGCAATCCATTCGGCCTGGGCGGCTCGGTGACCGTGGGTATCGTGTCGGCCCGTGGCCGCAATATCAATGCCGGTCCCTATGATAATTTCATCCAGACGGATGCGGCGATCAACAAGGGCAATTCCGGCGGGCCGCTCTTCAACATGAAGGGTGAGGTGATCGGCATCAACACGGCGATCATTTCGCCGAGCGGCGGCTCGATCGGCATCGGCTTCGCCGTGCCGTCCGAACTGGCCGAAGGTGTCGTCAAGCAGCTCATGGATTTCGGCGAAACCCGTCGCGGCTGGCTCGGCGTGCGCATCCAGCCGGTAACCGACGATGTTGCCAACAGCCTCGGGCTCGACAGCGCCAAAGGCGCGCTGGTGGCTGGCGTCATCAAGGGCGGACCGGTCGATAACGGCTCGATCAAGGCCGGCGATGTCATCCTGAAGTTCGATGGCAAGGATGTTGACGAGATGCGCGACCTGCCGCGCGTTGTCGCCGAAAGCCCCGTCGGCAAAGAAGTCGATGTCGTCATCATACGCGACGGCAAGCAGCAGACCGTCAAGGTTACGCTTGGCCGGCTCGAGGACAGCGACCAGGCAGCCGCAGCCAGCGCCGGCGACAGCAATCAGGGCGACAAGGGCGGCGGCGACAAGGCACCCCAGCTTGCGCCCAATGATCATGGCGGTCGCGACGGCGTCATCAATCCCGACGAGGGGGATGAAGATGATGAGGGAGCGGACGGCCAGGACCAGGACAACGATCAGCAGCAGCAAGCGCCGCAGCCGCAGGCTACCCAGGACGTGCTCGGCATGAGGCTTGCGACCCTCAATGCCGAAAACCGCAAGAGCTTCGGCATTGCCGACAGCGTCGACGGCGTGGTGATCACCCAGGTCACTCCGGGTTCGGCCGCAGCGGACAAGGGGCTGAAGCCCGGCGAAGTCGTCGTCGAAGTGGCGCAGGAATTCGTGCAGACGCCGACGGCTGCCTCGGAAAAGGTCGCAGCGTTGAAGCGGGAAGGTCGCCGCAATGCACAGATGATGATCGCCTCTCCGAATGGCGATTTGCGTTTCATCGCGGTAGCGCTGGAATAGGCTGCTTCAACGTTCCGTAGCCTGCATCTGCCGCTGGCGCCATTCTGCAGCGCTGAGGCGATAGAGCGCATGGCGCTTCAATTGCGGATGAGTGGCGGGAATATCGGGGTGGTCGAACGCGCCGGCCGGATCCGGACGCATGCCAATCCTTTGCATGACGGCCAAGGCGCGGTGATTATTGTGCACGGCGATGGACACGATTTCATCGAGTTTCAGCGTCTCGAAACCATGGCGCAACAGGGCCGCGCCTGCCTCGCTAGCATAGCCCTGACGCCAATTCCCTGCTGAAAGTCGCCAGCCGATTTCGACGGCGTTTTCGGGAAGGAACGGTTCAAGTTTCGGCCCTGAAAGTCCGCTGAGGCCGATCGGCTTGCCGCTCTGCTTCAACGTCAGCACGAGAAGATCGAAACCGTCTTCCGGCGTCTGTCCGCTGATCATGTCGAAGACGGCATCAGCGTCTTCACGGCTGCGGCGGAAGGGAAAGAATTCGAGGACATCGGGATCGGAACTCAGTTCATAGAAGAGTTCGCGGTCGCTTTCCCGGCACGGGCGCAGGATGAACCGCGGCGTCTCGATGATCGTCATTGCAGGGCGCGCCACTCGGCTGCGGTGAGGCGATAGAGCACGTGACGCTGCAGGTGAGGGTAGGTATCGGGAACGCCGGGGTGGTCGAAATCCCCGCCTTCGACCCGATGCATGCCGATCCGCTCCATTACCGATGTCGAGCGGATATTATTATGAACCGCGAAGGATACGATCTGGTCGAAATCAAGCGTTTCGAAGCCGTGGGCAAGCAATGCCCGCGCCGCCTCGCTGACAAATCCCTTGCCCCAATATCGCGCCGCAAGCCGCCAGCCGATCTCGACGGTACCTGCTGGTACAAACGGTTCCAGATGGTTTGTCTGTGCCAGTCCACAAAAGCCAAGCGCCTCACCACTTGCCTTGAGCTCCAGGGCATAGAAGCCAAGCCCGGTCTCAGCGATCATGGATTGGACGCGCTCGAAAAAGGCGTTGGCTTCCTCACGATTGCGGCGGAATGGAAAGAACTCCATGACGGCCTCGTCGGAGTTGATCTCGTAGGCGAGTTCGCGATCCGCCTCGCGCCAGTTCCGGATGATGAGTCGGTCGGTTTCGGTGATGATCATCTGAGCCCCGATCCCGGCGATTGCGCCGTTCTATGGTTTGATGAAATCCGTTTTCCGGTAGCCCTGGATGTAGAGCAGGGCGGTCAGGTCGCCGTGGTCGATGCGCATCTTGGCCTGGGCAGCCACGGTCGGTTTGGCGTGCAGGGCGACACCGGAGCCGGCGAGTTGCAGCATGCCGAGATCGTTGGCGCCGTCGCCGACGGCAATCGCGTCATCGGTGGAGATGCCGAGCTTTTCGGCAATAGTGTTGAGTGCGTCGACCTTGGCTTGCATGCCGAGAATGGGTTCGGCGACAAGGCCGGTCAGCACGCCGTTGTCTTCCAGCAGGATGTTGGCGTGGTTCTCGTCGAAATCCAAGGTGGCCGCGATGCGGCTCGTAAAGAGGGTGAAGCCACCGGAGACGAGGGCGCTGTAATAGCCCTTGGCTTTCATGGTGGCGATCAGTTCCGCCCCGCCGGGAGTGAGGGTGATGCGTTTGGCGATGACGTCATCAACGACGGACAGCGGCAGGCCCTTCAGCAGGGCCACGCGCTCACGCAAAGCCGGCTCGAAGGCGATCTCACCATTCATGGCGCGCGCGGTGATGTCGGCGACCTTTTCCTTCAATCCGACTTCGGCGGCCAGTTCGTCGATGCATTCCTGGCCAATCATGGTGGAGTCCATGTCGGCGATCAGCAATTTCTTCCGGCGCGTCTCTGCTTCCTGGATGACCAGATCGATCGGCGCTCCGGCAATGATGGCGAGAATGTTGGCTTCCGCTGCCCGCAGGTCGGCGTCGTCGCGCAGCGCAATATCGCAGGCGATGCCGTCAGCCAGCCAATAAAGTCCCAGCGCCTTGACGGCGTCCGCCGCCGGCTCGGCGATTGCCGGAACGAGAACGGGGTTTGACGGATTGGCAATAAGCGTGGCAACGAAGGCCATGAGCAGAAACCTTATAAGCGATATCGACGCGATCCTGATAACCGGGCCGACCGCCAGCGGCAAGTCCGCGCTTGCCGTGGAATTGGCGCGCGCGCATGACGGCGTGGTCGTCAATGCCGACAGCATGCAGGTCTACGACACATTGCGCGTGCTGACGGCTCGGCCATCCGAAGCGGAGATGCAAGGCATTCCTCATCATCTTTATGGCCATGTGCCGGCAAGGCAAGCCTATTCCACCGGCGCCTGGCTGCGCGAGGCTGCCGCGTTGGTGGCGCAATTGCGCGATGAGAAACGGCTGCCCGTTTTTGTCGGCGGCACCGGGCTCTATTTCAAGGCTCTGACCGGCGGGCTTTCCGACATGCCCGAGATCCCCGCGGAGATTCGCAACCACCTGCGGGAGCGGTTGTTGATGGAGGGAGCCGAGGCGCTGCATCGGGAGCTTGTTATTCGCGATCCAGCCGTAGCGGAAAGTCTCAATCCTCAGGATGGCCAGCGCATCGTGCGTGCCCTGGAAGTGATCGAGGCGACGGGACAATCCATCGCCGCTTTTCAGGGCAAGACCGGTCCCGTTATCGTCGATGCCGATCGTGCGCGAAAGATCATCGTGCTGCCGGATCGCGCGGTCTTGCATCAGCGCATCAACGGCCGTTTCGAAAAGATGCTCGCCATGGGTGCTGAAGATGAGGTGCGGGCCTTGCTGGCATTGAAACTGCCGGACGAGATGCCCGTCATGAAGGCGATCGGCGTCACGCAGATTGCTGCGATGCTACGCGGCGAGATGACGCGTGAGGAGGTTCTTGAAACCGGTGCTGCCGCGACGCGGCAATATGCCAAGCGGCAGATGACCTGGTTTCGCAATCAGATGAATGAAAGCTGGGAGCGGATTAGTCCGTAGTCCGCGTCAGTCCTTGTTATAGAGGCTGCTCAGCGGCTTCTTCAGGATACTGTCGCGCAACGAGAGGCCGCCTTCGCGCCGCACAGACGGAGCGGGCTCCTTCTCCGAAGGGGATGGACTGCTTGTGTTGTCGCCGCCTCGGAACTCTCGGCGCAGCTCGGCAAGTCTGCTATCGATCGACGTCTGGGGAGCTGCGCTAAAAGCCGAAGCCGCCGTGGCGCGCGGCAGCATGTCGGGCCGATAAGGCTCTATCGGTGGCGGATCAATTCGCACCGGCTGGGGCTCGGATATTGCGGCAGGCTGATCGAAATCGTCATCGCCAATGTCCTCGTCCATATAAGCGGCCGGCTCGCTTGAGGCCTTATAGCTCTGCTGAAAGGCAGAGATGTCGGGACCGGAGATCGAGCGCATGCGGCCGACGATGGTGCGCAAGTCGACGGTATCGGGTGATTCCTCGCTCGTTCTTGCGATGCTACCGCTGGCCTTCGGCAGTAGGTTTTCTTCGACGCGGGAAAAGCGCATGCGCATGGGGACTGCAATGGCTTCGCCGAAGGCGATGGCTTCGCCGTTGCCGATCGAAGACAGGAAGCTCGTCGTCGAAATTGAGGAGTTCGGGATTGCCGACCGTATGATGTCCTGGTCGCGATCGTTTGCGAGGCGCATGGCGAACAGCGTCGAGCATTGCGACAGGATCGTCTGATCAAGTTCGCCCGGACGCTGGGTGATGATGCCGAGCGACACACCGTATTTGCGGCCCTCCTTGGCGATGCGGGCAATCGCCTGCCGCGTTGGGAAGAAGCCGAGGTTCGGGTCGGCGGGGATATAGCGATGCGCTTCTTCGCAGACGACCAGCATATGGATCGCCCCTTCGCTCCAAAGCGCAAGCTCGAAGGCCATGCGGCAGAGAACGGAGGCGACGGAATTGACTACTTCGGAGGGAATGCCGGCGAGCTGGAAGGTACAGATCGGCTTGTCATCACCGGGAATACGAAAGATCTGCGCGATCGTCTCCATGATCGTGTCGCTGATCGTATTGTTGGAGAACATGAAATGATAACGCGGATCGTTGATCGCCGAGATGACGCGCATCTTCAGAGAGCGCAAATGCGGTTTTTCCTGCCGGCCTTCGAGGCGGCCGATGCGCTCGTCGATCAGGGCCAGCAGATCGGCCATGCGATAGGGAACCGGTGTATCTGCTGTCACCGAGCTTTTTTCCGTCTGACGGCGCATCAGCGGCGAGTCACTGCCGCGAAAGGCGCGCTTCGCTTCGGGAATAATATCGCGCAGCATATCCAGTTCGTCGGGGATCGGCGGCCGGCCCCGGAAGACAACCTCGGCAAACTCGTCGAGCCGCATCAGCCAGAAGGGCAGGTCGAGCGTATCCGTATCGACGACGACAGAATGCTTGGGAAAGGCGGCGGCGAATTCGTTGTGCGGATCGAGGATCAGCACGCGCAGTTTGGGATCGGAGACGATTGCCTTGTGCAGCAGCAAGGAGACAGCGGTCGATTTGCCGACGCCGGTGGAGCCGACCACGGCGAAATGCTTGGCCAGCATCGAAGGGATATGAATGGCGGCGTCGATGCTTTCATCCTGCGTCAGCTTGCCGATGACGCAACTGCTGTCCTTGCCGGCATCGAAAATGCGCATGAGATCGGCTGCGCGGATACGGTGAGCGATGGCGCCGAGATGGGGATAGGCGGAAATGCCGCTGGAAAACTCCTCGCGGCCGTTTGATCCGACGCGGACTTCGCCCAGCAATTCCACTTCGATGCGGAAAAGATTGTCCTGTCCTTCGCCCCAGCCGGTATTGCCGGTGTTCATGGCGTAGACGAGAGCTGCGACGCGATTGGAGCCTACGCTGATCGAGATCAGTTTGCCGACGGACCAAAGCTCGGTCAGATCGGTACCGCCATCCTCGGCGACTGCGGCGATGGTTGCCCTGGAACCGGTGCACGCGACGACACGGCCGAGGAAGCGATTTCCCGGCTTCAGATTGTCGCGGCGATCAAGGTCCCCAGCTTTGCCGGACGTCTGCAAATCATTATTGAGCAAACGGCTACTCCCAGCGTTAAGACATGGAACATAAGGAAGGTGGCTTAACAAAACCCTTAGCGCCGCTCGACATTTTAAGAGGATCGGTAAAGGTCGCGATTTTTTATTGCTGAATGCGTTGACGCTTGGAAATTTTCTGTCTATCAATTCCGCCCATGAAAAACTCGACGGCTCTTATCGTGGTGGGAAAGCGCATGGGCAGGATGGTGTAACCATCCGGCGATAGCCACCCATGCGCTAGACGACAGGCTCCACAGGAGCCTTTTTTTATGCCCGAAATCGAGATTTCACTTTCCAAACCCTCAGCAGATAGCGGAACAAACGTATGACCGGCAAAGATAATCAGACGAGCGGCAATCAGATGACAGGCGCGGAGATCGTGTTGCAGGCGCTCAAGGACAATGGCGTCGAACACATCTTCGGTTATCCGGGCGGCGCGGTTTTGCCGATCTATGACGAAATTTTCCAACAGGACGATATCCAGCATATCCTCGTGCGCCATGAGCAGGGCGCAGGCCATGCGGCGGAAGGTTATGCCCGCTCGACCGGCAAAGTCGGCGTCATGCTGGTCACCTCCGGTCCGGGCGCGACGAATGCCGTCACGCCGCTGCAGGACGCCTTGATGGATTCGATCCCGCTGGTTTGCCTGAGCGGCCAGGTTCCCACGTCACTGATCGGCTCGGACGCGTTCCAGGAATGCGACACGGTCGGCATTACGCGTCCCTGCACCAAGCACAATTGGCTGGTCAAGGATGTCAACAAGCTCGCCGCGGTCATCCACGAAGCTTTCCGCATCGCCCAGTCCGGCCGTCCGGGTCCCGTCGTCGTCGACATTCCGAAGGATGTTCAGTTCGCCACCGGCACTTATACACCGCCGGAAGCGCATGATGTCCAGAAGAGCTACCAGCCCAAGGTTCAGGGCGATCTCAACAGGATCACGCAGGCTATCGAGCTGATGGCGAGCGCGCGCCGGCCGATCATCTATTCCGGTGGCGGCGTCGTCAATTCCGGTCCGGAAGCCTCGAAGCTGTTGCGCGAACTCGTCGAGCTGACGGGCTTCCCGATCACTTCCACGCTGATGGGCCTCGGTGCCTATCCGGCATCCGGCAAGAACTGGCTCGGAATGCTCGGCATGCATGGTTCCTACGAAGCCAACATGGCGATGCATGATTGCGACGTCATGGTCTGTATCGGCGCGCGTTTCGACGACCGCATTACCGGCCGTCTGAACGCCTTTTCGCCGAATTCGAAGAAGATCCACATCGACATCGATCCGTCGTCGATCAACAAGAACGTTCGCGTCGATATCGGCATCCTTGGCGATGTCGGCAATGTTCTGGAAGATATGGTTCGCCTGTGGCGCGCACTGCCGCATAAGCCGGCAGCAGATCGCCTCGGCGATTGGTGGGCGAATATCACACGCTGGCGTGCGCGCAATTCCTTCGCCTACAAGCCGCACGACGATGTCATCATGCCGCAATATGCGATCCAGCGTCTCTATGAGCTGACCAAGGATCGCGACACCTACATCACCACCGAAGTCGGCCAGCACCAGATGTGGGCGGCACAGTTCTATGGCTTCGAGCAACCGAACCGCTGGATGACCTCCGGCGGCCTCGGCACCATGGGTTACGGCCTGCCGGCTGCCCTTGGCGTACAGATCGCCCATCCGGAAAGCCTGGTCATCGATATTGCCGGCGATGCCTCGATCCAGATGTGCATTCAGGAAATGTCGGCGGCCATCCAGCACGATGCGCCGATCAAGATCTTCATCCTGAACAACCAATATATGGGCATGGTGCGCCAATGGCAGCAGTTGCTGCACGGCAACCGCCTGTCGCACTCCTATACAGAGGCGATGCCCGATTTCGTCAAGCTGGCGGAAGCCTACGGTGCCGTCGGCCTGCGCTGCGAAAAGCCCGGCGATCTCGATGCCGCGATCCAGGAAATGATCGACGTCAAGAAGCCCGTTATTTTCGATTGCCGAGTTGCCAATCTCGCCAACTGCTTCCCGATGATTCCCTCGGGCAAGGCACATAACGAGATGCTGCTGCCGGACGAAGCCACCGACGAGGCCGTCGCCAACGCCATCGACGCCAAGGGCCGGCAGCTCGTTTGATCGGAAAGCCGGGACACGGTAGGCTTGCCGTGTCCCCCGGCCGCTGGACCAATCACCATTCAAATCAGGATCGAGCTGGCATCCTGACCATAAGAACCGAGGAAACGGAACAAGGACAATGACCGCACACCTTCAACCCACGGGCTCCGCCTATTTCATCTCGCCGGAAACCGCGGCTTCCGAGAGCCATACGCTTTCGGTGCTGGTCGACAACGAGCCCGGCGTTCTCGCCCGCGTCATCGGCCTCTTCTCCGGCCGGGGTTACAACATCGAAAGCCTTACCGTTTCCGAGACCGAGCATCAGGCGCATCTGTCGCGCATCACCATCGTCACGCGCGGCACGCCGCAGGTGCTGGAGCAGATCAAGGCGCAGCTTGAGCGCATTGTGCCGGTCCATCGTGTCGTCGACCTGACGGTACGCGCCCGCGATCTCGGCCAGGAGCGGCCGATCGAGCGCGAAGTGGCGCTGCTGAAGGTGATCGGAAGCGGCGAGACCCGCGCTGAAACGCTGCGGCTGGCCGATGCCTTCCATGCCAAGGTGGTGGACGCGACCGTCGAGCATTTCATTCTCGAAATCACCGGCAAGTCCTCGAAGATCGATCAGTTCATCGCCATCATCAAGCCGCTCGGCCTGATCGAAGTCTGCCGCACCGGCATCGCCGCGATGAACCGCGGCCCGCAGGGAATGTGAAGAACGCCTGTCGTTGACCGGCTTATCGGCGTCGCGTAGCTTGCGCGGCGCTTGGGCGTGCAAGGTAGGCCCCAACTTACGCAGGTGGCATAATTGGGGCTTTCGACCGAAAAGTATACGCCCGATATCGGCGAGAAAAGCTGGCATCCTCCGGCAGGAATGCGTCTCGGCGCTACCTTCTATGTGCGGCAGGCTTTCCCCTGGCTTGGCCAGTATTTCGGGTCGCAGAAGATCGCGTCGACCCTCTCGCCGGCCATCGGTGGTATCGTATCCTGGGGCGGGCGCATGCCGGCAAAGACGGCAGCGGCGATCTCGCGGTTGCGGGGATTGCCGAATTGGAACCTTGAAGACGGTTTTCTGCGCTCGGTCGGCCTTGGAAAGGCTGGCGCAGTGCCGCTCTCCATCGTCGTCGATGATCTCGGTCTGCCGGTGGATGCGAACCGGCCGTCGCGTCTCGAGCGGCTGATCCAAGGGGCTGATGGGGTGCAGATTGGCGAACTTGGCAAGGCAATCCGCGAACAGATCGTTCGGAACAAGCTCTCCAAATACAATCATCTGCCGCACAAGGCGCCCACGATCGAGCGGACAACGAAACGCCGTATCCTGCTGGTCGATCAGGTCGTCGGCGATATCTCCATTGGCAAGGCACTCGGTTCACGCGCCTCGTTCGAACGGATGCTTGCCGATGCGCAGGCCAGCGGCGCGCAGTGCGTGATCCGGACGCATCCGGATGTCATGGCCGGCCACCGCAAGGGATATCTGACTACAGAAATTGCCGGCAAGAGCGACGGGATATTACTCAACGATGCGGTGTCGGTAGCATCGGTCCTGGACGTTGTGGATGAGGTCTGGACGGTCTCCAGCCAGTTCGGCTTCGACGCGCTGCTGCGCGGCATTCCGGTACGCTGCTATGCCGCGCCGTTTTATGCCGGATGGGGTGTGACGGAAGATCAATTCGGCGTCTACACGAAAGCAGTCCTTGCCGACAGACGAACAAGGCGGTGTACCGTCGACCAGATCGCCGCGGCTGCCTTTTCGCTTTATCCGACCTATCGCGATCCGGCCGACTGGCGGCAGATCGATGTTTTCCAGGCAATCGAGCTGATCGTCACGCAGCAGCGCGCGGAGGCCCGCAATTAGAGCATCTCCAGCGGCTTCTTTCGCGCCGGTGGCGGAAAGGCGGCGTCGAGGGTGGCCCAATCCTCGTCGGTGATGTCGAGCGAGACGGCGTCGCGGTTTTCCGCAACCCGTTGCGGATTGGAGGTCTTGGGAATGGCGATCACGCCGTCGCGCTCCAGCAGAAAGGCAAGCGCCACCTGAGCCGGCGTTGCCTGATAGGTCTTCGCGATGTGGATCAGGTCCGGATGATGGGCGAGGCGGCCCTGCTCGATCGGCGAATAGGCCATGATCGGAATGTTGCGCTCCTGGCACCACGGCAGCAGATCATATTCGATGCCGCGTCGGCCGAGATTGTAGAGCACTTGATTGGCGGCGACATTGCCGCCATCGGGAACGGCCAGCAGTTCCTCCATGTCGTCAACATCGAAGTTCGAGACACCCCAGGCGCCGATCTTGCCTGCGGCTTTCAGGGCTTCGAAGGCCGCCACTGTTTCAGCCAGCGGATACTCTCCGCGCCAATGCAGCAGATAGAGGTCGATGCGGTCGATTTTCATCCGTTTCAGGCTGCGTTCGCATGCCTCGATCGCGCCCTTGCGACTCGCGTTCATGGGATAGACCTTGCTGACGATGAATACCTTGTCGCGCTGCCCCTTGATCGCCTTGCCGACGATTTCCTCCGCGCCGCCGTCGCCATACATTTCGGCGGTGTCGATCAGCGTCATGCCGAGATCAAGCCCGGCCTTTAGGCTGGCGATCTCGTCCTCAGCCCGAGCGATCGTTTCGCCCATGTTCCATGTCCCCTGGCCAAGAGCGGGAACCGTGATGCCGGAGGGAAGGGTGACGGTAGGAATGGGGTCGCGCATGGCCTGTCCTCGCTGCTTGAGAAGCGAAGGATAAGTGCATTCATCGGGATTTCAATCGAGGCCATTCATGTCACCGTGACAATCATCTCATGGCATTCGATTCCAAGGCGAATTAGGGTTGCGCGGCGCCGCTGTGACAGACGCGCATCGCGAGGAATGGACGCTTCCGTTGACCAAGAGAGCTGCGTCCGGGGAGGCTTTATGGCGCCGGATACATTTTTGGCTCTTCTGTTGTTTGCGTTCACGACATCGATCACGCCCGGACCTAACAATATGATGCTGTTCGCATCGGGCGTGAATTTCGGTTTTCGTCGCACGATCCCGCACATGCTCGGCATCGGCGCCGGCTTTCTGTCGTTGCTGCTGGGCGTCGGGCTGGGGCTTGGGGCATTGCTGCATACCGTACCGCTGCTCTACACTGCCCTGAAATTCGCCGGTGGAGCCTATCTCGTCTGGATCGCCTGGAAAATTGCGACGTCACGCAGCCTCAGCGAGAAGGAAAGCGGCGTGGAGCCGATGAGTTTCCTGAGCGCTGCCGCCTTTCAGTGGGTCAATCCCAAGGCCTGGGTCATGGCTGTCACGGCCATGGCGACCTACACCAATCCGCAGCTCTATTTGATCAGCGTATTACTCGTCGGCCTTGCCTTTGCGGCGGTCAATGTTCCCAGCGTTTCGACCTGGGCCGGTTTCGGCTCGGCCCTGCGCGACTGGCTTTCGGACCCCGTTCGCCTCAAATGGTTCAACATCACCATGGCGGTCCTGCTGGTGCTCAGCCTCTGGCCGATGCTAAAGTAGCGATATGGATGGCTTGTTGAGCATCAGCCAAAGAATGCTGATGACCGCGAAAAAGGCGGGGAAGCCGCAAGCAAACCAGATGCGATAAAGACGGTGATAGGCTGCCGGCAGCGGCGTTCCGGTCGCGGATGCCCTTCGGGCGAGATCGCGCAGGCGGATTTGTATCCAAACCACCGGCAGCCAGAAAACTCCGGTCAGCACATAGAGCAGTAAGGACAGGGCGATCCATCCTTCTTCGAGCGGCCAGCCGATCGATTGTGCGAGCAGATAGCCGGTCACCGGCTGAAAGACGACGGCCGTTGCCGTAAAGATGGTATCGGCGATGACGACCGTTGCGGCGACATGTGCGATCAGCTTGGGGTCGCCGGTACGATGCGCCATGACCATGAAGAAGGCGATACCCGCACCGGTGCCGAAAAGCACTGTGGCGCCGACGACATGAACAAGCCGAAGAAGCTCCTCTGTCAGCATCAGCGCTCCTCCAATACCGCAAATGTGGCAAGCGTCAGGAGGATCGCCGGCAGTGCTTTGACAAATGGCCCGAGTGGATCGAACCAAAGCGACGGTTCGAGCAACGTGCCGCCGGCAAGATAGCCGAGCGTGACGGCGAGCATTCCGAACAAGGCCGATCGCGCAAAGGGCCGCACAAGGACAAAGGCGCCAAGGGCTATGTCAAGCAGACAGGTAGTCAGCGTCAAAGCCATTGCCATGCCGTCCGGCATGAAGGGTAGGAAGTGCCGGCTTGCCGCTGTCGGGGCTAGCATCGGAATGATGCCCGACAGCATCCAGAAGAGCGCCAGCCCGCCGATCATCAACGGCTTTAACAGGTAGAGGCGGGCAAACCACAAATCCTGAACGCCGGAGGGATTGGCATTCAGCGTTTCGATGGCCGTCGCCAAACGTTGAGTTGGGAGGTGCCCCGCATTCCTTCGGCTGAGAACTCCTTCGGACATCACCGCCATCGCAGTCGACCGGAGCGGCGAGCGCCATCCAAACCTGCCGGCGATGTCGGCCGCCGAGCTTACCACCTTTGCCAAGCCGGCCGGTATCGGCATGACCCGTGTCGGCGGCAGGCCGAGCCAGTTTCGATGAAGGATGACGAGTTCGCGCAGTGTCAATGCTTCGCCGGCAGCAAGATCGATGTCGGCGCCGGATTCGAATTCGCCGGCAACCGCCGCCGAGACGATCGCGGCGACATCATCGACCGAGACCGTCTCGACCGGGCTTTGCGCATGGGTGAGAGGCAGGACAAAAGGTATGGCCGCAAGCGCGCGCAGCAATGCCGTACCGCCATGGGCGTTGCGGCCAAGGACGAGCGCTGGCCTCAGAATAATGTGGTTGAGACCACTTGCCGCCAGCGCCTTGTCGGCATTGCGCTTTGTCGCCAGGAACGGCTGCTCTTGGCCTCCACCTTCCGTGCGGGCGGAAATCTGCACGACGAGCTCGATTGCCGATTGTGCTGCTGCGGCATAGAGCGCCAGCATTGCCTTTTCCTGCGTGGCGGCGAGATCATCGGAAGGCCCGTCCTGAAGGGCGCCGGCGCAGTTGATGACGAGCTGATGGTCGTTCAGCACGGCATGCCAGTCTGATGGATTGGTCATCTTGGCCAGATCGGCTTTGATCCAGGTAATCGAAGGGTGTTTTATCCGCGCCCGGCCAGGATTACGGGCAAGACCGGTGATCATATGCCCGTCCTTGCGCAATCGCGCCGCGATTACAGAGCCGATGAAACCAGTTGCGCCAAGAATCAAAATCTTCATGCTGGGCAGACTAGCTAAACGCGCTAACAATGCGAGGGGTTGCGGCATCTGATCGCGGTTGCAACCTATGAAGAAGGCGCTTGGCGGCCGTATGGCAAAGGCTTAGAACTGAGGCTTGTTCGACGGGGAGATTTATTATGCACGATCATGACGACCATCATCACCATGATCATGACAACCACTATTCCGATATGCAGGCGCGCGTGAAGGCGCTGGAGACGCTGCTGACGGAAAAGGGGCTGATCGATCCGGCGGCGATCGACATCATCGTCGAGACCTACGAGACGAAGGTCGGGCCGCGCAACGGAGCGCAGGTGGTGGCGAAAGCCTGGAGCGATCCGGAATTTGCCGAATGGTTGAAGCGCGACGCAACGGCGGCGATTGCCAGCCTTGGTTTTAGCGGTCGGCAGGGCGAGCATATGCGGGCGGTGTTCAATACGCCAGAAACGCATAATCTCATCGTTTGCACGCTCTGCTCCTGCTATCCCTGGTCAGTGCTCGGCCTGCCGCCGGTCTGGTACAAGGCGCCGGCTTATCGCTCTCGCGCTGTCATCGATCCACGCGGCGTGTTGGCCGAATTCGGTCTGACGCTGCCTGATGGGCAGAAGATTCGCGTCTGGGATTCGACGGCCGAGCTGCGCTATCTCGTTATCCCGGAACGTCCTGATGGCACCGAGGGCATGAATGAAGCGGCCCTTGCCGATCTCGTCAGCCGTGACGCCATGATCGGTACGGCGGTCGCCAAGGCTCCGGAGGTGACGATATGAACGGGCCGCACGATCTTGGCGGGCAGATGGGTTTTGGTCCGGTCGCGCCGGAGCCGAACGAACCGGTCTTCCATGCGGAATGGGAAAAGCGGGCGCTCGGCCTCACGCTCTCCTGCGGCGCGTTCGGCGCCTGGAGCATCGATGAAAGCCGGCATGCGCGTGAAAATATCCCTCCGGCTGCATACCTAGCCGCCAGTTATTATGAGATCTGGACGCGTGGGGTCGAAGTGCTGCTGCAACGGCATGGTTTTGTAACGCACGACGAGTTGCGAACCGGCCATTCGTCGCAGCAAGGTGTGGTGCCGAAGCGTATCTTGAAGGCCGATATGGTCACCGGCGCTCTTGCCAAGGGCGGCCCCTGCGATCGGCCGGTCAATACGGCGCCGCTTTTTGCAGTCGGCGATCACGTGCGGACGAAGAACATCAATCCGACGGGACATACGCGTTTGCCCCGCTATGCGCGAGCCAAGACGGGTGTGGTGGAAGCCGTTCAGGGCTCGTTCGTTTTCCCCGACGACAATGCTCATGGCAAGGGCGAGAATCCGCAATGGATTTACACCGTCGTTTTCGATGCGCCGGAAATCTGGGGTGAGGGCGCCGATCCGTCGCTAACCGTCTCCATCGACGCCTGGGAGAACTATCTTGAGCGCGTCTGAGACCTCGTCGCTCCTGGCGCAATCGCCGCAACTGCCAAAATCCGCCGATGGTGAGCCGGTCTTCCCCGAGCCCTGGGCGGCGGAGGCTTTTGCAATGACCGTGCATCTGCATGAGAAGAGACTGTTTAGCTGGGGCGAGTGGGCAGAGCAGCTTTCTGCCGAATTGTACAAGCCTGGCCGGGCCAAAGACGGCAGCGATTATTTCGACTGTTGGGTGGCCGCACTCTCCAGCATGTTGATCAGCCGCGGCATCGCCGATGCGAGCGCGATCCTCGACCTGCAGAAAAGCTGGCAGCGCGCGGCGGAAGCGACGCCGCACGGCAAGCCGATCTTGCTGGAGAACGATCCCGAACGCTGAGCGTCTTACGATGAGAACTGCTTATAGCATTCATCCGCCACCCGCCTCAGCATGTCGCGCGAGATTTCGCCGGTAACGGCATAGCCGAGCTTGCCGTCGATCCAGTAGAAGGTCTCGACCGTACCGGCACTGGTGAAGCGGAAGCTGGTCGTCGTATTGTCCTTGTTGCTGCCGACGAGCACGGTCAAGCGTTGGCCGCTGGCGTTCTCATACATGAAGAGTGCACCGGGCGTGCCGTTGATCGGCAGCAGACGGCCGCCGACGAGCTGGAAGCCGAGCGCGCTGAGGCTCGGCACCTTGAGGCCGGCGACATTCATGCGCTTGCCGAGCCAGGTGGCAAGATGTGCTTCCTGATCCGCGCCGACCTCGACCGGGTGGCGGACATCGCTCGCATAGACGACGAAGGCCGATTGCGCCTGCCGCGGCAGCGCTTCGATACCCGCCAGGCGAAGGTCCGGCTGCGTCAGAAGCGGTGGGCCGAAATGGCCGGCGGCAGCGCCGACCAGGAAGATCGCTAGGGAGGCCGCGGCCATCGGCAGCCAGCGAAGCCGACGTGACGCTGCGGCAGGCACAGACGACGCCGGGATGCGCAATACCAGCTCACGGTCGCCTTCCTTCGACGTTTCATACGGCGCAAACAGCGCCTTGATGCTGGCGTTTTGCGCCTGCCATGCGGAGATCTGGTCCGCTTGTTCGGAGTTTTCGACAAGCCAGGCTTTCAATCGGGCGTGATCGTCCGCCGGCAGCAATCCGTCCGCAAAGGCGTGGAGATCCGCTTCGGTCACGGTCGGGTTACGTTCGCTCATTTCGGTCTCCGAAGCGTAATGACATTCTCGGCACTCATCAGATTGGTCATTTTCCGGCGCGCTCGAGACAGGCGCGACATGACGGTGCCGATCGGAATATCCAGTGTGGTGGCGACGTCCTGATAGCTGTAGCCTTCGACCACCACCAGCATCAGCACTGCGCGGTAATCCTCCCCGAGGCTGTTCAGCGCCGCTTCCAATCGCGAGCGCTCCAAAGGGTCACTGCTGGTCTCAGTGGCCGGCAGATCGGTGTTGTCGTCAAGATCGACGAAATTGCGACGACCTTGCTGGCGCAGGCCGTTGCGGTAGAGATTGGTCATGATGGTGAGCACCCAGCCGCGCAGGTTCAGCCCGCGCCACTGGCTGCGCCGCACCAGCACCTTTTCCACGCAATCCTGCAGAAGGTCTTCGCCATCGGCGTCGGATCGGGTGAGGCTGCGCGAATAGCGCCGTAACGAGGGGAGGAGCGCCAGCACCTCCGCCTCGAAGCTGTCGGGTGCGGGGGAGGCTCCCCCCGCATCCCGGCCGGTCCGATCAGGGCCGTGCGGCATCCCAGACACCCTTGAAGCCATCGCCGGCAACTTCACCGGCCTTGGTATCCTTCATAAAGAAATAGAGCGGCATGCCGTCCTTCGCCCATTGCTTCTTCCCGTCTTTGCGGGTGATGATCGAATATGCGCCTTCTGCCTTGGCTTTGCTATCGGCCATTAGCGGCGGCCATGCCTTGGCGCAATCGTCGTTGCAATTGGAGACACCCTTCTTGTCATTCTTGAAGGTGTAGAGTGTCATGCCGTTTTCGCCTGTGAGAACCTTGCCCTTGGCGCTTTCGCCGGTTTTTACCGGGGCGGCGGCAAAGGCCGACGTCGCTACGGCCGATGCCATGACCAGGATCGGCAAGAATTTCGCGGCTTTCATGATGTTTCTCCTCGGAATGGTAGACCTATGGTCTAGGCCCCACGTTTTGCGTTGCCGGACATGAGACGCGAATTGCCACGATTTTATTCCCAACAATTCTGGGTTTTTTACTGCTTGCTTCTGCCGGGCGAATCCTGCCAAGTCGGCCCATGCAATTCGCACCACAACAAGACGAAGCGCTCAAGGCCGTTGCCAAATGGCTGAAGGAACGGCGCTCGCCGCTGTTTCGCCTGTTCGGTTATGCCGGTACGGGCAAGACGACGCTTGCCCGGCATTTTGCCGAGCATGTCGATGGCGAAGTCCTGTTTGCCGCCTTTACCGGCAAGGCGGCGCAGGTGCTGCGCTCACGCGGCGCCAGCAACGCCAAGACCATCCATTCGCTGATCTATCGCCCGCGCGGTGAAGAGGCCGTCGAGGACGAAGAAACCGGCAAGACGTCGATCGCCCCGATGTTCACCATCAACCGGCAGAGCCCGGTCGCCAAGGCCGCGCTGATCATCGTCGACGAATGTTCGATGGTGGATGAAGCACTCGGCAAGGACCTGATGAGTTTCGGCACGCCGATCCTCGTCCTCGGCGACCCCGGGCAGTTGCCGCCGGTTTCGGGCGGCGGGTTCTTCACCAACGAAGAGCCGGACTATCTTCTGACGGACATTCACCGTCAGGCCCGTGACAATCCGATCATCCAACTCGCCATGCATGTGCGCGAGGGCAGGGAGATCATGCACGGCGATTACGGCACCGCGCAGGTGATTTCGAAGAATGAAGTGACGCAGCCGCTGGTGCTCGAGGCGGATCAGGTGTTGGTGGGCACCAACCGGACCCGCCGGCGGTACAATCAGCGACTGCGCGAGCTCAAGGGTTTTACGGCCGAATATCCGCAATCCGGGGACAAGCTGGTCTGCCTGCGCAACGACCCCGCCAAGGGCCTGCTCAACGGTTCGCTCTGGCAGGTGATGACATCTTCCAGGGAAACCACGAAGCCCGGCATCAATCTGCTTGTTCGGCCGGAAGATGACGACATGGATCGGGGTGCCGCGAAGATCAAGCTGCTGAAGCAGGCCTTCGAGGATGTCGAGGGCGAGATCCCCTGGTCGACCCGCAAGCGCTATGACGAATTCGACTATGGCTACGCGCTGACCGTGCATAAAGCGCAGGGTTCGCAGTGGAACAATGTGGTGTTGTTCGATGAAAGCTGGGCGTTTCGCGATACGCGCGAGCGCTGGCTTTATACGGCGATTACGCGTGCCGCCGAGACGCTGACGATCGTCCGCTGAAGTTTACTTGCTCGCCTTACGACGCCGATCAGGTGGCCTCAACCCCATGCTGAAACGGTCTATCAGATGTCCCCACCATGAGAATGAGGGCGCTCTGCAGTGCTATCATAATCAAGGAGATCGGTGACTTTCTGCATCTGCCGATTCAATTCGGACATCTCGATGATGAGTTCGCGCTTGCGGTGGTTGAGGGCCGTGCGGAAGATGGTCTCGGCATCGTCTGATGTTTCCGCATCATCGAGCTTTTCCATGATCTCCTGAATGGCGGCGATCGACATGCCGATTTCGCGGCAGACTGTAATGACGGCCATGCGCAGCACATCGTCGGTGCCGTAGATGCGCATCAGCCCGTGGCGATCGGCTGAGATCAGCCGCTTTTCCTCGTAAAAATGCAGCGTCCTGTGTGTCACCCCGAAAGCGCTGGCCATATCGGCAATGGCGACTGCCCCCTCCGGCAGGTCAGAAGGAAGTGCGGTCTCAGGCAGGAACCGGTACTTGGCACGCGCCCGCGAAACAAGGTTGGCGGCAGCAAACGGACGTTTGGAACCGTCAGACATGAGTACCTCCATATTTCCATCCCCTTTTGTCGCGGCGCCCCACGCCACGATTGAGTGCCTATTTTTTTGTCTGACGGAGGAGGCCGCAGCTACGCCCAACTCGCTTTCACAATGACGCGACTAACAAACGCAGATATGTCGCCGATGAAAATTCTTAGGTTTCATAAGGACAAATTTACTGTGGGTGAGCTTGAGCTCCCTCGTTCCCGGACGAATCAAATCAGGCGCCCGATACAACGACGCTATCGGGTTTCGGCGAAATTATAAGTTGCCCGAAGGGGGTATCGTCGGACGGGCGAGACGGCAAAAGAGGGGAAGACCATCAATCTTTTGCATGAGTCGATGTTCGAATCTCGTTGGTCTTGCGGCGTGCAATCGCATAAAACGGATGTATTATCCTCTTTATAAATCATGGATTTCGATCATGCCCGCCAAGCTCTCCGTGAACCTCAACGCCATCGCGATGCTGCGTAACCGGCGCGATCTTCCCTGGCCAAGTGTCACGGGCTTGGGACGCATCGCGCTTGCCGCCGGCGCCAGCGGTCTGACCGTGCATCCGCGGCCCGATCAGCGGCACATCCGCTTCTCTGATCTGCCCGAAATCCGGGCGCTGATCGACGATGAATTTCCGGAAGCGGAGTTCAATATCGAAGGCTATCCGACAGACGAGTTCTTCGATCTCTGTGCATCCGTAGAGCCGGAGCAGGTGACGCTGGTACCCGACGATCCCTCACAGGCGACATCCGACCACGGCTGGGATTTCCGTAAGAACCGCGATTTGCTGGTCGATGTCGTCGCCAAATACAAGAAGATCGGCTGCCGCGTTTCGCTGTTTGCCGACGGCGACGGCGATGCCGACGCGGTGAAGATCGCCAAGGAGGTCGGTGCCGACCGCATCGAGCTTTACACCGGCCCCTATGGTGGCTGCTATGACGCACCGGAGCGCGCTGCCGTCATTCTCGAAGCGCTTGGCAAGACGGCTGATGCTGCATTCGCCAACGGCCTTGACGTCAATGCCGGTCACGATTTGACGGTCGCCAATCTGCCAGCGTTGCTTAAGCGTATTCCGAAGCTTGCAGAGACTTCGATCGGCCATGGGCTGACTGCCGATGCGCTGGAATATGGCATGGCCGAAACGGTGCGGCGCTTCCGCCGGGCTTGTGGTCAGGCGGTTTGAGCTAAAAATCCTTCACGTACCGAGAAATCAACTCGTATAGCTGTTGTTTCCGCTTGCGATCTGAATATCGCGGGCGTGCCTCTTGCTAGCATTGTTCTTTTCAGCCATTCTGCACGCAAAACGGGTGCAGAATGGCTTTTCAATTCTGAGGCTAAGCTGCGAACCCTCCTGTCAAAGAGAGTTAGTTGCAGCAACTAGCTCGACCCCAGTGATCGTGAGTTTGTGTAATGAAGGCCGCAAAGCTGACAATTCTTATTGTATTGTTGGTGCTGGGATTGATCGACAGCTTTGTTATCAGCTTTGTTGGATTCGCGGCTCTTTCGGACGGCTTAGAGCAATGCCCTGACGGAAATCATTGTGACAGAGCAATCACGACTCTGGTGATTTGCTCGATGGTTTTGCCCGTAAGCGTAGCGACGTGCGTCTTCTCTCTTCGCGCGGTCATGCGAAAGATTTCGTCGCCATCTCACACCGTACCGTCCACACTCAGCGTATAGTCAACTGAGGCTCCTAATACGCAAGCGCAGATTTGCGCAGTTCTTAACGATCAGCGGATGTTGTCTTTGGTTGTTCCCCGTCGACGCGGACTAGTTTGGAGTAGGCGGTCAGGCAGGCCCTTGCCGCCGTGGCGGCCCAGCCTGACCTTCTCCAAAGCCTTAGCCGAGCAACGCGGCCTTGTGTTCCTCGACGAAGCTGCGCAGTGTCTGCGGCTCCTTGCCGGTCAGCTTGTTGAAGTCGTTCGTGAGGATGTTGAAATTGCCGGCGCGGATGTTAGCGTCGAAGGAGACGAGCATGTCGACCACGAATTTCGGCAGGCCGGCGCCGTTGAGGCCAGCGGCGAGTTGTTCGTCGTTGACCTGTACGACTTCCAGCGGACGGTCGGTGATCCTGCTGACGACGCTCGCAATCTCATCGATGGTGACGGCAGTCGAGCCCGTCAGAGTGTAGGTAGCATCTTCCGTCGCATCGGACGCCAAGGCGGCGGCGATGGCGAGCGCGCAATCTTCGCGGCTGATGTTGCTGACGCGGCCGCCGCCGGTCGCGGTGTACCACTTGCCGGTTTCGAGGCTATGCGGCAGACCCATCAGATAGTTGTCGAAATACCAGGCGTCGCGCAGGATGGTGTAGCCGATGCCGCTTGCCTTGATGGCGTTTTCCGTGCCGAGATGGTCAGGCGCGAAGCTGACGAGCGAACCTTCCGGGGCCGGCATGGAGGTGTAGAGAATGTGCTTCACGCCAGCGGCCTTCGCGGCTTCAACGGCAGCCGTATGCTGCTTCAGGCGCTGACCGGGAACGGCGAGCGAGTCGGTGCTGATGATAAGCAGGCGGTCGACGCCGGCAAAGGCGGCGGACAGGCTGGCGGCATCATCAAAATCGGCCTTGCGGGTGACGACGCCCTTGGCGGCGAGGTCGGCAAGCTTCTCCGGGCTGCGGGTGGCGGCAATGATGCGGCTGGGCGCGACCCTGTATGTCTCCAGCAGGTGATGAATGACGCGCTGACCAAGCTGACCCGCGGCGCCGGTGACGAGAAGAGTGCTGCTCATATGTTTTTCCTTGTTTGACCGCCGCGGACTTGCAGAGGTTTTCCGCTCTCAAAAAGAGACTAGCACTAGAATAGGAATTGACTTCGGGCTGTAAAGGAGGCAGTTTTTCAGCCCTACGTTACCAAAAGGGAACCAGCCCGATATGAGCGCCAGCACCGTCGTCAACTTGCGCAGCACAGAGGAACCGCTGCGTGTCTTCGATGTCAGCAAACTCGATTTTACGAATTGCCCGGTGCGGGACCTGATCTCGCAGATCGGCGGCAAGTGGTCGGTGTTGCTGCTGGAAGCCTTGGCGCAGCGGCCGTATCGTTTCGGCGAGCTGCGGCGCATGGTGCCGGATATTTCACAGCGCATGTTGACCCAGACGCTGCGGGACCTCCAGCGCGATGGCTATATCGGCCGCGAGGTGTTTCCAACCAAGCCGCCGAGTGTCGAATATCGCATGACCGATCTCGGCCGCTCGCTGTATGTGCCTTTGGCGCAACTCTTGAATTGGGCCGAGGCCAACCATGATGCTGTGCGCGCTGCACGCGTCCGTTTCGATCAATCGCAGGACTGAGCGCGGCCAGTGAAATCCCTGAAAATTGCGATCGTCGGTGCCGGACCTGCGGGCCTTGCGGCTGCCCTGTTTCTATCACGTGCCGGTCATACGACGGAAATTATCGAGCGGTTCGATAGTCCTTCGCCGGTCGGATCCGCGCTGATGCTGCAGCCAACCGGCCTGACCGTGCTGGAATCGCTCGGCCTCGGTCCTGCCATTCACACCGCCGGCAATCGCATCGATCGGCTGTTCGGCACCGAGGCGAAACGTGGCTGCATCGTTCTTGACGTGCGCTATGACACGCTGGCCGGCGGGCGCTATGGGCTGGCGGTTCATCGCGCCGCACTGTTCGACACGCTCTATGACGAAGTCTCTGCGCGGCGACACCTTGTCCTCACCGGACGGCGGGTAACTGGCGTGCTGGAAGAGGGCAGTCACACCCATCTCATTACCGAGGGCGGAGAGCGGTTGGGGCCGTATGATCTTGTCGTCGACGCGAGCGGCGCGCGTTCTGAGTTGGTCGCTGCCTGCCCGGTCGCACCACGGGTGCGCAATCTCGCCTATGGCGCCTTCTGGGCGACGCTGGATTGTCCCGATGGATTGGTGGATGAGAGGGCACTGACGCAGCGCTACGACCAAGCGAAAGTGATGATCGGCGTGTTGCCGATCGGACAGCGTAAGCCGGATCTGCCGAAGCAGGCGGCGTTGTTCTGGAGCTTGAAGATAGCGGATGCAGACGAGGTGCGCCGGCAGGGGCTTGAGCGCTGGAAGTCGGCGATCCGCGGCTATTGGCCGGAATGCCAGCCGTTGCTTGATCAAATTATCGATTGGGAACAGTTGACGCTGGCGCGCTACGCCCATCGAACCGTGGCCATTCCCTATAGCGGCCGCACGGTTTTCGTCGGCGACTCCGCCCATTCGACCAGCCCGCAACTCGGGCAGGGCGCCAATATGGCGCTGCTGGATGTAGCGGCGCTTGCGCATGCATTGGCGGGCAACGACGATATCAGCGCGGCGCTTGCGGCTTACGCCAAAGCGCGGCGCATGCATGTGCGGCTGTTCCAGTTGCTATCGCTGACGTTTACGCCGTTCTACCAGTCGGATTCGGCAGCATTGGCCTGGATCCGGGATCGACTGGTTGCCATGATCGCCAGGGTACCGCCGGGGCCGCAGATCTTGGCGTCTATTGTCTCCGGCACCTTGATCGACCCATTTGCCGCTGCCGGCCTCAGTGAATGCGACTGGCTGCGGACCATCGTTCCGCAGCCGTCTTGATCATTTCTGCCGCTCGGTCAGGAAAATGAGCAGCGCCACGACCGGGAAGCAGACGCCGATCCAAGAGGCGAGGTTCCAGCCGCCGGTGGCATAGGCCCAGCCGCCGATCGCCGAGCCGAGGGCGCCGCCGGCAAAGAATGTCGCCATGTAGAGACCGTTCAGGCGGCTGCGATGTTCGGCGCTCAGCGCAAAGATGGCGCGCTGGCCGAGCACGAGATTGGTCTGTACGCCGAAATCGAGCAGGATGCCGGAGAGCGTCAATGTCGCCAGCGCCAGTAGCGAACCGCTGCCGGACGCATGGCCAATAAGGAGCGCGATGATGGCGAGCACTAGGGCGAAGGTGGTGGCAAGCTTCGTCCAGCCGCGATCAGCGACACGGCCGGCAATCGGCGAAGCGACCGCGCCCGCAGCTCCAGCCAGCGCGAAGAGCGCAATACCGTTCTGCGTCAGGCCGAAGGCAGGGCTTGCAAGCAGCAGCGGCGTCGTCGTCCAGAACAGGCTGAAGGCGCCGAACATGCAGGCCTGATAGAGCGCGCGGCGCTGTAGCACCGGCGTATGCAGCGCGAGATGGCCCATCGAATAAAGCAGTTGGCCGTAATGCAGCTTGGTATGCGGAACACGGGTCGGCAGGACGACGCGAAGGATGATGGCAAGTCCGATCATGACGCCGGCGGAGAGGATATAGACCGCATGCCAGGAGAAGAGTTCCGACAGGAAGCTTGCCGCGGGCCGCGCGAGCATGATGCCGCAAAGCAGGCCACTCATGACATTGCCCACAACCGCGCCGCGGCTGGCATCCGGCGCCATATGGGCGGCGAAAGGCACCAGCACCTGGACAGCGACGGAGGCGAGGCCGATGCAGAGCGAGGCGAGCAGGAAGAGCGACGGCGACCACGCAAAGGCGGCGCCGACGAGCGCCAGTGCCGAAAGACCGATCAGCGTCAGTACCAGCCTGCGGTTTTCCAGGAGATCGCCGAGCGGCACGATCAGCAGCAGGCCGAGGCCGTAACCGATCTGCGTTAGTGTCACGATCAAACCGGTTGCCGCCGGCGTGAATCCCAGCGCCTGGCTGATCGGACCGGCCAGCGGCTGGCCGTAATAGAGATTGGCGGCCACCAGCCCGCAGGCGGCAGCGAACATGAATGTCAACAGCGGTGAAATGGTCTTCTCGGGGAGCGGTGTGCTCTCCCGTCTGGCAGCGGAAGTTGCGGGCATGTTTTATCCTCGATGCGGGCGAGGGAGCGTGCTCCCCGAAAATTCGTGTGAAAAAATCAGTTCAGCAGTTTCATGGCCGTCTCGGCGACGGCGAGCATATGTTCGGTTTTGCGGCCGGTCTTTCCGATCACGCGCATGCCTTTCGTTAGGGCAAGCAAGGCGCAGGCGGTGCTTTCAGGGTCGATATGCTTTGCCACGGATCCATCCGCCTGACCCAGAAGGACGAGGTCGCGAATGCGCCGCTCGTCGAAATCGAAAGCCACGCTGACACGGCTGGCGACCTCCTTGTCGAAAAGCGCAAGCTCGGTCGCGCTGCCGACCACGAGACAGCCTCTGCGGCCGATCTCACCGCACGAAGCTTCGGCGAAGAACGCCACCAAAATACGCAGTTTCTCATATGCGTTCGGGCCCTTCGCAAGAGCCTCATCGATCAGTTGCTGGCGCATACGGCGATAGCGATCGAAAGCGGCCAGGAACACGCCCCGCTTGTCGCCGAACGCCTTGTAGACGCTGCCCGCGGTCAGCCCCATGGCCTCGGTCAGTTCGCTAATCGAGGCGGCATAGTAGCCGCGCTCGGAAAAGACCCGCAGTGCCTCGTCGAGCGCTGCGTCCATATCGAATTCCCGCGGGCGACCGCGAAGCTTCGGGGAGAAGTCTTGTGTGTCTGTCGTCATGCAGACTGTTTAGGAAATGATCGTTTCCAAATCAAGCGGAATTTTGCGGCGCAACATAATCGTGATGGCGCGTTATTTGATTAGAGGTCCAGCACCCATGTCTGGCCGTTCAATTCGGGGCCGAACATACGGTGTTTTTCTTCCGAGACGAGTCGGAATCCAGCCTGGACATAGATGGCTCGGGCAGTATCGAGGATGTCGTTTGTCCAGAGCGAAAGCTGACGATAGCCGGCGTTGCGGGCAAAACGGATGCATTCACCGACCAGCAGCTTGCCGAGGCCGAGGCCTCGTGCCGTCTTGTCGACATAGAGCAGCCGGAGCTTTGCGAAGCCGTCGCCGCCATCGGCGACCATGACGGAACCGATGTTCAGTCCGCCCCGCTCGACGATCCAGCATTGGTCCTTCTGCGGATTGAAGTTGGAGAGGAATTTTCCGGCGACCTCGGCGATCAGGCCTTCGAAACGCAGATCCCAGCCGAATTCCTCGCAATAGAAGCGGGCCTGGCTCTGGACGATCCAGCCGATATCGCCGGCGCGGTGAGTGCGGATGACGGCGGGAGGCGTGACATTGGCACTTGAGTTGAGGACGGTCTGGATCGTTCGCATCGCGTCCACGACACGTTCGGGCTCACCGATGGCCAGCGCATCGAAATGCCCGGCGATCTCGGCGCGGGAGCGGCGGACAAACTCGTGGAACTGCGCTTGTCCCTTGTCGGTGACTGTAATGATCTGGCTGCGCAGATCGTCCGGATCTGGCTTGGTTTCGATCAAGCCGTCTTCGCGAAAGCGTTTCAGAATGCGGCTGAGATAGGCGGGATCGAGATGCAGATCCCGTGTCAATGTCGAAGCGGCGACGCCGCCACGCGAGCCGACTTCGAACAGCACGCGGACGTCAGTCAGCGCATAGGGGCTGTCGAGATAGGCTTTGTTCAGAACGCCAAGGAAACTGGTATAGAAGCGATTGAAGTCGCGCGCCGCATCGATGGTCGCGAGTTCCGTAGTCACAAGCATGGACATCGTCTCCCTATAGCATAGGAGACGATGTCCATCATTTATTTGACTCAGTCAAGTAAATTTGGCTTGATTTACGCGGCCTGGCTTGCTCTTGCCTTTTCATTGCCGACAGCGAAATCGACAGCTTTCTGTGCGTGAATCGCCGTGGTGTCGAAGCCCGGCAGAGTAAGCGCGTTCGGATCCAGGATCAGGCAGATCTCGGTGCAGCCAAGAATGACGCTATCGGCGCCTTCGGCTTTGGCGCGCTCGATGATGGCCATCAGCTTCCGGCGCGACTCGTCCTTGACGACGCCGGCGCAGAGTTCATTGAAGATGATGTCGTGGGTCGTGGTGCGATCTTCAGCGCCGGGGACCATGACGGAAACGCCATTGCGGGCCATGCGGTCGGCATAGAAGCCGTGTTCCATCGTGTAGCGCGTGGCAAGCAGTAGCGGCTTAACGCGGCCGGCGGCCTTCAGCGTGGCAGCGGTCTCGTCGATGATATGGATCAGGGGGATCGAGATACGCGCGGCAACTTCCGGGGCGATCAGATGCATGGTGTTGGTGCAGATCAACACGCATTCGGCACCGGCGATCTGCAGGCGAAGCGCGGCATCCCCGAGACGGGCAGCGGCATCGTCCCAACGCCCGGCCTTCTGCATGGCGACGATCTCTTCGAAATTGACGGAATACATCAGCACCTCGGCAGAGGCGAGGCCGCCTAGTCTGTCGCGAACCATCTCATTGATAAGACGATAATAAACTGCCGAACTCTCGAAACTCATGCCGCCGATCAGGCCGATAGTGCGCATACTGCCGCTCTCCGTTCTCGAATGTGAATAGCAGAATATTGAGACATTTCACGCGCCTCGTGTTTGCAATCTTTGTCGTCTATGCGATCTTCACTGCAAGATTTTGCGCAAGAATGATATTATGCGCAAAATTACAGCGCCATTAGGGAGATCGTTGCATATGCTCGACGGGCGAGACAGAAAGATTCTCGATCTTTTGCAGACCGATGCCGGCATTTCGGTGACCGATCTTGCCGACCGCGTGGCGCTGTCGGTCTCCGCCTGTTCCCGTCGCATTCAGCGGCTGGAGGAGAGTGGCCACATCGCCAGACGTATTGTCGTGCTCGACCGCGAGAAGATGGGTGTGCCCACCACGCTCTACGCGCTGATCAAGACCGCACATCATGCCGACGAATGGATCGAGACCTTTCGCAAGGCGATCAGCGACATTCCGGAGATTGTCGAGGCGCACCGGCTGACCGGCAATCACGACTACATCCTGAAAATCGTGCTGCCGCGTGTCGAGCACTATGATGTCATCTACAAGATGCTCGTACGCAAGATCGAGCTCTTCGATGTCTCGGCCTCCATTTCCATGGAGGAGTTGAAAAGCGGCACATCCATCCCCGTCGGCTATGCACATTGAGCTCACTACGGTCGCGTGCTGATTCTGCATATCACCTCAGCAAAGCTGTCATGAAAATCACCAGTTTTTAAGTTGTAGAGTCGCTGTCGCAATTATCGCTTTAGGGGCAATATGCCATGCGCAATTCTGACATTCAAAACTACTTCCTGCCTGGTGAAAAATTATTGTGGCTGGGCCAGCCGAAGCAAGGGCTCATGTTTAATAAGAAAGATCTACTGCAAGTGCCTTTTTCGTTGTTGTGGGGCGGCTTTGCGATCTTCTGGGAAAGTTCGGTGATACGCCAGATCAATGCGCCAGTCGTTTTCAGGTTATGGGGCGTGCCTTTCGTATTGATCGGTCTCTATCTTATCGTTGGTCGTTTTGCGGTCGATGCGTTCGTTCGCGCAAGGACACAGTATGCGGTCAGTGACCAGCGCATCATAATTTTACGCGACGGCTGGTTTTCCAAGATTCTTACCGTATCGCTGGAACGGTTGCCGGCTCTGGATCTGGATCAGCGCGGTGATGGAACAGGGACGATCAGCTTCGGAACCGATACCCAAGTCGGCTATGGCCGTTTCGGCGGTATGGGGGCCTGGACTCCAGCGCTTTCCAACGTTCCACAATTTCTCGGTATCAAGGACGTCCGCGACGTATTCAATCTGATCTTGCGTGCGCAATCGGCGAAAGCATCTTAGCCGCTATGGCAAGGTGGCAGATGCAGGGGTGCCATGCGTAAAAGGCGGTTGCTGGCCATCATCCTCAACCCTACGTTTGCGAAGACAAAACAGGGTGCGGGGTGTCGTCATGCAGGATCATCACGTTGTCGTCGTCGGGGGTGGATTTGGCGGCTTGCAGCTCGTCAACGATCTCAAGGGAGCTCCGGTCCGGATCACGCTGATCGACCGGCGCAACCATCATCTGTTCCAGCCGCTGCTCTATCAAGTCGCCACTACGTTGCTCGCCACGTCCGAGATCGCCTGGCCAATCCGAAGCTTTTTCCGCGATCGGCCGGAAGTGACGACATTGCTGGCGGAGGTCGTCGGCGTCGACAGCAAGGCACATGTGGTGACGCTGAAGGGTGGCACCACGATCGCCTATGATACGCTTGTGCTGGCGACGGGTGCGACGCATGCCTATTTCGGACATGACGAATGGGAACCGGTGGCGCCGGGCCTTAAGACGCTGGAGGATGCGACGACGATCCGCCGCCGCGTTCTTTTGGCCTTCGAGCAGGCGGAGCTGGAAACCGATCCTGCCGTCTGCGACGCTTTGCTGACTTTTACCATCGTCGGCGCCGGGCCGACCGGCGTCGAGCTTGCCGGCATTATTGCCGAGCTGGCCAGAACGACACTCCCGAAGGAATTCCGCAACATAGACACCACCAAGGCCAGGATCATTCTTGTCGAAGCCGGGCCGCGCGTTCTCCCAAGTTTTGACGAGGGGCTGTCTTCTTATGCCCACAAGGCGCTGGAAAAGTCGGGCGTCGAAGTTCGCACGGGAAAACCCGTTACATCGTGCACCGCGGAGGGTGTCACGATCGGGGAGACCTTCGTGCCGAGCCGGACGATCGTCTGGGCCGCTGGCGTGCAGGCTTCGCCGGCGGCGAAATGGCTCGCCGTTTCGGTCGACCGCGCCGGCCGCGTCGTGGTTGACAAGGAACTGAGAGCGTCTGGCGAGGCGGATATCTTTGTCATCGGCGACACGGCGGCGGTCATGCGCGGGGATGGCAGTCCCGTGCCGGGCATCGCGCCGGCCGCCAAGCAGCAGGGCTCTTACGTCGCCAAGATGATACGGGCCAAGTTATCGGGCCAGCCGGCACCAGGGCCATTTCACTATCATCATCAGGGAAGTCTCGCGACGATCGGCAAAAGTGCTGCGATCATCGATTTCGGCTGGATCAAGCTCAGGGGATGGATCGCCTGGTGGGTCTGGGGCCTTGCCCACATCTACTTCCTGATCGGCGTGCGCTGGCGCATTGCGGTCGCCTGGAGCTGGCTGTGGATCTATATCAGCCGGCAGCACAGCGCCCGGCTGATCACGCAAAGGGAAACCATGCGCGAAGATTAAAGAAGGCGGCGCCCGTTTCGGACGCCGCCGTTTTTCTTAGGCCAGCGAAGCGATATCGATGACGAAGCGATAGCGAACGTCGCTCTTCAGAACGCGCTCATAGGCTTCGTTGATCTCCTGGATGTTGATCTTCTCGATCTCGGCGACGATGTTGTGCTCGCCGCAGAAGTCGAGCATTTCCTGGGTTTCCTTGATGGAGCCGATCATGGAGCCGGAAAGGCTGCGGCGGCCGGGGATGAGCGAGAAGGCGTGAACCGGAACGGCATGTTCCGGAACGCCGACCAGCACCATGCTGCCGTCATACTTCAGCAGGTTGAGATAGGCATTCCAGTCGATGGCGGTGCCGACCGTGTTGATAATCAGGTCAAACGTGCCTGCGAGCTTGGTGAAGGTCTCGGCATCGCTGGTGGCGTAATAATCCTTGGCGCCCAGCTTGAAGCCGTCTTCCTTCTTCGACAGCGTCTGGCTGAGAACCGTCACGTCGGCGCCCATGGCATGCGCCAGCTTGACGCCCATGTGGCCGAGACCGCCCATGCCGACGATGGCGACTTTCTTACCCGGGCCTGCCTTCCAGTGGCGCAGCGGCGAGTAGAGCGTGATGCCGGCGCACAGCAGCGGCGCGCCCGAATCCAGCGGAATATTGTCGGGGAAGGAGAGGACATAGCCCTCCTTGACGACGATCGAGTCGGAATAGCCGCCGTAGGTCGGCGTCTCGCCGTCTGCTTCCACGTCGTTGTAGGTCTGGACCAGGCCCGGCAGGAAGTGTTCGTAGTCCAAATCGCGCGTCGCGCAGGTCGTGCAGGAATTGACAAAGCAGCCGACGCCGACGCGGTCACCGACCTTGAACTTCGTCACCTTCGAACCGACGGCCGTGACGAGGCCGGCAACTTCGTGGCCAGGCACCATCGGATACTTCGAGCCGCCCCATTCGTTGCGGGCCTGGTGGATGTCGGAATGGCAAACGCCACAATATTTAACGGAGATGACGACGTCGTCTTCGTTCGGCTCGCGACGTTCGAAGGTGAAGGGAGTAAGCGGCTTGGACGCGTCGGTGGCGGCATAACCCTTTGCAATTGCCATGGAAGACTTCCTTTTGTTAGGATTGGCTTTGGGGTGGCCGACTTATGGACCGGAACCGGGTGAGAGCGTTAGAGCGATCCTGCAAGCTTTATGTACGATCCTGCGAATCTAAATTGGCAGCGGCTCTTTTTCAGCGACGAGGGGTCACCTAGATAAGCTGCGACAAGCCCTCGAAAACAGTTGGTTGCGCATGACACTGCCATTCAATCCCAACCAGGAACTCGCCTCCATCGTTGCCCGTTTCGCCACGGGGGATGGAGAACATCGCACACCGATCGACGGTCTCAATCTATACCGGCAGTCGGCGGTGACCGTGTGGCAGCATGGGGCCTATCGACCTTCCTATGCCGTCGTTGTCCAGGGACGCAAAAGCCTGACGGTCGGTGCCGACACGTACCATTACGGTGTCGGCGAGTATATTCTGACCGCTCTCGATCTGCCTGTGTCGACACAGGTAACCAATGTCCACAGTGAAACTCCCTACCTCTGTTTTGCCATGGTGCTCGACAGCGAACGGCTGAATGAGCTGTTATCGCGCGTCAACATTCCGCGCCAAGCGATTATATCGGAACCCATGCGTGGGCTTGCGGTCAATGCGGCATCGCCGGAACTGCTCGACGCCTCGTTGCGGCTACTTAGATTGCTCGACCGGCCGGAGGATATTCCTGCCATGGCGCCATTGATCGAACAGGAAATCCTCTACCGTCTGTTGACGGGCCCGAACGGTCCTCGGCTGCTGCAAGTCGCCATGGCGGAGAGCCAGAGCAACAGAGTGGCGCGCGCGGTTGCCTGGATTCGCGGCAATTTCGTCCAGCCGCTGCGCATCGAGGAACTGGCGGAACGCGTCGGCATGAGCGTCTCCTCGCTGCACCATCATTTCAAGGCGGTGACTGCGATGTCGCCGATGCAATATCAGAAGCAGCTCCGGCTCCACGAAGCGCGGCGGCTGATGATCGTCGAGCAGCTCGATGTCGGATCGGCCGGCCACCGCGTCGGCTATCAAAGCCCTTCGCAGTTCAGCCGCGAATATAGCCGCCTCTATGGGCTTCCGCCGCTGAAGGATGTCGAGGCCATGCGGAGCCCGGTTGCCGCGGAATAATTTCCTTCGTTTTTGACGCATTGCAGCAACGATTTGCGCTTGACGCTGGCTTCTCCCTCAGTCATAACGACGGCGAACCGTACCGTACGGTACGTATTTGGGAGTGGCCATCGTGCTGAGCGAAGCAGGACAGTCGAGCGAGTTTTCGCCGCGCCAGAACGCTGTTCTGGAACAGGCGTTGCGTCTGCTCGTCGACGGCGGCGAAAAGGCGCTGACGACCTCGGGCGTCGCGCGCGCTGCCAATTGCTCCAAGGAAAGTCTCTATAAATGGTTCGGCGATCGCGACGGTCTGCTGTCGGCGATGATCGCCTATCAGGCGAGCAAGGTGCGCACCTTCGAGCGCAACGGCGAACGGCTGACCGTGGCGAGCCTGCATGACCATCTCGTCATTTTCGCCCGCGATCTGCTGGAAGTCCTGGCGGGCGACGTTTCGCTCGCATTGAACCGTCTGGCGATCGGTCAATCGAACCGCGACGGCTCCAAGCTCGGCAAGCTTCTGCTGGAGCGCGGGCGCCGCCAGATCGACCGGCGCGCCAGCGGGCTGATCGATGCCGGCAAGCGGGCAGGGCTGCTGCGCTTCATGGACGCCGACGAGGCTTATCATACGTTTTACGGGCTTATCGTTTCCGATCTGCATGTGCGCATGCTGCTCGGCGAGCCCGGTTTGAGGGACACCAGCCGTCAGGCGGAGAAGGCGGTCAGCGCCTTCCTCCGGCTTTACGGCACGGAAAAAGTATTGGCGGAAGCGGCAGCGACCGTCTGACAATTTAAAATCTGCACCCAGACAAGCAAAGGGAAGGACAAACAATGCGCGTCTATTACGATCGTGATGCCGATCTCAACCTCATCAAGTCGAAGAAGGTCGCCGTCATTGGCTACGGTTCCCAGGGCCGCGCCCATGCGCTGAACCTGAAGGACAGCGGTGCGCAGAACCTTGCGATCGCGCTCAAGGCCGGCTCGGCAACCGCCAAGAAGGCTGAAGCCGACGGCTTCAAGGTCATGACCGTTGCCGAAGCTGCTGCCTGGGCCGACCTGATGATGATGGCGACCCCGGACGAACTGCAGGCCGACATCTACAAGTCCGAAATCGCTCCGAACATCCGTGATGGCGCTGCGATCGCTTTCGCACATGGCCTCAACGTCCACTTCGGCCTCATCGAGCCGAAGGCTTCGGTCGACGTCGTCATGATCGCTCCGAAGGGACCGGGCCACACGGTTCGCGGCGAATACCAGAAGGGCGGCGGCGTTCCCTGCCTCGTTGCCGTTCATCAGAACGCTTCCGGCAATGCGCTTGAACTCGCTCTCTCCTACGCTTGCGGCGTCGGCGGCGGCCGTTCCGGCATCATCGAAACCAACTTCCGCGAAGAGTGCGAAACCGATCTCTTCGGCGAACAGGTCGTTCTTTGCGGCGGTCTCGTCGAGCTCATCCGCGCCGGCTTCGAAACGCTGGTTGAAGCTGGCTACGCTTCGGAGATGGCCTATTTCGAGTGCCTGCATGAAGTGAAGCTGATCGTCGACCTGATCTATGAAGGCGGTATCGCCAACATGAACTACTCGATCTCGAACACGGCCGAGTGGGGCGAATACGTCACCGGTCCGCGCATCATCACCGAAGAGACCAAGGCTGAGATGAAGCGTGTCCTGAAGGACATCCAGACCGGCAAGTTCACCTCCGAGTGGATGCAGGAATACCGTTCCGGCGCTGCCCGCTTCAAGGGCATCCGCCGCAACAACGACAGCCACCAGATCGAAGAAGTCGGCGCCAAGCTGCGCGGCATGATGCCCTGGATCGGCAAGAACAAGCTGGTCGACAAGAGCGTCAACTAAGCTTCTTCAGCTTTACACCGCAATGAAAAGGGCCGGGGAGGGAGACTTCCCCGGCCCTGACCGTTTCAAGACGGGTTTACGGCTTACATAGCCGATCAAATATTTTTCCGGGCTCTCATCCGCAGCCACCTCGTCGGTTTGCCATCGTAGCCGCCGCCATCGGTTTCGTTGAGGGAAATGTCCTTCCAGCCGGTCGAGATGAGCAGATCGTTAAGCCAGTCGGCGGAGATATAATTGTAATATCGGCCGAAGCCGTCATAGCCCTCGGCTTCTCCCGCTTTGAAACTGGCGTGAAATATGCCGCCGTTCTTCAGGGCCTTGTGGATGCGGTTGAAAATCCCTGGAAGATCGGGTCGCCGCACATGCAATAGGGATGCTTCGGCCCAGATGCCGTCATAGAGCTGGTCGTCCTCCAGCTCCTCGAACCTCAGAACGACGACCGGCTTTCCGATCAACTTTTCGGCCTGCTCGGCTATTTCCGGCGAACCGTCTGTGGGCGTGACGTTGAAGCCGCGCGAGATCATGTAGGCTGCGTCTTGGCCGCCGCCGCAGCCTAATTCCAGAATCGATGCACCGGCGGGAAGGGTATTCAGGAAGGCATCGAGTCGCCGCTGCGGCAGGCTGCGATCGCGCCTGACATAGACGGCGGCGTTGTCGTCGTAGAAGGAGGAGGTGGGGTTGTCGTTTGTCATGCGTGTTCCCATTCGGTCATCAACTTGAGTATCGGAGCGGGATCGCTGTTTCGCAAGTTTGATCTTGAATTGCGGGCGAGAAGTAACTAGTCTTTTAACTAGTCAGATGGAGGGTGTCATGCGCCAATGGCCTGTTCAGGACGCCAAAGCGAAATTTAGTGAAATGCTTGATGCCTCGCTGGAGGAAGGGCCGCAGCTTGTTTCAAAAAGAGGCGAACCTAAAGCCGTGCTTGTTTCCGTGTCTGAGTGGGAAGCGCTGAACAAGCGGGCCAAGCCGTCCGCCAAGGACGTGCTTCTCGCGCCGGAGCCAAGATTCGATCTCGATATCCCGTCTCGTAAGGAATGGGTCTGGCGGGACGTCAATCTGAGTGAGGATTGACGCTTGTATTTGCTTGATACGAATGTGGTATCGGAATTGCGCGGGATAAAGCCGCATGGCGCGGTACTGGCCTGGATACATAGTGTCAGGAGTGACGACCTTGCGATTTCGGCCATCACGATCGGCGAGATCCAGCGCGGTATAGAGTTGACTGGAGAAACCGATCCGCAAAAGGCAAAAGAGCTTATGCGTTGGCTGGACAGTTTGCAGCTTGGGATTCGGGTCATTCCCCTGGATGCGGAGTGCATGATCCGATGGGCGCAATTCATGCATCGCAAATCGCCGACGCTGATTGCCGATGCGATGATAGCGGCGACTGCATCCGTTCATAATCTCACGATCGTTACGCGCGATATCGTCGATTTTTCGGCCTTTCCCGCTGCTGTTCTCAACCCCTTTGACTACAAATCTCCTTGAGAATGTCACCGTCACAAACAAAATAGGTCAGTATTATTGACTTATCGTTTGTTGCGTGATCTTGTGGCGCAAAGACAAAAAATTACGAGGAAGCCCCATGCTGAATTGGGAAAATATCTTTGCGACGCGCTCAAGCCGTATGCGCGCCTCCGAAATCCGCGAGTTGCTGAAGCTGCTGGAGCGTCCGGACATCATCTCGTTTGCGGGCGGCATTCCCGATCCGGCGCTGTTTCCGGATCAGGAATTCAAGCAGGCTTATGCGGACATCTTTTCCGGTCCGGCTGTCAACGCGGCGCTGCAATATTCGGTCAGCGAAGGCTACAAGCCGCTGCGCGAATGGCTGGTCGGCCAGATGGTGGCGCTTGGGGTTCCCTGCGAGCTTGAAAACGTCTTTATCGTTTCCGGTTCGCAACAGGGTCTCGATTACCTGGGTAAGCTGTTCCTGTCGCCGAAGGATACGGCATTGGTCACCGCGCCGACCTATCTCGGTGCGTTGCAGGCATTCAATGCCTATGAGCCGACTTACGATCAGCTCACGCCGAACGGCAATCGCACGCCGGCTTCCTACCGCGCGACTGCCGAGCAGGCGGGTGGAAAGGTAAAGTTCGCCTATCTCTCCGCCGATTTTGCCAATCCGACCGGCGAAACGGTCGATCTCGCTTCCCGCGAAAAGCTGATCGATCTCGGCGACGAACTGGATATCGCCATCATCGAAGATGCCGCCTATCAGTCGCTGCGTTATGACGGCGAGGCGATCCCGCCAATCCTGGCGCTGGAGATAGCCCGCAAAGGCAATATCAACGATACGCGGACGATCTATTGCGGCAGCTTTTCCAAGACCTTGGCGCCGGGTCTTCGCGTTGGTTTCGTCGTTGCCAACGCGCCAGTCATTCGCAAATTGGTGCTGATGAAGCAGGCGGCTGATCTGCATTCCTCGACCATCAACCAGATTGCCATCCATCAAGTCGCCGAACGCGGCTTCGATGCGCAGGTCGCCAAGGTCCGCAAGACTTATAGCCACCGACGCGACTGCATGCTGGCGGCGCTTGCGAAATATATGCCTGAGGGTACGAGCTGGACGAAACCCGAGGGCGGGATGTTCGTCTGGGTTACCCTGCCGAAGGGCATGGATGGGGCCAAGCTGCTGGCAAAATCGCTGGAGACTGCGAAAGTGGCCTTCGTGCCCGGCCAGGCCTTCTTCGCCGATGGCTCCGGCCCGAACACCTTCCGCGTCAGCTTCTCCTGCGCCAACGAGCAGATGATCGATGAGGGGATCTCGCGGCTCGGCAAGTTGATCGCCAGCGAAATCGGGGCGATGGCGGCCTAGTTCTTACCTTCTCCCCAGCTGGGAGAAGGATGCGCTTTAGCGCAGGTTGAGGGGGGCGTTGCACCGTAAGGATTGCCTTTCGCTTGCCGCTGAAGGCGCTCGCCGCAATGCGACGGGTTCCCCCCTCAACCGGCCAATCACTGCTTCACTGCGTTCAGCAGTTCTTGTCCACCTTCTCTCCGGGGAGAGAAGGTTTTTGGCTTTCCATCAGTTCGCCAGATGCGGTGCAATCAGCGAGAGGTCGGCATCGCTCAGCCTGTCGGTTGCTGTATTGCGGTGGTGCCAGTAGGGATACAGTAAAGGCAACAGACTGACGTCGTCGAGGCGCTTGCGCTCTTCTTCCGTCAGCTTCAGCTCGGCGCTGGCGAGATTGTCCTTGAATTGCGCGTCCGTGCGACCGCCGATGATGACAGACGTTACGCCCTTGCGGCCGATCAGCCAGGCGAGTGCGACCTGTGCGGCTGAGACGCCACGACCATCGGCGATCTCCACCAGCGTATCGACGATGTTCCACAGGCGGTTCTCGTCGCGGATCGGCGGCTCGGTCCAGCCGGCAAACTGGCGGGTGCCTTCCGGCGTCGCTTGGTTGCGGCGATGTTTGCCGGAGAGGAGACCGCCGGCGATCGGGCTCCAGACGAGGACGCCGAGGCCCTGGTCGATGCTGACTGGCAGCAGCTCATATTCGGCATCTCGCGCTTCCAGCGTATAGTGGACCTGCTGGCTGACGAAACGTTCGCGCTTGTCGCGCTCGCTGACGCCGAGTGCTTTCATGATGTGCCAGCCGGAAAAATTCGAGCAGCCGATGTAGCGCACCTTGCCTTGACGGATGAGCGTATCGAGCGCTTCCATCGTTTCTTCGAGCGGCGTCTGGCCGTCCCATTCATGCAACTGATAGAGATCGATGACATTAGTCTTCATGCGCTTCAGGCTGGCTTCGCAAGCCTGGATCAGGTGCTGGCGTGAGGAGCCGGCGTCGTTGACGCCCTGGCCCATCGGGAAACGGGCCTTGGTGGCGATCAATACGCCGTTCTTGCGCGGGCCGCCGATGATCTCGCCGAGAATTTCTTCGGAAGCCCCCTGCGAGTAGACATCGGCCGTGTCGATCAAGTTGACGCCGGCATCGAGGCACATATCGACAAGTCGTTTCGCCTCGCTGACGCCGAGATCACCGACGGTCTTCGCCCAGCCGACGCCACCGAAGGTCATCGTGCCCATGGTGATGGTCGAAACTTTGAGGCCGGAGCGGCCAAGCAGACGGTATTCCATAGATTATCCTCCAAAACCAAAGCTGAAACTCGCGCGCTAGGAGATAGTGCAGGGCGTTTATGGTCAAGGTCGAATGATAGTATGAACGGCCGGTCTGCGGTTGCAGATTGTCACAATCATGTTAACCGCCGCCGCTAAGGAACCCTTCTCATCACCCAGCCGAGGACGCTTCATGAAGACGTTTGTTTCCGCTCTCGCCGGCCTGCTGGCCATTGCTCTTTTCTCTGGTTCTGCCGCCGCCGCCGATCTCGTCCTCTACACCAGCCAACCGAATGCCGATGCGCAGGCAACCGTCGATGGCTTCATGGCTGCCAATCCCGGCATCAAGGTCGACTGGGTTCGCGACGGCACGCCGCAGATCATCGCCAAGCTGCAGGCGGAAATCCAGGCCGGCGCTCCCGTTGCCGACGTTCTGCTGATCGCCGATACGGTTACGCTGGAGCGCCTGAAGGAAGCCGGCAAACTATTGGCCTATAAGTCGGCGGAAGCCGCAAACTACGATCCGGCGCTCTATGACGCCGACGGCTACTACTATTCCACCAAGCTGATCACCACCGGCATCGTCTATAACACCGCCGCTGCGATGAAGCCCACGAGCTGGCAGGACCTGACCAAGCCGGAAGCCAAGGGGCTCGTCGCCATGCCGAGCCCGCTTGCTTCGGGTGCCGCTCTCATTCACGCGCAGACGCTTGCCGGCGTCGGCAGCCTCGGCTGGGATTTCTACAAGAATCTCGCCGCTAACGGCGCAATCGCTTCCGGCGGCAATGGTGCGGTGCTGAAGGCGGTTGCTTCCGGCGAAAAGGCCTACGGCATGATCGTCGATTACATGCCGATCCGCGAAAAGGCCAAGGGTGCGCCGCTGGAATTCGTTTTCCCGACCGAAGGCGTTTCGGCCGTGACCGAGCCGGTCGGCATTCTCGCCAGCACCAAGCATGTCGACGCCGCCAAGAAATTCGTCGACTACGCTCTGTCGGAAAAGGGCCAGCAAGGCTTCCTGAACCTCGGCTATATCCCTGCCCGCAACGGCATGCCGCTGCCCGCCGGTTTCCCGGCGCGTGACAGCATCAAGGTTTTGCCGTTGAATGCGGCCGAAGCTCTGAAGAACACCGACCAGGATCTGAAGACCTTCTCTTCCTACTACGGATCGAAGTGATCCAATCTGGACGGTCGATGTACGGATATGTGCGTAAAGGAAACAGCCAGCCAACCTGGCTGTTTCCTTTTGTCGTTACCATCGTGATGCTGCTCAGCGTGCTGCCACTGGCGCGGCTGGCGGAGGCTGGCATCGAGGCGCTGCTGCGTGGCGGAGCCTACGAACTGATCACCGATCCCGCCCTCTGGCGTTCGGCCTGGTATACGATTGAGACCGCCGTGTTTGGCACGGTTATTTCCGTGTTGCTCGGCAGCCTCTTTGCCTTCCTGCTCACCTTGACCGACATTCCGGGCCGGGGACCCCTTAGTTTTCTTTTCGTCCTGCCGATGATGATCCCGCCGCAGGTCACCGCGCTCGCCTGGGTGCAGATGTCCGGCCCATCGAGCCCCCTGTTGAAGGCGCTGCACATCGCGCCGCCGCTCGGCTCGCCGCAGCCGCTTTATTCTGTCGGCGGCATTGCGCTGCTCTATGGCGTGCAGCACGCGCCGTTGGTTTATCTGGCACTCCGGGCCGGTCTGATGGCACTGCCGCGTGACGGCGTCGAGGCGGCAAGGCTTTCGGGTGCTTCGGGATTTCGGGTGTTCCGCGACATCATCCTACCGCTGTCACTGCCCGGTGTCATCGCCGGTGCCGCCATCGCCTTCGTCTCTTCGATCGGCAATTTCGGCATCCCGGCTATACTCGGCATTCCTGCTTCGATCTTCACCTTGTCGACGTTGATCTTCACCAAATTCTCCACCTTTGGCCCACGCACCTTCGGTGACATCGCCGTGCTGTCGGCGATGATCGCGGTGATTTCGGTTGCCGGCCTCGCGGTACAGGGCAAAGCGCTGAAAGGGCGGGATTATCGCGTCATCGGCCTTTCCGGCGCCTCTGCCGCCCTGGCGCTCGGCCGTTGGCGTCTTGGGGCGGTGCCGCTGCTGTGGATGATCCTGTTCATTATGCTCGTCGCACCGTTCTTCGCTCTGGTCGCCGGCGCGCTGGTGCCGGCCTATGGCGTGCCGTTGACCTTCAAGACGGCGTCGTTGCACGCCTTCACCGAAATTCTGTTTCGGCAGACGGTGACGCGCGTCGCTTTTTCCAATTCCCTATTCCTCTCCGGGATGACGGCACTTGGTCTCCTGGTGGTGACTGTCCTGGCCGCTTACTCCCTGACGCGACGCAAGGATATGCTGAGCCGGATCGTCGGCGGATTGATCGAGATTCCCTATTCGCTGCCGGGGATCATCGTCGCCGTCTCTTTCATCCTGGTTTTCGCGGCACCATTGCCCGTCCTCAATATCACGCTTTACGGCACGATCTGGATCATTCTGCTCGCCTATTTCTCGGCCTATTTCGCTGTCAGCCTCAAGCCGGTGATGAGCGCCTTTCTGCAGCTCGATCCGGCGCTGGAGGAGGCGGCTCGTCTCTCGGGCGCCGGTTTCTTCCGTCGTCTTGCCGATATCATTGTGCCACTGATCGCGCCGGCAGCGGGCGCTTCGGTGATCCTGGTTTTTCTCATCGCCTGCAACGAGCTCACCGTTTCCGCTTTGCTCTGGGCGGCGGGCACGCAAACGCTCGGCGTCGTCATCTACAATCTCGATGATGGCGGCAGCGCCGATCTCGCCTCCGCCATGTCCGTCATCGTCGTCGCCATGGTGGTGACCATGATGTTGCTGCTGGAAATTTTAGCCAAGCACCTGCCGAAGGGAGTGGTGCCGTGGCGAAGCTGATCCTCAATCACGTCAGCAAGGATTTCGGCACGGGCAAGGCGCTGTCGCTGGAGGTCCGCGAAGGTGGTTTCCTGGCGTTGCTCGGCCCCTCCGGCTGCGGCAAGACGACGGTGCTGAGAATGATAGCCGGCTTCGAGCAGCCGACGGATGGTTCGATCCATCTCGGCGAACGTCTGTTTGCCGATGCCGCTCATACCTTGCCGCCGGAGCGGCGCAACATGGCGATGGTGTTCCAGTCCTATGCGCTCTGGCCGCATATGAACGTTGCCGGCAATGTCGGCTACCCACTCAAAGTGCGCGGCATTTCCGGCGAGCGTTACCGTCAGAAGGTGCGAGAGGCGCTGTCGACCGTGCGGCTGGAAGACTATGCGGAACGGCGGCCTGCGGATCTTTCCGGCGGCCAGCGTCAGCGTGTGGCGCTGGCGCGCTGCCTTGTGACATCGCCCGATGTCGTGCTGCTGGACGAGCCTCTCGCCAATCTCGATCGTCATCTCAAGAAGGAGATGGAGGAGACCTTCCGCGAATTCCATCAGCGCTCGGGCGCCACCATGGTTTATGTCACCCACGACCAGAGCGAGGCCATGGCGCTCGCGACCGATGTCGCAGTCATGTCCGAGGGACGGCTATTGCAGGTGGCGGCGCCGGCGGAAATCTATGCGCGACCGGAGGGACGGCTGGTCGGCGGATTGGTGGGGCAGGGCGCGATCCTGTCGCTCGCCATTCCGGATGGTAAGCCGCGGCTTATCGATTGGTCGGCGCTGAAGACGATTTGGAGAGAGCAGGGGGACGGGAACCCGCGCGCTGATATCCTCGTTCGACCCGAGGACGTGGTCGCCGATGCCGATGGTATCTCTTGCAGGGTGGACACCGTCCTTTACGAGGGCGAGCGCTACGCCTTGCGGCTATCGCTGCCGGATGGTCAGATATTGAGAGCCTATAGCCGCGAAGCGGTGAAAACGGGCGATGTCTACGCGGTCGCCGTTCGCTCGGCGTGGCGGCTGTGATCGATGCGGCGGGCGGGGAGACAAGACGGTTGTTCACGGTCCCCACCTGTGCTTGAGTTGCCCGATGTCACGAATGGGAGTCGCGCCATGTCCGATCAAAACTTCCCGATTTTCGATCTCGGCGCCTTCGAGGCGGCCGGCGAAGGGGAGAAGAGGCGGCTTGGTGCTGAGGTCGACGAAATCTGCCGTTCGACCGGCTTTCTGGCGATTGCCAACCATGGTGTCGATGAGGCTGTAATCCAAGCCGTATGGGCAAAGACGCACGCTTTTTTTGATCGGCCCGCCGATGTCAAGCAACGGGCAAAAGCGCCGTATCCCGGCTATCCCTATGGCTATCTTGGCCCGGGCACCGAGGCGCTGTCGAAATCGCGCAACATCGACACACCGCCCGACCTCAAGGAAAGTTTCAACGGCGGGCCGCTTGCCGTGCCGGCTGGCATGACCGATCCGGAAGCGCTCGGCTTCTGCTATGCCGCCACCATCTGGCCGGATGGTCCGGAAGGCTTTGCGGATGCTTGGAAGGCCTATTACCGTTCGATGGAGGATTTGGCGGCGCGGATCATGCGCGTCTTTGCCACCGCGCTCGGTCTCGACGAGCATTTTTTCGACAGCTACGTCGACGCACCGATCAGCGCGCTTCGGGCGCTGAATTATCCCGAGCAGCGTGTCGCGCCGCAGCCGGGCCAGTTGCGCGCCGGCGCGCATACCGATTATGGCAGCCTGACGATCCTGCTGCCGCAGCCGGGCTCCAAGGGACTGGAGATCATAGCGCCCGACGGCCAATGGACGCCTGTGCCGCCGGTACCCGGCGCCTTCGTCATCAATATCGGTGACCTGATGGCGCTTTGGACCAATGATCGCTGGGTCTCGACGGTGCACCGTGTCGTCAATCCGCCACCGGAAGAGGGAGGGATGCAACGACGGCAGTCGCTGGCGTTCTTTCACCAGCCGAACTGGTTTGCCGAGATCGCCTGCCTGCCGTCCTGTCTTTCGCGGGGCGAGGAGCCGAAATATGCCCCTGTTCTCTCCGGCCCCTATCTCATGGGCAAGTTCAAATCGACCGTAACAGCCAAGCCCAATTGATTTGGGCGAGCCGGCCCATATCTCCACAAACCGGAATGCCAGATGTCCCTGCGCCTTGCCACCTTCAATGTCGAAAACCTGCTGACCCGTTTCGATTACACCGGTTTCCGCAATCAGTTGCGCCAGGACCGTGTGTTGAAGCTGTTCGACGTGCAGAACGAAGCCATCTACAAGCAGCTCGAAGCGGCGCGCGTGGTCGCTGCCACCGATGACACCAGGCAGATGACGGCGCTTGCGATCGCCGATGCAGATGCCGACATCATTTGCCTGCAGGAAGTCGACAGCATGGCGGCATTGCAGGCTTTCGAGTACGGCTATCTCTACCGCATGGTCGGCAATGGCTACCGGCAGAAGTTCCTGATCGAGGGCAATGATGGCAGGGGTATCGATGTTGCCGTGATGATGCGCGAGGAGACGCGTGACGGGCAGCCGATCGTGTTGAAGGACATCAGAAGTCACGCCATGGTGACTTATCGCGATTTCGGTCTTTTCAACGATGAACTGGCCGCACTTGATCTTCATCTGGACGACAAGATCTTCAAGCGTGATTGCCTGGAGCTTGATTTGACCATCGGCGGCGTGCCGTTCTCGCTGTATGTCGTGCATCTGAAATCGATGGGGCCAGTGCGGGAAGGCGTCGGTGGCCGAGATTCGACCATGCCGGTCCGCCGCGCCGAGACGCTTGCCGTGCGCCGCCTCATCGAGGACCGTTTTGGCGCCGGTCATACGGCGACGAAGAATTTCGCTATTTGCGGCGATATGAACGACTATCAGGAGCGCGTCGATGTCATCGGCACGCGCCACACCGGCTATCGTTTCAAACATCGGGATGAAGAGAGCAGCGTGCTCGATGTCTTCAGCAAGGACGGTTTCGTTGAAAACGTTATGCGCCGGCGCGATGTGCTGGACCGCTGGACGTTGTATCACGCTCGCGGGCCGCAGGAGCAGTGGCTTTGCCAGCTCGACTATATCTGGCTGTCTCCGGCCTTGGCGCGCGCCAATGCGCAGCGGATGCCCGACGTCGTCCGCTCCGGTCAGCCCTTTCGCACCATATTTCCGCCCGGACAGGAAGTAGAACGTTATCCACGTACCGGTTGGGACAGGCCGAAGGCCTCCGATCATTGCCCCGTCGTCATGACATTGGATCTATTATGACTCACGCTTTCAAACTGCGAAACGACATGGCCGCCTGGCCGCCGGAAAATACCGTGTTCCCGGTGGCCCGCATCGATCTTGCGGTTATTGCCGGCGATCACCCTTTTCATCTCAGCAACGCCGAGGCAGCGCAGGAAAACTGGAAGAAGGAGATTGCCGCCAATCCGGCACTTTTCGATGGACGGATGATCTTTCAGCATCGCTTGTCGGTCAGCGAGCAGGCGGTGGAGGGTGAGGCATATGTGACGCCGTTCTCCACATTCATGTGGTGGCGCAAACAGAGGGAGCGCGGCGGCGGCTTTCATGTCTTTGCCTTTCCGGTCGCGGTTTCCTCCGATGGCGCGATCATTTCCATTCGCATGGCTGAGCACACCGCCAATCCCGGCCAGGTCTATTGTGCCGCGGGTTCGATGGATGAAAACGATATCGTCGACGGGCGCTGCGATGTCGAGGGCAACATGCGCCGCGAAGTCATGGAGGAAACAGGCCTCGACCTATGGGATGCGGTCGCGGAGCCGGGCTATTACGCCACGCATTCGAACCTTTCCGTTACCCTGTTCCGCATCTTCCGCTTCCCCTGGACAGCCGAGGAGATGCTGGAGCGGATCCGGGCGCATATGCTGGTAGACCACGAAAAGGAGATCGACGACGCGGTTGCCATTCGCTCGGCCAACCCTGCTGCGCATCATTATAGTTCGGCGATGCCGCCTATTCTCGCGTGGTTCTTCGGTCGTCGGGAATAGCTTTAGCTTGCGCTCAAATGTGTTGCCGTTATGTATGGTTGAGCAGGCGTCTACAGTCTAGAATCATGTAATGGAGGCAGGGGTGGCCCGCAGCTTCAGTGTCTATGATGTATTCACCGACAGAAAACTCGCGGGCAACCCGCTAGCCGTCATCTTCGATGCCGAGGGATTGGACGACGAGGCGATGCAGGCGATCGCGAAGGAGATGAATCTCTCCGAGACGGTGTTCGTTCTGCCGCCGCAGAACCCGGCGCATACCGCAAGCTTGCGCATCTTCACGCCCGCCCGCGAGCTGCCTTTCGCCGGCCACCCGACCGTTGGCACGGCGATCGCTCTGGCTGAGCGGGCGCATGCCCGCCATGGCGGCGACGTCGATCTCGTTTCGGTGCTGGACGAGCGGGTGGGGCCGGTGCGCTGCGCCGTCCGGCTCAGGCAGGAAAGGGCGGGTTTTGCCGAATTCGACCTGCCGCGGAAATCACAGCAAATCATGTTGCCGCTCGACCGTGCCGATATCGCCAATGCGCTCAGCCTGAAGATCACCGAGATCGGTTTCGAGAATCACGTGCCGTCGATCTGGAGCGCCGGCGTGCCGTTCCTGCTGGTGCCGGTGCACGATGTCGGGGCCGCCGAACGGATGGAATTCGATCCGCAGCTCTGGGAGAAGACCGTACCCTTCGTCGACGGTGCGCTCGCCTCGGCCTTCATCTATTGCCGCGGCGCGCTCAATCACACGGCCAAGTTCCATGCCCGGGTATTCCCCGTCGGGATGGGCATTGTCGAGGATCCGGCCACGGGCGCGGCGGTGGCTGCGCTTTCCGGCGCGATAAACTATTTCGACAGGCTGCCGGATGGCCACCATCCCGTCATCGTCGAGCAGGGTGTCGAGATGGGCCGCCCATCCTTCATCCACCTTCACATCGACATCGACGGCGGCGATATCGTCAACGCCCGCATTGGCGGTCAGGCAATATGCGTGGCGACGGGAATTCTTGAGCTTTGATTTTGTAAGGTTTTTGCGGCTCTTCGAAATTTTTTTGACGATTAACCAAAGAAAATTCATCTGGCCGCTGGACAATCAAACCGATCCTATTTATATGCCCGGTCACACCGCGAGCGAGCGGTTACGGGTGATTAGCTCAGTTGGTAGAGCAGCTGACTCTTAATCAGCGGGTCGTAGGTTCGAGCCCTACATCACCCACCATTTTTATCTAATGATATCAAAGTGTTACGCTGATTTTATGGTCAGCAAATGAAACACGGGGACCCATCTAGATCACCGTTGGATCACGCAGGCCTAAGTATCTGGTTTTGCGTTCTATTTTCGTTCTTGCGTCAACAGAATTGTGGATAACCGAATCCGATTCCGACATCGTGTTGCTGTAGCTAGATGGTCCGGTTCAAAATTGAGGAACGGTGCGACCTCGAATCTGTGTCCACAACGGAGACTGTGGACAATGAGATTGGATGGCGCGGGAATTTCAGGAGAGCGTCTGGTCGTCAAGGTTCTTCGCAGCGGCAAACGGCGGTTTGATCCGGTCGAGCAGGAGCGCTTGATCGACGCATGCCTTGAGCCGGGGTATCGGTTGCAGGGCTTGCGCTGAAGTACCGGGTGAAAGCAATCAGTTGCGCAACTGGATCAAGCTGCGTCAGCGCCGGCAGGCGAAGAGAGCGTTGACGGTTATGCCTTACGCACCGTCGGCCTTCGTTCCGGTGATTGCGGCAGCGCCGACTGCGAGGCCGCTGTCGGGCCGCGGCGGCTCGTCCGACATCGACAGGGGTGCGGTTGAAGGCGAGGCTACCGAACGGTGTGCAGCTTGAGCTTGAAGATGCTCAGGTTCTGTCGGCAATGATCGAAGCGTTGGGGCGTTGCGATGTTCCGCTGGCTGATGATCTGCGCGTCTAGGCGTTCCCGCCCACGTCCCCGTCCGTTCCCGCACCGGCAGATAAGCCCGACGGAGGCAATCTACTCGAACAACTGCGATGCGAGATAGAAGTGGCCGCCCATGCTCTCGATGGTCGGCTCCGAGATGTTCTCATCGCTCGGAAACAGACTACTGCCTTGACCGTAGCCCTTTCCGGGCTCACGCGGTTGCCGATTGAACGATCGGCTTCGGAATGACGCGGACCAAGTCGTTGGCGGGGACGCAATCTGATCAGTCTCATCGTAGATCAAGTCGAATCCCAAGGTTGATCCACCGAAGCCGCCGGCAATTTCTCCCCAGCTCCAGTTGATAAGCACTGGATGGCCGTGAGCGGCAGCGCTGTCTTCTACATCCTTAAGAAAATCGGACTTGTGATATTCAAAGCGTAGGCGGTCAGGGGTGACGCCAAGATAAGCAAAAGCGATTACTGGCATAGCGCCAAGAAATGGCGCGACCAGAACTGACAACATCCGCCGCCAACGCAACTTTATCGCATTCGAGGCGATGAAAAAGAGCCATACAAAAAAGGCGACGAGCGTGGGGCCGAGCCACAGCATATCGCCCTCCCAATAGAGCTCGTACGTAGTGCGCGCAGGAAGGCAATTGTTCCTATGATGGTCGCCAACCAGGCTGCGGGGCCGATCACCCAGGGTAAAGACTGATTACGTGCCCAATCGCTTTGAATTACGAATAATGCCACCATGCCCGCAACAATAAGTGGAAAGAAATCTATCCAGGTGATCGGTGCTTGGCGTACCGCGTTCTTTTTGTGAGGTTTGCCGCGCGCTTTCGGTGTCTTGGATCCTGTTGGGCGCGTCATCCTTATTGCACACCCCATTTGTGAAGAGCGGTATTTGTAAAGGCTTTCATTTGGCTCCTCTTGTGCCGTTGCCATGCAGTTATTTACGGAGATAGCTTTTGCGGCTGTCGTCGGTGGGCAACAGTTATTTGAGATCGTCTTCCTCGGGAGGAAGCAGATGTGAAATAACGGAGGTTAGCTCCTGCCACAGATCGTCGGCCTCGTTGGTCGCGGCTCGCACTTCTTCAAGGGTGGTTTTTATGCCGACCTCCTTCTTTCCAACCAAGCGAAACTCGTCGCTGAACAGGTCCTGGTCATAGTGGCCATGGGCGAATTTGTTGCGGAGCTTGTTAAGGGCGGCTAGTCGATCGAATGGAATCTCTGAGACGTTTGGAACAGACACACTGACCAGCCGTAGGTTTTTGATCTGCCGATCGAACATGTCTTCACTGATCATTTTCCAAAGATCTTCTCGCCCATGCTCCTTCAGAGCCAGTTCCACGATCCAACGCATATAGTTTTCAACGCTGTTGAATGTGACCAGAAATTTCCCAAGCGCAGCTTCGTAGGCGACCTTTGTCTCAGGCCCAGCAAATGGTCTTTCAAAAATGTCCTTTAGGCTTACCATGATGCCCTCCAATTTGAGGACATCATCTCAAGATGTCCGCGAATGTCGAGGGCGAGAATTCGCCTATCGGTTACAGGAATGCGGGTGTTGCAGGACGGCCATGTCAATGAAGCAACCGCCATAAGCGCCAGCGCGATTGCGCCTGAGCACACGGTCAAAGCAGTCAAAACCGAAGTCGACATTATATCGCTCCTCAAACCGAATTTTTGGAGCTGCCTACCGTAGCGAGAGCAGGATGTCGCGTGAAAGGTAGCGTGACACTTGTTTTTTGGGTTCGCCGTCACCAGCTCAGTTAGGTTGCAGAAAGAGGAATCGCCATACACTCGGAATATACAGTGACGATCGATCTATTTCACGGGAACTGGAATGGGCAGGGCGAGAGGCCCATTTGGCATTCACTTGTGCTGGCGGCCTCTGAAGGGGAGGCAATCGCAATCGGTAAGCTTGCCCGAAATGCTATTGGCGCTCCTTTACCGCCGACCGCTAAAGTGACCGCCCAGCCTCGGTTCATGTAACCGCTACAGGGCACTACAGTCGTTCAAGGCATCGGATTTGGTGGGGCCGAAGATATTCAAAGGCGTCAAATACGATGTTCTTAATATGAATTGCCCAGTTTGCGGGCAGCGCGACGGCAAGACGATCCAGATCGAGGAAGCCTCAATCCTGCCATTGAAAGATTGCTCTTGCGATACCGCCAACTTCGGATATCGGCCCGACGTGAACTTTCTTGCAGAGTGGAACGACTAATGAGGCTCTACTACTTCACCACGAAGGAATACGGGCTTCAGAACCTCGAGAAGCGGCGACTGAAGGTGGCGCGCATCCTCGACCTCAACGACCCTTTCGAGTTCATTGCGCTAAAACTGGGAGCCAAAGTGCAACGTCAGGCGCTACGACGTCGCCGGGACGAGATTGATCAGAACTACGGCATCATTTGCTTTTCAGATCGCTGGTGCGACCCTTTGATGTGGTCGCACTATGCTGACCGCCACCGCGGCATCTGCCTCGGGTTCGAAATCGCAGATGCTGCGCAGCCGACGGCAATAAGATATATCCGTGATCTGCCCGATCCAACCGCTCTAGGCTATTCATCCCTCGAGGAGATGACCGACAAGCAGCGGATGGAGATGGGGTTTGTAAAGTCGACAGACTGGAAATACGAGCGGGAACGCCGCCTGATCATCAAGCTCGCCGAAGCGCAGCCAGAAGAAGCCGTCATCAAAGAAGTCCCGCAAATCCTGTATTTCCAGCCTTTCACCGACCACATAAAGCTCAAGGAGGTTATCGTCGGAGCGAGGTGTCAGCTTGGCAAAGAGGAACTGCACGCAGTGATTGGAGACGGCCTCGGAAAGATCGAGATGATCAAGGCCAGACTCGCTTTCAAGTCGTTCACTGTAATCAGGCAAAATGATCCAACGATGTGGCGACCTTCAGAGCCAACGGCGGGTGACGGCCCCTGATGGACAAAGGACCTGAACACCGTAGCTGGAATATGTCTCGCGTTCGTTCAACGGACACCGGTCCCGAGATGACCGTCCGACGGCTGGTTCATTCCATGGGCTATCGATATCGCCTCCACGGGAGAGACCTGCCGGGCAAACCTGACCTGGTATTCGGTCCGAGAAAGAAAGTTATCGAGGTACGCGGGTGCTACTGGCACGCCCATCTTCGATATGATCCCGCATGCAAGCGCGGGCGTCCACCCAAATCGAACAACCATTACTGGGGGCCGAAGCTGGAGCGGAACGTCGCCCGCGACGAACGCAATCTCCGCGAACTACAGAACCTCGGCTTCGAGGTCATGGTTTTGTGGGAATGCGAACTGAAGGACGCTGCGGCAATTGAAACGAAGATTCGCCAATTCCTGGGATGAATAGATGCAATCTTACTCCGAAATTCGAGACGCCCGTTCAAGATGCCTTTGTGACCGATTTCAAGGCGGAAGCCAAATCCTCAACTGGGATGCATGGTTTCTGCGAATGGATGATACGATGGCACGACGCGCACACGACCGCCATCTCTTCTACCCGGGTGATACTGTCCGGCTGTAGCTGTTCGATTGGAATACGGTGATGGGCTTCCAAGCAGCGTTCGCCATTCGCGCCGTAAAGTGCCACGGGATCGAGGTCGCAGGCTTCGCACACTAACTTGCCCTTATTCTTGGTCTTGTAGAAGCTCTTCACCCGCGCCGGAAGTCCCTTGTCACGCTCCTTATAGACGTGAATGCGCGCCAAAAGCCGGCCTTCTACACCGAAGATTTCTTCCTCCTCGACAGGTGGCTTGGCTTCAGCCTCTTCCAGCTTCGTCGCCGACGCCGCATTCGTAAGGCCGAAAATACGCTCTTGTATCTGATTTACTTCGTCAGATGCGCGCTGCATTTCCGCTGAGTTTTCTTCTGCTACCAAGGCTTTCCAGTGCCGCTCTATGGCGGCTGCGAGATCGGGATGGTTCGAACGAATATCCGAGATGCTGGCCAAGTCGGACGCTATCGCCGCAAACCGATCTTGGAGATCGATTTGGTACGTCGGATGGTTTCTGATCGATACCCGTAGCGGTGCCAACGTCGCAATGTCGCCGTCATCGTCGATGATATCGAAATCCATGCTGTCCATAACGAACGAACCGGATCGAAGTGGGAACGTCACGGTGTGGGTGAGGTCTTCTCTTGCCGGAAGAGGAAGACGGGCAGCCGCCATCACGAGACCAGGAAGATGGAGCTTTCGCCTGTTGTTGCTTTCGACCTTTCGAAGCCGCGGCTTTCCGTTTCTCCTGGCACCGTACACCTCAGCCGGAATGGTCAAGTTCAGGTCTTCGATAAAGACGTTGATCTGACGACCTTCGAGGCTACTCGCTGGGACGTATTCGAACTCGCCGCGACCACCCGTTTTGGAATCGCCGCCAGAGGGACGCCATGTCACCGAACACGTCGCCATTGATTGCACTTCTCCCCACCTGATTCGCCTAGCGAACATGGACACTGCCACATTTTACGTGTCTTATCACGTGGTTGACGGAATCAAGCGAAACCTCTAAAGGTTCCCGGAATGTTCTACACCTTGGAGTGCTTCCTTGAGCTATAAAGTCGCGTCATTCTTCAGCGGAATCGGGGGCTTGGACCTCGGCCTGGAGCGAGCGGGCTTCAAGGTGGTTTTCCAGTGTGAAGTGAAACCGTTCTGCCGAGAGATTCTCGAGCAGCACTGGCCTGGCCTCCCCCTCGATAAAGACATTAGAGTTCTCGATGACGCAAAAATCCCTGAATCTGATATCTGGGCAGCAGGATTCCCCTGCCAGGACCTCAGCCTTGCGCGAATGGGGCCAAGGTCTGGGCTTCGAGGGGCCCAATCTGGACTCTTTCACGACTTTATGCGCCTCGTTCGAGCGCGTAAGCCAAGGGCAATTATCCTCGAAAACGTCCACGGCCTTCTTAGTTCCCACGGAGGTAGAGACTTCGCAATCGTTCTCCAGGCGCTGGACGAGTGCGGGTATGACGTCGCGTGGCGTGTGCTTGACTCTAAATATTTCGGAGTCCCCCAACAACGTCGTCGAGTCTACATTGTTGGGGTCCATCGAGGCTGGGGAAGTCCCGGAGAAATACTTTTTGAGCCAGAACGCAGCGACGGGGATACTCCGACGGGTCGATCGGATGGGAAGAAATCTCCCTCCCTCTTTCAGACGATCATTGGAGATTCTGAGCGGGGACCCCTCGTAAAGTCAATCGCTCACTGCATCTATGCCGAATCTGCTCGACATACTGGGACGGATTGGTCGCGCAATTACGTCTGGTATCCGGAAGGCAGGGTACGTCGGTTCCTGCCAGTTGAAACCGAGCTTGCTCAGGGTTTTCCCCCCGAATGGACACGCCCACGACATTTCGATGAGCGGCAGGCCGATAAGATCGATAGTCTGCGCTACCATGCGGTTGGAAACTCGGTAACTCCACCAGTCGCCGAGTGGGTGGGTCACCGTCTTATGGCAGCCTTAAAGGCGCAAGAACTGCGTTCAGTTGAGAACCTAGTCGCAGCTGAATGACTCGCTGTGACCAATGATGAGACGGGGCTGCTACTCTCTTGGCTCCTCCCTCGGTAAGAACAAAATGCGAACGCCAAGAGGCGCCGCAAAGGGATCGATGTCACGAAGGGCGGTCGCGGCTCACCGATATCCTCCGAGCTGTTCTCCGGTCACGCGATCCGAGCGCGGGACGCCCATCTTCTCGATGATCTCGCTCGCAGGGCGATTGGCTTCGACGCGAGGATTGCCGATGGCCTGGCGGCGCAGGTCATACGCCTCGCGCAGTGCCAGGGCTACGGGATATTGACGACGCTCAACGAGGCAATGCGCAATCTTGTTGCCATGCTCCGCACGGATGCGCCCGAGAATCTCTGGTCGCATGTCTCTCGGTTCTTCGAGATCGCAACTCCGATCGAGCGGGGACGTCTCAAAAGGATCATCGGACCAGCGGAACGCTTCGACGGCGAAGCGACGTCGGTCGTCGGCCCGCTGTTTGGAGGGCCAACCGATCTCGTCCTCGGATGGGCGGACGGCTCCGAAGAGCGTCACGATGTCCCGCTCGACTTCTTCCCGCTGCTGCAGGAAGAAGAGCAAGGATTCGTCTGGCATTCGGCGTTCGAGGAGATCGCGAAAAGATATGGCAAGTCCAAATCGTTTAGGACGGCGCTGTCCCGTCGGATGCGGCCCAATTCGTGGTCCGGATCGATCGTGCGGTACCTCGAAGTCTATCTCGGGCCGCTACGATCATGGTTCGAACATCCGGTGCGGCCGCTCGCCGTCTGGGCGAAGGACGAATTCCGACGCCTGGAGCTTTGGATCGAAGATGAAAGGGGGCGCGAGAAGGCGTCCTAATGGGCTTCAAAGTTAGCAAGAATGAAGTCGAAAGACTCCCCTTCTGGAGAACCTAACGAGGTCATCGATGTTGTCGACGAGCCGCGTGGCTTGCAATCGAAAATCGCGAACTGGTTGTAGATATTCCGCCGCAAATCTACACGGCGCTCGCGAATAGCAACTCATACTGTTGCATGATCAGCACGCCTCGCCGAAAACGAGCGCGAATTGCTGCGCTGCGCCAACTACTTCCTGATGCATAGATTTAGAATTCTGCTATTCACCGGCCAAGCTGATGATCAGCCGCACAGAGTATTGAGTGCTGTTTCAAAAATTTGATGACCGATCGAAGGGCAGGGTCTTCCTTGCCTGTTTGGAATTATTGCTTTCAGGAAGGTTTGCATGACGATTTCGGCTTTGGCTCAGACATTTTCCGTCAAAATCCTCGCATCGGCGCTTTTCGTCTCGGTGTTTTGCGCGTCGTCCGGTCTTGCTCAGGAGCAGCCGACGGCCGCCCCTACGGATGCCCAGCAGAAGCCCGCCGAAGCTGCAAACAACTCGCAGCAGCCGGCTCCGCAGGCGCGGGTGCAGAAGTTCGACGACTGGTACTACCGCTGCGTCGATGGCAAGGCTGCCGATGGCTCGGCGGCCACGCATTGCGAAGTTGCGCAGATCGCCACGGTCAAGCAGGGCGATCAGGACGTCAATATCCTGACGCTCGCCATCGCCAAGGCAGATGCTCCCGATGCGCCGAAGCAGCAGAGCACGAAGCTGCCGGCGGGCGATCTCGTGCTGACGGCGCTCGTGCCGCTCAACATGTACATCCCTGCGGGCCTTGGCATTGATGCTGGTGATAAGCCCGTCGTGCAGCTCGCCTACCGCAACTGCAATCAGGCCGGCTGCTGGTCGCAGCAGAAACTGGACGGCAAGATGGTTGCGGCGCTGACCAAGGTTTCCGATGGCACCGGCCACGTACAGATGATGAATGGCCAGAAGGTCAACATCAAGTTCTCGCTGAAGGGATTGCCGGCGGCGCTCGATGCGTTGCAGAAGGCCGCTTCCAACTGACCGGGTAGACGCACTTATGAAGGCAACCCGGCGACCCGCTTCCGCTCGGTACAGTCTCGCTTTGACCGCCAGCGCCTTGCTGGCGGCAAGTTTTGCTGTCTCGCCCGTTAAGGCCCAGACACCCAATGACGACTTTGCCCGCCGACAGGCGCAGGAAGCCGAGCAGCGGCGGCTGAAGGCCCTTGGCGAGATGACGCCAAAACCAACTCCAGCCGAAGCCCAGCAGCCCGCAGCGGCCGGTGGCAAGAAGGCCGGTCCCTGTTTCCAAATCACTCATGTCGAGGTCGAAGGCGTCAAGCAATTCCCGGCGAGCGCCATCGACAAGGTCACTGCGCCCTATACAAATCGCTGCGTCGGCGTCAGTGAGATCAACGGGCTGCTGCGCGACCTGACGCATCTCTATCTCGACAAGGGGTTCGTGAGTTCGCGCGTCTACGTGCCGGCGCAGGATATTGCCGGAACGAGGCTGCTGCGCCTGGTCGCTGTCGAAGGCACGCTTGCCGACATCTACATCAACGGCAAGCCGGCGCCGGGTTCCGGCGTGATTGCCACGGCCTTCCCTAGACTGAAGGACCATATCGTCAATCTGCGCGACATCGAGCAGGGTCTCGACCAGATCAATCGTCTGACCTCCAACAATGCCAAGACGGCCATGCTGCCGGGCAAGACGGATGGAACGTCGATCCTCAATATCGAGAACAAGCCGGATCATCCCTGGCACCTCTCGGTCGGCAACAGCAATCTCGGCGAGGCACAGACGGGATATTCCAAGAGTGCGGCCTCGGTCGGCTATGACGACCTCTTCGGCATCAACGATCAATGGAACTTGGCCTACGAGCGAACCGGGCCGGACTACCCATGGCGAGACGATGGCCAGGGAAGGAGCAACAGCTATTCCGGCAATGCCAGCGTGCCCTATGGCTACTGGACGTTTTCGGTCAACGGCTCCTGGTATGAATACAATAGCTCCGTACCAGGGAATTTCGGCACGCTGCAGACATCGGGCGATAGCAAGCAACTCGGCGTCGGTGCCGACCGCGTCATCTTCCGCGACAAGGATTCGATCACCACTTTCAACAGCGGTCTGACCTATAAGGAAACCAACAATTTCCTGCTCGGCAGCAAGATCGAGGTTGGCAGCCGCAAATATACGGTGGGCGATCTCGGCATCTCGCATTCGCGCCGCATGCTCGGCGGGCTCTGGGTCTTCGATCTTTCCTATAGCCAGGGACTGAACCTCTTCGACGCCGTCGACCCCGGTGATGCCGGAGCCGGCAATGCCGATCCTCGCTTTTCGAAGTTTACCGGCACGATTACCGCGACGAAGCCCATCGAAGTGGCTGGTCAGCACTTCGAGATCGATTCGCTCGTGACCGGCCAATATTCCCCCGACAACCTGTTCGGGGCGGAGCAGATTTCGGTCGGCGGCTATTCCACCGTGCGTGGCACGAGAGAAACCATGCTGTTCGGCAACAACGGTTTCTTTGTCCGCAACGATCTGGTCTGGCGTACGCAGCCTTTCGCCGGCAATGGCGAACTTGCCAAGATTCTCGGAGAGTTCCGGCCCTATGTCGGTCTCGACTACGGGCGCATCGCCTCGCAGGCCCGCTATCACATCGAGGGCGGCGACATGTTCGGCTGGACGGCGGGCGCCAAGCTCGCCGGCGGTCACGTCAATTTCGACATGGGCTATTCGGATGTCCTCGGCGGCACGGTCAGCCGGCGCGATACCGGGCTTCTGTTTGTCAGCACATCAGTGAGATGGTGATCATGAGAAATCGCATCGGCATGTCGGCAAAATCAAAGTCTTCGGTCACCGCTTTGCGGCATTTGGATCAGATCGCCCGGCAATCGCTCGCCCTTATGCTGAGCAGCCTGCTTGTCTTCCAGCCAATGCTGGCGAATGCCCAGTCCGTCTCCGCCAGTACGACGGCACCAGCGGCCAATCAGCCGAGCGTCGGCGCTGCGCCCAATGGCGTGCCCCTCATCGATATTGTCACGCCGAACGGCACGGGCCTGTCTCATAACAAATTTTCTGACTTTAACGTCGGCACGCCGGGCCTGATCCTGAACAATTTCAATGGCGAAGTCGGTACATCAAATCTCGGCGGTGTCACCCCCGGTAACCCCAATCTGAAGACTTCCGGCCCGGCCTCGGTCATTTTGAATGAGGTAACCAGCAGCAATCGTTCGGCGCTGAATGGTCCGGTGGAAGTGTTCGGTACAAAAGCTGACGTCATAGTAGCAAACCCTAACGGAATCTCGTGCGCGGGCTGCGGTTTCATCAACACGCCACATGCCACACTGACCACTGGGGTTCCGAATATCGGTGCCGACGGCAGCCTGACCGGCTTCACCGTCAACGGCGGCGATGTCACCTTCGAAGGGGCAGGGGGCAACTTCGCAGCCAGCCCCGGTTCCGTCGACCTGTTCGATGTCGTTGCGCGCAACATCCACGTCAATGCGCCGATCTATGGCAAGACCGTCCGGCTGACGGGCGGCGCCAGTCAGTACAACTATGCGACCGGTGAGGCGACGGCGCTGACGGCCACCTCCGGCACACCGGAATACTCCATCGACGGCACCGCGCTTGGCGCCATGCAGGCCGACCGCATCAAAATCGTCGTCACCGAGAAGGGCGCCGGCGTCAACATGAGTGGCGACATGGCCGCCAATGCCGGTGAGTTGTCGCTGTCGGCCGATGGCAAGATCTCGATCGGCAATGCCTCGGGCAGCCAGGGTGTCTCCATCACTTCGAAGAACAAGGTGACGGCGGCCAAGGTTACGTCGCAGCAGAAGGTCGCGGTCCAGGCCGACCAGGGCATCACGCTGCAGTCGGTGGCGGCCGACAGCGATATCGTGCTGTCGAGCGGCACGGGCCTGCTCAGCGTTTCCGGCGACGTAAACAGCGGCACCACCGTGCAGATGACCTCGGACGGCGGTATTGCCGCTGGCAGTGTGACGGCGGGTGGTGGCGCAATCCTTTCGGCGACATCCGGGGATGTGATGATTGCCGGTGCCGCCAACAGTGCCGGTGACCTCAATCTTACGGCGACGGCCGGTTCGATCTCGGCTGCTTCGCTGCTGAGCAACCAGAATATCGCGCTGAACGCCGGTCTCGACATTGCCGTTGCTGGCAACGTGCTGGCGCAGGGCAACGTCACCGCCACGGGCCGGTCAATCTCCGCCGGCTTGGTCGTTTCGGGCATCGATATTGCCGCTACCAGCGCTGATCCAAGTGGCAATGTGGTGCTCGGCTCCGCCGGCGATCTCAGCCTGACGGCAACCGGCGGCAACGTCACCACGGGCAATCTGCTGTCGGCCGGCGCTCTCACGAGCGCGGCGACCGGCAACATGACCGCTGGAAGCATCCAGTCTAATGCCGATTTGACGGTGACCGCAACGTCGCTGACAGCCAGCGGCGTTACCGCTCATGGCGCGCTAAACATCGAGGCCGCCACGAATGTATCTGGCCAGATCCTTGGCGCGGGCAACGTCTTGATTTCAGGTGCAGCGATTGATGCCGACGCCATTGTCTCAGGCGTCGACTTTGCGCAAACAGCCGCGAACGGTGGCAGCCTCGTTCTTGGCAATGCTGGTGACATGACCCTGCAAGCCTCCGGCAGCCTGGCGGCCAATACGCTGCTTGCAGCCGGAACCATTTCCGCCACGGCAGCCGACCTCAGCGTCGGCGATGTGACCGGCCATCAGGCCATCGCGCTCTCCGGCAGTTCGAGCCTGACCGCGACCGGCCAGGTTCTCGGGGCGGGCAATGTCTCGCTCACGGGCGGCACGGTTACGGCCAATGAGATTGTCGGCGGTCTCGACTTTGCGGCAACCGAAGCCAGTAGCGGCGGCATTGTTCTTGGCAATACCGGTGATCTGACGCTGCAAGCCTCCGGCAGTCTCACGGCCAATGCCCTGATTGCAGCCGGCACCATCACCGCCACCGCCGCAGATCTCACTCTTGGCAGCGTCACCGGCCACACGTCTGTCGCCCTTACCGGCAGCTCCAGCCTGACAGCGACCGGTCAGATCCTTGGTGCCACCAGCATCAACCTTTCAGGCGGCACGGTCACGACCGGCGAGGTGGTGACTGGTGTTGATTTTGCCGCCATGGCGCAATCCTCGACTGGCGCTATCGTCATCGGCTCGGCTGGTGACCTGGTCATCAACGCCACGAGTGCAAGCACAGGACCACTACTTGTTGCTGGCGATCTCGACGTGACAGGTGGTTCGTTCACAGCCTCGGAAGTTACGGATCACGGCGATGTCACGGTCAACGCCGCTGCGACCATTACCGGTACGCTCCTAGCCGCCGGCAATGTCGATATCACCGGCGCGAGCATTACCGCAGACACGCTCGTCTCCGGCGTCGACTTCGCCGCCACCAGTGCCGATCCGAGCGGTAGCGTTGTGCTTGGCTCGGCCGGCGCGCTGACGCTCAACGCGACGGCCGGCAATATCAATGCCGCCAGCCTGCTCTCGGCCGAAGGTATCACGCTGACCGCCAGCGGCAGCATCGGCAATAGCGTCGCCACGAATGCAGTTGCGCACCAAAACCTGACGATGACGGCTGGCGGTACGATTGCCCTTGCCGGCCAGTCGATGGCGGCGGGCAATGTCACCCTGCAGGGCCAGTCGATCTCAGTCGCAAGCCTGGTGTCTGGTGTCGATTTCACCGCCACCAGTGCATCGACGAGCGGGGCGCTGATGCTCGCGCAGGGCAGCAGCCAGTCCGGCACCATGACGCTCACCGCGACGAATGGCGATGTCGCCGCCAGCAATGCACTGCTATCCAGTGGCGATCTCACCGCCACGGCAAGCGGCGGCATCAGCTACGCATTGCTGCAGAGCCTTGCCAACGCCTCGCTGACCGCGCCGGGCAGCATCAGCTATACCAACAACAGCAATGTCACCGGCAATCTGACGATCGATACCGGCACGATCGATCTCTCCGGGACGCGCGGCGCCAATCTCGCTGTCGGCGGCACCCTGGCCGTCACGGCGACGTCCGCGAACCTAGCCGGAAGCAGCCTGGTCCTTGGCGGCTTGACGCTCGATCTCAGCGGTCAGGCCGATCTGACCGGCGCTGAGGTGAATACGGTCACGAATGCCGGTGGCTCCGGCGATATCGCGATTGCCGCAGGCGGCCTGACCACAAGCAGTGCCACGACGCTGCTGGCCGCCCATGACCTGACGCTGACCCTGTCAGCGCAATCGCCTGCGATTGTCGCGACGACGCTCTCCAACAGCGGGCAGATTGCCGCCGCAAACAACCTGACCATCAATACCAGCGGCGATCTCACCAATACGGCGACTGGTCTTCTCTATGCCGGGAACGACGCGTCCCTGCTGGTCGCCGGAACGCTGACCAACAACCAGGGCGCCATTCTCGCCGGCAATGACCTGACGATCGCGGGCAGCACACTCAGCCAACGCAACGGCGCGACGACCAACATCTCCGGCCTGATCCAGGCTGGCGGCGACATGTCGATCCTGACATCCAATCTGACCAACCAGCGGCTGACCACGCCGACCTGGACGACGGGCGTACTCGTCTCGTCCGGTTCCGTTGTCGGTACCTTCGTCCTTAATCCGGCCGTCGCTGGCCAGCCCTTCGCCTATCTGGAATCGACCGACCAGAATATGTTCCAGCTTTACGCTGGGATCGATCCGGGACTGTTTTCCGATTACCAGCCGCTACTCTGGTCGCAGGCAACGCTCGCTGACGGCACGAGCTATCACGCCTGGACCTGGATCTCCGGCAACGGGCCAACGGAAGTTGGGCCGATCTATAATTGGATCCTGGCAAGAGTGCCGAAGGATGCCAATGGCAATCCTGTCCTCGATGCGAACAATCCATCCCGATACTTCATTGTCGACGAAGTGATCAACGGCGGCTCCGATACCAGCACGACCTACACCTGGGACGGCAGCGCCAATATCAGGCAGTCGATCTACGAGGACCAGTTCACCAGTGCGTTGAGCCCGGAAGCAGTGATCCGCGCCGGCGGCAATCTCACCGTCGATGCCACCAATCTCACCAACTCCTATAGCCGGATCGAAGCGGGCGGCAATGCGACGCTCAGCGGATCGACGCTTACCAACCAGGGTGTCGTCCTTAACCGCACCACGACGCTGACCTGTAATGCCCAGGGTGCCTGCACGGCCTTTAATGCGGATGGCACGGCCGATCCGTCGCGCGATATCGCCAATGGCACGTCGATCGTCTCGGGAACGCAGGCGATCGGCGGCGCGGCCGGTACCCTCAAGGCGGCCGGCGCATTGACCCTCAACTTTGGCACGGTCAACAACTCGTCTCTCGGAACAACCAGTGGCGGCGCAGCAGTCAGTGCTGCGTCGACATCGAGCAATCCGCTGTCGGCCCTGAGCGGCATGACCGCGGGCGGTGCCTTGTTCACGGTCAACAGCGCACTCAGCAGCGTGGCCGGTAATAGCGCACTAACCACAAGCGGCGGTCTGACCGCTGCGCTCGGCAATCTTACCCAGATCTCCGCGGCGAACGTCGCGCAACTGGCGGCACTCGCCAAACCGCAGTCCGGCGGTGTCGGTGGCACCATTCCGGGCCAGGCCTTTATCTTCGAGACCCGTGCCGCCTTCCTCGACGTCTCGAAGTTCTACGGCTCGGCCTATTTCCTGAATCGTGCCGGCTACGACCCCGAGACGAATATTCCGTTCCTCGGCGATGCCTATTTCGACAACCAGTTGGTCGACACGCAACTGCGGCAACTGGTCGGCGACGGGCTCGGAAAAGGCTCCTTCATTCCCGGCAACAGTGCCATCGAACAGATGAAGACCCTGCTCGATAATGGCGCTGCTTACGCAGAAGCCAACGGCCTTGCCTTCGGCGAGGCGCCGACGCCTGAACAGGTGGCCAATCTCAAGCAGTCGATGGTCATCTACCAGGCCCAGACCATCAACGGCGTGCAGGTGATGGCACCAGTCGTCTACCTGTCGGCCGCCGACCGCGCCAAGGCGGGGACATCGGCCGGCGCGATGCTGGCTGGCAACACGGTCGATCTCAATGTCGGAAACCTGAACAATTCCGGCGCAGTCGCAGCGGCCGGCGGTATCAACGTGGCTGCAAGTACGATCAAGTCGACCGGCACTTTCTATGCCGGCGGCAACCTGAACCTCACCGCCTCGAACGGCATTACGCTCGCTGCCCAGACGATGACCATCGGCGGTCAGAACGTCGTCAACCCGAATTCGGGCGTGTCGGCCGGCGGCAATGTCGTGCTCGCCGCCAATGGCAGCGATCTCAATCTCCAGGGTGCCAGCGTCAAGGCGGGCGGCGCGGCCCAACTGTCGGGCAATAATGTCAACCTCAGTGCGGTCACGGTTGACAATGGCGGCCAGCAGAATGCCACGGGTGCGCGTGTCACCGCCGGCGGCAATCTCAGCATCACCGCCAACAACGATGTCAATGTCATCGGCTCTTCCGCCAAGGCCGGTGGCAATCTCAACCTCACGGCCACCAACGGTGCGGTTAATGTCGTTTCGACCGATGTCGCGCGCCGCACGAATGACGGCTACACCAAGACGGCCGGCACCGACCAGCAGGCTTCCCAGCTAACGGCGGGCGGCCATCTGCAGATCACTGCCAATACTGGCGTCCTGATCTCCGGTTCGGATCTGTCCGCCAAGGGCGACGTCGGCCTGGCTGCGAACGGCGACATCAACGTCACAACGTCGCAGAACCAGTCCAGCTCGACCTTCGGCAAGAATTCCTCCTCGTCGCTCACCCATAATGGCTCCACCATCACGGCCGGCGGCGATCTGGTTGCCAAGTCCAACAACGACATCAACGTCATCGGCTCGACCATGGCGGCCGACGGGAAGCTCGGCCTGCAGGCCGATAAAAACCTCACCATTGCCGAGGCGACCGACAGTGCCACGCTCGACGTCAAGAGTTCCAGCAAGAAGAGTGGATTCTTCGGCTCGACCAAGGAAAACGCCTCCGGCCATCTCGAAACCACCACCGCCGTTGGATCGTCTGTTTCTGGCAAGGGCGATGTCACCATCATTTCGGGGGGCGACACCACCATCTCGGCCTCCAAGGTGGCGGCGGGTGACGCGACGCACACATCCGATCTCAATATCCAGACCGGCGGCAATCTGATCGTCACCGCTGGCAAGGACACCGAGACCGAACACGACAAATCAAAGCGCAAGGGTTTCCTGCGTAGCGGCAGCTCAAGTTATGACGCCTACAATGAAACGACGGTCGGTTCGCGGCTTTCCGCGTCTCGCGATGTCAATCTCGATGCCGGCAAGGCAGCGGCCATCGTCGGCTCGAAGGTCAATGCCGATGGTTCGGTAAATGTCTCCGGCGAAAGCGTCTCGATCATCGGCGCGCAGGAGAACCACCAATTTGACACCCAGCGCAAGGATTCAGGCCTCTTCGTCGGCTCCGGCGGCGGCTTCATCTCGCTCTACGGTAAGAACGAAAAGCAGGGCCAGCAATCCTCCACAGACAATGTCGGGTCGACGCTTTCGGCCGGTCAGGATGTCAACCTGACGGCAAAAGCAACCGACGTGAATATCATGGGCTCGTCGATCAGCGCCGATCAGGACATCAACCTGTCGGCGGCGCGTGACGTCAATGTTACGCCGGGTGCGGAAAGCTCGTCGGAATCAGAGACGCGGAAGAAGTCGGGCTTTGGTCTGGCCTTGTCCACAGGCGGTGGCGGCTTCTCGATCGGCATTGGCGCACAGTCCACAAAGGACAGCAAGGCGCAGCAGTCCGACACCAATGCCATATCGACGCTTTCGGCTGGACGTGATCTCAACATCTCGGCGGGTCATGACGTCAACCTGCAGGCGACTAGCGCGTCCGCCGAGCGTGATGTCAATCTCTTTGCCAAGAACGATATCAATCTTCTCTCGGCCAATGATGTCACCAATTATCAGGAGGCCCATGAGAAGAGCTTTGCTGGCGTGACGCTCACCGTGTCGAGCCAGGTCGGCAAGGCGGCCGAGAGCATCATGAACTCGGCCGAACGCCTGTCGGACAGCGGCGGGGTCAATGCCGTCACCAATACGGCGATTGCCGGTCTCGGATTCTATCAGGCCTACAAGGACCTGAATAACGTCTACCAGCAATACCAGAAGTCCGGCGATATCGGTGTCAACGTCTCTCTGACGGTCGGCGCCAGCCACCAGGAAGATAGCTGGTCCTCCTCGTCCTCGACCCCGGTGGTCACCGATATCCGCGCTGGCCGCTCCATTTCCATGGAGGCGGAGAATGGTTCCATCACCAGCGATGGTGCGCAAATCCTAGCCGGCTATGACAAGTTCGGCCTGCCTGTTCTCTCACCCGATCCGTTGACCGGCCGCATCTTTCTGTCAGCTGAGAGCGGCAATATCAACCTGAACGCCGCCACCGGCACCTCGGACTCGACCAGCGCCAACTCCTCCTGGAGCGTTGGTGTCGGTGTCGGCGCGACCTTTGGGGGCGGGGGCAAGGGCACCGCAGATCTAGGGCTGGTCGCCAATGCCAGCTATGGCAAGGGAAGCTCTGATACGGAAAGCCTCACCCATACCAACACCCATGTCAACGGCACCGGCAGTATCACCATAGTCACCAACGATCTGGCGTTGCGCGGTGCCACTGTCACCGGAAACTCGGTCTCGGTTGACGCCCGCTCACTGACGATCGAAAGTCAGGTGGATACGGCCAAGGCCAAGGCTGACCAGCTGAGCCTCTCAGTCCAGACCGGCTTCGGCTCCACCAGTGTTTCCGGCGTCACCCAGAACGCCAAGGGCGATGCGGCGCTCGTCACCGAACAGTCTGGCATCCATGCGGGGACTGGTGGCCTCGATATCAATATCAGCGGCCAGACCAGCCTTGTCGGTGGCCTGATCACCAGTGAGGCTGGCGCGGAGCTCAATAGTTTCTCCACTGGTACCCTGGCGGTCGCCAATATCGATACGCATTCGACCTGGAAAGCCGACACCTATGGCGGTTCCATCGGAACCAGTGGTCTAACCTTTGCTCCAGTCAAAGCGAGTGAGAGCGAGACCGGCAAGGCGCTTTCGGCCATCGGTGGCAATATTGGCATCACGATCACCGATCCGGCACACCAAACGCAGGATATCGCCACGATCCGGCGCGATACGGAAAATACCAATACGTCGTTGCCCAATTTGCCAGACCTGCAGAATACTCTGCGCGACCAGTATAAGACCCAGGCCGATCTGCAGGAAGCGCAGAAGACCATGGCTACGCTGGTTGGCGACATCGCGGACAGGCTTGCAGAAAAAGCACTTGCCGATCGTGATCTTAACGATGCGAAATTCTGGGCTCCGGGAGGGGCCGGACGTGCCTTGCTCCACGCGATAGGCGGGGGCCTGCTCGGCGGTGTCAATGGTTGGGAGGGAGCGCTCAAGGGTGCGCTCGGCGGCGCAACTTCTGCTATGATTGCACCTGCCATCGAACAGCTCGTCAAAGGCATGTTGAAAGGAACCAGCCTCGACGGCACCGAAAAAGGTGCACAAGTCGCCGCACTGCTTGGCTCAGCTCTTACGGCGGCTGTCAGCGGCGCCGTCGGTGGCGTTGATGCCGTCGCTTATGCAGTTGCTGAATATCAACACAACTACCTAACGCATCCGGAACTTAAGAAGTTTGCGTCCGATTTGAAGGATTGCAATGGCAAAGCGGCGTGCGAAGAAAGTGTTGGCGAGCAATACAGGGCTCTGAGCAATCAGAATAACAAAGACCTTCTGGACGCAATTAACCGCCGCGATCTCGCGGCTGTTATGAAGGCGGTCAATTCGGACAACACCGCGGGCATTAGAGATGATGCTTTGCTTTCTCTCGACCCCACCTCCAACGCCGCTGACATTTTCGACAGTGTCTTTTGGGATGGAGCGAAAATAGACACTGGCTCGGGCACCGAGTTCTACAACCTCTATGCCTTTATGGCCGCCAAAGAAATTATGATTGAGCAGTACACGTCTGGCCAAAAGTCCGCCGGCGACATTGCTCAATTGATGGCTCAATATCTCGGTAATGGCATCTATGCCCCCAAGCTTGACGTTTTCTTGGCGGCGATGGTCGCTAAAGTCGACGCGCTGAAATCGAGCGGCGAAAAAGTCAATATCACTGCCAAGGACATCGATACAGGAAGTGCTACGTCGGCCGATGGTACGGCGAGCGCAAGCACCATCCCGAGCGATTGGCGACGGGTCAGCGGTGTGGGATCTCAAGTTAGTACACCTCGAGGGTTCGCCACATATATAACGTCCGATGGCGACATTGTTCATGTATCACCGGCGGGGCTTGTTTACGGAACCGACCCGAAGTTCGTTAATAGAATTGATCATGTTCTGGCTCACACTCAAGCTGATCCTACCAAGCAGGTTCATTCGGTATTCAACGTCCAGGGCGAAGACGCTCTAACGCTCGTTGATCAAGCCTGGACGCAACGCGGATCGCCATTAGCAAATGACCCGCAAAGTTTCGTGGTTCCCATGGGACAGAAAGTTGTGGGTACAGCAGGTGAGACGAGCATTAAGATTGTGGTAAAGTCACCAGGCAGCAACGAGATCATAACCGCGTACCCGGTTCCATAACGGAGAAGAGACTTGTTACATAAGAAATGGTGCCCGCGATGTGACCAAGGTTGGGTTGTACCAGTCAAAGTGATGAAGACTGGCCAAATTATTCAGTTTTGCTTGGAATGCGATGCGGTTTGGCGGCAGGACGTGAAAGAACTTAAAGCCGAACGTTATAGTGAGAATGGTGAGGAGGGTACGTTCATGACCCTTGGTCCGTTTCTCGAGGCTCAGAGAATACATTACGGAGGGGACGCCATCGTGAATGTGTATGTTGAAAATGAACCTTTGTGGCGGACCGTTCCATAGGCTGGCTTTACTCAACCGTTCGCGGGTAAGGACAGAAGTAGTAACTCCAAGCTCACATGAGGATTTCGCCGTCAAGATCAATCACTGTTTCACAGCGTGCTCCTTTCGATTTGTATCGAATCCATGGCTGAGCCACCTTGCATGACGCGGCACATTTCCGTCGCCGGTTCAAACTCACATACGGTCGCCGTTTTGTCCGGCAGCACCACTATCCCGCTTGCGTTGCGGCAAGGCTCAGGAGAACGGGACCAATCTAAAGCGCGGCATTTGAAGCCCGACTTAGAGGCGGTTCGTTCACCTGGATCCGCCAGGATTGATCAGTCCTGGAAGATTTGTGTGTTCGGCCATTTTACGGTCGTCAGGCGGTCTTCATAACAGCCCCTTCGATGACAACACCCGCAGTGACAAACTTCCACAGCGCGATAAGGAGCTTGCGCGCCAGGGCAACTATCGCCGCTTTCTTTAAACGTCCACCATTCGACTGTATCCATACGCCAGGAACCGCGGAACTGGGTCGTGTGCGCGGGTCATTGCGTACGCATCCGAGTTGGGCCGCATTGTGCAGTGAGTGAGAGTGTGGATGCTCTGTCTATATAGACGGCAATATAGACGGTGCTTCACACATGGACTTGAGGAATGATCTCACCGGGCATTTCAGCCGGATGGAGATTGTCGATAGCGGGCGTCGCCGGCGTTTCACGGATGAAGCGAAGCTGGCGATCGTGGCTGAGAGTTATAACGGCCCGCGACAGGTGACGGCCACGGCGCAGCGTCATGGGATCACGCGCTGGCAGTTGAATGCCTGGCGCAGGGCCGCGCGGGAAGGACGGCTTGTCCCCCGCTCGGCGAACGGATTTGTTCCAGCGATCGTTGTTACCGAGCCTAATGTTGCGAATACGCCACCTGCGGCGACTGTCGCTGTGCCGCCTTCTGTCACCGCGCCCGGTCGCATGGAGGTGGTGAGTGCGAACGGCCGGCGTGTGATCGTCGGTCGGGATGTCGACGTGGACGTCCTGCTGCGGCTCATTTGTGGTCTGGAGACGTTGCGATGAACCCGTTTCCGATGGGAACGGGGGTCAAGGTGTGGCTGGCGACGGGACATACAGACATGCGGTGCGGCTTTCCTTCGCTGGCCCTTCGGGTGCAGGAGGTGTTGAAACATGACCCTCTGGGCGGTCATCTGTTCTGCTTCAGGGGTCGACGAGGTGATCTGGTAAAATTAATTTGGCATGACGGCCAAGGCGCCTGCCTGTTCACGAAAAAATTGGAGCGCGGGCGGTTTATCTGGCCCAATGTTGAAGGCGGCGCCGTCGCGATCTCGGCCGCACAGCTTTCTTATTTGCTGTCGGGAATTGACTGGCGGGCGCCGCAGGAAACCTGGCGTCCGACACGGGTTTGAGCGCCTTCTTCATTGAATTTGTTCAGGAAATATGCTCTAAAATTTGCATGTCATTGCCACCGCTTTCCCTTCCGGACGATCTTGCCAGCGCCCACGCCGCGCTGCTGGCGGAACGCGAGGCGCGGTTGCAGGCGGAGGCCGAAGCGACCAAAGCCAAGGCAGAGCTTTCCAGCATCGAGGCGCTCAACGCCCATCTGCAATTGCTGATCGCCAAGTTGGAACGCGACAAACACGGTCCGAGCCGGGAGCGCACCCAGCGGCTGATCGACCAGATGGAATTGCAGCTCGAAGAGCTGGTCGCCGACGCGACCGAGGACGAGCTTGCGTCCGAAGCGGCCTCTGCCAAAAGCCAGACCGTTCGGGCCTTCACTCGCAAGCGGCCGGTGCGCAAACCCTGGCCGGACAATATCGAGCGGGAACGTGTCGTCATCGAAGCTCCTGGCGCCTGCATCCATTGCGGTAGCGAACGGCTGTCGAAGCTGGGCGAGGATACTACCGAGACGCTGGAGGAGATCCCACGCCGCTTCAAGGTGGTCGAGACCGTCCGGGATAAGTTTACTTGCCGGGAGTGCGGCTGCATCAGCCAGGCGCCGGCGCCGTTCCATGCCACACCGCGCGGCTTTCTCGGCCCCAACCTTCTCGCCACTATAGTCTTCGACAAATTCTCCGAGCATCAGCCGCTCAACCGCCAGAGCCGGCGTTTCCGCAGCGAGGGAATTGATCTGTCCACCCAGACGCTTGCCGACCAGGTTGGCTACGTCAGCGCCGCCGTCAAGCCGCTCTTCGATCTCATCGAGACGCACGTGTTTGCGGCCGAGCGATTGCATGGCGACGACACCACTATCCCGATTCTCGCCAAAGGGCAGTGCATCACCGGCCGGATCTGGACCTACGTTTGCGACGATAGGCCCTTTGGGGGACAGTCGCCACCGGCCGCCGTCTTCTACGCCTCCAGCGACCGGCGTGGCGAACATCCACAACGACATCTGGCCGAGTTCAAAGGCATTCTGCAAGCTGACTGCTATAATGGCTTCAATCCGCTCTTTGATCGTACGAAGAAACAAATACCGGTGACGCCGGCTTTCTGTTTTGCCCACGCGCGCCGGAAGTTCTTCGAGCTGGCCGACGTCTCTCGCAGTGCGCGCCGCGGTAAAGGCGCACGGCCTGTCTCGGCGACGGCGTTGGAAGCGGTTAAACGCATCGACGCGTTGTTTGCCATCGAGCGCGATATCAACGGCACAAGCGCCGAGGAGCGGCTTGCCGTGCGCCAGGAAAAGAGCAAGCCGCTGCTCATCGAGTTGGAGGCCTGGTTGCGCCAGGAACAGGAGGGCCTCTCACGCTCCTCACCGGTCATCGAACCGATCAACTACATGCTGTCGCGCTGGGTCGATTTTGCCAGATACGCCGATGACGGCAGGATTTGCATGACGAATAACGCGGCGGAAAGAGCCCTGCGCGGCGTGGCTTGCGGCAGAAAAAATTGGAGCTTCGCCGGTTCCGATCGCGGCGCCGACCGGGCCGCCATCATGCTGACCCTGATTACGACGGCTCGCCTCAACGACATCGATCCAAAGGTCTGGCTTGCCGACGTGCTGGCCCGCATCGCCGAGCTTCCCGTCTCCCGCCTGCATGAGCTCTTGCCTTGGGAGTGGAAGGTGATCAAGGCGATGGAAATCCCGGCTGCCGCGTAAACAGTTTCCGAAACAGCTCTTCCGACCGGCGCAGACCCTCGTCCGTCAGCACCAGTGACTTCGACTTGTTCACCGGATCGCCGATCAGGCCTTTCTGATACAAGCGATCAGTCGTCGCCCACTCAAACCCCTTCCAGGCGCAACGCTCGTTGTGAAGCGTCAGCCATAGCAACGCCAGCACCGCGTCGTCAATTTTGTCCTCGTCGATCTCCATTCCGCAAGCTTACCACGCGCGACCCCAAAGATCCCTGCGGCCTACCTCGGATGGATACGTCATTGCTGATGTATGCTGCGGATAAGATTCAGGCGATGATCTGAGCAGAGGCTTTTTCGGCCTGGCGCAGCCTTTTCCACTCCCATGGGAGCAGTTCGTGCAAGCGGGAGACGGGCAGATCGTAAGCGCGAATTTCTCCGCACCTTCTTTAGTTGAGTGAGCTTTGGCATGAGGTGTCCACCTAAAAGAGGTGGACACCAAATCATGGATGAAGGTCAAAAACTTGCCGTGCGGCTGGTTGGTCGGAATGGGCGACGCCGTTTCGATCAAAGTTCGAAAGATCGCCTTGTTGCGGCCTGCCTTGAACCCGGCGCATCGGTATCGAAACTTGCGCGAGAACACGGGGTCAACGCGAACCTCGTTTGGAAATGGATCAGGAAACACACACAGGCCCATCCATTATCGCCGTCTTCGACATCTGCGTTTATTCCGGTTCAGATCGCCGCCGCGAGCAGCAAGTTCGACATCGAGATGCCTGCCACGGATCGCGAAGAGCGATTATCCGGATCGTGTCGTTGTCGCCGCCGAAGGCTTGATCATCTGCGAGCACCAGCGCATTATCGACCGTTCCCATGATCGGCCGGGACAGACGGTTTATGACTGGCGGCACTATCTCGCGGTCGTGCAACGCAAACCCGGCGCTCTCCGCAACGGTGCTCCATTCACCGAGCTTCCCGAGGCCTTCAAAGCCTTGCAACAACACCTGCTCAAGAAACCTGGCGGAGACCGCGAGATGGTCGATATCCTGGCGCTCGTCCTGCAGCACGATGAACAGGCCGTGCTATCGGCCGTCGACATGGCGCTGAAGTCCGGCGTTCCGACCAAGACGCATGTGTTGAACCTGCTGCATCGCCTCGTCGATGGCAAATCCTTCACGCCGCCGACGATAGATGCGCCCCCAGGCACTGACACTCACCAATGAACCAAAGGCCAACGTCGAACGCTACGACACCCTGAGAAAGACGGAGATTCGCCATGCGTCATAACCCAGCAAGCGGCGCGATCGTGATCATGCTGCGGCAATTGAAGATGCACGGTATGGCCCAAGCCGTCGGTGAACTGACCGAACAGGGAGCGCCGGCGTTCGAGGCCGCCATTCCGATCCTGTCGCAGCTCCTCAAAGCGGAGACGGCGGAACGGGAGGTTCGATCGACAGCCTATCAGCTCAAGACGGCACGCTTTCCCGCTTACCGTGATCTGAACGGCTTCGACTTCGCAAGCAGCGAGATCAACGAGGCGCTCGTGCGTCAGCTTCATCGCTGCGACTTCCTCGACGAGGCCAACAACATCGTCCTGGTCGGCGGGCCCGGCACAGGCAAAACGCATGTCGCCACGGCAATCGGTGTTCAAGCCATCGAGCATCATCATAAGCGGGTTCGCTTCTTCTCGACCGTCGAACTGGTCAACGCTCTCGAGCAGGAGAAAGCTCAAGGACGGTCCGGTCAGATCGCCAACCGGCTCATACACTCCGATCTCGTTATCCTTGACGAGCTTGGATACCTGCCATTCAGCGCATCAGGCGGTGCACTGCTCTTCCATCTGCTGAGCAAACTATACGAGCGGACCAGCGTCATCATCACCACCAACCTGAGCTTCAGCGAATGGGCCAGCGTCTTCGGCGACGCCAAGATGACCACCGCATTGCTCGACCGGCTTACCCATCACTGCCACATCCTCGAAACCGGAAACGACAGCTTCCGGTTCAAGAACAGCTCAGCGCATGAACCCAAAACAGCAAAGGAGAAAAGTAGGAACTTGACCACCACCACCGACCCGAAACATACCTAAGAGGCGGGTCAATTCTCGGCGCAAATGCCGGGTCACTTCTCAGTGCAAATCAACACCCTCTCCACTGTCGCCAGGGAGTCTCATCATAATCAGGACATCAAGGGTGGGCGGGTCATTCCGCCGTCAATGTGTTCCTGTTATGTTCCTACATTCGAGATAAGTCAAGAACGCTTTTTGATGGCGCCGAGCACTTCGTCGATTTCACCGGATGTAATGAGGCCGAGCATGTGGTGATCGGCCAGGTCGACGAGGGCCGCCGCAACCTCCCGTTCGCCCCAGCCAGCGTCGACCGCCTTGCTGACAAGTTCAGCGAAGGACAAATGCATCGCGTATTGACACCAAAGATGCCGATCCGGATCGGGATTGTCACAGCGGGGAGGTTGAATATCAGTCATTGCTGGAATGTCGTGATTATTTCCGTCTGCGTCAAGGGAGCGCCCTCTTGCTACTCCATCGGGATGACTCGACTCTTCCGGCTTTGTCTGCTGGACTATCGGGCATGACAAAGGCTCCTCGTAAGCCATCTCGCCCGCTTCTTCGCGAGACAGAGCCACCACTTCGCAGCAGGCCACGCAAGCCGCGTGATCCTGAGCAGCCACGCCTTCCATTTGATCCCATGCCGGAACGCATCGAGCCCTGCCTGGCGCAGCTCGTTCCCAAGCCGCCGAAGGGTGACAACTGGCTTTTTGAAATCAAATGGGACGGATATCGCCTAGCACTCCACATCGAGCCGACGAGGATTCGCGTCATCACGCGAGGCGGCCACGATTGGACGCATCGGTTCCCTTCGATCGCACAGGCAGCGTCATGGCTCGGCGGCACAATGATCCTCGATGGCGAAGCCGTCGTGCTCGATGAACAGGGCCGCGCCGATTTCGGCGCCTTGCAGCAGGCGCTCGGAGGCCGCGGCGGTAAGCGAAGTGCCAGTGAAGCGATTTTCCTTGCCTTCGATCTGCTGTACCTCGATGGGCATGATCTCCGGGGAATGGCTCTCGCTGAACGTCGGCAGATGCTCGGGAGCATCATTCCGGTCGACGCTTTCGGCGCTATTCGGCTATTACAGGCGATCGAAGGCGATGGCGACGTGCTCTTTGCCGCCGCTTGCGAACATGGTCTTGAAGGCCTCATCGCCAAAAAGCTGGATGCGCCATATCATTCGGATCGCCGCGGTGATTGGGTCAAGATCAAATGTGTTCAGAGCGAGAGCTTTTTCATCATCGGATACGAGCCGTCGACGGCCGCGCTCGGTGGTATCGGTCGACTTCTATTGGCGGCGCGCAAAGGCGAGGGCCTTGTTTATGTCGGCGGGGTAGGGACCGGATTCAAGCGGCACGAGGCCACGAAGCTGCGTAAGGATCTCGACACTCTCAAGACGTCAAAACCCGCAGTGGCCCTGAAGCGGAAGGGCACTATATGGGTACAACCGACGCTTATCGCCGAGATCGAAAATCGCGGTTGGACGGACGACGGAAAGCTGCGGCATTCGTCCTATAAAGGCTTGCGGGAAAAGCAGGACAATGCGGCGGTCTATCGGATCGATGTTTGACCAGCCTGATGAAGTCATGGAAGAGAGCTCGCTCGTCGGTCTGCGACGAACTGGCATCGGACCCGGATTTGGTCGCGGCAGATCTGGTCGATATTTGATCAACCAGCGAACGTGCGTTAGCCGTTAACCGGAATTCGAGGCTTACCAACCGATATCCCAGGGCCGAGGCTTGCCATGAAAGATCACCACGCGGGCGCCGGGCGGAATTGAGCCGTTTCCACTTTCATCGTCATGGAGCGCTTGGCGCACATGGGACTTCCAGGAGACAATCTGGCCAGGCAATAAGTTCTGCCATCTGCTGGCGCGCTCAAGCCAGAAGTGCTCCAGAAAGGCCTGGTCGCCGCCCTTGTGATAGATGTCCATCCAGTGCTGTGGCTGCTCAATCCATTCGGCCCAGATCTGCTCCCGAACCGCTTCCGGCAGATACATGATCGATGATTGCAAGCCTTCGGGGCGATAGATGTCGCGCATCAGGGCGAGTTGTTTGACGGATGCGATATCGGCAAGGCTTCCGACAATCGAGGTGTCGAGATCCATGAAGAGAATGTCACCAGATATCCCCGGCCGAAAAAGCTCCATCTTCGACCACCACCCCGGCCAGTCATACATCAACGGCCGAGTCCGGACGTTGTCGGCTTCAATATCGGAAAGGCACCAAAAGTCAGCGTTGGGCAGATGATGCATCACCTGAGTACGCAATCGTCGTACATGGTCGGCCCTGTATTCGCCGCCGGATCGCAGGACACAAAAAACGGAAGTCACCTTCTACCAGCCTCGATTGATAAATCTGCATCGTCGAAGAAGATTCGCCGATTGGTAGAGGATATGGGATCATTATTGCAGGAGTCATCGGCCGCATCGAAATTTTGGTGCCCTGTCGATCATAGGACACAATCATATCGATCTTGGTTGAAAAGAGCTTCGCGGAGTCTTCAAATGCCCTGTTCGCCAGCCGTCTTAGGGACGGTCCCTCCTGAGGGAGGGGCAAGACCATCGCAGGTGCGGGCATCATTGGATGATCGCTTGCGGCTCTGAGTCCCTCGTTCCAGGGGATGAGCTGCCCTTACCTTGATCCGAGGAAGTGGCGTTGCCTTCCTCACTCCAGTCTACTTTGTGTTTCACCAATACAGCAACGTAAGCGTGAATTTCTTTCGAAACAATTTTAAAGTACGCGTGACTGCAAATGATTGGGGGATCGATTAGCATGTTCAAAAGTAGAATGCTGGCACTTGGGTTGCCATTAGTTAGCATTTTCTTCAACGGGGTCGTGGCGGACGCAGCTACGCGCATTCCGAATGGATGTAGGCAGAATGTTTTTCTGACGATTTCTGGCAACATTGGTAAGACGACGAACGGTGCCAAAAACGCCTATGAGATGTCTGAACGCGAATTTCTCGCTTTGCCGACATCCACGGTGACGACATCCACGCCATGGACTCCTAGAAGCGACTTCGTTGGTCCATTGCTGAGTAGAGTGCTGGGCGAAGTTGATGCGAAAGGCAAGAAGCTGCGTCTTGTTGCACTCGATGACTTTAGCGTAAAGGTGGACGCCGACTATCTTGAGAAGTACGGCACCATTCTTGCGACCAGCAAAAGCGGGATCCGGCTGACGATCAGAGATTTTGGACCGGTCTTTGTCATGTATCCTCGAGACAGCTTCAAAAACGAATTGGACACTCCAGCGGCAGCGTCATATCTCGTTTGGCAGCTATGCGGGATCGAGGTGGAATGAGGTTATTCCATCTTGCATGGTTCTGCATTCCCGCAGCAATCGTCGCGATATGCCTTGGCGTCGTCGTGTATAATTGGGCTGCCATAAGAGCGGAATATGTCCTTTGGGATTCCGCCAACGGCCGGAATCCATCCTATTTCTACTGGCCGACCGCGCAGGTGCTTAGAGAGCTCGAGACCGTCAGATTGGATTTGAAGACCATTGCCGACGGATCTGCGGTCGAGCCGGATACGCTTTCGTTTCACATCGATGTCTTGATATCCGGCATCAATATTATCGTGCGGCCCTCGGAGCTGAATGACGGCTACAGGACGCTTCCCGGCTTTTCGGAGGATGGGGCCGCTTTGGCCAAATTCGCGGCGGATGTCCTACCGGAAATCAAACCGGATATCTCGTCGGCCGATGCTCAGGCGCTATTGCCTCAGTTTGAAGATATGTCCTTTGCACTGGACAGAATATCCAAAGCCGCCATGGATCAGGATAGTAGCCTAAAGGAAAAGTCCTTTGAAACCATCCAGGCAGGGCACGTCATCATTCTTGTGATCGCAGGACTGCTGATTTGCGCGATAATATCCTTTGTCATCATTTCAATATTTTATTGGTGGGCTATGGCGGCGAGAACGCGCGCCGTAGCTGCTGCAGAAGCGGCCGTTGCGGACAAGATCAGTTTCCTCGCCATGGTCAGCCATGAACTGCGGACGCCGCTTCAGGTCATCGTTTCGGCGCTGGATATTCTGGAGCGTCCTCAAGACGTGGGGACCCGGAATGAGTTGACCGCACGCATCCGCCGGGCGGCTAACAGCCTGGCCGTCCAGCTTCGCGATATGCTGACCCTAGCTCGAGCGCAAAGCGGGTATATCGAGCTACAACCCGGTGTGTTCGAGGCAGGGGAACTGGTTCGAGAAGTGGTGGGAAATTATAGAGCCGCCGCGGACGCCAAGCATTTGGAGCTGCGGCACACAGGTCCCGATGAGGCCGTTTTCCTGGTCGCGGATGGTGAGCGTATCGCGCAACTTCTGCACAATCTCGTTTCGAATGCGATTAAATATACGCCGCACGGCTGTGTTCAGGTTGATCTTGCGCCGTTTGATGAGAAGGCGAGCGAATTGGTTCTACGGGTGGTGGACACCGGGCCTGGCTTGCCGCCGCGGATCCTTGAAAGCAGCGCCGATGCGACGGGACTGCTCAGCCTTGGCAGTGGACGAGGCATTGGTTTGTCGGTCGTCCAATCCCTGATACGGCAGCTCGGTGCGCGCATGACCGTCAGCAGGCCGTCCGATGGTGGCAGCGTCTTTGACCTTGCGATCCCCGCCGTCCTTGCGGAGGGACCCTCACACGGGGCGAACGATGCTCAGAAGCGGGTGCTTGTCGTCGACGATCATCCTGATCTTCTGAAAGGTTTCTCCGCGGTGATCGGAGAGCTTGGCTTCGCGACCGACCTTGCGCCCTCCGGCATGGCGGCGCTGAACTACGCGGCCGCACATACCTATTCGGTGATCTTCATTGATCTCGACATGCCGATCATGACGGGGCCTGAGCTGGCAGCGCAGATCCGCAAGACGGAATTGGGCTACAAGCCAAAACTTGTCGCGCTGTCAGCCGCCAATTATGGAGCCAGGCACGACTTGTCATCCTTCGACGCGACGCTGAGCAAGCCGATACGCCAGCAGCAACTGCGAACGATCATGCAGTTTTGAAACTCGCGTTCAAAGCGGCAATAAGGATTGGCATGCTCGCCGGCTTCGTGAAGAACTTCAAATTGTGCCGCGCCAGAGCCGCTGCGATATTCTCCTCATCCGCATTGCCCGTCCTGATTTGTCCGGTCAAGATGATGATCGGGCAAAGCGCATTGCGCGCACGAATGTTCTCGACCAACTCCAGTGCGGTCTGGCGCCGCGCATCACGCTCTATGATCCAATCGAGCACATAGGCGTCGAAGTCGGCCTGATCATAAAGGGCTTGGGGATCGTTAAAGGCTATGGCCTCAAGGCCTGCCATTTCCATGTAGTGAACGATCGTTTGCGCGGTGTCGGCGTGGTCATCGAGAATGGCGACCCGGCGCCGAGAAGCGGTCGGTTCGATCAATAGTCGCGTGACAGCGTGTGCCGGTATGATCGATCTGGCATCCGCAGGCATGACGCGCCAGGAGCCATCGATCTCCGCGGCAATTAATGTTCCCGGTGACACCTGTCCAACGACATTGCCCAATCGAATCCGGCAGGGCACGATGTGGTTGTTGATGACAATCGATGCTTCCAGCAAGGCATCCGACTTGTCGAGTGTGACGAGCTCTTGCAGCGTCTCGCCGAAATGTTCGGCCACGCGCTTAAGCTCTTCCAACGACCATGAGGCGTTCGTTGTCAGGCGGCGATTTCCAGCGGAATAGGAAAGCCCGAGGATTTCGGAAATGGTGACGGCAAAACGATACTTCGGAATATCATGCCGCGTAAGCAGCGCCGCAATGCATTGTGCGGCGAGAGCGGCTTCTCCGTCAGTGCCGTCTATGCGGGTCTCGAATGCCGATCCATAGTTTTTGCATATTTCGCTCACAATTCAGGTGCCTCTTATTGCAAATGCGCGAGATGCGCGTATTAATCGTCATGAAACGCGTGTATTGATTGTTCGGTGCCGTTCCCCGGGGGTGGGATTAGTTCCATTTTGTGGCAGGTATATGCGGAAAGCTCAAGGTAATAAGAATCCTGAAGTGGCGATGCTAGATCTTGGCCGGCGACCAAAGATCTCATGGGTTCTGAGGGGCGGCGTTGGCGAAGTGATGTTCGACGCGGAAGGTGACGACGCGATCAACAGTTCAGTCGCGCCGTGGCGTCAACCCGTCAAGGGGGCCTTGGCTTATCCTCCCTTGGTCCAAGACCACAATCGATTTTATACTGTAAAATGAGATATTTAAATGGAAACAAACACTAAATTGGTGATATTATTCATATGTGCTGTAGTGTCAGCTATAGCTGGCTCATATGTTATACTATTAAGCGGATATATAGCGAGTGAAGTAATAAGATTGGCGTTTGTTGGGATATATATACTAATTTTCTACGAGATGTATAAGCGCATCAAAGACAAATAGTGAATACATATTTCGATCTCTACGCAAGATAGTTAAAGGATTCAATATGAGTGACTATAGTATAACGCCAGGCGGCGCCGCCGGATTGGGTGGGGGGATTGCGGGCACAGCTCTGGGAGATCGCGCAAATCAATCATTGCAGGACGATCGTGGGAGTTTGTATGGACAGGGGCCTGATGCAAAAGAAGGAGGATATTGGGGTGGGTTGGTCGGAGCGGGTGTCGGAGGCTTCCTCGGCGGGATAGGAGGGGGACTCTTAGGTAATGTTCCTGGCGCAGCTGCCGGGGCAGCATTTGGCGCCTACTACGGCGACGTTATGGGATACGGATTCGGCAACCTTCTAGGTTCCGTTTTTGACACCCCCTCGCCGCAGCCCAGTATTCCTCTTTCAGAAATCGATCAGCCATCACCCGCTGTGACGCTTGCAAGCTACGAGCCAGATCCAACGCCAACGGCGATTTCGCCACCCCTGGACACGCCGCCCGGTTTTGCGATGGAAGTTGATTCTACGTCTGTCACCCCGTCGCTGTCTTACTCTGGTCCCTTCAATCTCGATTTGGCGATCACTCCCCCGACACCGGATAATATTAGCGCTATCTCGTTTACTCCAGCTGCTCCCGTTGCGCCGACGCCGGTGACGCCGGTCGATGGTGCATCATGGAATTTCGGGTTCATGGCGAACGTTCCGGACGCTCCGGTTGCGCCCACGCCGCCATCGACAATGAACTTTGAGCCATTTTGGGGGGGACTTCTTGGCGACCGTGGGTATAACGGTTCGTCTGATGGCGGTCTTTCCCACAGTGCGACCGAAGATCACGCGGGTAAGTCAGCGGATGATCACATCGGAGGTTATTCTTCATCCCATAGTGCAACTGAAGATCATGCGGGCAAGTCCGCGGATGACAACATCGGGGGCTATTCGTCATCCCACAGCGCGACTGAAGATCATGCGGGCAAGTCCGCGGATGACAACATCGGGGGCTATTCGTCATCCCATAGCGCAACCGAAGATCATGCGGGCAAATCCGAAGACGACAACGAGGGCAATAGTGCCGGTGTACCGGTTCTACTCGATCTTTCCGGTAATGGACTCAATGTGAACATGCTCGGGACGTCATCGCAGTTCGTGAATGTGAACGGTGACGGCTATCAACATCGCATGGCTTGGGCGGGCAGTGGTACTGGCGTGCTCGTGCTTGACGCCGATGGTGATGGCAAAATCAGTAGCTCAAAGGAATTCGAGTTCACGCAGTGGGATCCGACGGCAACAGGCGATCTCGAGGCAATCAAGGACGTATTTGATACCAACGGAAACGGTAAGCTCGATGCCGGCGATGCCCAATGGTCGAAGTTCAAGGTCATGGTCAATGGTCAGCTAGTCACGCTGTCCTCGCTTGGCATCACCTCGATCGACCTGACCCCGAAGGGCAGTGGCCAGACCTTCAGCGATGGCTCGGCAATCACCGGTACCACCACCTATACCAAATCCGACGGCTCGACTGGGACGGTGGGCGACGCCGCTCTTGCCAGCGATTCCAATGGTTACATCGTCAAATCGACTGTTGTCACCAATGCCGACCAGCCTAAGACGAACACCATCCAGGCCTATAATGCCGATGGCAGTTTGGCTTTCCAGGATGTGGTGACCACCAGCGTCGACGGCAATAGCGTGTCAACCAAGTTCGACGATGACGGCAACGGCACTTACGACCGCTCGCAGACCGATGTCACTACGGTTGCTTCCGGCGTGCGTACGCGAGTGGTGACGGACTTCAATGCGGATGGCTCGGTCGTCGACAGCACGACGACAGTCACCAGCGCCGATCACACGACGATCACGACCACCCTCGATCAGGATGGCGACGGAAAGCCAGACCAGAGCCAGACATTTGTCACCAATGCTGACGGCTCGACAACGACCACGACCAAGACGTTGAGCGTGTCCGGAGCGACATTGCAGCAGGTGCTGGTGCAGTCGAGCTCCGATGGTCTGACCGAGACAACGAAGACGGATGTCAACGGTGACGGTACCTACGACGATGTCGTGTCCGACATCACGGTTGTTGCCAGCGATGGCTCGCGCACTCGTACGGTGAATGATAGCAGCACCAACGGCACGTTGTTGTCGAGCGTCACGACTGTCACCAGCGCCGACCGGCATACGAAGACCGTCACAAGCGATCTCGACGGCAATGGCACGGTCGATGAGCACGACTTAACCCAAACCACGATCGTCTCGAATGGCGACGTGACCACCGTGGTGACGACCACGAATGGCGACAATTCGGCCAGAGGCAAGGTGACGACGGTCGCCGCCGCGAATGGTCTTTCCTCCACGGTATCGACCGATATCACCGGTGATGGCGTTGCCGATCTCGTTCATTCGGACGTGACGACCGTCGCCTCCGATAGCTCGCGCACGGAAACCGTGCAGGTCAAGAGCGCCAGCGGTGTCCTGCTGTCGAGCAGCGTTACGACGACCAGCGCGGATGGCAAGAGCAAGAACATCTCAGTCGATGCCAACGGCGATGGAGCAGCCGATACCACCACCGTCATCACGGTGGCGAGCGATGGGACCATCACCGAAACCGACAGTTCCCTCAATCCAAATGGAACGCTCGTCGCCAGGGTGCTGACGACCACGAGTGCCGATGGCCTGTCGAAGACCATGAGTACGGACGCCAACGGGGACGGCACATACGACGCAGTGACGACGGACGTGATCTCGGCCGGCACCGGCGGTGCGCGCGTCGAGACGGTAACGATGAAGAGTGCGAACGCCACGGTCACCGCCAAGACAGTGACGACGACGTCGGCTGACAGCTTGATGCAAACCATGCAATCCGATGTCAACGGCGACGGCACGTTCGACGAGACGGTTTCCGACGTGATCGTCTTGAACGCCGGCGCCCGTACGGAAACGGTTGCGGCAAAGAGCGGTAATGGCACACTGCTGAGCCAGATGGTGACAACCGTTAGCGCCGACCGTAAGACAAACTCGGTAACCAAGGACGTCGACGGCGACGGTCATGTCGACAGCACCTCAACCCAGACTATCGCGACCGACGGCAGCCAGACCACGACAACGACCATTACGAGCGCCGATGGTGCGCTCCATGGCAGGAGCACGGTAACAGTCAGTGCCGATGGCCTGACCATCACCACCGTCACGGACGCGAACGGCGACAGCACAACTGATCTAACGACGGTCGATCAGACGGTCATCAAAGCCGATGGCAGCCGCACCGAAACGGTGACCAACAAGAGCAACACCGGGGTGCTCCTCGACAAGGTAACGACGACAACCTCCGGCAACGGCCTGACGATCACTGTCCAGAAGGATGTCAACGGTGATGGCGTTATCGACGCCAAGACGGTTGCTGCGACCGTGCTCAACAGCGATGGATCGAAGGCAACTACGACCTCGGATTATGCAGGCACCTCCTTGATTGACCAGGCGAAGGTGACGACCAGCGCCAATGGCCTGGTGACGAAGACCGACTATAACTACGACGGCAACGCCACGGTCGATCGCACCGATACTGCCACCAAGACCTTGAATGCCGACGGCTCGACCTCGCTGGTCGATGCCATTACCACCGTGAGCGGCACGCTTCTGGCGAAGACGACGAACACGGCGACGTCGGATGGCAAAACCGTTACCAGCCAGGTCGACCTCGATGGCGACGGCAAGATCGATGTGAAGACAACTGCCGTTATTGATGCCACCGGCCTGACCACGAAGACGGTCGAGACCTACAAGACTGGCACGACGACGCTCAGCAGCCGCGCGGTCACGATGACCTCCGCCAACGGACTGTCCGTGACGACCAAATCCGATTTGGACGGTGACGGTACTTTCGAGCAAGTCCTCAGTGATGTTACGACGCTGAACGCCGATGGCTCGCGCACGGAGGCTTTCGCGCGCGAGAGCAATACGATCCCGATTGAGCTAAAGCGTGTGACGACGTCCGCCAATGGCCTGAGCAAGACGACAGTCGTGTCGAATGACGTGGTGGGAATGACGGCGCGCAACGAGATGTATCGTCTCTATCATGCGGTTTTGGGCCGTGATCCCGATGCCGGTGGCATATCCGACTTCGCGGTGGCCTATAATTCGGGCACTACGGCGGTTCAGCTTGCTGGTGTCATGCTCAACTCCGCCGAGTACGCGCAAAGAATTGGCACGCTCGACAATACGCAGTTCGTGACAATGCTCTATCAAAATGCCTTGGGACGGGCGCCGGAGGCGGCAGGTCTCAATGGCTGGGTCAGCACACTCAATGCTGGAACCTCGCGCGCGTCCGTTGCCCAGCAGATTGCTGATTCTGCCGAAGGACAAGCGCACACGGCGGCTGGTGCCCAAGCTTGGGCACTCAACAATCCGGCCGTCGTGCTGTCCGCGGTCCGCACCACGACGGATGTCACGACACTCAACTCAGACGGATCGACGACCGAGGTGGTCACCAATACCGGGCTCGTTGCGAATAAGACGACGACCACGATAAGCGCCGACGGCAAAACGGTTACGGTTACCTATGACATCGATGGCAATGGCGTCGTCGACCAGAAGTCCGTGACCACGAAGAACGCCGATGGCAGCGTCATGCAGACGCTGTCCGACCTGACCTCGGCAGGCGCAACTGCGCATACCAAGACAATCACCACCAGTGCCGATGGCCTGACCCAGACGGTCAGCTACGACACGGATGGCAACGGCGTTGCCAATAAGAGCGTAACCGATGTGACGACGCTGAACGCCAACGGTAGCAAGACGACGACGGAAAAGACCTACACCGTCAACAGCAGCGGCACGTTGGTACTGAGCGCCGTCACGCAGACCGATACGTCCGCCGATGGCCTGACCGTCACCACGAAATGGGATCAGACCGGTTCCGGTACCTTCACTAAGAGCCGGACCGATGTGACGGTCCTCAATGCCGACGGCTCCCGCACCGAGACGGTCAGCTATTTCACTGGCACGGCGCTCACCAGCCGCTATCTGGCGACCACCAGCGCCAACGGTCTGTCGGTCACGACGCAATCGGATCTGACGGGCTCGGGCACCTATGGCCAGACCTCGACCGATGTCACGGCAATCAACGCCGATGGCACCAAGACGCGTACCGTGTCCAGCACCAAGGCCGACGGTTCGCTGATCTCCAAGTTCGTCACTACCACCAATGCCAATGGTGAGATCGTATCGACCAACGAGCAACGCTCGGGGTTTGCGACCCAGACCGTCAGCGACACGATCGAGGTCCTTGCCGATGGCGCAACGCGCGAGACGGTCGCGACCACCGACGCGTCCGGCAAACTGATCGACAAGACGATCACGCTGACTAGCACCGACAAGAAAACTGTGACGATCGACCGCGATCCCAATGGCGATGGTGTCATCGATCAGCATCAGCAGTCGGTAACTGCAGATACCGGTGTCGTTACGTCGAGCGTGACGGACTACAAGGCCGCTGGAGTCAAGACGGATGGTTCGGTCAGCTCAACAACGGCGAATGGCTTGCAGACCACGATCAACTGGGATCTCGATGGCAACGGTACGAATGATCGCCAGAGGGTAGCAATAGACACGAACAATGCCGACGGTAGCAAAACGACTGTCATCTCTGACACTGATCTGACGACCGGCAAGCTGGCGACGAAGACGACGATCCAACAATCGTCTGACGGCATGGTGCGCACGACCTCTAAGGATGTCGACGGCGACGGCGCGGTCGACCAGGTGGAAACACTGACAGCCAACACGACAGGCGCCACCGTCTCGATTACCACGAACAATGCCACGGCACAGAAGACGGACTATCTCCTGGCTGGCAAGGTCTACTGGAAACAGGCAATCGCAGCTAAGGCGGAAACTGACGGTTCCGCAGATGGGCACACGAAGACGGTCCAATACGACTATGACGGCAATGGCACCTTCGAGGTCGTCATGCAGTCGCAACTTCAGGTCGATGGCTCCACGGTCGCAACAGTAACCGAGACCAATACCAGCGGTGCCGTTGCCGCCAAGGGCACGATCACGACCACCGCGGACGGCCTGATCTCGGTTCTAAGCAAGGATTCCAACAACGACGGCGTCATCGATCACACGGAAACCTCGGTTACCCACAATGACGGCTCGATAACGCTGACAAAGATCGACCTTAATGCAAGCGGTGCGGTCACCCAGACCGTCGTCGATACTGTCTCGGCTGTAGGCGGTTTGACACTGCGTGTCACCAACGATGGTCCAGTCAACGCGCAGCCCTGGGCACGGATAGAGCAATCCTTCAATGCCGCCGGGCAATTGACAACGCAGGAACAATACAATGACGATGGCTCGCGCGACGAGGCCGTCTTTGACCCAACCAATTCACAGCCATGGTCGCAAGTGACCCATCACTTCGATGCCGCCGGCCGATTGACCCACGAGGTCGACTACATGGATGACGGAACCAGCGGTGTCAACGACTGGGATGTCGCAAACACTCAAGGATGGTCGCGCTACATTCAGATATTCAACGGAGCCGGCCAGCGTACCGAGGCCGAACAGGACAACGACGACGGCACCAAATCGATCACTTGGTTTTACACGCCGACAGCGGCGCAGCAGCACATCGACTACTACAATACTGCGGGGCAGCGCACCGGCACCATCGATTTCGACGTGACCAATTCACAGTCGTGGAGTCGGATCGATAACAATATTGACGCACCGAGCGGTCAGGTTGGCTCCCAAACGATCTACTGGGACAATGGTACCCGAGCTGTGAACTTCTGGGACTTGGCAAACACGCAAGGGTGGTCAACGATCAATCAGGCATTTAACACTGCCGGGCAAATGACGAACCAGAACGTCAACAATGATGACGGAAGCAAGGTTCTATACGCGTATGACGTCGCCAACTCGCAAGGCTGGTCTTATATCGCGGATGTCTATGTGCCGAGCGGTCAGTTGATCGCCGACAATGTCTATAGCGATACGCCAGGTTCAATTACGGCGACGAATTACGACGTATACGGCAATCAACCCTGGACGCGGTTGGTTCAAAACATCATCAACAACGTTGAGCGTACTGCCACGACCTACAACGACGATGGCAGCTACACTAACTACCAATACAACGCCTCGCACGTGCTGACCGGGTGGCAGCGCTATGCCTATGTGAGCGGCGGCGGCGGTGGCGGTAGCACTGGTTGGAAGATGATTGATCAATGGCCCCAGCCGAGCTCCGGTGGCAACCGGCCGGTGTTGCTTGACCTCAACGGCGACGGCCACATCGACCTGCGGCCGCTCGACACCGACGCGCTTGCCACCGGTTCCTCCGTCACCTTCGACTGGAATGCCGATGGCGCACGTGATGGAACCGCATGGGTTGGTCCCCAGGACGGTTTCCTAGCGATCGATCTCGGCGAGGGCGGCCAGGCTGGTCCGGACGGAGTCATCGACCAGGCGAAGGAACTCTCCTTCTCTGCGTGGGCAAGCGACGACCAGGTCGCGGCCAACGGCGGATCGGTCTCCGACCTAGAAGGCCTAAGGTTGGTCTTCGACAGCAACCACGACAATGTCCTCGACGCCAACGACGATCGCTGGAGCGAGTTCCGAGTCTGGCGCGATGCCAACCAGAACGGCGTTGCCGATGACGGCGAGTTGCTGACCATGTCGGACGCCGGGATCAAGCTGATCAATCTTCTACCGACCACCGACGGCAGTCAGTCGTTCTCCGACGGATCCGCGATCACTGGCACGAGCTCGTACCAGACGACTGATGGCGCGTCACGCTATCTCGTCGGCGATGCGACGCTTGCCTATCAGGCTGCGATCCCGCAGCAAAACGCCGCCTGAGGATAGAGCATTCGTTTTCGAGATGCCGAGCCGTTCAACCGCCCGGCATCTTCTGACTTCCAAGCCGATAACCAAGTTAGGCAGCGGCTTTCATTATTTCGAATCCCCCTGAAAAAGCAGAGTTGAATTATTCTCGATTATTGGTTCAGTGCACGCATAAGATGAATTTCGGCTGACTTGGCGGTGGCAAACTTCTGCATTGCCGGATGGGCGTCCACCTCACCGCAACCCAAACAACTGTATTGAAATGTCAAAAACACGCTATTTCATTCCGCAAATTGTGGCGGCGGCAATTGCGACAGTTGTGAGCGTTTATTCCTTGGACGCCGCGGCCGATACGCTCAAAGTTCTCGGCAAGTCCTTCTTGGACGCCACAATCAATGGACTGACGTTGCGCTTCAGAGCGGACGGCACACTTCTTCTGTCGCGTGCCGACCGCGGGAATCCACAGTCCTTTGAGTTATTCGCCGGTCGTGCGGCGAATGATCGGGACGCAAAAGCTGCACGCGATCTTCTGGCCTCCAGCAGGGGATCCGTCGAACTCGACAATATCATCTTTGAAATCGCATCTGACTGCCAGTCGCGACCCGACAACCACTATCCCTGGTGTGCATTCTCTATGGTTGGCTATCAGCCAAGCATCTTCGTCGACAAACTTCATATTTTCGCCCCTGTTACATATCGGAGCGAAGGCGCTATGGAGCGTTCGTCAGTTCTGGACTGGTTCGCGCATAGGCGTGAAACCGACGAGCTAATTTCCGATAAATTTAGGCTTTACGCACTAAGCAACTCCAAGGGCGAGGAAGTATATTGCTTAAACGAAATTTTCCCACGGAATTGCAAATACAGACTTTCGATCGACAGCAAGGTTGTCGCTGAATTCATTATTCATGAGCGTTACCGGAACGAGGATGAACTATCGACGTTTCGCAAGGTTGCTCCAGATATAGTCAAATTTTACATATCAGTCCCTCAATAGAACGATGACGTAGAGGAATTTACATGGCGTATGAGTTTTCTTCATCCGAACTTTTCGCAATCAAGACGGCTTATGACAACGCAACGACCGGAGCGGGAACGTGGGCCACGGTCTACGCGACCATCGCGTCCGCCATCACGGACGGCGGCGAACCTAAAGCGGGGGTTGATCCGGCGGCGTGGGTTTGGGTGAACGGGGCGTACGCTGTCAATGTCGGCTCAGGAGACTATTCGGCGTTCATCCGAACCTATTCTTCGGCGCAGTATGAATATCGTTTTGGAACGCCATCGCAGACCAGCCTCCAAAGCGTGTCGGACGGTGTCGCGAAGGCGGTGGCGGATACGATCCTTGCAACAGAGAAGATGCCGGATCTCCATACAATTGGCGTTGAAGACGCAAGTGCTTCCATCTCGCAATATTTCAATGGCGATCAGAGTGGCTGGTCAGGCAATCCACTCTTCCTCTTTCTTGGTGACGATTCCTTCTACCGCAACACCATTCTTCATCTAACCAATCAGAATGATCCACTGGCTGGTGACAGCTATGACTTTATGACCTTTGTGAAAAGCAGCATTGACGCGTTAGGTCCGGTGAAAAGCCTGAGTGATTTGGCGGTAAACGTGATCAAAACGATGCAAACCAACGGGCTGGGGCTTCTCGGTACTACATCACTCGTTTTGAAGGACATGCATGAATCTGACCTTCTGATAAAAAAGGAAACAGGTTCGTACGCGGCGACGATCGTCTCGGAATATACGGTCAAATTGGGTACAAATGTCGGGCAAGACAACTTAGGTGCCGACGACGACGGCGAAGCATGGTTCATCAATGGCGGTGCGGGTGATGATGAGATTGCCGGCAACACTAGCCCTGACACGCTCATCGGCGGGCTTGGCAATGATGTCGTCATCGGAGGAGCTGAAATCGATCACATCTTTGGCGGCGCTGGAAATGACATCCTAGTTGGCGGAAACGAGTCAAACATCGCCATTGGTGATACGATCGATCTTACTGCCGATCACAGGGATTGGAATGATCACGCTGGAGATATTCTGGACGGCGGGATGGGGAATGACACCTATCTATCATCTACGACAGTCGGTGACACATGGGATTGGGCAGGGCTTTACGATATCAATGACGTAAAGATGGGCTCCCTTCTTAAAATTATCGATACCGTGGATGAGACCGACGGAGACGGCGTCGGCACAATCCGCATACAACAATACGACCCCTCTGCTGATCCGGATCAGCAATATACAGCATTGGACCCAGCAGGGAACTACGAGTTCCGATATACGGACGAGTTTGGAACTTCATTTTATTCCGATCCTTCAGTTCCAAAAGTCGTAGCGGTTCGTAACGTGAACATCGACGGATCGTCCGTTCCTTATCTGTTTGTTATGGGTGGTTATCCGCAGAGCCCGGTCTTAGCCGTCAAGAATTTTTACCAAGGCGATTTTGGCATCAACCTGGAAAATTACGTCCGCGCGCGGCCGTCTATCGGTTCGGACGTGCAGGATCGGAATTTTCAAGGATCATCTTCGTCGGAACTTTTCACTGGGGGCGCCGGCAACGATTCTGTCGACTATTCGAGTTCGAGTGGCTCGGTTCGAATCGACTTGGCATCGAGCACGGGGTCCGGCGCCTCCGCAGAAGGCGATACCTTTGTCTCAATCGAAAACGCCTCCGGGTCGCAGTTTGCCGATATTATTATCGGCAACAGCAGCGACAATTCTCTGAGTGGTGGCGGAGGCGACGATGAAATCCGAAGCGGCGGGGGTAACGATTACCTTGACGGAGGTGCAGGGAATGACACGATCTATACCGCCGTGGGCGAGCAAATAGTTGATGGTGGCGCTGGTGACGACGTCCTTGTGGTGTCCGGGGCTCGCAGCGATTATACCCTCAGCGCAGAGACGGATCAGTTGATTTCAATCGAAAATCAGGCTGGGACATCGATCATTGCGACCAACGTAGAATGGATCAGGTTCGAGGATGAATCGGGCACGCAGATCGGTTTGGTGAATGTTGATCACCTTCTGGCGAGCGAAGGCAAAAACCTGATTGAGGGAAGCGCAGGCACCGACGTTTTGGTTGGAAGCACGGGAGCGGACGCGATCTTTGCTTCTGACGGAGGCGATACAGTCGATGCGGGCTCCGGCGATGACCTAATTGATGGCGGACTAGGCAACGACGATCTCAAAGGGGGCGTGGGCAGCGACACCTATCTCTATGCCTCGGGCGACGGTTCCGACGTGATCGACGACGATGTCAGCTTCCTCGACGCGGGTAATGTCGACGTGCTGAAGCTGACCAATCTCAGCCGTTCCGATGTTGCGCTTTCGCGCGACGGCGACAATCTGAAGGTCACGATCAATTCCACCGGCGCCGTCATTACCATCGACAACCAGTTCCTCAACCCCGATGCCGGCTTCGGCATCGAAACCATCACGTTTGCAGATGGGGCATCGATAAATAGGGCCAACATCCTTGCAAGCGTCAGCGATGATAGCAATTCGGGTGGTCAGATCATCACCGGCACATCTGGTGACGACGATCTGGCGGGCACGTCCGGTGACGACATCTTCGACGGTGGCCTCGGTAACGACTCCATGAATGGCGGGGATGGAAGCGACACCTATCTCTATCGCCTGGGTGACGGCTCGGACGGGATCGGCGACCAGTCGGCCTCGACGACGAACGTCGATACGCTGAAGTTTGTTGACATCAACTTCGCCGACGTGAATTTCTCACTTTCGCAGAACGACCTGGTGGCCACGATCAATCCGACGGGCGATGTCGTTTCGATTTATTGGCAATTTCTGGATGCCTCAGCCGGCTGGGGCCTGGAGAAGATGCTGTTTGCCGACGGCATCACGATGGACCTCAAGCATGGCAATGTCGTCTGGCAGATTAACGGCACGGCTGGCGACGATCACATCACCAGCCCGATGTGGGGCTCCGCCGAGGTGTTTAACGGCGGCAAGGGTAACGACTTCCTCGACGGTACCGCCGGCAGCGATACCTATCTTTATGCCTCCGGTGATGGTTCCGACGAGATCAATGACGATGTCGGCTTCCTCGACGACGGCAATGTCGATGTCCTGAAGCTGACCGACCTCAACCGTTCAGACATCGCTCTCTCACGGGACGGCAGCAACCTGAGGGTCACGATTGCCACCACCGGTAACGTCATCACCATCGACAATCAATTTCTCAACCCCGATGCCGGCTTCGGTATCGAAGAGATTGATTTCTCCGACGGGTCGTCGATCGGTAGGGCGGATATTTTGGCGAGCGTTGGCGATGGCGGCAATTCTGGCGATCCGGGCAATTCCGGTGGGCAGACCATCACGGGTACATCTGGTGGCGACGATCTGACGGGCACGTCCGGTGACGACATCTTCGACGGTGGCCTCGGTAACGACTCCATGAATGGCGGGGATGGAAGCGACACCTATCTCTATCGCCTGGGTGACGGCTCGGACGGGATCGGCGACCAGTCGGCCTCGACGACGAACGTCGATACGCTGAAGTTTGTTGACATCAACTTCGCCGACGTGAATTTCTCACTTTCGCAGAACGACCTGGTGGCCACGATCAATCCGACGGGCGATGTCGTTTCGATTTATTGGCAATTTCTGGATGCCTCAGCCGGCTGGGGTCTGGAGAAGATCCTGTTTGCCAATGGCATCACGATGGACCTCAAACATGGCAATGTCGTCTGGCAGATTAACGGCACGGCTGGCGACGATCATTTCACCAGCCCGATGTGGGGTTCGGCCGAGATCTTTGACGGCGGCAAGGGCAACGACTTCCTCGACGGTACCGCCGGTAGCGACACCTATCTCTATGCCTCCGGTGATGGTTCCGACGAGATCGACGACGATGTCGGCTTCCTCGACGACGGCAATGTTGATGTCCTGAAGCTGACCGATCTCAACCAGTCCGACATTAGGCTGCAGCGCGACGGCGACAATCTCAAGGTCACGATCAACTCCACCGGTGACATCATCACCATCGACAATCAATTCCTCAACCCGGATGCAGGCTTCGGCATCGAGGAGATTGAATTCGCAGATGGATCCTCCATCGGTCGTAATGACATCGGATCTACGGTGACTAACGCACTGCTCCAGACTGCGACAGCGGCTACTGTACGCTCATCCGCGCCGGTCATATTGCTTGGAGATTTCCAAGACACAGTGGGCGAGGACCATATCGACTTGCGGCCACTCGACACCGACGCTCTAGCCACCGGCGCGGCCGTCACCTACGACTGGAACGCCGACGGCGCGCGCGATGGAACGGCGTGGGTCGGACCTCATGACGGCTTCCTGGCCGTCGACCTCGGGGAAGACGGACAAGCTGGTCCGGATGGTGTCATCGACCAGGCGAAAGAACTCTCCTTCTCGGCGTGGGCCAGCGATGATCAGGTTGCGGCCAATGGTGGATCGGTGTCGGACCTCGACGGCCTGCGCCTGGTCTTCGATACCAACCACGACAATGTTCTCGATGCGAACGACGATCGCTGGAGCGAGTTCCGCGTTTGGCGTGATGCCAACCAGAATGGTGTTGCCGATGACGGCGAATTGTTGACCATGTCGGACGCCGGCATCAAGCTCATCAATCTTCTGCCGACGACCGATGGTAGCCAGTCGTTCTCCGACGGATCGGCGATCACTGGCACGAGCTCCTACCAGACCGCCGATGGCACGACGCGCTATCTGGTCGGCGATGCGACGCTTGCCTACCAAGCGACAATTCCGCTGCAGAACGCCGCCTGAGGATCAATCACTAGAACGAGATGCCGGGCCGCTCAACCGCCCGGCATCTTCTCCAGTATTGCGTGAGCACTGTTCCCAATGGATAACACTACCCTCGCCGAGCCGGAACAGGCTCCGGCAAGTCCCGCCGAGAAAGAACGCCCCGACAGTGGCCTAGCGGCTATTGCGGCGATCGCCGGCTATTATCGCATCGCCTCCAACCCCAATGTCCTCGCACGTGACCTGGCGCTGTCGAGTGCGGCCGCACGGAGCGATCTTCTGCGTGCCGCAAAGCTGGTCGGTCTGAAGGCAAAGCATGTCGAGATCCACACGGATGCCCGCCTTGGCACCCTTCCGACGCCTGCCATCGTCTGTCTGACCGACGGCCGCTTTGGTGTCTTCGGCGGTGTAACGCCGGACGGCACCTATCGGATCATCGATCCCGTCGATTTTTCCAGTCGCAATCTCGGATCGCACGAAGTCTTGGCCGAGACAGCCGGGCATTTCATCCTGCTGCAGCGGCGCTTGGCCGGGCCAGGGTCTTCGCGCGGCAATTTCGGGTTCCGCTGGTTTCTGCCGTCGATCTGGCGCTACCGCCATGCCTTCGGCCATGTCCTGCTGGCCTCGCTGATCGTGCAGATCTTCGCGCTCGTGACGCCCCTGTTCTTTCAAGTGGTCGTTGACAAGGTCCTTGCTCATCGCAGCTATTCGACGCTGATCGTGCTCGTCGTCGGCTTGGCGGCGGTTGGGTTGTTCGACGTCGTCCTGCAGTATCTTCGAACCTATGCGCTCTCACATACGACCAATCGCATCGACGTCGAACTTGGCCGCCGCTTGTTCCGGCATCTATTGAACCTGCCGCTCTCCTATTTCGAGACACGGGCGACCGGCCAGACGATCGCGCGTGTCCGGGAGCTGGAGACGATCCGGAATTTCCTGACCGGGCAGGGGCTGTTCTCCGGCCTCGACCTGATCTTCACCGTCGTCTTCATCTTCGTGCTGTTTTCCTATTCGTCCAAGCTTGCCTGGATCGTTATTGCCTCAATCCCCTTCTATCTGGCGATCGGCTTCCTTGTGCGGCCGTTCTTGAAGGAGAAGATCGACGAGAAGTTCGAGCGCGGCGCCTATAGCCAGCAGCTTCTCGTCGAGACGGTCGTCGGCGTGCAGACCTTGAAGGCAGCCGCCGTCGAGCCCGTGGTTTCGGCGCAATGGGAAGAGCGGCTTGCCGGCTACGTCCAGTCGTCGTTCGGAACAACGATGCTGGCCGCCAAGGGCCAGAACGCCATCCAATACGTCAACAAGATCACTTCTGCTGCGCTCTTGTTGTTCGGGGCGCAGGCGGTCATCAATGGCGAGTTGACGGTCGGTGGACTGGTGGCGTTCAACATGATTGCCGGGCAGGTCTCGCAGCCGATCCTGCGTCTGTCGCAGCTCTGGCAGGATTTCCAGCAGGTGCAGGTATCGGTGGCAAGACTCGCCGACATCCTCAATGCGCCGCCGGAGCCGCGGCCGGAGGTTTCCGTTAGCCTTCCGAAGCCGAGAGGGGCAATCGCCTTCAAGGGCGTAAACTTCCGTTACTCCGCCGATGGCCAGGATGTTCTGAAAGACATCACCTTTGCGGTGCGACCTGGCGAAGTGATCGGCATCGTCGGTCCGTCCGGATCCGGCAAGTCGACGCTCACCAAGCTGGTGCAGCGCTTCTATATCCCAAACCGCGGTCAGGTCTTCGTCGACGGCCAGGACATCGCCCAGGTCGACCCCGCGTGGCTGCGCTCGAACATCGGCGTCGTTCTGCAGGAGAACATGCTGTTCAACCGGACGATCCATGACAACATCTGTCTGGTGAATCCTTCGATGTCGCGGGCAGCGGCAATGCAGATGGCGCGCCTGTCGGGTGCCGACGAGTTCATTGCAAAGCTGCCGAAGGGCTACGACACCTTGATCGAGGAACGCGGTGCCAATCTTTCCGGAGGCCAGCGGCAGCGGCTGGCGATCGCGCGAGCACTGGCGACCAATCCACCCATCCTCATTCTCGATGAGGCGACCAGCGCGCTCGATTATGAGAGTGAGCGCATCATCCTCGCCAACATGCGCGAGATCGTCAAAGGCAGGACGGTGATCATCATCGCCCATCGCCTGGCGACCGTCCGGCATTGCGACCGCATCATCGGCATGAAGGATGGGCGCATCGTCGAGGAAGGCAACCACGATAGCCTGTTGAACAAACCTAATGGTCTCTATGCCCATCTCTGGCAGTTGCAGACGGGGCTCAATCAGGCATGAACCAGTTCATCAAGCCCCCCAAGCGGCCAAGGCGGCCACGCCGCACCAGGATCGAAAACGAGTTTCTGCCGGCAGCGCTGGAGATTCTCGAGACGCCTGCGTCTCCGATCCGCACCGTCTTCATCTGGTTCATCGCTGTCGTTGTCGGCAGCACCCTACTGTGGAGCTATCTTGGCACCTTCGACATCGTCTCGACGGCGCAGGGAAAGCTGCAGCCAACGGGCCGCGTCAAGGTGATCCAGTCCCTGGAGGTCGGCAAGACGCGGTCCATTCCGGTGGTCAACGGCTCGAAGGTGAAAGCCGGCGACGTCGTCGTTGAGCTCGACGACACCGAACTCAAATCTGATGAAGAAGCACTGACCGTCAATCTGCATGCCTTGCGCGCTGAGATCGCCCGGCGCAACATCGCCCTGGCACTGGTGAGAAGCTGGCTTGCAGGAGACATTTGGACCTGCGATCGCACCATACCTGCAACCCTGTTGTCCCTTCCTGCCGACACGCCCGACAATATTCGCACGCGCGAGCAGACGATCTTCGCGGCCGATCTAGCGCAACTCGATGCCAATCTCGACAATCTCGCTGCCCAGCGCACCCAGCAGCAGGCGACGATCGAGCGGCTGAGCGCCAAGATCGATGCCCACAAGCGATTGATCGGAACCCTGGCAGAAAGGGTTGCGATGCGCTCTACACTGGTCGATGAGGCGGCCGGCTCGAAATCCGGCGTTATCGACGCGCTGGAGATACAGCAGAAGGAGGAAACCGATCTCGCCGAAGAGGTCGGGCAACTCGCTGAAGCCAGAGCCGCGCTGGCTGTTGCGACGAGCGAAGGCGAAAAGGCACTGCGCGCCTTCATCGCCGACAACGCCGAGAAACTGGGCGATGCCTCAAAGCAGGCGGACGAGCTGGATAAGCAACTCATCAAGGCGCAGACGCGCCGCCAGTCGATGACCATCGAAAGTCCGATCGATGGCGTCGTCACCGCCTCTGCTATCACCACCATCGGTCAGGTGGTCAATCCCGGTTCTGAACTGATGCGCGTCGTGCCGGCGGACACCGCACTCGAAATCGAAGCCTTCCTGCCGAACAGCGACATCGGCTTCGTCGCCGCCGGGCAGGAAGCGGTGATCAAAGTGCAGGCCTTCCCGTTCACGCGCTACGGCGTGGTCCACGGCCATGTGACATCCGTCGCCACCGACGCTGTTCCGGAGCCGGATGCGCAGCAGATGGAGGGCGAGCCGGCCAAGCAGCTTCAGAGCCTCATTCCGATTGGCAACGTGCAGCGGGTGCAGAACCTGGTTTTCCCGGTCACCGTCAGACCGGACACCGACGTGATCAATGTCGACGGTGTGATGCAGCCGCTGTCACCGGGTATGGCGGCGACGGTCGAGATCAAGACGGGCAAACGGCGAATCCTTGAGTATCTGTTCTCGCCGCTGGCGGAGGTGGCGTCAGAGGCCATGCAGGAGCGGTGAAACAGGTAAATGATCGCCTGGCAGTCCGAGAACCAATTCAAGAAGGATGTTTAAGTATGACAATCGGATGGCGTCTTCGATGTATTGGATTTCTGTCGGCGCTCGCAGTGACGCTTTCGGGCTGTACGAGCGTGGCTGATCAAAAGCCAGAAGCCAGCACCGTGAAGTCAGGGCTCAGGACCGAGCTGGGAACCATAAGTGCCATCACGCCAGGATGCAGAGAAATCTTGAGCATCTATCCCGACACCATCGATTATCCGAAACATGGCCAAGTGAGTTTCGAATGGAAGGACGTAATAGTTGGGCCGATTAAGGATGGCCCACGTCGTGCTTGCAGCGGCAAAGGGGCGGAGTTGCCTTCGTCTACTATCGCTCTGATCCAGGTTTTATCGGCGCGGATCACGTGACACTTCGTCTTGGCTCCAAGATCACCCGGATCAGTATCAAAGTCGTCAAGTAAGATGCGGTGGCCCGTGTCGGTTAGTCCAGAGAGGCACGCATTTCTTCCGACCGTTGCTATCGCGATTTTCATCCGAGATGCACACGGTCGGAAGAAAAGGGCAATTCTGCCAGAGCTATGAACCAAAACCGAATATCATTTTAGAGTTTGTCTATGGATTTAAAGGTTCCGCACAGAATTGAATTCACTTATGACAAGGGCAGAACTCTGTGGCTCTCCTTTTTAGTGACAGTCATCGCGGCGGCCGTTGCCGGCGGCCCGTTTCTTCCTGATAGACCAGGGCACCCTCATCTGAACGCAGCAGTATGTTGGCCCTTCGCTTTCCTTATTGTGCTTCTCGCGGCCAGCTTGTTGCTCAAGATCTTCAAGGGAAAACCAGGCCTTATCATATCGCAAGCTGGCATCCACATTGAGAGCTACTTCGACGAAACGATACCCTGGCGAGCTGTTCGGGGCGTTCGCAGATATCATCGCAGAAATGTTGACCTGATGAACGTCGATTTGGATCCGATGGTGGCGCGAACATTTACCAGACGAGGCCTCACGGGCTGGATGCCGAGGCCTCTCCGCGGGCGAGAAGATACGGCTGGATATACGATCAATGCTTGGAATTTCTCGCAAAAGATCGAGAGCAAACTTTGACAACTGGTGGGCTGATCCTAGCCGACCAGAACGAAGTTAGTGCCGATCCGGTCTTCAACATCAAGGGGCATCCGATCTTTAGCTACGCGCTCATCGCGATTCTGATAGCCATCTACATCGGGGAGCTAAATTTCGGGGTTGTTCCCGCGAAGGACTACACACCAAGCACGCAGACCTTATTGGTGCTCGGCGGAATCTTCCGTGAAAGGATATTGTCCGACGGAGAATGGTGGCGGCTTGTGACAGCCGCCATGCTGCATGGCAGTGTCATCCACCTCACGTTCAATTGCCTCGCTCTATGGCGGGCCGGTATACTGCTGGAGCGATTGATTGGCTGGCGCTGGTTTGCCGCCATCTTTTGCATTAGTGCGCTCGGTGGCTCTGTTGGATCTCTATTGATGAACCCAGCCAATATGGTTGGAGTTGGAGCATCCGGCGGCATTATTGGCCTGTTTGCCGCGGTTATAGTCGCCAGCTTTCACTTTCCATCTGGTCCATTGCCACAACTATTGAGAATGGGAGCAATTCAAATCCTTGTTCCGTCGGTGCTTCCGCTTGTCGGTCGCACAGCCGACGGGGTCCATATCGACTATGCAGCTCATCTGGGTGGTGCAATCGCTGGGGCTGCGCTCTCTTTTGTCTTATTGAAGGCCTGGTCAAGTAAGCAGATCCATCCTCGCTTTGAGGTTGCGGCGCTTATCGGCGGCATTGCGTTTGCAGCCGTCGCCGCTGGTTCAATCTGGCGTATCGGTGAGCTTCGGGCCAGTTACTTAGCCAACCCGTTCGTGCAATATTTTCAGGGGCAGTACCAAAAGGCAGGGGAGGACTTCGCTGAGAAGGCAAAGCTGGATGAACATGCTGCTCCCTATTATTACCTGTGGCGGTTCATCGCTCAATCGCGTGGTAACGACGACCGGGCTGAAGCTGACCTTCGGGCTGCCGCGAGCAATCTGGATCGAGCCCAATGGCCTTATCCGGTCTATGAGCTTTTCCTTGGGCAACTGACCCCCAGCGAAGTTGCTGCCAAGGCGACCACCGGCGATAGCCTCTGTGAGGCAATCTTCTACATTGGCGAATGGCACTATTTGCGCAAAGAGACCGATGACGCACGCCAGAAGTTCAACGCTGCCCTCTTGTCCTGCCCGACCACCTTTATGGAATACAAGGGCGCGAGTGGTGAACTCTTGCGACTGGAGGGGCGATAAGTCGACGGGTCGCTTACTCAACAAAAGCTCCTCTGTCTCGCAGCGGCTTGTGAGCGGCTCTAATCGCCGTCGGATGAAAGTTCAGTGGCGGGTCAATGGCGGTCGAGGTCCTTGCTTCTGCCGCGGCCGGCGTTAGCGGTAGCCTGATCGGGCGAATTTCATTCCTTGCCTCAGCGCTGGCTGTCCACCGCAGAGGCTGCCGATCTAGGTAACGAGTCGCCCGTGAAGAACAACGATTAGCCGAATGCCGGAGTTGGGTTTGAAGTGTTGATTTGCACTGAGAAGTGACCCGGCATTTGCGCCGAGAATTGACCCGCCTCTTAGGTATGTTTCGGGTCGGTGGTGGTGGTCAAGTTCCTACTTTTCTCCTTTGCTGTTTTGGGTTCATGCGCTGAGCTGTTCTTGAACCGGAAGCTGTCGTTTCCGGTTTCGAGGATGTGGCAGTGATGGGTAAGCCGGTCGAGCAATGCGGTGGTCATCTTGGCGTCGCCGAAGACGCTGGCCCATTCGCTGAAGCTCAGGTTGGTGGTGATGATGACGCTGGTCCGCTCGTATAGTTTGCTCAGCAGATGGAAGAGCAGTGCACCGCCTGATGCGCTGAATGGCAGGTATCCAAGCTCGTCAAGGATAACGAGATCGGAGTGTATGAGCCGGTTGGCGATCTGACCGGACCGTCCTTGAGCTTTCTCCTGCTCGAGAGCGTTGACCAGTTCGACGGTCGAGAAGAAGCGAACCCGCTTATGATGATGCTCGATGGCTTGAACACCGATTGCCGTGGCGACATGCGTTTTGCCTGTGCCGGGCCCGCCGACCAGGACGATGTTGTTGGCCTCGTCGAGGAAGTCGCAGCGATGAAGCTGACGCACGAGCGCCTCGTTGATCTCGCTGCTTGCGAAGTCGAAGCCGTTCAGATCACGGTAAGCGGGAAAGCGTGCCGTCTTGAGCTGATAGGCTGTCGATCGCACCTCCCGTTCCGCCGTCTCCGCTTTGAGGAGCTGCGACAGGATCGGAATGGCGGCCTCGAACGCCGGCGCTCCCTGTTCGGTCAGTTCACCGACGGCTTGGGCCATACCGTGCATCTTCAATTGCCGCAGCATGATCACGATCGCGCCGCTTGCTGGGTTATGACGCATGGCGAATCTCCGTCTTTCTCAGGGTGTCGTAGCGTTCGACGTTGGCCTTTGGTTCATTGGTGAGTGTCAGTGCCTGGGGCGCATCTATCGTCGGCGGCGTGAAGGATTTGCCATCGACGAGGCGATGCAGCAGGTTCAACACATGCGTCTTGGTCGGAACGCCGGACTTCAGCGCCATGTCGACGGCCGATAGCACGGCCTGTTCATCGTGCTGCAGGACGAGCGCCAGGATATCGACCATCTCGCGGTCTCCGCCAGGTTTCTTGAGCAGGTGTTGTTGCAAGGCTTTGAAGGCCTCGGGAAGCTCGGTGAATGGAGCACCGTTGCGGAGAGCGCCGGGTTTGCGTTGCACGACCGCGAGATAGTGCCGCCAGTCATAAACCGTCTGTCCCGGCCGATCATGGGAACGGTCGATAATGCGCTGGTGCTCGCAGATGATCAGGCCTTCGGCGGCGACAACGACACGATCCGGATAGACCCGCAGGCTCACCGGTCGATTGGCGAAGGATGCCGGAACGCTGTAGCGGTTGCGCTCCAGATGCACGAGGCAGGTGGGAGAGACCCGCTTGGTGTATTCGACAAAACCATCGAACGGACGGGAAACCGGCATAAGAGCCCGTGCTTCCTCCGCCCAGATATCGGCGATGGTGCCGCGCATCTGGCCGTGAGACGTCTGTGCCCAAAACTCTTTGCAGCGTTGCTCTAGCCACTCGTTGAGGGCCTCCAGAGATGGAAAGCGTGGCATGGGTTGCCATAGCCGATGACGCGCGTCCTGGACGTTCTTCTCGACCTGACCCTTTTCCCAACCGGACGCCGGATTGCAGAACTCCGGTTCGAACAGGTAGTGGCTGGCCATCGCCAGGAAGCGAACATTCACGTCGCGCTCCTTACCGCGGCCGACCTTGTCGATCGCCGTCTTCATGTTGTCGTAGATGCCGCGCCGGGGAATGCCACCGAAGACGCGGAATGCGTGATTGTGGGCGTCGAACAACATCTCGTGTGTCTGGAGGAGATAGGCCCGAACGAAAAAGGCCCTGGAATAGCTCAGCTTCGTATGGGCAACCTGTAGCTTGGTGCGCTCATTGCCGATGATCGCCCAGTCTTCCGACCAGTCGAACTGGAATGCTTCACCGGGCTCGAATGCCAAAGGCACGAATGTTCCGCGTCCCGACGTCTGAAGCTCTCTCTGTCGATCGGCTCTCCACTCTCGAGCGAAAGCGGCGACACGGCAATAGGAACCCTCGTAGCCCAAGCTCAGCAGGTCGGCATGGAGTTGTTTAAGGGTCCGCTTCTGCTTGCGGGATTTGTTGGCCTCCGTCTTCAGCCAGGCCGATAGCCGGTCGGCAAAAGGGTCAAGCTTGCTCGGCCGCTCCGGAACCTTGAACTTCGGCTCGACGCCACCCAACCGCAGGTACTTGCGAATGGTATTCCGGGACAGGCCAGTCCTGCGGCATATCTCCCGGATCGATAAATGCTCTCTAAAATGCCAGCGTCGGATCACGCTCAATAACGCCATGTCGATCACTCCATAGCTCCCGCTGAAAACACGCGGAGCAAGGTTCAAAACATGGGTCAATTCTCGATGACAATATCCGGTAATGCCGGGTCACTTCTCAGTGCAAATCAACAGTTTGAAGCTTCGAATATTGGGTCTAACCGTTTGGATAGAGCCAGAGCTGCCCAGATGATAGCCACGCAAAACCTGATCCATGCGAGGATGCGGCGGAAGTTATAGCCCACGGCTGCAAGGACGGCGTTGACGGCGTCGCCGGTGATTCCAGCGAGATGATTGCGGCCCATGCGGTGGTCTTCCTTTAAGTGTCCAATGACGGGTTCGATGGCGGAACGTCTTCGCATCTGGCGCTTGATGTGTTCGGTCATCCCGCGTTTTTGGCCTGCGGTATAAACCTTGAAGCGGTGGGTCTGCGGAGCGTTGTGGCCTTTGTAACCGGCATCGGCGATGATGCGGGAAAGCGTTGCGCCGACCTGGGCCTCGATCGCCGGTATGACGGTTTCGAGCGTGTGGCCGTCGTAGGGTTTGCCGGGCAGCGCCTGAATGTGAGTGACGAACTGGCCGCCTTTCGATCGGTTGATTGTCGTTGCGACGGAGACCGTGACGCCGAACTCGTAAGGCTTGTGGGCCTTACCCTTGCCAATGCATTCGACCTCGGGGGCGTGCAGGCTGAAGACGCGAAGATCGGCGTCCTTGGGCAGGCCCTTGACGCGGTTGAGATTGCGGTTTCCAGCATGGACCCGTCTGGCCAGCATCAGTTCGTGGGCAACCGCCGCCTCAAGTTCTGCGTCGCCCTTTGCCTTGCGCACCATATCGCGAATGACCCGGCCGAGATAGGTCTTGAGCGTTCTCAGCGCTTTACCTGCCCGCTTGAACTGCTTGGCATGCGCGTATCTCTGGTGTTTGATGAGGGCGATCTTACCGACCCGTGCATAGGATTGGCGAAGTTCGATCCCAAGCGTGTTGGCCAACCGCACCAGCCGCTCGCGCGAGCGATGCATCAACCGGGCATCGGTCGGATAGGCCACGGCCTTTGGCTGCACGGTCGTATCGACAATCGCCGACGTGAAGTCTACGGGCTTGGCCGCGCCTGTGCGAACTGCCGAGGCAAGACTTTCCTGAAGCAAGGCGTTCAGTTTCTCCTCGCCCATCCTTTGCCGCCAACGCGTCATCGACGAACGGTCGAACGGCAAGTCATGACGGAAGAACTCCTCGCCGCAGAACAGTTGGTAATAGGGATTTTCCACCCACCGCTCGCACAAGGCCTCGTCGGACAGCGGTGGATGGCCGGGGGCATCTGTATAGACCGCCCCGCAGCGCTCTTCCAAAAACCGCCAATCGATCGCCCGACCGAGCCGCGCCAGTGCGTGTTTCAAATCGACGATCTGATCGAGCCTTGCCCGGAAAAGATCATTCTGCCCGCTGTCCCGCCGCTCCTTCGGAAGCATTCCAACGCTCCATGAAATCACCCTCTCAACAGAGAGAATCACGTTTTTTCTTGCAGCGCAATTTGCAAGTTTCTCCAAACGAGAACCGTCCAAACTTGCAAAGACCAATACTTCAAAACTCTGGATAAGAACGCCGATTCAATACGTTACGCGTACTTCACCGACGACTAACGACGTCGAGCAGATGCGAAACCACATCGACCGGGCTCATGAGCCAGCTAGTGTTAAGCATAACCACGGCTCGGCTACCGCGCTACAAAACTGAACCTAAGTTTCGTTTTCGTGCGGATTTTGATCGGGCATTATCTGCTATCACCCTATCAGAGAGTATTTTCCAGTAAATGCGGACATGCAGTCAATTGCTCTACCTGTGCCCTGGTAACTGGAGGTGTGTCGAGCGGCGTCTTGCCCGCAGCGTCCTTCGTCATCGAAAGTATCTCAATTCGATGAGGCTTCTCTGCAGGCTTAAGAAAAGTGGTGATCCGGCGAACCGCCACGCCACTGTCGATGAGCGCCAGCGTTGTCTTCTTCAACGCCTCGATTGGCACGTCTGGAGCACACGCGATTGTATTGACGGTGAAAGTCTCCGGAAGCTGGGCTCTTGTTACCACGTACGGGATCTTCTGCTCATCAAGAGGCTTTGTGACGGTCTTGCCGTCCTGTGTTTTTTGATAGTACAGGACCTCGACTCCCCTGAAGATGTCCGAGGTATCGGAGCGAGGATCTCCAAGCCCCCGTAGAGCGGAATTCCGTGGCCCCGGCGACTCCGAGGCGAGCGCAATTTTGATATCGGTGCGTGTGGGAACGAACACCATGTCTCCTAACTTCATATCAAACCGGGGATCTGTGCCAAACTGGGGATGCTGAATTCCCAAGGGTATTAGCGAATCGCGGATAAATGACCCGAGCTCACTCGCCGTGACGAGGCCATCATGGTTGTAGTCGGCATCTCCGCCTAGACCTGTCATGAACGCGGTTGAAAAGTCATCGCCATCCGGGACGCTTTCCCGGTAGCCCCCCGCAGTGAGATATTCCCGACCCTTCCTGTCGATATCGTTAAGATAGATTGCGGATGTCGAGGCGGTGAGATTCTTTCTAACAAGAAAGACAGACCCGGAAAAACAGCTATCGAAGACAACAAGTACATGTTTCGCAGACGATCCACGGCCCCATCCCACAATTTCATCCATACTAACTAGCGAGGGGATGAAATCGTCTTGAGTTGGCGGGAGCGCGTCGGTCGGGACTATGTAGCCCATCAAACCATCGTCGGAGTAACCGTGACCGGCGTAGTATATGACCAGCCTCGCGTTGGGATCGAGTTTCTGTAGGAGAAAAGTTTTGATCGCACGCGTCAAGTCATCGTATTTGGGATCCAAGAGGGTCTTAACTGTGAACCCCTGCTGCTGCAAAACAGCCGTCACCTTGTCGACCTGCGCGTCAACTTTCTCGAGCGCAGGCCACGCTGCACCATAGGCATAATGTGCCGCACCTATGACCAGGGCACGACTGTCCGAATACATCAGATACGGCCCCTTGTCGGATGGAACGTTCGTGGGTGAGCAGAACGCATCACCGCAGCAAAACAACAAAAGGACGAGATAGATAACGGGGCGTGCTGCAGACATGGTTAACCTATGGATTTCCGGCTATGTACGCAATCTGGGCCGCGACTAGGCTTGAGTAGGGGGGGACGAACGTAACTAACTTCTTGCCGTTGATGACGACGGCCTGCTTGATTTCGAAATGGAGATGGATCGTCGTCGGTGTGCCGCCAAAGAAATTCGAAACCTCTCCAATTCGAGCGCCGCGCTTGACCGAATCGAGCGTTTTGACTCGCAGGTTCGTCATGTCGATGTGCAGGTATCTGAAGATCGCTCCGCTCTTGCCTTGTAGGGTAACGCTGTAGCTCCCAATGTTGGTTACCACGCCGTCCTCGGCGGCCACCGCCCAATGCAGTCCGGCCCGACATGTCCCGGGCCGGATGTCCTGGCCCTGGTGGCCCTGACCAGTCGGGCACATCGGCGTAGGCCGGCTTCTCTTCTCACAGAACGTGTCGCGCCAGGGATAACTGTAGTTCTGTTTATCGCACTGATCGCCGGCCGGTCCGTACATCCCGCCTGGCCGATAGACCTGCGAGTTCGCAAATCCAAGTCCGTCCTCGATCGGAAAGCGCATGCCAGGCCGAAAGATAAGCTTGCTCTTGTAACCTTGGCCGCTGTTGGGCTCAAGATCACCAGGGTCGCTGTAGTTCCCCGCATTCGCGATGCCCATTAACAACGCTGTCAAATACAGCCCATGCACAAAGGCGCGTATCATTCCGGTGATCCTCCGACCTGGACAAGACTACTAGCGACGCTTTTGGCGAAATCGGGTTCCAGACACCGCTTATCGCCTTGTTGTTTGCAGCTCAGCCGGAGCGTGTAAGCAGCACCGAATTTGAAGAAGCTATAGTCCGCCTCCATCGGTTGCGAAGCGCTTTTTGCGTCCGCGTCATCATCAAGGATAGTGAAATCTCCAGCCTGGTAGTCGGGCACGTCGGCGGGCGTTGCATCGCCGCCTGTGACGACGATGCTAAGAGCAGTACCCATGATGCTCAAAGTGGCGTCCCGGTCCAATAGGTATATCGCTGCATATGACGTATCCTGGGCTTTCACTTGAGGTGCCGCACGCACGGGGCCCGTACCGGTGACCAACACGGGAACTCGAACCTTCTCGAGACCTGACGGAACAGCGGCACGGAACTTCTCGACGCCGGATTGGTCTCTTTGTGCGTCGGCAACGGCCGCAGCCTTGGCCGAGTCCCAGTCGATGCTAAGCTTCTCTTCAGTCGCTTCCTGGGCATGGGCGTTCGCAACGGAAACGAAAGCGACTACGGCAGCCATATAGATCGGCATACGCATCAAGAATCTCCCACTTTGAATGCGAGCTTCGCTACAACCTAAAGAGTGATTTCCCCAACCATCATGACGATAACGGAAATCCATGGAAATGCAACCAAAGAGTCATTTAGTTAAAATGAATATAAAAGGGCTTGAACTCAATGAATTCTGACGTCCCGGCCACAAACTACACCTTCGTTAGGATCAAACCGTAATACAGCCCCTTGCCGCTCGCGGTCAGGCCGTTGTCCGTCTTGACCGATCCACCGAAGGCTGCCACCAGAGCCTTGATTACGGCGCCTTTGACATCCGCCGAGGCGCCTTGCTTCAGCTCGAACGAATACTCGACATCGGCGCGGATGGCCTGCTTTGTCTGGTAGGCGAGCGCATCCTTGGAAAATGTGTCGATAATCCGTTTGCAGACGGGACCGAGACTCGACCGGACTTGCTCAAGGTCATCGAAGCCCAGTTGTTCTACGCTGACATTCGTGAGCTTTAACGAAACTGATTGGATGTGACTGAGGTTGGCACCAAGTCCGATGCGTGTCAGAGAGGCGGGATCAAGCTTGAACGAGCTGTCCAATGACTGTGACGCGATCCTAGTCTGTGCCACGTCGAGAATTGGGGCCGGTGCGTGCGCGAAGTCCGGCCGACACAGATATGTTAAGTTCAGAGGGGAGGAGAAGCCAGAGCCTTTTACGGTGGTCACTAGCGCTCCGGGGCCGTAGGCCGTCGATGGCAGCAGGACCGTTTGATATCCCAACGTCGTTATTGTAGAGCCGATATCTCCGGGCGCTCCTTTTCCAGCTTGATCGTGCGTACACGCGGTGACACCCGAGCACAACAGCGTAAGCAAGGCGATTTTTTTCATGGCGCGTTCCCGATCCGCCGAAGTGTGTTGTGTTAATACGATGGAGATCAGACTGCGGCTTGAGGCTCGGCCGTCGTCTGGTCCAGTTCTTCGCAAGAACTGATCTGTCTGCCGTCACCGCAGTGAGTGGGAGACATTTTATGCTTATTGCCAGGAGAAATTGTCATCAAGTTATGTCATCGCCCTGGATGGCGCAACTAGCGATTGTTCATTATCGGAGTGCTACGAAGTGATTAGCCGCCGGTTTAATCGACATGTTGTGATCGAACGTCCAGACTGGAGAACGCGGGAGCGGATCGTTGTCATGCGTGCGGGCAGGGGCCTTTTAAATGCGACCGTGCTTCACTCGACTACCTTGACCAAATTATCGCGGATGCAGGGGATATGAAGGAGACCACGCCGCCATTGCAATATCGGCACCGCTGATGGATGCGGCGGCACGGGTCAAAATCTGCATGCGCTATTCGAAATAGGGTAGTTTCCCCTTGCGATATTGACGCTCCTATTAACCGGCTGATGCCAGCGTCCCTCTGCAGAACAGCAGGGGGTAAAATGCCTATTCAACACGATTGGAATTCATGGTCGGCCGGAACGTCCTGGCTACCGCGGAATGAAGCCAGCGCCGACGTCCTATCTGACGGAGAGCGCAATGAACCTTAGGAAGTTCAAGGAGGATTCGGACAGACTCAGGCTCGCTTCAAAAGCTCCCTCGGGACGAGAAGCTCCGTCGAAGCCCGAGGATTTCCCGGAGAATGTCCGGATCGTTGAGGGAACGCTCAAGGAAACCGGAACCCCAGCAGTGCAGGGGCCGAGCGAGAAACACGAAAATCTCGTAAAATACGCATACATCATCATCGAGACGGACAAGGACATCTTCAAGGTGGAGCATGTCGTAACGAACGATGCAGTTCGTTCCGAGATTACAATCGGTAACAGATGCAAGTTCTTCTTCGTTTCGCGATGGAATGGCTCTGGCAACGACAACTTCTTGGTGGCAACGCAAAGTCAGGCTCGCGGAACACACACGTACTCGCCGCTGTCGTTCACCATGTCCGCCTTCGTGAACCTGTATCGTCTTTTTGCAATTGGGGCGGCTTATGTCGTCAGCTTCGTGACCGCGACACTCGCGTCGCCGCTCATTTGGACGCATTATCCGTTCTGGGCATGCGCGAAGATCGCGCTAATCCCCGCTGTTCTGACGGCCATCGGTGTATTCAGCATGTCCAGCCCCGGCCGTGTTCGCAGCTCGACGCAGTTGATTCATAAGACGCTGAAGAACACGACGATCGGTGAGGAAATGTACAACAGCCGGGAAATGAAGGTGTTCTGATGCGTATCGACGAGGCATCTCACAAAAGAAAGAGGGCCATCAACCTTGTTGTCGGTGCCGCCTTGGTGGCCACGGTAGTTGTGCCACTCCTCTACGTGGCGGTCGGATCAATCCTCTCCATTGCTTATATCGTTTTCGGAATGATCTGAAGTAGTCTGCTGCTGGGGTCGATCATCCCGCCTGCTGACACCAGCGATGCCCGACCCGATCGACAATGCGACGAGGTGGGCGATATTCCTGGCGCCGAAGGCTGACTTCAACCGTTCGATTCTGTGCTCGACCGTGCGCGGCGACAAGCTCACGGCATCGGCGATTTCCCTCGTGGACGCCCCTTCGGCCAGCAATTGAAGGATGCCGAGGTCTGTATCGTCCGTTCCCGCGGCCCGTGGTCCTGCCCGCAACAAGAAGTGTACGTCCAGCAGTCCGATGCACCATGCACTCCGACCCGACGAGTTCTTCTGCGGCAGGATGATCCGCTCATAGGCTGCATGCATGCCGAGGATTCGAGCCACGACATGTCCCATGGCCGGGCGTTGTCGCTCGACGGCGGTGACATAGGTCGGAGCCCACGACTTCGTGGAGATATTTCTGATCCGGAAAATCGGCGAAGGAACTGGACTGCTGCAAAAGCCCGATGTCGGCGAACCCGGAGGGCAGCCGGTAGCTTTGGACGAAGTCGATGCGGAAGTCCCAAGTATCCCTTGAACTTGCGTCCACCGCGACAAGGATCATGCTTGGCCGCAGCATCCCGTGAACCGCGCCGTAGATGTCCTCCGGGCTGCCGAGGTCGTCGGGACTGGAAATCCAGGCATCCATGAGCAACTGGGAAATCTGATTGAATGTCGCCGGCTGTTTCATTCCCGACGTCCGATGCATGCGCAAGCGCAGTCGGAATCAAAAGACCGAAACGAAGGTTTTTGTCACCACGTCTTCCACACTTTTGTCCCTTGCTTAAGGCCTTGCCATCATTGCGCTAATGAATTCGACGCGTAGCCAAGACCCCTGCCAGCGAAAACCTTCCTTTCTGTCAAGGCACTCGGACGCGCGGGCTGAGACTGGAGAGGCGACAGCATGGCGAGAATTGGATATGCACGGGTTTCGACGACAGACCAGCATCTTGATCTGCAAAGAGACGCCCTCCGCGCGGCAGGATGCACCCGCATATTCGAGGATCACGGCGTCTCCGGCGCAAAGAGCAAGAGGTGTGGGCTGTCCTCTGTATTGAGGGCGCTCCGAAAAGGGGACGTGCTCGTCGTCTGGCGGCTCGACCGATTGGGCCGTTCGGTCGGTCATCTCGTTGATCTGATCACTCGGCTGCAGAAGCGGAGGATCGGTTTTCAGTCCTTGACCGAGAATATCGAAACAGAGTCAGCCGGCGGAAGGATGGTTTTTCATGTTCTCGCCGCGATGGCGGAATTCGAGCGGTCGATTATTCGTGAGCGGACACTCGCCGGCATCGCCGCGGCGCGGGCGAGGGGACAACAACACGGTCGAAAAAGATCGTTGACCGACCAACAATGCATTGAGGCTTTTAAAGACATTGGTGGCGGCAAACCATGGGCTGACGTGGCATCATATTTCAATGTTCACCCGCGAACGCTGAGGCGCTGCATCATGCGGGTTTGCGGCAAGTTGCCGGCGCAGTTGTAGTTGGCCATCTTGATCACAGGTGCTGGCCGAACGACGCATGCGTCGGATAAGATAGAGCCAGCATGATGGCGGGTTCTTGGTGCGAATCTACCGGAACAGGCTGAGGATGGTTTGTGGCTCGGAATTGGCGATCTGCAAACTCTGGATGACAAGCTGCTGCTGCGTCTGCTCGGCCGCGAGCTTTGCCGACACCTCTTCCATGTCGGCGTCGACAAGTTTCGAAACCCCCGAGGAAATGCTGTCGGACAGCTTTGTGGCGAATTCGCTCTGAAGACTATTGCGCTTCTGAAGCGATCCTAGCGTGGATCCTGCGGCAGTCAGCTTGTGCAGCATCGCCTCGATGCCACTCAGATAGTTGCTGAGGTTTGCGGAACCCGAGGTGATGTCGACGTCGACAAGATTGAAGTCGGGCAAGTTGCCCAAATTGTCGGATGCCGGGCCGATGCCGAAGGATGTCTTGCTGCCCGACGCAGGGTGAACGGTGTCATCGATCTTGTAGAGAATGTAGGTTCCCTGGTTCGAGGCTTTCACGCCGACGTTCTGAGCGGTCATTGCGGCATTCAGCACCGTCACGAGATCGTCGGCCGATGAGATGGCGCCATCGCTGGTTCCGAGCGCATTGTCGACGTCCTGGCGGTTGATTGAGACTGTCGTCGTCGTTCCGTCGACGCTGATCGGAAGATAGAGAACGGCCGAGCTGTGGACGTTGAAGGGGCCGTCGAAGAAGCTGACGAGCTGTGGTCGGCTACCGTAGTCAGTTCCGGTCGTGGTGAGACCGCCCGTACTCCCGCTTGCGAGAGGCGAATTCACGCTTGTGACCTGGATCGACGATCCTGAGAGGCCCGAAGTCTCGGCCGAAAGAAGAGCGTATCCGTTCGTCGTGCCGCTCACCGTTGAGAACTGTGCGCCAACCGGGGTGAGTGCCTTCCGCATCACCCACGCGAACTGGTCACGGGTCGAGATGACACCGTTCAGCGTCGGGTAGACCTGATCGACCAGAGAGCGATTGATCGTGACGCTGACTGACGTTCCAGGTCCGGGAGACGCCGTGTTGGACGGATCGTCGGCGTCGAGCACCATGTCGAAGGTGATCGCCGTCGTGTCGTCGGTGAAGACCAGCGGTCCATTGAAGGTGAACATTTGGATCGCGCCGCCGCCATGCGTGAACGTGTCGGTGTTGCGCAGTCCGCCGATGGTGCCCGTGCTCCGGTCATCCTTCTGCAGAATGCCGCCGCCAGTCGTGTTGAAGAGAGAAATCTTCGAGAGATCGACCGGGGTGGTCGTCACCTGCACGCCCGAACCTGTGCGCACGAAGCCCGATGTGAGGCTCGCTGTATTCTGTGAGGAGTCGTAGATGTCCTCGATGTTGGTCGATAGCAAGTTCTGGCCGTTGAAGCTTGCCGAGCTGGAGATAGAGACGGCCTGCTGCTTGAGCTGTTCGAGTTCGTCCTGGATCTTGGTCTTGTCGACGCCCTTCTCCATGGCCGCCACGAGCTTGGCCTTGAACTGGTTGACGACGGAAATTGCCGATTCGATCCCGTCATAGGCCGTGTCAGTCTTCGCGGCGCCGAGTGCCATGCCATCCTTTGCGGCGTTAACCGCCATGGCGTCCGACCTCATCGTCGTCGAGATGGACCAGTAGGCGGCGTTGTCGGAGGCGGAGCCGATGCGCAGCCCGCTGGATGCCTGGTTCTGGTAGCGCGTCAGATCGTTGCTCAACGTCTTCATGAGCGCGGCCGCAGACATCGCACTTGTATTTGTCAAAATGCCCGTCATGACCATACCGTTGAAAATGGATCGGTTTGAATCGGCATCGTCATGTACCGGATGCGGCAACCCCGCCGCCCGAACATGCGGTGGCAGGGTTAACGAACACGGCAAAATCGCAGGGGGAAACTACCCGTTTCGTTGATGGCAGTGGTAAGCACGCGCTCATCGCAGCGCTGATGTCGAGATTGCGCTGTACGTCGTACGGAAACAGAGGCAACAACACCTGTACGACGGCGAAAGCTCGGGCGATAACGGAGAAGTCCGTGGGTTCGATCGTAGTTCCTTTACCGTGGCTTCAGATTTTTGAGAACGCGGGGCTCTCAGCGACTCCGGGTCCATCTAGGGTCGGCCTCCAATTGATAACGGAGATGCAGTCATGAGCCTTTCTCTTTTTGACTCCCGCGATCCGGCAATGCGGGCAGGCCTGGAACTTGGCATCCTGACGGCGGTCGGATCCGTGGCGCTTCACGATGGCCTTCGCCGCGGCCTCGCGAACGCCGATCGTGTTCGTGAAGCAGACGTCCGCCGCCGCCACGCCGACAAACTCGCGGAGGCGCGTGGCCGCGCGGATGATCTCGGACGTATTGCCATCGTAGGCGCGCAGCGCATTGCCGCACTGGAAGCGGAAGTCCGGAGTCTGAGGAAGGCTCTCGATCAGCGGCAGGCATTCATCGATCGCGTGCGTAATTCGTAGCGTGGACGGCACTATGGAACTCTCTGACAAAGCCCTCGTCGCGCGTTTCGGGGATGTGATGAACGAAATGCCGGAGTTGTATGAAGCACTGCGGCTTTTTGAAATCAAAAACCGCCCGCACGTTACCTCGGGCGGTTTCAGGATGAAGGCTGACAGGGTATCGGTTGATCGGTCACCCTCTGTATTTCGGCTCCGGATTGGCACTTCCGTCCGGTAAGTAAAGTTCGGCGTAGCGCGCCTTGATGAAGGCGCGCTTCTCTTCTTCCGTCATGCACGACGTCGACAGGATCGGAGAGCGTTCCGGCTCCTGCGCTTGACGACGAGCCTTGAAACGGAACACCTGCAAGGCATTCAGGCTGCGCTCGCACCCGGCCACGGACTCATTTCCAAGGAAAATCAGGTCGACATCGCTGAGCCGAAGGAGCCAGTCTTGCTGCTCTTCGCTGAGAGCGACCAGATCCATAGCCTTGCGGGTGTCCTCGGTCGCCCGCGCATAGGCACGAACGACTTCCGCCGCTGACATTTTTGCCTGCAGCGCCTCGACTGCCGCCTGCTGCTGTTCAGCCAGTCGTGCCGCGTCTCGAACATCTTCGATCTGCGCGTTGTCGTGTGGAATGGGCGGCGGAGACTTCATTAAGCCCAGCGCACGCAGGATAGGTCCGAAGAATTCGTGAAGGATGCTTGTGAGGCCCTCGAGCCACCATAACGGATTGAAAAATTTCAGCATATCCATCTCCTTTCGTTTCCGAAAACGAGCGTGCTGCCGTCGGTCGAAACGGACAACTGCTCCATCCGCCGGCGGACTTCTCGAAAAAAGTGAGTTGACGAGCAGCTCGTTGGCTTTGAGTTCGGTCATCAGTCCAAGCACGAAACCCTCGTGCGGTTGCAGAATCATGCTGTGCGGCCGATGTGCCTGACGCAAACGCCGGCAGAAATCGTATGCTTTCGGTCTCTATGATTCGGTGAGGCAGGAATGGACGTGATAACCAGCAGGATGTGCACCAAGTGCGGCGGCACCCGCTTCAACTCTTGGGATCGCTGCATGGACTGCCGGAACGCCCGCGGCCGTTTACGTCAGGCGAGGATGAAGGCGAACGGCGGGAAGCACACCGCCGCTGAATGGAGAGCGCTTCTAGCCGCCAGCCCGACCTGCGTAGAATGCGGACGTCCTTGGGATGTGATTCCGAAGCGGCCAGATCCCCGCTACAAGCATGTCTGGACCAAGGGTCACAAGATCCCGATCTATCACGGCGGGACGGACGACATTTCGAATATTCGGGCCGAGTGCTATGAGTGCAACTTCGAGAAGAACGCAGAGCCATTGACCCGGCAGGAAGAGTGCACATGAGTTCGGTCAAGGAATACCTGCATGAAGTCTGGTCGCAGGTCGACGTCGAAGTCAGCTTCACGTGTCCTCACTGTAAAAACCCGACGGCTGCGTGGCTCAAAGTCCCGGGAGACCAAGAAGAGCATTTCGAGGAAGTCCCCTGCCTGTTCGACGATGACGAAGAAGGCTGGACTGTCATCATTCGTCATGACGAGAACGGCTGGTCGGCAGAGCTTGAAGACGCCTCGGACGTCGATGTCACGATCAAGGTCGATGACACCTATGATGATTGGGACGATCCGGAGCCGGAACCTGGTGCTTACGGTATCTTTGTCGGGGCAATGCAGGACTGGAAAGCTAACGTCAGCGAGCTGAGCACGGTGGGCGGCGCGGGCAGCAAGAACCGATTGCTGTGTCGGGGCAATGCAGGACTGGAAAGCTAACGTCAGCGAGCTGAGCACGGTGGGCGGCGCGGGCAGCAAGAACCGATTGCTGTTCGTCATGCTGTATTCGATTCTCGAAGCGTACCTATCAGACGCGATCATCGGAGCGGCGATGGACGACGTGGGAGTGCAGCGGAAGATGCTGAAGTTGGAGGGGCTGAAGGACAAGCAGATCAGTTTGGAAACGATCCTCGATCGGCCGGATATTGTTAGAGAGATGGTGAAGACCACGCTTCAAGGGTTGTCGTACCACAAGCTGGGGCCGATCAACGGTGTGTGCGAGTCCGCATTTGGGAAGCCGATTTTGTCACGTGACAAAGACGACAGAACGTTAGTCATTAAGTCCGTAGATAAGAGGCACGACTGCGTCCATCGGAACGGCGCCGATAAAAACGGCATCGCGCACACCGACATCACGCGTGACTATCTGGAGAAGCTTGGCGGTTTGTTCGAGGAGATCGCGAAGACTCTTGAAAATGCGATCATGGACAAGCAGGCGGCGAAATTCTTCGAGAACCTTGACTACCTTGATCCGCTGGGTCAGTCCTGAGGCAATCGCGCTCTTAAACATCACCGGCTACGTTGCGGTCGGGATCGACGATCGTCGAATGGCCGGCCGCAAGGACTCCTGGTACAAGCGCGAAGGACCGCTCCTCCCGGATGTTCCGCCTTTTCACGGCGCTCGGATTTAAATCCTGATAACCACCGCTCGACCGGATATTGTCTTCAGGATTCGCCGACAGGCCTTTTTACTTCTTTTGTTTATTCGGGTCACCAACCACAAATTGTGCGAGGCTGGTTGGATGGAAGCAGAAATGACCGCTAAGCAATTCCTGGAGGCCTTAGACGCGTTCCGTGAACGGCATGGCCAGTCCCTCCCATCCCACCGCATGGCGGGCCACCTGAGCCGATGGCGCAACTTGTCCGCGGACTGGCAATCTGGCAGAGGTAGTTCGGTTGGCGGCCGGATCCGATTGAGGGCAGAATGAAGAAACACGTAAATCCTGTAGATGCGAGTGTTGGTGCCCGCGTACGGTTGCAGCGACTGATGCTAGGTTGGAGTCAACAGCGTTTGGCGCAGCGGATCGGTGTCACTTTCCAACAGGTTCAGAAGTATGAAACTGGCGCGAACAGGATCGGGTCAAGCCGCCTGCAGATGATTGCAGATGCTCTGGCAGTTCCGGTCGCCTACTTCTTCCTGGACGGAAGCACTCGGGCGCAGCCAGCCGAGAACGCCGTCGCTATCCCCGATCTTGAAGACCTCTCGGCATTTCTGATGTCGACGGAAGGCGCAAGCCTGAACAAGGCCTTCATGAAGATTGTTGATCCGGCCATCAGGCAATCCGTTCTCGCGATGGTCAAATCATTGTCAGAGGCGTCGAAGTTGCCAGGCGCCGATAGAGCTGACGTTCATCCAACCGTTGCCGCATAGTGATGCGAACGAAGTCTGGTCAGGCATGGGCCGACCGTAGCTCAACGCGGAATAATCGCGAAGTACACTTCGCGCGCCCTGGAGCGTCTTGCATGTCGAGATCGCATCATTGAATGCGTTGGCGAGAGCAAAGCAGCCGTGCGATGGCGGAAACGACAAGTATGACGGGCCGAGACAGCCCTTCTCACGTCAACAAGCTTTATTTTTCAAAGGCTTTGTGTGTTGCGCGCCGGCGGCGAAGATTTGCATCGCGTAGTGATGGCGGATGCGGTTTCGCCATCTCGTAGTGATGAAAGTAAAGGGACGACGACGATGCCCAGGCGGCGAAATCCAGTGAACGAGAAACAACGAGCTGCGCAGGAGCGGTATCGCGCACGGCTGCGTGATATCCGCCGGCCCGAGGCGCCACGCGTCGACGGCGCGGTTGCCGCCGCGTTCGCGGTCGCCCTTGCCCGGGTGCGTGGCACGGGAGAGCGGAGTGCCGCTTTGGAGACCATCATCGCGGATTCGAAGGCGCTCCTGATTGATGCCGGTTACGCGCCGAACGAGGCCGTGAGGAAGCTCATGTCGCGTCTGCTGTATCGTGACGATCTGGAGCCGCTGGACGCCGCCACGCGGAAGCGCTCAGGACCATCCTCATGACCTCAACAGGCTCACGAAGCTCCCCCCGTTACTTCCCTGAAAAGAATCGGAACTCCAAGGTTTCACATAGTGAAGGCTGTGCCGGTCCCGCACTTCGTTTCCGGTTTCCATTTCGCATCTCGCCAAGACTGGATCCGAGGCGTGAGGAGGGGCGGGCCGCCCTCGAAATCCTTGGCATCGTTGCCTCCCGGGATGCTGATCATGCTCGCAAGCGGAACGGCGAGGGTTTTTCCAGGGCCGACAGCCGCCGCGGACACCTGCTGGCTAAGCTGTCGATAGACGCAGCGTTGCGTGACCCCACGCTGTTGTCCGACGTGCTGAAAATGGCTGCAAAATATCGGCGACAGGCATTGGCGCCAAAACAGCTCGAGCTGCTGTGATCCGCAACGCAAGAAAAGTTGCCGGTGATTTGTTTCACGTTTTTTCGGGTAGTGACGCTCTCGTTGTGATTGTCGCTTGCATCACTACGCGAAATTCTCGTGGTCCAGAGGAGATAGTTATGCCGCGCCAACGCAATCTGACTAACGAAAACACCCGCCGCCGCACCGAGACGTGGCGCAACGAGAGACATCGCCGGGGACGGCCGGAATCGTCCGCGGTCGATCGGGCTATCGCGGCATCCGTCGCCGCCTTCTTCAATTCGGGCCTCGATGCAGATGACCGGCCGGCCGATATCGATATGATTGTGCTCGGGGCAGAACGTATCCTGCTGAGCAAAGGATTCGATCGATTTGAGGTCCGATCCGAGCTCGAGAGGAGGCTGACCCGGCGTTCGGATCTTGCGCATATCGAGCAGGTTTCCGGTGCGGCGCAGGCTGCAGCGGTCGGTCATGGCTTCTGGCGCGATGCTTTGTGCGATGTCTAGGCTGGGCCTGGCAGGCAGACCACGATAATGGTGTCATCATTGCCCGGATCCATAAGCGGGAAAGGATGCTGCTGTTCCCTTCAAAAACCGGAGCTGGGCAGTTTCCCGTATTTGCGGGCTTGTTCCGTGCAGCCGGCGACCAGATCATTCTCCTGATGATGGAAGCGGAGCTGAAGCCAGACATGACGGATGATAGCAAACGCCCCTTATACGATCCGCATCTGGCCTATGGGACTGTTTCCGGTCGTCGGTATATCGGGAAAGCCTCGGAGTGGCGGCCCATATTGATCGCGTTCGATCGCTTCCGGCGGATCGAGCTTTTCGATAATGCCGACGCGCTGTACCTGCTGTCGGATCTCGTGCTGCACCGGCAGGGGCGGTTGCCCGCCGCCTGTATCGGCCAGATTGTCCTGGACGGAATTCCGGAAACCGGCGTTTTTCTGGATGCGTCGCTGTTGAGGAGCCTCACGGCCGGCTGCCGGGAATTGCTGATGATGGCGCGGAATGATCGTTTCGGTGCGTTCCGGGGTTCGCTCTGCGACGGCTGGCCTCCCAAACACGGGCCGGAGCCGCTCCTGAACGATGATGAGGACCGCGCCGTCAGGCGGATTGGAAACAGGATCGTCGGCCGCTTCGGCGATCCTGCGACATGGCGAGGGAAGCCGCTCCCGGTCGCATGAACCTTCGCGGAAGCGCCACAACGGGATCAGTGCTGCGAAGAATCGCGCCGCGAAAGCAAATGGAGTCCTCGCCTTTTGCATTTGATTTCGACTTTGCCATCGGCGGAAAGGGCAGCTTGGCGGCAGATGTCTGTTCGTCCCGAGTCCGGCACGGATGCGATCTTGTGATAGATTTCCCCCCGCAGGCGGTTCAGGTCGATCGCCGGAATATCCTGGACGGCGCCCGACTTCCGCCGGTAAAGCAGGATATCCTGTCCCCACGTGGTACCGAGTGAGACTTCAATGGCGGTGGCCGGATTCGCCAGATCGAAGTGCCAGCCCAGATCAGTGTCCTCTGTGCGGCGGAGCGCGGATTCGATGACTGCGCGCCAATCCTCTTCGTCCCACCCGATGTAGGTCTCGCCAATATGGACACGCAGGTGTGCACTTCCTGAAACCAGCCCGTTTTCCGTCCTGAGTTTCAGGCGCACGAAGATCTTCGATGTCAGTTCGAACAGGCGGTCGGGGTAGTGCAGATCGCGAAGCACCACCGGGAGGAGACGGTCGATGGCAAAAACGCTCCGAAACTCGCGCAGAGCATCGGCCAGCTTCACGTTTCCCGAGCCGCTGCGATATCCTCCTTCGAAAACGTCTCGTGAATCCGGGTGATGGACCTGGAAGGCAAGCCTTTTTTTCTCACAACTTCTATGACCCTGATTCAGATAGTTGCAGTAGGCATAGGCCTCCGCTGCGCTCCCGTAGCCGTAAAATGGTGGCCTACCAGGCTGTGCTATGCGCCACCATGACTCGTCACCGAACTGCTCCATGAAGGCTTGTCGACCACACCACGGCTCGTCTCGGGATATAACTTGCCAGAAAATATCAGATTCGGTGCCGCCCTGAATTCCCGTTGGACGCTCCTGGCCCCATTTACCCCATTGCAGCTCAATCAAGCCGTCGGGCTGGCTCTCGAAACGGAAGCTGTTGTCGTCTAACCTGAGCAGCCTTTCCGCTGCTTGGCGGTATTCAAGGCCGCGTTCGAGGTAGTTGCCGTCGGCGTCCACGATGGCGAAAAAGAAATTTGTCATTTTCATTTCCAGTCTTTTGAGTTGAAGCTCGATGCCGTCCGCTATGCGGTTCCCGAACGAATAGACAGTGTGTGCCTGGCTATCGGGCGGCTGAGGATTGCAGGCAAATCGGCGTGTCACCATCCAGCGTCCAGCACGACCCGGCGAGGACGATTCCGATCTTCTCGCGGATGTTGCTCTCTGGCTTGCGCTGACGATTTAGGTCGCGTTACCGCTCATATCCGACCACGACCGGCAACCGCCTACCGAACGCTGCTACTTTGCAGGTCGGTGCATCGAGAAAATCCAGGCGAAACCGTTTTCCCGTCGCGGTCCCAGCCGCCCGTTGGCATATCCGAATCTTGTTCCTGACAATGCGCGATCAACGCGCCCGGCATGCTCGACCTTCTCGCCCGATGCCTTCTGCAGCAGGTCGGCAAGCTCGCTAATCAGCTTTTCCATAGCGATCAGCTCCTGCAAGCCGGCGCCCTTCCGCGCGAAAGCGCGGAACTGATCAAGAGCAACCTCGTAGGCCTGGTCGAGAGCCAGGTCGTCGGTGAGGTCGATCTTCGACGGATCAGATGCATAAGAAAAGAAACGGGCAAGTCGTTCGATGCGGGTTTGTACCATGGGGTTTTCCTGGGTCTGGTCTGGGATTGTTCGGGGAAGGGGTGAGCTTCAGGTTGGCCGCCTGGCCTCACACGTCTCTTCATGACGCGCTCCGCCGGTCCGGATAATCATTTCGGGATAGTTTCCTGTTATGGCCATGATGGCTCCCATCTGGGCGAGGCGTTCGTGTGCGGCCGCCTCGTTCGGATCGACCTCATACGAGTAGACACCGCGACCGAGTTCCCGGGAAAGCGGTCCTGCGGTGGCCACTGACGGCAGCTTGAAGAGGGTGATCCACGGCCAGTCCGGTTCCGGCGGTTCGTAGAGCGCGGCAACCGGAGCTCCATAGTGCTTGCTCCTGTCGATCTTACTGGCCGCTGCATCAGGTCCCGACGCGAAATCCAACATATTGCCGCGCATCGGAACAGGCTTTGAGAGAGCATTGAGCAAGGCCACTCTTTCGGCCGGGGTTTCGACGATCCAAACCTTCCACCGGTCGATGCCGGAGAGACCCATCGCGGCAGGAAACTTCCCGACCAACAAGTCGGGAAGTTGCTCCAGATAGCCGCCATACCAGCAGGTCGGCAGCCATTCTTTCACTGGCATCCTAAGCCAGATATCCATTACCATGATCCTGGTTCCTTTCTTTCTCGCTGGTTTCAATCTCGAAGAGCGCGACGCGTGTCTCCAGTGGTTTGTCCTTGGGGCCTCTCTCGTAGGATCTGACCCATTTCAGGCGGGCGTACCGCCACCGTTCGCCGTAGCGGACGAGCTTGAAATGCCCCCTGACCATGATGTGCCTGGAACGCGTGGCCGCGTTCGGCTCATCACATGCCAGCCACGAGCGTTGCGCGCGAGGTGGCGTGAGCTTTACGAGGCGGAAGCGAGAGGGATCGGCCGGCGCGGAAATGGTGGCCAGCCGATCCTGTTCGAGAAGAGCATCGCGTTGCTCGTCCGGTGAACGGCGGCTTTTGTCCGGTACGTTCATAGTGCCGAACCAGGCGACACAGAGATATACCAGGTTGGCAATGAATACCGACCATTGGCCACAGGATGAGAAGAGCGAAAAATCGTCATCACATCCAAGAAGGCTGCCCGGAAAGAATCCGACGTTCTCCCGTACGTACCAGGTGAGGATCATCGACGGGTGGTCACGACCGTCCTCCAGAATGGCCGACCATTTCGTCGTGTCGGACGTTTCTTGCGTGACAAAGACCGCGCGCGTGTACCAGCCGTCATCCAGCCTCGCCGCGGCGTGCGGAAAGTCGAGATAGGTAGAGCGCCACTCGCGCAGCAGCGTCTGGGAAAAGTCCGTCACCGACGGCTTGATCTCCGCGCCGGCGAATTCGCGAACCGTCATCTGGTCGACGTCGAACGCGATGGGGAGATGCGCCAGTTCCGGCAGAATGAACGGCGCCATGCGTCGGCGAAGGTCGGCTACACCTGCCTCAAACTCCGGAGGCGAGAAATCGCGGTGAGGTTCGATCCAGTTCTCGCAGGCGGCGTCCTTGCGAAACATCCGCTCGAGCAATTCGCGTTTCACCTGCTCGGCGTTACGGCCCTTCTTGAGCAGAGCCATCCGTTCCTTGAACGGTACGTGCTTCAAATCGACGTTGGAATGGTAACGTTTGATCGTTTCCTCAAGCCATAGAGGCATCTTCAGTCTCCGATTGTTGCCGTGATAAAAACATCTACAGATTGTGGGTGAGGACGCGATTAGGTGCGTCAGCTCGTGTGATCGATCCTCGCTTACGAAGTGGTAGGCGATTGAGGCGTGTCAGCCGGAGGGATGTTCGGGGAACGCCAGCCATGAGGTTTGCCGGTGAGGAACGCGGACAAGAAAACGCGCTCAGGAGGGGAGCTGCCGAAGCTGTTGTGTGTGCCGAGTCTTGCCGAGTAGCGGATTTTAGACACGCCGGACACGATCGGGTCCGCGAGCTCCTCTTTCTTTCGCATGATCGTCATATGCGGCCGGCCTCAGTGCATCGTGAAACGGGCAAATTCGGCAAACAGAGCCTCAGCCGAATTCTCGTTTTGCACCAGAGTCAAAAAGCGAAGGCCGGAAGTCTGACAATAGTCGGCGAGCTTCGCGACCTGAAGGCACCAGAGCTCCATCTCTTTCTGGCGAAGACCGGATTTCACCATGGCCCCGAACTGGGGACTAATTCGCGGCGAGATGGAATAGGCCAGCACGAGTGGTGTCACGGGCAACATGCAGCTCGCGGCATCATAACCGATCCTGAACGTGGAATCGGCCAGAGGCTCGCTCCGATCCTCGAATGCGACGCGCATCCGGTCCTGCCCTTTGATCTGAGGGGCAAATCTGAGCGCCAGCATTCTTCCGCGCGGGAGAGGGCGCAACGCTTCCTCGGGCGGAAGGGTGTCCGGAAGCGTCTGATCGGAGAGTTTCGCGGCATGTGCCAGAATCTCGTTCTTGATGCGCTTCGTAAGAAGGCGAGGGGGGAATTTCTGCATGACTACTCCAAACAAAGGTCAGATGATCGGTACATTGGGGCTCGCCCGTCATTCGCGATACCGGGTGAAATGCCGTCCCATATCCCCCGGCTCGCAGTCGGGGATGAGGTGAGCCATTCGTCCTCTCAGCGGCCGCACGGTTCGACGTTGGCGAGGTGGGGCATGCCTGTAATCGGGACGCGGTTGTACTTCGCCAGGTACGCGGACATGTTGCGGGGATCTGCAAGCTGGTCCTGTGCGGCTGTGAGGAAGTGCTGGGTCAGTGAGGGTGAAAGCGTGATGAACCGGATTGCCTTGAGCATCGTCGTGGCTGTGTCCACCAGGTGTATGTCGATGCCAAGCCTTTGCCGGTCGTTCTCGATGTTGGGAAGGTCCCGGATATTCGGCCGAATGAGGCGCGCGTCGAATGGGCAGTCGAAGATCAGGGGGCCGATGACGAACACCCACAGGATCAGCGATCCGTCGTGGATGAAGCCTGCCTTCACCGGATCGTTGCGGACGGACATGATTTCTGATCGGGCGGCGTTCGCCATGGTGATTTGGAGAGTATGTCCGGATAAGGTCAGGAAGTTCGCGGTTGCCCCATCCTTTGCATGAAAGGGAAACGGATAGGGTGCGTTGCGAGAGAGCATGATCATGCTGCGTCTCCCTGCAGGGAGGTATTGCCGACAAGGATGGCAGCCTGTGAGATGAAGTGCGCCAATTGCACATTGCAGACAATGTCCGACACGTCGTCGCTGCGGAGCACCGCAATCGTGCTCTTCACCGTGCCGTCCCACTGAGGCGACCCGTTGAACGGTCTCCATACCCCGAGCAGGCCTCCGGGTTTCTGGCCAACATCGAGAAACAGGTGCGCTTCGACAGCGACGTCGGACACGACGCAATGATAAACGAGCGCGAGATCGTCGGGGAGCATGAATTTGGGATCGTACTTGGCCTCCAGATGGAAGGCCAATTCAGCGGTCTGCTCGGCTGCGCTGTGGGCAATTTCAAGCGCGGAGCGCAGGAAGCGGGAGTGCCGCTTCCATGCATTGGATGTGAAGGTGGTGGTCGCCATACTCGTAACCTCTTTGGCGTTGGATGCGGCGAAATGTAATCACATTGTTGGAATGGTAATCAACAGAAAAAACGTGAAAAATCAATAAATTGGTGTTAAAATCACGGGAAAATCAGTGAGTAATTATAACTGAAAATCCAGTTATTTTTATCACTGAATTATCGGTTATTCATGCGGGTGGGGCATGCTCGTCGGTGCGGCTTAACCGCGATGCGGAGCTTATCGAAAATTGGAACTTGTTGGGGCCATGGAAACCATCACGGCGACTGATCATCGCCCGAATTTCCTGGGAAGCGGGTGAGCAGATTCACGACTGGTCAATATCGTCCCGCTATTTTCTCGCCTTCAGTCCAAATCGAGGTGTGCGATGGGTAAAATGAGGGCCGTCGAAGTTTACGCCGGGGTAGGAGGCCTCTCGATCGGCCTCGCGGCGGCAGGTATGGATGTCGTCACCGGCCATGCGACGTCGCAACTTATCCAAGCGATCAGGTCGGCGAACCGGCTATACGGATATTCCTGGGATCCGACAGACTTGAACAGATTGCCGGCGCATTTCGTGCGTGCCGGCGTCGATCTCATAGCGGGTGCGCCCTACACTCGGCATTTTCTTGAGAATGGATCGGAAGGGGACCGGGAACGTGCGGATCTCACTTTGTCATTTACGTTGCTGGTCGGCGCCGTTCGACCAGAATGGTTCCTTTACGAGGGTTTCGAAAACGCACGATCTTCTCAGGCTTACCAGGACGCTCGGTTGCTCTGGAAAAGATATGGATATGGCCTGACGGAACTGCTTCTCGATGCATCTTTGTACGGTGTTGCGCAGCAGCGGAGACGCCTGATGGTCATCGGGAGGATCGGCGAGAGGGACGGGTTTCTTGAACAGTCGATCGACCGCCGAGCGTCTCCGAAACAGAAGCTCGTCAGTGCAGTCTTGGATCCTCACGATCCGAAAGATGCCAATCTGATCGAGCGCAATTCGTACTATATAAGGCCATGGAACAGCGACGATCACACCACACACAAGATCCGTCGTCCCGCCCCCGACCTCTACGAAAGCATTTGGAAGGCACCGGCAGACGTCAGCGAGGCGGGCCTGGAGCTTCATCACCTTTCGTTGCTTCAATCGTTCCCCAGGGATTTCAATTGGACGGAATTGTTCGATTTTGACTTCTGGATCGATGAGAACGAGCTCGGGCGCGTTATTGTATCGGAGGTGCCTCCGGCGCTGGCCTATAATGTGGGCAAGGCGATTATTGATCGCCATGAGGGCAGGAATATCCCGAAGCTACCCGACGAGTTCAAAAAATGGATAAAGCGCCATCGAGGTATAGAGCAGGCGAGCGCCAACAATATTGTATCGCGGGTCAACCGCGCCAGAGAACTTCTTGGCGGACGCACTTTCCCAACGGGACAAGATGAGGTGGCGGCTCTCGAGAAGAATGATGCATATCAGAACCTGCCTCCAAACACGCGAAGCGAACTCCGCAATGCTTTGATGGACTACGCAACGTTCCTGGAGAAAAATCGAGGGGGTTTCACTGCTCCGGCTGAAAGTCAACCTGAAGCCAAGCAATTAAGTCCTCGACAGCGTTGGTCTCAACTTCGCCGAATGAATAGCCGCTCATCGCGGCGCTGGTCCTACAGCGACCTGCTGCTTAAACCGCGCGATCGAAGCCGCGCTTCCGGGAAATCTGTTTTGGTGAATCTCAACGCAGCGACCCTCGGGAGCTATTATGATGACGATGACATTCTGCCTTCCGAACCACCGATAGGGGCGGAGGATTGGGTAGACGCAAAAGGGGGGCAACGTAGGACTTGATACCCTCGGAGTGACCATCTCTTTTTAACTTAACTGCCGGTGCCGTATGCTTCGTGGTGCACTGACGCTATGCGCAAAAAAAGTTTGTTGACACCATCAGCGGATTGTTCCGCGCGTCCACTTTCTTGCTCGTCCTGACTGCCGGTTGCCGCTTGCGGTACGCCCGGATGTCCCAAACCATCGATCCCAGGGGACCGGCGAACGATCCCTGATCGATGATTTTCAGACAATCCGGGACGACAGAATGCGCATAGCAAGCAGCATAGAGGTAGAGAGAGATCTTGCTCTCCAATGGCATATGCATGCCGATTATGAGCGCATGATCGAAGCAGGCGTTCCGTTGCCCGCCGGCAGGACCAAGCGCGATCGCCAAGCCATTGCATCGATCGCATCCGGGATCATTTCATCCGCGCGGACGAGGCCGGGTAGGTGGATGTCTTACAGCCGCTCGGAGTCATGGTACCCAGGGCAGGAGATGTATTACGGTGACGCTTTTGGTTACAGCACGGTCGTTGGTGCTATTGAAAGGTTGTCGGACGGCCCTTTGATTGAGGGTCACATTAAGGCGCGCCCTGGTGACCATCTTCGGAGAGACGTAAACGGACTGACACTTCAGTCGAGGATCCTGCCGGCCGCCGGCGCATCGAAGATCACTCTCCCGAAGATGGGCAAGGAACTTGCACAGAGCATCCGCCTGCGCCGCCGTGACGACAAGCGTCTCGTTGCTTACACGGAGACGGAAAACATCGGTCGCATGCGCGGCATGCTAACGAAGCTAAACGCTCACTATGCCGAGGCTGACATCGAATTCCGTGGCGGCCGCCGTGACGGAGAGATCGTTTTTCACGTCTCGAAGCGCGGCCACGAATATGGCGTGGACCTGTCAAACAGGGCATGCCACCGCGTATTCTCGGATGTGTGGACACTGGGCGGTCGCTACTACGGCGCAGCATGGCAGGCACTCGGCAAGGATGCCCGCCAGCAGATTGTCATCAACGGCGAGGCAGTGTTCGAGGCAGACTATGCAACGTTGCACCCGAGAATGCTCTACCGTGCCGCCGGACTACGCCTCGATGGCGACGCGTACGACATTCCTGGCTATCGGGACCAGCGCGAGGCATGCAAGCGTGGTCTGAACATCCTGATCAACGCCAACAGCCGTTCCGATGCCGTCCATGCGCTAACTGAGCACGTTAGCGGAGGATACTTCGAAGCCGACGACATGATTGAGGCAATCCGCGAGAAGCATCGGGGGATCGCGCACTACTTCCACAGCGATGCTGGTATCCGCCTGCAGCGCATCGACAGTTCGATCTGCACCGGCATCCTGAATGAGTTGACGGTCAAGAAGGGCATCACCGTGCTCTCGGTACACGACTCATTCATCGTCCAGAACAGTTACAAGGAGATGATCGTCGACGCTATGGAGCGTCACTACAACGATCACATAGATGGCGTATCGCGCATCCTGGATTCGTGTGTAAAATCAAAGGAATCTGTTCAGAGTCCGCTACATAAGGGATCTATCCTGCCCTCCGCACTGCCTGCCTCTCGCCGCGGAGATTCGGCAAACGCTGAATCCCTCCGGAACCGCCCGAAGGATCGTGAACCGGTTCGTCAAGCCGTCGACTTGGAAGGAAACGCCGACACAACACCTAGTCATTCAGTGGTCGGAGTGAAGACCGCGAGATCAAACCGTCGCTTTGACCGATTGAGACGTAAACCGGAGGGCGCGAACCCGGCGCGCGGGGGTACTTTCAAAGCAAGCTCGCTGGTGGCCTCGCTAGAAAATACGCCTGATGTGGCCAATGAGCGTGTCTTCGTTATTGCAACGAGTCCAAACACCGGTGAGGGGCCCGATCGCGCTGTATGGGCCAGTTCCGACGATTGCAGACGGAGTGGCTCTCCATTCGTGGATACAGTTGGCGCGACGGCAAAGGATGATGAGGTCGGGAAGGAGAGAAAGAAGGTCGCCTGGCGGCCGAGGAAGACGACGGTTCTGGAGCTGATTAGAGCGGAGGAGACCAGACGAGATGTTCTTCGGCATCGACGCCGAGATGCCGCCGCGGCACGATCGCACTAAATTTACGCTCCCGGGAATATTGTTTCGGTCGGGGGCTCACAACCTTCCCGGGTCCTGCTACGACAAGCCGAGAACGAAGGAACACTCACCCATGACGAAGGCACTCCGAATAGCACGAATAGCCTGACCCGCACCCCGCGGAGCCGCTTTCGATTGTCTATTTACGGAGTCTTCTCATGTCTTTCATCCGCAAGTTCTATGTCGCTGACACTCACTTCCTGCACAGCAACATCCTCTCGCTTTCTCGCCGACCGTTCCGCACGATTGAGGAGCATGACGAGCATCTCATTCAGCAGTGGAACGCCGTCGTCGGCCCCACCGACACAATCTACCATCTCGGCGATTTTGCATTTGGCTTGAACGAATGTGCCGACAAGATCCGATGGATTTTCAGCCGATTGAACGGCCGGAAGTACCTCGTTATCGGCAACCATGATTTGCGCCACGGCGAACTCCATCCCACGATCGCCGGACTTCCTTGGGCCGCGCGCCCCGAAGGATTCAGTTTCGCTGAGGACGAAGACAACAAGCTGGTCCTGGCGCACTACGCGCAGCGCGAGTGGCAGTGGATGCACAAGGGCGGCTACCATTTCTACGGCCACTCACACGGCCGCTTGCTCGGCATCGGCGGGAGCCGCGATGTCGGTGTCGATATGCCCGATGTCCGCTACACGCCATGCACTTTTTCGGAACTGACGGAGATGATGAAGTGATGTCTGAATCCTTTCCCCTGCGCCCGGACGAGAATTGGTACCGCGACCTTGCCCACCGTTTCCGCGACGCCGTGCCATCCATCGAGCGGCTTCAGTTCCGGCGCGGGCTGCAGCCTATCGTCTATGACCTGTTCACGCAGCTCTCCGATCTCGGTGTTCTCCGGTCCGTCGATATCCTCGGTATCAAGACGCGCAATGCCGGGTTCACACTCATCGACGCTCGCTACAAGCCCGAGCTTGTCGGGATCTTCCGCGACGCTGCCGATTTCGCACTCGAAGGGACACGGGGCAGACTTATCGAAGCTTGCGAGCATTGCGGCCGATACGGTGAGGTCGTCGCGAAGACTGGCATGGAGGCACTGCTTGATGACCCTAATGCGATCCTTGGCGATCGCTTCCTGTGCCGTGAGTGCTACGAGTCCTGGAGCGCGCGATGACTAACAAACTCCCGATTCCCGCAGGCTGGCTGCCGCTCGTCGACGATCTGAAGCAGCGGGCGGCCAGTGAATTCCGCAGTCTCGTCTTCGTGGATATCTCCGCGCATCCTGGCGGCTGGCTGAATGTCGAGATCGACAAGCACAGTGTCAGCGTCGAGCAGCACTGGCGCGCGCTCAAGCTTGGCGAAGGATACTCGTCGATGTCATTGAATATCTGTGCCGAGTGCTGCCGCCATCATGCCGAAAGGAGGCCCGACCACGTCTTCCCGATCTGCGATTACTGCCGCCAACGGATCGACTCCAACAACTGACCACCTGACCCGCGAAACCGATTTTCCATTTCTTCAATGCGGGGTCACATGTCTGACAAAGAAACCACTATCGACGCACAGATCGCACGGATGCATCTGATCCGTGAACTGCGGCCGTATCGCGAGCGGGCGACTGCTCTTGTCATGGTCGTCATCCTTCCCAATGACGACGGCGCAAGCTATTGGCAGACTGCTGCCTACGAGCTGTTGAAGCATATGCCCGTGGCCGATATCGAAAAGAGCGGAGAGGACGAGGAATATAACTGGCGAGCTGCCGTCCGCGGCGATTTCGCCGCTGACACCTTCGGCGTCGATAAGGACGACAAGAAAAAGGCAAAAGATCCCTGGCTGACCGTCTCCTTCGGCAACAAACGCACCGTGCTCATCTGCAAGCGCCCGGATGCCCAGGCGGTGCTCGAATCGAGGACATCCGCTCTCGCCGATGTGGTAGCCGACATCCGAGAATTTGACCTTGCTCTCGTGCAGAGAGCCGTAAAGGACGCGACGGATTCGGATATCACCCGCGAAGAAGCCGCTGAACTCCTGACGCTACCGCCTGACATCCGCACGTCTTTGCGTAAGACCGGGCGCGGTATCCAGTCTGTGCTGCAGCGCATCCGCGAATTCGCCGCCGTCAAGCCCGAGGAGGTCGACGCTCCGCCGCGGAAGTCCGATGACGGCCCGCGTCTGGAAGAACTGCACGGCTACGGCCCGGCCATGGAATGGGCCATGGAGTTGCAGCGCGACATGGCGGACTATGAGGCTGGCCGGATCCCGTGGGCCGATGTCGACAACGGCGTTCTCCTGAGCGGCCCTCCCGGCTGCGGGAAGACAACCTTCGCGGCCGCACTGGCGAAGTCTCTCGGCGCGCAGCTTGTCGTCGGTTCGTACTCTGTCTGGCTCGGCCAGGGCGAAGGCCACCAGGGCACGATGCTCAAAGCGATGCGGCGCGCTTTCGACGATGCCCGCAAGAATGCGCCGGCCGTCCTGTTGATTGATGAGATCGACAATTTCCCGCAGCGCGGCTCCATCGACGGCGGGCGCGGCGACGACTGGAATCGTGGCGTTGTCAATGGGCTGCTCGAATGCCTCGACGGCGCGGTCGAGCGCGAGGGTGTCATTGTCGTCGGAGCTACCAACGACGCCACCAATATCGACTCCGCGATCCGTCGCCCGGGCCGTCTGAATCGACACATCGAGATCCCCCTGCCGGATGCGGGGGCCCGCAAGAAAATCCTGCAGTACCACCTGCAGAGCAATCTTGATGTATCGCCGATCATCGGCCGGACCGAAGGTATGTCGGGTGCCGATCTTGAGGGTGTCGCCAAGGATGCCCGCCGTGCGGCACGGCGCAACGGAGGCGTGGTCACTCTCGAAATGGTCGTCGACGCGCTGCCCGAGATGGTTCCGATCAGCTTCGAGAGGAGGAAGCGGATTGCGATCCACGAACTTGGACACGCTGTCGTCGCTGTAGCTCTGCGCCACACTGTTCTGGAGAAGGTCGTTGTCAACAGTGCGATGTTCCCGACGGCGATGATTCAGTCGGGCGGTTACACTCGCCTGTCGATCGACATCTTCGCGACGAAGGACAGCGACTGGTGGAAGCGCGAGATCTGCGTCCTGGTAGGGTCTGTCGCAGCAGAGACCATGGTATACGGCGCTCATGCCGACGGCGTGTCTCATGACCTTCAGCAGGCGACCAATGCCGCAACGCACATGACTGCGGTGGCTGGCATGGGACGCTCTTTGTCGTCCGAAGGACCGAGGGCGGATCTCGTGTATCAGCGTGCCCGGAACTATGGCATCGACCGCGAGATCGATGACATCCTCCACGAGCAGTTCCTGAGGGCTTCGCAGATCGTGGAGCAGCATCGCGATCTGTTCGAGCGTCTCGCGGGGGAACTGGCCGACAAGGGAGAGCTGTCCGGCGAATACGTGACCGATGCGGTCAACAGACACAACCGCCCTGTCCAGCTCTCGTTGGCAGTCTAAGGAGATGGACGTGGAAGACTGGGTAACCGATCGGACGCGATGGTACCGCGCGAGCCGCCTGCGCGATGGAGAGATTGATGACGTTGGATGAGTTGAAGTCGAAATATGCCCGCCTGCTGCGCAGCGCATGGTTTGAGCATCGTGATGGGTGGGCAGACATCCTCGACGCATACTTTGCCGTCATCGATCATATCCTGCCGCCCAACGGCACGTATGAGGTCCGGCAGATCAAAGAAAAGATGGGCACCTTGCGCATCTACGACAGCGTGAGCGGTGCCGCTTCGGAGATCGGAAAAGTCATTGAAGACGCGCGCGAGTTGGCCGAAGCGAGATCGCTTTACACATGTGAGCATTGCGGTCAGCCCGGCATCCTTCGGAACCCGTCAGGGCTACTACACGACAACATGCGAAGAGCATGCGCTCTACGAAGGCCGGATGGCGGTGCCGCTCGATCCGCCTGCAGATCTCTTTATCGGCGCGAACGGGGGCAAAAGCTGGCGCCGATATGACCCTGACCTTGATTGTTTTGTAGCATGTGAGGCGCCCAAATGGGACTGACAGCAATGCAGCATGCATTCCGGCGCCGTCGTTGGGGATCGATCAATATCCAGGCCATGGATCGGGAAACCCTCATCGTCGAAGCGATCCACCGGTGTTCGGAGCTCGAGGGTATGATCCCGACGGATTGGATGACTGACGATCAGACCTGCCGTCGCGTCGGGTGGCTGCTCGTCAAGTTTCCGGGTATCGATTTCCAGCTCGGACGACGGCTTCTCGAACTTACATCACCCGATGGCTATCTCATGCCGCCGCTCGAATTCCAGATGTGCCGAGAGAAGGAGCCGACGCTCGAAGAGGAATATCACGCCCCTATGCTGCAGCCGTGGAGCCTCGTCCTATTCCAGTCCGGCGAGCGGCCGGCGGAATGGCAGCTCTCTGGCATCGTGTATCATCCCAAATGGGACTGCATCACCGAGTGGTTCAAGCTTCTTTACCTGCACCGCGAGAAGAGGATGGCGTTCACCGATAGGGGATGGATGAAGTTGGGCAGGAGGTTTGCAACATAATCGATCACGCAAGACAAGAGTGGCTACGCGGCGCATATCTGGATCGCATCCGGGGATATGCGATGACGGTCACTAAGGAGCACGCGGTGGCAATGAAGCTTTGGATTCAGTCTGCCCAGCATTACGAAATCTATGGCGCCCCGAAGACGATCTCGCCGCTCGAGGCGGACGTCTTCGTTTGCGCGGGCGACCTTATGCGTGAGCCTGCCGCGGGCATCAGATGGCTGGCCGACCAGGTTCCGTATCCGTCGATCTACGTCGCCGGGAACCACGAGTACTATCGCGGCACCTACACCACGTGGCGGAATCAAGGCGCGGCCGAGGATGCAAAGCATGAGAACGTCCATCTGCTCGAAGACAGCACTGTTACTATCGGCGGCGTTCGCTTCATCGGCTGCACGCTCTGGACCGATTACGCGCTCTACGGTGAGGACACTGTAGAGGGCGCAAAAGAGATTGCTTGGCGACGGATGAACGACTTCAACCTTATTCGCTATGCGATGGGAACGCCCGGTCGACATTGGGAGCCTGTTCCGCTTCGGCCGAACCATCTCTCGAATATACATGCGGCCTCGAAGGTCTTCCTCGATAAAGCCCTGTCGGAGCCGTTCGACGGCAAGACGGTCGTGGTCACGCATCACGGCCCGCACAAGGGATCGATCCATCCGCGTTATGCAGGCGACATCCTGACGGCGGCATTCGTCTCGGATCTGAGCGACCTGATCGAGAGGCACCAGCCGGCTCTCTGGATCCACGGCCATGTCCATTCGTCGTTTGACTACATGGTCGGCCGGATGCGGATCATCGCCAATCCCAAAGGCTACGAGAACGAAAACCCTGATTTCGATCCCGAGCTGGTCGTGGAAATCTGACACTGAAGCCCGGTGCCTAACTGATTCAGTTCCTCGGGCACTGGCATAGCGTAAGGATCACCAGATGGTGACAAGAGGGCGACTATCAGGCCACCTCCTTCATCTTCAGCGATGCAACGTACATACGGTGACCCTCGAGCACGTATTCTTGCCACCATGTCAGAATTTCAAGCTTCACGTCGAGATAACTGTTTTTGTCGTAGACGAGCTGTGCGACGCTCTCGCGACCCTCGTTTTTGTGGGTGATCATTTCAACTTCTTCAGCGTCCATCGGACGACCACGAAGGATGAACTGCGACATCTTAGGTCCGGCAATGGAGACGAACGCCTTGCGGAGATCGTGCGTCGACACATTGAATGGCATCAGCTCGAAGACGCCTCCGGGTTTTCTCATGTCCTCAATGCCGTCTGAAACTGTGCGGACGTTGATGTGCCCTTCCATCGTGTCGCCCTGTTTCTTCGGTCGCTGCTTCGGAAACAGATGATTTGAGTCAGGATTGTTGGTCGCCATACGAAGGGCATGCCTGACGATGTTCGCGGCGAGGGGCGGCAACGCGAGTTTCCGCCAGTGGTGGCTTTTGTCTTCCAGACCCCAGATGCAGTCGTAAGCGCCAGAGTCGAACTGGAATGCAGACTGCAGTGCAATCGTAGGCGTCGTTCGGCGCTGTCCGGTTAGAAGCTGAAGCTTGAGCACTCCACGCACCGTCTCATTCGGGCATGCTTCCAGAGCTTCCCACAATGCCCCGATTTCGATCTGTGTGAGCGCACGGAACTTATCCTTCCCTGCGATCTCGGTTGGTCGCTCCAAGCATTTCGAGAGATCGGCCGCAGGGTTGCGATCGAGGTTGAATTGCTTCTTGTTCACGAAGTGCTTGAATGCGGCCTTCAACGCAGACACCGTCAGGTCGGCCTGACGGATCCCGCTGACGACATCCTTCCTGCTGGTGTCCCGAGCTTGATGCTGCTCGATGGCTCTTTCCGTGCATCGGGAGACGATGTTGTCGCGCACCTGCGCGAGGTCTCGCGTCAGGATCGCCGCAAGCGGCTTTCCGTGAATCGGGGCAAAGTCGTCGTGCAAGCCAGGCGTTGCTCCAAGAGCCGACTTATAGCCCCGGGCGGTGTCGGGGTTCCGGTTTCGTCCACACCATTCAAGATACAGATCGCGGCCGACCTCCCACGTCACGCCCTGCCCAGTCGCGACATCATGCAAGTGCTTAGCGTCCTGAACGGAGTGTCCGGCTGCAAACGACTTCACCAGTATCTCGATCGGCTGCCCCGCCTTGGCGGCTTTCTTAATCTTTACGACCAGCTCTCGAAGCATCGGAAGATCGTCTAGGCCGAAATGTGAGAAGGGAGCGATCTGAAGGTTCGTGTCGCGCGTGCTGTAGTACCAGCTCGCGCCAGTCTTCGTGATCTTTATCGCGAGACCAGTGGTGTCCTGGTCTCGATAGACCACCGCCGCGGATACGCCCTTCTTAATCTGGTTTTTGACCTTCGTAAGCGTGTGACCTGAAAAGTGTTCTGATGGCATCCGATGGGTCTCTTTCTCTCTGTTTGATGGAAATGGTGACCCGGGAGGAATCGCTTGGCAAGAGCTAGACCCAAAAGCAGGACATGTCAGCAGCCAAATCACCTGTGGTTTGGAAACACGGCGCCAAATCACATCAAAGAATATTGACGCAAAATAGGTGGACTGAGCGGCCGTCAACAAATTTATCCTTGTTTCTAAGGCCTTGATCCGCCGACTTTGTTGACAACGCATGAAATCATGGACAATGAGAAATGCGAGACCTGCTGACTCTTAATCAGCGGGTCGTAGGTTCGAGCCCTACATCACCCACCAAAATTTCTTCTGAGAATTACCGCAAAGCCTTGAAAATAAAGGTTGTTGCGGTTTTCTGTTTCCAGAGCCCGGCGTGGCCAGTGTGGCCACAAGGTCGCTATGCACGCATCATGCGGCGACATGGGCGCGCGACTTCATTGCGCATGATTGATTGCATAAGGTGATGCGGGAAGGCGGTTCGAGTAATCGGGATCCGGCGCAATCAGCGTTGCGAGAATCAGGATGCATCCCATCGCGACTACGGTGCCTGCATAAAGAATGAACGCAAGGTGACTTTGCATGGCCATGCCAAACCCAAAGTTCTCTGAATCTAACCGTTGGCGTTCAGGTAAGTTCCCATGATTGGAATTTACTGTGATCTCGCTTTGCCTGCTGCCGAATGACTCAAGAAATGCCGTCCTGACGACTGCGGCAGCATTTGGGGATTACCACCAGTGATGTGAGCGCTCGCTTTCCGCGGCGTTTCTTCCCATCAGGTAGCCCAATCCAAAAATAATTGCGCCAATTGCGACGATCGTTGCGGTCGTTGTTTGGTGTTCCTGAGCGCCTATAGCAACGGCTTGCGCCTCGCGCTTGGCCATGGATGTTGCCGACTTTACCGCCCTTTTCACTCCTTCGGGCTGCTCGACCGGCGTTCCCGTGAAACCTGCATTCAATTTTGGCATCGCGTTCTCCTTTTACAAAAAGGTAACTGCGGAAAAACGGAACTGTTCCTTCGACCGCGTTCTACTCCTGACGCGATCTACAGATCGCTTTCATTCGAAGCGGGATCAAAATCATAAATTTTGCAGAAGGATAGACGGCGAAAACACACGCCAAACCTTCAATTCGCCACTGCTGGGCTTTGGAGAAATTCTGCTATTCGGCCGGGGCAAACTAATGCCTCTTATGCCCGCCGCCTTCCATAACGCTGAATACGAAAATGGCTGCGAGAACCAGAACCAGCATATAGTCGAAGGGGGTGAGCAGGTGCAGCAGTTCCATGATGTTTCTCCTCCCAGAGAACATGTATTAGAACAATCGGTAGTATGTGCCTTTGTTCCGTGTATGCCAAGGTTTTCACATCCTGCGGTGCGATAACGCTGTTGTGCGAGGCACAAAGAAGTCCTTATTTGCATGGATGTGTCGGCGGTCACGGATGGTCAGCAGCCGGTTGGAACCATCGCGCTGCCATCGGCATTCTATTGTCAATAAAATTTATAGAGTATATTCCTATGCCGTAGGCATTTTCGGTTGCCGCCGGCGAAGTGTTCGGCGCAATCGATCGATCTGGAAGGATTTGGCGATGACCACTTGTTCTGACGATCAATCGCGTGATCGGCCCGTCATCGCAATCATCGGCGGCGGCATTTCGGGGGCGGCGGTTGCTTTTCACTTGCTGCAATCGGAAGCGCTGCAGCCCGGTCAACTCTTCATTTTCGAACCGCGCGCCAGGCTCGGGGCGGGGCTTGCCTATGATACCCGCGACCCCGCGCATCGCATCAATGTGCCGGCAGCTAAGATGAGCCTGTTTCCTGACGATCTCGAACATTTCCAGCGCTGGCTTCAAGAGAATAATGCGCTGGAAGGCGACCAGACGGCGGTCGCGGCGAATGGCAGCCTGTTTCCGCGGCGCGGGCTTTTTGGTCGTTATATCAATGCCATGGTGCAGCCTTTTATCGATGGCGGTGCCATCACCCATGTCGCGGAAAGGGTTGCGGATGTCCGGCGGCTGGATGACCGATGGGTGATCACGGGCGAGGCAGGGCGGCGCTTGGAGGCGGATATTCTCGTCATCGCCACAAGCCATCCGTCGCCTCTGCCGCCGCGGTCATTGCAAAATGCGCTTGCCGGTCATCCGCGTTTCGTCGCGGACCCGACGCGGCCGGATGCGCTCGATGCCATCCGCCCCGGCGATCGGGTGTTGGTGGTCGGTAACGGCCTGACCTCCGCCGACGTCATCGCCTCGCTGGAGCTGCGTGGTCATAAAGGACCGATCACCGCAATTTCCCGACGCGGGCTGCGATCGCGCGGGCATGCGCCGGTGAAGCAGGAGTTGTTCGGCGATTTCGTCAGTCAGCCGTCACGGACAGCGCTTGATCTTCTGAGGCGCGTGCGCGCCGCTATTCGTAAGGCAGAAGGCGAGGGATGGACTTGGCATGCGGTGATCGATCAGGTGCGCGCGCAGGGAGGAGATTTATGGCAGGCAATGCCGCTCAGCGAGCGTCGTCGTGTGGTGCGGCATTTGCGGCCCTTTTGGGATGTGCATCGCTTCCGTGTCGCGCCGCAGGTCGAGGCCGTCAGTGAGGAGGCGATCAGCACCGGCAGGCTCGATGTACTCGCGGCTTCCGTCGCGTCCGTAGAGGCGAAGGGCGAGGTGATCGACTGTACGCTTCGGCTCAGCCGCTCGGGCAGGAGCCTCGATCGCCAATTCGATGCGGTCGTCGTGACGACCGGGCCGGGCCATCGCGGCATTCTGGGCTCGCAAGGCTGGATCGGCGCCCTTGCGGATGCGGGCTATCTCGCCATCGATGCCACAGGGCTCGGCCTTGCCTGCAATACGGCATCGCTGGCGCTCGGCGCTGATGGTAAGACGGCACCGTCGCTGCTCATTTCCGGACCTTTGGCGCGGGGCACTTTCGGCGAACTTATGGGCCTGCCCGAAGTGGTCGAGCATGCCGTTTTTGTCGCCGAACAGGTGGCGTCGGCGATTGCCCAAAATGCCCCCGAACACACCCAGCGCAAGCATAACAAGCCAAAAGTCGATAGCAGCGCCGCGTAAAGGTAGAAAAAAGTGCAAAAACGTTGCTTGAGCGATACATTTGCCCAAATTTACTCATATAAACTATACAATTTGTGAGTTATTATCTTGTTCGCACGGGGCGGCGGCGTTACTTCCGAGGTCAATGACGAACAGGACAAGCCGGTTGAGTCTCGATCGAATCGTGCCGGGCTTACAACAATCGACTTTGCAGTAAGTGGATAGCGATGCTCACGAAAAAAGGAAAATACGGGTTGAAGGCGCTGGTGGACCTGGCACGCCTCGGGCCGGGCGAAACTGCGTTTATCAACGACATCGCGTCCCGCAATAATATCCCGAAGAAATTCCTTGACACCATCCTGTTGGAACTGCGCAATGCCGGCGTGCTGCGCTCGAAGAAGGGGCCAGGCGGCGGCTATTCGCTATCGCGCCCTGCCTCCGATATCCGCATCGGCCATGTCATCCGCACGCTCGACGGTCCGCTCGCGCCGATCCGCTGCGCCAGCCGCACGGCCTATGAAGCCTGCGACGATTGCGCCGATCCGGAGCGCTGTCATGTGCGCCGTTCCATGACGGAAGTCCGCGACGCGATCGCGGCGATTCTCGACAATATGACGCTCGAACAGTTCGTCGCCGGCGGCGGGCCTGGAATCGAAATCGAAGAGCAGGAAGATTATCGCGCTTCGAATATCGGCTAACCCATTGGGTTCCCGAACAAGCTTATTGTTCGCCGTCACCGGCTTTTGAGAACCAAAGATCCCTGTAGATCGCGGCGGCGGATTCATCGGGCGCGCGATCCTCGGTCAGCCAAACCTTCCGGATCGACCAGGCGTCGTCACGGCTCGGAGACTTGCTGCATTGGTCCACATCCGAGGCGCCGACGCAGGGAATGAACCATGACGGCATCAAAGGCCGCGCTGCGTAGCCAGTTTCCGTGCGGGTGATCAGGACAGCAAGCCCTGCCTTCTTGCTGGCTTGCCACGGAAAGATGATCCGGCCTGCGGGCCGCAATGCTTTAAGCCACGATGCCGGTGGGGCGATTACGCCGGCATTTACGTAGATGAGATCGGCATTCGGCAGCGCCAGAGTGGTCGCATCGCCATGGACGAGGGAAATTCCCTCGAATGGCTCCAGATTTGCGCGTGCACGGTTGGCCAAATCCTCTTCGATTTCGAACGCATGAACATGGCCATTTGGCAGCACCAGCATCGACAGGAGCGCCGTATAGTACCCCGTCCCCGCGCCAATATGGATTACGGTGTCGCCGGACTTCGGGGCGGCAACCCCGATCCAGGCCGCATGCAGGAACGGCTCCCCATTATTGATGCCTTTGGTTCTGTCCAAAGCGACGAGCGCATTCTGATAAAGAATGGAGGGATCGGCGCCGGGCGTTTCAATGTAGCGCCGATTGACCTTTATCTGCCAAGGCCCAGGACCCAGGAACGCTTCGCGCGGTACAAGCTCGAAAATCCGCTCAAGCCTTTCATCATGGGAATTGCTGGCGGCAGCCATCATTTTCGCGTGAAAGGCCCGTATCTCTTCCAAACTGGCACGGCGATTTGCAGTCACGGTCTCTCTCCACCTTCCGATACAAAATTCGTCAGAGCGTCCAGTTCTTCGGCGGTGTTACGCCGTTGAGATGATAGTTGCCGACGATGTGATATTTCCAGCGAACCGGGTCGTGCAGCGTGTGGGTGCGGGCGTTGCGCCAATGACGGTCGAGATTGAGGCCGATGCGGGTCGAAGAGGTGCCAGCGAGCTCAAACAGTGTATTCGAGGCTTCGATGGCTATTTCCGTCGTCAGGGTTTTCGCGGCAGCCACAGCAAGTGTGGCCTCGATCACATCATCTTCCGTTGGATTGATCTGAGCAACATCGATCTTCCTGCCGGCGCGTTCTAGCATGGCTGCGGCTGCCTCGATGCGAATGGCGATCTGGCCGATCCTGGCGATGGTCAGCGGATCATCGGCCGCTCGCTCGACGCCGCTGTCCATCCAGGGGCGTGCGTGCGTTTTCACAAACTCCACGGTCTCGGTGAAAGCGGCGCGGGCAATGCCGAGATCGATGCCGGCATGGATAATTTGGCCGACCGAACCGATGGTCGTCGCCCGCTCGAAGCCCTTGTGATGCGCGACGACAGCGTCGGCGTTAACGTAGACATTATGCAGAATGGTGGTGCCGCTGCCGGATGTGCGCTGACCGAAACCGTCCCAATCATCCATGATCTGGATGCCTTCAGCGCCACGCGGGACAAGTGCCAGGGTGAGTTCGTCGTCTGCGTTCAGCGCAAAAATACCGATCCAGTCGGCGAAAAGTACGCCGGTGGAATAGAATTTGCGGCCGTTGACGCGATAGCCCAACCCGTCCGATGTCAGGCGCGTGTTGTATTGACCGGCCGTTCCGGTGCCGACTTCGGAAAATGCATTGCCGAAGCGGTCACCGGCCAGCGCCCTGGTAAAGAAGAAATTCTTCTGTTCCTCGCTGCCATCGACGCGAAGCGCTTCCAGAATGTAGAAATGGCTCTGCGGAATCTGGGCGATCGAAGGATCGGCTTCGGCCAGAATGGCTATGATTTCGGCAAGAACGGAGTTGGAAATATCGATGCCGTCATATTCGGACGGAGTGGTGATGCCGAGCAGGCCGGATTGCGACAGGGCCTCCAGCTCCTCGTAGGGCAACACCCGGTTGATGTCGCGGTCGCTTGCCTGCCGTGCAAATTGGATGGCCAGCGATCGCGCGATTTCCAGCGCTTCCTCGTCGCTTTGAATGCGGTGTGCGAGCGGTCTGGTGCGCTCGTGCAACTGTGAAACAGTTCCCATTCATAACCCCATCAACGATGGCATATCAGTGACTTAGCTATGCGAAAGCGCTATGATCGTAATTTCTATAGATCTACTATACAATAGATTTTCTTTGCTTATGCAGATTTCGCTATCCGCCATAATAGGCACCGAATGGAGAAATTGTAAGCGGGCGGCTCAATGCAGCCATCGCTCGCATCCAGGAGAGCGCCGTGGTCGCGACACTGATTCTTCCGGGTTTAAACGGCTCCGCCGAGGGGCATTGGCAGCGCCATTGGGCGCGTGATAAGACCTCTGCGGCCATCGTCCGTCAGGCTTCATGGTCGAGGCCGGTGCTGGAACACTGGTTGGCGGCGCTGGAGAGAGAGTTGGAGCGGGTGGAAGAAGCCTGGCTCGTCACGCATAGTCTCGGATGCCTGCTTGCCGCAAATCTCGCAGATCGCCCCGCCGCCCGGCATGTGAAAGGCGCTTTTCTTGTGGCTCCCTGTGATCTCGACCGGACGGAGAGGCTGCATCCCGGCGCCATCGATTTCGGCACAATGCCGACTAAAGCTCTGCCATTTCCGAGCTTTGTCGTTGGCAGCCGCGATGATCCGTACATGGATTTCGTCGAGCTTCGGCATCATGCCGCGCGATGGGATAGTGAGCTTCATGATCTCGGCCATGCCGGCCACATCAATATCGCCAGCGGTTTTGGCCGATGGGAGCAGGGCTTCCAACTCTTTTCCGCGTTCACGAAGGGGGTCGAGGATCGGCAATTCAGGCGGGCAAGACCACCGTTGCACGACGTCCTGTGCGGGGCCATGCCATAAGCGTCGTCTTCCATGAAAAATGCGGTCGCAAGAAAGCGCTTGCTACCGGCGCATTTTCGCGCTTTCATATACGACTAAATAAGTAGACAATAGCGACAATGACATTTGTCGAGCCGTCAATGGCTCGATGTGTGTCCAGGTTGACGAAGGCAACGGGCTTCCTAGCTTGAATGGGAGCCCGCCCAGAGCATCCCGTCAGGTAGAGGGATGCCCTGGATTCAAGAACCAGAGCGTCCAATGCGTTTACGACGCGCGGCGCTCTAGCGGCCGAGCGTTTGATGGCCGCGAGCTGTGTGCGGGTCACAGGCAAAGTATCAGCGTGCCCTCAGAAAAGCATGATCGACCACCTCTTGCCCCAGGAGTTGATATGACGGTTCAGGGACTTTTTTCTGCCAGGGCAAATGCCTCGGCGCAGGCCTATGCGATGCCGCGCATCGCTGTCATCGGCCGCGGCTTTTCCGGCATGATGACGGCGATCGCCTTGATGAAGACGGTGCGGACGCCTTTTCATCTGCAGCTCTTCGACCCCAATTCCAGCGTCAGCGGCGGTCAGGCGTTGGCTTCCGGCCATAGCAGCGAAATCCTGAACAGCCGTGTGCGCGATCTCTCGGTTTCCGCTGGCGATCCCGATGATTTCAACGATTGGCTCTGTAGCAATGCCGCGTTCCGCAGTGCCGTGCCGGCGGCCATACCGGGCTTTTTGCAGATATTCGTCCCCAAAAGCATTTTCAGCGACTATGTGTACCAGCGCTTTTCCGAGGCATTGTCCTCGCGGCGGGATATTGCGGTGCAGGTCAGCGGCGAGACGGTGATCGGCCTTCGCCGCAGCCATGGCGACCGCTTTTTGGTGGAGAGCGCCGGCGCCGTCTATCCCCCGTTCGACACCGTGGTCCTGGCGACTGGTTACGGCATTGCCGATCACGAGCCGCAGAGCGGCGAACCGGTGGCGACGCCGACGACGGTCCGCGCCCGCCGCCTAGTGTCGCGCCCGCATACGGTCTTGCTCGGTAGCGGTCTGCGCGTCGTGGACCGGCTGCTGCAGATGCGCGACAACGGCTATGATGGGCAGATCACCATCGTTTCGAGACACGGCTTTCTGCCGCAGAGCCACACCCGCAGCAATGCCGATCCGGTCTTTCCTGCAGAAGCAATGCCCGGCAGTCTCAGCGAGATTGTGCGTTTTATTCGGCGGGCTTGCGAGAATGCGGAGGCGAGCGGGCAAAGCTGGCAATCCGTCATGAACGGCCTGCGCAAACATGCGCGCTCCCTTTGGCGCTCGCTGCCGGCCGGACAGAAGCAGCAATTCAACCGCCATCTGCGCGCCCTTTACGACAGCCATAGAAACCGTCTGCCGGAGGCTCTGTATGTCCGGCTGAGGCAGGAGCTGGCGGAGGGTAATACGCTGTCGCGTTGCGGGCAATTTCTACGGCGCACGCCGACCGGATTGATGCTGAAGCCGGCCGGTCAGCAGGGCGTGGAGCAGATCTATGCCGACGAGGTGATCGATTGCCGCTGCCGGGAGCCCGATCTCGATACGCCATTGATGCGGAGCCTGATCAACGCGGGCCTCGCCACACAGGATGAACTCGGTCTTGGCCTTGCTGTCGAAGCAACGGGCGCGCTTTCCACAGATGGCCGCATAATCGAGGGACTTTTCGCCATCGGCCCGCTGGGGCTCGGCAGCCTGCCGGACATCGATCTCGTGCCCGAGATCGTCACGCAGGCCTATGCGGCCGCCGAAGGCGTGGCGGCCCGGTTCTATCCGCAGTGCAAGGCGGTGTGATTGGGATTTTTGTCGCTCGCCTAAACTCGGAGGCGAGGTCATTTGCCATGTTCAACAGCCCTTATGAATACGAGCTTCGGCCTCATCGCCATGCCTTATTTTTTGATTGAAATTAGTAACGTAATAACATAACAAATGCGCTTGCCATTCACGCCAGCCGGAATTCGGGGACAAGTGCAGACCTCAATGACACTACCATTGCTCGCTTCGATTTTCTGTGAGATGAACCATACCGATGGTGCTGCCGCCGGAATCATCCGGAGGGCGGCTGAAAAGGGAACACGGTGCGGATTACCCATCAGGGGCCAAAACCGTGGCTGCCCCCGCAACTGTAAGCGGAGAGCGCGTTCGCGACATGCCACTGGCTTCATGCCGGGAAGGTGCGAACGGGCTGTGACCCGCGAGCCAGGAGACCTGCCATCGATGACGTCAACCGCAACGGACGGGGTGTTCCGATGGAAATTCAGTGGTTGGGCGAGGGCGCGTTTGTGTCCGCAGGCCCTATCTTGACTTTGCCTCCGGCGAGATCTCCGGGAGGCTTTTCATGGATACAGCGAGAGAGCAGACGCATCGGATCACCGTATGCACGAATTGCCGTCACGTCGGCGCGCCATGCCGTCCCGGTCTTGATTTGCTGAAGCATCTACAGGCCGCCATTACCCAGGCTGGCGCGGCACTTTCCGACGATTTCAGTCTGGAGGGCAGCGTTTGCATGGCCGGCTGCGATCGGCCATGCACCGTCGCCTTCCAGGCAACGGCAAAGGCGACCTACCTCTTCGGCGACATCGCGGGCGAGGCGGATATCGGGGCACTCGTCTCCTTCGCCGAGCTTTACCGCGATCGGCCCGATGGCCTGACACGGGAAGGCGAACGCCCGAAAATGCTGGGCGGCAAGACATTGGCGCGCATTCCGGCTGCGATCGTTTCGGCCGAACGCCAAGCAACGCTCTTGCAGTAGGAGCGGGGTCATGCTGGAAAAATGCTTGCGACTGGAAGCTGACGGCGTCACCTGGGGCCCGCATAAGGGTAAACCGATCATCCGGGACATCAGCCTGTCCGTCAAAGCTGGTGATCGGCTGGCAATCATCGGCCCGAACGGGGCGGGTAAATCGACCCTGCTGCGCTGCCTCTATCGTGGTATCCGGCCGCAACGGGGTTGCGTGCGTCTCGACGGCATCGATCTCTGGTCGATCGGCCCGCGCGAGGCGGCGCAGCGTATCGCCGTCGTCCTGCAGGAGACGCCGGGCGATTTTCCCTTTAGCGTCCGCGATGTGGTGATGATGGGCCGCATTCCCCATCGCAAGGGCATGGCGCGTTGGAGCGAGGAGGATCATGCGGCGACCGCGGCAGCACTTGTCCGCCTGGAGCTCAAGGATCTGGCGCTCCGGCAATTCGCGTCGCTTTCGGGCGGCGAAAAGCAGCGGGTATTGATTGCCCGCGCGCTGGCGCAAGAGCCGGAGCTGATTATCCTCGACGAGCCAACCAACCATCTCGATATCCGCCATCAGCTCGAAATACTGGAGCTGCTGAAAGGCCTTGGTCGGACGATCATCACGACCTTGCACGACATCAATCTCGCCGCCGATTTCGCCACGCATGTCGCAGTGCTCGATTTCGGCCGTCTGAGCGGCCATGGCTTGGCAATCGAGGTTCTGACCGCCGAGCGCATCTCATCCGCATTCCGTGTCGAAGCGAGCCGTCAGGTCGTGGGCGACACATCCCATCGTTTTACGTTTTCTCTTCGATAATTTGGAGCCATCCATGTCTTTCCGCATGTCCTTGTCCGCTACCGCCTTGCTGCTCGGCACGTTCTTTGCCGGCGGTGCTTTGGCCGAGCCCGTCACCGTGCGTAGCTGCAATCGCGATGTCACTTTCGACAAGGCGCCGGAGCGCGCCGTTTCCAACGATGTCAACCTCACGGAAATGATGCTGGCGCTGAAGCTAAGGGATCGCATGGTCGGCTACACCGGGGTTTCCGGCTGGAAGACGCTGGATGAGAAGCTGCGGGACGGCATCAAGGAAATGCCGGAGCTGTCGCCGAAATATCCAACCAAGGAAGTGTTGCTCGGAGCCAATGCCGACTTTTATTTCGCCGGCTGGAACTACGGCATGAAAGTGGGCGGCGAAGTGACGCCGGAGACTTTGGCGCCCTTCGGCATCAAGGTCTATGAGCTCACCGAATCCTGCATCTTCGTCATGCAGAAGAACAAGCCGACCATGGACGACATGTTCGTCGACCTGCTCAATCTCGGCAGGATTTTCCGTGTCGAGGATAGGGCGGAGGCCCTAGTGGCGGATTATCGCAAGCAGCTTGGCGGTATCCAGGCGAAGATCAGCCGTGCCGAGAAGCCGACCCGTGTTTTCGTCTATGATTCCGGTGAGGAAAAGCCCTTCACCTCGGGCCGCTATGGCATCCCGACGGCAATGATCGAAGCGGCCGGCGGCACCAACGTCATGGACAATGTCGAAAAGAGCTGGACGGAGGTCTCCTGGGAGCCTGTGATCGAGAAAAACCCCGAGGTCATCGTCATCGTTGACTACGGCGAAGTCACGGCGGCCCAGAAGATCGCATTTCTGAAGAACAATCCGGCTTTCAAGACCATCGACGCGGTGAAGAACGACCGTTTCGTCGTGCTTCCCTATGTCGAGGCCACGCCGGGACCGCGCAATATCGAGGCGATCGCAACGCTGGCGAAGGCTTTCCACCCGGAAGCGATGTAACGAACGACAATGCCGATCCGTCCAGTCGATCACTGAGCGGATCGGATCGCTTCCTGGATTTTCGCATGCGTATTGGCCTTCCCATTCTAATCCCTCTCCTGGTCGCTCTCCTCGCCATGTCGATCACGGCGGGCGTTTCCTTCGGTGCGGCACCGATCCCGTTTGCGACCGTCTGGTCGATCGTCGGCAACAAGCTGCATGCCAGCTTGTTTCCAATCACCTGGTCGGGCGGACAGGAAAGCATCGTTTGGGACGTCCGTTTTCCGCGCGTCATTCTCGCGTTGCTCGTGGGTGCCGGGCTTGCGGTCACCGGAGCTGTGCTGCAGGCTTTGACGCGAAATCCGCTGGCCGATCCGCATCTTCTCGGCGTTTCCTCAGGTGCCGCTTTCGGTGCTATCCTGGCGCTACTGCACACCGGGCTCATCCTTGGGCTACTGACCGTACCCTTATTCTCCTTCGCCGGCGCGCTACTCGCGATCGCCGCCGTAGCGCTGGTGACCCGGCTGACGCGCTCGCAATCAGCCGACCGGCTGATGCTGTCTGGCGTCGCCGTCGCCTTTGTCTTTACCGCGCTCGGCAATCTCCTGATTTTTCTCGGCGACCCCAGGGCGGCCAATACCGTTGTCTTCTGGATGCTCGGTGGTTTGGGGCTGGCGCAGTGGCAGCATCTGATCTATCCGGCCGGCGTGCTGCTTGTCTGCCTTGCCGTGCTGATGCTGAAATCACGGGAGCTCAACGCGCTTGCCATGGGCGATGAGACGGCAGCGACGCTCGGCATTGCCGTCTCGCAATTCCGCTTCATGCTGTTTGTTGTCACGGCGCTGCTGACGGGCGTCATGGTCGCTTTTTCGGGCGCGATCGGCTTTGTCGGACTGATGGTGCCGCATTTCGTCCGGCTTCTCGCCGGCGGCGACAACGTCCGTGTCGTGCCGCTTAGCGCCGCCTTCGGGGCACTGACATTGGTCTGGGCCGATATTGCTGCGCGGCTTGTCATGGCGCCGGAGGACATGCCGATCGGCATCGTTACCGGTCTGGTCGGCGGCATTGCCTTCATTCTGATCCTGCGAAAAAGGTGACCAACGGGCGGCGTTCACCATTGCCACCCGCCGCTCGTGGACCTATCTCCCGACGGGCATGCCGGGAGGGAGCGAATGGCCGCAGATCCGATTGTTTGTACGCCAGAGGAAGTGCTGAGCTTCTGGTTCGAGGAGTGCACGAGCGAGGATTGGTTCCGCTCCACCGTTGCTCTTGACGAAGAGATGCGCCGTCGGTTTCGCGACACGCATCTGGCATTGGCGGCTGGCGTGCCGGATCTGTGGTGCGTAACGCCCGAAAGCCGGCTGGCAGCGGTCATCGTCCTCGATCAGTTCGCCCGCAACATCTATCGCGGCACGCCGCTGGCCTTTGCGACGGATGGTTTGGCTTTGCAGGAGGCGAAAGAGGCTTTGCAGCTCGGCGCAGATCGAGGGATGCCGGCGGAACGACGGATATTCTTCTACTTGCCTTTCGAGCATGCCGAAGACCTGGCCGAACAGGATCGGTCCGTGGCACTTTTCCGTTCGCTCGGCCTTGAAGAGCAGATCGACTATGCGGTTCGCCATCGCGCCATCATCGCCGCCTACGGCCGCTTCCCGCATCGCAATGTCTTCCTTGGCCGGGTGTCGACAGAGGCTGAGAAAGACTATCTCGCCGAGCCTGGAGCAGGATTCTGAGGGAATAAAGGTGTAAATGCCTTTGTGTCGCCTTTCTTTGCCTTACAAGGCGTAGGCCAAGGGAATATGAAATTCGCAATCACAGTTTAGGAAGATCCGATCTTCCGTTTTTTCGTGCGGCGAATCCGTTTACTCGTCGCCGGCGACTTTACTGCGACGAGGAGCTTTGCTTGCGCCCGCTGAAACACCGTCTCCGTTTTTTGCCCGTGCTGCTTATGGGGCTGAGCGCAGCCATTGTTGCCGGCCCTTTGATGGGCGGGCAGGCTTTTGCGCAAAGCCAGCAGCAGGCACAACCGACGCAGCAACCGGAACAGCAGCCCGCAGGCCAAGCGCCGCAGTCGGCGCAGCTCGCCAACGGTTTGCTGGAGACTGCCGTTGCCGATCTCGCCAAGGCAAAGAAGGACTTCGCCTCGATCGAAGGTGACTCCAAGGAAGAGGGCGCTGATGACAATGCGCTGGTCGCCCTTTCCGGCCGGGCGGACGAGCTCAATCGCTCCGTAGCGGCGATTTCGGCGCGGTTGAAGCCGCGCACTACCGAGATTGACGCGCGCCTGACACAGCTCGGTGCGCCGCCCAAGGAGGGGCAGCCGCCGGAAGCCGCGATCGTTACCCAGGAGCGCGACCGTCTCAACGCCGAACGTTCGCAGATCAGCGCCGTGACTGTCGACGCCGACAATCTCGTTGCTGCGAGTAACCGGCTTGTGATGCAACTTGTCGAAGTGCGCCGCAAGCTGTTTGCCGAGACGCTGTTCAAGCGTACTGGCGTTTCCGCCACCACATTCGAGGATGCTGGAACGGCCTTTGTCAACGAGGGCGTAGAGTTCAGCACTGCCGTAACAAGCTGGATCGGCTTTGTCGTGAAGGCGAAGCTTGGGTCGCTTATGGCTGCCCTCTTCCTGTCGCTTGGTGCGGCGTTGATTTTTCTGTCCGGAGGCTACCGGTTGTTCCGCAGATATTATGTGCGGGACGAAAACATTGAAAATCCGCCCTATATTAGCCGCCTCTCGGTCGCCTTCTGGTCGACGCTGATCCGCACGCTGTCGCTGGTCGCATTCCTCGTTACGTCCTTTTTCTTCCTGTCGAATTTCAACGTGCTGCGGCCGGATATCGCGCCTGTCCTGGCCGCTCTCTTCGGCTTCATCGGACTGGTCTATTTCGTCGGCCGCCTGGCCAATGCCGTTTTTGCGCCCTTCAGGCCGCATTGGCGGCTCGTCAAGCTGTCCAACAAAGGTGCCCGCTCGCTGAGCTGGTGCATGCAGGCCATGGCCGTCGTCAACGGTCTTGATTATGTTTTCGACCGCATCAGCGAATCCATGGGATCGCCGGTTGTCGTCACGGTGGCGAAGAGCTTCTTTGCGGCTCTGTTGATCGGTCTTATTCTGATTGCCGCCTCCTTCGGTTCGCCGATCCTTGCAAAGAACGGCAATCCCGATGCTCCAGGCCGTCGTTGGCCGCATGGCATGGCGATCATCCTTCGGGTGCTCGGTACATTGCTGATCTTCACGGCTTTTATCGGCTATGTCGGCCTGGCGCGCTTCATTGCAACGCAGTTGATCGTCACCAGCGCCGTTCTGGCGACCATGTATCTCGGCTTCCAGCTCGGCAAGTCGGTGTCGAGGCAGGGCGTTTTTGCCGAGACGATCATTGGACGTTTCCTCGAAAGCCGTTTCGCGCTCGGCGACGTTGCGCTCGATCAGGCTGGTCTCGGGGCCGGCCTTGCGACCTATGCCGTCGCGCTTATGACCGGCATTCCGCTGATCCTGCTGTCCTGGGGATTCCATATCCAGGATCTGGAGCTGATTGCCTATCGTCTGTTCACCGAAATCCGCATCGGCAACATGTCGATTTCGCTGGTCGGCATTTTCGCTGGCGTTCTGCTCTTTGCCGGCGGTTATCTCGTGACGCGTTGGTTCCAGCGCTGGCTGGACAGCAACGTCATGGCGCGCGGCCAGGTGGACTTAGGTGTCCGCAACTCTGTGAAGACCGGCATCGGCTATCTCGGCGTAGCGGTGGCGTCTATCATCGCCATTTCGGCTGCCGGCATCGACCTGTCGAGTCTGGCGCTCGTCGCCAGCGCGCTCTCGGTCGGTATCGGTTTCGGCCTGCAGAATATCGTGTCGAACTTCGTCTCGGGCCTGATCCTGTTGGTCGAGCGGCCCTTCAAGGTCGGCGACTGGATCGTCTCGGGTACCTCGGAAGGCATCGTCAAGCGCATCTCGGTACGCGCCACTGAGATCGAAACCTTCCGCAAGCAGTCGATCATTGTGCCGAATTCGGAGCTGATCAACGGCTCCGTCGGCAACTGGACGCACCGCAACCGCTTGGCGCGCTCTGAAATCCCGGTTTCCGTCAGCTTCGATGCCGATCCGCAGAGGGTGATGGACATTCTGCTGGAGCTGGTGCGCGACATCCCGAAGGTGCTCAGAAATCCCGAGCCGCATGTCGAATTCCTGCGCATCGGTCCGTCCTCGCTCGATTTCGAAATGCGCTTCTATCTCTCCGATCTCTCCGACGGCATGGAAATCCGCAACAATCTGCGCATCGATATTCTGAAACGGTTTCGGGCGGAGGGGATTGCTATTCCCTATCCGCATCAGGAGCTGCACATCGTCCGCGACAGCAAGCGCGGCAGGCAGACCGATCTGCTGGCGACCACCAATCTGGCCGACTCCGCAGATGGGCCGGAAGTCGTCAATGAAGATGTCGTGAAAGACATCGCTCCGCAGGTCGAAGAGGAACTGCCGGAGCCGCTGGAGGTCAGGAGCGGCACTCGTCGTCGCGGCAAGGCATCTGCCCAGTGATGTGATCGCACGGCGTGGCAGCGGGCGAGGGCGGTTGATGACCTTATCCGAGCGGCAACGTCCAGAGTATAGTATATGAGAAGGCGGCCGGCGGTCGTCTTTTTCATTTATGGGAAACCAGTCGACTTAATAAATATTCAAGTGCTTTGCTGTAGAAGTTTCGAATGGGGCCGATTTCTATTAGCAGGTTTAATCATGCCATTTTTGGGTATTTCGGGAATGCAGTATTCCGGCGGCTCTCTTGCTGGAGCGCGCATTCTTCTCGCTGAGGACTCGAATGTCTTTACGTCGATGATCAGCACGAAGCTGAAGGAACTCTTCGATATCGACATCGAAATCTGCAGGAATTTCGAAGAGTTGCAGTTTGCTTACGACAAGTCGTCGGAGCCGATCCGGTTGGCGATCTCCAACATCAATCTGCCGGGGGCAGAAAAGGGCGAGGCGCTGGAATATCTGATCGATCTCAGCATCCCGACGATCGTTTTCACCGGCACGTTCCAGGAAGGCATGCGCGACGAACTGATTGCGAAGGATATTGTCGACTATATTCTCAAGGACAACATCTTCGCCGTCGATCTGCTGGCCGAGTCGATCTGCCGATTCCTGACCAATCATCGTCATCACGTGCTGATCGTCGACGACAGCGCCACGGCGCGTGCGCTGCTGTCCAGCCGTCTGAAGCGCTATAATTTCCGTGTCAGCGTCGCCGAGAACGGCACAAAGGCGCTGGAGATCCTGAAAGCCAATCGCGACATCGGCCTGATGGTTACCGACTACAACATGCCGGATATTGACGGTTTCGAACTGACGCGTCGCATTCGAGCCAGTATCGGTTCGCACGAGCTGCGCATCATCGGCGTTTCATCCTCTACCAATCGGCTCCTATCGGCGCGTTTTCTCAAGGCCGGCGGCAATGATTTCATCCTGCGGCCGTTCATCGACGAAGAATTCTATTGCCGCGTGAACCAAAACCTCGACACGCTGCTGCAGATCCAATCAATGCAGCAGGTAAAGTTGAGGGCCTGACATGGAGGAAGTAGGAACCGGGTGATGTTCAGAAATACAAAATATGAGGATAATTCATCTTCTGTACAAGATTTCTGCAATCTCTGGTTCCAATTTCTTCACGAATCCTGTTCACGATGGAGTTGAGGGGCGGGCGTTCATCTCGCTCGGGATAGGCAGATGCGACCAGCGACTGCCGGGTAGTCTGGGAGGACGTGAAGGCAAATGGTGTTCCGCGTGGATTTCCTCAGCGATGGCCGTGGTCATCGCCGCGGCAGCCAGAAGATACTTCTGGTTGAAGATTCGCGCATGTTTTCTTCTGTCCTGTCCCACCGGTTCCAAACCGAACTCGGCCTCAGCGTTACCCATTGCGGCTCGCTGAAGGCGCTGAATGAAGCGCTGGCGGAGGGGCACGGCTTCACCATGGCTGTGGTCGACCTCAATCTGCCGGATGCACCCCATGGCGAGGCTCTGGATGTCGCTATCGCTCATCATATTCCGACCGTGGTTTTCACCGCGTCCTTCGACATGGACATGCGCAACCGCATCATGGAGCGCAGCATTGTCGATTATGTTCTGAAGAACAATGAATTCGCGCTCGACAATCTCGTTTCCACCGTACGGCGCGCCATCTCCAATCGCGGCACGCGGGTGCTGGTGGTAGATGATGTCCCATCGGCGCGGCGCGTGCTGGTGGAGCTTCTGGAGGCGCAGCAGTTCAAGGTGGCCGAAGCCGGCACTGGCGTCGAAGCCTTGGCAATGCTTGACGACTATGGCGACATCGAAGTGGTGGTGACCGACCATCACATGCCAGATATGGACGGTTACGAGCTGACCCGGCGTATTCGCCACCGCTACGGTTCGGATCGGATGCGGGTCGTCGGCATCTCCTCTTCGAACGACCGTCTGTTGTCGGCGATGTTCCTGAAGGCCGGCGCCAGCGATTTCATCTATCGTCCGTTTGTGGCCGAGGAGCTGCAATGCCGCATCGCCCACAATGTCGAAACGCTGATGCAGCTCAAGCAATTGCGCGCCGCCGCAGCAAGCGACTATCTGACTGGGCTCTATAACAGACGCTATTTCTACGATCACGGCCCGCGGATCGTCAACGAGTGCCTGCGCCATCATCGGCCGACCTCGGTCGCGATCCTCGACATCGATCATTTCAAGCATCTGAACGACACCTATGGCCATGAGATCGGCGACCAGGTGTTGAAGGCCGTCGCGGGCCGGCTTCATTCCCTGTTCGAAGGCAGCGAGAACCTGCTATCGCGTCTCGGCGGCGAGGAATTCGCTATCCTGTTCACCGAGATGGATTCACGCGCTGCAACGGCTCTTTGCGACGAGGTGCGCGTCAATCTCTCCAATTTGAAGGTGAATGCGGACGACGAGGAATTGTCGGTGACCGTGTCGATCGGAGTGGCCGAGATTGCGGGCCATGAGGCGTTCGAGAACTATCTCAACGCCGCGGACCAGTTTCTCTATATGGCCAAGCACAAGGGCCGCAATCAGGTCTATTCCGACGCCAAGATGACAGAGGAAGCGGCGGAATAGCCGCCTCCGTCGGCCAAGCTCAGACGACGACGCCGGTGCGGTTGCTCGACATGGTGAGCTTGCGCTCGGCGCGCTCCTGCTGTGGCGAGCGGTTGTAGAGTTCGCGATAACACTTGGAGAAGTGCGAGGCGGAAACGAAACCGCAGGCGACCGCCACTTCCACGACCGGCATAGAGGACTGCACCAGCAGGTGACGTGCACGGTCGAGCCGGATTTCCAGATAGTAGCGCGCGGGCGAGCGGCCCATTTCCTGGCGGAAGAGGCGTTCGATCTGACGGCGCGAAAGGCCGGCATCGTCGGCGATCTCCAGCAGAGACAGGGGCTCGGCGAGATTGCTTTCCATCAGCTCGATGATCGACAGCACCTTGGCATTCTGAACACCGAGGCGCGCGCGCAGCGGCAGACGCTGGCGGTCGTGCGGGCTGCGGACACGGTCGGTAAGCTGCTGCTCACAGACGCGGTTGACAAGGTTTTCGCCGAAATCCTGGCCGATCAGGTTGAGCATCATGTCGAGCGAAGCGGTACCGCCGGCGCAGGTATAGAGATTGCTGTCGACCTCATAGAGGTCGGCATAGACTTCCGCCTGGGGGAAGCTTTCGGCAAAGCCGGGGAGATTTTCCCAGTGAATGGCGCAGCGCTTGCCGTTCAGGAGGCCGGCCTGGGCCAGTACATGCGCGCCCGTACAGAGGCTGCCGACGGCAACGCCGCGATTATACGTCTCACGCAGCCAGGCATTGACCGACTTATTGTGGAACTCCTCGACATAAATGCCCGAACAGACGAGCACCATGTTGGGCCGGTTTTCACCGCCGAGATTGCGGCGCTCGTCGGCAAGCGACGAATTGACCTCGAGGCCGATGCCGCTGGAGGAATAAACCTTCTGGCCATCTGTCGAGGCCAGTCGCCACGTATAGGCGGGGTAACCGAGCATGCGGTTTGCAATCCGCAGCGTCTCGACCGCAGCGGAAAACGGCAGCATGGTAAAATGGGGAACGAGGAAGAAAACCAGGGAACGCGTCTTAATCGGAGTCTTGCTCATATCAGGAAAATCCATGCTCCACGACCATGCCGTATTCCTTGCGTCAAATGCGTCGGCTCGATGGTCCAATAGCGACATTGGCATGGAAAATAGCGGCCGCAAAGAGATATTTGTGCAAGCTCACTAAAATTGACGCTTTAAATAAAGCGGGCGAGGCGGGTAAGCAATTTCCTGAAGCAACCAAATATATATTTCGACAATAATCAAAATAAAACCAAATACGCGTTTAGATGCATAAATGTTCGAAAGGCGACACCCGGCGTGGTTGAGCGTCGCCTTCAGAATTCAAAGCATATTGCGATCATCGCTGGACCTTGGAATTTTTGGCCTCATTGATGGCCGGCCAGCCAATGTCCTTGCGTACGTCGTCCGAAAGGGACTCGAGCTCGCGCTCGGAACGCCATTGCTGCCAGCGATCGAAGATCCGCGTGATGAACGGTACAAAAGTGGCGCTCGGCGGAAGCGAGCTATGCGTCCTGCCGGTGTGTCTATAGGTTATCGTGGTCATTTCAAGGTTCCTTCGGTTCTCAGATGCCCGAAAGGTCGCGACCTTTGCGAGCCAATATGGGGTTGCTTCACCTATCAATCAAGCGAATAGATTTTATAGCTGCCATTAGCATTCTTGAACGATCGCACGTTGGCGGGCTTCCGTTCGATGGCCGAAACTATGCGATCCGGCGGTAGGCCGCGGGCGTTGACATCGTCAATCAGATGCGCCGGGAAACGCGTTGCGATGTCATCGAGCGTGTGCTGCGCGGTGCGTTGAATTTCGCGGGCGCGCATGAGGTTGAACAAGCGAGAAGCCTCGCGAAGTGCTGTGCCAGCCATGGTCTTGCTCCTTTCGGCTGCCTCTATCAATTCCGTTAGACCTAATATGGTGCTTCGTTGACATTCAGACAAATGAAATGATATGGTGCTTAAAATCAGAAAAATTGAAGGATGCCGTTATGACCGTACCGTTTCGCCGGCCCATACCGTTGCTCGACAATGAAGTTCTGCGCACCTTCGTCGCCATTGCCGAAACCGGCAATTTTTCGACCGCCGCCGATGCGGTCTATCGCACGCCGTCCGCCGTCTCGATGCAGATCAAGAAGCTGGAAGAGCAACTCGGCGTGACGCTGTTCCTGCGCGACGCGCGTTCCGTCAGCCTGACGCAGCATGGCGAAATGCTGCTTTCCTATGCCCGCAACATCCTGGCTCTATCCAACGAGGCCGTGTCGCGCTTCATCATGCCGGAGCTTAGCGGCGTCGTGCGGCTTGGCGCGCCCGACGATATCGGTGAGCGCCTGCTGCCGAGCATTTTGAGGAGTTTTTCGGAGAGTTATCCGGGCATCATGGTCGATGTTACCGTCGACATGAGTCTTCAGTTGAAGAAGCGCATCGAGGAGCAGCGGCTGGATTTGGCCCTGATCAACTGCGCGACGCGGCCTTTCCCGACCGATGGTGAGGTTATATATACCGAGCGCTTGGTCTGGGCCGGCGCAAAATGCGGTACGGCTTACCGCCGCGATCCATTGCCGATCTCGATTTGGGAAGACGGCTGCATCTGGCGATCGGAAGCCTTGGCGCAACTAGAGCGGCACAAGCGGCCATATCGTGTTTCCTACCTCAGCGCACATACGATGGCGCAGCGCGCCGCCGTGGTTTCGGACTTGGCGGTGGCGCCGTTCCCGCGCTCCTACGTCACGGAGGACATGGAAATCCTTGGGCAGAATGAGGGGCTGCCGGAACTCACATCCTTCGACATTCGCCTGCTGACGGCATCGCAGATGACAGGGCCGATGAAGGCGGTGGCCGACAGCATCCGGCAGGCGTTCATAGAGATCGGGCGGAAAATGGCCGCATAACCACTGCCGGTCGCGTATTACTCGCGGCTGCGGCGGCGTCTGCGGCCGCCGCCTTCGCCGCTCGCATCATCAGCAAGTTGCTTGCGTTCCGGCAATGTCACGACCTTCGACAGTTCCGGGAAGGCGTCGACCTTGTTCGGCAGGGCCATGGCGTGAACGAAATGCTCCTGAAACTTTGATTCAAGCGCCGTCTCTATCTTCTCGATCTTGCTGACGGTTTCCTCGATTTCGCGGCGGTGGCCGCGGTTGAGGAGCGCCATGCGCGCGCCCGTGCCGGCGGCGTTGCCGACTGCCTTCACCTTGTCGAGGACGCAGTCCGGGATCAGGCCGAGCACCATGGCGTATTTCGGGTCGATGAAGGTGCCGAAGGCGCCGGCAAGGCCGATGCGGTCGACATGGTCGACGCCCTGCTTGTCCATCAGCAGCTTGACGCCGGCATAAAGGGCGGCCTTGGCGAGCTGAATGGCGCGGATATCGTTCTGCGTCACTGTGATGCGGGGTTCGCCGTCGCGCACGAGATAGGAGAAGGTGCGGCCGTTCTGCAGGATGCGCGGCGAGCGTGCCATCATGCTGCCGTCGACGACGCCATCTTCGGAGATGATGCCGGTCAGGAACATCTCGGCGACCACCTCGATGATGGCCGAGCCGCAAATGCCGGTGACCCCGACTGTGGCCGCGGCCTCCGCAAAACCGGGTTCGTCCGACCATGGTTCGATGCCGATGACACGGTAGCGCGGCTCCAGCGTGATGGGATCGATCCGAACGCGCTCGATGGCGCCGGGAGCGGCGCGTTGGCCGCTGGAAATCTCGGCGCCTTCGAAGGCTGGGCCGGTCGGTGAGGAGGCTGCGACGACACGATTGCTATTGCCGAGCACGATTTCAGCGTTCGTGCCGATATCGACCAGCAGCATCATTTCGTCCTGCCGGTGCGGCCCTTCGGCCAGCGTTGCCGCGGCAGCATCGGCGCCAACATGGCCGGCGATGCAGGGCAACATATAGATGCGTGTGCCGGCATTCATCGGCAGGCCGACGTCAGTCGCGGTCAGATGCACGGCGCCGGAGACGGCGAGGGCGAAGGGCGCGCCGCCGAGCTCAGTCGGATCGATGCCGAGGAAAAGATGGTGCATGATCGGATTGCCGACGAAGACGGCGTCCAGAATGTCCTGGCGCGATACGCCGCCATCGGCGCAGACTTTGTCGATCAGTCCGTTCAGCGCTTCGCGCACGGCGTTGGTCATGGCGCCGCGCCCGTCCGGATTCATCATCACATACGAAACGCGGCTCATAAGATCTTCGCCAAAGCGGATCTGCGGGTTGGACGCGCCCGCGGATGCCACCGTTCGGCCCGACAACAGCGAAGAGAGATGCATGGCGATCGTCGTCGAGCCGATGTCGCAGGCAATCCCGTAGGCTTCATTCTTCAGGCCTGGATAAAGCGCGATCAGGCGCGGATGGTCGCCCTCCTGATCCCGGTGGATCGCGGCCGTAACCTTCCACTCGCCCTTGCGCAGAATCGATTGCAGCTGCGGGATGATATGGAAATCGACTTCGAGATTGTCGTATTTCCAGTCGGCGGCCAATGCGGCTTTCAGCCGGTCGAGATCGCCGGATGGTTTGTGCATGTCCGGTTCTTCGACCTCGACGTAGCACATATGCACGGCCGTATCGCGGGCGATGACGCGTTCGTCGGCGGCCTTGCGGACCACCTGCGCGTTGATCACCGTATCCTGCGGTACGTCTATGACCAGATCGCCCTGGATCAGGGCCGAACAGGAGAGGCGGCGCCCATCCGGCAAGTCGCGGACTTCGGCGTAGCGCCTTTCCTTGGGGCCGATCGGCGAAAGATGGTCGTTGGCGGAGACGATCTTATGTTTGGCGAAATTGCCTTCCTGCACGGACACCTGGCAGCGTCCGCATGTCGCGCGGCCGCCGCAGACGCTCTCAACATAGACACCAAGCTGCCGTGCTGCCTCCAGCACCGGTGTGCCGACCGCAAAACGGCCACGCTTGCCGGAGGGCATGAAGAGGACGAGGGGATTCGTGCTGTCGCTGGCTTGGGCCACGGATCAGTCTTTCTGTCTGGTGAGGCGGCGCACGTTCGAGCGAACGCGCGCGCTGTAAGGCTTGACGGCGGCTTGGGCCACCGCATCGGCAGCGCGACGCGATGAGGCGCTGCCGCCCTTTGCCATTGCTGTTATCGCCATGACGCTCTGTTGGGTGATGGCTATGTTGGCGGCGACGGCGCTTTCCGCCGCCGCCATCATCTTTTCCGAGATCATCCGGTTGAATTCCGCGGTGTTCAAAGTACCGCCGGTCATCGCTGCCATCCATATTTGCTGCGTGCGCATTGCAATTACGATGGGCGCCTGGAGCCACAACGTCGCAAGATCGTTGGAAAGCCGGCTGCTCGGATACATCGTTATTCCCTCGCTGCGCTTGCCCCAGCGCGGGCCGCGCGTCCACCACGCCGACCGCCGCCCGCTGCCGGCGCCGCCGTGGCTGCTGCTGCCGCGCCACCCTCTGCCGGCTTATAGTCGCGATAGGTCATGATCCAGTTGGTGCAATTCGCGTCGGTGCCGTTCAGCACGTTGGCGGCGCGCACGGCTTCCATTTCCTGCGGGCGGCACGGGTTCATGATCGCCGAGGTCATGCCAGCACCGATCACCATCGGGATGAAGCCGGCGTTGATGCCATGGCGGTGCGGCAGGCCGAAGGAAATGTTGGAGAGGCCGCAGGTGGTGTTGACCTTCAGCTCGTTGCGCAGGCGGTGTAGCAGCGCGAAGACCTGACGGCCGGCGTCGCCCAGCGCACCGATCGGCATGACGAGCGGATCGACGACGATGTCATGCGGCTTGATGCCGTGATCCATGGCGCGTTCGACGATCTTCTTGGCGACGGCGAAGCGAACATCGGGGTCCATGGAAATGCCGGTCTCGTCATTGGAAATGGCGACGACGGGCACGTCGTACTTTTTCACCAGCGGCAGGATGGCCTCGAGCTTCTCTTCCTCGCCGGTGACGGAGTTGACCAGCGGCCGGCCCTTGGCGACCTTCAGCGCCGCCTCGATAGCGGCCGTCACCGAGCTGTCGATCGACAGCGGCACGTCGACGAGGCCCTGGACGATTTCCAGCGTCTGCACCAGCAGGCCCGGCTCGGTCTCGTTTGGGTTGACCGAGGTGACGCCAGCGTTGACGTCCAGCATGGTTGCGCCGGCGGCCACCTGTTCCAGCGCGTCCTTGATGACCGTATCGAAATTGCCTTCGATCATCTCGGCGGCCAGCTTTTTGCGCCCCGTCGGGTTGATGCGTTCGCCAATCACGCAAAAGGGTTGGTCGAAACCGATGATGATTTCGCGAGTGGCTGAAGCAACGATGGTGCGCGTCATGTCTGATCCTTTGGTCAGTTGGCCCGATAGGGGTGGTCTATCGTGCGATGATTTCGGTTACAAGCCAGGCCGGCTCCTCCGCGGGCCTGTTGCGAATATTCTCGTTCAATGCGTCTGGTGCGGCGGATGATGGGCGGCGGCTTCGGCCATTTGCTGCTGGTTCTCCTCCATGCCGCCGCGGATATGCTCCAGCCGCTCGGCGACGAGGTCATCGGTGCGGCTTGCCTCGTGCTTCCAGGGCTGGCGACCTTTCAGGACGCCCGATTCATGTACCATCTCGGCGACATATTCTTCCTGGCGATAAGCCATGACATGGATGCCGGAAACGCCCACGATCTCCTTCACCTCGTTGATGATGTCGATGCAGAGCTGCTTGCCTTCCTTCTTCTGATCCTGAGCACCTTCGAGGCGCTTGATCACGGCGTCCGGAATATGCACGCCCGGCACGTTCGAGCGCATCCAGCGCGCGGTTTTGGCGGAAGCCAGTGGTCCGACACCGACGAGGATGAAGCATTTCTCATCCAGACCGAGATCCCTGACCTTTTTCATATAGTCGCGGAACATCGGCACGTCGTAGCAATACTGGCTTTGAACAAACTGCGCGCCGGCCTCGATTTTCTTCGCCAGGCGATAGGGCCGAAAGTCGTAGGGCGGCGCAAAGGGATTGATAGCTGCGCCGAGAAAGACTTTCGGCGGAGACGTCAGCTTACGGCCTGAGAGGAACTTGGCGTTGTCGCGCATGATGCGCACGGTTTCGAGCAGCGACATGCAGTCGAGATCGAAAACCGGTTTGGCGCCCGGCTGGTCGCCGGCCTGAACGCCGTCGCCGGTCAGGCACATGATGTTGCAGACGCCCATGGCGGCAGCGCCCAGCACGTCGCCTTGAATGGCGATGCGGTTCTTGTCGCGGCAGGCGATCTGCATGATCGGCGCATAGCCCATGCGCGTCAGCAGCGCGCAGATGCCGACCGAGGACATGTGGCAATTGGCGCCGGAGGCATCGACCGCGTTGATCCCGTCCACCCAGCCATCGAAGATCGAGGCGCGTTCGTAGACGTCTTCGGGGTTGGCGCTGTCGGGCGGGTTCAGCTCTGCCGTGACGGCGAACTCGCCGCGACGCAACACGCGCTCCAGTCGCCCAAGCGAGGAATGGCCGGGCAGGGGATCGAGCGGCAGATGCGCGCCAAGCGGATTTTCATCAATATGCGCCATCGATCAGGCTTCCTTCTTCGTCGCTTCGCGCGCTGCCGCAGCTTCCGCCGTCACGCGCAGCCACGAGGATGTTTCGCGCAGCGACTGGTTCACCGGCTTCTGCACATTCAAGATCGCGTCCCCATTGACCATGTTGCGCGAGCCGTTCCAGGCCTGCACCCAGACGCAGGGCATGTCGGGCTCGACTTCGCAATTGCCATTGGCGCGCACGCCGCCACAAGGTCCGTTGCGCAACTGCTTCGGACAGTTCATCGGACAGGACATGCCGGTCGACGACAATGCGCATTGGCCGCACATGCGGCAATCGAAGAGAAAACCTTTCACATTGCGCTCGATCACGGTGATCGGCCGTTCGACGCGCCCATAGCCGATCGCCTTCCAGAGCGGATGCAGCAGGAGGAAGGCGTCGGCGAAGCGATGATAAAACCACTCGAGGAAGCGCGAATGACGCACGGCCCAGAGACGGACGGTGTATTTGCGACGGGCGCGGCGGTTCGGCGAAACACCTGATGGCGTATAGGCGCCGCTGGCTGCCTTCGCACCCGCTGCGGCATTGCCGGGTTTCTGGACAGCATCAGCCATTGTCACGGCCTCCGGCCTTCACCAATGCCACCAGGCGCTCGCGATCATAGGCGGCTTCGAGTTCGCTTGCGGCGCTGTCTGCCTCTGCCTCCAGATCGTCGGAAACCGGCACGGGATCGGCCTTGCGCCATTCGGCCAGATAATCGTCGGTCTCGGCGGCGCCGGTGCGCATGGCGCACATGTCGATCGCTTCAGTGAAGCGCAGTGACAATTCACGCTTCGCCGTTTGCCGTCCTTTCTTGATGATGACCTGGGCAGGAATGTCCCGCCAGTAGACGACAATGCGATCTGCCATGCAAAATTCTCCTCTTTGTACAAGAATGCACGTCCGCCGGTCTGGGGACTGCGCTTGCGGCGACGCGGCCCATGCCAAAAAACGACGCGGTATCGAAACCGCCTCCTCAACCGCAACCTCTAGTCACCTATAAGTGACATCGTCTTGTTTTTCGGTGGAATTCGGGGCTTTCAGCATGGCCGCGTCCAGGGGCGGCCGCAAGTGGGCAGGCTGAAAACAATGTCGTAATCAGACCGCCAGCAATTCGCGGGCGAGATCGCCATAGCCTGTGAAGCGGTATTCGTAGTCGAGGCCGAGATAGGCTGCCGCCGCCTTCGCCTTTTCCTGAAGCGCCGGATCCTCTTCCTGCGAGAGATAGACGACCTTCCGGTAATTGCCGAAATACATTTCCTTCAGCTCCGGGTGCCGGTCGAGGCCGAGGGGCACGATGACGAAGGCTTCGAACTGGCGGGCCAAAAAATCGGTGAGGAAAAACGAGGTGATGTCGTCGTCGCGGGCGGCAAAAGCGTCGTTGCCGCTGAAGAAGGAATAGCAGTGCGGGCCGGAGAGGCGCTCGATACCTTCGCGCTCGCAGATCCTGTCGATATCGCCACCCGTGCCGCAATCGGCATAGCCAATAAAAATCTTCTCGAAGCCGCGCGAGCGGGCATTGGCAATCGCGTCTTTAAGCGCGGGCGCGATCTTCTGTGGATAGGAGTGATAGATGGCGGGAAGACAGTGCAGGTCGATATGATCGAGGCTATTAATTCTGGCGATCGCCAATATTTCGCGCGCGATTGCACCGCACGCGATCACATGAACCTTTTGCGCGATTGTGCGTTTATCTCGCGGAGTCGTTGTCTCCGCCTTTTGTCGATCAATATCCATTTCCGAAAGGGCTTCCGATCATGACTACACCGACACTGACCAAAATCGCCGCCGCCTGCGCGATCCTCATGGCACTCGCTTCATGCGCCAACACAATTCGCGGCATGGGCAGAGATAGCGCCAACGCCGTCAACGCGACCCAGGATGCCGGCCATAAGGTCAAAAAGGCGGCTCAATAACTGATTTGGTGTGCCGATCGGCCGGCGGCAACCCTGTGGATGCCGCCGCCTTGACATTCGTCGTGATTAGGCGCTGGCAGCGTGGCTGTTGTGCTTGCGCTTCATAAAGTCCTTGGCGGTTTCGACCGCGACGGCCGCGTCACGGCAGTAGGCATCGGCACCGACCGCCTTGCCGAACTCTTCGTTCAACGGCGCACCGCCGACGAGGACCACGTAATCGTCCCGCATGCCCTTTTCCTTGAGCGTGTCGATGACAACCTTCATGTAGGGCATCGTCGTCGTCAGCAGCGCCGACATGCCAAGAATATCAGGCTGTTCACGCTCGATGGCGTCGAGATAGTTTTCGACCGGATTGTTGATGCCGAGGTCGATGACATCGAAACCAGCGCCTTCCATCATCATGCCGACGAGGTTCTTGCCGATATCGTGAATGTCGCCCTTGACGGTGCCGATCACCATCTTGCCGAGCTTCGGCGCACCGGTCTCGGCCAGCAGCGGCCGCAGGATCGACATGCCGGCCTTCATCGCATTGGCGGAAAGCAGCACTTCGGGAACGAAGAGAATGCCATCGCGAAAGTCGATGCCGACGATGCGCATGCCTTCGACAAGCGCCTGGGTCAGGATATCGTAAGGCGTCCAGCCACGTTCGAGGAGGATATTGGTCGCTTCCTCGATTTCCTCCTTCAGTCCGTCATAGAGGTCATCGTGCATCTGCTGCACGAGTTCCTCGTCCGAAAGTTCCGCGAGAATGATTTCATCGTCAGACATGCGCTCCATCCCGTTTTCGTGCGATGCATCAGGGGTTTGTATAAAACACTGCTATCATTACCGATAGACCCGAAGCCTAACAAAACCCTTTTCGAAAGCGACGTAGTGCAGATAAATCGCGACGGATGGACATGAAGCAATTTCGCCCCACCCATGTCTGTCCTATGCTAGTCGCTGGCGCATAAAGGAATGTCCGTGCGACGGAATCGGGTAGCATGGGGCAATGTACAGACGCATTCATGCGCAAGAGTGAGGAAGCATCATGGACGATATGATTGAGCAACCGGCCGCAGGCGGCGATGGTGGCGGACGGCGTTCGCGCGGCGAGGGCAGGGGTGCGGCCGCGCGGCGCGCATCGCGCAGCGGCGGCGGGCCAGGTCCGTCGCTTCCATATATTACCCGCAAGATCGGCGTCTACGAAGTATTGGACGAAGAGGGCCTGCAGCTTATCGAGCGCAATGCCGATAAGGTGCTCGAGGAAATCGGCATCGAGTTTCGCGACGATGCGGAAGCGCTGGCGCTCTGGAAGGAAGCCGGCGCCGACGTCAAGGGGCAGCGGGTCCATTTCCCGAAGGGGCTTTGCCGCGAACTCTTGAAGACCGCGCCGAAGGAATTCACCTGGAATGCGCGCAACAGCGCCCGCAACGCCCATGTCGGCGGCAAGGGGACGATCTTCGCGCCGGTCTATGGCCCGCCGTTCGTCCGCGATCTCGAAGGCAATCGCCGTTACGCGACGATCGAGGATTTTCGCAATTTCGTGAAGCTCGCCTATATGGCGCCGTCGATCCATTCGTCGGGCGGCACGGTCTGCGAGCCGGTCGACATTCCCGTCAACAAGCGCCATCTCGATATGGTCTACAGCCATATCAAATATTCCGACAAGCCGTTCATGGGCTCGGTCACTGCGCCGGAACGCGCCGAAGACACAGTCGCCATGGCGAAGATCGTCTTCGGCGATGATTTCGTCGAAAACAATTGCGTCACGCTGAACCTGATCAACGCGAACTCACCGATGGTGTTCGACGAGACCATGCTCGGCGCATTGAAGGTCTATGCGCGCCACAACCAGGCTTCTGTCGTTTCGCCCTTCATCCTCTCCGGAGCGATGAGCCCGGTGACGGTTGCCGGTACGCTGACGCAGATCCTGGCCGAAGTTCTGGCCGGCGCTTCCTTCACGCAGTTGATCCGCAAGGGATCGCCGGTGCTCTACGGCACCTTCGCTGCGTCCATCTCCATGCAGTCGGGCGCGCCGACCTTCGGCACGCCGGAACCATCGCTGGTTTCCTACGGTTCGGCCCAGCTTGCCCGCCGTCTCGGCCTGCCGTTCCGTACCGGCGGTTCGCTCTGCGCCTCCAAGGTGCCGGATGCGCAGGCGGCGCATGAATCGGCCAACACGCTGAACATGACGCTGCTTGCCGGCACGAATTTCGTGCTGCATGCCGCCGGCTGGCTCGAAGGCGGCCTCGTCTCGTCCTACGAGAAGTTCATGATCGACCAGGACCAGCTCGGCATGATGCAGAAAATGGCCGAGGGCGTCGATCTTTCGGAAAATGGCCAGGCGCTGGATGCGATCCGCGAAGTCGGTCCCGGCAGCCACTATCTCGGCTGCGGCCATACGCAGGCCAATTTCCAGACGGCCTTCTACCGTTCGGCACTGGCTGACAATAACTCCTTCGAGCAGTGGGAAATTGAGGGCCAGAAGCGCGTCGAGGAACGTGCCAATGCGCTTTGCCGCTCCTGGCTCGACCACTACGAAGCACCGCCGCTGGATCCTGCGATCGATGAGGCGCTGCTGGCCTACATCCAGAAGCGTAAGGATTCGATGCCGGACGCTTTCACCTGAAGAGAGCCCGAGGCCGCCAGGGAGCAAGGCGGCGCGGTACGCGTCGCCGATCTGATTCAGAAAGAGGTCTGGCGGCCGCACTATCAATATAAGGGGCCGCGATGAGCGGCGGCTCCGTCATGGTTGATGAACTCCGTGCGGCGCTTGCTCCGCACGGAGTTTTTGTTCGCGGGACGGTTACCTTCGGCGAAGGTGAGGGGCCGCTACTAGCCGATGGGATGCCGGCGAGGAGCGTGATCCTGCTCGGCAATATCGGCGGCTCGATCTGGGAGCCGTTTTCCCGGTGGCGGCAATCGTCCGAAAGTGCCGACCGCAACGATCCGCTGGACGAGTGGTCGAAGGCAGTCATACGGCCTATCGCCGCAGCATTCGAGGCGACAGCCTATTTCCCCTCCGATCCGCCGTGGCAGCCCTTTCAGCGATGGGCAATGCAGGCGGAAGGTTTGAAGGCATCGCCGCTCGGCATCCTGATCCATCCGGACTATGGCCTATGGCACGGCTATCGCGGTGCGCTCGGGTTTGCCGCTGTGATTGAAGAGGCAAGGATGGCCGTTGCGCATCCCTGCGACCATTGTGCCGAAAAGCCGTGCCTGACCGCCTGTCCCGTCGACGCCGTTGCGTCCACCGGCTTCGATGTTGCGGCCTGTCGGTCGCATCTGCGCACGGACACAGGGAAAACCGGCTGCATGGCTGGTGGTTGTCTCGCGCGCAATGCCTGTCCGGTGGGCTCGGCCTACCGCTATTCGCAGGCGCAGCGCGCCTTTCACATGGCGGCACTTAAGCCCTAAAAAGACGAGCAATTTCCTTCTTTTGCCGCATTTCCATTGCGCTCTAATGTTTGAGAAATTCGCAGCGGAGTTGTGCGCTTGATCCGATTGCTGATAGCCCTTGCCCTGCTCGCCTGCGCCACCACGGCTTTTGCCGATGAGGCCTGCCGCAAGGTCCTGCATCTCGGCGACAGCTACACGGTCTGCACCTTCGATCCTGCCATCGACGGCATCCGGCTCTATCAGAACGACCGTAGCGGCAAGCCCTATGGTTCGTTCCGGGCGCTGGAAGACGATCTGCGTCAGGACCGCATCTATGTTCGATTTGCCATGAATGGCGGCATGTACCGGGACGATCAGTCGCCGGTGGGCCTCTATATCGAAGAAGGTAGGCAGCAGAGAGCGATCAACGTCAACAAGGGATGGGGCAATTTTCATCTGCTGCCGAACGGCGTGTTCTACATTCAGCCGGGCCATGCCGGCATCATGGAGAGCAAGGCCTTCGTGGCTTCCGGCATCAAGCCGTTCTACGCAACGCAATCCGGCCCGATGCTCGTGATCGACGGCAAGCTGCATCCGTCGTTCCTGGCAGACAGCACCAGTTTCAAGACACGCAACGGCGTCGGCGTTTCGGCGGACGGTAAGGTGATCTTCGCCGTGTCCGACGGCGCCGTCCGCTTCCACGATTTCGCGACCTTGTTCCGTGACGATCTCGGCTGCGCCAATGCTCTCTTCCTCGACGGCAGCATCTCCAGCCTCGATATACCGGAATGGCAGAGACGGGACGAATTATTCCCGCTCGGCCCGATTATCGCGGTCACGGCGTTGCTGCCGGACTGAGGAAGCCTCAAACGAACTGTTCGATATAGGTGAGAATATCGAACAACCCATCCTTGGGACCGGGATTGGCCGGAAAGTTCTGGGTGAAGCGAAGGAAAGCCCTTGGCTTGTCGGACCTATCGAGTTGCGGAGCTTCCCGGCTTAAGCGTTCCCGGATCGATGGCGGCAGAAGATTGATCGTCGTGTCGTCGACGATCGGCTCGACAATCACTGGTTCGCCATTGAATGCGATTGCTTCCGTTGCGGCGGTCGCGATGCCGGCGAGCTTGCGGATCTGATCGTAGGATTCCGGCGGCAGCGGCGCGGGATGATAGGCCGCCATGCGATGATACATGATGTAAGCCTCGACCCAATTTTGCGCGTTGACATGCAGGCGCATCGCAACCGCCTGACGCTGCAGCATGAATTGCGTGATGCGCTGCATTAGAGACGTCCGGTACTCGGCGGGAAGCCGGCCGTCGCGAAGAGCTTGCGAGGCAAGATATTCCAGGCCGCCCCTGTAGCTATCCCACTGGAACATGCATTCCTTGTTACCCTGCTGCAGGCGCGGGTCATCGGAAACTGCCGTCACGCGCGCGAAGGGTTCCGGCATAAAGAGGATGTCGGCCTTGTCGAGCGCGCGGGTCGTATAGAGAAATGCCCAGAAGATGAAGGGCGTCGGGCTGGAGATGGCCTTGGCCAGAACATCGCGCCTGATGATCATGAACTCTGGGAAGACGTGCCGCTCCAGAATGAATTCCAGCATCGAATGGAAATCGCCCTTCGCGTGACGCGTCGGGTAGGGCAGGTGATAGAAGGGTTGCATGTCACCGCCGCTCGGCCGTCCATCGACGAGCATCCACGGCGCCTGCACCATGCCGATCCGCTGGTCGTCCGTCATCAAGCGGATATATTCGACGACTTTTTCCGGAATGAGCAGGTCATCGTCCCCAAGGAAAACCGCGTATTGGCCGCGGGCGCGCTGCATGGCGAAGGCATAGTTGCTGAGAAAACCGGCATTGCTTGCGCGCCGGTAGGCATTGATTTCCGGATGATGCGAGATGGATTGCACATACGCAGCGGTATTGTCGGTGGAGCAGTCGTCGACGATCACGATCTCGAAGGAAATGCCGAGCCGGCGAAAGGCCTCCAGGTGGAAGCTTACATTGCGCTCAAGCATGAACTGCCGATTGTAGGTCGGAACGCAGATCGAAAGGACGGGGGATTCAATAGAGGACATCGACTTCTCCAGGGGCATCGGCGCGATTCGGAGCGCAAGCTTCGCCGTTGGATAGGAGAGATTGCTTTCGTGGGGCTGTCCTTGTCCGCCCTTGACCCCCTTAAGCCGTGCCGCACGGGGCATCGATCCAACCACGACATCTCTCAGACAGCCTGACGCAAGCCATGGCTGGAATCCTGTGCGCAGTGGGTGGGGTCAAGGAAGGACTTCTTATGCAAATCAACTCGGGCTGGAATCTCGCTGTGTCCGGCGAACAACTGATGCCTCTGGGAGCGCCGGAAGGATCGGCTGCCGCAGGTCAGGGGCGCATCGCCGTCGATCTCGAAGTTCCAGTGACATGGTTTCCAATCGCCCAGGACGGAGACCGCCATCGCTGGATGTTCGTGCGCCTGTGTTCCGTTCTTGCGCAGCGCCCGGTTTCGGTGAACATGTCGCTTGTCATGGGTGGCGTCCATCACATGCCACGCAATGCACCCGAGGGCGGCATCGTGCTTTCGTACCATTCGGTGGGCGACGAGCCGAATGTATGGCGCATCAAGGAGACGCCTATTGCCGGATGGTATTCCTTCGATGCCAACGGTTTCTCGGGCTGGAGTTCGCTTGCTCGCTTTCCGCAGAATCATGCCCCCGCAATCGACCGCATGGACACCCATGCCGCGCGTCAGCGTATCGGAGCGTTGCGCGACGAGCTGCGCAAACGCAATTTGTCCAAATACAATCAGTCCTCGGAAAGTTTCGACGTCTCTCGTCCCTATGTCTATTTTCCGTTGCAGAAGGTGGATGACCCGGTCGCGGAATTCTGCCGGCTGAATACGCTTGAGGTCCTTTATCGCGCGGCGGAGCTGGCGGATCAGACCGACACCTTGCTGGTCGTGAAGCGTCACCCTCTTTGCGAGAGCATTGTCATCGGGCAAACGCTGGACGATCTGCGTCGGAAGTTCAGGAACGTTATTGTCTCCAACGCCTCGATTCACCGCCATCTCGAAGGCTGCAATTCCGTTATCGTCGCCAATTCGGGCGTCGGCATGGAAGCGCTCCTTTACGGAAAGCCGGTCTTTTCTTTCGCGGCGAGCGAATATGAGCTGGCAACGACCGCGGTCTCGTCTCTCGATGAGCTTCACAAGGCATTCTCAGCCGTCTTGCCCGCCGATGATGGTCGCGCGGCGAGGTTTCTCGCATATTATCTCGATCACTGCTGCTTCTCGATCTACGATATCTCCACCATCGAGCAGCGCGTGGACCACGCGCTTTCGAAGATTTCCCGCCCGGCCGGAATCATGCCGCACGACGATCGCAAGGAGCTCTTCCGGGCATACGGCCAGGTCGAAGACTTCAGGCGCATGTTCACCAAGTCTCAGGCGGAACTCGCCAATGTGCAGAGAATCGCCCGCCAGGCCGTCGAGCTTGCCGACCGTCTAGCCGCCGAAAAGAATGAAGCTGTCCGCCCGGCCGGACATGCGGCGGATGCCGATGTCATGCTGGAAGCGGCAACCCAGGCGGCTATCACCCTGCATCAGGCTGCCCTTGCGGCAAGTATCGGCGAAATGGTCGTCGGCAACACCTCGCGCGAAGCATTCATACGCTATGCGGAGCTTGCCGTGAAAATGCGTGGGAATCCGCTCGCCGAGGCTGCCATCGATGCCGAATTGCTGCGCAGCGGCTACGCATCGGGGTTGGATCCCGCCGTCGCCCACCGGAACACCACGGCAAACGACTATCAGCGCCTGCATGACACCGCCAAAGGCTATCAGGAAAACAACTGGCTGGTCGATCACTGCGATATCATCAACATGGCATCTCCGAGAGTGGTCGTAGAGGTTGGTTGCGGCAATGGCCGGTTCCTGCACGAGATCGCGCGCCGCGTAGAGACTGTCATCGGGCTCGATTGGGCTCGATCAGCGCAGATGGGAGAACTTCCGGCCAACGTCATGTTCCGGACGACGAATGTCCTCGTCGACAATCTCCCGCAGGGTGATGTCTGCTGCTCGGCCGACGTTCTTGAACATTTCGAGCCGCGTGTGCTGCCGCAGCTCCTGCGCAAGATGCACGGCAGTGCGCGAATCAACTATCACGTTATCGCCTGCTACGATGACGGACACAGCCATTGCGCGGTTCTCCATCCCGGACAATGGCTTGGCCTGTTTAAAAGCATCGACCCGGCCTACGAGCTTGCCGCCGTGGTGACGCGGCCATCCCGTCCCGATCGTCTGGTTTGCGTGATCACCAACCTGAAGCAGGCCCCGGACCAGTTTCCGAATCTCGGTCGCATAGTGGGCACCTGGGCGACCAATACGGGTCAGCAGGTGACGTTCCTGAACGATTTCACCGTCCGCGTCGGCGGGCAGGCTGTCGCGACCTGGTTCCCCATGGCGGACGGATCCGCTGCTATGAACTGGACCAATTCGAAGATGATCGATCTGCTGCGGCCTGCTCCGGATGGCCGGGTCATGCAGATCAACAATCTGAACGGCGAGGCGTACGAGGTACATCGCGTCAATTGAGTGTCGTCCCGCCAGGGCAGCCGGACGAAAATCAGACAGGCCGAGGAATAGGGGCAATCCATGACATCATTTGCCGCGAGTAATCTGCAAACTCTTTCGCATGCGGAGCGTGTGGCAATTGCAGAACAATGGGCTGATGCTCCGCCTTTGCAGGCAGAGATGCTTTCAGGCACATTCTGGCAATTGAGCGATCTGAACGGGCGGCAGTTGTTGCCGTTCGTCGTGCTTGCCCCCGAGGGAATTGTCGGCAACGCCTTTCACGGATCGCTGGATCACTGGTACGTGGCCAATGGTAAACTTTGCATCCTCGACAGCCAGGGGATGCCGACGATCGTATTCACCGCGGCTCGTGTCGTGAATTCGGTGGTCGTGGCGCTTGCCGGCCACGCCGTCCTTGGCGGCGTCGAAGCGATCTACATTCTGAACCTCGTCGATCATCCGCCGCATCCGGTATCGCTGACATCGCCTCATATCGCGCGTCGGGCGATGTTCCTCAAGCAGCCGCCGGCGGCTGCGCGCCGGGCAAATCTCGTTGTCGTCCGCGCCAACGGTTCATCCCTGCATCCGCGCTGGTTCGACGGGCTCGACGACAATACGCGCACCTGGGATCTCTGCGTAAGCTGGTACGGCGACGAAACCCCCGACGCATCGGTTTCGCCGGAATACCTGACCCATGCGCCGAACCAACGGAAATTCAAACCGATCTTCGATCTGTTTTACGAAGGCAGCCCGCTTTGGGATTACGATCGCATCTGGTTGCCCGATGACGATCTGCTATGCAGCGGATCGGATTTGAACAAGATGTTCCATTTGTCGCGCAAATACGGGCTCGATCTGGCTCAGCCATCGCTTCGCCAGGAGCCCGGTTGCCACATCAATCATCCGATAACCGCTCAGCGCCAAGGGGGCGACGTCCGCTTCGAACCCTTCGTCGAGATCATGTGCCCGCTCTTTTCGCGCCGGGCACTGCGCATTTGCGTCGGCAGCATCAAGGATGCGGTTTCGGGCTATGGCCTGGATCATTTGTGGCCTTCATTCCTTGGCCGGCCCGCGGCGCGCATGGGCATCATCGATGCGGTCGGTATCGTTCATACCCGGCCGATCGGCGCGAGCTATGACGTCCGGTCTGCAATTGCCGAGCAGGCGGCGCTCTGGAATGCCTATGGGTTTACCTACACGAGAATTCCAGGCGTGAACTGATGCGCCCAGCTGTGTGGCCATGTGTCGTGGGCGCAGCCGAGCCAGCAAGCTGATTTCCTTTCCAATCCCGGGGACCTGAAAGTTTCATGATCGATTTTTCCAACATTGACCTGCTGATCGTCGGCGCAGGTTTCTATGGCGCGACGATTGCCGAGCGGGTTGCGAACCAACTGCAAAAGAATGTTCTTCTGATCGATCGCCGCAGTCATATCGGCGGTAATGCCTATAGCGAATTCGACAGCGAGACCGGGATTGAGGTTCACCGTTACGGTGCGCATCTTTTCCATACGCCGAACGAAACGGTCTGGACCTATCTGAATAGGTTCACCGGATTTACCGATTACAAGCATCGGGTCTATTCGACCTATCGGGATCAGGTTTATTCGATGCCGATCAATCTCGGCACCATCTCCCAGTTCTTCAACCGGCGTCTTTCTCCGGCCGAAGCGCGGACGCTGATCGCGGACCAAGCGGCCGAGATGGCAGGGCGCAACCCGGCGAATCTGGAAGAGAAGGCGATTTCCCTGATCGGTCGGCCCTTATACGAGGCGTTCATCCGCGGCTACACCGCAAAGCAGTGGCAGACCGACCCCCGCGATCTGCCGGAGCATATCATCACGCGGCTGCCGGTCCGCTACACCTACGACAACAGATATTTCAACGACAAATACGAGGGTCTGCCGGTCGACGGATATACGGCGATCTTCGAGCGGATGCTGAAGCATCCCAAGATCAATATCGCCCTTGGTGTTGATTTCTTTTCGCTGAAATCCTCGCTGCCGCCGAATCTACCGATCGTCTATACAGGGCCGATCGATCGGTATTTCGACTATTCGGAAGGGGAATTGGGCTGGCGCACGATCGATTTCGAACAGGAGACCGTCAACACCGGCGATTTCCAGGGCATGGCGGTCATGAACTATGCCGATGAGACCATCCCCTATACGCGCATCCTCGAGTTCCGCCACTTCAATCCCGAAAGAAGCTATCAGACGGAAAAGACCATCATCGTAAGGGAATATTCGCGCTCGGCGCAGCGAAAGGATGAGCCCTATTATCCGATCGACACCCGGCAGGATAAGGATGTCTTCCTGCGATACCGGGCACGCGCGGAAGCGGAAACCAACGTCCATTTCGGGGGACGGCTCGGCACCTACCGATATCTCGACATGCACCAGGCAATCGGCGCGGCCCTGAAGGCGTTCGAGAGCCGCGTCGTTCCGCATTTCACCGAGGGCCGTATCCTCGGCGGCGAAAAATAGGCTTTGAGCTGAACTCAGAGGATCAGCATGTACATCGTTTTCGGACGATGCCATCATTCGAGATGTGGGCGGAATGACCATCTAAAGGACATTCCGCCCGATTGTTTTTATCCCCGGCGACGGCGCTCGCGCGTCGGGGCGGCGCCACCTTCGTTGGCGGTCTTGTTGCGCAACGGGCCGATCCGCTCGACGATTGTTTCCAGCGTCGGGCGCGGACCGGGCGTATAGCTGTCGAGCGCCTCGCGCATGGCGGCGAGGTGGCCGCAGGAGGTGCCGCAGCAGCCGCCGATGATCTTTGCGCCGGCATCGCGGGCGAGGCGGGCGTAATCGGCCATCAGCGGCGGCGTGCCGGAATAGTGGATCTCGGCGCCGCGATATTCCGGAATGCCGCAATTGCCCTTGACGATCACGGCCGCAGCAGGATCGGCATCGGTCATGTCGAGCAGGCTCGAGAGGATATCCGATGCGCCGACGCCACAATTGGCGCCGACGGCGAGCGGGCCTTCGCCAACATCATTGGCGACACCGTGAATATCCTTCGGATGCAGGCCCATCATCGTCTTGCCGGCGGTGTCGAAGGAGCCGGTATAGGTGTAGGGCAGGCCGACCTTGACGGCGGCTTCGGCGGCGGCGCGGATTTCCTCCGGCGACGACATGGTCTCGATCCAGGCGACATCGACGCCGCCGGCCTTCAGGCCTTCGATCTGCTCGGCGAAGGCGGCAACGGCGTCCTCATAGGTCAGCGCACCAAGCGGCATTAACAATTCGCCGGTCGGGCCGACGGAGCCGGCGACGATGACCTTGCGGTTAGCCTTGTCGGCGACGGCGCGGGCGATCTCGGCTGCCTGCTTGTTCAAGCTGTGAACGCGGTCCTGCGCATGGTGCAGCTTCAGCCGGTGGCGGGTACCGCCGAAGGTGTTGGTGAGAATGATGTCGGCGCCAGCGTCGACGAAATCCTGGTGCAGTTTGGTGATCCGCTCGGGATGCTGCTCGTTCCAGAGTTCCGGCGCTTCACCGGCCTCCAGGCCCATGGCGAAAAGATTGGTACCGGTCGCGCCATCAGCGAGCAGCACGCCCTTTTCGGCAAGAAGATCGGTCAAGGGATTGGCTGTGACGGTCATGGCGTCTCCTCGAATGCGTCGGATAAATCGGATTGAAATGCAGATATAAACATTTCTTTATATGAGTACAATGCCGGGATAAAGGCAGAGGTTACCCGATAATGCGATGGACAAGAAAAAAGCGCCCAGGGTAGGGCGCTTTTTCGCTTCACGATGGAGGTTCGTTTCAGGCGGCTGCCATCTGCGCCGCTTCATGTGTCGTCGGCGTCACCATGGCGGCAATGATGGTTTGCAGGTCGATTGCGCCGATCGGCCGGCCACCGGCATCGGTGACGACGGCAGCGGTCTGTCCGCCGTCGGTCATCTGTTTGGCCGCCATTTCCAGCGTCATGTCGCCGGATATGCGTACGCCGTGCGCCTCGCCAACAATCGGCTTCATGATCGTCTGAGCCTGGATAACGCGGCCGCGATTCACTTCCTTGACGAAGGCGGTGATGTAGTCGTCGGCAGGTTTCAGCACGATTTCCTGGCCGCTGCCCTGCTGCACGACCTTGCCGTCCCTAAGAATGGCGATCTTGTCGCCGAGGCGCAGTGCTTCGTCGAGATCGTGGGTGATGAAGACGACGGTTTTCTTCAACTCCTTCTGCAAGTCGAGAAGCACGGTCTGCATGTCGACACGGATCAGCGGGTCAAGTGCTGAATAGGCTTCATCCATCAACAGGATGTCGGCATCGTTGGTGAGCGCGCGGGCAAGGCCGACGCGCTGCTGCATGCCGCCGGAAAGCTGGTTCGGATAGTGGTTCTCGAACCCCTTCAGGCCGACGCGCTCGATCCAGTATTGGCCTTTCTTCTGGCTTTCGGTCCGGGCCACGCCCTGGATGTCCAGGCCGTAAATGGTGTTTTCGATCACCGTGCGGTGCGGCAGCAGGGCGAATTTCTGGAACACCATCGCCGTCTTGTGACGGCGGAACTCGCGAAGGGAATTTTCGCCCATCTTGCAGACGTCGACGCCGTCATAGAGGACTTCGCCGGCGGTTGGTTCGATGAGCCTGTTGATATGGCGGATCAGCGTCGATTTGCCGGAGCCGGAGAGACCCATGACGACCGTAATGGCGCCGGCCGGCATATCGATATTGATATCCTGCAGGCCGAGGACATGGCCATGCGTCTCATTGAGTTCGGCCTTGCCGATGCCGTTTTTCACCGCATCCACATAGTCGCGCCCACGCGGACCGAAGATCTTGTAGAGGCTTTTGATCTGGATCGCATGACTAGCCATGGATGACCTCCGAGTGCTTCTGGAGCCGTCTGCCGTAGGCCTGGCTCGTGCGGTCAAAAATAATGGCGATCGCGACCAGGGCGAAGCCGTTGAGGAAGCCGACAGTGAAGAACTGGTTGTTGATCGCCTGCAGCGTGTTCTTGCCAAGCCCGCCGACGCCGACCATTGAGGCGACGACGACCATGGCGAGCGACATCATGATGGTCTGATTGATGCCGGCCATGATGGTGGGCAGCGCCAACGGAATCTGCACGTTGAACAGCTTCTGCCGGTGCGACGAGCCGAAGGCGTCCGCTGCCTCAAGCACTTCCTTGTCAACGAGGCGGATGCCGAGATTGGTTAGCCGGATCATCGGCGGAACGGCATAGATGACGACAGCGATCAGGCCAGGGACCTTACCGATGCCGAAAATAACGACGACGGGGATGAGATAGACGAAACTTGGCATCGTCTGCATCACGTCGAGGGTAGGGTTGATGATCGATTGCAGCCGATCGGAACGGGCCATCAAAATGCCGATCGGCAGGCCGATGACGATCGCGATCAGGGTGCAGACGGTCACCATGGCAAGGGTCACCATCGTGTCGCCCCAGAGGCCACAGACGCCAATCAGGATCATGGAAATGGCGGTGCCGGCGACGATCTTGAGATTACGGCTGGCGGCGTAGACGACGGCCATCATGACGAAGAGCACAATGAACCAAGGCGTATTGGTGAAAAGCCATTCCAGATAGTTCAGAAACCATTGCAGCGGCTGAACCACGGCATCGATGACATTGCCATAAGCCCGCACTATTCCTCTGAAGCCATCATCGATATTCTTGCGCGCGGCGCGAATGAGAGTGTCGTCGATCGCCGGAAAATTACATAGAACATCCGGCAAAAAACTACATTGTATAGCCATGAAATTCCCCTTCTTGTCCGGTTTTGACCAGCCCGTGCGTGTGGCCTTCACGTGCGGATGGTGGGCAGCGCTGCGACCGGTTCGTCAGACTGCTGTTTATTTTTTTACACCATTTGAAGGCGCCATCCTGCGCTTGTTGCGACCTAAGGCCGCGTTACTCCGTCGATATGGGCGTCGACGCCGCGGCTGCGAATATGGAACTGGCGGCCGACGCAGTGCCGGCCGCCAGTCCACGCGTTTCATGTCAAAGCGAAGCCTTCACCTTGGTGGCTACTTCTGGAGATACCCACTTGGTCCACATATCGGGGTAGGTCTTCAGGAAGTATTTTGCGCCGTCTTCGTTGGTGCCCTGATTGTCCGTCATCCAGGCCAGAACCTTGCCGACCGTGCCGTTGTCCCATTTGCGGGTCTTGACGTAATCCATGGCAATACCTGCCTTGGAGGCAAACGCCTTGGTCACGACGGTATAGACGTCGGAAACCGGATAGGAGTTGACCTTCGGATTGGCGCAATCCTGGATGGCCGTGCAGGCATCCCATTCCTTCTTGTCATGCGGCACGTTGAAGCTCAGGCGCACCATCTCGTACTTGCCGAGGATCGCGGTCGGAGCCCAGTAGTAGCCGAGCCAGCCGGTCTTCTTTTCGAAGGCGTTGGCGATCGAGCCGTCGAGACCAGCGGCCGAGCCGGTGTCCACCAGCGTGAAGCCGAGCTTCTCGGCGCCAAGCGCCTTATAGAGATTGGCCGTGGAAATCTGGCAGTTCCAGCCCGACGGGCAATTGTAGACTGCGCCCTTTGAGGAATCTTCCGGGGCGGGGAAAAGTTCCGGATGCTTCAGCGCGTCCTGAACGGTCTTGATATCCGGATGGGCGTCGGCCATGAATTTCGGAATCCACCAGCCTTCGACGCCGCCGTCGCTGAGAAGGGGGGCGGCCTCGATCAGGCGGCCTTCGGAAACGGCCTTGTCGAGCGCGGTGCGCACGGCATTGACCCAGAGTTCGGGCGCGACATCGGGCTCGCCCTTCTCGTCCATGGAGGCGAAGGTCGGCTGCGTGTCGCCGGTGACCAGCGTCACGTTGCAGCCATAGCCGTTCTGCAGGATGATCTTGTCGACCTGCGCGGCGACGCCGGCGGACGCCCAGTTCATTTCAGCAATTGACACGTCGCCGCATTCCGCAGCCTGCGCCGAGCCAGCCAAAGCATAGGCACCAAATGCAAAGATGGCGGAAGCAATGAGCTTCTTCATTGGATAATGTCTCCCAGTTCTCGTTAAGTTACGGGAATCGACTCCAGCAGACATGATGCCTGCCGATCCCCCGTCAGCGTGGTCGCACCACAACCGTTCACTCGCCGCTGACGACGTCTGTCCGGTCCCCTGTTTTTCAGTCGTGCGCTTGCTCTTTATGCGGCTACGAACCATGTCGCGACCGTGCTCTTTTTCGCATCGACAGGATGCAGCCTAAGGATTTGAGTGAAGAAATCAACCTGCCGTCGACCGTGCGGGCTTACCACGCCTTGTCGAAAAGCTTATATAAGCGCTTGAATTAGCCTGTTTTCTGCTATTCATGGCTGTAAAATGGTTATGGAAGAGGCAAGCGAACCCGTAGCGATTAAACATCGCTAAAATATCGCGCCCGGCAAAGACCTTTTTTATTCCATTCGCGCCGTTTTCAGTCTGTCGAGGCAAGCCGAAAAAAATTCAAAAAATTTTCGGATTCATCCTTATTTAAGCTCTTAATAACCCTCCGGTAACGATGTCCGGCTATCAATCTGGACGTGGCGGGGGACAAACCTGCCTCTCCGGATCAGGTAGTGCGTACCGGAGGAAGCGAGCCTTGCAGTGTGAAATGCAAGCGAGCCGGCGTTTTTGGCAAACCGCGTCGATCTGGAGATCGCGCGGTTTTCGCGTTTTGGGCTTAGGCTAACGGTCTCAGGCAGAATCGATATAGGATATTCCCGAGGTGCGGACGGACCACGGCGCACCTGAATGGCGGAAACAGCAAAGCCGCCTATGCTCTCGCATGGCGGCTTGATGTGCGGTCGGTTGGCGGCCTTGACGGCCTATCAACCGACGCTGTAGGTGCGGATGAAACCGATCGGGCCGAAGCGGGTATCGAGCTGCTGCAGGCGGCTCTCGGGGCGGCGCGACGGCAGTTTCGAATTCCAGGCGATCTGGATGGAATTCTTGTTGTTGAAGATGAAGAGCATCGGGGTTTCCTCGGGCCGGATCGACCGGCATTCGTTGTTTGATTGGCGACGGAGATAATCCTCTTCAGTGCGCCGAACAATGGATGAAGTCGTCATCGAATGTCGCAAATAGAGTATGTGAGGACGTGATGCTTTTTTGCCTCGCAGATCCGGCTTTTCGCTGTTAATCATCGCGGCAGAATCAAGGCGAAACCAGGGTTTTCGGTCGTAGTGCCATATCGGAGCGATAACGGATGACGAAGGCGATCATGCTGCAGGGGACCGGCTCCGATGTCGGAAAAACGGTATTGGTCGCCGGACTCTGCCGGCTGTTTGCCAACAGGGGCGTTCGGGTGCGCCCTTTCAAGCCCCAGAACATGTCGAACAATGCCGCGGTCGCCGAGGACGGCGGCGAAATTGGCCGGGCGCAATGGCTGCAATCGCTGGCCGCGCGCGTGCCGTCATCGGTGCATATGAACCCGGTGCTGCTGAAGCCGCAATCAGAAACCGGCAGCCAGATCATCGTGCAGGGCAAGGTCTGGGGGCAGGCAAAGGGCAGGGATTACCAGGCGCTGAAGCCGCAATTGCTCGGCGCCGTGCTGCAAAGCTTTGCGACCATGCGCGCCGGTACCGATCTGGTGATCGTCGAGGGCGCCGGTTCGCCGGCCGAGATCAATCTCAGGAAGGGCGATATCGCCAATATGGGTTTTGCCACCCGCGCTAATGTCCCGGTCGTGCTCGTCGGCGATATCGATCGCGGGGGCGTGATCGCTTCGCTGGTTGGCACCCATCATATCCTGCCCGAGGAAGACCGGCGGATGATCCGTGGCTACCTGATCAACAAGTTTCGCGGCGATATCTCGCTGTTCGGCGAAGGGGTGGATGCCATTGGGGGCTTCACTGGCTGGCCTTGCTATGGCGTCGTGCCCTGGCTAAAGGCGGCGGGCCGGCTGCCAGCCGAGGATTCGGTCGTGCTGGAGCGGCTGGCGCGCGGCTCGGATGGCGCGTTGAAGATCGCAGTGCCTGTCTTGCCGCGCATCGCCAATTTCGACGATCTCGATCCGCTGCGCGCCGAGCCCGATGTCGATCTCGTCTTCGTGCGCCCTGGCGAGCGGTTGCCCGCGGACGCAGGACTCGTAATCCTGCCGGGCTCGAAATCGACCATCGGCGACCTGATGGATTTGCGGGCGCAGGGGTGGGATCAGGATATAGCTGATCATGTCCGCCGCGGGGGCCGCGTCATCGGCATTTGCGGCGGTTATCAGATGCTCGGCCGCGTGGTGCATGATCCGCTCGGCATAGAGGGATCGGTGACGGAGATACCGGGGCTTGGCCTGCTCGATGTCGAGACCGAGATGGCGCCGGAAAAGACATTGCGCAACAGCGTGGCTTTTTCCAGGGAATACGACGCACCGCTCTCGGGCTATGAAATCCATCTCGGCGTGACTCGCGGCACCGATTGCGACCGGCCCTCGACGATGATCGACGGCCGGCCGGATGGTGCGCTTTCCAGCGACGGCCTGATCATGGGCACCTATCTGCACGGGCTTTTCACCAGCGACGCCTACCGGGCAAAGCTGCTTGCAAGCTTCGGCCTGACCGGCGAGCGGATGGATTACCGCGCCGGCGTCGAGGCGGCTCTGGACCAGATTGCAACGGAGCTGGAAGCGGTGCTTGATCCGGCCTGGCTCGACAGCCTCGTGTACTAAATTTCGCCCGACACTTCGCGGCGGCGGCGGTCGAGTTCTTCGCTGTAGCGGCGCAGCGTATAGCTCTCGGTGAGCAGGCCGATCACCTTGCGCTCGATCAGGTCGTTGATCACCACCAGTGCTTCGCTTTGCGTCTGGTCGAACAGGGCGGCGGCCTGCTTGGCGTTCATCTGCGGCTGCAGGAAATCGTTGCGATGGCGGATGAAATCGGCGAGGCCGTGTTCCTCGTCGTCCTTCTCGACCGGGCTCGCATAAATGTCCGGCATCAGCACCATGCCGGCATATTTCTCGTCCTTGTCGATAAGAATGACGCGCTGCGCCGAGCCGATCGGAAAGCGGTGACGAAATTCCTCGATGCTCGTGTTGACATCAGCCGTGTGGACGTCCGGGCGCATCATGCGGACGACCGTCAGATTGCGGATCCAGCCGACATCATGGGCGCTGCGGATGCTTTCGCCGCGCAGATGGAAGCGCCATGTTGCGAAGGAATAGCCGAAGGTGGTGCGCACGACGAGCGACGAGGTAATGACGGCGGCGAGCACCAGGGCGGTGATCGGAAAATCGCCGGTGATCTCCAGCGCCAGGAAGGTCATGGTCAAGGGGCCGCCGATGATGGCGACGGCAAGCGAGCTCATGCCGACCACGGCATAGACGGCCGGCGTCAGTGTGGCGTGATCGAAATAGGGGCCGCAATAGGCGAAGATTTTGCCGAGCAGCGCGCCCATGAACAGCGACGCAAAGAACAAGCCGCCTCTGAAACCGGATCCGATCGACACGGCAGAGGCCAGTGATTTCAGGATGAAAAGTCCGGCCAATGCGCTGAGGGTCACATTTGTCGACAGGTTGAGATGCAGTGCGCCGTGGCCAGCCGACAGAACCTGCGGCGAGATCAGCGCCAACAGGCCGACGACAAGGCCGCCGAGCGCGGGGCGGAAGGGCGGTGCGATGGAACTCTTGCGTGCAAACTCTTCGACCCAGGCGACGCCTTGCATGATCAGGATGCCTATACCGGCGCAGAAAGCACCGAGCAGGACAGCCGGAAGATAGTCGGCAGGGACGATCGCACCGAAATGATCGATGTCGATGGCGAAGTCGTCACCGGCGAGCAATCTTGCGATCATGGTCGATATCAGCGCTGAGACGACGACCGGCGTCAGGGTGAGGATGGAATAACTTCCGATAATCAGCTCGAAAGCGTAGAAGGCGCCGGTGAGCGGCGCATTGAACGCGGCGGCGATGGCGCCGGCAGCGCCGCAACCGACGAGCATGCGCAGGTCGGCGCGGCGCATCTGCATCTTATAGCCGAATTTCGACGCAATGCCGGCGGCAAGCTGCGTGTAGCCAGCTTCAAGCCCGACCGACGCGCCGAAACCGTTCGAGATCAGGTTTTGCACCGCAACGAGGATACTATCGGTGAGCGACATACGGCCACCGTGCAGCGCATTGGCTTCGATCGGGTCGACCATCGGCTTCTTGCGCGTGCGCGACAATATATAGAGCAAGATGCCGAGGATGATGCCGCCGGCTATGGGCGCGATCAGAAGCACCGACTTGTCTGGTATAGCTACCGCTGCCGAACTCAGGCGCTCATAGTCGGTGATCCCATAGATGGCGCTGTGAAGCTTGCGCGAGACAAAGCTCATCGCTGTTACGGCGCAACCGGAGACTATTCCCGCCAGGGCGCCGGCGAAAACCAGCCCCAATTCGCCACGACGCAGCAATGCCCTGAACCGACCAAGTTCGAATAGGGCGGAGAAGACGCCGAGGCGGCGCGGTTGGAATTTCTGCAACATGGGGAACAGACGACAGTTTTTTGCTCAAAGCTACGTGCTTGGCTTCTATAAACTCCTAACATCAAAGAAATACGGCAAAAAGAGCGCCAAACCGCTGCGACTTTTATGCATATTTCGCCGTTAGGACAGCCGATGTCGTATCGGCCGGCCTTGATTGACTTGCCGGGACCGAAAGCCTAATCATTGCGGCATAACGAATGGTTCCCGAGCGGCGATCTGTCGCATGGGATGAAAAGGGAATGTGAAGGGGCGGACCCAACTCGGGCGTTCTCATCACAGCCGACCCCGCGACTGTAGAGCGGTCAGGGTCTTTCATCCGGTTTGGGGGGTATTTTGCTGATGGTCCGCGTGGTGCGGGCAGGTGAAAGCAGCTTCGAGCCGGAAAAGCCACTGGCGTGGCATCATGATCAACCAGGGCTGGACGCCTCTAATTCTACGAATCGTCCGCCTTTTCATGATGTTTGCCGGGAAGGCGAGGGAGATCCGCTGGTGCAGGAGCGGAGGCGACCGATTTCGGTTTGCCCCGCTTGCTGCGCCTCATCCGCGAGCCAGGAGACCTGCCATACGTGCCGGGCACAAGGCCCACCCCAGGGACGGATGTCTCGGCTGCCAGCACGGAGGTTGTCATGGCGCGAAATGAATTTTGGGCGCGCAGGCGCCTGCTTTGCGGCTTTGGCGGCATCGCGCCCGCGGTCGCCTTTGTGTCGGGGCGGAAATAGCCGATGCTATCCTCACCGTCCCGCGCCGTTCTTGTTCTCGGCGGCGCACGCTCCGGTAAATCCCGATTCGCCGAATCGCTGATCTCGGATACCGGCCTCGATCGTCATTACGTGGCGACGGGCCAGGCCTGGGACGACGAAATGCGCGATCGCATCGCACAACATCGCGCCGAACGGGGTGATCTTCTCTGGACGACGCATGAGGAGCCGCTCGATCTTACGGCGCGGCTGGCGGCGATCGACGGCGAGGACCGCGCTGTTCTCGTCGATTGCCTGACGCTTTGGGTCACCAACCTGATGATGGCCGAGCGCAACATCGCGGCGGAATTTTCCGCTCTCACAGAATTTCTACCAGGCGCAAAGTCGCGCCTCGTCCTCGTTTCCAATGAGGTCGGGCTCGGCATCGTGCCTGAAAACCGTATGGCACGCGAGTTTCGCGATCATGCCGGCCGGTTGCACCAGATGCTCGCGGCGGCAAGCGCCGAAGTCTATTTTATCGCGGCGGGGCTGCCGCTGAAAATGAAGGGTTGATCTGCATGAATCAGGAAAAAATTCCCGCCACCGTCATCACCGGCTTCCTTGGCGCCGGAAAGACGACGATGATCCGCAACCTCCTGCAGAACACCGGTGGGAAGAAGATCGCCCTGATCATCAACGAGTTCGGTGATCTTGGCGTCGATGGTGACGTGCTGAAGGGCTGCGGCGCGGAAAACTGCACCGAGGACGACATTATCGAGCTGACCAACGGCTGCATCTGCTGCACGGTCGCAGACGATTTCATCCCAACCATGACCAAGCTTTTGGAGCGTGATGCGCGTCCCGATCATATCGTCATCGAGACTTCCGGTCTGGCGTTGCCGCAGCCCCTCGTCGCTGCTTTCAACTGGCCGGATATCCGCACCCAGGTCACCGTCGACGGCGTCATCACCGTGGTCGATAGCGCCGCTGTCGCCGCCGGCCGTTTTGCCGATGATCACGATGCTGTCGAAGCCCGTCGTGTCGAAGACGAATCGCTTGATCACGAAAGCCCGATCGAGGAGCTGTTCGAGGATCAATTGCACTGCGCCGATCTTATCGTTCTCAACAAGACCGACCTGATCGATGTCGCTGGCCTTGGTCGCGTCCGTACCGAAGTTGCCTCTCGCACCGCCCGCAAGCCGACGATCATCGAAGCGAAAAATGGTGAGGTTCCGGCCGCCATCCTCCTCGGCCTCGGCATCGGCACCGAAGGCGATATCGCCAACCGCAAATCACATCACGAGCTGGAACACGAGGACGGCGCACCGCATGATCATGACGAATTCGACAGCTTCATCGTCGAGCTCGGCCCGATCGCCGATCCGCTTGCCTTTATCGAGAACTTGAAGGGCGTGATTGCCGAACACGATGTCCTGCGCCTCAAGGGTTTTGTCGATGTGCCCGGCAAGCCGATGCGCTTGCAGATCCAGGCCGTCGGCAGCCGCATCGACCATTATTTCGACCGCGCCTGGACGCCGGGCGAAGAGCGTCAGACGCGGCTTGTGGTGATTGGGCTGCACGAGATGGACGAGGAGATCGTGCGCAAGGCGATCGAGCAGTTAGCTTGATTTTGTATCAGGTCATGATACATTGGATATACTGCTTAGGCGGAAGTTGAGATAGCGGTGATCGTTTCATACAAGGGGAAGTTCGCCGAAGCTGTGGCCTCAGGAAACGTGCCAAAGGGCTTTCCAGCCGACCTCGTTCGTTCCGCGCAACGCAAGCTGACGATATTGAACTATGCGGTTGTGCTGGACGACCTGCGATCGCCTCCCGGCAATCGGCTGGAGCGTTTGCAAGGTGATCGTTCTGGCCAGTATTCGATCAGAATCAACGATCAATGGCGCATTTGCTTCCTATGGACCGAAGCTGGACCGCGTGATGTCGAGATCGTGGATTATCACTGATGGAGCGTAACATGACCGAGACCAAACTTCCGCCGATCCATCCGGGTGAAATCTTGCGGGAGGAGTATCTGAAGCCATTGACGATGAGCGCCGGTGCTTTGGCGAAACATCTTAACGTGCCTCGAACGCGTATTGAGAGGCTGGTTTCGGAGGACACCGGGGTCACGCCGGATACGGCACTTCGGCTCGCGCGGTTTTTCAGCACGACGCCAGATTTCTGGATGGCGATGCAAACGGGTTATGATCTCGCGATCGCGCAAGCGGAAAAGAGCGATGTATTCGCAGCCATCAAGCCGCTTGAAGCGGCTTAAATCAATGAAACGAATTGGGGCGGCATGCATCTCCTCCTAGCGCAAAAGGGAACGATCAGCGATGGCGAGGAGGCGATTGATCTTGGCCAGTCGCCGGGCGATATCCTGTTTCTGTCGGCCGCCGATACGGAGCTTGCGGCGATCGCTGCCGCCCATGGGCAGGGGGAAGCCGCCTATTCGTTGCGGCTTGCGAGCTTGATGAGCCTCAAGCATCCGATGTCCGTCGATACCTATATCGAACGGACGGCTCGGCATGCGAAGCTGATTATCGTCAGGGCGCTTGGCGGTGCCAGCTATTTCCACTATGCGCTCGAGGCGTTGCATGCCTGCGCCGTACGCAGCGGTGCGCTTATCGCGGTACTTCCGGGAGATTCCAAGCCTGATCCCGGGCTGACGCCGTTCTCCAATGTTGCGCTCGAGGACCTCAACGCGCTTTGGTCCTATCTGATCGAAGGCGGCGACGCGAATTCTCGTGACTTTCTCGGCTACGCCGGGGCGTTGCTGTCGGGCGCCGAAAAACCGGCGCCGGCCGCTCCGTTGATGAAGGCGGGGATCTGGTGGCCGGGCAGGGGCGTGATTGGGACCGAGGAGTGGAGAAATATCTCAGCATCTTCGATGGTAGCGGGAGAGGGATTTGAACCCCCGACCGTCGCTATTTCGTTCTATCGTGCCCTCGTGCAAAGCGGTGAAACCAAGCCGGTCGAAGCCATGATAGAGGCGCTGATCACCGAGGGCATGCGGCCGCTGCCGGTCTTTGCCTACAGCCTCAAGGATCCGGTTTCAGTCGGCATTCTCGAAAGCGTTTTCGGCGAGCTGAAGCCCGACGTCGTGATCAACACGACCGGTTTTGCCGTCTCGGCGCCGGGCGCGGATCGGCAGCCGACCGTATTGGAGGCGAGTGACGCCGTCGTGCTGCAGGCGATCTTTTCGGCTTCATCGCGAGAGGCTTGGGATGCTTCGTCACAAGGGCTTTCCGCACGTGATCTCGGCATGAATGTCGCGCTGCCGGAGGTGGATGGGCGCGTACTGGCTCGTGCCGTCTCCTTCAAGGCGGCGGCGCGTTATGATGATCGTGTCGAGGCCAATATCGTTGCCAGCGAGTCGGCAGCCGACCGCATGCGCTATACCGCTCGATTGGCGGCCAATTGGGCGGGATTGCGCAAAACGCGCCCGCAAGATCGGCGGGTGGCGCTCGTCATGGCCAACTATCCGAACCGCGACGGACGGCTTGGTAACGGCGTCGGGCTCGATACGCCGGCGGGCACGATGGAAGTGCTGAAAGCTATGCAGGCGGCGGAGTATCCGGTTGCCGATCTGCCTGCCGATGGCGATGCGCTCATGCGGCACCTGATGGACGGGCCGACCAATTCCGGCCACGACGGCAAGGTCGTACGCGAGACCATTTCTATAAGCGAATACAAGAATTTCCTCTCATCTCTTCCTATTCAGATTCAGGACGAGACTACTGCGCGTTGGGGTGATCCGGAGAGCGATCCCTATGTTCGCGAAGGTGCCTTTGCACTGCCCTTCACCCGCTTCGGCGACGTGCTGGTGGGTATCCAGCCAGCGCGCGGCTATAATATCGATCCGAAGGAAAGCTATCATTCGCCGGACCTCGTGCCGCCGCATGGCTATCTCGCTTTCTATGCATTCCTGCGCCGGTCTTTCGGCGCGCATGCCGTCATTCATATGGGCAAGCATGGCAATCTCGAATGGCTGCCGGGGAAAGCCCTGGCGCTGTCAGAAACCTGCTATCCCGAAGCGATTCTCGGGCCGTTGCCGCATCTCTATCCGTTCATCGTCAATGATCCAGGCGAGGGCACGCAGGCCAAGCGCCGCGCGAGCGCCGTGATCATCGACCACCTGACCCCGCCTTTAACACGCGCCGAAAGCTACGGCCCGCTCAAGGACCTCGAAGCGCTGGTGGACGAATACTATGAGGCTTCCGGCGGCGATCCCCGCCGTATTCGGCTGCTGCGCAAACAGATTCTCGATCTGGTCACCGATATCGGCCTGGATCAGGATGCCGGCATTGCCAAAGGCGAAGGTGAGGATGAGGCGCTGAAGAAGCTCGACGCCTATCTCTGCGACCTCAAGGAAATGCAGATCCGTGACGGACTGCATGTTTTCGGCGTTTCGCCATCCGGAAGGCTGCTCACGGATTTGACGGTGGCCCTGGCGCGCGTGCCGCGGGGATTGGGCGAGGGCGGCGATCAGAGTTTGCAGCGGGCGATCGCGCGGGATGCGTTGGTGCAGCCTACGTCGTTCGATCCTCTGGATTGCGATATGGCGGACGAATGGCTCGGCCCGCGCCCATCTATCCTGCAAGACGCCTCCGATGCGCCCTGGCGCACGCAAGGCGACACTGTCGAACGTATCGAGCTGCTGGCCGCTCAACTCGTTTCACGCGGGATGGTCTGTCCAGAGAGCTGGGTAAACACCCACATGGTTCTTGAGGGGATTTTCTCGCAACTGCAGCCGTCCATTCTCGCGTGCGGCGATGCGGAGATTGCCGCCTTGATAAAAGGCCTCGACGGCCGGTTCGTGCCGCCCGGCCCCTCAGGGGCGCCGACACGCGGTAGGCCAGATGTTTTGCCGACGGGTCGGAATTTCTATTCCGTCGACAGCCGCGCCGTGCCGACGCCGGCGGCCTATGAGCTTGGCAAGAAGTCGGCGGAGCTGTTAGTCCGCCGCTACGTGCAGGATCACGGTGAGTGGCCGGTTTCCTTCGGGCTGACGGCCTGGGGCACGTCGAATATGCGCACCGGCGGTGACGATATTGCCCAGGCGCTGGCCTTGATCGGTGTCAGGCCCGTCTGGGACATGACCTCGCGGCGCGTTACCGGCTATGAGATTATTGCGCCGGCAAAGCTCGGGCGGCCGCGTGTCGATGTGACGTTGCGAATTTCCGGCTTCTTCCGCGATGCCTTTCCGGAGCAGATCGCACTGTTCGACAAGGCGGTCCGCGCGGTCGGGGCGTTGGATGAGGATGCCGTGGACAATCCCATCGCGGCACGCGTGCGCGGCGAGATTAGGCGGCTGGAGGCGGCAGGACTGGACGAGGCTTCGGCCAGCAGGCGAGCTGGCTACCGTATCTTCGGTTCCAAGCCCGGCGCCTATGGAGCCGGACTGCAGGCATTGATCGACGAGAAGGGCTGGGAGCGTCGCGCCGATCTGGCGGAGGCCTATCTCGTCTGGGGCAGCTATGCCTATGGCGCAGGCGAGGACGGGAAAGCCGAGCGCGGCGTGTTCGAGGAGCGGTTGCGCTCGATTCAGGCGGTGGTGCAGAATCAAGACAATCGAGAGCACGACCTGCTGGACAGCGACGATTACTACCAGTTTGAAGGTGGTATGGCGGCTGCTGCGGAGCAGCTCGCGGGCGCTCGTCCGTCGATCTATCACAACGACCATTCCCGCCCGGAAAAGCCGGTTATCCGCTCGCTGGAAGAGGAGATCGGCCGTGTCGTGCGCGGCCGTGTCGTCAATCCGAAGTGGATCGATGGCGTGATGCGCCATGGTTATAAGGGCGCCTTCGAGATTTCAGCCACGGTCGACTACCTCTTCGCTTTCGCCGCAACCACGGGCGCCGTGCGCAATCATCATTTCGAGGCGGTCTATCAGGCTTTTGTCGTCGATCCCCTGGTGCGCGATTTCATGGCGGAGAAGAATCCGGCGGCCTTACGGGAGATGCAAGAGCGTCTGCTCGAAGCGATCGATCGCCAACTCTGGACGCCACGCAGCAATTCGGCACGGTTCGATCTGGAGACTTTGACTGACAAGGAGGTCGTAGCTTGAGTGCGGTCGACGATCTTCTTCAAGCCTTCCAGCGCTATGTCGCTTCGCGGAGCGATCCCATATTGAGGCGTTTCATTGCAGGCTTTGATTGGCGGATGGGCGGGCGGTTACTTGCGGCACGTAGTCTGCCGGTCGTGAGTTATCTGAACGATCTCCACCGGCCAGCCGATGTCGCGGAAAGTGAATTGTTTTCCAGCCTCGTAGGTGCGGCAGACGCATTGCACTGGGCGCAGACCTATAACATCGCTGATTTCGGCGCCGATTTTCTGCAGAGATACTGTTGGGTCGAGCTTTTCGGCACGCGCGGCCACTTCGTCAGCGATGAAATGGCCGGCGGCTTTCTGCTGCTCGGGCCAGATGTGCATTATCCGGATCACCATCACATCGCCGAGGAAATCTATATTCCGCTGACGGAAGGCTCACTGTGGAGCAAGGACAGTCAAGCCTTCCTGCCGCGGTGGACAGGCGAAATCATTCATCATCCCTCGGATATTCGCCATGCGATGCGAACCGAGAGGACACCGCTGGCGGCGCTTTACCTTTGGCGTGGCGGGCCGTTAGCGCAGAAATCGACAATTGCAGGGAGAGTAGAATGAGCGAAGAACCAACCGAAACGGGCACTGAAGCACCGAAGAACGATGACGCACGCCATGCCGACAAGATGGCCAAGAAAAAGGCCGCGCGCGACAAGATCATGGCAACGAAGACGGACGAGAAGGGACTGATCATCGTCCATACCGGCAAGGGCAAAGGCAAGTCGTCGTCCGCGTTCGGCATGATTTTCCGTCACATCGCTCACAGGAAGCCGTGCGCAGTGGTGCAGTTCATCAAGGGCGCGATGTGGACCGGCGAGCGGGATCTGATCGAAAAGCATTTCTCCGATATCTGCCAGTTTCATACCATGGGCGAGGGGTTCACCTGGGAGACGCAGGATCGTGCCCGCGACGTGGCGGCCGCTGCGGCAGCCTGGGAGAAGGCCAAGGATTTGATTCGCGACGAGCGCAATTCGATGGTGCTTCTCGATGAGATCAACATCGCGCTCCGCTATGATTATCTCGATATCAACGACGTCCTCGACTTCCTGAAAACGGAGAAGCCGTACATGACGCATGTCGTTTTGACTGGCCGCAACGCCAAGGAAGAGCTGATCGAGATCGCCGACCTCGTCACCGAGATGGAGCTGATCAAGCATCCGTTCCGTTCCGGCATCAAGGGGCAGCCGGGCGTCGAATTCTGAGGAATTAGAGAAGCGAGGCGCTTCGGTCCGCGGCGGCGATGTAGATCTTCGGATCGCCGATGCGAAAGGTTGCCGGCTGGAGTTCTGCCGCGCGGATGCGATCGACGCGGAAGGTTCTGATGTCATCCCGCAGGTGATCCCAGGTGATGAGATACCAGACGGGCGCATTCAAATAGAGGAATTGCGGCTCGATCCGGCGGCTGGTGACAACGCCGTCGCCGGCCTCGTAATCGATGATCACCTGCCGCTGCTCGAAGAAGGCTTGGGATATCAGTGCAAGATTGGCGCGACTTGGCGGCACATAGCTGTTGACGACATTGAGCGTTGCCGGCGCACCGACGATGATGCGGCGGCGCAGGTCGCGGATGCGGCCCTGATAGCCTTCGGTGAAGGCGGCGGAGACCTTGCGCTTGATCGACGTCAGATGTTGCAACAGCAGAGGCGAACCAACCTTTTCGGCGATGGTGATGCTGAGCAGCAGGTCGATCGTTTCGAGATGATCGAGATGCAGCCGGCCGAGCGACCAGCTACGATGCAATTGCATGCCGCCGCCGCGGCCGCGGTCGGCATCGATCGGCAGGCCACTTTGGCGCAGTAGCGCAATGTCGCGGTTGAGCGTGCGCAGGCTGACGCCCATCTCGGCAGCGAGCTCGGCGGCTGTCGCGTGCTCACGTTCGCGAAGCAGCCCTTTCAGCTCTTCCAGCCTGTTCAGCCTTGTTCCATCCGCCGTGCGCGCCATTGCTGAAATATGTCGTTATCTGTCCTATTAAGCAATAAGCGATGGGCATCTGACTGAACCCGAGGAAAGACGATGACGGGAAAAGTTATGGAATGGGCGCCGTTCAAGCTCCGCGCCGACCTATCCGAAGGTGCGCTTCTGGAAGCGGCTGCGAGAATGCAGGATCGTTTTCTGAAGCTCCAGCCCGGCTATATCAATCGCGAACTGGTGCGCGGCTGTGATGGCGGCTATGTCGATGTCATCTGGTGGCGCTCTCATGCTGATGCGGTGGCCGCTCTGCCGAAGGTGCATGCGAGCAAGGATTGCCTCGACTATTTCGATCACATGCAGATCGATGCCGCCAATGCCGGCACCAGCGTGCTGCATTCGAACAACTGCGAAGCTTTTGAGGGGATGGCATGGCTGAACGCCTGAAGGATCGCTTCGGTGCAGAGGTGCCGGCCCGTATCGCCGAAATGATCGGTGCGGTGCATCCGGCATTCGACCGGAAAGGCTTCGTTGCGGCGACGCTTGATGGATACGAGCCGCTGGAACTGATGGATCGTGGGCGAGCGATAGCGCGCACGCTCAAGGTGTTTTTGCCGGGAGATTATTCTGAGGCGATCGATATTCTCGTTCGCTCGCTGGGTCCGGAAATGAATGGCAGCGACAATTTCGGCATGACGCCGTTTCTTTATCTGCCACACACGATCTTCGTTGCCGACAACGGCATCGATCACTTCGAGCCGTCCATGCGGGCGCAATATGAGCTGACGAAGCGCTTTACCGCTGAATTCTCGGTCCGCACCTTCCTCGACAAGAGGCAGGAGGAGACGTTGGAGCGGCTGCGTATGTGGGCCAGCGATGCCAATGTGCACGTCCGGCGGCTGGTGTCGGAAGGTACGCGGCCACGTCTTCCATGGGCACAACGGCTCCGCGCCTTTCAGGCTGATCCGGCGCCGGTGCTTGAGTTATTGGAATTGCTGAAGGACGATCCGGAGCTTTATGTCCGTCGTTCCGTCGCCAATAATCTCAACGATATCGGTAAAGATCATCCCGGCGTTCTCATAGAGACGGTACGCCGCTGGAGCATTGATGCGCCGCGGGAACGTCTGCGCCTGATCCGTCATGCGCTGCGCTCCGCCGTCAAGCGTGGTGAGGCCGATGCGATCGGCGCTATGGGTTATTCCGCCGTCGAAGGCATTCGCGTTGGCAGTGCTGAGATAATGCCGGCGAAGGCGCAGATGGGCGACATCGTCCGCATCGGCTTTTCCCTCGTCAACGAGGGAGAAGCTGCGCAATCTCTGCTCGTCGATTTTGCCGTGCACTTCGTCAAGGCAAACGGCATGGCAAGGCCAAAGGTCTTCAAGCTGACATCAGTATCCTTGGCGCCCGGTGAAACGGCACAATTCTCCAAGGCATTGCGGCTGGATGACCTGACGACGCGCAAACATTATCCTGGTCTCCATCGGATCGATGCAATGGTGAATGGCGTGGCGATGCAAGTCGGGGAGTTCGTGTTGGGCCAGTAAGCGCCTCAAAGCCGCCTGATACTAGAACCCCAGCCAGACGCGAACAGGATTGGTCGGGTCGGCCAGGAGCTTGATGGCGAAGGCGATGCAGACGACGACCAGCAGCGGCTTGATCAGCCTTGCGCCGATGCGCATGGCGAGTCGTGAGCCGGCCTGAGCGCCAAGGAACTGGCCGAGACCCATGGTGAGGCCGACCTTCCATAGGATGACGCCGGAGAAGATGAAGACGATCAAGCTGCCGAGATTCGAGCCGAAATTCAAAAGCTTCGTATGAGCCGTCGCCTTCAGCATGCCGAAGCCGACGAGCGTGACGAAGGCGAGCATGAAGAACGAGCCAGTGCCAGGTCCGAAGGCGCCGTCATAGAAGCCGATCAGCGGCACGAAGGTGAACCCGAAGAGCGTTGCGCTCATGCGGCCGTGTTTTTCGATATCGTTGAGATTGGGCTTGAAGGCGAAATAAAGCGCGATGGCGATCAACAGGAACGGCAAGATGATGCGCAGGACATCGCCGGGCATGATCGTCGCCAGCGCAGCGCCCAGCATGCCACCGATGACAGCCATCAGGGCCATCGGCAATTGCGTGCGAAGCCGCACATGGCCCTGGCGGGCATAGGCAATAGTCGCCGAGGCGGCACCAAAGATTGATTGCACCTTGTTGGTGCCGAGCGTCTGCAATGGCGGAATGCCGGCAAGCAGCATGGCTGGTACGGTGATAAGTCCGCCCCCGCCGGCAATGGAGTCGACAAAACCGGCAAAGAAGGAAGCGGCGAAGAGCAGAAGCAGCAGGTGAAGGGTGATGTCTTGCAAGGGCGGGGAACTCGACGGCGTGAAGTTGAGACGTCTTCTGGCACTGCAAACACATTAGGGCAATTGCTGTAGGGACACACCGGGCGAAATTGACGGGCAGGGGGGTGGACACGAACGCGCGACAAAGGAGACTATGCCCAATCATAACCGCCGTCGCTGAGGCCCCATGACGACTCTTGATCCTTTCACCCGCCGCTACATCCTCGGTCTCGGCTGCGAGCGCGGTACGGACTGGAACGATGTGCGCCTGCTTGCCGAACGGGCCTTGCGGGAGGGTGGGATAGAGGTCGCTCAAGTCGTCGCGATCGCCTCCATCGATACGCGAAGCAACGAGCCCGCAATCGTAGAAACGGCCGCTCATCTTCAATTGCCGCTGCATTTTTTCGACGCGGCCACCCTGGAGCGCGAGACGCCTCGTCTGAAGAACCCGTCCGAACTCGTCTTTGCGCGTGTGGGCTGCCACGGTGTCGCCGAGGCGGCCGCACTGGCGGCGGCCGGACCCGTTGCGGAGCTTGTTCTTCCGAAAATCAAATCCGATTTTGCTACCGCCGCAATTGCGAAAATCGGCTGAATTTTCGGCTGATTGGCATCGATTTGCCGCAATCTGTGGCGAATTCGCACGAGATTGTATCCGATATTGCAGAAATGGCGTCTGCGGCTATGGTGAGGCATTTCGCTGAGCACGGCTCTCGTGCGCCCCGGTGATTTCGGAGCATGATCCCCAAAAACTGCGGCGCAGCCTTTGGACAAGATCAAGCTGGTCAAAAGGATAACAAGGAAAAATCATGCACAAGGTCATTTACGACACGGACCCTGGCGTCGACGACGCCATGGCGCTTCTCTTCCTGCATCGCCATCCGGATATCGATCTTCTCGGCATCACCACCGTGTTCGGCAATGCTTCCGTCGACACGACGACGCGCAACGCGCTGTTTCTGAAGCGCGAATGGAATATTCCGTGCCCGGTCGCCCGCGGCGCCAGCGTCACGTTCGATCCGTCGCGAAAGGAGCGGGATTGGCCTACCTTCGTGCATGGGCATAATGGTCTCGGCGATATCGAAGTGCCTGAAACGATCGATCTGGCGACCGATCCGCGTCCGGCGCATCAATTCATCATCGATACAGTCCGCGCCAATCCGGGCGAGGTGACCCTTGTCGCCGTCGGCCGAATGACCAATCTGGCGATGGCCCTGAAGCATGATCCGGAGATCGCCAGGCTGGTGAAAGACGTCGTCATCATGGGCGGCAATTTCTATGTTCCGGGCAACGTCACGCCGGTGGCGGAAGCCAATATTCACGGCGACCCGGAAGCCGCCGATGCCGTCATGACCGCAGCCTGGAAGGTCGTAGTCGTCGGCCTCGACGTGACCGCGATCACGACGATGAGCCGCAGCTATCTCGCCGACATGGCAAAGGCCGGGGGGCCGTCCGTGCAGTTGCTGGCCGACCTGTCGCAATCCTATATCGATTTCTACAGCCATGCGGTCGACGACGGCATGATGGTGCATGATAGCTGCGCCTGCGTCTATGTCGTGGCGCCGGAGCTGTTCGATACGATCGAGGGTTCGGTACGCGTCGTCTGCGGCGGCATTGCCGACGGCCAGACGATCGTCAAACCGAACGGGCGCCATTTTCCGCCGAACGAATGGGACAATCTTCCGAGCCAGATCGTTTGCACCGGCATCCGTTCACAAGCGGTGATCGATCTGATCCGCGATGTGATTCTCGGCAAGTGAACCGCTGAGGACAGATTCGGAGAGGGAGGCTGTGCGGCCCTCTCCGAAAGCGTCTTATTCGCAAGGTTTTTTATTTTATAATATTATCAGATCGTTGTGCCGACGCCCTGACAGTTCGAGTCGGAGATTTCAAGCGATACATCGGCTTCTTTCCGGTGTCTTCGTCGTCTTGGGAAAAGCGAATAGCGCAGCATCGCCGCTGCTGAGATCCGATTTATCCTATCATTCTACGAGGGAAATGAGAGTCGAGCCGGAGCGGCCTTATCCCATTCCCAAGATTGCAATTTTGCCCATCCGGGCATAGGACAGGTGGGATGAACGATACCGCATTTTCCAATCTGCCGGCGCTGGAGCCGGGCTCCGTCTGGCTTGTTGGCGCGGGGCCGGGTGATCCCGGGCTTTTGACCTTGCTGGCGGCCAAGGGACTGGCGGAGGCCGACATCATCGTCCACGACGCGCTCGTCAACGAGGACTGCCTGAAACTCGCCCATCCCGGTGCGATACTGGAATATGCGGGCAAGCGCGGAGGCAAGCCGTCTGCCAAGCAGCGGGACATTTCCCTGCGTCTTGTCGAGCTGGCCCGTGCGGGCAAGCGCGTGTTGCGGCTGAAGGGCGGCGATCCCTTTGTATTCGGGCGCGGTGGCGAAGAAGCGCTGATGCTGGTCGAACACGGGATCCCGTTTCGCATCGTGCCGGGTATTACCGCCGGCATCGGCGGTCTCGCCTATGCTGGCATTCCCGTAACCCACCGCGACGTCAATCATGCCGTCACCTTCCTGACTGGCCACGATTCCTCCGGCGTCGTCCCGGACGGGATCAATTGGGAAGCTATCGGCAAGGGCTCGCCCGTTATCGTCATGTACATGGCGATGAAGCATATTGCGCAGATCAGCGCCAATCTCATTGCCGCTGGCCGTTCGGCCGACGAGCCGGTCGCCTTCGTTTGCAATGCCGCGACGCCGGCGCAGCAGGTGTTGGAGACGACGCTCGGGCAAGCCGACGCCGATGTCGCCGCTTCCGGCCTGGAGCCGCCGGCAATCGTCGTGGTTGGCAATGTGGTCAAGCTGCGGCCTTCCCTCGACTGGCTGGGCGCTCTATCCGGCCGCAAGCTCCTGCCGGAGACGGAGGTGCGGGCGGGAACCGGTCATAAGGTGCCAGCATGAGCGGCTTGCTGATCGCCGCGCCGGCTTCGGGCTCGGGCAAGACCACGGTCACGCTCGGCCTCCTGCGAGCGCTGCGGAAAAGGGGGATTGCGGTGGCCCCAGGCAAAGCCGGTCCCGACTATATCGACCCTGCCTTCCTCGCCGCTGCTAGCGGTTCGCCCTGCCTCAATTTCGATCCCTGGGCCATGCGCCGCGAATTGATTTCGGCCAATTCGGCGCTTCATCGTGGCGGAGGGCGGATGCTGGTCATCGAAGCGATGATGGGGTTGTTCGACGGGGCGGCGGATGGTTCGGGCACACCGGCCGATCTCGCCGCTTTCCTTGGACTCTCCGTCGTGTTTGTGGTCGACGCCTCACGGATGTCGCAGTCGATTGCAGCGCTTGTCAGCGGCTTTGCCAATTTTCGCGCCGATGTCCGTATCGCCGGTGTCGTCCTTAACCGCGTCGGCAGCGACCGGCATGAAGCGATGCTGCGCCGCGCCTTGGAAGCCGTGCGCATTCCCGTAGCCGCCGTCATTCGCGGCGACAAGGGACTGACGTTGCCGGAGCGGCATCTCGGGCTGGTGCAGGCGGGAGAACATGCAGGCCTGGAGGCGTTCATCGAGCACGCGGCGGATACGGTCTCCAAGGCATGCGATTTCGGGCTGCTGCTGCGCGCCGCACACCAGAATCTCGTTCGGCCATCGGCCGCCAACATTGCCCGGCTGATGCCGTTTGGGCAGCGCATCGCCGTGGCGCGCGATATCGCTTTTGCCTTCTGCTACGAGCATATGCTGCTCGGCTGGCGCCGGCGCGGGGCGGAGATTTCGTTTTTCTCGCCGCTTGCCGATGAAGCGCCGGCTGATGATGCCGACGCCATCTATTTGCCCGGCGGCTATCCGGAATTGCATGCGGGCAGGCTCGCGACCGCATCCCGCTTTCAAGGGGCAATGAAGGCAGCCGCAGCGCGGGGTGCGCGAATCTATGGCGAATGCGGTGGCTACATGGTGCTTGGCGAAGGATTGGTGGATGCTACCGGCATGCGTCATGAAATGCTCGGGCTGTTGCCCGTCGTCACCAGCTATCAAAAGCGCCAGCGGCATCTCGGCTACCGGCGCGTGGTGCCGCTTGACGGTTCTTTCTTCGACCGACCGATGACGGCGCATGAATTCCATTATTCGACCATTGTCTCGGAAGGTACGGCGGATCGGCTGTTCGCTGTCAAAGACGCGTTGGGGGACGATCTTGGTACGGCCGGGCTGCAGCGCGGCAATGTCGCCGGTTCCTATATGCACCTGATCGATCTTGCCGGTGACGCCGCATGACGAACAGGATCGTACACGGCGGCGGCATCACTGCGGCGGCTCGTCTTTACGGCGGGCAACCGGAGGACTGGCTCGACCTATCGACCGGCATCAACCCCAATCCTGTTGCCTTGCCGGAAATTTCCGTTTCGGCCTGGCATCGGCTGCCGGATCAGCATCTGGTGGAACAGGCGAGGGCGGCGGCGAGAGTCTATTATCGCAGCGGGGATATCCTGCCGTTGCCTGTCCCAGGTACGCAGTCGGTGATTCAGCTACTGCCGCGACTTGCATCGGCAAGCGGTGTGGCCATCCTGTCGCCAACTTATGGGGAATATGCCCGCGCCTTTGCGCTGGCGGGTCTGCCCGTCTGCAAGATTACGGGGATCGATGATCTCACTCCCGAACAGAAGCTGGTCATCGTCGTCAATCCCAACAATCCGGATGGCCGAACTCTGTCCGTCGACCGGCTACGGGAATTGCACGACCGGCTGCAGCCGCGCGGCGGCATGCTGGTGGTCGACGAAGCATTTGGGGACATGGAGCCGGAAAGCAGCCTGGCGCCTTATGCTTCCTCCATGCCGAATCTCATCATTTTCCGTTCCTTCGGCAAATTCTTCGGGTTGGCTGGTCTGCGCCTCGGTTTCGTTATCGCGCAATCCTCGATCCTGGAGCGTTTCGAGGATTGGCTCGGCCCGTGGGCCGTTTCCGGACCGGCGCTTTCATTGGCCGCCTCGTTGATGACCGGTGACACAACCTCCATCCGCAACCGCATTCTCGATCGCAGATCGGCGCTGGATGCGGTCCTTCGCCAAGCCAGGCTTCAGGTCGCCGGCGGCACGGGGCTGTTCGCGCTGGTTGCCGATGATCGCGCAAGCGACATATATACGCATCTCTGCCGCCATCATATTCTTGTCCGCAAGTTCGACTATGCGCCGAATTGGCTGCGCTTTGGTCTTGCCCCAGGCGAGGTGACCGATCGCAGGCTTGCCGGGGCGCTCGAGGCTTATTCGATATGACGATCGACGAACATCTGCTCATCCTCGTTCTGGCATTGCTGTTGGACCGCCTCATCGGCGATCCGGACTGGCTATGGCAGCGCATGCCGCATCCCGTCGCGCTGTTCGGCAAGGCGATTTCCTTTTTCGACGGTCATTTCAACATCAAGGGCCTGCCTGGTCTGGTGCGACGCCGCAATGGCGTGATGTCGATTGTCGCGCTGCTTTTCGGCGCGGTCATAGCCGGCCTCGCCGTGCACGGGCTGCTCGCCTTCTTCGGCTGGCTCGGCATCCTGGCTGAAGCGGGTCTGGTGGCGATCTTCCTGGCACAGAAGAGCCTGGCCGATCATGTCGGCGAGGTATCGAAGGCGTTGCGCAGCGAGGGGCTCGACGGTGGACGCCGCGCCGTATCGCGCATTGTCGGTCGTGATCCCGAAACGCTGGACGAACCCGGCGTTTGCCGCGCCGCGATCGAGAGCCTTGCCGAGAATTTTTCCGACGGCGTGGTGGCGCCGGCGCTCTGGTATGCCGTGTTCGGCCTGCCGGGCCTGTTTCTCTACAAGATGCTGAATACGGCCGATTCGATGATCGGCCATAAATCCGAGACCTATATCGATTTCGGCTGGGCTGCGGCCCGGCTGGACGACATCGCCAACTGGCCGGCCGCGCGGCTGTCGATCCTGTTCATTGCCGCCGGCGCGCTCGCCAAGAAGGGGATTTCGGCACTCGGCAATACGATCCGCGTGGCGGTTCGCGATGGCGGGCTGCACCGCTCGCCGAATTCCGGCCGGCCGGAGGCGGCGATGGCCGGCGCCTTGGATATCCAGCTTGCCGGGCCGCGCGTCTACGGCGGCGAGGTCGTTCGCGAGCCGATGATCAACGGTTCCGGCCGCGATATCGCCACCGTCAGCGATGTCGACAGCGGCATCTCGATCTTCTATTCGGCATGCACGATGCTGACGCTTATCGCCTTCGCGGCATTCCTGTTGTTGTTGTGATTGGCCACGCTTGCGTTAACGAATTGGTCACTATCTGTATTAATTTAGTATAATCAGAGAGCTGGTAGTTATTCCCTCCATCGGAATTGTTTCGAAAAGAAGCAAACGGTGGAGGGGCGAAATGAAGCGAATAACGGCGGCCGCTGCCGCATGTCTATGCATGCAGTTTCATGTTACAACAGCGCAGGCTGGAACTGTTCTCGCCAGTGTTGATCTTCGGTCGCAGACGATGACCGTTTCCGAAGACGGCGTTTTCAAGTATCGCTGGAAAGTATCAACGGCCCGCAGAGGTTATGTAACCCCTACCGGCTCCTATACTGCGAAGTGGTTGTCGCGCGATCATCGCTCGAAGAAATACGACAATGCGCCGATGCCCTATGCGGTCTTCTTCAACGGCGGCTACGCGGTGCACGGCACCTATGAGCTGAAGCATCTCGGCCGGCCGGCATCGCATGGCTGCGTTCGTCTGGAACCGCGAAACGCCGCGACCTTCTTCTCGATGGCATCGCAGGTGGGGCTGAGCAACACGCGCATTATCATCAACCAGTGACCACGGTTTGCTCATTGCACCAGCGATCTGGCTGGGATTGCAACTAATTTGCTTGGCTTTGCCACTAAGCCGCAATGCTGCCGTATCTTGCTCGCATGCCGGCCGCTGTTCCGGCAATTGCGCACCGGAAGTATCTTTGCTGTTTAGGCAACAGTGCTTCGCCAAATTACCGGGGTCTCGGGTGGAAACCATTGGCTTTTGGAATGGATTTCCCTATGAGGAGGGTTGAATTATCATTTCAAGAGGTATGGGCGTGACTGCTACATTCGACAAAGTTGCCGACATCATCGCTGAGACAAGCGAAATCGACCGTGAAACGATCACGCCAGAGAGCCACACGATCGACGACCTCGGCATCGACAGCCTCGACTTCCTGGACATCGTCTTCGCCATCGACAAGGAATTCGGCATCAAGATTCCGCTGGAACAGTGGACGCAGGAAGTCAACGAGGGCAAGGTTTCGACCGAGGAATATTTCGTCCTCAAGAACCTCTGTGCCAAGATCGACGAATTGCGCGCCGCCAAGGGCTGAGCAACGTCCTTGCTTTTTTTGACGCCCAGCCGCCCTTGAAATATGGCGGCCGGGCGGTTTCATTCTTAACTATCGTATCCTGCCCGGGCCAAACCGCGTCACCGGGTCGGATCGGAGGCGTTAATGCTGCTGGAATATTTCCAGATGATTGACCGGGTCGAGTCGGTCGATCTCACCAAGGGCCTTTTGAAGGCGCATTCGGTCGTTCCGGCCAAGAGCCCCGTTTTCGAAGGTCACTTTCCGGGCATGCCGCTCGTTCCCGGCGTCCTTCTGATCGAGACCATGGCGCAGGCGTCGGGCATGCTGGTGCTCGCGGCAACGAAATTCGCCTATATGCCGTTCCTGATGTCGGTCGACGGCGCCAAGATGCGTACCTTCGTCGAGCCAGAAGCAAAGCTCGACATCGAGGCGGAACTGGAGCATGACGGCTCGGGCTTTGCGGTGACAAAGGCGCGGATCACGATTGCCGGCAAGAAGATCTGCGATGCGCAGTTGAAGCTGCGCACCATGCCGTTTAATGAGGTGCCGCTCGCCGATATCGTGCGCAAGCGGGCAGGCGAGGTCGGGCTTCTCGACGCTATCGCCGCTAATGGCTGACGTTTCCGGCTTGCATGGCGCCGCATTCTAAGAGGATTGATGAATGAGCAAGGCTCAGAATGATGTGGTGATCACGGGTATCGGCATCGTCACCTGTCAGGGTGTCGGCAAGGATGCGCATGTCGCCCTGCTGACATCGGACAAGGTGCCGCCGACCATCGTCGAGACCGAGAAATTCAAACCCTATCCCGTGCATCCGCTGCCGGAGATCGACTGGTCGCAACAGATCCCAAAGCGTGGTGATCAGCGCCAGATGGAAAACTGGCAGCGCATCGGCGTCTTCACTGCCGGCCTGGCGCTGGATGATGCCGGCTTCAAGGACGATCTGGACGCTTGCGGCAGCATGGACATGATCGTTGCGGCCGGCGGCGGCGAGCGCGACATCAATGTCGATACATTGATCGTCAACGAAGGTCTGAAGCGCAACGACCGCGAATTGCTTCTGAACGAGAAGCTGACGACCGAGCTGCGTCCGACGCTGTTCCTCGCCCAGCTTTCCAATCTGCTCGCTGGCAATATCTCCATCGTCCACAAGGTCACGGGTTCGTCGCGTACCTTCATGGGCGAGGAAGCTTCCGGCATCTCGGCCATCGAAACTGCTTTCCATCGCATCAGGTCGGGCGAATCGAGCCATGCATTGGTCGGCGGTGCGTTTTCGGCCGAGCGTCAGGACATGATACTGCTGATCGAATCAGTGAACGCGCATGCGATCGGCGACTGGCATCCGCTTTGGTCCCGCAAGCCTGAAGATGGCGGCGGTATGATCATGGGTTCGCTCAGCGCTTTCCTCGTGCTCGAATCGCGCGCCCATGCCGAAGGCCGTGGCGCGCGCATCTACGCAACCATCGACGCCATCGAAGGCGATCGCGGCAGCCGCGATAGCGGCAAGTTCGAGGCCCGGTTGGAGCACTTGCTCGCGCCCGCCAAGGACGCGCAAGGCGACAGCACGGTCGTCTTCTGCGGCACGACTGCGATCCCAGATCTCGCGACGCGCGAGAAGGCCGTTCTGGAAGCGCAGTTGCCCGGATCGGCCATTCGGGGCTATGCCGGCGTTTCCGGCCACGGCCTTGAAAGCCAGTTTCCGCTTGGGCTCGCCTTTGCCGCTCTGGCGGTCGCCAACAAGGCCAAAGTACCGCCTTTCGATGCCACGCATGAAAAGCCGATGACTGCCGGCGCGCAGAAAGCGGTCGTCACGACCGTTGGGCATGTGCGCGGTGAAGGCGTCGCCGTACTTTCCGCCGAAGCGTGAGGAGTTAGGATCATGACCGCATCCGCCTACAAGGATCATCTCGGCCGCCCGATCGTCGCCGTTACCGGCATGGGCATCATCACGTCACTCGGCCAGGGGCTGCAGGACAATTGGAACGCGCTTTCCTCGGGCACGTCCGGCATCCACGGGATCACCCGCTTCCCGACCGACGGCCTTTCGACGCGCATTGCCGGCACCGTGGATTTCATCGATATTCCGGTACCGAACGCGGTCGAGCGCTCCTATGCCTTTGCTCGCGAGACCACGATCGAGGCGCTCGCCCAGGCAGGCATTTCGGGTGATTTCAACGCGCCGCTTTTCCTCGCCGCACCGCCGATCGAGCCGGAATGGAGCGCACGCTTCGAGCTGGCCGACCGCTCGCCGCCGGCCGATCATCCGGCCGATGCCTATGAGCGCTTCCTCGCGGCAATGCGTGAGCGTCCCGATCCGGCTTTCCACGAGGCAGCCCTGTTCGGCGCCATTTCAGAGCGTCTTGCCGACCGTTTCGGTACACGCGGCCTGCCGGTGACGCTGTCGACGGCCTGTGCATCGGGCGTTACCGCGATCCAGCTCGGCATCGAGGCAATCCGCCAGGGTCGCACCACGCGGGCGCTGACAGTCGCGACGGATGGTTCGCTCAGTGCCGAAGCGCTGATCCGCTTTTCGCTGCTTTCGGCATTGTCGACGCAGAATGACCCGCCGACCAAGGCGTCCAAGCCGTTCAGCAAGGACCGCGACGGCTTCGTTATCGCGGAAGGTGCCGCAACGCTTGTGTTGGAATCGCTGGAATCTGCTATTGCCCGCGGCGCAAAGATCCTTGGCATCATGAAGGGCGCCGGCGACAAGGCGGATTCCTTCCATCGCACCCGCTCGTCGCCGGACGGCGGCCCGGCGATCGCGACGATCCGCGCTGCTCTTGCCGATGCGGGAATGGCTGAAACCGATATCGGCTATATCAACGCGCACGGCACGTCGACGCCGGAAAACGACAAGATGGAGTACGGATCCATGTCCGCCGTCTTCGGCGAGCGGCTTCCGTCCATTCCGGTCTCGTCGAACAAGTCGATGATCGGCCATACGTTGACGGCCGCCGGCGCGGTCGAAGCGGTGTTCTCGCTGCAGACCATGCTGACCGGCACGCTGCCGCCGACCATCAATTACAACAATCCCGATCCGTCGATCATTCTCGACGTCGTGCCGAACAAGAAGCGCGAAAAGCAGGTGGGCGCCATTCTTTCGAACTCCTTCGGGTTCGGCGGACAGAACGCCAGCCTTGTCATGGCGCTTGAACCGGCTTAATCGGACCTTTGAACAAAAAGACGTTACTGCGCCCGAGAGGCGGGGGATTTTGCCATGCGCGCTTTGCAATTGATCGACGACCGCAAACTTGAGATCACCGATCTACCGGAGCCTGAAGCTCCGGGCGCGGGTGAGGTTACCCTGCGCGTGAAGGCAGTCGCCCTCAACCATATCGACGTATGGGGCTGGCGTGGGATGGCGTTTGCCAAGCGCAAGATGCCGCTGGTGATCGGCGCGGAAGCGGCCGGTGTCGTCGAGGCGATCGGACCGGGTGTTGCCAACGTACTGCCCGGCCAGCTCGTATCGATCTACGGTGCCCGCACCTGCGGTCTCTGCCGCCACTGCCGCGAAGGCCGCGACAATCTCTGCGAACATGTCGGCGGCGTGCATGGCTTCCATCTCGATGGCTTCGCGCAGGAGAAGGTCAACCTGCCGGCGCGCCTGCTGGTTCCGGCGCCTCCCGGTGTCGATGCGATTGGCGCTGCTTTAGCACCCGTTACCTTCGGCACGGTCGAGCATATGCTGTTCGACAATGCCAAGCTGGAGCCCGGCGAGACGATCCTTGTCCACGCCGGCGGCTCCGGCATCGGCACGGCGGCAATCCAGCTTGCCAAGAAGATCGGCTGCACTGTCATCACCACCGTCGGTTCCGACGACAAGATCGAGAAGGCCAAGGCGCTCGGCGCCGATCACGTCATCAACTATCGCACCGACCGTTTTGAAGGCGTGGTGCGCAAGCTGACGAAGAAGAAGGGCGTCGACGTCGTCTTCGAACATGTCGGCAAAGATACCTGGGCCGGCTCGATGCTGTGTATGAAGCGTGGCGGGCGTCTCGTCACCTGCGGCTCGACCTCGGGCGTCTCCACCGACATGAACCTGATGATGCTGTTCCAGCAGCAGCTAAAGCTGCTCGGCTCCTTCGGCTGCCGGATGGAGAACATGGCGAACGCCATGCAGAAGATGGCGCGTGGGCTGGTATATCCGGTCATCGACACTGAAGTGAGCTTTGGCGATATCGACCGGGCGCTGGAGCGGATGGAATCGCGCCAGATCTTCGGCAAGATCATCCTCAAGATGGATTGAGCGGCGTGAAGCTCGTCCTCACCCGGATCGTGCTTGCCGTCAGGCATTTCCGCCAATGGCTGATTGCGCAGATCATCTTCGGCTTCCTAAATTTCCTGAAGCTGTTCCCCGCCGATGGCGGCATCAACTTCGCCGACTGGCTGACCCGGAAAATCGGGCCGCATACGAGCCGCCACAAGCTGATGCTGACCAATCTGCGCAACGCTTTTCCTGAGAAGAGCGAGGCGGAGATCGCGGAGATTGCCTTGGCGAGCTGGGGCAATATGGGGCGGCTGGCGGCGGAGTATGTCTTCCTCGATCGGCTGTTTGATTTCGATCCGTTTAGCGAGAAGCCGGGCCGCGTCGAGGTATCCGGCATTCCGATCTTCCTCGACCTCAGGGACAATCCGCGGCCGTTCATCGTCTTTACAGGACATACGGCAAATTTCGAATTGCTGCCGGTTGCAGGCGCTGCCTTCGGGCTGAAGGTCACCGTGCTCTTCCGTCCGCCGAACAATCCCTATGTGGCAGAGAAGGTTTTCGATTTTCGCGCCAAGCGCATGGGCAATCTCGTACCCTCGCATGCGGGATCGTCTTTCACCTTGGCCAGGCAATTGGAAGCCGGCGGCGGGGTTGGCGTTCTGGTCGATCAGAAGTTCCGAAAGGGACTGAAGACGCTGTTCTTCGGTCGCGACGTCAAAACCAATCCGCTGCTGCCGAAGCTGGTTCGTCAGTTTAATTGCGAAGTTTATCCGGCTCGTTGCATCCGGCTGCCCGATAATCGCTATCGACTGGAGATCGAACCGAGACTGGAGATGCCGCGCGATGCTCGCGGCAATCTGGATCTGCCTGCGACGGCGCAGCTTCTGAACGACAAGGTAGAGAGCTGGGTGAGGGAATATCCCGAGCAATGGCTGTGGTATCACGACCGCTGGAATATCAAAAAGACTCTTTTCTAAGTAATTACTTAAATAAAACAATTCGTAGCAGAATGAACCATCTTAAGCCTTCTTAGGCTCAAAATTAGACCTTCGGTAAGTCCTGCCTTTCGAAAAATTCGCCTTTACCGAGAACTTCATTTCACCCGGATTGAATGTGAGGGTAAGTCATGTTATTGCATTTGCAAGAAAGCTTGGTGAGATAGCGGGCGCCAGGCTGAATATCCTTGTTTATGGTAGCGTCGGGAATGAGGCCCGAAGCTGAACCATGGGCAAGGACAGGAGGGCAATTTGCTGGCACTCTTTCATGCCTTCTCCATGAAATGCCCCCAGATTCAAAGGGCAATCAAGCTGGGTGACGATGAACTTGTCGGTTCGCTCGATCGCGAGTTGGAGCCGCTCGTTACAGCGATCCTGGCTTATAAAGCCACCAGCCTTCTCGAAATGTATATGCAATTGCAATTTATGAGCAATCTCATCCGCGAGGAATCGGATGACCGCTCACGAGTAATGCGCAATTCCGCGTCGCTATCGTCACTGATCGATCGCTATTTCGGCGGCGCCAGTGAGGCCGCGGCGGAGGTGCTGATGGCATTTTCCACAGGAAAGAACCAGCACGAAGCCGAGGTCGCCGGGTTCGACGAGGACAATGTTCTGAACGACGTTATCCTCGATAGCCTGCCGGATCGTGTCGCGGTGATTACGCGCGACTATCGCTATCTCTATAGCAACGCGGCCAATTCCGAATTTCTGGGGTCTAAGCCGATCGAGCTGGTCGGCCGGCATATTGCAGAATTCACCGGTTCCGAATTGTTTGAAAGCACCTTCAAGACCAAGCTGGATGCCTGCTTTGCCGGCGAGACAGTCGATTGCCTCTATCCGGCCTATCGTCCGAAGGAGGCCAACAAGACCTTGCATTGCCGAATGACGCCGCTACGCGCCACCAAGTCGAGAGGCGAAGTAATCGGCGCGCTGGTGGTGGTGCATGAAGTCAGCGTCGTTCCGGCGAACATGCTGGTGGCCTGATCGGCCGTTTTGGTTCCAAACGATAATCTTTCGATAACGCCCGCATTGTGCGGGCGTAATTCGTTTGTCTTTTCCCTACCATCGTCGAAAGCCGTGACAGCGAGCAAATGGCTCGCTCTCTTCGTCGATCTATTGCCGCTTCAGGAAAGGCAGGTTTTCAGGGAATTGGCGATGCTGCGCATCAGGTCGAAATAGAGATCCGGTCCTTGCGTCAGCGTCGCCGCTTCCGGATCGAGCACGCCCGATTTGGCGGATGTGCCCTCGATGACGACATTGACCAGCTTTGGTTCGAATTGCGGCTCGGCGAAGACGCAGGTTGCGCCGAGACCGGCGACCTTGCCGTGGATTTCCGCCACCCGCTCCGCGCCGGGGATGCTTTCCGGGCTGACCGTGATCGAACCCGCGACATGCACGCCGTAGCGGCGCTCGAAATATTGATAGGCATCGTGGAAGACGATGAAGGGCTTGTTCTTTACCGGCGCGACGGTCGAGGCGATTTCCGAGTCGAGCGCGTCCAGCTTGTCGTCCAGCGCTTTCTGGTTCGCCTCGTAGGTTAGCGCATTGGCGGGATCGGCCGCGACCAATGTGGTGGTGATCTCAGCCGTCATTGCCTTGGCATTGTGCGGATCGAGCCAGAGATGCGTATCGAACGCGCCGTGATCGTGTGTATCACCTGCGTCCGCAGCCGGTTCGTCGCCGTCGTCATCCGCTTCGAAAGCGCCGCCCTGGCGGAATTTCAGTTTAGTGATGCCAGGCGCCTTGTCGAGTTCGACCACGAGGGCGTTCGAGCCGAGCGCCGAGAGGGGTTTTTCCAGAAAAGCCTCCATGCCGGGACCAACCCAGAAGACCACTTTGGCGCCTTCCAGCGCCCGCGCATTCGAAGGCTTCAGCGCATAGGTGTGCGGCGAGGCCGCGCCTTCCACGATCAAATCCGGCGTGCCGACGCCCTGCATGATTGCGGCGACGAGGGAATGAACCGGCTTGATCGACACCACCACTTCCGGCGGATCGCCCGCGAATGCCGGGGCGGCGAAAAGCCCGGAGAGCAATAAGGAAGCGGCGAGGGGGAGAAGGGTCTTTGGCGGGATCATGCGATATTGCCCTTGAATGGGTTCTGTTATGTTATTACATCAATTGCGTTATGCTATAACGTGTGCGATAGCAGGACGCAACAGCGCAAATGGAAATTTCATGCTTTCTTCCGTGGACAATAAGAGCCGGCCCCTCGTGTCGCTCCATGATGTCGGCGTCCGCCGTGGTGGCCGTTGGCTGGTGCGCGGCGTCGATTTTTCGGTGAGCCGCGGCGAAATCGTCACCCTGATCGGCCCGAACGGTTCCGGCAAATCCACCAGTGCCAAGACCGCCATCGGCGTGTTGAAGCCGGATGAGGGCAGCGTCGATCGCATCGCCGGGCTCAAGGTCGGTTATGTCCCGCAGAAACTTGCCATCGACTGGACCCTTCCGCTGAGCGTGCATCGTTTGATGACATTGACCGGACCCTTGCCGGAAGCGGAGTTGAAGGCGGCTTTGGAGGCGGTGGGCATCGCCCATCTCGCCAAGGCTGAGGTGCAGCATCTCTCCGGCGGCGAATTCCAGCGGGCCTTGCTGGCGCGTGCGATTGCCCGCAAGCCGGACTTGCTGGTGCTGGACGAGCCGGTACAAGGCGTCGACTTCAGTGGCGAGATCGCGCTTTACGATCTCATCAAATCGATCCGCAATTCCGAAGGTTGCGGCATTCTGTTGATCTCACATGATCTGCACGTCGTCATGGCCGCGACGGACACCGTTGTTTGCCTCAATGGCCACGTCTGCTGCCGCGGTACGCCGCAGGCGGTGACCCAGAGCCCGGAATATGTCAGGCTGTTCGGCACGCGGGCAGCACAATCGCTGGCGATCTACAGTCATCATCACGACCATACGCATCTGCCTGATGGCCGTGTGCAGCATGCCGACGGCTCGATCACCGATGATTGCCGTGCCGATGACGGTCATCACGGCCATGGCCATCACGATCATCACGACCATGATCATGCCCACCACGATCATGATCATAATGCCGCAGGAGAACGCCATGTTTGACGATTTCTTCCTGCGCGCCGTCATCGCGGGCGTCGGGCTGGCGCTGACCACCGGGCCGCTCGGCTGCTTCATCATCTGGCGGCGCATGGCCTATTTCGGCGATACGATCTCACATTCGGCATTGCTCGGCGTGGCGCTGTCATTGCTCTTCCAGCTCAATCTGACGCTCTCCGTTTTCGCTGTCGCTGCGGCCGTTTCGATCCTGCTCCTGTTCCTGCAGCGCCGTCAGGCGCTGTCGGCGGACGCCTTGCTCGGCATTCTGTCGCATGCAACGCTGGCGATCGGCCTGGTGATCGTCGCTTTCATGAGCTGGGTAAGAATCGACCTCATTGCTTTCCTGTTCGGCGACATTCTTGCCGTCAATCGTTCGGATATTGCCCTGATCTGGGGCGGCGGCATTCTGGTGCTGGCGGCCATTGCCTGGCTTTGGCGGCCGCTGCTCGCCTCCACCGTCAATCCGGAGTTGGCCGAGGCGGAGGGACTGCAGCCGGAGCGGGCGAAGCTGTTTTTCATGCTGCTGATGGCCGTCGTTATCGCCATTGCCATGAAGATCGTCGGCATCCTGCTGATCACCGCGCTGCTGATCATCCCGGCCGCCACGGCACGCCGCTTTGCCGCGACGCCGGAGATGATGGCGGTTTTCGCATCGCTGATTGGGGCTGTTGCCGTCGTCGGCGGATTGTTCGGCTCGCTGCGTTACGATACGCCCTCCGGCCCGTCGATCGTGGTGGCGGCGCTCGTTCTGTTTATCATCAGTCTGCTGCCCCTTGCCCGTAGGGCCGGCGCGCCGGCGGCGCAACAAGGAGGACAGGGATCATGACCACTCCGATACTGACCAAGAACCAGTCGCTCGTTTTCGATGTCCTGACCAAGGCGGAGGCGCCCCTCAGCGCCTATACCATTCTCGACAAGCTGCGTGACCATGGTTTCCGCGCACCGCTGCAGGTCTACCGGGCGTTGGACAAGCTCTTGGAATATGGTGTCGTCCATCGTCTCGAGAGCATTAACTCCTTCGTTGCCTGTGCCCATCCGGATGAGAATTGCCATAGCCACGGCCTCGTCGCCTTTGCCATCTGCGAAAGCTGCGGCCAGGTGATCGAATTCCACGATCATGAAGTGGATCACCGGCTGATGGACTGGCTGAAATCGCAGAAGTTCAAGGCCGAGAAGTCGACCATCGAGATTCGCGGTCATTGCGCGAGCTGTGCCGCTTGAATGTCGGCGTGGCGCGATTCTAAAGCCGCGCGCACTTTTGAAAAATGCCGCCTAATCCAGCCTCTTGAGGTCGCGGGCAAAACGCTGCCAATTGGCGACATAGTTGCGGGCCGAACGGCGCAGGCCTTCGATGGCAGCCTCGTCCAGTGTGCGGATTGCCTTTGCGGGAGCGCCGACGATCAAAGAGCCGTCGGGAAATTCCTTGCCCTCTGTCACCAGCGCGTTGGCGCCGACCAGACAATTCTTGCCGATCTTTGCGCCGTTCAACACGGTCGCGCCCATGCCGATCAGCGAATTGTCGCCGATGGTGCAGCCGTGGATGATGGCATGGTGACCGATCGTGCAGCCTTCACCGATCGTGGTCGGGAAGGCAGGATCGGTATGCACCATCGCCCCTTCCTGAATATTGGTGCCTTTGCCGACGACAATTGGCTCATTGTCGCCGCGCAGGACCGCGCCAAACCAGATACCGACATCCTCGCCGATCTCCACCTTGCCGATCACACTTGCGTCGGGCGCGATCCAATAGCGGCCGGGATCTGGCGTCTTCGGCACCAAGCCGGAAAGGGCATAGAGCGGCATCTCGCTTCTCCTCGATCAAATGACGTTCAGCACCAGCGTCGCGACGCCATCGACGGCGCAGGTGATCCTGTCGCCGCGCGCCACCGGTCCGACGCCGGCCGGCGTGCCGGTCATGATGACATCCCCAGGCGCCAGCGTGAACTGCTTCGAGAGCTCGGCGATGATTTCCGGTACCTTCCAGATCATCTGCGAGAGGTCACCCCTCTGCGCCGACTCGCCGTTGCGCATCAGCCAGATGCCACCCTTGTCGGGATGACCAACCTTAGTTGCCGGGGCGAGAGGGGAAATGGGGGCGGAGTGTTCGAAGGCCTTGCCGACTTCCCAAGGGCGGCCGAGCTTCTTGGCTTCGCCCTGCCGGTCGCGGCGGGTGAAATCGATGCCGACGGCATAGCCGTAGATGCAGTCTAGCGCTCTCTCGGCCGGAATGTCGGCGCCGCCGCTTTTCAGCGCGATCACCAGCTCGACCTCATGATGCACATCCGACGACAGCGGCGGATAGGGGAAATCGCCTGATGGTAACAGATTGTCCGGGTTCTTCTGGAAGAAGAAGGGCGGTTCGCGGCTGGGGTCGTGGCCCATCTCAATCGCATGGTCGGCATAGTTGCGGCCGACGCAATAGACGCGGCGCACGGGGAAGAATGCGGTTTCGCCTTCGATCGGCAATAGGACGGGTGCGGGCAGGGGAATGACGGTGGCAAATTGTTCGGTCATGACAATCTCTTCGCAAAATTCGTCTGCTGCCAGAAGAACGCTGTCTTCCGACTCCAGTGTCAGCCTAGCATCAATGGAGCGGAGGGGAAAACCGACCAATGGAAACGTTTTGGTGTAAAGCGTGGGCGGAGGCGTTTTCCGTATTCACCGGCACTCTCGAAAGCGATGCCCGGATATCCGCCGTAAGCCTTAGATTCGCTCATCTGTGCAGGTGATGGGAACTGTGGCATAACTAGGCCATGGCTATAAATGTCTTGGGGGTCCACACCGATCAGGTCAGGACGGAACAGGCGTCGGGCAATTCGCTTGCAGCCGCCTATTCTGTGGCCGTCTTCTGCTGGGTGCTGTCGTCCGGCGTCTATATTGCCGCGAAGTGGGTCTCTCATGAAATGCCGCCCTGGGCGCTCTGCTTTTGGCGCGTGCTGATCGCCTGGGCCATCCTGCTGCCGATCGTGCGCGGGCATTTTGGCGCCATGGTTGCGCTTGTGCGGGCTCGTCCGCTGGAATTACTTTGTATTGGCGGCACCGGGCTCGCGATCTGTCAGGGGCTGCTTTTCATCGGCCTCGAACATGCAGATGCCACGACGGCCGGCATCATCATGGCTCTGATCCCCATTCTCACGATGATCCTTGCCCGCCTGATTTTGGGGGAGCCAATGGGAACCTGGCAGGTGACGGGATCGATCATCGCTTTCCTCGGCATCGTAACCATCGTCGTCAAAGGCAGCCCGGCGGCATTGATGCGCCTCGATATCAATCCAGGGGAGTTGTGGATCGTCGCCGGCTCTTTCTGCTTCAGTCTCTACACCGTCCTGCTCCGCCGCGCGAAATTCGATATAGAGCGCCTTCCGCTTTTGGTGCTGCTTCTTGGCGCCGCGGTGCTTACGGCGTTGCCGTTCTATCTCTGGGAGCTTGCGTCCGACGAGCGCTCGACGCTCAACGGCAACGGGCTGATCGCGCTCGCCTATGTGGCGATCCCCGGCGGGGCCATGACCTATTACCTCTTCAATCGGAGCGTCGAGGCGCTGGGTGCGGCCCGGGCCGGCATGATGCTCTACCTGCAGACAATCTTCACCGCCATACTCGCCTACCTGATTCTCGGCGAACAGTTGCAGTCCTATCACCTCGAAGGCGCTGCGATCATCGTCGTCGGCCTGCTGCTTGTCACCCTGCTGAAGCCGAAGACCGAAACCGCGGCGGCAAAGCCCTAATGCGCTAGTGGCGTTGCTGGTCATCTCAGCGCGATACATTGCGGGACGAAGATTTGCTGCCGCGTTTGAACTTTGACGCCGTCTCGCTTTATTCCTATCTGTGCTGTATATCGCCTCTCGACATCGTGCCCCATTTTGTTGCTGCGCGCCGCTTAAGGTCGCTTAGACGCGGCAATAGACGATTGGAGCGGGCCAGAACAAAGTTTATGCGAGCAGACAAGACATGACAAAATCGGCAGAAAAGCCCGGAGTGCCGGCGGATATCCCTTATAGCCGCAAGCCCGTTTTCGCCGTCGCACCGATGATCGACTGGACGGATCGGCATTGCCGGTATCTGCATCGGCAGATCAGCCGGCATGCGCTGCTCTATACCGAGATGGTGGTGGCGGATGCGATCATCCATGGGCCGCGTGACCGGCTGCTGGGACATGATACCTCCGAGCATCCCGTGGCGCTGCAAGTCGGCGGCTCCGATCCGGCCAAGCTTTCGGAAGCGGTGCAGATTGCCGGGGCTTATGATTATGACGAGATCAATCTGAACGTCGGCTGTCCTTCGGATCGCGTGCAGTCCGGTACGTTCGGGGCCTGCCTCATGCTGACGCCGGAGACGGTGGCGGAATGCGTTGTGGCGATGAAGAGGGTTTCCAAGGCGCCCGTGACGGTGAAATGCCGGATCGGTGTCGATGAGCAGGAGCCGGAGCTGGCGTTGCCGGAGCTGATCACCCGCGTGCTCGAGGCCGGCGCCGATGCGATCTGGATCCATGCCCGCAAGGCCTGGCTGAAGGGCCTGTCGCCGAAGGAAAACCGCGAGATCCCGCCGCTGGATTACGACATCGTCTACCGGATGAAAGAGCGTTGGCCGGACGTCTTCATCGGCATCAACGGCGGCATCCAGACGCTGGATCAGGCCGAAGCGCATCTTGCCCATGTTGACGGCGTCATGCTCGGCCGCGCCGCCTATCAGAACGCTGCTATCCTCGCCGATGTCGATCATCGCTTCTATGGTGAACCGTCCGTCGAGCCGGATTGGAACGACCTGCGCGACCGGATGATGGCCTATACGGAGCGCCACATTGCCAACGGCGGCCGCCTGCAGCATGTCGCCCGCCACATGGTCGGCCTCTTCACCGGCCTACCGGGCTCCCGCCGCTACCGTCAGATTCTCTCCACCGACGCCAACAAGCCGGGGGCGGGGGCGGAGGTGATTGCAGCGGCATTTGCAGCAGTGGATTTTGCCGGCGAGGGCGAGCGAGTGAGCGCTTAGCGCCCTGGGAATATGCCAACCCGCCCTCGTCCTTCGAGGGTCGCTTATGCTCCCACCTCAGGTGAGGGCTGATCGATTGGGTCTTGCGGCAATTGCAAGTGATCTTGGGAACAATTACGAAGCCTGCTCTACCCTCATCCTGAGATGCGGAAGCCGTAGGCTGTAGCCTCGAAGGACGAGGGTGCCCGATCTGCCTGCAAACGCAAAAAAACGGCGCGGTTTTCACCGCGCCGTTCGAAACCTTATCCGGCTTCTCAACTAAGACTTAGGAAGCCTTGATGTTGACAGCCTTCGGGCCCTTGCCCATGCGATCCGGCTCGGTGTCGAAGGTGACCTGCTGGCCTTCGCGCAGCGACTGGATGCCAGAAGCCTGAAGAGCGGAGATGTGAACGAAAACGTCCTTAGCGCCGCCGTCCGGGGTGATGAAACCAAAACCCTTGTCCTGGTTGAAGAATTTTACGATGCCCTTGGTGGCCATTGGGATAGTCCTTTTCCCTACAGTCTGATGTCTGCCCGAGCTGCCCCGAGCGGTTTAGCCTTTGCCCTACGCAAAGACCAGTCGAGAAGTCACGTACGGGGAAAGAACGTCTACGCAGAGGATAAACCTCTGTAGGCTGCCTCGCGCAGTCGGCATTGCCAAATCAGTCCAGTCACCGGCATGCAAATGCCCGAGCGGGTGTATGGGTGACAGGATTTGCGACAAAAGGCAAGGGGCAATATTGGGGCGAAGCGGGAATGAGGCCGGATAGGGGGGAGATTTCAAGGGGTTGGGGAGGTGATGCTTATGCCGGTAATGGCCGTTATTGTTTCATTTTGACACTACAATACGGCGAAAATTACCCGTATACCGATCAATGACGTAGCTTCGATGACAACTATTTGCGATGAGTCACTCGAAATGAAATGGCGCGGATTATCGCCGCGCTGGCAAATCCCAAACCCGATAGAGGTTATTGAGCGCATCCGCTGTGCGGCATTCGACGACTGGCAAACCGGATTCCTGGAGAATTTTTGCATATTTGACGCCACTGTCGCGAGTCTTCACGAGAATCCAGTGAATCATTTCCCATTTGATGCTGTCCTGGGCACCTTCGAGATGTCCCGCGCGGTCCGAGCGGTTGATCAGCGTGCGCTTGAGATAGCGGGAAAAGCGTAGCCAGTGATTGGACGTTAGGAGAATGGCGCCGGTAGCACGGGCCAAACGCTGCGGCATCAGGCGCGAGTAGTTGCCTTCCATAACCCACTGCTCTCCCAGAATTGCCGCATCGTGAAGCGCGGCGAACTCTGCTTCGGGGCGCGGCTGCCAATCCGTATAGGGCAGATGATGAAGTTGATCGAGATGGACGGCCGGAAAACCAAGCTTTTTAGCAAGGGCGACCGCCAACGTCGATTTCCCCGCATTGGAAGGGCCAACAACGACAACGCGCTCGCCAAGGGAGTGCAAAGGCAACATGAGGACACCGGTCGGGAAAATTGAGATGACCTCAACTGGCTGGAAAACGATGAGTTGTCAACGACCGGCGGGCTCGGTCCCTCAATGGTAGCATCTTCGCCAATTGCGCCGCAGCTTTCCGCACGCCGGGCCGCTCTCAAACCACTTCGATTTTGAAATCCGCGCCTTCCCACCGCTGCGTATCCGTCCAGAAGAGTGTGAAGATGATCGTGCCCGGGCCGAGCGCCTTCGTCGGTATGTCGCAGATGTGCATGCCGAAACCCGTAGTGTGAGATTGGCTGTCGGTGAAGCTGGACCAGCCGTCGGTGGACCAGTGCACCTGCGCTGGTTCCGGCAGTTCGATGCGCAGGGCGCGGCCTGCCGGCATACGCGCGCGCTTGTTCGTCGGGCGCCAGGCGAAGGGCGCGGGTGCCGGCTTGGCGCCGACGTAGCGGGCGAAGGTCTGGGGCGGCATATCGAAGACTACGCCGTCACGGATCGAGCGCAGCAGCTTGATGTGTTCCGCGTGGGCCCAGACCAGAGGCATGGCGCTGCCGGAGGGGCGACCGAGAAAAAGCTCGCGTTCGGGCACGTTTTTGCTGTCCCAGATCTGCTCGGGCAGGAGCCCGCCTTCGCTTGCCGAGACTTCCAGTGCCGCCAGCAGGCGCTTCGCCTCATCCGGCCGCCCGGCGGCGAGCTCATAGTGCGCGCGCTCGCCCGTCAGCAGCGGCCATAGGCGGCCGACACCGCTGCCGGCGAAGGGCGCGCCGCCGGTGCGCTCGCCGTAGCCGTCGTCATTGTAGCGGTACCAGTAGGGTCCGGCGGGAAGGTCGCGCCGCAATTCCGAATCGATCGCGGCGATGGTGCCGAGGATGCGCGGATCGTCGGCGGCCCTGAGGCCGAAGCGCACCAGCGCCAGCGCGTCCGGGCTGATAAGCAGGTCCGCCTCCAAGACTTCGCTGGCGTCATCGCGATTGCGGATTGGGATGAAGTCACGCCTCAGTGACGAGCTGCCATCCGTGACCGAGGCGATGCGCACGTAATAGCCTTCGATGCCGAGGCTGCGCGATAGTTCCGTATCGGTGGCATAGGTCCATTCCTCGATGCGCTCGTTCCAGCCATCGGCCACCTCGCGCAGATATTGCGCCGCCGCCAGCCGGCCGGCTGCTTCCACCGCATCGGCCGCCGCGAGCAAGCCGGCGATCTCGACGGCGAGCGTGAACGGCGAGTAGCCGGCATCCTCCTCCCAGCGATCCTGCTGGGTAGCAGGGCCGTTTCTGACAATATAGGCCGCAGCCGCCTCGATCATCGGCAGGTACCGGCCGCTCTCCGACGCGTCGATCGCGCCGGCGCGCAGCAGCATGTCGTAGAGCAGGATGGGAAAGGCCGTCTCGTCCATCTGGATGCCGTACCAATAGGGCCGGCCATCGAGCCATGCATTCTGCACCCAATGGCCATCCGCCTCTTGGATCGCCGAGAGATAGTCGAGCACGGAGCGCGCGTCGGCCTTGGCGCCGGCGGCAAGCAGCCCGCCGGCCGTTTCCACGAGATCGCGCGTCCAGACCAGATGATAGCCGCCAAGGTCGTCGTCGCTCTTGCTGAAACCCCAGGGGATGGAAAGGCTGGCGATGATGGCGCCGGAAGCATCGTCGCGGTGAGTGGCAAGCACGCCGGTACTGACGCGGTAGCGGTTTAGCTGGCTGGGATCGTGGGGTTCGTCCAGGGCAAGCAGGCTGGCCTGCCACTCCCGCCAGCCACTGCGATAATGTTTCAGCGCCGGCTCGACGCCTTGTTCCAAGCTGAGGACAGCGCGGAAGGCAGCTTCTTCCGGCTGCGTGCCGAAGCCGATGGCGATCAGCGCGCGCCCTTCGTTCGCCTGGATATCGAGCGTCCCCGACAGCGCGATGTTGCCGGATGCAGCGTAGCGGTACTCCTCCTTCAGCCCTTGGCCGCGCGACAACGTCTGCCAACCGTCGGAGAAGCCGACATAACCTACGGAGCGCGCCAGCCAGGGCACCGAGGCGGCGACGGCGAGCACCCGCCCGGAACCCTCGGCGAAGAGCATCGGCCTGCCTTTGAAGTCACCGTACCAGCCAGTGTTGTCCGCGCCGCCGTTGACCAGATGCGGCGCCACGAGGGCATGCAGTCGGTAGTCGGAGAGATCGCCGATGAGCGCCTGGAAGTAGACTTTCTGCAGCACCACCTCACGCTCTGGGTCCGAAAATATGGTCTTGGTGATGCGATAGCGACCGTCGCGGGCGGTATTGACGAGGCGGAAAGCCGGAACGCCATCCTCGATCGCCTGCACGCGATGATCGGCATCGCGCTTCTCCTCGGAAAAATAGCCGTCGGCCGTCACGATGAAGCCGAAATCACGGACGCAGGCCATATCGAGCCGCGGCGCGTAGATCTCGTTGAGGATGCCATGGCTCGCCGTGAACCAAACGCTGCTCGCCGTGCTGACGGCAGTGCCGACCGCGCTCTTGTCGCTCGAGGTCCAGCGAGGCTCGATGCCCGGGGCCCCGGGCGGGTCTATGGAACCGGGTGGCAGTGTCGGATAGGCCAAGTGTCGATCCTCCGCTCAGTATGCGTTCCTCTTCGGAGCCATCCTGGATTGAATTTAAGCGATCCGCAATACGCCCCGGACTTGACAGCGAGTGCCGATCTTGCGCCCCATAGGCGTGGGAGCGACGAAGGGCAGGGTCTAAAGCGCATCGCGATCTCTGGGATTCGCTCCTTGCGCTTTGGGCCTTTGATTTTGCGCATGTCGTTATCGCAAAACCGCTGTGCGCTTTTGCGCGGCATGCTTTAGGGAGGAGCGCTAGACATGGATGACATGACGGAAGAACCCGCAGCAGAGCAAACACGTCACCACAGCAAGCCGAAGGCGCATGCGGCGCCTGCCCGCCGCACCGTGCTTGCCGTCGATATCGGCGGATCGCATGTGAAGGTGGAACTCAGTAGCGGCGGCGAGCGGCGAGCAGTCGAATCGGGGAACAAAATGACGGCGGCCAAGATGGTGGACGCGCTGCGCGATCTCACATCCGACTGGCACTACGACCTCGTCACCATGGGATACCCCGGACCCGTGGTCGCCCACCGCGCCGCAGCCGATCCGTTCAATCTTGGACCGGGATGGAAGGATTTCGATTTCGAGGCAGCGCTCGGCAAGCCCGTGCGGATGGTCAACGATGCGCTGATGCAGGCGATCGGCAGCTACGAGGCGGGCCGCATGCTCTTCCTCGGTCTCGGCACCGGCCTCGGCTCGGCCATGATCGCCGACAACGTCTGCATGCCGCTGGAACTGGCGCATATGCCCTACCGAAAGGCGACCTTCGAGGACTATGTCGGCGAACGCGGCCTGGAGCGACGGGGCAAGAGCAAGTGGCGAAAATCGGTATTCGACGTCGCCGAGCGCTTGGACAAGGCTCTGCTGCCGAGCTACATCGTCATCGGCGGCGGCAATGTCGAAAAGCTCAAGGAATTGCCCTCGAAGTGCCGGCGCGGCAACAATGACAACGCCTTCCGCGGTGGTTTCCGGGTCTGGCTGGATGACAGTTTGCGGTTTTGAGGGGAGGCGAGACCGGCGGACTTAGGGTATCGGCGGTGCCTCCAGCGATGTCTAATTGGGCATCACGCGGTATACGCATGCAATTCCCTCGACGCCCCGGAGAGGAGCTTCGAAGGCGACCAGTCTTTGACCGGCGAGGAGTTGGCTGACACCGGGCGCCGCAAACAGCGCTTCGGAAATGCATATTTCCCCCGCGTCAGCCAGCGACTGCACGCGTGCGGCAACATTGACGGTCTGGCCGAAATAATCGAGGTTTTCGTTCAAGCTCACGGCGATCGAGGGGCCGCAATGGGCTCCGATCTTCAGGATAGGGCTCGGGTCGCCATGCGCGGCATTGTAGCGCTCGATGACCCCCAGAATGTGCAGCGCAGCCGAGACAGCATCCGCCGGACGAGAGAAGGCAGCCATCACGGCGTCGCCGATTGTCTTGACGATCGCGCCTGAGTGCTCCTGCACCGTCGCACCGAGCAGTGCGAAATGCTCGCGAACCAGCGCATAGGCATTGAGATCGCCAAGCCGCTCATACATGGCGGTCGACCCCTTGATGTCCGTGAACAGGAGGGTCACCTGACGGATACCCAGACCTTCCTTCTCATCGACGTTTTCCGAGCGGAACAGGCGCCGAAATGTCTGTCGGGCCAGCAGCATCCCGCCCGACATGTAAGGATCGAAGTCGAGGGCCGGCTTGATTGTCTGCGCGAGGATTTCCGGCGGCCAATTGATCAGCAGCAACGAGCCACGCACGGCACCGGAGTTCTGCACGTCGATGATGACAGGGCCGGGCGGCGCTGCCGGCAGCGAAGCGGAAAACCGTTGCCCGTCATATCCGATCCGCAAGCGCGTCGGCTCCGTTACCGGCTCGCCTACGACCGGCAATGCAAAACTCGCCTGGGTCTGGACATTGATGCCCGCCAGGGCGCCGGGACCGAGCTCCGCCCTCAACGTCGTGACCGAGCTAGGCGGCAGAAAAGAGAGTCCACGAACCAGTCCCTGCAGGACATCGAGAAAGCGGACCTGTTGGCCGGGTATTCGCGCGTCGCTCAGGAATCGCGCCTTCCAGTGAAAATCCTCGACTGAGAGCGAGCCGGGATCATGAAAGGGCAGCCGGCGGAGGTGCGGCGACACCGTGAAGGTGACCTCGATGAAGTCATCTAGGTTGGTTTCGCCGCTGACGTCGCACAGACCGCAGACATAGTGGGTCTTCAACGTTCGCAGCGCGCCGAAACTGTCGAGCACCATGCCGGATTGCGGGCACACCACATCCCAGCTCATCTCGAACAATCCGTTTCGGGTGGCATGGAGAAACAGATCAATACTTTCCGCCTCCGCGATGGCACGGTCGCGAGCGAAGGCCAGGGGATTGATGCGATAGAGGGACAAGTCGTCACCGCTGCGGATCAGCGCTTCTAATTTGGAGATGATCCGCGGACTCCAAGACCGGGCCTGCTCGATCTCGATGATCTTGCTTTCAAGGAGCCTTTCCTGAACGTCAGTCATGTGGCACCTGCGCTTCAGCTATCGATCAGGTTTGGCCATGCCTTGGGAGTTGTCTTGGTTGTTTGAGAGTATAGCAGAGAATGGGGCATACGTCCGCTGAGGGTCAAATGGGGAAGGACTCAGCCTTTCTGTTGTGGTGAGTTCAGCGACAATCCTTGCCCACAGCGGCTTAGAAAATAATCCAATATCGCAATTTAACACGGATTGTGTCGCTCACGACGCATTATTAATTCGAAATTTCTATCTTGGATTTAGCTGTCTCGCGGAATTACATTATGCAACTATGCTCGCATAGATAGACTCAACGAACCATTCTGGTGGTGTAGATGGCAATTATTCTTAATAAAAAAAGCGAAGCAATTGAAGAATCCGCTGTGACATTCGCCAGCGGTGAGCAAGAAGAACCTGTCACTTTAGATCAACGGAGAACGCAAGAGCTTGTCTTCGCTATGGTTGCGCCTATCGGATCCGGTGCGTCGACGGTGGCAAGTCTTATTAAAAAGAAAATAGAGGAGAATTTCTCTTACCAAACTAACGTTATAAAGATTAGCGACATAATTAATGAACGTGCTGAGAGTGTCGGTTCTGTCACAGTTGATGCGTCAGATTCGGAGAGAGTTGAAAAGCTTCAACATATCGGCAACAAACTTAGAGAGAAGCATTCAAACGACGTTCTTGCCATTTTAAGTATAGATCAAATAAATAAATCCAGAAAAGATGTTGAAAATGGCGAGGACAGGCGATTCTGCGCGATAATAGATTCTTTGAAGAATCCAGAGGAAGTTGCAGTATTGCGAAAGGTCTACGGTGATTTGTTTTGGTTAATAGGTGTATTTTCTCCCGAGGATAAGAGAATTTCGAGATTGGAGAGTAATGTTTCAAACTCCTCTTATCTCTCCAAGATCAAAGACGCTGACTACGATGAAGGTCTGGACTTCGGCCAATCTGTTCGTAAAACGATGAACTATGCTGATGTCTTCTTCCGAAATGACGAAGATAATACTGATAACGTCGGGATTGCAGTGGATCGTTTGTTAAATTTGGTCTTCGGAATTGGCGTTCAAACCCCTACGCGTGATGAATATGCGATGCAGGTTGCTTCCGGTATTTCTTTGAATTCGGCTTGCCTATCCAGGCAGGTCGGTGCCGTAATTGTGTCAAAGACGGGCGAGGTAATCGGTCAAGGTGCTAACGATGTGCCAAAATTTGGGGGTGGGACCTACAATATTGACGACGGATCCGGAGATAATCGATGCTATAAGTGGAAGGCGTGCCAGTGTTGGAATGACTTCCATAAGAATAAACTTTTCGACCAAATTAGTGCGAAGGTTGGGAATTCCGTAAAATCATCTGACATTAGGCAAAGTCTTAGAAACACGGACGTCAAAAACCTTATAGAATTTTCCAGGGCGGTCCATGCTGAGATGGAGGCCATTATCTCCGTCGCCAGATTGGGCAAGGGTGGGATCGTTGGATCTAAATTATTTACGACAACATTTCCTTGCCACAATTGCGCTCGTCACATCGTGGCAAGCGGGATCGACGCGGTTATTTATATCGACCCATATCCCAAAAGTTTGGCATTGACGCTGCATTCAGATGCTATAACTACCAATCCCAATGAGAAAGGGAAAGTTGCGTTTCTGCAGTATGCCGGTGTGTCACCTTCCAGCTTCTCGCGAGTTTTTGGTGGCAAGCTTGAACGTAAAGAATCAGGTAAGCTAAAGAATGTTATACCTAAGACCGCTAGGCCGCTGGCATCGCCACCATTAGACTCTCTTGTAACTCGCGAGCAATTGGTTCTGCAGCCTGTGTTAGAAAAGGAGGGGATATAAAATGAAAAAGGAACAGCAGCTTTCGATGTTGTTACCAATCAGCAATGCGCGTCTGAACAACGCTTCTCTTATTGTAGATGAGCGTGCTTCAAAAGGTTTATCTGCGACATCAGATAAGCGACACGTGCAAATCAAAGAGTCTTTGAAAAACAAAGGGTTATTGAAATCAAGCCGTTCTTGATATAGGCCCTTACGTACTTCAGCTAAGTTAATTTTGATCGCATGCGGCAAACCGTATGTGCGTATTTTTTGAATTTAACTCGGCTCACCTCCCAGGCCGCCCCGTCTTCCCCTTCGTGCGGGCCTTCCGCTGCTTCTCATCCACCGCATCCTCATAGGACCCGGCACCCGGCTTAGCCCGGATGATCGGCTTGTCCGGCACCTTGCCGAGTACCGGCTTCTCCGTTCTGCCGACGGTGATTTCGTCTAGCGTGTTCTTGCGGAAGAGGGCTTGACGGCATCGACGGCCAGCACGGCGGGAAGCAGCACGCGTTCAGACAAGGCGTTTGCCCTGGGCATCGAGTACCTGCTCGCCGTCTTCCTTGGTGAAGGAGCCTTTATGGGTGTCGGGCAGGATATCCAGAACGATCTCGGAAGGCCGGGCAAGGCGTGTGCCGATCGGCGTAATGACAAATGGGCGGTTGATCAGGATCGGATCCTTCAACATGGCATCGAGCAACCGATCGTCGGTCAGGCCCGGATTGTCGAGGCCGAGTTCGGCGTAGGGCGTGCCCTTGTCGCGCATTGCCTCGCGGACGCTCAAACCTGCATCCACAATCATCTTGACGAGCTGTTCGCGGGTCGGCGGATTTTTCAGATATTCGATGACAGTCGGTTCGATGCCGGCATTCCGGATCATCGCCAGCGTGTTGCGCGACGTGCCGCATTGCGGGTTGTGATAGATGGTGACGTCCATGCTCATGGGGCGGATTCCGTTTCTGTAGGAGTTTGAGGATTGCGGGCTTCCATCAACAGCCAGCTAGCGAGCATCGATGCCAGCAATGCGCCCAGGACTTCCGCGACGATAAAGCCTGGCAGATCGACCGGACGGATGCCCGAAAAGGTGTTTGTCAGCGAGCGGGCGATAGCGATGGCGGGATTGGCGAATGAAGTGGAAGCCGTGAACCAGTACGCGGCGGTGATATAGAGACCGACCAGCCAGGGCACGGTTTCGGACCGAAATCGCAGGCCAGCGAGGATCACGAAGATGAGGCCGAACGTGGCCGTTACTTCAGAAAGCCATTGCGCGCCGCCGGCACGGATGGTGGTCGAGGTTTGAAGCAAGGGCAATTCGAACATGGCATGGGCAAGAATGGTTCCGACAATGCCACCAAGGATTTGCGCGACGATATAGGTCAGAGCCGACATTGCGGTCAGTCCGCGACGGAGCGCGAAAACCAGCGATACGACCGGGTTGAAGTGAGCCCCGGAAACCGGCCCCAGCACAGTAATCAGCACGACAAGGATCGCACCCGTCGCAAGCGTGTTGGCGAGCAATGCAAGCGCCGTATCAGTCGTCAGCCTGTCCGCCATGATGCCCGAACCGACGACGGTCGCAACCAGAAGTGCCGCGCCGAGGGCTTCCGAGGCAAGGCGGCGCGAGAGAGGAAACAAAGTCATAGCTTCAGACCACAGACCAAATCGGGACGTTCATTGAACTTTTTCCTCTGCGGGCGCGCAGCAGGCGGCAACCTTGGCCGTTGGTGCACAAATTTCGGGATTGCCCCCGCAGCAGTCTTCCATCAGGAAACGCACGAGGCCGCTCAGCGCATCGTAATTGGCGGTGTAGATGATGGAGCGAGCTTCACGCTGCTGGTTGACGAGGCCGGCTCGATCCAGTTCCTTAAGATGGAACGAGATGTTCGAAGGCGATACTTCGAGCTTTTCCGCAATTGTTCCTGCCGACATGCCGTCCGGACCGGCAACGACGAGCATGCGGATGATCTGTAGTCGGGTCTCCTGCGAGAGCGCACCGAACGAAGCGAGAGCTTGACGTTCATCCATAATTCAATAATCCTTGAAATGTTGAAACGATGGGTATCTCAAATGAATGCGATCGACAAGGTCCAATCTTCGGATATCAACCTTGGCCTTTTGCTTGAGACATTGGCAGCTTCCCGCGATCTGCCCCTTGTATTCCGCTATGAGGGCCGGTCGGTGAAGCCGGGCTATCATGTCACCGAAGTCAAGGCGGGGCAGTTTTCAGCGCTGGACTGCGGGGCCAATCCGGAAGCATGGGCAGAGATTTTCGTGCAGCTCTGGGATATCGAGGAAGGCAACCGCACCTATATGCTTGCGGGCAAGTTCGCTGCCATCATTCGCAAGGTTTCCGAGCATGTTCAGCTTGATGGCTCGGCGAAGCTGACCTTTGAGGTAAGCGATGGTGTGCAGCCGATGCGGCTCTATTGCGCATCGACTCCTGTCATCTGCGATGGTGCGCTATATGTCGAACTCGTTCCCCGCGCGGCGAGTTGTAAGCCGCGTGACCGGTGGCTGGCTGAACAGGCTCAAGTGGCGGCCTGCTGCGGATCGGCGGCTGCTGCCAAGTGCTGCGGGTAGTCCATGCGATGACCGCAATGAGCCGCAAGTTGCCACTGGAAAACTGAAATCCGCTTACCTCCCAGGCCGCCCCGTCTTGCCCTTGGTCCGGCCCTTCCGCTGCTTCTCATCCACCGCATCCTCATAGGAGCCGACGCCCGGCTTCGCGCGGATGATCGGCTTGTCCGGCACCTTGCCGAGGACCGGCTTTTCCGTCCTGCCGACGGTCATTTCGTCGAGGCTATTCCTTCGGAAATAGCCTCGAGTTCTTGCTTGCTCGGATTCGCTATCTTGCCCGGCTGTGCCGGACAAGGCGTCCGAACTGGTTTTTTTGCGGAAGAGGGGCGTGCCGGCGTCGCTGCCGGGGCCCATTTCGTCGAGGGTGGGCTTGGCGAAATAAGAGCGCTGCGCTTCCTCCTCATGGTTCGAGACGGCCCTGCGGGCCTCCTCACCATGAGGGTTGCCTCTACCTCCCGATGCGGCGCCTGCTCCGTCCTCATCCTGAGGTGCGGAGGCTCCTGAGTTTGTCGAAGGGGACCGGGGCCTCGAAGGATTGGGGCGGCCAATTTTGCCGCCTTCAATGTTCCTTGCCTCTTCGCGGGCCATCGGGTCGTCCATGACGGCGAGTTCGGCGGCTTTGAGGCGTTTGATTTCGTCGCGCAGGCGGGCGGCTTTTTCGAAGTCGAGGTCGGCGGCGGCGTCGCGCATCTGTTTTTCCAGCGCGTTGAGATGGGCCTGCAGGTTGTTGCCGACGAGATGGCCGCCATCGGCAAAGCCCTTGCCGGAGGCGCCGCCGATATCGGCGCGGACGTGGTCCTTCTCGTAGACGCTGTCGAGGATGTCGGAAATCTTCGCCTTAACCGATTCCGGCGTGATGCCGTTTTCCTCGTTATAGGCCATCTGCTTTTCGCGGCGGCGGCTGGTTTCCTCCATCGCCCGCTGCATCGAGCCGGTAACGGTGTCGGCATAGAGGATGACCTTGCCGTCGACGTTACGCGCGGCGCGGCCGATCGTCTGGATCAGCGACGTTTCCGAGCGCAGGAACCCTTCCTTGTCGGCGTCGAGGATAGCGACGAAGCCGCATTCGGGAATGTCGAGGCCTTCACGCAGCAGATTGATGCCGACGAGCACGTCGAAGGCGCCGAGGCGCAGATCGCGGATGATCTCGATGCGCTCCAGCGTGTCAATATCGGAGTGCATGTAGCGGACGCGCACGCCCTGTTCATGCAGATACTCCGTCAGGTCCTCGGCCATGCGCTTGGTCAGCACGGTGCAGAGGGTACGGTAGCCCTTGGCGGCGGTCTCGCGGATTTCGCCGAGCACGTCGTCGACCTGGGTGCGAGCGGAGCGGACTTCGACCGGCGGGTCGATCAGGCCGGTCGGGCGGATGACCTGTTCGGCGAAGACGCCGCCGGATTGCTCCATCTCCCAGCCGCCCGGCGTTGCCGACACCGCGATCGTGTCCGGGCGCATGGCGTCCCATTCCTCGAAGCGCAGCGGGCGGTTGTCCATGCAGGAGGGCAGGCGGAAGCCGTATTCGGCGAGCGTCGCCTTGCGCCGGAAGTCGCCGCGGTACATGCCGCCGATCTGCGGCACGGTGACGTGGCTTTCGTCGATGAAGATGATGGCGTTGTCGGGAATATATTCGAACAGCGTCGGCGGCGGCTCGCCGGGATTGCGGCCGGTGAGATAGCGCGAATAGTTCTCGATGCCCTGGCAGGAGCCGGTGGCTTCCAGCATCTCGACATCGTAGCGGGTGCGCTGCTCCAGGCGCTGCGCTTCCAACAAACGGCCGGCCTTTTCCAGCTCGGCGAGGCGGAGCTTCAACTCTTCCTTGATCGCCTTGATGGCGCCATTCAACGTCGGCCGGGGTGTAACATAGTGCGAATTGGCGTAGATCTTCACCGATTTCAGGTCGCCGGTCTTCTGGCCGGTCAACGGATCGAATTCGGTGATGGCGTCGATCTCGTCGCCGAACATGGAGATGCGCCAGGCGGCATCCTCCAAGTGGGCCGGGAAGATTTCGATGGTGTCGCCGCGCACGCGGAAGGAGCCGCGGATGAAATCCATGTCGCGGCGCTTGTATTGCTGCGCCACGAGGTCGGCCAGGAGCTGGCGCTGGTCCAGCCGATCGCCCACATTCATCTGGAAGGTCATGGCCGTATAGGTCTCGACCGAGCCGATACCGTAGATGCAGGAGACGGAAGCGACGATGATACAGTCGTCGCGCTCCAGCAGCGAACGCGTCGCCGAGTGGCGCATGCGGTCGATCTGCTCGTTGATCGAGGATTCCTTCTCGATATAGGTGTCCGAGCGCGGCACATAGGCTTCCGGCTGGTAGTAATCGTAGTAGGAGACGAAATACTCGACCGCATTGTCCGGGAAGAAGTTCTTGAACTCGGAATAGAGCTGCGCCGCCAGCGTCTTGTTCGGCGCCAGGATGACGGCCGGACGCTGGGTCTCCTCGATCACCTTCGCCATGGTGAAGGTCTTACCGGAGCCGGTGACGCCGAGCAGCACTTGGCTGCGATCGCCGTTTTCCAGGCCCTCGACGAGGTCGCGGATCGCCGTCGGCTGGTCGCCGGCGGGCTGGTATTCCGAGGCCATGCGGATGCTGATGCCGCCTTCGGATTTTTCCGGCCGAGCAGGGCGGTGCGGCGTCCAGATCTTGCCGTTCTTGTGCAGCGGATTGCCGCTCTCGATCAGCGCCGACAGCGCTTCGACCGTGGCAGTGACGGCCGTGCCGGCATTGACGGCCTCCTCCAGCGTTGTGTCCATGCCGGCCACCGGATTGAGCCCGGCAGCGGCACGTGTTTTCGGGTCGGTCGAACCGCCCATGGAGGTGCCGCGCGCCGATTTCGATGCAGCGATCTCCACCTTCTTCCGGTGCTTGCCTGCCTTGGAGGCGATTTCGCGCTGGCTCTCGACGCTGCTGGCTTCCGCCTCCGCCTCGAGCCGCTTGACCCAATCTGCGACGCTGCCGCTCAACGGCGCACCTTCAAACGGTGCCTGCGGCGCCTCTTCGAAACCGGTCGGGGCGGAGGAATTTTTCGGTGATTTTGCCATGGGCGGAATATGGAGGGAGTCAGCGCCGATGTGAAGGGGGAAAGAGTACAAAAGGGAAACAGACGTCGATTTTTCTACTTCCGATCACACAAAATGTGATGGAACCGAAAGGCGACGAAGGCGTTGGCGGGACGCTGCTCCAGACATCCGCCAGCTAATTTCGTAAGCGCTGGAGGAAAAGCCCGCCGCAGCGTCGAACCGCCCGGCCGGTGCCGGGCTCCCCCTTGCTTCGACGGCATCCGGAATTGCCCGCCTCGCCGCCGCCATCCGGTCGGAGGACCATGATGTCAGCATTGGATAGTTTACGCTCTTTATCCCCGCAACAACGCAACACCGTCATCGCCGCCTATCTCGGCTGGACGCTCGATGCCTTCGATTTCTTCATATTGGTCTTCGTTCTCAAATATATCGCCGAGGAGTTTCATACCGATGTTCCCGCTGTCTCGGTGGCGATCTTCCTGACGCTCGCCATGCGGGCGCTCGGGGCGCTGATCTTCGGGCTTGCCGCCGATCGCTTCGGCCGGCGCGTGACGCTAATGGCGGACGTGCTGCTCTATTCGATCTTCGAGTTCCTGACCGGCTTTTCGACCGGGCTGACGATGTTCCTGATATTGCGGGCATTCTTCGGCATCGCCATGGGCGGTGAATGGGGTGTCGGCGCGTCGCTGACGATGGAGACGGTGCCCGAGGAGTCGCGCGGCATCGTGTCCGGCATTCTGCAGGCGGGCTATCCTTCCGGCTATCTGCTGGCTTCGATCTTGTTCTTCCTGCTCTTCCCGATCATCGGTTGGCGCGGCATGTTCATGGTCGGTGCGCTGCCGGCGCTGCTGGTGCTCTATATTCGCCGCAACGTACAGGAATCGCCGGCCTTCGTGCAGCGGCGGGCGACGCCGCAAAGGCCTTTCGTCACCGTATTGCGCGAGAATATCCCACTGTTCCTGTGGGCTGTGCTGTTGATGACCGCCTTCAACTTCTTCAGCCACGGGACGCAGGATCTCTACCCGACCTTCCTCCAGACACAGCGGCAGTATGACAGCTATACCGTCGGCGCTATCGCTATCGTTTACAATATTGGTGCGATGATTGGCGGCTTGTTTTTCGGGGCCCTGTCGCAGCGCATCGGGCGGCGGCGGGCGATCGTCATCGCTTCGGTGCTGGCAATCCCGGTCGCCCCGTTATGGGTCTATGCGCCCGGACCGGTGCTGCTCGCTGTCGGCGCCTTCCTGATGCAATTCTTCGTGCAGGGCGCCTGGGGCATCGTGCCGGTGCATCTCAACGAGCTGTCGCCCGATGAAGTGCGCGGCACATTCCCCGGCTTCGCCTATCAGCTCGGCAACCTGCTCGCATCCGGCAACGCAACGATTCAGGCGGGCCTGGCGGCACGTTGGAACGGCGACTACGCTTTTGCGTTGTTGATTGTATTGGTGATCGTCGCGGCCGTGGTGGCGCTATTTTCCGGTTTCGGTTTTGAAAAGAAGGATATCCGCTTCGGCGATAAGGGGACGGAGGAACCCCAGAGCGCGATACCGATCTAATCGCCGCGCCCTCGCCGGAGCACGGCCGGCGGCTCAAAGCCGCCGGCCTCCAACCTATTTGCCGCAGATTTCGGAAATTTTCGCCTGCGCAAAGCTGCGGGCAAGCTCCTGTATCCCGCCGACCGAGGATATCAGGTCGCCGATGGGGCCGCTGACGCCGACATGGGAATCGGTGATTTTGCAGGCGCCCACATCGACCGTCACCGAAGCTTCCAACTGGCCTTTGACCGTCGCCTGGACGATGCCATGCGACTTGCAGGCGAGATCGGCGCGGGCGTTGACCTGCACACCGCCGGCCGCGCTGCAGAGGTCAAGCGACTTGACTTCGAATTTCTCCTTGTGATCGAGGCCCGGCAGTTTCTTGCAGGGATCGGCCTCGTTCACCGACTTCTCGATCTGCGGACCGAACTTGCTCTGCAGCAGCGACCAACAGGAGCCGGGCGCGCTCTGGGCCTGCGCGGATGCCATGGGCAAGGGGGACAGCGGCACGGCGAAGGCGATGGCGAATAATCCCATGCGAAGCGACGGAAGGAGCGAGGCGGGCAGTGCAGCGGATGTCTTGATCACGGCGGTCGGTTCCTTGGCAGATAGAATAGGAGAATATGCGCGCACTCTTCCATGTCTCCGGCTGGTGAAGCAATCCCCGCAATCATGTGAACGCACGACTCTCCAGCCGGCCTCAATTCGGCCCATTTCCATATTCACGTGACTGCTGCATTTAGGCGCAGCGCTCCGCTCTTGAATTTTCGGGCCTTGAGGGGTCAAAGGTGTGGGCGATTCATAATGGCCAAAGGATTTACCATGCCCTCCATCCTCAACCCGGCCGCGGTCTGGCCGGTCATCATGCTGTTTGCATCGAATATTTTCATGACCTTCGCCTGGTATGGCCATCTCAAGCACAAGAGCACGGCCATCACGATCGCCGTTCTTGGCAGTTGGGCCATAGCCTTTTTCGAATATTGCCTGGCCGTGCCCGCCAACCGCCTCGGCTCTGGCTATTATTCGACGGCGCAGTTGAAGACCATGCAGGAGGTGATCACGCTGATCGTGTTCTCCGGCTTCTCGGTCTTCTGGCTGGGCGAAAACCTGACCTGGGGCCACGCCATCGGTTTCGCGCTTATCGCTGTCGGCGCCTCCTTCATTTTCCGGGGATGAAGCGGGCATAGGCCGCTAGGCAGCGATCGCCATTCGTCCTATGATTCGCATGCCGGTTCAGTCTTTGAGGAGAGGCTGCCGGCGAGTGGCGTATTTCGGGAGGGCTGAGATGTCGGGTTCGCTGCATTCCGTGCTGGATGAAACGACGCCCGGGCGGGCGCCGCTTGAGGCGAACGGCAAGATTCTGTCGATGGCGCCAGACCGTTTCGGCTATCTCGAACCCACCGATGCCGCGACCGACATTGCGACGCTGCGCGAGCAATATCAGGAGCATGGCTATCTCTGGCTCAAGGGATTTCTGAAGCGCCAGGATGTGCTCGATTTCCGCGCCTGGGTGTTCGCGCATCTGATGGACACCGGGCTTCTGCAGCCCGGCTCGGACCCCATGGTCGGTCTTGCCGCCAAGGCGGAAGCCGACAAGTCGCTGGCCGACCGGCGGTTGATGTCGCTGGTGCGTTCGGTGACCTATGAGGGCTTCTGTACCCAGCCGCGGCTGGCCTCCTTCATGGACGAATTCCTGCAGGGCATCTCCTATCTGCACAAGCGCAAGATCATGCGTTTCACCCGGCCGGGCACCAGCGTCGTCACGCCCGCGCACTATGATCTTGTCTATCTGCGCGGTGGCACGAACCGCATCGTCACTGCCTGGATTCCGATCGGCGATATTCCGGTCGATATGGGCGGCCTCGTCTATCTCGAGGGATCGCACCGGATCGGCGCCGATATGGAGAAGGAGTTCGCGATCAAGAGCGCCTCGCTCTCGCCGGAGGAACGTATCAGCGCCTTCAACAAGAACATGACCGAAGGTGGCTGGGTCTCCAAAGACCTGCCTGACATGGCGGAGCGCTTCAAGACACGCTGGCTCGCCGCCGACTATGAGGCCGGCGATATCATGTTGCACAGTCCCTACATGATCCACGCATCCACGACCAATCGGGATCCGAAGGGCCGTCTGCGCCTGTCGACCGACATCCGGTATCAGAATGTCGAGGACGAAATCGACGTCCGCTGGGGCAATCACTGGAGCTTGGGGGATATGCTCTAAACAGGAGCGCCTCGGCTCACTTCATCTGATCGAGAATGCTCTGTGCCGGCGCATAGCCCTGGGCGGCGGCTTTCCGGAACCAGCCTATCGCCATGTTGCGGTCTCTCGTGACGCCGTCGCCGCGGAGATAAGCATAGCCGAGATGGAATTGCGCCTTGGGCAGGCCTTGATCGGCGGCTTTGGCAAACCAGGCAATGGCCTCGGCGTAATCCTGAGGAACGCCCTTTCCGAGCGCATAGAGGCTGCCGAGGCCATCCTGCGACGCCGCATCGCCTTTGTTCGCCAAAGGCTGCCAATGGGCGAGTGCACCGGCATAATCGCCTTTGTCATAGGCGGCTTGCCCGTCGTCGGCATGGGCCTGAAAGGCGATCGAGAGTGCCAGCGCCAGTCCGAAGCCTATCTGTCTGAGCCGCATCCGGCGATCTCCCATCCATGATTCCCGTTCGGGCAAGAGCTAAGCATAGCGGACCGTCGGCGCAAGGCAGGGGCCTCGGTTATCTCAAATCGGGATGGTCCTATTCTGCGGAGGCGTCTCCTCATTATCACCGGGCTCATTGTCGTTGCGGCCCATGGCTTTGGCCTTGCGGAACCATTCGAAGGATTTTGCCCAATCCACCGGCACGCCGTCGCCGTCACGATACATGACGCCAAGGTTGAAGGCAGCGTCGGCATAGTTCTGTGCGGCCGCCTTTTCGAACCAATCGACGGCTTGGCGGCCATCCTTGGCAACGCCTTCGCCGTCGCGATACATGACGCCGAGATTGTACTCGGCTTCGACGTCATTTTGATCCGCCGCCTTGCGGAACCAGACCATGGCCTCGGCGTCGTCTTCGGCAATTCCGTCGCCGTCCGCATACATGGCGCCGAGATTATATTGTGCCTCGGCATCGCCCTGGTCTGCCGCCTTGCGGAACCATGAGACGGCTTGATTGCCGTCCTTGGGCACACCTTCGCCGTCGCGATACATGACGGCGAGATTGTATTCCGCCTCGATTTTCCCTTGGTCAGCGGACTTGCGATACCAGGCTAAAGCCTGGGCGTCATCTCGGGGCACGCCGTCGCCTTCGTCATACATGATAGCGAGATTGTATTGCGCGTCGGCATTGCCCTGATCGGCGGATTTTCGGTACCAGGCAACAGCCTCGCTCTTGTCCTGATTTACGCCGTCACCGTTGTCGTACATGACCCCGACATTGAACTGCGCATCCGCGTCGCCCTGTTTGGCTGCCTTGCTGTACCAGACGAAAGCTTGCGCGCTGTCCTTCGTCACGCCCTCGCCATTGTCGTACATCAAAGCGAGATTGTATTGCGCATCGCGATAGCCTTGTTCCGCGGCCTTGCGGTACCAGACGGCGGCCTTGGCGTCGTCCGTCGCGACACCTTGGCCTTCGTCATACATGGTGCCGACGTTGAACTCAGCCTCGGCATTACCCTGGTCGGCTGCCTTGCGATACCAGCTCAGCGCCTGCGTGAGATCCTTCGCGACGCCGTCGCCTTCCTCATACATTTCGCCGAGTTTCAGTTGCGCCGCGGCGTCGCCCTTGTTTGCGAGCGGGCGCCAATAGTCAAGCGCCGCCTTGTAGTCGCCTCGGTCGTAGGCGTTCTGCCCGCGATCGGCATGCGCGACGCCGATGGATGCCAACGCAAAAAGCAATCCGACGGCCACCCTCTTGAAACGCACGATCTGCTCCTCAACCTTTGATCTCTTCATGTGTGAATACTAAAAGCGCGACGGGCGAGGGCGCAAGGCGCCTTGCACGTATAAGTTATAAATTATGGCAACAGCGTCGTCAGCAATCGGAGGACAAGCCAGCCCGGCGCTTCGCTCCGGCTGTTCGTCTTGGCGAGTTCTCCACCCTCCGGGCCAACATCCTTGATAAGACCACCGCCGTCGGCTGCCATGTCGCCCAGGCCGTGTTGCGCCTCCGGTAGCCCCTGATCCGCTGCCTTATGGAACCAATCGGAGGCCTGGTTCATATCCTTCGCCACGCCGTAGCCATTGTAATACATATGTCCCAGCCCGTATTGGGCACGGGCGTCGCCTTGCTCGGCGGCCTTGCGGAAAAGGTCAGCGGCTTGGCTATAATCCTGGGGAACACCGTCGCCATTGTAATAGAGGTAGGCAAGGGCATATTGGCCGTCCGCATTGCCCTGGTCAGCGGCTTTGCGGTACCAGGCCACCGCCTCGCTCTTGTCCGGGGCTGTGCCCTGACCATTGTCGTACATATAGCCGAGCGCATATTGCGCATCCGCGCCGCCTTGATCGGCGGACTTGCGGTACCATTGCAAGGCCTTGCCATAATCCTTCGCGAGGCCGCGACCGCAGGCATACATGAAGGCGAGAGCGTATTCGCCTTGGGCGTCGCCTTGATCGGCTGCCTTGCGATACCATTCGACCGCGACGTCATCATTGACCGGAACGCCCTGGCCATTGGCATAGAAGTAGCCGACTGCATATTGCGCATCGGCACGACCCTGGGAGGCCGATTTGCGGTACCATTGCAGCGCCTGCTTATAGTCCTGGGGAACACCGAGGCCATTGGCGAAGCTGTAACCAAGCGCATATTGCGCGTCGGCGCGGCCTTGCTCGGCGGATTTCTTATACCAGGAATAGGCCTGGGCATCGTCCTGATCGACACCGTGGCCGTTGGCATAGGCATAGCCGAGCGCATATTCGCCCTGGGCATCGCCCTGATCTGCTGATTTTTGATACCACTCTATCGCCTGGCTTTGATCTGCGGCTGTGCCGAGGCCGTTATCAAACATATAGCCGAGCGCATATTGTGCATCGCTGCGTCCCTGATCCGCCGACTTGCGATACCAGGCAAGCGCCATCGTATCGTCCTCGTGAACGCCGATGCCGTGTGCATACATATAGCCGAGGGCATACTGCGCCTGGGGTTGGCCGAGTGCGGCGGATTTCTGGTACCAGCCGGCCGCCTGCTCGTTGTCGACATCCAGCCCGCGGCCGTTGGCGAGGGAATAGCCAATGGCATATTGCGCATCCGCATTGCCCTGTTCGGCGGCTTTGCGGTACCAGGCATTTGCCTGTTGCTGGTCTTTGTCGATGCCGCGGCCATTGGAATACATGTAGGCGAGGGCGTATTCAGCCTTGGCATTCCCCTGTGCCGCCGCCTTCTGGTACCATTCGACCGCCTTCGCATCGTCGTGCTCGACGCCCTGGCCGTTGGCGTAGCGATAGCCGAGGCCATATTGGGCGGCCGGATTGCCATCCCGTGCGTATTGTATCCAATATTTCAGCGCGATCGTGGTATCGCCGGGACCTGGCGCGGGATCATCGGCATAAGCAAAGGGAGCGAGCGAAAGAGCTAGCGCCAATCCAAATGCAAGGCTGGTGATCTTCAAAAGCGCGCCTCCCGTCCGCAAGCTAATATTCGGCCGCACTGAACAATGCGGGGTAGTTCTGGTCAAGGGTTGTACAGTATGGAAATGGCAGCCGTTTTACCGACATCGTTCCGGTCGACGCCGTTGCCGTTTTCATGCGTGGTCTGCAACAAAATATCGGCGTCGCTCCCTGCATGGCTGGTGGTTTCTATCCCGGGAGCACGTCATACAGCCGGAAGATCCAGCTAATCTGATAGATCAACCCGACCGACACGAACGCCGCCTGGAAGCGGCGATTGGCAGTGATGGCGGCTACGATGCAGAGGACGATGTAAACGAGATTGCGGATCGGATATTCCCAGCCGAGCGATCTGAAATAGGTCTCGCCCTTCAACAGCGTATCGATGAGATCGACGGCGTAGGTAACGGCAAGAAGGCCGAAAAACCAGCGCCGGCGCGAGATGAAATATTCTTCGAAGCCGCCATAATCCTCGATCGACGGAGGGTTCAGCAGCACGCAGAGGAAATAGAACAGGCAGCAGAAGCAGATGAGGAAAAGATAGACGCCGAAACTGATCTCTGCCACCGACTGCAATCGATATTCCCACCACCAGAAATGAATGATGAAGAGGAACATCGACAGTATCCAGCCGAGATGGACCAGATAGACGCGGTGCTTGCCAGGCGATTGCACGAAGCCGGCGAGGCGCATCAGGAGCTGGGCGAGCGAAAGGCCGATGACCATGCTCATGACCGTCCTGATATAGACGTAAACCTCGGGCGTACGGGCAGCTTCCATCCGATCAGCTTTCCGCTGGAACCGGCTTCGGGGCCCCGGTCTCGTCCAGCGCCACCATGATGAATGTGCCGGCTATCACCTTCTCCAACTTGGCATAGCGAGAACGATGCGCCCATGCTTCGACGATGAGCGTGATCGAGGTACGGCCGACGCGTTCGATATCGGTGTAGACGCTCAACGTGTCGCCGATCTTCACGGGCAGCTCGAATGCCATTTCCTTGACGGCGGCAGTGACGACGCGACCGCGGGCCCGCTCGGCGGCGCGAATGCCGCTCGCCAAGTCCATCTGTGCCATGACCCAGCCGCCGAAGATGTCGCCGGCAGGATTGGCGTCGGCGGGCATGGCCAGCGTGCGCAGGGTCAATTCGCCTCTTGGTTTGACGCTGTCGTTCATTTACTCGCTCCAATCGATAAAGGCTTTGATTCCGGCGTTCAGCCTACGCAATCGAATCTCGATGGGAAAGACGTCGTCTGTATTCGACAACAGCTCTGTCGATTGAAGAGGAGCTTTTTAGACATACTTCGCGCCTCTTCAGGCCATTCCGGATGTCCCACTTTCGTGGGGCGGTAAGCATTCATTCACCGTTTTTATTTAAGATTCGTAATAGTTGCCGACCGTGGCTGGGGCAGCAGGAGCGGATCTGGAGTATGGCGTATTTGTCCTTTCTGCGGCGGGCTGTCCTGCCGCTGCTCGTGTCGTCGGCGCTGGTCGCCTGCACGGCTGATAGCCTCATACCACCGTCGAGCATCGACAGCAGCGCCCGCGTCGGTTCGATCAAGCCCCATCGCAGCATGCCGCAGAGGCAGTTCACCTACCAGGGTGACCAAGCGCCCGTTAATTCCGCCTCGGCCAACTACGCCAACAGCTATAATCTCTCTGGCAGCCGGCAGAGCGCCGCGCCGATGCCTGCCTCTGCAGCCGCCAAACAAGGCCGCCTGCCGATGGCTGGTGCCAATGAGGCCGTAACGACCACAGATGTCCAGGAGGGCTTGGCGCAGCAGTCGGATGTGCCTTCTCAGGGCGTCAATATGGACGCGGAACTTGGTGTAGGGCCGAGCGAGGAAGCGCAGTCCGGACCGGTCGTCGGGCTGGCGCAGGAGGAAGGGCAGAACATTGCGGAGGGCGAAACCGATCAGCCCGTTGTCGACGGGATCGGCTCGGACACGCCGGTGCAGGCCAACCGCTCCATCATTCAACGCCCGGCCGCACAGGCTGAACTCAATCAGTCGCCGATCCGCCGCAAGATGCCGAATACACAGGTCGCCATGTTGCCACGCGTTGGCAATCCGATGCCGCGGATCGAACAGCAGGAGGAGGCGCCGCAATCGTCGCCTGGTGGCGCCATGCCTACCTCGGAAATTGCCTGCCGGCAGGAATTGCAGCGTATGGGGGTCGTCTACAACGACAAGCCGCCGATTAACGATGGTCCGGCCTGCCAGGTTCCTTATCCGGTTTCCCTGAGCGGGCTTTCCGGCAACATCGCTGTCAGGCCGGCGGTGACGCTGAACTGTCAGGTAACGCTTGCCTTCGCCAAATGGGTGAAGAACGAATTGGCGCCGGCGGCTCGCACGCGCTATTGGACGGGCGTCGGCACGATCGTGCCGCTCGGTGGCTATTCCTGCCGCCGGATGAACAATAGCCGGCAGCGCTACAATCCGATGTCGGAACATGCCCATGGCAATGCCATCGACGTCGGCACCTTCGTTTTGAAAAACGGCCACGTCATCGATGTGCGCAAAAAGGGGCTGTTCTCCTTCCGTGAAGGCCGGCTGCTGAAGGCAGTGCGCAGCGATAGCTGCAATTATTTCGACACAGTGCTTGGCCCGGGCAGCAACGCCGAGCACTGGAACCATTTCCACTTCGACCTCAGGGATCGCAGGGGCGGGCGTCGTTACTGCAGCCTGTGATGCCGAATTTGCCGAGCGCCAGCGGCGGCAATGTGTTGGCCGGGGAGTAGGTCGACATCACAAAATCAGCTATTCTGATAGTTGTCCGTCTATCCGTGGAGTGAACGCAATGGCTGAAAAGACGCCCGTCACGTCGCCGAAGGTGGCAAAGAAGGGAGCCAAACCGAGCAATGCAGCCCCGACCCTTCTTACGGGTGGCAACCCGCAGATCGCGAAGGGCGATGGCGACGCTCCCGTGCAAGCCTACATCGCGGCCATGCCGGGCTGGAAAAGCGACATCGGCCGCCGCCTTGACGCGCTCATCGTGCGCACGGTTCCCGAGGTCCGCAAGGCGGTCAAATGGAACTCGCCGCTCTATGGGATGGAAGGCGAAGGCTGGTTCCTGGGCATCCACTGCTTCACGAAGTACGTCAAGGTGGCCTTCTTTCGTGGTACGTCGCTGAAGCCAATCCCTTCTGGCGAGTCCAAAAGCAAGGACACGCGCTATCTCAATATCCATGAAGGTGATCCGCTCGACGAAGCTCAGCTTACCGCCTGGATAAAACAAGCCAGCCAATTGCCCGGCGAACGAATGTGAACGCCAGTGCAGCGCAACTATAACCGTGAAGAAAGCGACACAAGCATGACCGAGAGTGAGCCGAAGGAAGGGCAGACAGAGGACTCTGCCTCTCATCTGATAGATGGGAGAATCAAGGAGCTGAACGATTGGCGGGGCCAGACGCTCGCCCGGATCCGAGCTCTCATCCAGCAGGCCGACCCTGAAGTGATCGAGGAGTGGAAGTGGCGAGGAGTTCCGGTCTGGTCGCATGCCGGGATCATCTGCACCGGCGAGACCTACAAGAATGTCGTGAAGATGACCTTCGCCAAGGGCGCCTCGTTGGAGGACCCCTCGGGCCTTTTCAACTCCAGCCTGGAAGGCAACACCAGGCGCGCCATCGATTTCCATAAGGGTGACAACATCGATGAAGAGGCATTGAAGGCACTCATTCGCGCCGCTGTGGCACTCAATACCGCTGCTCGCCCGGCCCGCTCTCAGAAGAAACCAAAGAGCGCGTAAGGAGCGTCGCGGGAATGAATGCAATGGATCATTGCGGAATCGTGTGAGCAAAAAGTTGCATTTACGCGCTTTCTTGTACTTCCCTATAACTGTGCCAGCCAAGGTGGGAGAGCTGTTCAATGGAAGAAGCCCCGAGAAGGAAGAGAGGGTTGGGGAAGGCCCTGGTTGCCGCTCTCGTTGCGATCGTTCTCGTCATCGGCGGGCGTTGGTACGCCTATGTTGCCTATGCCGATGATCCATTCGATGAGGTCGGCATCGGCCTCAACTCGATGATGCCGGGCGCGATCCGTGAAAAGGGTTGTGCGATGCTGAAGGCGCGCTTCGAAAACAAGACGCTGCCGCCGGCAGGCTGCGGCGTCAACGGCAACTGGTAGTTGGGGATCGATTGCCGGCAAAAGAAAAGCCGGCGCGGGGGCCGGCTGGAGTGGGGCACAGCAACGACAGGGGATCTTTGCTGGCCCCAGAAAAGAAACTTCATGTCGCAATGGCACTGCAATATGGATGTGAAGGCAATCAATCTGCAAATATCATCGGCGCCGACGCTGTCGCCAAGAGGCGTTGGGCGGAGTGCGACAGTCGTTGCTCACCTGGGGAAGATATGACCGAGGAAGGTCACGGTTTAATGACAGCCTGCGGTGTGGTTTCTTTCCCTCAGGCGAACACACTGTTTCATTTAGGCTGGGTGGTAAAAGCCGCTGACCAACTATATTAGCGGGCAAACGCCGCAAAACTAATCAGAAAAGCCGGACTTCGCCTCCATATGGCCCCGATCATTTCTATCCGTAATCTCACCAAAACCTATTCCAATGGGTTTCAGGCACTAAAGGGCATTGATCTCGACGTCGAGCAGGGCGAGATTCTGGCGCTGCTCGGGCCGAATGGCGCGGGCAAGACGACGATGATTTCCATCGTTTGCGGAATCACCAATCCGAGCGGGGGTACAGTGACCGTCGGCGGTCATGACGTCGTCAAGGAGTTTCGCGCCACGCGCACCATGATCGGGCTGGTGCCCCAGGAGCTGACGACCGATCAGTTCGAGACCGTGTGGAACACGGTCAGCTTTTCGCGCGGCCTGCACGGCAAGAAACCGAAGCCCGCGCATATCGAGCAGGTGCTGCGGGACCTGTCGCTCTGGGACAAGCGGGACAATATGCTCCGCCAGCTCTCCGGAGGCATGAAGCGGCGTGTCCTGATCGCCAAGGCGCTGTCGCACGAGCCGCAGATCCTCTTCCTGGACGAGCCGACGGCGGGCGTCGACGTGACGTTGCGGAAAGATATGTGGCATGTCGTTGAGCGGCTGCGGGCTTCCGGCGTCACCATCATCCTGACGACGCATTACATCGAAGAGGCCGAGGAAATCGCCGACCGCGTTGGTGTCATCAATGACGGCAAGCTGCTGCTGGTGGAGAAGAAGAAGGCGTTGATGGCCAAGCTCGGCCGCAAACAGCTCATCCTCGACCTGCTGCAGCCGCTGAACGCCGTTCCGCATTCTCTCGACGGCAATGGCCTGTCGCTGGGGCCGAATGGCACGACGTTGATCTACGATTATGACGCCGAGCACGAGCAGTCGAGCATCGCGGCCCTTTTGTCGCGTCTGGCCGCCGAGGGCATTCACTTCAAGGACCTGTCGACGCGGCAGAGCTCGCTCGAAGACATCTTCGTATCGCTGGTAGGAGAAAATAAATGAACTTCGAGGCGATCAAATCCATCTATGCGTTCGAGATGGCGCGTACGCGCCGCACGCTGCTGCAGAGCGTCGTCTCGCCGGTCATTTCCACCTCGCTTTATTTCATCGTCTTCGGCGCCGCCATCGGCTCGCGCATCCAACTGGTGGAAGGCGTTTCCTACGGCGCGTTCATCACGCCGGGCCTGATCATGCTGACGCTGCTTGGGCAGTGCATCAGTAACGGTTCCTTCGGCATCTATTTCCCGAAGTTTACTGGCACGATCTACGAGGTTCTTTCTGCACCCGTCGCCATGACGGAAATCGTTCTCGGCTATGTCGGCGCTGCCGCGACCAAGGGCATGCTGATCGGGCTGATCATCCTGCTGACGGCGAATTTCTTTGTGCATATCACCATCGAACATCCCTTCATGATGATCCTGTTCTTCGTGTTGACGGCGGTGACCTTCAGCCTGTTCGGCTTCATGATCGGCATCTGGGCGGGGAATTTCGAGCAGCTCAACCTCATTCCCATGCTGGTGGTGCCGCCGCTGACCTTCCTTGGTGGCAGCTTCTATTCCATCAACATGTTGCCGCCCTTCTGGCAGGCCGTCAGTCACCTCAATCCGGTCCTTTATCTTGTCAGCGGCTTCCGCTGGAGCTTCTATGGCATCGCCGACGTCAACCCGGCGCTGAGCCTCGCGATGATCACGCTTTTCCTCTTGATCTGCCTTGGGACCCTCGCGTGGATTTTCAAGGCCGGATATCGGTTAAGGAACTGATTGGCTGGCACTTTCCCGCAAATACACCGGTTGCAATCGCTCTCCCTGCGGTTCATACATTCGATGTCCACGCCCCCCGGCCAAGCAAATTGCAAGCCATGGGGAAGCGCGGGTGAGATGACGATCAAGCCGCGCGTCTGGGCGACCGACCCGAGCCTTGTTGCAGGTGTTTCATGCCCACAGTTCCTCAGCCTCGTTCACTGTCCGATGTCCTGTCGCGCCTTGACCTGCTAACCAATTGGGAGCGCAAGCCTCGCGGAGAGATGCGTGTCGGCCTCGATCCGATGCTCGATCTCATGCAGCGGCTCGGCAATCCTCATCGAAGCTTCCGTGTCATCCATGTCGCCGGTACCAAGGGCAAGGGTTCCGTTTCTGCGCTGATCGAAGCGGCCTTGCTGCAGGCGGGGCTGGGGACCGGTCGTTATGGCTCGCCGCATGTCGATCGTGTGAATGAGCGGATCAGCGTTTCAGGCCAAGCGGTCGAAGACGAGGCGCTGGCAAGGGCATTGGAACAGACGCTGGACAGCTACGAGTCGGCAAAGCGGGAGGCGACGGCCGGCGAAGACGCCACCTGGTTCGACATGATAACGGCTGCTGCCTTTCTTGTATTCCAGCACGCCGGTCTCGACTGGGTGGTTGTGGAAGTCGGGCTTGGCGGCCGACTGGACTCCACGAATGTCGTCTTCGGCGAAGTTGCGGTCGTCACGAATATCGAGCTCGAACATACGGAAATCCTCGGCAGTACGCGCGAGGCGATCGCGGGCGAGAAGGTGGGTATATTGAAGTCCGGCGCAACTATCGCGACGACACTTCCGATCTCAGATGCTGCGGGCCGGGTTTTGCAGCAACGCGCAGATGAGCTCGGTTGTCGCGTATTGCGCACCGACTTTCCCGATGACGCCACGATAGCGGACAAGAATGCCGCGTTGGCTGGCTTGGTCCTCGACTATTTGGGACAGCATGGCGAACGTGCGCGCGAGGGTGCTCGAGCAGGCGTCGCGATCGGCGCATGGCTGCTTGACCAGGCGGTCAGGGATAGCGCGCATCTGCCGGGACGGATGGAGCGGCTTACCTTCGAACTGCCCGCAGCGCCAAATACGGCTCCGCGAATGGTGCCAATGGTGATGGACGGCGCGCATGTTCCGTTCAATATCGAGGCCGTTTTGCGGGATATCAGCCGCGACCGCGAGTTCGACAGCGGGTGTATCGCCATTGTTGCACTGGCGTCCGACAAGGATGCGCTCGGGTTCCTGACGGTGCTGTCTCACTACGCTGTCCATACGCTTTTTACGGAAGCGGCTGGCTCCGGCCGGTTTTATCCGGCCGATGAGCTGCAAGCGTTGGGATCATCCATGGGGATGGCCTCTGAAGCCGAACCCGATGCGCGAAAGGCGTTGGACCGTGCCACCGCGATGGCGTCGCGGAATAATGGCTGGGTTTTGGTGACCGGGTCGCTTTATCTTGTCGGAGCGCTGCGAAGCGTCGTGTTGAAGGGCGGCTGATCGAGGATGGACATCAATATTCGATCGGCTCTTCCCGACGATGCGGCGGCCATGGCCAATCTGCATGTTACCGTCTGGCGCGAAACCTATCGAACGCTGGCGTCTCCCGAAGCTTTTCGCAGCCTCGACGAAGCCCATCGGCAAGCCAGATGGGCGGCGACATTGGAGAAGCCCGGTCGTGATCAATTGGTGCTTCTTGCGGAGCAGGGCGATCGGTTGGTCGGCATCGGCTCGGTCGGTGCGCCATCGCAGCCCGTCTTCGAAGGGCGAGGGGAAATACGATCTCTCTACGTCGATCCCTCGCTCAAACGCCAGGGTCTCGGCCGTCGCCTGATGCGGGAACTGGCGCGCCATCTTGCCGATCTCCACTATCCCGGCGCTGCCCTCGGCGTTGTTGTCGGCAACGATCCGGCAATCGCATTTTACCGGTCGCTGGGCGGACGGATATCAGGCCGTTACGTCGATCCCGGCCCGGTTTGGCGATCGGACAACATCATCTTCGTTTGGGACGATTTGTCGTTGTTGATGTAAAGCCTTCAATCCCGCAGCCGCAGCTCATCCGTCTGCATCTGCATTGAGCCCAGCGTTTCCAGAAAGCTCATGCCGAGCAGGCTCTGATCGAGCTTGTCATCTTCGGCGACGGTTGCTTGGACATCGCGGCGCAGGATCGGACCGATGGCGACGGAGCCGAGTTCGACGGGAGCGGCCCTGGCCCTGCCGTTGGCGGTGATGACCGTCATGGAATAGGTGAGGTTTTCCGGATTGATGCCGACGCGCTCGGCGTCCTTTTGCGACAATGCGATGGTGCTGGCGCCGGTATCGACGAGCATGTCGATAGGCTGGCCGTTGATCATCACCTGTGCCTCGAAATGGCTGTTCAGCAGCTTGTGGAGAATGACTTCCTGGCCACCTTCGCTTGTCGTGACGACGACGGCGTGTCCGGGCACAAGGCCGGCCATCAACCGGTCGCCAACCTGCTGGGCATCGCGGCGGTAAATGTAGCCAGTCGCCAGCGCCATGATGATGACTAGCCAGATCAGCAGATTGCGCAATGACTGGCTCGCCGTATGGCGGCTCGCCCAAATGCCTGCCGCCATGACCAGTGCGAGCGGCACCAGATAGACGATGCCGGCAAAGTCGTCATTGTCGATTCCGAAGGTCGTGCCGCTGCTATTGTTGAAGACGAGGAGCGCGAGACCGATGCCGATAATGGCGAGGGCGACGTTCAGGCGGTTCATACTGCGCCGCGCTCCCGCGCCAGCCGCTGGCGACGGGTTTCGCGGCGCGGCTTGCGTTCGACGGTGGCGAGGCGCTCCGGCAGAACCTGCATGATCTCGCGGCGCTCATCATCGCTGTAGGACGTCCATGCGCCAATTTCTTCGCGCGTGCGTCCGCAGCCGAAGCAATAGCCGGTATTCATATCAATGGAGCAGACAAGAATGCAGGGTGTTAGCATAAGGGCATATATCGATGCTTCAAACGCACATGGCAAGGGTACAGAGGGCGGCGATCTCGCAAATCTGCTGCGTCGCACCGATGGTGTCGCCGGTGTGACCGGAAAGCCTTTGGCGTACGCGGCGGGTGAGGAGAAATGCCGCGGCTGCGGTGACAAAGAGGTACAGGATAAAGGCGGGAAGCCTGAGGCCCGGCCAGAGCAGAAGAGCAGAAAGCACCAGCGCGGTGATGAGCGCTATTTGCATTGCGCTGTAATCCGGTTTGCCGGCCGAGGCGGCAACGCCGTCCTGCTTCGCGGGGGGCAGGATATACCAGTGCCAGACCATGGCGCCGCGGCTGAGCGCGGCGGAAGCCGGTAGGGCAAGGGCTGCGGCAAAGGGCGTAAGGCCACGGGCGATGGCGGCAAGCGCTGCGGCGCGTAGTCCGAAAGAGAGGATCAGCGCCACCGCGCCGTAGGTGCCGATGCGGCTATCCTTCATGATCGCGAGCGCCTTGTCGCGATCCTTGCCGCCGCCAAGGCCATCTGCCATGTCGCTCAGACCATCCTCATGCAGAGCGCCTGTCGTCATCGTCTGGACAGCAAGTACCAACAGCGCCGCCATCAATGGGTCGGCGTGGAAGGCAAGCAGCACGCCGAAGACGATGGCGGCGGGCAGGGCAATCAGCAGGCCGGCGAGGGGGAAGGTACGCGAGACGCGGGCAAGCTTGCCGTCATAGCTCTCAAAGAAGGACGGCGGCACGGGAATGCGGCTCAAGAAAGCAACGGCGCGCGCGGTGTCGCCTGTGTATTCCCGAATATTCATCCTCTCCCCGATATTCCTGCGACAGCATCGGGCGTTTTTGGAGTTGTTCGCGCCTGTGCCGAAGACTAATAGAGTCGCACGCAAAGAACCTGATTTGAGACCAAAAGACAAGGAACGGCATTCATGAGCGTTACCGGCCTGCCATTCGACGATTTCCGCACGCTGCTGCGCGACCTTCCCGGTCCGGATTCCCGAGCGCTTGTCGCCGCTCGCGAGCGTGACGCCCAGCTCACCAAGCCGCCGGGCGCTCTCGGCCGTCTGGAAGAGATTGCCTTCTGGCTCGCCGCCTGGACCGGCCGTCAGCCGGCCGTCAACCGGCCGCTCGTGGCGATCTTTGCCGGCAACCACGGCGTTACCAAGCAGGGCATCACGCCATTTCCGCCGGCCGTGACGCAGCAGATGGTGGAGAATTTCGCCGCCGGCGGCGCTGCGATCAACCAGATTTGTGTAGCCTACGATCTCGGCCTGAAGGTTTTCGATCTGGCATTGGATTTCCCGACCGCCGACATCACCGAAGAGCCGGCTCTCAGCGAACGCGATTGCGCCGCAACCATGGCCTTCGGCATGGAAGCCATTGCCGGCGGGACGGATCTGCTCTGCGTTGGCGAAATGGGTATCGGCAACACGACGATCGCGGCTGCCATCCACTATGCGCTCTATGGCGGCACAGCGGCGGAGTGGGTTGGACCCGGCACAGGTTCGGAAGGCGAGATGCTGCAGCGCAAGATCGCTGCCGTCGAAAAGGCTGTGGCGCTGCATCGCGACCATCTTTCGGATCCGCTGGAAGTGCTGCGCCGCCTCGGCGGCCGTGAGATCGCGGCCATGGCCGGCGCCATCCTCGCCGCCCGTATGGAGCGCATCCCTGTGATTATCGATGGCTATGTCGCAACTGCCGCCGCTTCGATCCTCAAGGCTGCCAACCCCTCCGCTCTCGATCATTGTCTGATCGGTCACGTCTCGGCTGAGCCGGGGCATCTCAAGGCGATCGATAAGCTCGGCAAGACGCCGCTGCTGGCGCTCGGCATGCGGCTCGGCGAAGGCACGGGTGCAGCGCTCGCTGCTGGCATCGTCAAGGCCGCCGCTGCCTGCCATTCCGGCATGGCGACCTTCGAGAGCGCCGGCGTCGCTAACAAGCATTGACGGATAAAACGGCGGAGCGCCGCGATTAAGCGCCCCGCCTTCAAAATTCCGACCGACTTTCGACCTATGTCATAAAACTGTAATGATTTCTTTGGCCGACGCGGTTGTCGGCTTGCCTTGGGAATAGCGAAACGGTATTCGCAAGGCTGCTAATTTTGCGGTTAAGACGTTGCAAGCGGGGCAGGAATGGCCGAGTTTTCGAAATCAGCGGTAACCAAGGAAACGGGGATCCGGCATTTCTTTGCCGCCGCCGGTTATTCCTGGGGTGGCTTTCAACGCCTGCTGCAAGAATCGGCCTTCCGGCAAGAGCTGTTGTTCGCAGCCGCCGGATTGATCCTGCTCGTCGTCGTCGGGGCAACCCTTGCGGAAATCATGATTGCCGTCGTGCTGTTTCTCGGCGTTTTCGCCGTAGAGGCGATGAATACGGCGGTCGAGGAAGTCATTGACCGGATTTCGCCCGAGATTTCCAACGTCGGCAAGCATGCCAAGGATCTCGGCTCCTTCGCTGTCCTCTGCATGCTGGTCGCTTCCGGCCTCTATCTTCTTTATACGATCGCCAGCCATCTGTTTTTCCGCTGAAGCGCCGTATGGCCTGAGCGTCAGGCAAAGCTCTTCTTGCGACGCTCGACCAAGGGCGCGTCCTCGATGGCCGGCAGACTTTGCAGCACGCGTTTGGCCGGCAGGATGGCGATGACTTCCGTTCCCTCGCGCAGCTTGGACTTCAGCATGAACTGGCCGTCATGCTTGGCAAGGATCGCCTGAACGATCGGCAGTCCGAGACCAGTCCCCTGTTCGGCGCTCTTGATGGCGATCGAGCCCTGGCCGAAGGCGGAAAGAACGACGGGTATCTCCTCCTCGGGAATGCCCGGACCATTGTCCTTGATTGCCACATATTGCCCACCGCCGGCGGTCCAGCCAACCTTGACGGTGATCTCTCCGCCTTGCGGCGTGAACTTTACCGCATTCGAGAGAAGATTGAGGATCACCTGGCGCATGGATTTCTCATCGGCCCAGACCGAAGGAAGCTGTGGCTCGAACTGCGACGAAATGGAGATGTTCTTGCCACGTGCGCGCAACTGCACCATGCCGATGCAATCCTCCGACACATCCAGCAGCGAGATTGCTTCCTCGCTCAGCTCATACTTGCCGGCCTCGATGCGGGATAGATCGAGGATCTCGTTGATCAGGTTGAGGAGGTGTTGCCCGGAGCGGTGGATGTCGGTGGTGTATTCGCGATAGGTGGCGTTGTTCAGCGGCCCCATGACCTCCGCCGACATGACCTCGGAGAAGCCGAGGATGGCGTTGAGCGGCGTTCTGAGCTCATGCGACATCGAGGCCAGGAAGCGCGACTTGGCGAGGTTCGCCTCTTCGGCACGCCGTCGCGCTTCATCCGACATGGATTTTGCGACTTCCAGCTCGGCGATCAGATCGTCCTTTTCCGACTGGAACGAAAGGATCTTCAGATTCGATTGAAACATGCGGTTGGTAATGAAGGTGAAGAAGACGACCGCCACGGCAACGGTTGCGGTTAAGGCAATATCGACCGGATTGCGCGTCAGCGCCGCTTTGACGGCAAGTGCAACGATTGCCGGCGCGAAGGAGAAGGGTACGGCGCGCGGCAGCATGAAATTCGCCATCGCCGTGACGCAGATCCCCACCAGCAGCGTCGCGCCCTTATAGAGCGCGAAGCCATCGCCGCCGCAGGTGGCACAGTTCTGCATGGCGAAGTATGCCCAGCAAAAGCCGATGAGGAGTTGACCGAGCAACAGCATTTGGCGCCATTTTCTGGCGCTTTCGGCGGTCATTTCGCGTTTTTTTGCGCGGCGGCCGAGCAGCATGTTGAGGGCATGTGCCGACAGGGTGGGGATCGCCCAGATGAAGATTTGCGCGTCGCCGGCGAGATAGACGCCGAGCGCTGCGACGATGATGACGAAGATCGGCATGACTGAGGCGCCCTGCAAAAGGCTGTCGACATGCATCATCATGGCTTCGCGGTCGAAGCTGCGGCTGTGGCCGGATTGCAGGCGCTCGCGCGTCTGCCGCACCGTCTTCGACACAGCCCGGTTACGGTGACTGCGCGAACGGTCGACGATGATCTTATCTGTCGATGTGCTGACGCCGGTGCTCATAGATACGTTGAAATTTGGCCTGCCGAGGGCTACAGACTAGCGGCCAAACCTTAAGAAGATGCTGCTCAGAAATGATTTGTTGCCATCTTTGCCAAGGGTTTGTTCTTTAAGGAGGCAAAAGCGTGACGCGGCCCCGCCGCCTTTTTCGTGACGGCGTGACCACATTCGCGTTGCTGGCACTGCTCGGTTTGCTGGCTTTAAAGATGAACAATCGCCCGGAACTCATTCAAACTGGAAACTTTTATGTCGTTGACGGCGATACGCTCGCCCGAAACGGTGATCGTTTGCGCCTGCTTGGCATCGATGCGCCGGAGTATCGGCAGCAATGTCAGCGCGCTCACGTGGATTGGGCCTGCGGCGAAGAGGCGCGCAAGGCCCTTGATAAATTTATGAAGACGGGTCGGGCGGAATGTCGGGGAAGTGAACATGACCGTTACGGTCGGCTGCTGGTGACCTGCAAAGCCGACGGCGTTGACATTAATGGCGCGATGGTGCGCAGCGGCATGGCGGTCTCTTATGGTGGCTATGCGAGCGAAGAGGCGGCCGCGCGTCAGGCGAAAGCAGGGCTTTGGGCGGGCGAGTTCGAGCGGCCGCGCGACTATCGGCGCGACGAGCGTATGGCTCGCAATGGTGATCCGTTGGCCGGGCTCGGCGATTATTTGCGACAGTTTGTCGGATGGGATCGCTGATGGCGTGGGAGGAAGAGTTGCAGGCGCTGGGCAAGGCCATTGCCGCCTGCCGTATCTGCCGGGACACACCGCTGCGGGGCGAGGGGGACCGATTGCCGCATGAGCCGCGGCCGGTTGCCGTGTTATCGGCGACGGCGCGTATCCTGATTGCCGGGCAGGCGCCGGGGCTGCGTGTGCATGAGAGCGGCTTGCCGTTCAACGATGCCTCCGGCGACCGCCTGCGGCAATGGTTGGGTGTCGACCGCGATAGTTTCTACAATCCAGATCATTTCGCCATCGTGCCGATGGGGTTCTGCTTTCCCGGCTACGATGCCGCCGGCAGCGATTTGCCGCCGCGCCGGGAATGCGCGCCGCTCTGGCGGCAAAAGACCATCGACGCGATGCCGCAAATCGAGCTGGTCCTTACCGTCGGGCAATATGCTCAGGCGTGGCATCTCGGGCCGGCGCGTATGGCATCGATGACGGAAACCGTTTCGCAATGGCGGCGTTATCTCCTTACCAATCAGTCGCCCGCCGTCTTGCCGTTACCGCATCCGAGCTGGCGCAACAGCGGCTGGCTGAAGCGCAATCCCTGGTTCGAGATGGAGCTGCTGCCCGTGTTGCGAGAACGTGTGAAAATCCTTGTTTCGTGAAACAAGTTTCTTTTCCTCCGGCAAAAATGCGCTATAGAGAGAATATAATTCGAAAGGGCACTCGAAATGGACCGTCTTGACCGCAAAATCCTGCGCCTGCTGCAGGAGGATTCCACTCTGGCCGTGGCCGATCTCGCCAAAAAGGTCGGACTGTCGACGACACCATGCTGGCGCCGCATCCAGAAGATGGAAGAGGATGGCGTCATTCGCCGTCGTGTCGCCCTGCTCGACCCCGAAAAGGTCAACACCAAGGTCACCGTTTTCGTCTCGATCCGCACCAATAGTCACTCGATCGAATGGCTGAAGCGCTTCTCCGAAGTGATCGCCGATTTCCCGGAAGTGGTTGAATTCTATCGCATGAGCGGCGATGTCGATTATCTGCTGCGCGTCGTCGTGCCGGATATCGCCGCTTATGACGCCTTCTACAAGCGCATGATCGCCAAGATCGAAATCCGCGACGTCTCCTCGGCCTTTGCAATGGAGCAGATCAAGTATTCGACGGAGCTACCGCTGGATTACATGATCCTGGAAAACGCGAAATCGAGCGACGATTAATCGACAAGCGATATGTTTGGGCAACGCCCGCTGCGTGAACTTCGCAGTAAGGGCGTTGCGTCTTTGTCAGCGCGCCATCATTGGCCGTAAGTGGCGGTGATGGAAGCGGAGGCGAGGGCGTTTGCCTGCGTCATATAGCCGACGAGCGCCCCGCTGGCATTGCTGTCGAGGCCGAGCTTATCGACTTTCAACGCGGTTACGGTCAGCTTGTAACGATGCGCCGGGCCTGGAGGCGGGCAGGCGCCGCCGAAACCAGAGGTGCCGAAGTCGGTTCTTCCCTGGATGGCTCCGGAAGGCAGACCGGTTCCCCCAGTCGATCCCGCACCCGATGGCAGCGACTTGGCGGATGCGGGGATATCAAATACGGTCCAATGCCACCAGCCGGAGCCTGTGGGCGCATCCGGATCATAGAGCGTTACCACGAAGCTCTTGGTTCCCTCCGGTGCATCTTTCCAGCTTAGCGCGGGAGATACGTTTCCGCCCTTGCAGCCGAATACGTTGGCCACCTGTTCGATCTTGAGCGTGCCGCTGTCCTTCATGTCGGGGCTGGCGAGTTCAAAGGCTGAGGCTTGGCCCGATGCCAGCAACGTGGCAGCCAGGGCCGCGGCGATAGAATATTTCATGACAATCTCCGTTAGAGCGACGCTGTCCGCAGCGTCGACGGCGGGAGATTGTCATTCTGCGGCGATGAGCGCTGCGCTGTTTCGATCAGTCTTTGCGCCGTTTCGATCAACTTCACGCTGATGGCCGCGAATTTCGCTTGGCGCGAAATCGAACCGCGTCCGAAAGCGTGCGGTGAAGCGGGAGGCCGAGTCGTAGCCGACATCCAGAGCGATTTGCGTCACGGACTTCTCGGTCGTTTGCAAAAGGGTGAGTGCAGTCGTCATCCGGATATCAGCCAAAAGCTCAGAAAAGCTCGTTTCCGCCGCTGCCAACTTGCGCCGCAAACTGGCCTCGCTCATGCCGATAGTTTTCGCCAGCTCCGGAGCGCGCCAGGGGTAGGCCGGATCGGAATTGATGATCCGGCGCAGGCGTTCGATCGGGCCAGGGTTCGTGATCGGCGCAAACCGGTGGCCGAGCGCGCCGAGCCACAACAGGATTTCGTTGACACGAGATGCTGCGATGCTGTCCGGCAGGAGAGGGCCGCTTCGGATCGCCTCGATTGCCTTGCCATAAGCTTCTTCGAAAGCCGGCTGCATGCCGGTGAGAACCTGGATCTCCTGCACCGGCCTGGCATCGCCGACTGCGAAATCAGCGATCAAATTTGGCGCGAACTGCAGGGCGAGCGCCTGATAGCCGCCAGAGCCATCGGGCTCGTTGATGATATCGGAGGTGGCGCCTTCGGGGATCAGTACGAGATCGCCGGCGCAAGCCTTCATGTCGGCGACCCGATCGAGAATGATCTTCTGACCTTTTTGAACGAGCACCACGCCCGGAGCAGGCGACGCAAGGCGCTTGCAGAGCAGGCGCGTGCTTTGGATGATACATGCCGTCATTCCGGCTCCGTCGCGTCGGACGATATCGCGTTGGGGAAAGGCGGAATAATTATCCGAAATTTGAAACACCAGGCCTCCGCAACTCTTTTCACCGGCTTGTTCTTGTCAGCCGGCAGCAAAATGCCGCTAAACGTAGCGAAGGTTGCCGGTTTGTGAAACTGCCTTCGATCATCGTTTGCAGGAAGCAGGCGCCGCCTCGTTTGGCGAGCCGGCGGCGTCCCTCATCGAGCTGGACTAGGACGGATTATTTCCGCTCCAGTCGCGCCAACAGCGACGACGTGTCCCAGCGGTTGCCGCCCATGGCCTGGACGTCGCCGTAGAACTGATCGACCAAGGCGGTCAGCGGCAGCTTTGCCTTGTTGCGGCGGGCTTCCGACAATACGATGTCCAGATCCTTGCGCATCCAGTCGACGGCAAAGCCGAAGTCGTATTTTCCGACATTCATGGTCTTGTGGCGGTTTTCCATCTGCCAGGAACCGGCCGCACCCTTGGAGATGACTTCCACCACCTTTTCGATGTCAAGGCCGGCCTGGTTGCCGAAATGGATGCCTTCGGCCAAGCCCTGGACCACACCGGCGATGCAGATCTGGTTGATCATCTTGGTGAGCTGGCCTGCGCCGACGGCACCCATCAGGCCGACCATGCGGGCATAGGCATCGATCACGGGCTTTGCTTTTTCGAACACTGCCTCGTCACCGCCGCACATGACGGTCAGCACACCGTTTTCCGCGCCCGCCTGGCCACCGGAGACGGGAGCGTCGATAAAGTCCACGCCTTTTTCCTTGGCTGCGGCATAAAGTTCTCGGGCGACTTCGGCGCTTGCCGTCGTGTTGTCGATCAGGACTGCGCCCGCCTTCATGCCGGCGAGCACGCCGTCATGGCCGATCGTCACCGCGCGCAGGTCGTCGTCATTGCCGACGCAGGTGAAGACGAAATCGGCGCCTTCGGCCGCAGCGGCGGGGGTTGGGGCGAACTTGCCGTCGAATTGTTTGGCCCAGGCTTCGGCCTTGGCGACGGTGCGGTTATAGACGGTGACGTCATGACCGCCCTTGACCTTCAAATGCCCTGCCATGGGATAGCCCATGACGCCCATGCCGATGAAAGCGACCTTTGCCATTCGCGAGACTCCTTCCAAGAATTTGCCTGAAGGCTTAGCGGAAAGGCGAGGGGGACGAAAGACCGATTTGTCGGCGAGTGGTAGCGGCCGAGCTCGAAAGCCAGTTGTTGGCGACGATCCTGGCTGGCTCGCGCGGGCTAGTTCGGCCTGCTTTCGTCGCCTTCGACATAGAGCCGAAGGTTGTCGAAGCCGATTTCGGTGCCCATCAACCGGGAACCATTGTCGCCATAGCCGTCGAGAAAAACCATTTGCTCGGTAAAGAGCATCGTGGTGCCGCTAGGCTCCGGCGCGAAGGTGACGGTTGCCAGCGATACCGAGATGCGCTTGTCAGCGAGCATCATGTCGAAGGCATAGATGATGCGTTCGTTCGGCACGATATCGATGTAGCGAGCCTGATAGGCGTGTACCACGCCATCCGTCGAGGCGACGCGGTTGCTCTCGCTGCCGCCAGGACGAAAGTCGAGCTGAAATTCCAGCGGCGTCCAATCCCCGTGGCAGGCGAACCATTGGCGCTTGTTTTCGGCCACCGCCCAGGCGCCGAAGACGCGCTGCAGCGGCGCCTTGAAATGACGCTCTATGGTCAGCGTCGTATGTTCCGTCGTTCTCTCGGTCATTTCACCGCCGTCTCCTCGGAATTGTCGGCCAGAAACTGATCGAGCCGGTCGAAGGTCCTGTTCCACCCCGCCCTACGCTCGGCGATCCAGCGTTCGACCTGCTCCAGCGCTTCTTTCCGTAGCTGGTAAGTCCGCACCCGGCCGATCTTTTCCGAGCGCACCAGACCGCTGGTTTCCAAAACATGCAGATGTTTCATCACGGTCGGCAGTGCCATGGCGAACGGCTGGGCCAGTTCCATCACCGAGGCGGGACCGCGGCCGAGGCGGTCGATCATGCCGCGGCGGCTTTGGTCCGACAGGGCCTGGAACATTCGGTCGAGCGCTATGGAATCCTCAACCATCCGATCGTTCCGGGCGGAAACGGGCGGGCAGCTTCTGGCTATAGGGATAGAAATGGAAGTAGGGCATCGCCTCTTCGAGCACGCGTGCAAAGGACGGACGATCGAGCAGGCGTTGATAATATTGCTGCAGCCGGACTTGCTGTTCTCCAAAGGGCACGAGCGTTTCGGCGTAGAACAATGCCGGGGCGGCGGCGCAATCCGCCATCGTCAGGGCGTCACCGGCGATCCAGAGCTTTTCGCCCAGTTGCTGCTCGATCATGCCGTAGGCGGTGCGCAACAATGCCTGCGCCTGCGCGACGGCTTTGGGGTTGCGCTCATCTTCCGGACGGCGAATGTCAGCAACGATCGCCTGCATCGGTTCCTGAACGTAGAGATCGAAGAAGCGATCCCAGAGGCGGACGCAGAGCGCATCCGTCGGATCGAGCGGCAACAGCGGCGTCGCGCCGGGATAATGCCGGTCGAGATATTCGATGATGATGCTGGTTTCGGGAACGGTGCTATCGAGCGCCTCGTCGCGCAGGACAGGGAATTTGCCGATCGGCCAGAGGCGCAGCAGCGATGCGCGGGACTCTTCATTGCCGAGATCGATGACCCGGCTTTCGAAGGGCGTACCGTTCTCATAAAGCGCCATCAGGACCTTATGGCAGAAGGAGGCGAGGGGATGCTGATAAAGGATGAGAGACATACAGCGACCTTTCCTACATCGAGGCGATGCCAAAACTTACCTAAATGGCTAAGTAACAGATCGTGCCAGCGAATGCAATGAATAGTTACCCAATTGGGTAACTATTCGGATTGGCTGCAGGAGAAATCAGATCACGACGCAAGGCGCGCGATAACCAGATGGCCCGGGGTCGGATGACCCTCTTCCATGCGGACATTGATGTCGGTGATTTCGATCAGCTCGAAGCCGGTCGCGGTCAGGCGTTCGCGCACGTAGCTTTCCGAATGGGCGAAACGCTGGTGCGGACCGACCATGTAGGCGCGGCCTGCCATAGCGCTGTCGGGCAGGGTTTCCGAGGAGAAGATGAAGAGGCCGCCCGGCGTCATGTTTTCAGCGGCGCCGAAGAACAACGGCTCCAGCGCGCCGAGATAGGGCAGCACATCGGTGGCGGTGATCAGGTCGAACGGCTCTTCGTCATTATCGTCGAGGAAATCCTCAACCTCGGCGACGAACAGCGTTTCATACAGATCCTTCTCATGGGCGACTTCGACCATGTTTTCGGAAATATCGATACCCGTAATGTCCTCGGCGATGTCTCGCAGCGTACCGCCGGTCAGGCCCGTGCCGCAGCCGAGATCAAGCATGCGCTTGAAGGGGCCGAGACCAAGTGCCTGCAGCCGCTGACGCACGAGAACCGGAACATGATAGCCGAGCTGCTCGACAAGCACGTCTTCGAAAACTTCAGCATGCTGATCGAACAGGGTTTCGACATAGGCGTCCGGCGCCTTAACCGGCGTTTCGCCGCGGCCCATCGAGGCGATGCGCACGGCTGCGCCGCCATGATCCTCGGGATCGATCGCCAGCACATCCTCATAGGCCTTGACCGCGGCGTCGATATCGCCGGCTTTTTCGAGCGCAAGGGCGCGGTTGTAGGCGTCCGCCAGCGCGTCTTCGTCTATCTTTTTCTTTGCCATGAGCGATCAGTCCTTCATTCGTCAAGGAGGCATTAAGGCGCTTGAATGGCTTTTGCAATGGCTGCGTTGAAGGAGCAAAATATTCGTCTGCGGCAGCGGCGGGCCATAAGGCCGTTGCGCAAAAAAAGAGAAATGGAGGAAAAAACCATGGCCACCGAGCTCACCACGTCGCATCTCATCAACAGCGCTACGGATCGGAAGCCGCCGCCTATGCCTTCGACGACGGGGGAGATCACCAACACGTTGACCCATTACTACCGCGGCGAGCTCGCGCGGATGACCAGTTGGCGCGATCGCATCGACCGGACGTCAAACTGGGCGATCACCGTCGTTGCGGCGTTGCTTTCCGTATCGCTGTCGACGCCGACGTCGCATCATGGCGTGTTGCTGTTTGGTATGATGCTGATCACCTTGCTGCTGATGATCGAGGCGCGGCGCTATCGCTTCTTCGACGTCTATCGGGCGCGGGTGCGGCAATTGGAACGCAGCTATTTTGCGCAGATCTTGGCGCCCGAAGCCAATCTCAATCCCGATTGGGCGGTGTCGATTGCCAAAAGCCTGCGCGCACCGCGTTTTCTGCTCAATTATTCCGAAGCGATGCAGCGACGCCTGCGGCGGAATTATTGCTGGATGTATGTGATCCTGCTGCTGGCCTGGGTTTTGAAGATCTCGACGCCGAAACTGCAAGCGAATGGTGCGCCGCAAGAACTGGCGCATTCGTGGAGCTATATTGCCGACAATGCAACGCTCGGACCGATCCCCGGTTGGCCGGTGATCGCAATCGTGGCCGTGTTCTATGCCGTCATTCTCTATAGCGCATTACGTCGCGGGCCGGATGACGGCGATTTCACCCATGGCGAAGCGCATGTCTGATCGTTTGGCAAAGCCAGACTAAAGCATGTCGCGCAAAAGTGCGCAGCGGTTTTGCGATAACGACACGCGCAAAATCAAGGGCCTAAAACGCAAGGAGCGAATCCCAGAGATCGCGATGCGTTTTAGTGCAGGATGAACTCTCCCTTCACTGCCCGCCACTCGGTCGCCGAGATCAGCCGACGGTGAACATAGCGCACCGAATGTAACGGCCCGTCGAGCTTCTCCTGCCAGAATTTCAGGAAGCCGCGCATCTCCGGGAAATTCGGGGCGAGATCATAGTCCTGCCAGATGTAGGTCTGCAGAAATTGCGGATGATCGGGCAGGCGATAGAGGATCTGCGCCGTAGTGAGCCCATAGCCTTGCAACTGCTTTTGCATGTCATTGTGCATGAGGTCTCTCTTTCTGTTCCCATTGTTCTTCGTGACGCGGATGTCACAGGAAAATGGAAACACCTCATGGTAAACCCAAGCTTTACAAAAGTGTTGCAAAAAAGAAATTTCTTTTCGAAAATCAATATGATAGCAGCCTCTATAGGTGAGTGCTGCCAAGGTGCAGGCGGCAGGCGCAAGGAGACGCCTGCCATGGCAAGGGTCAACGCTTCAGATGGCGCGTCAGGTAGCCCTCGATCCAAGCCCAGCGGTTACGCATCAGCTCGACGATGGAAAGATAGAAGATCGCTGCCCAGAGATAGGTCTGGTAGTCGTAGGTCTGCGAGAAGGCATAGCGCGTCTCACCCATCAGATCGTAGACGGTGATGATCGATACGGTCGCCGAGCTCTTGATCAGGAGAATGATCTCGTTGCCGTAAGGCCGCAGCGCCACGATCAACGCTTGCGGCAAGATGATCTTGTAGAAGGTGACGAGCTTATGAAGGCCGAGCGAGGCCGCAGCCTCGCTTTGGCCGTGATGGACGCTCTGGATGGCGCCGCGGACAATCTCGGTCTGATAGGCCGCCGTGTTTAGCGTCATGGCAAACAGACCGCAATTGAAGGGATCGCGGAAGAACCACCAGAGACCGATGCTGTCAATGAAGCCGCGCGCCTGCGGAAAGCCGTAGTAGACCATGAAGATCTGCGCCAGCAGCGGCGTGCCGCGGAAGAGATAGACATAGCCATAGGTCAGGCTCTTCAAAATCCGGTTCTTCGACATTCTCGCAAAGGCGAGCGGAACGGAGAGTATCCCGCCAAGGATGAAGGAAAGCCCGACCAGCTTCACCGTGATCCAGAGGCCGTGCAGAAAGCGTGGACCGAACTTGAAGAATTTTGCGTTGTCCCAATTGGTGATCATCATCGTGATCAGCGCGATGCCTAGCAGCGCCCAGAGGGCCAGGAAGAAATAACCGGCAATGCGGGCCTTGGAGAGGCGCTTCATCGTCTCCGGTGGTGCCGGCTGCGCGGGGATCAAGACTTCTGCATAGCTCATCGGCGAAACTCCGCGCGTTTGGCCCAACGGTCGAGGTAAGACAACCCGGCCGAGGAGATGACGGCGAGCGTCAAATAGAGTCCGCAGGCAACCAAATAGAAGAAGAATGGTTCCTTGGTCGCGCGCACGGCAAGGCCCGTTTGGCGGATGATGTCAGCGAGTCCGATGACGGAAACGTAGGATGTATCCTTCAGCAAGTTCATCCAGAGGTTCCCAAGATTGGGAAGCGAGATGCGGATCAATTGCGGCAGGATGATCAGACGCATGGTGCGGGCCCGGTGAAAGCCAAGAGCGTCGCCCGCTTCATACTGGCCCTTGGGAATCGCCCTGAAGGCCGACAGCAAAACTTCCGAGCAATAGGCGGAAAAAACGATCGACAGGGCGACCATGCCGGCGACGAAGGCGTTGATCTCGACCTGTCCGGTGTAGCCCACGTAAGCGAGGGCCGTTTGCAGCAGAATCTGTATGCCGTAATAGATGATGAACAGCGTCAGGAGCTCCGGCAGGCCGCGAAAGATGGTGGTGAACACGCCGGCTGCCAGCCGCAGCGACTTTTCTTCGGATTGCTGTGCCAGCGCCACCAGAAAGCCGACGACCAAGCCGAGCGGCAATGTCAGGACGGCTACTGTTATCGTGACTTTGAGGCCGCCGGCAATCTCGTCGCCCCAGCCGGTGTCTCCACAGGCAATAGAGGTGTTCTGGAAGAACACGGTGAAGAGCCCGACGGGGCCGCACAGCGGATCGAAAGCGTTATCTATCCAGGCCCACAAGGAACCAAACGCGGAAAACAATCCGCCCATACCGTATTTCCCCTCGCAGCTTTTGCCGCGTTTCTCTTATTCTTATATTATATGTCAAACAAAAACGGCGGAAGAGCAAGCTTCCGCCGTCGTCTTTTCCCAAGGAATCGACGGCGATCACTCGCCGTAGACGTCGAAGTCGAAATACTTGTCCTGGATCTTCTTGTAGGTGCCGTCGGCACGGATCGCGGCAATCGCGGCGTTTAACTTGTCCTTAAGGGCGGTGTCACCCTTGCGGAGGCCAATGCCGGCGCCGACGCCGTTGATTTCCGGATCGACCTTCAGCGTGCCGAGCATCTTGCAGCAATTGCCGGCATCGGACTTGACCCATTCGGAGAGAACCACGACGTCGTCGATGACAGCGTCGATACGGCCGTTAGCGAGGTCGAGCTTATATTCATCCGGCGACGGATAGAGCTTCAGCTCGGCATCCTTCAGATGCGCGGTGGCGTAGTTTGCGTGCGTGGTCGAGGACTGCGCGCCGATGGTCTTGCCCTTCAGGGCCGCATCGGTTGCTTCGGTTATGGTCGAATCCTTCGGCACGGCGATGGCCGGCGGCGTATTGTAGTATTTGTTGGTGAAGTCGATGGTCTTTTGACGCTCCGGCGTGATCGACATGGACGATACGATGGCGTCGAACTTCTTGGCCTGCAGAGCCGGAATGATGCCGTCGAAATCCTGGTTCACGAAGGTGCACTTGACCTTCATCTGATCGCAAAGCGCATTGGCTATATCGATGTCGAAGCCGACGAATTTGCCGGCGGCGTCGAGCGATTCGAACGGCGGATAGGTTGCGTCGGTGCCGATGACGATCGAATCGCCGTCAGCAAGCGCTGCCCCGGCGAAAAGCGACATCGCGGCAAGCGATGCAGCGGCGAAAAGACGAGTGGAGATGCGCATTTTGATCCTCTCTGTTGGCGACCGGCGGCTATTTTTCTTCATTGGCGGCCGGCCAGAATGGAGCGGGTGCGTGGCCCGCCTGCCTTCGATAATCGTACTTTTTTTTCGCAAATTGCAACTGGAATTACGAAGCCGGTTTGCATCGCACACACTATCTCCAAAGCGCTTGCGCGATCCCGCAAAGCTGAACGGAAGCCTTCCGGCGCGTTCAGGCGGGGTTAATTTTCCGTATCTAATTCTTTGGAACATATCACCGTTTGCCGCGATTCAGCCCTATGGACACCGAAAATCGGCCGGGATCATGGGGCATCTGTTCCGCGGGCTGAGATCCGCACCTTGGCGGATAATGATAAGAAAAGGAGATCCCAACTATGGGAAAGCGATCCAGACTATTTGCCAGTGCAGCATTTCCACTGCTGTCTCTATCACTGGCATTTGAGCCGGCTGCCGCCACAGCGCTGCGCGACCAAGCCATCGCACCGTTGAGCAATGCTGCCGCCGGATCGGTCGCCGTCAACGGCAATGCAAGTTTCGAGGTTGCCCAGGAGCAGCCGGCTCCGGACGGGCAGTCCGAAGAGGAGCTGAAAAAGCGCAAGAAGCCAGGCGGTGCGGAACAGGGCGAGCCGCAGGGCCAGAAGCATCAGGCCGCACCAGCACAGCAGGGCGGAGCCGAGCCACAGCGCAAGATGAAGGAAGCCCAGCCCGAAGGGCAGCCTGAACAGCAAAAGCCCGCCAAGCAGCAGCAGGAAACACAGCAGCCCAAGGCGCTGCAGCCGCAGGCGGTACCGGAAACCCAGCAGGCTCAGCCGGAGCAAAAGAAGCACAAGCAGAATGCGGAGCAACAGCCAGCGGCGCAGCCGGAAGTAGCGCCGCAGCCGAAAGCGGCCCAGCAACAGGCTGCCCCTGAAACGCAACCGCAAGGCCAGCCCGAACTCAAGAAACGTCAGAAGAAGCAAGATCAATCGGCTGAACCGGCACAGCAGCCAGCCGAACAGAAGGCCGCGCCCGCGCAGCAACAGGCGCCGGCTGCACAGCCGACTCAGAGCGGACAGGCCCAGCCGGAAACCCCCGCCCAGCCTGAGAAGAAGAAGCATCAGAAGCTGCAGGGCCAATCGGCTGAACCGGCGCAGCAACCGGCGGAACAGAAGGTAGCCCCAGCTCAGCAACCAGCAGAACAGAAGGTAGCACCGGCCCTGCAACAGGCTCCCGCCACAGAGCAGGCCCAACCGAAGACCCAGGTTCAGCCTGGAAATCAGGTCGAGCCCGGCACGCAGCAGGGCCAGAAGCCGGCGACCGGCAAACTGCCGCAGACTGAGCAGGGCGCGCAACAGCCTGCAGCCACTCCCGAACAAAAGCCAGTTCAGAAGAACCTGGGACAGCAGGCTCAGCCGCAGAACGAGGTAGCTCCGCAGGTCGGCAAACAGCAGCAGCCGAATGTCGAAACCGGTGCTCCCGCTCAGGGTAACGCCGTGCAGGCGCCTGCCAATGGTGCCGCGCAGCAGGGCGCCCAGACAGCGGCCCCCGCCGCTGGAGGTGAGCAGGTTTCGCCGCAGGAACTGGAGCGTCGCAAGAAGATCGCTGCAAATCCTGCAGCCAGCAACGAGACGGTTATTCTGCCGGTGCAGAATGGCGCTGCCGTGCTGGATAGCGACAAGGATGCGGCGCGGCGCGGCTTCCGTCAGGGTGGCCAAGCTGCCGGCGGGCAGGCTCAGACTGGTGCCGGTCAGGCTCAGACTGGGCAAGCGCAGAACGCCCCGGTGCAACAGCCGCAGGCCTATGCTAAGGCGCCGACATCCGATGCCGAAGCTCAACGCGCGCTCGCTGGCCAGCAGCAGCAACAGCCTGTGAGGATCGAAGCCATAACCAGCGAGCAGGGGCGTCGCCTCGACCGCAGGCCGGATTTCGCGTCGCCGGAAGGCGTTGCACTCCAGCCGAACGGCAATCAGGGCGGCCGCGTCATCCTGAATATCGACAATACCTACGTCGTTCGTCACGATGATAGCGCGCGCTTCATCCGTGAGGGTGAACGTCCGATCTATGAGCAGCTTCCGCGCGACCGTTACCGCGAAACGATCGATCAGCCGGATGGCGATCGCATTATTACCGTGCGCAATCGCTATGGCGACGTCATTCAGCGCTCGCGCATCGACGCTCGCGGCCGTGAATACGTGCTGTTCTACTCCCCGGAACTGGAGGATCAGCCGGACCGCGACGACTACTTCCGCGATCCGGGCGACGAGTTGCCGCCGATGCGCCTGCGCATTCCGCTGAACCAGTACATCATCGACACGGGCACGGACCGCGAGGCGGATTATTACGACTTCCTGCGCGAACCGCCGGTCGAGCCAGTCGAGCGGGTCTATTCGCTGAACGAAGTGCGTTATTCCGCCCGCATCCGCGACAAGGTGCGCCGTATCGACCTCGATACGATCACCTTCGCGACCGGCAGTGCGGAAATCCCGATGTCGCAGGCGAGTACGCTGCGCGGCGTTGCCGACGCCATGGGCAAGATCGTCAAGAAGGACCCGACCGAGACCTTCATGATCGAAGGCCATACGGATGCCGTCGGCACTCCGGAAAGCAATCTGGTCCTTTCCGATCAGCGTGCCGAATCCGTCGCCAAGGTCCTTAGCGACGTCTATGGCATTCCGCCGGAAAACCTGGTGACCCAGGGTTACGGCGAGCAATATCTCAAGGTGAATACGCAGGGGCCCGAGCAGGAAAACCGTCGCGTTACCATCCGCCGTGTCACGGCGCTGGTGCGTCCGGTCGCTTCAACCCAGTAAGCTTTTCCTGTCTCAAACGCGTAAGGCCGTCGGGAAACCGGCGGCCTTATTCTTTTGCCAGTTCGCCGAGGCCAACCGTCGCAGCGATGAAATCGGCGATCGCCAGGGTATCGTCGAGATCGAAGACGGTCAGTGCGCCGGCATCCTCCACCGGATGGTCGGTGGCTATGGCGACGATATGCGGGTCTTGCGGCGCCAAGGGCACGCGGTTGGCCGCCTCGAGGCGACGAGCTTCGATCTTGGGGATCGGCTCGCGCTTGTAGCCTTCGATCAAGACGAGGTCGCAAGGGGCAAGCCGCGCCAGGATTTCCTCGAAGCTCGGCTCCGGCTCGCCGCGTAGTTCGTGCATGATGGCATAGCGCGTGCCGGAAACGATGGTGACTTCATGCGCTCCAGCTTCGCGATGGCGAAAGCTGTCGGCGCCCACCTTGTCGATGTCGAAGTCATGGTGGGCATGTTTGATGGTCGAAATCTTGTAGCCGCGGCGGGTGAATTCGGTGACAAGCCGCACCGCAAGGCCGGTCTTGCCGGAGTTCTTCCAGCCGGCGATGCCGAAGATTTTGGGTCGCTTGGTTGTCATGATGTCTGCTCCAATGCCGCGAGCCATGTTTCTGCGGCGATCAGGTCTTCTGGTGTGTTGACGTTGAAGAAGGGATCGAGGGAACCGATCGGCGTTTGGATCATGGCAAATTCGACCGTTCGGACACTATGACGCGCGAGATAGTCCCTGACGCGTCGCTTGTCATCCTTGACAAGCCAGGTCGCGAGATCGTTGGCAATCGAGACGGGCCACACGCCGAACACCGGATGATCGCGACCCAATGATGTGGCTATCGCGATTTCGTCTCGGTCTTCGATCGTTTCGGCCAGCCGGGCGACCAGATCGATTGGAAAAAACGGGCTGTCGATCGGCGCCGTAGCGATATGCGACGCGTCCGGGTGCCTCATCACCGCATGGCGCATGGCGGTGTGCACGCCCGCCAGCGGGCCGAGCTTGCCGGGGATGGTGTCGGGAACCAACGGCAGCCCTTCCGTATCCGACCAATCGGCATCGGCATTCAACGCAACCGGCTTTCGCTGCTGCTGTCCGATGCGAGCGGCTATACGCGTCAGAAGAGTTTCGCCACCGAGAAGTGCAAGCGCCTTGTTCGCACCCATGCGGCTGGAGCGACCGCCGGCGAGCAGATAGGGCGGGATATCGGCGGGATCGGGGATGAAGCCGGGCATGTTGGGCGACCTCAGGCGGGCACACGCGGCTCGGATTCCTGGGCGACGCGCTCGACCGCTTGCCGTTTGCTCTCCCGGTAGAATGTATAGAGACCGGAGGCGATGACAATGGCGGAGCCGATCATGGTCCAGGCATCCGGCATCTCACTGAAGAACAGCAAGCCAAGCAATGCCGACCAGATGAGGCTTAGATAGCGGAACGGTGCGACGAAGGAGATCTCGCCCGTGCGCATCGCCTGGATCACCGATTGATAGCCAACGAGCACCAGGATCGATGCGAGCAGGATGTGCGAGAACGGGGTGAAAGTGATCGGCTGCCAGCCGCCGAGCGGAGCGATCGACAGGGCGCCGAAGATGGAAATCGAGACAGCGGTACAGACCGTCACCATCAGCGACGGCACATCCTTGCTGACACAACGCGTCGCCAGATCGCGGGCGGCTGTGGCGAACATACTGGCGACCACGAGCAGGGCAGCCGTCGTGAAGCCATCGGGGCCGGGGCGGATGATGATGAGCACGCCGACAAAGCCGACGACGATCGCCGTCCAACGCCGCCAGCCGACCGGTTCCTTCAGGAACAGGGCTGCGCCGAGGGTAACGGCGAGCGGCAATGCCTGCAGGATGGCGGAGGCATTGGCAATCGGCATCATGCCGAGCGCGGTGATATAGGTTGCTGCCGCAATTCCTTCGCAGACGACGCGCAGCGCGATCATCGGCTGCAGAATGACTTTCCATGAGCGCAGGGCTCCCATATTCCAGGCGAGCAGAAAGACGAAGATGCTGGTAAAAAGCCCGCGGAGAAACATGATCTCTCCTGCGTTCATGACCGCGATGACTGATTTGGAAAGTGCGTCGCTGCAGGAAAAGCCGGCCATAGCTGCGGCCATGTAGAGCGCGCCCTGCGTATTCTTCGTCCGCGGCATAAAGCGATTCCCTGGATATATCAGCTCGCTCTACTGCGGTTTTCCGCAAATTGGAATCATTGCCGGTGTAGTCGTGATCAAATTCGATTGTGCGTCGCAATGAAAACGTGAGCTGATGGCGAGTGCAATCACGCCGAAATCGCAAAATCGGGACAGCACTGTCGATTTTTGGGAGATGTGCGATCTTTTACGTTCGTGATTAATCCTTATTCAATCTAATTTCCGGACGCTCGGCTCAGTTTTGCATGAGGCAGAAGCTCTACCGCAGCGCAGCAGGGAATGACGGTCCCGCCTTCGCCGGATACCAACGAATTTCATTGGGGCGTGGCATGTTCTTCATTGATCGTCTTCTGCAAAGCCGCCGGATCGTGACCAAGGTTCTTATCTTCGTCGTACCGCTGGTGGTGCTCATCGCCGGCATCGGCCTGGTTGGCTATCACACGGCCAATATTCTCAACGGCCATATGACCGTGACGCGGGCGACGATCGAAAATATCAGCGACTTCGAGAACTTGCAGGCTGCTTTGCAGGAGTTCACCACGTCGCCATCCGATGAAACGCGCAAGACGCTTGCGGACAAGATCGATGCGCAGGCGGCCGGCGTCCAGCGTCTGAGCGGCCTGCTCAGCAATGATCAACGCGCCAAGATCTCCGCCGTCAGCGATCTGGCCGACAAGATGCGCACGCAGACGGCCGCCCTTTGGAACATCAAGCAAAAGCAGGACAGCGATGTCGACGCGATCCAGAAGGCAGTGTCGGGGCTCGAAGCCAGCGGCAAGGCGGCTGGAAAGCAGATCGACATCATCCGCAAGGAGTTCGGCGACAAGGAAACCTTCGCCAAGGAACTGCTTTACGATGCCGCTGCCTTCAAGGGCCTGTCGGACAAGATGAGCAACCTGCGCATCCAGGTGCAGATGGCCGCGGATTCCAATGAGGAAATCTCCGATGCGCGTACCTATACGGATGCGATCCTCAAGCAGGTCGCCACGTCGAAAGCTCTTGTTTCCAAGCGTGGCGTCGCGCTGGTCAACGGCGCGGCCGATGCTGCCAATAAGCTTGACGCAGTCCTGAAGGGCGGCGACACCGCCGATCTGAAGGTCCAGGCCATGGGACCGATTCTGCAGAGCTTCGTGAAGATCGAAGGGGATATGACCCTGCAATCGGCCAAGAACAGCGATACTGCCGCCGATCGCTTCGTCAGCCTCGACAAGATCATCGACGGCCAGAAAGAATTGTTGGATCACGTCGACCAGGCGCTGGGCATCATCGATCGCCTGACGCTGCATACCGCACGGATGGAGAATGTGCGCGACGCTGCCTCGCGGGACGCCGTCGTTGCCGATCTGAAGGATCTGCAAGACGCCGGCGTAAAGATCTCTGCGTTAGGCCAGACCAATTCTACGATGCGCGATTTTTCTGCTCGTACTCAGCCTTTGATCGACAGCGTGACCAAGGGTTCGGCCGATCTGTTGCAGACTGCGTCCGACTGGAAAAAGACGCGCGTCGATTCCAACAGCTTGCTGGCGGATGCGATGACGTCGCTGCGCAGCTTCGTTGCGCAAGCGCAGGAGATCGGCAAGGAAGACAGCGAGCGCTCCGCCAATGTCTCCGTCATTGCCATGATCCTCGGTACGTTGCTTGCCATCGTCGGCGGTCTAATGCTGGTCGAAACGCTGCGTGGACCTCTGAAGCGGGTTACCGAAATCATGACGCGGCTTGCCAGCGGCGATCTGGAAGTGGCGATCGACGGCCGCAATCGCGGCGACGAGATCGGCGATATGGTGCGTTCCGTCACCGTCTTCCGCGACGCTGCCGTGGAAAATGTCCGCCTGGAGCGGGAGGCCGAGAGCGCACGCGCTTTGTCGGCGGAGGATGCCGCACGCCGCGCCGCCGACCGCGCCCGCATCGAAGCCGAGCAGAAGCAGGCGCTGAATGCGCTGGCAGACGTTCTCTCCAAGCTTGCGGATGGCAATCTGGAAGAGAGCATGCGCGAAGACCTCTCCGCCGATTTCGTCGAAATGGCATTCACCTACAATCACGCTGTCGAAGCCCTGCGCGAGACGTTGACGGATGTCCGCTACACGGCCGAGGAGATCAAGGGCGGTACCGGCAATCTCGCCGCATCCGCCGACGATCTCGCACGCCGCACCGAGCAGCAGGCGGCTGCCCTCGAGGAAAGTTCGCGGGCACTCCACCGTCTGAGCGACGTCGTGCGTTCCACCGCCGACCGCGCTAAGCAGACGGCGGTCTCGGTCAACGAGACCCAGGCTTACGCAACGCAATCCGGCGAAGTCGTCGCCAAGGCCGTCGGCGCCATGAGTGAGATCAACCGCTCGTCGGAAAAGATCGTCACGATCATCGGCGTCATCGACGAAATCGCCTTCCAAACCAACCTGCTGGCGCTGAATGCCGGCGTCGAAGCCGCCCGCGCCGGCGAGGCCGGTCGAGGTTTTGCTGTCGTCGCGCAGGAAGTGCGCGAACTGGCGCAGCGCTGCGCCAACGCGGCAAAGGAGATCAAGGGCCTGATTTCGGCAAGCTCCTCGCAGGTGCAAAATGGCGTCCATCTGGTCGAGCAGACCGGTGCTGCGCTCGCCGAAATCATCGGCCATGTGACCGGCGTGCAGAAGCTCGTCGCCGACATTTCCGCGGCAACGGCCGAGCAGTCGACCGGGATCGAAGAAGTGACGCGAGCGGTCGGCGAAGTCGAGCTGATCACCCAAAGAAATGCGGCGATGGTGGAAGAAAACAACGCCGAGATTCATGGCCTGCGCCAACGCGTCGATATGCTCTCCGACAAGATCGACCGCTTCCGCACGGGCGATGGCGACGGGGCACATGAAGGCTATGGGTATCGCGCCGCCTGAGGCGTTACTTCAGAAAACAACAGCAACCAATAGAAACGCCGGACTTATCGCCCGGCGTTTTCTTGTCTTGGTATGGGAAGATCAGCCGCCGGTGACGCTCATATGGCGGGCGACAGCCGGTCTGTTGTGCGTGCGGTCGATGATAAAATCGTGACCCTTCGGCTTACGGGTGATCGCTTCGTCGATGGCGGCGTAGACGAGCGCGTCATCTTCGGTGGCGCGCAGCGCCGTGCGCAGGTCGGCGGCATCGTTCTGGCCGAGGCACATATAAAGCGTGCCGGTGCAGGTGAGGCGCACGCGGTTGCAGCTCTCGCAGAAATTATGGGTCAGCGGCGTGATGAAGCCGAGGCGGCCATCGGTTTCGGCGACTTCGACATAACGGGCCGGACCGCCGGTCTTATATGGAATGTCGGTCAGCGTGAATTGTTGTTCGAGATCGGCGCGCAATTTGGAGAGCGGCAGGTACCGGTCAGTGCGATCTTCCTCGACCTCACCCATCGGCATCGTCTCGATGACGGTCAGGTCCATGCCGCGGCCATGGGCGAAGCGCAGCAGCTCGGGTATCTCCGCCTCGTTGAAATCCTTGAGCGCCACGGCATTGAGCTTGATCTTCAGGCCCGCCTTCTGCGCGGCGTCGATACCCTCCATCACCTTCGCGAAATCGCCCCAGCGGGTGATGGCGTGGAATTTATTGGGATCGAGCGTGTCGAGCGAAACGTTGATGCGGCGCACGCCGCAATCATAGAGCTCCTCTGCATAGCGCGAGAGCTGCGACCCGTTTGTCGTCAGCGTGAGCTCCTCCAGGCCACCGTCTTGAACGCGTTTGCCGAGCTCGCGCACCAGAAACATGATGTTCTTGCGCACCAGCGGCTCGCCGCCGGTCAGGCGAATCTTACGGACGCCTTTAGCAATGAAGGCGGAACAGAGCCGGTTCAGCTCTTCCAGCGTCAGCAGATCTTTTTTCGGCAGGAAGGTCATGTTTTCCGCCATGCAATAGGTGCAGCGGAAATCGCAGCGGTCGGTCACGGAGACGCGCAGATAGGTGACCGCCCGCCCGAAAGGGTCGATCATCGGTGACGCATCCGCCACCAGCGGCGATCCGTTGCCTATCGTACCGACAATGCTGTTCACGAAAACCTCCGTTGTCATGTTAATGTGTGCATAGGCGATTGTTGCGTCAAGGGAAATGCATTTTCAAATGCACTTGCGCGTTAACGACTGGCGGCCTACTTCTCCGGGTACGCATTGAAACGCATGGGAAAATCGATGAGCGACGTCTGGCCAACCGAACTGAGAGTGTCGAAGGACCGCCATCATCTGGTGGTGAGCTTCAATGACGGCGCAAGCTTCGATCTGTCGGCGGAAATGTTGCGCGTGCTGTCGCCATCGGCCGAAGTGCAGGGACATGGGCCAGGGCAGAAGATCACCGTGCCGGGCAAACGCAATGTCGGGATCATGTCGATGACGCCGACCGGCAACTATGCCGTCCGCATCGGTTTTGACGACATGCATGATACCGGCATTTTTACGTGGGCCTATCTTCGCGAGCTCGGCGAGAAAGGTTCCGAGCTTTTCGCCGCCTATGAGGCCGAACTGAAGGAAAAGGGCTTGAGCCGCGACGTGGCGGGCAAGCCGCACTAGCACTGTCAGCAGCAAGGGGACAGGCATGGCAGGTGGGGATACGGGAAGCTGGCTGCGCGCCAAAGGTAGCAAGAACGAAAGCAAGGTCTCTTTCGTCGAGCTGTTTTTCGATCTCGTCTTCGTCTTCTCGATCTCGCAGCTTTCGCATGCGCTGGCCAGCCATTTCACTCCCCTCGGCGCTCTCGAAGCCGGCATGCTGATTTTTGCCGTCTGGTGGGTATGGATATTCACCGCCTGGGTGACGAACTGGCTCGATCCCGATCGCATGCCGGTGCGCATCATGCTCTTCGTGCTGATGTTTGCCGGGCTGGTTCTCTCAGCGTCCATTCCGGATGCCTTTGCCGGGAAAGCCATTTTCTTCGCCGGCGCCTATGTGTTCATGCAAGTGGGCCGTTCGCTATTTACCGTCTATACCCTAAAAGACGTCAGCCCGGCCAATCATCGCAATTTCGTCCGCATCACCTGCTGGCTGATCGTGTCGGGGATCTTCTGGATTGCCGGCGCCCTGATGGAGGGCGAGACGCGGGTGTCGCTGTGGCTCGCTGCGCTGGCGATCGAATATGCAGCACCCGCCTTCGGTTTCGCCGTGCCCGGCCTTGGCAAGTCGACCGCGGCGGATTGGGATGTTTCCGGTGCGCATCTTGCCGAGCGCTGCGCGCTCTTCATCATCATCTGCCTCGGCGAGGCAATCCTGCAGGCGGGCAAGACATTTGCAGAACAGCCGCTTTCGCCGCTGATCGTTGCGGTATTCGTCACGGTCTTCGTCGGCACCGTCGCCATGTGGTGGATCTATTTCCAGTTCGGCCATGAACGTGCCGCCCATCGCATCGAGCAGGACGAGACGCCCGGCAGCCTAGCGCGACAGGCTTTCACCTATGCGCATATCCCGATCCTGGCGGGCATCATTCTGAGCGTCGTCGGCGACGAATTCTTGTTCTCCCATCCCCATGACCCGGCCGACATACATATGGCGGCGGCGATCCTTGGTGGCCCGGCCGTGTTCCTTGTCGGCAATCTCTGGTTCAAGGGGGCGACGACCGGGCGGCCGCCGCTATCGCATTTCGTCGGCCTCGCCGGGCTGGCGCTACTGGTTCTCGCGGTTTCCCAGGTCGATGTCTACCAGCTCGGCATCCTTGCCACGGCGGTCCTTATCGTCGTGGCGATATGGGAGTTCGCTTCGCTGAACCGCGCGGTGCCCTTGGCGCGCCCGCCGGGCAATCACTAATCGCCTATTGTTTCCAGAGGCTCGCGTTCTTCCTGCAGCAACAGGCTGACAATGCGTTCCATGTGGGCCGTCATGATTTCGCATTCGTCGAGTGGTGCGTCCGAGAGCATGCGGTCGATGAGGTCGGTCTGGATGGCCATGGCTTCTTCCGTCAAGCGTCGGCCTTCCGTGGTCAGATAAAGCCGCCACACGCGCTTGTCGTGTTTATCGCCGCGACGCTCGATCAGGCCGCGTTTTTCCATCTGCGGCAGGAGCATGCTCATGTTGGAGCGACCGACTAGCAGCTTGTGGGCCAATTCCTGCTGCGAGATGCCTTCGAAGCGGAAGAGATTGACGAGAATGTCTAGATGCGGCGGCTTGATGTCGAGATGCGCAAGTGCCCGGCCGAGCGATTGCTGCATGAGCTGGCAGGCGCGGGCGACGGCAATCCAGCTACGAAAACGCGGATGGTCCCAAGGTAGGGATTGATTTTTGTTCATCGTTGTACTTTATTGTTCATGATTGAACATTATTGGATTCCCACTATGCCATCCTTTGCGCTTAAGGTCACCCGGCTAGGATTGTCCAGCCTTGGCAGGATTTCGCCGCAGCTTGCCGGCAAAGCCGCCTTCAAGCTTTTCTGTCTGACACCGTCGCGCCGGCCGCAGGGCGCCAAGGCGGAGGCTGCGCATTCACAGGGCAGGGCGCGTCTGAATTCTGCCGAGCAGATCATGCTGTCTTTTCGCGGCGGACGGGCGATGGCCTATCGCTTGAACGGCGGGGCCAAGGGCCAGCGGAAACGCTTTCTTGTCGTCCATGGCTGGGGCTCGAGTAGCGAATACATGTCGGAGCTCGCCGTCTTCCTCGCAAATGCGGGTGCCGAAGTGATCTCGCTCGACCTGCCGGGCCATGGCCGCTCGCCGGGGCGCTTCCTCAATGTGCGCCTTGCGGTTTCGGCCATCGTGGCTGCGGCGGAGCGCTTCGGCGCTTTCGACGCGACCATCGGCCATTCGTTCGGCGGTGCTTCCATTGCAATGGCCGCGGCCGGCTTTCTGCCGGGCACAGAGCCGACTCTGACGGATCGCCTGGTGCTGATCGGCGCACCGAGCGCAATGGGCTGGCTGTTCACGGATTTCGGCAGGATGATGCGGCTCGATCCTAAAGTGCAGGCAGCACTTGAAGCGGAGGTCGGTCATGTCACTGGCAGGGCGCTCGATGAGTATGTTGCCGAACACAGCGTTCGCGACCTCGGCAGGCCGGTATTGGTCATCCACGCCGAGGACGACAAGGAAGTCAGCGCCGATCATGCCCGCGCCTACGCCCGCGCCGGCGATCATGTTCGCCTCCTCTGGGCCAACGGCTTCGGCCATCGCCGTATCGTCAGCGCCGCTCCCGTGCTGGAGGCGATCGGCGAATTCCTGGCGGAAGCGCCGGCATCTGCTGAAGAAAATGCATTCGAAAGCGACGGCGAAACGGTTATATCCTTTCTTCGGACGTCGGTGCGGCGTGTGTCATAGCAACGTCACGCCTTGCGTCTAACCCGCTAGTATCTGGATCAAAAAGACGTGAGGCAACATGCGGATCATCACTTCCGTTGAAGAACTGAATGAGCTTTATGGCGGCACGAGCGAGGCATCGATCGCCAAGGTGACGACTGCGCTGACGCCGCTCTATCGCAGGATGATCGAGGTATCGCCCTTCATGGCGCTGGCGACGGTCGGCCCGGAGGGGCTGGATTGCTCACCGCGCGGTGACTTGGGCGGCGTCGTGCGCGTGCAGGACGACAAGACGCTGCTGCTTCCCGACTGGCGCGGCAACAATCGCGTCGACTCGCTGGCCAATATCGTCAGGGATCCCCGCATTGCACTGATGTTTCTAATTCCCGGTTCAAACACCACGATGCGCCTTAACGGTCGCGCGGTGGTCTCCATCGAGGAAAGTTTGCTTGCGAGTTTCGAGATGGAGGGCAAGCATCCGCGCAGTGTCGTGGTGATCACCATCGACGAGGTCTATTTTCAATGCGCGCGGGCCGTGATGCGTGCCGAACTCTGGAAGACGGAGACATTCGTCGATCCGGCAAGCCTGCCGACGCCCGGCATGCTGCTGAAGGCGGCGAAGGGCGATTTCGATCAGGAGACCTATGACCGCGAATGGCCGGCGCGAGCCGCCAAGAGCATGTGGTAACAAAAAATCCGCCGGCGCGCTTGGGGAAGCAGCACCGGCGGATAAGACTTTAACTCTGGTCCGATTCTAACTTTTGTAGATGAGCCAGCTCTTCGAGAAGTCTTTCTGCATGCCTTCCTGATAAATATAGCTGGAGTTGCGGCCGCCATTCTTGGCGCAATAGAGCGCAATATCGGCTTTGCTATAGAGTTCGCCGGGATCTCCGGCTTCCGAGGCCATGCAGATGCCGAGCGAGAGGGTGATCGGCCCGTAATTCACTCCTGTGCGGGAGTTCTTGAACGGCGTCGTCTCCAGTGCACGGCGGATACGCTCGCAGACCGCCATAACCTCTTCCGACGTATTGCCTTCCAGGATCAGCGCGAATTCCTCGCCGCCGGTGCGGGCGACGAAGGCGTCGCGACGGACATTGGCGCGGATGAGGGAGGCGACGGTTGCGAGGATCTTGTCGCCGACCGGATGGCCGTATGTGTCGTTGACTTTCTTGAAGTAATCGATATCGGCCAGCACCAGCGCCGTTACGGGCCGGGCCATCTGATTGTCAAAGATGGTGGCCAGGCGATCATCGAAGGCGCGGCGATTGGAGAGGCGCGTCAGAGAGTCGGTATTGGCAATGCGCTTGTATTCGTCCAGTTCCTTGCGCACCTGGTCCATTTCCTGGCTGCGCTGCGCAACATTCTCGACGGTCTTTTCGCCGTGCGCCATCGTGTCGCCGGTCGCTTCCGCCAGGATGTCGATGGCGCTGCGCAGCAGATCGACGCTATTGTTGTTCTTGGACGTGATGCGTTGGCAGGTCTCGCCGAGCAATCGATTGTAGCTTTCAAGCGACGTCTGTTCCTGTCGCAGCGTGCGCAACACGGCATCGAGTTCCGAGATCAGGCGGGCGTGGGCGTCATCGAAAACGCGGCCGGCATGGTGGGAGAAATGCTGGGCGCCGAGTGCATCCAGTTCTTCTTGCGTGGCGTTGCTGCCGAGTGCGGCAAGCTCGCGGGTCAAGGCAGGATTGGAACCAATATAGGCTTCGTAGAAAAGTTCGTAGTTGCGCGGGATCGGCGCGACCCCCATGGATCGCATGGCATAGGTAATCTGTCCTGCCACGTCGGGAACTTGCGCCTTGGGCGCAACCACCGTACTCATCGGCGAACTCCATTAATTGATTTCATGAAAGCACTATTTTTAGTTAGCCTAAGAATCTTTGAAAAAGATTAAGGCAATGAATGTAAAATCTTATAAGTTCGGACTTGGGTTTAGTTTTATTATAAAGTGGAAATACTTACCAGGAAGGCACCGAGACGGTGCCTTCCTTTTTGTCTGACTATTGACAAAGTTCAGCCGAGGTTGAGTTCCTGGAAGAAATCGTTCCCCTTGTTGTCGATGACGATGAAAGCCGGGAAATCTTCGACTTCGATCTTCCAGACTGCTTCCATGCCAAGTTCGGGATATTCCAGCACATCGACTTTCTTGATGCAGTCCTGAGCGAGGCGGGCGGCCGGACCGCCGATCGAGCCGAGATAGAAACCACCATGCGACTTGCAGGCCTCTCGCACGGCGCGCGAGCGGTTCCCCTTGGCGAGCATCACCATGGAGCCGCCGAAGGACTGGAACTGGTCGACATAGCTGTCCATACGTCCGGCCGTCGTCGGGCCGAAGGAACCGGAGGCGTAGCCGGCAGGCGTCTTGGCCGGGCCGGCATAATAAACCGGATGATTCTTGAGGTAATCCGGCATGCCCAGGCCTTTTTCCAGGCGCTCGCGGATTTTTGCGTGCGCCAGGTCGCGGGCGACGATGATAGTGCCGGTCAGCGACAGCCGGGTCTTGACGGGATGCCGCGACAATTCCGCCAGGATCTCGGGCATCGGCCGGTTGAGATCGATGCGGACCATCGATTCGGAAAGCTTGGCCTCGTCGATTTCAGGCATGTATTTCGACGGATCAGTTTCGAGCTGCTCGATGAAGATGCCGTCGCGGGTGATCTTGCCCTTGGCCTGACGATCGGCGGAACAGGAGACGCCGAGGCCGATCGGCAACGAAGCGCCGTGGCGGGGCAGGCGGATGACGCGGACGTCGTGGCAGAAATATTTGCCGCCGAACTGCGCGCCGACGCCGAGGCTCTGCGTCAGCTTGTGAATTTCCTTTTCCATTTCGATATCCCGGAAGGCATGTCCGCTTTCGGAGCCCTCCGTGGGAAGACAGTCGAGATAGCGCGTCGAGGCCAGCTTGACCGTCTTCAGGTTCATCTCGGCCGAAGTGCCGCCGATGACGATCGCCAGATGGTAGGGAGGGCAGGCGGCCGTGCCGAGCGTCAGGATCTTCTCCTTGAGGAAATCCAGCATGCGGTCATGGGTGAGCAGCGACGGCGTGCCCTGATAGAGGAAGGTCTTGTTGGCCGAGCCGCCGCCCTTGGCGACGAAGAGGAATTCGTAGGCGTCGGTGCCTTCCTCATAGATGTCGATCTGCGCCGGCAGATTGTTCTTGGTGTTCTTTTCCTCGAACATCTTGATGGGCGCGAGCTGCGAATAGCGCAGATTCTTCTTCTCGTAGGCGTCGAGCACGCCTTTTGCCAGAGCCGCGCTGTCGCCGCCTTCGGTCCAGACGCGGCGGCCTTTCTTGCCCATGATGATCGCCGTGCCGGTGTCCTGGCACATGGGCAGCACGCCGCCGGCGGCGATATTGGCGTTCTTCAGCAGGTCATAGGCAACGAAACGGTCGTTGTCGGTCGCTTCCGGATCTTCGAGGATGGAGGCGAGCTGCTGCAGGTGGCCGGGACGCAGCAGGTGGTTGATATCGGCAAAGGCGGTTTCGGCGAGCAGCCGGATACCCTCGGGATCGACGGTCAGGATGTCCTGGCCCTTGAACGTGTCGACGGAAACATAGTCTCCGGAAATCTTGCGATAGGGAGTGGCGTCGTCGCCGAGGGGAAAGAGATCGTCAGCCATGCGTGGACCTTTCAATGCCTTGATGTGGCGGAAGAGACGTTGCGAACGGTCTAAATCCGGCAAGGTCCAAATGCAATTGGTTGGATACGGCAACTCAATATCCCCATAGACAATTGGCGCCCAAACCGAGCTCTTGAGATAACGGTCAGCAGGGAGCGCATTTTACCGCAAGAGGCCGGGCGAGGTGCCCAATGAGGCTGGCCAGGCCGCAAGCTCGTTGGTCTGCCGCCATCGCATCGGCGTCATACCGGTCCATGCTTTGAACGCCCGATAAAAGGAATTCGTATCTCGATATCCTAGAAACCAAGCTACCTCCTCGACCCTGATCGTGGGGTCGGCCAGCAGTTGAATGCCAAGTTCGTGGCGTGCTTCGTCGAGGAGAGATCGAAACGTCATGCCCTCCGCTGTAATTCGGCGCTGTAGCGTCCGCTTGCTCATGCCCATATCGCGCGCGACATCGTCCACTTCGGGGCGGCCGCTCGCCATAGCGCGCTTCAGCACCGACTTGACCTGATCGACGAAGCTGCTTCCCGACTCCAAATCACGCATTGCCTCCGAAAGCGCTGGCGTCAGCATATGCAATAGCTCAGGATTGTGGTCGATGAACCGGCGGTCGAGGTCGGCTGACGCAAGGATAAGTCGATTTTTGGACGCCTCGAAACGGATCGGACAGCCGAAGAAGGCATCGTGTAAATCGGTGGATGGGCCAGCCCGCTCGAATTCGATCCCGACCGGGCTAAGAGCCTGCCCTGTGCCCCGCCGTCCGAGTTCGATCAGCATCGCAAAGCTGGCGTCGACGGCGAGAGCCGGTTCCGGCTCCGTGTCCGGCGGCCACTCTATAGTGAGAACAGCCCGGCCATTCTTTTCGTCGCAGAGAAGCTCATCGGGACTGCAAAGCAGCTTGAACCGTACAAGCCGCGCAATACCGTCGCGATAGCTCTCTGCGTAGGAAGCGGCGAGGAATGCCAGTTTGTGGGTTGCGGTGCTGGTTTCGCGGACCATCTTGATGCCGAACCCCGCGTCGCCGGACAGCGCTTCGATTGCACGCCAAATCCTGAAAAGTTGTGCTGTGCTGATAATCGCCGTGGGATCGTGGTGAAGCGTGGCGGGAAGGCGCGCTTGTCTCAGTACAGTTGTCGGCTGCAAGCCTAGAAGCTCGACGGCACGCCAGAATGCTTGGGGTAGCCTGCAACGATCCGCGCGAACAACCTTCATCGTTTTCCTATTCAACAAGGGCAGCCTTTGGCTGGTAGTGTCCTGAGCCCAATCATCCATGGGACTTGGTCACTGTCGCCGCCTGGACGGGCATACCTTCTGTTTGGTTTAGGGGCAGATCCCTCCGAAATCGGACACTCGAGCACTTTGGCGTATTTCGCAAGTAAATTGGCACTCTGTGCTGATGCGGCCAAGCGGCCCGGCCTTTATCTCCACTCTACGCACCTTGCTAACTGGCCGAGTGACCGGCAGCGGCAAACATGCGGATCCGTTTCTCAGGAGATCGACCATGTCACTTACATTCTACACCAACCCCAATTCCCGCGGCCGCATCGTTCAATGGATGCTCGAAGAGGTGGGGTGCGAGTACGACACCGTTCTGCTCGATTACGAACGCTCCAGTGCCGCCGACCGATGGGGTGGCGCAGCGCTTGCGCGCCCTGGCGACGCTTCCAGCCAGCGCGGCCGCTTCTTCACGGAGGTGAACCCGATGGGCAAGGTGCCGGCGATCGTTCATGACGGCCGGGTGATAACGGAGAGCGCCGCTATCTGCGTGTACCTCGCCGAGGTCTTCGCCAGCGCCGGATTGGCGCCAACCGCGGACGAGCGGGCGGATTATTACCGGTGGATGTTCTTCGCGGCCGGACCGCTTGAACAAGCTGTGACCAATCATCGGGCCGGCTTCGTTCCCGCGCCGGAGCAGGAGTTCTTTTTCGGGCACGGCAGCTACGAGCGCACCGTGGACCAATTGGAACGCGCGGTGAGCGCGAATCCCTACATCGCAGGAAATCGTTTCACCGCGGCCGACGTCTACGTCGGATCGCATATCGGCTGGGGCCTTGGGCTCGAAACCCTCCCGAAGCGTGACGCATTCTTGGAATATCTGGGTAGGATTACGCAGCGCGACGGCTTTCGAAGGGCTATCGCCAAAGGCGAGACGAAGGTCGCTGCCTGATTGTAATCACCGTAACAGGGCGCGCTTTCGGCAGATGCCGGAAGCGCCTCCCCACTTCGCAGAGTCTACTTCGGCCCAATCATCGTCTCCGGCCGGACGATCGCATCGTAATCTTCCGCCGAAACCAGCCCGCTCGCCAAAGCCTCTTCCTTCAACGTCGTGCCGTTCTTATGCGCCGTCTTGGCGATCTTGGCGGCATTGTCGTAGCCGATCTTCGGGGCAAGTGCGGTCACCAGCATGAGCGAACGTTCGAGGCCAGCCCTGATATTCTCCTCGCGCGCCTCGATGCCGACGACGCAATTGTCGGTGAAGGAGACGGCGGCATCGCCGAGCAACTGCACCGACTGCAGGAAATTGTAGGCCATCATCGGATTGTAGACGTTGAGCTCGAAATGACCCTGGCTGTCGGCAAAGGTCAGCGCGGCATTGTTGCCGAAAATGTGGGCGCAGACCTGCGTCAGGGCTTCGCATTGCGTTGGATTGACTTTGCCCGGCATGATCGACGAGCCCGGCTCGTTTTCCGGCAGCGCCAATTCGCCGAGGCCGGAGCGGGGGCCGGAGCCGAGCAGGCGGATATCGTTGGCGATCTTGAAGAGAGCGGCAGCGGCGGCATTGATGGCACCATGGCTGAAGACCATCGAATCATGGGCCGCCAGCGCTTCGAACTTGTTTGGAGCGGTAACGAAGGGCAGGGCGGTGATTTTGGCGATCTCGTCGGCGACCTTTTCGGCAAAACCGATCGGCGCATTCAGGCCGGTGCCAACCGCGGTGCCGCCTTGGGCGAGTTCGCAAAGGCCGGGCAAGGTCAGCTCGATCCGCTTGATCGAGGACGCGACCTGTGCGGCGTAGCCGGAAAACTCCTGGCCAAGCGTCAGCGGCGTGGCATCCTGCGTGTGGGTGCGGCCGATCTTGATGATGTGGGCGAAGTCGGCGACTTTCTTTTCCAATGCCGCATGCAGATGTTTGAGGCTTGGCAGCAGATGATGAACGATCTGCTCGGCGCAGGCGATATGCATCGCGGTCGGATAGGTGTCGTTCGACGACTGGCTCATATTGACGTGATCGTTCGGATGCACCGGCTTCTTGGAGCCCATGACGCCGCCCAGCATTTCGATCGCGCGGTTCGAGATCACCTCATTGGCATTCATATTCGACTGCGTGCCGGAGCCGGTTTGCCAGACCACCAGCGGGAAATGCTCGTTGAGCTTGCCGTCGATCACTTCCTGGGCGGCCTCGACGATCGCTTTGCCGAGAGCGGGATCCAACTGGCCAAGCTCCATGTTGGCCCGTGCAGCGGCCTGCTTGACGATGCCGAGGGCACGTACGATCGACAGCGGCTGCTTCTCCCAACCGATCTTGAAGTTGCCGAGCGAGCGCTGCGCCTGCGCGCCCCAATAGCGGTCGCTAGCCACTTCGATCGGGCCAAAAGTATCGGTTTCAGTGCGGGTGGAGGTCATTATCCCTGGTCCTGCTTTTCCGTTGAAAAGGATAGTTGTCATATAGGTCCGAATGGTGCCCAAGAAAACAGAGAAGGGGGATTTCATGATAGTCTTCGTCATGTTTTCGACGCGATAAGGAAAGCCGTGTTCTTTTTAACACGCTCGATAGATATTCTTCGTGGCGTCCTTATTGCCACTCAAAAACCACGCGAAAATTCAATAAAAAATTAACTAATAATTTCATAATTTTGTGTGAACTAAATCGCGAAGCCTGCTTTCGCTTTTTCACACAAAGTTGAGGCATTGAACGAAAGACGGGGTCTGGCCGTTTTCATTCTAATGGTTAAACGGTGTTTGGAACATCGCGGCCGAGTTGATTGGAAAACAGCACCGTCTGTCTCGAAGATACCGCTTGATACGGGGACTGATTAGAGAATGAAACTTGTCATGAAAGCCGCAGCATCCGTTCTGGCTCTTTCCTGCTGCCTCTCCGCCGCCGGCGCGACATCCGCGAACGCGATGACCCTCATGGATTTCATTCGCGGCGGGCAGGGGCGTCAGCAGAGCACTCAAGTTTCCGCCCCGGTCACTGCCAATCCGGCACAGACTGGTATTGGCGCCACCGCGCCAACACAGGCAAAAGAGCCGCTGCCCAGCGTCAGTGCGCCTAAATATTATACCTACAAGCCCGAGGCTATGCGCCTCGTGGCATCCAACCGTTTTGCCGATCCGGTGGTGACGGGGGCGGTCGCTGATGCGTCTTCGACGCCGGTCGCTGTCGACACCAGCGCTTCGCAGCGTCGCTATCTGACCGAAGCTCGCGTGATGGCGACGAATGATGTCGCCAAGGCGCTCGAGGCCTACTACGCCGATCAGAGCAAGCCGCTCCTTTGGGTTGCCGACAATGTCATCAACGACAAGGCCAAGGCTGCCATGGCGGTTCTGGCCGACGCGGGTTCCGTTGGCCTCGACCCGGCCGATTATGCCGTGCAGGCGCCGAGCTTCGATCCGGCAAGCGTCGACCCGACAATGCGGGACCGCGCGTTGATGCAATTCGAGCTTGCACTTTCCGGCAAGGTGCTGATGTTCGTTCAGGATACGATCCGTGGCCGTCTCGACCCGAACAAGATCTCCGGTTATCACGATTTCAAGCGCAAGGACGTCAACCTGACGCCGGTTCTCGGCCTGCTGCGTGCAAGCCCGGATGTTGCCGCCTATCTCAACAGCCGCAGCCCTTCGAACCAGGAGTTCACGGAGCTGAAGGCTGAGCTTGCCAAGCTTCACGCAGAAAGCGGCAACGACAGCACGCACATCTCCATCTCGCTGAACGGCACCCTGAAGCCGGGCGGCAGCTCGCCGGAGATGGCAAACATCGTCAAGGCTATCCAGCATCGCGGCTCGGATGCGCTGAAGGTCAAGAACGCCGTGACGCTTGCTGCCTACAAAGGCACGCCGGACTATACGCCCGAGCTCGTCTCGTTGGTCGAAGACTTCCAGAAGGAAAAAGGCCTGACGGCAGACGGCGTCATCGGCCAGTCTTCCGTTCGCGCCATGGTCGGTGAAAACAACGATACGAAGGTCCAGAAGCTGGTCATCGCCATGGAGCAGTTGCGCTGGCTGCCGAGTGAACTTGGCCCGCGCTACGTCTTCATCAACCAGCCGGCCTTCATGGTCTACTACCACAACAACAACCATGAACAACTGTCGATGCGCGTCGTCGTCGGCGGCAAGGAACATCAGACCTTCTTCTTTGAGGATCAGGTCCAGACGGTCGAGTTCAACCCGTTCTGGGGCGTTCCGCAGTCGATTATCATCAACGAAATGCTGCCGAAGCTGCGCGCCGATCCGAACTATCTCGACCGTATGGGCTACCAGGTCGAAGTCGGTGGCCATGCCGTCGCGTCATCCAGCGTCGATTGGTACGGTTCGACACAGAATGTCTCCGTGCGCCAGCCGCCGAGCAGCGACAATGCGCTGGGCGAGTTAAAGATCCTCTTCCCGAATTCGCATGCGATCTACATGCATGACACGCCGCAAAAAAGCTTCTTCAAGAAGGATATGCGTGCGCTCAGCCACGGCTGCGTCCGCCTCGCCGATCCGCGCGCCATGGCCGCTGCCGTGCTGAACACGACGGTGGACGACATCGCAAAGCAGATCGCCACCGGCCAGAACAAGGCGGTACCCGTGCCGCAGAAGTTCCCGATCTACATCGCCTATTTCACCGCCTGGCCGAACAAGGACGGCGTCGTGCAGTATTTCAACGATGTCTACGATCGCGATGCGGCAACACAGAAGGCGCTCGACGCGACCACGAAGGCGCGCACCGCACAGATCTGATTGCAGGCTCGTGTTTGAAAAAGAAAAGGCGGTCCATTCGGGCCGCCTTTTTCATGTGCTGACTTTCGTCGTCGTCGGTATGTTGCTCATTTCCGGCGCTAAATAAGGTCTGAGAAGCGCCTGGAATTGCCTCAAGGAAAATCGCGGCCGCAGGCGATGGGTGCTGTTCTTGGCCGATAGCGGATCAGTTTTTCGTCTCGATCCGCCATTCGCGGCTTCCGAATGTTACATCGAAACGTGACAGGAACGACCGACCCAGCAAGCCATCTATGTCGTCTCCCAAGGCCGCCTCGTCGCCGAGAACGATGGTGGTGACGTCGTTGGCCTCCACGTGTCCGACCTTGACCGTTGTGGATGTCGTGCGCGTACCCTGTGAGACGCCATTGGCGGTCTGCAGCGAAATGTCGCCGGCTTCGTCAAGGGGCAGCTTGGCTCGCGCCGCGAATGCCTTGGTGACGGCAATGAAGCTCGCGCCGGTATCGACGATGAATTTGCCGTCCATGCCATTGATGTTGACCTTGGTGACGATCACGTTCTTGCCCTGGGTTGGAAAGCGGTCGCTGCCCGTCGCATAGGTCGTCGCGCATTTTCCTTGCGCGGTATAATTCTTGATGATTCCGCGCACCACCGCAGTGTCGTTATGATCGGGATTGATCGATACCCAGGTCTGAAGTGGCGTGATCGCCGCGCAGTAGTCGCCGAGAGCGCGGTAGCTGTCGGAAATGCCCTGGAACACGAGACTGTTCAAGGTGGCGACGTTATCGGTAAGGCCGATAACGGAATAATAGTCGTCGATGGCATCGCTGTATTTCTTTGCGCCTTGCCGGATCTGTCCGCGCAGAAAATAGAAGTCCGGTATGCCCGGCGTCATCGCAACCAACTCGTCCGAGACCTTCATCGCTTCGCCAAAGTCGCTGAGGCCGAGAAGAATGCTTGCCGCATTTTGGAGCGCGATATTGGAAGGCGTACATTTGCGGGAAAACGCGACCAGCGCTTTCGCGGCTTCGCGGCGATACCCTTGCGTCTGCAATTCAGCGGAAAAATTATAGAGCGCATTCCAGTCGCAGGGCTCCCGGCGCAGCATGTCGAGGTAGTTGGCCATTGATTTGCGGCCGGCAACGACGTTCGGCAGCGGCTCAATTTCGTATTTTTCATAGACGGCGAGCAGTGCTGGGTCGGGCTTCGCGGCGGTTGCTTCTTCGAGATAGCCGACGACGCGGTCGCCATAGATATAGAATGCCAGTGCCGCGCATAGGGCGGCAAAGATTGTAAGTGTGCGAATGATTGGCGCGAGCCATCCTCTGCGAGAGGGCAATCTACCGCCATTGCGGTCTTCAGGATCTGCTACCAGCAAGCGCGCGCTCCGCCATCAAATTGCCCTCTGCGCTTCCTCCTTGGTGCAGACTGCTGGCTGATTTGCGTCGCAATTTCCGGCCGACATCACGTTTGTATTGAAGCGTCGATAAGTTGTGGCGTAGCAGCGTGAATCGCGCAAGGGCCGCTACAACTTTACCAACGGATTGCTGCCGATATCCGGCTCTATGCCGCTAACAGATCGCGTACGAGCGCCGGAGTCAGTTCGTCATAATGCGCGATGACTCGGCTCGGACCGAGCGTGTCGACGCTGACGTCGGAGTAGCCGAAGGGGACGGCGATGGAGGGGACGCCGGCATTGCGGGCAACCAGAATGTCGTTGATGCTGTCGCCGATCATCACCGTCCGGCGAAGGTCGCCGCCGGCGCGCTCGACGGTGCCGATCAGGTGCTCCGCATTCGGTTTGCGAACGGTGAAGGTATCGCCCCCGGTGATGGCCTCGAAATAGTGGGTAAGCCCAAGCCGGTCCAAAAGGGTGCGTGCGAGCGCCTCCATCTTGTTTGTGCAGACGGCGAACTTGTAGCCTTGCGTTTTCAATACCTCTAACGCGGCAAGCAGACCCGGATAGGGTTGCGTCAGGCCGGGCATCGTTTCGGTGTAGTGGGCGATGAATCGCTGCAATAGCGCCGGCAGTTCCTCCGGCTTCAATATATAGCCACGCAGCTTGCAGGCGCGTTCGATCATGACCTGAGCGCCGTTGCCGACGAGATAGGTCAGGTCGCCATAGCTGACCGGCGCCAATTCCAATGCGGCAATCGTGTGGTTGAGGCTTTCGACGAGATCCGCATGGGTATCGAGCAGCGTGCCGTCGAGATCGAATACGACAAGGGGAGATTTCACGAGGAATTGGCCTTTGGGTAAGAAGAAGCGGGTCTTTTGGAGTTAAAAGATCGGGCTGGCAATTGCAACCAAAGCCTCTTTAAGCCCCGCCGAATATGGCCGCGGATTTCTATGAAGCGCCGTTATTTTGGCTTTCGTTTGCAGGGAGAGCCGTGTAAACAGCACTCCAACGTAATAAACGGGAGCATGTGGCGCATGGACGCCCGCCAATTGAAGATCGAAGCTGCAAGAGCGGCTCTGGCCCATGTCGAGAGCGGCATGCGGCTCGGGATCGGCACGGGCAGCACGGCGGAAGAGTTCGTCCGGCTGCTCGCCGAAAAGGTTGTGGCAGGCCTTGTGATTGAAGGCGTTCCGACCTCCGAGCGTACCGCGCGGCTCTGTGTCGAACTCGGCGTGCCGCTGAAGTCGCTCGATGAACTTCCAGAGCTCGACCTCACCATCGACGGTGCAGACGAGGTGGATGGCGCCCTGCGGCTGATCAAAGGCGGCGGCGGTGCGTTGCTGCGCGAAAAAATCGTCGCGGGCTCGTCGGCACGGATGATCGTCATTGCCGACGAGAGCAAGGTCGTCGAGACGCTCGGCGCGTTTCCGCTGCCGATCGAGGTCAATCCCTTCGGCCTCGTTTCCACCCGTATCCAGATCGAGAAGGTGGCGTCCCGCCTCGGCCTTTCCGGCGCGCTCAGCCTGCGCCAGTCGGGTGGCGGCAACTTCGTTACCGACGGCGGGCATTTCATTATCGACGCATCTTTTGGCCGCATTCCTGATGCAGAGGCGCTGTCGATTGAGCTGAATTCGATTCCCGGTGTTGTCGAACACGGGCTCTTCATCAACATGGCGACACTTGCGATCATTGCCGGTCCCGCCGGCGCGCGCACGTTGCAGGCGAACAATACATAGGAGCACTGAACTCATGATCAAAATAGCGGGTCTTGGCCGTTTTGCCGCTGCGACCATCGTTCTTTCAGGCATCGCGCTCGGTTCCGCAAGCGCTCAGGAAGTCACGGAAGAGCAGATCAAGGCCGCACGGGCGGCGATCAACGCGCTTGGCATCACGAACCAGTTCGACAACATCCTGCCGAATCTCGCCGAGCAGTTGAAGAGCACGATGATCCAGGCGAACCCGAACTTCGGTGACGCCATCAATTCGTCCGTCGACGCAACCGCACTGGCTCTGGCGCCGCGCCGCGCCGACCTCGAGCGGGAAGCCGCTGTGACCTACGCAAAGGCTTTCAGCACCGACGAGCTGAAGGCGATCGCCGATTTCTACAACTCCCCGGCTGGCAAGAAGCTTCTCAAGGACGGCCCGATCGCAACGCGCGCGCTCTACAAGGCCGCCGATATCTGGGGTCAGGGCATTTCGCGCGATCTCGCCAACCAGAGCAGCGATGCTCTGCAGAAGGTGGTGAAGGCTCCGATCGTTTCCCCGCCGACGGATGCCACCAACAACGCTCAGCCTGCACCGACGCAGAAGCAGAAGTAAGCCTGATCCTTTCCAGGCCCTCGAATTTCAAAGCCCGGATATCGTTCCGGGCTTTTCTTTTTGCCCTTCGAAATCCTATATCAGTGCCGACCCCTTTTCGGCGCGTCGCGCGCCCTTCCATTTCTGCAGGAGTATTCGATGTCTTCCTTCGATTTCGATCTTTTCGTCATTGGCGGTGGTTCCGGTGGCGTACGCGGCGCGCGCGTCGCCGCGTCCCTCGGGAAGAAGGTCGGCATCGCGGAGGAATATCGTTATGGCGGCACCTGCGTTATCCGCGGCTGCGTTCCGAAGAAGCTCTTCGTCTATGCTTCGCAGTACAGCGAGCATTTTGAGGATGCGGCGGGATTCGGCTGGACGGTAGGCGAAAGCACCTTCGACTGGAAGAAGCTGATCGAAGCGAAGGATAAAGAAATCGCCCGCCTGGAAGGGCTCTATCGCAAGGGGCTCGACAATGCCAAGGCCGAGATCTTCGATACTCGCGCCGAGCTGGTGGATGCCCATACGATCCGTCTGCTGAAAACAGGCAGAACCGTCACCGCCGAAACGATCGTTGTCGCCACCGGCGGTACGCCGAACCTCCATGCGGCGCTGCCCGGCCACGAACTCTGCATCTCTTCCAACGAGGCTTTCCACCTGGAGGAGCTGCCGAAGTCCATCCTGATCGCCGGCGGCGGCTATATCGCCGTGGAATTCGCCAACATCTTCCACGGGCTCGGTGTCGAGACGACGTTGATCTATCGCGGCGCCGAGATCCTTTCGCGCTTCGACCAGGACCTGCGCAAGGGCCTGCATGAGGCAATGGAGGCCAAGGGCATTCGCATCCTCTGCCATGACATCATCGAGAGCGTGACGAAGACGGACGATGGCCTGAGCGTTCTGACGAAGAACGACAAGCGGCTGACGGTGGACACGGTGATGCTGGCGCTCGGCCGCACGCCGAACACGAAGAATATCGGGCTCGAAGCTGCCGGCGTAGCGATCAACGAACTCGGCGCCATCATCGTCGACGAATATTCGCGGACATCGGTGCCGAACATCTATGCGCTTGGCGATGTCACCGATCGGGTACAATTGACGCCGGTGGCGATCCACGAGGCAATGTGCTTCATCGAAACCGTCTACAAGAACAATCCGACCCGTCCGGATCATGAACTGATCCCCACTGCCGTTTTCTCGCAGCCGGAGATCGGCACGGTGGGCCTGACTGAAGAGGAAGCCGCCAAGCGTTATCCGGAACTCGAAGTCTATCGCGCCCAGTTCCGGCCGATGAAGGCGACCTTGTCGGGTCGTAGTGAGAAGATGATCATGAAGCTGATCGTCAATGCCGCCGACCGCAAGGTGATCGGAGCGCATATTCTCGGCCATGACGCCGGCGAGATGGCGCAGTTGCTTGGCATTCCCGTGAAAGCCGGCTGCACCAAGGAAGATTTCGACCGCACCATGGCCGTTCACCCGACGGCCTCCGAAGAGCTGGTGACGATGTACACGCCAAGCTATCGCATCCGCAACGGCGAGCGCGTATAAGGAATAGGCTAGTAATTCCACGGTGCATCAAAGACCTCTCGAAGAGATGGTTCGCCTTTGCAAGCGGCGGGCAAAGGTTTATAAGCGCGCGTTATTTATGGCGACGGGACACTTGGCGAAGACCGGGTGCGGAAACAGGTGAGTGAGATGGCAGACAATTGGACACCGAGCAGTTGGCGGCAAAAACCGATCCAGCAGGTGCCGGAATATCCGGATCAGGCAGCGCTGGAGGCTACCGAAGCGCAGCTTGCAAGCTATCCGCCGCTCGTTTTTGCCGGTGAAGCTCGTCGTCTGAAGGCGCATCTTGCCAACGTCGCCGAAGGCAATGGTTTTCTGCTGCAGGGTGGTGACTGCGCCGAAAGCTTCGCTGAGCATGGCGCCGACACGATCCGCGACTTCTTCCGTGCCTTCCTGCAGATGGCCGTCGTCCTCACGTTTGGTGCGCAACTGCCTGTCGTGAAGGTCGGCCGCATTGCCGGTCAGTTTGCCAAGCCGCGGTCTTCGAACATCGAAACGCAGAATGGTGTTTCGCTGCCGAGCTATCGCGGCGACATCATCAACGGCATCGAGTTCACCGAAGAAGCGCGTATCCCCAATCCGGATCGTCAGATGATGGCCTACCGCCAGTCTGCCGCGACGCTGAATCTGCTGCGTGCTTTTGCCATGGGCGGCTACGCCAACCTGGAAAACGTGCAGAAGTGGATGCTCGGCTTCGTCAAGGACAGCCCGCAGGGCGAGCGCTATCGCAAGCTTGCCGATCGTATCGGCGAGACCATGGATTTCATGAGAGCGATCGGCATCACGGCCGAGAGCAATGCGAGCCTGCGCGAGACCGATTTCTTCACCAGCCATGAGGCGCTGCTTCTGGGCTATGAAGAAGCCTTCACCCGCGTCGATTCCACGACTGGCGACTGGTATGCGACCTCGGGCCATATGCTCTGGATTGGCGACCGCACGCGCCAGGCCGATCATGCCCATGTCGAGTATTTCCGTGGCATCAAGAACCCGATCGGTCTGAAGTGCGGTCCTTCGCTGCAGGCGGACGATCTCATCAACCTGATCGATGTTCTGAACCCGCAGAACGAAGCCGGCCGCCTGACGCTGATCTGCCGCTTCGGCCACGACAAGGTTGCCGACAACCTGCCGCGCCTCATCCGTGCCGTCGAGCGCGAGGGCCGCAAAGTCGTATGGTCCTGCGATCCGATGCACGGCAATACGATCACGCTCAACAACTACAAGACGCGTCCGTTCGAACGCATCCTGTCGGAAGTGGAAAGCTTCTTCCAAATCCATCGCGCCGAAGGCACGCATCCGGGCGGCATCCACATCGAGATGACCGGCAAGGATGTGACCGAATGCACGGGCGGCGCCCGCGCCGTCGGCGCCGAGGATCTTCAGGATCGTTACCACACCCATTGCGACCCGCGTCTCAATGCCGACCAGGCGCTCGAGCTGGCGTTCCTGCTCGCCGAACGCATGAAGGGCGGCCGCGACGAAAAGCGTCTGCGCGCGCACGGCTGATCGAAGCTGTAAAATCATCATCTGCGAAAAGGGTCGGTTACGCCGGCCCTTTTCTTTTGTGCTCTTGCAATCAATCTCGCTGAATCCTGCTTCATTTCTTTGCATTTGACGAGAACGTCATCATCGTCAAACTTGCTGAAAAAGAGAAGGATCAGCATGAACGACGATCACACCGGTGCCTGCCTTTGCGGCAGCGTACGTTTCAAGACACATGGCCCATTGCGGGAGGTGGTCGGCTGCCACTGCTCGCAATGCCGCAAGCAGACGGGGCTCTATTACGCGGCGACTAATGTCCCCCTCGACAACATCACGATCGAAGGCGAAGACGCGATCACATGGTACCGCGCCAGCTCCTTTGCCCGTCGCGGTTTCTGCCGAACCTGCGGTTCGGCGCTTTTCTGGGTAGCTGACGAGGCCAAGGAAATCTCGATCATGGCCGGCCTCTTCGACAGCCCTAGCGATCTGAAACTGGCCTATCATATCTACTGCGCCGACAAGGGCGATTTTTACGAGATCGACGATGGATTGCCGCAATACAGACAGGGCCGGCCGGGATTGCTGACGGCGGGGCCTTCGGATTAGGTTCTTGTCGGCTGGCGCGACACTTCCAAAGCCTCGCAACTACCGCCTCGACGGGCGATCCGACTATCTGCTGCCCGAGGTCAGCCAGCTTAGACGATCGACCCGCCGCTACTCTTGTCTTCGATCCTACTGCTCAGCCGTGCGAATTCCTCGCGCAAGGCGGATAGTTCCGTCAGAACGTGCAGGTCGATCTTCTGATGCAGGGAGAGAACTTCCAGTTCCGCCTTGAGATTGACTTCGTAGTCCTTTGCGGCCTCGAAGCGGTCGCGTTCGGCCTGGCGGTTCTGGGACATCATGATGATCGGGGCCTGGATCGCGGCGAGCATGGAGAGGACGAGGTTGAGGAAAATGAAGGGATAGGGGTCGAAGGCGCGGGTCATCAGCACGATGGTGTTGACGACGCACCAGACGACGAGGAACGCCAGGAAGGCGAGTATGAAAGACCAGGAGCCGCCGACGCGGGCAATGCTGTCGGCGAGGCGTGCGCCCGTGGATGCCTCGGCAGAAAAGGCGGCGTTGATGTCGGTGGAAACGATTTTCCGCTCATGCGCCTTTTTCAATACACGCTTTTCGATCTCGCCGAGTTCCTCGGCCGTTTTGTCGAAATGCTGATGAACGAAATTGGGTAGATTATACATGGGAACGCTCCGAAGACTTGGTCGCTTTGGCCGCAAGTATTCGACTGCCCGATGGAATTGCAATGCAAAAAGGGTTGCAGTGTAGAGCGGTTCAGCGTTTCACGGAATCGCTCTCATCCGAGAGGATCGCTTTTGGACGTACCAACAAGCTTGACTAAGACGGATACTTCGCACTTTTCCTGGAATTGCTCTAACTGCCCTGGCTGACCAGCCAGGCATTTGATGGGAAGAAGCGGTCGAGCCCATATTCATGTCCGAACATCATGTCATGCTGTAGAGAGCGGTAGTCGCGTATCAGCGGATCGAGGTTTTGCTCTTTGCGAGCCCAATCCGGAAACGCCTGATTGTCGCGCGTCGCGAGCTGATAGCGATCGATGATGGTGTATTTCTTCTGCAAGCGGCCGAGAAAGCCGGTGTAGAAAGGATGCTCGTAGCCGGCGGTCTTCAGGATATGATAGGGCAGTTGCGACGGGCTGATCGTTCCAACATCCCTGCGCACGCCCTTTTTGCTCGACCAGATGACCAGCGGTGTTTCATGCTGCCGCTTCATCACATCGAGCGACGCTTTTCGGGTCGCCACCTGTTCGGGCATGTAATTCGTATCCGGATAGACCGTGCCAAGCGGCGGCAGATGATCGCCCCAGAGGACGATAATCGTCTCGCGATCGCGCTTCGAAGCCCAATCCATCAGCGTTTTCAAGCTCTGGTCGGCTTCCCGAACGCCTTGCGCATAGGTCGCGAGCGTGTCGCGATCGGCGTCGCTCAGATCGCCTTTGATATCGACCGTATTCTCGGCGTAGCGATGCGCATCATAGGGACCGTGACCCTGCAGGGTGACGGCGAAGAAGAAAAACGGCCGCTCCATGGCGTCGCCCTCGCGCATGATCTCCTTCATCAGCGAGTCGTCGGAGGCAAAAAGGCCGCGTTTTTCCATAGGCGGCATGGTCTCCTCGGTGCGGAACTCCTCGAAACCAAAAGCCTTGTAGACTTCGTTGCGGTTCCAGAACCAGCCGCTGAACGGATGGATGGAACGCGCTGCATAGCCTTCGCCGCGGAAGAAGGTGGCAAGTGAGGGCATCGGCCGGCGGACATATTGCTGATAGGGAATGCTGCCATAGGGCAGGAAGGCGTTGGAGAAGCCGGTCAGTGCCTCGAACTCGACATTGGCGGTCATGCCGCCGAATTCGGGAGAGAAGACATAGCCCGACTGCGCCGCGCGGATGTTCGGCATGGGATCGGGCGTGAAGGTCAGATTGGAAAGCCTTGTCGGATCCCAAAAAGACTCGCTCATCAGCATGATGATGTCGGGCTTTTCGCGTGGGCCGGAAAGATAGCCATAATTGCGGGCGGGTATGGCGTCGATCGCATTTTGTCCATATCCGCCAGGCGCTTTGACGTCCGCCATCGGCAGATTGAGCGAGAAGGCGATGATGAAGCCGTTGTAAGCGTAATTTTCCTTCTGATCCCAGACGATGGGGATGATGCGCAGTTTTTCGCGGATGAACGAATTTTGCGTCGGATCCATCTGCGAGACGAAGACGGTCATGAGCGGCAGGCAGACGGAGAGCCGCGCAACCCTCTCATTGCGCGAAAGCGCTGTCGCATGTCGCCAGGCGTAGCGCCAGAGGAAGGCGAGCGCGACAATCGAGGCGATGACGCCGACAGCGACCGCAACCGCGGTCCACGGGCGCTCGCGCACGATCACCGGCATGAGTTCCAGGATCTGGTGCGCAAAAAGGAAATCCGAAGGATAGAGGGGATCGGAAAGATAATACTGTTTCTGGTTGGAGATAAGGGCCGGAACCAGCACCAGAGGCACAACCACCAAGATCGATGGATGCGCGCGGCCGAACACGGCGTCAAGCGCCAGCATCAGGAGCATGACGATGCCGATCGTGGTGAAGCCGGGATGAATAGGCGAATCGAAATAGCCGGGAAGATCCGTCAGCTCACCACGCGCAATCCACTCGACGGCGATGACGGTGAAGAGCGCAAGCAGGAAGGTCAGCGCAAGGCTCTGAAGCTGGCGTAAAACCGTCGATCGTCGGCTCGTCGCACCAAGCTTTTGCAGAATGGCAAATCTGCCAGCCAACACGGAACTGGGGATCAAGGCGACCAACGGCCCTCTCCAATTGTTACAAAACCGTCACATAATTGTCGCCTCTCTGTCATGAATGGCGGCTGAACCGCAAGGCTTACTTAGTATTTTTTGGTGGCGAAATATGTCCTCTAAGAGCAGCGCCATCTTTGGCGCTTGAAGAGGGCCGAAGGCTGTTGCGGAACGGGGTGGCGCTCGCTAAATATATGGCATGACAGAACAAAGCCCCATCACCCAGACCATCCGCATCGCTGTCGCGCAACTCAACCCGACAGTCGGCGATGTCTCCGGCAACCTTGCCAAGGCGCGGGAAGCGCGGGCCGAGGCGGCGCGCGAGGGCGCGCAGCTCGTGTTGCTGACGGAGCTGTTCATCTCCGGTTATCCGCCGGAGGATCTGGTGTTGAAACCGGCCTTTATCCGCGCCTGCCGGAAAGCTGTGGAGAGCCTTGCTGCGGATACTGTCGATGGCGGCCCGGGCGTTGTCATCGGCTTTCCCCGCCAGGACGACACCGGTCGCTACAATTCGGTCGCTGTGCTCGACGGCGGCAAGATCATCTTCATCAGAGACAAGGTCGATCTGCCGAACTATGGCGAGTTCGACGAGAAGCGGGTCTTCGATGAAGGTACCGTTGCGGGGCCGGTCAATTTTCGGGGTGTTCGCATCGGTATCCCCATTTGCGAGGAAATCTGGAACGATCTCGGCATCTGCGAAACGCTAGCCGAAAGCGGGGCGGAAATTCTTCTGGTTCCGAACGGCTCGCCCTACTATCGCGGCAAGGTCGATGTCCGTCACCAGGTCGCGTTACGGCAAGTGATCGAGTCGGGTTTGCCGCTCATCTTTGCGGCCCAGGTTGGCGGTCAGGACGAACTGGTTTTCGACGGTGCAAGCTTCGGCTTCAACGCCGACAAAACTCTGGCCTTCCAGATGAGCCAGTTCGAAACCGCGTTGGCGGTGACGAGCTGGAAGAAGAACGGCAATGGCTGGCATTGCGCCGAGGGTCCGATGGCGCATATTCCGGAAGGCGAGGAGGCAGATTATCGCGCCTGCCTGCTGGGTTTCCGCGACTATGTGAACAAGAACGGCTTCAAATCGGTCGTGCTTGGTCTTTCCGGCGGCATCGACTCGGCGATCTGCGCTGCGATTGCCGTCGATGCGCTGGGCGAGGAGCGCGTGCGTACCGTCATGCTGCCCTACCGTTATACATCGGAAGATTCCCTGAAGGATGCGGCCGATTGCGCCAAGGCACTCGGCTGCCGCTACGACATCGTGCCGATCGAGGAGCCGGTGACCGGCTTCACCTCGGCGCTTTCCGATCTATTCGAAGGGACCGACAGCGGCATTACCGAGGAAAATCTGCAGAGCCGTGCCCGCGGCACCATTCTCATGGCGATTTCCAACAAATTCGGCTCGATGGTGGTGACCACGGGCAACAAGTCGGAAATGTCTGTTGGATATGCCACGCTCTATGGCGACATGAACGGCGGCTTCAATCCGATCAAGGATCTCTACAAGATGCAGGTCTATGCGCTGTCGCGCTGGCGCAATCTGCATGTGCCGCCGGGAGCGCTTGGCCCATCGGGCGAGGTGATCCCGTTCAACATCATCGACAAGGCGCCGTCTGCCGAGCTGCGGCCGAACCAGACGGACCAGGATTCGCTGCCGCCCTATCCGGTGCTCGACGACATCCTCGAGTGCCTGGTGGAAAAGGAAATGGCGGTCGAGGAGATCGTTGCGCGCGGGCATGACGTCGCAACCGTCCACCGCGTCGAGCATCTGCTTTATCTCGCCGAATACAAGCGCCGCCAGTCGGCACCGGGCGTGAAGATCACCAAGAAGAATTTCGGTCGCGATCGGCGCTATCCGATCACCAACCGGTTCCGCGATCGTTGATCGCAACGCCCGTGGCGAATGGAGAGGCAATGCGCAGCTCGGTCGAGATCTACAATATCCGCACCGGTGAAAACCGCGTCGTCTGGCAGACCGAGCGGCTGGTCGAGGCGCCGAACTTTTCGCCGGATGGGCGCCACCTCCTGCTGAACGGCGATGGCCTGCTTTATCGGCTTCCGCTAGACGGCAAGGCCGAGGCCGTTCAGGTCGATACCGGTTTCGCGACGCTCTGCAACAACGATCACGGCATATCGCCCGACGGTTCGCTGATCGTCATTTCCGACAAGACGGAACACGGCAAGTCTTGCATCTATGTGCTGCCGGCCGAAGGCGGTACGCCGCGACAGGTAACGCGCAATTTGCCCTCCTATTGGCATGGCTGGTCGCCCGATGGGCGGCGGTTTTCCTATTGCGGCATTCGTGACGATATCTTCGATATCTATACGATCTCGATCGACGGCGGCGAAGAGACACGGCTGACGCATGGCGAGGGACGCAATGACGGCCCTGACTATTCCGCCGATGGGCAATGGATCTATTTCAACTCCAGCCGCACTGGTCTGATGCAGATATGGCGCATCCATCCCGATGGGACCGGGCTACAACAGATCACCAACGACAACTACGGTAACTGGTTCGCCCATCCGTCGCCGAAGAACGATAAGGTCGTGCTGATCTCCTACGATCCAGATGTCTTCGACCATCCGCGCGATCTCCATGTCCGGCTGCGGCTGATGGATATGGATGGCGGCAATCTGACGACGCTGTTCGAGCTCTTCGGCGGGCAGGGGACGATCAATGTGCCGAACTGGGCGCCCAATGGCGATGAGTTCGCCTATGTCCGCTACGAGCCGGCCTGATCGCTCTGGACAGGCCAGACGGCTCGCGATAAGTTCCGGATCGTTCGCAGGGCGCATCCGATCCGCGGGAAGGGCAAGGCCCACCTGATGTATAGAACGTAAGACTGCCACACCTCTTTTCAGTCTGTGGGCGCGGATACCGGACGTGAATGAAAGGAGGTCTTTCGTGACCACGCGCTCTCTGGCGGGCAATGCCACCGTCGATTCCCTGAAAAAACAGGCCAAGGCTTTTCTGAAAGCCGTTCATTCCGGTGATTCATCGGCACGCAGTCGCGTCGCACCGTATTTCGCCGATGCGCTCGAAGTCGGGCTTCAGGACATCCAGCTTGTTCTTGCCCGCGAATATGGCTTCTCAAGCTGGACGAAACTCAAGGCGCATCTGGAAGGCGCCAATCGCGAGCAAACTCCCCTAGATCAGCTTGCCAATCAATTCCTGTCGCTGGCGACGGTTTCCTATTTCTCCCATGTTCCGGCAGATCCGGCACGCTTCGAGGAGGCGCTGCAATTGCTGGAGGCTCATCCTGAAATTACCGGGGACAGCATCTACATTGCCGCGGCGCTTGGCGACGCCGCCGGTGTGGCGCGCTGGCTCGATCGCCAGCCACAGCTTCTCGATCGGAAAGGCGGGCCTTACGATTGGCCGCCCTTGCTCTATGCCGCCTATGCTCGTTTGCCCGGTCGGTCCAGCTTGTCGGCGGCGCGAGTCCTTGTCGAGCGTGGGGCCGGTCCCGACGCCTTCTTCCTCGACGGCGGCCAATATCGCTTCACGGCGTTGACCGGCGTCTTCGGAGAGGGCGAAGCCGGCAAGGTCCGGCAGCCGCCACACCCTGATTGGGAGGCTTTCGCGCGCCTATTGCTCGACGCCGGCGCGGAAGTGAATGACAGCCAGGCGCTCTATAACCGGATGTTCGAGCCCGACAATTCCTGCCTGGAATTGCTGCTTGAATACGGGCTTTCCGCCGCCGACAAGAACAATTGGCTGGTGCGCGAAGACGGTCTGATGGTGGCGAATTCGCAGACGGTGTTCGACTATCAACTGGCTTGGGCCTGTGAAAAGCGCATGGGCGCGCGCGTCAGGCTGCTGGTCGAGAATGGGGCTGACGTCAACAAGCCGGTCAATGGCCGAACGCCCTTCGAATGGGCGCGGATCGGTGACGACAAGGATCTTGCGCTATACCTTGTACAGAAGGGCGCTGTTGCCGTTCGCTTGAAGCAGGAGGATTGGCTTTACCTTCAAATAATGACCGGCGAAATATCGATTGACCAAATGAGACGAATGGTGCCGGACCTCGACATTCCCGCGGCGATGCGGCGAACCCACCCAGCAATGCTGCACGAAGCTGCGGCGGACAATGCCTTCGAGCCCGTCCGCCGCATGCTGGCGCTCGGCCTCGACGTCAACGCCATGACCAGCCGCACGCCGCTGCATGAGGCTGCCTTGCATGGCCACATCGATATGGCGAAGCTGCTGATCGAGCATGGGGCCGACACCTCCATCCGCGATGCCTATTACTATTCACCGCCGATCGATTGGGCGGAGTATAACGGCAAGGAGGAGATGGTTGAATTCTTGAAGACACAACCACTCGATATCTTTGCCGCGGCTGCCTTTGGCCAAGTTGAGCGATTGGCCGCATATCTGAATACGCATCCTGACCGGATGAACATCCGCTTCGGCGATTTCCGTCCACACGGACAGGCGAGCGCAGAGCGCGACTGGTTGACGCCGCTCGGCTTTGCGATCCGCAATGCTCAAGTCGATGCGATGCGCCTTCTGCTGGAGCGCGGCGCGGATCGTTCGGTGAGGGATGCATCCGGCCGCTCATACAGGGATCTAGCGCGGGAGACAGGCAATGAGGCGATCGTCTCGCTGCTCAAAGCGCCTATTGTGCCGGTTGAGGACCAGCCGCCTTTGGATGTTTGAGATCGAGGCTGCCCTGGTCGGTCGCGAGGAATTGCGGCCCGACCTGGCGCACCTTGTTTGCTGAGGGATCGTAAGGCCGGTCCGCTGGCATTTGTCTGGGCTGAATTTGGGTAATCGACGGTGCCGGTGTCGCCGGCATCTGCCGTTGTGGGAGTGTCGCGTCTGTCCGGGGCTTCTGCGTCTCGATGGTCGTCACCGAGCTTTCCGGTTCCGCCAGCGACTGTTCTTGTGGCGCATAGGGTTCCGGCTTCAGTCGGGTATTGATAACAGTGTCCGGCTGGGCCGACGCCGGGGCGTTGCAGCCCTGCCGTTGCATGGCAATGAGCAATTGCCGACGCTGTGCCCTTTCAGCGTCGATCCGGGTCAAGCTCAGCTCACGTTCATCCATCAGTGAACCCAGGTCCTGCTCCATGCGGTCCAGCGAGTTCTCCATTTCATCGCAGTCGCCGCTATCGCCTGAGCCGCCGATATTCACCATGCTGCTGTCGTAAGAGCAGCCCTGAATACGCATATCGCTCTTGAGCCGGCGGATCATGGTATTTTGTTGGGCGATGGCGCGCGAAAGCTGCCGTGTCTCAGTGCTGGCGCCGACGACTTCCGTGATATTAGCATACCGGCCATGCAGTTCGTCGCAGATGGTATTCGTCTGTGCAAAAGCCGGCGATGCAGCCAGCAGGGACAGTAAAAGACAAGAGACGTAATTTCTGCCGCGGTTCACGATTTTGCTCTTCGAAAGCGGTTCGACTTTGAAAAACGATACAGCGTGGAGCTTAACAACAAACCTATCAGAAATACGGTTCGGGTGGGAAAATTCTTGCGAAATGATCGCGGATGCGGCTCAGGCCGCCACTTGTCACCGCCTGGTGAGATCGCCGGGCTGTAGTTGAATCCGGCCGCCAATAGCTCGTCGGGGCCGCCTCAGAGGACGGCCGCGACGAGCTATTCGCTCAATTCGGCTGAGAAGCCTCGACCACAGCAAGGGCCGCCATGTTGACGACGCCGCGCGACGTGACGGAGGGCGACAGGATGTGCGCCGGAAGCGCCGTGCCGAGCAGGATCGGGCCGACATGCAGGCCATCGGTCATGGTCTTGACCACACCAAGCGTGATGTTGGCCGCGTCAAGATTTGGGAAGACGAGCAGGTTCGCTTCGCCGGAAAGCGTGCTGTCGGGCATGACGTGGCGGCGCAGGCTTTCGGAAATAGCGCTGTCGCCGTGCATTTCGCCGTCGACTTCCAGCTCCGGTGCCATCTCGCGGACAAGCGCCAGCGCCATGCGCATCTTGGTTGCGCTTTCCGACTCCCGCGAACCGAAGTTCGAATGCGAAACGAGGGCGGCGCGGGGCGAGATGCCGAAACGTTTGATTTCTTCGGCCGCCAGCACCGTTGACTCGGCGATCTCCTCCGCATTCGGATTAAAGTTGACATAGGTGTCGGTGTAGAACGTCGCGCCACGCTGCGAGATCAGCAGGCTGAGCGCCGAGAAGTCGCGAACATCGGAGCGTTTGCCGATGATCTGGCGGACGATGCGCAGATGGCGCTCGTAACGGCCTTCGAGGCCGCAGATCAGCGCGTCGGCTTCGCCGCGCTTTACTGCCAGGGCGCCGATGACCGTGGTGTTGGTGCGTACGATCGTTCGCGCCGCTTCCGGAATGACGCCGCTGCGGCCGACAAGCGAGAAGTAGAGGTCGACATATTCGCGGAAGCGCGGATCGTCTTCCGGATTGATGACGGCGAAATCGGTGTTCGGCCGGATCTTCAAGCCATAGCGCTTCAGACGGGTCTCGATAACGGAGGGACGTCCAATGAGGATCGGAGCAGCGGTGCCCTCTTCGAGAAGAACCTGGGCAGCGCGCAGTACGCGCTCATCCTCGCCTTCGGAGAAGACGACGCGCTTGCGCTCTGCGATCTTCGCGGCGGCGAAGATCGGCTTCATGATGAAGCCCGAGCGGAAGACGAAGCGGTTGAGTTCGTCCATATAGGCGTCGAAGTCGGCGATGGGGCGCAGGGCCACGCCGCTTTCGGCCGCAGCTCTCGCAACGGCAGGCGCAATGCGCAGGATCAGACGCGGATCGAAGGGCGAGGGGATCAGATAATTCGGCCCGAAGACCGGCGTTTCGCCGCTATAGGCGCGGGCGGCGACATCGGACGGCTCCTCGCGGGCAAGCGAGGCGATGGCGCGCACTGCGGCCATCTTCATTTCCTCATTGATCGTCTTGGCGCCGCAATCGAGCGCCCCCCGGAAGATGTAGGGGAAACAGAGGACGTTGTTGACCTGGTTCGGAAAATCCGAGCGGCCGGTGCAGATCATCGCGTCCGGCCGGGCGGCACGGGCGAGATCCGGCATGATTTCGGGTGTCGGATTGGCGAGCGCCATGATCAGCGGCTTTTCCGCCATCTGCTCCAGCAGCTCGGGCTTCAGCACGCCGGCGGCGGAGAGGCCCAGAAAGACGTCGGCGCCGGGGATCGACTCGGCAAGCACGCGCTTGTCGCTCTTCTGCGCGTAGATGGACTTCCATTCGTCCATCAGCTCGGTACGGCCCTCATAGACGAGGCCCTCGATATCGTGGACCCAGATGTTTTCGCGCTTGGCGCCAAGGATCACCAGCAGGTTGAGGCAGGCGAGCGCGGCGGCGCCAGCGCCCGAGGCGACGATCTTGACCTCCTCGATCTTCTTCCCGGCCAATTCCAGCCCGTTGAGAATAGCGGCGGCAACGATGATGGCAGTGCCGTGCTGGTCGTCGTGGAAGACCGGGATTTCCATCTTCTCACGCAGGCGACGTTCAACGTCGAAGCACTCGGGCGCCTTGATGTCCTCGAGATTGATGCCGCCGAAGGTCGGCTCCAGCGCCGAAATCGTGCTGACCATCTCATCGACGGTAGGCGCGGCGATTTCGACGTCGAAGACGTCGATGCCGGCAAATTTCTTGAAGAGTACGGCCTTGCCTTCCATCACCGGCTTGGAGGCAAGCGGACCGATATTGCCGAGACCGAGGACGGCCGAACCATTGGATATGACCGCGACGAGATTGCCGCGCGAGGTGTAGTCGAAAGCCGTTTCCGGATTGTCGCGGATGGCAAGGCAGGGCGCGGCAACGCCGGGAGAATAGGCAAGCGCCAGGTCACGCTGGTTGCCGAGCGGCTTCGTCGCCTGGATTTCCAGCTTGCCGGGGCGGGGATAGCGATGAAAGAAGAGAGCCTGTTCGTCGAGATTGCCGCTCGCCATGTTCTTGGCTGCCTTCGATGTGTCGTGCGTATCCATCACGCTTCTCCGTTTCTGCTTGCGCACTCGCGCTTTTTGAGTCCCTGCATACATCAATCACTCAGGGTGCACAGTATGCAATTGACGCAGAGGAAAGGTTTTTTGCAGCGCCGTTTTCACAATTGTTTTTCTTGTCCCGCAACGGTGACATTCGAGCCCGATGGTAAGCGAAAAGTGAATGCGTCATAAGGGGTTCATGGCGTGAGCCTATGAGGGCAAAAAACAGAGGAGCCCTCATGACCCTCATCGCTTCCCACCGCGGCGGTTCGCATCTTTGGCCCGAAAACACCCGGCTCGCCTTTTCCGAAACCGCTAAACTCGATGTCGATCTCGTCGAATTCGACGTGCATCAGACGCGTGACGACAAGCTCGTCGTCCATCACGACGCGCTGATCGACCGCATGACGGGCGGCAAGGGCGCGATCGCCGATTTAAGCTATGACGAACTGATGCGCCATATCGTCATCGGCAGCGGCGGCGAGACCATCCCGACACTTGCCGAAACCATCGACATCTTCGGGCCGTCCGCGGTCGACCTTCGGCTGGAGATCAAGACGAGGCTGGACGGCAAACCCTATGCCGGCATGGAAGGCCGTATTGCGGACGAGTTGCTGGCGACCGACATGCTGAAGCGGACAATGGTGACCAGTTTCGCGCTCCCGCGCCTGGAAGCCTTCAGTGCCGCGCTTGAGGAGCGTGGCCTGAATGTCGGCGAGCTTCTCGGCCTCATCTTTCTCTGTTCGCCGCAGACAGCCGCGCAAATCGGCTGGAGAGGTATTCTTGCCGCGCTTGGCCGGTTTGGCGTCCACGAGATTGCCTTGCGGGCCGACACCATCGATGCCGAAGTGATGGACCTTTTTCGGAAAAGCGGCGTGACGGTGCATGGCTGGGCGGCGCATACGAGTGAAGCGGCAAGGGCGATGTTTCGCCTCGGCGTCGCAAGTTTCACAACCGATCGGCCGGATCTCGCCATAGCTGCAAAGCGCGGCTGATCGTCCGCAACAGGCCTCTAGCACAGGATTTGTCATCATCCTGAAACACGAGTCTGATTTTGGAATAGCCAACGTAGGATAGGGCACGGACATTGAGTTCGTGAATGAAAACATGAATGTCAGGCGGTTTCGAACGCTATTCATTTCTGACGTGCACCTGGGCTCGAAAGCAGCCAAGGCGGACTATCTGATCGATTTTCTGCGTCATCACGAAGCGGACACCATCTTCCTTGTCGGTGATATCGTTGACGGCTGGCGGCTGAAGCGCACTTGGTACTGGCCGCAAGATTGCAACGACGTGGTGCAGAAACTGCTGCGCAAGGCGCGCAAGGGCACCCGCATCGTCTATATCCCCGGCAATCACGACGAATTCCTGCGTGATTTCCCCGGCATGCATTTCGGCGGCATCGAAGTGGCCGAGCGGGCGATCCACGAGACCGCCGACGGCAAGAAGTATCTCGTCCTGCATGGCGACGAATTCGACGTCGTCGTTCGCAACGCGCGCCTGCTCGCCTATCTCGGCGATTGGGCCTACGATATGGCCATCCTGATCAATGTCGGCCTTGCCGCCGTTCGCCGCCGCCTGAACATGCCCTATTGGTCGTTCTCGGCCTGGGCGAAGCTTCAGGTCAAGCATGCGGTCAATTTCATCGGCGAGTTCCAGCGTGTCGTGGTCGAAGAGGCCAAGCGCAACGATGCCGACGGCGTCATCTGTGGCCACATCCATCATGCCGTCATCGAGGACTTCGATGGCATCCGCTACATCAACACAGGCGACTGGGTCGAAAGCTGCACGGCGATCGCCGAGCATGAAGACGGCACGTTCGAGCTGATCACCTGGCAGTCGATCACCGAGGCACAGCCGGTCAGCGCCGCCGTCGAGGACGTGTCGGAAGCGCTCGGGGCACAGGCGGCGTAATTTGCGCCGCTTCACGGGTCCGATAACGGCCCGTCACAATTCTTGATCGCTGCAATCTGACGACAGCCTCATATTTTATCCGAAACGTTTCGGTTCGGCTATTTCTCGCCATAGTCGTATTCACGATGGAGTGATAGGGAACAATCAGTTTCCCTTCAGGTCTGTCATGATTCCCGCGACAAAATCTCTCCCGGGCGAGGGCGCGCCTCCGCATTTTCGTCTGCGCACCGCCTTGTCCTATTGTGCTCCGTTGCTCGTCAACGGCATTGCTCTGCCGTTTTTCCCGGTTTGGCTGACGGGACTGAATTTCGGTGACCGCGAGATCGGTCTTATCCTCGCCGTGCCGATGGTGGTGCGCGTTCTCGTCGTGCCCATTGTCGGAATACTTGCCGATCGCGTGGATGAACGCGCGAACGTGTTGTTCTGGTCGGGCGCATTGTCACTGCTGACGGCGATCGCGCTTTATTGGACGAATGATTTCTGGCCGGTGTTGCTGGTCTACGCCATTCAGGGGGCGACATACGCGCCTTACGTCCCTGTCGTAGAATCGATTGCCATTTCCGGCGTGCGGCGCTGGGGGTTCGATTATGGATCGATGCGCGTCTGGGGATCGATCGCCTTCATCTTCTCGACCCTTATCGGCGGTCAGATGATCGGCAAATGGGGTGCCACCATGGTTCTGCCCACCATGGTCGGGGGCTTCTTCCTGACAACCATGATGGCTTTCTTCTGTCCGCGCATCGGGCCGACACGCCGGCGCAATCAGCCGATCAACCTGCAGGCGCCGACCGGCGGTGGGCTGCGCTCGCCGCAATTGCTGATCACCATGATCGGTGTGTCGATACAGCAGTCGAGCCATGCCGTGATGTACACGTTTGCATCGATCTATTGGCGCAAACTCGGTTTTTCAGGCACGGAGATCGCCATCCTCTGGAGCGCAGGGGTAACGGCGGAGGTCATGGTTTTCTTCCTGTCGAAAACACTGAGCCGTCGCTTCAGTGCCTGGACGCTGATTTTCTTCGGTTCGAGCGTGTGCGTCCTGCGCTGGATACTGTTTCCGATCAATCTCGGTTTCGCCGGCTATCTCGTGCTGCAATGTCTTCACTCCTGCACCTATGCCTGCGTCCACACCGGCATACAGCGCCGCATCGTTGCTTCGGTGCGGGAAACTCAGGAAGCATCGGCCCAGGGCTCCTATTTCTTTTATAACGGCATGTTCCTCGGGCTGATGACCCTGGCGTCCGGCTATCTTTACGCGTGGCTCGGTCCTTCCAGCTACTATGTCATGGCCGGTGTTGCCGCCTTCGGCCTCGCTATGGTGATCCTTGCCCGCAATCTTCAACCGCGCAGTTCCGCGTTTGGCGAAAGGGCGGGCGAGGCCTCCTGAGGCCGTGCGAAACGAATTCATTTGGATATCAAAATGCTATGGCCTATTTTGACATCGGCTTGGCATGGAAATCGCGTATGCACTCGGATATTAACCATTTGCGTCGAGCTGGGATTCCTGAGTCGGCGATTGTGACGCAAGACCTGAAAGACGCATGAGTTTGAAAGCAGCCGAACAGAAACCCGATGCACCAAGGATCGATGACGAGCCCGATGGCAACGGGCATCGCTATCGGCTGGAAGGCAATTGGCGCAGCGCCAATGTGCATGGCGTGCTGCGGCAGATCGATCAGCTTACGAAACAGCGCGGCGGCTATCAGGTGGTGATCGATCTTTCCGATCTCTCCGATGTCGATACCGCCGGTGCGCTACTGATCCGGCGCCTGAAGGAGAGCCAGGAAGGGCATGGCGCCAGCGTCAGGATCGAGGGCTCAAACCCCCATATCGATGAGCTGTTGACCGCCTTTACCGAGGAACCGGACAAAGAGGTCGCGGAGCCCAAGCCGAGGAAATCCTTGGCGGAACGGTTTTTTGCGCCGATCGGCGAAAGCGTCTACGAAATCTGGGGCAACCTCATCGCGGCCATGTACATTCTCGGTTCGGCGGTGCGCGGCGCGCAGCTCAAGTTTGGGCGCGGCAGCGGTGTGTCGCCCGCTTCGATCGTCAATCAGATCGACCACATGGCGGTGCGCGCCGTGCCGATCATCCTGCTGATGTCTTTTCTGATCGGCGCCATCATCGCGCAGCAGGGCGCATTCCAGCTTCGCTATTTCGGCGCCGAAATCTTCGTCGTCGATCTCGTCGGCATCCTGCAATTGCGTGAAATCGGCGTGCTTCTGACCGCCATCATGATCGCCGGCCGTTCGGGCAGCGCCATTACTGCCGAAATCGGATCGATGAAGATGCGCGAAGAAGTCGATGCGCTGAAGGTCATGGGTCTCAATCCGGTCGGCGTTCTGATCTTCCCGCGATTGGTGGCGTTGACCGTCGCGCTGCCCTTGCTGACGATCATTGCAAACTTCGCCTCGCTTGGCGGTGCGGCGGTGGTTGCCTGGGCCTATTCCGGTATCACCTTCGCCACTTTCGTTTCGCGCCTGCACGAAGCAATCAGTCTCTCCACCGTCATCTCGGGCATGATCAAGGCGCCGTTCATGGCGCTCGTCATCGGCATCGTTGCTGCGGTCGAAGGGCTGAAGGTGGGTGGCAGCGCCGAGTCTCTCGGTCAGCATGTGACGCAGTCCGTTGTGAAATCGATTTTCGTGGTGATCCTCATGGACGGGCTTTTTGCCATGTTCTATGCAGCGATCGATTTCTGAGGGTTGCCAAGGATGAGCGCGCTTCACTCGGAAATCCCGATGGATAAGGATGAGCAAGGCAGAGACGTCGTGCTATCGGCACGGGATGTCACCGTCGCTTTCGGATCGAAAGTGGTGCTCGATAAATTGAACCTGAATATTTACCGCGGCGAAATTCTGGGCTTCGTCGGCGCTTCCGGTGCGGGCAAATCGGTGCTGCTGCGCACGGTATTGCGACTGCTGCCGCGCCGTTCCGGCGTCATCGAGATTCTCGGCGAAGATTACGACAAGCTCTCGGAGCCGGAACGCAACGGGCTCGATATGCGCCTGGGCGTGCTTTTCCAGCAGGGGGCATTGTTTTCTTCCCTGACCGTGAAGGAAAACATTCAGGTGCCGATGCGGGAATATCTCGATCTGCCGCAGGCGCTGATGGACGAGCTGGCGCATCTGAAAATCCGGATGGTAGGGCTCGCCGCCGATGCCGCCGACAAATACCCGTCCGAGCTTTCCGGCGGCATGATCAAACGTGCCGCCCTCGCCAGGGCCTTGGCGCTCGATCCCGACCTCGTTTTCCTGGATGAGCCGACCTCCGGCCTCGATCCGATCGGCGCGGCGGAGTTCGACGAGCTGATTGCCAAGCTGCGGGATACGCTTGGCCTCACCGTCTATATGGTGACCCACGACCTCGACAGCCTTTTTTCCGTCTGCGACCGTATTGCCGTTCTCGGACAGAAACGGGTATTGGTGGAGGGTACGGTTGAGGACATGCTGGCCTGTGATGACCCATGGGTGCAGTCCTATTTCCGAGGCAAACGTGCGCGATCAATCGTGCCGCGGGAGGACATCGGGCATCGCAACGACGACAATGGCGCAGGCGCCCACAGCCGCGGGAAGTGACTAGAGACTATGGAAACCAAAGCCAATTATACGATCGTCGGGTTCTTTACGCTGCTGGTTATCGCGGCTGCCTTCGGCTTTGTCTATTGGATGGCGGAATATGGCCGCGGCGGTCCAATGGCCGAGCTGGTCGTTCGCATTCCCGGTTCGGCAAACGGCCTCAGCGTCGGCTCGCCCGTGCGCTTTAACGGCATTCAGGTCGGCTCGGTACAAGGGCTTTCGATCGATGCCGATGATCCGAACTATTCGCTGGCCTTTACCGAGGTGCGCGCCGACGCACCGGTTTATACGTCCACCAAGGCCATTCTAGAAATCCAGGGCCTGACGGGTGCCGCCTATATCGAGCTTTCGGGCGGCCGCAAGGGTGACGAGAACATCCTCAAGCGCTCGATCGAAACCGGTAAGCGGGCGGTATTGCTCGCCGATCAGTCGAGCGTGACAAACCTTCTCACCACCGCCGACAAGATCTTGAACCGCGCCAACGACACGATCGGCGACATACAGGGTTTCATCACTGATTCCCGCGGGCCGCTGACCGATACGGTGCGCAACGCCCAGAAGTTCTCCAAGGCGCTGGCTGACAATTCCGACAATATCGACAAATTCCTCGCCAGCGTCGGACAGCTCTCCGATACCATCAAGAGCGTGTCGCCACGCGTCGAATCGACGCTGGATGCGGTCGAGAAGCTGGTGCGCGCGGTCGATGCCAACAAGATCAACGATGTCGTCAACAATGCCGACAAGATCACCGCCAATGTGGCTGACGCGACGACCGATCTGAAGGCGACGATCGCCTCCTTCAAGCAGACGGCCGATACCTACACCACCTTCGGTCAGAACGCGCAAAAGACCCTCGACCGCGTCGACGCGATCGTGGCGCAGATCGATCCGAACAAGGTGAAGGGGTCGATGGACGATATCGCAGAGGTGACCAAGGACGCCCGGAAGGCCGTCATATCCATTCGCGATGTCGCCAATTCGGTGGCGGCCCATCAGCAAGATATCGACGTGACGATCGCCAATGCCAAGGATATTTCCAACAAGCTGAATTCCGCCTCCAACAAGGTCGACGGCATTCTTACCAAGGTCGATTCGCTGCTCGGCTCCGGTGATACGAAGTCGCTGTTTGCGGAAGCCAGGGACACGCTCCAGTCCTTCAAGACGATGGCGGACAATCTCAACGCCCGGATCGGGCCTATCGCCGATAACCTGCAGAAATTTTCGAGTGGCGGCCTGCGCGACGTGCAGTCTCTCATCAATGATATGCGAGGCACGGTTGACAATCTTAATAACACAATCACTAACTTTGACCGCAATCCGCAGCGCCTGATTTTCGGCGGCGATACCGTCAAGCAATATGATGGCCGGGCGCGGCGTTGATGAATAGCGATTTTTGGGCTGCAGGGGACAGGCGGAATATGGTCGGTTGCGTTTCGCGTGAGCGTCATCATGTGTACCGGAGGGCGGCTTTTATTCTGCCATTGCTTGCAGCCTTGCTGAGCGGCTGCGGCTCTGCCGCAGTCAACGACACATATGATCTCTCCGCTTCGGTCAAGGCGAGCGGCCCCTCGGTCAAGAGCCGGCAAATTCTGATACCGCAGCCGACGGCGCTGCAGGCGCTTGACAGCAACCAGATCGTCATCCGCGTTTCGCCGTCGGAAATCCAGTATCTCAGCAAGTCGCAGTGGAGCGACAAGCTGACCCGGATAGTGCAGTCGAAGCTGGTCGAAGCCTTCGAAAATACCGGCAAGCTCGGCGGCGTCGGCGTGCCGGGGCAGGGGCTGGCGATCGATTATCAGATTGTCACGGACATCCGCTCCTTCGAGATCGATACGGCGCCGGGCCAGAAATCGGCAAGTGTCGAAATTTCGGTCAAAATCCTCAATGACCGCTCGGGCACGGTCAAGACGCAGAGTGTCTTCCGCAAAGTCGTGCCCGTCAGCGGCGGCAGCAATACCGATTTCGTTCGAGGGCTCGACACGGCCTTTGCGGGCGTGACGGCAGAGATCGTCGATTGGACGCTACGCTCCATTTAGGGCAGCTCCGGTACGGCAAAAGCCGTTTTCCTGCCGAGAACAAAAGACGGTGCGGTTCTCCGTTCGGTAAAAGGTAGAACCGTCCGCTGTCTATCGTTCCATCAGGGACTTCAACGTGCCCAGATCCTTCTGTATATGCGCTGCGTCTGCGGCGAATTGCTCATCAGTCATCCCCGGCAGCTTCAGCAGCAAGAACATGACCTCGCAGCCATCGCCATTCGGTGCGACCCGAAGCGCGTTATGGACCTTCAGGCCGGATTCGATCGTCACGGTATGATCGATGACGCCGAATTCGTTGCGAGGCGTGAAACTGACGCGGACAGTGCCGAGAATGCCGTTGGCAACCCAGTCCTCGCCATCCTGCTCCAATCCGGATGCGAGCCCGGAGGCCCAGAGCGGCATGTTCTCTGGACGGCCGGCAAAGCCATAGACTTCCTTCCAATGGCGATCGATGGAGATATGAACGATCCTTGCGGTCATGGTCGACATGGATGCCTCCTCCTGTATATTCGCGTTTGATGAATTGCAGAATTGGGTCGCAGGCGGCTCAATGGAAAGGCTGCAGTTTTGAAGAATCCTGGGGCATTCTTGCACGGTCCTGCAATGGAGACGATTCGAAGCTGGCAAAGGCTTGCCGTTTCACGCCCGGAGTGCAACAACATCGGACTAACGCCTGACCCGAAAATCGGAGTCGATTTCCGGGTTATGTGTCATTTCAAAGTGTTACTGCGTCTCAAGGTCGTGCAGCGCAGTAAGCAGCCCATTGGAGGATTGTCGTGGAAAAGGCAGAAATCGGACTGATCGGTCTCGCTGTCATGGGATCGAATCTGGCGCTCAACATTGCCGAAAAGGGCAATAAAATCGCGGTATTCAACCGCACGCCGCAAGTGACGGATGAGTTCTATGCGAACGCCGGTGCGCTGAAAGACAAGATCATTCCCTGCAAGACGATCGAGGAGTTCGTCGACGCGATCCGTCCGCCGCGGCCGATCATCATCATGATCAAGGCCGGCGAGCCGGTCGACCAGCAGATGGCGGCGTTGCAGCCGCATCTCGACAAGGGCGACATCATGATCGACGCCGGCAATGCCAATTTCCGCGATACGATTGCGCGTTTCGATCGCCTGAAGGATACCGGCCTGACCTTCATCGGCATGGGTGTCTCGGGTGGTGAAGAAGGCGCGCGCCATGGTCCGTCGATCATGGTCGGCGGCACCGAAGAATCCTACAAACGCGTCGAGAAAGTGCTGACGTCGATCGCCGCCAAGTACAAGGACGATCCGTGCGTCGCCTGGCTCGGCAACGATGGTGCCGGTCATTTCGTCAAGACCATCCATAACGGCATCGAATATGCCGACATGCAGATGATCGCCGAAATCTATGGCATCCTGCGCGACGGCCTCGGCAAGAGCGCGGCCGAAATCAGCGACATCTTCGGCGAATGGAACAAGGGCCGGTTGAACTCCTACCTGATCGAGATCACCGAGAAGGTTCTGGCCGCCAAGGACCCGGCGACTGGCAGCGCCATGCCCGATGTCATCCTCGACAAGGCCGGCCAGAAGGGCACCGGCAAGTGGTCGGCAATCGAGGCACAGAACATGGGCATCCCGGCGACCGCCATCGAAGCTGCCGTCGCAGCCCGCAGCCTATCGGCCATCAAGGGTCAGCGCGAAGCCGCTCAGGAGATTTTCGGCACACCGGACTATAAGTTCCCCATCGGCTTTGGTCCCGATTTGCTGAAAGACCTGGAACTGGCCCTCTTCGCCGCCAAGATCGGTGCCTATGCACAGGGCTTTGCCGTGATGGCGGAGGCCTCGAAGGAGTTCAATTGGTCGCTGCCGATGCCGGTCATCGCCAAGATCTGGCGCGCGGGCTGCATCATCCGTTCGCAGTTCCTTGACGAGATCACCAGCGCCTTCACCAAGGCGCCGGATGCAGCCAATCTGATCGTGACGCCGGCCTTCGCCGGCATGGTCAAGGAATCGATCCCGTCGCTGCGCCGCATTGTTTCGGCGGCCACGGCATCCGGCCTGCCGGTTCCGGCGCTGGCCTCGGCGCTGACCTATTTCGATGCCTATCGCCAGGCCCGCGGCACTGCAAACCTCATCCAGGCGCAGCGCGACTTCTTCGGCGCCCACGGCTTCGATCGCGTCGATGGCAAGGACATCCATCACGGCCCTTGGGGCAGCGGCGCGAACGGCTAATCGTACACTTTCGGATTGACGAGACAAAAGGGCCTGCCGGACATCCCGGTGGGCCTTTTTCCTGTCAGCTCTTCGGCCAGACGGGTGGGCTGATGCTTTGCAGCAATTCGGGCTCGACGCCGTCTATGCGCGCTATGACCGCCTTACCCAATTCCCGACCGGCCTGGCGAAAATCCTCGAGGATCGAGATGATTTCCGGGCGTATCCAGCTCAGCACATCAGTCGATTGCTTGGCGACCATATCGATATCGTGGCCGAGGCGAAGACCCGCCGCTTCGAGGCCGGCATTGACGGCGATGGCGCCGGCGCTGCTGGAGCAGACGAAGCCGTCAGGCGCATGCGAGGAGCGCATCAATTCCTCGACAGTATCCTTGATGTCCGCAAGCGCCGTGTCGGTGCTGGCTCTCAGCGGAACCTCCTGGGCGTTGCATTCACGCAGGCCCGTTTGGAAGCCGATCTGGGTGTGCAGGTAGTAGGTGAGCTTGGCCGGCGGCTGCAAAAGCGCGATGCGCCGTCGTCCCCTGCCGACCAGCGCGCGCACCGCTTCGCGTGCGAAAGCTTCGTTGTCGAAGTCGTGAAAGGGATGGGAAATCCCCATATTCGTCCGTCCATGCGTGGCGAAGGGCATCCCGCGCTCATGCATGAGTTCCACACGCGGATCGTCCGGCTCCGTGCGCGATATGATAACGCCATCGGCCGAGCCGGTGTCGAGAATGTAGCGCACGGGGACCAACGGATCCTTGCTGTGCGAGTGCGGCGTAATGACGAGGTGATATTGCGTGCCGGCCAGAACCTCGGAGATGCCGAAGACCATCTGGCTGGTGAAACCCATGATTTCCTCGTCGATGCTAAGGACCAGCGCGATAACGTTGGTCTTGCCGGTCCTCAGGCGCACGCCGGCGCGATTGGGCTGATAACCCAATTGACGGGCGACCATGCGCACCCGCTCCTTGGTTTCGGCGCCAATATCCGGGGCATCCTTTAGGGCACGCGACACGGTGGTTATTCCGAGCCCGGTCATGAAGGCGATCGTTTTGAGCGTCGGTCGTTCGTGCGTCGATTGTGTAGTGCCGCTGCCGGAAATCTTCTTACTGTCCATGTCGTGCAATGCTGCCTCCCGGCCGCCTCCCGCGACCATCCGCTTATATTGCCTGCAGCGGCGCCGCAAGCATATGCGCGATGTGGTCACTCCTCCTCCGTTTCGAAAATCTGTAACGATACAGTAGAAAAGTCGAGCGCTTTTTCTGACGTCGGGGAGGCCGGAATACCCAGTAGTTGAATCCACAGGCTCTGCCAAAAATTTTTGCAATTGCGAAAGGAGTTTAAGAAATCTTAGCGGAAAATTCTCGATATATGATAATTAAATCAAAGATTTGTTGATTAGGATTCAGATGATTTAGCCGGTTGAATTGCCGGACATGTTGGCTTCTTCCGAAATGAGAAATGTAATCTGGAGTCGTATATTTGAATTTGCGAAAAAATTTTGCGGGCGAGCGGTTGCGCGTTTAAAATGATTGGACTACGTTTTTCCGGTAACGTTTCAGTGAGGGAGGAGAACTCATGAATATTCGTTTGATGGCTGTCGCATTGGCTGCTTCCGTCGTGTTACCATTTGGTGCGGCCAAGGCGACCGACCTGGAAGTGACCCATTGGTGGACGTCCGGCGGTGAAGCCGCCGCCGTGGCCGAATTGGCAAAGGCATTCGACGCGACCGGCAATCACTGGGTCGATGGTGCGATTGCCGGTTCCGGCAGCACGGCGCGTCCGATCATGATCAGCCGACTTACTGGAGGTGATCCGATGGGCGCCACCCAGTTCAACCATGGCCGCCAGGCCGAAGAGCTTGTGCAGGCCGGCCTCATGCGTGATCTGACCGATGTCGCTACGCAGGAGCATTGGAAGGACATCATTCGCCCATCCAGCCTGCTCGACTCCTGCACGATCGACGGCAAGATCTATTGCGCGCCGGTCAATATCCATTCCTGGCAGTGGCTCTGGCTTTCGAATGCCGCCTTCAAGAAGGCCGGCGTTCCGGTCCCGAAGAACTGGGATGAGTTCGTCGCCGCCGCTCCCGCGCTGGAGAAGGCAGGCATCGTTCCGCTCGCCGTCGGCGGCCAGCCGTGGCAGGCTGCGGGCGCTTTCGACGTCTTGATGGTCGCCATCGCCGGCAAGGACACCTTCCAGAAGGTGTTTAGCGACAAGGATGCGAAAGTGGCCGCCGGACCGGAGATCGCCAAGGTCTTCAAGGCTGCCGACGACGCCCGCAAAATGTCCAAGGGCTCCAACGTTCAGGATTGGAACCAGGCGACGAACATGGTCATCACCGCCAAGGCCGGCGGCCAGATCATGGGCGACTGGGCACAGGGCGAGTTCGCCTTGGCGGGCCAGAAGGCCGGCACGGACTATACCTGCCTCCCGGGTCTCGGCGTCAACGAAGTCATCTCGACGGGCGGTGACGCGTTCTACTTCCCATTGCTGAAGGACGAGGCCAAGTCGAAGGCTCAGGAAGCGCTCGCAAAGACGCTGCTCGATCCGAAGACGCAGGTTGCCTTCAATTTGAAGAAGGGCTCGCTGCCCGTGCGTGGCGACGTGGACCTTGCCTCCGCCAACGACTGCATGAAGAAGGGCTTGGAGATCCTGAAGAAGGGTAACGTGATCCAGGGTACGGACCAGCTTCTTTCTGCCGACAGCCAGAAGCAGAAGGAGGACCTGTTCTCCGAATTCTTCGCCAATCCTTCGATGACGCCGGAAGCGGCTCAGAAGCGCTTCGTCGAGATCATCGCTGCGGCTGATTGATCTCAATCGTCTCGCTGTAGTGATACCGGCCCCCATTATGGCGGGTCCGGTATCACGGCTGGACACATGTTGTGAGCCGGCTAGCTGCAGCGATCCTTATGGGCGGCGAACCTGCACGGATGTGATGTTCGACCGTGGACGAGGAGGGAGTGAGAGGAGCCGCGGCCACTGACCCGGTTCCCGATCACCGAAGCAGTCGCGCTTCAGAAGGAGGTACAATGACGGGTCATGCGAAAGCCGACCGGCCAAATCAATTTCTGCGCAATCTGAATTCGAAGATTGCATCCATTCCGATGATCTTAACGGCTGTCGTCATCTTTATGGGTGGCACGATCTGGACGGTCGTTTATTCCTTCACCAATTCGAAGCTGCTGCCACGTCTGAGCTTCGTCGGACTGGACCAATACTACCGCTTGTGGGCGGCGCCGCGATGGGTCGTATCCATTGAAAACCTTGCCGTTTACGGCATTTTTTCCATGATCTTCAGCCTCGTCATCGGCTTTGTGCTGGCTGCGCTGATGGATCAGAAGATCCGGTTCGAAAACACCTTCCGCACGATCTTCCTTTATCCCTTCGCCCTCTCTTTCATCGTCACCGGCCTTGTCTGGCAGTGGCTGCTCAATCCCGAATTCGGCATCCAGTCGGTGGTGCGTTCGCTGGGTTGGACGACCTTCACTTTCGATCCGCTCTATACGCCGAGCATTGTAATCTACGGCGTGCTGATCGCCGCCCTCTGGCAAGGAACGGGCCTTGTAATGTGTTTGATGCTCGCCGGCCTGCGCGGCATCGATGAAGATATCTGGAAGGCAGCGCGTGTCGATGGGATCCCCATGTGGAAGACCTATCTGTTCATTGTCATTCCGATGATGCGCCCGGTCTTCATCACCACGCTAGTCATCATCGCCAGCGGTATCGTCAAGGTCTATGACCTCGTCGTCGCGCAAACGAGCGGCGGGCCCGGCATCGCTTCGGAGGTCCCGGCGAAATACGTCTACGACTACATGTTCCAGGCGCAGAACCTCGGTCAGGGATTTGCAGCTTCAACCATGATGCTGGTCACTGTCGCGATCGTCATCATCCCCTGGGCCTATCTGGAATTCGGCGGAGGGCGCAAACGTGTCTGATACCATCACTCTCAAGAATGCGAACAGCGGTCTCGCCTCGACTGACCAGACATATTCGGAACCGCAGGGTGCCAAGCCGCGCCGCGTGATTTCCGGCCGCAACATCATGCTCTACGGCACGCTCTTCGTTGCCGCCACCTACTATCTGTTGCCGCTGTATGTGATGATCGTCACCTCACTCAAGGGGATGCCGGAAATCCGGCTTGGCAACATCTTCTCGCCGCCACTGGAGATCACATTCGAACCCTGGGTGAAAGCCTGGGCAACGGCTTGCACCGGTCTCAATTGCGACGGTCTTTCCCGCGGGTTCTGGAATTCCGTCCGCATCACCGTGCCGTCCACGATCTTCTCGATCGCTGTGGCTTCGGTCAACGGCTATGCGCTCGCCAACTGGCGGTTCAAGGGGGCGGACTTCTTCTTCTCGATCCTCATCATCGGCGCGTTCATCCCCTATCAGGTGATGATCTATCCGATCGTCATCGTGCTGCGCGAAATCGGCATCTACGGCACGCTTAGCGGGCTTATCATGGTGCACTGCATCTTCGGCATGCCGATCCTGACCTTGTTGTTCCGCAATTATTTCGCATCGCTGCCGGTGGAGCTCTTCAAGGCTGCGCGTATCGATGGTGCGGGTTTCTGGCAGATTTTCCTGCGCATCATGCTGCCCATGTCGCTGCCGATCTTCGTTGTCGCCATGATCCTGCAGATTACGGGTATCTGGAACGACTTCCTGTTCGGTGTCGTCTTCACCAGGCCGGAGTATTACCCGATGACCGTGCAGCTCAACAATATCGTCAATTCCGTCCAAGGCGTGAAGGAATACAACGTCAACATGGCGGCAACAATCCTCACGGGTCTTGTTCCGCTGGTCGTTTATTTCGTCTCCGGGCGGCTTTTCGTCCGTGGCATCGCCGCCGGCGCAGTGAAGGGGTGATCCATGAACAGCAGCGTTTCCATCAAAGACTTGTCGCTCGATTTCGGCGCGGTCACCGTTCTGAAGAACCTCAACCTTGAGATCAACGACGGTGAGTTCCTCGTGCTGCTCGGCTCGTCCGGCTGCGGCAAGTCGACATTGCTCAACTGCATCGCCGGCCTGCTTGATATCACAGAAGGAAAGATCTTCATCAAGGGCAAGAACGTCACCTGGGAAGAGCCCAAGGACCGCGGCATCGGCATGGTGTTTCAGTCCTATGCGCTTTATCCGCAGATGACGGTCGAAAAGAACCTTTCCTTCGGGCTGCACGTCGCCAAGGTGCCGCAGGCAGAGATCGACAAGCGCATTGCGCGGGCGGCCGAGATTTTGCAGATCCAGCCATTGCTCAAGCGCAAACCGGCGGAGCTTTCCGGCGGCCAGCGCCAGCGTGTGGCGATCGGCCGTGCCCTAGTGCGCGATGTCGACGTGTTCCTGTTCGATGAGCCTTTGTCGAACCTCGATGCTAAGCTGCGATCGGAGTTGCGCGTCGAAATCAAGCGTCTGCACCAGTCGCTGAAGAACACGATGATCTATGTCACCCACGACCAGATCGAGGCGCTGACGCTCGCCGACCGCATCGCCATCATGAAGAGCGGTATCATCCAGCAGCTCGATGATCCGACGACGATCTACAACAAGCCGCGCAATCTTTTCGTTGCCGGCTTCATCGGATCGCCGTCGATGAATTTCCTGCATGGCGAACTGGTGAGCCGGGAGGGCAGGATAGCTTTCGCCACCAACAATGTGATTTTCTCGCTCGGTGGCTATAATGCCGGCGAGGCGTTGGAGCCGGGCCGCAAGGTCATTCTTGGTGTCCGGCCCGAGCATATCAAGGTGAATGAGGATCTGGGTCCCGACACCGAGGTGCACAACGCAACGGTCGATATCGAAGAGCCGATGGGCGCCGACAACCTGCTCTGGCTCAAGCACGCCGGCCATACCATGTCGGTGCGCATCAACGGAGCGCGGCGTTTCAGCCCGGCGACGCCCGTGAAGCTCGGCTTCGATATGTCGCTCGCTTCGCTCTTTGACGCACAAACAGAACTCAGAATATGATCATATGAATGGAGGCGGCACTGTCGCCTCCATCTGCAGCGGGTTCCGGAGGTCCGATGTCGTCTTCATTCAATGGCACTGTTATTATCGATCTGGCTGGTCAGTGGCGGCTTACCTCGCCGGACAGCGATCATTCTCTTTCCATGCCTGTGCCGGGCGATGTCCACACCGCTCTTCATGCCGCAGACGTTATTCCGGATCCTTATTTCGGCCGAAACGAAGAAGTGGTGCAGTGGGTCGCGAAGCAGGATTGGCAAATTGAGCGCCGCTTTACGCTCGATGACGCAGACGGCGACTGGTATCTCGACATCGACTATCTCGACACGGTGGCGAGCGTTTATGTCAACGACACCCTCGTTCTCGAAGGCAATAATTGCTTCCAGCGCTATCGGCCGGATGTCTCGAAAGCCCTGAAGGCAGGCGAGAATACCATCCGCATCGTGTTGCATTCCAGCATCAAGGCGGGTGCCGAACTGCAGGCAAGGCAACCATTCTACATTCCCTACAGCACCGCCAATTCGCCGATCCCCAATGGCAATATGCTGCGCAAGCCGCAATGCCATTTCGGCTGGGACTGGAACATCGCGGTGGCACCGCTCGGCCTCTACGGCACGATCGCGCTGAAGAAGCTCGAGATCGCCCGCATCGAGAATATGGTCACCCGGCAGGAGCACAATGGCGACGGCTCGGTCGATCTCATCGTCACTGTAGCGCTGTTTGCGAAGGGTATTGGCGTTGCTCAGCTTTATTTCTCGCTCGACGACGAGCGTCTGCGGCTTGATGTCGGCGTCAATGCGGGCGAGACCTCGGTGACGCATGTCTTCCATATCGACAGGCCGAAGCTCTGGTGGCCGGCCGGCAGCGGCGAACAGACCCTCTATACTCTCTCTGTCGAGACCAATTCCGAGACTGTGACGCGGCAAATCGGCCTGCGCACCGTCGAGTTGATCACCGACAAGGACGAGGCGGGCAGCCGTTTCGCACTCAAGGTCAACGGGCGCGGGATATTCGCCCGCGGCGCCAACTGGATCCCGGCGGATGCGCTGTTTTCACGTTCGAGCCCGGCCTTGACCGAGGACTTGCTGCAATCGGCCGCGGCAGCGAACATGAACATCATCCGCATCTGGGGCGGCGGTTTTTACGAGCATGACTGGTTCTACGATATCTGCGACCGCCTGGGGCTGATGATCTGGCAGGACTTCATGTTCGCCTGCAATCTCTATCCTTCGACCGCCGATTTCCTCGGGAATGTCGAGGCTGAGGTCGGCTATCAGGTCAAGCGTCTGGCGACGCACCCGTCGATCGTGCTCTGGTGCGGCGACAACGAGCTGGTGGGGGCGCTTACCTGGTTCGAGGAATCCCGCAAAGACCGCGACCGCTATCTCGTCTCCTACGACCGCCTCAACCGGACGATCGAACAGGCCACTAAGAAAGCCGCGCCGGATGCGATCTGGTGGCCGTCGAGCCCGGCCTCCGGCTATCTCAATTTCGGCGATGCCTGGCATGCCGACGGCTCCGGCGACATGCACTACTGGTCGGTCTGGCACGAGAACAAGTCCTTCGACAATTACCGTTCCGTGCGTCCGCGCTTCTGCTCGGAATTCGGCTTCCAGTCTTATACCTCGCTGCCTGTCATCAAGACCTATGCCGACGCCAAGGATATGAATATCGCATCGCCGGTCATGGAGCTGCACCAGAAGAATGCCGGCGGCAACGAGCGCATCGCCGGCACGATGTTCCGCTATTTCCGCTTTCCGAAGGATTTTCCCAACTTCGTCTATCTGAGCCAGGTGCAGCAAGGCCTCGCCATCAAGACCGCGGTCGAATATTGGCGGTCGCTCAAGCCGCATTGCATGGGCACCATCTACTGGCAGCTCAACGACACCTGGCCGGTGGCTTCCTGGTCGAGCCTCGATTACGGCGGGCGCTGGAAGGTGATGCATTATCTGGTGCGTCGTTTCTTCCAGCCGGTTTCTGTCGCCGCCATTCCGTCAGAAGACAACAGGACCATTCGTTTCTCGCTCGTCAACGACACCAATGCGGACGTCACCGCCGACATCGCGGTGTCATTGCTCAAGCTCGATGGCGAGCGAGTCCCGCTGACGACCGCGCATGCGGTCTGCACACCGGATGCAGCCGTCACGGCGCTGTCGATCGATGCGTCCCAGGTGCCGGCCGATTGCCTGTTGGCGTGGCATTTCACCGCATCGAACGGAATGGGCGGCGAGGGGCACTATGTTCACGGCACCTATAAGGCTCTGGAGCTACGGCCTGCGGGTTTGACGGTGCTGCGGGAGGAGATCGAGGAGAACGGCACGTTGGAACTCACCGTGACGGCGAAGGGATTGGCCCTGTTCGTGATGATCGAAAGCGAGACGGAAGGGCGCTACTCCGACAATGCGTTCGATCTCGCCGCCGGCGAGAGCCGCCGCATCGTCTTCACGCCGACAAAGCCGATTGCCGGCAGCGTTCCCGATTTCCGCTTCTACGACTTGCACTCCAGTCAATCGTTGGCCAGCCAATCGGTAGACTGAGATATCCGGCCGCCTTTCGGCGGCGATTTACGGGCCTGAGGCCCAAAACAACAGGCCGCGAGGCCATTGGAGGAAATATCGATGACGAAACTTGGATTCCAGCTTTATAGCGCCCGCAATTTTCAGCCTTATTCGGATATCCTCGTAAAGCTCGGCAAGGCCGGGTATGCGGAAGTCGAAGGTTTTGGCGGCATCTATTCCGATCTGGACGAAGCTGGTTTGAAGAGCCTGCGTGCTGAGCTCGACCAAAATGGCCTTAGCATGACGAGCGGCCATTTCAGCCCGGATTTCCTCGATGGCGAAGTGCAGAAGTCGCTGACCATCGCCAAAATTCTCGGTATGGATTCGATCTATGCGCCGCATATCGGCGCCGATCAGCGCCCGAAGGATGCCGCCGGCTGGCTGGCTTTCGGCAAACGCCTGCATGAGATGAGCAAGCCCTACAAGGATGCCGGCTTCGAGTTCGGGTGGCACAATCACGACTTCGAATTCGTCAAGCAGGCCGACGGTTCGTTGCCGATCGAGCAGATCTTCGAGGGCGCTCCGGAGATATCCTGGGAAGCCGACATCGCCTGGGTGATCCGTGGCGGTGCCGATCCTTTTGCCTGGATCGAAAAGCTCGGTTCGCGCATTTCCTCCGTGCATGTCAAGGACATCGCTGCGCTCGGCGAAAACAAGGATGAAGACGGCTGGGCCGATCTCGGTCATGGGACGGTTCCGTGGCCGAAGCTGATCAAGGCGCTCGCTGGCACCAAGGCAAAGCATTATGTGCTCGAGCACGACAATCCGAGCGATATCGATCGCTTGATCACCCGTTCCATCGCATCCTTCAAGACCTACTGAGGCATCCCACATGACTAAGGAACTTGGCGTCGGCATCATCGGATGCGGCAATATTTCAACCACCTATTTCAAGCTTTCTCCGCTCTTCAAGGGCCTGAAAGTGCTCGCCTGCGCTGATATCAACATGGACGCGGCACGCTTGCGCGCCGAGGAATACAAGGTCAAAGCGCAGACCATCGACGAGTTGCTCGCCAATGATGAGCTCGACGTCATCGTCAATCTGACGATCCCGGACGCGCACTTCGCGGTTTCCAAGCGCATTCTGGAGGCCGGAAAGCACGTCTATTCCGAAAAGCCTCTGGTGCTGACGCTGGAGCAGGGCGAAGAATTGCGCCGCATCGCCAAGGAGAAGGGGCTTGCCGTCGGCTGCGCTCCCGACACCTTCCTCGGCGGCGCCCATCAGCTCGCCCGTAAGTTCGTAGACGACGGTGGCATCGGACGTATCACCTCAGGCGCGTGCTACGTCATGAGCCCAGGCATGGAAATGTGGCATCCGAACCCGGACTTCTTCTTCCTGCCGGGTGGCGGCCCGATCCTCGATCTCGGACCGTACTACATCGCCAATCTCATCAACCTGATCGGCCCGGTCAAGCGCGTCGGCGCCATGACGTCGATGGCGTCGGAAACCCGTACCATCACGAGCGAGCCGCGCAGTGGCGAGGTCATCCCCGTGAAGACGCCGACGACGATCCAGGCGCTCTTGGAATTCGTCAGCGGCGCAACGGTGACATTAACGGCAAGCTGGGATGTCTGGTCGCATCGCCATGCCAACATGGAGCTCTACGGCACCGAAGGTTCCCTCTACGTGCCCGATCCGAACTTCTTTGGCGGCACGGTCGAGGCCAGCGGTCGCAGCAAGGACATCGAGCCGCTCGGCGAATGGGCCCATCCTTTCGGCATTGTCAATCAGGAGAGCCCGAACGGCGCGCGTGCCAACTATCGCACGGCTGGTCTCGCCGACTTGGCGGCGTCGCTGATCGATGGCCGCGATGCTCGCTGCTCGCTCGACCGTACACTGCACGGCGTCGATGTCATGACCTCGATCCTGAAATCGGGTGCGGAGAACCGCTTCGTCGATCTGACCACGACCTGCACGCAGCCGGCTGCTCTCGGCATCGAAGAGGCGCAGGCGCTCTTGAAGTAAGCGCGCGAAAAGCTAGTTTGCGCGCGGGCGAGGAGTCCGCGCGCTTTTCATCTCAGAGGAATTGGAACCATGGCTTGGCAACCGGCATCCGATCGCTATGCGAACATGAAATACAACAGAACCGGCCGCTCCGGTCTGAAGCTGCCGGCGGTTTCGCTGGGGCTTTGGCATAATTTCGGCGGTGATACCCCGCACGACCGCAAGGTCGATATGTGCCGCACTGCCTTCGATCTCGGCATCACCCATTTCGACCTCGCCAACAATTACGGCCCGCCTCCCGGCAGCGCCGAGACCGCTTTCGGCGAGATCCTGCGCACCGAATTCGCCGGTCTGCGCGACGAGCTGATCATCTCCTCCAAGGCAGGCTACGACATGTGGCCGGGTCCCTATGGCGAATGGGGCAGCCGCAAATACCTGATCGCCTCCTGCGACCAGAGCCTGAAGCGCATGGGCCTCGACTATGTCGATATCTTCTATTCGCACCGTTTCGATCCGGATACGCCGCTGGAAGAGACCTGCGCTGCGCTCGACCATATCGTTCGTTCGGGCAGGGCGCTTTATGTCGGCATCTCCTCCTACAGTTCGCAGCGTACGCGCGAGGCAGCCGCTATCTTGAAGGATCTCGGCACGCCTTGCCTGATCCACCAGCCGAGCTATTCCATGCTGAACCGCTGGGTCGAGGATGACGGTCTCGTTGACACATTGGAAGAGCTCGGCATCGGCTCGATCGTCTTCTCGCCGCTCGCCCAGGGCATGTTGACGACGAAATATCTGAGCGGCATTCCCGAGGACAGCCGCGCCGCCCAGAACCATTTCCTGAAACGCGACTTCATCCGTCCGTCGATCATCGATAATATTCGCAAGCTCAATGGGATCGCTGAGAAGCGCGGCCAGACGCTGGCGCAAATGGCGATTGCATGGGTGTTGCGCGGCGGCAGGGTCACCTCCGCGCTGATCGGCGCCAGCCGCTCGTCGCAGATCGTCGATTGCGTCAAGGCGCTCGACAATCTCGAGTTTACCCCGGAGGAGCTGAAGGAGATCGATGTCTACGCCCGCGAGGCCGATATCAATCTCTGGGCCAAGTCGGCCGAGCGCGAATAAACATTCAAAGACGCCCGGAACCAGGTTCCGGGCGTTTTGCTTGGTCCTCGTCGTGACCGGTGCATCGTTTCCATTGCCGTACGAACGGCGCATATTGACGAGTTCTCTGAAGGAGATGGTCCCATGATCCGCAACCCGATTTTGCCGGGCTTCAACCCCGATCCATCCATCTGCCGCGTCGGCGAGGACTATTACATCGCCACTTCGACCTTCGAATGGTATCCGGGTGTGCAGATACACCACTCGCGGGATCTGGTGAATTGGACGCTGGCGCGCCGACCGCTGGAGCGGGCCTCGCAGCTCGACATGCGCGGCGAGCCGGATAGCTGCGGCATCTGGGCGCCATGCCTCTCCTATGCCGATGGCCTGTTCTGGCTGGTCTATACCGATGTCAAACGCTACGACGGCAATTTCAAGGATGCGCATAACTACATCGTGACGTCGTCGACGATCGAAGGCGAATGGTCCGAGCCCTCCTATGTCAATTCCTCGGGTTTCGATCCCTCACTCTTCCATGACGATGACGGCCGCAAATGGTTCGTCAACATGCAATGGAACCATCGCACCGAAAGCTACGGCGGCTCGCCGAAGACGCCCGCCTTCGATGGTATCCTGCTGCAGGAGTGGGATCCGGCTACGAAATCGTTGAAGGGGCCGATCAAAAACATTTTTGCAGGCACCGAGCTTGGCTTGGTCGAGGGGCCGCATCTCTTCAAGCGAAACGGTTGGTACTATCTGACGACGGCCGAAGGTGGAACGGGCTACGACCACGCCGTCACCATGGCGCGCTCGCGCAACATCGACGGACCTTATGAGCTGCATCCGAACAAGCATCTCATCACCTCGAAGGATCATCCGGAAGCAGCGTTACAGCGGGCAGGGCATGGCCAATATGTCGAGACACCGGACGGACAGTTTTACCACACGCATCTCTCCGGCCGGCCGTTGTCGCCGCATCGCCGCTGCACGCTCGGCCGCGAGACCAGCCTGCAGAAATGCGTCTGGAGAGAGGACGGCTGGCTCTATCTCGAAAACGGCACGGTTGTTCCCGATGTCGAAGTACAGGGTCTGCGCAACGCCCTGCTGGTCGAGAAGCCGCGCCGCAGCGGCTACAATTTCGATGGCGACAAGCTGCCGATGGATTTCCAGTGGTTGCGCACGCCGCAGCCGGAACGCATCTTCAGCCTGACGGAACGGCCTGGGCATCTGCGTCTGTTTGCTCGGGAAAGCATAGGCTCATGGTTCGAACAGGCGCTCGTCGCCCGCCGGCAGGAGCACCACAGCTTTCGCGCCGAAACGGTCGTCGAGTTCCAGCCCGACACCTACCAGCAGGTCGCCGGCCTGACTCATTACTATAACAGGTTCAAACTGCATGCGATTGCCGTCACTTTGCATGAGAAACTCGGCCGCTCGGTCACCATCATGACCTGCGCCGGCGATTATCCGAATGGCCGGCTAAGCTTCCCGATCGGAGGTGGTATCTCCGTTCCGAATGGACGCATCCAGCTCGCCATGGAGATTCGCGACAACAACCTGCAGTTCTTCTGGCAGGCCGAGGGCATGGGAGCATGGCTGGCTATCGGCCCGGTTCTCGACGCTGGCGTCATTTCGGACGAGGGCGGTCGCGGGGAACATGGCTCCTTCACGGGCGCCTTTGCCGGCATGTTCGCCTTCGATACGTCGGGTCGGGCAAAGACGGCCGATTTCGACTGGTTCAATTACGACGAGCTCTGATTGTTTCGACTTTTGATCGATCATTCGCCCGCCATGCTTTGCAAGGCGGGCGAATTTTTTGAGTTGCCAACTTTAAGCACTCACTCGATTAACAAATGCTCGCAAACATATATTTCTATTACGAAATTGTAACACTATCTTCAGTTTCGTTTCATTGCTTTTGGGGTAATTTGTCCGCAGATATAAATTGAGGAAACACTTCGATGAAAAAGCTCTTCTCGGTCCTGCTCACCGCTTCGGTTTTGGCGACTCCGCTAGCGATGACGCCTGAAGCCAATGCTGCGCCGGCAAACAAGCAGGCTGTCGTCGAGAAAAATGTCGAGAAGAAGAAGATTGTCGTGCGCAAGGGCGGCTGGGTTACCGGCCGCCGGCTATCTACCGCCGATCGTAGCCGGGCTACCCGCGTCGACTATCGTCGTCATCACCTGTCGGCTCCGCCGCGCGGCTATCATTGGGTCCGCATCCACAACAGCTTCCTGCTCGTCGGTATCACCAGCGGCTTGATCTCCAAAGTGCAAGTCGTTCGCTGAGTTCAGCCTTATATCGGCAATGAGAAAGGCGGTCCGATGGGCCGCCCTTTGTGACCGAACTTCCTGTATTCCGGCTTGAATCAAAAATCCCCGGCACGATGACCGGGGATTTCTGTTTGCGCAGTATCTAAGTTATCAGCTCAAGCGTCCCGCCGCGTGGGCCAGCATGGTGTAGACCTTGCCGGTGTCCGAGGTCAGGTAGGATTGCGTCACGCTGCGGTCGCGGTCGGTGCGGGCGACGTCCGCAAGCAGCTTTTCGAAATCGGCGATATAGCGATCGACGGCGGTGCGGAATTCCGGCTCGCGGTCGTATTTGCGCTTGATCTCGTCAAAGGTCTGCTGGCCCTTCAGCGTGTAGAGGCGGCGGGTAAAGACATCCCGCTCGCCGCGCTGATAACGCCGCCACAGATCAACCGAAGCATCGTGGTCGATGGCCCGGGCGATATCGACCGAAAGCGAGTTCAGCGATTCGACCACATGCCGCGGATTACGCGCAACCGGCGCTGCTTCCGTCTGCGGGCGTGGTGCAGACTGGCGAGCCGGCGGCAGGTCGGCAAGGTCGTCGCGCGATGCACCGCGCAGAAGATCGCTGATCCAGCCGCCGCCTGCCGCCGTTTCCTGGCGGGCCGGAGCCGGCGTCTCGATCGGGCGCGGCTGCGGCGCAACCGGACGCTCCGCAATGGTGCCGCGAAGGCCCAAAGCCTCGATCGGCGGCTGCTGTGGCTGAGGCGCTGGCTGCTGCGCTATCGACTGCTGCGGCGCCGGTTGCTGTGCTACCGGCTGAACGGGCGCCTGCGGGGCAGGCTGTTGGGGCCGGGGAGCTGCCGCAACCGGAGCCGGCGCTGCCGGGGCAGGTGCCGCCGGACGGGGACGCGGAGCTGGCTGCGCATCGGCCAGCGCACGGGCCGAAGGCTCGGAGATCTCCAACTGCTGCGTCGAGCGGCCGACAATCTGCGAAATGTCCTGCAGCGCCTTGATCTGCTCGGCGACGGCGCGGCGCATGGCGGCCGCGCTTTCCTTGGCCTCTTCCGGCAGATCGAAGGCACCGCGCTTCAGTTCGCTGCGGGTCAGGTCGAGTTCCCGGCGGATATCGCCTGCTGAGCGGCGGATCTCGTCGGTTGCGCCCGAGAAGCGGCCGACGGCATCGTCAACGGCGACGCGCAGCGTCTCGCGCAATTGCTGGGCTGCGCCATCGGACGTCTTGCTGGCTTCCGTCAGCATATTCTCGATGTCGGCGATCGAAGCGGAGAGACCGCCGCGCAGACGGTTCGTCAGCTCGCCTGAGCGACGCTCGGCATTGGCAAAGGTACCGTCGATCGTCTGGTTGGCCTCTTCGCCTGCCTTCTGCAGCGCACTGCGCATGCTTTCTGCCGCCTGTTCGGCGCGGGATTCCGCATCGGAGAGCACTCGGCCGATATCGGCGAAGGAGGACTGAACGCCCTGACGCAGGTTGCCGGTGACTTGGTTGGAGCGCTGTTCTGCGCGGTCGAAGGCGCTTTCCACCATGCTGCCGAGGGCGCGCATGGTGTTCTCGATTTCCTCCGAGCGCTGAACCAGGCCGATGGATAGGTTCTGCAGCGCCGTTTCGCGCTCTTCCAGCGTCGAGACGAGGTTCGATTGCGCGGCACCCAGAAGCTGGGAGGCCTGGGACAGGACCTTGGAATGTTCGTCGAAGCGGCCGATGATGCCGCCGACCTGCGACAATGTCTTGCCGGAAATATCCGAGAGCTTGTCGACCTTGCCTTCGAGAAGCCGCGTCGAGGCGGAAACCATCTCGCCTGCCTTCGATGCGGAGTCGGCAAACCGGGCTGACGTCGCGTTGAGGCGGTTGTCGATGGTGGCGAATTCCTCGGCGGCGCCGCTCAGCATACCAGCGATCGCAGAATTGTTTTCCGCCAATCGCTCGATGATGCCGTTGACGCTGGCAAGCAGATTGTTCTCCAGCGCGCTGACTGCATTGGCGGCGTGTTCGGTGCGGGCCGAGATCGCCGCCAGCGTATCGTTGGTACGCGATGCGATCGCGTTGATCAAAGCGGCGTTTTCTGCACGCAGGCGATCGCTGCTTTCCTGAGCTGCGGCCGAGATCAGCGCTGCCGCTTCCTGCCCGGTGGCCGCGTAGCGGTCGACGATCGGGCGGGCCTTCTCTTCGATCAGGCGCGACAGCTCGCTAGAGCGACCGGCAAGCATGGAGTTCAGCTCACGCGTGCGCTCGTCGAGCGAAGAGCGGATCGAGGTGCCACGGGCCTCAAGAGCCTTGTCGACATCGGCAAGCGTCGCGTTGATCTCGCGAGCGCGATCTTCCAGGCTGGTGCGGATCGCATTGCTGCGTTCGTCGAGCGTGCGTTCGACCTGCGCCATGGTGGAGGCGATCTGTTCGCTGCCGCCGGCGAGCGTGTTGCGGATGGCAGCACCACGGGCCTCCAGCGACTGCTCTGCGGAGGACAGGGCCTGCGAGATGGCGTTGACCTGATTGCCGACGAGACCCTCGGCCTCGGCGACCTTGTTGACGATCGCGTTGCCAGCCTCCGAGAAAGTCTGAGCGACTGCAGCCGCCTGGCTCGCCAGACGGTTATGTGTTTCCGAGACGCGCGTCACGATCTCTTCGGAACGCTCGTTCATGGAGCGAGTAAAGGCATCGCTGCGATTGCCGAGATCGTCGGCGAATTGCTGGCCGGTGCGGGCGAGCAGGTCTGCCGTGCGGGTCGCCTCGCTGTCCATGCCCTGAGCGGCGTCGGCAACTGCAGTGCGCAGCGTGGTGGCGAGGTTGGTGGCCTTGCCTTCGATGGTGCGGTTGACGGCTTCCAGACCGACATTCAGGGCGCGGTCCATGGTCGACAGGCGCTCTTCGATGTGGGCGCTGCCGCTTTCGAGCGCCTGGCTCAGATTGGCGGTGCGGCTGTCGATCGCCTCTGCCATGGTTGCCAGACGGTTGTCGAGCGCGGCTGCAATGCGGGCTGCAGCGTCGTCGCCGCTGCGGTCGATCTGAGAGATACCGCTCGAAAGCGTGTCGGACAGTCGGTTGCCGGCGGCATCGACCTGGGCGGCAACGCCGCCGACGCCATCATGAATGCGGTTTTCGAGGGCGGACAGGCTGGCTTCGACCCGCGAACCGGTTTCGGCGAAGCGGCTGGTCATGCCGTCGATCGACTGGTTAAGGTTGGTCGAGAAGGTCTCTGCCGAGCGCGTGATATCGCCGGCTGCCTGCTGAATGCGACCGGCAATATCGCCGGCGCCGCCATGCAGCCGCTCTTCGAGCGCTCGCGCGCTGGCGTCGATGGTCTGGCGCAGCGAAACTTCGCGATCTTCGAGCGACATTTCCAGCATGCTGGCGCTGGTGGCGATCGAGGTGCCGATCGCGGTCGCCTGTTCGGTCAACGTGTTGTCGAGCTGGGCATGGGCATCGCGGAGCGTCAGGCTGATGGCGTTGCTGCGATCTTCCAAGGTGTTGCGCATCCGCTCATAGGCGGAGGCAAGGTTTTCATCCATCTGCGACAGGCCGACACCCAGCGTATTTTCGAGCTGGCGCGTGGTGGTGTTGAGCGCATTTTCGATGCGCTCGGCCGAGCCGCCAACGACGTTTTCGATGCGGTTGCTGCTGCTGCCGAGTAGGCCGGAGAGCGCTTCGGTATGGGCGCTGAGCGAGCGATCGAGACGATCCTGGTTTTCGGTATAGGCGGCACGGATTGCATCGGCTTTGTCGCCAAACGCGCCGGCGACGCGGGATTCCGCACCGGATACGCTGTCGAGAAGAGCATCGGCGCGTGCTTCCAGGGCACTTTCGAAACGGCTCTGATTTTCGGCGAGCGTGATGGCGAATGCCATGCTCTTGTCATCGAGCGCATCGGTTAGCGCCGCATGGCCACTGGTAACGGAGTGGGCGATCGCCTCGGCGCTGTTTGCCAGCGTTTCCTCGATGCGAGCCTGATTGTCCGACAGGGCGATGGCAAGCGCCAGCGTCTTGTCGTCGAGGCTGTTGACGATCTTGTCGTGCGTGCCGGCGACCGTCTCGGAGAGCGCGTCCAGTCGGTTGGAAAGCGAATCTTCGAGGCGCGATTGCGTATCGGACAGCGAAATGGCCAAGGCCATCGCCTTTTCGTCCAGCGTATCGGCAAGGGCGGTGTGGCTGCCCGTGAAAGCGTTGGCGATCGCTTCAGCGCGGTTGGAAAGCGTTTCCTCGAGGCGCGCCTGGCCGCTCGTCAATGCTGCCGTGAGAGCCTTGGTCTTGCCCTCCAACGTATCGGCGACGCCTTCGGCGTGGCCAGACAGGGTATCCTCCAGGCGAGACTGGCTCTCGGAGAGCGCAACGGCAAGTGCCATCGTCTTGTCGTCGAGCGTGTCGGCGAGTTTGCTATGGGTATCAGCAATGGCGCTGGTCAGACCTTCGACGCGACCGGAGAGTGTCTCTTCTATGCGAGACTGGCTCTCGGAGAGCGCAACGGCAAGTGCCATCGTCTTGTCGTCGAGCGTGTCGGCAAGTTTGCTATGGGTATCGGCAATCGCGCTGGTCAGGCCTTCGACGCGACCGGAAAGCGTTTCTTCGATACGGGACTGGCTGTTGCTGAGTGCGGCGGCCAGTGCTCTCGTCTTGTCGTCCAGGGTAGTTGCCAGCGCGTTGTGCGTATCGGCAATCGCACCGGTGAAGCCCTCGACGCGACCGGACAATGTGTCTTCCAGGCGCGCTTGGCTGTCGGAGAGAGCAATGGCCAGCGCCATCGTCTTGTCGTCGAGCGTGTCGGTGAGCTTGTTGTGGGTCTCCGCCAGCGCGCTGGTCAGACTCTCGGCCCGGCCGCTCAAAGTGTCCTCGATGCGCGACTGTCCGTCCGACAGCGCGATGGCGAGCGCCATGACCTTGTCGTCCAGAGTGTCGGCCAGCTTGCTGTGGGTTTCGGCAACCGTGCTGGCAATCGTATCGGCGCGGCTGGCGAGCGTGTTTTCAAGGCGAAGCTGGTTTTCGGCAAGCGAAATGGCCAGCATCGAGGTGCGCTCGTCGAGAGCCGCGGTCAGATGCTCGTGGCTGCCGGTGACGGCGTTGATGATACCCTCGGAGCGATCGGCCAGCGTCTGTTCGAAGCGCGATTGGTTGTCGGAGAGCGCGCCGAACAGGGCGCTGCTGCGTTCGGCCATGACGGCGTCGATGCGCTCGTGAGCGGAGCCGAGTGCCTGCGTGATTTCGCCGGTGCGGGCCGACAGCGTATTGTTGATCTCGCTGGCGCGGCCAAGGAAGGTATTGGTCAGCTCGCTCGTGCCCTTGTTCAAGGCGGAGGAGATGTCCGAGGTCGCCGTCTGCAGCGCCTTGCTGAATTCGCCAGAATGTGCCGCAAGCGTGTCCGTAAGTTCGCCGGAGCGGCCGGCAAAAGCTGATGTCAGTTCCTCGGTGCCACTTTGCAGGGCGGCGGAGACATCGCGCGTCACGCCCTGGACCGCGGACGTGAAGCTGCCGGCATGCGAGGCGAGGGCGGAGTTCAGTTCGCTGGTGCCCGAGGTCAGGGCCGAGGTGATCCCGTTTGTTGCCCCTTCGAGAGCGGAGGCGATCTCGCCGGCCTTGGAGCCGATCGCGCTTTCCAGCACTTCCTGGCTGGTGGCAAGCGTCGTCGCCAGGGCAAAGGACTGGTCGGTCAGCGAAGAGCCGAGGCGTTCAATGCTGGAATTCAGGATGCCGTCGATGGCATCCGAGCCGCCGCTCAGCGTTTCATTGATCCGTGTCAGGCTTTCCGACAGCTTGCTGTCCAGCGAGCCGGCGCGCTTGTCGAAAGCGGAGGTGAATTCCGAAACGCGCTCGTCAAAGGCGGTCGAAATCTGCGCCACGGTCGACTGCATACGCTCCTCGAAGAAGCCGGAGCGCAGGTCGATGTCCATAATGGTGTCGTCTGCGGTGGACTGCAGGCTCTGGCGGAAGCTCGCGCCCTTTTCATCGAGCGCGGTGTTGAGCTTGGAGAGCACATCATCGAGCGTGCCGGTGATCGAGCGTTCGCTACCGGTCAAGCTCTCGCTGATTTCACGCGTGCGGGCGACCAGCGTCTCGTTCAACTGACGGGCGCGTTCGTTGAGCGCGGTGTTCAGCTTCTCGGTGTTGGCATCGAGCGTGGAGGCGCGGGTTTCGAACTGCCCCAACAGCTCCTTGCCGCGTTCCGCCAGCGTCGACGATAGCGATTCAAGACGCGTGTCGAATTCCTGGCTCAACGCAAAGCCGGATGCATTGAGATTTTGCAGCAGGCTATCGGTCTTGGCGGCGAGGAGGGTGCCGAGCGCCTCTACGGCGGTATCCGTTTTCTCCATCAGCGTCGCAGCGCGCGTATCGATCATGGAGGCGAAAGCTTCGCCCGAGGTCGACAGCCGCACGGCAATTTCTTCGGTCGCCAGCGACAGATCTTCCTTGATCTGGTCGTGCACGCCGACGATCGACGAGCGGATGCGTTCGGCGTGGTTGACGATGGCATCGCGTTCGGAGCCGAGCTCATGCACGAGGCCGCGCACGCGCAGTTCGTTGTCGGCGTAGCTGCGCTCCAGCGCGTTGACCTCGGTATGAACGAGCGTCTCGAGTTCGGTGGCGCGAGCAATCGTCCGCTCGATGCCTTCGTTCATGGCCGAGACTTCGCGGCGCACGGCCTGACCGACCGTCATGATGCGCTCGGAAGCGACGGTTTCCGGCTCGGCGAGCCGCAGCGCCACTTCCGCCATCGAACGAGCTGCATTGCGCATATCCTGCGCGCGCGAAATCATTATGCCGAAAGCATAGAACAGAAGGACGGGAACGATGATGCCGATGATGCAGGCGATGACGCCGGGGAGGGCGGCGAGATCGGCGACCGTGCGGATATTCAAGAGTTGCGGGCCGTAAAGCAGGAAAGCGAGGCCGATGCCGCCGACGATCCAGAACAGCGAGAAGATGGTCGCGTTGCGTACGGCGCGGCTCTGAGAACCGCCATCGAGGGATTTCAGGATGCTGGCCGGGCTGACGCGATTGGCGTCATTGGCCGGAGCAAAGATCGGGCTCTTCGGCACTTCGGTCGGTCGAGCCGCTGCGGCGGCGCTCCGCGCAGCGGCTGCCTTGCGTGCCGCATCATCCTGAGTCTGTCTTGCAGGCGGATTCGATGGCTCAGACACTCTTGTCTCCGGGGTGTCAGGCGTTGAACCGCTGCGAGGCTCCAAGTTCTCGTCACTGAAATCGATCTGCAAAGCTTCGTCCAAAGCCTGAAAGGCCTTGTCCTCGATCGACTCGATGTACTTTTTGTTCGCCATACGGTTACGCCTCGTTACAACTCGATCGGGCCTGCCGTGTCTTCTCCGGAAATCCGCCAACGTCCGGAAAAGACGAACCTGCCTCCCGTTAGGTTACCCGCCTTCGGCTGAGACCGGAGATGGATTTCCCATTACATTTCATAGTGGATACCCGCTTTTTCAAACGGATGATATTAAAACATTACCACTATCCACCCCTTGGGCAAAGGCATGCGCCATGAACCCAATTTGCCAGTACCGTAGTGACACATTCCCCCAAGCGTGACAATTAATTCCACGGTTGGGACACTGTCCCATTAAGTCATTGTTAACACTTTTCGTCTGCGCAAATTCCTGAAAACCTAATAATTTAGCCATGTTTAACGCGCGTTAACCATGTCGGCAGATTTAAGGTCCAACTGTCCCAAAATTTAACTCGATCGCCATCGGCAGGCCGCAACCATACGGCAAATCCCAGAGACAGTTATAGATATAAGACGGGAGAGTTGGCATATGGCAGCATTGAATATCGCATTCGAAGCCCCGGACAATTCGCGGGGCGCAGCGCCGTCGCGGGAACGGGCGATCGATCTGGTTCACCTGGCAAAGCAGACGATGGGCGACAAGGCTCTGGAAGTGGAAGTGCTTCAGATGTTTGCCCGGCAGGCACGTTCCTGTCTGCAGGAAATCGGTTGCGGCGACCGCAAGCGCGCGATCGCCGCATCGCATCGGTTGAAGGGTGCGGCAAGTGCCGTCGGCGCGTTCAAGGTGGCCGACGCCGCCAATGCGCTTGAGAGCGATGTCGGTGACGCCGCGCGCATGGCTGCGGTCACGGCCTGCGTCATCGAGGCTGAGAATTTCATTTTGAAGTTGTCGCGTTGAGCTGACGCCGCCCGAAATCACCTAATGTTTGCCCTTGCGCTGCCAAACGGTTTCTGCCGTTTCGGCGGCGCAATTGTTGACTGCCCCCGGGAATTGTTGGAAGAAAAATTCCGGATCCTCCCTTCACTCACGAATACCGGAATTCATTCACATGACCAAACTGACCATCGTTGCTTTCGACGGCACCCGTTTTGATCTCGACGCCGACGAGGGCTCCACCGTGATGGAAAATGCCGTGCGCAATTCCGTGCCGGGCATCGAGGCGGAATGCGGCGGCGCCTGCGCTTGCGCCACCTGTCATGTCTACGTCGATGAGGACTGGGCCGAAAAGGTCGGCGGCCCGGAAGCAATGGAAGAAGACATGCTGGACTTCGCCTTCGATGTCCGTCCGACTTCGCGTCTGTCCTGTCAGATCAAGGTGACGAAGGCACTTGACGGCCTCGTCGTGCATGTTCCGGAGCGCCAGGCCTAAGTCCATCTCCCGGGAATGCGAGCCGTTTGGGACGCGTCCACAAAAAAGAAGCCCCGCTCAGCTTGTCGCAGCGAGCGAGGCAAGGCGGGCGCATCACCAACAGGCAAGGGAGGAAACACCTGCGGCTTCAGGACGCGCCAGGAGAACACTGGGCACACGCGTTAAACACTGAACTCGACAGCGCGGCGGGACGAACGAACCCGTCACGCAAAAACTTTGATCGGTCTTTGCGAAAACCCCTCTGGCTTCCGATAACAATCCGGCTGAGCGGATCGACGCGATATGCAATAGGAAAAACCTATTTCAGATTCTCGTAAAGTTCAAAAATGAGAAGTTGTGAATGATTCACAGGTATAGTGACAGTTTTCACACAGATTGTTGTGATCAGAGCGCCATTTCGCGAAAAAAGATCTGTTAGCGACCTGTCATTCACCAGTTTGCTGGCTGCGATAGGTCATCAGCCTCTGGATGCGGCTCTGAAAATTGATCGCTTCGATTTTGTCGAATCGGGCCTGATCCTCGTCATGCAACTGCGTTTCCTGCGTGGTCACTTCGTTTGCCTGGTCCTGAAGCGTGTCGCAGTCCTTTGCCGAAGGCAGGGCAAGGATCGACTTTTCCATCCGCCGCGCATGTTCGCGCGCAATTTCCGCATGCCGATCCTCGTGGCGGCGGATATCCGCCGAAAGCGTATCCCAAATCATCGATAGCTGCCGGGTCGCATGCCGACGGTCGCGCCAGCGCGGCAGAATGATTTCGGTATCGACCGTGATCTTGACGTCGGAAATATAGCAGCGGCCGTTCCGCTCCGCATATGTCGCATTGCCGCCGAAGCGAACCTTGGTTGCCCCGGGATGGCGGCTGCTGGAACCCATCGTAACCGGTCCGTGCGCATTCAATGCCGCATCGAGCGCATCGGCGCTGTCTCCTTTGATATCGAAATAAGAGACGGATTTGTGAGCAACCACCTCCGCATCGGCGCCGCTGGAAATGCCGCACAGAAGCAACAGGATAAGCGAGACCCGGATCTGTCGGGGTGCAAACGGCATTCGTGCTGCTACCAGGTTGAACTTCGGCGGAGCTTGCGGCATAGCCACTGCAAGCGCAATATCCGGCGCGAGGTTTTTTCATTTTCAATGGGATGGACGGATCGTGACAGAGCTTCGCAGCCATAGCTGGCATGTCGCGCATGGGCGCAGCCTCGATGTCGGCGAACGGAGCGCCATCATGGCGGTCGTCAACGTGACGCCGGATTCCTTTTCCGACGGCGGACACTACGAGGCCGTCGACACCGCGGTCGCACATGCTCTTGCCTGTGTGGAGGAGGGCGCTGCGATCATCGATATCGGCGGGGAATCGACCAAGCCAGACGTTGAGGTAGTCAGCGCCACGGAGGAGCAAGGTCGTGTTCTGCCCGTCATCGAGGCGTTGCGCGGCAAGACGGATGCGCTGATCTCCATCGATACCTATCGTGCCGATACCGCTAGACTGGCGATCAGCGCCGGCGCGCATATCGTCAACGATGTCTTCGGCCTGCAGCGCGAGCCTGAAATCGCGGCATTGGCAGCCAAGACCGGCGCCGGGCTTTGCATTATGCATACCGGCCGCGAACGGGCAAAGCTTCCCGATGTCATCGACGATCAGGTGCTGTTTCTCAGCCGATCGCTCGATATCGCGGCAGCCGCCGGCGTGAACAGGCAGAATATCGTCCTCGACCCCGGTTTCGGTTTCGCCAAGGATGTCGAGGAGAATCTGGAGCTGATGGCGCGCTTCACGGCACTGCTCCGCTTCGAACTGCCTTTGCTGGCCGGCACATCGCGCAAACGATTCATCGGTGCGGTGACCGGACGGGATGCGCCGGATCGGGATGTGGGAACTGCGGCGACCAGCGCTATATTGCGTTTGCAGGGTGCTGCAATTTTTCGGGTACACAATGTCGCAATCAACAGGGATGCCCTGGCGGTTGCCGATGCTATCCTCAGGACACGGGCGAAACTAGGCGGCAGGACGCCATGAGCGATATGATCTACACCATCACCCTTCAGAACTGCGCTTTCTTCGCCCGCCATGGCGTGCACGACGAAGAAGAATTCCTCGGCCAGCGTTTCTTCGTGGATGCCGAGCTCGATGTCGAAGCCGGCGGTGCATTGGAGCAGGATTCGATCGACGATACCGTCAACTACGGCATCGCCTTCAGCGTTATCGAAGAGATCGTCACCGGGCGCCGTCGCTATCTGATCGAGGCGCTGGCCCTCGATGTCGCGAAGGAATTGTGCCGGCGCTTTCCGAGCGTGCGCCGGGCGAAGATCTCGGTGCGCAAACCCAATGCCCCGGTTCCGGGCGTTCTCGATTATGTGCAGGTGAGCGTTGAGCATTTTGCCTGAGACCGGACAAACGCGCGCCACCCTCGGCCTCGGCGGCAACCTCGACAATCCCGTCAAAGCCATGGCGCTTGCCTTGCGCGCGCTTGATGTGCGCACGGACTGCCACGTCGCTGCGGTTTCCCGCCTTTATCGCACGCCGCCCTGGGGCAAGACGGACCAATCCTTCTTTTACAATTCGTGCGCAGCGGTCGATACGACGCTGTCGCCGGAGGCGCTGCTCGATGTTTGCCTTGGTATCGAGCGGGATATGAAGCGGGTGCGTATCGAACGCTGGGGGCCGCGGACGATCGATATCGACATCCTAACCTATGGCGATCTTGAACGGGCCGAACCGCTGTTGGAGATCCCGCATCCGCGCATGACGGAACGCGGCTTCGTGCTGATGCCGCTCGCGGATTTCGGGGCCGATCTCGTGGTGAGTGGTCGCAAGGTGGCGGATTGGTTGAGCGAAGCGGATGTGCAGGGAATAGAAGTGGCGGACGAAAGCCGCGATTGGTGGAAACCGGCGTAACGCCAATGCTGCCGTCCCCTGCTCGATGAAGGCGTCTCGGTCGGAAACGAAAAACGCCTCCGCCTGATCACATCAGGCGGAGGCGTCATTGCCGTCAGTGCATAAACGTTACTGGATTGACCCGACAGCCATCTGATCGATATCAGCGGCCCGCTGCAGCGTCACACCGATGACGGGCACCATCTGATCGTTGACCTTGACGGAAATCGTTACGTTCATCGTCTTGTTGTCCGCGACGCGGGCGATCATGGCGCCGTTCAGCTTTTGACGATTGAGGCCGAGGACCACGGTGCCGTCGTTGACGGTGCCCGATGTGACGTCCAGTCCTTTGCCGGCCGCGCCGTCCAGGAATTTCCCGGTATAGCTGCCGCCGTTCTGGGTGATTTCCGCCGTCATCGGCTGCTGGAAGACGCCAACGCGGCAAGTTCCGTCGAGTTTAACACCGGCCGTGCCGCCGTTGAGCGCCTGGCCCGTCAGGTTGCAGGTGAATTTCGTGCCCTTGTACTTGCCGGCGACGATCTCGCCCGGGCCTCGCCATGAGCCGGCGACGGACTGAAAGAAGGCCTTGTCACGGGATGCCGCATCGGCTGAATGCACCCAAGCTCCTGCAGAGAGGGCTGCGGCGGCAAAGCCGCAAACAAGAAGAAATTGGCGCGAAAACATGGACATTCCCTAACGAAGAGGAACCGGAAACTGGTTTCCACTTTTGCCTTAGAATGGTTAATGCTTGGTTTCTTATGGAGGTAAAAGCCGCCTTTACAGGCGTTTGCTGCACTCAGCGGCCGGTCACGTTTGGCGCCAGATCCCCGACGAAATCGCCGATCCCCGGCCGTTTCAGCGCTTTGAACGACAATGGCCGGCAGAGATCCATTGCAGCGATGCCGATGCGCGCCGTCATCATGCCGTTGACAACGCCTTCACCCAGCCGGGCCGAGAGTTTCGAGGCTAAACCGTGGCCGATCAACTGCTGCACGATGCTGTCGCCGACGGCAATGGAGCCGGTAACCGCGAGGTGAGCGAGCACGTCGCGCATTAGCCTGATCATGCCGAGCGTGCCGGGCCTGCCGCCATAGAGCTCTGCCATGGCGCGCACCAGCCTGGCCGATTCGTAGAGCACGTAGAGAATGTCGACCAGCGCACGCGGGCTAACGGCCGTGACAACCGAAACGCGTTTGGACGCGCCGAGAATCAGCGCCCGGGCTCGGCGATCGAGTGGACCCAGCAGTTCCCGTTCAGCGAGGTCGATCAAATGCGGCGCGTCGATGATATCGTTTTCCGCCGCTTTCAACGTCGCGCGGCCCTTCGCCGTTTCCGGATTGGCTTCCAGAAGCGAGCAGAGGCCTTGGACCAGGGCTTTTGCGCGTGCCGGACGTGTTTCCACACTGGCGGCTTCGGCCTCGGCTTTGATCGTCTGCACGGCCGCAAGCCGCATCACGCCCGCAGTCTCGCGAATGACGATGGCGAGGACGGCGAGGATGCCGATGCCGAGCACCGCAAGGGCGGTATAGCCCAACCAGTCGGCGCGGCTGAAGAGATCGCGAATCAACTGATCGGTCCACAGACCGAAGGCGAGCGACACGAGAATGCCGAAGGCGCCGGCGGCGATTTTGCCGAAGGAGAAACCTCTGCGGCGCGGCGCGGCCACTGCGGTTTCAGTATCGGGAGCGGCGAGAGCAGGGTTGAGGAATGGATCTTCCTCATCCGGCGTCAGCACGATTTCCGTATCGAAACTCTGTGGCTTACGGCGGGGCGCCTCTGCTGCCGCTTTTGCAGCCGCATCGCCTTTCGACATTTCCGGCTCGACCGAAAAGGCGGCGGGACGGCGGGAACTGCCTCTGGGATCGTCTGCGGTCGGCTTCGTCATGCGAGGCGGTCTCCGAACAGGAACTGCATGGCGCGGTCGAGGCGGATATGCGGCACGGAAAGTTTAATGCCGGCGCCGGTCTCGTCCAGCTCCGGCGGACGGAAGCGGACGACGCTGACCTCGGGCAGATGGATGCTTGCGGCACCTGGTTCAAGCGCATCGAACAGCCATCGCGGATTTTCCGGGAGGTCGCCGGGGAAAACAGCCGTTTTGCGGTTGCCGTCGAATGTCTCGCCGGCGATGGCCTCACGATCCATCGGCGTGCCGACGATGACGGGAAGCGTATGACCGTCGCGTTTTACCGTGGCCTCACGCGTGGCACGAACAGAGGCGATCGCCATGACCTCGATGCCGGCGCCGGCCATGCCGATCCGTTCGATGGCGCGTTCCACCAGGCGGCGGGTCAGAGCCTCCAGCCGGTCGTGACTTTCGTGATGAAGATGATCGGCCTTGGTTGCGGCGACCAGTACGCGGTCGATGCGGCGGCCGAGCAGCGAGGAGAAAAAGGAATTGCTGCCAGGACGGAAGCAGGCAAGCACATCCGTCAGAGCGCGCTCCAGATCCTGAACCGCTTCCGGGCCACGATTGATGGCCTGCAATGCGTCGACGAGGACGATCTGCCGGTCGAGGCGGGCGAAATGCTCGCGGAAAAAGGGTTTTACGACGACGGACTTATAGGCCTCATAGCGGCGCTCCATCATTGCCCACAGCGAGTTCTTCTGCGCTTTGCCTTCAGGCGGAGGCACCAGCGGCGCGAAGGTCAGTGCCGGTGAACCGTCGAGATCGCCGGGCAGCAGGAAACGGCCGGGGGGCAAGGTGGACAGCGAACGTTCGTCAGATTTGCAGGCTTTGAGATAGCTGGAGAAAGCGGCGGCGAGTTCGCGCGCAATTGTCTCGTCCGCGGATGCGGAAGCATCGGTTGCCTGCGTTATCGCCAGCCATGCACGCGACAGCTCCGCGCGAATACCGGTTTTCGCCAGCATCAGTGCTTCCTCACTGAAGGCGCGGAAGTCCTTGCCGAGCAATGGCAGGTCGAGCAGCCATTCGCCGGGATAATCGACAATGTCGATGGAAAGGCGCCCCGGCGAAAACAGCCGGTTCCAGCCGCTGGCGCTCTGATAGTCCAGCGTGATGCGCAGTTCCGAGATGGCCCGCGTCGAATCCGGCCAGACACGCTCCTTCACCAGCGCGCGGATATGATCCTCATATTGGAAACGTGGGACCGCATCGTCCGGCTGCGGCTCGAGGCGTGCGGCGGAGACCCGGCCGGATTGCACCGGCTCGAACAGCGGCAGGCGACCGCCGTTCAGCAGATTGTGCACCAGGGAGGAAATGAAAACGGTCTTGCCGGAACGGGAAAGGCCGGTAACTCCGAGCCGGATCGTCGGATTGACGAGGCCTGTCGTGCGGTCGACGAGATTATCGAAGGCGATCAGGGCGTCGTCTGTGAAGGAGGTCAGGCTCGGCGGCAAGGCGAAATCCCAGAGTGACAGCGTCACGGTCAATATAGGAAGCAATGCGATAGCAGAAAAGATGATTGGGCTTTGCGGATCACGCCCTCTAAATCGTCGCTCGCCTGATATTTTTCTGCTGAACCTATTTTTTGAAGAAATCCGTGAGGACCCAGCCCGACGGCGTCGAGTCAACAACGGCGAGTCCGGCGGTCGGAAAGCCTTTGGGAATCGCGGAGACCAAGGCGTGATGGCCAATTAGTGCTTGCAGCGTACTTTCAATGATCGGGTTATGGCCGACCAACATGACGGAGTCCTCGGTCACCTGCGATGAGATGATTTCGAGATAGATCTCTGTTGTGGCGTCATACAGCGCGTCGACGTAACGGAACTTGGTAGAGGGGCTCATGGCGTGGCGAATGGCGTCGGCGGTTTGGCGGCATCGCAACGCTGTCGAGGATATCACGAGTTCCGGCTTGTAGCCTTTGTCGACGGCTTTTTTGGCGACAATTTCAGCGGCGGCATAGCCATCACTGCTAAGCGCGCGGTCGAAATCCTTCTGACCAGGAGTTGGCCGCAGGGCCTTGGCATGACGCAACAGGTAAATCCGGGACGGCGGAGGCGTGATGCGGGTCATAGCGGAATTCCCGTGCTCGATTTGCCTTTGACGTACCGCCTGATCCTATATGCCGTCAACTGCGGGGCGAACGGCAATACGGAGGGGTTGGCGGTCATTCACGCGAAGGTTATGGTTCTATCACATTTGCGTCATCGCGAATATATAATGGAAAAATAAACCTTTAGCCAACTTTTATGACAAATTTAAAAATCCATTTACCACGTCTATTTGGCTTGAATCGATACTACCGGTTGGGATATACAGCGCGCCATATGAGATGTTCTTCAGGAGAATCGCGTTGAGTGAGAAGATCGATCTTAGCAATTATGTGCCCTCGGAAGACGAGGAGTTCATGAATGGGAACCAGCGGGCTTACTTTCGCGCAAAGTTAGTCGCCTGGAAAAATGATATCCTAAGAGAAGCGCGCGAAACCCTCGACCACCTGGCCGAAGAAAGCGCAAATCATCCCGATCTCGCTGACCGGGCTTCTTCCGAAACCGACAGAGCCATCGAACTTCGGGCCCGCGACCGTCAGCGCAAGCTTATCTCGAAAATCGACGCCGCGTTGCAGCGCATCGAAGATGGCACCTACGGTTACTGCGAGGAAACCGGCGAGCCGATCGGTCTCAAGCGTCTGGACGCCCGTCCGATCGCGACCCTGTCGATCGAGGCGCAAGAACGCCACGAGCGCCGCGAGAAGGTCTATCGCGACGAATAGGTCTCGGACCCTCCGATTGGAGCGAAAAATTGAGGCACGGCGGAGATTTCCGTCGTGCCTTTTTCATGTTCGCAGGAGCGGTTGGCCGCGCCTCATTTGTCGCGGTTGACGCTCATTTCGCCGAAAATGCGGGCGACCTCTTTCTGAAGCGCGGTATCCGCCCCGGTCATCGGCGGCAGTTCCGGATCGCGGCGCTGCGCCGGGGAGGCCGCAGGCTGCTGAATCTGCCGTTGCGGCACATTCGGGATGATCCGTTCCGCGGTAAGATTGTTTGACATTTCCGCTTCCAATATGCGCTGGAAATCGGCGCCGGGCTCGCGCACTGGCGGCGGTGCCACCACGGGCGGCGCCGAAGCGACTGCGGGCGCAATCGGCTGGCGGATCGGCTGCGGAGAGGCGGCCATGGGCTGGTGGACAGGCTGTGGGGCGGCAGCGACACGCGCCGGCTCTTGCGGTAATACGTGCCGACGAGCGGCATCGAGAATATCGGCGACTTCCGCTTCCCCCAGCATCGCCACCGATTCGGGCGTGCGCTGTTGTGGCGCCAAGGCGGGTTGCGGGCGCTCGGCCGCCGGCGCGACATGAAGATGAGCCGGTTCAACGGCAGCACTGGGTTCCGGCGGCATATGGGCTTCGACCGCAGCTTTCTGGAGGACGGGTGGCTCGGAAGCGGTCGCCGGCAAATGATCGAGGCGCGGGGCCTCCTGCGCCGGTTCCAACCGGCGTTCGTAGGCCAGCGGCGTTCCGACTGGGGTCGGTGCCGGCATGCCTGCTTTGGCGGCATCGGAAATCCCCGACTCAATGACGATATCGGTCGGGCCGCCGATCATGATAAGATGTTCTATGCCATCGCGCCGTACCAGCACCAGCCGGCGGCGAGCGTCGACGGCGGCGGCGTCAAGCACCTGCAGGCGAGGCTGGCGGTTCTTGCCGCCGCGCACGAAGGGCGAGGGCGCTCGGCTGCGGAAGATCCAGAGGATGCAGATCAAGAGGAGGAGGGCAATGCCGACCCCACCGGCTGCAAGGAAGAAGCGACTGCCATAGGCCCCGGCGATTTCGTCCCACATTTCGAGATACTCCGTAATTGTTCCCCAATGCCGCAGCCTTGCCGTTAAAACGACCGGTCCCGCGTCCGCACCTTTGTCTCGATATGAGGCGATCATATGGACAGGTCCGCTCCGGAAACAAGATAGATCGTTCTTTGTCCAGCGCTCTTCCTTGTGAATACAGGCCTTTCTAGCCCCGCAAAGCTTTTTGCTGATGCGGCAAATTGCTAAAGAAGATTCGAAAGTTCCGAATCCGGCGATCCGTCAAGTGCGTGACGTGAGAGGGAAGAGGGCGGAGACGAGGGGTTTATGACGAAGCAGCGTCAGTCCGACGAGTATAGCGTGCCGCTGGTGGATCGCGGGGTTCGTTCGGGCACCGTGCTGCGCATCATCCTGCTCGCCCTGGTGCTGGTGGCCGCCGCCGCTGCTTTTGTCGTTTTCAAGGACCAGCTCGACAATGAAACCGTGCTTGGCGGGCTCGGCATTCTCGCCATGGTCGGCATCTTCTTTCTCGTCTCCTCGATTATCGGTTTCGTGGAAGTCATGCCGCAGACGCAGTCTGACAGCCTGGCGCGCTCATTCCTGAACAGCCATCCGGACGGCACGCTGATCACGGATGAAAAGGGCCGCATCGTCTACGCCAACGGCGCCTATGGCCGGTTGACGGGCGCGTCCAAGGCGACCGACGTCCAATCGCTGGAAACGCTGCTGTCCCGCAATCGCGAATCCAATGAAGCGCTTTATCGCCTTGCCAACGGGCTGCGCGACGGCAAGGAGGGTTCGGAGGAGTTCCGGCTCTTGAAGCCGCTCGGCCCCGGGGAAAGCAATGGCAACGGCGCGCATTGGTATCGCCTAAAGGCGCGTGTGCTGCCGCCTGAGCAGGGGCGCGGCAAAGCGCTACATATCTGGCAGATCACCGACATCACTTCGGAGCGGGATGATCAGGAGCGTTTCTTCAAGGAATTGCAGAACGCCATCGACTATCTTGATCATGCGCCGGCCGGCTTCTTTTCTGCCGGCCGCAAGGGCGAAATCTTCTATCTGAACGCGACGCTCGCTGAATGGCTGGGCTTCGATCTGACCAAATTCACGCCGGGCTCGATGACTATCGGCGATCTCGTGGCCGGCGAGGGTCTGACGCTGATCCAGTCGGTCCAGGCCGAACCCGGCCTGAAAAAGACGGTGACGCTCGATCTCGATCTGCGCCGCGCCAACGGCCAAAGCCTGCCGGTGCAGATCGTCCACAGTGTCACTTCGATGCGTGACGGGGCGCCTGGCGAAAGCCGCACCATCGTGCTGACACGGCAGAATGGAGGCGACAACGATCAGTCGGCCTCCGTTGCGGCGATGCGCTTCAGTCGCTTCTTCAACAACACGCCGATGGCGATCGCCTCCGTGGACGGTGCAGGTCGCATTCTGCGCACTAACGCACCCTTCCTGAAGCTCTTCTCCGATCTCGTTTCGCGCGACGATATCGAGCGTGGCGCCGCCCTCGAGAGCATCGTCTTTGACGCTGACCGGCCGCGGCTGGAACAGGCACTTGCCGCCGCCAAGGATCGGCAGGGCGATATCCCGCCGATCGATTCGCGCAATCCGAAGGACGATACACGGCATTTCCGCTTCTATATCAATGCCGTCATCGATCAGACCGACGAAGCGCCCGAAGAAGCGGCCATCGTCTACGCTGTCGAAGTGACCGAGCAGAAGGCGCTGGAAACGCAGATGGCGCAGACGCAGAAGCTGAATGCAGTCGGCACGCTCGCCGGCGGCATTGCGCATGATTTCAACAATGTGCTGACGGCGATCCTGTTGTCGTCGGATCATCTGCTGCTGCAGGCAAGGCCATCCGACGCGAGCTTCGCCGATCTGATGGAGATCAAGCGCAACGCCAACCGCGCCGCCGTGCTGGTGCGGCAGTTGCTGGCCTTCTCGCGCAAGCAGACGATGCGGCCGACGATCCTCAATCTGACGGATGTGATCGGCGACCTGCGCATGCTGGTGGACCGGCTGCTGTCGGGCACACATGTCAAACTGGATGTCGATTATGGCCGCGATCTCTGGCCGGTGAAGACCGACCTGTCGCAGTTCGAGCAGGTGCTGATCAACCTCTGCGTCAACGCCCGCGATGCCATGCCCGAGGGCGGCACGCTGACGCTGCGCACCCGCAATTTGTCGGCAACGGACGTGGCTGCCTTCAACTATGCCTATCTGCCGCATGAGGAAATGGTGCTGGTCGAGGTCAGCGACACGGGTACGGGGATCGCACCCGACATCATGGACAAGATCTTCGAGCCCTTCTTCACCACAAAGGAAGTGGGCAAGGGCACCGGGCTTGGCCTTGCCATGGTTTACGGCATCATCAAGCAATCGGGCGGCTACATCCACCCGGAATCCGAAGTCGGCAAGGGCACGACCTTCCGCATCTTCCTGCCGCGCCATATCGTCGAAATTCCGACTGTTATCGAAGGCCAGGCCTCCGAAAGCCGGGATATCTCGGCGATGGACCAGAGCGTTGCCGCTGTCGTCCCGCCGCCGGAGGAGCCTGCGGACCTCACCGGCAAATCGGCCGTCGTTCTGCTTGTCGAGGACGAGGAGGCGGTGCGCAGGGGTGGCAAGCGCATGCTCGAGACGCGTGGCTATACCGTCTATGAGGCGGGATCCGGCGTCGAAGCGCTCGATATCATGGATGAACTCGACGGACAGGTGGATGTCGTCGTTTCCGACGTCGTCATGCCGGAGATGGACGGACCGTCGCTGCTGCGTGAATTGCGCAAGAAATATCCCGATATGAAGTTCATCTTCGTATCCGGCTATGCCGAAGATGCCTTTGCCCGCAACCTGCCGGCCGATGCCAAGTTCGGCTTCCTGCCGAAGCCTTTCTCGCTGAAGCAGCTTGCCGTCGTGGTCAGGGAAACGCTGGATCGCTAAGTGAGGGAGGCCGGGTAAAGCGCTGTTTTGATGCGCTTTATCGCTCTGCGAACCAAAGAAATATGCAAGCTTTGGACGATACCGGCGTCACAAGTCCAACGTTCACCATTGCCATTCCAATCTGATCCGTGGCATCAAACCGATATGACCGACCTCGCTAACGCCAGCCTGCGGATGTGGTGGCGCTCCTTCTAGGAGCGGCAGTCGTCATTTCTTGAAATCGACCCTTGCCGCCGTGATCCGGCAGGCATGGTCATTTCCCGGCATCTTTCCGATCGCGGCGGCTCCTTAACGGAGCAACTAAATGTCACCTATCGATAATCGCCCGGTCATTCTCACAGGCGATCGGACTACAGGTCCCCTCCATCTCGGTCACTACGTCGGTTCTCTGAGGAACCGCGTGGCCCTCCAGCATACGCATCGGCAATTCCTGCTTCTGGCGGATATGCAAGCGCTGACCGACAACGCGCATGATCCGGAGAAGATTCGCCGGAACGTGCTGGAAGTCGTCTTCGACTATCTTTCCGTGGGGATCGATCCGGCCGAAACGACAATTTGCCTTCAATCCGCATTGCCGGCGCTGGCCGAACTGACGGTGCTTTATATGAACTTCGTGACCGTCGGACGGCTGGAGCGCAACCCGACCATCAAGACGGAAATTCAGCTTCGCGGCTTTGAGCGTGATGTCCCAGCGGGTTTTCTTTGCTATCCCGTCGCTCAAGCGGCTGACATCACCGCGTTCAAGGCGACGATCGTTCCGGTGGGTGAAGATCAGGCTCCGCTGATCGAGCAAACCAACGAAATCGTGCGTCGTCTCAACCGGCAGGCCGGCCGCGAGGTTCTTGCGGAAGCCAAGGCAATGATCCCGATGATCGGACGCCTGCCGGGCGTCGATGGCAAAGCCAAAATGAGCAAGTCGCAGGGCAATGCCATCCCGCTATCCGCATCGCCGGACGATATTCGGCAAGCCGTGCGCCGGATGTACACCGATCCTGCTCATCTGCGCGCCGCCGATCCGGGAAAGATCGAGGGCAATGTCGTCTTCACCTATCTCGATGCCTTTGCCGAGGATAGGACTTTCGTCGAAGAGCTAAAGGAGCGCTATCGAAGGGGCGGTCTTGGCGACATGGTCGTGAAACAGCATCTTGAAGATATTCTGCAAGCTCTGCTGGCCCCGATCCGCGAGCGCCGTGCCCACTATGCCGCCGATCCCGGTTACGCCCTGGAAGTCCTGCGGCAAGGTACGCTCAGGGCAAGGCAGCGGACGGAGGCAACCCTTGCGGAATTGCGCGCCGCGTTAGGTCTGTTCACATTGACCTAAGGCGGCTGCGCGGGTTGCCATCCGTTATCGACGCGACTCGCTTCCGATCATTCCGCCAGAGCAACGGCGATTTCCGCGGCAAGGCGCGCATTGTTTTCGACCAGCGCGATATTGGTCTTCAGGCTGCGGCCGTCGGTGATGTCGAAGATGGTGCTGAGCAGATAGGGAGTGACCGCCTTGCCGGCGATTTCGTCGCGCTCGGCGCTGTCCAAGGCGCGTTCGATGTAGATTTCCATCTCCTCACGCGGGATTTCATCGGCTTCCGGAACTGGATTGGCGATCAGCATGCCACCGTTGATGCTAAGCTGTTCACGGGTTACCTGGAAGTTGGCGATCGCGGCAGGGCTGTTCAAGGTCAGCGGGCTCGGCAGGCCGGAGGAACGCGACCAGAAGGCGGGGAATTCGGCGCTGTCGTAGGTGACGACGGGCACGCCGCGGGTTTCCAGCACTTCCAGCGTTTTCGGAATATCCAGGATGGCCTTGGCGCCGGCGCAGACCACGATGACGTCAGTGCGGGCGAGCTCTTCCAGGTCGGCCGAGATATCGAAGCTTTCCTCGGCGCCGCGATGCACGCCGCCAATGCCGCCGGTCGCGAAAACCTTGATGCCGGCCCGCGCTGCGGCGATCATCGTCGCGGCAACCGTGGTGGCGCCCGTGCGGCGCTCTGCAATGGCGAAGGCGAGGTCGGCGCGCGAAACCTTCATCGCACCAGTTGTCTGAGCGAGCGCCTCCAGCTCTTCAGGCTCCAGGCCGATATGCAGCACGCCATGAATGACGGCGATTGTCGCCGGCACGGCGCCTTCCTGCCGGATGATCGCCTCGACGCTACGCGCCATCTCGATATTGCCGGGATAGGGCATGCCATGGGTGATGATGGTCGATTCCAATGCCACCAATGGAGCGCCGCGCAATTTTGCTGAAGCAACCTCCTTCGAATAGGAGATCGGCAGCAGGGGTGAAATGGGCTTGGTCATGGTTGTGTCCGATTGGCTGAGTTGGGAAATGCGAAAATCGCGCGCTTCATGACAAAATAGCGGCTTCGGGAACAAGAGCCAGTATTGCCTTCAGAAGGTCGGGCGAAAGATCCTCCGCCGTGGCGAATGGTGATTGCACGGTAATCGCGGCGGCCGCTGCCCCATAGCGCACCGCCTCGCCGAGATCGTGACCGGCAAGCAGGGCGGCCAGAACACCGGCGGCGAGCGAATCGCCGGCACCGGTGACATCGGCAACCTCATCGATAACGGGCGGCTGCAGGCTGACGGCGGCATCGCCGGAAAAAGCGATCAGTTCGCGTTTGCCACGTGTAATGACACCACCCCTGAGGCCGAGTGCCCGCAATCCGGCGATCCAATGGCGCGGATCGTCCGGACGGCTCTCCGTCAGCGCCGCAGCTTCGGCCTCGTTCAGAAAAAGATGGTCGATGCCGGCAAGGCAGGGCTTCAGGCGCACCACTTTGGCCGGCGAAATCGCGATCGCGGCCAATGGCTTGCCGCAATCGGCTGCGCGCATTGCGATGGCGGCCAGCGTTTCGGCGGGTAGATTGGCGTCGCAAAGGATCAGGTCAGTGGCTTCGAAGGCATCGCGGATGGCGCGGATCGTCAGCCGGCGCGGCACGAACAGCTTATAGAGCTCCATGTCGGCGAGGGCGATCACCAGATTGCCGTCGCGTTCGAGGATTGCCGTATAGCTCGGCGTCTTGCGATCGAGAAAAACGAAGGGCTTGTCGTCGACGCCGGCATTGAGCGCCGCTTCCGCCACCATCTCGCCGGCCGCATCGCCGCCACGCGGCGAGATCAGCCGCACATCAAAGCCGAGACGGGCCAGATTGCGTGCCGCGTTGAAGCCGCCACCGCCCGGTTCCTCGAACCATGCGCCCGGGTTGCTGGCCCCCGGCGCCGTCTCGCCGAAGATGCGGCCGCGCCGGTCGATATGGGCACCACCCAAAACGAGAATCTTCTTCGCCATATCGATCTCCTCAGCGCTTCCAAAGGCGAATCGAGCCGGCTGATATCTCACGCAAAATGCCCGGCAAGGACACGTAAGTGCTTGCTATGAAAGAAGAAAACAAATGTAGAACGAAATTCATTTTACCTTTTTCTTTCAATTGCTTGTTGTGCTCTTGCGACATGAGAACAAATAGAGTACACAATTCTCATCAGCGGCGACATTGCTTGAGCGGCTTCAATAACCTAAAGGTGGATCGGATGTCTCAGAATTCTTTGCGGCTTGTAGAGGACAAATCGGTGGATAAAAGCAAGGCACTTGAAGCGGCACTCTCTCAAATTGAGCGGTCGTTCGGCAAGGGCTCGATCATGAAGCTCGGCTCGAACGAGAACGTGGTCGAAATCGAAACAGTTTCCACCGGCTCCCTGAGCCTCGATATCGCTCTCGGCATTGGCGGCTTGCCGAAGGGGCGCATCATCGAGATCTACGGGCCGGAAAGCTCCGGCAAGACGACGCTGGCGCTGCAGACCATCGCCGAATCCCAGAAAAAGGGCGGCATCTGCGCCTTCGTCGACGCCGAACACGCGCTCGATCCGGTCTATGCCCGCAAGCTCGGCGTCGACCTGCAGAACCTCCTGATTTCGCAGCCGGACACCGGCGAACAGGCGCTTGAAATTACCGATACACTGGTGCGTTCCGGCGCCATCGACGTTCTCGTCGTCGACTCCGTTGCCGCGCTGACGCCGCGTGCCGAAATCGAAGGCGAGATGGGCGACAGCCTGCCGGGCATGCAGGCCCGCCTGATGAGCCAGGCGCTGCGCAAGCTTACCGCTTCGATCTCGAAGTCCAACTGCATGGTCATCTTCATCAACCAGATCCGCATGAAGATCGGCGTCATGTTCGGCTCGCCGGAAACGACGACCGGCGGCAATGCGCTGAAGTTCTATGCCTCCGTCCGTCTCGATATTCGCCGTATCGGTTCCGTCAAGGAGCGCGAAGAGGTGGTCGGCAACCAGACCCGCGTCAAGGTCGTCAAGAACAAGATGGCACCGCCCTTCAAGCAGGTGGAATTCGACATCATGTATGGCGAGGGCGTTTCCAAGACTGGTGAGCTGATCGACCTCGGTGTCAAGGCTGGCATCGTCGAGAAGTCCGGCGCCTGGTTCTCCTATAACAGCCAGCGTCTGGGGCAGGGCCGCGAAAACGCAAAGCTCTTCCTGCGCGACAATCCGGATCTTGCTCGCGAGATCGAGCTGTCGCTGCGCCAGAATGCAGGTCTTATTGCCGATCGCTTCCTGCAGAATGGCGGACCAGACGCTGATGACAGCGACGCCGCGGACGCGTAATTTCCGCGACCAAGCTCAGGACTAACCAAGACTAAAATTCAAAACCGGCCGTATTGTCCAAGGGATGTACGGCCGGTTTTGCTTGTGCGGCTGGACAGGGCCGGGAGCGGACGATAAAAGCCACTGGATTTGTTAAATATTGCCAACGCGTGATCCCCAAAAGTGCGAAGCGGTTTTTGGACAAGACCATGCTAGGTGAAGGAACATGAGCGAGATGGGACATCTCGCTCGAGGCAAGGACTGAAGGGCCCAATATGAGCGGTGTGAACGAAATCCGGTCGACCTTTCTCGACTATTTTAAGAAGAACGGCCACGAGATCGTGCCGTCGAGCCCGCTTGTTCCACGCAACGATCCGACGCTGATGTTCACCAATGCCGGCATGGTGCAGTTCAAGAACGTCTTCACCGGCCTGGAGCAGCGCCCCTACAAGACTGCATCGACGGCACAGAAATGCGTGCGCGCCGGCGGCAAGCATAATGACCTCGACAATGTCGGCTATACCGCCCGTCACCATACCTTCTTTGAGATGCTCGGCAATTTCTCGTTCGGCGACTATTTCAAGGAGCGCGCCATCGAGCTTGCCTGGAACCTGATCACCAAGGAATTCGGCCTCGACGCCAAGCGCCTGCTGGTGACGGTCTATCATACCGACGATGTCGCCTATGATCTCTGGAAGAAGATCGCCGGTCTTTCGGACGACAAGATCATCCGCATCGCCACCAGCGACAATTTCTGGGCAATGGGCGATACCGGTCCTTGCGGCCCATGTTCCGAAATCTTCTATGATCACGGCGACCATATCTGGGGCGGCCCTCCCGGCTCGCCGGAAGAGGATGGCGACCGGTTCATCGAGATCTGGAATCTCGTCTTCATGCAGTTCGAGCAGATCACTAAGGAGCAGCGGGTCGACCTGCCGCGTCCGTCGATCGACACGGGCATGGGTCTCGAACGCGTTGCTGCCGTGTTGCAGGGCAAGCATGACAATTACGACATCGACCTGTTCCGCGCATTGATCGAGGCTTCGGAAGAGGCGACCGGAGTCAAGGCCGAGGGCGAACGCCGCGCCAGCCACCGCGTCATCGCCGATCACCTGCGCTCCTCCGCCTTCCTGATCGCCGACGGCGTGCTGCCGTCGAACGAAGGCCGCGGCTATGTGCTTCGCCGCATCATGCGCCGCGCCATGCGCCATGCGCAGTTGCTCGGCGCCAAGGAGCCGCTGGTCTGGAAGCTGTTGCCGACGCTCGTCCAGCAGATGGGCCGCGCCTATCCCGAGCTCGTGCGTGCCGAAGCGCTGATTTCCGAGACGCTGAAGCTGGAAGAGACCCGTTTCCGCAAGACGCTGGAGCGTGGTCTGTCGCTGCTTGCCGATGCAACCTCGACGCTTCACAAGGGCGACAGCCTTGATGGCGAGACCGCGTTCAAGCTTTATGACACCTATGGCTTCCCGCTCGACCTGACGCAGGATGCGCTGCGCGCCCGCGGCATCGGCGTCGACATATCGAGCTTCACCGACGCGATGGAACGGCAGAAGGCCGAAGCCCGCTCGCATTGGGCTGGCTCCGGCGACAAGGCAACCGAAACCATCTGGTTCGAGCTCAAGGAAAAGTTCGGCGCCACCGAATTCCTCGGCTACGACACGGAGGCCGCTGAAGGCGTTATCCAGGCAATCGTCAAGGACGGTGTTGCCGTCGACAGCGCATCTGCCGGCGACAGGGTGCAGATCATCGTCAACCAGACGCCGTTCTACGGCGAATCCGGCGGTCAGATGGGCGATACCGGCGTGGTTTCTAGCGACCACGGCAAGCTCACCGTAAGCGACACGCAGAAGAAGGGCGAAGGCCTTTTCGTTCATAGCTCGGAAGTGTCTGAAGGCAAGATCAAGATCGGCGACGCCGTCGTGCTGACGGTCGATCACAACAGGCGGTCGCGCCTGCGCGCCAACCACTCCGCGACCCATCTGCTGCATGAGGCGTTGCGCGAGGTACTTGGCACCCATGTGGCGCAGAAGGGTTCGCTGGTGGCGCCCGAGCGTCTGCGTTTCGACGTTTCGCATCCGAAGCCGATGTCGGCTGAAGAGCTGAAGGTGGTCGAGGATATGGCTAACGAAATCGTGCTGCAGAACTCGCCGGTCACGACCCGCCTGATGAGCGTCGATGACGCCATTGCCGAGGGCGCCATGGCGCTGTTCGGCGAGAAGTATGGCGACGAAGTCCGCGTCGTGTCCATGGGGCAGGGTGTGCGCGGTGCCAAGGCTGACAAGCCCTATTCCGTCGAACTGTGCGGCGGCACACATGTCTCCGCCACCGGCCAGATCGGCCTTATCCGTGTCCTTGGCGAAAGTGCCGTCGGCGCCGGTGTCCGCCGTATCGAAGCGGTGACCGGCGAATCCGCTCGCGACTATCTGACCGAGCAGGATGAGCGCGTGAAGACGCTGGCCTCGACGCTGAAGGTGCAGCCGGGCGATGTCGTGTCGCGCGTCGAGGCGCTGATGGATGAGCGTCGCAAGCTGGAGCGCGAACTGGCTGACGCCAAGCGCAAGCTCGCCATGGGCGGCGGCCAAGGCGGTTCCGCCGATGCGGTCCGTGACGTCAATGGCGTCAAGTTCCTCGGCAAGGCCATTTCCGGCGTCGACCCGAAGGATCTCAAGGGTCTTGCCGATGACGGCAAAACCAGTCTCGGTTCCGGCGTCGTGGCGCTAATCGGCGTTTCGGAAGACGGCAAGGCCAGCGCCGTCGTTGCCGTCACGGAAGACCTGACCGGCCGCTTCAGCGCTGTCGATCTCGTCCGCATTGCCTCCGCCGCGCTCGGCGGCAAGGGCGGCGGCGGCCGTCCCGACATGGCCCAGGCCGGCGGTCCGGATGGCGCCAAGGCTGATGAAGCGGTTGAGGCAGTTGCTGCCGCACTCGCCGGCTAAGAGTTTTTTATTACACTGATCAGAAGCGGCGGGAGCTGATGGCCCCGCCGCTTTTGTTTTGTCCGCCAAACTCAGCAGGATTTGTCAAATCGAGATATGGTCTTTTGAGGCCGATCGATTTGCAAGGGGTTTGACATGAGTGGCGGAACGGCATGGGCGCTTTACGAGACCCGCCTGCGGCGGGTTTCGGCCCATATCCACGAGCATCTGGATGACGAGCTCGATATGGAAAAGCTTGCCGAGATCGCCTGCGTGTCCAGCTATCATTGGCACAGGATCTATCGGGCGATCTATGGCGAGACGGCGGCGGCGACCGTCAAGCGGCTGCGGCTGCACCGTGCCGCCGGCGATCTCGTCAACACCCGTCTATCTGTCAACGACATTGCAAAGCGGTCGGGCTATCCCAACCTCCAGTCGTTCAACCGCATCTTCAAATCCGTCTACGGCACCCCGCCGGCGCGATATCGGAATGAGGGAAGCCACACGATCTTCGAACCCAGTACCCAAGGAAGGATCACGGTCATGTTCGACGTTACGCTTCGCATCCTCTCGCCGATTTCGCTTATCGGTGTCGCCCATCGCGGCTCCTACATGCAGATCGGCCAGGCTTTCGAAATTCTGTTCGGCACCATCTTCGCTCGCGGTCTTGCCAGGCCCGATATGCGGATGATCGGCGTCTATCTGGATGATCCCGACCTGATCGCGGTCGACAAATTGCGCTCCTATGCCTGCGTCAATGCTGGCGACGATATTGCCGCCGAGGCGCCCTTGGAACGGCGGACAATCGACGGTGGCGAGTATGCTGTGTTACGGCACAAAGGGCCGTATGCCGATATGTACAAGGCCTATCAGTGGCTCTATGCCGAATGGCTTCCTGCCTCCGGCCGGCAACTGCGCGATGCGGTGATGTTCGAAGAATATCTCAACAATCCACGCGATGTGCCGCCGACCGAGTTGCTGACGGAAATCCATATGCCGCTGCAATAACCGTATGATGTGCTGAATGAGAAGTTGGCTCTAGTCCATTGTCTTTTCAAGCATTCGCTTGCTTTGGCATCGCCGCATTGTCCAATTCGTTGCCGCGGCGGTAGGCGTCGCGGTCGCTGATGCGGCCCCAATAATCAATGAAAGCCTGACGCTTCTCGATAGTGCCGAAATTGAGGCCCCAGCCGACATGCGAACCGACATAGACGTCGGCGGCCGTGAAACGGTCGCCAGCGATGAAGGGTGAGGCGCTAACCGCCTGTTCCAGAGTGTCGAAGACATGTTCCAGACTGCCGCAACCCGCCATGCGCAGGCGTTCGGGAGGGATTTCGAAGCCCAGCGCGCGGTTGGTCACGGCCATCTCCATCGGGCCGGCAGCAAAGAACATCCAGCGGAAGTAATTGCCGCGTTCGGCTGCTGTCGGCGCAAGACCGACTTCAGGAAAGGTTTCGGCCAAATAGGCGCAGATGGCAGCGCATTCGGTGACGATGGTATCGCCGTGCTTGATGGCAGGCACCTTGCCCATAGGGTTCACTGAGAGGTATTCGGGCGCCTTCATCGTCGTGCCGAAGTCGAGATATTCGGTGCGGTAGGGCTGGCCGATCTCCTCGAGCATCCAGCGGGCAATGCGTCCGCGCGACATCGGGTTGGTATAGAAAACGAGTTCTTCAGCCATCTGTCTCTCCCTTTGTTGGGCGCATTCTAGCCGCCGGTCGGTCAAGGCGGCAAGATTTCGGGCAAAAGAAAACCCGGCACCAAGGCCGGGTTCCCGCAGGTCTCGAAGTCGGCGAGGCTTAGGCAGCCATGGCCTTCTTGAGGTTTTCGTCGATCTTGTCGAGGAAAGCGGTGGTGGAGAGCCACGGCTGGTCGGGGCCGATCAGCAGTGCCAGGTCCTTGGTCATGTAGCCGGCTTCGACGGTGTCGACGCAGACGGTTTCGAGCGTCGCGGCGAACTTCGCGAGTTCGGCATTGTCGTCGAGCTTGGCGCGATGCGCGAGGCCGCGGGTCCAGGCGAAGATCGAGGCGATCGAGTTCGTCGAGGTTTCCTGGCCCTTCTGGTGCTGGCGGTAGTGGCGGGTGACTGTGCCGTGAGCAGCTTCGGCTTCGACCGTTTTGCCGTCCGGTGTCAGCAGAACCGAGGTCATCAGGCCGAGCGAGCCGAAGCCCTGGGCAACCGTGTCGGACTGAACGTCGCCGTCGTAGTTCTTGCAGGCCCAGACGTAGCCGCCGGACCACTTCAGCGCGGAAGCGACCATGTCGTCGATCAGGCGGTGTTCGTAGGTGATGCCGGCTTCGTCGAACTGCGCCTTGAACTCGTTCTGATAGACTTCTTCGAAGATATCCTTGAAGCGGCCGTCATAGGCCTTGAGGATGGTGTTCTTGGTCGACAGGTAGACCGGCCACTTGCGCATCAGGCCGTACATCATCGAAGCGCGGGCAAATTCGCGGATCGATTCGTCGAGGTTGTACATGGCCATGGCAACGCCGGCGCCAGGAGCGTTGAAGACTTCCTTTTCGATCACCGTGCCATCTTCGCCGACGAACTTGATGGTCAGCTTGCCCTTGCCCGGGAATTTGAAGTCGGTGGCGCGATACTGGTCGCCGAAGGCGTGACGGCCGACGACGATCGGCTGCGTCCAGCCCGGAACCAGACGCGGAACGTTCTTGCAGATGATCGGCTCGCGGAAGATGACGCCGCCGAGGATGTTGCGGATCGTGCCGTTCGGGCTCTTCCACATTTCCTTGAGGTTGAATTCCTTCACGCGGGCTTCATCCGGCGTGATCGTGGCGCACTTGATGCCGACGCCGTACTTCTTGATGGCGTTGGCGGCGTCGACGGTCACCTGATCATTGGTGGCGTCGCGGTTTTCGACCGAGAGGTCGTAATAGTCGATATCAATATCGAGGTAGGGGAAGATCAGTTTTTCTTTGATAAGCTGCCAGATGATGCGAGTCATTTCGTCGCCATCGAGATCGGCAACCGGGTTAGCGACCTTGATCTTCTTCATGCTTCTGCCTCGTTTAAGCTGATGGGGACCGGATGTCCCTGTGAGTGATATGAAGTCCCGAGGGCTATAGCACCGCAAGTCTCGAACGCAAAGCCGATAGAGGCGCCGAAACGGCGTTTTTGCCGATCACGTCCCCTTCATCGAGACGCATGCTTTTCAAGATCGAGCCATTGCCAAAGCGCCGGATGCGACTAATGTCGCGCGAATGCTTCGCCGATCATCACGGATTTTTATCATGCAAAAAATTGCCGCTGCCGCGCTTTTCGCCGTTTTCCTTCCGCTCTCGCTGGGCGCCAGCTCGGCCGGGGCGGCCGACGTGATGGCGCCGGTCAAGACGGTGATGGACGCGACCGTTTCCAATTGGGCGGGCGGTGACAGCGATTGGCAGGATATTTTCGACGATAGCAAGCTGAAGGACATCTACAGCAAGGATTTCGTTGCGAAATACCAGGCGGCGGCGCAGTTCCCCGCCGCGGATGAAGATGGCATTTCGCCCTTCGATTACGATGTCATCGTTGGCGGGCAGGATGCATGCCCGCTGCAGGAACTGAATATCGCGCCGCAACCGCCGAAGGGCGATACGACAGAGGTGATTGCCACCTTCAAGAAATCTGTCTGCATGGGCACGGATGCGGACTATCAGAAAACGACCACTGTGCGCTTCGAAATCATCCAGGAGGCCGGAAAGCCCGTGATCGACGACATCATCACGGTCGATGACGGCGGCCAGTCCAATTCGCTGAAATCGGTCATGCAGGACATCGTCAAACAGCAACAACAGCAGCCATCGGATCAGACGCCGCAGCAGGATCAGCCGCAGCAGTGATCGGGTCGTGGCCGGCGGGTTCTTATCTCGCCGGTCTTGCGGCCTGCCGGTATAGCCCGATCGATGCCGACAACCGACTTCGCCCTTGCCGATTGAGGCCCGCGCCGCTATTCCGGCCCTCATTAGCGCGGTATGCTTACCGCATGGGGATTTGAGTTCATGGCAGGTACCAACAGCGAGCGTCAACTTCTGGCCGAAGGGCCGGCCATCATTCTGGTCGAGCCGCAGATGGGCGAGAATATCGGCATGGTGGCCCGCGCCATGGCAAATTTCGGCCTGGCAGAATTGCGCCTGGTCAATCCGCGCGACGGCTGGCCGAATGAGAGGGCGCAGGCGACTGCCTCCAAGGCCGATCACATCATCGAGGCAACCAAAGTCTACGACACGCTGGAGCAGGCGATCGCGGATCTCAATTTCGTCTACGCAACGACCGCGCGTGAACGCGATGGCTATAAGCCCGTGCGTTCTCCCGTCGCCGCCGCCGAAACGCTGCGGGCAAAATTCACAGCCGGCGAGGGTACCGGCATTCTCTTCGGCCGCGAGCGCTGGGGTTTGACCAACGAAGAAGTGGCACTCGCCGACGAGATCGTGACCTTTCCCGTCAACCCCGCCTTCGCCTCGCTGAACATCGCACAGGCGGTGCTGCTGATGTCCTACGAATGGATGAAATCCGGCATGGAGGATCTAGCCTCCGTACCCTTCCAGGCGATGGAACAGAGGCCTTCCACCAAGGAGCAGCTCTTCGGCCTGTTCGATCAGCTCGAAGAAGCGCTGGACGCACGCAACTATTTCCATCCTGCCGGGAAAAAGCCGAAAATGGTCGACAATCTGCGCGCGGTCCTCTCGCGCCGGGCGTTTACGGAACAGGAAATCAGCGTCCTGCGCGGGGTGATCTCATCCCTCGACCGCTTCTCGCGCAAATCTCCGCGCGGCAGCGGCTCGCATCCCCGATCCCCTGCCGCGCCCAAGGAAACCACAAACGATGACAGCAACGGCGAATGAGCTGAAACCCATTCTGGTGTTCGACTCGGGCATCGGCGGCCTGACCGTGCTGCGCGAGGCGCGCGTGCTGATGCCGGAGCGCGGCTTTATCTATGTCGCCGACAGTGCCGGCTTTCCCTATGGCGGCTGGGAAGAACAGGCTTTGCGGGAGCGCATTGTCGGCCTTTTCGCGAAGCTGCTGACCGAGCATGATCCCGAAGTCTGCATCATCGCCTGCAACACGGCCTTCACGCTCGCCGGCGCCGATCTGCGCGCCGCCTTTCCGCAGATGACGTTCGTCGGCACCGTGCCGGCAATCAAGCCGGCTGCCGAGCGCACGCGCTCTGGGCTGGTTTCGGTGCTGGCGACGCCAGGCACCGTCAAACGCGCCTATACGCGCGATCTCATCCAGTCCTTTGCGACCCAATGCCATGTCCGCCTAGTCGGTTCCGAGAATCTGGCGCGCATGGCCGAAACCTATATTCGCGGCGATACCGTCTCGGACGATGCCATCCTCTCCGAAATCGCTCAGTGCTTCGTGGAGAAGGAAGGACGCAGGACCGATATCGTCGTGCTCGCCTGCACGCATTATCCTTTCATGGCCAATGTCTTTCGCCGGTTGGCTCCCTGGCCGGTCGATTGGCTCGATCCTGCGGAAGCGATCGCACGCCGCGCCCGCAGCCTGGTGCCGCTGGTGGCCGATGCCGTACATCCGGACAATTTCGATTTCGCCGTCTTCACTTCCGGTACGCCGGATTTTTCGACTCGGCGGCTAATGCAGGGTTTCGGGCTCAAGGCTTGATGATGACTGACAAAGTTTCATTTCGTAAACTCGATCTCGCGGACATGCCGGCGGCTGCGGCCGTCCATCGCGCGTCCTTCAATGAGCGGCTGCCGATGCTTGCCGGGCTTCATACCCCGGAAGAGGATGTCGGCTTCTGGAGCGCGGTGGTTTTCAAAGATTGCCAGATCTGGGGCGCGGAGGAGGGCGGTCGCCTCGTCGGCGTCATCGCCTTTCTCGAGGATTGGATCGATCAGCTCTATGTTCTGCCCGAGGCGCAGCGGCATGGTATCGGCAGCCGCCTACTTGATGTTGCCAAATCGACCTATCCGGTGCTCTCACTCTGGACATTCAAGAGAAATGAGCCCGCGCGCCGCTTTTATGAGAAGCACGGCTTCTTCGTGGTTGACGAGTCTGACGGAGCAGGCAATGAGGAGAAAGAGCCGGATGTGCTTTACAAGTGGGAAGCACGCTTGCATCGGCTGTAGTTCACGATCGGACTGAGCGGCGGGATATTGGGAGGTCGATGTTTGATGTCTTTTGAGAATGATTGCGGTGTCGTTGTCGAGGCAAGCCATGCGTCTGCGTGAATGCCACAACTTCCATGATTTTCGCCTCCTTGCGAAAAAGCGCCTTCCCGGTCCGATCTTCAACTATATCGACGGTGCCGCCGACGATGAGGTGACGCTGCGGCGTAACACGTCAAGCTTCGAAAGCTGCGATCTCGTTCCGAACGTCCTGCGCGGCGTCAGCGAGATCGACATGTCTGTCACCGTCATGGGACAAAAGCTCGCAACTCCCTTCTATTGCTCGCCGACGGCGTTGCAGCGGCTGTTCCATCACCAGGGCGAAAATGCAGTGGCCGCTGCAGCATCCTCGCTCGGCACCATGTTCGGCGTCTCCTCGCTCGGGACCGTCAGCCTTGAGGAAATCCGCAAGAAGTATCCAGGCCCGCAGGTCTACCAGTTCTATTTCCACAGGGATCGCGGGCTGAACCGGGCTATGATGGAGCGGGCGAAGGAAGCCGGCGTCAATGTGATGATGCTGACGGTCGACAGCATTACCGGCGGCAATCGCGAGCGCGATCTTCGCACCGGGTTCTCCATTCCGTTCAAGCTTAATCTGGCCGGTGTCACCCAGTTCGCCATTAAGCCGGCCTGGGCGCTCAACTATCTCACGCACGAGAAATTCCGTCTGCCGCAGCTTGATGAACATGTGGACATGAGCGGCGGCGCTATGTCGATCGGAAAGTATTTCACCGAAATGCTCGATCCGTCGATGAACTGGAACGATGTCGCCGAGATGGTGAAGTACTGGAACGGACAGTTCTGCCTGAAGGGCATCATGTCGGTCGAGGATGCCAAGCGTGCTGTCGACATCGGATGTACCGGCATCGTGCTTTCGAACCATGGCGGCCGGCAATTGGACGGCTCGCGCTCGGCATTCGATCAACTGGCGGAAATCGCTGATGCCGTCGGTGACCGCATCGATGTGATGATGGATGGCGGCATCCAACGCGGCACACATGTGCTGAAGGCCCTCTCGCTCGGCGCCAAGGCTGTCGGTATCGGCCGCTTCTACCTCTATCCGCTGGCCGCTGCCGGTCAGGCAGGTGTGGAGCGCGCATTGCGGCATTTGCGCACCGAGATCGAGCGCGACATGAAGCTGATGGGATGCACCTCCGTCAGCGAGCTGTCGCGGGCCAATCTGCGGTTCAGATAAGCCCCGCAATTGCCTGTGGGTTTTTTCAATCCACGGACGCGAAGCTTGGAAATCTTTGATAGACGGGGACGCCCTGTTTCTGAAAGATGGGCGTCTTCACATTTGAGTCTTGTCAAAGGGGTAGTGCATTGCAGGTCGGCATCGACATGGGAACGGCGTCCGGCGGGACCAGCGCCCAACTCGATATCGAGGAGCTGCTGGCGACCCGTCTCCTTGTGCAGGGCAATTCCGGCTCCGGGAAATCGCATCTGTTGCGGCGTCTGCTGGAGCAGTCGGCGCAGTGGGTACAGCAGGTCATCATCGATCCCGAAGGTGATTTCGTCACGCTGGCCGACAAGTTCGGCCATGTGGTGGTGGACGGCGAGCGCACCGAGGCCGAACTTGCCGGAATCGCCAACCGTATCCGCCAACATCGTGTTTCCTGCGTGCTGACGCTCGAAGGGCTCGATATTGAGCAGCAGATGCGCGCCGCGGCCGCTTTCCTCAACGGTATGTTCGATGCCGATCGCGAATATTGGTATCCGGTGCTCGTCGTCGTCGACGAGGCGCAGATGTTTGCCCCTTCCGTCGGCGGCGACGTCTCCGAAGACGCGCGCAAGATGTCGCTCGGCGCCATGACCAACCTGATGTGCCGTGGCCGTAAGCGCGGGCTTGCCGGCGTCATCGCCACACAACGCCTGGCGAAGCTTGCCAAGAACGTTGCGGCCGAGGCGTCCAACTTCCTGATGGGGCGTACCTTCCTTGATATTGACATGGCCCGCGCCGCCGACCTTCTCGGCATGGACCGCAGGCAGGCGGAAATGTTCCGTGACCTGAAGCGCGGCAATTTCGTCGCGCTCGGTCCGGCTCTGTCGCGCCGGCCGCTGCCGATCACCATCGGCGCGGTTGAAACGTCGGCGCGCTCCTCCAGCCCCAAGCTGATGCCGCTGCCGGATGCGCCGCAGGACGTGGAGGATTTGATCTTCACGCCGGATCCGGAGGAATTCTCACGGCCGGTCGTTCGTCGCGCTGCGCCTGCGCCACGTCCGACGACGGATATCCTGGCGGAGCTCTCCCGCTCCGCGCCTGCGGCCGGCGCCGCGCCGGCTGAACCGAAGGTCAGCCAGCCGGAATTATCGCCTGAGGACCGCGAGGCGCGGGTGAGTGCCGTGCTCTCGGAAATTCTCGATGACTCAGCCTCGGCCTTCCGCACGGATTCGGTGCTCTATCAGGAGTTCCTCGTGCGGCTGCGCATGCGTCGCGTACCGGGTGTGCCGATATCGCTGCCGGAGTTTCGCCGACGCGTCGCGATCGTGCGCTCCGGCGCCGATGAGGCGACGATGGCGACGGATGCCTGGGCAACCGCGCTGTCACTCTCCTCCAGCGTTACCGACGATCTGCAGGGTGTTTTCCTGATGCTTGCCAAGGCGGCCATCTGTGGTGAGCCATGTCCATCCGACGCCCGCATCGCCCGCGCCTACGGCACCCACTCGGCCCGCCGCGCCCGGCGCCTGCTCAGCTATTTCGAAGAACAAGGCAGCGTCGTCGTCCATACGGACTTTTCCGGCAAGCGCATCGTCGCTTTCCCGGATATGGGTTCCCAGACTGCGCCAGGCGACGCCAATGCGCCTGATCTGGATAGCAGCGAACAGGCGGCGGCGGAATAGCTGCTGTAATCTTGCACAAGCGCGTCTGGCGCTGTTGACATTTTCATGACGACCCCTTACAGACCGCGCCAACGCCGGGCAGAAATGTCCGGTGTTTCATTTGACATGTCCCGTGGTCTCGTCCGTTCGCTAACGTGAGAGACCTGTCAGAGCTCGAAAACGGAGTTCAGAGGAGGGCGTGTTTCCTTCGCGGCTTGGCAACGGGCCGCTCAACACTTTGAAAGGAAATGCGATGAGCAAGCGCGAATCGTCCAAGTACAAAATTGACCGCCGTATGGGCGAGAACATCTGGGGCCGTCCGAAGTCCCCGGTTAACCGCCGCGAATACGGCCCGGGCCAGCACGGCCAGCGTCGCAAGGGCAAGCTCTCCGACTTCGGCGTGCAGCTCCGCGCAAAGCAGAAGCTGAAGGGCTATTACGGCGACCTGCGTGAAAAGCAGTTCCGCGCCATCTTCGACGAAGCCAACCGCCGCAAGGGCGACACCTCGGAAAACCTGATCGGCCTTCTCGAATCGCGCCTCGACGCGATCGTCTACCGCGCCAAGTTCGTTCCGACTGTCTTCGCTGCCCGTCAGTTCGTCAACCATGGCCACGTCACCGTAAACGGCGTTCGCGTCAACATCGGTTCCTACCGCTGCAAGGCTGGCGACGTTATCGAAGTTCGCGAAAAGTCCAAGCAGCTCGTCACCGTTCTGGAATCGGTGGCTCTCGCTGAGCGCGACGTTCCGGACTACGTCGAAGCCGACCACAACAAGATGGTTGCGACCTTCGCTCGCGTTCCGGCTCTCGGCGACGTACCGTACCCGGTCGTCATGGAACCGCATCTGGTCGTCGAATTCTATTCGCGTTAATAGGCGGATATCTTTCTTGCGAATGCAAAAGCCGCTCTTTTCGAGCGGCTTTTTTGTCTTTGGAGCGTCCGATGAGCGATTTGCAGGCAATTCTCGACAGCATCCATGCGGAGCTTTTGCCGCGCCTCGGCGAAGGCAAGGTCGCCGACTATATTCCTGAGCTCGCCAAAGTCGATCCGAACCAGTTCGGCATGGCGATTGCGACGGTGGACGGTAATGTCCGCAGCGTCGGCAATGCCGATATTCCCTTTTCCATTCAGAGCATCTCCAAGGTCTTCATGTTGACCTTGGCGTTGGGCAAGGTGGGTGAAGGCCTATGGAAGCGGGTCGGGCGCGAACCGTCCGGTACTGCCTTCAATTCCATCGTCCAGCTCGAGCGTGAGGAGGGAATACCGCGCAATCCCTTCATCAATGCCGGGGCGATCGCCGTCAGCGATATCGTGCTCTCCGGCCATGCGCCGCGAGAGGCGATCGGCGAGCTGTTGCGCTTCGTGCGCTACGTTGCCGATGACGAGTCCATCACCATTGACGACAAGGTGGCGCGCTCGGAGACGCAGACCGGTTTCCGCAACGTCGCGCTCGCCAATTTCATGCGCGCCTACGGCAATCTCGATCATCCCGTCGAGCACGTACTTGGCGTCTATTTCCATCAATGCGCCCTGTCGATGACTTGCGAGCAACTGGCCAAGGCGGGGCTTTATCTCGCGGCCCGCGGCAGCAATCCGATCACCGGCCACTCCGTCGTTTCGCCGAAGCGGGCGCGGCGCATCAATGCGCTGATGCTGACATGCGGCCATTATGACGGTTCCGGTGATTTCGCCTATCATGTCGGCTTGCCCGGTAAGAGCGGCGTCGGCGGCGGCATTCTCGCGGTGGCGCCGGGTATCGGCTCGATTGCCGTCTGGTCGCCGGGGCTGAACAAGGTCGGCAATTCGCAGCTTGGCGCGGTGGCGCTGGAAATGCTCGCCGCCCATACCGGATGGTCGGTCTTCGGTGATTGATATGGTGTCTTCCCGCCGCGCTTTCTGGTATCAGCGTGGCGATGGCCGAGGTATGACAAGATGAATATCGCAACGACAGTGGCAGACGAGCTCGATATCGAAGCTGAGGATGGCGATGTTGCCGTCCATCCACTGTTTGCCAATGCGCCGCGGTCGGTCTCCTTTAACAAGCTGCGCAAGCGCCTGCTGCGCCAGGTGCGTCAGGCGCTCGAAGATTTCCAGATGCTGAAGGGCCAGCGGCGCTGGTTGGTCGGCCTATCCGGCGGCAAGGATTCCTATGGGTTGCTGTCGATCCTGCTCGATCTGAAATGGCGCGGCCTGCTGCCGGTGGAGCTGATCGCCTGCAATCTCGACCAGGGCCAGCCGAATTTTCCGAAGCATGTCCTGCCGGAGTATCTGACAAAAATCGGTGTTCAACACCGGATCGAATATCGCGATACCTATTCGATCGTGAAGGAAAAGGTGCCGGAGGGCGCCACCTATTGCTCACTCTGTTCACGCCTGCGCCGCGGCAATCTCTATCGCATCGCCCGTGAAGAGGGCTGTGATGCCCTGGTGCTCGGTCATCATCGTGAGGACATCCTCGAAACCTTCTTCATGAATTTCTTCCACGGCGGTCGGCTGGCCTCGATGCCGGCGAAGCTCTTGAACGACGAGGGCGACCTGATGGTGCTGCGTCCGCTCGCTTATGCTGCCGAAGACGATCTCGCCAAATTTGCCGCCGCCATGCAGTTCCCGATCATCCCTTGCGATCTCTGCGGCTCGCAGGACGGTCTCCAACGCAATGCGATGAAGGACATGCTGGCCGATATCGAACGCCGCATGCCAGGTCGCAAGGATACGATGCTGCGGGCACTGGCGCATGTGAACCCGTCGCACCTGCTCGACCCCAAGCTTTTCGATTTTGCCGCGTTGATGACGAAAAGCACCTGAGCTGCGGTCGTCGGATTTAATCGGTTTTGCCATATTGGCTTCATCGAATCGGGCATAAGAGGAGGCTTCTCTTCAGACAAAGGCCACCGATGACCTTCTCCGATACAGACTTCGAATTTCTTATGGCGACTGTAGCCGAGGCTGCGGCGCGTGAGATCCTGCCGCGCTTCCGTAATCTTGGCGTCGGCGACATTTCTGAAAAGACCTCGGCCGTCGATCCAGTGACGGAGGCCGATCTGTTGGCGGAGAGGCATATCACGGCTGCGCTGAAAGCGCGCTTTCCCGGCGCGCTCGTGGTGGGCGAGGAGGCCTATGAGGCCGACAGGTCCGTTGTCCCGGCGCTGGCGGATGCGGATTTGGCCTTTGTCATCGATCCCGTGGACGGCACCCTCAATTTCGCATCCGGATTGCCAGCCTTCGGAACGATCCTCGCCGTTGTTGCCAAGGGCGAGACCATTGCCGGGATCATCCATGATCCCGTGCTGGGCGACACGGTGACCGCCATGCGCGGCGCCGGCACTTACGAGCGGCGACGGGGAGGGCAGGTGAGCAGGCTCACGGTTGCGCCGGCAGTACCGTTGAGTGAGATGGTGGGCTCGATATCCTGGAGCTATATGGACGAGCCGGACCGCTCGCGCGTCAGCGCCAATATGGCGAAGGTGCGTATGCCCCGTTCACTGAACTGCTCGGCTTACGAATATTGGCTGGTCGCCTCGGGCAAGATTCACTTCAATGGTCACCCGAAGCTGATGCCCTGGGATCATCTTGCCGGAGTGCTGGTACATCAGGAGGCCGGTGGCTTTACGGCAAAATTCGACGGTACGCCCTATCGTCCCGGTGAAACGACTGGCGGCATTATCTCGGCGCCGGATGAGGAAAGCTGGCGGATCATACGCCGCGAGATCATTGGTGGCTGACAGGAAAGGACCCGCATTATGACATCGTCCGTTGACGTTACGACCCTTGCCGACCTTTTGCGCCGTGCGGCGCAGACGGAAATCCTGCCGCGCTTCCGCCGGCTCGGCAGCGAAGATGTTCGCGCCAAGAGCGAGGCGACTGATCTCGTGACCGAAGCAGATGAACAGGCCGAGCGGATGATCAAGGCGGAGGTCAAACAGCTTTGGCCCGACGCGCTTTTCATCGGCGAGGAATCGGTTGCGGCCGATCCAGCGCTGCTCGACAAGATATATGGGGCGGAGTTGGCCATCATCGTCGATCCCGTCGACGGCACATTCAATTTCGCCGCTGGCGTTCCGGCATTCGGCGTCATGGCTTCGGTGATCTCCAAGGGGGAGACGGTCGCCGGCATCATCTTCGATCCGATGGGAGACGATTGGGTGCTGGCGGAAAAGGGCGGCGGAGCCTGGCTCCGGCGGCCGGACGGCGAGGCGCAGCGCCTCTCGGTGGCAACGCCGGTTGCGTTGGAAGAGATGGTCGGCATGGCCTCCACCGGCTACCTCCCGAAGGTCAAACGAGCCGAGATCATGGGCAATCTCGCCAAAGTGCGCTTTCTCACCAACTACCGCTGCGCTGCCCATGAATACCGCACCTTTGCCGGCGGGCACGTTCATTATCTCATGTACAACAAGCTGATGCCTTGGGATCATCTGGCTGGCGTACTGATCTCGGAGGAGGCGGGCGCTTACGCCAGGCGCCTCGACGGCTCGCCCTATCTGCCGCATCATGTCGAGGGCGGCGTATTGGTGACACCGGACAGAGCATCATGGGAACTCTTGAGGCAAGAGGTTTTCACCATTTGAGATAGCGGTTGTCGCAGCGTCAGGCGGATGCCGCGGCGCGGCTTCTACCTGTGATTCCCCTTGGAAAGTCGCGAGCGGAACATTATCTTCACCCACGTTATGCAACCGCCCTTCGGCGGGATTTCCGGCTGGGACAAGCGAGATGACCGAAACGAGCCGCAAGCTGACGACCATCTTTTCCGCCGACGTTCAAGACTATACGCGCTTGATGCGGAACGACGAGGAAGGCACACTCGCAACGCTGAAGCGATATCGCGACGCCATGGCGCGACTGATCGAAGCGCATGGCGGCCGGGTGATCAATACCTGGGGTGACGGGGTGTTTGCCGAATTCCCCAGCGTTGTCGAGGCCTTGCGCGCGGCAATCGACGTCCAAAACGAACTTGCCGGCTATAATGCCAACAGCGACCCCGATACGCAGATGCTTTTCCGCATAGGCCTCAATCTCGGGGACGTCATCGCCGAGGGCAACGATATCTACGGCGACGGCGTCAACATCGCTGCCCGCCTTCAGGCATGTGCGGTGGCCGGCGGCATCGTCATTTCGAATACGGTCTACGACCAGGTCCGCAACAAGGTGGCTGTTGGGTTCGATTTTCTTGGCCAACTCGAGGTCAAGAATGTCGATGGCGGCGTGCCGAGTTATGCGGTGCGGATCGGTGAACCGCAAACCGCCACGGCATCGACAAACCCTCGCAGCGTGCGCGAACAAGTGCCGAGTGCGGCCACGACCATTGTTGGAACCAGGTTACGAGGCGAGCGGAGCTACGGCGTGCTTGCGGTAATCGCTGCAGGTTTGGTCGTGCTCAACATTCTGACATGGCATGGTGAGTTTTGGGCGGCGTGGCCCGTGCTTGGTATAGCTATGGCGGCGGGGCTTCGCTGGGCGCGAACGAACACACAATTCGATCGCCGCCTTGCCATTTTCGCAGTGGTCGGCGCCGGCCTCGTGGGGATCAACCTTCTGTCATGGCACGGCACGCCCTGGGTGATATGGCCGCTCTTGGGCCTGGCAGTTCTTGCCGGTATCCACTGGGTCAAGCGCCAACGCGGCGACATTTGATCGCCGCGTTGAGAGACGGTCACTCAGACGTGACCCATGCCAGGTTCGAGCTGCGGGCTGTCGCCTGGATGGGTAAAGAGCCTGCCCTTTTCTGCCCATAGCGTTGCAACAATCGTCAAGGCACCGAAAACGGTGAAACCGGCAATCAGCGGCTGAACGGTTCCATCGAACATCTGGCCGACGATGCCGCCGAGCACGACGCCGCCGGTGGTGGAAACGGAGCTGGTAATGGCGGCGGCTGTGCCCGCCAGATGCCCCATCGGCTCCAGGCTTATGGCCATGAAATTGGTGGTGATGACCGCAAACATCATCAGCATCACCGAGATCAGCGCATAGGTGAACTGAAAGCTCGGCTGACCGGTCATGCCGACGACATAGCCGAAGGCGCCGAGGAGCGTGAAGATGATCATCGCCGCATGCGAAATGCGCCGCGTGCCGAAGCTGCGAACGAAATAGCCGTTAGCGAATTGTGCGACCGCAGTACCCGCCGCCGTCGCGGCAAACGCGATCGGGAACCACTCGCCGAGCCCGTAGACCTCGCCGAATACCTGCTGAACCGACACGACATAGGCGCAGATGACGCCGGTAAAGAGCGTCAGGCCAATCATGTAGCCGCAGGTGATGCGGTCGGTCAGCACAGTCTTAAAGCCGGATATGACCGAAGTGACCGAGAGCGGCAGACGCTCATGGTCAGGCAATGTTTCCCGCATGCGAAAAAACGCGAGGAGAAAGAGAACGGCACTTGCGATACCCAAGGCGATGAAGATCCACTGCCAGTTCGAATGGGCGACGATCAACTGACCGACGGAGGGCGCTACCATCGGCATGATCATGAAAACGATGGTCACATAGGACATGACCCGCGCCATTTCGCGGCCGCCGAAGCAATCGCGCACGATCGCCAAGGTGGTGATACGAACAGCGGCGGCACCGACGCCCTGGATGAAGCGCAACACAAGCAGCGTTGTGAGACTGCCGCTCCAAGCCGCCGCGAACAGCGTTACCGTGTAGAAGATGAGGCCGCCAAGGAGAATATTCCGCCGGCCGTAGGCGTCGGACAGGCTGCCGAAAAATAGCTGGCAGATACCGAAGCCGAGGAAATAGACGCCGATGACCAATTGCGTGTCATTGGGATTGGCGACTGCCAGCGATTGGCCGATATTCGGCAGGGCCGGCAGCATGCTGTCTATGCCCATCGAGATGCTCGCCGTCATCAATGCGATGGTGATGATGAATTCGACGATGCCGAGGCCGATGCGGGCGGAGCCGGATTGCTCCGCAGGCTTGGTTTGGATCGGGTTCATGTCAATGTGCCTATCAATGCAGGGCGAGAGATGAATCGGAAGGCGGCGGTGCATTCTGCGGGCGGAAGAGGCGGCCCTTTTCGGCGACGAGCACGAAGCCGATGCCGATCAGCGAGACCGTGAAATAGCCGACGATCATCGGGGTCGCCGTTCCGTTATAGAGCTGACCGATCGCCGCGCCGATCGAGGCGCCGCCGACCGTGCTCATGAAGCCGAGCACCGAAGACGCCGTGCCGGCGACATGGCCCAATGGTTCCATGGCGAGCGAATTGAAGTTCGAGCCGATCCATCCGAACTGGAACATTGCCAGTGCGAAGAGGATCATGAACAGCGGGAAGGGCATCGGTGCCGGTCCGTTGAGCTGCACCATCAGCCACAGGAACGTGATGGTGGCGAAGCCGAGCAGGGCCGCATGCGACAGCCGTCGCATGCCGAAGCGTCCGACGAGCTGCGAATTTATGAAGGATGACAGTGCCATGAACAGCGCCACGCCGCCAAAGGCAAGGGGTGTGTAGGCGCCGAGCCCGTATATGTCGTTATAGACCTGCTGTGCCGAATTGATGAAACCGAACAGCGCTCCGAACAGGAAGGTGTTGGCAATCGTGTAGCAAAGAGCGACACGGTTCGTCAGAACCATACCGAAGCCGGAAACGACGGATTTTACGGTGAGGGGGCGGACATTCTCCCGCTTGAGCGTTTCCGGCAGCCGGAAGTACATCCAGATGCCGACAAGCGTCGCCATCGTGCCGATGAAGACGAAGATCATGTGCCAGGTGCTCATGAGCATGATGATCTGCCCGCTTCCCGGTGCGATGACGGGAACGATCATGAAGACCATCATGATCAACGACATGACCTCGGCCATCTGACGGCCGCCGAAAACGTCGCGGACGATCGAGATGGTGATGACGCGGGTTGCCGCGGAGCCCAGGCCCTGGATGAAGCGCAGGGCAAGCAGGCCGGCAAAGGACGGGATCAGCGCAATGCCGAAGGCGGAAACGATATAGACGGCAAGGCCGATCAGCAGCGGCACGCGGCGGCCGAATCGGTCAGACAGCGGGCCGTAAAAAAGCTGCGCCGAGCCGAAACCGATCAGATAAGCGGTCACGACATATTGCCGGTGGTTTTCGTTTTCCACGCCGAGACTGGAGCCGATCTGTTGAAGGGCGGGGATCATGATGTCGATGGCCAGCGAATTGACCGCCATCAGGAAGGCCGCGAGCACAATGAACTCGCGTTTGCCCATGGGTAATTGCCCATGGGCCGTAGCCTGGGATGTAGTCGTCACGGTTTTTTTCCCATAAACATATCAAGGCGCCGCCCGGTGGCAGCGCCTTATCAACTGAATTGGACTATGGAAACCGGACGATAGAGCCCGGTGACCGGTCAGGCGGCGCCGCGGACGGCGATACCATGTTCCTGGAAGTGCTGCTGCAACTCGCCCGCCTGGAACATTTCGCGCACGATGTCACAACCGCCGATAAACTCGCCCTTTACGTAGAGCTGGGGAATGGTGGGCCAATTGGAATAGTCCTTGATGCCCTGGCGAATTTCCGAATCGGCCAGAACATTGATGCCCTTATAGTCGACGCCGATATAGTCGAGGATCTGGACGACCTGGCCCGAGAAACCACATTGCGGGAACTGCGGAGTACCCTTCATGAAGAGAACGACGTCGTTGTTCTTCACTTCATTGTCGATAAATTCGTTGATGCCGCTCATGTCTCGTCCTTTCACATGCGGGTTCAAGGTCCGCAGCTTCAAATCTTTTCCTTAAATAGCAAGGTGAAGCTTCGATTTCCAGCCGCAATCATGCACTCGATATGTTTTTCATCGCATGAATGGGCTTTCGCGCAACAATGGTTCCGAATCATGGCGCGACATTGGAATTAGCAACTTTTCTTGAACAGTGCGTTTTGAAATCACTCCTTCAACGTGGAAGCTGAACAACACACATAGGGAATAAACAAGGGACGCTTAGTATCGTGTTGCCGGCCTATTTTTGCCGGTGGCGGGAAGTTTCGAGGCATGCCGCCGAAGGCGGTGTGCGGGTACCAGTCCCTTTTTTTACATTGCATTTTCGAGGGAGTGGGCACCATGAGCCATCATCACTATTCCGACGGCCAGGTCGGCGAAGAGCGCGAGTTTTATGGCGCCAGTGAGACGAGTGAGGGCGAACGGGAATATTACGAGCATGTTCGCACTCCTAGAGCATCGATATTGAACAGCACCATCACGGTCAGCATCATCGTTTTGGTTCTCAGCATCGCTTTCGGCTATCGCGCATCCACCACGCCAGCGCCGGAAGTACAATCTGCGACCGTTCAGAAGATCATGATCGCTCCGTCGAGCGATTCCTGTGCCGAACTTTCGCCGTATGCCCGCAGCGATTGCTGATGTCAGAGATTCCTTAACCATATCGTGGGAGTTTCTCGCACGGCTTTGACGATGAGCTGCCATGAAAAAGCCGACAGGTCATGGTGTCAGCAGTATCCTACGTCTTCGTGACGCCGCCAACCCGCCGGGAATTAAGAACATAATGAATAGCATAAAAAAGAGGGTGGTCCTTCACTTCCCCGGCTTCGAACCATTGGATGCCGCTGCGCACAGGGCGCGTTACCAGCGCTCCGCCAAACAAAGTGCCGCCGCGTGGGATTTTTCGGTTGCCGTCGATACGCTTCGAAATTTCGGTAGGGCGCCGTATTTCGACGTCAATGCCGAGGGAGCGGGCTGGGAAACCCAGAGCCGCATCCACATCCTCGATCATAATGATCTGGTCGCCAAGCTGAACGGCAGGCCTTTTTCCGTGCGGTTGAGGCAGGGTTATCTCGCCGCTGCCAAGGTCGCGCTATCAGGCGGCCTAATAGGCTACTTTCGGCATGCCTGGCGGTTTGGCCTGTTCTTCATCTTTCCGTTCCTGTTGATGCTGGTCGGGCTGCTTATCAGCCTGTCCATCGCTCTCTCGCCTTTTGCGTTCGGGCTTCCCTCTTGGAGCCATATCGGCAGCATCCCCTTGGCGGTGGCCTTCTTCATCTATGTCTTCCTGCCGCAGGCCGAGCGGCTGCATACGCTGCATCTCTTTGCCGACTGGGAAATGGCCGTCGCCATGGCGGGATTGAACGGTATCGGTGCCGAACAGTGGATCGAAGCCTGCGCCATCAGTGCCCGCCAGGCGCTTGACGAGCCGGCCGACGAATATGTCATCTCGTCCCACAGCATGGGCTCGAGCGTCGCCGCGCATGTGATCGGGCTGCTGCTCGAACGGGAGCCGGAACTATTCCAGGGTAAGCGCGTCGTGTTCACGACGCTCGGCAGCGCCATCCTGCAATGCGCATTGATGCGGCCCGCCGCCGTGCTGCGCTCGCGCGTTGGCCTATTGGCCCGCTGCCAGGAGATATTCTGGCTCGACGTCCATTGCCTGACCGATGCGATTCATTTCTACAAGACGAAGGTTGCCGCCGTCTGCGGACATGCGGACGGTCTGCAGCCCACGATCATATTCGTCCGCTTCAAGAAGATGCTGACGTCGCAGCACTACGCCAAGATCAAGCGCGATTTCCTGCGGGTGCACAGGCAATATGTGCTCGGACCAGATGTCCGAGCTTCCTTTGATTTCACGCTTTTGACGGCCAGCCCACTGCCGGCTTCCAGCTTTGCAACATTCACCCACGCCAACATGCCGGATCTGACTTTCGGCGCCGGCAATGATGGCGAAAACGCCCGGCTTTCCTCAATCGGGCGCTGAGGTCTGTAACGCCAGGGCGTGCAGCACGCCGCCCATATTCCCTTTCAACGCGTCATAGACCATCTGGTGTTGCTGTACGCGGCTTTTGCCACGGAAGGCTTCGGCCACGACTTCGGCCGCATAGTGGTCGCCATCCCCGGCCAGGTCGCGAATCGTCACCTTGGCGCCGGGAATGCCGGCCTTGATCATGTCTTCAATATCGCCGGGATTCATTGGCATCAGTGATTTACCTCACTTTATTCGGCAGCGACGAGTGCACTGCCATCCATGAAGGCAGGAAACCACGATTCATGCGCCTCGCGCAACTGCCGAACGGAAACGGACAGCAGTCCGTCGACGGCAAGCGCATCGCCGCCGACCTCGCCGAGGCGACGGAACGGCACGCCGGCGCTTTCCGCATTGATGCAGACGAAATCGGCGACATCGGCCGGCACGGCGACGACATACCGCGCCTGATCTTCGCCGAAGAGTACGGCGTGCGGCAAGCCCTTGCATTCAGCAAGATCGATGCGCAGACCCTTGCCTGACGCCATTGCCATTTCGGCCAGTGCCAGCGCAAGGCAGGCGGTGACCTGACCATTGCGGATGGCTGAACGGACGAAATCGCCGTTGCGGCGCTCGGCAAAGAGGTCGACCTCCGGGGCCGGGCCGTCCGTGGAGCCAAGGATATCGCGCAGATAGACGGAAGAGCCGAGATGGCTGCCGTCGACGCCGAACACGATGATCCGATCGCCTTCCGAGGCCGAGCCGATACGCGCCATCGCTTTCCAGTCCGGCAGAAGCCCGACACCGGCAATCGTCGGCGTCGGCAGGATCGCGACGCCGTTGGTCTCGTTGTAAAGCGAGACATTGCCCGAGACGATCGGGAAGTCGAGTGCGCGGCAAGCTTCGCCGATGCCTTTGATGGCGCCGACGAACTGGCCCATGATTTCGGGCTTCTCCGGATTGCCGAAGTTCAGATTGTCGGTCGCGGCCAGCGGCTCGGCGCCGGTTGCCGTGATATTGCGCCAGCATTCGGCCACGGCTTGCTTGCCGCCTTCGAACGGATCGGCTTCGACATAGCGCGGGGTGACGTCGGAGGAGAAGGCGAGGGCCTTGGTCGGGTGGCCCTCGACACGGACGACGCCGGCGTCGCCGCCGGGAAGCTGCAACGAATTGCCCTGGATCAGCGTGTCGTATTGTTCGTACACCCAGCGGCGGCTGGATTGGTTGGCCGAGCCCACGAGTGTCAAAAGGGTCTGGCCATAATCCTCAGGGGCGGCGACGAGATTTGCGGGCAAGTCGGCGCGCTTGTTGGACTCACGCCACGGGCGGTCATATTCCGGCGCCTGGTCACCGAGATCCTTGATCGGCAGGTTGGCGACTTCCTGACCCTGGTGGATGATACGGAAACGCAGGTCGTCCGTGGTCTTGCCGACGATGGCGAAATCCAGTCCCCATTTGACGAAGATCGCCTTGGCGACGGCTTCCTTTTCCGGCTGCAGTACCATGAGCATGCGCTCCTGGCTTTCCGACAGCATCATCTCATAGGCCGACATCTGCTCTTCGCGCACCGGCACCTTATCGAGATCGAGCTCAATCCCGAGGTCGCCCTTGGCGCCCATTTCGACAGCGGAGCAGGTGAGGCCGGCCGCACCCATGTCCTGGATGGCGATGACAGCGCCGGTCTGCATCAATTCCAGGCAGGCTTCCAGCAGGCACTTTTCGGTAAAGGGGTCGCCGACCTGAACGGTCGGGCGCTTTTCCTCGATCGATTCATCGAATTCGGCCGACGCCATTGTCGCGCCGCCGACGCCGTCGCGGCCCGTCTTGGCACCGAGATAGACGACCGGCAGGCCGACGCCCTTGGCTTCCGACAGGAAGATAGCATTGGACTTGGCGAGACCGGCCGCAAAGGCATTGACCAGGATATTGCCGTTGTAACGCGCGTCGAACTCGACTTCGCCGCCAACGGTCGGTACGCCGAAGGAGTTGCCATAGCCGCCGACACCGGCAACGACGCCGGAAACCAGATGGCGGGTTTTCGGATGATCCGGCTCGCCGAAGCGCAGCGCATTCATGGCGGCAATCGGGCGGGCGCCCATGGTAAAGACGTCGCGCAGGATGCCGCCGACGCCGGTCGCCGCACCCTGGTAAGGTTCGATATAAGACGGGTGGTTATGGCTTTCCATCTTGAAGACGACGCAATCGCCGTCATCGATATCGACCACGCCAGCATTTTCGCCCGGGCCCTGGATGACGCGCGGCCCCTTGGTCGGCAAGGTGCGAAGCCATTTCTTCGAAGATTTGTACGAGCAGTGCTCGTTCCACATCGCCGAGAAAATGCCGAGTTCGGTAAAGGTGGGCTCGCGGCCGATCAGATCCAGAATGCGCTGATATTCGTCCGGCTTCAGGCCGTGGGCGGCAATAAGTTCCGGGGTGATCTGGATCGAATTCGAAAGGGTCATGGGCGCTCGATGGTCCTTGCCTGTAAAGGGTTTGAAGGCCGGTCAGGGGATCGAGGTCTCTTTAGCGCATGTGAACCCATCGTGCGACAGGAAAATGCCCGCGATTCACAATGGGTGAAGAGCGGGCATCGCTATTTTCAATTGCTGCCTGGCGATCAGAACTTGTAGCCGACCAGCAGCCCGGCGCGCGTCATGCCGGCATTCGGCCCATCGCAGAGATTGGCATGCGAGGAATGCGCCACTTGCGCCATCAGGCTCCAATGATTGTCGAAATTATAGCCGACCCCGGCATATTCGTGGAAAAGCAGGCGACAGCCGAGCATTGGGCCGTCTTTGGTCCAATCGTCGAGATTCCCGGTATGGACGGTGCCGCCGAAACCGGCTTCGGTGAAGATGCCGTTGCTATGGGTGAGCGTCCAGGACAGGCCGGTAAAGACTTGCGTCGCCGCTGTGTCCGTGGTGCCGATCGAGGTGCCCAAATGGATGCGGGGGCGTAAAAGCTGATCTTTCCAATTGTCCGTCGGATTGTAGCCGAATGGATTGAACAACACCTCGACTTCCGGAAAGACGCCGGCCTCATGGTCATGGCCAGTCTGGATGGAGCCGCTGGCGCCGAAGCGAAGTTCATCGAATATTTTGATCTCCGGGGCTGGTTTTGTGTCCGCAATGTCGGCGGCGGCAGCGGATTCAGCGACGATAACCGAACCAGTCATTGCCAAAGCGGTGATCGCACTCGTCCAAAACCGGCCACCAGAAATAGCGTCAAAAGCCATGCACCCAACCCCCAGATGGCAAGCGATTCGCAGTCGTTAACCAAGTGGTAGCATCCTTAAGGTCGGGGTAAAGTAGGGGTAATTATATGACAGTGCATTTGGCAAAAACTGAAGCGAAAGTGCAACAGTGCCGTCATAAATGGCCGTCAGCCTCATATGTGGCTGTCGTAACCTGCCGATCCGTTTTCCAGAAGGTGACGCAACGTCATGAAGCCGCTTGCGACGTCGTCACGCCGCTGCGGTGAAGAAAAAGCGACGCGAACGCGGTGATAGGCCCTGTCCGTGCGGGCGGCCTTGAACTCGTCCTCGTCATCGACAAGAACGCCCTCGGCGAGGGCGGCATTCTTGAATGTACCCGAAAGCCAGGGTTCCGGCAGTTTCAGCCACAGGAACGGCACGTGCGGATGCGAGGTGAATTCGAAGCCAGACAGGGCTTCCCGCGCCAATTGCTCACGGATGCGGATTTCCTCCACAGCCCGTCGGCGCAGCGTCAGCGCATGGCCGCCAAGCACCAGCCGGGCACAGGTTTCCGCCAAGATGAAGGGCAAGCCGCCAGTCGTCATCTTGTGAGTGACCTTGATGCGTTGGGCGAAATGCTGCGGGCAGGCGACCCAGCCGCCGCGCACGCCCGCGGTCACCGATTTCGACAGGCCGCTGACGAGGAAAGTGCGCTCGGGCGCAATAGCTGCCATCAGCGGATTCTGATCTTCGGTCATCCCCCCATAGAGATCGTCTTCGATCAGCCAGACGCTGTGCCGGCGCGCTATGGCGGCGATTGCCCGGCGACGCGCCTCCGGCATGGTCACCAGGGTTGGATTGTGCGCCGTCGTCATAAGGAAGGCGAGACGCGGATGCTGCTGCTGACAAAGCCGTTCGAAATCGTCAGGGATAATGCCATGCTCATCGGAGTTCACAAGTATGGAGCGGCGGCCGAGAAGACGGGTGGCGCGGCTGACCTGCGTATAGGTCAGGTTCTCGAAGACGATCTTGTCGCCCGGTGAGGTGACGGCGGAGATGACGGCGATAGCGGCGGCGTGAGCGCCGAGGGTGGGCACGATCGTTTCGATCGCCGGCTGCCAGCCGTTGCGGGCAAGCCAGACCTGTCCTGCGCGAAACCAGTTGGCCGGGAAGTTCCGTGAATAAGAGGAAATCTCCGCCCGATGCTCGCGGCTGATATCGGCAAAGAGCTGGCCGATGATCTCGCCCTGGCCAATATCGGGTGCTGCCGTCGTGTCGAAACGAATCTTGTCGCCGGGGACCTCGAGACCGCGGGTGCCAGCAAGCGCCTGCGTGATCGGGTCCACGGGCTCGATCTGCTTGCCGTTGGCGCGCTCGAGCACATAGGTGCCGCGCCCGACCTCACCGGCCACGAGGCCGCGCTCATGCACCAGCGCATAGGCACGACTGACTGTGCCGATCGTCACGCCGATATCGTAGGCGAGATTGCGTTGCGGCGGCAGCTTCGTGCCCGGCGGCAGCACGCCATGCGTAATCGCGTTCTCGATGCTGTCGGCAACGCGAATGTAAACCGGGCCGGTTCCGCTGGATATGTCAGGCAGCCAATTTGTCATAATGACAATTTCTTAGATTGCTTCGCAAAGGGAGTCAATATTATGAGTCAATTTGTGTCGTTTGGCTCGATACATTCCGATTGTCACGATCAAGCGAGCAAGAAATGGATACAATAGATACAATTCACTTCAGCAAGAGTCCCCTAGCTGACGAAAGGTCGCCGAGCATCTCCGCGCGAGTATCGCGCTTGGCGCATCGTCTTGTCGACGCTTTTGCGGTTTGGCTGCAGAAGCGGGAAAGCCGCTGGACTTTGCGGTATCTGACGGATGATGAGCTGCGCGACATCGGCCTGACCCGTGAGGAGGCGATGGACGAGGTGAACAAATCGTTTTTCTGGGACTGAGCGTGCCGGCAAGAGGCGATTGCGACGAGATCTAGCCGAGCGGCGGCGAAGATCATGCCTTCGTTCGCGGTCGGCGACATATATTTCCATTATTTCCATGCCTAGCGCTGCGGAGAGGTCGCAGAGGGTGGGTCAACGCCGATGAATGGTAGGCAGCTTTTCGCGAAGCGCCGCTGATAGTATTATATTAGTGAATACTTGACTAAGTGGGCGGCAGTGGTATCGTTCCCTCACGCGCTCAACTAGCAATGGGGGAGCCAAGTTCGATCGCCGTCTTGGCGTCTGGTCGCATCGATGCAACCGGAGGGAGCGCTGACATCGTTGTGTTTAACGCCGCGCTTCGGTCATTCGTGCGCGGCACATATTATGGCCGCAAGTCCCCCTGTGGCGTAACTCGCATGTTCAATTGACGCTACTCGGACTCGAAACATCCGCTTGTAGATGCCCAATCATTTATTATCGGGGGACACTCAAATGACAGATGCAGTTCCTATTTACGCGCAATCGAAAAGCCAGCAATTTTTCCGGTACGGCACCCAAATGACCGCGGAGAATGGATGGGATCAAAACAAGACCATTGCGTTCTACGCCTACTCTGCCCCGCAGGAAGGGACGATACCTTTTTATCGTCATCGATCGGGGGATCGCTTTGAGATAGATACGATCGAAGGAGCGCACGACGGTTGGACTGGTGGAGAAGATCCATTTTACGCCTATCCGTCGACTCAGCCGAGGACGGGAACGATACCAATCTACGTTCATCCCAACTCGAACGGACAGCGCTTCCAATACAACACCCAGATCCCCGGCGGTGCCGGCTGGGGTACCGGACAGCTGGCATTCTTCGCATTACCAACCCTAGAGGGCTATCGCGTCGGCGACAAAGCCGCTGACATCGTCGGGCAGGATCAGTCCGGCAAAACTGTCCAACTTAGCAAGTATAGCCCGAACAAGGATTGGATTTTGGTCGATATCTGCGCCCAGTGGTGCGGTCCTTGTAATTTTGCGGCTGAAAAAACCCGCGGATTTATTGACAATGTAAACGTCACCAAGGGTACGAAGCTGAAGTTGACACCTTTTACGGTGCTCGTCGATGACCGGAGTTATAGGGCTTCATCGCAGGTAACGGCGCAACAATGGGCGACAAAGTACAACTTCGATCCAAAGGAAGCGGTGGTTCATTGCGGGGGTGACCCGAAATCGGACTTGCGGTGGCTCGTTAACAAGTACACCCTTGCAAACAATATTCCGGAAGCTGCTTACCCAACATACGTGCTTATCGACTCTGACGGAGTTATTCGCCACTTCCAGCAAGGCTTCGACCTTGACCAACTCCAGCTAGATCTTTCCGCGTTGGCGGGGGTGGCATTGACAGGCGGACCTTGGATCGGTCTTACGTGACGCTGCAACTTGTTGTTTTCGCGCTATTCCTGGGAAATCACGGTGTGCTTTCCCAGGAATGTATCCAAAACGTGCCGCGTTTAATTGACCTCATAACCTGCTAAACGGCGTTTAAAGCTAGGAACACATGTGTCATAGCGATGGGACTGGTTCAGTGCGGCACAAGTGGCTGCACTGGCTCCGAAATTGCAGGCCCGTCCTTTCCGGCAACGCTGATTGTCCGCGCTATAATGACGACGTCGCCGCTGCCTCAGCAGCCCTTCGTGCCCGCGGCCCAGCGGTTGACATCCCCGGTGATGCGGCCGCCGGAGGCGCCTGACATCATCGGGCCGAAGGCCTGCAACTGCGCCGGATTGCCTTCCGCCTGAACGACGAGAGACGGCCGGCCGGTCGGGTGCTTCTTGTCAACCACGAGAATGCGCGGGCGGCCGGTGTAGGAATTGAGTTCGGGAGCGAGCTGGTAGCCAGCAAAGGCCGGATCGGCCGATTTGAACCAGCAGGCATTGGCATTGAGCATGACGCGCTCCATCGTCGACAGAGCGCTATGCTGCTCAGTGGTGACAGTCGGAGCGCGCGTCGTGCAGGACGTGAAGAGCAGGCCAAGTGCTGCGAGAGTGGCGGCAGAATACAATCCGGTAACGAGGCGAGGGCGCATCAATCTCTCTTCCAATAAATCGGTTGGGCAGCTCTTAGCCGATGATGATGTGAATCGGAACCTTTCCGAGGTTCTGTTCGAGGCAAAACGTCGGCTGGTTTGGCAATCCTAATGTTGGTGCGGACGCATCGCCTCAGGCGGCGATCACGTCGAGGGCGGAGGCGAAGAGACCGCGACCGTCGGCGCCGCCGTGGGCCGCTTCGATCAGGTTCTCCGGATGCGGCATCATGCCAAGCACGTTGCCCTTGCTGTTGATAACACCGGCGATATCGTTGATGGAGCCGTTTGGATTGGTGCCTTCAGCATAGCGGAACACCACCTGACCATTGCCTTCGATCGCCGCCAGCGTTTCCGCGTCGGCAAAATAATTGCCGTCATGGTGGGCGACCGGGCAGCGGATCACCTGACCTTTGGCGTAGGCGCGGCTGAAATCCGTTTCGGCATTGGCGACCTCGAGCTTGATCTCGCGGCAGACGAATTTCAGCGAGGCATTGCGCATCAGCGCGCCGGGCAACATGCCGGCTTCCAGCAGGATCTGGAAGCCATTGCAGACGCCGAGAACCTTGACGCCCTTGTCGGCCTTTTCCTTGATCGCCTGCATGACCGGCATGCGGGCTGCGATCGCGCCGCAGCGCAGATAATCGCCATAGGAAAAGCCACCGGGAATAACGATCAGATCGACATCCGGGATCTCGGTTTCCGTCTGCCAGACCGTGATAGGCGCATTGCCGGAAATCTTGGTCAGCGCCGCGATCATGTCACGGTCGCGATTGAGGCCGGGAAGTTGAACGACTGCTGATTTCATGATTCTGCTCCCGACATAAGCGAAAGATACTGGCTAGGAATGGGATCGAAGAGCCATACTTCATTGTCTTTGACAAAGGAAGAATGGCTCTTGGAAAACGGCAATCAGTCGATCGAAATGCTGAAATTCTCGATCACCGTGTTGGCGAGGAGTTTTTCGCACATGGTTTTCAGCTCGGCTTCGGCTTTGGCCTTGTCGGAGCCGTCAAGCTCCAGGTCGAAAACCTTACCCTGGCGGACCTGATGGACGCCGTCGAAGCCGAGTGCGCCGAGCGCGCCCTCGATTGCCTTGCCCTGCGGATCGAGAACGCCGTTTTTCAGCGTGACGGTTACACGAGCCTTGATCACGATTGTCCTTCCTGCGCTTACTTGACGAGAACCGGGCCCGTGCCGCGCACGGGTTCGTTTTCATTGATGATGCCGAGCCGGCGGGCGACTTCGGAATAGGCTTCCAACAGACCGCCCATGTCGCGGCGGAAGCGATCCTTGTCCATCTTCTCGTGGGTTTCGATATCCCAGAGACGGCAGCTATCCGGCGAAATTTCATCCGCGAGGATGATCCGCATCATGTCGCCTTCGAACAGGCGACCGCATTCGATCTTGAAATCGACGAGCTGGATGCCGACGCCAAGGAAGAGGCCGGTCATGAAGTCGTTGACGCGGATGGCGAGCGCCATGATGTCATCAAGCTCAGCCGGATTGGCCCAGCCGAACGCCGTGATGTGCTCTTCGGAGACCATCGGATCTTCGAGCGCGTCGGACTTGTAGTAGAATTCGATGATCGAGCGCGGCAGCACAACGCCCTCTTCGATACCGAGGCGCTTGGCGAGCGAGCCGGCAGCGACGTTGCGCACGACGATCTCGAGCGGAATCATCTCCACTTCCTTGATCAACTGCTCGCGCATGTTGAGACGACGGATAAAGTGCGTGGGAATGCCGATCTTATTCAGATGGCTGAAAATATATTCGCAAATACGATTGTTCAGAACGCCCTTGCCATCGATAACTTCGTGTTTCTTCTTGTTGAAGGCGGTGGCGTCATCCTTAAAAAACTGGATCAGCGTGCCCGGCTCAGGCCCTTCGTAAAGGATCTTGGCCTTGCCCTCGTAAATACGGCGGCGACGGTTCATCGGTATTGTTCTCTGTCGTTAGCGCTTTGAGATAGCGCAAGTGGATCGATCTGTGGGCGTCCCCATAACGGATAAGAAGCGAATTCACAATCCGCCAGCGCCTCCTTCCTCGGAATTCCGGCTTTGGTTCTATACCAATGCGAGAATCGCGATCCTGTCCTTTCATGTTCTACAGGCTTTTATTTGACGATGGAATGAAAGCCGCCCTGTACTTCACAGGCTAGTGAGCCAGTTTGCGCCATTCTATCACGGCTCGGCCGCAATCACGGCTTGAGGTTGCCGAGAAACTTGGCAAAGACCATCGTGCCTTCCGGCCAGGGACCATGGCCGGAATCGGCGTTGATATGGCCGGCCTCGCCGGCGTCGATCAACAGCGAGCCCCAGCTCCCCGCCATTTCATCGGCATGCTCGTAGCTGCCGAAGGGATCGTTGCGGCTGGCGATGGTGATCGATGGAAAAGGCAGGGGATCGCGCGGGTAAGGACCGAACGTCATCAGATGCTTCGGCCGGATCTTCGGATTGGCGACGTCGGGCGGCGCGACGAAGAAGGCGCCAGCCACCTTGTTGCGGAAATGCGGGATCGCGTGGATCACCGAGGGCACGCCAAGCGAATGCGCCACCAGCACCACGGGCCGGGTCGAGGCGTTCACTTCTTCGGCGATGCGGGCAACCCAATCCTCGCGCACGGGCTTCGACCATTCGGCCTGCTCCACCCGCCGCGCCGTCGAGAGCTTCCGCTCCCAGCGCGTCTGCCAGTGGTCCGGGCCGGAATTGGTGTATCCGGGGATGATGAGAATATCTGCGTCGGAGGCTTTCATGATGGCGCCGATGTGGAAAAGGAAGACCGAGGTGTCAAGGGAAAAGGCGACAATTACGGCAAAATTTGCTAGGATCCCGCCTGCCGGTAGCGAATGATGATGTCGGCGCCTCTTGTTGCCCGACATTTTCGTGCCGCCAGCTAAACGCATTTTGGCTGATGAGGAGGAGGAATACTATGACGGCATTTCATGTCATGGCTGGCGCAAATCACACCTTTACGCGTCCGGCCATCCGCAAGATCGGCATTGCCGATCTCATCGACGCCCTGAAACTGGGGCTGGACGACTTCAGCGAAAAACCATCCCATTACGTATTCCTGTGTCTCATGTATCCGATCGCGGGCATAGCACTAGCGATCTGGAGTTCCGGTGCGAATCTACTGCCATTGCTGTTTCCGCTGATGTCCGGCTTCGCGCTGCTCGGGCCACTGGCAGCGATCGGGCTCTATGAGATCAGCCGGCGGCGGGAGCAAGGGCTGGACACGTCCTGGCGGCATGCTTTTGACGTCCGCTTCTCTCCGGCGTTGCCCTCCATCATTGTGGTCGGCCTTATGCTGTTTGGCTTATTCATCGTCTGGCTTGTCGTCGCGCAGACCATCTATACCGCCTATTTCGGCGATAGCGTCCCGGCAACTCTGTCATCCTTCATCTCGAACGTGCTGACGACGCCGCAGGGCATGAGCATGATGTTCTGGGGCAACCTCACCGGCTTCGTCTTTGCGCTCGTCGTACTGGCAACCACCGTCGTTACCTTCCCGCTGCTGCTCGACCGAGATGTCGGTGCCGTGGCTGCGATCGACGCAAGCATTCGCGCGACACTCATTAATCCGGTGCCGGTGGCAATCTGGGGATTGATCGTGGCGGGGCTTCTTGTTGTCGGTACGATCCCGATCTTTGCGGGGCTTGCAGTGGTCATGCCCATTCTCGGACATGCCACCTGGCATCTCTATCGCAAACTCGTGGCACCGGCCGCATTGAGCTGAATTCAGCCGCGTCATGGTTCCCGTCGCATCGAATGGAACCGGTCGTGACATTGCAACGTTGATCCGCATCAACTCGCCCACCTCTTCCGAATCCTAGCGCATTCGGGAGAGGCGTTGCGAACTAGGCTCAGATCTTCGCATGTCCGTTCCGGACATGCGGCCCTCGGCGGAAGATGTGGATCATATGGCAAGGCTCAGGCATATTTTCTCCCGTTTTGCCACCATCGTTTCGGAATGGGCTGGAAAACCGGTCGTCTTCATACTGGCTCTGCTGTCAGTGATTGTCTGGGGCATCACCGGACCGGTCTTCGATTTCTCCGAAAACTGGCAACTGGTCATCAACACCAGCACGACCATCATCACCTTTCTGATGGTCTTCCTCTTGCAGAACGCCCAGACGCGCGACACGCGCGCCATTCAAGCCAAGCTCAACGAACTTATCCTGACCAGCGCCGCCGAAAACCGTTTCATCGGCATAGAGAACCTTGACGAAGAAGATTTGAAACATCTCGATCGCCTAGTGGCGAAGGCAGCCAAGCGCGATGGAGACAGGCCTAGCGGCAGCGGAGAAGGGGACGAGACTGCTGGGAAGCCTCCCATAAAACAGAAAGGGCGGCGCATTGTCGGCGCCGCCTCGTCAAATCTCGACCAATAGATTGATCAGCCAAATACACGCTTGAAAATCGTGTCGACATGCTTGGTGTGGTAGCCCAAGTCAAACTTTTCGCGGATATCTTCCTCCGACAGAGCGGCGCGGACTTCCTGGTCGGCAAGCAATTCTTCAAGGAAGTCCTTGCCCTGTTCCCAAACCTTCATGGCGTTGCGCTGGACGAGGCGATAGGAATCCTCGCGGGAAACGCCTGCCTGGGTCAGTGCCAGCAACACGCGCTGCGAATGAACAAGTCCGCGGAACTTATTCATATTCTTCATCATATTGTCCGGATAGACCAAAAGCTTGTCGATGACGCTGGTCAGTCGAGCCAGCGCGAAGTCGAGCGTCACCGTCGCATCCGGGCCGATCATGCGCTCGACGGAAGAGTGGGAAATATCGCGCTCATGCCAGAGCGCCACATTCTCCATCGCCGGCATGGCATAGGAGCGGACCATGCGGGCAAGGCCGGTCAGGTTTTCCGTCAGTACCGGGTTACGCTTGTGCGGCATGGCCGAAGAGCCCTTCTGCCCGGGGGAGAAATATTCCTCGGCCTCCAGCACTTCGGTACGCTGCAGATGACGAATTTCGGTGGCGAGACGTTCGATCGAGGAGGCGACGACGCCGAGCGTGGCGAAGAACATGGCGTGACGGTCGCGCGGGATAACCTGCGTGGACACCGGCTCCGGCTTCAGGCCGAGAGCGGCGGCGACATGTTCTTCGACGCGCGGGTCGATATTGGCGAAGGTGCCGACGGCGCCGGAGATCGCACAGGTGGCAACTTCCTCACGAGCCGCGATCAGGCGCTGCTTGCAGCGCTCGAATTCGGCATAGGCCAGCGCCAGCTTGACGCCGAAGGTGGTCGGTTCGGCATGGATGCCATGCGAGCGGCCGATAGTGACGGTATCCTTGTGCTCGAAGGCGCGGCGCTTCAGGGCTTCCAGCAGCTTGTCGATATCGGCCAGCAGAAGGTCGCTGGCGCGAACGAGCTGGATATTGAAGCAGGTGTCGAGCACGTCGGAGGAGGTCATGCCCTGATGCACGAAGCGGGCATCGGGACCGACGATTTCGGCAAGATGGGTAAGGAAGGCGATGACGTCGTGCTTGGTGACGGCTTCGATCTCGTCGATGCGGGCAACGTCGAAAGTCGCCTTGCCGCCTTTTTCCCAGATGGTTTCGGCCGCCGATTTCGGAATGACACCGAGCGCGGCCAGCGCGTCGCAAGCATGGGCTTCGATCTCGAACCAGATGCGGAATTTGGTTTCGGGCGACCAGATGGCGACCATTTCCGGTCGAGAGTAGCGCGGGATCATGGGCTCAAGCTTTCTTAGGTAAGGGGAAACAAATCCTCGGCGCCCCCATAACAAAGACGGGAGGCAATCTCAACATTTCTTGGCTTATTCTTTCCTTCAACTCAACGCATATGTCTGGCGAGATAAAGGCTCGCCATCACCAGGAAGATGAAGCCGAACGGCAGGAACAGGCCAAGGCCGAGGATGGCGAACTGATAGAGGGCGCTGGCGCTGGTGAAGGCAAATTGAAATGCCCAGACGAGCGTGCCGAAAGGCGCATGCCATCGGGCATAAAACCAGCGATAGTCCAGTGCGAAAAGAAAGGCGGTCATCGCGACGGTGCCCAGCGACAGCGCCAGAAAGAAAGCGGCAAAACGCGCTTCGAGCGGCCGGCGATGCGCGAGTAGACGCGCGAGCGGTAGCGTGAACGGCCAGGCAAGCGCGCCGCCGAAGAAATAGACCGCCATCAGCGCGGGCAAATGGCTCGTCAGAAGACCGTTGCGCAGGTAGAGCACCGATAGCGCCGAACTCGCCATCGCTACGCCCCAGCAGGGCGCCCCGAACAAGAGCTGTCGATAGGACGGAAAGGCGGCCCTCAGCCGCCCGGTAGTCGCGACAGTGCTGGCCGGATTAATTTGATCCAACGCGGCCTCGTTCTGCCGCAGAGCGCAGGTCGGAAACCGTCTGCCGATAGGCCTCGACGGATTCACCCTTGAAGATCGCCGAGCCGGCGACAAGGACATTGGCGCCGGCGGCGGTGACGATCGGAGCCGTATCGACGGTGACGCCGCCGTCGACCTCGAGTTCGATCGGACGGTCCCCGATCAGAAGGCGGGCATTCCGGATCTTGTCCGCCATGGCGGGAATGAACTTTTGGCCGCCGAAACCGGGATTAACCGACATAATCAGGATCAGGTCGATATCATCCAGCACGTTTTCCAGAACGGACAGGGGCGTTGCCGGATTGAGGGTGACGCCGACTTTCTTGCCGAGATGACGGATGGTCTGCAGCGAGCGATGCAGATGCGCGCCGGCTTCGGCGTGAACCGTAATGCGGTCGCAGCCGGCCTTGGCGAAGGCTTCGAGATAGGGATCGGCGGGCGAGATCATCAGATGGCAGTCGAAGGTGGCGTTGGTATAGGAACGCAGCGACTTGATGACATCGGGGCCGAACGAGATATTCGGCACGAAATGTCCATCCATGACGTCGAGATGGATCCAGTCCGCCCCGGCTTCGGTTACATCTTTGACTTCCTGTCCGAGCTTGGCGAAATCGGCCGCGAGGATGGAGGGCGCAATGCGGATCGGCAAGGTCATGAGATGGCTGAACTCCGTCTGATTTTATCGCGCTTGGCTTATCACCGGTTCGGCAGGCAAACAACCTAATCCGCCAGCCTTGCATGGACCATATCAGTTCGACGGCGGTGTCGGTGGCACAAAGGCGTTGCCGCGCCATTCCAACAGCCGGTAGGGATTTTCCATCAATTCGTGGTTCTGACCGAAGGTGATTTGGCCGATCGGCGTCTGAAAGGCCGTGCCGATCAGCTTGTCGGCAATCGATTTGTTTTCCGCTTTGGCACTTTCCGCGGCCTGGTTGGCAATCAGCACGGCGGCCGCCGCCGGCAGAATATAACCATCCGGTTCGATACCCTTGGCACGCATCGCCTGCGCGGTCGTTTGGGCAACGGGCAGGCTGGCGTAATCGGGGAGGGCGATGGCCTCCACGCCGTCTGCCAGAGGCACCGGCTGGTTGGCGGCGCGCATTGCATCACCACCCATCAACGTCAACGGGATATTCTCGCTGTGAGCATCGCGGGCAATGACCGCCACATCGCTGCGGTCGCCGCCGACGAAGACACGGGTGGCGCCGGCCTTCTTCAGCCGGCGGACAAGGGCGATCTGCTGTTCCTGGCCGGGGCGATAGGTGTCGGTGAAGACCGGCTTCAGGCCCTTCTCTTCAAGCGCATTGCGCACCGCTTCCACCAGTTCACGGCCGTGGATCGTGCCGTCTTCGATAAGCGCCATCGGCTCGGCTACCCAGCTCTTCAGGATGGTGTCGACCGCCATGGCAGCTTCGGTGCTGTCGACTGGAGCGAGACGGAAAAACGGCCAGCCGTTCTTGAACGCATCCTCCATCACGATATGGGAACGCACGGAAACGGTGATGACGGGGATACCGGCCTCCTTCAGCCGCGGCAGTGCCCCTTCCAGCGTCTCGCTGCAGAGAAAGCCGATCGCGACTTGCGCCTTGGCCGTGATCAACGACTCGGCCACTGCCCTGCCGCCATCCTCCGTGCAGGGCTCGTCGACGACGGTGGCCGAATCCTGTAGCGCCTGCACCTCAAAATTGGCGCCCGTGGTGATCTGGGCGCCGAGGGGTGCAAAGTTTCCGTTCTGCGGCGCGACGATGCCGATATTGACACCGGCGGCATAGCTGCTGCCCGCTGCCAGAAGCAGCGCAATCAGTAGCGGTGTGCGGCGCAGAACGTTCATCGACATGGTATCCCGGACAATTCTCCTGCCCTTTTATCCGCCTGAAGGTCGTCGTCAAAGAAAAAGCAGCGAAATCTCTCTGATTTCAATAATCCTATTGTAGAAAAGCTAACGTGTGCCCGCCATATTGAATGAAAACGAGAAATGACGAAAACGAGGGAAGCAATCGTGCTAGACAAGCAGCGTATGGATCCGGCTGACTATCGCGACGCCATGAGCCGTTATGCGGGGCATGTGCAGCTAGTGACCACCGCACTTGGCAATGAACGGCGCGGGGTAACGATCACGGCTGCCTGCTCGGTCTCGGACAATCCAGCCACAATCCTGATCTGCCTTAACAACAACAATGCGAAGAACGAAATCTTCTTCAAAAGCGGCATCTTTGCCCTGAACGCTCTCGGCGCCCATCATCAGGCGCTCGCCGATGCCTTCTCCGGCAAGACGAATTTGACCAATGAAGAGCGTTTCGCAACGGGCAAGTTCGATACGCTCGTGACCGGTGCGCCGGTTCTTACCGACGCGCTGGCAGCCTTCGATTGCCGCGTCACCGAAATCAAACGGGCTTCGACGCATAACATCATCTTCGGCGAAGTGGTGGCGGTGCATTTCGATGAAACAAAGCCGGCGCTGCTCTATATGAACAGGGACTATCACACGTTATAACCTCCCTAGCGCATAATCGCTTGGATCGAGAGACTATGCCTGATCATCATCATCATCGTGCACCGTCGCTGCCGAGTTCGATCGACGAAACGATCGACATGCTCGGCACTCACGACTATCTCGCGGGGCGTGCGCTCGGCACAGTGCTGTTTCTGGCGCTGAAAATGAAACGGCCGCTTTTTCTGGAAGGCGAGGCCGGCGTCGGCAAGACCGAGATCGCCAAAGTGCTGTCGAAGGCGCTCGACCGGCCGCTGATCCGCCTGCAATGTTATGAAGGGCTCGACGTTTCCTCCGCCGTCTATGAGTGGAACTATCCGGCGCAGATGCTGGAAATCCGCCTTGCCGAAGCGTCGGGTCTTACCGACCGTGACCGTATCGAGGCCGATATCTTTTCCGAGCGTTATCTCATTCGGCGGCCCGTGCTGCAGGCGCTATCGGGCACGGGAGGGCGTGCGCCGGTATTCCTGATCGATGAACTGGACCGCACCGATGAGGCGTTCGAAGCTTTTCTGCTCGAAGTGCTTTCCGATTTCCAGGTGACCGTCCCCGAGCTCGGCACCATTCGCGCCGCCGAACCGCCCATCGTCATCATCACCACCAACCGCACCCGCGAGGTGCATGATGCTCTGAAGCGGCGTTGCCTCTATCACTGGGTCGATTACCCCGAAGCGGCACAGGAGCTTGACATCATCCGCCGCAAAGTGCCGGGCTGTAACGAGGCGCTGTCGCGCCAGATCGTCGCCTATGTGCAGAAGCTACGCACGCTCGACCTCTTCAAGAATCCCGGCGTCGCCGAAACCATCGACTGGGCGACGGCGCTGACCGAGCTCGACCGGCTGGCGCTCGATCCCGAAACGATTTCCGATACGCTCGGCACCCTTCTGAAATACCAGGACGATATTGCCCGCATCCAGGGCGGCGAAGGCAACCGGGTGCTGGACGAGGTCAAATCCGAACTGCTGGCAACGGGATGAGACGATGGAATCGGCAACGCGAGATGGCGCCATCGTCCCGCCGTCACCGCTCGGTGACGGACGTCTTGCAGATAATATCGTCTTCTTCGCACGAGCTTTACGCAAGGCCGGCCTGAAGATCGGGCCGGCGGCCATTGCCGACGCCATCGAAGCGGTCGAGACGATCGGCATCGGTTCGCGCGAAGAGTTTCACGCGGCATTGTCTTCCATCTTCGTCAAACGGCATGAGGATCTTGCGGTTTTCGACGAAGCATTCCGGCTGTTCTGGCGTTCGCGCGATCTCGTGCAGAAGATGATCGCGATGATGTCGCCGGTCGCGCCCGATAATCGTGAGAAGGAAAAGCCGAAACCGGGCGAAACCCGTGTGAGCGACGCTTTGCTTGGCGACCGCGACGACCGCCGGCCACAGCGCGAGGCGCCGGATATCGAGATCGATGCCCGCTTCACGACATCGGGTAACGAACTCCTGCGCCGCATGGATTTCGCCCAGATGTCGGTTGCGGAAATTGCCGCCGCGAGGAAAGAGCTGGCGAGGCTGGAATTGCCGCTCGACAGCGTCCGCACCCGCCGCTTCGTGCCGTCTCATGTGTCCGCCAAGGTCGATCCACGGGCGACGATGCGGGTGGCACTTCGCACCGGAGGCACGCTGATCTTGCCGCGTTACCGCGAGGCCAAGGAGATGCAGCCGCCCTTGGTGGTGCTTGCCGATATTTCAGGCTCGATGAGCCAGTATACTCGGATATTCCTGCATTTCCTGCATGTGCTGACCGAGAAGCGCAGGCGCGTGCATACGTTCCTGTTCGGCACGCGGCTGACCAATGTTAGCAGGCAGATGCGCCACAAGGACCCGGACGAGGCGCTCGACGAATGCGCCGCCGCCGTCCGCGACTGGTCTGGCGGCACGCGTATCGGCGAGACCCTGAAGGAGTTCAATCGGCTCTGGGCACGGCGGGTGCTGGGGCAGGGCGCGATCGTTCTCCTCATCACCGATGGATTGGAGCGGGAGGGCGTGGAGCTTCTGCAAAGCGAAATGGACAGGCTGCACCGCTCTTGCAGGCGGCTGATCTGGCTCAATCCGCTCTTGCGCTTCGAAGGCTTCGAACCCCGCGCCCGTGGCGTTCGCGCCATGCTGCCGCATGTTGACGAATTCCGTCCGGTTCACAATCTATTATCTCTAGCCGATCTCGTATCAGCCCTGAGCGCCGGTCGTGCCAGCGCCTATGATCCACGCCGTTTTCTCGCCAAGCTGTGAGGCACCCATGACGCATACACCCGAAAGCCTGGATCCGCTTTTTGTCGCGGAGGAATGGGCCGCCGCCGGCCGCAGCGTGGCATTGGCGACCGTCGTTGATACCTGGGGTTCCGCACCGCGCCCGACCGGCAGCCATCTCGTCATCGACGACGAGGGCAATTTTCACGGCTCGGTCTCCGGCGGTTGCGTGGAAGGCGCCGTAATCACCGAGGCACTGGATGTGATCGATAGCGGCAAGGCTCGCATGCTGGAATTCGGCGTCGCGGATGAGACCGCCTGGCGCGTCGGCCTGTCCTGCGGCGGCCGCATTCGCGTCTATGTCGAGAGGCTTGGCTGATGGACCGTCAGATACTGGCGAAACTGAATGCTCTGCGGCGCGCGCGGCAAGCGGCTGTCCTTGTCACCGATCTCTCCGGTGGACCTGATCGGCTGATTGTCGAGGGCGAAGCTCTCGACGGCCCGTTTGCCGACGCGGTGGCTTCCGCCTTCCGCTCGGGAAAATCCTCGGCAGTGGATATCGCAGGGGAAAGCCTCTTCCTCAACGTACATTTGCCGCCCCCGCAAATCGTTGTCATCGGCGCCGTGCATATCAGCCAGGTTTTGGCTGGTATGGCCGAGCTGGCCGGCTTTGACATCCGCATCATTGATCCGCGCACCGCTTTTGCGACACCGGAGCGATTCGATGGCGTCGATCTCGTTGCCGACTGGCCGGTGGATGTTTTGAAGGAGCGCCCGCTAGACGCCTATACGGCGTTGGTCGCTGTCACCCACGATCCTAAGATCGATGATTTCCCGATCGCCGAGGCGCTGAAAGCAGGCTGTTTTTATGTTGGCGCGCTCGGCAGTCGCAAGACGCATGCGAGCCGCGTGGAACGATTGAAGCATGAGGGGCTGACGGACGCCGATCTTGCCCGAATTCATGCCCCAATCGGCCTTCCCATCGGCGCATCGAGCCCGGCGGAAATCGCCGTTGCCATCTTGGCCGAGATCATCGCCGCGCTGCGCGGCCGTGACGTCTCATCACCGAAGGGTGACAGGCGATGATATTCGGTGATTTTGCGACAGCGGAAGCCGAAGGCGCCGTGCTTGCGCATTCCATCCGATTGCCAGACGGCAGTCTCGCCAAGGGCCATGTCCTTGACCGCGCCGATCTCGACCGTCTCATCGCTGCCAATATCTCCCATGTCACCGCCGCCAGAATCGCGCCTGACGATCTCATGGAGGATGAGGCCGCGGCGCAATTGGCGCGGGCGATTGCCCCGGATCATCTGACGTTTTCCGAAGCGGCTACGGGGCGCGTCAATGTCCACAGCGCGGTCGATGGCCTGTTCGTCGCAAACCGCGCCGCCGTAGACCGGCTGAATCGCGTCGATCCGGCCATCACGCTTGCCTGTCTTGCCGATCATGTGCCGGTGCGTCGCGGCGATATGGTAGCGACCTTCAAGATCATTCCGCTGGCAGTTTCAGGTGAGAAGGTTGCTGCGGGCATCGACATCCTGCGGCAGACGACGGTCTTCGAGGTCAAGCCATTCCAGCCGCATGCGGTGTCGCTGATCGCGACCGAATTGCCGTCGCTGAAGACCTCCGTGATGGACAAGACGGCGCGCATCCTTGCGCAGCGGCTTCAGCTTGCCGGCAGCACTTTGGAGCGGGAAGAGCGCGTGGCGCATCGTGCGCCTGCGGTCGCGGAAGCGATCGGCAAGGCACTGCGGGCGGAGGATCAATCGCCAAAACTCGTCATCGTCTTTGGTGCGTCGGCTGTCATCGATGCCGGCGACGTCATTCCTGAGGCAATCCGGCTTGCGGAAGGCCAGGTGATCCAGGTCGGCATGCCAGTCGATCCCGGCAATCTGCTGGTGCTCGGCCGGATCGGCGATGTCTATATCGTGGGCGCGCCCGGCTGCGCTCGCAGCCCGAAAGAGAATGGTTTCGACTGGGTGCTGGATCGTATCCTTGCCGGCGAAAAGCCGACGCCGCATGAGATCAGCGGCATGGGCGTCGGGGGACTTCTCATGGAAATCCAATCGCGGCCAAGACCACGTGATATCGCCGTCAAGCCGGAGGCTCAGATCTCTGTTGCTGTTGTGCTTCTTGCGGCCGGCAAAGCACGCCGCATGGGCGAGGGCGGGCCGCACAAGCTGTTGGCGGAGTTCGATGGCATCCCCCTGGTGCGACGCTCGGCTGCGACGGCTATGGCAAGCGGGGCTTCCGCTGTCATCGTCGTTACCGGCCATCGCCGCGAGGAGATCGAGCAGGCGCTCGCCGGTCTGGCGATCGAGCGCGTGCACAATCCAGACTATGCGTCCGGCATGGCAAGCTCGCTGGTCGCCGGCATCAGCGCGCCGTTCGCGCAACGCGCCGATGGCGCATTGGTCATGCTGGCCGACATGCCGGGTGTCACCAGCGACGACCTGAAGACGCTGATTGCGGCCTTCCGGAAGGCGAACGGTCAGGCGATCGTCCGTGCGGTATCGCGCGGCAAACGTGGCAATCCCGTCATCCTGCCGCGCGCCGTGTTCGACGCTGTGATGCGGCTCGAAGGTGATGTCGGCGCCCGGCATATCATCGAAACTGCGGGGCTTGCCGTCATCGATGTCGACATTGGCGATGCCGCTCATCTCGATGTAGATACGCCCGAAGCCGTATTGGCCGCCGGTGGCATTTTGAAGGGGTAGGGAATGGATAATATCGAGATCGAGGAGATGTTCCAGGCGCTTGGGCCGGTGACGATCAAGCGCATGTTCGGCGGCAAGGGCGTCTACCACATGGGCCGTATCGTCGCCGTCGAAGTAAGCGACGAGATGCTGCTGAAAGCTGACGAAATCAGCGCTCCGGAATTCGAGGCAGCCGGCGCCCGGCGCTGGGCCTATGAAGGCAAGAAAGGCAAACCCGTCAACATGCCCTATTGGTCGATCCCGGACGATGCGTTCGACGATCCGGACATCATGGCGCGCTGGGTGAGACTGGCTTACGAGGCGGCGGTGCGGGCGGAGAAATAGAGTTCAGCGAAAATCGTCTTCGCTCAAATGGGCGATGGTTGCCTTGGCGAAATCGGAAAGTTGAGTCGGCAATTCGTTACGGCCAAACCAGCCGAAATCGGAGAGCTTGTCGGGCTCCATCAGGCGAGGCTCGCCGGAAAAGTCCCTGCAGATATAGATCAGTGAGATCCAGTGCTGGCGGTCGGCCTCGATGATGACTTCTGTCGTGCAGAGATAGTCGATCTTGCCGATGGAGAGACCGCTTTCCTCTTCCGCTTCGCGGACGGCGGCCCTGGCGGCAGGCTCCATATGATCGACCTTGCCGCCGACGATGCTCCATAAGCCGGCTTCGGGCGCCTTCAGGCGCTTATAGAGCAACAGCTTTCCGTCTCGCAAAATTGCGAGACCGGTTCCTAATCCTGGGAAATCGATGCCGGGCTTCCCCATGCGCCGCAGGCCCGTCAGCCCTTGGCGTTGGCAACAATCAGCATGAAGGCGGGGATATCGTCGCCGAAGCCGACCGGGGTCGGGCCGTCGTCCTGATCGCGATAGCGATTGCGACGCTCGCGGTTGTCGTCGTTGGCAGCAGGGAAGGGCCGGTGATTGTTGCGAGAACCGTTGTGGGACTTGTTGCTGTTCTCAGACTTGCGCTCGTTTCTCACGCTTTCGGCCTTTGCTGGTGCTGCTGCTTCGATCACTTCGACGCTATTATCCTCGACGTCGATATCAGATTTATGACTCGAGGCGCTCCGGCCTCCGCGGCCACGATCCCGGTCGCGGCCTCTGCTTTTAGAGTCACGGCGACGGGAAGAACGATCGTCGTCCCGGCTTTCTTCGACCGGGGGCAACGACGACAGGTCGCCGTTCAGCCATTCGACATCTTCGCCGATCAGCTTTTCGATCGCATCGGCATGCTTGGTATCGCGCTTCGTCACGATGGTGAAGGCGGAACCCGAGCGACCGGCACGGCCGGTGCGGCCGATGCGGTGGACATAATCTTCCGAATGGATCGGCACATCGAAATTGAAGACGTGGCCGACATCGGGAAGATCGAGGCCGCGTGCCGCAACGTCGGAAGCGACTAGAAGCTGGATATTGCCGTCGCGGAAGTTCTGCAGCATGGTCGTGCGCGAGCGTTGATCCATATCGCCGTGCAGCGCGCCGACCGAGAAGCCATGGCGTTCCAGCGAGCGGAAGAGATCCGCGACATCTTTCTTGCGGTTGCAGAAGATGATGGCGTTCTTCAAATCGGTCTGGGAGCGGATGAGATCGCGCAACGTCGCGCGCTTCTCATAATCCTTGCCATGCGAAGCGACGAAACGCTGCGTGACGGTCTTTGCCGTCGAAGCGGGCTTGGCGACTTCGACACGTTCCGGATTTTGCAGGAAGCGATCTGCCAGCTTCTGGATTTCGCCCGGCATGGTGGCCGAGAAGAACAGCGTCTGGCGCGTGAAAGGAATGAGCTTGGCGATGCGCTCGATATCGGGAATGAAGCCCATGTCGAGCATACGGTCGGCTTCATCGATGACGAAGATTTCGACGGCGCTCATCAGCAGCTTGCCGCGCTCGAAATGGTCGAGCAGGCGGCCGGGCGTGCAGATCAGCACATCGGCGCCGCGCTCCAGCTTGCGATCCTGGTCTTCGAAAGAAACGCCACCGATCAGCAGGGCGATGTTCAGGCGATGGTTCTTGCCGTACTTCTCGAAATTCTCCGCGACCTGTGCGGCGAGTTCGCGCGTCGGCTCTAGGATCAGCGTGCGCGGCATGCGCGCGCGGGCACGACCCTTTTCGAGGAGCGTTAGCATCGGCAGAACGAAGGAGGCGGTCTTGCCGGTACCCGTCTGGGCGATCCCGCAGATATCGCGACGCTGCAGCGCAAACGGAATTGCGCCGGCTTGGATCGGAGTCGGTGTGGTGTAGCCCGCGTCAGTTACCGCGGATAGGACTTTTTGGCTCAGGCCAAGGTCAGCAAATGTTGTCAAAGGGAAAACTATTTCCGTTCCGGTTCGGTCGAACACTCGTGAGTCGACATGCCCTAGCATGCCGCAATGCAGCGCGACATAGAACCAAATACCCGCGAAGTCAAGGAAAGCAGGTGGTTCAGAAAGCTTCAGACCAATAGATAACGCAATTTTTAGATTAGCGCCACCTTTGTTGCTCGTTTGTCACAATTCTCGCGGTCAGATTGTCCCTAGTCCATTGATATAACTTGCGAGCTTCGTGCCTGCATTGATGAAATACATTGGGTCGATCGCACGGCCGTTTTCGCGCACTTCATAATGAAGATGCGTGCCGGTCGAACGTCCCGTGCTACCGGCAAGACCGAGGGCGTCGCCGGCCTTGACCGTATCGCCGATCTTGACCAGAATTTCTTCCATATGGCCGTAACGCGTCGAAATGCCGTCTCCGTGGTCGATCTCCACCATGTTGCCATAACCACCTGTCCAGCCGGCGGAGACGACCTTGCCAGGCGCCGTCGCCTTGACCTTTTCCCCAGGGCTGAAGTGGAAATCGGTGCCGGTATGAAGTGCCAGCTTGCCGAAGAAGGGATCCTTGCGATTGCCGAAGGGGCTGGTGATCAGCTTGCCCGGCGCCGGATTACGAAAAGGCAGGCTTTCGGCTGCGCCGCGTACTGTCTCGAGGCGCGTCAGTGCCGTGTCGAGATTGGCCATGGACTGATCGAATTGATCGACATTTTCCGGTGCGACATAAGGACCGCCGACGCCGCCATCATCATTTGCGACGCTCTCATCCTTGCTCGCAGCGCTGGCCATCACGGTCGGAACCTTGACGCCGACATTCTGCATGATCGACTGGATCTCATCGGCGGTCTCCGACGCGCCGGTCGTCAGATGGCGTACGCGGGTCAATTGATCCTGTTCGATATGTTTCAGTGACAATGTCACCCTGGAGAACACCCGGTCGGCACGGTCGGCGACGGTTTCAGGGGCGGGAACATAGGCGAGGGTGGAATTGTCGGGGGTCGCATCGGCGGGCTTGCCGCTCGACAGAAGCCTCTCAATCGACTTCAGCCCTCCCGTCAATTCCGCGTGGTCGCCTTTGGCCGCCGCACTGGCATCTCCAGAGGCATTCTTGTTCATCAGGCCGGAACTCTCGGCGCGGTCAAGCAGCGCATCGAGCTTGCCGTGGCGCGATGACAAGGCCTGCTGCTGCTCCATCAGCTTGTCGACCTTCTCCTCGACGACTTGCTGGTCGAGAAGCTGACGGGACGTAACACGGTCGACCTGGGCGCGCAGCGCCGCAATGCGATCCTCATAGTCATATTGCATGCGCGCCTGCCGGGCCATGGTGGCGCCGATCAGGTCGTCGCGCAGGACGAGATAGGAGGTGGCGAGGAGATATCCGATCGAAAAGATGCCGATGAGGCACACGACAAGCGCCGCCATCCACGGGCGCACGGTCATGTGGCGCACCGTATCGCCGCTCGCCACGATAATGGTGTACTGTCGTTTTTGTTTGCCGAAAACCCGGTTCTGAGGCTTGGCTGTCACCGAGAATCTCCCAATCGATGCACATCGGCATCCACTGGAGACTACACGGAATTATGGTTAACGATTGCTTTCCGCCTCACCCCTAGAAAACCAAAAAACTCTTATAGTTTAGTATGTTATGCATTACTTGTAGACGTAAGGGCGCGGTACAAGGAAGGCGTCAGACCGGCCTCGGCGCGGGCGATGTCATTGAACGGCGCCTTCAGCGAACCGCGGAAATTGGCGCGCACCAAATCCTGGAAGGTGCGGGCCGGATCGCGCCTTTCGCGGGCGCAGAGGAAGCGGAACCATTTGGCGCCAACGGCGACATGCCCTTTCTCGTCATTGTAGATGACATCAAGGACGGCAGCGCTCTCCAAGTCGCCCGTTTCGCGCATTTTCGCCTGCAGCGCCGGCGTCACGTCGAGGCCGCGAGCTTCGAGAATGAGCGGAACGACGGCAAGACGTGCAGTGAGGTCGTTGCGGGTTGCGTGCGCGGCCTGCCACAGGCCGTCATGGGCGGGCAGATCGCCATAGTCGGCGCCAAGATCGCGCAGACGCGCCCGCACCATGCGGAAATGCTTGGCTTCTTCGAAAGCAACCTGCATCCAGCCGTCGAAAAAGGAATTGGGCACTGGTTCGGTGGCGAAGCGCGCGACGATGTCGAGCGCCAGATCGATGGCGTTGAGCTCGATATGGGCGATGGCATGCAGCAGCGCAATGCGACCTTTGACCGTGTGCAGCGAGCGCTTCTTCATATGCTTTGGCGGCACCAGCTCCGGCTTTTCCGGCCGGCCGGGACGATCGGCAAGAGCCGGATCGAGCGGCGAGCGCAGCGACAGCGTGCGCGCAAACCAGCGGGTCGCCGATTCCTGGGCAAGCGCCGTCTTGCGATCGAGATCGGCAGAGCAGATAGCGGCTATCGCGCCGCCGCGCAGCGAAGTGATGGTCTCGATTTCCACCGGCATCAGAGTTCCTGGACAGCAGCCAAGACCTCTTCGGCATGGCCGGCCACTTTGACCTTGCTCCAAATCTTGACGATCCTGCCGTCCGCCCCAATCAGGAAAGTCGAACGCACGACGCCCATGTAGGTCCTGCCATACATGCTCTTTTCCCGCCAGACGCCGTAAGCCTCGGCGGCGGTCTTCTCTTCATCGGAAGCGAGGGGGACGGAGAGGGCGTGCTTCTTCACAAATTTGTCATGGCTCCTGACCGAATCCGGCGACATGCCGAGGACGGCCGCGCCCGCCCTTTCGAAGTCGGCGGCAAGCGCTGTGAAGGCGATCGATTCGGTCGTGCAGGCGGTCGTATCGTCCTTGGGATAAAAGAACAGCACCAATGGCTTGCCGGCAAAATCAGCAAGGCTCACACGGCCGCCGCCATCGCGCGGAAGATCGAAATCTGGCGCTCTGTCGCCGATGCCCAATTCAACCAGAGAGATTTCGGTCACGGGAAAACCTTTCTTTTGCCGGGATTTTGGATGACACTAAATACCAGCCATATATACTGCGCCGGTATGCCGTCCACATCGGACGCAGCGTCACCAACAAAATTGCAAAAAAAGAAAGGGACGCACGGGAGTGATCCGAGGCGAAAAGATTATATTCCGCAAGAAGGATCTCGTCTCGCTCGACCACTTGCCTTCCGCTCAGGTCGACGATCCTATGATCGTGCATGTCCCCGAGCGCAAACGGCGCAAGCGCTCGCATGTCTGGCATGTCTGCCGCATCACCCTTGTCTTCATCGCCTTTCTCGCCCTGATCGCCGGCGCCGTCATCGCGACCATCGAGGGCGGCATTTTCGATGAACCCCTGTCGCAGAAGGCACAGCTTGCCCTCGATCGCGCGATCGGGCCTCGCTACAAAGCGGAGGTTGGCTCGACCGTGGTCCGCTTTACGCCCACCCTGCGGCTGGAGCTGGAAGCCCGCAACGTCAATGTGGTCGACCAGGAGAGCGGCAAGCACCTGTCGACCATGTCGGCGGTCAGCATGGTGCTCGATCCGCTGGCGCTTGTCGAAGGCCGTGTCGAAGTGGCCAATGTGGCGGCAGAGGGCATCGCGCTCGACACGTCGCTGCTGCCGCAGGGCGATCCCGTCGACCTGACGATGCTGCGCGTCGATGCGTTACCGCAAGCGCTGAAGTCAGCCTTCGACAATCTCGATTTCCTCGAGCGTTTCGTCGAACGCGGCGGCACGAACTCGGTGCGCATTTCCGGCTTTGCCGTCAAGCTGGCACGACAGGAGGGCGGCGAGCCGATCTCGCTCGTGGTCGACAGCCTCACCTTCGAGCGCAGCGGACCGACATCGCTGCATCTTTATGGACAGGTTGCGGTCAACGGCTCCGTCGCGACGCTGGATGTCACCGCCGATCAACAGGAGGCTGGGCGCAGTTCTTCCCTGACCGCAAAGGTAACCAATCTCGACCTGAAGCCGTTAACGATGGCCTATGATCAGAACGGCACGCCGCGCCAGGGCATCATGAGTTTCGCCGGAATGACGGTGACCGCCATGCGTGGTGGTTCAGGGATAGAACCAAAGCTCAGCGCCTCGATCGATGTCCAACCCGGCACGCTCTACATGGACCGCGACCCGCAGGAGCTGACAAAGGCCAACATCAATCTCGCCTACAACTTCGCCCACCACACGCTTGAGATTGCGCCGTCTAAGGCTCAATTCGTCGGCACTATTGTGCCATTCTCCGGGGCGCTGATCGACCTCGACCATATCGACGCCAATGCCGGCAAGGGCTTCGGCATCGACTTCCTGATTCGTGGCGGCACGGCAGCATCCTCCATTTCGGGCGAACAGCCGGTCAGCTTCGACGGGCAGGCGACGGGGCGTTTCCTGGCGGCGACCAAGGAACTGCAATTCGAAAATCTCGGCATCTCCACGCCGCTGGGCGCGTTGTTTGGCTCCCTGCATCTGAAACTCGGAGACAGCTCGCCGGAGATCAGCTTCGGCGGCCGCGCCGACAAGCTCGATACGACCGCGATCAAGCAGCTCTGGCCGTTCTGGATGGCCTCGAAACCTCGGGTCTGGGTGGAGAAAAACCTCTTCGGCGGCACGGTGACCAATGGGGTCATTTCGGTCTTCATCCCCGCCGGACGACTGGCGGAAGCGGCGAAAACGGGCAAGCTGCAGCTCGGAAAGAACGAATTGCACATCGCCTTCGATATCGATGAGGCGCGCCTCGACGTGCCAGGCGAGATTCCGCCAATCCGGGACACCCAGGCGCATTTCGATCTGACCGGTCCGACGATGAGCGTCGATATTGCGAGCGGCACCTCCTATTTCCCCTCAGGCCGCTCGGTGACGCTGAACGACAGCAATTTCTCGATCCCGTCGGCCTACGACAAGCCATTGATGGCCACCCTCACGCTGGAAATATCCGGCACGGGCGATTCCATCGGCGAGTTGTTGACCTATAAGCCGCTGGAAGTGCTGCAGCGAACCGAGTTCAAACCGGAGAACTTCAACGGCAAGATCGTCGCCAAGGTCGATGCGACAATCGGCCTGATCAGCGATCAGAAGCCGCCGCCGCCGGTCTGGAAGGCGAACTTGCAGCTCGATGACGTCGATCTGCTGAAGCCGATGAACAACCGCAAGATTTCCAATCTTACGGGCGAGATCGACGCCGATCCCCAATCCGTGCATCTGGATGCCCAGGCGCAGATCGACGGCATTCCAGCGCAAATCGATATGGTCGAACCGACGGACGGCAAATCAACGGCCAAACGCAGTCGCGTGATCACTGCCACGCTCACCGATGCCCAACGTAACAGCGTCATACCGGGTCTCAATGACATTATCGATGGCCCGATTAAGATAGAACTCACGCGCATCGACGACGATCGGCAGGGCGTCAAGATCGACCTCGCCAAGGCGGCCTTGACCGTTCCGTGGGTCGGCTGGTCGAAAGGCAGCGGCATTCCAGCCACCGCCCAATTCGAGGCCTCCGGGCCGGACAGCCAGACAGTGCTCAAAAATTTCGTCCTCAAAGGAGATGGCTTCGGTGTCAGCGGCGATCTCGTCGTCAGCAAGGGTGGCCTGTCTTCGGCAAATTTCGATAGCGTCAAGCTTTCCGCGCTCGATGATTTCGCGCTGTCGATCAAGCACGGCAAAAGCGGCAACTACGACATATCCGTCGCCGGCAATTCGGCCGATCTCCGGCCAGTTCTGGCGCGGCTGAAAACAGCATCCAGCGACAAAAGTGACAACAAGGATGATTCGTCCGGTGCAACGATCCGGGCCAATCTCGATAAGGTCGTCGGCTTCAACGATGAGTCGATCGGAAATCTCAAGGGCGTCTATTCCATCGTCGGCGGCCGCACGATAGCTGCGGATTTCTCCGGCCTCACGCACAGCGGCGAGGCCGTCGTCAGCCAGGTGAGCAAGGGCGGAGACGGCGGAACTATTCGCATCACCAGCGGCGATGCGGGCGCAGTGGCGCGTTTTGCCGATCTCTACAAGCATCTGCAAGGCGGCCTGCTCAATCTGTCGCTACGCTCCACGGGAACTGATGCCTGGGACGGTTCGCTCGATATCCGTAACTTCGCCATCATCGACGAAAAGAAGCTTTCGACCATCGTTTCCACACCGAGCGGCAAAAATGGGCGAAGCCTGAATTCGGCCGTCAAACAGAATATCGATACGCGATCCCAGAGTTTCGAGCGCGGTTTCGCGCGCTTGGTGCTGCGTAAGGGGACGCTTGCGGTGGAAAATGGCGTTGTCCGCGGCGTACAGGTGGGCGCGACGTTTCAAGGCACGGTGAAGGACGCGAACGGCAACATGGACCTGACGGGCACGTTCATGCCCGCCTATGGCCTCAACCGGCTGTTCGCCGAAGTGCCGATCGTCGGATTCATCCTTGGCAACGGCAGCGACCGCGGCCTGATCGGCATCACGTTCAGGCTCACCGGAAACTTTGAAAAACCGAACCTGCAGATCAACCCGCTGTCGATCATCGCACCGGGCGTGTTCCGGCAGATCTTCGAGTTCTGAGCTTCACGCCGAGCACGCAGGCCAAACCGATCATCGTTCGTTCGCCAACCGCTCGCGTATGCGTTCAGGTCCGCCGATCATGCGCCGGGCGGAAGGTCGCTCAGGATCGACCACGCGCCAGAACGGGGCAGTGCCGTCTTGACTGATTTGCACCAGATGTCGCTGGACGGTCACGGGGCAGCAGGCATCCGCTCCATATTCCCTGGCGAGCGCCCGTCTTATCTTGGCAATGTCAGATAATTCGCCAGGAGGGGCGGCCCGGAGTGCCCGAGCAACCATGTCCTTGCTGGGAATCAGCATGCTCTGCGTGAGGCTTTTACCTTTACGCCTCGTTTCGATTACCGGCAGTTCGTCCATAACTCGCCTCCAGAGTTGATCTCTACAAAAGACGAACGGAAATGCCATGGTCCGACATGACCGTGCATTAAATTGCTGCGGAGGCGCTGAAAGCGTAAAAAAGCCGGCGGGTTGCGCCGGCTTTCGTGTTTCGGTGTCAGGCAGCCTATTAAGCAGCAGGGCGGATCAGGATGTGCTTCTTCTTGCCGAGCGACAGCTTGATGACGCCATCGGCGGTGACTTCGCCGTTGCCGATCACCTTGCGTTCGTCGCTGATCGCCTGATCATTGATGCGCACGGCGCCGCCCTGGACATGACGGCGGGCTTCGCCGTTCGAGCCGGCGAGACCCGCGCGGACGATCAGCGAGAGCAGCCCGATGCCGGCGTCGAGTTCGGATGCGGGAAGATCGACGGACGGCAGGTTTTCAGAAAGCCCGCCTTCCTCAAAGGTTTTGCGCGCGGTTTCGGCGGCAAGTTCGGCGGCTTGGCGGCCATGCAGGATCGCGGTGACTTCGGTGGCGAGGATCTTCTTGACCTCGTTGATCTCCGAGCCGGCGAGGGCGGAAAGGCGGGCGATCTCGTCCATCGGCAGCGTGGTATAAAGCTTCAGGAAGCGGGAGACGTCCGCATCCTCGGTGTTGCGCCAGTATTGCCAGAAATCATAGGCCGAGAGCAGGTCGGCGTTCAGCCAGATCGCGCCGGAGGCCGACTTGCCCATTTTGGCACCCGAGGAGGTGGTCAACAGTGGCGAGGTCAGAGCAAAAAGCTGCTTGGTCCCCATGCGGTGACCGAGGTCGATACCGTTGACGATATTGCCCCATTGATCCGAACCACCCATTTGCAGGCGGCAGTCGTAACGCTTGGCCAGTTCGACGAAGTCGTAGGCCTGCAGGATCATGTAGTTGAATTCGAGGAAGGACAGCGACTGCTCGCGATCCAGGCGCGTCTTGACGCTATCGAAGGAGAGCATGCGGTTGACCGAGAAATGGCGGCCGACGTCGCGCAGGAATTCCAGGTAGTTGAGCGAACGCAGCCACTCCGCGTTGTTGATCATCAACGCATCTTTGGGGCCTTCGCCGTATGTCAGGTAGTTGGAGAAGACGCGCTTGATCGAGGCGATGTTGCTTTCAATGGTATCGATCGTCATCAACTGACGCGATTCCTCCTTGAAAGAGGGATCGCCGACCATGCCGGTACCGCCACCCATGAGCGAGACGGCACGGTGGCCGGTCGCCTGCAGCCAATGCAACATCATGATCTGGATCAGCGAGCCCGCATGCAGGCTCGGCGCCGTCGGGTCGAAGCCGATATAGGCCGTCACGGTTTCCTTGGCGAAGAGGTCGTCGAGGCCGGCTTCATCGGAAATCTGGTGGATGAAGCCGCGCTCTTGCAAGGTGCGCAGGAAATCGGATTTGAACTCAGCCATGATCTTGGTCTCTCGGGGCGCCGCAGGTGTGCCATGCGGCGAAATCGCTATTGTTGAACCGTCGCGGCGCGTTTAGCACTGATTTATCGGCTCGTCACCATTTTGGTTGACTGCCGCGTGGGAAGTTTGAGCAGGATTGGGAAGCGACGCGACCAATGAGCGACACCATTATATTGGAGACCCCGCGTCTCATTCTGACGATGTGGGACAAGTGCGACGCCGAGCTCATCAGACAATTGCATTCGACGATCGAGACGACTCGCTATCTCTCGGGCGCCGCGCCATGGACTCTTGAGAAGGCCGAGGCGCGCCTCAAAAGCTGGTTTAATGAACAGGCGCGCGATGGCGTGACCAAATACAAGATGCTCAGACGCGACGACGGCCGTTTCATCGGACGGGCTGGCTTTTCCCGGTTTGAGGAGAGCGAACGCGGCGAATTCGAACTCGGTTATTCCATCCGTCGGGAAGCCTGGGGAAATGGTTATGCCACCGAAATTGCAGGGGCGCTTGCGGACTGGTTTTTCCAACGCGGTTTCGCTCGCCAGTTCATCGCCTTCACCCATCCGGAAAACGCCGCGTCGCAGCGGGTTCTCCGTAAAATCGGCATGCAATATCGCGCGCCGATTGTGATCGACGGCGTTTCAGGTCTCAGTTTTCAGATGTCGCGGTAACGGAAAGCCTTCTCCCCGAAGGGAGAAGGGGTAAATCACCTGATCCGCTTGGCTGCCGGTTCTGGCACCAATTCGCCATTCAGACGACGATCGAGATAGTCTTCACATTCGCCGAGCAGCGTATCGACCTGGCCATTGAAGAAATGGTTGGCGCCGGGGACGATCCTGTGGGTGATGAGGATGCCCTTCTGCGTCTTCAGCTTTTCGACGAGGCCGTTGACGTCCTTTTCCGGAGCGACCTTGTCGGAATCACCGTTGATGATCAGGCCCGAGGACGGGCAGGGCGCCAGGAACGAGAAATCATAGATGTTCGGCTGTGGTGCGATCGACATGAAGCCTTCGATTTCCGGTCGGCGCATCAGAAGCTGCATGCCGATCCAGGCGCCGAAGGAATAGCCGGCGACCCAGCAGCTCTTCGAATCCGGGTGCAGGCTCTGCACCCAGTCGAGCGCCGAAGCGGCGTCAGACAATTCGCCGGCGCCATGGTCGAATTCGCCCTGGCTGCGGCCGATACCGCGGAAATTGAAGCGAAGCGTCGTGAAGCCGCGCTTCTGGAACATATAGAAGAGCTGGTAGACGACCTGATTGTTCATCGTGCCGCCGAATTGCGGATGAGGGTGCAGGATAATAGCGATCGGGGCGCTCTTTTCCTTGGATGGCTGATAGCGGCCTTCAAGGCGGCCTGCGGGGCCGTTGAAAATAACTTCGGGCATCGATACTCCGGCTCTTCTTTTTCTGCGTTCAAACTAGGCGGGACGCAGCAAGTTGACTTGACTAATGCGCTCATCTTTTCTAGAACGCAGTTTAGAACAATTCGAAACTTGGCACGATCTTCCATGCGTTGTTTGTGCAACGGTTTGTCGAACGTGTCATAAGGCATGCCCGGCTGAAATTTCAAGGAAAATGAGCCGGGCACAACAAGGCTTCGTCAGGCAGGAAGAAGATTATGGCGGCAACGCGCCTTTATCTCGACTGGAATGCCACCGCACCGCTTCATCCGGCGGCGCGCGACGCTATGTTGCACGCCTTGGACCTCTATGGAAACCCCAATTCTGTTCATGGCGAAGGGCGTGCGACGCGGGCGGCGATCGAAGCTGCGCGCCGGCAGGTCGCAAGTCTGACGGGGGCCGAACCGGCTCATGTCGTCTTTACCAGCGGCGCAACGGAAGCCGCCAACATGGTGCTGACGCCGGAATTCCGCATGGGCCGTACGCCCCTTGCGATCGGCCATCTCTATATATCGGCAATCGAGCATCCAGCCCTCAGGGAGGGTGGCCGATTCCCGAAGGAAAAGATCAGCGAAATACCGGTGACATCGGACGGTGTTGTCGATCTTGCTGCGCTGGAAGCGATGCTTTCGGCCCATGACAAGGCAAGTGGGCTGCCGATGGTGGCGATCATGCTTGCTAACAACGAAACCGGCATTCTCCAGCCCGTGCGCGAAGCGGCTGAGATCGTGCAGGCATTCGGCGGCCTCTTGGTCGTCGACGCCGTGCAGGCGGCAGGCCGGGTTCCGATCGATATCAACGAGATCGGCGCCGACTTCCTCGTCATCTCATCGCATAAGATCGGCGGACCGAAAGGGGCCGGCGCGCTCGTCTCTCGCGGCGAAGTGCTGATGCCGAAGCCGCTGATCCATGGCGGCGGACAGGAAAAAGGGCATCGTTCCGGCACGGAGAACGCATTGGCCGTCGTCGGCTTCGGCGCGGCCGCGGCCGCGGCCGCCGCCGAGTTCGACAGCCGCAATGCGGCCGCTGCGAAACTCCGTGACCGACTGGAGGAGGGCATGCGGCTTGCCGCGCCCGATGTCATCATTCACGGCGAAGGCGGCCCGCGCGTGCCGAATACCAGTTTCTTCACCCTGCCGGGGCTGAAGTCCGAAACCGGACAGATCGCCTTCGATCTCGAAGGGGTGGCGATTTCGGCAGGTTCCGCCTGCTCTTCCGGCAAGGTGGGTGAAAGCCATGTGCTGATGGCGATGGGCTGCGATCCCAAGCTCGGGGCGCTGCGCATTTCGCTTGGATTTACGACGACCGAAGAGGATGTCGAACGCGCGATTGCTGCGTTCGCCCGAATTGCGGGACGGCGTAAACTTGCCGGAGCTGCGGCCTAACGGCCACAATTTTGCGGAAACAGAAATTTCCGCTTGCCAAGCGGGCTGAAAAGTCCCTTTTGGCCGACTACATAGAGGGTAGACATTTCAGTCTGCCGCAACGTTGACAAGCTGCCGGACCTTGGATCCGGCGAGATTGGAGAACGACATGCCTGCAGTCCAGGAAACAGTCGATCAGGTTCGCTTGATCGATGTGGACCAGTATAAGTACGGTTTTGAGACCACCATCGAGGTGGAAAAGGCTCCCAAGGGTCTTTCCGAAGACATTATCCGCTTCATCTCTGCCAAGAAGCAGGAACCGGAATGGATGCTGGAATGGCGCCTCGAGGCTTATCGTCGCTGGTTGACGCTTGAAGAGCCCACATGGGCGCGCGTCGACTATCCGAAGATCGACTTCAACGATATTCACTATTACGCAGCGCCGAAGAAGTTTGCCGGTCCGAAATCGCTCGACGAAGTCGACCCGGAGCTGCTGAAGACCTATGAAAAGCTCGGCATCCCCCTGCGTGAGCAGGAGATCCTTGCTGGCGTCGAGAAGCCGAAGATCGCCGTCGATGCGGTGTTCGATTCGGTCTCGGTGGTCACCACCTTCAAGGAAGAGCTGAAGAAGGCCGGCGTGATCTTCATGTCGATTTCGGAGGCGATCCGCGAGCATCCTGATCTCGTGCGCAAATATCTCGGCTCCGTCGTTCCGACGACCGACAATTTCTATGCGACGCTGAATTCGGCCGTGTTCACCGATGGCTCCTTCGTCTTCGTGCCGAAGGGCGTGCGGTGCCCAATGGAGCTTTCCACCTATTTCCGCATCAACGAGAAGAACACCGGCCAGTTCGAGCGTACGCTGATCATCGCCGAAGAGGGAGCCTATGTCTCCTATCTCGAAGGCTGCACCGCGCCGCAGCGCGACGAAAATCAGCTGCATGCGGCTGTCGTCGAACTGATTGCCCTGGACGACGCAGAGATCAAGTATTCGACCGTTCAGAACTGGTATCCGGGCGACAAGCACGGCAAGGGCGGCATCTATAACTTCGTCACCAAGCGTGGCGATTGCCGCGGCGATCGCTCGAAGATCTCCTGGACCCAGGTCGAGACCGGCTCAGCGATCACCTGGAAATACCCGTCCTGCATCCTGCGCGGCGACGACAGCCGTGGCGAGTTCTACTCGATCGCCGTGTCCAACGGCCACCAGCAGGTCGACAGCGGCACCAAGATGATCCACCTCGGCAAGAACACGTCGAGCCGCATCATTTCGAAGGGCATCGCCGCCGGCGTATCGCAGAACACCTATCGCGGCCAGGTCTCGGCGCATCGCCGCGCGACCAACGCCCGCAACTTCACGCAATGCGACTCGCTGCTGATCGGCGACAAATGCGGTGCGCATACGGTGCCTTATATCGAGGCGAAGAACTCGTCGGCGCATTTCGAGCACGAGGCCACCACGTCGAAGATCTCCGAGGACCAGTTGTTCTATTGCCTGCAGCGCGGCATCCCGGAAGAAGCGGCGATTGCGTTGATCGTCAACGGCTTCGTCAAGGAAGTCCTGCAGGAGTTGCCGATGGAGTTCGCCGTTGAAGCGCAGAAGCTGATCGGCATCTCGCTGGAAGGCAGCGTAGGGTAAAGCCCTCGACAAGAGACATGTTTTTGGCGCGCAAGCGGCGCGCCGCACCTTCATTCCTTCGATAGGATTCTACTATGCTTGAAATCAAGAACCTGCACGCCCGCATCGCCGAAGACGGCACCGAGATCATCCGCGGCCTGGACCTGACGGTGAAGGCTGGCGAAGTGGCTGCCATCATGGGTCCGAACGGCTCCGGCAAGTCGACGCTCTCCTACATTCTTTCCGGCCGCGACGATTACGAAGTCACGGAAGGCGATATCCTCTACAATGGCGAGAGCATTCTGGAACTCGACGCCGCCGAACGCGCCGCCAAGGGCATCTTCCTGGCTTTCCAATATCCGGTCGAAATTCCCGGCGTCGCCACGATGCAGTTCCTGAAGGTGGCGATGAACGAGCAGCGCAAGGCGCGCGGCGAAGCCGAACTGACGACGCCTGACTTCATGCGCCGCGTCAAGGACGCTGCCGGCAAGCTGCAGATCAACACCGAGATGCTGAAGCGCCCGCTGAACGTCGGTTTCTCCGGCGGCGAGAAGAAGCGCGCCGAAATCCTGCAGATGGCACTCCTCGAGCCGCAGCTTTGCGTGCTGGACGAAACCGATTCCGGTCTCGATATCGATGCGCTGAAGATCGTCGCCGACGGCGTCAATGCGCTGCGTTCTCCCGATCGCGCCGTGATCGTCATCACCCACTATCAGCGCCTGCTCGACTATATCATCCCGGACACCGTGCACGTGCTCTACAAGGGCCAGGTGATCAAGTCCGGCGACAAGACGCTGGCGCATGAGCTCGAAGCCAACGGCTATGCCGACATCATCGGGGCTGCGGCCTGATCGGGGCGGAAAGGATACGTCGATGAACATTCAGACGACGAGCCGTCTGACCGCCGCTGAGACGGCGCTGATCGAGGCTTATAACAACCAGTTGGGCGATTTGCCGGGTGATGGCGACGTGCTCGCCGTCCGCGACCGTTTGCTGGACGATCTCAAGACCGCTGGCCTGCCGACGCGGCGTTTCGAAGCCTGGCATTATACCGATTTCAAGACCCTGCTGCGTTCCGTCCCGACAGACATAGGCGCCGGCAGCGTCGAGCCCTTATCGCCGACCGTTCCCGGTTCGGCCGTGCTATCGGTTCTGCAGGGCAGCACGAGCGGCAAAACCTCGGTCGATGGCCTGGTTGTCCGCCGTTATGCCGATAGTCTGGCTGACGGTACCGCCGCCGCTCGGCTGACCGCGCTAGGAAGGGATGACGCCATCGGCCGCATCAACGGCAGCTTCGTGCGCGACGGCTATGTCATCGAATTTCCGGATGGGACTGAGCTTGATGCGCCGCTCGAAATCCAGTTCATCCATGCCGGTGGCCAGATCCATAGCCGTCTGCCGGTCTCGTTCGGCGCCGATGTCAAGGCGACCGTGATCGAACGCCACCAGGCCGTGCCCGGTGCTGCGGCAATGGTCTCCTCGGTCAGCGATATCAAGATCGGCAAGGGTGCCGAAGTGACCTGGATCATCCTGCAGGAGCAGGGAACCGAGGATACGCATCTCGGCCAGATTCGCGTCGACCTCGGCGCGCAGGCTAAGCTGAAGCTGTTCGTCATCAATGCCGGCGGCAAGCTGGTGCGCCAGGAGCTGCATGTAAAAGTCACAGGCGAGGGCTCCGACCTTGTTCTGCGCGGCGTCAATTTGCTCGGTGGCGATACGCATACCGATGTGACGCTGGTGCTTGGCCACGACGTACCGCATACGGGCTCGACGGAGATCATGCGCAACGTGGTGTTCGACCGCGCTCGCGGTGTCTTCCAAGGCATGATCCGGGTCGCTCCGGATGCGCAGAAGACCGATGCCCGCATGGCCTGCAACACGCTGCTGATGTCCGACGATGCCGAGTTCTCGGTCAAGCCGGAGCTGGAAATCTTCGCCGACGATGTGCAGTGCGGCCATGGCGCCACGGTTGCCGATATCGACGAGAACCATCTCTACTACATGATGGCGCGCGGTATCCCCAGGAACAAGGCCCGCGCCATGCTGGTCAATGCCTTCGTGGCCGAGATTATCGAAGAGCTGGAAGACGAAGCCCTGGTCGAGGCGCTGGAAGGCGTTATCTCGGACTGGCTCGAAAATCACGCCTGATTGGAGCAATGCTCGTGGACAAGATCGTACCAGCCACCGCCTATGACGTCGAAGCAATCCGCCGGGATTTTCCGATCCTGTCGACGACCGTCCATGGCAAACCGCTGGTCTATCTTGACAACGGTGCATCAGCACAGAAGCCGCAGGTCGTGATCGACGCGATCTCGCATGCCTATTCTCGCGAATATGCGAACGTGCATCGCGGGCTGCATTTCCTGTCCAATGCGGCCACCGAGGCCTATGAGGCTGCGCGCGAAAAAGTGCGCCGCTTCCTGAATGCGCCGTCGGTGGATGATATCATCTTCACCAAGAATTCCACCGAAGCGATCAATACCGTCGCCTATGGCTGGGGCATGCCCAAGCTGGGCGAGGGCGACGAGATCGTCGTCTCCATTATGGAGCATCACTCCAACATAGTGCCCTGGCATTTCATCCGCGAGCGGCAGGGCGCCAAGTTGGTCTGGGTGCCGGTGGATGACGATGGGGCCTTCCATATCGAGGATTTCGAAAAGAGCCTGACGGAACGTACCAAGCTCGTTGCGATCACCCACATGTCGAATGCGCTTGGCACCATCGTTCCGGTCAAAGAAGTCTGCCGCATCGCGCATGAGCGCGGCATTCCGGTGCTGATCGACGGCTCGCAAGGCGCCGTGCACCTGCCCGTCGACGTGCAGGACATTGATTGCGACTGGTATGTCATGACCGGCCACAAGCTCTACGGCCCTTCGGGGATCGGCGTGCTCTATGGCAAGAAGGACAGGTTGCGCGAGATGCGGCCCTTCCAGGGCGGCGGCGAGATGATCTTCGACGTCACCGAGGATAACGTCACTTACAATGATCCGCCGCATCGTTTCGAAGCCGGCACTCCGCCCATCGTTCAGGCGATCGGACTTGGCGCCGCGCTCGACTATATGGAAAGCGTCGGCCGAGAGGCGATCGCCCGGCACGAGGCCGATCTCGCGGCATATGCGGCGGAGCGGCTGCGGGAGATCAATTCGCTGCGCGTTTTCGGCACGGCACCCGGCAAAGGTGGTATTTTCTCCTTCGAACTCGCGGGTATCCATTCCCACGATGTTTCGATGGTGATCGACCGGCAGGGCGTTGCCGTACGCGCGGGCACACATTGCGCCCAGCCGCTCTTGAAACGCTTCGGCGTGACCTCCACATGCCGTGCATCGTTCGGCATGTACAATACCCGTGCCGAGGTGGATGCCCTGGCCGATGCGCTGGAATATGCGCGAAAATTCTTTGCCTAAGGAGGCAAGCGATGTCACTCGATGAAAGCGAACAGAAGATCGACGTGCGCGAGGGCATCGTGCATTCCAGCATTCCCGAGGCCGAACTGGCGCGCCTCAGCGAGGATGTCATCAGCGCGCTGAAGACGGTCTATGACCCTGAAATTCCTGCCGACATCTTCGAACTCGGTCTCGTCTACAAGATCGACATCGAGGACGATCGCATGGTGAAGATCGTCATGACGCTGACCGCGCCGGGTTGCCCCGTCGCCGGCGAGATGCCTGGCTGGGTCGAAAATGCGGTCGGTGCTGTCGAAGGGGTTTCCGGCGTCGAAGTCAGCATGACCTTCGATCCGCCGTGGACGCCGGATCGCATGTCCGAAGAGGCGCAGGTGGCCGTCGGCTGGTATTGAAGCTTTAAGCCGCCCGCTTTACATTATGACTCGAAGCACCGGATCTTGACCCCGGTTGTGGAAGGAGAATGGGCCCATGGGCTTTGCAGTAATGAGCATGACGGATGACGCGGCAGCGCGCGTCAAGGCGATCGTCGAAAATTCCGGTCCCGATGCCAAGGGCGTTCGCGTCGGCATCAAGAAGGGCGGCTGCGCCGGGATGGAATATACCATCGACCTGGTGACCGAACCGAATGCCAAGGACGACCTGATCGAGCGCAACGGCGCCAAGGTCTGGGTCGAGCCGTCGGCCGTGCTTTATCTCCTTGGCACCGAGATGGGTTTCGAAACCACCACGCTGCGTTCCGGCTTCACCTTCACCAATCCCAACCAGACGTCGGCCTGCGGCTGCGGCGAATCCGTCGAGTTGAAGCCCGCCGATCTCGCGGCCCTGGCTGCGCAGCGTCAGGCCGCTCCGGCGGTCTGAACAAACCTTTCGCCGCCTTAGTATCAGGCAGCGTCCGATTTGCGGTCGGCCACCGGCACCGGCGTCAGTTTCAAGCCAAGTGCTTTCACGACCTTTAGAATCGTCGCAAATTCCGGATTTCCATCGCCACTGAGCGCCCGATAGAGCGCTGAGCGGTTCATGCTGACATCCTTGGCAAGCTTGCTCATGTTGCGCGTTCGCGCCACGGCGCCGAGGGCCCTGGCGATGTGAGAGGGATCGTCGGTTTCGAAAGCGGCTGCAATATAGCCATCCATGGCGTCCATGCTGATGAGCTTTTCCCCATCCATCCCATATGCCTTTCCGTATAAGCCAGTCGCGGATGAGCGCAGCTTCGCTCTCATGTAAGCCATGTCCGCAGGCACACATGGGCGGTGACATCCGCATGGCAGTTCTCAAATTGATTTTTTACGAGCAAAAACGCCGCGCGTCCGATCGGACACGCGGCGCTGTCATAGAGATTTTTCGCGATAGATTTATGTCGGACAGGAGTGAAGCGGCTGAACCGCTTCACTTTTTCGGAAAAGCGCTTACTCGGCAGCTTCGGCGTAGGCCTCGACCGGTGGGCAGGTGCAGATGAGATTCCGATCGCCGAAGACATTGTCCACACGGTTGACGGGCGACCAGTATTTGTCGACCCGGAATGCACCCGGCGGGAAGCAGGCTTGCTCGCGGGAATAGGGCCGGTTCCACTCGCCGACGAGGTCTTCAACCGTGTGCGGCGCATTTTTCAGCGGGTTGTCAGTCTTGTCCATCCGGCCTTCTTCGATGGCGCGGGCCTCCTCGCGGATCGCAAGCATCGCCTCGCAGAACCGGTCGAGTTCGGCCTTGGTCTCCGATTCGGTCGGTTCGATCATCAGCGTGCCGGCAACCGGCCAGCTCATGGTGGGCGCGTGGAAGCCGCAATCGATCAGGCGCTTGGCGACGTCATCGACGGTGACGCCGGCGCTGTCGACCAGCGGGCGCGTGTCGATGATGCATTCATGCGCCACGCGGCCAGTCTTCGACTTGTAGAGCACGTCGTAAGCGCCATTCAGCCGCGCTGCGATATAGTTGGCGTTGAGGATTGCGACCTTCGTCGCCTGCGTCAGCCCTTCGCCGCCCATCATCAGGCAGTAGCTCCAGGAAATCGGCAGGATCGAAGCAGAGCCGAAGGCTGCGGCGGAGACCGCACCGCTGCGGCCGTCCATCTCCGGATGGCCGGGCAGGTGCGCCGCCAGATGCGCCTTGACGCCGATCGGCCCCATGCCGGGGCCGCCGCCGCCGTGCGGAATGCAGAAGGTCTTGTGCAGGTTCAGGTGGCTGACGTCGGAGCCGATGTCGCCGGGACGAGAGAGGCCGACCATGGCGTTCATATTGGCGCCATCGAGATAGACTTGGCCACCGTGCATATGCACGACATCACAAATCTCTTTCACCGTCTCTTCGAAGACGCCGTGCGTCGACGGATAGGTGATCATGCAGCAGGAGAGATTGGCCGCATATTGCTCCGCCTTGGCGCGGAAGTCCGCCATGTCGATATCGCCGTCATCGCTGACCTTGACGACGACCACCTTCATGCCTGCCATCTGTGCAGAAGCCGGATTGGTGCCGTGGGCCGAGGTCGGGATCAGGCAGATGTCGCGATGACCCTGGCCGTTGGCGATGTGATAGTTGCGGATGGTGAGCAGGCCGGCATATTCGCCCTGCGCGCCGGAATTCGGCTGCATGGAGAAGGCGTCATAGCCCGTCACAGCGCAAAGTTTTTCCGTCAGGTCATCGATCATTTCACGATAACCGAGCGCCTGATCGGCCGGGACGAAAGGATGAATATCCGCGAATTCCGGCCAACTTATCGGCAACATCTCAGCCGTTGCATTAAGCTTCATCGTGCAGGAGCCGAGCGGGATCATCGAGCGGTCGAGCGCCAGATCACGATCGGAGAGCCGGCGGATATAGCGGGTCATCTCGCTTTCGGCACGGTTCATATGGAAGATCGGATGCGTCAGATATTCGCTGGTGCGCAGCAGGTTCTTCGGCAATCGATAGCCGGATTCGAAGTCGGCGAGGCGGAAATTGCCGCCGAAGGCACGCCAGACGGCTTCCAGCGTTGCCGGACGGCTTCGCTCGTCAAGGCTCATGCCGATCTTGGTTTCGCCCACCTTGCGCAGATTGACGCCTTCGGCGACAGCCGCGCGCAGGATCAGGCCCTGCATATGGCCGACCTCCACGGTGATCGTATCGAAGAAAGTCTCAGGCTCGATCTTGTAGCCGAGCCTTTCCAGGCCCTTTGCCATCAACACGGCTTTCTGATGCACCTGCTGGGCGATCGCCTTGATGCCCTGGGGGCCGTGGAAGACGGCATACATGGAAGCCATGACGGCGAGCAGCACCTGCGCGGTGCAGATGTTCGACGTCGCCTTTTCACGGCGAATGTGCTGCTCACGAGTCTGCAGCGACAGGCGATAGGCGCGGTTGCCGCGGGCGTCGACGGAAACGCCGACCAAGCGGCCGGGCATGGAGCGCTTATAGGCATCCTTGACGGCCATGTAGGCCGCATGGGGTCCGCCATAGCCGACTGGCACGCCAAAGCGCTGCGATGAGCCGACGGCAATGTCCGCGCCCATTTCGCCGGGCGATTTAAGTAGCGTCAAGGCCAGTGGATCGGCGGCGACCACGGCGATGGCGCCGGTCTGATGCAGCCTTGCAATCAAGCCGGTGAAGTCGTTGATGTGACCATGCGTGCCCGGATATTGGAAGATGGCGCCGAAGACATCGACCGGATCGAGATCGGTGAAGGGATTGCCGACGATGACGGTCCAGCCAAGCGGTTCGGCGCGGGTCTTGATCAATGCGATTGTCTGCGGATGGCAATCGGCATCGACGAAGAAAGCCTTGGCCTTTGATTTCGCCACGCGCTCGGCCATCGCCATGCCTTCGGCGGCAGCGGTTGCTTCGTCGAGCAGCGAGGCGTTGGCAACATCGAGGCCCGTCAGATCGCAGATCATCGTCTGGTAGTTCAGCAGCGCCTCGAGGCGGCCCTGGCTGATTTCCGGCTGATAGGGCGTATAGGCCGTGTACCAGGCGGGATTTTCCAGGATATTGCGCTGGATGACCGGAGGCGTGATCGTGCCGTAATAGCCCTGGCCGATCAGCGAGACGAGGACCTTGTTCTTGTTGGCGGTCTCGCGCAGCTTGTCGAGCGCCTCACGTTCCGTCATCGGCGCAGCCCAGGTGAGCGGCGCCTTCTGGCGGATGGTGGGCGGCAGCGTCGCATTAATCAGCCCGTCGAGGCTGTCATAGCCGATCGCCTTCAGCATATCAGCCATTTCAGACGGAGAGGGACCGATATGGCGGCGATTGGCGAAATCGTAGGGCTGGTAGTCGGTGAATGTGAATTCCGTAGGCGTATTCATTACGCAATGAACTCCTTATATCCGGATTCATCAAGTAAACCATCGGCATCAGCAATATTCTTCAGCTTCAGCTTGAAGAACCAGCCAGCGCCCATCGGATCAGAATTGACGAGCGCCGGATCGGCGGTGATGGCTTCGTTGATCTCGGTGATCTCGCCGTCGAGCGGACAATAGACTTCGGACGCCGCCTTGACGGATTCGACCGTCGCCGCATCGTCTCCCTTGGAGAAGCTGGCGCCGACCTCGGGCAATTCCACGAAAACCAGATCGCCGAGCTGTTCGGCGGCATGCGCCGTGATCCCAACGGTCGCGACATCGCCTTCGATGTTGAGCCACTCATGTTCTTCGGTGAATTTCAGCATGGAAGATCCTCTCTGGAATATGACGTTTTCAGCGTTTGTAGGTGGGAGTGATGAAGGGCAGGGAAGAGACAGCGACGGGCAGGTACTTGCCACGAACCTCGGCAAAGACCTGTGTTCCCGGTGCGGCGAAACCAACTGGCACATAGCCCATGGCAACGGGGCCTTCGACGCTCGGCCCGAAGCCGCCGGAAGTGACTTCACCGATCTCGGTCTTACCCTCGGCGTCGGCATAAAGCTGGGCGTGGCCACGCACCGGCGCCTTGCCTTCCGGCTTCAGACCGACACGGCGGCGCGAGGCACCATTGTCGAATTCAGCAAGGATGCGGCCGGCACCGGGAAAGCCGCCGGCGCGGGCACCGCCGGTCTTGCGGGCTTTCTGGACGGCCCATTCGAGCGCGGCTTCCACCGGCGTCGTCGTCTGATCGATATCGTTGCCATAGAGGCAGAGCCCGGCTTCGAGACGCAGGGAATCGCGGGCGCCGAGGCCGATCGGCTGGACATCGGGATGTTCGAGCAGCCGCTGGGCAATATCCTCAGCCTTGTCGGCCGGTACGGAAATCTCAAAGCCGTCTTCGCCGCTATAGCCGGAGCGGGAGACGAGACAGGAAACGTCATGCAGGCGGCAATGGCGGACATCCATGAATTTCATATGGGCGAGATCCGCCCAGAGTTCGGCAAGCACTGAAACGGCACGCGGCCCCTGCAGCGCGATCAAGGCGCGATCAAGTAAAGTGACTTCGCAGCTATCGCCGATATGATCTTGAAGATGCTTGAGATCTGCATCCTTACAGGCGGCGTTGACGACAACGAAGAGGTAGTCGTCCATGTGGGTGATCATCAGATCGTCGAGAATGCCACCGTTGTCATCGGTGAAGAAACCGTAGCGTTGACGGCCTTCGGCGAGCCCGAGAATATCGACCGGCACTAGGCTTTCCAGTGCAAGCGCCGCATCCTCATATCTTCCGGAACGGGCTCGGATCGTGACCTGACCCATGTGGGAGACGTCGAACACGCCGGCCGATGCGCGGGTCCAGAGATGTTCCTTGAGCACGCCCGCGGGATATTGCACCGGCATGTCATAGCCGGCGAAGGGAACCATACGGGCACCGAGCGACAGATGCAGGGCATGAAGGGGTGTCTTCTTGAGGGCAGCGGTCTCGTCCAAATGACGCCTCCGGGTTTTGCGCTTGGCTAAAAGCGCAGAGCTCAAAATTCAGGCGCGGCTGCGCCTTCGATGAGCCCCCTCTGTCTGTTTGCCTGAGATTGTTATCCCTTCGGCGAGCGCTTGCGCGCTACTCTCCAGAGTTCCGTCTGCCCCATGTTGGTCCTTTGGCCTGAGAGTTTCCGGGGCGGTTGCTCCTTCGGCACCGGCTTGCGCCGGATTCTCCCAACAGGGTTGGGTGCCATTATCTGGTAGTCGCCAGAGATGGCAAGGGGCAAATGTCGCTCTGAAACAAATTTTTGTCGTGGCGACTTGATGAGCGGAGGCCGGTACGCGCGACCGATGGATGCAGGGGACTTTGCAATCGCGCTTCGAGAAGCTATCCCATGGTGCCAATATAGGAGCCGGGCAGGAGACAATGATGAACCGCAAATTCGCCGCCGCATTGCTGATTTCGGCGACCACACTTTCATTCTCGGCTGTCGCCGTCATGGCGCAGCAGAGCGACGACATGAGCAAAATGCCCGGGATGCATATGGATGCCGGCAAAGCGCCGGCGGGTTCGGCTGCAGCCAAGCTCGGCGATCTCGACATCAGCGGCGGCTATGTCCGCGCCATGCTGCCGGGGCAGCCGGTCGGTGGCGGCTACATCACTATTCACAATGGCGGCAGCAGCGACGACAGGTTGACGTCCGTGACCTCAGCGGCCGCCGGCAAGGTGGAGCTGCACGAGATGAAGATGCAGGGCGAGGTCATGCAGATGCGGGAACTCAAAGAGGGTGTTGCCATCCCCGCTGGGGCCACGGTGACGCTTTCGCCCAACAGCCTGCACATGATGTTCAAGAAGGTGAAGACGCCGTTCAAGCAGGGCGGCACGGTGCCGGTGATGCTGATGTTCGATAAGGCGGGAATGGTCGATATCAACCTTCCTGTCGTGGCGCCGAACGCAAAATGAGGTTTACCGGGCACCATTGTCACAAAATTCCCGTCGGGCAGACAATTCAGGTTTCCACTTTTCGTCGAAATGCTCTAAAGCCACCTCAAAAGGCCGGATGACCCGGCCCTGGGGCAAGGCCGCCCCAGTCCTTTGATTTGGCATGATCTTGTCCGAAACCATTTCGCGCTTTTCGGGGTCATGTCGCGGTTCTTGAAAGAAGACGAATGGCCGGGATTGAGCATATAAAGGTCGAGCCCGACGAGGCCGGCATGCGCCTCGACCGCTGGTTCAAGGTGCATTTTCCAGGGCTGGGCTTTGGGCAATTACAGAAGCTGATGCGCTCCGGCCAGGTCCGTGTCGACGGCGGGCGCGTGAAGACAGATGCGCGTGTGCAGCCGGGACAGATGGTGCGCGTGCCGCCGCTGGATGTCGACGCCAAGGGGCCGAAAAGCGGACCGATCGCAGGCAAGGAGCTGAAGCATTCCGGCGACGCCGAGCTGCTGGCGCGCATGCTGCTGCATGAGGACGACAAGGTCTACGTGCTGAACAAGCCGGCCGGCCTCGCCGTGCAGGGCGGCTCCGGCGTCAGCCGCCATATCGACAAGATGCTGGAGGCATGGACCAGCCAGAAGGGTGAAAAGCCGCGCCTAGTGCATCGCCTCGACCGCGATACCTCCGGCGTTCTCGTCGTCGCCCGCACCCGCGGTGCCGCACAGAAGCTGACGGCCGCCTTCCGCGAGCGCGACACCAAGAAGACCTATTGGTCGCTGGTGAAGGGCGTGCCCCGCAAGCACGAGGACAAGATCTCGACCTGGCTGGTGAAAGAAGCCACCGCCGATGGCGACCGGATGCGCATCGCCAAACACGGCGAGGAGGGTGCCGATCACGCTGTCTCCTATTACCGTGTTGTCGAAACCGCCGCCCAGCGTCTCGCCTGGCTGGAAATGGAGCCTTATACCGGCCGCACGCACCAGCTCCGCGTCCATGCGCTGCATATCGGCCATCCGATCATCGGCGATCCCAAATATTTCGAGGACGACCCGAATTGGGACTTTCCCGGCGGCGTTCAGAAGCGGCTGCACCTGCATGCCCGCCATATCGATATCCCGCATCCGAGCGGCGGGCGCCTGCGCATCACCGCGCCGCTGCCGCCGCATATGGTGCAAACCTGGAACCTCCTCGGCTTTGACGAGGCATCGGCCGGGGAGCCGGACGACGAATGAAGCTGGTGCTTTTCGATTGTGACGGAACGCTGGTCGACAGCGTCCGGCTGATCCACGAGGTCATGGCGCGCACCTTCGTCGATTTCGGCCACAAGCGTCCCGATGTCGCCTCCACCAAGTCGATTATCGGTCTCTCACTCGACATCGCGATTGCCCGTATGCAGGGCAAGCCGCATGTCGATGACGAGGCAATTGCCATGACGGCGCACTACAAATCGATCTTCCCCGACGTGCGCGACGAGGGCGATATGCAGACGCCGCTTTTCGACGGGATCAAACCGTTGATCGAGACGCTCGCCGCCCGCGATGAATTGCTGATCGGCGCGGTGACCGGCAAGTCCCGCCGGGGCTTGGAGCATGTTCTTGAAGCGAACGGCTTTACGCCCTATTTCGCCGTTTCGCGCACCGCTGATGATTGCCCTTCCAAGCCGCATCCCGCGATGGTGACGGAATGCTGCAGCGAGACCGGCATGGATCCGCATGATACAATCGTTATCGGCGATGCCGTCTACGACATGCAGATGGCGAAAGCGGCCGGTGCGACCGCGATCGGTGTTGCCTGGGGCTATGCTTCGGTGGAAGAACTGCTGGCGGCAGGTGCCGACACGATTGCCCATCACCCGAACGACTTGTTGAGCCATATTCTCTGAGGTGACGCCATGCGCGACCTGTTGAACGATCTTTCCGAAGACCTGAGCCATCCCGATCCCATTCGCCGGGCTCAGATCCAGATGAAGAAGCCGCTGCCGAAGCGCTTCTACAAGGATGTAAGCGTCCGCGAGAGCGAAGACGGCCACGTGATCGAGCTCGACGGCAAGGTGGTGAAGACGCCTGCGCGCCAATCGCTCGCCGTCCCGACCGAGGCGCTCGCAAAGCTGGTTGCAGCCGAATGGACGCGGCAGGTCGAGGTCATCGATCCTGCGACCATGCCGGTGACGCGGCTGGTCAACACGGCGCTCGACGGTGTGGCGATCGATAGCCAGGCGGTATTCGAGGACATCCTGCGCTTTTCCTCCACAGATATGCTTTGCTATCGCGCCGATGGACCGGAGCGCCTGGTGGAGCGGCAATCGGAGCAGTGGAACCCGCTGATCGACTGGGCCGCAAACGAACTCGGTGCCCGTTTCATCCTGGCCGAAGGCGTCATGCATCAGGAGCAGCCGCGTGAGGCGATCGCCGCCTTTGCCGTGACGTTGCGCAAATACGACACGCCGCTGGAACTCGCCAGCCTGCATACGATCACGACGCTGACGGGTTCGGCGATCCTGGCGCTTGCTTTCGCCGAAGGCCGACTGCCGCTCGATGAAGTCTGGGCGCTCGCCCATCTCGACGAGGATTGGACGATCGAACATTGGGGCCGTGACGAAGAGGCCGAGCAGCGCCGCGCTCAGCGCTTCGAAGAGTTTCAGGCAGCCACCGATGTTTTTTCCGCGCTTCGCAGTTGAATATTGTTGATTTGCAGTCCGTTATATCGAAATCTGCATCTCAAGGGTTGGGAATTCGGGACGCGAATCATGTTGTTGTGGAGGTCGGGTGCGGTATCGGCACTCGTGGGATGTTTGGCGTTGGCTGCATGCACGAGCTGGCCGGGCACGGCGCCGCCTGCACCTCCAGCCTATGACGTGCGCAGCGCCACCGTCGTTGCCGATCAAGCCGTGCCGCCTGTCTCGCCTGTACTGCTTTCGGCGATCAACGAACGCGTCAATGCCGCCATCGCCGTGACCACCCGCGATACAGTGCTGCCGAAGGTGGCACTCACCATCCGCCTGACCGATGTCCGCAAGGCCGGAAGCTTCAACCACGATCGCAATACGGCAAAGATCAATATCGACGTCGATTCGGTCGATACCGGTGCGGTGCTTGCCATCGCCTCCTTCGATACGGCGAATTTCACACCGGACCCGAACGCAGCCGACAATCTGATGGCTGAAGATATCGCCGCCCGCATCCGTTCCATCTTCGTGCTGAAGGCACCGCCGCTGGTGAACTGAGCCTTCGGCTTCAAACTGCTGCTGCGCCATGCTAAGCCGGATAAGCGGAAAAGAGGGCCATCATGAAAGAGATCCTGCAGGAACTGGAACGTCGCCGGGAGATCGCGAGGCTCGGAGGCGGGCAGGCGCGTATCGATGCGCAGCATGCGCGCGGCAAGCTGACCGCGCGCGAGCGCATCGAAATCTTCCTCGATGAAGGCTCCTTCGAGGAATTCGACATGTTCGTCGAACACCGCTCGATCGATTTCGGCATGGACAAGACCAAGATCGCCGGCGACGGCGTGGTCACTGGCTGGGGCACGGTCAACGGCCGCACGGTCTTTCTTTTTGCCAAGGATTTCACGGTCTTCGGCGGCTCGCTTTCAGAAGCGCATGCAGAGAAGATCATGAAGGTTCAGGATATGGCGCTGAAAAACCGCGCCCCCATCATCGGCATCTATGATGCCGGCGGCGCGCGCATCCAGGAAGGCGTGGCGGCGCTTGGCGGCTATGCCGAGGTATTCCAGCGCAACGTGCTCTCTTCCGGCGTTATTCCACAGATCTCGATCATCATGGGTCCCTGCGCCGGCGGCGACGTCTATTCGCCGGCTATGACCGATTTCATCTTCATGGTGCGCGACACGTCCTACATGTTCGTCACCGGCCCGGACGTGGTGAAGACTGTCACCAACGAAACGGTGACGGCGGAGCAGCTTGGCGGTGCCTCGGTGCATACGACGAAATCCTCGATCGCCGATGCCGCCTACGACAACGACATCGATACGCTGCTGCAGGTGCGCCGGCTCATCGATTTCCTGCCTCAGTCGAATACCGCTGATCTCCCGGAGATCGAGTGCTATCAATCGGTCACCGATCCCGATTCCTCGCTCGACACGCTAATCCCGGCCAATGCCAACAAGCCCTACGACATCAAGGAGCTGATCCTGAAGGTGGCGGACGAGGGCGATTTCTTCGAAATTCAGGCAAGCTTTGCCAAGAACATCGTCTGTGGCTTCGGCCGCATCGAGGGCGCGACGGTCGGCTTCGTCGCCAATCAGCCGATGGTGCTCGCGGGCGTGCTCGACAGCGACGCCTCACGCAAGGCGGCGCGTTTCGTGCGCTTCTGCGATTGCTTCAATATTCCGCTCGTCACCTTTGTCGACGTACCGGGCTTTCTGCCGGGAACCGCGCAGGAATATGGCGGGTTGATCAAGCATGGCGCCAAGCTGCTCTTTGCCTATGCGGAAGCTACCGTGCCGAAACTCACTGTCATCACTCGCAAAGCCTTCGGCGGCGCCTACGACGTCATGGCGTCGAAACATCTGCGCGGTGACCTGAACTATGCTTGGCCGACCGCGCAGATCGCCGTCATGGGTGCCAAGGGCGCGGTCGAGATCATTTTCCGCAAGGATATCGCCCATCCTGAGAAGATCGCGGCGCATACGAAGATGTATGAGGATCGCTTCCTGTCTCCTTTCGTCGCGGCCGAGCGCGGTTATATTGACGAAGTGATCATGCCGCACTCTACCCGGCGGCGGCTGGCACAGGGGCTCAGGATGCTGCGCAATAAGGATCTGACCAATCCCTGGAAAAAGCACGACAATATTCCGCTTTGAGCATGTGACAACAAGTCACGGATTCTACACGGAAAATTGATTGGGCGTCAGAAGCCGTGTCTTCACCTTCGCGTGCACACAAACTAATGGTGGCTTCAGAAACCAAAACTGGAGTACAAAATGGCACTTTCCGATCGACTGAATCAATATCAGCCTTACGCCCTGGCGGCGCTGCGCATCATGACCGGTCTACTGTTTATGGAGCACGGCACGCAGAAGCTTTTGGCTTTTCCGGCCGGCGGTCATTTCGATGGTCCGCTGCCGACCCTGATCTTGATCCAGGGCATTCTGGAAGCTGTCGGCGGCCTGGCGATTGTTCTCGGCCTGTTTACGCGGATTGTTGCTTTCATCCTTAGCGGCAACATGGCGGTCGCCTATTTCATGGCGCACATGCCGAGGAATTTTTTCCCGGTCAACAATGAAGGCGATGCGGCCATCCTGTACTGCTTTGTCTTCCTGCTGTTGGTTTTCGCAGGCCCAGGCCTCCTGGCCATCGACGGTCGCAGGAAATAATATGCAATCGCCGGGCTTGGATCGATATCCGAGCCCGGCGAATAATTTCGCCGTTCGCGTGTTGACTCAGATATCAGCGGAAAGCGACCATATCTCCTAGAGATACTGGCCGCCTTCTCAGTTAAAACGGAGATTTTCATGCCGGCTTTCGAGCGCCTGTCCCAATATCAGCCCGCCGCCCTTGCGGTTCTCAGAATTGTGACCGCGCTATTGTTCCTAGAGCATGGCACGCAAAAGCTCTTCAATTTTCCCGCCGCGCCCTTTGAAATCTCGACACTGTTTTTCGTCGCCGGGGTGATTGAGCTTGTCGGCAGCATTCTGATCCTGCTCGGGCTCTTCACCCGGCCTGTTGCCTTCATCCTCAGCGGTGAAATGGCCTTCGCCTATTTCCTAGTGCACGCGCAGATGGGCTTCTTTCCAGCCAACAACGAGGGCGACGGCCCGATCTTGTTCTGCTTCATCTTCCTGTTCCTGGTGTTTGCAGGCCCCGGCCTCTGGGCACTGGACAATCGCCAGCGTTAGAGCGGTTCAGCGTTTCACGGAATCGCTTTCCCGCTCTATCTCTTTGTTTTTACGCATTCCTGGCGGAAAACCGCCTCGCACTTTTCCTGGAAGTGCTCTAGTGACGCAAATGAGGTTCAGGCGACGAGCTTGAGCCCGGCAATGCCCGCGACGATCAGGCCGATGCAGAACAGGCGAACGACGGTCGCGGGATCACCCAGCAGCCAGATGCCAAGGAGGACGGTACCGACCGTGCCGATGCCGGTCCACACAGCGTAGGCCGTGCCCATCGGCAAGGTCTCCACCGCAAGGCCGAGCAAGACGAGGCTGACCACCATCGAAATGACGGTGAGACCGGTCGGGATCGGCCGTGTGAAGCCTTCGGTATATTTCAGGCCGACAGCCCAACCGATTTCGAACAAACCTGCGAGGAAAAGCAGGAACCAAGCCATGTTACGCTCCTTTTTAAGAGCGAGGCCGTCCCCGCGGTGCTTGCGGTCGGCAATCTATGCCGGCCGCCGCAGTCGTCTGCGCGGGGAAATATATGCCTCAGCTAAATTGGCTTTTCAAGCTGGGGACTGCATGGCTGCTATGCCACCCGTTTCATGCTAGCCGTTCGGCATGCCACTTCAGGTGATCGTCCATGAAGGTCGAGATGAAATAGTAGGAGTGATCGTAGCGCTCGTGCATGCGCAGCGTCAGGCCGATATCGGTGCCCTTGATCGACTCTTCGAACAACCAGGGCCGCAGACCGGTTTCGAGGAAACCATCGGCTTTGCCTTGGTCGATCAGAAATTCCGGGAAGCGAGCGCCATCCTCGATGAGTGCGCAGGCGTCGTATTGCCGCCAGGCCGCCTTGTCGGCGCCAAGATATTTCTCGAAAGCCGGCGCTGACCAATCGGCCGTCGAGGGCTGCACGATCGGCGCAAAGGCGGAGCAGCTCTTGAAGCGGTCCGGATTCTTCAGCGCAATCGTCATCGCGCCATGGCCGCCCATGGAATGGCCGAAAATGCCTTGCCGGCTCATATCCACGCGGAACTGCCGGCTGACGAGGGCGGGCAATTCCTCCGTGACGTAGGTGTACATCCGATAGTTCTCGGCCCAGGGCTCTTCGGTGGCGTCGAGATAGAAGCCGGCACCTTTGCCCATCTGCCAGTTGGTCAATTCATCGGGGACGTCATTGCCGCGCGGGCTGGTGTCCGGGCAGACCACGATCAGGCCGAGTTCGGCTGCCATGCGACGATATTCGCCTTTTTCCATCACATTGGCATGGGTGCAGGTCAGGCCGGAGAGATACCAGAGGACCGGGCAGGGCTCCTTGATCGCCTGCGGCGGCACGAAGACCGCGAAGGTCATCTCGCATTGGCAGGCCTCGGACTCATGTGAAAAAACACCCTGCATGCCGCCGAAAGCGGTGTTCTGGGAAATGATGTTCAAGGCTGACCTCCAGACGAATTGTGAGCTTTGGCACGCCGGCAAAGGCGATCGAAGGTTTCAAGAAAGGCGGAGCGGTCGCGTGGCGAAAAAGCGGCGTTGTAGCCTTTGCTCTCGCCGGTCTCACGCAGGTGCGCGCCGAGATCGCGCATCGCGGTGACCATGCCGATATTGGTGTTGTCGAAAACACGGCCGGTCGGTCCGGTCACCAGCGCGCCGGAGACGACGCAGCGCCCGGCCAGGGGCACATCGGCCGTCACGACGATATCGCCTGGCCCCGCATGTTCGGCGATCCAGTTGTCAGCGGCGTCGAAAGCATTGGAGACGATGACGTTCTTCACCATCGGATCGCGCGAGGGGCGGAGGCCGGAATTGGCGACCAGTGTCACCTCGATGCCGTGGCGCTCGGCCACTTTCAAAATTTCCGGCTTGACCGGACAGGCATCGGCATCGACATAGATCATAGGAACAGAACGTGCTTCATTGGAGAGCGCTGCGCGTCCGGCCGAACGCGCAGTCGCGGTTTAGCGAAGTCCGCCGTCATGGGCCAGACCTATTCCCTCAATGTGCCTGCCTTTTTCGCGACCCAGGTTGCGAGAACATCCATCAGCGTCGGGTTCAGGCAATCGTAGGGCTCAAGGCGCAGCTCCTTCAACCGGCTGCGAATGGACGCCATGGCTGATGGCGGCGTTCCCGACTCGATGATCGACGAAACGAAAGCTGCGAAGGTGGGTTCGGGCCAGCCGCTTTCCTGAAATCGCTCGGGATGAATGAAATCCAGGCCCTTGAAGGCATGGTCGCGCTCCACCGGCCCATACATGTGCACGCCGCAAGCCTTGCAGGCGTGCCGCTGGATCAGGGCGTCGGGATCCACGACCGCGAGCTTGTCGCCGTTTTCCAGAACCTTGACATTCTCATGCGCGGTGACGGCTACGATCGAAAAGGCAGCACCATTCGGCTTCCAGCATTTCGTGCAGCCACAGGCGTGGTTATGAGCAATCGCGCCGGTGATGGCGACTTTGACGGGGCGATCGGTGCAGGCGCAGACGAGCGTCCCACCACTAAAATTCGCCTGTCCCGCCTTCACTCCGCCGTCGAGCGCCGGGTGTATCGATACTTGACTTGGCATGTTCAGCTTCCTCCTCCTTCTTTGCCCGCGGCCGCCAAACCAGGATCGGTTTGCGAAAAGGCCGCGTGCCATTCAAAGTCGTGCAGCAATCTCCCGTGCCGTCTCGATTTGCGCTCAGCGGAGTTCTTGGGCAAGTCCGATGAGAATCCCTTCAGGCCCACGGATGTAGCAGAGCCGATACGCGTCTTTATACTGGACGACTTCGCCTACGAGCTGCGCGCCGCGCGTGCGGAGCCTTTCAAGCGTCTCGTCGATGTCGTCCACGGTAAACATGACGCGGAGGTAGCCCAGAGCGTTGACCGGGGCGTTCCGGTGATCTGCGACGACCGGCGGCCTGAGGAAGCGGGAGAGCTCAAGCCGGCTGTGGCCATCCGGCGTGCGCATCATGGCAATCTCGACATGCTGATCGCCCAGTCCGGTGACACGTCCGGCCCATTCTCCTTCGATCGTGGCCCGCCCTTCGAGCTCAAGGCCGAGTTCGCGAAAGAAATCAATCGCCCCTTCGAGGTCTTCGACGACGATTCCGACGTTGTCCATCCGCTTGAGCGCCATGTTCCAATCTCCAGGGTGTCGCCTAGTCTAACGGACGCTTGAGTTGCTCCAACACCGACCGCCATCCGGGGCCGATTCGCTGCTGTTCACATCAGAATCCTGAATCATGGACCGCCGCAAACCGCCCCCGTTTTCAAACGGTCTCTCAATAGACCACGACGCCGCGGATGCTTTCGCCCTTGTGCATCATGTCGAAGCCCTTGTTGATGTCCTCGAGCGGCATGGTGTGGGTGATCATCGGGTCGATCTGGATCTTGCCCTGCATGTACCAGTCGACGATCTTTGGAACATCGGTGCGGCCACGGGCGCCGCCGAAGGCCGTGCCCATCCAGTTGCGGCCGGTGACGAGCTGGAACGGACGGGTCGAGATTTCCTGGCCGGCGCCGGCAACGCCGATGATGACCGACTTGCCCCAGCCGCGATGCGACGATTCCAGCGCCTGGCGCATCACCTTGGTGTTGCCGGTGCAGTCGAACGTATAGTCGGCCCCGCCGATGAGGTCGCCATTGCGCTTCGTCAGGTTGACGAGGTAAGGCACGATGTCGTCGCCGACCTCCTTCGGATTGACGAAATGCGTCATGCCGAATTTCTCGCCCCAGGCCTTGCGGTCGTTGTTGATGTCGACACCGATGATCATGTCGGCGCCGGCAAGCTTCAGGCCCTGCAGGACGTTGAGGCCGATGCCGCCAAGACCGAAGACGATCGCCGTCGAGCCGATCTCCACCTTGGCGGTGTTGATGACCGCACCGATGCCGGTGGTGACGCCGCAGCCGATATAGCAGATCTTGTCGAAGGGAGCGTCCGGGTTGACCTTGGCAACGGCAATCTCCGGCAGCACGGTGAAATTGGCGAAGGTCGAGCAGCCCATATAGTGATGGATCTTGTCCTTGCCGATCGAAAAGCGCGAGGTGCCGTCCGGCATCAGGCCCTGGCCTTGCGTGGCGCGGATCGCGGTGCAGAGGTTGGTCTTGCGGCTGAGGCAGGAATAACATTCGCGGCATTCGGGCGTATAAAGCGGAATGACGTGGTCGCCCTTCTTGACCGAGGTCACCCCCGGGCCGACATCGACGACGATGCCGGCGCCCTCATGGCCGAGGATTGCCGGAAACAGGCCCTCCGGATCGGCGCCCGACAGGGTGAAATCGTCGGTATGGCAGATGCCGGTCGCCTTGACCTCGATCAACACCTCGCCGGCCTTCGGGCCATCGAGCTGAACGGTCATGACTTCCAGCGGTTTACCGGCGGCAACGGCTACGGCGGCGCGTACGTCCATCGTTTCATCCCTTCTAAATTAATGATTTGGTTAGCGCGACATTGGCATGGCCGCGCCGGATGGCTCAAGCGAAAAATCGAGCGTTTCGTAGCGAATACGGATTAGGCGAATTCCATGATCACCGCGTCGACGGCAAGACTTTCGCCCGGCTTCGCATTGATCTTGCCGACGATCAAGTCGCGCTCAGCGCGCAGGACGTTCTCCATCTTCATCGCCTCGACGATCGCCAGCGTTTCCCCCGCCTTGACCTCCTGGCCTTGCGCAACAGCAATAGCGACGACGAGCCCGGGCATGGGGCAGAGCAACAACTTTGACGTATCCGGCGGCAGTTTGACCGGCATCAGCTTGTCAAGTTCCGCCTGGCGCGGCGTAAATATCCTGGCGCGGACCGAAAGGCCCTGCCAGTCGATGCGCAGCCCGTTGAGGAAAGGACGGATTTGGGCCGTCACCTTCCGCCCACTGACCGTTCCGGCCCAGACGGCGTCGCCCGGGCGCCAATCGGTCGCGACCGCCAAAATCCCGCCGTTGATCTGCATGTCCATCTCGAATGGGATGGTGACGAGCCCGTCCTGCAGCGTCACTGGAACATAGTCCGCGCCGAGCTTGACCACCCACTCCTCACGCAACGGCCCCGTCGCCGGCCGCAACCGGTCGGCATAGCGTTCGCGGCGGTTGGCATCGACAAGGCCGCAGGAGAGTGCGACGGCGGCAAGCACCGCAGATTCGCTTTTGTCCGGCGTCATCGGCGCAAAACCGTCCGGATATTCCTCCGCGATGAAGCCCGTGGAAAGCCGGCCTTCGCGCCAGCGCGGATGCTTCATCAGTGCCGACAGGAACGGCACATTATGTTCGATGCCGTCGACAACAAAACCGTCCAGCGCTTCACCCATGGCCTCAACCGCTTCAAGCCGCGTCGGCGCCCAGGTGCAGAGCTTGGCGATCATCGGGTCATAATACATGGAGATCTCAGCGCCTTCGAAGACGCCGGTGTCGTTGCGGATCACGACATTGCCGCTCTTACCTTCATGCGGCGGACGATAGCGCGTCAGCCGGCCGATCGACGGCAGGAAGTTTCGATAGGGATCTTCGGCATAGAGGCGGCTTTCGATCGCCCAGCCGTTCAGCTTGATATCATCCTGGGCAAAGGGCAGCTCTTCGCCGGCGGCGACGCGGATCATCTGTTCGACAAGATCGATGCCGGTAACAAGTTCCGTAACGGGATGTTCGACCTGCAGGCGGGTATTCATCTCTAGGAAATAGAAATTGCGGTCGCGGTCGACGATGAATTCGACCGTCCCGGCGCTCTGATAGTCGACCGCCTTGGCAAGCGCGACGGACTGTTCGCCCATGGCTTTGCGTGTCACCTCGTCAAGGAAAGGCGAGGGCGCTTCTTCGGCGACCTTCTGATTCCGGCGCTGGATCGAGCATTCACGCTCGCCGAGATAGACGACATTGCCGTGGGAATCCGCCAGCACCTGGATTTCGATGTGCCGCGGATCGACGACGAATTTCTCGATGAAGACGCGATCGTCGCCGAAGGAGCTTTTCGCCTCGGAGCGCGCACGCTCGAAACCGTCGCGCACTTCCTCACTACTCCAGGCGATGCGCATGCCCTTGCCGCCGCCGCCCGCCGAAGCCTTGATCATGACGGGATAGCCGATCTCGGCGGCAATTGTTTCGGCATGGTCGGCATCGTCGATGACGCCGAGATAGCCGGGCACGGTGGAAACCTTGGCGTCATTGGCGAATTTCTTCGATTCGATCTTGTCGCCCATCGCCCTGATCGCCTTCGGCTTCGGACCGATGAAGATGATGCCTTCCTTCTCCAACGCCTCACAAAAAGAGGCGCGCTCGGAGAGAAAGCCATAACCGGGGTGCACCGCTTCGGCGCCGGTCTCCTTGCAGGCGGCGATGATCTTTTCGGCTACGAGATAACTCTCGGCGGCAGGGGCTGCACCGATATGCACGGCCTCATCGGCCATTTCGACGTGCAAGGCGTCACGATCGGCGTCGGAATAGACCGCGACGGTCGAGATCCCCATCCGCCGCGCAGTCTTGATCACACGACAAGCGATCTCGCCCCGGTTGGCGATCAGGATTTTCTTGAACATCAAAACTCCGCCCAATGCATAGCCCTATCAGCGTTTTAGTCATAAATTGCGCCAGCGGTCCATGCGGAAGATGAGCGTACTCAAGCCGATTTCGTCGAACGCGACTGAACGCGCTCGCGCCAGATGATGAAAAGACCCGATCCGACGATGATCAGGATGCCGATCCATTTGGAAACATTTGGAAAGTCCCCGAACAGCGCATAGCCGAGAATGGTAGCCGAAATGATCTCGAAATATTGAAAAGGCGCCAGCAGCGACAGTGGCGCCAGCCGGAAGGCGCGCACGACGAGCATATGCGCATAGCCGGAGATCGAGCCGAGAATCAGCAGCAACACGAGACCGAGCCAGGAAGCGGGCAGGGACGGTACGAAATCGGCAACGCCAGCCGATGCCCCTATCGAAAGCGCACCGGCCATGAAGATCGTGCCGCCGATGCCGGCCATCGTCTGCATGGTAAGTGGCGAATCCGCCTCGCCGACGGCACGGTTCATGAAGAGATAAAGCGCAAAGAGAAAGGCGCAGGCGACCGGCAGCAGCGCTTTCCAGCCGAAAATTTCGAAACTTGGCTGAATGACGATCATCGCGCCGCCGAAGCCGACGACGATGGCAAGCCAGCGCCTCCAGCCGACCTTGTCGCCAAGAAACAGAGCCGAAAGAGCGGCCAGCATGAAAGGTTCGACGAAATAGATGGCGAAGACATCGGCAAGCGGCATGTATTTGACCGCCACGAAAAACAGCAGGCTTGCCGCGCCGTGCAGCGCGCCGCGCAAAAGGTTCACCCAGGGGCGCTTGGCCGAAAGCGCTGCCCATCCAAAGGCGGCAAAGAGCAGCGGCATAGTACAGACGAGTTGAAAGAAGAAGCGGTAGAACGTCACCTGTCCCGGCGACATCGCCTCGAAGGTCGCCATATATTTGGCGATCGCATCCATCACCGGCAGGACGATCATGGCGCTGGCCATGATGGCCATGCCTTGCAGCGGATTCTGATGGGCGGGGACGACTGAGATTTGGGACATGCGGGAGATCAAACACAGGAATCCCGTCCGATCAAGACGGGCATCAACGCCGTTGCCAATTCATCACACCATTTGGCGCAAAAATCGCGGACTTTGCCAATTCAGACAGATCGCGGTGGTGACATGACGCCCCTAGACCTATGTCTGCTTGGAAAATCCGCTAAAAAATAAGCGCGCCGCTCAGAAATTCACCGGCGCAACCAACAAGGATCGCACCGATGTTGAAGACGGAACAAGAGACGACCGTTTTTTCGGATGAAGGCGACGATACCCTGGGCGGACGCCTTTCCATGGCCCGCGACGCCGCCGGCATCAGCCTCGAATCGCTGGCAAGCCAGTTGGGCTTAAGGCAGGAGACGATAATTGCCTGGGAATCGGACCGTTCGGAGCCGCAACCATCCGTTCTGGTCAAATTGGCCGCCATGTTCGCCGTGTCGCCGACTTGGCTGATGACCGGCTCCGGCGATGGACCGGGTGAGGACAGCGACGAACGGGCACTGGAGGCCGTCAAAATCGAGCTTTCGCGCCTACGGTCCGCCCATCAGGAAATCGGCCGGCTGATCGAGACGACAACGCGCCAGATCGAAAGGCTCGACCATCAAATCCGGCTGCGCAATGTCAGCAAGGACGTCGCGCACTAAGCCTCATCAGGGTTCATTGGTGGTTTCGCCGAATATCTCTTCGAAAGCTTCCCGCAGACGGATATCCACATCCGCTATCATCACCGGCAGGCCGAGGTCGACGAGGCTGGTGACCCCATAGGCGGAAATTCCACAGGGCACGATACCGGTGAAATGGCCGAGATCGGGATCGACGTTCAGCGACAGGCCGTGAAACGTCACCCATCTGCGCACGCGAATGCCGAGGGCGGCGATCTTGTCTTCAGCCACGGTCCCATCCGGCAGCAGCGGTTTCTCCGGACGGCGCACCCAGACGCCGACACGATCTTCACGCCGCTCACCGCGAACATTCATCGAATCGAGGGTGCGGATGATGACTTCTTCCAATGCGGCAACGAAGGCGCGGATATCCTGACGCCGGCGCTTCAGATCCAGCATGACATAGGCAACGCGCTGGCCGGGGCCATGATAGGTATATTCGCCGCCTCGCCCGGTGGCGAAGACGGGAAAACGATCGGGCTCGATGAGATCGGCCGCATTGGCGCTGGTGCCTGCTGTATATAAAGGTGGATGCTCGACCAGCCAGACAAGCTCCTGCGCTTGACCCTCGGCAATCGCCGCCACCTCCGCCTCCATGACCGCCACTGCTTCATCATAGGGCACGAGACCATCGGCGATACGCCAACGCACGGGCGGAGAGCCGGCAGGGGGAAACATTTGATGTTGGAGATCGGTGCGTAGCATCAGCCAGTCCTTTGCGCCTGTTCGGCAGACAGCTCCCTTGGAAATTTGGCGCGCCGATAGGTTATCAACATATGGAGGCATTTGGCCAGGAATTCAAACATCTACGAGACGGATGCCGTGAATCCAAAGGCGCGTTTAAGGGAGCTGTGGGCGAATGTTAAAAAAACTGACATATCGCTCTTGTGCCCCCCGAATGCTTTTGCTACATGCAGCCGCGCCGGAGCAATCCGGCCCTACCACGATGCGGTCGTGGCGGAATTGGTAGACGCGCAGCGTTGAGGTCGCTGTGGGGCAACCCGTGGAAGTTCGAGTCTTCTCGACCGCACCAAGTTGATTAAGAAAAGCCCGCCTTTGCGGGCTTTTTCTTTGCCAAGTGTCCGACGTCAGAACAGAGCCTGGGAGACCTTTTCCATCGCTCCAAGGGCAAGCTTCCAGCGTTCCGCTCCACGACTATAAACCTCGCTCGTCTTCGCTTCGGAAATGGCCCAGGATTGCCGTGATATCGTGCTGGCAACCAAGCATGGGGTGCCTTCGATTCGGCAGCCGATCCGGGCCAGCACGATGAGGTCTGTGGCCTTCCAAGGAATCGCACCGCGTCGGTCTTGCGGAGTACGTTCCGCTCCGCAATTAGCAAAATGTTTGCATCTCACTCGACTCGCACGGACACGATAACGGATCAGAGCATGTAGGAGAGCATCTCGTAAGCGTCGTCGAGAGCAGCTTCCTGCGTTCGAAATTTTCTGCTGGGCCGGCTTCTGTCCTCGTTCAAATGAATCACATAGACCCATCGACCGAGTCGCACTTCTTTTGTTTCAATTTTGTATTCGAAAGGAATTTCAATAGGGGGCATTCGTATTCCATCTCTAAGCTTGCAATCGAAAAGATGGTTACTGATCTATTAATGCGCCGGCAATCTGAACCTGCGATAATGGTTGACGGACGAGGTTAACGGGCAGCTCGGCACCAATACCCGTTTTCTTCTCGACCACACCAGAAACCCGCTTCGGCGGTTTTTTCCTTCTGGCGATCGCCGTCACCACATTCCTTTAAAAGTTGCGTCTCAGGCGAAGGTACTCTCTCTGATAGCTGTTTCCGTACAGTTACCGTTCATGTTCTCCCCCATATGGTGTCGTTGCTTGCCCGCGACTCGTGCGTCAATTGACAACCGAAGGGGCGGGGATGATTAATAGTTTCGACATTCGTCATAGAGCGGAGGATTTGCCAATGACCAGTCGTGCCATCCTGTTGATGTCTTTTGCGTCTCTTGCAGTTGTGGGCTCGATGGCCCTCTCATCGCCGGCTTCTGCGCTAACCATGAAAGAGTGCAGCACCAAGTATCAGGCGGCCAAGGCTGCCGGTACCCTGAACGGCCAGACGTGGAATGATTTCCGTGCTTCGCAGTGCGCTGCCGACGCAAGCGCTACCACCACTGCACCGGCAACCACCGCGCCGGCAAAGACCACTGCCACCGCCAAGACGACGGCGGCTGCCGATGAGCCTGATGCCACCAAGCCGCCGGCCAAGGAGCCGCCGAAGGCTACGACCGCAGCGCCGGCCGGCGTGACCTTCCCGAAGGCCGTCGATCCCAAATATTCGAGCGAAACGCCCGGCAAGGGCCGCTTCCACACCTGCGTCGACGCCTATAACGACAACAAGACCAAGAATACCCTTAACGGCCTGAAGTGGATCCAGAAGGGCGGCGGCTACTACAGCCTCTGCAACACCAAGCTGAAGGGCTGATCCGCCGCTTCATGCAGACAAACAGGCGGGCGTCTTCGAGGCGCCCGCATTTTTATGTGCGGACATTTAGACACGCAGGACCGATCACGCCTTCGCTTTTTCCCATTTCTTCACCAGCCGGTCGCGCTTCAATTTCGAGAGGCGCTGCAGCCAGAACAGACCGTCGAGCTGGTCGACTTCGTGCTGGATGCAGATAGCAAGAAAGCCTTCGGCTTCAGTTTCGTGCGCCCGACCGTCCAGATCCTGGTAGCGAAAGCGGATTGCTTTCGGCCTGGCGATCTCGTCCGTGAAACCGGGCATGGAGACACTGCCCTCCATATGCCGCATCGTCTCATCGGAAAACCAGGTGATCTCCGGATTGACATAGGTGTGCACACCATCCTCGCGGCTGAGTTCGATTACGGTTATGCGCTGAAGCACGCCGATATGAGCGGCGGTGATTCCGACGCCGGGAGCAGCGCGCATGGTGTCCAGGAGATCGTTGGCGAGCCTACGCAAGTCGTCGTCAAAGGCGGCGACGGGAGCGCAGGCTGTTTTCAATAATGGGTCGGGGAAGCGGATGATGGGACGGACTGGCACGGCTCTCTCTGTTAACGGAACGACATGTTCGCAGCCTAAGGATAGGGGTAAGACGTCGCCAGCGCCACCGTCTTACAGACACGACACAAAATGTCAGCTTTCCCTCCTATCCAATTGTTGACAATCAGCTTTTTGCCGTCATTCTCCATGACGGAATCCTAGATTTTCATAGGCAGAACGGAATGGGAGGCGGCAAATGACGACGACCGACGAAGACGAACGCGTTCGCAAGGCCTCCGAGAAGACCAATCCCGACATCTACGACGAGGACGGCGTCGTCCGCTCCGATTTCCTCGTTGAGGTCAACGACGCGATCGAGCGGCGTGATATTCCATTCCTGCAACAGAACGTCGCCCGGCTGCACGAATCCGAGCTCGGCGACCTGCTGGAATCGCTGCATCCCGACCAACGTCTGACGCTGGTGCAATTGCTCGGCGACGACTTCGACATGACGGCGCTGACGCAGGTGGACGAAGCGATCCGCATGGAGATCGTCGACCAACTGCCGAACGACCAGATCGCCGCCGCGATCGGCGAACTCGATTCGGACGATGCCGTCTACATTCTCGAAGACCTCGACCAGGAAGACCGCGACGAGATCCTGTCGCAACTGCCGTTCACCGAGCGGGTACGACTGCGGCGCGCCCTTGAATATCCGGAGCAGTCAGCCGGCCGCCGCATGCAGACGGAATTCATTGCCGTGCCGCCGTTCTGGACGGTCGGCCAGACGATCGACTACATGCGCGAAGAGGAGGAATTGCCGGAAGCCTTCACCCAGATCTTCGTCATCGACCCAACCTTCAAGCTGCTCGGCAGCGTCGATCTCGACCGCATTCTGCGTACCAAGCGACAGACGAAGGTCGAGAGCATCATGCGCGAGACCTCGCATCCGATTCCGGCCGTCATGGACCAGGAAGAGGCGGCGCAGGTCTTCGAACAATACGACCTTCTGTCCGCCGCCGTCGTCGATGAAAACGACCGCCTCGTCGGCGTATTGACCATCGACGACGTGGTCGACGTCATCCATGAAGAGGCGGACGAGGACATCAAGCGCCTCGGCGGCGTCGGCGACGAAGAGCTGTCCGACAATATCACCTCCACGGTGCGCTCACGCTTTGTCTGGCTGGCAGTCAATCTGATCACGGCGATACTGGCGTCCAGCATTATCAATATCTTTGACGGTGCGATTGAGAAAATGGTTGCGCTTGCCGTGCTGATGCCGATCGTCGCTTCGATGGGCGGCAATGCCGGTACGCAGACGATGACGGTCACCGTGCGCGCACTCGCAACCGGCGACCTCGATATCTACAATGCCTTCCGCGTCATCCGCAGAGAGGCGGGTGTCGGCTTTCTCAATGGCATTCTCTTTGCCATCATCATGGGCGCGATCGCCACCCTCTGGTTCCATGATTTCCAGCTCGGCATCGTCATCGCCGCTGCGATGATCATCAATCTCGTCGCGGCGGCCCTTGGTGGTATCCTGCTGCCGCTGGTGCTGCATCGATTCGGCGCCGACCCGGCCATCGCCTCGTCGGCATTTGTCACTACGGTCACGGATTGCACGGGATATTTTGCGTTCCTGGGTCTGGCGACCTGGTGGTTTTCCATTCACTAAGGCCGCTAGGCCTTTGAATTCAACACATCTTTGACGATCGAAAGTCCATCGGGGCCTTGCTGAAATTGACTATTACGTAAAAGTCAATATTATAGGCTCTGCACCAGAGAGGCGGACTATTGTTGGACAGGTTTTATAGCATAACGGAGCTCACGCGGGAATTCGGCGTTTCCACTCGGACATTGCGTTTCTACGAGGATGAAGGTCTTATCCATCCCGAGCGCAGAGGCCGCACGCGCCTTTTCCGGCCAGCCGACCGCCGCCTGATCCAGGAAATCCTGCGCGGCCGCCGCATCGGCTTCACCATCGCCGAAATCCGCGAGATCATTCAGGTCTATAAGGAGCCGCCAGGCGAGATCGGCCAGTTGAAGCTCCTGATGAAGCGCGTCGACGAAAAGCGCGAGGAACTGCGCCAGAAGCGCAAGGATATTGAGGACACTCTGACCGAACTCGACAATGTCGAAGAAGCCTGTCTCGGCCGCCTGGCCGAAATCGGCGTGGGGACGTGACTACCACCGTCAAAGTATAAGACGCATCGTAGTCGCCGCAATTCTAACGAGAATGCTTTGTAGAAAAGCCAAGCATTCACAGAGGGTTGTGGCAAATGGCGGCAAGGTTTAGCTTCGTCTTAGCGATAGGGATCGCGCTCGTTCCGTTCAATGTCGGAAAGACTCAAGCGGCCGATAACAACAATACCGATATTCCGGTTGCCTACGCCCTTTTGCTTGACGGCAAGGATGCGATCTACGGCCAACTCAATTGCCAAATTCATGTTCGCTGCCAGCTTATCGACAATCAGGACACTCACGTTCAGCTAAGCGTTACCATCGATTCGAATCGATATTTGGCGGGCGACATCAGCGTCCGGTGTGGCGACCTCGGCTGCTCTTTTCGGACTTGGAAAACATCGACCCGGCTGGAAGAGGTTTCTGATGGGAAAAAAGTTCGTGAATTCGATCTTTATGCCGGTGAAAATGATTCAGTCGCGATGGATCTCGTGCAACGTACGAGAACAAAGATCGGTCGGATTTTACTCCTCGCTGAATACCGATAAGCAGCGACTGCGGGCACCTCCCGCTTTCAAATCCAGCGCCGCGTACGCTTGCAGTAGAACTCGAATTCACAGCCGAAACGAGAGAGCAGGTGCATTTCCTCGCAACGGATGACCAGTGGCGTGGTCAGCGCCGCCGCCACGGCTGCCATGGTGACGAACCAGAGATTGCCGATCACCAGGCCGAGGCCTGCCGTCAGCAGCGTATATCCGAGATAGGTCGGGTTGCGGCTAAAGCGGAACGGTCCCTTGGTCACCAGATGCGCCGTGCAGCGTTGCGTTAGCACGGTCGTGCCGCTTTCGAACAGCGTCTTCACCGCCCAGACATTCAATGTCACCGCGACAACTGTCAAAAGCGCGCCAATGCCCCAAGCGATCAAGGCCCCGAGGTACGACATGCGCACGGGATAGTCCTGATTCAAATAAAGCGCCGTTATAACTGCAAGACTATAAATTAAAGGCGGCCATGGAAAACTCAGCGACTTGGAACGATAGGCATTCATAGAATAACCCTGTCATTGCGCTTGCTCCGAACACTGTAACGCGATTCGGTTTATTCGCTCATCGCTATCTGCTTTGATTGCACCGGATTCCAGGGGTGAAAACAGGTTTTGCGCTTGCAATTTATCGAGTGTGCACTGGCAGAAGCTGCGGCACATGGTTTCGCTGCCGGAGCGTACGCAGGAGGCTTGGCATTGCCTGATATAGGTGACCGTAGGATCGGGCGCCGGTGCGGGCGCGATCAGCGAAAGAAGATAGACGAGACCGATAAGCACCGGCTGGTGGACGAGGTAGAAAATCAGGCTGTGGCGCCCGACGCGGGCAATCAGATTGCGGCCGGGACCGAGCTTTGCCAATGATCTGAGCCATCCGAGCGTTGTCGTCAGTTGCGCGATGCCGAGGCCGAAAAGGAATGGCGTCAGCCAGGGGAAGACCGGCACGTAATCATTCGAACGCGGAAGGTGCTCCGACAAGCCGAGCCAATAGAGCCATGGCACGTCGAAGACGGCGGAATGCAGCGAAAACGGCGCGATGACATTATCGACGACAATGCCGATGAGGAGCAGGGCAGCGATTAGCAGCGTTGCGAAAGACGGCAGGCGCAGGAAGAGCAGACCGATGATGCTGGCGGCGGCGATAGAGTGCAGGATGCCGAAGAAGATCCAGCCGTCGCGCATGCCGATGAAGGTGACGATGGAAATCGCCGCAGCAGCGGCCACGATCATGCCAAGGCGCTTGAAATAGGGGCGCCAGCGGATTTCGGGCGTGTTGGCCAGCACGAGGCTGAAGCCGGCGAGAAACAGGAAGGTGCTGGCAATGACGCGGGCGTAGATTTTCAGCCAGCCAGTCTCCGCCGTGCCCGGTGCGAGATAGCCGAAGAACTCGAAATCCCAGGTGCAATGATAGCTCGCCATCGCCAGAAGGGCGACACCGCGGGCCGTGTCCAGAATGCCGATGCGGGGCGTTTTCTGCGGCGCATCGATGCTCTCGGCGATAACAGCCATTGGCAGGTCCTTCCAGGCATGAATTCAAATCATCGGCGCCGGTTTGATGACTGCCGACGTGGCGATGTCATGGCACATCGATATCCATGATGGCCAGACGCGCATCGGAAAAAAACTGCCGGCGGATCAGGACGATAATGATGAAGACCGTCGTCGTGATGAAAACATAGGGGCTGAGGAACCAGCCGAGATAGCCGATCGACAGGAAGATCGCTCTCAGACCCGCATTGAAGTTGCGCGCGGCGATGACATTCATGCGGATCACCCGCTCCGCGGCGCGCTCCGCCCGCACAGGGTCGAGCTCGGCATCCGCCAGCATCGGCAAGGAGCCGAAGAGGATGGTGCAATAGTTAAACAGGCGATAGGCCCAGCCGAATTTGAAGAAGGCATAGCCGAACAGGCAGGCAAGTCCCGCCACCTTGATCTCGAAGGCGGTGCGGCCGCTATTGAAGACGAAGGGCATGTCGGAGAAGAAGGCGTTGACCTTGTCAGTGGCACCGAGCAAGGCGAAGCAGCTACCGATGGCGAAGATCGAGGTAGAGGCGAAGAAACCGGTGCCGTTCTGCAGGCCAGATAGAATCTGCGTATCGATCATCTTCAAATCGCGGCGCAGCGAATTGTAAATCCATTCGCGCCGGCGCTCGTTCATGGCCAATGTCAGGCTGGTGCGATTGAAGAAGCGGGCGCTGCTGGTGATCCAGTTCAGCACGACCCAGAGAAAAACGAAGAGGGCGAGGGCGACATAGTCGGCGGTCGTCATAAAGGCAGATTCTCCAAGTCCATATGCCGCCGACTGTAACCTACGGCCATTCGGGCGCAATGGCCTTATGTTTGCGCCGCATCGTGCCTACATATAATGTCGCAGGCATGAAATCCGATGTCGGTTGATCGCCGTGCAGGGCTGTTCCGTTGGCGTAGCCTTGCCATTACGCGATTTGCCGAGGAGGCACCAAAGGTCCATGTTTCTTTCAGTTTTCGATGTTTTCAAAATCGGCGTCGGGCCTTCCAGTTCGCACACGATGGGTCCGATGTCGGCCGCCAATCGTTTCCTGGATCTCCTGCTGTCAAACGAGTGGCCACGCCCGTCCTCGAATGTGCATGTTGCTTCGATCAAGGTCAGCCTGCACGGCTCGCTCGCCCATACTGGCATCGGGCATGGCACGGGCAGGGCGGTTATCCTCGGTTTGATGGGTGAGCGGCCCGATGCGGTCGATCCCGACCGGATGGATGCCGTTATCGATGAGGTGGAGCGCACCGGGCACATCACGCCGCCGGGCCATCCGGCCTATCAATTCCAACCGAAGACCGACCTGATCTTCGACAAGAAGGTGCCGCTGCCCGGCCACGCCAACGGCATGAGCTTTTCCGCCTTCGACAAGGACGATCGCCTGCTCGTCAAGCGCATCTACTATTCCGTCGGCGGCGGCTTCGTCGTCACCGATACCGAGCTCGAGCAGATGCGTGCCGACAAGAAGAAGGCCTCTTCCGGCGAGCGAATTCCGTTCCCCTTCGCCACCGCCAAGCAGATGCTCGATATGGCCGAGCGCTCCGGTCTCTCGATTGCGCAGATGAAGCGCGCCAATGAAGAGACGCGCATGAGCAGCGAAGAGCTCGACGCCGGGCTCGATCGCATCTGGGCGGCGATGAATAGCTGCATCGATCGCGGCTTGAAGGTCGAGGGCATCATGCCGGGCGGCCTGAAGGTGCGCCGCCGGGCGCGCGCCATCCATGACAAGCTGCAGGAAGAATGGCGCAGCAACCGCATCAATCCGCTGCTCGCCAATGATTGGCTGAGCGTCTACGCCATGGCCGTCAACGAGGAAAATGCCGCGGGTGGCCGCGTCGTCACCGCGCCGACCAACGGCGCGGCCGGGGTCATTCCAGCAACGATCCGCTACTACCAGCATTTCCATGAGGATTGGGACCAGGATGGCATCCGCAACTATCTGCTGACCGCGGCTGCCGTCGGCGGCATCATCAAGCACAATGCCTCGATCTCCGGCGCTGAAGTGGGCTGTCAGGGCGAAGTGGGCTCGGCGGCTGCGATGGCGGCCGCGGGGCTTGCCGCCGTCATGGGCGCGACGCCCGAGCAGATCGAAAATGCCGCGGAGATTGCGCTGGAACACCATCTCGGCATGACCTGCGATCCCGTTGCCGGCCTCGTGCAGGTGCCTTGTATCGAGCGCAACGCACTCGGCGCCGTCAAGGCAGTGACGGCTGCATCGCTCGCGATCAAAGGCGACGGCCAGCATTTCGTGCCCCTCGATGCCTGCATCGAGACGATGCGCCAGACCGGCTACGACATGAGCGAGAAATACAAGGAAACCTCAACAGGCGGCCTCGCGGTGAATGTCGTCGAATGCTGAGTGTGGACGCTTGATTCTAAAAGCTTGACGCTGCCGGTCAAAAGGATTTCAACGGCGTCATGGCTTTGCATATCATCAAATTGTGCGTGGGCGCGGATTCGCTTGAGGATCTGCGCGAATGGGTCTCCGAGCGGGCGATGAGCGCCATCGCCGCCGGTCTGGAACCGCACACCACCCATACGACCCGCATGGTGCCGAAGCGCGTGGATGAGCTGCTGGACGGCGGCTCGCTTTACTGGGTGATCAAGGGGCAGGTACAGGCGCGGCAAAAGCTGCTCGGTATCGAGACGTTCACGGATGTCGATGGAATCCACCGCTGCCGGCTTATTCTCGATCCGAGCGTAGTCGAAACCGCCAGCCAGCCGCGTCGCGCCTTCCAGGGCTGGCGCTACTTGCCGCAGGAAGATGTGCCGCGCGATCTCGACAGCCTTGGCGGCGGCGTCAATGAGTTGCCTGCCGATCTGCGTCGCGAGCTTTCCGAATTGGGATTGCTGTAGAGCGGCGGCCGCCTCGGGAGCCGCAGCACCGCTCCATCCTTGCACTTTTCCTGATTAGCGCAGCCGCATCAATACCGGAGCTTGGCCATTCGGCGCGGTAATGTGCAGGTGGATGTGGGCTTCCGGCTGGGAATAGCGCCAGGCGCGGGCTCCGTGGCAAAGCAGGACGGAGATCAGGTCCTTCGTCTTGCTGCGCGAACGCGAACGGCTGAGGCCGAGATCGGCCAACCGCATGGCTGCCTCATGCAGCGGATGAAGAGCAAAGCCCTTCGATTTCATCTTTCCCCCGCCATCGAGCGAGAAACCCGGAAAGTTCTCGTTCATTGCCATTTTCACATCCCCGTAACACATTACAAACTCAGGGCCGGCCTCATGATCATCCAAGGCCGGAAGAACCGGATATCGCTACGCAAAATCCAGTAGATTTCTGAACGATGCGGCACGGAAAGCCGTGTCACATCCTTATTCCAAGCTCGCCCAGCACTTCACGCCGGCCTTCTTGAGAGCCTTGCAGGCGTTGACAGCCGCATTCTGGTCCTCGAAGCCGCCGAAACGGGCGCGGTAACCGCCATCAAAGGCAAGCGTATAGGCCTTGGCCGAGCGCAATGCCTTGCCGCCCTTGCTCTTGGCGGTATCGAGCAGATCGCTGGCGCCGTCCTTGCTGGAGGAGATGCCGATCTGGACGACCCAGCCGGTCGGGCCCGCCTCATCCTTGCTCGCCTTGGTAACCTTCTCAGGCTTTTCAGCCTTTTCCGTTTTCTCGACCTTCTGGGTCTTAATGATCTTGGTATCCGATCTGGAGGTCGAGGCCGTCGTGACGGCGTCGACCTCATCCGTATCGCTTTCATCCGTAGTCGCCGATGTCGGTTCGATGGAAGCCACTTCATCGGATGCGGCGCGTTGCTTCTGCTTGGTCGTGAGCAACGGATTGCTCGACTTCGGCGTGATCGCCGCAAAAGCCGCGGCGCTCGACGGCTGCTGGTCGTCGTCAGCCTCGGCGGTCTCGTCCTTGCTCATCTTCGCGCTGCCGGCAGCCGCCATGCGGGCGCTTGCAGCCTGGACGTTGGGCGTTTCCACCTTCGTCTGGGCGACGACATTGGAGTCGATATGCTTCGTGGATGCCAGCGGCAGGTAAGCGGCGATCAGCTTGCGCATCTGGTTGTCGCGGGCGGGCGTCGAGGCGCCACCGAGAACGACGCCGACGATCGAGCGGCCGTCGACCTTCACCGAAGTGGCAAGATTGTATCCGGCAGCACGCGTGTAACCCGTCTTGATGCCGTCAACACCACGGACCGAACCGAGCAGATGGTTGTGACCCGGGATCACTCTGTTGCCGAGGCGAAAGCTCGTCTCAGAGAAGAAGCCGTAATATTGCGGGAAGTGCTCGCGCAGGGCGACGCCCAGGCGGGCCTGATCGCGCGCCGTCGTCATCTGGGCGGTGTTCGGCAGGCCGTTCGGATTGCGGTAGGTCGTCCGCGTCATTCCAAGCGCACGGGCCTTGTTGTTCATCATGCGGGCGAAATTGTCTTCCGAGCCGCCAAGCATTTCGCCAAGCGCCATCGCCGCATCGTTGGCGGACTTGGTGACGATACCGAGAATCGCCTCGCGAACGGTCACCGAGCGGCCGGTACCGATGCCGAGCTTGGTCGGGGCCTGCGAGGCTGCATTTTTCGAAAAGACGACAGGAGTATCGAGTGTGATCCGACCGGCCTCAAGCGCCTCAAAGGTCAGATAGACGGTCATCATCTTGGTAAGCGAAGCGGGATAGTGAAGCGTATCCGCATTTTCGCTGTAGAGAACATTACCCGTGTTCGCGTCAATAACGATGCCCGCGTATTTCGAGCCTCCGGCTGCATTCGACACATCGACGGTAACGGTCACCGTCGCAGTCGTGATTGCAAAACCGAACAGCACCTTCGCCAAAAACTTGCCGGAGCTTGATGAGGATGCGGAAAAAATTGATCTGGACACTACTTCACTCTCTGCTTGCATTTACGTTCTCAATTATCCGGCCGCCGCCTCCATGAGCGCCCGTTGGCTCTCAAGAGTAGAGGTTTAGCGTTACCAATCGGTTTATGATGAACAGTTGGTTTCAGGATTCCGCATCATTTTAGTCACCACTTACGGAGATTCCGTCGTGCCGGCCGCATCGACAAGGCGTGTCTTCACGAAATTCTGGACAGCGGCATCCATCGTCTGCCAGTCGCCAAGCTGATGACTGGAAAACCGATAAAGCACGCTGAGATCCTTGCCGACCCTGATGTCCCGCTGGCAATCGCCGCTGGTCGCCCCAGCGGGCGAGGAGGGCAAGATGCAGCGCACGACATAATCCGGCTCGCCAGCGCGCGGCGCGGTCAGAAGCACTTCGCCACTATAGCCGGCGTCGGCGCGCAGACGATGGGCCGTCAGCCCATGTGGACCGGCGAAGGCGTCGCCTTCCATCAGATGCGAATAGATCGGCTCCAGCCGGCCGGACATGTCGCGTGACATCGTGCTCTGGCTGAGCTGTAGGAAAATCAGCGAGGAGGATTGGGAAATATCGTCAAAGCGCAAGCGGTCGGCATCGCTATAGCCCTGCATCTGCGGCCAGGTGAGGTAGAGATCGACGCGTTCCGCGACGCCGTTTACGCGTTCGCTCGGGAAACGGATGGTGTTGGCGCCAAGACGCAACGTATCCTCGCCGATCGTCACTGTGATCGGCTTGATATCGGCAGTGTGGCCGGCCAGTGAGATTTTTTCGCCGAGCCAACGGCCACCAATGGTGATGGCAACGGTAAGTGCGGCGAGTACGGCAACGCCGGCCGTGAGACGATAAACGAGGCCGCTCGATATCAGCGGCTGTTCGTCGATCGAGGAGGCGGATGACAGAGGAGGGGTCATGCTCTTGCCTTCGGTTCCATCCCGCCTTGGAAACCGTCGTCAATGACGCGTCCGCCGCGGCTCAAGACCCCTGATGAGTCTCGCTGTGGAATGATTGCCGCCACATTGGTTAATGAGCCATTAAGAATGCGTCGGCTTGCATATTTATCGGCACAAATACCTTTGCGAAAATCGGGGCGGATTTCGGGCTGAAGGGGTTGATCGTTTCACGAAATCATGGGAGCCGATCTATCTTTTTGCCCCTTCGCAATGCCGGATGAACCGCCGGGCGTTTTTTCGGGCAATTGCCCTGGGCACACCCCGGAAACGAAAAGAGCCGTTCCCGGGACAGCGGGAACGGCTCAGAGGCGCCGGTCAGGACAGAAATGCGGAGACAGACCGGGGCCTTGACTGAGACCACCGGTGCTAGGTCACCGGTGATCACGTGGCGGAAACACGACCTACTTCAAGCTGCCGACTGCAACGGCGCGGCCATCCTGTATCTTGACCCAGCGAGCCGGATCGTCAGCGGACTGACGCTTCAGGAAGGTGTATTCGGTATCCGACCAAAGCTTCACCTTATTGCGCATATTGTCGAGAACGAAGTCGCCGCGATCGGTGCGCACCGTCAGCACGGCATGGCCTTCACCGTTCGGCTGCAGCACGACCGTCATCAGCAGGTCGGAGGCCGAAAAGCCGGCGTCGATCAGCTCCTTGCGCTTCAGCAGAGCGAAATCCTCGCAATCGCCGGCAGTGGTCGGGATCGCCCATTTTTCCTCGACGCCATAGAGATCCATATCGGTCATAGGCTTGATCGTCGTATTGACCGTGTAGTTGATCTTCAGGATGGTCTTCCAACGATCTTCGGTAAGAATAGCGGGACCGGCATCGCCGCCGACATAGGCGCATTCCCTCGGATTTTCCTTGCAGAACTCATAGTGACCGATCGGCGGCGCGGCATCGCCGGTGATCGTCATATTGGCCGGCGTCGCATGGGCGAAGCCGAGACAGCCAAAGGTAAAAAGAGCCATTGCGGCATAACCGCGAAGAAGGAATTGAAAGCCCATGTCCGTGTCCCTGTTTTATTGGGACCAGAATGACATGCAGGCTTTTATCCGACGCAAAATTACGTAGTCAAATTAAGGACTTAGTTGATTCAAATGCGCGTAGAATTGTCATAAAATGAGCGCAAAACTTGAATCAAATTTTCGGGGAATTCGATTAAAATTCGAATGTTTTTCCGCTTGGGGTTCCGTATGGAGATTCTGCGTATCCGCTTGTTTTTAAATAATTTTGTTTTCGCCCACAAATGTCGGCGAGGAACACCGTTTGCCGGCAGCAGCGCCGAAATAGGACGGTAGCTTCGTCTCGGCACATCGCCCGAACCTCACGAATGTCGGAAATCCCCTCAGGCTGTGCCATTTTGGGAAAAGGCGTGCTCAAAAAAATTTTGAGTTTTTTCGTTGCCATCAGCCGATGACGCGAAATTCGTCCGTCGCTTCGACAATGGCTGCCGCTATCTTCGACGTCGCCGGCGAATGGGCGGAATTGGGAACCACGACCAATCTTGCCGCAGGCCATGCCCGCGACAGCTCCCACGCGGTAATGACGGGTGCCTCCAGATCGAGCCGGCCCTGGATCATCGTGCAGGGGATACCCTCGAGCCGGTTGATGTCCCGCAATATCTGGCTCTCTTCCAGCCAGCCGCGATAATGGAAGTAATGCGTGATGATGCGCGCTCTTGCAGTGAGATATCGGGGATCGGACCAGCGGCTGGGCAAAGTCGTTTGGGTATCGACGAGGATCGAAGCCGATTCCCAGTCGTGCCAGTCCTTGGCGGCTTTGGCATGGACGGCCGGATCCGGATTAAGGAGCAAGTGATAATATGCGGCCACCAGATCGCCATTGCGCTCGCTCTCTGGCACGCCAGCACGGAAGCGAGCCCATTCTTCAGGAAAGAAGCGGGCAAGCCCGTTATAGAGCCAATCGATCTCAGATTGCCGCGTCATGGTGACCCCAACGACAATGAGGGCTGCGACGCGTTGCGGATGCGTCTCGGCGTAGATCAGCGCCAGAGTACAGCCCCAGGAATTGCCGTAGACCAGCCAGCGCTCGATGCCGAGGAAGAGCCGAAGCTGCTCGATGTCGCCAACCAGATGCCATGTGGTGTTGGCGGAAAGGTCTGCCTGCGGCTCCGACGCATGCGGCAAGCTTCCGCCGCAGCCGCGTTGGTCGAATTGAATGATGCGATAATGTTCCGGATCGAAAAAGCGGCGAGTACTGGCGGAACTGCCGGAACCCGGACCACCATGCAGGACGACGACTGGAACACCGTTCGGATTGCCCGATTGCGTCCAGCAAATGCGATGCGCATCGCCGACGTCAAGCATGCCCTGATCATAGGGCTCGATTTCAGGATAAAGCGTCTTCATCGGCCGTCACATAGGCAGAGGGGCGAAACGCCGCTATTTCACCAGCCGACGTGACAGCACGATGACAGGATTAGAGAAATTCGCGCAAGGTCTCGCGAGATTGCAGCGAGAGAAATTCGATCGCGACGCCTTCCATGAAGTGGCGTACGACACGGCCGCGCATGTTGCCGAGGCGTACCGGCGTGCCGATCGGCGGGCGTGCCTCGACATCGACTGCCGCGCCCGAAAGCGACAGGTCCATGATGCGGCAGACATAGCGCGTGTCGTCTTCCAGCGTCAGTTCGCTGAGGGTGTTGCGCGGTGTCAGACGGTCGTGACGACGATCTTCCGGCAGACCGAGCTCATGCTTGTTGGCCAGCCAAGTGAGCTGAGCGGCGAGCTTCTCGCGCTTGCGGTCGGTGGCGTTGATCGACATGCTGAAGCCGCGCGCGTCGACGGCGACGACATGGCCCTCAACCCGGCCGAGATGGTCGATATAGGCGACGACACGCTCATTGGTGCGTGGGCGGCCCGGGCAGGTGACGTACATGTCGCCGGGCGACATATCCGTGACCAGGCATTCGAATTCTTCGTAGTTGGCCAGCATCAGGCGGCCCTGCATATTGATCGGAACCCGCTGAAAGGTCCGCTGATCCATGCGCGGCGCATTCCCCGCCAATTGATTTGGCCGCGTCGTCTGGGCTGACTGGAATGAATGCATGAAAAGGCTTCTTCAACCGATTATGTCTCATGCAATCACTAGCCGAAACTTCTTAAGGTAAGGTTGTCTTCTCTGAGGGATAGCTCAGAGAAGACGGTTGAATCTGTATCGCGATGGATCAACCGGTCCTTCATCGCGTCCACCCGCCTTAGGATTTAGGGCGTGATGAGAGGTCAAATCGACGGGATCGAGATGCGGCGGCAATTCGACGCGCCGGGCGGGACGCTCGTACAGCAGGCGGCTGCGGTCGAGCGCCAGGAACTCCAGACGTTCGCCACCGAGCCATGACGCATGGGCAACCGGCGTCAGGCAGCCAAGCAGCCGATCGCAGATATCGCCGGCCGAACGCACCGGCATCAGCACCATTTCGAAGGCCATGTTGCGGCCGCTGATGCTGTAACCTGTCGCGTTGATCAAGGCAGGAACGACATGTGCCATCACGCCGGCGGCGATGCGCACGGGATCGTCAGGCTGGCTTCCCGCCCACAATGCTGCAAAGCTCTCGCCCCGAAGCTCGCGGCCCATGAAGCCGCAGATCGCCGTTCCGGCCAGCCGAAAACGCGGCGCCTCATCCGGCATCGACTCCAGAATGAAGAGCTGTGGCAGAATATGGCGGACCGCTGAAGGCTGTATCAAATTGCGCAGGGGAGCATCCGCGTTGCCGCGAAGCTGCTCCCAATAGGTAAATATCTCTGTGCTGGTTTTCTGCCGCATGACGCGCCTGTGTCCCATTTCAATTCAGATGCCGGGGCATTCATTGCCCTTACGTCATGCCTTGCTTATTTCGTGCCACGGCCGAGCCATTAAGGTTAACAGAGGCTTTCATTTGCCTTGCGGGGCCATGAGTGGGAAGAATAGACCATCACTTCACGAGGGTGACCTTCAGCACAAACTATTCTCGGGCGTGGGACATAACCATTGCGGCACATCCCAGCGAGGAGCGCCCGAACAAGCCGTCCGACGGGGTTGGGCGGCTTTTTTTTTGATATTCGCTGCTGTATGTCTCGAGTCCCTTCTCAAGATATCAGAGCAAATCATGGATGATGCAGAGCCGCCGCGCCACGAGCCCGAGGAAAATCGGCCGCCGAAGCGGGTTCCTGCCTTCAACCTGCCGCCCGTTATCCTCGCAAGCCTCGGCCTGCTCATCGTTGTCTTCGCTATTCAAAACCTGCCCTGGTGGTCGGACGATACGCTGAATTGGCTGTATTTCACCTTCAGCTTCATTCCCGCGCGTTACGCCTTTCCGCTGTCGCAACAGGGGCTGGAATGGCTGTGGACGCCGGTTACCTATTCGCTCCTGCATGGCAGCATCGAGCATATCGTCTTCAACGGGCTGTGGCTTATGGTCTTTGCCGCTCCCGTCGCGCGCCGGATCGGTGTTGTGCGTTACGTGATCTTCTGGGTTCTTTCGGCGGCTGCGTCGGCATTCCTGCATGCCGCCCTCTATTGGGGCGACCAAAGCTTGCTGATCGGCGCATCGGGCGTCGTTTCAGGGCTGATGGGAGCGGCCTGCCGCTTTGCCTTTCCCGCCATGGATGGCCGTCGTGTCGGCATTCGGCAGGCGCATCTCAATCCGCGGCTGTCGATCCTGGCCTCGCTGCGCAGCCGCACGGTCGTCGCCTATATCGTGATGTGGATCGCCGGCAATGCGCTCGTCGCTTTCGGCATCACGATCGTAGGCGACAGCACGCAGCCGGTGGCCTGGGATGCGCATATCGGCGGCTTCCTTTTCGGCTTCCTACTGTTTTCCCTGTTCGACCGGGAACCCCGTATCGAACTCGAAAACTCGGCTCCATAGGCGGATGAACCTGTTGCTTTCTTGGCCCCGCTAGCGCACCATTGACACTTATCGGCCGCGAAGGGAGGAGACCGACGCGGATCGATGAAGGCAGCATCGGTCCAGGTCCGGAGGCGATTCGGAACAAATCCGAGGCTCATTTGTTCACTTTGCTTTCGAGATGGGAGGATCGAATGTCTGTTTCCGTTAAAGCCATACTTGATGCCAAAGGTCGCAATGTCACCACCGCCGGGGGAAATACGACCCTTGCAGAAGCCGCCAAGATTCTGAGTGAACACCGCATCGGCGCCATCGTCGTCGTCGGGATGGCGGGCAAGATTTCCGGCATTTTCACCGAACGCGATGTCGTCAACGCGGTCGCCAAGCACGGCCCAGACTGCCTCAACCAGCCGATTGCTTCACTGATGACGGCGAAGGTGCACCGCTGCAAGGAAGACACTACCACCGACGAGCTGATGGAACTGATGACACACCGCCGCTTCCGCCATGTTCCGGTCGAAGACAAAGGCAAGCTCACGGGCATCATCTCAATCGGCGACGTCGTAAAATGGCGCATCCGCGAAATCGAGCTCGAGGCCGAACAGATCAAGGCTTACATCGCCGGGTGAGGAGCGGTTCGGCATCACCGAAGCAATCGACCCAGTGGGTCGATTGCCGCGACGAACGCGCTGAGCCCAAAGCAAGGCCGGATAGCGCGGCATTAGCGGAGCTATCCGGCTCGCCGGAGCCGAAATCGGCTCCGCATCGGCAGCATCCTTTCATTTCCGAATGAGTCATGCCCTATCGGGCAAAGGCTTCCTGCATGCGCCTGATTTCGGCGAGCCGGATGGAGGTCTCTTCATAGCCGCGCTCGATCGCTTCGCCGGCGCGATGAAACTCTGAGAGACCGATGTCGCTGAGGCGCGGATGCAGCGCCAGGTCCGGCGGATCGCCGGCGAGGCGTGCGCGAGAAATCCGATCCTGGATGATGTTGAAAGCCTGCACCATCACCCCGGTCATGCCGAGCTTGGTATAGGGCGCCTCATCCCGGCGTTGCGGCTCGCCATTCAATGGACCGGAATTATGTTTGACGACGGCCGAACGGCCGAAAAGATCGTAATGCAGGTTGACGGCGACCACGAGCGGCTGCTCGTAGGCACGGCAGACGGAAACGGGCACCGGATTGACCAGCGCCCCGTCGACCAGCGTGCGGCTATTGGTGCGCACCGGCTCGAAAATGCCGGGCAGGGCATAGGATGCCCGGAGTGCCGTGATCAGAGAACCGTTTGTGATCCAGACCTCGTGGCCGGTATTTAGTTCCGAAGCGACGGCCACGAAGGGACGGTCCAGATCCTCGATTGCGAAGCCTTCCAGGTGTTCCTGCATGCGCTTTGTGAGCCGCATGCCGCCAAAAAGACCGCTGCCGCCGATCGTGAGATCGAGGAGGCTGGCAATGCGGCGCATGGTCAGTGAGCGGGCAAAACCCTCAAGCTCGTCAAGCTTGCCGGCGAGGTAGCAGCCGCCGACCAGGGCGCCGATTGAGGTGCCAGCGATCATGCCGACCTCGATACCTGCCTCATTGAGGGCACGCAATACGCCGATATGCGCCCAGCCCCGGGCGGCGCCACCGCCGAGTGCCAGCGCGATCTTTACTTTCTTAGGGGGAGCGGGAACAGCGGGTGGAGGGGGTGTGTCCTGTGAGATGGTCGGACCTGAACCGGCAGGAACCTGCCCGGCGCTCTGACGAATCAACCCCCAGTTCAACATGGCTTTCCTCCGAGGCGTATACTTGCCTCTTGCTGAAATACTGTCCCTTTTTTGTTTCCAAATCGTATATTCGGCTGTTGCTGACCAAGCCGTCGGGCGGTGCTTAGTGCCCATAAACCTCGCCGGGATCGAAATGCAGATGATCGTCGACGACGTTCAGCACAGGCTTTCCATCCTCCAGCTCGACCGTGCGATAGAAGCAGGAACGTCGTCCAGTATGGCATGTTGCATCGTGACCGGCGACCTCAACTTTCAGCCAGATAGCATCCTGATCACAATCGGTACGCATCTCCTTCACCGTCTGCAGATTTCCGGAGGTTTCACCCTTTTTCCAGATTTTCCCACGCGAACGGCTGAAGTAATGCGCCGTTTTTGTCTTAATGGTCAGTGCCAGGGCCTCGGCATTCATATGCGCGACCATCAGCAATTCACCGTCATGGGCGTCGGTGACGATCGCGGTGATCAGACCGCGATCATCGAAACGGGGCGTGAAATCGCCCGCATCCTCAAGCTCAGATTTATCTTCAGAAGGCTCGTTGAATACCAGGTTCATCTCGGCTCTTTCGTGGAAAGCCCTATCAGCGGCTCCGGACCATGGTCATGAAGCGGACCTGCTCGGCCGGATCGGCCTTGAAGGCGCCGGTGAAGGTCGTCGTCAACGTCGACGAGCCCTGCTTCTGCACACCACGCATCGCCATGCACATATGCTCGGCTTCGAGCATGACGGCGACGCCGCGCGGGCGCAGCGAGTCATCGATGGCGTTGGCGATCTGGGCGGTCATGGCCTCCTGCGTCTGCAGGCGGCGGCCGAAGATTTCAACGACACGGGCGATCTTCGACAGGCCAAGAACGCGGCCATTCGGGAGATAGGCGACATGCGCCTTACCGATGATCGGTACCATGTGATGTTCGCAATGCGAGAAAAATGGAATGTCGCGCACGAGGACCATGTCATCGTAGCCGGAAACCTCCTCGAAGGTGCGGCCGAGCACGTCCTCGGGGTTCATCTCGTAGCCGGAGAAGAGTTCGCGGTAAGCCTTGGCGACGCGCGTCGGCGTATCGAGCAGGCCTTCGCGCTCCGGATCGTCACCTGCCCAGCGAAGCAGAACGCGGACAGCGTCTTCGGCTTCCTTTTGCGACGGGCGGTCCGATACCGGATTGGATTCAAGCGCTTGCGGAAAGTTCTTTACAATGGCGTCCATTACCTGTGGTCTCCTGATCCGCACCGCGGATCTCATTTTGTCGGACTCGCCACTGGTATCCTCCGGAACGTGGAGAACTATGCACCTTTGGCGGGCTCCGGGGCGTTCTGGCTGGCGGACAAGCCTGCCGTCCTGCACGGTTTCCCATCAAACTTACAGAAGACCATTGCAATTTGATGGCCTTCGAACGACATACATATAGTATGGCATTGTCCCTGTGAAAGTATCCTAACGAGACACGCTGTGTTTTTTGTTATGAAACACAAAACGGGGCGCGTCGGAGCAAAGCGATCATGGACGACATCTACAACAGCAAGATCTTGGAATTTGCCGGCAATATCGAACGCATCGGCAGCCTTTCCGACGCCGATGCAAGCGCTCAGGCCCATTCCAGACTTTGCGGCTCCCGCGTCAAGATCTGGCTCAAAATGGACGGCGACGTCGTGACCGATTTTGCCCACGACGTCAAGGCCTGCGCCCTCGGACAGGCATCTTCCTCTATCATGGCGCGCCATGTCGTCGGCGCTACCGCCTCCGAAGTACGCCAGGCACGCGAAGACATGCTCGCCATGCTGAAGGCGGACGGCGAGGGGCCAACAGGACGCTTCGAGGATATGCGCTATTTGAAGCCGGTTAAGGATTACAAGGCGCGGCATGCCTCGACGATGCTGACCTTCGATGCCGTCGTGGATGCGGTCGGCCAGATCGAGGCGGCGCGCGGCTCCAACGAGGCCATAACGGCCGAAGCCGTTTAATCGGGGCCGCACGGGATGTGCCATCTCTGCTCCATGCAAGATGACGAGGATGACGGAGGGGCGGCTGCGAGCTCCAAAAGGCTACGGCGCGACAAAATACCTCCTCACCACAATGGAAAGCCAAGCCATTCCCGCAATTATTCCGGCCCCTTCCGCAAGACGCCCGACCGGCTCCTCGGCATGGGTCTCATCCGCTTCTATCAACTGACCCTTTCCGGTTTCATCGGCAATTCTTGCCGTCATATCCCGACCTGCTCGGAATACGGCTACGAATCCGTCGCCCGTCACGGTCTATGGGCCGGCGGTTGGATGACGCTCTTCCGAGTGGCGCGCTGCGGGCCAGGAGGCACCAGCGGTCTCGATCCCGTGCCGGAGACGATGGGGACCCGCTATCATTGGTGGATGCCCTGGCGTTACTTTTTCATCGGCCGGAAACCGGCCGGAGCGGCATGAAGACTTACGTCGCATTGCTCCACAGCATCGTGCTCGGTGCCGGACGCAGGGTGGTCATGAGCGATCTCAAGGCAATGGCCGAGGGGCTTGGCTTTTCCAACGCCAGAACGCTTGTTGCGACCGGCAACCTCGTTTTCGAAGCGGAAGAACAGCCGATGGCGGAAATCGAGGCGCGTCTTGAGGCGGGATTTACCAAGGCTTTCGGCAAATCCGTCGACATTATCGGCCGCGATGCCGAGGGATGGCAGAAACTTGCCGCTGGCAATCCGTTCAAGGATGGCGAGGGCAGCGAAGTCATCGTCCGCGTCATGCGCAAGCCGCTCGATGCTTCTGTTATTGCTGGGTTCGATAAGAATCGTGGCACCGAGCGCATCACAATCGTCGATGGCGACCTCTGGATCGACTTTGGCGGCAAGGCAAGCGAGACGCGTCTGCTGCCAGCGCTGACCACCAAACGCCTCGGCGTCGGCACGTTGCGCAACTGGAACACCGTGCGCGGATTGGCCAAGATGATCGGCAAGTAAAGGCTGCTTTTCCTTTACTAAATCGCTAAATATCGCTATCAGGCGACCGCATTCAATCAAGATTGATTGACCGCATCTTTCAAAACCACCCGCATTCGTTGGCGGGACTGGACAAGGAGAATTTCGATGTCCCAATCCGTTTCCCTGACATTTCCCGATGGTTCCGTGCGCAGCTACGATGCTGGCGCAACCGGCCGGGATGTTGCCGAATCCATTTCCAAGTCGCTTGCCAAGAAGGCCGTCGCCGTTGCGATCGACGGCACCGTGCGTGACCTTTCCGATCCGATCACCGAAGGCAAGATCGAGATCATCACCCGCAACGACGACCGAGCGCTGGAACTGATCCGGCATGATGCGGCGCACGTCATGGCGGAAGCGGTGCAGGAACTGTGGCCCGGCACGCAGGTCACCATCGGCCCGGTCATCGAAAACGGCTTCTACTACGACTTTGCCAAGAACGAACCCTTCACGCCCGATGACCTGCCGGTCATCGAGAAGAAGATGCGCGAGATTATCCAGCGCAATGCGCCGTTCACCAAGCAGATCTGGTCGCGCGAAAAGGCAAAGGAAGTCTTCGCCTCCAAGGGCGAGCGCTACAAAGTTGAACTTGTCGATGCCATTCCGGAAGGGCAGGATCTCAAGATCTATTACCAGGGCGATTGGTTCGACCTTTGCCGTGGTCCTCATATGGCTTCCACCGGGCAGATCGGCTCGGCCTTCAAGCTGATGAAGGTGGCGGGCGCCTATTGGCGCGGCGACAGCAACAATCCGATGCTGACCCGCATCTACGGCACGGCCTTCGCCGAGCAGGCCGATCTCGATAACTACCTGCACATTCTTGCGGAAGCCGAGAAGCGCGATCATCGTCGTCTCGGCCGCGAAATGGACCTGTTCCATTTCCAGGAAGAGGGCCCCGGCGTCGTCTTCTGGCACGGCAAGGGCTGGCGGATGTTCCAGACGCTGGTGTCCTATATGCGCCGGCGGTTGCAGGGCGACTATCAGGAAGTCAACGCGCCGCAGGTGCTCGACAAGTCGCTTTGGGAAACCTCGGGTCACTGGGGCTGGTATCGCGACAACATGTTCAAGGTTACCGTCGCCGGTGATGACACCGATGACGATCGCGTCTTCGCGCTGAAGCCGATGAACTGCCCCGGCCACATCCAGATCTTCAAGCATGGCTTGAAGTCCTACCGCGAACTGCCGATACGGCTTGCGGAATTCGGTGCAGTGCATCGCTACGAGCCATCGGGTGCTCTGCATGGCCTGATGCGCGTGCGCGGCTTCACGCAGGACGATGCCCACATCTTCTGCACTGACGAGCAGATGGCCGCCGAGTGCTTGAAGATCAACGACCTCATCCTGTCGGTCTATGAGGACTTCGGCTTCAAGGAGATCGTCGTCAAGCTCTCGACACGCCCGGACAAGCGTGTCGGTTCCGACGACCTCTGGGACCGCGCCGAAAGCGTGATGATGGACGTGCTGAAGACCATCGAGGCGCAGTCCGAAGGACGCATCAAGACCGGCATTCTGCCGGGCGAGGGCGCTTTCTACGGGCCGAAGTTCGAATATACGCTGAAGGACGCAATCGGCCGTGAATGGCAGTGCGGCACGACGCAGGTCGACTTCAACCTGCCGGAACGCTTTGGCGCCTTCTATATCGACCAGCATTCCGAAAAGACGCAGCCGGTGATGATCCATCGCGCCATCTGCGGCTCAATGGAGCGCTTCCTCGGTATTCTGATCGAGAACTTCGCCGGCCATATGCCGCTTTGGGTCTCGCCGCTGCAGGTGGTGGTCGCGACCATCACTTCGGAAGCCGACGAATATGGCAACGAGGTTGCTGAAGCGCTGCGCGACGCCGGGCTCGATGTCGAGACCGATTTCCGCAACGAGAAAATCAACTACAAGATCCGCGAGCATTCGGTGACGAAGGTTCCAGTGATCATCGTCTGCGGTAAGAAGGAAGCCGAGGAGCGCTCGGTCAACATCCGCCGCCTCGGCAGCCAGGCACAGACGGCAATGTCGCTCGACGAAGCCATTGCCTCGCTGGCGCTCGAAGCGACGCCGCCGGATGTCTTGCGCAAACGTGAAGCCAAGCGGGCCAAGGCCGCTTGATATCAGATGTTGTCTGACGGCACCTTCAAGGAGCCGTCAGACAACTGACATGAAACTTTAATATATATGATGAATCAAACTGTTGCGCGCCTTTCCTGACATTCGGCGCAATTGAATTCAAGGAGCGGGGCAGCCCGTCGCGGATTTGGATTTCAAAGAATTATCCTACGCCAATGAACGGGATACGCGCATCAAGCGCTGGTTCATCCGCTCCATCGAGGGCCTTTCGGGGCGCGATCGCTATGCCCGGCTTTACGACATCTGGCGCAGCGATATCGTCGGCAAAAGCGAACGTGTCTTTGGCAAGATGCTCGATCTCATCGATGTGCGCTTGATTGCCAAGGGCGAATGGCCGCCGCAGGACATTCCCGATGCGCCGATCGTCATCGTCGCCAACCATCCCTTCGGTATCGGCGACGGGATCGCCGTCCTGGCACTCGCCGAACAGCTCGGCCGTCCGTTCAAAGTGCTAATCAACAACGAACTGTTGAAAGTGCCTGAGATGAACGACTATTCGCTGCCGGTTTCGTTCGAGGAAACCAAGGAGGCGATGGCGATCAATATGAAGACGCGCCACGAGGCCGTTCGCCTGCTCAAGGAAGGAACGACAATCATCGTTTTTCCCGCCGGCGGCGTCGCAACGGCCAAGAAGGGCTTTGGCCGCGCCGAGGACTTGCCGTGGAAAATCTTTCCGGCAAAGCTCATTCAGGCGGCGCGCGCCAGCGTCATTCCCATCTATTTCGAAGGGCAAAACGGCCGGCTCTTCCATCTTGCCAGCCGCGTCTCGATGACCCTGCGCATCTCGCTGCTGATCCGCGAGTTCCGCCGTCTTTCCGGCAGCACCATCACTGCTCATGTCGGCAGGCTGATGAGCTGGGAGGCACTCAGCGAAGGCAACGACCGCAAGGATTTGTTGTCGAAGCTCTACAGTGCGGTATTTTCCATGGCGCCTCCAAGGCGGGCGCTACGGAAGAAGGCCGTATAAAGACCGGCGCACGCAAATTCGAAGCCCGTCTCGCCTCAGTCCATGCTTTCGCCATCGTCGCCGCCAGCCGACGGTGCCAATTGCTCGTAGGTCGGCAACGGGTGCTGCTGGCCAGAGGCGGCCGGCTTCGTTTGCGGGGCTTGGTTTTGCTGCACCTGTGCCGACGGGATGGGAATCTGCTGCGCGGGCTGCTGCTGATCGTTGGCGTCCTGCGGCTGCTGTTCCTTCATCAGCACTTCAATATCGGTATTCTTGCCGGCCGCGACGGCAAAGTCGCGCTGATAGATCTTGTCCTTGTTGCGGGCAATGGCCGTATATTGGCCCTCCGCAAGTACCATGGTGGGGAAGGCGCTGAGGCTTTCGCCGACGATATCGCCGGAAGAAGTCAGGATCGACCAGGCCGTATCGGCGATCGCCTCACCGCCGGCGTCCGACACCAGCTTGAAGGTGATTTTCGCCGCCTTGTGCTGAATCGTCGCTTCGGTCACCTTGCCGGTTTCCACCTGGATGTCGGCACGGATGACGGCGTTGACGGCACCATATTCGGAGACGACGTGATAGGTGCCGGCGCTGAGGCCCACCAGCGTGTTCGGCTTGACACCGGACATGACGAGACCGCGCTCGCCGTCTTCCTTCGCATCGTTGGAATAGATCGAAAAACTCAGCTCATCCGGCGGGATGCGTACGTCGGAGCCGGAGACGGCGTTCAGCACCATGCCACCGGCGTCGAGGACCATGATCTGCTTCTGCAGCACGCCGCTTTCAGGCACGGTCAACTTCTTGGTGACGCCGGCGCGGCCGAAGGAGACGTTGACGAAATAATCGCCGGGCATGAGATGAAAGGACGCCGAGCCGCCTTTCGAGCTCGCAACCAGCGGCAGCTTGCCGTCGGCACCGGCAAAGGGGCTGAAGACATACCAGGAAAGGCCCTGCAATTGCGGGCCGCTGTCAGGCCCCAGCTTCGCCTCGAGCGAGACGTCGCGCAGCGTTTGAGCGGATGAATTTTCCCCGCCCGGCGCGATGAAGGCGTTGAGCTTCGGCATCTTCACGCTACCGTCGAGCTGCTTGAACTCCTTGAAGGCATCCTGCGCCGACGCAACAGTGCTCAGGCTCGCGAGTATCGCGAAAGCCGTACCCAATCGGCGAGCGGATGAAATGCCTGACATGAGTTCCTAACCGATTGACTTCCGGTAAAACACACGCCACTTCAAGACCAATGCAGTGGCAAATTCAAGACCCACTTCCTCCCGCGCATGAAAATGAAAGCAATCATTCCATGAAAACCGATATCAAGCTGGTCGATTATCTGGCGGTGCGCCGATCCATTCCCGCTTTTCAGATGATGGAACCCGGCCCGGATAAAGCCGAAATCGAAGATATTCTGCGGCTCGCCTCGCGCGTGCCGGATCACGGCAAACTCGCCCCGTGGCGCTTCATCGTCTATCGCGGCGAAGAGCGCGCGCGGATCGGCGAAGAGCTATTGAAGCTCGCGCTCGAAGCTAAGCCGGACTTGTCCGAAGAGATGATCCAGGTCGAGCGTACGCGGTTCACCCGCGCGCCGGTCGTTATTGCAGTCGTCAGCAAGGCGGGGCCGCATTTCAAGATCCCGGAATGGGAACAGTTGATGTCGGCCGGCGCGCTTTGCCTTAACCTGCTGATCGCGGCGAATGCCCATGGCTGGGTTTCGAACTGGCTGACCGAATGGTTCGCCTATGACGAACGTGCCTATCCGCTGCTCGGCGTCCAGCCGGGCGAAAAGGTAGCCGGCTTTATCCATATCGGTTCTTCCACCTTCCCATCTACCGAGCGCCCGCGCCCGGAATTGACCGAGACCGTGACCTGGGTCGGCGGCGAAGACGCGTGATGTTCTACACGACGGACACCAATCGCCATGGCTTGGCCCATGATCCCTTCAAGGCCATCGTTGCGCCGCGGCCCATCGGCTGGATCGGCAGCAAGGGCAGGGACGGTTCGCTCAATCTATCGCCTTACTCCTTCTTCAACGCAGTCAGCGACCGGCCAAAGCTGGTAATGTTCTCGTCGGCGGGCCGGAAGGACAGCGTTCGCAATGTCGAGGAAACCGGCGTTTTCACCGCCAACCTCGTCAGCCGCAACCTCATCGAAAAGATGAACCATTCCTCGATCGCCGTGCCTTACGGTATCAACGAGTTCTCCCTGGCCGGGCTGACTGCCGAACCCGGCAGGCTGGTCGACGCTCCCTATGTCGCCGAAGCCTTTGCCGTGCTCGAATGCCGGGTGACCGAGGTCATGCAGCCTAAGGGGCTGAACGGCGAGCCATCGGAAAATATCATGGTCCTCGGCCAGGTCGTCGGCATCCATATCGATGAGGCAATCATTCGGGACGGCCGGCTGGATATGGCGCTGGCGCGGCCCGTCGCACGCATGGGCTACATGGACTATAGCGAGGGCAGCGATGTCTTCGAACTGCTGCGGCCAAAAGCGCCGTGACATCAGTGCTCTGCCGGGCCTCGCATTAGTGGTTAATAAATAAGGTAAACGGCCCGTAAACCTTTCATCGTTAACGTATCCGATATGAGTTTGCGGGCCGAGAATCGTCCCGCCGATATCGAGGCGTTACGTGATCATAGAAGCATTTCTTCGCTGGGCCGAGACCGCCAAAGCAGAGGGTAGGGCGAGGGCTGCCAATGCACTCGGGCGGGCCTATCTGCAATCGGTGATGCCACGAGAAGAGCGGGCCGCCGCCGAGATGGCGATGACCTATATGCTCGACGATCCATCGCCGCGCGTGCGCCTCTCGCTGGCCGAGGCCGTAGCCCGTTCCCCGGATGCGCCGCGTAACGTCATCCTGTCGCTGGCGGAAGATCAACCCGAGATCGCGGGGCAGGTCATTCTGTTTTCCCCTGTGTTCACCGATGCAGATCTTGTCGACCTCGCGCTGCGCGGTAGCAATGTGACGCGCGTGCTGATCGCCTCGCGCGGACGGGTATCGCGGTCGGTTTCCGCAGCGCTCGCCGAAATCGGCGGTGAGACCGAAATCCTTTGCCTATTGGAAAACGACGGCGCCTCGTTGTCGCGCGCTTCGTTGAAGCGGATCGCCGAGCGCCTTGGCGATCACGCCGACATACGCGGTCTGCTTCTGGATCGAGACGCGCTGCCGTCTGACATCCGTCACCTTCTGATGCGGCATGTCAGCGAGGCGCTGGCGGGCTCAAGTCTCATTCAGGCCACGATCGGCGCGGGCAGGCTTCAGCACCTTACGCGGGAGGCCAGTGAGGCGGCGACGGTTTCCATCGCCGGCACAGTGCAGCATGAGGACATTCCCGATCTGGTCGAGCACCTCAGGCAGTCCGGCTGGTTGACGCCGGCTTTCCTGATGCATGCGCTTTGCTCCGGCAAGGTGGACTTCTTCGCCGGCGCGATCACCAATCTTTCGGCCTGCGACGAGCGGCGCGTGCGCTCCATCCTTTCCACCGGCCGCGTTTATGCCGTCCGCGCGCTTTATGAATCCGCCGGCCTGTCGCGCGATATCAGCCTGGTCTTTGTCGAGGCGACATTGATCTGGCGTGAGGCATCGCGCGCCAATGGCGGCACCATGTTGGAAAATGTTTCGGCGCGGTTGATGCGTAAGTTCCGACTTGCAGAACAATCGCCCATCGCGGCATTGCAATTGCTGGACATGGTGGAGAAGCTTGCCAATGCGGAGCGCCGGCAGACGGCGCGGACATTCGCGGCTCTGGCAGCTCTTGCCGCAGCGTGATAGTCATCGACTATTGCAGCTTTAGGAATCTATCTTGCCGCTAACAATTGCCGTTGAATCACCGCGCCAAGACGGCGTTATCCGTCTTCTCGACATGTCCAGTGCCTATGCGCAGTCGCTCTATCCGCCGGAGAGCAACCACTTGCTCGATCTGGAATCGCTGGAGAGGCCCGAAGTGACCTTCTGGGTCGCGCGGCTCGATGGCAATGCGGTCGGCTGCTGCGCGCTGGTCGAGGCGGGGGATGGCACCGCGGAGATCAAGCGTATGTTTGTCGATCCGCTTGCCAGGGGACGCAAGGTCGCACAGATGCTGATGGAAGCGCTGGAAGAAAAAGCGACGGAAAGGACGCTGACGGCGCTACGGCTCGAAACCGGCATATATCAGCCGGAGGCAATCAGCCTCTACAGCAAGTTCGGCTATACGGAGATCGGACCGTTCGGCGGCTACGGGCTTGATCCGCTCAGCCTGTTCATGGAGAAGACTTTCCCGCAGGGATAAGACGCCCAGATTCCAGAGATTGGAGCGACCTTTTGCGCGCTCGAATGAACGTACGGCGCCCTAATCAGCCGTCCGAACCGTCCCGGATACGCAATTGCAGTTCCGGCTCCTGAGCGTGCTGTTCCTCGGTCAATTCCGCCTCGCGGATCCATTCGCGCCAGATGGCGACGATGATGGCCATGAGCACCGGCCCGATGAACAGACCGAGGAAGCCCATGGTCTTGACCCCGCCGACAAGACCGAAAAAGGTCGGCAGGAAAGGCAGCTTGATCGGACCGCCGACCAGCTTCGGCCGCAGCGTCTTGTCGACGATGAAGAGTTCGACCGTCCCCCAAACAAACAGCCCAGCGCCCGCCCAGGGTGAGCCGCTGGCGAGCAGATAGATGGAGACGAGCGACATGGAGAGCGGCGCGCCGCCAGGCACGAGCGCCATGACCCCCGTCAGAACGCCGAGCGTGACTGCCGATGGCGCGCCTGCGATCCAATAGGCAACGCCCAACACGACGCCTTCGCCGATGGCGATCAACGTCATGCCCATGACCGTGGAGCTGATCGTTGCCGGCACAACGCGAGAAATGCGCTCCCAACGGTTCGGCAGGATACGTTCGCCCAAAAGATCGACCTGACGGACGAAGCTGGCTCCGTCGCGATAGATGAAAAACAGGGCGATCAGCATGAACAGCAAAGTCAACACGACATGGAAGGCGCCGCCGCCGGCGGCAAGCACTGCCCGATAGATATTGCCGATATGGGCGCCGCTGACGAGCTGCGCCAATTCGCCGATGGAACCGGGGCTGCCGACATATTGCGTCCACTGATCGCCAAGCCAGGAGCCGATTATCGGCAGCGCCAGGATCCATTGCGGCGGTGGCGCACCATCGCGGTTGACATGTACTGCCCAGGTAAACCATTCGCGCACCTCGCCGACCATATAGATGGCCGAGAGCACGATCGGCAGCACCAGAAAGGTCACGATGAAGGCGATGGCGATGGTTGCTGCAAGCGTCGTGTTACCGTTGGTGCGGCGCACGAGGTCACTATAAAGCGGCCAGGTGGCGAAACCGATCACCGCCGCGGCCAGCACGGGAACGAGAAAACCGTAGAAGAAATAGATGCCGGCAGCGGCAATCAGGATCAGCAGCCAACGCGCCGCCGAAATCGACGGAATAAGGGCCATGCGCGCGGGCGCGCTCGGCCCCAGCCAACGCGGCTCCCTTGGCTTATGACGTTCGAATACACCCACCGGACTTGCTTCACTCTTTTTATTAGATCAACCGGTTATGGGGTATGATCTAGGCTGTTTCAAGGGCCTCTACTTGAAAGCCTATATATTCCGTTGCCGTGACAGCCGGACGACTACCGACGCGAGAGTAGACCGCCTATTATTGCGGCCGGCGGATGACCTTGAAGGCGAAGAACTGTGTCTTCTGCGTCGGATTGAAATTGTTGTCGGCAACGAAAATCAACACATCCGTGCCGTCCTTCGCCTTGCCGAAGGTGATGCCCTCGATGTTGTCAGGCGCAAGGCCGAGCGCGCGCAGATCCATGACCTGGGCCTTGCGCACGGGCACGATACGCTGATCGGTCTTCGCCAAGGACGGGATGTTCGAAACATCGGTTGCGCCTTCGAGATCGAACATATTGATGACGGCCGAATTGCCGACATCCTGCGCGTAGCCGCGTTCGATCGACAGCACGTGCCGGTCGTCCAGCGCCACGAAATCCGACATGCCGAAATCATTCCAGCCGCCAGGTTTGCCAGCCGCCTGCGGGATCGGCGAGACCGGATAGACATATTGCGCCTTCTGTTCGCCGGTGGCCGTGTCATAGCGGATCAGGCGGGCAAGCGCGCCGTTGGTCAGCGTCGCTATCGGCCCGTCCTGGTAAAGCGCCGATTCCATGCCGACGAGAAGATCTCCGCCGGAGAGAAAGGTCAGGTCCTCGAAAGCCAGATTGTCGCGGATGCCGGTGCTCTTGTCGGCGGTCGGTGCAAAGCCTGCGGGCAGCGGCAGTTCGCGGACGAAGCTGCCGTCGCGATTGGCAACCCGCACGAAAGGCGGCAGCAGCGCCTTGCCGTCGCCTTCGCTGCTCCAATAGATGCCGTCCTTGCCGATGCGGATCGACTCCGAATCCACCGTGCGGGTAGCGAATGGCTGGCCGTTCTTATCTTTCAGCGTCACGTGATCGAGCACCGTCAAGCCCTTGAGGCCGGCGGCGCTGACATCGATATCGAGATCGTAGAAGCGCGCTGGTGCCTTTTCGGAGCGGTCGTCGCTGATGGAGACATAATGGCCGGTCGAAGGGTCGAAATCGATGCCGGAGAGACCGCCGACTTCAACGCCGTTCTCCATGAAGCCCGTCGGAATGTCGTATTCGCCGAGATAGGAGAGGCTGATACCCGCCTTGCAGTCACCGAAGGGGCAGGGGACATCGATCGTACCGATGTCGGTGGCGCGGGCAGCGGTGGAACCGAAAAGAAGGGCCGCGGCGGCAGTCATCAAAAAGGGCTTCAACATGGCGATATCGTCACATCCGGATCATGAGTTGGCGGGTTCGCAAAGATGCCGCATCTATGCATCCGCCCGTGACGCTTTCGTTACGGATATCGGTCAGTTCGATAAAAATATCGCGAAGTCGCTTTTGCCGCAGCCGGAGACGCAGCCGCTAAATATCCAGATTCTCTGCAAATGCCGCACGCTCCTGGATAAAGCGGAAACGGGCATCCGCCTTGGTGCCCATGAGATTGTCGACGGCTTCGCGCGTGCCCTCGAAATCCACCTCGTCGATCTCGACACGCAAGAGCGTACGTCTCGCCGGGTCCATCGTCGTTTCCTTGAGCTGGGCAGGAAGCATTTCGCCAAGGCCTTTAAAGCGGCTGATCTCGACCTTCCCTTTGCCTTTGAACTCGGTCTCCATCAGCTCCAGCCGATGGGCGTCGTCGCGGGCGTAGATGGATTTCGACCCCTGCGTGATCTTGTAGAGCGGTGGCACGGCCAGGAAAAGGTGGCCTCCACGGATCAGCTCGGGCATTTCCTGATAGAAGAACGTGATCAGCAGCGAGGCGATATGGGCGCCGTCGACGTCGGCATCGGTCATAACGACGATGCGCTGATAGCGAAGGTCCTCTTCGCGATATTTCGAGCGCGTGCCGCAGCCGAGCGCCTGGACGAGATCGGCGATCTGCTGGTTAGCGGACAGCTTTTCGCGGCCGGCGCTGGCGACGTTGAGGATCTTGCCGCGTAGTGGCAGGATCGCCTGGTTCGTGCGGTTGCGCGCCTGCTTGGCGGAGCCGCCAGCCGAATCACCTTCGACGAGGAAGAGTTCGGCGCCTTCTGCAGTATTCTGCGAACAATCGGCGAGCTTGCCCGGCAGGCGCAGCTTGCGCACCGCCGTCTTGCGGTTGACTTCCTTCTCCTTGCGGCGGCGCAGGCGCTCCTCGGAACGCTCGATCACCCATTCCAGCAGCTTTTCGGCTTCGGCCGGATTGTCGGTGAGATAATGATCGAAGGGATCGCGCAATGCATTTTCGACAATGCGCTGCGCTTCGACGGTCGCGAGCCTGTCCTTGGTCTGGCCGACGAATTCCGGTTCGCGGATGAAGATGGAAAGCATGCCGACGCCGGAGATCATCACGTCGTCGGTGGTGATACCCGCCGCGCGCTTGTTCTGAGTCATCTCGGCATAGTTCTTCAGGCCCTTGGTGAGCGCGATGCGCAGGCCCGCTTCATGCGTACCGCCTTCGGGGGTCGGAATGGTATTGCAATAGGAATGGATCTGCGGGTCGCCGCCGTACCAGGTGATCGCCCATTCCAGCGAACCATGGCCGCTTGCCTTCTCCGACTTGCCGGCGAAAATCTCGCGGGTGACGGTGAACTCGTTGCCCATCGTCGCCTTGAGGTAATCCTTCAGGCCGCCGGGGAAATGGAAGACCGCTTTTTCCGGAACATCGGAGGCTCCGTGCACCAATTCCGGATCACAGCTCCAGCGGATTTCGACGCCGCCGAAGAGATAGGCCTTGGAGCGTGCCATGCGGAAGACGCGAGCAGGATCGAATTTGGCGTGCTCGCCGAAGATCTGCGGATCAGGATGGAAACGGACGCGGGTGCCGCGACGGTTATGGACATCGCCGAGTTCTTCCAGCCCGCCCTGGGGCAGGCCACGCGAAAAGCGCTGGCGATAGAGCTTGCGATTGCGCGCCACCTCGACTTCGAGATCATCGGACAGCGCATTGACGACAGACACGCCGACGCCGTGCAGACCGCCCGAGGTCTCATAGGCTTTGCCGTCGAATTTACCGCCGGCATGCAGCTTGGTCATGATGACTTCGAGCGTCGACTTGCCCGGCACCTGCGGATGGTTTTCGACCGGAATGCCGCGGCCATTGTCCGTGACGGTCAGATAGCCCCGCTGGTCGAGATACACTTCGATGAAATCGGCATGGCCGGCGACAGCCTCGTCCATGCAATTGTCGATGACTTCGGCGAAGAGATGATGCAACGCCTTCTCGTCCGTGCCGCCGATATACATGCCGGGGCGCATGCGCACCGGCTCCAGCCCTTCGAGAACGCGGATCGAATTCGCCCCATACTCCTCGGCAGTCGAGGTGGCCGGCGCAGGGCGCGGGGCAGGGGCGGCCACAGGCTTTTCAGCCTTGACGACCGGCTTATCCGCCGCTTCAGGTTTCGGCGAAAGGGGCAGTCCGGAGAAGAGATCGTTGCTGTTATCCATGGAACTGTTCAGATTTGTCCTTGAAGGGGTCATACCCCAAAATCACCGCATTTGCCGTCAGTTTCGCGAATCACCGTGATTCTGCCAGAAACGACGCGCGAGCGCGATGGCACCCCGGTAACGGGGCAAATTCGGAAAAAAGATTTGCGTTGCCGGGCGGCGAATGGCAAGCCCGTGGGCCTATCGAGGGAAGTGTCCGCATGCGAATGTCCACAGCTCATTTGTCGATTTTAGCAGCAATTGCGGCGTTTTTGCCGCTAGCAGCCGCGTCGGGTGCCGCCGCAGAGGCCTTGAAGCCTTTCAAGGATGACCTGTTTTCCAATCAGACGGTCCTCGAAAGCCATGACAATGGTGCTTTCCAGACGATCGACTACCAGGAAATGCGGGACATCAACGGCCGCGACGAGGTGCCGGAACGGCGCGTCAAGCCGGCCTATGTCGCCACCGGCGTGCGATGGAAAGCGCAAGAGGACGAAACTTTGCCGCTCGGCGACCGCAAGCTCGATGTCACCCGCATCGGCCCGGCATCCAAGCAGGCCTTCACAGTGATCTTCATCCACGGCCGCGGCGGCGACCGCAGGCTGGGGTCGAACGACTACACGTTCGGCGGCAATTTCAACCGGCTGAAGAACCTCGCCTATATCAGCGGCGGTACATACTACGCGCCGAGCGTAAAGAGCTTCGACAGCGACGGCGTCGCCGACATCGCGGCCCTGATCCGATATTCCTACGAGCAATCCGGCGGCAGGCCTGTCATCCTCACATGCGCTTCCATGGGCAGCTTCATTTGCTGGAGTATCACGCGCGACGCTGAAAGCGTCAAGCGTCTGAAAGGGATGGCGATTTTGAGCGGAGTCACCGATCCGGATTTCGTCAAAAGCGCTTTCTACAAGGCGAAGTTGCCGGTCTGGTTCACCCATGGCAGCAAGGACCCGGTCTACGCCGCTACTGACCAGGAAGCTCTGTTCGAAAAACTCTACAAGACGCATTACCCGACGCGATTCACCCTGTTTGCCACCGGCAACCATGGCACACCGGTACGCATGACCGACTGGCGGAAGGTGCTGAATTGGCTCCTTGATCCACAGCCGTCATAATTTTCTTCGAAAAAATTTCGATTTAATTTCGGAAAAGCGATTTTTTAAACGGTTTGAACTTGTTCCGGCCGCTTTCGACAACTTTTCTTTCTGCCTTAGTTTTGTTAGTGCCACAGAGAGTTGACGGGAGGGAAACGCCGAATGACGCAAAAAATACGACCGCTTCTGGCGGGAAATTGGAAGATGAACGGCACGCGGGCCAGCCTGGACCAAGTCAAGGCTATCGCGGAGGGCGTGAAAGCGCCGCTATCCGAGAAGATCGATACGCTGCTCTGCCCGCCGGCAACCCTTCTCTATGTTGCGACCGCGCTCTGCGACGACAGTCCGCTGGCAATCGGAGCGCAGGATTGCCATCAATTGGTCAGCGGCGCGCATACCGGCGACGTCTCCGCCGCGATGATCGCGGATTGCTTCGGCACACATGTGATCGTCGGCCATTCCGAGCGCCGCAGGAATCACGCTGAAAGCGACGCGCTGGTGCGCGCCAAGGCGGAAGCGGCGCTTGCGGCCGAGCTCGTCACTATCATCTGCATCGGCGAAACGGCGGACGAGCGCGACAATGGCCAGACGCTGGATGTGCTCAAGCGTCAGCTTGCCGGTTCCACGCCCGATGGCGCCGTCTCGGAAACGACCGTCATCGCCTATGAGCCCGTCTGGGCGATCGGCACGGGCAAGGTTCCCACCACAGCGGATGTCGAGGAAGCACATGCCTTCATCCGCAAGGAATTGGTGGCGCGCTTCGGCGCCGATGGCGAAAAGTTTCGTCTTCTCTACGGCGGCTCGGTCAACGGCGCGAATGCGGCCGACCTGCTTGCTGTCGCCAATGTCAACGGTTTGCTCGTCGGTGGCCAAAGCTTGAAAGCCGTCGACTTCCTCGCCATTTATGGCGCATTCGAACGGCAGTTCGCCTGAAGGTTTCACTTGCCTGTATTCCGTTCTTAAAAGGACTTGGAATAGGCGAGAGCCTCATGTAAAGAGCCGCGAGCTTTTCTTTTTGATGCCCGCGCCCGCGGGCAGGACTGGACCTATGCAAACCGTACTGCTTGTCATCTATCTCATGGTTGTCATCGCTCTTATCGGCGTGGTGCTGATTCAGCGCTCGGAGGGCGGTGGCCTGGGCATTGGCGGCGGATCGGGCTTCATGTCGGCACGCGGCACGGCCAACGCGTTGACACGGACCACGGCGATCCTGGCGGCGTTGTTCTTCGTTTTGGCGCTCGGCATGAACGTGCTGTCTCGCTTCGAGGGACGTCCGACCGACATTCTCAACCGTATTCCGAGCACGGCGGGCCAGGGCAACGGCATTCTCGATTCGCTCGGCGGCCAGAAGGGCGCAGCACCGGCAGGCGGCCAGTCCCAGCCAGCCAACAATAACGGCGTTCCGAACAGCGGCGCGGTTGCTCCGCAGTCTCAGACGTCGACCCAGCCTGCTCCGACGGCAACCCAACAGGCACCGGCCGCTACGGCGACCCAGCCCACAACTACCACGACGCAGCCTGCTCCGGCCACCGGTCAGCAGACGGCTCCTGCGACGACAACAACGCCGGCCCAGGGTGGCAACGGCGTTCCGACCGGCCAGTAAGCCCGGTCAGCTACGATCATCCTCCGGCAGGTCCTTGGATCTGCCGGTTTTGTTTTGTCAACATTCCGCGTTCTGTGTCCAAAATTCCGGAAACGAATTTTAGGGCTGGCGGAATCATTTGTTAAAAGGTATCCGGTGACTCCCATGGCGCGATATGTATTCATCACTGGCGGCGTGGTTTCTTCCCTCGGAAAAGGAATTGCGGCCGCGGCTCTCGGAGCGTTGTTGCAGGCCCGCGGTTATCGGGTCCGCCTGCGCAAACTCGACCCCTATCTGAACGTGGACCCGGGCACGATGAGCCCGACCCAGCACGGCGAAGTCTTCGTCACCGACGACGGCGCGGAAACCGACCTCGATCTCGGCCACTACGAACGCTTCACCGGTCGTTCGGCCACCAAGACCGACAACATCACGACGGGTCGCATCTACAAGAACATCATCGACAAGGAACGCCGCGGCGACTATCTGGGCGCCACCGTTCAGGTCATTCCGCATGTCACCAACGAGATCAAGGATTTCGTTATCGAGGGCAATGACGATTATGATTTCGTCATCTGCGAGATCGGCGGCACGGTCGGCGACATCGAAGCGATGCCCTTCATGGAAGCGATCCGCCAGCTCGGCAACGACCTGCCGCGCGGCACTGCGATCTATGTCCACCTGACGCTGATGCCCTACATCCCGGCTGCCGGCGAGCTGAAGACCAAGCCGACGCAGCACTCCGTCAAGGAGCTGCAGGCTCTCGGCATTCATCCGGACATCCTGCTCGTGCGTGCGGATCGCGAGATCCCGGAGGCCGAGCGCCGCAAGCTTTCGCTGTTCTGCAACGTTCGTCCGTCCGCCGTCATCCAGGCGCTCGACGTCGCTAACATCTACGATGTGCCGATGGCCTACCATAAGGAAGGCCTCGACAATGAGGTGCTCGCCGCTTTCGGCATCGAGCCGGCGCCGAAGCCGCGGCTCGAACAATGGGAAGAGGTCTGCAACCGCATCCGCACGCCGGAAGGCGAGGTAACGATCGCCATCGTCGGCAAATATACCGGCCTCAAGGATGCCTATAAGTCGCTGATCGAAGCGCTGCACCACGGCGGTATCGCCAATCGCGTCAAGGTCAAGCTTGAATGGATCGAGTCGGAGGTCTTCGAGAAGGAAGATCCGGCGCCGTATCTCGAAAAGGTCCACGGCATTCTCGTGCCCGGCGGCTTTGGCGAGCGGGGCTCCGAGGGCAAGATTCACGCGGCCCGCTTCGCGCGCGAGCGGAAGGTGCCGTATTTCGGCATCTGCTTCGGCATGCAGATGGCTGTCATCGAAGCGGCCCGCAATCTCGCCGGTGTCGAACACGCATCCTCCACCGAATTCGGTCCGACCAACGAACCTGTCGTCGGCCTGATGACGGAATGGCTGAAGGGCAACGAACTGCAGAAGCGCACGGCATCCGGCGATCTCGGCGGCACGATGCGGCTTGGCGCCTACAAGGCGGCGCTGAAGAAGGGCACCAAGATCTCCGAAATCTACGGTTCGACCGACATTTCCGAGCGTCATCGCCACCGCTACGAAGTCAACATCGACTACAAGGACAAGCTGGAAGATTGCGGCTTGACCTTCTCGGGCATGTCACCGGATGGCGTCCTGCCGGAAACGATCGAATATGCGGATCATCCGTGGTTCATCGGCGTCCAGTATCACCCGGAACTGAAGTCCCGACCGCTGGAACCGCACCCGCTGTTCTCGAGCTTCATCGAAGCGGCGACGGAACAGAGCCGACTGGTTTAAGGGCGGCAAATCGCTTGCGGTAGTCGCTCGGACTGACCGCAAGCCTCTCCCGAAAATGATGGCGCATGGTGGCAAGCGATCCAAATCCACTCGCCACTGCCACATCGTCAAGCGAAATGGCAGCCTGCTTTTCGAGCAGATCCCGAGCGCGCCGCAGCCTCTCGCTCAATAGCCATTCGCCCGGCGCCATGCCGGTAGTCGCCTCGAAACGACGCTGGAAGGTCCGCACACTCATTCCCGCCCGCGCTGCAAGCACAGCAATGGGCTGATCTTCCTGCAGACGCTCGCGCATCCATTCGAGCAAGGGACCCAAGCGCGCGCCCTCGCGTTGTTTCAGAACCGGGGTCTCGATATATTGCGCCTGACCGCCTTCGCGATGCGGCGGCACCACGAGACGACGGGCGACACTATTGGCTATGTCAGATCCGTAATCCCGGCGCACGACATGTAGGCAGAGATCGATAGCGGCCGCACTGCCGGCGGCGGTCAGCACGCTATCTTCATCGACATAGAGAACATCGGCGTCCACTGATATGTCCGGGTAGCGCGCGGCGATGGAATCTACGTAGCGCCAATGCGTCGTCGCCTTTCGGCCCGCGAGCAATCCGGCGGCGGCAAGGACTGCGACGCCCGAGCATAGTGACATGATCCGCACGCCGCGGCGGCTGGCTGCCTGCAGCTCGGCGAGCAGTGGGGCAGGAACGAGCGTCCCTATGCCGCGCCAACCAGGCACGACGATCAGATCGGCGTCGGCAATGATCTCAAGCCCGTGGTCGACCTGCACCGTCAGCCCGCCGGCGGCACGAAGCGGGCCATCCTCGATTGCACAGGCGGAAAACCGGTACCAGTCGTTGCCCATTTCCGGGCGTGGCAGGCCGAAGATTTCATAAGCGACGCCGAATTCGAACGTGCAAAGCCCGTCATAGACGAGGGTGACGACATGCGGGCCGAAAAGATTGGTGGTGTCTGCATTTGGCATGATGTTGACGCTATATGGCATTTCGGCCAATTTCAACTCTGGGACCGCTCAGGCATGAATGCACCGAACGGAAGAAGGAGCGTTACATGTCCCTAGTCAGTGAAATCCCTGCCGCAGCGCCGAGTGTCGTCGCAGAGCACTATGCCCGGAAGCTTGCTTTCGAAACCGATTGCTCCGACGTCTATCAGGCGATGACATCAGGCAACGCGGACTTTGTCCTGATCGACGTGCGCGGGCCGGCCCTGTTTCAGGAGCAGCATATTCCCGGCGCGATCAACCTCCCGCATGGCAAAATGACCGCGCGGAAGATGAGTGAGTGGCCCGACGAAACGCTGTTTGTCGTCTATTGCGCAGGACCGCATTGCAACGGCACTGACAAGGCGGCGTTACGTCTCGGCACGCTCGGCAAGCGCGTAAAGGTGATGATCGGCGGCATCACAGGCTGGGCGGATGAGGGCAATCCGTTCGAAGTGGGCTGACAAATCGACAAGATAAGCCCGGCCTTCGCCGGGTTTGCTCATTTTTGTGACAGTGCGGAAAAACTTGGCATATACGCTATTTGACTGTCGCGCCGTTTCCCGCTCCGTGGCACTGTGCACATAAGCATAGCGGGAAAAAAGTATGATTCTCAATCCATTTGACGATCGCGCGGAAAGATCCAGAGCCAAGATAGCTTTCACTTTCGTGCTGCTGATCGCATTCAATATTGCCGCATGGATCTGGGCCTGGGCCGCTTTCGCCGACAGGCCGTCGCTGCTGGGCACTGCGTTTCTCGCATATATGTTCGGGCTTCGCCACGCCTTCGATGCCGATCATATCGCCGCGATCGATAACGTCGTGCGCAAGCTGATGCAGGAGCCGAAACAGCCCTATGCGGTCGGTTTCTTTTTCTCGCTGGGCCACTCGACCATCGTCGTGCTTGCATCTGTTGTCATCGCCGCAACGGCGGCCGCCATGCAGAGCCAACTCGATTCCTTCCACGATATTGGCGGCGTCATCGGCACGGCGGTCTCGGCCGCGTTCCTGCTGCTGATCGGCATTGCAAATCTCTTCGTCCTCAAGGGCGTGTGGTCCGCCTTCAGACGAGCGCAAAGGGGCGGGAGGATCGCGGAGGAGGATCTTGATACGCTGCTTGCCGGCGGTGGTTTCCTGGGACGTATCTTCCGCCCGATGTTCAAGGTCGTCACCCGTTCCTGGCATATGTACCCGATCGGCTTTCTCTTCGGTCTCGGTTTCGATACGGCGACCGAGATCGGCCTGCTTGGCATTTCCGCGGCGCAGGCGGCACAGGGCATGTCCTTCTGGACCATTCTCGTCTTCCCGGCGCTTTTCACCGCCGGCATGTCGCTGATGGACACCAGCGACAGCATATTGATGACCGGCGCCTATGGCTGGGCTTTCGTCAAGCCGGTGCGCAAGCTCTGGTACAATCTGACCATCACCGCGGCCTCGGTTGTCGTTGCGATCTTCATTGGCGGTATCGAGGCCCTGGGGCTGATCTCCGACAAGCTCGGTCTTGAGGGCGGCGTCTGGAGCTTCATCGGCGATCTCAACGACAATCTCGCCAACTTCGGCTTCGCGGTCGTAGGCATCTTCCTGCTGAGCTGGCTGGTTTCGACCATCCTCTACAAAGCCAAGGGCTACGACAACTTGCAGATTAACCACTCCTGACGCATCATCACTTCTCACAGATTTATATTGCCGCGGCTGGAATTTAGTGTCCGCGACCACAATCATATTTCGTGAAGGGGCACAATCATGATCCAGACAAACCGTTTTCTCACCGCTGCCGGAATAGCCGTTCTGTGCGTGGCCGGGACCGGCTCGGCCTCTGCACAAACGACCGGCTGTTCGCTGCGAGCGGCGGTGAGTGCCGAGCGCCAGACGCTCAATTGTGAGCCGGGCCTCAGCATTACTATCGAGCGCGGAGCAAGCTACCGGCTTGCCGACCGCAATCGCGACGGCCAGGTGGACGCTGTCGTGCTCAACAGCAAGGCGGCGCTGGTCGATGTCGACAACAGCCGCATCAAGGGTGGGTTCGAAGTGGTAACACCGCAGGCGATCGCTGCGGTGCGCGGCACACGATGGGCGGTCGACGCAGGGCGCGGCAAGACATCCGTACTGGTTTTGCGCGGCCGCGTCGCCGTTAACAAGGTTTCGACCGGGCAAGGAGTTACGCTTGGACGAGGGCAGGGGGTTGATGTCGATCGCAGCCGCGGTCCCCTGCGCGTTACGAATTGGAAGCAACCACGCATAAGCGCGCTGATGGGCCGCCTCGGCCAGTGAGATCCTGATTCCCATGCGCAGACCACCGCTGCAGACGCTGATTGCGCTCGTCTTGACTGCCGTCTGGGGTGCGGGCCTTGGCATCGCTCATCTGCGCGGCGATATTCCCTTTATCGACGGTGCCGAGGCGACGCTGACCAATCTCAGGAACGTGCTCGGCGGTACCCGGCAACCGCCCGATATCGTTACCATCGTCGCCATCGATGACGAGGCGTCCCGTCAAGCGGGCCACTATCCGCTACCCCGTGCCACCCTCGCGAAAGTCGTCGATGCCATCACCGCGCTGAAGCCGAAAGCAATCGGGCTCGACATGCTTTTGGTGGATCCTGGCGCGGAGGCCGACGATGCAGCGCTGGCACAATCGCTGAGAAAGACCAACGCCGTGCTGGCCGTCGCCGGCATCTTTCCCGAAAGTCGCCAGCGTGTTGCCGACTACAGCAAGGAGCCGCTTGCGCGCGTCCCCAGCGCCCTGCAATTCCTGGAGCCGCTGCCTCGGTTTGCGCAGGCAGCGAGCTATGGTGTCGTCAACGTCCAGACCGACAAGACCGGAACGCCGCGTTTCGTGCCCATGCTGTTTCGCAGCGGCGGGCGGATCGAACCATCCTTCTCGCTGCGTGTCGTTTCCGCCGCCACCGGCGAGCCTACGACGGTCATTTCCGACCACATCAAGCTTGGCGATCGTTTGGTGCATACCGATACCGGCTATCTCTTGCCGCTCTCTTTCTACGGTCCGCGTGGCACGATCCGCACCATCGGCGCCAGTGCAGCGCTAACAGGGCAATTGCCGGAGGAGGCGATCAGGGACCACATCGTCGTTATCGGCGCGACCGTTACCGGCGGCGGCGATGTCTTTCCGACGCCTTTCGATCCGGTGCTGCCGGGCGTCGAGGTCATTTCCACTTCAATCACGCATCTGATTGCCGGGGATGGATTGGTCCGCGACCGCGACGTGCGCCTCATTGACCTCGGCTTTGCCATTGGCCTGCCGGTCGTTCTCGTCGGGTTGCTTGCCTGGCGGCGCAACACTATCGGCCTGATCATAGCGCTCTGCGTCATCCTTGCCTGGCTGTCGATCAACATCAGCGCCTTCAAGCATGGCATCTGGCTAAGTGCCGCCGTGCCGATCGCGGCTGCGATACCGCCGGCACTGTTGTTCGGTGCCGTGCAGCTCTGGCTGGGTCGCAAGCAGGCCAGGCATTTCGAGCAGCAGAGCGAACTCCTGCAGCGCATTCAGGCGCCGGGCCTTGCCGAACATCTTGCCCGCGATCCCGGCTTCCTGGCGGACCCGGTGCGCCAGGAAGCGGCCATTGTCTTCATCGATCTCAACGGGTTCACCGGCCTCAGCGAAGCGATCGGCCCAACGGCGGTGCGCGAGCTGCTGAACGGCTTCTACGATCTCGTCGACGAGGAAGTGTCAGCTTGCGGCGGTGCCATCACCAGCTTCATGGGCGATGGTGCCATGATCCTGTTCGGCCTGCCGCAGCCGAAGAGGGATGATCCCGCCAATGCGGCGTGCTGCTGCATTCGCCTGGCCGATCGAATGAGAGGCTGGTTTGGAACCCTGCCGGAGTCCATCGCCTCCCGCATCGGCTTCAAGATCGGCGCGCATTTCGGCACCGTCGTCGCCTCCAGGCTCGGCGGTCACGGCCGCCAGCAGATCACGGCGACCGGCGACACCGTCAATGTCGCCAGCCGCCTGATGGAGGTGGCTGCCCGCAGCAATGCCGAGATTGCGTTCAGCGACGACCTGCTGCAATCTGCCGGACGCGACAGCGAACCCTATACGGAAGGCCAGCTCGATGGTCCGATCGAAGCGAGCCTGCGCGGTCGTGCCGGTTCTCTTGCCGTCTGGTTATGGCGCAGCCGGGCCTGATCCCGGAAGAGTGCAGCTCTAGCAAAGAGCTTCGTCTTCGCTGGATACTCTGTGCTCCTCCGCCGGGGCATGCCCCACATTGAACCTCTCGAACATTTTGTGGAACCGCGGCGAGTCACGCAGCGAATCCAGATCAGAATCATTGCTGAACCAGAGCACCTGATAGGCAGAGCTCATCGGCAGCAATCTTTCGAGCAGGTCCAGCGCTGCTTCGCGATCCCCAAGTACGGCATAGGCGCAGGCAACATTATATTGGGTGCAAACGTCGTCCGGATCGATCGTGAGCGCACGCGCAGCCCATTCCCGGGCTCGCCCGGCCTCGCCAAGATGGGCGAGGGCGATAGCGCCGCGGTGGGCGGGGCCTGAGTTTTCCGGATTGAGATCGAGCGCTCGTTCCGCACGCTCGACGCCAATCCTTGCCCAATGCTCCAGGTCCTCCGTCTTTCCGAGCGAGCGGAAGGCACTGATGAGATGCACGGGCGACAGATAGTCATCGGTGCGGATCGTTGCCGCGCGCTCAAAATAATGCACGGCCTCCTCGAACCGGCCCTGCATGAACAGGAAGCGGCCGTAGTGGAAATTCGCTTCGTAAAGGTTCGGCTGCAGCGCCATGGCCCGAGCGAAGGCGGCCGTCGCTTCCTCGTTCTGGCCGCTTTGATGCAAAGCCAGGCCATGCGAAGCATAGGCCTCGGCCAGATTGGGATCGAGTTCCAGCGCCTTGGCGCTCATCGCCATGATGTTTTCCAGCGGAAACTCGCGCGGGCTCCAGTCCCTCAGCGCCGAGTCGCAATCGGCTATGCCGGCATAGGCGCGGGCGTAATCCGGATCGAGCTCGACGGCCTTCAGGAACATACGCCGCGCCAGCAGCAGGTATGACCGCGTCCAGGCATGCGAGAACTGCCGCCCCCGAAGATAGTAGGTATAGGCTTCGATGTTGGCGGTCGGTTCGCTTTCGATCGCCTTCTTCTCCTCCGGCTGGAGCTTGATCTTCAGTTGGTCGACGATCGCATGAGTAATCTCGTCCTGAATGGTGAAAATATCGGTCAGGTCGCGATCGAAACGGCCGGCCCAGAGATGCGCGCCGTTGCGGGCGTCGATAAGCTGGCCGGTGATACGTACGCGCTGGGCGGCCTTGCGGACGCTGCCCTGCAACACGAAATCGGCGCCTAGTTCCTGCGCTATCTGCTTCACCTTCACCGACTTGCCCTTGTAGGTGAAGACGGTGTTGCGGGCGACGACATTGAGGTCCGAAATCTGCGAGAGATCGGTGATCAGATCCTCGGTAATCCCGTCGGAGAAATATTCCTGCTCCTGATCGTCGCTCATGTTGACGAAAGGCAGCACCGCCACCAGCCGTTTGCGGCCATCCCGCCTCGGCAGAGCGATGACCGATGACGTCGTCGGCGCGCTGAGAGAAACGGTGTAGACGCGAACGCTATGGGCGATGTTCTTCAGGGAATGCTCGCCACGATCTTCGAAGGAAACGCCAAGGCGAGAGCCGACATGATCGCGCACCGAAGCGGAGACGGCGATGCCACCCGGCTCGGCAATGGCTTCTAGGCGGGCCGCCAGATTGACGCCTTCGCCAAAGATGTCGCCATCCTCGACAATGACGTCGCCGAGGTTGATGCCGATACGCAGCTCGATGCGGCGCTCCTGCTGCGCGTTTTCGTTTCGCGTCAGCATATCGCGCTGAATTTCGGCGGCGCAGGCGACTGCATTCACTACGCTCGAAAATTCGACCAGCATGCCATCGCCGGTGTGCTTGACGATGCGCCCCTTATGTTCGGTGATCCTGGGGTCCAGAACTTCGGCACGATGCTGCCTGACCGCTGCCAGCGTGCCGGCCTCGTCCATCCCCATTAAGCGGCTGTAGCCCACGATGTCCACAGCAAGAATGGCAGTCAGTCGGCGCTCCAAGTGCCCCCCGAATTCATCCCGTGGTCTAAGGCTGCAGTTTACGCCGATATTGTCACAATGTCGTGCGTAGCGTTCCATATTGCACCGTGGCAGTTGGAAAACATTTAGGGCGCGCAGATAGCACCATTCCACACCAAGAAGCGAGCGGTCTTTGTGGTTAGTCCCTTTGTGGTAAGGGCTATAGTTTCACCATTTTCGCTAGCCCGAACTACGCAAAATCCCACATATTTGGCGGTATATTCGCCATTTTTGGTTTTATCCGTGCCCCATGGGAATGATGAAAATCACAGGGAGGCAGGCGACGAAAAATTGAGAACGCGCCAAGAACTTTGGGAAGCGTCGCGGCGGTGCCTGGCGTGACAGTCGAGACGAGCGTAAAGAGAATCAGAATAGCAAGGCTTCAATGGTCACGCGGGCTGGTCTCCATTTCCAGTAGAGACATAGGTGCATGGCAGCCATCAGAAAAACGAATGTTGAAGGCCAGATGCATTAGCGTTTATGATGCGGACATGGCCAGAAACTTCGATATCGCCCTTATCAGGACTTTCGCCGCCGTTGCCGATCACAGCAGCATGACAGTTGCCGCCAAAATGCTGCACATGACGCAAGGCGCTGTCAGCCAGCAGATCAAGCGACTGGAGGAGATGCTGGGCTGTGCTCTCTTCGAGCGGGAAAATCGCGGACTGCGATTGACGGATGCGGGAGAGCGGATGCTCGGCAATGCCCGCCGGCTCCTGATCCTCAATGATGATATCTGGGCCGACATGGCGGAAACCACCGTAGAAGGCAGCGTGCGGCTCGGCGTGCCCCATGATCTCGTCGGAACGGTTCTGGCGCCGGTTCTAAGGTCCTATGCGGAACGTCATCCGCAGGTAGAGATTTCTCTGGTCTGTGGCTCATCGCCCGAGTTGATGCAGGCGCTCGACAATGGCGTGATCGATCTCGGCGTCATCGAAGAGCCGCTCGGCACGTCCAAGGGCGAATGCCTGGCGATCGACCGGCTGGTTTGGGTGGGTGCAAAAGCGGGCGGCGCCCATCGGAAGAATCCGCTGCCGATTTCGATGGTGGCCGATACCTGCGCCTTCCGACCGTCGGTATTCGCGGCGCTCCGAGACGACGGGCGACGCTGGCGCACCGTGTTCGAGAACGGCAATATCGAAGCGACGACGGCCACTGTGCGCACCGATCTTGCGATCACCGCCTGGCTTGCCTCTACCGTTCCCGCCGACCTCGATATTCTCGGCGCAGGCGATGGTCTGCCGGACCTGCCGGTCTTTTCCATCAACCTCCATTTGTCTAAAAGCGGAGCGACACCGCCGGCAACCGAACTTGCCCGCCATATCCGCGAAGGGTTGATGCGGCCGCGACAGATGGCGGCCGCTTGAGGATCATTCGGCTCGCCAGCCGCCAAATACTATGCAGCCTTCGGCAAAGGCCCGACATAGCGCGATTGCGGACGGATCAGGCGGCCATCGAGCATCTGCTCGCGCGCATGGGCGATCCAACCCACCGTCCTGCCGATCGCAAAGACGCCGGTGAAAGCGTTACGCGGGAAACCGAGAGCATCGAGCAGCAGGGCGGTATAATATTCGACATTGGTTTCCAGCGGACGGTCGGGCTTGCGCTCCTTCAACAGAGCCAGAGCCGCGGCTTCGATCGCCTCGGCGAGCGCGATGCGGCCAGCATCGGCCTGACCGCTCGCAAAGATCGGCCGCAGCGCCGTCTTCAGTGCATCGGCGCGGGGATCGCGGACGCGGTATATGCGGTGACCGAAGCCCATCAGCCGTTCTCCGTGGTCAAGCGCCTGCGACAGCCATGCGCGGGCATTAGCGGGCTCACCGACCGCATCCAGCATATCGAGCACCGGGCCGGGAGCACCGCCATGCAGCGGTCCCTTGAGAGCGCTGATCGCAGCCAATACCGAGGAGGTCAGGCCGGCATGGGTCGAGGCGATGACGCGAGAGGCGAAGGTGGAAGCATTCAATCCATGATCGGAGATCGTGACCAGATAGGCATCGAGGCCGGCGGTCTGCTGTGGCGTCGGGCGCTTGCCCGTCAGCATGCGCAGGATGTCGGCGGATTGAGATAGGGAGGCATCCGGCCTGACCGGCCGATTGCCGTTTTGAAGGCGCAGCACGGCAGGCAGGAAGACCGCTGGCGCCGCCATCAGGCGGATGACCGCGGCAAAATCATCGCCGTCTCCGATGCGAGCCAGCAGCGCCCGCATGGCTTCCACCGGCGGCAGAGCCAGCAAGACCGCATCAGCCGCTTTCACATGTGCGAACAGTTCCACGCGCGCGGCGCCCAATTGCGCCCTGATGCTTGCGGCATCGACATGTTCCTCGAACAAGCCCTCTAGCAGTAGCGCGGCGACATCCTCGAAGCGGCTGGTCGCGACCAAGTCGTCCAGCGACACACCGCGGATGATCAGGCGGCCGGCAGCACCGTCCACATCGGACAACTTGGTTTCGGCAGCAATGATATCTTCGAGACCACTTTTCATCATTTTTCTCCTTTGACTACCCACTTAGATCAGTCCTATTTTCATTGACGTCAATCTTGATGCAATTGATCAATATGAGGAACCATGAGCTGGCTGACGGCAGAGCAGGCGCTGAACCTCCTGGGCACCAAATCACAGACGCTTTACGCGAATGTCAGCCGTGGCCGCATCCGTGCGAAACCCGATCCAACCGACACGCGGCGAAGCCTTTATTTCGCCGATGACGTCAAGCGGCTGGCGGCGCGCCACGCGGGACGGCGAAAGACCGAGGCCGTTGCAGCCGATGCCATCCAGTGGGGTGATCCTGTGCTGCCTTCGGCCTTGTCGACAATTTCGCATGGCCGGCTGTTCTATCGCGGGCAGGATGCGGCGAAGCTCGCCGAATACGCGACCTTGGAGGAAGTGGCCTGTCTCCTGTGGGACATGAAACGGCCCTTGCGGCTGGAGGGGCAAGGTGGCAATTACGAGTCATCCGCCCTAGCGGCGGTCTTTTCGGCGTTGGCCGAGCGCGCCTCAACCGACCTGCCGTCGCTCGGGCGCTCGCTCCCGGCGCTGCGAAATGAAGCGGAAAGCGTATTCGGTACGGTTGCCGATGCGCTGGCACCGGGCCTATCCCATGTGCCACTGCATCTGCGCCTTGCTGAAGCATGGAACCAGCCTGATGCGGGCGAACTCATTCGCCGTTCTCTCGTGCTCTTAGCCGACCACGAACTCAATGCCTCGACCTTCACAGCGCGGATCACCGCCTCTGCTGGTGCGACACTATCGGCCGCGGCACTTTCCGGCCTGTCAACACTGACCGGGCCGCTGCATGGCGGCGCGTGGCAAAGCGTGCGCTCGCTGATGGACCTTGCTGCTTCAATCGGCGCTGAGGAGGCGGTCCGTAGCTATCTTGCCGAGGGGAGGTCGCTGGCGGCGGTCGGCCACCCGCTCTATCCCGACGGCGATGCGCGCGCCCGGGCGCTGCTTGCCTGCTTTACGCTGCCGCCTTTGTTCGCGAAGGTGCGCAAGGCGGCGGAAGAATTGATCGGCGAACCCGTCAATGTCGATTTTGCCCTGACGGCGATGACATCCGCCTGCTGTCTGCCGCAGGACGCGCCGCTGATCATCTTCGCGCTTGCCCGCACTGTCGGATGGTTGGCGCACGCCATGGAGCAATCCGCGAGCGGTCATCTCATCCGGCCACGCGCCCGTTACGTCGGTCCGCCGGTGGAGTGACCGGCAGGTGCCTCTGCCAGATCCCCGAAATCAATCTGCGGACAGATTTAGCCCACCGCCGAGCGGCAGACAGCCTCGATGTTGTGTCCGTCTGGATCGAGAACAAACGCACCGTAGTAGTCTGGGTGGTAGTGGGATCGGATGCCTGGCGGTCCATTGTCCAGCCCGCCGGCTGCCAGCGCCGCCTCATAAAACTGATCAACAATTGCTCTGCTTTCAGCGGCAAAGGCGACATGAACGCCAGTTTGCGGCGTGTCGCGATGTCCTATCCAGAAGAAGGCTCTCGGCCTGATCCCGTATCCGGCAAAAATCGCACCCTCGCCATATAGACGTTCGATCCCGAGCGGGAGCAAAGCCGCATCGTAGAAGGCCTTCGACCGTTCCACATCGCTAACTCCAATTGTAACGTGATCCAGCATATTCACTCCTGAAACTCTCCGGCAGGCCTCGGCCGGTCAACGCTGTCCGAGAGCGCCGGTGTCCTGACGCGACAGCTCGACCCAGCCGATGGTCAGTTTGCGGTTGGCAATCAGCCAGATCGTCGCGAACGCAATCAATCCCACGGCGATATTGGCGGCGATGAACAGGATCGGCGCAAGTTGTGCGACGGGGCCAATGTCGCCGCGCTCGATCAGGCGCAAGGGTGCAGTCGCCAGCGCCGTCGCACCGAAGGTGAAGGCCCAATAGGCGGGGCTAAAGGCCTCCTTCGTGATCCACGGTAGGAGGCGCAGCATGATCAAGGCCTGCAGGATGCCATAGCCGATCATGGCATGCACGATAAGGTCAGGCGCTCCCTGTGTGACGCTGATATAGGCAATCGCGCCGACGGCCGGCGGTGCAAGTTGAACGCCGAGCGTCGGGCGTAGCGGCGATGATAATGCCGGCGCTGTCAGAAGACGGTGCAGCAGCGCGGATTCGATCGCCAGCCAGGCGAAAAATCCGGCGCCGAAGAAGAGCTGACCCCAATCGGGAAAGCCGAGGGCGGCTGCGACGCTCGCAGTCACGAAACTTCCGGCCACGCTTGGCAGATAAAGCACGGCGGTCGTGGTGGTGACGTCGCGCCCGCCCTGCCAGAGACCGCCGGTGCGCCAGACCGAGAAGGCAAGCGTATATAAGGCGCCGAGGATAAACAGAGATTCGGCGCCAACGCGGGAATAGGGCAGCAAGCCACCGGCGACCAGCATGGTGGCGACCCCGACGAGGCCGATGAAGCAGCATTGCACGGGATGGACCACTTCCCTCGACGCCTCTTCACGGGCCACCGCCCATTTCAGCACGTAAAGCACGATCAGCACTGCCCAGACGGCTATCGAGACGAAGGTGATCGTCTCACCAATTGCCGCCGGCAATTGCCAGACCCGCGCCGCCACACGCCAAGCGTTGGCAAGACCGGAAAGGCCGAGCACCATGCCAAAGAATGCAGCCGGAACGAGCGGCAGTTTTAAGGGATGGCCATGGTGCCTCCGTTGACGGACGTAACGTTAAACGCCTTCGTAGACGAGCTCTGAAGAAAACCGGATCGATCACGAAACTTACCCCATTTCGCATCGAATTTCGCCTACGCAGCTTACGACAACGAATTGTGATAGTTTTGTTGAATTAGACGTTTCTGTTCAAGCCAGCGAAGCGAAATCGGGCTATCAAAATGGTGCAGATATTCTGGCTTATTGCACCGCGAAAGCAAGGGATAGCGACGGGCAATATCACAGATGCGTGAACGCGGCGTTTTCCGCCCAATCCTGCACGCCTGCATGGCTCGCCCGTCATTTGTTCATTGGCAAAGATTGCGAAATGTCTTTATGGAGTTTTCAAACCGATTAAACTTCCCAGGAGACCGACACATGCAAATCGGAATGATTGGCCTTGGCCGTATGGGCAGCAACATGGTGCAGCGCCTGATGAAGGGCGGCCACAGCGCCGTCGTTTTCGACGCGCGTCCGGAAAGCATCACGGAGCTTGAGAAGCTCGGCGCCACCGGCAGCACGTCGCTCGAAGATTTCGTATCGAAGCTCTCCCGTCCTCGCGCCGTCTGGCTGATGCTGCCGGCTGCGATCGTCGACAAGGAGCTGGCCAAGATCGTTCCGCTGCTTGAAGACGGCGATATCGTCATCGACGGCGGCAACTCCTATTACCACGACGACATCCGCCGCGCCGAAGAGCTGAAGCCGAAAGGCATTCACTATGTCGACGTCGGCACCAGCGGCGGCGTTTTCGGCCTGCAGCGCGGCTATTGCCTGATGATCGGCGGCGAAAAGGCGACGGTGCAACACCTGTCGCCGATCTTCGCGACGCTCGCACCCGGCGTCGGCGATGTCGCTCCGTCGAAAATGCGCTCCGAAGCGGCCTCAAGCGTCAGCACCGCCGAGCAGGGCTACCTGCATTGCGGTCCGTCGGGTGCCGGCCACTTCGTCAAGATGGTTCATAACGGCATCGAATACGGCCTGATGGCCGCTTACGCCGAAGGTTTCAATGTGCTGCGTCATGCCAATGTCGGCCTGCAGACCACCGAAGCCGACGCCGAAACCGCGCCGTTGTCGCATCCGCAATATTATCAGTACAACCTCGACATCGCCGAAATCAGCGAGGTCTGGCGCCGCGGCAGCGTGATCACCTCCTGGCTGCTCGACCTCACCGCCGACGCACTACATGGCGACGCGGCCTTGTCGCAATATGCCGGCCGCGTTTCGGATTCGGGCGAGGGCCGCTGGACCATTTCGGCTGCGATCGACGAAGGCGTACCGACGCCGGTGCTAAGCGCCGCTCTCTACGGCCGTTTCGCCTCGCGCGGTAATGACGATTACGCCAACAAGGTGCTGTCTGCTATGCGCGCAGGCTTCGGCGGCCATCACGAGAAGCCGGCGAAGTAATTTTCCCTTTCGATTGGAAGACATTCGCGCCGGGCGGGTCAAACTGCCCGGCATTTTCATATCCGGCTTAGCTCATCAGCTCCGGACGCAGCAACAGAACCGGGCAGGGAGAGCCGGCCACAAGCTCGGGCGTGCGCGGCGGGCGGATAATGAGGCAATCCGAGCGGGAAAAGACCTTCATCATCGAGGAATCCTGCTTGGAAAAAGGCTCGACCAGCCAGCCGCCATCCGCGGATTTCGTCAGCGTTGCCCGGATATAGTCCTGGCGCTGATCGTTGGCGGCGAGCGTTACGGTGGTCCGCGCCATGGCTTCACGCTTCACGGGCGGCAATAAAGCGAGCTTGCGGATCAGCGGCTCCAGGAACAAGAGGCCGCAGACGAGGCTGGAAACCGGATTGCCTGGCAGCCCAAGGACGTGGGTTTCGCCGAGGCTGCCGACCATCAGCGGCTTGCCGGGACGCATGGCGATGCGCCAGAAATCAAGCTGCATGCCGACCTCGACCATGGTGGCCTGCACCAGATCATGATCACCGACCGAGGCCCCGCCGAGCGTGACGATGACATCGGCCTTCGCCACCTGCGCGCGGCCAATCGCGGCGGTGATTTCCGCCTTGTCGTCCGGGACAATGCCAAGATCGAGCACATGAGCGCCGGCGTTGCGGGCGAGAGCGGCAATGCCGAATGTATTTGATGCGATGATCTGTGAGGGACCGGGCTCGCTGCCCGGCGTCACCAGCTCGTCGCCTGTCGCAAGGATCGCCACCAATGGACGCCGATACACATCGAGTGCCGGATGGTTCATGGCGGCGGCAACCGTCAGTCGCGAAAAATCCATCACCGTGTCTTTCGCGAGCACGACTTCACCTTCGGCAAAGTCCTGGCCGCGCGGGCGGATATGCTGCCCCTTACGCAGGGGATAGGTGGTGCGGATGCGGCCGTCTTCCAGCCGTAGCGCGTCCTCCTGCAACAACACAGTATCGGCTCCGGCCGGAACTAGCGCACCGGTGAAGATACGGACCGCTTCGCCCTTGCCGACCACACCCTCGAAAGCGTGACCGGCGGCGGAAGCACCGATCACGGTCAATTCCGCTCCCGGTTCGGCGGCATCCTCGAAACGCAGCGCATAGCCATCCATCGCCGAGGCATCGAAGGGCGGCTGCGTGAGGCGTGCAGCCAGATCCTTGGCGAGAACCCGGCCTTCCGCCATGTCGAGTTCAACGCTTTCGACGCGATGGAGCGGCGTTGCGCTATTCAGCAGACGTTCTTGGGCGTCGACAACGGGTAAAAGACTCATCTTCAGGCCCCTGGATGACGGAAGTCGCCGGATTTGCCGCCGGACTTCTCCAAGAGCCTGATACCGCCGATTTCCATCGTCCGGTCCACGGCCTTGGCCATATCGTAGATCGTCAGGCAGGCAACGGAAACTGCCGTCAGCGCCTCCATCTCGACGCCCGTGCGGCCGGTGAGCTTTGCGGTAGCAGTCACGCGCAGGCCGGGCAGGGCAGCATCTTCGGTGATATCGACCGTGACCTTGGTCAGCATCAGCGGATGGCAGAGCGGGATGAGATTGGCGGTCTGCTTGGCGGCCATGATGCCGGCAAGCCTGGCCGTGCCTATGACATCGCCTTTCTTGGCATTGCCTTCGCGGATCAGCGCCAGCGTCTCCGGCTTCATTTTCACATGGCCTTCAGCGGTGGCGATGCGAACCGTTTCGGCCTTGTCGCCGACATCGACCATATGCGCCTCGCCGGAGGCGCCGATATGGGTCAGGCCGGCTTTCTCCGTGCTCATTTCACTCTGCCGCCAGAACGCCGGTTTCGCCGGTAAGCAGCAGGCGCGTCGCGGACGCCACGTCGTCCTTGCGCATCAGGCTTTCGCCGACGAGGAAGGTGGTGATGCCCACGGCTTCGAGACGCTTGCAGTCGGCATGGGTGAAAATACCGCTTTCGCCGACCAGCAGCCGGCCTTCGGGAACCATGGTGGACAGGGTTTCGCTGACCGTCAGGCTGACCTCGAAGGTGCGCAGATTGCGATTGTTGATGCCGACGAGCGGCGAAGACAGCTTCAATGCCCGCTCCATTTCTTCGGCGTCGTGCACCTCGACCAGTACATCCATGCCGAGGCCGAAGGCTTCGTCCTGGAGGCGCTCGGCATCGCTGTCGGAAAGCGAGGCCATGATCAAGAGAATGCAATCGGCACCCCAGGCGCGAGCCTCATGCACCTGATAGGTTTCGAACATGAAATCCTTGCGCAATGCCGGCAAAGAGCAGGCGGCACGGGCGGCGGTCAGGAATTCCGGTGCGCCTTGGAAGCTTGGGCTGTCCGTCAGCACAGAGAGGCAGGCAGCGCCGCCCAACTCATAGGCCTTGGCAAGGGCGGGCGGATCGAAATCGGGGCGAATGAGCCCCTTGGACGGGCTTGCCTTCTTGATCTCGGCGATCAGGCCGAAGGCGCTGACATCCTTCTTGGCGACCAATGCCTTATGGAAGCCGCGCGGCGCGGACTGGCCGGCCTGCATCGCCTTGAGATCGGCAAGCGAGACCTTGGCCTTCGCGGCGGCGATCTCCTCGCGCTTGTAGGCTTCGATCTTCTGGAGGATATCGGTCATGACGTCCTAATCCTATTCTTCGGCGTTGGAGACGGCGATCAGCTTTTCCAGCGCGGCGGCGGTCGCGCCGCTGTCGAGCGACTGAGCCGCGAGCCTCATGCCATCATGAAGCGTTTCCGCCTTGCCCGCAATCACGAGGGATGCCGCGGCATTGGCGAGCGAAATATCGCGATAAGCGTTCTTCGCACCGCTGAGCACGTCGCGCAGCGCTGCCGCATTGAAGACGCCGTCGCCGCCCTTGAGGTCTGCCAGCGAGGCATGCGGCAGGCCGAAATCGGCAGGCGTCAGCTCGAAGGTGCGGATCTTGCCGTCTTCAAGCGCGGCGACATTCGTCGGGCCGGTGGTGGTGATCTCGTCGATACCGTTGCCGTACACGACCCAGACGCTTTCCGCATTCAGATCCTTCAGCACCTCGGCAAGGGGCACGACCCATTGCGGCGCGAAGACGCCGAGCAGTTGGCGGCGTGCGCCGGCCGGGTTGGACAGCGGCCCTAGCAGATTGAAGATCGTGCGCGTTCCGAGCTCGACGCGCGAAGGGCCGACATGGCGCATTGAGGAATGATGCAGTTGCGCGAACATGAAGCCGATTCCGGCTTCGCGAATGCAGCGAGCGATCGTCTCGGGGCCGACATCGAGCTTGATGCCGAGCACGGACTGCGTGTCGGCCGTGCCAGCCTTGGAGCTTTGGGCGCGATTGCCATGCTTGGCGACCGGCACACCAGCACCGGCCACGATCAGGGCGGCGAGCGTGGAGATATTATAGGTGCCAACACCGTCACCGCCGGTACCCACGATATCCATCGCATCCGCAGGTGCTTCCACCGGCAGCATCTTGGCGCGCATCGTTGTGACGGCGCCGACGATTTCATCGACCGTCTCGCCGCGCACGCGCAGCGCCATCAGGAAAGCGCCGATCTGCGAGGGCGTGGCTTCGCCCGACATCAGGATCTCGAATGCCTGACGGGCCTCATCCCGTGTCAGCACCTCGCGGTTGGCGACCTTGGCGAGGAAAGGTTTCAATTCAGCCATCGGCTATCGATCCTCCCGACCGGGCCTAGCGAGACATCGCCTGTTCGGCGAGGCTCTGGTTGACCGTGACGCTGTATTTGGATTGCAGGTCGCTGACCATCTGGTCAAGAATGTCGTCGCCGGCGGCATTGGCAATCTGAGCTGCCTGCTGATCGGCATTGTTCAGCGCATCCGTCGTCGGATTGTCGTTGACCTCGGTGACCTTCAAGAGGATCTGCGTCGTGTCGTCTGCGCCGACCGCGTTGGCGACCGTGTCGGCCGGACCAGAGAACGAGGCCGCAACGCCACCACGACCGAGAACGGGATCATCCGTCGTGCGGGTCACACCAGACTTGTTTTCGACGGCGATGCCAAGCGGCGCAGCGATGTCGGCAAGCGATTTGCCCTTCTGCGCTTCCTGCTTCAGCTCGGTTGCCTTGGCGGCGAGCGCAACCTTCTGCTGCTCGGCAGTCCAGTCGGCAACGGCCTTGTCATGCACCTCGGAAAGCGGGCGATCGTGATCAGCCGTGATGTTCAGCACATCGTACCAGACGTAACCATTGTTGCCGATGGTCAGAGGTGCAGCATTGCCGCCCTGGTCCGCCTTGAAGACTTCGGCCAGCAATTGCTGCTTGGCAGGCAGGTCCTTGATCTCGTTGCCGCTTGAGTCGAGGCCGGTGGCATCGACCGAATCAACGGTCACCAGCTTCAGTTTCATTTGCTGTGCGGCTTCCTGCAGCGACGCACCCGAGCCGCGCAAGTCTTCGAACTTGTCGTGAGCGCTGGTGATTTCATCGGCGGCATTGTTGAGCGCAATCTGCTTGCGGATGTCTTCCTTGACCTCGTCGAAGCTCTTCGCCGTCTCCGCCTTGACATTGGTTACGCGCAGGATCACCGGGCCGAATGAACCGTCGATGACAGGCGTGGTGCCGCCTTCCTTGATAACGGCAAAGGCAGCCTGGGCGATTGTCTGATCCGGAACCTGATCCTTGGTGAAGGTGCCGAGCAGCACGTCGGCGGGCTTCTTGCCTTGATCGGTGACCAACTGGTCAAATGTCGAGCCCGTCTTCAGCGCGTCGGCGGCAGCGTTGGCGAGGTCCTTGTTGGCGAAAGTGAGCTGCTCGATCGTGCGCGTTGCCGGCGTCGTGAAGCTATCCTTGCGCTTCTCGAACTCGGCGCGAACCGCATCGTCGGTCACGCTCGCGGGATTGGCAACATCTTCGGCCTGCAGCGTCACATAGGCGAACTTGCGGTATTCGGGCGCGCGGTACTTCGGCTTGACGCCATCGAACCATTTCTGCAGCACGTCTTCGGCGGGCGCCTTGATCGGGTCGATATTGGCGTTGGTCAACAGCAGATAATCGATGCTGCGGTTTTCGTCATGATATTGCTTGACGGCATCGACGAGAACCTTCGGCGCAGTAAAGCCGTTGGAGACCGCTTCTACGATCTGACTACGGATCGCAACCTTACTGCGCTCCTTGATGTAGTCGTCGGGATTGATGCTGCTGTTGCGCAGCAAGCTCTCGAATTTCTGCCGGTCGAAGCTGCCGTTCAGCGCCTTGAAGGCGGGATCGTCGCCGATAAGCTGGGCGAGGCGATCCTGCGACAGGCCAAGGTTCATATCGGCGGCAAGCTGGTCAAGCGAAGCGCCGGCAACGAGCTGGGCGACCGTTTGCTGTCCGATGCCGAAGGCGCGCGCCTGCTCCGGCGTGATCTGCATGCGCAGTTGCTGGCTGATGGCCTGGATCTGGCGACGATAGGCGAGGCGGAATTCATTGGTACCAATCTGCTGATCGCCGACCGTCACGACGGTATTGCTTCCGCCGCCGCTGATGAGCGAACGCTCAACCCCCCATATGCCGAAGGCCGCCGCCAAAATAAGCATCAAGCCCTTGGCAACCCAGGTCTGGGCGATTTTTCTCAACACGTCGAACATCGGAAGGCAAACCTCGTCATCAATACAGTCTTCGCCCGCAGGCGAAGCAATCGGAGTTCCTTAGAACAATCCGAACCGGAATTGAAGAGCCAGCAAGGAAATCACCGGGCCTAGCGCTGCAGACCCGGAACCTTTGCCTGGGATTGACGTTGAAAGCTGAGGTAAACAGAGGAGCCGACGATGGCCGAGACGAAATCCGCTTCCGCCCAAACTGCCTCAGCTCAGGTACAAGCTGAAACAGCCGTCGAAGACCTTAACCTGCAGATCGCCGCGCTTCGGGAGGATCTGACGAAACTTTCGCGCAGCATGGCCGCGGTCGGGCAAGGCGCGAAGTCCGTCGTCACCGAGGAGGCTCAGGAAATAACCGATCAACTGCGCGAAAGGGTTCGCCAGGAGCCGATCTTCATGGTCGCGGCAGCCGCCGGCATCGGTTATCTGATCGGCCTGCTCAGCCGTCGCTAGGTCAATGCTCGCTTACGGATAGCGGTTCTTTTCAAAGCTCGTCGTGAAAACGCGGGCTGGCGCGGATGAATGTCCAGAGCGCCTTGCTGATCTCGACAATCTCCTTGATCGAGCTCTCCAGCCGTTCGATTTCGCGCAGATCCAGTTGTTCCACCTTGCCGTATTTGACGTGCCGGTCGTCCTCCACCAGACGCATGAGCTGCGTGCTGGAGATTTCGCCGTTTTCGTCGAAGGAATAGATGCAGTGATTGTATTTGTTGCGCATCTTCGATTCCCGCTTCAAGCGGCTCATCAGCGCCAGCACCGCATGGCTGTCTTCCGCCGGCGTCGAGGATAGTTTTGCCAGACGTTCGACCAAATCAATGCGCGCGCGCGTGGTGTTCAGCGTCAGGAAGACGATGATGGCCGCATCCTTCTCCACCCTCAGCAGATGCGCAATGATGTAGATCAGAAGGCTTTCCGTATTGGTCCAGACATAGTTCAGGCGGCCGACGCGAAGCAGAATATCGGACATTGCAGGCATGGCGCGGTCCTATGCTCAATCAGCCAAAGTACAAATTCATCACCGCTCCCTGAAGGCGCGCGACATGCTGTCGACCACCGGCTTGGAGAGATATTCGAAAAAGGTGCGTTCGGACGTCTGGATCAAAACATCCGCGGGCATGCCAGGTACGGGCTTGAAGCCCGGAATGCGTTTGATCTCCTCACTCGGGATCTGGACGCGAACAACATAGACATCGCGCTGCGTCGAACCGGAATTGTCCTCGATCGAGTCGGCTGAGACGTAGAATACCTTACCGTTCAGCACCGGTGTCGTGCGCCGGTTGAGGGACGACAGGCGGATGGAGGCGGATTCACCTTCGCGCAACTGGTCGATGGAGGTGCGCAGCACCTGTGCCTCGATGATCAAAGGCACGTTGTTCGGCAATATCTCCATGATCGGCTTGCCCGTCGTGATGACGCCGCCGGCGGTATGATAATAGGAACGAATGACCGTGCCGCTGACCGGTGAGCGGATGACGGTGCGGTCGAGCACGCCCGCAGCCTCACGCACCTGCTCGCGCACGCTGTCCAAATCGGATTCGGCCGTTTCCAACGCGTCGAGCGCTGCCTGCTTGTTGGTGTTGATGGCAATGATCGCTTCCTGGCGGTACTTGGCGACCTGGGCTTCGTTCTCGTTCAACTCAGCATCGATGCGGGCAAGGTCGCCCATGGCATCGGCGACCGCGCGCTGCACGGCCAGAAGGTCGGAACGCCTGACAACGCCGATATTCGCAAGCTTCTCTTTCGATGCCTGTTCATCGGTCAAAAGGCCGAGCTGCGTCACGAAGGCCTGCCGCTGGCCCTGATATCCCTGGGTGCGATATTCGAGCGAACGGATGTTCTTTTCGATAAGGTTGAGCTGTTCCTGCAGCTTGGATTGTTTGCTGTGAAAAACCACAACCTGGCTTTGGATCAGAGAGGTCACATCGGGATCGTCGGCCTCCGCCGTGACGATATCGGGGACCTTGAACTCTTCATTGCCCTGGGCCTCGGCTTTCAAACGGGCGACCACAGTTTCCAACCGCAGCCGTCTCAGTTTCAGCGCCCGATCATTGGCGAGAGCCGCCGTCGGATCGAGGGTCAGCAGGATATCCCCCTCCTGCACGACCTGTCCTTCGCTCACCATCAGCTCCTTGATAATGCCGCCCTCGAGATGCTGAACGATCTTATTGTTGCCGGTCGCGACGAAACTGCCTTGAGCGATGACGGCCGAAGCGATCGGCGCGGTGGCGGCCCAATAGCCGAAGCCGCCGAAAGAAGCGAACAGGATCGCCAGACCCGAGACGCTGTAGAGCCTGATCGACCGTGGCACCTCGCTATACCATTCGAGTTGCCCCTGTTCGTTGTCTTCTTTTTTCTTATTCTTGTTTCTCCCGAACATGGCGCTCACCCTTCGATCCTTGCCGGTGGCCGATTGCCGATTTCATTGCTGGGTTTGTTGCTGAGCGTTTTCAGTACCTCGGTACGCTCTCCGAACAGCGCCACCGAGCCGTCCTTCAGAACCAGGATCTTATCGACGCATTGCAGCAGGGCAGGGCGCTGGGTGATCGTCACTGTGGTGATGCCCTGTTTTTTGGCGTGGATGAGCGCCCGGGCCAGCGCCGCCTCGCCGGCGGTGTCGAGATTGGAATTCGGCTCGTCGAGAACGACGAATTTCGGATTGCCGAAGAAGGCACGGGCAAGCGCGATACGCTGCTTCTGGCCGCCGGAAAGCGGCGCGCCATCGGCGGCAACCACCGTCTCATAGCCCTGCGGAAAAGTCGCGATCAGCTCATGCACGTCAGCAAGGACGGCCGCCTCGTAAATCAGCCGGTCTTCGACGTCGTCGCGCATGCGGCAGATATTGGCTTTGATCGTACCCGGAAAGAGCTGCACGTCCTGAGGCAGGTAGCCGATGCTCTCGCCGAATTGCCGCTGATCCCAGTTGCGCAGATCCATCAGATCGAGCCGCACATTACCGGAGGTCGGCAGGATCGAGCCCACCAGCATCTTGCCGAGCGTCGTCTTGCCGGACCCGGAATTGCCGATGACGGCAAGCGATTCCCCCTTCTTCAAGGAAAAGGAGATGCCGTTCAAAACGACCCGTTTCTGCGGCGGCGGGACGAAGAGAATGCGCTCCACATCGAGCCGTCCTTCCGGGTTGGGCAGGCGCAGCCGCGGGAAGTTCAGCGGCGAATTCAGCAATAGCTGCTTGATGCGGCCGTATGCGGCGCGGGAATGATTGAACTGATTCCAGCCCTCAATCGCCCCTTCGACCGGCGCCAATGCTCGGCCGGAGATGATCGAGGCCGCAATCACCATGCCGCCGGTCAACTGGCCGGAGAGCGAGAGATGCGCGCCCCAGCCGAGCAGGGTGACCTGGGTGATCAGGCGGCAAGCCTTGGTGAGACCGGAAAAGACGATATTGCGGTCCTGGGCGGCCACCTGCGATTTCAACGATCCAGCAGTTTCACGGCCCCACATCTTCACGGCTTCGGGGATCATCGCAAGGGCATTGATGATCTGCGAATTACGCGCCATGGAATCCAAATGGAAATTGGCGCGGGTAACGAAGGCGTTGGCTTCGGCAAACTGTTTCGCCGTCATCTTTTGATTGAGATAGGCGATTACGAACAGGACGGCGCAGCACGTCATGACGATCACGCCGAGATGCGGATGCACGAGATAGACAACGACGACGAAGAGCGGCATCAATGGCGCGTCGAGGAAGGCAAGCAGCGTGCCCGAGGTCAAAAAGGACCGGAGTAGCTGCAGATCGGCAAGCGTCTGGTAGTCGCGGCCGTTGCCGTTCAAGGACGCACGGGCAGCCGCGCTCAGGATCGGCGCGCCGAGCTGCACTTCCAATTCGACGGCTGTGCGCATCAGGATGAAACGGCGCACGGAATCCATGATGACCTGCAGGAGAATGGCGCCGACGACAGCGATCGTGAGCATGACCAGCGTATCGATCGAGCGGCTAGTCAGAACGCGGTCGGAAATCTGAAACAGATAGATCGGGATTGCCAGCACCAGGACATTGATGGCCAGGGTGAAGATCATGACGATCAGCATGTTGCGCTGAACGACCGAAATACCCTTGCGCAGACTGGCGGCGAAATTGATCGGCTGGGCGCTGCGTTTGTGGAAGATGCCGCCGTCATTGCCTCCGCCACCTCCGCCTTTGCCGCTCTCGTTATTGCCACCGTGACCGCCACCGCCGGCAAGCGACCGGCGCTCGTTCTCACGCAACGGGCCGGAGTCGTTGTCGATCGTCCGAGGCAAAGGCTGCGATTGATTCACCTTCATCTCAGGCTTTGGCATCTCAGGCCTGGGCATTTCGGGCTTTGGCATTTCCGCTTCCGGCAGCCGGGGCGCCGGTTCGATCACAGGCTCCGGAGCGACCTCTGGAGCGGGCGATATCAGCCGCATCTCGATCTCGGTCGTCGAGGTGGCGGCCCCTTCATCAACCTTCGTCACAACGGAAAACTCCGCAGGGGCGGGAACCGTCTCAGTTTCCACGGCAGCCACAGTCGTCACGTCCAGTATCGACGGTTGGGGAGAAAGGGGGGAGGGAACCACGGCGGCCTTAGGCTCGCGCCGCAACCGTTTCAAGCTTTCCACAGCGTCTTCTATGGCCGCCATATAGGAGGCGGTGTCGCGCTCGGCCGTCCGCTCCTCCTCGCCCGACGCCAGCGACGTGAGGTGCAATGTCCGGCTTTCCGCCATGCTCAGCTTTGAAATCTGGTTCATCAGGAGCATCCCCTATGTCTCTGGCTAAGTGACGGTCTGCATGACGTCGCCGACAGGGCCGTTGTGCCAGGACATGTCGTGGCCGAGATCGATGGTTTCATTCTGCGCGGGCTGTTGATCGTGATCACCGAGGAAAGCGATCGCTTCATTGGCCAGCGGTTGGCTTTGCTGGTTTGCATTGGTCGTATTGGTCTGATCGTGATCGACCAGGCCGCCTTGGATGAGGACGGTATCGGAATAGAGATTGCCGGCGAGATAGGTCGTATGACCGACGCTGTCGTAATCGGTAATATTGGCGATATTGACCAGGGCATTGCTGCCGGTGTCGATCGATACCGTGGCGTTCTGATTGTTCGCCACCACATCGCTTGCGACTTGATGCACGATATCGGAATCGCCGACGATATTGATCTGCTTGATGACGTTGACGTCGAAGAAGTTGCCGGTGATGTAAAGAACATTCAGCGCCTCGTGACCGGCGAAGTTGGAGTCGTGGGCAAGCCCGTCCGGTATCTCGTCGGTGTGGTCCTGGATATTCTTGACCGTGTCGTTGATGAAATCGGGCATCGTCGTGAAACGATCGGACAGCCCGACATTGTTGATCGAGGCGAGGTTCCAGAGCAGGTTGCCGCCGGTCTGAACATGTTCGCCGCCTTGAAGGGTCGACACCACGTCATTGTCGTAGAGCACCGAGATCTGGCTGATCGAATTGATGTCGAACGCGTGGCCGCCGACGATCATCAGATCGTACTGCATGCCAAGACTGAAAAAGGAGGCAAGGTCGACCAATGTATTGCCGCCGGTCAGCAGCGTCGTCTCGGCGCCGGTGGTCGTCACCCGCATCGTGTCGTTGTCGGAGAGGAAATTATATTGCTCCGTCCAGTGCAGGAACGAGACGTCGCCCTCGATGACGCTGACGCGCCAGAAGCTCGGGAAAACCGGATTGCCGTCGTCGGTATGGTCTGATGTCGAGCTCACCTGAAACTGGGTGTGCTCGAAAACCGCGATATTCCTGCCGATCGTCAAGGCGCTTTGCGAAGACTGGTCGTTATCGCCTGAGGTGCAATCGACTTTATCGTTGTCGCTGTAAACATAGCTCTGTGAGATCGCGTCGATGGAATGATAGTCGCCCATCACTGCCATCACATGCGCGATCACATTTGTGTCGATGATGTTGACGAGGTTTGCGACGACATTGCCGCCGGCCTCGATGTTGAGGGAGTTCGGCCCTAGTCCCGTCTGATGAACGGTTTCATCCGTTCCTTCGATCACCGCTTTTTGCGCGGCAAGGCCGCGATCGGGCATGGAATCTTCGAGATCCGGGACGCTGCTGACCTGCTCACCGTTGACAAAGATGCCGTCGAGCTGATTGCCGGCAATCGCAAAGTAATGGCTGCCGTCGGGGCCTTGTATGTCGGCGCCGCCGTTCGCCTCGATGGTTTTGATAAATGCGTGCAGATCGTCGCTGAGCTTCATCATCCCCTCGGTGCTCTCCGTCCGCTGGAGGGAGTCAAGGGGCGATAGTTCCTCGGCTTTCACCGTCGCTTGGCCCAGCCAATCGTAGACATCGGAGACATCGCGAACGAGATGATGGGAAGAATTCGTCATGTCCAGCACGTCGTCATCGCGCAAGACATTGGCCTGCACCACATGAGCGGTCTCCGAACCCGGCCCTACGTGGACGTCGAGTTTATACGGCAGAGCAGCAGGCTGGAATTGGATGTCGGAGGGGCGGTGGACGACAGGGATCTCCACCGGCGCAACGCCATCGGGACCGTTTATGCGCACATGGTAGGGATCATCATGCAGGCGTACATAGCCATAACGGAAGTCGTAAGGCGAGGAGATGTATTTCACGTCGGGAGCGTAGTCGACCATCGTCAGCCCCGATGCAAAGTCGTCCTTTGCCAGGGTCGGGTCTGTCTGTTCCGACGGACTGTCCTCCGTCGATGTCCCATCCGTGTAGCCCAGCCGCAGACGCAGATCCTCGATCTGCGTGTCGAAGAGCCCGATAAAGTGGGCTATGATCTCCGATATTTTTTCCGCGTGCATGACGAACCCCCAATTTTCGGAAACGCCTGGTCTATCCGAACCGAAGCCGTCGCTACCGACGGCTGTCATTTCAGCGAAATCCAGGTTCAAGCCACATATGTGCGCCGGCCGGTCCTCCGGACGGCGCACAAAAGGCGTGGCTCTCGCTTCGAAATCAGGTGTCGCCAGTTGTCACGTGATGATCGCCGCCGACAACGGCAATATCCGCAGAGTTGGTGAGCAGGTTCGCCCCCTGTACCACTTCCTGATGGAAGCCGGAGTTGGCGATGATAGCGGAAGAATCCGCCGACGCCGTACCGGTCATGTCGTGGCCCACGCTCGGCACCCCGTTCCAATTCAGGGTCGGGTCGAGATCGAGGCCATCCGCATGGGAATGACCACCGTCTGCTGTCAGGTTAATGCTGGCATCCTGGTTCTGCATCCGCAGATCATAGGCCTGATCCTGGTCGGCGAGATTGTTGGCCTGAACCAGGCTAAAGCCTGTGTCATTGCCGCCGCCGCCCAGCGCATTGTTGAGCACGCCATCGATATTGAGGTTGAAGGAGTAATCGTCTCCGAGATTGAAGGTCAGATCGCCACCGGCTACGCCGAGATTTCCGACATCATGGACATCCTTGATCGTTCCAAAATCGTAATCGGAATGAGTGCTGGAGTCGCTGTAGTTGTCGCGATTGTCACCGTTGTTGTTGGCTTCGGTGTGGACGTCGGTATCCGTCTTGGTAATGGCCTTGTAGTCATAATCGTAACTGTTGTCGCGATTATCGCCATTATCCTTGATGTTGATGTCCGTATCCGTGTCGGTCTTGGTGATTACCTTATTGTCGTAATCCCAGTTATAGCTGTTATCACGATTGTCGCCGTTGTTGGTGTTGTCGCGATTGTCGCCGTTGTTTTTGACGTCGACATCCGTATCGGTGGTGTTGGTATTGTTGCTGTTATTGGTGTTGGCGACGCCGACAAGACCGGTCGAACCGTCATCCACTTCCGTCGAATTGACGGCGCTGGTCGCGAGACCATCCGCCAACGCGCCAACTTTCAGGTCGTCATCGGCGCTGATGTTGGCGATATCAGAATCAGGAGACATCATACATTTCCTCCAAATGAGGAGGCCGTCTCGGGGAATCCCTCTCATCTAAACGGGATTGACTCGCGGCGGCCCCAACTCTGTTAACGTTGCGGCAGGTGTACGCACTACAGGACTACCGTCAAAACCGGCCTGTTGGTTCAGACCTGGCCTCTTGGGATTTGCAGCTACGCAAAACAAAGTACGCAAATCCGCCCTGGCGCTCAGTTAGAGCGTCCAACGCCTTCTGCTTTCTGTTGTCTCTAAGAAGTTAGGGGAGGAGGAGGTTGTCCGGGACGCGAGACAAAGGACCGGAATGCCATTTTCCCCAAGCTCCGCGGTTGGTGCGGAACAGTGGGACTTTGACCGAAAACAACACAAGCTCATAGATACCAATTCGGGCTACCGCCCTGTTTCGGTTTCGTAAATCGGATTTCATCCGATGAGTGCGCAGGATTTAAAGCGCTGTTGTCACTCGTCTTTTCCAGATTTTGTGAGCTATCGACCGCCTGATTGGCATCAATGAGCGTTACCGTTCGCTTACGCAGTCTTAATCCGTCCGACTTAAGGGATCAGAAATTGTGGCGGTGCATCCAAGTAATATATTTCAAAAATCTAACTAAGTCTGCGGTCGTTGCAAAAACGGACCACGTCAATGAAATTTCAAATTGTAATAAAAAGTATATCGACGCTTACTATGCTTTAAGCCAGTCTTCGGCTCACCCGAGTCGGTCTACCGATTTCGGTCGATTTGGGCTATTGTCAGTCGCCAGGTGACCTCCACCTTAGGTTAGCTGATTAAACAGAAATGCCCGGAAATGTGCAAAACTGAGCACAAATACGGCACCCAATTTGGCCAAATTCCCACATTTGTGATAATTTTTAAAGTTTTTGCGGCAAAACTAACCCCTTTGGGCAATTTCCAAGTACGATCGCATGGATTAATATAGTTTTATATTAATTAAGAAGACTGCATAAACAGTCCTATCAGGGCACCGTGCTCATAAAAAACATTCCGGCAAAAAGCGGGTTAACACACATGGCTGCGAGCTTTGGGGGATGCACAAATGTACATCGCAAGCGTAAGAACAGGGGATGCTGAGGACAATCATAACATCATAAACTTGAGAGAGACTATCGTCGTACTGGCGGATGCCGATCTCTTTTCTGAATGCCTGGTGCAGACTTTAGGCACCAGATTTGCAGCATATGACATCATTAGCATTACCGACCCGAAGGCACTTCAGGGCAAAGTTCTGGAGGGCGTTAAACTGATCCTGCTGTACCATCTTCAATCTGAGGAAATGCAGGACACTTTACATGCAATAAGGGCGAATTCGCCCGGAATATCGATCGGGCTGGTCGTTGAAACGATCGATCTGCACGATCCATACGTGGCCAGACTTGTCGAAGGACGGAATATACACGGCGTTCTGCCGCTCAATCTGCGCCTCGACGTGTTCATGGCAGCGATCGACCTGCTGATGAAAGGTGGCGAACACTTCCCCTCGGCGCTTCTACGCCGGCTCTCTGGGGACACGCCGCATCTCAGTCAGCCGCTCTATCAGGCACAGACGCGTTTTGCCACGAGCCATAGACCCTATGAGGATGCTATCGCCATGCGCAACGGCAGTCTGCAGGCACTGACCACGCGCGAGGTCCAAATATTGGATCTCATCTGCAAGGGGACACAGAACAAGATCATAGCGGACCAGCTCAGCCTGTCCGAAAATACGGTCAAGGTTCACGTCCGCAACATCTACAAGAAAATGAATGTCCGCAATCGAACGGAAGCGGCCTCACGCTTCTTCAATTCGGACAACGGGCTGGATCGGGATCCATCGCGTCGCTGGAGAAACTGATCCACGGATAGGAATTGAGAGGGGACGGCCGTTCGCGACATCGTGGGCGGCCGTTTTCTGTCTTCACCGGTTCCGGGCCGAAATATCTTATCGCTCGAAACGAAGGCCCGACCCAGGCCGCCCCGTATTTCCACTGCCGTTGCGTTAATCCCGCCGCTTAGGTCACTCCTGAAAGCGGACTATATTCCATGCACGACGCAGCCAATATCTCACCTGTGAAATAGCTATTTAGTATAGTTTGCCTAATCATTCATCAGATTTCCGTTGACGTAGCGTAAAGTAGTTTTATCATTGTCTCATTCACCAAGTTAACGTCCGATTCGATACTGGTGAAAATTGTAAATATGCACGAATTGTTACTGTAAATAAATTTACGTTACTCCTCTCAATCAATGTATTTTAAGTACAGCATGCGGCCTATAGGAGCCGTTATTTGATACGGGGAGGGAGGTGTAGTGCGTAGATTTGTTCCCATGGATGGCGGTCCTTTCTCCTCAAAAGGGTTGCCATCCACCCTTACACATCAAGCTGAAACGGCTCTTGTCAGCGGCGCAACACCGCCACCCTCTCTTTCGTTCTGAAGGTGACACGATGGGCAAGATCCCTGCCGTCAAAGCCGCTGTAATCCACGCCATGCTTCAGCCTTCCGTCGAACCCGCCGATATTGGTCCGGCGACGGAGCGGGTGTTCGAAGGCAGGATGCGCTTTGCCAATCTGATCGGCATCACCGTCTGGACGGCAACCATGACCTTCTTCTGGCTGTGGTGGCTGCGCAGCGATCACATCATCGGCTGGCCATCCTATCTGCTGGTGACGCTCGTTCTTGCCTGGATCACCGGCTTGCCCGCCTATTTCATCGTCATCGTCCATGATGCGCGGCGGATGCCGCAAGCTGGCGGACCGTTGCCAGCAGGGCGCATCGCCATGGTCGTTACCAGAGCATCATCCGACCCTCTTTCCCTCGTGCAAACGACCTTGCGGGCAATGCTCGATCAAACGGGCTGCGATTTCGATGTCTGGTTGGCGGAGGAAAAACCCAGCCTGGAAATGATGAAATGGTGCATGGAACACGGCGTCTTCACCTCCACGACGCGCGGGAGCGCCGGGGCTGACGCTCCCGATCTTTCGCCGCATTGCAAGCAAGGCAATCTCAGGTCTTTCTACGATCACTTCGGCTATGAAAGATATGATTTCGTCGTGCAAATCGATGCCGGCCATGTGCCCGAAAGGATCTATCTCCGCGAAATTGTTCGGCCATTCCGCGATCCCTCCGTTGGCTATGTGTCGGCGCCGAGTATCTCAGACGCCGATGCGGCATCGAGCTGGGCGGCGAGGGGCAGGCTCTCTGCCGACGCCGGCATTCAGGGGGTGCTGCAGTCCGGCTACAACAATGGCTGGGCACCGCTCTGTATGGGCACGCACTATGCTGTGCGCACCGCGGCTTTGAAGGAAATCGGTGGCCCCGGGCCGGAACCGGCGGAAGATCTTTCGACGACACTGGCGATGAATGCCAGCGGCTGGCGCGGTACCCATGCGCTGGATGCGATCGCCCATGGCGACGGTCCGGCGACCTTCGCAGATCTCATGATGCAGGAATTTGACCGGTCGCGCAGCCGAATGACCACCCTGTTGCGGTATTCGACGGCCTATATGCCGAAACTGCCTGGATGGTTGAAATTCCAGTTGTTATTCTCCGAGCTTTGGTATCCGCTGTTTTCCTTGGGCTTGGCTATCATCTTCATGCTGCCGATCGTCGCGCTTCTGACCGGCCACAGCTTTGCCGATGTCACCTATCCCGCTTTCCTGCTGCATTTCCTGCCGATCGCTGGCGCGATGATCGCGATCGCTTTCATCTGGCGCGCCACCGGTGCATTCCGACCCGCCGATGCCAGGATCATAAGCTGGGAGAGCATGGCATTTCTGCTCCTGCGCTGGCCCTGGTCGCTGATGGGCTGCGCAGCCGCAATTCGCGATCGTCTCACGCGTTCTCCGAGCGATTCCCGCGTCGCGCCCGAGAGGATCGCAGAAGCACGTGCGCTGCCGCTTCGCGTCTTGGCGCCCTATATCGCGATCAGCCTTGCTTCCGCGCTGGCGATGGTCTTTGCTGCGGATCGGGAGGCTGCCCAAGGCCTCTTTATCTTTGCCGCGATCAATACGTTGATCTATGCGGCGCTGATCGGTCTGATCATCGCCCGGCATAGAACGGAAAGCATGCCTTCCCGTTAAGCGCTCGCCTAACCCCGCGAGCCTGCGACATCTTTGCGACACCTCCTGCGACATTTTTGACGATCTGCACAAGATCGTGCGTTGGCCCCTTGTATCGCATGCTTACTTACTATACGTGACAGCATTATAAGGTTGCTTATGAATAGCAGGCTTCTTATCCCATGAATTCGACACCAACTCTCGGCTTTCTCCTGCATGACGTTGCCCGGCTTCTTCGGAAGCGGTTCGAGCAGCGTGCGAAAGATATGGGACTGACGCGTTCGCAGTGGCAAACGCTCGCCTATCTCTCGAACAATGAAGGGATCCACCAGGCGGGTCTTGCCGAGATGTTGGAAATCGAGCCGATCACGCTGGTGCGCATCCTCGACAAGCTGGCCGAACGCGGCCTGGTCGAACGCCGCCAGCACCCGAACGATCGGCGAAGCTGGATGCTTTACATGCGCGAGGAAGCGCGGCCGTTGCTCGACACCATGCGCAGCATAGGCGACCAAACCCGCAAGGAGGCCCTGGATGGGGTCTCTTCCGAAGATCATGAGCGCCTTTATCAGTTGCTCACCCTTATGAAATCGAACCTGGTCCAGGCCTGCCGCGCAACGGTGGGCGACAAAGAGACAAATCATGGCTGACGCATCTTCTTCGCTTCGCGTTCCCGCAAACGTGAACTCCGCCAACGAACAGACCGCAATCGAGCAGAACCAAGCCGCAGTCGCCGAGGCGCCGTCTTCCAATCCCGCTCCGGCACCCGCCGCTGCCGGCACCGCCGCTCCGGTTGCTCCTCCCGAAAAGCCGCGCAAGCGCCGCAGCCCGACGCGGCCGATCCTCTTCGCGCTGCTGCCGGTCGCCCTTGTCATCGGCGGCTATTACTACGTCACCGGCGGGCAGATAATGTCCACCGACAATGCCTATATTCAGGCCGATATGGTCGGTGTTTCCACCGACGTTTCCGGCACGGTGATTTCGGTCGACGTGCATGAAAACGAGGTGGTGAAGAAGGGGCAGGTGCTCTTCCGCCTGAAGCCCGACTCCTTCCGTATTGCGCTGGAAGGCGCTGAGGCGCAGCTTGGCAATGCCCGCAACCAGATCCTGAACCTGCAGGCTAGCTACAAGCAATCGCTGGCGGAAATCGCCCAGGCGCAGGCCGATATTCCCTATTTCCAGACCGAATACGACCGCCAGCAGAACCTGATCAATAGCTCGGTCGCCTCCAAGGCCGCCTATGATCAGGCCAAGCACAATCTCGATGCGGCACAGCAAAAGGTCTCCGTCGCCCAGGCGCAGGCTGCAACCACGCTCGCGCAGCTCGGCGGCAATGCCGACCAGCCGGTGGAGCAGAATCCGGTTTACCTGCAGGCCAAGGCCGCCGTCGACAATGCGCAGCGTGAGCTTGACGACACGGTCGTGCGTGCACCCTTCGACGGTATTACCGCCAATGTTCCGTCGCTCCAGGTCGGCGCCTATCTGACGGCCGCACAGCAGGGCTTCTCGCTGGTCTCCACCACCCATATGTGGATCAATGCCAGCCCGAAGGAAACCGAGCTCACGCATGTCCGGCCCGGTCAGAAGGTCTCGATCTCGGTCGATGCCTATCCGGGCGTGACCTGGAAGGGCACCGTCGCCAGCATCTCGCCGGCCTCGGGCGCGAGCTTCTCGCTGCTGCCGGCGCAGAACACCACCGGCAACTGGGTCAAGGTCGTACAGCGGATTCCGATGATCGTCAGCATCGACGACATGCAGGGCAAGCCGCCGCTGCGTGTCGGCATGAGTGTCGTCGCCGATGTCGATACTGGCCATGCCCGTGGCCTGCCGGACTTCGTTGCAAACCTGTTGGGCCAATCCCACGGTCAGGACCATGAGTAACGCTGCTGCTGCTTCACCCTCCGGCCCGATCGCCAATCGCGGTGCCATTACCGCCTGCGTCATCCTGGCGGTCATCATGCAGGCGCTGGACACCACCATCGCCAACGTCGCTCTGCCCCATATCCAGGGTGACGTTTCAGCGAGCGCCGATCAAATCAACTGGGTTCTGACATCTTATATCGTCGCCGCCGCCATCATGACGCCGCCGTCGGGTTTTCTCTCGGCAAAATTCGGCCGCAAGCGCGTGCTGCTGGTGGCGATCGCCGGTTTCGTCGTCGCCTCCGTTCTCTGCGGCCTGGCGCAGTCGCTGAACCAGATCGTCGGCTTCCGCCTGCTGCAGGGCCTGTTCGGCGCAGCGCTCGTACCGCTGTCGCAGGGGATTCTTCTCGACATCTACAATGTCGAAGAGCGCGGCAAGGCCATGGCATTGTTCGGTGTCTCGGTCATGGTCGGTCCGGTGCTGGGGCCGGTCATCGGCGGCTGGCTGACGGACAATATGAGCTGGCGCTGGGTGTTCTATATCAATGTGCCGATCGGCGCGCTCGCCTTTGCCGGCATCGTCATCTACGTGACGGAAACCAAGCTCGACGCGCTCGCCAAGCTCGATCTCTTCGGCTTCAGCATGCTGTCAATCGCCATTGCCGCCCTGCAGCTTTTCCTCGATCGCGGCGAGCAGCTCGATTGGTTCTATTCAGGCGAAATCATCATCGAGGCTCTGGTTTGCGTCTGCGCTTTCTATCTCTTCCTGGTGCATACGTTTACGGCGGAACGGTCCTTCGTGAACCCGCGATTGTTCCTGGACCAGAATTTCGCCGTCAGCATGCTGTTCATTTTCGTCGTCGGCGTCACCTATCTGGCGTCGCTGGCGCTGATGACGCCCTATCTGCAGACGCTGATGGGCTACCCGGTCGTCACCGCCGGCATCGTCATGGGTCCGCGCGGGCTCGGCACGATGCTGTGCATGTTCGTCGTCGGGCGGCTGATCGGCAAGGTGGATACGCGCTGGCTGCTGTTCTTTGGCCTCGCCCTGACCGCTTGGGCGATGTACGACATGACCGGCTGGACGCCAGATGTTTCGCAATGGACGCTGATTTCAGTCGGTTTCGTCCAGGGGGCGGGGCTCGGCTTCCTGTTCGTGCCGTTAACGACGATCGCCTTTGCGACGCTGCCTGCGCAGATGCGCGGCGAGGGTACCGGCCTCTACAACCTCTCGCGTAACATCGGCTCGAGCGTCGGCATCTCTGTCGTCTCGGCGCTGATCACCGAAAATACCCAGGTCAACCACTCGACTATCGCCGCCTATGTGACGCCGTTCAACCGCTATTTCGATGCCACGGCCGCGCAAGCCATCAGCCCCGTGACCGCTGTCGGCCGCGCAGCACTCGACGGCGTGATTACCACGCAGGCGACGATCATCGCTTATATGGACGATTTCAAACTGCTGATGCTGATGTCGATCTTCGCCATGCCGTTGCTTTTGCTGCTGCGCAAGCCCAAGGCGCCGCCGGCCGTCGACCACAGCATCGCGATGGAGTAGCTGCGTAGTCTTTCCAGTTTCACTACGCGGCAGCATGACCGCCGGGCTCCACCCCGGCGGTCTTTTTCAGAGCAATTTCAGGAAAAGTGCGCAGCGGTTTTTCGTCCGAAATTGCGTGGCGCTCTAAGGAAACCGGCGGCTGACGAAGCGTGAGCCGGCGGCGCCGAAGCGCCATAGCGGATCGACATTTTTAGTAATCCCGATCCGCTTGCCTGCGACCACCGGCACCGGCTCGGCCAAGATGAACTCGAAAGGCGAGGCGTCCAGCGCCAGGCCGTTCAGGCTGATATCCACGCCCAAGGCCTGCGTCAGCTTTCCCGGGCCATTGCAGAGATCGACAAAGTCGGCAACACCGCGCCGCCGGACCATGTCCGCGATGCCGCTTTCCGGCTCCAATGCCCGGATGAGCACGGCGCTGGCGCCTTGGCAGACGAAATTCAGGCACCAGTGAATGCCGTAGGAGCGGTAGATATAGACCCGGCCCGCCGGCCCAAACATCGCCGCCGTGCGCGCCGTCGGTCCGCGAAAGCTATGGGATGCCTCATCATCCGGCCGATAGGCCTCCGTCTCGACGATTCGCCCGCCGGCACCGGCGACCGCGAGGCGCGCGCCGATGAGATCGGACGCTACGGTGACCGCATCGCGGGAGAAAAAGGCGGTGAGGGCGGGGCCAGCCAAAGGCTTGGGGCCGATTGATAAGGGCTGGTCGTCAGGCGTCATGGGCGAGGGCGGTGTCCACTGGTTATTCGAAGCCGAATCTTGCGAAGCTCTCGTCTCGATAATCCCTTTCGCTGAAATCATAGCCGGATGGGATTTCAGCGCATCGATCTGTATCATTTCTTTACGCGGGTTCAGAAACGAAATGTTCTCTGATAGGGAAGGGAGGTTGTGAGACTCGGACTGGAAGAAAATGGCTGCGCGGGATCGATATTCAAGAAAGCTCGAATGCTCTCAGTGTGGCAATAGCGGCTTCGCCGAGGTTTCGGAGGATGACAATCCGCGCCGTGAAAACCCCGGCTTTCTCGTGGACGAAATGCCGGCGGGCTTTTTCGACGAGCGCAAATCGAACGATCCGGCGAAATACATGATCCGCTGCCGCTGCGGCAGTGTCTTCCCATTCAAGCGCAAATCTCACTACGCGCCCGGCGGCGAGCCGAGGGCATAGGGCCCATTGCCTGGCTGCGCCAATTCGTTCGGTGCGGAGTTCAATCAGGCCGGTTGACGCTCCGGCCCGAATAGCTGTAAAGCCAGCCGACCACATTTACTGAGGCAATGCGCTTCAGCGACAGGAAGAGTGTCCGAGTGGTTTAAGGAACCGGTCTTGAAAACCGGCGTGCGGGAAACCGTACCGTGGGTTCGAATCCCACCTCTTCCGCCATCTCTCTCATCTAAATATTTGGAAATTATAGAATTTTTTCGATAAGCGTTGTGACGCTTATATGTTTCTTGCACCTGCACAGCTTTCCCTTCCGTCGCCGAGCAAGCCCTTGCCAAGGCAAGTTAAAATGGCGCAGCACGCACCCGTGCCCGATAAAGATACAATCTCCCATCTTCGATGACCCCGAGCAGCGCCGGCCAGTTAGCGCTCTGTTGGATCTCCTCCAGATCGCCCAGTCTGAGCGGTCTCCGCCCTCAACCGCTTTCAGTTCTTGCCCTCACCGGCCCGTTGCAGCTTCTCCAAAACTTGGTCGAGCGAGAAACTACCCGGCTTCTGCCGTGGCGGGAAGTCCACGTAGGTTTGCAAGTGCTGGGCCACGAAGGCCTGCGCCGGCACGAGGAGATATGTCCGGTCGAGGCGCCAGAAGTCGTATTCGCTCGCTTCATGTTCTGCGCGTTCGAAAGGATCAGCGCGCAGATCGAAAATCTTCGGCAGCCGCAAGGTGTCAAACGGCTCTTGCCACACGTCGAACCCTTCGGCCCGCTGTTCCATGAACAGAACCTTCCAGCGGTCATAGCGAATGGCGGCGAGATTTCCGTCGTCAGTCCAGAAGAAGTACTCCTTGCGCTTGCTCGGGCCGGTTCCGGCCAAGAGCTCGCGCTGATCGTAGCCGTCGAGATGGACCTTGAAGGTTTTGCCAGCCGCATCATAGCCGGTCAAAAGCTTTTGACTTACCTCGGGCTCGCCGGCAGCGGCCACGAGCGTTGGCACCCAATCTTCATGGGACACGATGTCGTTGATCTCGGTGCCTGGCTTAATGACGCCCGGCCAGCGCATCGCGCCTGGAACGCGGTAGCCGCCCTCCCAGCTTGTATTCTTCTCACCGTGGAACGGTGTGGTGCCGCCGTCCGGCCATGAGAATTCTTCTGCGCCGTTGTCGGTGGTCCACAGCACAATCGTATTGTCGGCGATGCCGAGGTCGTCGAGCTGCTTGAGAAGCTGGCCAACCATTCCGTCGAGCTCCGTCATTCCATCTGCCTCAAGGCCAAGGCCTGTCTTGCCGCTAGTCTCAGGTTTGAGGTGCGTGTGGATGTGCATGCGCGTCGAGTTGAACCAGCACAAGAACGGTTTGCCAGCCTTGTGCTGCCGGTCAACGAAGTCCATCGCAGCCGTCAGGAATTCCTCGTCGACGGTCTCCATGCGCTTCTTATTCAGCGGGCCGGTGTCCTCGATCCTCTGCTTTCCCACCCGGCCGAAGCGCGGATCCTCGGTCGGATCGTCCGTTTCGGTGGCAACGCATTTCAGCACGCCACGCGGTCCGAACTTCGCCTTGAAATCCGGGCTCTTCGGATAGTCGATATTCTCCGGCTCCTCCTCGGCATTGAGGTGATAAAGGTTGCCGAAAAACTCGTCGAAGCCGTGGACCGTAGGCAGAAACTCGTTGCGATCGCCGAGGTGGTTCTTGCCGAACTGGCCGGTGGCGTAGCCCTGCGGCTTGAGCAATTCGGCGAGTGTCGGGTCCTTGTCCGACAACCCTTCCTTTGCCGCCGGCAACCCGACCTTGAGCAAGCCCGTGCGGAAACAACTCTGGCCGGTGATGAAGGCGGCGCGTCCGGCTGTGCAGGATTGTTGGGCGTAGAGGTCGGTGAAGATCGCGCCCTCCTTGGCGATGCGATCGATATTGGGCGTGCGATAGCCCATCATGCCGCGATTGTAGGCGCTTATGTTCCAGTAGCCGATGTCGTCGCCGAAGATGACAAGGATGTTCGGCTTACCACCGGCTGGCTGCGCCGACGCAGTCCGGACGCCTTGCGCCGATGAGAGCGCCGCCGTGGCTGCTACGAGCGCGGTGCCGCCGAGTAAGACGGTACGCCGGCTAATGCCTTCGGGGACTTTTGTGTCTGGGCTGTTGGGATGTTCTGCCGTGTTCATGGTTTCCTCCCTCTCGCATGGTCCCAATCTCGCAGTGCACGTCCATGCGAGTAGATGAGATGCGAGAAAGACGTAAAATGGAAGTACGTTACAGTAACAACAGCTCAGACTTGGGAATACGCCGCCATGTCTGCATTGGCCGATGCAAGCAAGCTGCAGATCCTGCGTCTTTTGAGAGGATGGCAAGCCAATTACCGTCAAAAAAGTGCCAAGGCATGTCACAATCAGACCCCATCCCTTGTCATCTCCTTCGCAACACCATGTTCGAAGGAGATGACAATGACCCGGCAGCGTATCGCAATCGTCTATCATAGCGGCTATGGGCACACGGGCCGGCAGGCGGAAGCCGTGAAGGCGGGGGTTGATGAGGTCGAGGGCGTCGAGGCCCTGCTGCTCACGGTGGACAAGGTGGATCGCCACTGGGATGATCTCAATGCCGCGCAGGCAATCATCTTCGGGTCGCCAACCTATATGGGCGCGGTTTCCGCGTCGTTTAAAGCGTTCCAGGAGGCAACGTCGAATGCCGTTCTCGCCAAGGGTTATCTGTGGAAGGACAAGATCGCGGCCGGCTTCACCACCTCAGGGTCACGGTCCGGTGACAAGCTCTCGACGTTGATGCAGATGGTGGTCTTTGCGGCACAGCACGGAATGCATTGGGTTGGTCTCGATCTTCCGCCGGCGAACTGCTCTTCAACCGGCTCCGAAGAGGATATGAACCGTCTCGGCTTCTGGGTAGGTGCGGCGGCACAGGCGAACACGGATGAGGGCCCGGAGACCGCGCCGCCAGCATCCGATCTCGCTACAGCGCGCTATCTCGGGCGGCGTGTGGCGCTGACGACGCTGCAGTTCGTTCGCGGACGCCAAGCCGCGCCCCTCCAATACGCTCTGGCCGCCCATGAGTGAAACGCCCTCCGACCCGATCTTTTCCGAGCTGCGTCCGCGCCTCGTCCGGCTTGCCTATCGAATGCTCGGATCCGTGGCGGATGCGGAGGATATCGTGCAGGATGCTTCGCTGCGCTGGCTGGCGACTGATCGTGCATCGGTGCGTGAGCCGGCTGCGTTTCTTCGCACCATCGTCACCAGACTTTGCCTCAACGAGCTGAAATCGGCGCGTCGCCGCCGGGAGTCCTATGTGGGATCCTGGCTGCCAGAGCCCATCTTCGATCCGGAGGACGGCGATGCCGCTGATGATATCACCTTGCCCCTGATGCTGGCGCTGGAGCGTCTGTCGCCTCTGGAGCGTGCCGCCTTTCTCCTGCATGACGTGTTCGGCATGGATTTCGATGACGTTGCCTCGGCGATCGGCCGCGAAGCTCCCGCTTGCCGCAAGCTCGCAAGCCGGGCGAGGGCGCATGTTGCCGAGACCCGACCACGCTTTGCCGTCGGCAGAGAGCAGGGGCTGAAGCTTGCCACAGCCTTCTTTACGGCGTCGAGAACGGGAGACATGGCGGCTCTTCAAGCCTTGCTTGCCGAGGATGTCGTTGTCTATGCCGATGGCGGCGGCAAGGTACCGACATCGCGGCGGCCACACATCGGTCTCGCGGCCGTCATGCTGCTCCATGAGCAGTTGGCGCGAATTTTCCGCACGCAACCGTCGCAACTGATCCACTATGCCGTCATCGATGGCTTGCCAGGTTTCGTAACGGTAGAAGGCGGCAACGTCGCGCAGACGACCGCTCTACACATCGAGCAGGAAAAGATCGTTGCCATTTATTGCACGCGCAACCCGGACAAGCTGCAGCACATCATCGGCGCCATGGCTCATTAATAGTTGCACTTATCGGTCGATCGGCAACGAAACTGGCATCAAATGCGACCGCAGAAGCTGCCGCATTTTAACCATTCATTAACCATAATTTTCGGAAATACCCACATTCGCTCAAATCCGATCGCAAATTCGACAACATGCAATCATGATTAAAGTACCGTTAGGTGATTGAGGCGTAGCAGGATACCGGTTGAGGGATATGCCGGTGCATGCCTTGCCATAGTAATTTGATTAACGGCGTGGGACAGATGAAATTCGATAATCGTGCGGTGACATACGCAACGGGTATGCGTTGGTTTGCTCTCTCTCTGATGTGCGCCACCGTTACCGCCTGCGGAACCTCTCAGCAGGTTGCGACGAAGCGTCAGCATGGCAAGGAATATTTCTCCGAAAAAGAATACGGCGTTAAGGCGAGCCCGCGCGTTGCCTTCAATGGACCGATCCCGAAGGGCGGCGGTCGTTTCATGGTCGGCAATCCCTACGAGGTCAAGGGCCAATGGTATTATCCCAAGGAAGATTATGCCTATAACAAGGTCGGCATCGCCTCCTGGTACGGCTCGGCCTTTCACGGACGCCTGACCGCAAACGGCGAAGTCTATGACCAGCAGGCGCTCACCGCCGCCCATCCGACCTTTCCGCTGCCGAGCTATGCGCGCGTCACCAATGTCGAAACCGGTTCCTCCATCATCGTGCGCGTGAACGATCGCGGCCCTTATCATCCCGGCCGCATCATCGACCTTTCCAACAAGACGGCGCAGCTCCTCGATCTGCAGCATAGCGGCACCGGCGACGTGCGCGTGCAATATGTCGGCCGCGCCCGCATGGACGGCCACGACGATCCCTATCTGATGGCCTCCTACATTCCGAAGGGCTCGCGCCTGCCGAGCATCAATCCCGGCGGCCAGATCGCAACGGGCGTAATGGTCGCTTCGAATGGCCGCATTACCGCCGACCAACTGCCGGATTCGGACAATATCCGCCAGCCCAGCCGCCAGCAGCGCAGCTTCAACACCGCGAGTGCTGCGCCGGCGCTTGCGCCGATCCCGCAGCAATCGCCTTATTCGGCAACCGCCTTTGCCGGCTCCACGCCGACAGCGTCCTATAGTGGCAACAAGCGCAACAATCCGCCGCCGATGACCTGGAACGGCGGCGCCATGCCGTCGGTCGATCCTGCCGAGCCAACGCTGGTCGTATTGCCTACTATTGGCCCCATTCCCTACGAGCGTCCGGATTTCGCACCGGGCATGGCGAGCCTTGATGCGCCGTCGCTCGCCTCCACGGTCGCTGCCTACCAGGAAGCACCGGTCAAGACAGTCTACGTCAATCTCGCTTTCGACGCTGTCATGGTGCGCAATGACGGGCTGACGCAGGAGTCGATCCTCTCCGCCTATCACCGTCAGCATCAAGCTCAAACGCAAGTCGAATAATCGGCGTCATTGCCTGAATCTTCACCCCTGGGCTAATATGATTTCGGGGTCGAACGGATTGGGGAGCCGGCATGTTGAGACGCCTGTTTTTCGCGTTTTCCTTCTTCCTTATCGGAATTGAGTGCCTGCCGGCCGTCGCCCAACAGGCGCCGGCGCCGGCTTTCGACACCAAGGCCGCGCAGGCCTTCATGATCGAAGCCTCCACCGGCACGATCCTGCTTGCCAAGGATGAGAATCAACCGATTTCCCCGGCCTCGCTTGCGAAGCTAATGACCATGGATGTCGTCTTCGATGCAGTCGGGCGAGGGGAGATTTCGCTTGATACGGAATATCCCGTTTCCGAAAACGCCTGGCGCAAGGGCGGTGCACCGTCGCGTGCATCGACCATGTTCGCCGCCCTGAAATCGCGCGTGCGCGTCGGCGATCTGATCCAGGGCGTCGCCGTGCAGCAGGCCAATGACGGCTGCATGATCCTTGCCGAAGGCATGTCCGTGAATGAAAAGGAATTCGCCCGGCGCATGACGGCGCATGCGCGCGAGATCGGCATGCCGAGAGCGGTCTTTACCAATTCGACCGGCCTTCCGGACCCTGACGACCCCAATGACGGCAGCAAGATTTCGGTGCACGAGCTGGTGACGCTGGCACAGGACCTGCAGGAGAAACACGCCGATCTCTACAAATATTTCGGCCAGGCGGATTTTACCTGGAACAAGATCTACCAGCGCAACCGCAATCCGCTGCTCCCCCTGAACATCGGCGTCGACGGCCTCGGCACCGGCTTTACCGAGGGCGAGGGCTATTCGATCGTCGCCTCCATCCAGCGCGGCGGCCGACGGCTGTTCCTGGCGCTCGGCGGCTTGAAAACGGACAAGGAACGCACCGAGGAAACCCGCCGCGTGCTGGAATGGGGCCTCAGCAACTTCAAGAGCCAGCGCATCTTTGCCGATGGCGAGGTGATCGGCGACGCCAGCGTCTATGGCGGCGCGGAGTCGACGGTCGGCCTCATCGCCAAGGTACCGGTCGATGTCTATGTGCCGCTCAACAATCCCGACCGCCTGTCGGCCCGCATCGTCTATCGGTGGCCGCTGACGGCACCGGTCGCCGTCGGCTACGAAGCGGGAACGCTCCGCGTCTTTTCCGGCGCACGGCTGTTGCGCGAATTGCCCCTCTATACAAAGGATGCCGTCGCCCAGGGAACGCTCAGCAGCCGCGCTTTCGATGCTTTCATGGAGCTGACGGAATCGCTGCTGTTCTCCTGGCTTTGGGACACCCCGACGTCGACTTGATTGTTTCCCGCCTCGTGAATTCCCTTGTTTACAGCCTATATAGAATGTCAGGCTCAGATGCTTTGCGTGGTTTCACGAGCGCGCATCTTGAGTTAAACAGGGCACACGTCACGCTACGGCAAAAATGCGGAAAACAAGTGCAGGACATGATCATTGGCTGATGCAACCGGATTGTTCGTGAGCTTTGAAGGCGGGGAAGGGGCCGGTAAATCGACCCAGATTCGCCGCCTGGCGGAACGGTTGCGCGGGCTCGGTCATGACGTCCTGGTGACGCGCGAACCGGGCGGCTCGCCGGGGGCGGAGGCCGTACGCCATGTGCTGCTTTCGGGCGCGGCGGAAATGTTCGGCACGCGCATGGAGGCGATCCTGTTCGCCGCGGCACGCAACGATCATGTCGAAGAGGTCATCCGCCCGGCGCTTGCGCGCGGCACGATCGTGCTTTGCGACCGCTTCATGGATTCCTCGCGCGTTTATCAGGGCATAACAGGAAATCTCGAACCTGATTTCATCGAGGCGCTGCAGCGTGTCGCGGTCAACGGCGTGGTGCCGGACTGTACGCTGATCCTTGATATTCCCGCCAAAATCGGCCTGGAGCGGGCCCGCAAGCGTGCTTCGGCCAGTGCCGCACCGGATCGCTTCGAAAAAGAAGAAATGCAGACGCATGAGAAGCGTCGGGAAGCCTTTCTCGATATTGCCGCGCGCGATCCGGGCCGTTGTCACGTCATCGATGCGCAGCGCTCCGAAGATGCCATTGCCAATGAAATTGCCAGCATAGTCGAAGAACGGCTGACATCGGCAGACGATATGCCGTCCATCAGACCGGAAGTGGCGCAATGAGCGAAGATCGGCCAGGGGTTCTCGATGGTGCGATTCCGCCCCAGGATAACACCCGTCTCTTCGGCCACGAGGAGGCGGAAGCCTTCCTGTCGCAATCCTATCGCTCGGGCAAAGGTCACCATGCCGTCCTGATCGAGGGGCCAGAAGGCATCGGCAAGGCAACGCTTGCCTTTCGTTTTGCCAATCATGTTCTGTCTCATCCCGACCCCGCCATGGCGCCGGAAATGATCGGCGACCCCGATCCGGCTTCCGCCATCAGTCGGCAGATTTCCGGCGGTGCCTCGCACAATCTCTTGCATCTTGCCCGTCCCGTCGACGACAAGACCGGAAAGGTAAAGTCTGCGATCACTGTCGATGAGGTGCGCCGCGCCGGCAAGTTCTTCTCACAGACCTCCGGCACGGGCAATTGGCGTATCGTCATCATCGATCCGGCCGATGATCTCAATCGAAGCGCTGCCAATGCCATATTGAAGATCCTCGAGGAGCCACCGAAGCGGGCACTGTTCCTCGTGCTGTCGCACGCGCCGGGCAAGCTGCTGCCGACCATCCGCTCGCGCTGCCTGCCACTGAGGCTGACGCCGCTGAGCGACGATGCTCTAGGGAACGCGCTTGCGCATCTTGGTATCAGCCTGTCGCCGGGGCAGGGTGCGGACCTGCTTGCCGCGGCCAAGGGGAGCGTCGGCGAGGCTCTGAAACTGCTGAACTATGGCGGTGGCGAAATCGTTGCGGCCTACGAGCAGGTCATCTCAACGGATGGGCCTGCGGCGCGCCGGGCAATGCATCGCCTCGCCGATGCCTTGTCGGCGAAGGAAAGCGACACGATCTTCGGATTCTTCGTGTCCCATATCGGCGACGACATCATGGCGCGGGCGAGGGCGGCGGCGCTGGAGGGACGCCTCACTGTGGCCGAAAGACTCGCTCGCCTCTATTCTGACGTCACCGAGCGGCTCACCGTATCGCAGGCCTACAATCTCGATCGCAAGCAGACGATCATCACGATTCTCGGCGAGCTCAAGCAGCAGCTTTCCATTTAGGGAAAGAGTAATTTCCAGGCGACGATCATCAAGGTGACGGCAAGCACCGTCCTGATTATCCGTTCGTGCAAACGCGGCGCCAGCAGGCTGCCGGCAACGATGCCGGGAACCGAGCCGAGCAGCAGTGCAAACAGCATCGTCCAGTTAATCTCGCCGATGAACCAGTAACCCATGCCGCCGATCAATGTCAGCGGTACGGCATGGACGATATCCGAGCCGACGATCTCGCGCACATCGAGATGCGGATAGAGCACCAGCAGCACGGTGACGCCGAGCGCGCCGGCGCCGACGGAGGTCATGGTGACGAGGGTGCCGAGCACAAAGCCAAGGACGAGCGTCAGCAGCGCGATGCTACGCGGCGAAAGCGTCCCGCGCTCGCCTCGCCATTTCCGGATGGCGCTCAGCACCTGGCCGCGAAAGATCAGCATCAACGACGTCAGAAACAGGAGACAGCCCAGGGACACCGTGATCGTATGGGCAACCGCCGGACTCTCGCGATTGACGCCCGCCATGATCCACAGCATCGCAAGCGCGGCGGGCACACTTCCGGAGGCGAGCAAGCCCACCACTTTCCAGTTCACCCGCCCGTGCATGCCATGAACCGCGGTGCCCGCGGTCTTGGTGATCGCGGCATAAAGGAGGTCCGTGCCAACGGCGGTGGCCGGATGCACACCGAACAACAGAACCAGCAATGGCGTCATCAACGACCCGCCACCGACGCCGGTGATACCCACCAGCATGCCGACGAAGAAACCGGAAAAGGAATAAAGGGGTTGAAACGCGGCCGGAAAAATCAAAGCCACGGCCCCTTCAAGCCGTTGGACAGGCTATTAAAAATGGAAATAGTATTCACGGCGGTCCCTGTCCTGCGCTTTTGTTTTCTGAAGGGGTAAAGCCGGGGCTGGATCGAGTCAAGCGAGGACGTCCACGGAACGTGGAATGCTGCGAGCGCGAAACTTGGTGTTTCACTCCCAGCAAACATGCGCTAAAGCGAGCGAGTGCAAGAATAACAATGACGAAACCGTAAACCGGACCATTGCCTGATATGACCGACAAGACCCCGTTCTACATCACCACTGCGATCGCTTACCCCAACGGCAAGCCGCATATCGGCCATGCCTATGAGCTGATTGCCACCGACGCCATGGCGCGCTTCCAGCGGCTGGACGGGCTCGATGTCTTTTTCCTGACCGGCACGGACGAACACGGCCAGAAGATGCAGCAGACGGCGCGCGCCGAAGGCCTGACGGCACAGCAGCTAGCCGACCGCAATTCGGACGAGTTCCAGGCCATGGGCAAGCTGCTCAATGCCTCGAATGACGACTTCATCCGCACGACGCAGGCCCGCCATCACGAGACCTCGCAGAACATCTGGAACCTGATGGCCGATGCCGGCGACATCTACAAGGATTCCTATGCCGGCTGGTATTCGGTGCGCGACGAGGCCTATTACCAGGAAAATGAGACCGAGCTTCGCGCCGATGGCGTCCGTTACGGGCCTCAGGGCACGCCGGTAGAATGGGTGCAGGAGGAGAGCTACTTCTTCAAGCTCTCGGAATACCAAGACCGACTGCTGAAGCACTACGAGGAGAACCCCGATTTCATCGGTCCGGCCGAGCGCCGCAACGAGGTGATCTCTTTCGTCAAATCAGGCCTCAAGGACCTGTCGATTTCACGCACGACGTTCGACTGGGGCATCAAGGTGCCGAACGATCCCGCCCATGTCATGTATGTCTGGGTCGATGCACTGACGAACTACATCACGGCGACCGGCTATATCGAGGACCGGAACAATCCGCGGGCGAAATACTGGCCGGCCGATGTGCACATCATCGGCAAGGACATCATCCGCTTTCACGCCGTCTACTGGCCGGCTTTCCTGATGTCGGCCAAGCTGCCGCTGCCGAAGCGCGTCTATGCCCATGGCTTCCTGCTCAACAAGGGCGAGAAGATGTCGAAGTCGCTCGGCAACGTCGTCGATCCGGTCAATCTGGTGAACCATTTCGGCCTCGACCAGGTGCGCTATTTCTTCCTGCGCGAAGTCTCCTTCGGCCAGGACGGCAGCTACAGCGAAGAGGCGATCGGCACCCGCATCAACTCCGATCTTGCCAACGGCATCGGCAATCTCGCCAGCCGGTCGCTCTCGATGATCGTCAAGAATTGCGACGGCAAGATCCCAGAATGCGGAGAGCTGACCGACGTGGACAAGGCGCTGCTGGCGCAGGCCGATGCGCTGCTGGCCTCCACGCGCGAGGACATGGGCAAGCAGCTCATCCACCGCGCGCTGGCTTCGATCATCGCCGTCGTCTCCGAAAGCGACCGCTATTTCGCCGGCCAAGAGCCTTGGGCACTGAAGAAGACCGATCCGGCTCGCATGGCGACCGTGCTCTACGTTACCGCCGATGTCGTCCGCCAGATCGGCATTCTCTTGCAGCCCTTCATGCCGGAGTCTTCTGCCAAGCTGCTGGATCTGATCGCTATTCCCGCCGACAAGCGCGATTTCGCGGCGCTCGGCGAGGCCGGCCGCCTTATCCCCGGAACGCCCTTGGAAGCGCCCAAGCCCGTCTTCCCGCGCTATGTGGCGCCGGAAGTCGAATAAGGTTTTTCTACTGCCATGTTGATCGATACGCATTGCCATCTGGATTTTGCCGACTTCGCGGAGGAACGCGACGCGATCGTCGCGCGCGCCCATGAGGTTGGCGTCAAGCAGATGGTCACCATCTCGACCAAGGTCAGAAAGCTCGATGGATTGCTTGCGATAACAGAGCGCTATCCCTCGGTTTTCTGCTCGGTCGGCACGCATCCGAACAGCGCCGACCAGGAACTGGATATCCAGACGGAAGACCTTGTGCGGCTGGCAAACCAGCACGAGAAGATCGTCGCGATCGGCGAGGCGGGTCTCGATTATTTCTACGATACCGTCAAGCCGGAAGATCAGAAGACCGGCTTCCTGCGCCACATCGCGGCCGCACGCGAAACGAAGCTGCCGCTGGTCATTCACAGCCGCAGCGCCGATGAGGACATGGCCGCGATCCTGACCGAGGAAACAGGGAAGGGGGCCTTCCCCTTCATCCTGCATTGCTTCTCCTCCGGCCCGGCCCTCGCCCGCACCGGCGTCGAGCTTGGCGGCTATATTTCCTTCTCCGGTATTCTGACCTTCCCGAAATCGGAAGAGCTGCGCGAGATCGCCAAAACGATCCCGCATGACCGGCTGCTGGTCGAGACGGATGCGCCATACCTTGCGCCGAAGCGCTGGCGCGGCAAACGCAATGAGCCATCCTACGTCGTCAACACAGCCGAGGTGCTGGCGGATACGATCGGCGTCAGCATGGACGAGATCGCAGAGATCACCACCCAGAATGCGTTCCGCTGCTTCTCCCGCATGACGAGGGTCTGACGGCGTGACACACCGGCGGCGCTTCACCATATTGGGCTGCTCGTCGTCGCCGGGGGTGCCGCGCATTACCGGCGATTGGGGCGCCTGCGACCCGAAGAATCCGAAAAACCGGCGCACGCGTGCTGCCTTCATGATCGAGCAGATCGCGCCGGATGGCGGCATCACCACCGTCGTCGTCGATACCGGCCCGGATTTTCGCGAGCAGATGATCCGCGCTGGCGTCGGCTCTGTCGATGCGGTGCTCTATACGCACGCCCATGCCGACCATATTCACGGCATCGACGACCTGCGTGGTTTCTTCCACAATTCGCATGAGCGCATTCCGATCTATGCCGATCAGCCGACCATGGACCGCATCCGCGAGGGCTTCGGCTATTGTCTGGAGACGCCGCCAGGCAGTAACTATCCGCCGATCGTCCGGCCGATCATCATCGAAAGCCTGGACAAGAGTTTCACGGTCGAAGGGCCGGGCGGTCCGATCAGCTTCTGGCCGCACAGGCAGCAGCACGGCGACATCCACTCGCTTGGCTTTCGCATCGGCAGCCTTGCTTATTGCAGCGATATCAGCGACTTCCCAGCGGAATCTGTCGAGAGAGTTCAAGATCTCGACGTCCTGATCATCGATGCGCTGCAATACCGGCCGCATCCAAGCCATCTCTCGCTGGAACAATCGCTCGCCTGGATCGAACGGCTGCAGCCACGCCGCGCGATCCTGACGCATATGCACACACCACTCGACTACGCGACCGTGCTTGCGGAAACACCTGAGAATGTCGAGCCGGCTTACGACCAGATGCGGATCGAACTCGATGTGGAGGATGATGATCTATGAGCGAGGACAGCAAAAAGCTTTCAAGTCTGGAACGCGTCGAACAGGCGGCCCGCGATCTCGGCCTCGACATCGTCATCAAGCGCATGGAGCAATCGACCCGCACAGCCGAAGAAGCGGCCAAGGCGGCCGGCTGCGCCGTCGGCCAGATCGTCAAATCGCTGGTCTTCGTCAATGCGGAGACCCACGGCCTGACGCTGCTCCTTGTTTCCGGCGCCCACAATGCCGATACGGCATATATCGCGACCACTTGCGGGCTGCGCCTCAAGCGCGCCGACATCGACCGCGTCCGCGACGAAACCGGCTTCGCCATCGGCGGCGTCGGCCCGATCGGCCATCGTGTGAAGCTGCCGGTTTTCATCGACGAAAGCCTGTTGGGCTACGACCAGGTTTGGTGCGCAGCAGGACGGCCAGACAGCATCTTTGCTTGCGATCCCAAAACCTTGGCCGAGAAGACCGGAGCCCAGATCATCCGCGTAAAGGCGGCTTGAGGCGAGTTCAGCTCACTCGCCTGATATCGATTTTTGTTCCATAATCTATCTTATCTGACTTTCGTTTGTAGCTGGGAACGTTCCAGTTCGAACTGCAACAACGTTCTTCCCTCCTTAGCTTGCCGCCGCCGCAGAAATTCAGAAATTTCGCAGCGGCGCCGCACTATGACTTATCGCGCGGCGCGTGCCAGCCCGTGCGCCACAAGCCGGTCGATGGTCTCCGCATAGCTGATGCCGCTCGCCGCCATGGCTTTGGAATACATGCTGATATCGGTGAAACCGGGAATCGTGTTGATCTCGTTGACGAGAAACTGCATGTCCGCGGTCACGAAGAAATCGACGCGCGCCATGCCATCGCAGCCAACCGCCCGGAAGGCATTGCCTGCCGTCTCGCGGAGCCGGCGCTCGATCTCCTCCGGCAGCTCAGCCGGCACTTTCAAAGCCGCGCCGTTCTCGTCGATATATTTTGCGTCGTAGCTATAAAAACCATGACTTTCTGCCGGCACGATTTCGCCAGGACGCGAAACGAAGAGATTGCCTGCTGTATCCTCCAGCACGCTGCATTCGATCTCGCGGCCTCGGATGAACTCCTCCGCAAGCAGCTTGCGGTCATGCTTGAAGCCTTCCGCGAGCGCTGCTTCATATTCACTGGCCGTCATAACCTTGCTGACGCCGACCGACGATCCCTGACGCGCCGGCTTGATGAACACGGGCAGTCCGAGCATGCGTTCGAGATCGGCGAAGGAAGGCGCGCCGGTCTCGTGAATGGTGACTCCTCGCGCCGTAGCCAGACCTGCTTGGTTCAGCAGCCGCTTGGCGATGTCCTTGTCCAGCGCAACCGCCGAACCGAGGATACCGCATCCGACAAGCGGCACCCGGGCGACTTCGGCAAGCCCCTGGGACGAGCCATCCTCGCCATGCGGCCCATGCAGGACGGGAAACAGGATATCGATCTTCGGCAGGTCGCGGGGGCTATCGCCAGCCGGAATCGCGATCATCCGTCCGCGCCCACCGGGCACAAGACAGACTTCTGTCCCGCTCTCCGGCGTCGACAGTTTGCCGTCCTCGAAAGAGCTCAGGAGCCACTTTCCCTCGCGGGTGACGAAGATGGGCACGGCATCGTATTTGGCCGGCTGCAGGGCACGCATGACATTCGTCGCAGACAGCACCGAGACGTCGTGCTCGGCGGAACGCCCACCAAAAAGCACGGCGATGCGCAGTTTCGAGGATGCCGCGGCGTCTGTCATAAATGTTCTCCGGAATGGTTCGGGTTGCGAGGTCGGGAGCCAATCGCAACGCCACGATTGGCGAAAATGCGGTGGCGAGCTGCATCCTCATCTCCGATGTTTCCGGCTGAAGTACGGCAAAGTCCGCCATGCCCGACGGACGCGGGTATGGCGGGATGGTGCTATCATCTGCAGGCTATTCCAAGCTCTGACGGCGCCGGATCTCGGCCTCAGACGGGGCCTGCTGGGCAAAGGAACCGGTCTTGACGTCACCGGCTGGCTCGTAAGTCGCCATGATGACGCCGCTCGGGAAGGATTGCGAGCGGATGAGTTTCAGCGCGGCCGGAACCGTTCCCTCGGCGAACAGCTTTTTGCCCTTGCCAAGCAGCACAGGGAAGGTCAGCACCGTATATTCGTCGATCAATCCGTGACGAAGCAGGGTCTGAATAAGGTTGCCGCTCCCCTGGATCAGGAGATCCGGCCCCTCGCCTTTCTTAAGCTCGGTCAGCGCTGCCGTAACGTCAGTTCCGAGCGATTGGCTGTTGTTCCAATCAAGCCTGATATCGCCGCGGGTCGCAACATATTTGGTGACCTTGTTGAACAACACGCCGATAGAGTCATCTTCGCCGGCATAGGGCCAATAAGCAGCAAAGATATCGTAGGTCTTGCGGCCAAGCAGCAGGTCGAAGGGCTTGCCGAATATCTGGCCCAGGGCTGAACCCGTCGCTTCGTCGAAATAGGGAAACGTCCAGCCACCGAACCGAAATCCGCCGGTCGGATCCTCCTCCGGAGCGCCCGGCGCCTGCATGACCCCGTCGAGGCTGATGAATGTGGCTGCGATGATCCTGCGCATGATGTCCTCCTTGAGTTTGGGTTTGTCGATCCGAGGACGTTTCTCTCCAGGTGAAACCGACAGACGCTTGAAATTTTTGTCCGAAGCTTTTCAGGTCCGAGCTCGAATTGCGCCGCGCGACACAGTCGAATACCGCCCATCGCCGAACACGCAATCTAACGCCCAGGTGGCACTTGTGACCATTTGACTCTTGAATGACGGTCCGGAATCGGCGACATTCGTCCTACCAATATTCCCTTTGCGATCCGAACCCGATTTCGGGCCCGCCTCGTTCAAAAATGCCTGGATAAGAGCGTGAGCAGCGATTCATCAAGAAGCGCGGCGAAGCCATTGGCTTCGTTGGCGCATGTCAATGCGGCTGGTTGGGGTCGGGGTCTCTCCACCATCGTGCGGATCACGCATATGACGCTGCGCCATCCCTGGCAGACCGGCTTGGCGATCGGCGCAACATTCGTTGCGGCGACGCTGCAGCTCTCGATCCCGCGCCTGCTCGGCCGCGCGGTCGATCAAACACAAACGGTGGTTGCCGGCGGCGCGGCCGGCCAGCTCGCGGAAAATGCATTGTTGACGACCGCCCTACTCCTGCTGATCGTCAGCATCCTGCGCGGCCTTTTCACGATGGTGCAGAACTATTTCAGCGAAGCCGTCGGACACCACATGGGCTACGAGCTGCGGCTCGCCTGCTATGAAAAGATCCAGCAGCTCTCCTTCAGCTTCCACGACAATGTGCATTCCGGCGATCTGATTACCGTCGGCCTGCTCGATCTCGAAGGCGTGCGCATGTATTTTTCGACGGCGCTGGTGCGCATGGTGCTACTCACCATGCTGATCGGCGTCGGCGCCTACATGCTGCTGTCGACCGATGTCCTGCTCGGGCTCCTGGCGCTGAGCTTCGTGCCCTTCGTTGCCTGGCGTTCCTCCGTGACACAGCTCAGATTGCGTTCGACTTGGCTCGAACTGCAGGAACGGCTATCGGTGCTGACCCGCGTGATGGAGGAAAACCTCGGCGGCATTCGTGTCGTGCGCGCCTTCGCGGCGCAGGCCCACGAACTGATGAAGTTCGATAGGGCCTCGCACAATGCGCTCACCCTTGCTCACAAACGCGTCGGTATCCGCGTCGTCAATACCAGCGCCATGAACTTCTCCTTTTTCGCCGCCATGGGCCTCGTGCTCTGGGTTGGCGGCACCAAGGTGATTGCGGGCGAGATCAGTGTCGGCACCCTCGCCTCGTTCCTGACCTTCATGACCATTCTGCAGATGCCGGTGCGCCAGCTCGGCCTGATGGTCAACGCGTTTGCCCGCGCATCGACCTGCGGCTCGCGGCTGTTCGCCCTGCTCGACCTCGACATCGCCATCAAAGATGCGCCGGACGCCAAGCCGCTTGCCGTTACGGACGGCGTTCTGCGCTTCGAAAGTGTCGGCTTCACCTATCCCGGCTCGGAAAACCGCCCCATCCTCAGGAATGTCAGCTTCGAGGCGAAGCGCGGCGAAACGATCGGCATTGTCGGCCCGCCCGGCAGCGGCAAATCCACCATCGCGCATCTGATCCCGCGCTTCTATGACGTCACATCCGGACGGATCACGATCGACGGCCAGGATATCCGCAAGGCGACGTTGCAGTCGCTGCGCCAGTCGGTGGCCGTCGTGCAGCAGGATTCCTTCCTGTTCACGACCAGCATCGAAAATAATATCGCCTACGGCGATCCCTGGGCGAAGGAACAGCGCATCGAGCGCGCCGCCGAATCCGCCCAACTGCACAACTATATTCTCGGCCTGCCGGCCGGCTATACCACCGTCGTCGGCGAACGCGGCGTGTCGCTTTCCGGCGGCCAGCGCCAGCGTTTGACGATCGCCCGCACGTTGATGCTGAAGCTAGCGGTGATGGTGTTCGATGATTCGACCGCTGCCATTGACGCCGCAACCGAGCAACGCATCCGCAGCGCCATGAAGCGGTTTGCCCGCGATCGGGTGACCCTCGTTGTCGCCCATCGCCTGAGTTCGCTGATGCATGCCGACCAGATCCTGTTTGTCGAAGACGGTGAGATCGTCGAGCGTGGAACCCACGAGCAGCTCCTTGCTGCCGGTGGGCGGTACAAGGCGCTGTACGACCTGCAGGTCCGCCCGGACAGCGATGTCTCCAGGGTCGTAGCGGCGAAAAGGGAGGCCTGACGATGTCGGAAACCATTGAAACCGAACGCAACGACGTGCGCGAAGACGGGCGCCGCCCTCCCCGCGCTGTGGTCGGCTCCCATCGCGTCGAGGAAGAGATTTTCGGCAAGGTCTTCGACGGCAAGATCATCCGCCGCATCTGGGCGTTCGTCAGCCCCTACCGCCGCCAGATCTACATTTCCGTCGGAGCCGTGCTTCTCTTCACCGGGTCGCAGATCGTCATCCCGCTCGTCATCCGCTATGCGATCGATCACGCGATGGCGCCTGGCGCGACCAACTATTCGGCGCTCTGGCTGGCCCTGGCGATCTTCACGGCGGCGATTCTCGTCAATTATGCTGCCAGCTATGTGCAGGAGACCTTTGTCGGCCAGGTCGCGGAGGAAGTGCTCTTCGATATCCGCCGGGCGATGTTTGCGCATCTGCAGCGGGTATCACTCTCCTTCATGGACAAGACCGAAGTCGGCCGGTTGATGTCGCGCCTGCAGGGCGACGTCAACTCCATGCAGGAATTCCTTGAAACATCGGTGCTTTCCGTCGGCGATATTGCCCTGCTCTTCGGCATCGTCATCGTCATTCTCTCGCTCGATTTCCGGCTTGGCCTGCTGACGCTATCGGTCATGCCGATCCTTTTCGTTGTCCGCCTATTCTGGCTTCCGAAGGCACGCGTCGCCTTCATGAACGCGCATGAGACAAACTCCGTCACCAATGGCGCCTTGGCCGAGGCGATCCATGGAGTGCGCGCCGTTCAGGGCATGCACCGGCAGAGCGTCAATTTCGGTCTCTTCGACGATAAGGCATATACTAACCTCAAGGCACATCTGACCGCCGCGAGATACGCACAGATCATGGTGCCGATCGTCGATACGCTGACGGGCATGGCGATGGCCATCGTCATCATCGTGGGCGGTTCGATGGTGCTGAACCACAGGCTCGACGTTGGCGTCATGGTCGCCTTCCTGTTCTACATTCAGCGCTTCTTCGACCCTATCCGCTCGCTCACCATGCAATATTCCGTCATGCAGCGCGCCATGGCCTCCGGCCAGCGGCTGACGGACGTGCTCGACGTGCCCGTCGATATCAAGGATGCGCCGGACGCCAAGGTGCTGTCGGCGGATATGGACGGCTCGGTCGAATTCCGGGACGTCGTCTTCGGTTATGATCCGAAGCATCCGGTGTTGAAGAATGTCAGCTTCAAGGTCAATCCCGGCGAGACTGTAGCTCTGATCGGCCCGACCGGCTCCGGCAAATCGAGCTCCATGGCCTTGATCCATCGTTTCTACGAGGTGCAGCAGGGTCAGGTGCTCGTCGGCGGCCATGATGTGCGCTCCCTCACCCAGGATTCGCTCGGCCGACAGATCGCAATGGTGCTGCAGGAGCCATTCCTGTTCACCGGCACCGTGCTGGAGAACATACGCTACAACAAGGCTGAAGCGACGCGCGAAGAGATCGTCGAGGCCGCAAAGGCGGTGGGTGCGCATGAGTTCATCATGCGGCTTGCCGATGGCTACGATACCGTTCTCGGTGAACGTGGCAGCGGCTTGTCGCTCGGCCAGCGCCAGCTTGTCAGCTTTGCCCGCGCCCTTGTCGCCGACGCGAAGATACTCGTGCTCGACGAGGCAACCGCGAACATCGACAGCTATACCGAAATGCTGATCCAGAAGGCGCTGGTGAAGCTGCTCGAGGGACGCACCGGCCTTGTGATCGCTCACCGCCTCGCCACCATCCGCGAGGCCGATCGCATCATCGTCCTGCAGAACGGCCAATTGATCGAGAGCGGCAATCACCATCAGCTCATGGCCAATGGCAAGCTCTATTCGAAGCTTTATAACCTCAATTATGCGTCCTTCGACGATATTCCGGAGGAGGAAGTGAGTGCTTCGGTGCCAGTGGAATCGCGCACCTAGCAGTTCGCTTTTAAAACTGAAGACCTGGAGACTGAAGCGTTGATCACATTTTTCAGACGCTATGCAAAGGCCTCGTTGTCGATACTGTGGAGAGTTTGTCTGATCGTACTCATCGGAGGCGTGATATTTAACGGCGCTCCAGATCAGATCTTTCAACATTTCGTCGAACGCACGGAATTCAGCATAAAGCTCGAACCGGTCTTGCGAGCCACATATTTTGCGCTGATTTTCCTTGTTCTTGCCTTCTGGAGATCCCTTGCCAGAACAATATTGTTCGAGAAAAGCTCATTATTTACGGGCGAGGTGTGGCGTGAAATCTACTTGATGCTTTTTGCGTGGGCATTGGCTTTGGCAGCGCTAGACGCATTCTTAGCCCTGTATGCGTCAACCGACGTATGGGTCGCCATTGTCCGCTCAACACCGTTTCTCTTATTATTGATCTATATTTTTCTCATTTCCTTCAGATACCAAGGAAAACTCAAGCCCTTGGCCGAGCTTCCGTAACGCTGTTTAGCGAGACACCCCGCCATTCAAGCCTAGTGACTTGCATGATGATAGTAACTCATGCTATTCGCCTCGGCCATGCAGAGAACAAGCTTCAGCGCCTTCAAATGTCCTGCCGCCCGTGCGCTCGAAAGCGTCGGCGACTGGTGGAGCATTCTGATCTTGCGCGATGCGCTTCAGGGTCTGACGCGCTTTGATGAATTCCAGAAGAATCTTGGTGTTGCGCCGAATATCCTGACGCGGCGGCTGAAACATCTGACGGACGAGGGCCTGTTCGAACGCCGCCTCTACAATGAGCGGCCGCCACGCTACGAATACGTGCTGACGGAAAAGGGGCGCGACTTCTTTCCCGTTCTCATGGCGCTGTTTACCTGGGGCAACCGGCATTTGCCGCCCGAGGAGGTTGCCATGCGGCTGGTCGACCCGGCGACGGGTGAGGATCGCGATCCCCTTCTCATCGACCGCGTAACCGGCCGCGCTTTTCATCCCGAAGATACGATTCTGGTTCCCGGACCGGCGGCCGACGAGGCCGTGCATGAACGGATCGCGCAGATGAAGGCATGGTTCCTGGGCTTCGACGCCTGATAAAGATAGGAGTACTCCATTATGGATCGAATCGTCGTAACGGGCATGGGACTGGTTTCGCCGCTGGGCGTCGGCGTCAATGCCGCCTGGAAGCGGCTGGTCGAAGGGCGCTCGGGCCTCAGGCTTCTGCCGGAGACGATGGTCGGCGATCTGGCCGCCAAGGTCGGTGGTGTCGTGCCGAGCCTTGAGGAGGATAGCGAAGCCGGGTTCGATGCCGATCGCTACGTGCCGGTGAAGGACCAGAAGAAGATGGATCGCTTCATCCTCTTCGCCATGGCGGCCGCAGAAGAAGCAATCAGGCAAGCCGGCTGGCAGCCGACCGATCCCGCAGAACTCGAACGCACCGCCACGGTCATCGCCTCCGGTATCGGCGGCTTTCCGGCAATTGCCGACGCGGTGCGCACTGCCGAGGCGCGCGGCGTGCGGCGGCTGTCGCCCTTCACCGTCCCCTCATTCCTCGTCAATTTGGCAGCCGGCCAGGTCAGCATTCGCTATGGCTATAAGGGGCCGCTCGGCGCGCCGGTAACCGCTTGTGCGGCAAGTGTCCAGGCGATTGGCGATGCGGCGCGGCTCATCCGTGCCGGTGAAGCCGATGTCGCGATCTGCGGTGGCGCGGAGGCCTGCATCGACAAGGTCAGCCTCGGCGGCTTTGCCGCGGCACGGGCGCTCTCCACCGGCTTCAGCAACCGGCCGGAGGAAGCCTCTCGCCCCTTCGACGCCGGCCGCGACGGTTTTGTCATGGGCGAAGGCGCCGGCATGCTGGTAATCGAGACACTGGACCACGCTCTCGCCCGCGGCGCTACGCCGCTCGCCGAACTCGTCGGCTATGGTACCGCCGCCGATGCCTATCATATGACCGCCGGTCCGGAAGATGGCGACGGGGCGCGCCGGGCGATGCTGGCGGCACTGTCGCAGGCGCGGATTTCTCCCAGTGAGGTCAAGCACCTCAATGCCCACGCCACCTCAACGCCGGTCGGCGACCGTGGCGAAATGGAAGCGATCAAAACGGTATTCGGCCGCGACGGCGGCATCGCCGTCAGCGGCACGAAGGCAGCGACGGGCCATCTTCTTGGCGCTGCCGGCGGCCTGGAAGCGGTCTTCACCATCATGGCGTTGCGCGACCAGATTGCGCCTCCGACCCGCAATCTGCAGGAGGCGGACGCGGCGGCCGACGGTATCGATATTGTTGGCGCAACAGCTCGGCCGATGGCAATGGAATATGCCATCTCCAACGGTTTCGGTTTCGGCGGCGTGAATGCCAGTGCTCTGTTCCGCCGCTGGCAATGATCGGGTTCGGCTTCTCCGGGCTTCGGCGACTACATAGCTGATCCCTGCGATACTCTGCATCCCTTCTGCAAAGGCATAAAGCGCGCTATGCTCTCCTGGATATTGCCGGAGATCGTCCATGCGCGCTTTATCTCTTGCAGCCGCCCTCTGCATTACCCTCGCCCTCGCCCCGGCGCACGAGCGGAAGACCCCGTGCAATCGGCGCAGACGTTGATTCAGGAACAGATCGAAGCTTTCCTGCACAATGATGCGGATTCGGCCTATTCCTTCGCTGCCCCCGGCATCAAGGCGCTTTTTCCGGACAAGGACAGCTTCTTCGCCATGGTGAAGAAGAGCTATCAGCCGGTCTATCACCCAGGCAACTACGCCTTCGGCAAGAGCCGCGCCATCGACAACGGCGCGGTCGTCTATCAGGAAGTGCTGATCACCGGCACGGACGGCAAGGACTGGACGGCGATCTATCAGATCGCCCGTCAGCCCGATGGCAGTTATAAGATCAACGGCGTGCAGATCCTGCCGAACGCGACAAGCGAGGGAATCTGATCAGAATTCCCCTCGCCTCTTTTAGCCACCTGCCCTGCTGAAACTGACAGGCTGAACCGCCGCATCCAATGCTGGCCGCGGTAAGGGAACAGCTACAGTAGACGTTGGCGTTGCGCTGATGCTTGCAGTCGTCATTGGATCCGGCGCCGGGATCGGAATCTGGTCTGCAGGTGGCAACAAAACCGGAAATTGCGTTGTTGTGACCGTTTGCACAGGCACATAGTTCATCGCAACTTCGTAGGCCGGAAGTGGCGCTGGCGTTTCAAGGGCGCCATCCTGCCCACGCTTCTCATAGAAAGCGTTTCCGCCGGCCACGGCGACATAGTGCATGTTATTGTAAGGGAATTTCAGACCGTCCGTGTGGAAGAACATCGCATCCTTGACACCCGGATGTCGTTCTCCATTGAGAACCTCCGATGCCGCCTGGTTGAGATCAGGTTCGGCCAGGTCGCTGACCACCCTCGTCATCACGCCTGGCGCAAATTGCCTTTTTTGCGCGACGACGCCGCAGATCGACGAGGCGTAGGCACCGGAGGTCAATCTGTTCATCACGACCGATCCCACTGCCATGTATCCATCATGGTCCGAATGCTCGGACTCGAAATACATCGCTCGCTTCAAACAGTCGCGATCTTTTGCGGTGTAATTGTAGGTTACCTTCGTCGGTCGAATGGACTTGGAAGAGTTTTGGCTGGTCGAGGGTGCTTTCGCCACCGTCGTGCAGCCCGTCGCTGCCAATCCGACAAATATGAGTCCGGAAAGACAGGTCCCCAATGCGCGTTGCGCCCTCAACGGCAGGTGCCTCCTATATTATTAGTGAGCCCTTATCGATAAAGTGGAACGCTTTGTAGCCGAAGTTCAAAGGAATTTCAAACGCAAAGCACCAAAATAGTCAGTGGATCTTACCACCGGCTGAAGGATCATTTATTACGATTCGCTGTTTTTGCAAACGCTTTCTTATCGCGCCGTCGTCTCAGGCGGCCTTTCGGAAGAGCCCAGTTAGACCACCTGAAAACGCCTAATTCATGAGACAAAGACTGAGACATAAGCCATTGCGGATATTATATTTTCTAATTGATATTTAGGTTCCGGACGCCAGCCGACTTCGACCAGAATTCGTCCTGGTGCGAAGCAATAAAACAACCAACCGCCCCGCATAGCCGACGGCGGTTTCCAGATTTCGCAGCCGGCCAATTTGGCGCGCTCGAATTGTGCGTCCACAGCCTCGCGCGACGGCAGCATGAAGCCGATGTGATAGGTGTTGCGGCCGACCGATATTGAATCAGCTCCGCCGAACCTCTCGACCGGATGGCTGATGACCAGTTCGAGCCCGGCATCGTCGCGCAGGATGGCGAGGCCGTTCGCTCCACGGGTTTCGATTTCGGTGAAATCAAAGACGGAAACAAAAAAATCCCGCGTCGCGGCGACGTCGGGAACATGTAAATCCAGGTGATTCAGTCGCATGACAGCTCCAAGGGGTCTCCCCGCAGAGGCGTGTCGCTCGAAACGGCCCACACCAACGCGGGGTACTCGGCCACAATGGCCAAGTTCCGCGTCGCGGGCCCTCATGCCTATGGCATGGAGCAGAGCTTCCGGATGGAAGGGATTGGGCCTACCGAAACCAACCCTGCCTTTTTCGACAGGCTTCAATTAGCGCGGAATCGGGACATGTTCAAGAGCAGCGCATCGCCACTCTAGCCGTTCTTGAATCACGCCGGCTCGAGATCGCCCCTTGCCCAATTCTCCTGAGTCTCTGCCATGAAATCGGCAAAGCGGCCCTCGGCGATCGCCTGGCGAATGCCGTGCATCAGTTCCTGGTAGTAGGCAAGATTGTGCCAGGAAAGCAGCATGCCGCCGAGCGCTTCGTTGGCGCGGACGAGATGGTGCAGGTAGGCGCGGGAATAATCGCGCGAGGCCGGGCAGCTCGATTGATCATCGAGCGGGCGCATGTCCTCCGCGTGACGGGCATTGCGGATATTGACCTTGCCCCTACGCGTAAACGCGAGGCCATGACGGCCCGAGCGGGTCGGCATCACGCAATCGAACATATCGATGCCGCGGGCGACGGACTTCAGGATATCGTCCGGCGTGCCGACGCCCATGAGATAACGCGGCTTCTCCGTCGGCAGCTCGGGAAGAGTGATCTCAAGCATGCGTAGCATGACTTCCTGTGGCTCGCCGACGGCAAGACCTCCGACGGCATAGCCCTTGAGGTCCATGCCGCTCAGCGCCTGCGCGGAACGGACGCGAAGCTCCGGAACATCGCCGCCCTGCACGATACCGAACATCGCCTTGCCGGGCTGATTGCCGAAAGCCACCTTGCAGCGTTCGGCCCAGCGCAGCGACATTTCCATGGCGCGCTCGATTTCCTTCGGCGTCGCCGGCAACGCCACGCATTCATCGAGCTGCATCTGGATGTCGGAGCCGAGCAGGCCCTGGATCTCGATCGAGCGCTCCGGCGACATGTGATGCGTGCTGCCGTCGACATGCGACTTGAAGGTGACACCCTTCTCGTCGAGCTTGCGCAGGCCGGAGAGCGACATGACCTGGAAGCCGCCGGAGTCAGTAAGGATCGGATGCTGCCAGCGGATCAGCTCGTGCAGGCCGCCGAGGCGGGCGACACGCTCCGCGGTCGGGCGGAGCATCAGGTGATAGGTATTGCCGAGAATGATGTCGGCGCCGGTCTCGCGTACCTGATCGAGATACATCGCCTTGACGGTACCGACCGTGCCGACCGGCATGAAGGCCGGCGTGCGGATCGTGCCGCGCGGCATGGAAACTTCGCCGAGACGGGCACCGCCATCGGTCTTTTTCAACTGGAACTGAAAGCTCTCGCTCATCTCGTCTTAGTCTTTCCGGTAGAGCAGGCTGCCATCGCCATAGGAATAGAAGCGATAGCCTGTCTCAATAGCATGGGTGTAGGCCGCGCGCATGGTATCAAGGCCGGCAAAGGCCGATACCAGCATGAACAGCGTCGAACGCGGCAGATGGAAATTCGTCATCAAGAGATCGACCGCCTTGAAGCGATAGCCGGGCGTGATGAAGATGCCGGTCGCGCCGTGCCAGGGCTTGATCGTTCCGTCATCGCCGGCGGCACTTTCGATCAGCCGTAGCGAGGTCGTGCCGACGCAGACGATGCGCCCGCCCCTCGCCTTCACCGCATTCAGCTTCGCCGCCGTCGTCGCGTCGACATAGCCGATCTCGAAATGCATCTTGTGGTCTTCAGTGTCGTCGGCCTTGACGGGCAGAAACGTACCGGCGCCGACATGCAGCGTCACGAAATGCCGCTCGACGCCCATGATATCAAGCGCGGTAAACAGCGACGGGGTAAAATGCAGGCCCGCGGTCGGCGCAGCAACGGCGCCCTCCTCACGAGCGTAGATTGTCTGGTAGTCCGTGCGGTCGCGCTCGTCTTCCGGCCGTTTGGCGGCGATATAGGGCGGCAACGGAATATGGCCTACTGCGGCAATCGCCTCATCCAGCGCCGGACCGGAGAGATCGAAGCGCAACGTGATCTCGCCGCCCTCACCCTTCTCCTCGACCACGGCGTCAAGAGCGCCAAGGATGCAAACATTTTCGCCATGGCCGAACTGGATGCGATCGCCGATCTTGATGCGCTTGCCCGGCTTGGCGAAAGCTTTCCAGCGGTCGGGCGCGGCGCGCATATGCAGCGTCGCCGACACCTGCTGACCGGGCGCGCCTTCCCGATGACGAATGCCCTCCAACTGGGCCGGGATGACCTTAGTGTCATTGAAGACGACAGCATCGCCCGGTCGCAGGAAAGATGGCAGATCGCGGATGTGATGATCGCTCAGAGCCGCCTCGCCATTATTCGGATCGACGACGAGCAGGCGCGCGCTGTCACGCGGCTCGGCGGGTCTCAGCGCAATGCGCTCATCCGGCAGGTCGAAATCGAAAAGGTCAACGCGCATTCTGGTAATCTCAGCAAAGCGAAACCCGCCCCCACGCCAAAGCGCGAGAGGCGGGCTTCAGGAATAATCACGATCAGACGTCAGCGGCAACCCGAGCGGATACGATCGAGTCCGGATCCTTCACCGGCTCGCCGCGCTTGATCTGGTCGACAATTTCCATGCCGGAGATGACCTGGCCCCAGACCGAGTACTGCTTGTTCAGCCACGGAGCGTCGGCGAAGCAGATGAAGAACTGCGAGTTGGCCGAGTTCGGGTTCTGCGAACGAGCCATCGAGCAGGTGCCGCGAATGTGCGACGTTGCGGAAAATTCGGCCTTCAGGTCGGGCTTCGAGGAGCCGCCCATGCCGGCACGGCCGGGATTGAAGCTCTCGCTGCCCTGCTTGCCGTATTGCACGTCGCCGGTCTGGGCCATGAAGCCGTCGATGACGCGGTGGAAAACGACGCCATCATAAGCCTTCTCGCGGGCAAGTTCCTTGATGCGGGCGACATGCTCGGGCGCTACCTGCGGCAGCAACTGAATGACGACCTGACCCTTGGTGGTTTCCAGGACGAGGGTGTTTTCGGGATCCTTGATCTCAGCCATTTTTGTTTCCTCTTCTCTTCTCGAATTTTACTTCTTGCCGACCGTGACCTTGACCATGCGGTCGGGGTTGCTCACTTCGCCGTTCTGGCCTTCGCCGCGCTTGATCTTGTCGGCGAATTCCATGCCGGAGACGACCTTGCCGACGACCGTGTACTGGCCATTCAGGAAGTCGCCGTCGGCGAACATGATGAAGAACTGCGAGTTAGCGGAATTCGGATCCTGGGCACGCGCCATGCCGACCGTGCCACGCTTGAACGGAACCTTGGAGAATTCGGCCGGAAGATTGGGCATATCGGAGCCGCCGGTACCGGCCTTCTGAGGATTGTAACCTTTGGTCATGTTGCCGTACTGCACGTCGCCGGTCTGTGCCATGAAGCCGTCGATGACACGATGGAAGGCGACATTGTCATATGCACCCTTCTTCGCCAGCGCTTCGATCTGTGCGACATGCTTCGGAGCAACATCCGGCATCAACTGAATGACGACCGGGCCATCCTTGAGCTGGATCGTCAGAAAATCGTCGGCCGCGGCCGAGAAGGCGCTGCCTGCGAAGGCGGCAAGGCTGAGAAAACCTGCCAATGCGAGATGAAAGAGTTTCATGGGTGCTCCGTTCGGAAAATGATTTCGGCCAGTCTTTATTGGACCGTATCTTTTAGCTTGCCTGTCAGGGCTTCAAGAACCGCTGCGGGCACGAAAGCGCTGACATCGCCGCCCATGGATGCGATCTGCCGCACCAATGTGGCGGTTATAGGCCGCGATGCCGTGCCGGCCGGCAGAAACAGGGTCTGAATATCAGGCGCCATCTGGCGGTTCATGCCGGCCATCTGCATTTCATAGTCAAGATCGGTGCCATCACGCAGGCCGCGCACCAAAAGGCTCGCGCCATGCTTGCGCGCCGCGTCGACCACCAGATTGTCGAAGGCGACAACGGAGATATCCCCAACCTTCTGCGGCAGCGCTTCGGCAAGCGACCGGGTGATCAATTCCGCGCGTTCCTCGAAGGAGAAAAGCGGTTTCTTGCCAGGATGAATGCCGATCGCGACAATAACCTTGGAGGCGACATTCAGCGCCTGCACGAGGACATCCAGATGTCCATTGGTCATCGGATCGAAAGATCCAGGATAAAAGGCTGTCGTCATACCAGACCGGCTCGTTGTTTGCAGCCTTTTGTCACGGATGGGCCGGTATCGCAAGTCATTTACAACCACTTGGCTGCCTCTGAACAGCAGATGAATGCGGCGTTCAAGCCCGTTTCAGATCAACAATGCTCTATTCGCACCAACATCGAAACGGGCCGCTTTCATCGGCTCACCCGCCTCTGGCTCAAGGAAGATCAGGCCATGTTGGTCCTTATTGTTGCAGTCGCCGTTATCGGCTCTTTCGCTCTTGAATACGCCGTTCATCTTTTCGCGAACAACTACGAAATAGAATGGGCTTCCCCGGCTAACACCACCAATTCTGCTCAAGAAATCGCCAACGCCATGCGCAAAACGCATCGCGAATCTGAACGCCAGATGAACAAGGCATTCAAGGTCGCTTCAGATGGACGTTGGTAAACAGACGCTCAACATCAAGGCGGAACCATTCATCGGCCGCCGCGTTAAAGCCCGAACCTTAGATTTGCTCATTGCGGTAAGAAGGAAACAGAGTATGCCCGATAAGATCACCCTTATTAACGTCGTTTGGATGACCATGATTTCGGGAATGCTTGCAGCGACAATCGCTCTCTACGATCAAAAGCCTGACCAGTCGAAGATCTACGGTCCCTTTGCTTCGGCTCGTCCCTTCGTTACCACCAGCCAGTATTAAGGGATCTGAACGCTAGTTCCACGAGAGGAAGGGAGCGATCATGTTCACGATATTAACGGTGCTTACGCTCTTCATCAGCAGCATGTTCGTTGTATCCGTCGCGTCCACAATCTCAGCGCTCCACCGCGAAAGCGAGGAGAGCAAGAAGCTGAACAAACACCATAAGGCCCTCTGAACCAAAGGGTGTTGCGATATTTCCTGATCCCGAGTGCGGCCCTCCAATCGCTCGGGTTAATTCGAACCGGACGCTCCCCCAGCGTCCGGTTTTTTTATGCCGTTACGCCCGCGAGCCTTTCCCCGATCCCCGGCGCCACTACGGGGCGCTGCTCTTGCGACAAGTAGCGCGGCAATCGCTTCAATCGTGCTATGGCTATCCAGTCTCATAGAGGGATCGATATGCGCATTGCTCTTACAGGCAGTTCCGGGCGGCTTGGCCGTGCGATCTTTAACGCCTTGGCGACAAATCACGCGGTTGTCGGGATCGATCGTTCGCCGTTTTCGACGACGCATGTCGTCGGAGATTTTGCGGACGCCGTGCTGTTGCGCAAAGTGCTGACGGGTGCGGATGCGATCGTCCATTGCGCGGCTGCCCGAAAACCACGAGATCAACAAAAAACCGGGCAGCCAAGCCGCCCGGTCGTCATTCCATGTGCTGAGTTCACTGAACCTTATTCTTCGGTCGTACCCTCGGCATCGCCGTTCGAGACTTCCGCATCGCCGTTCGCAGCGTCGTCCTCGGCACCATTGTCGCTCGCATCGTCCTCGCCGTCCGGCTCGCTGATACGCTCGACCGAAACGACCTTCTCATCCTTGGCGGTCGAGAAGATGGTGACGCCCTTGGTAGCGCGGCTGGCAATGCGGATGCCGCCGACGGGAACACGGATCAATTGGCCCCCGTCCGACACCAGCATGAGCTGATCACCCTCCTCAACCGGGAAGGCGGCCACAAGCTCGCCGATCTCGCCGGTTTTCGACGTGTCGGTAGCGCGAATACCCTTGCCGCCGCGGCCGGAAATGCGGAAATCGTAGGAAGACGAGCGCTTGCCGAAGCCTTTTTCAGAGACAGTCAGGATGAACTGCTCGAGCGCCTTCAGCTCTTCATAGCGTTCGTCGTTGAGCTGTCCCTCTTCGGTGACTTCTTCGCCAACCAGCGCGATTTCCTCGTCCTCGCCCGTCGCCGAGCGACGCTCGCTGACGGAGCGCTTGAGATAAGCCGCGCGTTCCCAAGGTTCCGCGTCCACATGGCGGACGATGGTCATCGAGATGATGCGGTCGCCGGATGCAAGGCTGATGCCGCGAACGCCGATCGAGTTGCGGCCGGCAAAGACGCGTACGTCCGAAACCGAGAAACGGATACACTGGCCGAGCGCCGTGGTCAGCAGTACGTCGTCATGCTCGGTGCAGGTCTCGACGGAGAGGATTTCGTCGCCCTCTTCCTCCAGCTTCATGGCGATCTTGCCGTTGCGATTGACCTGAACGAAGTCCGACAGCTTGTTGCGGCGCACGGTGCCGCGCGTCGTCGAGAACATGACGTCGAGATTGTCCCAGGTGCTCTCGTCTTCCGGAAGTGGCATGATCGTGGTGATGCGCTCGCCGGGCTCCAGCGGCAGCATGTTGATCAGCGCCTTGCCGCGTGACTGCGGCGTGCCGATGGGCAGGCGCCAGACCTTCTCCTTGTAGACGATACCGTGCGACGAGAAGAAGAGAACCGGCGTATGCGTATTGAGAACAAATAGCCGGGTAACAAAATCCTCGTCACGCGTGGTCATTCCGGAGCGGCCCTTGCCGCCACGGCGCTGGGCGCGATAGGTGGTCAGCGGCACGCGCTTGATGTAGCCAAGGTGGGAAACGGTAACGACCATGTCCTCGCGGGCAATCAGGTCCTCGTCATCCATCTCCAGGCCGCCGTCGACGATTTCGGTGCGGCGCGGCGTGCCGAATTCGTCGCGAACGGCTGCAAGCTCTTCTTTTACAATGGCTTGGATACGAACACGCGACGACAGGATATCGAGATAGTCCTTGATCTCGGCGCCGATCTTATTGAGTTCGTCGCCGATTTCGTCACGGCCAAGTGCCGTCAAACGGGCAAGACGCAGCTCGAGAATGGCGCGCGCCTGCTCTTCCGACAGATTATAGGTGCCGTCTTCGTTGATGCGGTGGCGCGGATCATCGATTAGCCGGATAAGGGATTCGACGTCTGCCGCCGGCCAGCGGCGGGTCATCAGCTCTTCACGCGCCGATTGCGGGTCGGGCGCATGACGGATAACGCGGATCACCTCATCGATATTGGCGACCGCGATGGCGAGACCGACCAAGACGTGGGCGCGTTCGCGCGCCTTGCGCAGCAAATATTTGGTGCGGCGGCTGACCACGTCCTCGCGGAAGGACACAAAGGCCCTCAGCATGTCGAGAAGGGTCAGTTGCTCCGGCTTACCGCCATTCAGCGCCACCACGTTTGCACCGAAAGAGGTCTGCAGCGGCGTATAGCGATAAAGCTGATTGAGGATGACCTCGGCGTTGGCGTCGCGCTTCAGCTCGATCACCACGCGATAGCCCTGGCGGTCGGATTCGTCGCGCAGGTCGGAGATGCCTTCGATACGCTTTTCGCGCACGAGTTCGGCCATCTTCTCGATCATCGACGCCTTGTTCACCTGATAAGGAATCTCGGTGATGATGATCTGTTCGCGGTCGCCACGCATCGGCTCGATCGTCGCGACGCCGCGCATGACGATGGAGCCGCGTCCGGTCTCGTAGGCCGAGCGGATGCCGGCACGGCCGAGAATCTTCGCGCCGGTCGGAAAATCCGGACCCGGGATGATCTGCATGATCTCCGGCAGCTCGATCGCCGGATTGTCGATCAGCGCGATACAGCCGTCGATCACTTCGGAAAGATTGTGCGGCGGAATATTGGTCGCCATGCCGACGGCGATACCGCCGGAGCCGTTGACCAGCAGGTTCGGGAACTTTGCCGGGACGACGACGGGCTCGCTCAATGTGCCGTCATAGTTCTCGCGGAAATCGACCGTTTCCTTGTCGAGATCGTCGAGCAGCGAATGCGCGACCTTCTGCAGGCGGCATTCCGTATAACGTTCGGCCGCCGGCGGATCGCCGTCGACGGAGCCGAAATTGCCCTGACCGTCGATCAGCGGCAGGCGAAGCGACCAGGGCTGCGCCATGCGCGCGAGCGCGTCATAAATCGCCAGGTTGCCGTGCGGATGGTATTTACCCATCACGTCACCGGTGACGCGAGCGCATTTTACGTATTTCTTGTTCCAGTCGATCCCGAGTTCCGACATGCCGTACAGAATGCGCCGATGGACGGGCTTGAGACCATCGCGAACATCGGGAAGTGCGCGGCTGACGATCACGCTCATCGCGTAATCGAGATACGACCGCTGCATTTCCTCCATGATGGAAATCGGCTCGATGCCTGGCGGGAGCTTCCCGCCGCCGGGTGGTGTTTGCTCAGTCAAAACAGATCACGATCTCTTTTAGAATCACTGCGAAATTTATAGCCGAAAGGCCCTGCAAGCGCCAATTTTGACGGGTGCTTTTGAACAGGCTTTTGCCCTCTTAACCCGCTAAATCGAACATTTCCGTGGCAGAACGTTTTGGCGAGCCCGCATTGCGCTTTGCGAAACGTCATTCCTCGCATATCAATGGGCCAACAACAAATAGAAACAAATGCCGGGGATCATATGGCGAGCGCGGACACGCTGATCAATGCCTTCACAACGCTGCTCGTCACAGTCGATCCGCCAGGTCTTGCTCCGCTGTTCATCGGCCTTACGGCTGGCATGAACCGGGCTCAACGCCATCAGGTGGCATTGCGCGGCTCGCTGATCGCATTCTTCATCATGGCGGCCTTTGCCTTGTTCGGCGCCAGCGTGCTTGGCATTCTCGGCATCTCCATCGGTGCGTTCCGTATAGCGGGCGGCCTGCTGCTTTTCTGGATCGCTTTCGAGATGGTGTTCGAGAGACGGCAGGACAGAAAGGAAAAGACGACGGAAGTCGCAATCACCAAGGATCATATCCAGAATATCGCGGTGTTTCCCTTGGCTCTGCCGCTGATCGCGGGTCCTGGCGCCATTTCGGCAACCATCCTGCTGGCCGGTTCGCTTCAGACAATGCTCGACCGAGCTCAATTGATCCTCGTTATCGCGATCAATCTCGGGCTGGTCTATGCGGCATTAGCTATTTCCGAGAGGCTTGACCGTATGCTGGGGTCAACGGGCCGCGCCATCCTCACGCGCCTGCTCGGCGTCATCCTCGCCGCGCTCGCTGCCCAATTCGTCGTGGATGGCGCGAAAGCGGCGCTCAAGCTCACATAAACTTACAGAAAGGCCCGCCGGAAAGACGGGCCGTTCAACTCAACTCGATACGACTTGCCGATCAAAGCGACGGGATCAAAACGGAATATCGTCGTCCAGATCGCGCGAGAAGTTGCTGCCGCCGCCGCTTGCGGCGCCGCCACGGCCACCGCTGGCGCCACGGCCCGACGATTGCGACGAGGGCTGGCCGTAGTCGTCACCACCATAGTCGCCACCATAACCACCGCCAAAGTCACCGCCGCCGCGTCCACCCCGACCGCCTTCGACAGCGCCGCCGCCTTCGCCACGGCCATCCAGCATGGTCAGCGTCGAATTGAAGCCCTGCAACACGATTTCGGTCGAATAACGATCCTGGCCGTTCTGATCCTGCCATTTACGCGTCTGAAGTGCGCCCTCGATATAGACCTTGGCGCCCTTCTTCAAATATTGTTCGGCAACCTTGCAGAGACCTTCATTGAAGATCACGACGCGGTGCCATTCCGTCTTTTCCCGGCGCTCGCCGGAATTGCGGTCGCGCCAGGTTTCCGACGTCGCGATGTTGAGGTTGGCGATCGGACGGCCGTCCTGCGTACGGCGGATTTCCGGGTCCGCCCCGAGATTTCCAACCAGAATTACCTTGTTCACACTACCGGCCATGATTACCTACCCTGCTTGCCGCCCATCGACGGCTCTGAAATTCTATCCACGCACCTTAGACCATTGCCGCCATCAGGCGCTATTTACGTGGCCCCATCTGCTGCGCTCATCCACAGACATTATATGAAATGCGAAATGATACGCGGCCTTGACCCGAAGGCAAATTTGTTCTTTCTTTGTTCTAATTCACCTCTATGATCCTGTCAACCGAATCGAAAACCTGGCGTTGCCCTTCATTTCAGCCTCGACTCGCGGGCGGGCATCACTAAATAAGGGCAGACACCAAGGGACCGCAGACGACGATGAGTGAACTGAAGACTATTTCCATACGTGGCGCGCGCGAGCACAATCTCAAGGGGATCGATCTCGATCTTCCGCGCAACAAGCTGATCGTCATGACCGGCCTTTCTGGCTCGGGCAAATCCTCGCTCGCCTTCGACACGATCTATGCCGAAGGGCAGCGCCGTTATGTCGAGAGCCTGTCGGCCTATGCGCGGCAGTTCCTGGAGATGATGCAAAAGCCGGATGTCGACCAGATCGACGGCCTATCGCCGGCGATTTCGATCGAGCAGAAGACCACGTCGCGCAATCCGCGCTCGACGGTCGGCACCGTTACCGAAATATACGATTACATGCGCCTTCTGTTCGCCCGCGTCGGCGTGCCCTATTCGCCGGCCACAGGCCTGCCGATCGAGAGCCAGACGGTCAGCCAGATGGTCGACCGCGTGCTTGCCTTCGGTGAAGGCACCAGGCTTTATATCCTGGCGCCGCTCGTGCGCGGCCGTAAGGGCGAATACAAGAAGGAACTGGCGGAGCTCATGAAAAAGGGCTTCCAGCGCGTCAAGGTCGACGGGCAGTTCTATGAGATCGCCGATGTGCCGGCGCTCGACAAGAAATACAAGCACGATATCGACGCGGTGGTCGACCGTATCGTCGTCAGGCCCGACGTGTCGGCGCGCCTGGCGGACAGCTTCGAAACCTCGTTGCATCTTGCCGAGGGCCTTGCCATTGCGGAATTCGCCGACAAGCCGTTGCCGCCGGAAGAAACCGCGGCCGGCGGCTCGGCCAACAAATCGTTGAACGAGACGCATGAGCGCGTGCTCTTTTCGGAAAAGTTCGCCTGCCCGGTTTCCGGCTTCACCATTCCGGAAATCGAGCCGCGGCTGTTTTCGTTCAACAATCCCTTTGGCGCCTGCCCTTCCTGCGACGGGCTGGGTTCGCTGCAAAAGATTGATCCGGCGCTGATCGTGCCGGAACCTGAGCGCACGCTGCGCGACGGCGCCGTCGCGCCATGGGCCAAATCGACCTCGCCCTATTATAATCAGACGCTCGAAGCACTCGGCAAGCATTACGGCTTCAAGCTCGGCAGCCGCTGGAGCGACCTGTCCGACACGGCAAAAGATGTCATTTTGAATGGCACCGAGGACAAGATCGAGTTTCACTACGCCGACGGTGCCCGTTCCTATACGACGCATAAGAATTTCGAAGGCATCGTGCCGAACCTCGAGCGGCGCTGGAAGGAAACGGATTCCGCCTGGGCGCGCGAGGAGATCGAACGTTATATGTCGGCCGCGCCCTGCCCTGCCTGCAACGGCTATCGCCTGAAGCCGGAAGCGCTGGCGGTAAAAATCAATAAGCTGCACATCAGCCAGGTGGCTGAAATGTCGATCCGGATTGCCCGCGACTGGTTCAACGCGCTGCCGGAGACGTTCACCGACAAGCAGAACGAGATCGCCGTGCGTATCCTCAAGGAGATCCGTGATCGCCTGCGCTTCCTCAACGATGTCGGCCTTGAATATCTGAGCCTGTCGCGCAATTCCGGCACGCTGTCCGGCGGCGAAAGCCAGCGTATTCGCCTGGCCTCGCAGATAGGCTCAGGCCTGACGGGTGTGCTCTATGTTCTTGACGAACCGTCGATCGGCCTGCATCAACGCGACAATGCCCGCCTGCTGGAAACGCTGAAACATCTGCGCGACATCGGCAATACGGTCATCGTTGTCGAACACGACGAGGATGCCATTCTGACGGCGGATGACGTCGTCGATATCGGCCCGGCCGCCGGCGTGAATGGCGGCGAAGTGGTGGCGCATGGCACGCCGCAGGACATCATGGCCAACCCGAAATCGATGACCGGCAAATATCTCTCCGGCGAGCTCGGCGTGCCAGTCCCCGACGAGCGTCGCAAGGCCAAGAAGGGCAAGGAGATCAAGGTTATCGGCGCGAGAGGCAACAACCTCAAGAACGTGACGGCCTCGATCCCGCTCGGCGTCTTCACTGCAGTCACCGGCGTTTCCGGCGGCGGCAAGTCCACGTTCCTGGTCGAGACGCTGTACAAGTCGGCAGCCCGCCGCGTCATGGGCGCGCGCGAAATCCCGGCCGATCATGACCGCATCGATGGCTTCGAACATATCGACAAGGTGATTGACATTGATCAATCGCCTATCGGCCGCACGCCGCGATCGAACCCGGCAACCTATACCGGCGCCTTCACGCCGATCCGCGATTGGTTCGCCGGTCTGCCGGAAGCCAAGGCGCGCGGCTATCAGCCGGGCCGCTTCTCCTTCAACGTCAAGGGCGGCCGTTGCGAAGCCTGCCAGGGTGACGGCGTCATCAAGATCGAGATGCACTTCCTGCCGGACGTCTACGTTACCTGCGATGTCTGCCACGGCAAGCGCTACAACAGGGAGACCCTGGACGTCACCTTCAAGACCAAGTCGATCGCCGATGTGCTCGACATGACGGTCGAAGAGGGCGTCGATTTCTTCGCGGCCGTTCCTGCCGTGCGCGACAAGCTGCAGTCCCTGAAAGATGTCGGCCTCGGCTATATCAAGGTCGGTCAGCAGGCCAATACGCTTTCGGGCGGCGAAGCGCAGCGTGTCAAGCTGGCCAAGGAATTGTCGAAGCGATCGACTGGTCGCACGCTCTATATCCTAGACGAACCGACCACCGGCCTGCACTTCCACGACGTCGCCAAACTCTTGGAAATGCTGCACGAACTGGTCAACCAGGGCAATTCGGTTGTTGTGATCGAGCACAATCTCGAGGTCATCAAGACGGCCGACTGGATCCTCGACTTCGGTCCCGAAGGCGGAGATGGCGGCGGCGAGATCGTCGCGGCAGGCACGCCGGAGACTGTCGTCAAGGAGAAGCGTTCCTATACCGGTCAGTTCCTGAAGGAATTGCTGGAGCGGCGGCCGATGAAAAAGGTGGTAGCCGCGGAGTGAGCTAGCTTAAAGCGCGTCGCGATCTTTCAGACTCGCTTCTTGCGCTTTAAGTTTTTGGTTTTGTGCATGTCGTTATCGCAAAACCGCTGCACACTTTTGCGCGACATGCACTAGCCGATCAATGGAGGAGAGAATGACCACTGCAGGTACGATCCGAACCGGCATCGGCGGCTGGACCTTTGAGCCCTGGCGCGGGGCATTTTATCCCGACACGCTCAAGCAGAAGGACGAGCTCAATTTCGCCAGCCGCAGGCTGAAGGTGATCGAGGTCAACGGCACCTATTACAGCACGCAGAAGCCGGAGGTTTTTGCGAAATGGGCTGCCGATGTGCCGGATGGTTTCATCTTCTCTCTCAAGGCGACACGTTTCGTCACCAACCGGCGCGTGCTCTCCGAAGCGGGAGAGTCGATGCAGCGCTTCCTCGACTCCGGCATCAGCGAATTGGGCGATCATCTTGGGCCGCTGCTTTGGCAATTCGCACCGACGAAGAAATTCGATCCGGATGACTTCGAGGCATTCCTGAAGTTGCTGCCGGATAAGCAGGACGGCTTGGCGCTGAAACACGTGGTCGAGGTCAGGCATGACTCGTTCAAGGTGCCGGAATTCATCGCTCTGCTCGCCAAATACAATATCGCGCCGGTTTGCGCTGAGCATTTCGAATATCCGATGATCGCGGATGTGACCGCCGATTTCGTCTATGCCCGTCTGCAGAAGGGCTCCGACGATATCAAGACCTGCTATCCGCCGAAAGATTTGAAGGCTTGGGCGAAGCGGTTGCAAACATGGGCCGAAGGCAAGATACCCGATGACCTGCCGTTGATCGATGAGACCCGCAAGGTCAAGGCTGAGCCTCGCGACGTCTTTGCCTTCATGATCCATGAGGGCAAGGTCAATGCTCCGCATGGCGCGATCGCGCTGCAGGAGGGAGTGGCGAAATAGTTGTTTTCAAAAGGGAGCGACACGGGCAACGAGGTCTTCGGCCGTCAGCCCTTTTCCCGCGCGCTGTCCGGCCAGGCCATGCAGCCAAACGCCAGCCGCCGCCGCTTCGAACGCAGACGCGCCCTGTGCCAGAAGTCCGCCGATGATGCCTGCAAGCACGTCGCCGGAGCCGGCGGTGGCAAGCCAGGGCGGCGCATTGGCATTGATCAAGGCTCGGCCGTCGGGAGCGGCAATGACGCTGTCGGCGCCTTTGTAGATGATGGCGGCATGAGCGCGCGCCGCCGCTGCCCTCGCCTTCTCGACCTTGCTCAACGCCTCATCGGCGGCGATATCGGGAAATAAGCGCGCGAACTCCCCCTCATGCGGCGTCAACACCAGCCGCGTCGGGCCATTGGCGAAAGCATCGAACAAGCGTTGGGGTTCATCGCGAAACGACGTGATGCCATCGGCATCCAGGACCAGATGGCGGTCACTCACGGCCAATGCGAATTGCCTGGCTTTCTCGCCGGCGCCGAAGCCAGGGCCGAGGACGAACGTCGAGAGGCGCTGGTCGGTGAGCCAAGCGCGTAACGCAGCTTCATCGTCGACCCCGTGCAGCATGATTGCCGTCAACAGTCCCGCGTTGACCATCAGCGCCTGTTCCGGGGAGGCGATGGTGACGAGCCCTGCCCCCGCCTTAAGCCCCGCCATGGCCGACATGCGCGCTGCGCCCGTAGCGGTCGCTCCGCCGGAAAAGACCACCAGATGGCCACGCTTGTATTTGTGGATATCCGTGGCAGCCGCCGGCAGGTCGGCCTGCCATTGCGCCGGCGTGTTTTCCGCGATCAGGCCGTTCGCATGGGCACGGACAATGCGCGCGGGAATGCCGATGTCGAAAACTTCCAGCACGCCACAAAGATCGCGCCCCGGCATTAGCAGGTGACCAGGCTTACGGGTCATGAACGTGACTGTACGCACGGCGCGAAAAGCGGCACCCAGCACTTGGCCGCTGCGACCATCGAGACCGGAGGGCAAGTCGACGGCAATAACGGGAATATGAGCCTCAGCAATCTCCGCGATGATCGCCGCTACCTCATCGGGGACGGGACGGGAGAGGCCGGCGCCGAAAATGGCGTCGATGACGACGTCTCCCGGGCGCGGCGAATAGCGCCCGAGTGTCTCGCCACCAACCGGACACTCCGCAAAGGCCCGGGCGGCATCGCCTTTCAGCGTTTTGGGATCGCCGAGGTGAAAGAGTTGGACCTCCACGCCGGTTTGCCGCAGGGCACGCGCCGCGACGTAGCCGTCGCCGCCATTGTTGCCGGGGCCGCAGAGCACGATAAATCGCAATGTCTCGGGGAAATGCCGCAGGGCGCTCGCGGCGACCGCCTGGCCTGCTCTTTCCATAAGTCCGTAGGAGTCGATGCCAGACGCGGCGGCCGCTCGATCGACGGCGGCCATATCCTCGGGTGAAAGAAGCAGATCGGCGAGCGGTGACATCATGATGGCCATCATTGAATGCGAAACCTGCCTGAAAAACAACCATGATTTCGAGGCACCATTTGCTCAACCAGAATGCATTTGCATAATAATTACGCAAACGCACTCAAAATGCGCTTGAGGTACAATTGTGAGAAATACAGCACTTTTTTGCAAAATTTTGCTTCATCTCACGCGTTTCGGTGCGAAAACGCTTCCATTTTTCCGAAAAATCCTCATCAATCCGGGGTCTCGGCGCCAATTCGCCGAGATTTTTTACGGCAGGCCTCTGTGAACTGGCATGATACGTGCATCAGGTTGGGCAAGCGGGGAATGGTCCTGCTGTAACGGGAGAAGCGGAGAGACATTTTCTCATGAAAAAGATCGAAGCGATCATTAAGCCTTTCAAGCTGGACGAAGTGAAGGAAGCCCTTCAAGAAGTCGGTCTGCAAGGCATCACTGTCACGGAAGCGAAGGGCTTCGGTCGTCAGAAAGGCCACACGGAGCTTTACCGTGGCGCCGAATACGTCGTCGACTTCCTGCCTAAGGTGAAGGTCGAAGTCGTATTGGCGGACGAGAATGCGGAAGCGGTGATCGACGCCATCCGCAAGGCTGCGCAGACCGGCCGGATCGGCGACGGAAAGATTTTCGTCTCCAATGTGGAAGAGGTCATTCGAATCCGCACCGGAGAAACAGGTATAGACGCCATCTAACCGCCCGGCTGTTGCGGCCAGGCTCGTAATCGTCATCTAAGTCAAGGGAAGTAATTTTAATGACGACCGCAAGCGAAATTCTCAAACAAATTAAGGATAACGACGTCAAGTTCGTTGACCTGCGGTTCACGGATCCCAAGGGCAAGCTGCAGCATGTCACGATGGACGTCGTCTGCGTCGACGAGGACATGTTCGCCGACGGCGTGATGTTCGACGGCTCCTCGATTGGGGGTTGGAAGGCCATCAACGAATCCGACATGGTGCTGATGCCCGATACCGAAACGGTTCACATGGATCCGTTCTTCGCGCAATCCACCATGGTCATCCTCTGCGACATTCTCGATCCGGTCTCGGGCGAAGCCTACAACCGCGATCCGCGCGGCACCGCAAAGAAGGCCGAAGCCTATCTTAAGGCATCCGGCATCGGCGACACCGCCTTCTTCGGTCCGGAAGCCGAATTCTTCGTCTTCGACGACGTCAAGTACAAGGCCGATCCGTACAACACCGGCTTCAAGCTCGACTCCAGCGAATTGCCGTCCAACGACGACACCGATTATGAAACCGGCAACCTCGGCCACCGTCCGCGCGTCAAGGGCGGCTACTTCCCGGTTCCGCCGGTCGACAGTGCCCAGGACATGCGTTCGGAAATGCTGACGGTTCTCGCCGAGATGGGCGTCGTCGTCGAAAAGCATCACCACGAGGTCGCGGCTGCTCAGCACGAACTTGGCATCAAGTTCGACACGCTGGTGCGCAACGCCGACAAGATGCAGATCTACAAGTACGTGGTTCACCAGGTCGCCAATGCCTACGGCAAGACGGCAACCTTCATGCCGAAGCCGATCTTCGGCGACAACGGCTCGGGCATGCACGTTCACCAGTCGATCTGGAAGGGCGGCAAGCCGACCTTCGCGGGCGATGAATATGCAGGCCTCTCCGAGAGCTGCCTCTACTACATCGGCGGCATCATCAAGCATGCCAAGGCGATCAACGCCTTCACCAACCCGTCGACGAACTCTTACAAGCGTCTCGTGCCGGGCTATGAGGCTCCGGTTCTGCTCGCCTATTCGGCCCGCAACCGCTCCGCCTCCTGCCGCATCCCGTTCGGCTCCAACCCCAAGGCAAAGCGCGTCGAAGTCCGCTTCCCCGACCCGACCGCCAACCCCTATCTCGCCTTTGCCGCCATGCTGATGGCCGGCCTCGACGGCATCAAGAACAAGATCCATCCGGGCAAGGCCATGGACAAGGACCTGTACGACCTGCCGCCGAAGGAGCTGAAGAAGATCCCGACGGTCTGCGGCTCGCTGCGCGAAGCGCTCGAAAGCCTGGACAAGGACCGCAAGTTCCTGACCGCCGGCGGCGTCTTTGACGACGACCAGATCGATGCCTTCATCGAACTGAAGATGCAGGAAGTCATGCGCTTCGAAATGACCCCGCATCCGGTCGAATACGACATGTATTACTCGGCATAAGAACCGAGGCGAAAGCCTCGGTCAGCCGGGGCTTTTGCTTGCTGGCAAGCGTGAGGCAGACGTATTTTCGGTCACGGCTGCCTTGCTGGACATTACAATTCGTGTATCGCGCAATCGAACAATGTAGGGCGAACAGCGTTGTTCGAATGTGACAACTGAATGAAGGAATCGGGGCAGAATCCTTGATATCGGCGGTGGAATTCACCACATGATTGCTTGAAAGGAAGTCGCGCCATGAAAGAACGCTACGCAAAATTCAACATAGGCGACGTGGTTCGGCACCGGATGTTTCCCTTCCGCGGTGTCATCTTCGACGTCGACCCGGAATTCGCCAATACTGAAGAATGGTGGAATTCCATTCCGGCAGAAGTGCGGCCCAGCAAGGACCAACCCTTCTACCACCTTCTCGCCGAAAATGACGAGACGGAATATGTCGCATACGTGTCCGAGCAGAACCTGATCAGCGACGAGAGCGGTGTCCCGCTTCGTAACCCGCAGATTGCTCAGATCTTCGATAAAGCGCCTACAGGCGAGTTCAAGCCCAAGATGAGCTTCGCCCACTAAGCGTCAATTTCATGCAAGTTTTCGAAGGGAAGACGCTCCCAACGTCTTCCCTTTCGTGTTTTTGGACTTATGGCCATTACAAAAAAGCCCGGCGCAGAGCCGGGCTTTTTTGTAAAATCTTGAAAGCGCTGCGGCTTACTGCTGCTTTGCGGCCTTCTGAGCGTCTTCCAGCTTCTTGCGGGCTTCTTCGGCCTTCTTCTGCATGCTGTCCTGCAGGCTCTTCTGGCTTTCGGCCAGCTTCGAGTCGGAGATCGCTGCGCCGTCATAGGCAGCGCCGAAGCCGTCGAGCGAGATCTTGATCGGGTTCGGAGCGCGACGGAAGTTGATCGAGGTGAAGGTCACGTCGGTGCCCTTCTTCAGGGCCGCGATCATGGCGTCGGTCAGCGGGACTTCGGCCGTGCACTTGTCCGGAAGGCAGACAGCGTAGTCGATCTTCTGGCCCTTGCCGCCGTCGACCTGCATGGTGATGCCCGGAGCGATCAGACGTGCCGTCGGAACGGAGATCTGCAGGATCTTGCGGTTGACCTTGCCGTCGACCGAGATGAGGCCGACTGCGGTCACCAACTGGCCGTTGTTGGCCATGATCAGGTTCTGAACGATACAGATATCGGCGTCGTCCTGCTTGGTGCAGGTCTTGTACCAGCCGAGGCGCGGCTGGTTGGCGTTGGCGCCGCCGTCAGCGGGAGCTGCATCCGAGGCATCCTGAGCGAAAGCAGCAGCCGGAAGCGCTGCACCGATCATGAGAGCCAGAGCAGAGAGTCCTGCCCGCATTTTGTTGTCAGTCTTGAACGTCATAGCGAAACCGCCTCCTGAAATCCGATGCGGGACGACAGCCTGCCGCCCCATGCCAATCGGGTCAAACCGCCGTCCACCTGTCGAAAGATTAAGGCAAATGCATGACCCGGGAAACCCGGCACTCCTGTTACATCGCACGGGCGCGGATATCCAGCTTTTCTTTGGTCTTTTCTGTCAAGATCCAAGAATTCCGGTGGGCGCGTGTTGGATTCGGCACTCTCATGATAAGGTTCCGCAGAATCATGCCCCTTACCGGAAAGGATGCCATGCAAGCGCTCCGGATCGCTATTTTCCTGTTCTTCTCAGCATTCTGCAGTGCGGCGGCCGCCGAGCCGCTCTATGGCATCGCGATGCATGGAGATCCTGCCTTGCCGGCGGATTATACGCATTTTCCCTACGTCAATCCGAACGTCAAAAAGGGCGGCCATATCAACTATGGCGTCGTCGGCACCTTCGACAATCTCAATCCCTTTATTCTGAAGAGCATGCGCACGACTGCGCGGGGCATGTGGGATCCGGATTTCGGCAATCTCATCTACGAATCGCTGATGCAGCGCTCGCGCGACGAACCCTTCACGCTCTACGGTCTGTTGGCCCAAACGGCCGAATGGGACGACAGCCGAAGCTATATCCGGTTCAACCTCAATCCAAACGCCAAATGGTCGGACGGGCAGCCGGTGACGCCCGAGGATGTGATTTTCACGTTCCAACTGCTGCACGACAAGGGGCGGGTGCCGTTTTCCTCCTGGCTCGACACTGTCGGCAGCGTCGAGAAGGTCGGCGATCATAGCGTGCTGATCCGCTTCAACGACAAGGCCAATCGCGAAACGCCACTGATTATCGCATCATCGCTGCCGATCCTGCCGAAGCACGCGACAGACCCTGACAGTTTCGATCGGACGACGCTCAGCATCCCGATCGGCTCCGGCCCTTACAGGGTCAAGAGCATTGATCCCGGTCAACGCATCGTCTTTGAGCGCAATCCCGATTATTGGGGCAAGGGTATTCCGTCGAAGGTTGGCGTCGACAATTACGACGAGATCGCCGTCAATTATTTCCTGCAGGAGACCACGCTGTTCGAAGCCTTCAAGAAAGGCGATATCGACATCTATCCTGACGGCAGTCCGGGCCATTGGCAGGCGGCCTATGATTTCCCGGCCGTGACTTCAGGCGCTGTCATCAAGGACGTCTTCAGGCCGAAGCTGCCAAGCGGCATGTTCGGCTTTGTCTTCAATACGCGGCGGCCGATTTTTGCCAACAAGAAGATTCGGCAGGGACTGACGCTCGCCTTCGACTTCGAATGGGTGAATCGGAACCTTTCCTCGAGCGCCTATACGCGCAGCGAAAGCTACTGGCAAAACTCCGACCTCTCGTCGTTCGGTGTGCCCGCGGATGCGCATGAACTCGCCATGCTCGGCCCGATCAAGGATCGCATCGATCGCGATGTGCTTGATGGCACCTACAAGCTGCCCGTCAGCGACGGTTCCGGCCGCGACCGGGCTATCCTGCGCAAGGCCGTAAATCTGCTCAAGGAAGGCGGCTACACGATCCAGGGCGAAAAGATGGTCGACAGCGCCGGGCGCCAGCTCAGCTTCGAGATCATGACGCAGAACGCCGACCAGGAGCGCATCGCGATCGCCTACCGTCGGTCGCTGGCGCTGCTTGGCATCGCGGTCACGATCCGCACGGTCGATGATTCGCAGTATCAGCGTCGTACGATCAGCTACGACTATGACATGATCATCAAGTCCTATCCCTCGTCGCTGTCGCCAGGCACCGAACAGCTCGGGCGCTGGAGCTCGATCGCCGCCAAGACCGAAGGCAGCTTCAATTTCGCCGGGGTCGCCGACCCGGATGTCGATACGCTGATGTCGCATTTCCTGACGGCCCACTCGGCCGAGGATTTCCGCGATGCCGTGCGCTCGTTCGACCGCATCCTGATCTCGGGCTATTACCTCGTGCCGCTCTACCATATCGACCAGCAATGGGTGGCGCGGCGCAGCCGCATCGCCCATCCCGATGTCCTGCCGCTCTATGGCTATCAGTTGCCCGTCTGGTGGGATGCGTCGGTGCAATAAAACGCCTTTGCCGGCAGATGTTTACCCGGTTCCTTTTCGGTAACCGGTTGAAGCTGCCAGCCAACCGGCCTAGATGGGACCTTGAAGCCCCATAGAGTGGAAGGATTGAGCCATGGAACGCATCACGATCGATATCGTCTCGGACGTCGTTTGTCCGTGGTGCTATCTCGGCAAGGCCCGGCTGGAGCTGGCAATCGCCGAAGTGCAGGACGAAGTGGGCGTCGATATCAACTGGCGACCGTATCGCCTCAATCCCGACTATCCGCCCGAAGGCGTCGACCAGAAGAAGGCGCTTGAGCAGAAGCTTGGCGGCGCGGAGCGTGTCGCGCAGGGGCACAAGATGTTGACCGATCTCGGCCGCGAAGTGGGCATCAACTTCGATTTCGACGCGATCAAGATCGGCCCAAACACCCTTGACGCCCATCGCCTCATCCAATGGGCGGGAACGGAGGATCGCGAGAAGCAGGAAAAGGTGGTCAGCGCCCTGTTCAAGGCCAATTTCGAGGAAGGCCGCAATGTCGGCGACCATGCCGTGCTGCTGGATATCGCCGAAAAGGCCGGGCTCGACCGCTCCGTCATCGCCACCCTGCTCGCCTCGGATGCGGACCGCGCTCTCATCATCGGCGAAATCGACGCCGCCCAGAAGATCGGCGTCACCGGCGTCCCCTTCTTCATCTTCGACCAGCAATATGCCGTGAGCGGCGCGCAGACGCCGGATGTGCTGGTTGGGGCGCTGCGCGATATCGCCAAGATGAAGGCCGAGGCGCGGGCTGGGATGAACTGAGGGAAGATTGGGGTTTTGGCGCCGGGCGGTGGATGTCGTCGGCAATGTCCAGGCCAAATTGGCGCAGGCCGATTCCGGCTGTTGCAGCATGCGCAAAAGCCTCTATTTTGCGTCCTCGATTTAGCCGCCGGATTTGGATGATGAGCGCTTCTGCCCGCCCCGATTTAAGCGATATAAAGCTAGGCGACTGGGTGGATCGCCGTTTGCCTTCGGCATTGAGACCCTATACGCGGCTCGCACGGCTGGATCGCCCGGTCGGCATATGGCTCACTCTTTTCCCGTGCTGGGCCGCGCTTATCCAAGCCTCGCAAGGCTTTCCGGACCTTCGGCATCTGTTCATCTTCTCGCTCGGCGCATTGCTGATGAGGAGCGCAGGCTCCACGGTCAACGACATTGCGGATCGGAAGTTCGACGGCCATGTGGAACGGACCCGCTTTCGACCTTTGGCGAGCGAGCAGATCGGCGTGCCACAGGCGCTCATGTTTCTGGCGGCGGAACTCACGCTGGCCGCTTTGCTTCTGTTCTTCCTGACGCCCTATACACGCCTCGTCGCAATCTGCGTTTTGCCCCTCGTCTTTGTCTATCCGCTCTGCAAGCGGTTCACATATTGGCCTCAGGCCGTTCTTGGCGCGGCATTCAATTGGGGAATGCTGATGGCGTGGTCGGAGGTCATCGGCAAGATCCCGGCCGGTGCGCTTCTGATGTGGCTCGGAGCTATCGCCTGGCAGATCGGATACGATACCGTTTATGCCTATGTCGATGTTCGCGACGATAGGCGACTAGGTTTGAAATCGACCGCAATCCTGTTTGGTAAGCACGGCAAGGCGTGTATCGGCTTGTTCTACGCCATGACCGTTGCAGCATGGTCGGTTGGTGGATGGATGGTCGGCATGTCATTGCCCTACGTCATCGGGATGCTTGTCATCGCCGCACATCTCTGCTGGCAGACCTGGCGCCTCGATCTTTCGCGCCCCGAGGTGAATTACCGACTGTTTCTGGCGAACATTCTTACAGGCGTATTGCTGGCTGCAGCGGCCTTCGCCGGAACGCTATAATAAGCCAACCATAAAGAGAGTTAGCGTTCAACAGGCGTCTATTGTAGGCTGCGGATCGCAATTGGCGGACCGCTGAGACTTGCATGTTTCGGGGCTGCGCTAGAAGGAAAAACGCGGGATTTTCGGCACCAGATCGGGAGACAACCGGATATGTCGTCGATAACCTCTGTCAATGACAAGCAATATGCGGATAGCAGAAAGCTGGCTGCGCGCGGCCGGCTGAACAGCGAATATGCCGTTGCAGAAATCGGCTGGTTTCCATGGGTCGCCCAGCAGCTTCCGTTGAAATCCGGAGATCGCATTCTCGATATCGGCTGTGGCCCCGCTTGGTTCTGGGCGGCAACGGTCGCGTCACTACCGGCAAATCTGGACCTGACGCTTGCCGATCTTTCTCCCGGCATGATTCAAGAAGCCATGGAGCGATGCAGGGCATTGCCCTTTGCCGGCGTCACTGGTGAGCGGGCCGATGCTGCGGCCCTGCCCTTTGCGGATGGCTCCTTTGATGCCGTCATCGCGATGCATATGTTCTATCACCTGCCGGACCCTTTCAAAGCCATCGCGGAAATGCATCGCGTGCTGAAGCCGGGCGGCTTCCTCGCAGTGACGACCAACGGAGCCGGCAACATGCGCAAGATGTACGAGCTGACCACCGTATTCGGCAGCCCGCCCTATGACCCCGCCGGCGCGGCCTTCGGCTACGATGCCGCTGAACGGCTCATGCAGAGCCAATTCGGAAATGTCAGGATGACCGAGCATCCGGCTCGCCTTCGCGTGACGGAGCCGGAAGACGTGTACCGCGCCCTCACCTCCTATCCTCCCGGCGATGAGGCCGACGAGGCGCAGCTTGCCGAATTTCGCAAGGCAATTGCCGAGGCGTTCGAGGCTGGTAACGGCGTGCTTGAAACCGAGAAGGAAACGGGGCTCTTCATCAGCCGCAAAGGCGACTGATGAGCCTCCCGTCTACTTCGCCAATTCCGCCAACTGCGTCATAACCACAGCCGCGCCCTGCAGCCGCTTTTCCGGCGTCGGAAGATCTCGCGTCAGGAATACGCTCTGGTCGGGGCGGATTTTCGCCATTGTGCCCTGCTTGGCGATATAGCCGACGAGGTTGGCGGGGTTCGGGAATTCCTTATTGCGGAATTGCACGACGACGCCCTTCGGGCCGGCGTCGAGCTTTTCGACATTGGCGACGCGGCAGAGCGACTTGATGTAGACGATCTTGAGGAGATGCTGCACTTCGATGGGCATCGGGCCGAAGCGGTCAATCATTTCGGCACCGAAACTGTCTATCTCCTTGATCTCGGTGATCTCGCCGAGACGGCGATAGAGCGCCATGCGCAGGTGCAGGTCCGGCACGTAATCGTCGGGGATCATGACGGGCGTGCCGACGGAAATCTGTGGCGACCAGCCGGTGTCCTGGATCTCGTCAACGCCCTTGACCTCGGCAACAGCCTCTTCGAGCATCTGCTGATAAAGCTCGAAGCCCACTTCCTTGATATGACCGGACTGCTCCTCGCCCAGCAGATTGCCGGCGCCGCGAATATCGAGGTCGTGGCTGGCGAGCTGGAAGCCGGCGCCGAGCGTATCGAGCGACTGCAGCACCTTCAGGCGGCGCTCCGCCGTCGTCGTCAGCACCTTGTTGACCGGGAGGGTGAACAGGGCGAAGGCGCGCACTTTCGACCGGCCGACGCGGCCACGCAACTGATAGAGCTGCGCCAGGCCGAACATGTCGGCGCGGTGGACGATCAGCGTATTGGCCGTTGGCACGTCGAGGCCGGATTCGACGATGGTCGTCGAGAGCAGCACGTCATAGCGCCCTTCATAGAACGCGTTCATAATGTCTTCGAGCTCACCGGCAGGCATCTGGCCATGGGCGACGGCCACTTTCAGCTCCGGCACATCGGACTGCAGGAAGGCGTGGATGTCGGCGAGATCGGCCAGACGCGGGCAGACATAGAAGCTCTGGCCGCCGCGATAGTGCTCGCGCATCAGCGTTTCGCGGATGACTAGCGAATCGAAGGGCGAGATGAAGGTGCGCACCGCCATACGGTCGACCGGCGGCGTAGTGATCAGCGACAGTTCGCGCACGCCCGTCATGGCAAGCTGCAGCGTGCGCGGAATCGGCGTTGCCGACAGCGTCAGCACATGCACGTCGCTCTTCAGCTCCTTCAGGCGCTCCTTATGCTTGACGCCGAAGTGCTGTTCTTCGTCGATGACCAGCAGGCCTAGATTGGCGAATTGGATGCCGGCGCCGAGCAGCGCATGCGTGCCGACGACAATATCGGTCTTGCCGTCGGCCACTTCCTTCTTGGTCAGTGCCAGATCCTTGGCGCCAACGAGGCGCGAAGCCTGCTGCACACGGATCGGCAAACCGCGGAAACGCTCGGAGAAGGTCTTGAAATGCTGACGGGCAAGCAGCGTCGTCGGCACGACGACGGCGACCTGCACGCCGTTCATGGCGGCCACGAAGGCGGCGCGCAGGGCCACTTCCGTCTTGCCGAAACCAACGTCGCCGCAGACGAGGCGATCCATCGGGCGGCCGGCGCCGAGATCGTCGCGCACCGCATCGATGGCGTTCATCTGGTCTTCGGTCTCGTCGTAGGGGAAGCGCGCGGCGAACTCGTCATAGAGCCCTTCCGGCGAGGTCAGCACCGGCGCATGCCGCGTCAGCCGTTCTGCCGCGACGCGGATCAGGGCGCCCGCCATATCCAGCAGGCGCTTCTTGAGCTTGGCCTTGCGCATCTGCCAGGCGCCGCCGCCAAGCTTGTCGAGCTGCGCCTCGGTGCCCTCGCCGCCGTAGCGCGACAGGAGATCGATGTTTTCGACCGGCAGGAACAGCTTGGCCTCGTCCGCATACTGTAGCTCAAGACAGGCATGCGGCGCGCCGGCGGCCTCGATGGTGCGCAGACCGACGAAACGGCCGATGCCGTGCTCGGCGTGAACGACGATCGAACCCTCGTCGAGACCGGCCACTTCGGAGATGAAATCGGCGGCGCGCTTGCGGCGCTTGGAGCGGCGCACCATGCGGTCGCCGAGAATGTCCTGCTCGCCGATGACGATGAGATCGCCAGCCTCGAAGCCTGCTTCCAGGCTCAGCACGGCCGCAGCCGCCTCGCCTTTCGCCAGGGTGTTGAGGTCCTTGAAAGCCTCGATTGTCTTGACGCGAGCCAGCCCGTGTTCGGCCAACACCTGCAACAGGCGATCGAGCGAACCTTCCGTCCAGGCTGAAATCAGCACCCTGCCGCCCGCAGCCCGCTTGTCGGCAATATGTTTGACGACGGCATCGAAGACGTTGACGCGCTCGCTGTCGGCACTCTCGGTCGCGGACCGCGCCCAGCGCGGCCCCTGCCGGGCATCGACGCTGACAACGCGGCGGGCCTCGCCTTCGTGTTCATTGAAAGGCGAGATGCGCATGGCATCGAAGGCATCGAGCGCTTTGGCGAAGGTGCCGCCGTCAAGATAGAGCTGGCCGGGCGTTACCGGCTTATAGGGCGTGCCTTGCGCCATCTGCCCCTTGGCCGCCTGCCCGGAATTCAGACGAGCATCGTAATAGTCGAAAACGAGTTTGGAGCGCTCCTCGGCAGCTTCGCGCACCGTATGGTCGGTGACGAGCCGGAAGCCGCGGAGATAATCGAAAACAGTCTCCAGCTTCTCGTAGAACAGCGGTAGCCAGTGTTCCATGCCGGCATAGCGGCGGCCTTCCGAGACGGCGACATAGAGCGCGTCGTCGCGCGTCGCCGCGCCGAAAGCGGAAAGATAGTTCTTGCGGAAACGACTGATCGTATCCGGCGTCAGCGTTACCTCGCTCATCGGATTGAGATCGAGGGAGCGGATCTGGCCGGTGGTGCGCTGGCTGGCGGGATCGAAGCTGCGGATGCTTTCCAGCGTGTCGCCAAAAAAATCGAGGCGCACCGGCTCTTCCGTGCCCGGCACGAAGACATCGAGGATACCACCACGCACGGCATATTCGCCGACTTCGCGCACGGTCGCAACGCGATCGAAGCCATTGCGCTCCAGACGGCTAGCGATGTCGTCCATGCGCACCTGATTGCCCGGCCGGGCCGAGAAGGCCAGGCTTTCGATCACATCCTGCGGCGCGACCTTCTGCAGCATAGCATTGACCGTCACCAGGACGATCGCCGCATGCGGCTTGTGATGGTGGGCGATGAGGCCTGAGAGTGCCGCCAGACGGCGGGCTGAGGTATCGGAGCTTGGCGAAACGCGGTCATAGGGAAGGCAGTCCCAGGCGGGCAGCGTCAATACCGGAATTTCGGGCGCGATGAAGCCGAGCATCTGTTCGACATCGGCCATGTGCTGGCCGTCGGACATGACATAGGCAACCGGTTGGCCGGTTCTCGCCAGTTCAGCCAGCAGGAAAGGCTCCAGGCCGGCGGGAACGTGGCCGATCGTCAGCGGCTCGCTTGCCGCGATCAGTTTCTTCGCGTCGAAACCAGGGATCATCTGGTTATCCCAAGCTTTTCGGCGATCTGCTCGAAATCGGGCTTATAGGCGGCAAGGCGCATGAACAGCGGCGTCCGTAGATGCTCCGGTACCGGCTGCGTTCCGAGTATCCATTTGACGAGATCGTTATCTTCCTCGGCCATGATGCGCTCGAGTTCATCGAGATCGGCCTCGGCAAGCCCGGGCAATTCGTTGTCGGCGAACTGACCGAACACAAGATCCATCTCGCGGATACCGCGATGCCAACAGCGAAACAGAATGCGCCGGCGGCGGGGATCGAGATCGGCACTGCTGAGAGTCAGCCCAGTCATCAAAAACACCTTTATGTTGATGCGTCTCTATAAAACCAGCCTTGAAAGGTGGGAACCGGTTTTTCGGAAAAAAGCATGCGGCGTGCAATTTTCCGGGGAGTGTGCGCCTCGAAAAGGCCAGCATGACCGTCAGGCCTTGCCAAGCCACCCTCCCCGTCGCATTTTGCCGGCCATGCGTCCCGCCGTGCTCGATCCACTCTTTGCTTCCGTCTCTTCGCTGCCCGGCGTTGGGCCGAAGCTTGCCGAACTGCTGGTGAAGCTGCTCGATCGGGAGAGCATAGACGACTGCCGCGTCATCGATCTGCTCTTCCATGCACCGCATTCCATCATCGACCGGCGCGAGCAGCCGGGCATTGCTCGCGCGCCCCAGGGCACGATCGTCACCATCACGGGCCGCGTCGACCGCCATCAGCCGCCGCCGAATCCACGCAGCAATGTGCCCTATCGCGTCTTCCTGCATGACGAAACCGGCGAACTCGGTCTGGTGTTCTTCCGTGGCAAGGCGCAATGGCTGGAAAAGCAACTGCCGATCGATGAGGTGGTGACCGTCAGCGGCAAGGTCGACTGGTTCAACGGCCGCCCGTCGATGGTGCATCCGGACTATATCATGCGCGAAAGCGAGGCGGAGAACCTGCCGCTTGTCGAGCCGGTTTATCCCCTGACCGCCGGGCTCTCGCCGAAATTCCTGCGCAAGACCATTGAAGGGGCGATGACGCGCATGCCGCAACTGCCCGAATGGGACGATGCGGCGCTCACGCAGAAGCAGGGCTTCCCCTCCATCTCAGACAGCTTTCACATGCTGCACGCGCCGCGGGATGCCGCCGATATCGATCCCCAGGCGCCGGCCCGTCGTAGGCTTGCCTATGACGAATTCCTCGCCGGGCAGTTGTCGCTGTCGCTGGTGCGTCAGCGTCTGCGCAAGGTTGCCGGGCAGCCTGTGCATCCCACGGGAACAATCAGCCAGAACATATTGGAATCCCTTCCCTTCTCGATGACGAACAGTCAGAGGGAGGCCGTGGCCGATATTCTCAAGGATATGGCCGGAACGGAGCGCATGCTGCGGCTGCTGCAGGGCGATGTCGGCGCCGGCAAGACGCTGGTGGCGCTGATGGCGATTGCCGCGGTCATCGAAAGCGGCGGTCAGGCGGTGTTGATGGCGCCGACCGAAATTTTGGCGCGGCAACATCATGCGACGATCTCGAAATTCGCGGCCGGTGCCAATCTCTCCGTCGAAGTGCTGACCGGGCGCACCAAGGGCCGCGAGCGCGACGCCATCCTGGAACGTATCGCCTCCGGCGAAGCGCAGATTGTCATCGGCACGCATGCGCTGTTTCAGGACAGCGTGACCTACGCCAATCTCATGCTGGCCGTCGTCGACGAGCAGCACCGCTTCGGCGTACACCAGCGCTTGCGGCTGACGGCGAAGGGTATCTCGCCGCATATGCTGGTCATGACGGCAACGCCGATCCCGCGGACGCTTGTGCTCGCCGCCTTCGGCGACATGGATGTCTCCAAGCTCACGGAAAAGCCCGCCGGACGCAAGCCGATCCAGACGATCACCATTCCGACGGAACGAACCGGCGATATCGTTTCACGGCTGAAGAGCGCTTTATCCGAAGGCAAAAAGGCCTATTGGATATGCCCACTTGTGGAGGAAACCGAAGAATCCGATTTAATGTCGGTCGAGGAGCGGCACGCAAGTTTGACCAAGGCGCTCGGACCCGGCATCGGGCTCATTCACGGCCGCATGAGCGGACCGGAAAAAGATGCCGTGATGATGGCCTTCAAGAATGGCGAGATCCGCCTGCTGGTTGCTACGACTGTCGTCGAGGTCGGCGTCGATGTGCCGGATGCGACCATCATGGTGATCGAGCATGCCGAGCGTTTCGGCCTGGCGCAGTTGCACCAGTTGCGTGGGCGCGTCGGACGTGGCGACGAGGCATCCACCTGCATCCTGCTCTACAAGGGGCCACTCGGCGAAACCGGCCATGCGAGGCTCTCGATCATGCGCGACACGGAGGATGGGTTCCGAATTGCCGAGGAAGACCTGAAGCTGCGTGGCGAGGGTGAGTTGCTTGGCACGCGCCAGTCGGGCACGCCGGGCTTCCGCATCGCCAGCCTCGAAGCCCATGCCGATCTCTTGGAAATCGCTCGCAAGGACGCCGCCTATCTCATTGAGCGCGATCCGGAGCTGACGGGCGAGCGCGGCATGGCGGTGCGCACCCTGCTCTATCTTTTCCGCCGCGACGAGGCGATCCGGTTCCTTAGGGCGGGATAGGTGGATGGACGCGGCAATCGCGTCCATCCAGATCAAAAGGCCGTTACTTGGCCGACAGGCCGGGGATCGTCACCTGGAACACCTGGAACATGGTGTCGACATCGCCTCCGCCATCGCCCTTATAGGCCGCGCCAACCTGGAAACCGTCCTGGGTGAGGAAATCGTTGTCGTTGGCGACAAACAGGAAGTAGTCATCCGGCAGCTTCGGATCCTGCACGCTGACGAGCGACATGGCCTCCCACTTTTCGGAGAGGTTGTTCCGATCGTTCGGCGCGCCATTGTGGAGACCGAAACGAGCCAGATCGGCGCTATCGTTGATATCGATGAACTGGCTGACCGCAGCCGGCTTTACCGACGGATCGAGAACGCCCTTGGGAGCGAGCGCCGTGTCGGCATCGAATTTGCTGCCGGCAATATCCGTGGCCGCCGAGACATCGACGATGTTGATGCTGCGGTAAAGCGACTTATCGCCCTTCACACCGTAACCATTGCCGCTATCGCGAGCGAGCATCAGGAAGTTTGTCGGCGACAGGGCCACGATTTCGCTCTGGGCAGCGACGAGCGTCTTGCCCTTGTCGTCCTTAAAGACCGGCAGCGGCACGACATATTCATGCACGAGCTTCAGATGCGCCAGATCAGCGGCATCGTAGATCAGCGCGCGGGTGTTCTGTCGGGTCGAGCTGGAATCGCCGCCATCCTGGCGGGTTGCCGACTGCAGCACGGCAATCAGGAACTTACCGTCCGGGGTCATCGACATGCCCTCGAGGCCCTGGTTGTTCTGGCGGCCGCTCGTCGGATCCTTCGGATCGGGAGCCGTTTCGCCCGGCCCCGGATTGTTGGAAGCGAAGTTCACCGCGCCATTGCGCATCGGCAGCAGTGCAGCCGGCGGCTGGGTGGCAGACATCATTAGGCCCGTAGCGGAGAAGCGGTAGATATAGGGGCCATATTCATCGCTGATGAACATCGTGCCGTCGGACAGACGGGCGATGGCCTCGTTGTCGAGCGAGATCTTGCCGTTCGGCGCTTGAGGCAGCAGCGGCATGCTGCCTTCCGGATGGCGAGTGCCGTTAGCAGGGTCGAGACCGGTCGTATCGGCGCCCTTGTTGTCGGTGAGCAGTATGGTGTCGGCAAGCTTGGCGACGACGCCAGACTGTTCCTTGCCGGCCGGCGGTGTTGCGCCCGGAGCAACCGGCGTCAACTGGATATCGACGGTGTTGAGGCGCGGACGATAGTCGGTAGTGCCGACAGCATTATAGCCACGATCCGGCAGCAGCCACAGCGAACCCTTGTAGGAACCATCGGCATTGCGCACCCAGCTCTTGGTGTCGATGGACATGCCCGAACCGGAGCCGAAGGTCTCGCCGAACTTGTCGCGCTGATTGGCCGGGATGCGCCCGACGGCGACGCGGCCCTTGTTGACCAGCGTGACATTGCCGACGGTAACGGAATTATCGGCGAGGGCTGCGGCCGGCGCAGCAAAAACGAAAGTGGCGAGCGCTACGGAGAGCAGCGGCAAAGTCATTGAATGCACATTTTTCACGGCAATATCCTCCTGATGAAAAAGCCCTTTTGGCTGGAACGGCATTCACCTCCAGACCCGGCCTGAAGCCGCGTCGAACGATACGTCCGGCACTGAGCCCAGACATTCGACAATGAGATGCGCCCGATTGCCTTTCTGGCAGACGGTCTAAGACGGCAACATGATAAGGACATGACAACTCGCCCCAAACGCGTGGGCGATAGAGGGGGAGATCAGGAAATGGCTGGCTCTAAGACAAAGTCTTTGCGGGAACAGGCGCCGGCGGAGGCAGTTCCTTGCCGATCAGCTTTTCCCGATATTCCGGTGAGACCAATCCGCCGGAGATCAGCAGTTTGGCGCCGTCTTCCGGGCTCATGTCGAGAATGGTGATCTTTTCACGCGGAACGAAAACCAGAAAACCGGCTGTCGGCACCGGCGTCGGCGGTAGGAAAACGGCCACCATGTCATGCCCCATAGCGTTAAACTTGGAGGCGATTTCACCCTTGGCATCGGTCGAGATGAACACCATCGACCAGAGGCCGGGGCTCGGATATTCGATTAGGCCAACCTTCTTGAAAGACGTGCCCTGCTCTTTCAGCACGGTTTCGAAAATCTGCTTCACGCTCTTATAGATGGTTCGCACCAGCGGCACACGATGAACGATCGATTCGCCGAAACGGACGATGCTTTGGCCAATGAGGTTTTTGGCGAGGAAACCGACGATCGTGATGAAGATCATCGCGATCACCAAGCCGGTGCCAGGAACCGCGAAGTTCAGATAGCTTTCGGGATCATAGCGGGCCGGAATATAGGGCCTGACCCAGCTATCGGCCCAGTGGACCACAGACCAAGTGAGCCAGAGCGTAATGGCGATCGGCGCGCAGATAATCAGGCCCGCCAGGAAATTATTTCTGATCCGCGTTGCCACAGACACTTTGATGGGTTTTTCCGTCATTCGCCGTTCGAAAACTCCGTTCCGTCGCCACCGCTAACCGGCAAATTCCCCCACCATCTCCTCCGTAAAACGTGCCAGAAATCGGCGCGTCGCACAACCCGGCAGTCATGTCATCAATGGGAATCGGCGCCCCATTCACGACGACGTTATTTTAGGAAAAGAGCGGGGAATACGGCCTATTCTACCGTCACCGACTTGGCGAGATTGCGCGGCTGATCGACGTCCGTGCCCATAAAGACTGCCGTGTGATAGGCGAGCAGTTGGATCGGCAGCGAGAAGATGATCGGTGCGATGATTTCATCGACAACCGGCAGGGTGATCGTCGCCATTGTCGGCAAGGTGGAAGCCGCAGCCCCTGCCTCGTCGGTGATGAAGATGATGCGGCCGCCGCGGGCCGCCACCTCCTGCATGTTGGAGACGGTCTTGTCGAAGAAGCGGTCATAGGGCGCAATGACGATAACAGGCATGTTCTCGTCGATCAACGCGATCGGACCGTGCTTCAGCTCGCCGGCAGCATAGCCTTCGGCGTGGATGTAGGAGATTTCCTTGAGCTTCAGCGCGCCTTCCATGGCGAGCGGGAAGCTGGTGCCGCGTCCGAGATAAAGCACGTCGTTGAACTTTGAGATCTCACGGGCAAGGCTTTCCATCTGCGGCTGGATGATGTTCAGCACCCGGGCCATGATGCGCGGCATCTCAACGAGATGACCCACCATCGCCTGTTCGTCCTCAGCGCTGACCGTACCACGCGCCTTGCCGGCACCGATCGCCAAAGATGCGAGCACAGCAAGCTGGCAGGTGAAGGCCTTGGTAGAGGCAACCCCGATTTCGGGGCCGGCCATGATCGGGAACACCGCATCGGATTCGCGCGCGATGGTCGATTCCTTCACATTGACCACGGCACCGATCTTCAGGCCATGATCCTTGCAGTAGCGCAGCGATGCAAGCGTATCCGCCGTTTCGCCGGATTGCGAGATGAATAGCGCAGCCTGCGAGGGCAATAGCGGCATTTCGCGATAGCGGAATTCGGAAGCCACATCGATCTCGACCGGCAGGCGGGCATAACGCTCGAACCAATATTTGCCGATCAGGCCGGCAAGATACGCCGTGCCGCAGGCTGAAATCGCCAAGCTGGACACCGCGCTGAAATCGATCGCCGACGCATTCGGGCGCACTCGATGACTGGCGAAATCGACATATTGGCTGAGCGCATGGGAGATCACCTCCGGCTGCTCGTAAATTTCCTTTTCCATGAAGTGGCGATGATTGCCCTTGTCGACGACATAGGCAGTCGCCTGCGATATCTGCCGAACGCGGCTGACCTCCTGGCCGCTGAAATCGACAACCGTGGCGCCATCGCGGGTGATGATCGCGCAGTCGCCGTCGACGAGATAGGTAATCTCGTTGGTGAAGGGCGCCAGCGCAATCGCGTCGGAGCCGAGGAATGTCTCGCCATTGCCGAAACCGATGGCGAGCGGCGGGCCGGAGCGGGCCGCCATGAGCGTGTCGGGATCGTTCTGGAACATGACGACCAGTGCATAGGCACCGGTGACGCGGTTCAGCATCTTCAGCATGGCTGCGCGCGGATCGAGGCCCTGGCGGAGATATTTCGCCAGAAGATGCGCAACAACTTCCGTATCGGTCTGTGTGGCAAAGACCCGGCCTTCGGCCTTCAATTCCTCGCGCAGCTCGGAGAAATTCTCGATAATGCCATTGTGAACGACGGCGACGCCTTCGACAAAATGCGGATGGGCGTTGGTTTCGTTGGGAACGCCATGGGTCGCCCAGCGGGTGTGAGCAATGCCGGTGACGCCCGGTAGCGGCTCGACATCCAGTCGCTTTTCGAGATTGAAGAGTTTTCCTTCGGCGCGGCGGCGGTCCATGACGCCGTTATGGATGGTGGCAACGCCAGCCGAATCGTAGCCGCGATATTCGAGACGCCGCAAGGCATCCACCAATCGTGCCGCCACAGGCTTCGTTCCGACAATCCCGACAATGCCGCACATGCAATTCTCCGTCTGGCCCAAAATCTTGGCGCAAGTCCTAATGATTCTTATAGTTTTCTCAATTGCCGCGATGGTCACTTTCGGTTTCCGACCGTTACGCGACCCTACTGCAACGCGGATCCAAAGGACGCGTTGAGAACGCAGTAGGACTTTAGAGTAGCGCATATTCCTTTCCTTAAATCGATTCCGATTTAAGGGCTCATGCGCTGGACTTTAGGCTTAGTGGCTGCCCTTCTTCGCTGCCTTGATGGCCAAGGCTCTCTCGCGAATGACCTTGGCACGGCCAGGTTTTACCTCCTGGCGGGCGCGACCGAAGGCAAGCGCATCGGCAGGCACATCCTCGGTGATGACGCTGCCTGAGGCGACATAGGCGTTGTCGCCGATACGCACGGGCGCAACCAGCGACGAGTTCGAGCCGATGAAGCTGTTGGCGCCGATATGCGTCTCGTGCTTGTTGACGCCATCATAGTTGCAGGTGATCGTGCCCGCGCCGATATTGCTGCCGGCGCCGACCGTGGCATCGCCGATATAGGTCAGGTGATTGACCTTCGCGCCCTCGCTGATCTTGCCGTTCTTCACCTCGCAGAAATTACCAACCTTCGAGCCGCCGGCAAGGTCCGCACCCGGACGCAGCCGCGCGAAGGGGCCGACCGTGGCGCCGGCGCTGACATGGGCGCCTTCGATATGCGAAAAGGCATGGATGACCGCGCCGCCATCGATGACGGCGCCGGGGCCGAAGACGACGTTCGGCTCGATCAGCGCGTCCTGGCCAATTACCGTGTCATAGGCAAGAAACACCGTTTCTGGCGCAATCATCGTGACGCCTGAAAGCATCAGCTCATGACGGCGCCGCTCCTGCCAGAGCCGCTCGATAACGGCGAGTTCGGCGCGGTTGTTGCAGCCGGTCATCTCCACTTCGGGCGCATCGACGGCGACCGCGCGGCCGCCGAGAGAGCGGGCGATCTCGACGAGATCGGTCAGATAATATTCGCGCTTGGCATTGTCGTTGCCGATACGGTCGAGCAGATCGAGCGCCTTGCGGCCGTTGATCGCCATCAGGCCGCTATTGCACCAGGTAACCGCAAGCTCGGCGTCGGTCGCGTCCTTTGCCTCACGGATGGCGATCAGCTCGCCGTCCTTGACGAGCAGCCGGCCATAGGCGTTGGGGTTTTCCGTATGAAAGCCGATGACGACGATGTCATTGCCATCGGCTAGCCCCTGACGTGCCGCGCGAAGCGGCGCATCGGTGAGCAGCGGTACGTCGCCATAGGCCACGAGAATATCGTCATACCCTTTGGCGATCGCCTCGCGCGCCGCAAGCACTGCATGGCCGGTGCCGAGACGCTCTTTCTGCAGATAGGCTTCCACCTTGACGCCGCCGACGGCGGCCGCCGCAGTGACCTCCTCCGCGTTGCGGCCGACCACGAGCGCGGCAGCAGAAATATCGGTCTTGGCAATCGCGTCCATCACATGTGCAATCATCGGACGGCCGGCGATTGGGTGCAGCACCTTGGAGATCGACGACTTCATGCGGGTGCTGTCGCCGGCGGCGAGGATGATGGCGAGGCAGGTGCGTTCCATTTCAAGCTCCGAAAGATACGGTCCGATGAGGCCCGAGAGCAGGCCTCATCTCCTCATAGCAACTAGTTGAGCGGTGAACTACGGCGAAATTAGACGTAGACGTCAAGCGTCCGCGAGCGCCGCGAAGGCTTGCTGGACATGCCGGCGGCCGTCGAAAATAACGAATTCCATCGCCTTGTGCGCCGCCAATTCGTCGCCGGCGGCGATAGCGTCGACGATCGCCATATGCGTATCGGCAATATTGCCGAAGCCGTTGCTGGTCGGAGGTGCGCTCATCCGGAACATGCCGACGAGGGCCGCTTCGATCAGGCCGCCGAGCGAACGCATGAAGGGATTGTGGGAGGCTTCCGTGATCGCCAGGTGAAAGTGAAGATCGGCGACGGCGAGACTATCAGGCGTATGTTCCGGCGCGGCCATGGCCATCGCCAGCTTTCGCAACGACTCGATTTCTTCGGGGCTGGCCCGCTTCGCCACGAGGCTGGCGGCAAACGGCTCGAAGGCCAAACGAATGTCGTAGAGGTGGAGAAGGAACTCCTCGTTGACGCCGCTTTCAAAGTGCCAGGTCAGCACCGCGCTGTCGAACATGTTCCAATGGATCTTTTCGGTGACACGGGTTCCGACGCGGGCGCGCGGCACGACCAATCCTTTTGCCGCGAGCGTCTTCATGCTCTCGCGCAGCACGGTGCGCGACACCTTGAACCGCTGCAGAAGATCGCTGTCGCCAGGGAGAATGCTGCCGATGGGAAAGGCGCCGGACACAATCGCTTTTCCAAGATCATCCACGACCTGAGCATGGCTCGTTCGGGATTTTCCTTCGGTTTTCCTGGTTTCAAGCAATCGGCCGCGCAAACACTCTGTCCTTCCCTAAGCGTAACGTCGATTGAAGCGGGAAAGCAGCAGAAGTCCCTTCTGCATCAGAATAAACGCAAAGAGCAGCAGCCCGATTAATATCTTAGTCCACCAACTGGAGAGCGTTCCATCAAAGGTGATATAAGTCTGAATCAAGCCCTGTATGAGAATTCCGATGAGAGTTCCTCCAACGAACCCTGCTCCCCCCGTGAGCAATGTTCCACCTATGACCACGGCGGCAATGGCATCCAGCTCGACCCCAACCGTAGCCAGCGAATATCCTGCCGACGTATAGAGCGAAAAAACGATTCCGGATAGACCGGCGAGAAAGCCGGACAGCGCATAGATCTGGATCGTTGTGCGGCCGACCGGCACACCCATCAACTGAGCCGTCTGCACCCCGCCGCCCAACGCATAGACGTTGGCGCCAAAGCGGGTGCGATGCGCCAGCACAATGCCGCCTGCAAAGACGATCAGCATGATACCGCCGATCAGCGTCAGACGGCCGCCGCCTGGCAGCAATAGATAGAGATCGCTCAGTTGCGAATAGAAATCATGCTCGATCGGGATACTGTCGATCGAGAGGACGAAAGCGATGCCGCGCGCGAGAAACATGCCCGCCAAAGTGACGATGAAGGGCGGCATGCTGAGATAGTGGATGATGGCACCCATGCCCGCGCCGAAGATCGTCGTGATCGCCAGAACAAGCGCGAAGGCGAGCAACGGATGGATCGAGGTATCTCGCAGAATGATAGCCAGGAAGACGCCGGTAAAGGCGATGACCGAACCGATCGACAGATCGATGCCGCCGGAAAGGATGACAAACGTCATGCCGACGGCGGCAATTCCGAGAAAAGCGTTATCCGTCAGCAGATTGCCGACGACGCGCGTCGACAGCATGGTCGGAAACTCCATCACGCAGCCGGTGTAGGCCAGCAGGAAAATGACGATCGTCACGAGCAGAGGAAGATATTTCGAATTCACTTTGCCTGCTCCTCATGGATCATCTGCGCCGCGCCCCGCCGACGCCAGAAAAACGACGAGACGGATTGGAGAGCTGGAGACTGGATGACCAGAATGATGATGACGATGACGGCCTTGATCACCAGATTGAACTCCGGCGGGAAGCCGGACAGCAGAATGCCGGTATTGACCGACTGGATGATCATCGCGCCGATCAGTGAGCCGACGATGCTGAAACGGCCGCCAAGAAGGGAATTGCCACCGACGACGACGGCCAGGATCGCGTCAAGTTCGAGCCAAAGACCGGCATTGTTCGCATCGGCGCCCTTGATATCGGCGGAAACGATGATGCCGGCGATCGAAGCGCACAGGCCGCTCAGCGCATAGACGGCGATCAGCAGCACCGGCGTCTGAATGCCCGACAGCGTGCTGGCCCGCCGGTTGATGCCGATCGCCTCGACGAGCATGCCGAGAGCCGTGCGTCTCACCAGAAGAATAACCGCCAATGCCACCAACAGCCAGATGACGACAGGCATCGGCAGGGAGCCGAAGGACCCGCTTCCCAAGAAGATGAGCCCATCGTCATTGAAGGTCATGATGACGCCTTCGGTGATCAATTGGGCTATCCCGCGGCCGGCGACCATCAGCACCAGCGTGGCGATGATCGGCTGAATATCGAGAACCGCGACGAGGAACCCGTTCCAAAGCCCGCATGCAAGCCCGACGCCGATGGTCAGTATCAGCGTATAGGCGAGAGAATGTCCGGAGACGATGGCGGATGCGGCAACGGCGCCGCAAATTGCAATCACCGCGCCGACCGAGAGATCGATGCCCTTGGTGGCGATGACGAGCGTCATGCCGATGGACAGAAGCGCTACGGGCGCACCGCGATTGAGAACATCGATGATGCTGCCATACAATCTGCCATTTTGCAGTTCCAGATGAAAGAACTGTGGGAACATAATGAAATTCAATAGAAGAATCGCTGACAGCGCAATGAGCTGCGGGGCCAATCGAAGCAACAGGGCCTTGATCTGGGAACTCATGCTTCCTCCCGCTTGCTCTCGCCCGTCGCGATCGAGTCGACGATATGGCTGGCGGTAATCTTGTCGCCTGTCAGTTCGGCAATATGTTCGCGGTCACGCAGCACGATGACGCGGGAACTATAGGCCACGAGTTCCTCCAGCTCGGACGAGATCACGACTAGCGACATTCCCTGCTGGCAAAGATCTTCGATCAGTCGGATGATCTCCGCGTGCGCGCCGACATCGATGCCGCGCGTCGGCTCGTCCAGGATCAGGAAATTGGGATTGGTCGCCAGCCAGCGCGCCAGAATGGCCTTCTGCTGATTGCCGCCGGACAGCAGCCTTATCGGCTTTTCGCGGTCGGTGGTGCGGATATCCAGCGCCTTGATATAACGATCGGCGATCGCGTTCTGCTCGCTGCGCGGTAATGGGCGCGCCCAGCCGCGGCGGGCCTGGAGCGCCATGACTATGTTTTCGCGGATGGAAAGATCGCCGATGATGCCATCCGTCTTGCGGTCTTCGGGGCAAAAGCCGAAGCCGCTCTTGATGGCAGCGCGAGGGCCCGAAAGGGTCACATTCCTGTCCTCGATCTTTGCCTCGCCGCTGTCGGCGCGCTCGACGCCGAAGAGCACTTCCGCGGTTTCCGTGCGTCCTGAGCCCAGCAGACCGGCAATCCCAACCACTTCTCCGACCCGAACCTCCAGGTCGAAGGGCTTAATTTTGCCGCGTTTGCCGAAATTGGTGAAGCGGTATCTGACCGGCCCGCTTTCGCCGACCGCCTGCTTCGCGGTCGCTTCGACCTGCGCGAGTTCGCGGCCCAGCATCATGGCGATCAGGGTTTGCCGGGAAAGGCCCTCCGCATCGCGCGTGCCCACAAGGCGGCCGTTGCGCAGAACGGTTATGCGGTCGCAAATCTGATAGACCTGCTCAAGAAAATGCGTAATGAAAACAATTCCTAATCCGCGCTGCTTCAGATTCTGGATAATACCGAAAAGCATGGCAACTTCGTGCGTATCGAGGCTGGCCGTCGGCTCGTCGAGGATCAGAACCTTGCCAGAGAGATCCACGGCACGTGCGATCGCGATGACTTGCTGAATTGCGACGGAGAAACGGTCGAGCTGACGGCTGACATCGATGTCTATGCCGTATTGCGACAACAGGTCTTTCGCCATGCTGTTCATCGCACGGCTGCTGATCATGCCGAGCCGTCTTGGCTGCCGGCCGAGAAACAGATTTTCCGCTACACTCAAATTCGCAAGGAGGTTCACCTCCTGATAGACCGTTCCGATACCAAGCTTCTGCGCCGCCAGCGTATCGTGCGGGTCGATTTCGGCGCCATCGAGAACAAGGCTGCCTGCGTCGCGGCGATAGGCGCCGGTCATGCACTTGATCAGCGTCGATTTCCCAGCACCATTTTCGCCGAGAAGCGCATGAACCTCGCCCCGCCGCAACGTAAAATCGACATGATCCAGAGCGGTGGAGCCGGGAAAATATTTGCAGAAGCCGGTAGCCGTCAGAAGACGCTCGACATCGTGAGCCATGGAGCAAGAATTTCCTTGAATTGAGCCGGTATGCAAAGGTGCGAAATACGCCGCTCGCTAAAGCGCCGTGCGTACATCTTACTCGCATTCGGGTAGTTCACCTAAATGCGGAAGCTTCCCCGCCCGCAATGCCGCGTAGAAAAGCCCGCATCGGCCGTTTGCCAGCCGATGCGGTTCGCTTTTTTTACATCAATAGCCCTGGTTCTTCTTCTCCTCGTAGACCTTCTGCGGGTCGTCAGACTGTGTGTACAGCTTCGACTCGGTCTGGATCCACTTCGGCGGCTCCTTCTTGGTCTTGAGGTACGCGTCGAGGGCATCGAAGGCGGGGCCGGCCATGTTCGGCGTCAGTTCCACCGTCGCGTTTGCTTCGCCGGCCGCCATGGCCTTGAAGAGGTCCGGAACCGAATCGATGGATACGGTCAGGATATCCTTGCCCGGCTTCAGGCCGGCTTCCTTGATCGCCTGGATAGCGCCAACGGCCATGTCGTCGTTATGAGCGTAGAGCGCGCAGATGTCCTTGCCGCCATTTTCGGCCTTCAGGAAGCTTTCCATGACTTCCTTGCCCTTGGCGCGGGTGAAATCGCCGGTCTGGCTGCGGACGATCTTCAGGTTGTCATGGCCCTTGATGGCTTCTTCGAAGCCCTTCTTGCGGGCGATGGCCGGCGAGGAACCGGTGGTGCCCTGCAGCTCGACGATATTGCACTTCTTGTCGCCGACAGTCTTCACAAGCCAGTCACCGGCAACCTTGCCTTCGTGAATCTGGTCCGAGGTAACGGCGGTCAGATAGAGATCCTTCGGGGCGTTGATCGTGCGGTCAAGCAGGATGACGGGGATCTTGGCTTCCTTGGCTTCCTTCAGAACAGAGTCCCATCCCGTTTCCACGACGGGCGCCAGGAGAATCGCGTCGACACCCTGCGCGATGAAGGAGCGAATCGCCTTGATCTGGTTTTCCTGCTTCTGTTGGGCATCGGCGAATTTGAGGTCGATGCCGCGCTTTTCAGCCTGCTGTTTCGTAACCGTCGTTTCCGCCGCACGCCAGCCGGATTCCGAACCGATTTGCGAAAAGCCGACGACCAAATTCTTTGCCGATGCGGTCGTAAACATGCAAGCAGCAAGAATCGTGGCACTCACCAGTGCAGTCTTAAATTTCATGATGTCCTCCCAATTGGCCAACTCCTACGGCCGAAGGCAAAAAATCATATAGTAATACTTTTGTAAATCGGGATTCTATGACGCACTGCAACAAAAAAGGGCGTCCCTTGGACGCCCTTTTCAACTCAAGCGTTTTCCGCCTGATTTTCTTATTTTGAAGCCGGCAGCTTGTCGTCGACGCCTTCGATATAGAAGTTCATGCCGAGCAGAGTACCGTCATCGGCTTTCTCGCCGGCCTTCAGCCAGGGCGTACCGTCCTGCTTGTTGATCGGGCCGGTAAAGGGCGCGAGTTCGCCGGACTTGATCTTGGCTTCGGTCTCTTCAGCCATCTTCTTCACGTCGTCGGGCATGTTGGTGTACGGCGCCATCTTCAGAATGCCGTCCTTCAGGCCATCCCAGCTCTGTTCGGCCTTCCAGGTGCCGTCAAGCAGCGCATGGACGCGTTTGGAGTAGTAGTTGCCCCAGGTGTCGACGACGGCCGTCAACTGCGCCTTCGGGCCGGAGGCGATCATGTCGGACGCCTGACCGAAGGCATGGATGCCGCGCTCTTCAGCCACCTGCATCGGTGCCGTCGTATCGGTGTGCTGCGTCAAGATATCGACGCCTTGGTCAACCATGGCCTTGGCAGCGTCGGCTTCCTTGCCGGGATCGAACCAGGTGTTGACCCAGACGACCTTGAGCTTGAAGCTCGGATCGACCGAGCGCGCGCCCTGCTCGAAGGAGTTGATGCCCATCACCACTTCCGGGATCGGGAAGGAAGCGATGTAGGCGGCACCGTGATTCTTCGACGTCTTGGCAGCGATCTGACCCAGGATGTAGCGGCCTTCATAGAAGCGCGAGTTGTAGGTGGCGAGATTCGGGCCGCTCTTGAAGCCGGTCGCATGCTCGAACTTAACCTTCGGGAACTTCGCGGCGACCTTGACGGTCGCGTCCATGAAGCCGAACGATGTGGAGAAGATCAGCGAGCAGCCGGAGCGGGCGAGTCGCTCGATGGCGCGTTCGGCGTCCGGGCCTTCCGGTACGTTTTCGAGATAAGGCGTATCGATCTTGTTGCCAAACTCCTTCTGGACCTGCTGACGGCCGAGATCGTGCGCCTGCGAATAACCGCCGTCCGTATGCGAGCCGACATAGACAAAGCAGACCTTGGTCGGAGCCGCTTCGGCCGCAGCGCCGAAGCCGACAATGGCAGCGGCCGTGGTGGCGAGTGCGAGTGCTAGTTTTTTCATGGTTACCCCTGCTGGTTTGATATTTACGAAATCCGTCCGGTTGTTGTTCTTAGCGCTCCGGAACGAAGGCCTTGCCAAGCGACGCTGGCGTGTTGATCAATGTCGCCCGACGATTTTGAGAGATGATGATGAGAACCACAATAGTCGATGCGTAGGGTAGCATCGACAGAAACTGTGAGGGAATGCCGACGCCGAAGCCCTGCGCATGAAACTGCAGGATCGTCACTGCGCCGAAGAGATAGCCGCCGGCCAGGACGCGCATCGGCCGCCACGACGCGAAGACAACAAGGGCCAGTGTCACCCAGCCGCGGCCGGCCGACATGTTCTCGACCCATTGCGGCGTGTAGACCAGGGACAACTGTGCACCAGCGAGCCCGGCGCAGGCGCCGCCGAACATGACGGCGAGATAGCGCGTGCGGATGACGTCGATGCCGAGGGCATGTGCCGAGCCATGACTGTCGCCGATGGCGCGCAGCTTCAGGCCACTGCGGCTGCGGAAGAGGGACCAGTTGACCCCGATGAGCAGCGCGATCGACAGATAGAAAGTCAGATCCTGCTTGAACAGCACCGGCCCGACGAGCGGAATATCGGACAAGACCGGGAAGACGATTTCCCGCAACTGCACTCCGGGCACACTGACATAACCTTCCCCGATCATGCCGGAGAGACCGAGGCCAAGGATGGTCAGCGCCAGACCCGTCGCCACCTGATTGGTCACCAGCGTCAGCGTCAGGAAGCCGAACAACAGCGAAAATAGCGCGCCGCCGGCAATGCCGGCGATGAGGCCCACATAGGGCGATCCGCTCACCTGTGCGCCGACGAAGGCGGCGACAGCACCGATGATCATCATGCCTTCGACGCCAAGATTGAGCACACCGGAGCGTTCCACCACAAGTTCGCCGAGGCCGGCGATAACAAGCGGCGTCGAGGCCGTGATGATGGTGAGGAGGATCGCTTCAAAGACACTCATACTCATGCCGCACCTCCCCGAACCCGCGACCAGACCAGCCGGATCTTATAGTTGATCAGCGTATCGCAGGAGAGCACGAAGAAAAGCAACAACCCCTGGAAGACGCTCGCCGCCTTGGCGGAGATGCCGGGCGATAATTGCGCCGCCTCGCCGCCAAGATAGGTCAGCGCCAGCACGAAGCCGGAAAGGATCGCGCCGAGCGGATTGAGACGCGCCAGGAAAGCAACGATGATGGCGGTAAAGCCGTAGCCCGGCGATATTGCCGGCTGCAGATGGCCGATCGAACCCGCAACCTCGGAAATGCCGGCAAGGCCTGCCAGCGCGCCGGAGAAGAGGAAGCCGAACCAGACCATTTTCTTGGAGGAAAAGCCGGCGAAGCGGCCTGCTCGTTCCGATTGGCCAAGAACGGTTATCTCAAAGCCCTTCAGCGTGTATTTCATCATGAACCAGGCAAGGATCGCCGCGACGATGGCAAAGACGATCCCCCAATGCGCCCGACCGGAGTCCGCCCAGATCGCCGGCAGCACCGCCTCCGGCGGAAAATCGATACTCTGCGGGAAATTATGGCCCTGCGGATCGCGCCAAGGGCCGCGTGAGAGCCAATCCAGGTAGAGCTGCCCGATATAAACGAGCATCAAGCTCGTCAGGATCTCATTGGTGTTGAAATGCGCCTTCAACAACGCCGGAATGGCGGCATAGAGCGCCCCGCCGACAGCGCCGGCGATCAGCATCAGTGGCAGGACCATCGGCGAATGCCAATCGGTGAAGACAATCGGAATGTAGGAGCCGGCGACCGCACCGATGGTAAATTGGCCTTCGGCGCCGATGTTCCAGTTGTTGGACCGATAGCAGACGCAAAGGCCGACCGCGATCAGGATCAGCGGCCCCGCCTTGATCGCCAGTTCGTGCAGCGACCAGACTTCCAGCAGAGGCTCGACGAAGAAAGCGTCCAGCGCTTCCACCGGGTCCTTGCCGAGGACGGCGAACATAATGGTACCGGCAATCAGCGCCAGCGCGAGGGCGAGCAGCGGCGACAGGAAGCCGAACAGTTTCGAAGCCTGCGGGCGCCTTTCAAGTTCAATGCGCATGCATGGGCTCCGGATGCGTCTTTGATTCATGCAGGCCGCCCATTAGGAGACCGATCTTTTCCCGTGTCAGCTCGCCCGCCGGATAAGCCGGCGACAGCCGTCCTTCCGAAATGACGGCAATATCGGTGGCCACCTCGAATATTTCGTCGAGATCCTGGCTGATGACCAGCACGGCCGAGCCGTTGCGGGCAAGATCGACCAGCGCCTGACGAATATGGCTTGCGGCACCCGCGTCGACACCCCAGGTCGGCTGATTGACCACCAGCACCGTCGGCTGCCGGTCCAGCTCACGACCGACGATGAACTTTTGCAGGTTACCGCCAGAGAGCGAGCCCGCAGTCGGGTCCTCGCCGCTTTTGCGCACGTCCATGGCTTCGGAAATGCGCTTGGTCGCCTGTTTGACCGCGCCCCGACGGATCACCTTCAGGAAACCACCGCCGAGGAAGGCCCGGCGGTCCGATTTGCTGCGGGCCAGCACGAGATTGTCTGAAAGCTTCAGCCCCGACACCGCCGCATGGCCATGCCGCTCTTCCGGCACGAAACCGGCACCCAGCAGGCGGCGCGTATTGATACCCTTGGTGCCGACCGCCTGGCCACGCACCAGGATCAAATCGTCTGAAGGCACGGTATGTTCGCCGGAAACGACATCGAACAACTCCCCCTGCCCGTTGCCGGCAACGCCGGCGATCGCCAGAATCTCGCCCGCGCGTACGCGGAGCGAAACATTCTTCAGCGACATGGCAAAGGGCGCGCGCGCGGGCACAGAGAGACCGGCGACCTCGAGCTGGATATCGCCCTTCTTGCCAAGGCCTTCATGCTGCACGCTGGCAACATCGCTGCCGACCATCATGCGGGCGAGCGAGCCGGGCGTTTCCTGCCGTGGGTCACAGGCACCGGTTACCTTGCCATGGCGCAGCACCGTAGCGCGGGAGCAGATGCGTTGCACCTCCTCCAGGCGGTGGCTGATATAGAGCACCGAACGGCCTTCGTCCCGGAGCCGGAAGAGCGTTTCGAACAGGCGGTCGGCTTCCTGCGGTGTCAGCACCGAGGTCGGCTCATCGAGGATGATCAGCTTCGGATTCTGCAGCAGCGCACGGACGATTTCGATACGCTGGCGCTCGCCGACGGAAAGGTCAGCGACATGAGCATGGGGATCCAGCGGCAGGCCATAGGCTTGCGACAGGCTGGCAGCCTCCTCAGCGATCTTGCCGATCGGAATGCTGTCATCAAGGGAAAGGGCGATATTCTCAGCGACCGTCAGCGCCTCAAACAAGGAGAAATGCTGAAACACCATGCCGATGCCAAGCTTGCGTGCTTCGCCCGGCGAGCCAATCGAGACGAGTTGGTTTTGCCAGGCGATTTCGCCCTCGGTCGGCTCCAAAACGCCGAACAGCATCTTCACCAGAGTGGATTTGCCTGCGCCGTTCTCACCGAGCAGAGCGTGAATCTCGCCGGGCTGAATTTCCAGATCAATTCCATTGCAGGCAGCAAAGCTACCGAACAGCTTAGTCAGTTTGCGAACCGACAATAACGCACCGGTTGCCGGCACATCGAATGACGACACGTTCCCCTCATTTCCTTCCCACTGTCCTGCCCTTTCGGATCTATGGGATCAGCAGCGTAGTTCCACTCGTTTTTCTTGTTTCCAGATCCGTGTGCGCGCGCCCCGCATCGCTCAACGGATAGGTCTGGTTCACATTGATACGCACTTTGCTGCTTTGCACAACAGCAAATAATGCTTTCGCGCTGGCTCTCAGCTCCTCAGGCGTTGCGACATAGGCGAAAAGGCTTGGCCGCGTGGCGAAAAGCGAACCCTTCTGATTGAGGATGGCGAGATTGAAGTTCTCGATCGGGCCGGACGATTGACCGAAGGTCACCCACATGCCGCGCGGCTTCAGGCAATCGAGCGAATGTGGGAACGTGTCCTTGCCGACCGAGTCGTAAACGACGTCGACGCCCTTGCCGCCGGTAATCTCGCGGACACGATCGGCAAAGCTCTCCTTACTGTAATCGATGACGTGGTCATAGCCGTGCGCCAATGCCAGTTCGACCTTTTCCGCAGAACCGGCAGTGCCGATGACGGTGCCGGCTCCGAGAGCCTTGGCCCATTGGCCGGCGATCAAGCCGACGCCACCTGCTGCGGCATGAAACAGCAGCGTCGTTCCGGGGCCGACCTTGAAGGTGCGGTTCAAGAGGTATTCGGCCGTCATCCCCTTCAGCATCATCGATGCCGCGGTTTCGAGTGGGATATCGTCAGGCACCTTGACCAGATGGCGGGTTTCTATGTTGCGCTCGATGCTATAGGCGCCGTCGCTGCCGACATAGGCGACACGATCGCCGACGGCGAAATCGGTCACGCCCGGCCCGACTTCCGTGATCGTGCCCGCGGCTTCCTTGCCGAGCGGCAGAGGAAAATAGGGTGCCTTGTAAAGGCCCGAACGGAAATAGACGTCTATGAAATTAAGGCCGATCGCAGCGTGACGGATCTGCACCTCGCCGGCGCCCGGAGACGGCAGATCGACCTCCTCGAACTTCATGACATCAGGACCGCCATTTTCGTGGATGCGAATGGCCTTAGTCTTCTTCATGATGCGCAATCCTCATTGACGCCCGAGGGACGGGAAAAACTGCAGCACGGCGCCGATGCAATAAAGATAGATGCCGCTGACGATAAACAAGACAACAGCCCATTGCGGCATGACGAAATGCATCAGCAATGAATAGATTCCGAGGGCGGACCAAAGCAGGAATATACCAAGATTGAGCGGCCGCAGCCGCCTGACGCGCACCGGATGCAAGAAATTGATCGGCAGGAAGGTCAGGACGACGGAGACGCCCACGAGGACCATGGCGGTTGTTGCGCTAGCGTCGATGACGAAGAGCGTGAAGACCACCATGTTCCAGACGACCGGGAAACCGGAGAAGAAATATTCCTCCGTCTTCATGCCCATATCGGCATAATAAATGGCGCTGGAGACGACGATCATCCCCGCAGCGACGAAGGACCAGGGCTCGCCGATCATGCCTTTTTCGTAAAGCGCGAAAGCGGGCAGAAGCACATAGGTCACGTAGTCGATGATGTTATCCAGCGTATCGCCGGACCAGTTCGGCAACACTTCCTTGACGCTGACCTTGCGGGCGATCGGTCCATCGATGCCATCGACAAGCAGAGCCAGACCGAGCCACCAGAACATATCGACAAAGCGATGTTCCGCCGCCGCGACAACGCCGAGAAAGGCAAGGAACGAGCCGGATGCCGTCAATATATGTACGGAAAAGGCACGGATTTCCGCGTAAGGCACCCGCTTATAATTGAAGATTTTCATCCGCCCCGTTACTCGCCTGCTTATCTACCTGCCCCGGCAGGCGATTTTTCTTGCTAATATGCACCCTTTACGCGGCGCTGCCAGCGCAAAAGCGTCCATGTACCACAGGCTAGCGCGAGTTCTTGTCATTTTCACCCGCTGCGATGTTTCATCCCATGGATTTCAACAGGCTAAGCGTCTATTTTCAGAAAGAAAGATAATTGAGGCATCGATATGAAGCAGGTTGAAGTGGCCGTCATCGGCGGCGGTCTGGCGGGCATGATCGCGGCGATAGCCTTGGCGCGCGGTGGGCGAGCCATTGCCCTCATAGCCCAGCCGCATAACAAGGCCGACCGGCGGACCACGGCGCTGATGGACCAATCGATTCGCTTCCTGGAGCGGCTGGCGCTGTGGGACAGGATTGCGCCTTCGACCGCCCCCCTGACCACCATGCAGATCATCGACGGCACGACGCGGCTGCTGCGTGCGCCGACCGTCGCCTTTCGCGCCTCTGAAATCGGCCTCGACGCCTTCGGCTATAATATACCGAACGCCGCACTGCTCAGCGCCCTCAGCGAAGCCGTAAAAGCGGAGGGCAATATCACGCTTATCGAAATGGCGGCCTCCGAGGTCACTGTCCGCGACGATGGCGTCACCGTCACCCTCGAAGACGGCGAAACGCTCGACACTGCCTTTGTCGTCGGTGCGGATGGGCGCAATTCGATGGTGCGGGAAACGGTCGGGATCAAGGTCAAGACCTGGTCCTACCCGCAATCGGCCATGGTGCTGAACTTTGCGCATTCGCTGCCGCATCAGAACATCTCGACGGAGTTCCACACAGAAAGCGGGCCGTTCACCCAGGTCCCCCTGCCCGGCAATCGCTCCAGCCTCGTCTGGGTACAAAAGCCGGCGGAAGCCGCTGCCAATGCCGAAAAATCGCTGGAAGATCTCGGCCGCCTGATCGAGGACCGCATGCAATCGATGCTCGGCAAGGTTACGGTCGAGGACAGCGTGCAGGTTTGGCCGCTCTCCGGCATGACGGCCTATCGCTTCGGCAAGGGCCGCACCGCGCTGATCGGTGAGGCCGCGCATGTTTTCCCACCGATCGGCGCCCAGGGGCTGAACCTCAGCCTGCGCGATATACTGACGCTCGTCGAAATTCTGGCAAGCCCCACCGGACAGCCGATTTCAGCATCCGCCGGCGGCAGTTTCGACCGCCGTCGCCGCGTCGATATCATTAGCCGCACAGCGAGCGTCGATCTCTTGAACCGCTCTCTGCTTTCGGATTTTCTCCCCGTTCAGATGCTGCGAGCCGCGGGGCTGCACGTCCTTTCGGCCATTCCGCCACTGCGCAACATCGTCATGCGTGAAGGCATCGAGCCGGGCGGCGGCTTACGCGGTTTTCCGTCGATGTTACGGGAAAAGCTGCGCCGGTAGGGCACCGGACTTGATCAAATAAAGCACCAGCGAGACCGTCGCGACTGAACAAGCGGTGGTGATGAGGATCGTCGCGGAGGCCCGCTCCTGCCAGACGCCATATTGTTGGCCGATGACGAATACATTCGTCGCCGTTGGCAGGGCGGCGAGCAATACCGCTGATTCGATCCAGATCGGATCGAAGCCGCCGACTGCCTGCAGCGCGACATAAACGACCAGCGGATGCAGAATGAGTTTGGCCGGAACGATATAGCCGATCTCGGTCGGGACACGCTTCAGCGGCCGCAGCGCCAACGTCACGCCCATGGCGAACAATGCGCAGGGTGCGGCGGCCTGCGCCAGATAGTCGACAAAGTGTTGGAAGGCGACCGGCTGGCCGACCGAAAAAGCAGCGGCGACGAAGCCGAGCGCGGTCGACACAATGAAGGGGTGCAGCAGCACTCTTCTGGCAATGTCGGCGACAAGCCGTCCGGACGATCGCTTGTCGCCGCCCTCGATCGCCATCAGCGCCGGCGCGACGATGAAATGCAGCGCATTTTCAAAGCAGACAATCAGGGCGACAGGAACGGCGGCCTTTTCGCCGAGCGCCAGCAGCGCCAGACCCGGCCCCATATAGCCGATGTTGCCGTAGGCGCCGGCGAAAGCCTGGATCGTGCTGTCGGCCAGCGAATTGCGGCGCAGAAAGCATCCGGCCAGGAACAGCAGCAGGAAGATCAGATAGGTCGCGGCCAGATCGGTGATGATGAAATCGGCGCGCGTCAATTGTTCGATCGGCGTTTGCGAGACGAGCTTGAAAAACAGGGCTGGCAGCGCCGCATAGATGATGAAGGTATTGAGCCAGCCAAGTGCTTCCGCCGGCTGTCTGGTGATGCGCGCGGCGATGTAACCGATTACGATCAGGCCGAAGAACGGCAGCAACAGACCGACAATGTCAGCCATCGGGCATATCCCATTTTGGGTGATTGGAAAGGGAGACTGGAGTTGCTTAGCCGATTTGCGTCAGGATTGGAAAGGTCTGCTGAAACCAGATCGCCATGTCGCTGACATAACCGAATATGAACGCCAGACCGGTGAGCACCAGAAGCCCGCCCATGACCTTCTCCACCGTGCCGAGATGGCGGCGGAAGCGAACAAGGAAGGTCATGAAGGCACCGGAAAAACCGGCAGCGATCCAGAAGGGGATAGCAAGGCCGAGCGAATAGATGGCGAGCAGCCCCGCGCCCGCGCCGATCGTCTCACGCGAAGCCGCAACGCCGAGAATCGCGCCCAGCACCGGACCGATGCAGGGCGTCCAGCCGAAGGCGAAGGCAAGACCCATGATATAGGCGCCTGTCAGCGTCGCCGGTTTGCCGCCGCCCTGGAAACGCGCCTCGCGGGCGAGAATGCCGAGCCGGAAAACGCCGAGGAAATTCAGGCCCATGACGACGATGATCAGGCCGCCTATTTTCGCTAGGATATCGAGATGCTGGCGCAGCAGAATGCCGATCGAGGACGCGCCAGCGCCAAGCGCAATGAACACGGTCGCAAAGCCAAGCGTGAAGAACAGCGCCGAAAACAGGACATTGCCGCGAACGCCTGGCCCGGCCGCGACGGCCGCTCCGCCACCGCGAAATTGCTCGACGGAAATGCCGGCCATATAGCAGAGATAAGGCGGCACCAGCGGCAGCACGCAGGGCGAAAGAAACGAAAGGGCTCCGGCGAGCAAGGCGCTCAGAAGCGAGATATCGGCAAGCGACACGATAGACTCCGGCTATGTCATTCAGCCGTCTTACTAGCGTTGCTGGAGCCGGAAGGCCAATCACCTTTTCGAGGGGCGCGCGAGCGATGCCATTTCATTGATCCTTGGATGAAAAATCGGCCAGGAGGATCCCGCCTGAACCATGGCACTGTGCAGCGGCATATACGGATGGCGGAAGCAGTTCACCAATTAGTGCCTTTTTCACATACTGCTAATATCCGAATTTACCTCGCTCGACATGGGCACCATTGTTCCTAATCGTCCCACGACTGCGAGGAGCGTGTTATGGCGTCTGTTGATATGCAGCATTTCGAAGCCTTAGGGATCGAAAATAGCGGTTCCCTTGGCATGATTCCGGTACACGATTCGTCTGCCGGTGCGATGAGGCATAAAGCCGAGTGCGTGTTGCGGCTAAAAGCCGAAGGAAAGTCGATGGATTGCATCGCCCGCGAGGCTGGCGTCAGTCGATCGACCGTAACCAGAATCATGCGTTATGTAGAGCGCGCATCCGCCGGATAATAAGCCGGCCACGGACCAAGTCGTGATTCTTCGGTGCAGCGAATCATATATCCCGCCGTGCCCACACCTTAAGCTGCTAATTTTACTGAGTTTTTGGTGAGAGCGATGGGATTCGAACCCATGACCTACTGATTAAAAGTCAGTTGCTCTACCGGCTGAGCTACGCTCTCCCCGTCCGCGGATGATTGCACCCCGGCTGGAAGTGCGCGGAACATATGCAGACGCCCTATTGCGGTCAACCCATAAAATCGCGGTTACGACGACGTACAACGCTTTTCCGCATGTCGAAGTGGTGAAAGCTGCCTGTGTCGATGCGCAAATCGGGAAGATCAGCATAGGAAGCCGCGTCTTTCTTCGCGAAAAAAGCAAGGATTGGTCGTTTTGATGATAGGAAACCGCAGAATTCCTCAATTTAAGGATTATCTTATAGGTTATACCTGCCTTTTCGGGAGATTTGCCGCACACCTTTAGAGTGGCAACTACGCTTTTCTCATTCAAATGACTGACTCGGCAATCACTGCCTCAGAATGTTACCACGGTATGATAGGATGATTTTTTGAATGCTTGACGCCTGAATTCTTGAGACATCAGTTCAGAATCAGGTTGAGGCCGGCACTGGGTCGGGGACGCCAATGAAGCAGAAATCCGAACTCGATAAATGGTGCAAGGCACAGGAGCAATTTTTGCGTTTCCATCTGCATTGTCTGAAGCAGGGCCGCATTCGTGTACACGCCGTCGAAAACAACCGGTTCATCGACACGACCGATGAAGTCGCCGAGGAGCTGAGAAAACAGCTTGCCGATCTCAGAGCTTGCTTCGCCACGCCGGAACAACGGTAACATTCTTCCTTAATAATCGGGATCTGCACGCCAGCGGCTCTGATCGCAACCCAGACGCAATTGTTTGCGGCCCGAATCGCTTTTGGTGTATATCGAAATTTATTGGCAACCCGCCGATTCCCTCAGGAGGATTTCTATGGAAGACGCACACGTCGGTTGGATCGCAGCAATCATCATTGGCGGCTTCGCAGGCTGGCTCGCCGAAAAGCTCATGGAAAGCAACATGGGTCTTATCATGAACATCATCCTCGGCATTGTCGGGGCGATTGTTGCTAGCTGGCTCCTGGGGATTCTGCACATCGCATTGCCGTTCAACGCATGGATCAACTATCTGATCACCGGCTTCATCGGCGCCTGCATCCTGATTTTCGTCGGTCGGTTGATCAGACGATAGGCGCCCGCTCAGCGAGCAAAATCCGTCAGGACAGAGATAGTCAAGGGGAAGACGGGGATATCTCGCCTTCCCTTTTTTATTGTATTTATGTGACATTTTGGCTTTCACAACCCTTTTCAACCTCGCCCGCAGCCCTAGCTTTTGTTGGTAGACGGAAGAGGAGGTTGGAAGCATGACCCAAAGCGCCAATCAGACGCCGGGCCGGAAGGTAATACGCGGTCGCCCCTACAGCATCGCCGAATTCGCACGAAAGTATCGCCTCGATGACAAGGAAGCCAAGCGGCTCTTCGACAAGTTCGGACCATCTGCTACGGAACTGGATTTGCTGATGGCTGCCAAGCGGAAGCCGCCCAGCCTTTCTTCCGCAATCGGCTATTGATCCCCTATCACGGCTAGAGAATGCCGGGCTCTCTCGCCCGGCCCTTTGACCGGTTGACTCCACCAAATCAGAACTTCGACAGGTCCGCTCGCCAGCACCTTCCCGATACGGGAAAGACTTTGCTGCGAGTTCGCCCGACTGCAGCAGGCATTCCACGTGAGCACGATCGTTCGACCGGAGTGCAAATAGGCTACGCCTGCATCGCCCTTGCCTGATATATCACAGTCGCTTGCCATCGCGGCAACGACATGCCAACTTTTGATGTATCAATGGAATCATCCGGGAATGCAGAATTCGCAAAGCCACCGCGCCTATCTCGCCCTCGAGCATCGGATCGTTACGCTGGCGCTGAAACCGGGTGCACTGGTCACGGAAAAGCAACTGATCGAATTGGCCGGCCATGGGCGCACGCCGGTGCGCGAGGCAATCCAGAAGCTGGCATGGCAAGGGCTGATCCATGTACGGCCGCGCGTGGGATTGCAGATCGCGGAGATTCGGCTGGCAGACCATATGCATGTCATGCAGGTCAGGCGCGAACTCGAACCGATCGCCGCGTCGCTGGTCGCCAGCCATGCCACTGAGGAACAGCGGGAACAACTGCTCGAATGCGCCCGGCTGATGACCGAGTGCGCCGCAACGCGCGATCTGCCGGGCTTCTTTGCCGCCGACAAGACGTTTGATGAAATTCTCGAGGATGCCTGTCCGAACGGCTTCATCACGGCCGCACTTGGGCCAGTGCAGACCCATTCACGTCGGCTCTGGTATTCGACCGCGACGCCTGACGGCATGGACCGCTCGATCGCATTGCATGTCAGCGTCATCAGGGCGATCCATGGGGGCAACAGCGAAGATGCCCGCAAGACGATGGCGGCTCTGATCGATTATCTCAGCGACAGATGAAAAAGGCGGCCTCGCTGTCGAGACCGCCTTGCCTATTCCGATATCCGAAGGTTCAGAGAGTGGTTCAGCCTTTCATGGGAACGCAGAACCGCTTTATCTTTTTTGCAATCCCGGATGGAAAACGGCCTTAGCCGACGAAGGCGCGTTCGATGACGAATTCGGCCGGCTTGCTGTTGGCGCCCTCGCTAAGACCTGCCTTCTCAAGCAGATCCTTGGTATCCTTCAGCATCGCCGAGGAGCCGCAGATCATGCCGCGGTCGATGGCAGGATCCAATGCGGGGACGCCGAGATCGGTGAAGAGCTTGCCGTTTTCGATGAGATCGGTAATGCGGCCCTTGAAGGGAAACTCTTCGCGGGTGACGGTCGCATAATGGCGCAGCTTGTCGCCGACGACTTCACTCAGGATTTCATCGTTGCGAATTTCCTCGACGAGGTCGAAGCCGTATTTCAGCTCGGCGACATCACGGGTCGTATGGGTGAGGATCACTTCCTCGAACTTCTCGTAGGTCTCAGGGTCGCGGATCAGGCTGGCGAAGGGCGCGATGCCGGTGCCGGTCGAGAACATATAGAGCCTTCTGCCAGGCGTCAGCGCGTCGAGCACCAGCGTACCCGTCGGCTTCTTGCGCATCAGCACCTCGTCGCCCGGCTTGATGTTCTGCAGATGCGAGGTCAGCGGACCGTCCGGAACCTTGATCGAGAAGAATTCAAGCTCGTCGGCCCAGGCGGGGCTCGCGATCGAATAGGCGCGATAAAGCGGCTTGCCGTCGACCATGAGGCCAATCATCGCAAATTCGCCCGAGCGGAAGCGGAAGCCCTGCGGCCGGGTCATCGTAAAGCGAAAGAGCCGGTCGGTATAATGTGTCACGCTCAGTACCTTCTCGGCAAAGACGCCGGCGGGCACTGCGGAAACAAACTCTTCGGTCTTGGCAGGGGCGTTCATTCGGTATCGGATCCCGTATTCGTCGTACACGTCATTCTTGGCAGGCTGCGTTTTGCGAGGCTGATATTATAATATAGCCCCGATTTAAAGGCATTCTATTCCATCCCACGGCGCCGGCATAAAATATGCGTGTTCCGGTCAGGATTCACGCATCATGTGAGCCGTATATACCAAGAATGCGGCAATCCGATGTATTTCGCATTGCCGGCATCCCTGGGCTAGAAGCCGAATTAGGCCGTTTTAGCCGCCTTACGGCGCCAACTAAAGGCTTGGCCATCTTCGGCTTGCCGGGCGGTCGGCTGATAGTGATGCGGAATGCCCGGAAGGCGCTGCTCCGAAAGCCTCTTCAGCGCCGTCTCGTTGGTAACCGCAAAACTGTCGATACCGACACGCAGCATCAACGGAATCTGGTCGATCAGCACATCGCCGACCGCACGCAGCTCATTGGCATAACCAAGGCGCTGACGCAGCAGCGAAGCATGGCTGAAGGCGCGGCCATCGTTGAAAGCCGGAAACGCTACGGCGACGATCTCCAGGCGGGAGAGATAGGGCTCCAGCCGCGTCACATCGTCAGCCGGCTTGATCAATACGCCAAGGCCGACATCGTTGCTTTCCTCGGCCTTGGCAATCAAGGCATCGAGGCCAAGCAGAGGCTTCTGCTCTTCGGTCGCCTTCGGCTCATCGGTCTCGATGATCCAGAGATCGTTTGCGACAAAACCGGTTTCCCGCCAAATCTTCGTCATGGCCATCTCCTTACGCCGCTTCAGCCGCAGCCGAGCCGTAGAGCGCGTCCTTGAAAGGCTGCGGTCCGACGCGGCGGTAGGCGGCGAGGAAGGTTTCGGAGGGTTCCAAGCGCAGGCCGAGATAAGTATCGACGATTGTCTCGATCGCGTCGGTCACCTTGTCCGGCTCAAAGCCGCGGCCGATGATCTCACCGATCGAGGTATGTTCGTCGCCGGAACCGCCAAGCGTGATCTGATAGAGTTCCGCACCCTTCTTCTCGACGCCGAGCAGGCCGATATGGCCGACATGGTGGTGACCGCAGGCGTTGATGCAGCCAGAAATCTTGATCTTCAGCTCACCGATTTCGGCCTGACGCTCGGCCGAACCGAAGCGCTTGGAAATTTCCTGCGCAACCGGGATCGAACGGGCATTGGCGAGAGCGCAATAGTCCAGCCCCGGACAGGCGATAATATCCGTGATCAGGCCGGCATTAGCCGTTTCGAGACCGGCGGCGACCAGACCGCGATAGACGGCCTCGAGATCGGCCAGCGCCACATGCGGCAGGATCAGATTCTGCTCATGGCTGACGCGGATTTCGTCGAAAGCATATTCTTCGGCGATATCGGCGACCACGTCCATCTGCGCATCCGAAGCATCGCCCGGAATACCGCCGATCGGCTTCAGCGAGATCGTCACCATGCCATAATCGGGGTTCTTGTGCGGCTGCACATTCTGCTGCACCCAGCGGGCAAAATCCGGATCGGCTTTTTTCCAGCGGGCAAGGTTTTCCCAGCCTTCGGCACGCTCGGGCAGAGCCGGCGGCGCGAAATAGGTAGCGATCGCCTGAACGTCCGCTTCGGGAAGCTTCAGTTCGGTGTCCTTCAGCTTCACAAACTCGGCCTCGACCTGGCGGGTCAATTCCTCAGCCCCGGTTTCGTGCACGAGGATCTTGATGCGGGCCTTGTATTTGTTGTCGCGGCGGCCGTGCAGATTGTACACGCGCACGATGGCGGTCGTGTAGGACAGCAGGTCTTCTTCCGGCAGGAAGTCGCGGATCAGCTTGGCGACCATCGGCGTACGGCCCTGCCCGCCACCGACGTAGACGGCAAAGCCGATTTCGCCCTTGTCGTTCTTCTTCAGATGCAGGCCGATGTCGTGCACCTGGATGGCGGCGCGGTCGCGCTCGGCGCCGGTGACGGCGATCTTGAACTTGCGCGGCAAGAAGGAGAACTCCGGGTGGACCGAGGACCACTGCCGCAGGATTTCCGCATAGGGACGCGGGTCGGCGACTTCGTCAGCGGCAGCACCGGCAAAATGGTCGGCTGTGACATTGCGAATGCAATTGCCCGACGTCTGGATGGCGTGCATCTCGACGGAAGCGAGGTCGGCAAGCACATCGGGTATATCGGACAGCTTCGGCCAGTTGAACTGCAGATTCTGGCGGGTGGTGAAATGGCCATAACCGCGGTCATAGGTGCGCCCGATATGGGCGAGCATACGCATCTGGCGTGAGCTCAACGTGCCATAAGGAACGGCGATGCGCAGCATGTAAGCATGGAGCTGCAGATAGACGCCATTCATCAGCCGCAGCGGCTTGAACGCATCTTCCGAGAGTTCACCCGAAAGGCGCCGCTGCACCTGATCGCGGAACTGTGCAACCCGTTCCGCAACAAAGGCGTGGTCAAATTCGTCGTAACGATACATGATTTCCTCAGACTGCAATGAATTCCGGATCGGCCGCGGCATAGCCCGGCGCGTATTCCATAGTGGGACCTTCGGCGCGAATGCGCTCGCGCAGGCGCAGCGGCCAGAGCTTGCCGCCGGTTTCCTGGATCTCGATCAGAGCAACATCGACAACCTTGTTGTCGGCATAGGCCTGCTTGCCGATCGCCTCGAGCGCGGCTTCCGCCTCGGCATGACGAGCGACCAGCGCCCCTTGCAGCGAGGTTGCCCACTCACCATTGGCATTCCACCAGACGGCAATGCCGTCGGTCAGCCGGTTTGCGGTCAGAACCTTGTCGACCATGGATCAGCTCCTTGCAAATTCTTGAGCAGCGGTCTCCTGACGGACCAGCGGCTCGGACTGTTCGAAATTGGCGCCGGCGACGGCATCGCCTATGATAACCATGACCGGACCGCTCAGCTCATCGCGATGCTCCAGGTCCGGCAAATCTTTCAATGTGCCGTGCATCAGGCGCCGGTCGCGGCGGCTGGCGTTCTCGATGACGGCAACAGTCGTCTCAGGCGGAAGCCCGGCGTCCATCAGGCGGCCAGCAACGGATGCGGCCACCGTACGGCCCATATAGACGGCGATGGTCGCGCCGGATACGGCAAGGCTTGCCCAATCCGGCAGAACGTCGCCGGTCAGGTCGTGACCAGTGGTGAAGACCAGCGATGAAGCAACGCCGCGCAATGTCAACGGCAGCTCGAAATCGGCAGCCGCAGCAAAGGCCGAGGTGATGCCCGGAACGATCTCATAGGTAACGCCAGCGGCACGCAGGGCAGCCATCTCTTCGCCCGCCCGGCCATAGACCAGCGGATCGCCGGATTTCAGCCGCACAACGCGCTTGCCGTCGCGGCCAAGCTGCACCAGCAGATCGTTGATCTCTTCCTGGGATTTGGTATGGCAGCCCTTGCGCTTGCCGACGGAAAGACGCTCAGCGTCCCGGCGGCCCATATCAACAATGGCCTGCGGGACGAGCGCGTCATAGACGATGACATCAGCTTCCATCATCACGCGCTGGGCGCGCAGGGTCAGCAGATCTTCCGCGCCAGGACCGGCACCGACCAGCCACACATGGCCCTCGACCTTATGCATCGAGCACAGCAAGCTGTCCGCAGCGCGTTCCGCCTGCAGCAAATGGCCCGCACTGACGGCGTCAGCAACCGGACCGGAAAAAAAGCGGCGCCAGAAGACGCGGCGAGCGACGCCGCGCGGCACGAGACGATCGACGGATTTGCGATAGCTCGTCGCCAGTTCAGCGAGCTTGCCGAGCGAGGGCGAGAGTATCTGATCGATCTGCGCGCGGATCATCTGCGCCAGCACGGGGCCGGCGCCTTCGGTACCGATCGCAACGGCCACAGGGGCACGATTGACCAGCGCCGGGGTGTAAAAATCGCAATAGTCCGGCTGATCGACGGCGTTCGCCGGAATTCTTTCGGCGCGGGCGGCATCAACAATAGCGCGATCGGCTTCGGCATCGCCAGTGGCGGCGAACACGAGGGCAGCGCCCTGGACCTGATCCGGCGAAAAGGCTGCACGCACCGTCTCGATGCGGTTGGCAATCAGGAAGGAGTGATAATCGGCCTCCGGCGTCTGCGTATAGGCGACGATCTTCGCCTGCGTGTTCATCAGCAACCGCGTCTTGGCAAAGGCTTCATCACCATTGCCGAAGACAGCCGCGATCCTTCCTTCCACGCGAAAGAAGGCGGGAAACACCGAAAGCTGTTGAGTCCTGGGAGGCATTATCATTCCACTTCGAGATTGCCCGAATATCACCTTACCGGCCAGGAGATTGAAGAAACAGAAATTCTAATGCTCCGCCGAGTCCGTATTCTTTTGCTCGACATCTGTCCGATTTGAGCAAAACTCACCAGTCAGTCAGAATAGCATAAATACAGGAAATCCATAGACTTTTAGGACTTCTTGCTATCACGGATATTCCTATTGCCTGTGGCAAATGGAGTCCATACGTCATTTGCGCATTCCGCAGGGCCGACGATGCCGTTAAGATAGGGAAAAAGTTTCGGAGTGTGCCGCTTGTCCGCCAACACCATCGCCCCTCGCCTCCTCGATGTGATGGAACACGATATCCTGCCATTGACGCAAAGGGGCGTTGCCGCCGGAAACAAGGTGTTTGGCGCCGCGATCCTGCGCAAATCCGACCTGTCGCTGGTCATTGCCGAAACGAACAACGAACTCGAAAATCCGCTTTGGCATGGCGAAGTGCATGCGTTGAAGCGCTTCTACGAACTCGGCGAGAAGCCTGCGACCAAGGAGCTGATCTTCCTCTCTACGCACGAACCTTGCAGCATGTGCATGTCGGCAATCACCTGGGCCGGTTTCGATAATTTCTATTACTTCTTCAGCCATGAGGATTCCCGCGACGCCTTCGCGATCCCGCATGACCTGAAGATCCTGAAAGAAGTCTTCGGACTGGAACCGGGCGACTATCGCCGGCAGAACGCCTTCTGGAACAGCTTTGCCGTCGCCGATCTCGTCGAAACCGAGGCGGACCCGCTGAAGGCGGCACTCAAGGAACAGACGGCGCGCATCAAGGCCGCCTATAACGCGCTCTCTGATAGCTATCAGGCGACCAAGAGCGACAATGACATTCCACTGAACTGAGATAGACAAGACTATAGAGGCCCCGATGCAAGCATCGAGAGACATATCCCGCCTGATCGAAATCATGGCGGCGCTGCGCAATCCCGAGACCGGTTGCCCCTGGGACATTGTCCAGACCTTCGAGACCATCAAGCCCTATACGATCGAGGAAGCCTACGAGGTTTCCGATGCGATCGAACGCAGGGATATGGACGATCTTTGCGAGGAGCTCGGCGATCTCCTGCTGCAGGTCGTTTTCCACGCTCGCATGGCCGAGGAAGCGGGCGAGTTCTCCTTTGGCGATGTGGTGGAAGCCATTACCCGCAAGATGATCCGCCGGCATCCGCATGTCTTTGCCGTCTCCGGCGCCGACACGCCCGACGCTGTGAAGCTGCAATGGGAGGAGATCAAGGCGGAAGAGAAGCGCGAGCGCGCCGGGCGGCGGGCGCGGCGGGGTATTGCCGAAGATTTCAAAACCGGTTTCCTCGGCTCGGTGCAGCGCACATTCCCCGCTTTGACCGAGGCCCTGAAATTGCAGGAACGCGCCGCCAAAGTCGGATTCGACTGGTCAGCACCCGAGCCGATCCTCGACAAGATCGAGGAGGAGATCGATGAATTGCGGGTGGCGCTTGCGAGCGGCGACAAGGCCAAGGTCGGCGACGAACTGGGCGACCTGATCTTCGCCGTCGTCAACATCGGGCGGCATGTGAAGGCAGACCCGGAGCAGTCATTGCGCGGCACCAACACGAAGTTCCGCCGCCGTTTCAATCACATCGAAACGACACTTGCCGCCGAAGGGGAAACCCTGGACGGCGCTTCTCTGGAACGGATGGAAGATATCTGGCAGGCGGCGAAGGCGATCGAGCGTCAGCTCGCCGAGTAGAGCAATCCAGGAAAAGTGCGAAGCGGTTTTCCGTCCGGAATTGCGAAAAAACAAAAGGATAGAGCGGTTCTGCCATTCCGTGAAAAGCTGAACCGCTCGAGGACGCCTATTCCCAATCCTCACGCTGCGGCTTCGGGCCGTTGCCCATGCGCCGTTCCAGCTCCGCGGCTTCCGTCTCAGTCAAGCGCAGATCCAACGTGATCGTGCCGTCCTCGTTGTCTTCCCGGTTATCGACGATGGCGTGATTGTAAAGCCAGGGCAACAATGCCAGCTTGTCGACGGGCAGCGTGATCGTCGTCTCGGTCAGGACACCGGAAAGCCGGCGGCTGATTTCGTTCATCAGGCGATCGACGCCCTCACCGCTCCTTGCCGAGACCGCGATCACGTTTTCGGCGGTTGATGCCTTCTGGACGATGGCATCGTGCGCCTCCGGCTCCAGTCGATCAATCTTGTTCCAGACCTCGAGGATGCGCTCCGCCCCTTCCGCCTCGCCAATGCCGAGATCGCCGAGGATGCGCATGACATCGGCGCTCTGCGCTGGGTTGTCGTCATCCGAAAGATCGCGCACATGCAGGATCAAGTCGGCTTCCAGGACTTCTTCCAGCGTAGCGCGAAAAGCGGCCACCAGATGGGTCGGCAGGTCGGAAATGAAGCCGACGGTATCGGAGAGGATCACGGTGCGGCCATGCGGCAGCTTCATGCGCCGAAGCGTCGGATCGAGCGTCGCAAACAGCATGTCCTCGGCCAGGACGCCGGCGCCGGTAATTCGGTTGAACAGCGTCGATTTGCCGGCATTGGTATAGCCCACCAATGCCACGATCGGGTGCGGCACCTTCTTGCGCTTGGCACGGTGAAGCTGACGGGTGCGCACCACTTGTTCCAGTTCGCGCTCGAGCCGGATGATCCGCTCCTGCAGCATGCGCCGGTCGGCCTCGATCTGGGTTTCACCGGGGCCGCCCATGAAGCCCGCACCGCCGCGCTGGCGCTCAAGGTGGGTCCAGCTTCGAACCAGCCGGCCTTTTTGGTAATTCAAATGTGCGAGATCGACCTGCAGCGTGCCTTCCTTGGTGGAGGCGCGGCGGCCGAAGATTTCGAGAATGAGACCCGTGCGGTCGATGACCTTGGCGTTCCATTCCTTCTCGAGGTTGCGCTGCTGTACCGGCGTCAGCGGATGATCGACGATCACCAGGCCGGCGTTAAATTCATCGAGCAGCGCGCGGATTTCCTCGATCTTGCCTGTGCCGAGAAGCGTCGCTGGACGCGGATCGCTGATCGGCACGATCGAGCCATTGACGACGTCCAGGTCGATGGCAAGCGCCAGACCCTTGGCTTCTTCGAGCCGGCTTTCGGGGGAACGTGTAGTCGTCGTCGCACCATCTGCCTGCGCGGTGCGCGATGCGCGCGCCTGCTTCAGGACAGGCACAATGACGACAGCATGCGTATCATCCCGATGCTTTGCTGTTTCCGGGATGATGGAATCGTTTTTCGTATCGCGTGTCGTGATAACGGCAAATCCTAGTTAGGATGCGACTTCTTCGCTCTCGAACATCTGCATCGGTTGGCCAGGCATGATCGTCGAGATCGCATGCTTGTAGACGAGCTGAGAATGGCCGTCTCGGCGCAGCAGGACGCAGAAATTGTCAAAAGACGTAACAACGCCCGTGAGCTTTACGCCATTGATCAAAAAGATTGTGAGTGAAATCTTTTGCTTGCGAACAGTATTGAGAAATAGGTCCTGCAAGTTCTGAGAACGTTCCGCCATCGCGCCGCTTCTTTCTTTTTTGCCGGCCTAAGCCGGTGAAATATCAAGATATACTGAGACCCCGGACAGGAGATACCCTCATTCTCCCCTCTCCAGCGAATGTTGGTATCAAATCGCAGTCTTTTCCGCAACGTCGAAAAAGGCTTCGCGGATTTTCTGCGAAACGGTTCCCGGATGACCGTTGGCGATCGTCTCGCCATCGATGGCGACCACCGGAAAACAAATGCTTGTGGCCGCCGTGATGAACACTTCGCGCGCCGCCATCATCTCCTCGACGGAGAAAAACCGCTCGACGATGGGAAGCTCCAATTTCGCGGCAACGTCGATCAGCGTCGTGCGCGTGATGCCGCGCAGAATGCCGTGCTCGGCCGGACGCGTGACCAGGTTGCCATCGGAATCGACGATCCAGACGTTGGTCGCTGCCCCCTCCTTCACCATGCCGTTGTGGTCGATATAGATGGCTTCCTGCGCGCCGGCTTCCTTGGCCTGCTGGCGAGCCAGCGCGTTCGACAGAAGCCCGACCGACTTGATGTCGACCCGATCCCAACGGTTGTCGCGCACGGTAATCGCCTTGATGCCATTGGCATTTTTCTTGGCGATGATGGACGGATCGGTGCTCTTGGCGGTGACGACGATCGAGGACGGCGTCCCTGGGGCCGGGAAAACATGATCCCGCCGGGCAACACCGCGCGTAACCTGCAGATAGAAAAGGCCGTTGCGGACATGATTGCGGCGCAGAGTCTCGCGAATCACATGGATCAGCACCGCGCGGCTCATCGGCCAGGCGATGCGCAGCTCGCCGAGGGAGCGGTTGAGACGGTCGAGATGCCGGGTCAGATCGACGATCAGGCTGTGACGGACCTCGCAAACCTCGTAGACGCCGTCGGCGAATTGATAACCGCGATCCTCCACATGGACCATCGCGTCGCTGTGCTTGACGTAACGGCCGTTCACATAAGCTATTCTCGGCATGGCGGACCCTGAGCAGAGTTTTATAAGGACATGAAGGAGTTGCGCGGCAGGTCGTCACCGCCGCGCAAATGATTTCAGACGCCGAGCGACTTCAGCTTGCGATGCAGCGCGGAGCGCTCCATGCCGACGAACTCGGCCGTGCGCGAAATATTGCCGCCGAAGCGGTTGATCTGGGCAATCAGATAGTCGCGCTCGAACATTTCACGCGCTTCACGCAGCGGCAACGTCATGATGTGATAGTCGTTCTTGGCGGAGACCTTCGGCAGCATGTCGCCAAGATCGGTCGGCAACATCTCCGCCGTAATCGGCGTATCCGGGCCATCGGTGCGCGCCAGGATCATCAGGCGTTCGATATTGTTGCGAAGCTGGCGAATATTGCCCGGCCAATCATGCGCCTGCAGCACCGCCATGGCGTCGTCGCCGATCCGGCGCGAGCGGATGCCGGCCTGCTCGGAAATCTGCCGCATCAACTGATCGACGAGGAATGGAATATCCTCGCGCCGCTCGGCGAGAGCAGGCACCCGCACCGGCACCACGGCCAGGCGATGGTAGAGATCTTCGCGGAACAGGCTTTCGGCAATCCGGCTTTCCAGATTGTAGGCCGTCGACGATATGATGCGCACATCGACCTTCACCCGCTTCGAGCCGCCGACGCGCTCGAATTGCTGATCGACCAGCACGCGCAGGATCTTGTTCTGCGTCTCGCGCGGCATCTCGCCGACTTCGTCGAGATAGAGGATGCCCCGATGCGCCTCTTCCAGCGCGCCGATCTTGCGTGGCTGGCCGGGCGAACCCTCGGTCCCGAACAGGGCGATCTCCATGCGTTCGGGCGTGATCGTTGCGGCATTCAAGGCGACGAAAGGACCATTGGCGCGCGACGACTTCTTGTGAATCATACGGGCCACCAGCTCCTTGCCGGAACCGGAGGGGCCGAAGATCATCACGCGGCTATTGGTGGGAGAGACCTTGTCGATGGTCTGGCGAAGCTGCGAAACGGCAACCGACGTGCCGATCAGCTCGACGGCATCACCGGTGCGGCGCTTGAGCTCCGAGACCTCGCGCTTCAGCTTGGAATTTTCCAGCGCCCGTTCGGCGATCAGGATCAGCCGGTCTGCCTTGAACGGCTTCTCGATGAAATCGAAGGCGCCGCGCTTGATGGCGGAGACGGCGGTTTCGATGTTGCCGTGGCCGGAGATCATCACGACAGGCAGCTCCGGATGCCGTGTCTTGATCTCATCCAGCAGCGACAGTCCGTCGAGCTTGCTGCCCTGCATCCAGATATCGAGGAAGATCAGCCGCGGCGCGCGGTCGGAGATCGCCGCCAAAGCGCTGTCACTATCAAACGCAGTGCGAGTCTCATGCCCCTCATCTGAAAGAATTCCCGAAACGATTTCGCGGATATCTTCCTCATCATCCACCACGAGAATATCAGATGCCATATACGCTTTCCTTGTCACTTGCTGTCTGGGCGACGGCGGCCTGCTCACGACGCGGCAAATGCACGCGGATCATGGCACCCCTGCCCTGGTCGAAATCGGCGGGAGCATCATGCAATTCGAGCTGCCCGCCATGGTCTTCAATGATCTTCTTGACGATCGCGAGACCGAGGCCCGTCCCCTTCTCGCGCATCGTCATGTAAGGTTCGAGAATGCTGTGCCGATTCTCGACCGGCAGGCCGCGGCCATTGTCGATGACGTCGACCGTAAAGCGATCGCGCTCAGCATCCAGGGATGAACGTACAAGGACCTTAGGCTCCTCGCGGGTCTCGCCGCTCGGCACGCCCTCGATCGCCTCGACGGCGTTCTTTATGAGATTGCCGAAAGCCTGACCCAGCATGCGCGTGTCAAACATGCCTTCCAGTCGCTCGTCCCCGAGTTCGCGCTCGAACTTGACGTGATTGTTTCCCATTTCGCGCAGGAACACCGCGTCGCGCAGGATGTCGCGCAGATCGCTCGGTTCCATCGTCGGTTTCGGCATGCGGGCAAATGACGAGAATTCATCGACCATGCGACCGATATCGCCCACCTGGCGGATGATCGTGTCGGTACATTGATCAAAGACCGGGCGATCGGCCTCGGCGATATTCTTGCCGAAGCGGCGGCGGATGCGCTCGGCGGAAAGCTGGATCGGCGTCAGCGGGTTCTTGATCTCATGCGCGATACGGCGGGCGACATCGGCCCAAGCGGTCGAGCGCTGGGCGATGACCAGATCGGTGATGTCGTCGAGCGTGATGACGTAGGATTCATTCGCGTCGCGCGACTCCTCGCGCGTCACCTGGACGCTCAGCGTCCGCACCGTACCGCCGCGCACCAGGCTGATCTGCTTGCGGAAATCATTGCGATGCCGGGTCGTCGCTTCCGTCACCACCTGCTCGACCTCAGGGGCTATCTCCGCCAGGTTCTTGCCGACAAGCTCATCGCTCTTCAGGGTCAGCAGCTCTTCGGCAGATGTGTTGGCAATGGTGATGCGCCGGTCGTGTTCGACGCCGATCACGGCCGCAGTGACGCCGGAGAGCACCGCTTCGATGAAGCGGCGGCGGTCATCCACCTCGTCCTTGGCTTCAAGAATCTCGTCGCGTTGGGTGCGTATCTCCGCGATCATCTTGTTGAAGGTGCGCGACAGGCTGCCGACGTCGCCATCGGCCGCGCGCACCGGCACCAGCACATTCATGTTGCCGGAGGCGACATTGTCGGCTGCACTGATCAAAAGCCGGATCGGCCGAACGATGCGGTCGGCAACCGCGATCGCGGTCCAGATCGCCGCCAGAAGCACGATCAGCGCAAAGCCGATATAGAGCACGGCAAAGGCGATCTGCAGGGACATGCGTCCTGCTTCCATCGCCTTGTATTCGGCCGTGTTGTCTTCGACCATGCGCATCGCGTTCATGACGCGCGGATCGACGGCCCGGACGGTATAGAGGAAGGAGCCGGGAATCTCGTCCAGTTTGAGGATGGCGCCGACGAGGTTGGTCACTCCGGGCGGTATGAGCGTCGGCTGGCCGTCCGCGGAGGCGTCGAGCGCATCCTTCGGAATGGCCGGCAGCGGACGCTCAGTCTTGATGTCGGCCTGAACGATCGCGCTGCCGTCACGGCGCACCAGAAACGCGCCCAGCAAACCGCGGCCCTTGGCCTGGCGGGTCATCAGATCGGCAAAACCGGTGCGGTCGAGGCTGTAGAGCGTGCGATTGCGCTCCAGATCGTTCGCCATGGAAACGGTCTGGCCCTGCAGGTAGCTGGCGTTCTCCATCAGGTAGGCTTGGGCGACATTCTGCGAGGAACTGATGATCTGCTGCGTGCGCAGCGCAAACCAGCGGTCTAGGCCGACATTCAGCGTCAAGCTGGCGACAATGGCCACGAGGATCGCCGGGGTGATCGCAACGATGGAAAAGAGAACGACGATGCGGATATGCAGACGCGCCGCCGCGCGGCCGCGACTGCGCGCTTTCACAAGGCGCGCAACTTCGCGTGCGATCAGGGCGATCAGCCCCAGAACGAACAGGCCGTTGATCACAACGGAGGTGAAGACGACAGAGGATGTAGGGGCAATCGGTGTCAGCCCCAGAAGCATCAGAAGCGTCGCAATCGCGCACAAAAGCGCGCCGCCGGCCAAGATCAGGCCAGGGAGGGCGAAGGATGCTCGACGGTCCGTCACTTTGACGACCGCCTCGTCGCTCGCTTGCGGCGACACCGCGTCCTGCTTCATTCCCATCGTCTCCGGGCCCAGGCGGCGGTCGGCGCCTTGGCCAAAATTGCATCAGCACCGTTTTGGCAGCAGCAGGAGTGACAGGCAAAGGTGGGAACCGTCATCCGGCCTCGCGCTCGACGCAAAACCTCCGCTTCAAATCATTGGAACAATGAACTGAAACTGCTGAACAATTTCCCCTTGCGTGGGAACACACCCGACGAATCATTACCATAAAAACAGTGAACCGGCTGCGTGACCTTTAAGCAACGCATTGTGGCGAAAATGCAACGCATCCGATCACATTGTCAAGCCGTCCGGGAGCTTCGATAGACGGAAACACCCAGTTCTCTGATCTTTTTGCGCAGTGTATTGCGGTTGAGACCGAGCAGATCGGCGGCTTTGATCTGATTGCCGCGGGTTGCGGTCAATGCCGCAAGGATCAGCGGATATTCCATTTCGGTGAGGATGCGATCATAGAGCCCGGGCGGCGGCAGATTGTCGCCGAAGCTCGCGAAATAGGTGCGCATATTCTCCTCGACCGCCTGGGCGATGGTCATATTCCCCGTGCGGACCGGGCCTTTTTCGATCGGACTGTCGGGCACATCAGCCCGCAGTTCGGCATCGATGATCTCCTTGGTGATGACATCCTGCGGATAGAGCGCCATCAGCCGACGGATAAGATTTTCCAGCTCACGCACGTTGCCAGGCCAAGGATAGGCCTTCATTAGTTCCAGAGCTTCCTGGTCGAAACGCTTGGAGCCCAGCCCCTCTTTCTCAGCCTGCTGCACGAAATGGCGGACGAGATCGGGAATATCCTCGGCACGATCGCGCAGCGGCGGCAGGCGCAGCGGCACGACGTTGAGGCGGTAATAGAGGTCCTCGCGGAAGAGGCCTTGATTGATCGCCTGCTTCAAATCCTTGTTGGTGGCGGCAACGATACGGACGTCGGTGCGTATCGGCGTACGGCCGCCAACGGTCGTATATTCGCCCTGCTGCAGGACGCGCAGCAGACGCGTCTGGGCGTCCATCGGCATGTCGCCGATTTCGTCGAGAAACAGCGTGCCGCCCTCGGCCTGCTCGAAGCGGCCGGTCGAGCGCGTCTGCGCGCCGGTGAAGGCGCCCTTCTCATGACCGAACAATTCGGATTCGATCAGGTCGCGCGGGATTGCCGCCATGTTGATGGCGACGAAGGGACCATTGCGGCGCTTGCCGTAATCATGTAGCGCGCGGGCGACGAGCTCCTTGCCGGTGCCGGATTCACCGGTGATCATCAGCGTCAGATCGGTCTGCATCAGACGCGCCAGCACACGGTAGATTTCCTGCATGGCGGCAGAGCGGCCGACCAGCGGCATTCCGTCCTGTATGTCGTCATCAAGCTTGGCGGGCTTGCGCTTCGGTTCGGACAAAGCGCGGCCGATAATGGCGATCAGCTCCGTCAGGTCGAAGGGCTTCGGCAGATAATCATAGGCGCCCTTTTCAGAGGCCTTGATCGCCGTCATGAAGGTATTCTGCGCACTCATGACCAGAACAGGCAGCTCCGGCCTCGCCTTCTTGATACGCGGCAGCAGGTCGAAGGCGTTTTCGTCAGGCATCACGACATCGGTTACAACGAGGTCGCCTTCGCCGGCGGAAACCCAACGCCAGAGCGTGGCGGCATTGGATGTGATGCGCACATCATAACCCGCGCGGCTCAAGGCTTGATTGAGCACGGTACGGATGGCCGCATCGTCATCAGCGACAAGGATCGTAGCTGTCATCGAGTAGTCCCTGTGGAGTTCGGAAGAGGAGCGTCTTCAAGCGTAATGCCTTTGGAGGCCGGCATCAGGACGCGGAAAGTGGTGCGGTGATTCTGGCTATCGCATTCGACGATGCCGCCATGATCGCCGATGATCTTGGCGACCAGCGCGAGGCCGAGGCCGGTCCCGTTCGTCTTCGTCGTGATGAACGGATCGAAGAGATGCGGCAGAAGATCGGAGGGCACGCCCGGGCCGTTGTCGATCACGCAGAATTCCAGCGGCAGCGAAATCTTTTCGCGCGTGCCGGCCACGGAAAGGCGGATGCCCGGGCGATAGGCCGTCGTCAGCATGATCTCGCCATCCGGCCGATCGCCGATGGCTTCGGCAGCATTCTTCACCAGATTGAGAAAGACCTGCACGAGCTGGTCTCTATTGGCATAAACAGCCGGCAATGACGGGTCATAATTCTCGGTGACCTTGATATTGCGCGCAAAACCGGCCTTGGCGACCGCCTTCACGTGATCTAGGACGGAATGGATGTTGACCGGCACACGGTCGATCGGACGCTCATCGGAAAAGACCTCCATGCGGTCGACCAGCGAGACGATGCGATCGGTCTCGTCGCAGATGAGGCGCGTCAACCCGCGATCATCATCCTCCACCGATTGTTCTAGCAATTGAGCCGCACCACGGATGCCGGAGAGCGGGTTCTTGATCTCGTGCGCCAGCATCGACGCAAGGCCGGTCACCGAACGGGCGGCAGCCCGGTGGGTCAATTGCCGGTCGATCTTGTCGGCCATCGACCGTTCCTGAAAGACGATCACCACAGAGCCGGGTTCGCTTGAAACCGGCGCGACATAAATGTCCACAAGCTTGTCCTGGCCGAGACGCGGCGAGCTGAGATCGACGCGGTATTCGTTGACCGGGCCACGGCGTTCGCGCACCTGATCGATCAGCGCCAGCAGCGGACTGCCGAAGGGAATGAAGGTGGAAATCTCATAGCGGGACAGATGCGAGGCGCTGGCGCCGAAAAAGGCTTCGGCCTCCCAGTTGGCAAAAGCGATCAGGCCGGCCTCGTTGACCATCACGACCGGGTTCTGGATCGCGTTGAGAACGGCCATGGCCACGCTGCCCATATGATCCGCGGCTCCGGAATCGGATTTGGAACTCATGCGGCCTCCTGGACGCCTTGGGCGAGATCGGACGCGGTCCGCAGAGCCGCATGGAACAATGCCGCCACTTCCCGGCTGTCTTTCGAAGTCATGACCCCTGCCTTTTCAGCGCCTGTTATGGTGGGAGCGTAACGGTCCAGATACCAGCCGAGATGTTTACGGGCATGACGAATACCAACGGCTTCGCCATAGAACGCGAGCATCATCTGATAATGTTCTAAGGCGATATCGGCGATCTCGCTGCGGTCCGGGTGACGATGGCCGGCAAGCACGCCCGCGTGCCACGGCCGCCCCTGACAGCCGCGACCGACCATGACCGCATCAGCGCCGGAGCGGCGAAGTATCTCAAGCGCATCCTCAGGCGTGTCGACATCGCCATTGGCCACCAGCGGAATGGAGACGACATCGCGAACGGCGCGGATCGCATCCCAATCCGCCCTGCCCTCGTAGAACTGCATGCGCGTGCGACCGTGGATGGTCACGAGCTGGATTCCAGCTTCCTCGGCTCGGCGGGCGATAAGCGGCGCGTTGATGGTATTTTCGTCCCAGCCGAGCCGCATCTTCAGCGTCACAGGAATATCGACCGCCTTAACCGTCGCCTCGACCAGGCTCAGCGCGTGATCCGGATCGCGCATCAGCGCCGAGCCGGAATAGCCGCCGATGACCTTCTTGGCCGGGCATCCCATATTGATGTCGATGATGTCAGCGCCATTGTCGGCGGCAATTTTCGCCGCCTCGGCCATCCAATGCGCCTCGCGGCCGGCCAGTTGCACCATATGCGGCTTCAGGCCGGCACTTCTCAGGCGCGCCCAGGATTCCGCCGTGTCCTGCACCAATTCACGGCTGGCGACCATTTCCGTCACGACCAGGCCGGCCCCATAGCGCAAGGCGAGCTGCCGGAAAGGCAAATCGGTGACCCCCGACATCGGCGCGAGGATCACGCGATTGCGGATGGGCACCGGGCCGATGGAAAATGGGGCTGCAAGCTCGGACGGAAACAAATGATTATCTTTCAGGCACACCATATATTTGCACTATTTTTAGACAGTCTTGCGGAGCTTGCCAAGAGGTTTCGGAGAACGCCGATATTTTTTGGGCAAATGCTGGAAAATACCTATTCGAGGCGATAGACCCTGCTAGAGCGAGATCCCGCTTTGGCGATCTGCTTATCATGATCCCATCCAAGAACCGCTTCACACTTTTGGGGATCATGCTGGAGCGAAAGCCTTTCATCCCTGGGGGTTTATGACGCAAATGCACTCATTGCAACCGATGTCGATCGGAATCGTGATCGTTGCAGCCGGACGTGGCGAGCGGGCGGGATCGCCCGAAGAAGGTCCGAAGCAATATCGCCCGATCGGCGGCCGGTCGGTTATTGCGCATACGCTTGAAAAATTCGTGACATGGCCGCAGGCGGCAAAGATCGTGGTTGTCATTCATCGCGACGACGAGACATTGCTCCAAGCCGCGCTGCAACAGGCTGCCGATTCGTCCGAGGTCGAGATTGCTTTTGGCGGCGTGTCCCGTCAGCAATCGGTGCTTGCGGGGTTGCGGAAACTGGAAAATGCCGGCGTCACGCATGTCATGATCCATGATGCCGTACGCCCCTTCTTCGACCATGATCTGCTCGATCGCGTCGCCGCCGCGCTGGCTGCCGGTGCACCTGCCGTGCTGCCTGCCATGCCCGTGACGGATACGCTGAAACGGGCCGATGCGGCTGGACTAGTAACCGAAACCGTACCCCGCTCGGGCCTTTACGCCGCGCAGACACCGCAGTCTTTCCGATACGCCGATATTCTAGCGGCGCATGAAAAAGCCGCCGCCGAGAATAAGACGGATTTCACCGACGATGCCGCGATCGCCGAATGGAACGGCCTGCCGGTGACGCTCGTTGCCGGCAGTTCGGACAATGTGAAATTGACGATCAAAAGGGATATCGCCATGGCCGATGAAAAGCTTTCCGCAGGCCTGCTGCCGGATGTGCGCACTGGCAACGGCTACGATGTCCACCAGCTCGAGCCGGGCGACGGCGTAACACTTTGCGGCGTCTTCATTTCGCATGACCAAAAGCTGAAGGGCCATTCCGACGCCGATGTCGCCCTGCACGCGCTGACGGACGCCTTGCTCGCCACCTGTGGCGCCGGCGATATAGGCGACCATTTTCCGCCCTCCGATCCGCAATGGAAGGGCGCCCCCTCCCGCATCTTCATCGAACATGCGGCAAAGATCGTGCGCGATCACGGCGGCACCATCATGAATGCCGATATCTCGTTGATTGCCGAAGCGCCGAAGGTCGGACCGCACCGTGAGGCGATGCGCGCGAAACTCGCCGAGTTCCTGGGAATCAGCCTGGAGCGCTGCTCGGTGAAGGCGACCACAAACGAAAAGATCGGCTTCGTTGGCCGCCGCGAGGGCATCGCAGCTATCGCGACGGCAACGGTGGTTTATCGCGGAGGCAAGGCATGACGCATTTTCCCGACGATATTCTCGCGCTCGCCCAGGGCATCATCACCGATTTCGCCGCCAAAGGCTGGATGGTCGCCACGGCGGAATCCTGCACCGGCGGGCTGATCGCGGGCGCTTTGACGGAAATTCCCGGTTCCTCAGCCGTCGTCGACCGCGGCTTCGTGACCTATACGAATACGGCGAAGATGGACATGCTCGGCGTGCAGGAGCAGACGCTCGTGCAGTTCGGTGCTGTTTCCAGGGAGACGGCGCTGCAGATGGTGCATGGCGCCCTTTTCCGCTCCCGGGCTGACTTTGCCGTCGCAGTCACCGGTGTTGCCGGACCCGCTGGCGGCTCTGCGGAAAAGCCCGTGGGGCTGGTCCACCTCGCCGCCAAGGCGCGTAACGGCGCACTCATCCATCATGAAATGCGCTATGGCGATATCGGCCGCGACAAGGTTCGGCTCGCCACCTTGAAGACCGCATTGGAAATGCTGATCACTCTCGGCAAGTAATGCCTAACTCCCGCCTCAGGCGTAGATCTTCTTCGCGCGTGTCTCGAAGGCATCCGTGAACATACGGAAAGCGCGATCGAACATCGACCCCATCAGGGCGCCGAGGATGCGGCTCTTGAACTCATAGTCGATGAAGAAATCAATGCTGCAGCCGCCGTTTTCCGATGGCGTGAAGCGCCAGCGATTGTCGAGATATTTGAACGGCCCGTCGATATATTTCACGTCGATCGCCCGTTCCGGCTTGTTGAGCAGCACCTGCGTCGTAAAGGTCTCGCGGATCGCCTTGTAGCCGACAGTCATATCGGCAATCAGCAGGATCTTGCCGTCGCGCTCCTTGCGATTGCGGACAATCAGCGCCTCGCAAAGCGGCAGGAATTCCGGATAGCGCTCGACATCGGCGACGAGGTCGAACATCTGTTCAGGCGAGTGTGGGACGGGGCGGTGCGTTTCGAACTGAGGCATGAGCGGCAATTAAGCAGGACGGTTCAGAAGATCAAGAAGCTGACGCATTTCGCCGCGGGATTTTAGCTGCAGAACAGGCACATCGGGGCCGTGTTCGATGAGGCCCGCGAGCACTTTCGGCGCAAATTTCCGCTCCCAATCCCATATGTAACGCAGGAACTCCCAATCGATGCGCTCTGGACAACCCGGCGCCATATCGGGGCGCGACCGTCCCAGCCATCGCAACGCTCTCGATAGAGCCCCCCACATACATAGCCAGCGCGGCATACGCACCCAAAGAACAAGTTCGGTCCGCGGTAATCTCAGATCGAAGCTTGACGGCCCTGTCCCATCAATCAGCCAGCGATCCTCTGCGACTTTCCCCGCAATTAGATTGCGCTCTTCCGCTTTGTCTCTCTTCATCCAGCCAGGCAGCCAGAAAAACTCCCGATCCATTGAGACGTAAGGCAAGTCCAGGCAAACAACGATCTTCTGCGCCAGCGTCGACTTGCCTCCACCGGAACAGCCGATGACGAGAATCCGGTTGGCACTTCTGAGAATAGACACTGCCGTCTCTATATCGACGGCATAAGGGAGCGCCTGCGGCGCGACGATCTGCTCCACGGTCCAGCTCCATAGTCGATTCTAAAGCGCCGAAACCGGTAACAAACGGCGGCGTGTCCCTTAGGCCGCTCCAATGACGAACAGGTGACGGCGCGAACGAAAAACCGCGGCACAATCGCCGCGGTTCGTTCAAAAGGCAAGAGACTTGTATTTTACTCTGCGGCCAGCAGAACCTTCTTCTCGCGGGCAGCCCGCAGCCGGGCGAAATCGTCGCCGGCGTGATGGGAAGAGCGGGTGAGCGGGCTGGAGGCGACCATGAGGAAGCCCTTGGTATAGGCAACCGTCTCGTAGGACTTGAATTCATCCGGCGTGACGAAGCTCATGACCTGATGATGCTTGCGTGTCGGCTGCAGATACTGGCCGATGGTCAGGAAGTCGACATCGGCCGTCCTGAGATCATCCATCAACTGCAGCACTTCATTGCGCTCTTCACCGAGACCGACCATGATGCCGGACTTGGTAAACATGGTCGGATCGAGTTCCTTGACCCGCTGCAGCAGGCGGATCGAGTGGAAATAGCGGGCGCCGGGACGTACGGTCAGATAGTTGCCGGCGACGGTTTCCATATTGTGATTGAAGACGTCCGGCTTGGCGGCGACGACGCGCTCCAATGCGCCCGGCTTCTTCAGGAAGTCCGGCGTCAAGATTTCGATTGTCGTTGTCGGCGAAGCGGCGCGGATCGCCCAGATCACCTTTTCGAAGTGCTCGGCGCCGCCGTCTTCCAGATCGTCGCGATCGACGGAGGTGATGACGACGTGGCTGAGGCCCATTTCCTTGACGGCCTTGGCGACGTTTTCAGGCTCGGCCATATCGAGCGCGTTCGGCTTGCCGGTAGAGACGTTGCAGAAGGCACAAGCGCGGGTACAGATCTCGCCCATGATCATGAAGGTGGCGTGCTTCTTGTCCCAACATTCGCCGATGTTCGGGCAGCCGGCCTCTTCGCAAACCGTGACGAGCTTGTGTTCCTTCACGATCGAGCGGGTCTCGGCATAGCCCTTCGATGTCGGCGCCTTGACACGGATCCAATCCGGCTTGCGCAGGACTTCCGTATCCGGCCGATGCGCCTTTTCCGGATGCCTGACCCGCTTTGCGTCTGGATTGATCGTGTCGAGAATCGTGACCATGAAATGTCTACTTTCCGCCGCTCAGTCGCGGCCCATTCATCGCCGGACGAGTTTGGCGAGAAATATCAGAATGCACGCACCAATGAAACCGGTGACGAAATAGCCGATCCGGCCGCCGGGCACGCCGACATGCAATTGCACCAAAATGGCAGCGGCAACGACCGAGCCGGCAATGCCAAGCACGATGTTGAGGATGATGCCGTAGCGCACCTCCATCAGCTTTCCCGCAAGCCAGCCCGCGAGACCGCCGATGATGACCAGACCCAGCCAGCCGACACTTTCCATCACATCCCCGATCTCAGGCGATTAATCTCGCCAATAGCACCACGATGATCGCACCGACGGTGGCATGGATGATTTCCACCACCAGTGCATTTTCAATGCCGAGCGAAATCCCAAAATAATGGAACAGGAAACCGCCCACGAAAGCACCAATCACGCCGCTCACCAGGCAACTGATGAGCCCGCCTCCACCGACGACCAGGCTCGCGAGAAAGCCCGCGACCAGACCGATAAGAAGAAAGACGACCCAACCTTCCGTAGTGATAGACATATTGATTTCCTTTCCTGTTTTCCACCCTCTGGATAAAGGGCGAGCCAGGAGATTATCAAGCGTTGAGCACGCGTCCGTAAGCGTCCAGCACGGCTTCCTTCATCGTTTCCGAAACGGTCGGATGCGGGAAGATCGTGTGCATCAGTTCCTCTTCCGTCGTCTCCAGGTTCATGGCGACGACGAAGCCCTGGATCAGTTCGGTGACTTCGGCGCCGACCATATGCGCGCCGAGCAGTTCGCCGGTCTTCTTGTCGAAGATGACCTTGCAGAGGCCCTGGTCCTCGCCAAGCGCGATCGCCTTGCCGTTGGCGGTGAACGGGAAGCGGCCGACGCGAATGTCGCGGCCGAGTTCTTTTGCCTTGGCTTCCGTCAGGCCGACAGAGGCGACCTGCGGCTGGCAATAGGTGCAGCCCGGCACCTTGCTCTTGTCGGTCGGATGCACGTTCGGCAGGCCGGCGATCTTCTCGATGCAGACCACGCCCTCATGCTCGGCCTTGTGCGCCAGCATCGGCGGACCGGCGACGTCGCCGATCGCATAGATGCCCGGCACATTGGTCTTGCCGTAGCCGTCGATGACGACGCAACCGCGATCGGTCTTCACGCCGAGCGCTTCCAGGCCAAGATTTTCGATGTTGCCCTGCACGCCGACGGCGGAGATCATGCGGTCAGCCGTGATCTGCTGTACCTTGCCGTCCTCGGTCTCGATGTGCGCGGTGATGCTGTTCGCAGCCTTGTCGACCTTGGTGACTTTCGTCTTGGTGAAGATCTTCAGGCCGCGCTTTTCCAACTGCTTGCGGGCGATGCCGGAGACTTCGGCGTCTTCGACTGGCATGATGGTCGGCATGATTTCGACGACGGTGACATCGACACCCATCGAGCGATAGAAGCTCGCAAATTCGATGCCGATCGCGCCGGAACCCATGACCACCAGCGACTTCGGCAGGAAATCCGGCTTCAGTGCCTCAAAATAGGTCCAGATCAGCTTGCCATCCGGCTCGATGCCGGGCAGCGCGCGCGGGCGGGCGCCCGTGGCGACGATGATGTGCTTGGCGGTATAGGTGCCCTCGCCCTTGACGTTCTTCGGCAGCGGATGCTGCGGCTCGACAACCGGCTTGGTCGACTTGCCGACGACGATTTCGCCGGGCTTGGTGATTTTGGCTTCGCCCCAGATCACATCGACCTTGTTCTTCTTCATCAGGAAGCCAACACCCGTGTTGAGGCGGGCGGAAACACCGCGCGAACGGGCGACGACCGCCTTGACATCCGGCGTTACCTTGCCTTCGAGGACAAGACCGTAGTCCTTCAGATGATTGGAATGATCGAGGATTTCGGCCGAACGCAGCAGCGCCTTGGTCGGAATGCAGCCCCAGTTCAGGCAGATGCCGCCCAGGTGCTCGCGTTCGACGATCGCCGTCTTCAGGCCAAGCTGGCCGGCGCGCACGGCGGCGACATAGCCGCCAGGGCCAGAGCCGATGATGATGACGTCGTAATTCTCAGCCATATGTTTCCTGCCTTTGGTTGGCGGCCGATCGAAGCGCAGCCTGCCTTAATTTTCCCGAAGCACGATGCCGAACCGAAGCGGCGAGCAAGATCGTGCTCAATCAAATAGTTAAAGTCCAAGCATCATTCGCACGATCGGCTCGAGGCCACGACCGAGCGCCCGGGTGTTTTCCGCATCGAGATGCACCCCGTCGAGCGGCGTCGTCACGGCAACCGTGCCTGCATCGAAAAAACCGCAGCCAAGCTCGTCGGCCAGATCGCGGTAGAGCGTCGCAAGCTTCGCCGACTCCTTGATCGCGCCGAGGTAATGAGCGGCGAAAGCCGGATTGGCGGTCTCGGTGATGACGGGAGGCGCGACGATCAGAATGTCGGGGACATCATATTCGAACGCCCATGTATGATTGCGTATGAGCTGAATCAACCGGCTGATGCCCTGCAAGGCAGCAAAGGCCGAACCGGCGATCACCGGCTTCATGTCGTTGGTGCCCAGCATGATGATGACGAGATCGAGCGGCGCATGCGTCTGCAGGATCGTCGGCAATACCTTCGCGCCGTTACGGTCGCAATCGGCGAGATGGTCATCGAAAGCCGTGGTGCGGCCGTTCAGCCCTTCCGGAATCATCCGGACCTGATCGCCGAGCGCCTTTTGCAGCACGCTCGGCCACCGATCTTCGAAAGCATGACGACCGATCGTTTCGGCGCTATAGCCCCATGTCAGCGAGTCGCCATAACACAGAACGGTCTTGGTCATGCATGCCTCCGTTTGACGACAAGGCTCAGACGAGCATCCCCATCGGATTTTCGATGTAGCCCTTGAAGGCCGCCAGCAGTTCCGCACCAAGCGCACCGTCGACGGCGCGATGGTCGGTCGACAGCGTGACGGTCATCATGGTGGCGATGGCCATCTCGCCCTTCTTGACGATCACACGCTGCTCGCCCGCGCCAACGGCCAAGATGGTCGCATGCGGCGGGTTGACGACGGCGGCGAAGTTCTTGACGCCCATCATGCCCATGTTGGACACGGCCGTCGTACCGCCCTGATACTCCTCGGGCTTCAGCTTGCGTTCCTTGGCGCGCTTGCCGTAGTCCTTCATCTCGTTGGAGATGGCCGAGAGGGTCTTCAGTTCGGCGCTGCGGATGATCGGCGTGATCAGGCCGCCCGGAATGGAAACGGCAACGCCGACATCGGCATGCTTGTGCTTGACCATGCTGCTGTCGGTCCACGACACATTGGCATCCGGAACGTCGCGCAGCGCCAGCGCCAGGGCCTTGATGACCATGTCGTTGACCGAGAGCTTGTAGGCCGGCGCACCGTCCTTCGACTTCGGTGCCGAATCGTTGAGCTGCGTGCGCAGCGCCAGCAGCGCGTCGAGTTCGCAATCGACCGAGACGTAGAAGTGCGGGATCGTCTGCTTGGATTCCTGCAGGCGCTTGGCGATCGTCTTGCGCATGCCGTCATGCGGCACGAGCTCGTAGGAACCGGGCTCGAACAGCTTGAGGACGGCATCGTCCGACATGCCCTTCGGCGCGGCTGCGGCCGGAGCCTGTGCAGCAGCGGCCGGCTGGGCGGCGGGAGCAGCCGCCGGAGCGGCTTTGCCAACACCGCCGGAGACGGCGGCTTCGATGTCCTTCTTGACCACACGGCCATGCGGGCCGGAGCCGACGAGCGCAGTCAGATCGATGCCGGATTCCTTAGCAAGACGCCGAGCGAGCGGCGATGCGAAGGTGCGATGACCATCCGTCGAGAGAGCCGCAGGCGCGGCCGGCGCCGGCTGAGCGGCCGGTGCGGACTGGGCTGGAGCCGTGTCTGCCTTCGGCGCAGGTGCAGGTGCCGCAGCAGCCGGAGCAGCGGCGCCCGAGGCAGCGGCAGAGACATCCTCGCCTTCGCCAGCCAGAACCGCGATCAGCGCATTGACCTTGACGCCTTCGGTGCCGGCGGGAACGACGATCTTGGCAACGGTGCCTTCATCGACGGCCTCGACTTCCATCGTCGCCTTATCGGTCTCGATCTCGGCGATGACGTCACCGGACTTGATCTTATCGCCTTCCTTGACCAGCCATTTGGCGAGGTTGCCCTCTTCCATGGTCGGCGAGAGGGCAGGCATGGTGATGTTGATAGGCATCGAAGAGCCCTCCCCTTATTTGTAGCAAACGGCTTTCACCGCATCGACCACTTCACCGACATTCGGAAGCGCCAGCTTCTCGAGATTGGCGGCGTAGGGCATGGGCACATCCTTGCCAGCGATCGTCAGGATCGGCGCATCGAGATAGTCGAAGGCCTGCTGCATGACGCGGGTTGCGATTTCCGTGCCGACGGAGGACTGCGGATAGCCTTCCTCGACGGTCACCAGGCGACCGGTCTTCTTGACCGATTCGATGACGGTCGGCAGGTCCATCGGGCGGATGGTACGAAGGTCGATTAGCTCGACATCGATGCCCTGGGCTTCGAGCTCGGCAACCGCCTTGGTGGCATAGGTCATGCCGATGCCGAAGGAGACGACCGTTGCGTCCTTGCCGGAGCGATGGATGCGGGCCTTGCCGATCGGCACAACGAAATTGTCGAGCTTCGGCACATCGAAGTGCTGACCGTAGAGAATTTCGTTTTCAAGGAAGATGACCGGGTTCGGATCGCGGATCGCGGCCTTCAGCAGGCCCTTGGCGTCGGCTGCCGTATAGGGCATGACGACCTTGAGGCCCGGAATTTGGCTGTACCAGGCCGCATAGTCCTGGCTGTGCTGAGCGGCGACGCGGGCTGCCGCGCCGTTCGGGCCGCGGAAGACGATCGGAGCGCCCATCTGGCCGCCGGACATGTAGAGCGTCTTGGCAGCGGAATTGATGATGTGGTCAATCGCCTGCATGGCGAAGTTGAAGGTCATGAACTCGACGATCGGGCGAAGGCCGGCCATGGCAGCACCGACGCCGACACCGGCAAAGCCGTGCTCGGTGATCGGGGTATCGACAACGCGGCGGGGGCCGAATTCCTGCAGCAGGCCCTGGGTAACCTTGTAGGCGCCCTGGTATTCGGCAACTTCTTCGCCCATGACGAAGACGTCCGGATCGGCGCGCATTTCTTCGGCCATGGCATCGCGCAGCGCTTCACGCACTGTCATCGACACCATTTCCGTGCCGGCCGGAATTTCCGGATCGGCAGGGGCGGCTTTCGGCTGTGCCGGAACGGGCGCCGGGGCAGCGGCGGCGGGCGCTTCGGTCTTGACCGGTTCGGCGGCCGGAGCGGCCTTCGCCGTCGAGATGTCCGAAGCGGATTCGCCGTCCTGCAACAGGATCGCGATCTTGGTGTTGACCTTGACGCCTTCGGTGCCGGCTTCGATCAGCAGCTTGCCGATCGTGCCTTCGTCGACGGCTTCCACTTCCATCGTGGCCTTGTCGGTCTCGATTTCGGCAATGACGTCGCCGGAGGTGACCTTGTCACCTTCCTGCTTGAGCCACTTGGAAAGGGTGCCCTCTTCCATCGTCGGAGAGAGGGCAGGCATGAGAATATCGATGGGCATGGATCGTCCCTCCCCGATTTAGAGCAGAATGTCGGTGTAGAGCTCGGAAGCATCCGGCTCCGGATCGTTCTGGGCGAAATCGGCACTGTCGGCGACGATATCGCGGACATCCTTGTCGATCGCCTTCAGATCGTCTTCCGACGCCCAGCCCTTTTCCAGAAGGCGGGCGCGAACCTGCTCGATCGGGTCATGCTCGGAGCGCATCTTCTGCACTTCGTCCTTGGACCGATACTTGGCCGGGTCCGACATGGAATGGCCGCGGTAGCGATAGGTCAGCATTTCCAGAATGATCGGGCCCTTGCCGGACCGGCAATATTCGACAGCTTCGTCGGCAGCGGCCTTGACGGCGCGGACATCCATGCCGTCGACCTGAATGCCGGGAATGCCGAAGGAGGAGCCGCGCTTGGAGAAGTCCGCCTGCGCGGTGGCGCGCGCCGTCGACGTGCCCATGGCGTAACGGTTGTTCTCGATCACGTAGATCACCGGCAGCTTCCAGAGCTGCGCCATGTTGAAGCTTTCGGAGACCTGGCCCTGGTTGGCGGCGCCATCGCCGAAATAGGCGACGCTGACATTGTCATTGCCGCGGTACCAGTTGGCGAAGCCGAGGCCCGTGCCGAGCGCGACCTGCGCGCCGACGATGCCGTGGCCGCCGTAGAAGTTCTTTTCCTTGGAGAACATGTGCATGGAGCCACCCTTCCCTCGGGAATAGCCGCCCCGGCGTCCGGTAAGCTCGGCCATAACGCCGCGGGCGCTCATGCCGGTTGCCAGCATGTGACCGTGGTCGCGGTAGCCGGTGATGACCTGATCGCCTTCCTTCAGCGCCAGTTGCATGCCGACGACGACAGCTTCCTGGCCAATGTAAAGGTGACAGAAACCGCCGATGAAGCCCATGCCGTAGAGCTGGCCGGCCTTCTCTTCGAAGCGGCGGATCAGGAGCATCTCACGATAGGCCTTGAGCTCCTCATCGCGGTCGAAATCCGCGATCGCACCACCATTGGTGTCTTTGACAGGCTTGGATGTTGTCTTACGGCTGGAAACGGACGCGGTTTTTCGCGGCGCCATTCAACCCTCCCTATGTGAGTAGCCTCGTTTTGTAGTGCCGCGTAACATAGGGAAGATTGCTCGCCACAGCAATGCTATAATTGCATGGCTCATATTCTTTGCAAGCGATTGATATGCTTACAAAAAAGGCAATTAACCGAAATTCGGTTAATTGCGGCTATTTGTTGAAAATAACGATCTCGTCGGCTTTGGAATAGGTCAGTTGATAGCGCGCATATTGGTCGAGCATATCCTTGTCCAGCGAGCCATCGCTGAGCAAAGCTACTTCCTTTTCAAGGTGTTCGCGCCTGGCGACGAGATCGGCAAGCTCTTTGCCGCGGTCGATGCGCTGCTTCTCGAAAACCTCGGTTGCCTTCAGACCGTAGTCGCCGTGAACGCAGTGGTAGCCGAAATAGCTCACGAAGGCGACCGTGATAGCGGGGAGAACGAAACGGCCGAACTTTCTCTTCTTATGATATTTTGTCCACATACTCGCTTGCTCAAAAGGCTCTACCGAGAATGATCCCGACCTCAGGTCCGCACAACGGGTTTCCGGATAAGATCATGCTAAATCAAACATCTATGACAACACTAGCCGCCAGAGATTAACCATCCGTTGACTCTGCCATTTTTCCAACAAAAAACCGCGCCCGAAGGCGCGGTTCAAGAGCTGGAAATTATTGGCTTATAAGGCGACTCGGATTGTTACCCGACGCAGAATAGGCCTTTGCGAAAATCCCTTGGATTTTCAGGGGTATGCATTATCAGCCGCGAAGGATGGAACGGCCGGCATATTGAGCCTGCGGGCCGAGCGCTTCTTCGATGCGGATGAGCTGGTTGTACTTGGCAAGACGATCCGAGCGCGACAGCGAGCCGGTCTTGATCTGACCGCAGTTGGTGGCAACAGCGAGATCGGCAATGGTCGAATCTTCGGTTTCGCCGGAACGGTGCGACATGACGGCCGTGTAGTTGGCCTTGTGCGCGGTTTCGACGGCGTCAAGCGTTTCCGTCAGCGAGCCAATCTGGTTGACCTTGACGAGGATCGAGTTGGCCACACCCATGCGGATACCATCGCGCAGACGAGCCGAGTTGGTGACGAACAGGTCGTCGCCGACGAGCTGCGTCTTCTTGCCGGTCAGTTCGGTCAGGATCTTCCAGCCTTCCCAATCGTCTTCGGCCATGCCGTCTTCGATCGAGATGATCGGATATTTGGCGGCGAGTTCGGCGAGGTACTCGGCCATGGCACCGGATTCCAGCGTGCGGCCTTCACCTTCCAGAACGTACTTGCCGTCCTTGAAGAATTCCGTCGAAGCGCAGTCGAGGCCGAGAGCGATTTCTTCGCCGGGCTTGTAGCCGGCCTTTTCGATGGACTTCATGATGAAGTCGAGCGCAGCCGGCGCGCTGGAAAGGCCGGGCGCGAAACCGCCTTCGTCGCCGACATTGGTGTTGTGGCCCTGCGATGCCAGTTCCTTCTTGAGGACGTGGAAGATTTCCGAGCCCATGCGGACGGCGTCGCGAAGGGTATCTGCGCCGACCGGCAGGATCATGAATTCCTGGAAGTCGATCGGGTTATCGGCATGAGCGCCGCCGTTGATGATGTTCATCATCGGAACCGGCAGCAGGCGGGCGTGAGCGCCGCCGACGTAACGGTAGAGCGGCAGGTTGGCGCTCTGGGCGGCAGCCTTGGCAGTTGCGAGCGATACGCCGAGGATGGCGTTGGCACCGAGGCGCGACTTATTCGGCGTGCCGTCGAGCTCGATCATGATGTTGTCGATCTGGATCTGGTTTTCCGCGTCAATGCCGCCGATCGCATCGAAGATCTCGGTGTTGACGGCTTCGACGGCCTTCTCGACACCCTTGCCATGATAACGCTTGCCGCCGTCGCGAACTTCGACGGCTTCATGCGCGCCGGTCGAAGCGCCCGACGGAACGGCAGCGCGGCCCATGCTGCCGTCTTCCAGGTACACATCGACTTCGACGGTGGGATTGCCACGGCTGTCGAGAATCTCGCGGGCGATAATGTCGGTGATTGCGGTCATGATAGCTTCCTGCTCGCTGGGTTATAATCGATTGAAATCTGTCTAAGTCGAAGGTGCGGAAATTACAATGCCGCCCCGCATCCTCGATTGAAGCGCCTACAGGCCGCGTAGCGCAAATTCATGTCAGCCTGTTGAACGCCTCCCATTTCTCAGGCCTTGGCGATCGCGTCGAAGGCAAGCAGCTTTTCCAGAAGCCGCGGCATGTCCTTCAGATAAACCATGTTCGGACCGTCCGAAGGGGCATTGTCCGGATCCTCATGCGTCTCGACGAAGAGGCCGGCGACGCCGACAGCGACCGCTGCGCGCGCCAGGGTTTCGACGAATCGGCGGTCGCCGCCCGTCGAACCACCCTGTCCGCCCGGCTGCTGTACGGAATGCGTCGCATCGAAAATCACCGGCGCACCCATCGCCGCCATGATCGGCAGCGAGCGCATGTCGGAAACGAGCGTATTGTAACCGAAGGACGCGCCGCGCTCGCACAGAAGCACATTGGGATTGCCGCTCTCATTCAGCTTGGCGAGCACGTTCTTCATGTCCCAGGGCGCGAGGAACTGACCCTTCTTGATGTTGACGACGCGGCCGGTCTTGGCGGCTGCGACAAGAAGATCGGTCTGGCGCGACAGAAAGGCCGGGATTTGCAGAATATCGACCGTCTTGGCGACAATGGCGCACTGTTCTTCCGTATGGATGTCGGTCAAGACGGGAAAGCCATATTCCTTCTTGAGATCGGCAAAGACCTCCAATGCCTTTTCCAGCCCGATGCCGCGCTTGCCGGAGAGCGACGTGCGGTTCGCCTTGTCGAAGGACGACTTGTAGACAAGACCGATACCGAGCTTGTCGCAGAGTTCCTTCAACACGCCGGCGATCATGAAGGCATGATCGCGGCTTTCCATCTGGCAGGGGCCGGCGATCAGCGACAGCTTGGCGCTATTGGAAAACAGAACCTTGGATGCGCCCTCGCCGACGATCACTTCGGAATTGGTGCTCATGCTATCTCCTCGAAGGCGAACAACGCGCCCTGTCCGGGGGCGGGCTTTGCCAAAATACGATTGTTCTTACGCGTGTATGTGACGCCGTTAGCAGCCAAATGCGACGATGTCACGGAAAGATCGCGCGTCTTGAAAAGGATTGCCCGTGCGCGAAGGCCGGGATCGTCCCCCGACAAGGATAGATCGTAGAAGGCTTCCATGCCCTCCGGGGTCAGAACCTCGATCCCGGTATTGGCCGCGTGGATCGTCAAGCCGAAGGAATGATCCGATATCTTTGGTCCATCGACGACCTGCTCGAAAAAGCCACGGAACGCAGCCGGATTCGGCGCCGAGACGGCAACCCTTGCTATGCCGGTCACGCCATTGGCATGCCGCTCCAGGGCGCCGCGATCGGCCGGCAATGGATTGATGCGCTGGCAGCAGAAGGTGAAGAAATCCGGCGAACGCAAATCGGCTGCGAAAGCAAGACGGAAACCTGCCGTCACCTCCGAGCCATCCGGCATACGCATCGGCCGGGCAAAATCCAGCATGTTTCCGGCTGATATGGTGTTGACCCGGAATCGTTCGTCATCGGCGACCGCGTCGTCCGTGCCGAAAACGACGGCCGAAAATCCCTCATCGCCGATGCGAAAACGGTAGGCTTGGTCGCGGGCGACGAAAACATTGCCCTCCCCCACGCTCGCCTCGCACTGCTCCTGCGATGCAACACCCAAGGGTTCCAGATAGGTCCTGTCAGCAAAGAAAACGCAGGCATTCTCCGTGCCGAAGGGATGTCGGGCATCGGACGCTACGGTGAAACCAAGCTTGCCCAGCCGCTCCCGCGCCAAGGCGATATTGACCGTCGGCAGAACGAGATGATCCAGCGGATGCGGCGATGAGGTCATGGTCTCCCCCTTCATTCGTCGGCAGGTTTGCGCCCATCTGCCGCTCAATTCAAGATCAAAGCGTCGGAGCAGACGACAGAAGAGCGCTCCCGCAAAAATCCGCACGCGAACTAGCCGAATTATATATGTGCTGGCACCAAACTCTCCCTTGTGAGAGGGCAATAATTCGAGCAATATCCGCATCATACTGCAATAAATGACCTGTAGTGCGGCAACAGGTAAGTGATACGGGTGAGGATAGCGCCGAAAAGTCCGTTTCCCGGCAGCAAGACAAAGACGCGCATTCTTCAGTTCGGATTGTCCAACGGCAACGCAATTCACCATCCGATCTCGGAAAGGCAGAAAAGCGGCCCGTCGTTACTTCTATCTTTGCAGCAGTACTCAATCTGATTGTCGGGTGCTTGGGGGAGACATGCGCTTGATGCTCGTCGAGGGGGCGCCCATACGCCCGGTCTTACATTTGACGGCTTCTCTTTGTCTGGCCCTGGTGGGCCACGTCCGAAGGTTCACGGATTCTGTCGCTCGCTTGATTTCCCTTATGCCCAGCGGCTTGGTCGCCGTTGCACTTATCCTTGTTTTCACGGCTATTGCGCCGCAACTGTGCCACGCGCAGACCCCCGAAACGGCCCCCACAGCACCGCCTGCAAAGCTATCGGAATTGCTGCGTCTGATGAATGATCCGGAGCTGCGCCAATGGCTGGAAAAGCGGCAAGCAGCCGAGCAACAGCCGGCACCTTCGGCGACGGCGACGCTGGTCGAAACCGGAGAGGCCCGCGCTCGCGCCCGATATAAGGCGCTACGGTCGGCGATTCCCAATGTACCGGGGCAGCTCGCCGCTGCAGCGAGCAGGGTGCGTGAGCAGGCAAGGAACAACGGCTTTGCGCCTGCCGTCGTCATGTTCGCCGCATTGGTCTGCGTCGGTCTCGCTGCGGAATGGTTTTTCAAGAAAACCGTCCTGAAAGCCCAGTTTCCAAATCCTCTTGTCGCACATACGATCGGAGAATTAGGACCGTGGATTACTTTCACCCTCGTCAGCTCCGCCATTTTCCTAGCCATTGACTGGCCGCCGCTACTGCATGTGGTGATCCTGTTTTATCTGACGGCATTCATTGCCGCTCGCCTCGCATTTGCCGTCTGCAGACTATCGATGGACGCGGGCTCTCTGTCGGCCTTCGGCTATCGTAGGGCTTGTCTCTTCATTGCCGTTTTGGCGATAGCCGGCGCCACGACGTCGCTGACCAGACCGCTCTCCATCGACGGAGATGTCGGCACCGTCGTCTCCCACGGGTTCTCCATTCTCCTATTGCTGATTACGCTCGAAGCCGTATGGCGGCGACCGGGCAAGGAAACCGCTGCCCGACAGCTGACGCTTATGAACATCCTTTATTCACTCTACGTTGCCTGCCTCTGGCTTCTTTGGGTGGCCAACTTCGTCGGCCTTTTCTGGCTTGGCATCTATGTCGTTGTTCTTCCGGGGCTATTGACTGCCGTCGGACGGACGGCCGAAGCATTCGCAAAGGGACGCTGGCCTGGTGACAACAAGAACAGTGCGCGCATGGTGCTGGCCATCCGCGGTGCGCGGGCGCTCGTCATCGTAGCCGCGGTCGCCTGGATTACCGTCGTCTGGCACTATGATCCCAACATCCTCGCACGAGAAAATCCGGCGATCGACGCCGCTGTTCGCGGTGCGCTGAAGAGCGTCGTCGTTCTGATTTTGGCCGATCTCTGCTGGCAATTGTCGAGGGCATTCATTGACGAGAAATTGAGCGCCGCCGATAGCAGTGCCTCCTCGCCATCGGCGGAAGCCGCGCGCGCGGGCCGCCTTCGCACCCTGTTGCCGATCTTCCGCAACGCACTGGCAGCCATCGTTATCGCAGCCGCCGTCCTCACCGTGCTGTCCGAAATGGGCGTGCAGATCGGGCCGTTGATTGCGGGGGCCGGCATATTCGGCGTGGCGATCGGCTTCGGCTCGCAAACGCTCGTCAAGGATATCGTCAGCGGCATTTTCTACCTGATGGACGATGCCTTCCGCGTCGGCGAATACGTTCAAAGCGGCAGCTACAAGGGAACCGTGGAATCGTTCAGCCTGCGTTCCGTCAGGCTTCGACATCATCATGGTCCGGTGTTCACAGTTCCCTTCGGCGAACTCGGCGCCGTTCAGAACATGAGCCGCGACTGGGCGATCGATAAATTCCTGCTACGGGTTCCGTTCAATACCGACGTCGCCAAGGCGAAAAGGATCGTCAAGCAAATCGGAGAGCAGTTGAAAGAAGATCCGGAAATCGGACCGCAGATTCTTGAGACCCTGAAAATGAAGGGGGTGGAGCAAATTGGCGACTTCGGTATCGAACTGAGCTTTGCTTTTACCGCCCTCCCCGGTCGGCAAACCTACATACGGCGCCAGGCCTATACCATGATCCGCGACGCCTTCATGGAAAACGGCATCGACTTCGCTCAGCCGACAGTGCAGGTGGGTGGCGAGGAAAAATCCGATGCCGCGATCGCAGCCATGACACTGCAGAGAAAGAAGATCGCTGAGCAAATGACGCAATCGGCAGCGCCGCCGACCTGAACGTTCGCGCGAGATCAGTCACCAGCCTCATCTCCGCGCCCTCTTTGGCAAGGCGACAACCCTGGAGCCGATACCGGATGACGTTGGACAGAAAGGAGATCCAATGTGCTGAATGACCATCTGACGTCTATTGCCGCGCACGTTATTCAAATAGCGCTGACACCGGTCTTTCTGCTGGCGGGCACCGCCGGGTGCCTCAATGTCTTCTCGGCCAGGCTCGCCCGCGTCTCCGACCGGGTCAACAGCCTTTTCGAACGGGTGACCTCTGAGGACCCGGATGAAACGCGGTTGCTGCAGCTCTATTATCTGCGACGGCGAACATTGGCGCTGGAGATCGCAGTTCTGCTCGGCACGGCATCGGGCGTGTTCACATGCCTTGCGACGCTCGGCCTCATGGGCGGTGCAATTCGACAGCAATTTCGCGAGCAATTGCTGCTCTGGCTCTTTGGCCTTGCCGTCTTCGCACTCATGGGCGCCTTTGTGGCCTTTCTCGTCGAGATGATTCTGGCCGGGCGCAGCATGCTAAGGCAGATCGCCAACGACCGTACCTTGCTCGAGCACCGGCACGGGAGTTCGAGGAAAAGTTCAACCTATTGATATCCCATCGAATATTACTACGGATGGCACCAATCCCGGCCCCTCAGAAATCCGGATTCCCAGTCAGATCCATAGCTTGCTCTCCATGGTTCGGAGAGTGTCGTCCTCCAAAGAGCTTATAGAACGAAGAACATGGCTTTTCGCCGCCTTGGAGATAATCCGTTTTGGGATCGTCCGAAATTTTGCTTCGCCCGATTCCGCATATATTTCTGCTATTTAGTTTGAAGGTGCCGGGAAAAAAGTCATCTGCCCGGGACCTGTTATGTTCCCATTTATTTGATGCACCTACAAAATGTTCACCGAAATTTAAGGGCTTGCGGAACACATATGGAACATATAGTGTCCGTTCTGGATTTGTTTCACGACACCTTCTCAGTCCCGAGGTTCAAAACGATGTTGACGCGCAAGCAGCAGGAACTGCTTCTCTTCATTCACGAACGAATGAAGGAGTCCGGTGTTCCGCCATCTTTCGACGAGATGAAAGATGCGCTGGACCTTGCGTCCAAATCCGGTATTCACCGTCTCATCACGGCTTTGGAAGAACGCGGCTTCATCCGTCGCCTGCCGAACCGGGCCCGGGCGCTGGAGGTCATCAAGCTACCGGAGGCCTATAGCCCGAGCCTGCAGCCTCGCCGCGGCTTTTCGCCAAGCGTCATCGAGGGTAGCCTTGGCAAGCCGCAACTTGTGCCGCCGCCCGCACCCACCAAGCCGGTGAGTGAGGACAACAACAGTTCGGTTTCGGTACCCGTCATGGGCCGCATTGCCGCCGGCGTTCCGATCTCGGCCATCCAGAACAATACTCACGACATCACCGTTCCCGCCGACATGCTCGGCTCCGGCGAGCATTATGCGCTGGAGGTCAAGGGCGACTCCATGATCGATGCCGGCATCTTTGACGGCGATACCGTCATCATCCGCAACGCCACGACCGCCAATCCCGGCGACATCGTCGTCGCTCTCGTCGATGATGAAGAGGCGACATTGAAGCGCTTCCGCCGCAAGGGAGCCTCGATCGCGCTTGAAGCGGCAAACCCTGCTTACGAAACCCGCATCTTTGGGCCGGATCGAGTGAAGGTACAAGGCAAGCTCGTCGGTCTCATTCGCCGCTATCACTGACCGGTGACGCCGGCTTGAGCGGCGCGCCAAAAGTGTCTGTTCGCCAGTCGTAGGAGCGATGCAGGCTCCATGGCCGCGAAAGGTTTTCAAACGCTGCCGTCATTATCGGTTTATCGGTGCTAAGGCTCATTTCGATGGACCCTGTGCGGCGCAATGTTGCACCTGTGAAGAGCGTGGCGCCAGAGCGGCAGCGATCAAGACGCAGCCGTACGGAGGTGATGACGATATTGGCCGTGTCGCAGGCCGGAGCGAGATAGGCGGCATCTTCAATGGTGACAAGCATGTCGCCATTATCCAGCATTGCCACGCACCATGCACCTTTTTGGCAGGCGAAACCGCCCGGCCCGGCCGCGTCTAATGCCGCATCCATCGCCTTTCGAACGGCGCTCTGTTCTTCGGAATTCAGGCGACGATGCTTGTCTGATTTGCTGATTTTGGGGAGCTGACTATCCGGCGGAAGCATCGTTGGCGGTTGCTGCTCGGTGATCGCCAATGCTCTTTGCCATTGCTCGAAGATGAAATCCGGCGGTTTTTCGCGGTTTGTCGTCAACGCACCGTTGCGCAACAAGGCGACCAGCGTGCCGTCCTCGGAGATCATGAGATCAGGCTTCAGGACACCGGGGCCGAGCGCCACGACTGCGACCGAACCGGTGATCAAGAGCGCACCTGCATGTCGCAGCCATGTTCTCAGCAAGGTCATCAGCAAGAAGCCGGCTATGACCGTCGGGAACAGCCAGACCGGCAGCCGGCCGAAGGGAATATTACCGCCCCAGGCGGCAACCGTTTTGGCAATGACGATGACGACATCAAGTCCCCAGCCGGTTATCTGCCAGAAAGGGGCATCAACGCCAAATGGCATCAGTAGCGTCGCCGCCATGCCAAACGGCATGACGACAAAGGAGACGACCGGCATAGCCGCCAGATTGGCAACGAGGCCATATGTCGCCAACCGGTGAAAATGTTCTATCGAGAAGATTGCCGTCGATGCGCCGCCTATAAAAGAGGTCGACAATATGCTTCCGAAGAAACGGGAAACGAAGAGCAGCGGACGCATGACCCGGAACCGGGAGAGAACGCTCTCCCGATGCGGCCTCCTCGCCCAGAGCGAATAGCCGGACACCAACGCCAGGGTCGCGGCGTAAGACATCTGAAAACTTGGTCCGAGCGCCTGCGAAGGCGACAGTATGAGAATGACTATCGCCGATAGCGCCACGTTGCGCAGGCTAATGGATGGTCGGTCGAAGAGCACGGCGATCAGCATGATAGCCATCATGATGAAGGCACGCTCCGCGGATACCCCGAAGCCGGAAATGAGATAATAAGCCGTCACTGTAACTAGCGCGCCGAAGGCCGCAATCTTCTTTGTTGGCCAAGCCTGTGCCACGCCGAAAAACAGACTGAGGGCGTAGCGTAAACCGACATAAAAGATGCCCGCGGAGAGCGCCATGTTCAGGCCGGAGATGGCAATGATATGCGCAAGACCCGAGGTCCGCAGCGCTTCCGTCGTATCGTCTGAGATCGCTCGTCTCTCATCGGTGACAAGCGAAGCCGCAAAGGCGCCGGTGTCTCCGGGCAAAAGCGTCCTGATTCTATCGCCGATATGGCTGCGCAAACCGGCAAGCCAGATATCCGCCTTGTCGAGGACCGATCCCTGAACTACATCACCAGTCGGTGACAATAGTGTCGGCGTTCCATAGGCAAAGCCATTCGCGCCGGTGCCATCGAAATAGGCGCTGAAGGCGAAATCGTTGAGGCCGGGCAAGGCAGGTCCGGCCGGCGGCGTCAACCGCGCTCTACCCTGAATGCGGTCGCCGAGTTCGAAGGGCTGGAGCTGTTTGCGCACGAAAATGGTGATCTGCGCCGGCGGCCTGCGAATGGTCGGTTTTTCCGTTGCCTCCAGGGCGACGACATAGCGCCAACGGCCCTTGTCGTCGGCTTCACGCCGTTCGATCCGCCCGGTGATGGTGGTCGTCACCGCAGAGTCGAGCATCACCGTCGATGCGCGCCAGGTTTCGCATTGCGCCAGAGCCATGCCGGAGCACACCAGCATGCCGGCAAACAATATGTGCTGTAGCACTCGCCCCGCCTGCTGCTGGCGGAAGAATGCGACAGCGAAGATAAGGAGGGCCGTAAAAACAGCCTGCGGCGGCGGATCGGCTCCGACTGAGAACCAGACGATCGCGCCGGCGCCGATGTAGACCGGCGCAAATAGCATCGCGCGACCGTGCGCCGCCTCTTCTTCGGCTAAATGGTAAATGCCGAGTCGGATGCTGCCCGCCGCGAGGCGAAGACGGGCAATAAGCGCGGCGTGGTCCTGTGTCCGCTCCGGCCGCGACGCTTTGGCACGAGAAATAACGGCGCCCACGCCCTGCTCGCGCACGGCAACCGCAGCCAATTCCCGACTATCTACCTGCGGATCCGGTGCCTCTAAATTAGGCATATATTCCAGCGCCCACGCAAAACTACAGCTATAGCGGGAGTTTTGCCGTCACCGGCCAGTGATTTCAACTGAAATCGGCATCATCGCCGACAAAAGACGCTAATTCACGCTTGCGCAAAACGGTCCCTTCTACCGCAGTGCCCAAAAGTTGATACTGCAATGCACAAATAGGCGTAAGGATAACTTGGCATTAGGCTCTGGATCATATAGCTAATCGTTAGTCGCTTAACCCTTTGGCGCTTTTTAAGGCGCCAATCCCGCCAAATCTTGGAGGATCAGCATGACGGAACAAAGCGCGAAACTAACTTGGGGTGAAAAGACGGTGGATTTGCCGGTTAAGTCCGGAACCATCGGCCCAAGTGTCATTGATATTGGTGCCCTTTATAAGAACACCTCCACTTTCACCTACGATCCTGGCTTCACTTCGACTGCGTCGTGCGAATCCAGCATCACCTTTATTGATGGCGACGAAGGCGTTCTGCTGCATCGCGGTTATCCGATCGAACAGCTTGCCGAACACGGCGACTTCCTCGAAGTCTGTTACCTGCTGCTCTACGGCGAATTGCCGACCGCAGCCCAGAAGAAGGACTTCGACTACCGGGTCGTGCACCACACCATGGTGCATGAACAGATGTCTCGCTTCTTCACCGGCTTCCGTCGCGATGCGCATCCGATGGCCGTCATGTGCGGCTGCGTCGGCGCTCTGTCGGCCTTCTATCACGACTCCACCGACATCACCGATCCGCACCAGCGCATGGTCGCAAGCCTGCGCATGATCGCCAAGATGCCGACGCTTGCCGCCATGGCTTACAAGTACCATATCGGCCAGCCCTTCGTTTACCCGAAGAACGACCTCGATTATGCGTCGAACTTCCTGCGCATGTGCTTTGCCGTGCCCTGCGAGGAATATGTGGTCAACCCGGTGCTTGCCCGCGCCATGGACCGCATCTTCATCCTGCACGCCGATCACGAGCAGAATGCGTCGACATCGACGGTTCGCCTCGCGGGCTCTTCCGGCGCCAATCCCTTCGCTTGCGTCGCCGCCGGCATCGCCTGCCTCTGGGGTCCCGCTCACGGCGGCGCCAACGAAGCTGCGCTCAACATGCTGACGGAAATCGGCACGGTTGACCGCATTCCGGAATATATCGCCCGCGCCAAGGACAAGAACGATCCGTTCCGGCTGATGGGCTTCGGTCATCGCGTCTACAAGAACTACGATCCGCGCGCCAAGATCATGCAGAAGACGGCGCACGAGGTTCTCGGCGAACTCGGCATTAAGGACGATCCGCTGCTCGACATCGCGATCGAACTGGAGCGTATCGCGCTGACCGATGACTATTTCATCGAGAAGAAGCTTTACCCGAATGTCGACTTCTACTCCGGCATCACGCTGAAGGCTCTCGGCTTCCCCACGACCATGTTCACGGTGCTGTTTGCGCTTGCCCGCACCGTCGGCTGGATCGCCCAGTGGAACGAGATGATCGAAGATCCGGAACAGCGTATCGGCCGCCCGCGCCAGCTCTATACCGGCGAACCGCAGCGCGAATACGTTCCGGTTTCCAAGCGTTAAGCCGAAGAAGCGAGACAACAAAAAACCCGGTCAGAAATGGCCGGGTTTTTTCTTGGACAGGACATCGAGAACGATCGCCGCGGCCTTTTCGCCGGGCGGCTCCTCGGTCTGCATCCGCTGCCAGACCAGATCGTAACCCTGAAGCATGGCTGCACGCTCGGGCGTATCGCTCGACAGCCGCTCCATATAGCGCGCCAGCAGACCGGGGCGCAGCACATCGTTGATCAGTTCGGGCACGACGGCATAGTCGGCAATCAAATTCGGCAGAGCTGCCGTCCAGGTCTTGATGCGCGAGAGTACGAATCGGGCAAGCCATTCCGTCTTGTAGGCCGAGACGACGGGAACGCCCGCAAGGCCCAATTCCAGCACCACGGTGCCGGAAGCCGCCATCGCCGCATCCGCTTCCGCGAAAGCGTTCCATTTGGCATCCTGGCCGACGAAGACATCTGGCTTGACGCGCCAGTTTTCAAGGAGGGAGCGCACCAATGCCTCCTGTCGCGGAACGGTCGGCAACACGTAACGAACGCGATCGTTTCGCCGGCTAAGCTCCGTTACCGCCTGCTCGAAAACCGGCAGAAGCTGACGGATTTCCGAGGAACGCGAACCGGGAAGCAACAGGATCGTCTTTTCTCCGTCAGGCGCGCCGAAAGGGCGAAGCGCACGCCGGCGGCGGGTTTCGACCAAGCTCGAATCCACCGTCAGCCGATGGCCGACATAGGTCGTGGCCGGCCCCGCCAAGCGCTGCATCGCTGCCGGCTCGAACGGCAGGATGGCGAGGACATGATCGACATAGGCGAGCATTTTCTGCGCGCGATATTCTTTCCACGCCCACACGCTCGGGCAGACATAGTCGACGACCGGCAAGTCCGGCAGCGCCGCGCGCACCTTCTTGGCAACGCGATGGGTGAAATCCGGGCTATCGATGATCAGGAGCACGTCCGGCTTGGCTGCGATAATGGCGTCCGTCGTCTGGCGGATGCGGGCAAGCAGTTTCGGCAGTCGCTTGATGACCTGCGCAAAACCCATGATCGACAGTTCGGAATAATCAAAAAGCGAACGCAGACCCTGTGCTTCCAGGGCATCGCCACCAACGCCGATCAGTTCGACGGCGCCATCGTAACGTTGCTTCAATGCCGCGACGAGATCGCCGCCGAGCAGATCGCCGGAGACCTCGCCGGCTACGACGGCAAGCTTTAACGGCACACCGCTCACATAAAGCCCTCCGCGCTAAGGCCGCGATCGATGCCGCAGACGAACAGCCCGGCTTCGTCGGCAGCCGCAATGACCGCTTCGCGCTCCAGCACCAGCGCCCTGCCCGCCTCGACGGCGACGCCGGCAAGGCCGGCCTTCTTTGCGTTGAACACGGTCGAAACCCCGATCGACGGAAGGTCGGCGCGCACGTCCTGCTGCGGCTTGCAGAGCTTCACCAATACGCCCCGGCGACGCGCCGATATGCGCCCTTCGGCTCGCAAACCGGAGACGCGCTCGATCATCTTGTCTGTGCCCTCGGCGCCCTCCAGCGCCACGACACGGCCGCCGACGCTGACGGCACCCTGCCCGACATCCAGCAATCCAAGGGCAATGGCTGCCTTCGCTCCCTGCGCGATATCGCGCAGATCCTCTTCCGATGGCGAGAAACGGCCGAGCGGCCCGGTGGTCGCCAGCAGATCCGGCGCGATCTCATGCGCGCCGACGACGCGGACACCGCCGGCCTCGATCAAACGGATAACCATCTGCAGCACAGCATTGTCGCCGCCGGAAAGAAGGGTGCGGATGGTCGACGGCAATTCCTTGATCACGCGCCAGGTCGGACGCACATCGCGCCAGGGCGGACGACGCGCGACAGCGCCGGACATGACGACCCGGTCGACTCCATAGCGGCGAAACATGGCCTCCAGGCCGGCAAAATTGCCGACGCCGAGATTGGCATGATCGAAAGCGGACCAGTCGCGATCCGCCTCATCCGTCAGCGCAATGATAACGGGATTTTCGCCTGCCTGCCGGGCGGCATCGGCAACATAGGCCGGCAAAAAGCCGCTGCCTGCGATGATCGCCAGCCTGCCCGCATGGTTTTGACCGCTCGCGGCCACCTCAGCCCTTACCGCGATTGGGTGACGACAATGCGCGATCACTTTCGGCGGCGATGAAATCGAGGATCTCGATCACTTCCTTACAATCGGCATATTCTTCGCGGATCGCCGCCGCATTGTCGCGGATCGAGCCTTCGCCTTCGAAAATGCTCTTATAGGCGCGACGAACCGTATGGATGACCGAGCGCTCAATTCCGGCGCGCGTCATGCCGACAATATTGAGACCCGAGAGTACGCCTGGATTTCCGTTCAGCATGCCATAGGGAATGACGTCATAGCTGGCGGCCGAAAGACCGCCGATGAAGGCTTGACGGCCGATGCGGGTGAATTGATGCACCGCGCAGCCACCGCCGAGGATGGCGCGGTCTTCGACGGTGACATGCCCGGCCAGCATGACATTGTTCGACATGATGACGTTGTTGCCGACGCGGCAATCATGGGCGACGTGGGAATTGGCAAGGAACAGGTTGTTGTTGCCGATGATGGTCTTGCCGCCGTAGTCGGCGGTACCGGTATTGATCGTCACGCCTTCGCGGATCGTGCAATTCTCGCCGACGTCCAGCGTCGTCTCTTCGCCGCCGTGATGCACGCTCTGCGGATCGCCACCGACGACCGCCATCGGGAATATCTTCGTGCCCTTGCCGATCGTCGTCCGGCCGGTCACAACCACATGCGTCAAGAGCTGAACAGCATCATGCAACACGACCTTGGGGCCGACATGGCAGAACGGGCCGACGACGACATTCTCGCCGATGACCGCTCCATCCTCAACGACCGCGAGCTTATGAATGCGCGCGCTTTTTGCAATACTGCTCATGCCTGCTCTTGGTCCTTCCGTACGATCATCGCGCCGATATCGGCCTCGGCAACCAGCGAGCCATCGACCTTGGCGTCGCAATGGAACTTCCAGATCGTACCGCGCTGCTTCAGCTTGACAACGTGGAATTCAACACGATCGCCAGGTACGACCGGCTTGCGGAAGCGGGCATTGTCGATCGTCATGAAGTAGACGAGATTGCCGCCGATTCCGTCCTTGCGGGCGCAGATCGCGCCTGCCGTCTGCGCCATACCTTCGATGAGCAGAACGCCCGGCATGATTGGCGATCCCGGGAAGTGGCCGGTAAACTGCGGTTCGTTTGCGGTGACGTTCTTGATGCCGATCGCGGAATTATCGCTATCGATCTCGATGATCTTGTCGACCATCAGGAAGGGATAGCGATGCGGCAAAAGCTTCATGATCTCGATGACGTCTGCCGACGACAGCGACGTCTTGGCTTCTTCAGTCATGCTCCGCACTCCCGTCCTTCTTTTCTCTGGCTCCTGACCGTTTTGCGATCTCCGCCGACTCTCTTAGAAAATCCCACAATGGCCGTGCCGGAAGGCCCGCATAGCGCTCGCCCGCCGGAATGCTGTTCATCACGCCGCTTTTGGCACCGATCTGAACACCGTCGCCGATATGAATATGGCCGTTCAAGCCCGCCTGACCACCGATCTGCACACCGTCGCCGATCACCGTGCTGCCGGCAATGCCGACCTGGCTGACGATCGCGCAGTGGCGGCCGATGCGGACGTTATGTCCGATCTGCACCTGATTGTCGATCTTGGTGCCCTCGCCGATGACAGTGTCATCCATGGTGCCGCGATCGATCGTGGTATTGGCGCCGATCTCGACATTGTCCTGAATGATGACACGGCCGATCTGCACGATCTTCACCATACCACGCGGGCTTGGCGCATATCCAAAACCATCCTGGCCGATACGCGCGCCATTGTGAATGATGACGCCATTGCCGAGGTAGGAGCAAAGCACGCTGGCGCCGCCGCCGATCGTGCAATTGCGCCCGATCTTGACACCCGGCCCGATCATCGCGCCGGCTCCGATGCGCGTACCCTCCCCGATCTCAGCACCCGGTCCGATAACCGCGCACGGCTCAACGCCGACGTCAGCCTCAAGCTTGGCGGTCGGATCGATGAAGGCCGCCGGCGAAATCAGCGTTGGCGCAGAGGTCAGTGCAACCGGACGCATGGCTTGCGGATGCAGCAGAGCGCCCGCCAGCGCGAAATCCGTGTGCGGCTTTCTGGAAAGGAGGACCGGGATATGCGCGGGAACGAAAGACTTCAGCGCCGGCAAGCAAATGATCGCCGAAGCCCGACAGGTCTCCAGTTCCGCACGATTCTTCCGGGAGAGAATGTAGCAAACGTCGCCTTCGCCCGCCCGGTAGACGGGAGCGATGGACTTGATGACGACGCCGGCAAAGGCCTCGTCAGCAAGTTCCGCCCCAAGATACTCGGCCAGCGCACGAAGGCTGACGCCATCATGGGACGGGAAAAAATCGATATGTTCCATAAGCACCAGCTCCAGAACGGTGTTAAGCCCGCAGTTCTGGGCTGCCGATATCAGAACTGGTTGGCGATGCCAAACCGGAAATTCTCAGTCTTGTCGTAGTCTTCCTTGAGAACCGGCACGGCATAGTCAACTCGGATGACGCCGAAGGGCGACGACCAGATCAGGCCCGCACCCAACGAAGCACGGATCGAGCTGTCGTTGTGCAGTACGTCACCGAAGAGGTCAGCCTTGTTGCCGTAGAGCGTACCCGCATCGGCAAAGGCTGCGACGCGCAGACCGATATCCTGCGGAACGCCCGGCATAGGCATGCTTGCTTCAGCCGAAGCCGTGAAGTAGGTCGTGCCGCCGAGCGCATCGCCATGCGACGAACGCGGACCGATACCGGCATTCTCGAAGCCGCGGATTTCACGGCCACCGAGCGTGAACTGATCGAAGACGTTCAGGTGATCGCCTGTCGGCATGACATAACCGGCGCCAACCGTCAGCGAGCCGATGATGTCGGCTTCGTCGCTGATCATCTTGTAGTAACGCGCCTTGCCGCTCAGCTTGTAGAAGTCGGAGTCGCCGCCCAGACCCGCATATTCATGCGTGAACTTGGCGATGATACCTTCGCGCGGCAGGTTCTGATCGTCGAGCGTGTTGTAGGTAAAGGTCTGCGAAATCGTCGACTGCACCCACGGGCTGTTGTTCACGAGATTCAGATACGGAGCCGACAGATTGTTCTCCCAATCGTCGGTGCCATCATACTGAAGACGCTTGTAGTTGTAGCGCAGGGTCGTCGCCAGGTTCTCGGTGATCGGCGCGGTGACGCGCAGCGAGAAGCCTTCTTCCGAATAATCGTAGAAATCGTCGCTCGAGGTCTGGTTCCTGAAGATGTCAAAGCCGGCAGCCAGACGATAGCCGAGGAAATAGGGCTCGGTGAACGAGATGTTATAGGTACGGTTGCCTTCCGTGCCGGCACCTGCGGCGATACGGATGTACTGGCCCCGACCGAGGAAGTTCTTTTCTTCGACCGAAGCTTCGAGCAGCAGACCGCCGTTGTTGCCGACGGCGTAACCAGCACCGATACCAAACGAACCGGTCGGCTGGTCTTCGACGTTGACGATCACGACGACGCGATCCGGAGCGCTGCCCTGGGCCGTGCTAATGTCAACCTTGGTGAAGTAGCCGAGGGCGTCGAGGCGACGCTTGGCGCGGGTGATCATTTCCTGGTTGAAGGCATCGCCTTCATTGAGATCGAACTCGCGGCGAATGACGTAATCACGCGTGCGGGTGTTGCCGCGGATTTCGATGCGCTCGACATAGGCGCGTTCGCCCTGATCGACCAAATATTCAATACCTATCGTGTGGCCGGTGAGGTCACGATTGCCGCGCGGCGTGATGCGGGCGAACGGATAGCCGGCCGCAGCAACGCGCTTGGAAATGTTCTCGATCGAGGTCTGGATATCCTTGGCGCTGTAGACATCGCCCTTGTGGGTGATGACCAGGCTCTTCAGGTCGTCCGCATTGATGCCCTCGACCGTCGACACCACGTTGATGTCGCCATAGGTGTAGCGCGGACCTTCATCGACGTTGAAGTTCAGCGTGTATTCGTTGTTCTGCTCGTTCAGCGTCGCATCGGCACTGACGATGCGGAAGTCGGCATAACCGTGATTGTAGTAGAACTGACGCAGCGCATCCTGGTCCGCCTGCTGGCGCTCGGCGCTATAAACGTCCTTGCGGGTCAGGAACGACAGGAAGTTCGACTTCTTGGTGCTGATCACCGAAGCAAGACGGCCGCTGCTGTAAGCCTGGTTGCCCGAGAAATTGATCTTGTCGATCTTGGTGCGGTCACCTTCGTTGATGACGAAGGCCACGTTGATGCGGCCCTCAGCGACCGGAACGGTCTGCGTCGTCACCTGGACTTCATTACGGCCAATTGCGGCGTAAGCGTCCTTGATGGTCTTGATGTCGGCCTGGACCTGGGTTTCGCTGTAAGGACCGGCGGCATGGGTCTGAACGATGCCCTGGAGCTTGTCGTCCTTGATCTTATGGTTGCCGTTGAAAACCACGGCATTGATCAACTGGTTTTCCTTGACGGCAATGACCAGCGTGCTGCCAGAGACAGTCATGTTTACATCGGAGAAGTATCCGGTGGCATAAAGTTGCTTTACCGAATTGTCGATGTCGGCTGGCGAAAAGCTCTTGCCGGGCTTGATCGTGATATTGTCGCGAACAGCCTCTGCACCAACGCGTCCAGCTCCCCTGACATCGACCCGCTGTATGACAGCGGCTTCTGCGACTGAGGCAGAAGCAAGGGTGATAACACCAGCGCCCGACGCAACAACACCTGCAGACAGCGCTACCGCCGACACTGCGTTCAATAATCTTGAACCAGCCTTCATTTTCACTTCTTACCTTTTTATCAGTCGTCCCCAGCCCCGAGCGAACCCGATTCCGGCCACGTGTGTCGTTTTACCCGCTTTTGACATACAAGCAAGGGAGCAAGTTAATTTCTGTTTACTTCATTTCAAACCGTGGCTCATTCGCCACTACAGCTTTGAAACATCGTAAATAAATCGTAATTTCCTCTCTAAATGCCCCATCAGCCTATCCTGGAGCTGATGTCATTCCATGTCGCAAACACCATGAGTGACAGCACCATCGCAAAACCAATTCGGAAAGCGATGTCTTGTGCCCGAGCACCCAATGGTTTTCCCCTCACGGCTTCAATCGCATAGAACATCAAGTGCCCGCCATCAAGTACCGGCACCGGCATCAAATTTAATAACCCAATGGAAACAGAAAGTATGGCGGCGAATTGGAGCACCGCCGAAAAGCCCAGGGTTGCCATTTGGCCGGAAAGCTGAGCCACCCGAATGGGGCCGCCGAGCTGATCCGCCTTCATGTAACCGCCGATGACATTGCCGAGATATTCGAAGGTGCCGGACACGATGCTGCCGGTCTGCCTGACGCCTTCGCCCAGCGCCTGAAACGGGCCATATGCCTCATAACGGAGCTTGAAGGGCTTCTGGCCGTCGGTAATCCCGATGCTGTTGATCTCCATCTCGTTGCCGAAGGCATCCGGCTCTTCGGTCTTCTTCGGAGTGACCTGGACGTCAAGTGTCCCGCCGCTACGCTTGACGGACAACGTCACGGGCTTGTCCTGACGGGACGCCACATAACGCTGCACTTCGCCGATGGAATCGATCACACGCCCGTCCACGGAGAGGATACGGTCGCCAAGCGCGATGCCAGCCTCTTGCGCTGGGCTATCCGGTGCGATTGAAGCGACGAGCGGGTCGATCGGCGAAATGCCGATGCTGCCGACGTCCTTCTTCTTTCCGGAAGCGTCTGTCGCGGTCAATGTTTCCGGCACCATCGGAAAATCGCGCGTCTGGCCGTTGCGTTCGACCGTCAAAACGAGGTTTTTTCCAGCGCGATCGGTGACATAGCGGGCGATATCATAATAGGTCGCGACATTATTGCCGTCGACGGCGATCAGGCGATCGCCCGCCTGCACGCCCGCCTTCGCTGCCGGTCCGCCCGGCTCGATCGCCGTTACCAGCGGATCGACGAGCGCGATGCCGATGCGCCCCATTTCCATCTTGTTGCCGAACTGATCGGTGTCTTCCACGAGTTTCGGCACGATGCGGAAGTCGCGCTTCTGACCGTCGCGTTCGACGGTCAGAACGATATTGCGACCGGGCCGCAGGCCGACATAACGCTGCACCTCGTCGAACGTCGTCACCTTGGTGCCGTCGATCGCGACGAGACGGTCGCCGCGTTCGATCCCCGCTTCAGCGGCGGCACCGCCGCGCATGACCACGGCCACGACCGGATCGGCGACGGTACGACCATAGACGCCGAAGAGAACGGCGAAGATTGCGATGGCGAGAATGAAGTTGGCGATCGGACCTGCCGCGACAGTTGCGGCTCGCTTCCACAGCTTGGCGCCGGCGAAAGACCGGGCGCGCTCCTCTTCCGTCATGGCCGAGAGCTGATCGACATCGGTCTTGCTGGAGGCATCCTCGTCGCCGAAGAAGCGGACATAGCCGCCGAGCGGAATGACCGATAGCTTCCAGCGCGTGCCGTGGCGGTCAGTGAAGCCGGCGACTTCCGGACCGAAGCCAATCGAAAAGGCCATAATACGGATGCCGGACCAGCGCCCGACCAGATAATGACCCATTTCGTGCACGAAGACGAGCAATGACAGAACGAAAACAAACGTGATGACGTTGTTCGTCAAGAAGCCGATGATGCCTGCCACGCTACCCATGCAACGATCCTGTTCGCGTTGATTTCAGACACCGAGCAGAACGCCGCCCAATGACATAGTCTCGCCGCTCATTGTCAGTGATATTACGATAGCCAACAAAAACGCCGCAAAACAAGCAAAAATTAGTCCATCGACCCGGTCCATGACGCCGCCATGGCCTGGAATCAGGTGGCTGGAGTCCTTGACGCCGAAGCGGCGTTTGATGAAAGACTCGAATAAATCGCCAATTTGACTACAGATTGACAGAACCAGCGTAAGCGCAGGAATCCATAAACCATCTGCCGAGAAAAAGCTCCAGACGACCGCTGTTCCGGCCACCACCGCGGCGATGGCGCCGCCGATGGCGCCCGACCAGGTCTTGCCAGGCGATATGCGCGGCGCAAGCTTGGCACCGCCGATGGCGCGACCGACGAAATAGGCAAAGATATCCGTCGCCCAAACGGTGGCGAAAATGAACAGCATCAGCACGAAGCCGCGCAGATCGTCATCCCGAATCTCGGCAAGGGCGATCGCCGTCAGTCCCGCATAGAATATTCCACCGGGCAACCACCAGCTCTTATGGCGCACGGCGACCATGATCGCCGTGACCGCAACAAAGATGACTAACACCTCGAGGGAATAGACGGATTCCGCCATCAGCGTCGCGCCGGCTATGAGCACCAGGCCCAGCCAGCCAAGCGCATTGCCCTGTGGATCGCGGCCATGCAGGTCCGTTATCGTCGACCATTCGTAATAGACGAGCAGGCCGATCGCCGCCGCCAGAATACGAAAGCTCAGACCGCCATACCAGGTGGCAGCCAGAACGACTACGGCAAGAACGATGCCGGAAATGATGCGCAGCCTGAGTTCGCGGCTCATCAGGACCCCACGGCCGCCGCCTGTTTGGCGGAAAGACCGCCAAAGCGTCGATCACGCGCAGCGTATTTTTCCAGCGCGGAGAAGAACAGGTCGCGGCTGAAGTCCGGCCAATATTCCGGCATGAACATGAATTCCGAATAGGCGGCCTGCCAGAGCAGGAAATTCGACAGCCGTTCTTCGCCGCTGGTGCGAATGATGAGATCGGGATCGGGAATTCCGGCGGTATCCAGCCGTGCATCGATCAATTCGGGACGGATGTCCTGCGGGCGCAGGCGCCCGGTCTCGACATCCTTGGCGAGGCTGACGAAAGCACGGGTGATCTCATCGCGGGAGCCGTAATTGAAGGCGATTACCAGCGTCAGCGCCGTGTTGTCCTTGGTGGTCTCTTCCGCTTCGATCAACAACGGCAGGATATCGCTGCGCAGATTGTAACGATCGCCGATCACGCGGATGCGGACATTCTGGCGATGGAGTTCTGCAAGATCCCGGCGGATGAACGCCTTGAGCAGGCCGAGGAGATCGCTCACCTCGGTTTCCGGACGACGCCAATTCTCCGAGGAAAAGGCAAAGAGCGTCAGATATTTTATACCGACATCGCCGGCCGCCCGTACAGTTTCGCGCACAGCCTCCACGCCCTTGCGGTGGCCCATGGTGCGCGGCAGACTGCGCGCGTTGGCCCAACGCCCGTTGCCATCCATAATAATGGCCACGTGATCAGGTATGGCAGAGAACGTGGGAACTGTCATATGGATCCGGTTTCGTTAGGCAGGAAAATGCTCTAGGGCTTCAAATCTAGCGCACCCTCGCCGCTTTCAATATTTCCCCATTGAAAGCGGGATGCTCTAGCGCGCAATCAGACCTGCATGATTTCCTTTTCTTTGTCGGCTAGCAAGCGGTCGATGTCGGAAATCGTATCGTCCGTCATCTTCTGTACACGCTCGGACTGGGCACGGCTTTCATCCTGACCGATTACACCGTCCTTTTCGGCCTTTTTGAGACCGTCCATGCCATCGCGGCGGACATGGCGAATCGCCACCTTCGCCTTCTCGGCATATTCATGGGCGACCTTGACCAGAGAACGGCGGCGCTCCTCGTTGAGTTCCGGCAACGGAATACGCAGATTTTGGCCATCGACGATCGGGTTGAGGCCGAGATTGGATTCGCGGATCGAGCGCTCGACGGCGCCAACCATCGACTTGTCCCAAACGGAGACGGTCAGCATGCGCGGCTCGGGCACGGTGATGTTGGCAACTTGGTTCAGCGGCATGCGCGAACCATAGGCTTCAACTGTGACCGGATCGAGAATGTTGGCGGACGCGCGCCCGGTGCGCAGCGAGGCGATATCGCTCTTGAATGCCGCGATGGCGCCGTCCATGCGGCGCTTCAGTTCCTTGAGGTCGGTGCCTTCACTCATGTTTTTATACTCCCGTGTAATAGGCGGCGCCGGGAAGGCCCGGTGCCACAGGAACGTCAATTGTCGGATACGATGGTCTTACGACCGCCGCCGGTCAAGATTTCTGCGAAACCGCCCTTTTCATGAATGGAAAAGACGATGATCGGAATTGAATTTTCCCGTGCAAGCGCCACGGCGGCCACATCCATGACGGCGAGGCCCTTTTCCAGCACTTGGCTGTGGGTCAAATGTTCGAAACGCTCGGCGTCCGGGAACTTCTTCGGATCGGCGGAATAGATGCCATCGACCTGCGTTCCCTTGAAGATCGCTTCCGCACCCATTTCGGCGGCACGCAGCGCTGCGGCGGAATCGGTGGTGAAGAAGGGATTGCCGGTGCCGCCAGCAAAGATCACCACGCGGCCGAGCGACAGATGATAGAGCGTCGCACGCTGCGAGAAACTCTCGCAGATCTCCGGCATGGAAATGGCTGAGAGCACCACCGTATCGATGTCCAGCTTGCGCAGCGAGGTGGCCAGCGCCAGAGCGTTGATGACGGTGCCGAGCATGCCCATGTGGTCGCCGGTCACGCGGTCTCCGCCCTTGGAGGCCACGGCAACGCCACGGAAGATATTGCCGCCGCCGACGACGACGCCGACCTCGACACCCATTTCGCGCGCTGCGGCAATATCGGATGCAATGCGGTCAGCGACGGTAACGTCGATACCGAACCCCTGGCTGCCCATCAGAGCTTCGCCGGAGGCCTTGAGCAATACGCGCTTGTAGATCGGCTGGGACATTGTCGCTCCTTGAAGTGATCGCGGGGTAATAATTGTGAATGCCGGATACACGAAGGGCACCGCGTTGTCACGCGATGCCCACGGGTTTCCCCTGATATGGTTTCACCTATCTGGGATATGGTTTCGTTTCGTCAACAGACGAAATGAATTCGTTGATCAGCCCTTGGCGGCAGCGGCGACTTCGGCAGCGAAGTCGGTCTCTTCCTTCTCGACGCCTTCGCCGAGAAGCAGACGAGCCATGCCGGTGATTTCGATCGGCGCGCCGGCGGTCTTTTCAGCTTCCTTGAGGGCAGCGGCGACGGTCAGGTCCGGATTAATGACGAAAGCCTGCGACAGAAGAGCGACTTCTTCGAAGAACTTGCGCATGCGGCCTTCGACCATCTTTTCGATGATGTTGTCCGGCTTGCCGGAGGCGCGGGACTGCTCGATGAAGACGTTACGTTCGCGTTCGGCGACGGCAGCGTCAACTTCTTCCGGACGGATGGCGAGCGGGTTCGTAGCAGCAATGTGCATGGCAACCTGGCGGCCGATCGACGTCAGAACGGCCTTGTCACCGACCGACTTCAGGGCAACCAGAACGCCCAGCTTGCCGATACCGTCGCCAGCAGCGTTGTGAATGTAGGTCGCCACGACGCCGTGCTCAACTTCCAACTTGACCGCACGACGAAGCGCCATGTTTTCGCCGATGGTTGCAATCGCGTCCTTGATGGTGTCGGCGACCGGCTTACCGGAGGCGGGATAGGTCGCAGCCGAAACGGCTTCGACAGTACCGTTGGTGGACAGCGCAACTTCGGCGATGCCACGAGCAAGATCCTGGAAGGCATCGTTACGGGCAACGAAGTCGGTTTCAGAGTTGAGCTCGACCACGACGGCCTTGTGGCCGGCGCCGGCAATGGCGACCAAGCCTTCAGCGGCGGTGCGGCCGGACTTCTTGTCGGCCTTGGAGATGCCCTTGGCGCGCAGCCAGTCGATCGCGGCTTCGATATCCCCGTTCGTCTCGGTCAGCGCCTTCTTGCAGTCCATCATGCCTGCGCCAGACTTTTCGCGCAGTTCTTTCACCAGTGCAGCCGTAATCTCGGTCATAAGCTTCCTCTTGTCGGTTCATACGGTGCGGCAAACGGCTTTAAGCCGAAGCGGCACCGATTTGAGGGACGAAATGTACCCGTAAGTATGACAGCGTTATGAAGCAGCGTCATACTGTGGAATTCTGTTTGGAACATGCCTGGATTTTCCGCCCAGGCGAGGCGTTACCAAAAACGCGATAAGGCCGCTCGAACTCCTTGAAGTCGCAAACGGCCTTATCCCGGATATCAATACGCTCGGGCGGACAAGCTTTTGTCCGCCACAAGACGCGATCAGGCTTCGGTGCCGTCCGCCAGGGTCGGCTCGACAGGAGCTTCGACGGAAGCGCCGAGGTCGCGGCCGGATGCGCTCTGCTGGCGGGCGATGCCGTCGATGGCAGCGCGCGAGATCAGGTCGCAGTAGAGAGCGATGGCGCGCGAGGCGTCGTCGTTGCCCGGGATCGGATAGTCGATCAGGTCCGGATCGCAGTTCGAGTCGATGATGGCGACGACCGGAATGCCGAGGCGCTTGGCTTCGTCGATCGCGATCTTTTCTTTGTTGGTGTCGATGATGAACATCAGGTCCGGAGTGCCGCCCATATCGCGGATACCGCCGAGAGCTTTGTCCAGCTTTTCGCGCTCGCGCTCAAGGTTCAGACGTTCCTTCTTGGTGAAGCCCTGGGCTTCGCCGTTGAGGATTTCGTCGAGCTTGCGCAGACGCTGAATGGAATTCGAAATCGTCTTCCAGTTGGTCATCATGCCGCCGAGCCAGCGGGCGTTGACGTAGTACTGAGCCGAGCGCTTGGCGCTGTCGGCGATCAGTTCGGACGCCTGGCGCTTGGTGCCGACGAACAGGACGCGGCCGCCACGGGCAACGGTGTCGCTGACAACCTGCAGAGCGCGGCTCAGCAACGGAACCGTCTGGGCGAGGTCGATGATGTGGATGTTGTTACGATCGCCGAAGATGTACGGCTTCATCTTCGGGTTCCAGCGATGCGTCTGGTGGCCGAAGTGTACACCAGCTTCCAGAAGCTGACGCATAGAAAAATCAGGCAATGCCATGCCTTTGACTCCTTTTCCGGTTGAACCTCCGCAAGGCGAACAGCCTCCTCTTCGAGGAAGCCACCGGGCGGAACGATCCGGATTTCTCCCGGACAATCCCATGCCTTACGTGTGGAATGCGGCTGCCCATACATTCGATTTACCGAGAATGCAAGGCTTACGCAGAAAAAATGCGACAGACCCCTGCCCTCAGCTCGCGACCTTATTGAGCAGCGCCAGCATGACGTTGGCGTCCGGCATGGGCAAGACCGCGTCGATTTCATCCGGCAGCAGGCCCGCAATGGCGTCATGTGCATTTCCGGTTGCCGTGCCCAATGGCCCACGGAAACCGTGCTTGGTCCAGGCAAGTTCCTGCAGCTTCGGGCTTGTCAGCGCATCCATCAGCCGGTTGGCGGTCTCGTCGACGACGATCAGAGGATGCGAGGAATAGACGGTCGGATGCGGGTAGAGGACGACGGGCTTTGCCGTCGAGCTCGCTTGAACGCGCTTCCAGCGTTCGGGATCGGCGATGATCCATTCGACCAACTGATTCTCGTAGCCGACGATCATCGGTTCGCCACCAAGGCCGCCGGCCAGATATTGATCGAAAAGCTTGCCGGATGACGGCGACTTGAAGCCCATGTTGCGAAAGATCGTCTGTGCCTTGTCGCCGGACTGTGTGAGATCGGCGGCAGTCGCGACGTTGCCGGCAAATAGGCTCAGCACCAATCCGGCAAACATGAAGCCGGAATTGGAGCGATTCGGATCGGTCGAAACGATACGCGCCTGCCCGTAGAGCGAGGCGACCCCGAGCTTGGACCAGTGCGTTCCCGCAAGGACGGCATCGAGCAATGCCTTCAGATCAAGCTGATGCTGTCCCGCGGGTGTCACGGTAACCAGCCCGGATTTCATCAATCCGTCGACCACCGGCTGCCAGGTGTAGACAACCACCGGCGTATTCAGCACGACACGGTCGTTGCGGATCTTGATGCCGTTCTGCCGGGCGATATCGACCATGATCGAGGAGGATGGCCAGAGGAAAGCGGGGTTCTGCTGCAGAAGCGCCTGCTCGCGCACCATCTCGACGGAGCCGGCCACACGCGTATCTATATCCAGTCCGTAGCCCCGCAGAGCGCCGACGACATCCTCGTCAGCCAGAAACGCTTCCTTCTCTCCGCCGATGAAGCCGAAGAGTTTCGTGCGGTTGCCGAGTAGCCCTTGGAACTCCGGCCGGTCCTTCGCGGCAAAATAGCCGCCGGTGCCGGCGACGCCGGCAGCAAGAAGTCCCACTCCAAAGGCGCGGCGAGAAATGGCCATCAGCGTCCGATATCCTCTTTGAGCGAAGCCTGTATAAGGCGCAGCTCCGTGTCCAACGTGTCGAGCCTGTCGTCGACGAGGCTATCCGAATAATGCACGAAGGCGTCCTCAAGCTTGGTGAGCACCAGCTCCACATCCTGCAATCGCTTTTGGTCGGGCACGCGTTTGGCCTCGAGGGTGGCGAAACCCTCGGCGACTTCAGCCGCGCGCGGCAGATAGTAACTGAGGAACCGCCGTACGGTGCCGGCGCTTTCCGGGCTCGCCTCCACCTTGGCAAAGACATCTGCGGCGATTTCGGCCAGATGCCGCACGCGCTTTGCCGTCACCTTATTGGTAATGTGGTCCGCCGAGGCTTCCAGCCTCTGCGCCGCCGGTGCAGCCGCATTCAAGAGATCGCGCGCGAAATCGAGACGTCCCCTGCCGATGGCTTTGGCATCCAGACCTTCGAAAAGCCGGCGCGGCGACAGAGTGAAGACAAGACCTGCAAAGACGAGCAGACCGATGACGGCCGCGATCCACAATGGCATCTTCGCAAAGAAGCTCAAGACGGGAACGACGATCGCAGCGGCAAGCCCCGCCACGATCCAATTCCAGTCATTGCCGAACCAGTTACGCATTGCTGTCCTAGTTGTAACCACGCACAGCGCGGAACGCGCTGACGAGATCGCCGCGGCCATCGAATACACGCCCCGATGTCGCTTTGGTCAAGGCATCAAGCTGCGACTTGTCGGCGTCGCCAAAGGTGATGCCGAAGACCGGCACATGCGGGTTGGTTGCCGTCCACTCGCTCAGAAAATCGCGGCTTGCATCCTCGGACTTTCCATCGGTCATGATGACGATCGCCGGCAGATAGGACGACAGATTTGGGGTATCCTTCATGCGATCAAGCGCTCGGCTTGCGCAGGCGTACATATCGGTACCGCCATCGGCATGCTGCAGCGACACCTTCTCGACAAGGCTCTTCTGTTGCGCCGGGTCGCCCGTCGCCAAAAGGGTCGTCCGCACGCGGCTGTCGAAAGGAATGACCATGATGCGATCCGCCGGCGTCCATTGCGCCAGCACCTTGCCAGTTTCATTTGGATTGAACAGAAACTGCATGGCCGCCTGCAATTGCTGTTCGCCCTTGCCTCCCATCGAACCGGAGAAGTCGAGACAAAGAGCCGTCAGCGAAGGCTTACGCAAAGCGCCCTGGTAGAGATCGAGCGCCTGGCGAATCACAGCCGGCTCCGGCATGCGGATCGCCGTTACGAGCCGGGTCGGATCGAAATTCCAATTCGGGTCCGCTTTGGCGGCGACGTCTCCCAACGGAATGCGGCGGCCGGTATCGGCAATACGCTTCTGCACAGGCGCGGAACGCAGATAGGCAACGAGTTCGTTGAAGAAGGTCTCGACCTCAGGACCGCGTCCATGATCGATAAAGCCGATCGGTGAATCCGCAATCGCCACACCGTCGGCCGGATAGATCGCATAGAGCGGCTCCTTGCCCATGCCGACAAGCTTGTCGTTGGTCTCCTTCAGCACCGCTTCGTAATTCCACATGGCATCGTAGAGCACGCCCTTGCCAGCGGAGTCCGTGTAGAGGTCCGCGAGCCAGCCGGAGGACCCGGACGAGCGTTCGACCCCAGCAAGCAACGCCCTGACGGTGCCTTGGAGGTCGGGCTTGTCGAGATCGCCCGGCTCGATGACGGGTTTATTGCCAAGCGCGCTGGAGAGCATAGCCAAATAGGCGCTCGCGCCTGAATTGGACTGGGTTGCCGAGGTCATGAGAAACTTCAGCGAGCCGCTCTTCACTGCCGCCAATATGTCCTTCATAAAGACCGGCTTGCCGATCCAGCCGAGCGCCTGTGCCTTGGATTTGCGCACGCCGAGGATGACCGGTGTCTGCGCCACCGAGGTCAGGGACTTCCCCCGGCGTTTGGTGTCGAACATGTCAACCCAGACGCTCGATGCCGGCCAGACCGCGTCCTGCTCGACACCCTCATTGCTTTGCAGCGCAAGGCCGATATCCAGCGTGCCTTCGTAGGTGAAGCTGCAGGTCGCGCTCTTCTGCTTGCAGAATTCTTCGACGATCGGCTGGATAACGGTGTTTTCCGAGCCGGAGACGATCGAGAACTTCGGTCCTGCGCCGGAATTGCAGCCCGTCAGGGCTAGAGCTGCCGTCAGCGCCAGGCCGGTGAGGAGTGTGCGGATCATCATGCCGCTCATCGCGCCTCGATCATCGCTTTCTTGAGATCGATGGTCATTTTCTCCATCTGCTGCTCAGCCTGAGCGCGCTTCCTGCGGCCTTCTTCCTGCACCTTCAGGACACCGTTGATCGTATCGATCAGGTCACGGTTGGCGGCAGCGAGCGTATCGATATCGACGATACCGCGCTGCGACTGCTGTTCGATGGCAATCGCCTGGTCCTTCATCATCTCGGACGCCTGTCGGATCATGTCGTTGGTGGCGTCGGTCACGGTCTTCTGCAGCTCAAGCGCTGATTTCTGCCTCGACAGCCCAAGCAGGATCACCATCTTCTGCTTCCAGGCCGGCACCGTCAGCGCCGACGTCGCCTGCAGGTTCTCGATCAGCGTCTCGTCACCGGCCTGCACGATGCGGATCTGCGGCAATTGCTGAATGCCGAGCTGGCGCGCCTGCTGCAGGTAGAACACCCGCTTCTCCAATCGGTCGAGGGCCTGCAAGCTGTCCTGATAGGTCTGAGCCTCCAGCATACCGCCGCCGGGATTGGCAGCCGCGGCCTCGGCGGCACTTTTCAACTTCGGCAGTTCGACACTGCGAAAACGCTCTGCGAAAGTCTTGCCAGCCTGCACATAGGCGTCGAGCTGCAGGATGGACTGCTTCGTCTCCTCGTGAAGATCGTCGAGAAGTGCGATGTCGCGGCGCAGCGTATCCTTATGCCGGTCGAGCTCGAGGCCAATGCGGTCGATCTGGCCGGCCACATCCTCGAATTCCTCCTTGAAGCGCTCCAGGCGGGCCTTGAACGACGAGAATATTTTGGAAAGAAAGCCCTCATCCTTCAGCGATGCCGGGTCGAGCTTCTTCGACTTGATGATGATATCGGTCAGCAACTTGCCAACTTCGCCGAGATCCCGATTGCGGACCTCGCGGAGAATCCGGTCAGAATAGTCGGAGACAGACTGCTGGGCGCGGTCGCCATAAACAGAAATGCCGGCGCGGTCGGTCAGATCGATGGTGTCGCCGATGCGGGCGATTTCCGCCGGATCGGCGGCAACGACCGGCAAAGTGGTACTTGCGGTCGGGGCGAGATCAGTATTGGCCATAGCTCGTGCTTTCTCGTCTATCAACACGGACCTGGACTACGGAACATCTGCCGATCATTCTTCAATAACCGGCTCGGCCCGCATGGCCCGCTACAATTTCAGATCGGCACTGCGGAACTGAGACTCACTCAAGGGCGTGCCGAATGCTTCCCAGAATAGTGAAGCTTCGGACACAGTTTTATGACGAAGATTTGCCTTGTGGCCTGCGCCTCGCAAAGCCTATTGGCAGGCCTTGGTGTCGAGCACTTCAAGCTTGGAGAGCTTGCCGGTCAGAACGAAATCACCATAGTCCATGGTGAGGTCGCGGGTGATGCCGTTTTCATAGAGCTTGAACGACATGCGATAGACCGGAATGGCGTCGCCCTTGGATTTGTCGTTGAAATAGGCGACGGTAACCGGCCAGAACGGCGTTTTGGCGAAGATGCCGGCCTTTTCGGCATCGGGGTCATCGGTTGCAGGAGTCGCCTGCTTACCGACGACGGTTGTTGCGATCAACGACTTATCCCCATCATCGGAGCCGTCGAAAACCTCGGCCTCGAAGAAATTCCTGCCCAGCTTGGCATTATGGATGATGTCGAGCATATGCTCTGTCGGAAAGCGGCTCTGGATGAGTTCGATCTGCTTCGCTTTTGGCTGGGTCAGATCGACCTTAATCCCCTTCTGATCGTCGGCCGCCGCGCCGCGCACGTCCTTGTCGAGTTGATCGTCCGTATAGGATTTGGTCTCGAAGCGGAAAGTGCGCTTGACGAGATCCTCGAATGTGGTCGTCTGCTGGTCGCTGACGCGCGTTGAATCACCCGTGTCGATCTGTGTGACGAAACGGAAATTGGTAGTGAAACCGGTGCAATCGGAGCCGTCGAACTCATAGACCATACGGCCGAACATGCCGGCGATGCCCGATCGGTCTGATGCGTCCTTCAGTTCGAGATCGTAGACGGCGCGATGCGCGATCAACCCAGTCGGACCCGCCGCGGCGGCGGACACGCCCAGAGACGCGACGCCTAAACTCGAAACGATAACGGCGGCAAGACTCGAGCGGAACATTCATTATCTCCTGTTGGACTCGCACGCGATGCTATAAGAACGCTTCGGCTAGAGTGAGGCGGCCCGTCATCAATTCGTCATCTCGCTCTGCCTTTTGATTTGGCGTTATCTCGTCCAAGATCGCCTCGCGCCCGGCAAAGGGAATCTAAGCTTGATGCCGGATTTTTGAAGATTTTACAACAAAACGGGAGATGAAAATGTCCGACGCTATCGAGAGCCGTCTGAAGGAGCTTGGCATCGTCCTGCCTCAGGCCGCTGCGCCGGCCGCAAACTATGTACCCTATGTCATCAGCGGCAATCTTCTTTATTTGTCCGGGCAGTTGCCGATGGAAAACGGCAAGCTCGGCGTCACCGGCCTTCTCGGCAAGGATGTCGACGTTGCCGGCGGCCAACGCGCTGCCGAGCTTTGCGCCATCAATATCCTCGCCCAGGCGAAGGCGGCCTTGGATGGCGATCTCGGCCGCATCAAGCGCATCATCAAGCTGAACGGTTTCGTCGCTTCGGTACCCGAATTCGTCGAACAACATCTTGTGATCAACGGCGCGTCCAATCTTCTGGCAAATGTACTTGGCGACGCTGGCAAGCATGCGCGCGCCGCGGTCGGCATGGCGGCGCTGCCGCTGAACGCCGCCGTCGAGATCGATGCCATCATGGAAATCGCATAATGAGCAAGATTGCCTGGCTTACCGAACGTCCTGTCGCCCATCGCGGCTATCACGACATGAACAAGCAGGTTTGGGAAAACACGCTGTCGGCCTTTGGCCGGGCAATCGAGGCGGATTTTTCCATTGAATGCGATCTGCACTATGCAGCCGACGGCGTTCCGGTCGTCTTTCATGACGACGACCTGCAGCGCGTCTGCAATCTCCCCGGCCAGCTTCGCGACCGTACCTCTGCCGAACTCGGCCTGCTTTCGGTCGGCGGCACCAACGACAAGATCCCGACGCTGAAACAGCTCCTCAGGCTCTGCGACGGCAAGGTGCCTTTGGTGCTGGAGCTTAAGGGCCGCGAAGGCGACGATGAGGGCTTTGCGGAATCCGTGCTGGAGGTGCTGGAAGGCTACAAGGGTCATGTCGCGCTGATGAGCTTCGACCATTGGCTGCTCAAGGATCTGAAGGCGCTCAACGCACCCTACCCTGTCGGCCTGACGGCGGATGGAAACGAGCCCGAGACATTTTTTAAGCATGACGAAGCCATGCAGCTTGGGCTAGACTTCATCTCATATTTCTATGGCCACCTGCCGAACCCCTTCATCACGGCGCAGCGCCAGCGCGGCATCCCGGTCATCACCTGGACCGTGCGCGACGAAGCGGCCCGTAAACACACATTCGCCAACGCAGACCAAATGACCTTCGAAGGGTTCGACCCAAGGGAGAGCCCTGCCCTTTCTTCGTAACAGACGAATTTGATGACAGACGAATTATCCATTCGAGTCGAGCGTTCCTTCAAAAACATTGCTCCGGAGGGCTGGTCCAAGCTCGCCGGGGCATCGAGAGCGGGTACGGTGCTGCCGTATAATCCGTTTGTCTCGCATGCTTTTCTGTCCTCACTGGAGGAGTCAGGCTCCGCCACTGATAAAACCGGCTGGCTCGGCAATCACCTGCTGCTCGAAACCGATAGCGGCGAGTTGATCGGCGCCGTGCCCGGCTACCTCAAGAATCACAGCCAGGGTGAATATGTCTTCGATCACGGCTGGGCTGATGCCTTTGAGCGCGCGGGCGGTCGTTATTACCCGAAGCTGCAGTGCTCCATTCCCTTCACGCCGGCAACCGGTCCGCGCCTGCTTGTTGCCGAGGGGCAGGATCGCACTGTGATCCAGCCGGCACTCGCCGAAAGCCTGAAGGAGGTAACCCGGCAGCTTGGCGTTTCCTCCGCCCACATTACCTTCCTGCCGGAAGAAGAGATTTCCGTCTTCGAAGGCGATGGCTATCTGCATCGTACCGACCAGCAGTTCCACTTCATCAACGATGGCTATGCCGATCACGACGCCTTCCTGGAAACGCTGGCGTCGCGCAAGCGCAAGGCGCTGAAAAAGGAGCGTCGCACCGCCCTTGAAGGCGGCATCAGCATCGAGTGGCTGACCGGCAGCGATCTCACCGAGCGGATCTGGGACCAGTTCTTCACTTTCTATATGGATACCGGCAGCCGCAAATGGGGCCGGCCCTATCTCACCCGCAAGTTCTACTCGCTGATCGGCGAGCGGATGGCCGACGATATCCTGCTGGTGATGGCCAAACGCGAGGGCCGCTATATCGCCGGGGCGATCAATTTCATCGGCGGCGAAACGCTCTATGGGCGGCATTGGGGCTGCATCGAAGATCATCCCTTCCTGCACTTTGAAGTCTGCTATCATCAGGCGATCGATTTCGCGCTGGCTAAGGGGCTGAAGCGCGTCGAAGCCGGCGCACAGGGCGAACACAAGCTCGCCCGCGGCTATCTGCCGGTCATTACGCATTCGGCGCATTATATCGGCCATCAGGGCTTGCGCCGCGCGGTTGCCGACTATCTCAAGCACGAGCGCGAGCAAGTGGAGGAGATGAGTGAAATTCTGGCCGAGCACAGCCCCTTCCGCAAAGGCGAGCGGCAAGATATCTAGCTGCTCTGGACAATTGTAATCGGAAGACGAGGAGACCCTGGATGACCAGCCCCGCCTATGACGCCAACAATATTTTCGCGAAGATCCTGAAAGACGAGATCCCGTCCTATCGTGTCTACGAGGATGAACACACGGTCGCCTTTATGGATGTCATGCCACAGGCGCCCGGCCATACGCTGGTGCTGCCGAAGTCCCCTTCGCGCAATCTTCTCGACGCCGATCCGAGCACCCTGCCTCATCTGATAACCACGGTCCAGAAAGTCGCCATCGCGATTCAGGAGGCTTTCGATGCGGATGGCGTCTATATCGCCCAGTTCAACGAGCCGGCCGCCGGTCAGACGGTGTTCCACCTGCATTTCCACATCATCCCGCGCCATGAGGGCATCGCCCTGAAGCCGCATTCGGGCAAAATGGAAGATGGTGCGGTTCTAGCGGAGAATGCCAAGAAGATCATCGAACTCCTGCACTGATCGAAAGGCGCCGATCTTCTTAAATCTTTTTATGAGATATAGTTTATAAACATATGAAAATGGCTGCATTGTCGCCAATGCAGCCATTCTATTTTTTCGGTCGACCAATCGCCGGTTACTTGCGCGGCACCTTCGGCACCGTGCTGCCCTTGCGCAACGACTTGTTATCCGACTCGCCATCGCTGGCAGAGGACGGCGTCTTCGGCGAGCGGCGAGCGTCGGAAGCGCTGCCAGCCTTGCCGACGCGGCTTCTGGTCTTGACGGTGTCTCCGTCATCCTCTTCCACATCGACCACGGAGTCGACCACTTCGGCTTCCGGCTTCGGCCGGATCGGCGCGGTATCTGCGATGGAGTCGAGCAGGATGCCGGTCGTACCGTCTTCCTTCTTACCGACGGTGACCTTGACGACGCCGCCCTTCTTCAGCTTGCCGAAGAGGATTTCGTTCGCCAGCGGCTTCTTGATGTGTTCCTGGATGACGCGTGCCAGCGGGCGGGCACCCATCTTGTCGTCGTAACCCTTCTCGGACAGCCAGGCGATCGCGTCCTCGTGCAGATCGAAGGTAACGTTCCGTTCGGAAAGCTGAGCCTCGAGCTGCATGATGAACTTCTGCACGACCTTGTGGATGACCGTGGTCGGCAGCGCTGCAAACGGAATGGTCGCATCCAGACGGTTGCGGAATTCCGGGGTGAAGAGCCGGTTGAGAGCCTCTTCATCCTCGCCCGTACGCTTGGACGAACCGAAACCGATGGCGGACTTGGCCATTTCCGATGCGCCCGCATTGGTCGTCATGATCAGGATGACGTTGCGGAAGTCGATCTTCTTGCCATTGTGGTCGGTCAGCGCGCCATGGTCCATGACCTGCAGCAGGATATTGAAAATATCCGGATGCGCCTTCTCGATTTCGTCGAGCAGGACGACGCTGTGAGGATGCTGGTCGACGCCGTCGGTCAGCAGACCACCCTGATCAAAGCCGACATAGCCGGGAGGTGCGCCGAGCAGACGGGAAACCGTGTGACGCTCCATATATTCCGACATGTCGAAGCGCAGCAGCTCGACGCCGAGCGAGGAAGCAAGCTGCTTGGCGACTTCCGTCTTGCCGACACCGGTGGGGCCAGAGAAGACGTAGCAGCCGATCGGCTTGTTCGGTTCGCGCAAGCCGGCACGGGCGAGCTTGATCGAGGTCGAAAGCGCTTCGATTGCCGTATCCTGACCGTAGACGACCGAACGCAGTTCCTGCTCGAGGTTGGCGAGAACCATCTCGTCATCCTTTGAAACCGTCTTCGGCGGAATGCGGGCCATGGTCGCGATCGTCGCTTCGATCTCCTTTTCGGTGATCAGCTTGCGGCGCTTCGACGGCGGCAGCAGCATTTGCGCAGCACCCGTTTCGTCGATCACGTCGATCGCCTTGTCCGGCAGCTTGCGGTCGGAGATATAGCGAGCCGACAGCTCGACCGCCGTCTTGATGGCGTCGTTCGAGTAGCGAAGGTGATGATACTCTTCGAAATAGGGCTTCAGGCCCTTCATGATTTCGATAGCATCCTCAATGGTCGGCTCGTTGACGTCGATCTTCTGGAAGCGGCGGACGAGTGCCCGGTCCTTTTCGAAGAACTGACGGTATTCCTTATAGGTGGTCGAACCGATGCAGCGGATCGCACCGGAAGACAGGGCCGGCTTCAGCAGGTTCGATGCATCCATAGCGCCGCCGGAGGTAGCACCGGCGCCGATGACGGTATGGATCTCATCGATGAACAGCACGGCGCCCGGATATTCTTCCAGCTCCTTGACCACCTGCTTCAGGCGCTCTTCGAAGTCACCGCGATAGCGGGTACCGGCAAGCAACGTGCCCATGTCGAGCGAGAAGATGGTGGCGTCGGCCAAAGCTTCGGGCACCTTGCCCTCGACAATCCGCTTGGCAAGACCTTCGGCGATGGCGGTCTTGCCGACGCCGGGGTCGCCGACGTAGAGCGGGTTGTTCTTCGAACGGCGGCACAGCACCTGGATGGTGCGGCTGACTTCGGAGTTGCGGCCGATCAGCGGGTCGATCTTGCCGCTTTTCGCCTTCTCGTTGAGATTGACGCAATAGGCCTTCAGAGCATCCTGCTGCTTCTTGTTGTTACCTTCCTCCTGCTCGCCGCGGGAGGTCGGCTTGCTTTCGGATTCGGTATCCTCGGCGCCGCGCGGTGTCCGGGTCTGGGAGGACCCCGGCCGCTTGCCGATGCCGTGGGAGATGTAGTTGACCGCATCGTAGCGGGTCATTTCCTGCTCCTGCAGGAAGAAGGCCGCATGGCTTTCCCGTTCCGCAAAGATCGCGACGAGAACGTTGGCACCCGTTACTTCCTCGCGGCCCGAGGATTGAACATGGATGACGGCGCGCTGGATGACGCGCTGGAAACCGGACGTCGGCTTCGAATCCTCGTCATAACCGGTGATCAAATTTGAAAGTTCATTATCGACGTATTCAGTCAGCGTCTTACGGAGCGCGTCGAGATCAACATTGCACGCGCCCATGACAGCCGCGGCATCGGCGTCGTCCACCAAAGCCAAAAGCAGATGTTCCAGCGTGGCATATTCGTGATGCCGCTCGTTCGCGTAGGTCAGTGCCTGATGCAGCGCCTTCTCAAGACTAGGCGAAAATGTTGGCACGTTCAGATCCTCACTTCTTTTCCATAACACATTGCAGCGGATGCTGGTGCTGCCGGGCAAAATCCATCACCTGGCTCACCTTCGTTTCAGCTACTTCATATGTATATATCCCGCATTCGCCGACGCCGTGATTGTGGACATGAAGCATGATGCGGGTGGCACTCTCTCGATCCTTTTGGAAGAAACGCTCCAGGATATGGATCACAAATTCCATGGGCGTGTAGTCGTCGTTCAGAAGCAGCACGCGGTACAGGTTGGGTTTCTTGGTTTTGGGCTTGGTGCGCGTGATCACCGAGGTCCCGCGATTTCCGTTGTCCCCGTTCCTTTCGCTGTCGTTTTGCATCCGGATCGGCTCAGCGATCATTTCATTCATTCCTCAAATCATCCGGCAGAAGCTATCGCATTCCGACTTGGCAAACTGGATTGGGTAACTGACTCTGTCGGGCCGGATATCCGAACCCCTAACTTAGTTCATATTGGTGCGATTTTAAGCCCCCTACCGGACACTGCAATCAGAATTCGTTGCCAAAGTGGGTCATGATCAAAAAAGTCGCGGCGACGATCGGGCCAAGATCGGAAATCGGCAACGCAAAAGACCGGCCGCGGGTTGCGCAGCCGGTCTTTCGTAAATTCACTGTGCTTAAGCGAGGTGCTTATGCAGCAGGTGCAACCGAAGCGGGGGTTTTGCCGGCAGCCTTGGTGGCGGCGGCAACCGGAGCTTCGTACGGCTTGTACACGGTCTTGGCGAGATCGGCGTACATTTCGCCCAGCTTGGTCGCTTCGGCAACGAAGTTTTCATAGGAAGACTTTACGAAGCCGGTCTGCAGTTCGAAAGCAGCCTCGAAGCTCTTGACGCCGGCCAGCGTTTCGAAATGCGCAACGCCGTCCTGGAAGGACTTCTTGGAGTATTCGGCGGCTTCAGCAGCAATCGCCTGGAAACCCTTGGTGACATCGGAATAGCTCTTCAGCGCCGTGTCCATGGCTTCCTTGCCCTTCTTGTTCGCTTCATCGAAATTGAACATACTTCTCCGTCCCTTTGTTGGTTTGGCCGACGGCCGGGTTACGGGAAAAAATCTAAATGCGACGCACAAATAGTCAAGTAGTCTTGTGCGGCGCAATATCGACTCAAGATTGCATTTCCAATGACAAAGCAATGACCGTAGGAGCGCGTGGAAGGCATCCTTCTGTTTTTGCTAATATATATCAAACGAGCTACAACTTAAGGCTTAGGCAGAAATATTCGATTTCGATGAAAAAAAGAATTTCGGCAGGCAATCGACTAAATTCGATCGCAAATGAGTAGCGTTTAGCCTACTGCAGGGTTTTTTTCAAAAAAAGAACCGCATTTCAGTGAAATGCGGTTCTCTGATACCAGCTTTGTTGGAAACCGCGGGATCGACCAGAGGTCGAGCGCGCCAAACGGCCACGCTGTCGATTAGAGATCGACGTCCAGGATGGCCATGGAAAAATTGTAGGAACGGTCGCCGTCTTCGTCGTCGATGTAGACAACGCCCAAGAACTCTTCGCCAAGATAGACTTCTGCGGAATCGTTCTTGCGCGGGCGGGCTTTGACCACCATCTGCGGATTGAACGTGCGTTTGAAGTAGGTGTCGAGCTTCTTGATTTCGTCAGGCTTCACAATTCATCTCCGTGAGGATTCTCAGCTTGGCCGCTTCTTGCATAGGAAAAGCGGCGGTGTAAAGACCGGAAGCGCGCCTTCAGCCTTTGCCGGCAGCGCAAAACCCTGACATTCAGGTGGGATTTCCGTTAGATTCCGGCACCCATGATTTGGTCGACCTGCTCGGCTAGGAGTTGATCCATAGAGCGGGATGGCTCCGAACAGCCGGCTTCACCGACCACCTTGGCCGGCACGCCGGCCACCGTCGTCTTCGGCGGCACTTCCTTCAGCACCACCGAGCCGGCAGCGATGCGTGAGCAATGGCCGATCTGGATATTGCCGAGGATCTTGGCGCCGGCGCCGATCAGCACTCCATGAGCGATCTTCGGATGACGGTCGCTGCCTTCCTTGCCGGTGCCACCGAGAGTGACGCCGTGCAGGATCGAGACGTTATCGCCGATAACGGCCGTTTCGCCGACCACCAGGCCGGTCGCATGATCAAGGAAGATGCCCTTGCCGATGCGCGCAGCCGGGTTGATATCGGTCTGGAAAACGCTGGAGGAGCGGCTCTGCAGATAGAGCGCAAAATCCCGGCGACCGCGATTGAGCAGCCAATGGGCCAGACGATGCGTCTGCAGGGCGTGGAAGCCCTTGAAATAGAGGACCGGCTCCATGAAGCGCAGGCAAGCCGGATCGCGGTCGTAGACGGCCTGAATATCGACGCGCAGGATCGAGCCCCATTCCGGCCAATCGGCCAGCATTTCCTCAAAGGTCTGGCGCAGCAGGATGCCCTGCATGTCCGGATGGTCGAGACGTTCGCAGATGCGATAGATGACGCATTCTTCAAGCGACCGGTGATTGATGATCGTGGAATAGAGGAAGGCGGCCAGAAGCGGATCCCGCTCGGCGGCCGCGCGTGCTTCCTCGCGCACGCTGCCCCAGATGGGATCGACGACCTTTACCGGCCCCACGCCTTCAACCTGGCGAATGTCCGTTGCTGCGACCATTGACGGTCTCCTGATTTCCTGTCGGTGAAACATTATATAGAGTAAAACTCCGGCAACATAAATGGGTTCGGCGCGCATGAGTTTTGAGCATGATTTTGCTGGCGGTTTCCTGCGCGCTACGTGCAGCGACGCCATTGGCACTCTCACCATCGATAATCCCGACCGCAAGAACGCCCTCACTGCGGCGATGTGGCGCGCCATACCCCAGGCCATTCGCCTTTTGACCGACAAGGCACATGCGCATGTGATCGTCATCCGCGGCGCGGCGCAGGATTTTTCGACCGGCGCCGATATCAGCGAATTCGACAGCCTGCGCAAGGATGCCGAAACTGCTGTCGCCTACGAGGCGCTGAACAGCGCCGCCTTCACCGCGATCCGCCATTGCCGAGTACCGACGATCGCGGCGATCCGCGGCATCTGTTACGGCGGCGGCTTTGGCATTGCCGCCGCCTGCGATCTGCGTGTCGCCGAGGAAGGCGCGCGTTTCTCGGTGCCAGCCGTGCGCCTCGGCATCGCCTACCCTGCGGACGCGGTGCAAGACATCGTCAACGCGCTCGGACCGCAGATGGCCAAGGTCACGCTTTTCACCGGCGCACCGATGTCGGCCGGCAAGATGGTCGCGGCCGGCTTTCTGTTGGAAGAGATCGCAGTCGACGCATTCGACGGCGAAGTTTCGGCTCTCGCCCGCGCGATTGCCGCCAATGCGCCGATCGCACTGCATGCCTCGAAGCTCGCGGTTCGTGCCGTGCTCGAACAGGATAGCGACCTGCTGCGCGAGGCGGAGGTGATCGGTGCCGAGACCTTCGACAGCGCCGACTATGCCGAGGGCCGCGCAGCCTTTGCCGCGCGGCGAAAACCGCATTTCACCGGGAAGTGACTTAATCCATCAATTCGCCAGGCGTTGGTAGAATTCCAGGACAGCCTGTTTGAATACCTTGTCGCCGACGGCGAGCATGTGGTCCCGGTTCGGGATATCCAGCGCCTCGGCATGCGGCATCAGCGCCGCGAGTTCCTGCGGCGAACCGGCAATGTCATCTTTGGTGCCGACGCCGATTAGGGTCGGCGCCTTAATCTTTGCCGCATCTTCCTTGGCGACCAGATCACGCGAGCCTCTGATACAGGCGGCAAGCGCCTCACGGTCGCTCTTGTTCTGATCGGCGAAGGCGCGGAACATGCGGCCGCGCAGATGCGTGACATCGTCAACCGATGGCGCCAATAGCGCATCGGCGATCGGATCCCAATCACCGACACCATCGATCATGCCGATGCCCAACCCGCCGAATACGAGCGAGCGGACACGATCGGGATGGGCCATCGCCAGGAAAGCCGAGATGCGCGCGCCCATGGAATATCCCATGATATGGGCCTGCGGGATGCCGAGATGATCGAGCAGCGCAACCGCGTCTTCCGCCATGACCCAAGGACGATAGGCCTCGGCATCATAGGCTTTGTCGCTCAAGCCGTGGCCCCTGTTGTCGATGGCGATGACGCGGTAACCAGCCTCGCCCAGCGATTTCAGCCAGCCCGGATTGACCCAATTGGCAATCGCGGTCGAGGCAAAACCATGAATCAACAAGACCGGCGCGCCATTCGGATCGCCCTCGTCGAAATAGGCCAGCTTGAGCCCGTCATTGGTGAAATAGGAAAAGGCAGGACTATTCAAATTCATGGCAAGATCTTCGTGAACATCGTCTCTTTGCTGCGGACCTTATTTTATCGACAATATCAGGTGAACCCCGCGCTTGCGAAAATCTGTGCGCCGAGCCGGACTTTCGCACTACACAATCGGCGAGAAGGATTATAAAGAGGGGCAATCAAGTCTGGCGCAACATTCATGCCATCTAGGCAAGACGCATTCGGAGATCATCATGGCCGGCCACAATATTCCCCACTTCCAGAACGACGGCGGACACCGCGTTATCGAGATCGGCGTGAAGGAATTCATGTGCACCGGCGCCTCGGTCCCCTACGACCATCCGCATATCTTCATCGACATGGGCGATGAAAGCGAGAAGGTCTGCTCCTACTGCTCGACGCTCTATCGCTACAATCCGTCGCTGAAAGCGGACGAAACCAATCCGGCCGGCTGCGTCTTCCACTTCAAGGCCGCTTGATATCCCGAGAGCGGATCGGACATAGCTGAATGCCGATCAAGACCGCCGCGATCATCGGTGCCGGAATAGCCGGCCTTACCGCGGCGCTGGCGCTGGCGAGGCACGGCATTCGTGCCGCTATTTTCGAACAGGCCGAAGCACTGACCGAGGTCGGCGCCGGCCTGCAAATTTCTCCCAATGCATCCCGCATCCTCGACACGCTCGGCGTGCTCGATACTCTCCAGCCTGTCTGGCTGGAACCGACGGAAGTGCGGCTGGTCTCCGGCTCATCCTTGCGGCTGATCGCATCCGTACCCTGCGGCACCTTCGCCAGGAAGCGCTGGGGCTCTCCCTATGGCGCCGTTCATCGCGCGACGCTGCAAAAGGCGCTTCTCGATGCGGTGACAGCCAATCCGCTTTGCACGCTGCATCTCGGCCACGATATCGATAGGATAGACGAAAACGGATTGAACGAGATCGGTGGCATGGACGTGGATCTGATCGTCGGTGCCGATGGCGTCTGGTCGAAGACGCGCGCATTGGTGCCCGGTGGCCCTTCGCCGCATTTCTCCGGTAATATCGCCTGGCGTTTCATCATCCCCGAGGCATCCGCCCCAAGCGTACTCGACAGATCGAGCGTGACGGCGTTTCTCGGTCCTTCGGCACACCTCGTCTGCTATCCGATCAAGGAACATGCCGCCTTCAATATCGTGGCGAACATCTCCGGAAGCACTTCGGGCCATGATTGGAGCGCCGCCGGCACCAAGGCGCAACGCGAGCATCTTCTGCAGCGCTTCTCAGGCTGGAACGATGCCATCACGGCAATGCTCGAACGCCAGGAGCAAGCCACCTTTTGGCCGCTCTACGAAGCGAGCGTCGGCCGCTGGCACAATGGCAAGGATGTCATATTAATCGGCGATGCGGCGCATGCGATGATGCCCTTTGCGGCCCAAGGTGCCGCCATGGCAATCGAGGATGCCTTCGAACTTGCCGGCATGGTGGCCTCACGCCCCCTCGCCGAAGCGCTCGATCTTTTCGAAAAGCACCGTATGCCGCGCATTGCGCGCCTGCGCCAGCGCGCCGCCTTCAACCAATTTGCCTATCATGCTCGCGGACCGGTGCGACTAGCCCGTGATTTTGTTCTCTCCATGCGTCCGCCGCAAAGTCTCGCGGCGGACCTGGATTGGATCTACGGCTATCGCGCTATCGGCTGATCAGGCCTCTTTCGCTGCAGCGAGACCCTTTTCGATATCGGCCTTGATATCGGCGACATCCTCAAGACCGATCTGCAGGCGCAGGACCGGCCCTTCCGGCGGCGCCTTGCTAATGCGCCGGTCGTTGAGATTGACGTGCAGTGCGAGGCTCTCGAAGCCGCCCCAGGAATAACCCAGACCGAAAATCCGCAGCGCGTCGAGGAAGGCGTGCGCCTTGGCCCTGAATTTCTCCGGACGGTCGACGGCCAACACAAAGGAGAAGATGCCGCTCGATCCCTTGAAGTCGCGCTTCCAAAGTTCATGACTTGGGAAGCTTGGCAATGCCGGATGCAGCACGCGCGCGATGTCCTCGCGGCTCTCGAGCCACTGCGCTATGGCGAGCGCGCTTTCCTGATGCCGTTCCAGGCGCACGCCCATGGTGCGCAGGCCCCGCAGCACTTGATAGGCATCGTCCGGCGCGCCGCAGATGCCGAGCTGGATATTGGCTTCCCTCAACTGGTCCCAATGGGCCGCATTGGCGGATACCGTTCCCAGCAGAATATCGGAGTGCCCAGCCGGATATTTCGTTGCCGCATGAATGGAGATATCGACCCCATGATCCAGCGGCTTGAAATAAAGGGGCGTTGCCCAGGTATTGTCCATGGTGACGACGCAGCCATGGCGATGAGCGACGGCCGAGATCGCGGGAATATCCTGCATTTCAAAGGTATTGGAGCCCGGCGCTTCGGTGTGCACCAGCCTGGTGTTCGGCTTGATCAGTTGCTCGATGCCGGCGCCGACCAACGGGTCGTAATATTGGACCTCGACGCCGAGACGCTTCAGCATGGTATCGCAGAAGATACGCGTCGGCCCATAAACCGAATCGACGATCAGGGCGTGGTCGCCTGCGGAGAGAAAGCCAAGGAAAGGCACGGTGATCGCCGCAAGCCCGGAGGGCACCAGGATCGTTCCCGCTGATCCCTCCAGCGCATCGATAGCGTCGCAAAGCGCATCGGTCGTCGGCGTGCCGCGCGTGCCATAGGTATATTTCTGATCGCGCGTCTCCATGGTTCGCGCATTCGGAAACAGTACCGTCGAGGCATGCACGACCGGCGGATTGACGAAACCATGGAAATCGGAGGGCGAATTGCCGATGTGGGACAAACGCGTGTTGATGCCGGCGTTTTGCAGCAATGTGTCTTTGTCTTTCATGTCTGGGTATGCCTTTGGCGCTGTGGGGACTTCGATTAGTGGCTGCCAAGCCCGGCGGGGTCAACCCCGAGCGATCCAGCGAATCCTAATATTAGGTATTAGCTAAAATACCGGAATGGCGGAATAAATACGTCATTTCCGCGCAGTTTTTTGGCAAAATGCTGCCCAAATAGAAGCCAACCGCTCGCTTTCGAGCCGAAACAGATGAAAACTCCGAATTATTTCTCAATAATTTAGGCGGCGTCTTGACCGGAAATGCATTTGCGACTGTGATAGAACCACTCGCACCGGGAGAGTGAGGAACACGGTTCTCCGAGAGCCTGCTTCGGGAGCGATACGCTTTAACTATAATAGACAAAGGTTGGGAAAGATGAAAAAGATTGCTCTGTCCGTATTCCTCGGAGCGGCAGCCTTGGCATACACCGCTTCTGGCGCGTCGGCTTCGACGCTCAGCGATGTGAAGGCCAAGGGCTTTGTTCAATGCGGCGTGAATAGCGCCCTTCTTGGCTTCTCGCAGCCCGATGCCTCTGGCAACTATGCCGGTTTCGACGTCGATCTTTGCAAGGCCGTCGCTGCGGCTGTCTTTGGCGACGTAACCAAGGTAAAATACACCCCTCTTAGCGCGAAAGACCGCTTCACTGCACTGCAGTCCGGTGAAATCGACCTGCTTTCTCGCAACACCACCTGGACGATCAACCGCGATACCGCGCTCGGCCTCAACTTCCGTCCGGTTACCTACTATGACGGCCAGGGCTTCATGGTTCGTAAGGAACTTAACGTGAAGTCGGCTCTGGAACTCTCCGGCGCGGCCGTTTGCGTTCAATCCGGTACGACGACCGAGCTCAACCTCGCCGACTACTTCAAGACCAACAATCTTCAGTACAATCCGGTGGTCTTCGACAAGCTCGAAGAAGTCAACGCCGCTTACGACTCCGGCCGTTGCGACGTTTACACCACCGACCAGTCCGGCCTCTATGCCCTGCGCCTGACCCTGAAGAACCCTGACGACAACGTCGTTCTGCCGGAAATCATTTCCAAGGAGCCGCTTGGACCGGCCGTTCGCCAGGGCGACGACCAGTGGTTCGATATCATAAGCTGGACCGCTTATGCTCTGATCAATGCCGAGGAATTCGGCATTACGCAGAAGAACGTCGACGAGATGAAGAGTTCGGCCAATCCGGATATCAAGCGCTTCCTCGGCGTCGAGCAGGGCTCGACCATCGGCACCGACCTCGGCCTGACCAACGACTGGGCCTACAACGTCATCAAGGGCGTCGGCAACTATGGCGAAGTCTTCGACCGCAACATCGGCGCCGGCAGCCCGCTGAAGATTCAGCGTGGCCTGAACGCCCTCTGGAACAAGGGCGGCATTCAGTACGCACCGCCGATTCGCTGAACCGTGATCGTATGACATTGGGAAAGGCGGCTCGCCGCCTTTCCTCCCTTAAGAAAACAAGCCCGAAACGGGCATAGAGGGGAAAAAGTCTGCATGGCAATTACAATAAATTCGCCCGAAGGCGAACGCTCGTCCGGATCAGCGATCAATAATCCCAAAGTCCGAGGTCTGGTTTACCAGGTTCTTACCGTCATCATTCTGTTGGCGCTCGTCGGATTCATTATTCACAACACCGTCGAAAATCTGCGTGCGTCGAACCAGCCTTTTGGATTTGCTTTTCTCGGCGGACGCGCCGGTTTCAATCTCGGCCAAGCGCTGATTCCATTTTCGAGCGATTCCACCAACATCCAAGCGCTCATCGTCGGCCTGCTCAATACCGTTCTCATCGCAGTATCAGGTATCATTGCGGCGACAATCATCGGCTTCATCGTCGGCATCGGCCGGCTTTCGCACAACTGGCTGATCGCGAAGCTTTGCCAGGCCTATGTCGAGCTGTTCCGCAATATCCCGCCGCTGCTCGTCATCTTCTTCTGGTATAGCGGCGTTCTGGTGCTGCTGCCGCAGGCGCGTGAGGCCGTGCATCTGCCGTTCTCCAGCTATCTCAGCAATCGCGGCCTTGCCTTTCCGAGCCCGATTTTCGCAAGCGGCATGTGGGCTGTCGGCATCGCGATTGTGGTCGCCATCGTGGCCATATTCTTCATGGCCCGCTGGGCGCACAAGCGCCAGGCGGCGACCGGTCAACAGTTTCACACCATCTGGGTGTCTGTGGCCATATTCATCGCCTTGCCGCTCCTGACCTTCTTCGCAGCCGGCATGCCGCTGTCCTTTGACTATCCGGTCGCTGGCAAGTTCAATCTGACCGGCGGCTCTGTCATTGGGCCGGAATTCATCTCGCTGTTCCTCGCGCTTTCCTTCTACACCGCCTCCTACATCGCCGAAATCGTTCGCGGCGGCATTCGCGCCGTGGCCAAGGGGCAATCGGAAGCGGCCGGCGCGCTAGGGCTTCGCGCCCCAGCCATCACCCGGCTCATCGTCATTCCGCAGGCAATGCGCATCATCATTCCGCCGTTGACGAGCCAGTATCTCAACCTGACGAAGAACTCCTCGCTCGCGATTGCGATCGGCTATGCCGATCTGGTCGCCGTCGGCGGCGTCATTCTCAACCAGTCCGGCCGCGCGATCGAAGTCTTTGTGATCTGGATGGTCATCTACCTTGCGCTGAGCATAGCGACCTCCCTGTTCATGAATTGGTTCAACGCCAAGATGGCTTTGGTGGAGAGATAAGATGTCCAACGGAAGCCAAAGCTTTGTAAGCAAAACAATCCTTCCGCAACTGCCGGCTCCATCGAGCGAAAAAGGCGTCGTTCACTGGCTCAGAAAAAATCTGCTGGCGACGCCGAAAGACGTGGTTCTGACCATCCTTGCGATAGCCTTCCTCGCTTGGGCCGTTCCGCATATTGTCAACTGGCTGTTCATCCAAGCCGCCTGGAGCGGTGCCGATCGCACCTTCTGTGCGACCACCGTGCAAGGCGGAACACAACCGGATGGCTGGAGCGGCGCTTGCTGGGCGTTCGTCCGGGCGAAGTTCACCATCTTCATGGTCGGTCTTTACCCGCCGGAAGAACGTTGGCGGCCGGCTCTCGTTGCGATTATCACCATCATCCTGTTTGTGCCGATGCTGATACCGTCGGTGCCGAGAAAAGGATTGAATGCCATCCTGGCATTCATCGTGCTGCCGATCGTCGCATTTTTCCTGCTTTACGGTGGCTTTGGCCTGGAGGTCGTGGAAACGCAGAAATGGGGCGGCCTCATGGTGACGCTGGTCCTTTCCTTTGTCGCGATCGTGGTCTCCTTTCCGCTCGGCATTATGCTTGCACTCGGACGGCGTTCGAAAATGCCCGTCATCCGCATGCTGTCAGTGCTCTACATCGAAATCATCCGTGGCATTCCGCTGATCACGGTATTGTTCATGGCCAGCGTCATGCTGCCGCTCTTCCTTCCGCAGGGCTGGACGGTGGACAAATTGCTGCGCGCCGTGGTCGGTGTCTCGATGTTTACCTCGGCCTACATCGCCGAAGTTATCCGCGGCGGTCTTCAGGCTGTGCCGAAGGGCCAATTCGAAGGTGCCGATTCGCTTGGTCTCGGCTACTGGCAGAAGATGCGCTTGATTGTTCTGCCGCAGGCGATCAAGCTGGTGATACCCGGGATCGTCAACACCTACATCGGCATGTTCAAGGACACGTCGCTGGTGTCGATCATCAGCATGTTCGATCTGCTCGGTATCGTTCGTCAGAACTTTTCCGACCCGAACTGGGCAAGCGCCGTGACGCCGATTACGGGACTGGTGTTTGCCGGTTTCATATTTTGGCTGTTCTGCTTCAGCATGTCGCGCTATTCAGGCTTCATGGAACGCCATCTCGATACTGGCCACAAACGATAAAAACCGAGGGAAAAAATATGGCTGACGCCCAACCAAAAAAACTGACCATTTCCGACACGGAAGTCGCGGTTGAAATGATCAACATGAACAAGTGGTACGGCGATTTCCACGTACTGCGCGACATCAACCTGAAGGTCATGCGCGGCGAGCGCATCGTTATTGCCGGGCCTTCCGGCTCGGGCAAGTCGACGATGATCCGCTGCATCAACCGCCTTGAGGAGCATCAGAAGGGCCAGATCATCGTCGATGGCGTGGAACTCACCAACGATCTGAAGAAGATCGACGAAGTGCGCCGCGAAGTCGGCATGGTGTTCCAGCACTTCAACCTCTTTCCGCATCTAACGATCCTGGAAAACTGCACGCTGGCGCCGATCTGGGTGCGCAAGATGCCGAAGAAGCAGGCGGAAGAAATCGCGATGCACTTCCTCACCCGCGTCAAGATCCCGGAGCAGGCGAAGAAATATCCTGGCCAGCTTTCCGGGGGTCAGCAGCAGCGTGTCGCGATTGCCCGTTCGCTCTGCATGAACCCGAAGATCATGCTGTTTGACGAGCCGACCTCGGCGCTCGACCCGGAAATGATCAAGGAAGTGCTGGATACCATGGTGGGTCTGGCCGAAGAAGGCATGACCATGCTCTGCGTCACCCACGAAATGGGCTTCGCCCGCCAGGTTGCGAACCGCGTGATCTTCATGGACCAAGGCCAGATCGTCGAACAGAACTCACCGAAGGAATTCTTCGAAAACCCGCAGCACGAACGCACCAAGCTGTTCCTGAGCCAGATCCTGCACTAAGCGGACCATGCCGATGATCAAAAACCCGTCGGCTGTGACGCAGCCGGCGGGTTTTTCAATATGTGGGTCGGAATTGCGACGGCGGTTACGATTAACCATATTGACACTCCACGCAAACCAGAACATTGTGTGAACAAATCAGGGCGAGCACAATGGCATCCGGCGAAAAGTTTATTATCCTTCCCTATAAGAAGAACCGCGGAAATCTGGTGCCGGGAGAGATGCGGCAGGCGTCAAGCGCCGCCAGCGCCGAAAAGATCGCCCTTTCCATGGCCGCGCGTTTCGTCGGCGTTGCCGCCTATGCGGTCATGGTCGACGAAGAGACCGGCGACATGACGTCCCCTCGCCTCCTGGCACGGCACGGCGAGATCGCCGACTTGAACGCCGCCTGACCGAATCATCGCCCGAAGGCGTCCTGTCTCAAGCGCGCTTAATGCAAAGGTCGGCGACCTAAATATAGCCGTAGCGCCCCACTATAAACCCGATATACTGCCGCCGGCTGCGTGGGGATGCAGTTTGTAGTCATTGGGGGGACGAGACGGGACGTGAAGAAAAGCGACAGGATAATCGCTGCGCTGGCGTTTCTCGGCGCGGCAATCATCGTCGTAAGAGTGATCGGTGCAGTGGCCGGTTATGACCTCATCGACATGGCAGTGAATGCAACCAGACCGGCGGATGCTGGCGGTTGGCCAATGGAGACGCGTTTCTAATCACGACCTGGCAGACCACTGTTAATCTTTATCTACCGTGTGCCTTACAGAACAGATTGTTACTCGTCTTAGCTCGCCGCCCGACATATTTTAGCATTCACTCCAATAGCAACCCTGTCGTTTGATTACGGATTGGCGCATATTGGTCATGAAAGTGATCTGTCGCGGGGGCGTACTGTGGATAGAAAGCTTGCAGCCATCCTTTCGGCTGACGTTGTCGGCTTCAGCCGTATGATGGCGTTTGACGAAGAGGGGACGATACGGGCGCTGGACAAGTGTCGCGAAAAGATCGACAGCCTTGTGAAAGAACACGGCGGCCGCATTTTCGGCTTGGCCGGTGACGGTATCATGGCCGAGTTTCCAAGTGCCGTTCAGGCGGTTCGCTGTTCGGTGGAAATTCAACGCAACCTCGCAGATCGAACTAACGATGTTGTAGATGACCGCCCGCTGGAATTCCGTATTGGCATCAATCTCGGCGATGTCGTGGTAGCGGGAGACGATCTGCTGGGTGACGGCGTCAATGTGGCTGCGCGATTGCAAGGGATCGCAGTCGCGTCAGGGATATACATTTCCGGATCAGTCCGAGAGCATATTGACGGCAAGGTGCCGTTTAGGCTGACTAGCCTCGGCAAGTATGCTTTGAAGAACCTTCCCAAGGCCATTCCCGTTTTTCAGGTGAATTGGGATACGGCGGGGTTGGCAAGGAGTGGCATTCCGTCTCGGTCGTCGGTCGCCAAAGATATCTCTGGGCCACCGATTATCGCCGTGCTCCCGTTCGACAATCTGAGTGCAGACGACCGATGGGAACGGCTTGCCGCCGGAATATCCGCTGACATCATTGCCGACCTCGCGCGATATCCCGACCTTGCGGTGATTTCCCGTCAAACCATGGCTTTGTACAAAGGGGGACAGAACGACTTCCGATCAATCAGGTGCGACCTGAAAGCTGACTACGTTCTTGAGGGAAACCTGCAAGCAGCCGGACAGCACGTCCGGATTTCAGTACAGCTTGTCGATGCCTGCAGTGGAGCTAGCCTCTGGACGGCTCGATACGATCAATCGGCCGATGACCTGTTTACGATGCAGGACATGGTCACCGAGAACGTGGTCAACGTTCTTGGTACCTGTTGCGGTAAACTTCTGGGATTTCGACGGGATGTTGTCCGGCGTAAGAAACCAGCCAGCCTGCAAGCATATGATTGCTACCTCCTCGGCCACGAACAACACGACCTGTTCACGCGCGCGTCTAACGCTGAAGCAATCCGTTTTCTGTCCCGCGCAGTCGAACTCGATCCAACACTCGCAAGAGCCTGGACCATCTTGGGGCTCGCATATTCCTCAGGGGTCTATAACGGTTTTGCTAGAGATAATTCAGCCTGGATACAACGCTTTGAAAGCTGCATCGAACAAGCCTTGGCGCTCGATCCGGATGACACCGCGGCTCGGCTTTGCCGCGCCAGCTTCCGAGCTTTGCAAGGGAACTTCGAAGCCGCGTTGGACGAGCATAGCCTCGTCTTACAGGCATACCCAAATGATGCCGACACCCTTGCGCTGCTGGCCGGAAACTTAGCCCTAGTGGCCGGTAGTCCGGAGCAGGCCTGCGAACTCTCGCGGAGAGCCATCCGCTTGAACCCCCACATTCCCTGGTATTACGGTATGCTCGGCCGCTGCTGCTTTATCGCCGGATTCTACAGAGAGAGTGTGGCGGCACTCCATCACGCTCCACCACAAGCGCCTGCCACACTCCTGTTTTTGTCTATGGCCTTCGCGATGTTAGAGCAGAAATCTGAATCGGCAAGGTTTTCCGCCTGTCTGCATGACAGCGCTCCCGGCTTTTCTGCCGAGATATTCATAGAGGGATATCCGGTCACCAATCCTCCGGCGCTTGCAGCAATCAGAAATGGTGCATTTCGCGCGGGATTAGCCATTCAGTAGCCGTGCCATATCGTCGCACACAGCGTCGTAAAATAGGTTGAAACCCACCAAAAATCACATAACGCATTGTTTAATGAATGCCCGACCTGAGAGATAGGTGACGTTTTGTACCGGAGACATGGGTGACACTTTTCGCTTTGGCGGGAGGTGTTGATGCCGTGGAGAGAGACTTCGGTTATGGAGGAACGTCTTCGATTTGTCGCCCGTCTGCTTGAGGGCGAAGGCATGAGCGATGTGTGCCGTGCGTTCGGCATCTCGCGCAAGACCGGTTACAAGATCTTCAACCGTTACAAGGACGAGGGGTTGGAGGCACTGACGGATCGGTCACGTCGGCCGGTGCGCTATGCCAATCAGTTGCCCGAGCCGGTCGAGGCGATGATCGTGCGGCTCAAGAAGGACAAGCCGCATTGGGGTGCGCGTAAGATCCGCGAGTTATTGGTCAGGAAGCTTGCCGGCGATATACGTGTGCCCGCCAAAAGCACGGTGCATGCCATTCTCGACCGGCACGGGCTGGTCGCTCATGCCCGCAAGCGGCAACGCCATCGAGCCGAGGGAACGGCCTTATCCCAGGCGCTCATGCCGAACGATCTGTGGTGCGCCGACTTCAAGGGCGAGTTCAAACTTGGCAATGGCGGATACTGTTACCCGCTGACGGTGACCGACCAGGCCTCGCGTTTCCTTCTTGCCTGCGAAGCCTTTGAATCAACGCGCGAGCAGGGCGTGTTCGAGGCCTTCTGCCGGCTGTTTGCCGAGCGCGGCCTGCCGCTCGCCATCCGCAGCGACAACGGCTTGCCGTTTGCCTCGCCCAACGGCCTCTACAATCTGTCCAAGCTGTCCGTTTGGTGGCTGAGACTCGGCATCGTGCTCGAACGCATCAGGCCAGGCCATCCGCAAGACAACGGCCGGCACGAGCGTATGCACCTGACGCTGAAGAAAGAGGCTACCCGTCCGCCCGGCAGAAACATCCTGCAGCAGCAGGCCCGCTTCGATGCATTCGTCAGCGAATTCAATACCGAACGGCCGCACGAGGCACTGAACATGAGAACGCCGGGCAGCCTCTATGTCTCATCATCGAGATCCTATGAGGGCCTGCCGGAGATCAATTACCCCTTCCACGACAGGGATGCGCTCGTCACCAACTGCGGCCGCATCTGCATGCACCGCAAGAAGATCAATATCTCGACCGTTATGGCAGGACAAAAACTCGGCATCAAAGAAGTCGACGACGGCATTTGGCTCGTCAGCTTCATGCATTATGATCTGGGATATATCGACCTGGAACAGAGGACCTTGCAAACCATCGACAACCCGTTCGGCACGAGGTTGTCACCCATCTCTTAGGGACAAACTGTTACCTATCTCTTCGGTATGGACAAGAAGGTTTTTGGCGACCCCTGCAGGATTCGAACCTGCGACCACCTGCTTAGAAGGCAGGTGCTCTATCCAGCTGAGCTAAGGGGCCTGAAAGCCAAGCCGCCGCGAACTGCCCGCGGCTGGCAACACATGCCTGAAACTTCCGTCAAACTCAATAGGCAGCGAATTCGACGTGTGCCGGATCAATGGGTCCAGGGCTGGATGCGATTGAAACGGAAGTTATCGGTATAGGAAACCACCTGGCGGTTGGCGTCCTTGGGAGCGAGAACGCGGTATTCGATGCTGTTGCGCTGGGCATAGGCCTCGGCCTGCTCCTGCGTCTCGAAAGTCAGCTTGAGCTGCTGGCGCGTATCGGCCGACGATGTATAGCCCATGATCGGATCGATCTTGCGCGGGATTTCCTGGTCGAATTCCAGAACCCACAGATGGGTCTTGGCCTTGCCGGATTGCATGGCGGTTTTTGCGGGACGGTAAATCTTGGCAGGCATCGCTGCAGCGCCTCCGGATAAGCGGGACAGTCCCGCCTTTGCTTCTCTCGTCTTCGCCCGGCCCCATGAAGGCTGAGCATTGTGGGATTTGCTTAGCCGCGAATCCCTTTGTTTTCAAGCAAAAAGGCGGGCTGCCCAAGCTTCACTTAGGCGACACCGTCGCGTTCGACTTGTGACCGCGGACAATCCTGCTTGGAATCGGAGATGGATCGGCATGCTGATATCAGCATGCCGATCCCAGTCTCTACAGATCTGATCAAACCGCGTTTCTCAGCGGAGATTCACGCGTCTGCTGTGTAGCGATTGCGGAAGCCGAAGCGCCGGACATGTTCTCGAAGCAGAGATCAAAACCATACATGTATTCGATCTCGACCCCAGGCCACCAGATTCCACCGCCGTCAAAGGTGCTTATGATTAGAGTTCCCCCATTATCGAGATTGCACGTCAAGACGGGTTCGTCCCCCGGGGTCAGTTGCCAAGTTCCCGACTGAGACATGTTATTGCCGTCAAGTGGATACCCGGTCATCTTTATCGTGACCGAGCAAGTTACTGGCGTTAACGAGATCTGGATGTAAATGTCGCCCGTTCCAGACCCGATAACGGGGGCTTCCCACTGAAAGCCGCCCGAGAATGTCAAGGTATCGCTGCTTAGCGAAACTGTTGGGATCGATCCATTGTCACCTTCGTTGTTGAGACTGTGCCAGGCAACGTCCCTCCAGTCGAACCGGCCGGTAGCGCCGTTCGCTAACGTCGGCACCATCGGCGGCATGTAGACTTGGGTGTTTGACGTCCAGATCACGCCCTTGGACGTGTCATAGTAAACGAGGTTAGCGTCGGCCTGCACCGCAAGGTACGCTGGTGAGGAGCTCTGCGTGTTTGGACTCCACATCACTTGGCGCGGATTAACGGATTCGTTGTAGATCACGAGATTGCCGTCGGTCTGAATAGCGAAGACAAATGGGATGTCATCGTCTGTATTCGACGACCATATCGCGTAGCCCTGGAAAGTTGAATTTGGCTTCGGCGGCGCGCCATCGACCTGGTAAAGCACCAGATTGCCGTCGGTCTGCATTATCAACACGTACAGATTATTTGGGCTTATCGCCCATTGGTTCAATTGCATGGTGGTGCCGGCAGGTATCTCACCATTGGGAGCCGCGATCTGACCCGCGACTGGAACAGTCACTGCGTTCATCGAAATATCCTCCTTTAGATGCGCGAGTGAGGAATGCACCAACGCGTTCAATTTTGGCCGCACTCACGCGCCATCCCTGGCGACTGAGCGCTTCCTTCTCTCTCCTGATTGAATGGTTGGAATCATCATCTCGACCGAGGCCGAGCATTCAAAAACACGCCTGATAAGCACTATTCATTAGCAATGCGAATACAACATAATACTAATTAGCTATTTGACAACCCAGAGTTTTTAATTTTCTCGGTTGGCATCATATCTTCTGCGAAGATAACTCATTCGAGCACGCTATGTGGAAAGCTGTTATCATTTGGCATTTACCTACAAGAAATGCAGGAAAATGATTTTCAAGGATTCGCGTCAGCGCTCATTAAGAAGGGACGCAAATCTGGACGGCGCGCCGATGCACACGGGTCGACATACAAAGAATGTCGCGTAGAAAGTGCGCATTTCGTCCTTGTACTCTCATCCGCAACAGGCATGAGATCTTGCATCACAACGGAATCGAATTCGAACCGCTGCGGCTCGCCAAACAAAGAGGCACAGGTATTTCACAGGGAAAACATGGTCGGAGTGGAGAGATTCGAACTCCCGACCCTCTGGTCCCAAACCAGATGCGCTACCAGACTGCGCTACACTCCGTACCCTCACGCATAATCTCTTTGAGGAGACCGCGTCGTCCCGCTTTGCAGAACGAGTGCGGAGATACACGGTTCATCCTCGTGCTGCAACAGCTAAAATGGCGTTGAAGCTCCGATCCCCGGGGAAAATCTACTTGCCGAGTTTTGCGGAAATCGTAGCGCTCGTCACCTTGTCGCCGACGGCAAGGCCGAGTTTTCTTGCGATGCCGCCGTTCAGCTCGATGACGTAAAGCACTGACCCGCCGGAGCTGATGATCGTTTCAGAATAGGGTACGGCGTTTTCCTGAATGTGCGTGACGACGCCACTCCTGTCCAGGAAAAGCATATCGAGCGGTAGCACGGTATTCTTCATCCACATCATGACCGGGCGCGGCGCACCGAAATCGAAAAGCATGCCGTGATCGTCCGGCATGCTCTTGCGATACATCAGGCCGAACTCGAGCTGCGGCTCGGTCAATGCCAATTCCACGGTGAACTTGTGCGTTACGCCCTTGGCCGTTTTGATCGATAGCGGCTCCGAATCGAACGCCATCGATTTTTCGCTGGCCGCTTGCGCGGCAAAGGCGGGAGCGGATGCCCCGACAAGAAAAAGCGCCACGATGGCGCTCTTCAAAACAGCAGAAAACATAACTCTGGTGGTCATATCAATGCGGCCGCGTCACCGGGCTTGGCGCATCCGGATGGATCTCTGCCGCCATCAGGCCCTTCTCACCCGGCCCGAAACGGACAAGGACTACCTGTCCCGGCCGCAACTCCGCCAGACCGAAACGACGCAGCGTTTCCATGTGCACGAAGATGTCCTCTGTGCCCTCACCGCGCGTCAGGAAACCAAAGCCCTTGGTGCGGTTGAACCACTTGACCAAGGCGCGCTCGAGGCCGCTTGTCGCAGTGACCTGGACATGGGTGCGCACCGGCGGCATCTGCGACGGGTGCACGGCGGTCGACTGGTCCATCGAGAGGATTTTGAAAGCCTGATAGCCACGTTCACGGCGCTGAATCAGCGCGACGATGCGCGTGCCCTCGAGAATGGTCTGATAACCGTCGCGGCGCAGGCATGTCACATGCAACAAAACGTCCTGCATGCCGTTATCCGGAACGATGAAGCCAAAACCCTTGGCGACATCGAACCATTTGACGACGCCGGAGATTTCGATGAGCTCGACGGCTTCGCCCGACATCTCTCCGAAGTCGACGATACCCTTCGATGAAATTCTGTCACCCATCTTAGCCAACCCTCGATTACGCGTCACACTGTTACAGTTAACTGATTCCTTGAAATCAAGATTAACATCTTGGTAACGGAAAAGCGCAAGTCCTAGTTTTCGTTTATTCCCATCCGTAGATTAGCGCGCCGAGTCTTGCCTGAAGCTGGTGTCTCGTTTCAGATCGTCTCAGCACAAACATTAGAGAGGAAACAGAATGCGTTATCTTCACACCATGGTCCGCGTTACCGATCTCGACGCCTCACTACACTTTTATAGCACTCTCTTCGGCCTCACCGAAACCCGTCGCTACGAAAACGAGAAAGGCCGTTTCACTCTCGTTTTCCTTGCTGCCAGCGAGGATGTAGACGCATCCCGAAGCAGCGGCGCGCCCAGTCTGGAACTCACCTACAACTGGGACCCTGAAGAGTATACCGGAGGACGGAACTTCGGTCACCTCGCCTATGAGGTCGATGACATCTACGCAATCTGCCAGAAACTTATGGACAATGGCATTACTATCAACCGGCCGCCCCGCGATGGTCACATGGCTTTCGTGCGGTCTCCGGACGGCATTTCCATCGAGATCCTGCAGAAGGGTGCCGACCTTGCTTCGGCCGAGCCCTGGGCTTCGATGCCCAATACCGGCGCCTGGTGAGGCGCTAGCTTTCGCGAGGCTTACGGCGCGCGCGGAGCCACCGGTTTCGCGCTTGCCGGCCGCACCCGCTCTCCGGCATGCTTGGACGACTCGAAGCATCATGCATCGGATTTCGCGCGGTCATCGTTCCCAGTAGGAAGCCGCTCGACATCATCGTCCCTCGCAAGAGGCCGTTCCGGTGCCAACTTTTAAGCGGGGAACGTCCTTTGTGCGATCGGCAGATTCTATCCGGCAATAAAAAGCTCGCAAGCACTATTGCCATCGCCATGTCATTTTTGATGCTCGCCGGCTGCGCGACGACAGGCAGCAAGCCGAAACAGGCAGCCGAGGTCGAGCCGAAGCCCAATGCTGCCGAAGAGCTCGCCGACGCTCTCAACACCAAAGCCGACGCGAAACGGCAAAAGGGCGACGCCTATCGCGATCCGCTGGTACACAGCGTTCACGGCGCGCATCCGCAGATGGTAGCTGAAGCCACGGGCAATCAATCCTTTTTCCCGCCGGCACCCGCCGGGGCAGCGCCTGTGGCAACAGACGCGCCGGCCGGCATGGCCGGCCTGGTGACGCAGCCGACCGCGGTCAATGCCAATAGAAGCAGCATCTATTCGACGCCCGCGCCGATTGCCGTCAATCCGGATGGAACGCTGGCCACCCAGCCGGGTGGCGGACAGCCGCAGGGACCTAGTCCGATCATGCGCAGCGTCTACAGTATGCCGCCCAGTGCGACGCAGAATGTCACGCCACAACAGGGCAATGGCGGCATGCCCGTCGACCAGACATCCGAGGCGGTCATCCCTCCGCCCGTCATCCGCAACGCCGCCAACGCGTCGGGAAGCCCGATGAGGCCGACAGCGGACGCCACGCCCTCGAAAATTTTGCCCGCCCGCGGCTCCAGTGCCCGCAGAATCGACAGCAAGGAAGCACTGATGCTGGCGCATATCGTTGCGTCGAAGGGCCAGGGCCAGGATGGCAAGCCGCTGATAACCCAGCCGCAGAGCGGATCGGGGTTCTAAACCGGTCCCATCTGCAAACTCCCGCAACATGCTGTTAAGGCGAGCTTATTCAAGCTTCGATGCGCCGTTACGCTTCTGTCATTTTTTCCAAGAAAAAGCGAAATAGACGCTTGCGGGAATGAAATCACCCCGCTATAAGCGCGCCACACAACAGCACGCGCCCTTCGTCTATCGGTTAGGACGACAGATTTTCATTCTGTAAAGAGGGGTTCGACTCCCCTAGGGCGTGCCACTGTTCTTCCTCTCCTACAACAATGAGCTACCTTCCGCTTGCGGTGGCTTTGCGCTATTCCTATATGGTCGCAAGCGCAGCCTGCGCCCTTCGTCTATCGGTTAGGACGACAGATTCTCATTCTGTAAAGAGGGGTTCGACTCCCCTAGGGCGTACCAATCGGACCCACCACGAACTTTTCCACAAGTACCTCGAAAAATTCGCCCTTACCCGTAGATTTTTCTCGATTTTCCGCTTGCGGGAACAAAAGGTGCTGACTATAAGGGCGCCACAGCACGCGCCCTTCGTCTATCGGTTAGGACGACAGATTTTCATTCTGTAAAGAGGGGTTCGACTCCCCTAGGGCGTGCCACTGTTTCCCTTCCCTAAAGCTCTGATTCTTCATCATTAACGCGACAGTTTCCGTGCGCAGCTCATGGCGCCTTGGCGGCATCCATGACACGCAACTGGACACGCCTTGCGCCCTGCCAATGGTCGGCGCCGAGGGTGCCGGCGATGTGGATCTGGGATCCGCGGGAGGAGAGCAGCAGCTCGCCAAGGGGCGTTTCAACGGCGCGGAAGGCGATGCCGTCGAGGCGGCCACCGTCCTGGGCCTCCAGGGTGATCTTGATATGGGATTGGCCGACCAAGCGCGAATCGCGCAGGCGGTGGCTCGGAAGAGCGAAGATCGGCTGCGGATGGCCGGAACCGTAGGGGCCGGCAGTTTCAAGCTGATCGACCAGCTCCACCGTCGCGCCGCCAGCACCGAGAGCACCGTCTATCTTCAGCGTTTCGTTGGCGACGAGGCCGGCGACTTGTCTCTCCGCCTTCTCCGTGAAGAAGGCCCGGAGTTTGCCGAGATTGGCGCGCTCGACCGTCAGACCCGCCGCCATGGCATGACCGCCGCCCTTGACGAGCAGGCCAGCATCGACGGCAGCGCGCACCATGCGGCCCATGTCGAAACCGTTGATCGAGCGACCGGAGCCAGTGCCTCGCCCCATCGAATCAAAGGCAATGGCAAAGGCGGGGCGGCGGAACTTATCCTTCAGCCGAGAGGCAATCAGGCCAACGATGCCGGGATGCCAGCTTTCCCGTGCCGTGACGATAACGGAGGCTCCGTCGCCGTTGCCGTATTCGGCCAGCGCTTCAGCTTCAGCCTCCTGCAACATGGCGGCTTCCATCGCCTGGCGTTCGCGGTTGAGCTCGTCCAGCCTCTCCGCGATCGTCTCGGCCTCGGAGGCAACGTCGAGCGTCAGCAGCCGGGCGCCAAGCGCGGCATCACCGATACGCCCGCCGGCGTTGATGCGCGGGCCGATCATGAAACCAAAGTGATACGGGCTCACAGGGCCGCCGAGCCCAGCTTTTCGAAATAGGGCGGCCAGGCCGGGATTGCCCTGATGGCGCGCGGCGATCAGGCCCTTGACGACGTAAGCACGATTCAGCCCTTTCAGCGGCACGACATCGCAGACAGTTGCCAGCGCGACGATATCGAGCCAGGCAAGCAGGTCGATGGAGCGCACACGGGCATCGCCAGCCTCGCGCAACTGCCGCAGGGCCGCGACCAGAACCATAAAGACAACGCCGGCAGCACAGAGATGTCCCTGCCCCGATAGATCGTCCTCTCGATTCGGATTGACCAGCGCATGGCAAGGCGGCAGCTCATGCGCAACCTGGTGATGATCGATGACGACGACGTCGATATTGCGGGCCTTCGCCGCTTCCAGCGATTCGAAGCTGGTGGAACCGCAATCGACGGTAACGATCAGCGTTGCGCCATTATCGATGAGCTGGTTGATGGCAGTGGGATTCGGGCCGTAGCCTTCGAAGATGCGGTCTGGGATATAGATGCTGGCCGGCACGCCGAAATGGGTGAGAAAGCGGTAGAGCAGCGCCGAGGATGCCGCGCCGTCGACGTCGTAGTCACCAAAGATCGCAACCGTCTCGCCCGCCTTAACGGCGCGCAGGAGACGTTGTGCTGCCTTCTCGCAGTCGGTCAGCAGATGGGGGTCTGGCATCAGGCTGCGGATCGTGGGGTCGAGGAAGGCCATGGCCTCTTCGAGGCCGACGCCGCGGCCGGCGAGAACGCGGGCAATCAGATCCGGCAGCCCGTGCGTTTGCGCGATGGCCAGCGCCCGATTCTGGCCGGCCTGGTCGAGCCGGGAAATCCAGCGATTGCCGGAGACGGAGCGTTCGACGCCCAGAAATGCCCGCTGCACAGGATCTGCCGGCTGTTCCACCATCTCTCCCAGAATTGGAAGACCCGTTCCGATTTACCGGAGCGGGCCTTAGTCGTCGGAATTATTCCTTCGGCCGCTCGATGCGGATGACCTGCGGCTCGCCGACAAGATAGCCCTCGGTCTTGATCGCGGCGACAGCCTTGCGCACCGAATCCTCCGTCGTCGCATGGGTGACGAGGATGATCGTCTGATGATGGGCCGGCGCCAGATGCTGCGTCGCGCGCTGCACGATCGATTCCAGCGAAATGTGGTTTTCCGCCATGCGGGTCGCGACGCTGGCGAAAACGCCGGTGCGGTCGAGAACGGTCAGGCGGATGAAATAGCCGCCTTCGTGGCTCTGCATCTGCGCCTTGCGATAGGGTTCCAGCGCCTTGGCAGGGTGACCGAGCACCGGCACGCGCTGCGCACCCGGCTGGCTCTTGGCGATGTCGGCAATATCGCCGAGTACGGAGGAAGCCGTCGCGTTGCCGCCGGCGCCGGGGCCGACCATCAGCAGTTCGCCGAGAATGTCCGATTCGATCGCGACGGCATTGGTGACGCCATCGACCTGGGCGATGACCGATTCGAGCGGCACCATGGTCGGGTGAACGCGCTGTTCGATGCCTGTTTCGGTGCGCTGGGCGACGCCGAGCAGCTTGATGCGGTAGCCAAGGTCGGCTGCGGCGCGGATGTCCTCGATGGAGATATTGGTGATCCCCTCGAGATAGATATCATCGGCCGCGATGCGGTTGCCGAAGGCAAGCGTCGTCAGGATGGCGAGCTTGTGTGCCGTGTCGTTGCCCTCGATGTCGAAGGCCGGATCAGCTTCGGCATAGCCGAGACGCTGGGCTTCCTTCAGGCAATCGGTAAAGGACAGGCCCTCCTTCTCCATCCGGGTCAGGATGTAGTTGCAGGTGCCGTTCATGATGCCGTAGACGCGCGAGATCGTGTTGCCGGTCAGGGATTCACGCAATGCCTTGATGACGGGAATGCCACCGGCGACGGCCGCTTCGAAGTTGAGCAGTGCGCCTTTCTCCTCGGCAATCTCGGCAAGTTCGACGCCGTGATAGGCGAGCAGCGCCTTATTGGCGGTGACGACATGCAGACCACGGGCAAGAGCCGCACGCACGGCGGCGTTGGCCGCGCCTTCGGCACCGCCGATCAGCTCGACAAAGACGTCGATGTCGGCCTTCTGCGCCAGGTCGACCGGGCCGCCGAACCATTCGATGCCGGTGAGGTCGATGCCACGATCCTTGGTGCGATCGCGGGCGGTTACGGCGACGATCTTGACGGGGCGGCCGCAGGTGACGGCAAGCTCGTTGGCGCGGCTCTGAATGATACGGACGAGCGAGGCACCAACGGTGCCCAAGCCCGCAATGCCGATTTTGAGGGCATCTGCCATGAACAATTCCTGATCAATGTCTTGGGACACGGCAGCCGCGGGAACGGCTGCCGTGAGAAATTAAGAGCGGTGAGCGTTCAGTGAAATCACGTTATGCATGGTCTCATCCGCTGTGGAGAGGAAGCGCTTCAGATTGCGCGCTGCCTGGCGGATGCGATGCTCGTTCTCGACCAGCGCGATGCGGACGTAGTCGTCGCCCTGCTCGCCGAAGCCGATGCCGGGCGCCACCGCGATGTCGGCCTTCTCGACGAGAAGCTTCGAGAACTCCAGCGAGCCGAGATGACGGAATTTTTCCGGGATTTTCGCCCAGGCAAACATCGTCGCTGCCGGCGGCGGCACGTCGAAGCCGGCCTTGCCGAAGCTGTCGACCAGCACGTCACGGCGGCGCTTGTAGATGTTGCGAACTTCCGCAATATCGGAGCCGTCACCGTTCAGCGCATGCGTTGCCGCCACCTGGATCGGCGTGAAGGCACCGTAATCGAGGTAGGACTTCACGCGTGTCAGCGCCGCGATCAGGCGCTCGTTGCCGACTGCAAAGCCCATGCGCCAGCCAGGCATGGAGAAGGTCTTCGACATCGAGGTGAACTCGACGGTGACATCCATCGCGCCCGGAACTTCCAGAACGGACGGCGGCGGATCGTCGTTGAAATAGATTTCCGAATAGGCCAGATCCGAGAGCACGATGATGTCGTGCTTCTTGGCGAAAGCGATGACTTCCTTGTAGAAATCGAGCGTCGCGACATAGGCCGTCGGGTTCGACGGATAGTTGAGGATCAAGGCCAGCGGCTTCGGGATAGAGTGGCGCACGGCCCGTTCCAGCGGCGGGAAGAAGCTGTCGTCCGGCTCGACCTGCATCGAGCGGATGACGCCGCCTGCCATCAGGAAGCCGAAGGCATGGATCGGATAGGTCGGGTTCGGGCAAAGGATTACATCACCCGGCGCCGTAATCGCCTGCGCCATGTTGGCGAAGCCTTCCTTGGAGCCGAGGGTGGCGACCACCTGCGTATCCGGATTGAGCTTGACGCCGAAGCGACGGGCATAATAGGCGGCCTGCGCACGGCGCAGTCCCGGAATGCCCTTGGACGAGGAATAGCGATGCGTGCGCGGGTCCTGGACCACTTCGCACAGCTTATCGACGATGGCCTTGGGGGTCGGAAGGTCCGGATTGCCCATGCCGAGGTCGATGATGTCGGCCCCGCCCGCTCGCGCGCTGGCCTTCAAACGGTTGACCTGTTCGAAGACGTAGGGCGGCAAGCGCCGGACTTTATGAAACTCTTCCATTTCTTTCCCCATGGGACAGCGGCCCTCACAACCGCAATGAAGTTCGTCAATCTCCCGGTGAGCCGCGATACGAACTCCGGAATCGCGGCGCCGCAACTATACTGACGCGAAGGATACGGTGAATCTTTGGCGGTTATAGACGCAATGCACTATCAACCCAGGAAGAAACATCGAAATTCAGCCTAGCTGAACGCTTTGCGTCCAAATCGCCTGAAACGCAAGGCTAATTCTGCGTCGGCGCGGGCGTCTGGCTGGGCTCGGCGCTCTGCTGCTGGATTTGCGACAGCGTATCCTGGCCGTGTTCGGCCGCGAGCTTGCGCATCTCGGCGACACGTTTCTGATATTCCGCTTCCGAAATCGTGCCGGCCTTGCGCTGCGCACCGAGCGCCGTCAATTGCTTGCCGATATCGGCCGCCTGCTGGTCGTTGATCTGCACATTCGCCGCCGTCGGAGGAGCGTTGAAGGAGGGGTAACCGTCCTTGTAGTGCTGCTGCGTGTTGCCTTCATCGACCGGCTTGCCTTCAGCGGACTTGACGACCACAGCTTGCGGCGCCTGCTTGCTCTTGGCAAAGGCTGCCTTTTCCGCAGGCGTCGAGCAGCCGGCAAGCGCCAGCGCGAGACAGGCGCACAAAGCACCGCAGAGTACGGAATACCGGTTGAGTCTTGCCACCATGCCGCCGCCCATATTGTCCGTCCTGCCCTATTGCCTTGCCGTGGGTTGCGACTGTTAAATTTGTCGCAGCAGCAAAGCAAGAGCAGGGTTGCGTTTCATTCGACTTGTATTCCTTTTCCCGCAAGATGTACAAATGGAAAACAAAGAGAGCTGCCGCCGGGAGGATGATGCGTGACCGACAGCAAGCGGGACCATAGTGAAGGCAACGGCGCCTTTGCCGGCTTCGACCCTAAGTCAGTCGAGCCTTACATCGTTAGGGATCCCGAGGCGATGGCCGTCAACTTTGCCCGCGCGTTGGAAAATCTCGGCAAGGCCGCTTCCGCATGGCTTGCGCCGCGCGAGCGCGGCGAGAAGGTCGACACCGTCGCCGATCCGATGACCGATATCGTCAAGACGCTTTCCAAGGTCAGCGAATACTGGCTTTCCGATCCGCGCCGGACATTGGAGGCACAGACCTATCTGCTATCCGGCTATTTCGGCCTATGGACGAAAACCATGCAGCGCCTCAGCGGTGATTCGGCACCCGAGCCTGAACCGGTCAAAGACAGGCGCTTCGCCGACGAGGATTGGCAGAAAAATCCCTTCTTCGATTTCCTGCGTCAAACCTATCTGTTGACCGCCGGTTGGGCGGACAAGATGGTCACCGACGCCGAAGGGCTGGACGAACACACACGCCACAAGGCCTCCTTCTACACCAAGCAGATCACCGCGGCGCTATCGCCGGCCAATTTCGTCGCCACCAATCCGCAGCTTTATCGCGAGACTGTCGCTTCCAACGCTGAAAACCTCGTGCGCGGCATGAAAATGTTTGCCGAGGATATCAGCGCCGGTCGCGGCGAATTGCGGTTGCGCCAGACCGACATGACGAAATTCGCTGTTGGCCGAGACATGGCATTGACGCCCGGCAAGGTGATTGCGCAGAGCGATGTCTGCCAGGTCATTCAATATGAAGCGGCAACGGATAAAGTGTTGAAGCGGCCGCTGCTGATCTGCCCGCCCTGGATCAACAAATTCTACATTCTCGATCTCAACCCGCAGAAATCCTTCATCAAATGGTGTGTCGAACAGGGGCACACGGTCTTCGTCATCTCCTGGGTGAACCCGGATAAGCGCCACGCGGCGAAGGACTGGACGTCCTATGCGCGCGAAGGCATCGATTTCGCGCTCGATAAGATTGAGAAGGCAACCGGCGAGAAAGAGGTCAATGCCGTCGGTTATTGCGTCGGCGGTACGCTGCTGGCGGCAACGCTTGCTTTGCATGCCAAGGAAAAGAACAAACGCATCCGCACCGTCACCTTCCTGACCACGCAGGTCGATTTCACCTTTGCCGGCGATCTCAAGGTTTTCGTCGATGAAGAGCAGATCTCGGCGCTGGAAGAGCAGATGAAGGCGGTCGGCTATCTCGAGGGCTCGAAAATGGCGACAGCCTTCAACATGCTGCGCGCCTCGGAGCTGATCTGGCCCTATTTCGTCAACAGCTATCTGAAGGGCCAGGAACCCCTACCCTTCGATCTTCTGTTCTGGAACGCCGATTCCACGCGAATGGCGGCCGCCAACCATTCATTTTATCTGCGCAATTGCTATCTCGACAATGCTTTGAGCCAGGGCAAGATGGTGCTCGACGGCAAAAAGCTGTCGCTGAAGGACGTCAAGATACCCGTCTATAATCTGGCAACACGTGAGGATCACATCGCACCGGCGAAATCCGTCTTCATCGGCAGTCAGTTCTTCGGCGGGCCAGTGGAATTCGTGGTGACTGGCTCCGGTCATATCGCCGGCGTCGTCAATCCGCCGGACAAGCACAAATATCAGTTCTGGACCGGCGGCCCGGTCAAGGGCGATTACGATCATTGGCTGGGCGAAGCCAAGGAGACGCCGGGCTCCTGGTGGCCGCATTGGCTTGAATGGATCAAAGGCAACGACAGCCGCATGGTTCCCGCCCGCAAGCCAGGTGGCGCGGCGCTGAACGCCATTGAGGAAGCACCCGGCAGCTTCGTCATGGAACGCGCCTAAGCGGCGACCATTCATGCTGTTCGACCCGCCCCTCGTCCCCGCACGGCTGATCGCCCGCTATAAACGCTTCCTTTTCGATGCCGAACTGGAGAGCGGCGAGATCATCACCGGCTCCTGCCCAAACACCGGCTCGATGCAGGGCCTGACAACACCCGGTTCGCGCATCTGGCTTTCAGAACACGACAGTCCGAAGCGTAAATATCGGCACGTTTTCGAATTGATCGAAGCAGATGGCACCACGGTCGGCGTCAACACCGCCATGCCGAACCGGTTGGCGGCGGAGGCAATCGCGCTCAGGCAGATTTCCGATCTCGGCGACTACACGACCGTTCGGCGTGAGCAAAATTACGGCCGCAATTCCCGCATCGACCTGCTCTTGACCGATCCCTTGAGGACAACCACCTATGTCGAAGTCAAGAATGTGCATTTCATGCGCCAGCCGGGCCTTGCCGAATTTCCCGATACGGTGACAGCCCGTGGCGCCAAGCATCTCGAAGAACTCGGCGATATGGCGCAAGCGGGATACCGCGCCGTCATGCTATTCGTGATCCAGCGGCACGACTGCCGGCGCTTTCGCGTCTGTGGCGATCTCGATACCGTCTACGCCGCGGCGTTTGAGCGAGCTTTGAAGCGCGGCGTCGAAGTCTATGCTGTCAAATGCAAGGTCTCGCCGACGGAAATAACGCCCGCAGGGTTGATCCCGATAGACGAACCCGGCATAGCTGCATTAAATACCAGTATAAAGATTTCTGCTGAAGGCTGATCATGGTGAATTACATCGAAGCGGCAACGGCGCCGTCGAAAAACACAGGCGCCATCCGCCTCTACGGCCCCGACGCTTTCGCAGGAATGCGCAAGGCATGCCAGTTGACCGCTCGTTGCCTCGACGAACTGGCCGCCATCGTCGGGCCTGGCGTACCGACTGATGTCATCGATCGCTTCGTCTTCGAATTCGGCATGGATCATGGCGCCTACCCGGCGACATTGAATTATCGCGGTTATATGAAATCCTCCTGCACGTCGATCAATCACGTCGTCTGCCACGGCATTCCCAACGACAAGCCGCTGCGCGACGGCGATATCGTCAATATCGACGTGACCTACGTGCTCGACGGCTGGCACGGCGATTCCAGCCGCATGTATCCCGTCGGCGAGATCAAGCGCTCGGCGGAGCGGCTGCTGGAAGTGACCTACGAATCGCTAATGCGCGGCATCGCCGCCGTGCGTCCCGGTGCTCGCACCGGCGCAATCGGCGAAGCGATCCAGGCCTATGCCGAAGCGGAGCGCTGCTCCGTCGTGCGCGATTTCTGCGGCCACGGCGTCGGCAGCCTCTTCCATGATTCCCCGAACATCCTGCATTACGGCCGCGCCAGCGAGGGCCCGGAACTGCGTGAAGGCATGATTTTCACCATCGAGCCGATGATCAATCTCGGACGACCGCATGTGAAAGTGCTTGGCGACGGCTGGACGGCAGTCACCCGAGATCGCTCGCTATCTGCGCAGTATGAGCACACCGTCGGTGTCACTGCCACCGGCTGCGAGATCTTCACCCTGTCGCCCGGCGGCCTCGACCGTCCCGGCCTGCCACCGCTGCAGGGGTAATGCATGGCGAAGCGCCCCGCTTCTTCCTCCGGACATGGCGACATGCCCATCGATAGCGGCGGCGCGACGGATAGCCTTGAAGAAGCTCCGCTTTTCGACGAGCGGCTGTTTTTCGCCCATCAATCCACCAAAACCGCGCTGCGCGACAAACCGGCGAAGCCGCCGAGCGTGCCGGCCAATGCCGAGGCTCATTATCACGGTCACCGGGAACGCCTGCGCAATCGCTATCGCGATGGGGGCAATGCGGCGCTTGCCGATTACGAAATCCTCGAACTCCTGCTGTTTCGGCTGATTCCGCGCCGCGACACCAAGCCGATCGCCAAGGCGCTGCTTGCTCGCTTCGGCACGCTCGGCGGCGTCTTCGGCGCGCCGGCCAATCTGCTGCAGGAAATCAGCGGCGTCGGCGAAGCCGTGGCGCTCGATCTGAAGCTGGTGGCAAGCGTGGCGCAGCGCATGCTGAAAAGCGAGCTGACGGGCAAGCCGGTGCTCTCCTCCTGGAAGGCTCTGATCGACTATTGCCACACCGCAATGGCGCATGAGACGCGCGAACAATTTCGAATCCTGTTTCTCGACAAGCGCAATGCCCTGATCGCGGATGAGGTGCAGGGTTTGGGAACGATCGACCATACGCCGGTCTATCCGCGCGAGGTGGTCAGACGTGCGCTCGAACTCTCGGCCACGGCCGTGATTCTCGTGCACAACCATCCTTCCGGCGACCCTACACCCTCGCGCGCCGATATCGACATGACAAAGACGATCATCGACACGGCCGGCCCTTTGGGTATCACCGTTCACGATCATATTATCATCGGCAAGAACGGCCATGTCAGCTTCAGGGCGTTGCGGCTAGTCTGAATCGACACCTCTGGATAGATTGCAACATCAGAATACCCGCATAATAATTTGTTTTTATTATACTTTACGACATAAGCAATACCGTTGAATTCTGACCTATCGATAGTTTCCTGCCTCAGCACCTCCCCTTGCGCTTTTCAGGTATTTGTCAGGATGTTCTGACACAAGGATAACGCCTCCAGATCGGTGCGTTTGCACACGGAAGCGATTGTTTTGTTTGCGCCTTATCCGCTCGAGCTGCGGCGTACCCCGGAGACTACATGCCGAAGACGTCATTGCTGCTTTCTGGTCGTCTGCGCCGCATCGGTCGTGGTGTCCTTCTTGCATTTTCTCCTTTTGCGCTGATTGCCGGCGGCTTCTACGCCCATATGCTGTGGACGACGAATTTCCATCCCGTCATCGCAGGCGAGGTCTACCGCTCTTCTCAGCCATCGCCGGCGACGATCGCGGAACTGCAGAAGCAATATGGTATCAAGACCATCATCAACTTGCGCGGCGACAATAGCGGCCGCACCTGGTACGACAACGAAGTCGCCCAGGCGAAGGAACTCAATATCAATCATATTGATTTTCGCATGTCCTCCGGCCACGAGCTGACCCAGGAGCAGGCAGCGCGGCTTGTTGAGATCATGCGCGATGCGCCGAAGCCGTTGTTGATCCATTGCCAGGCCGGCGCAGATCGCACGGGGCTTGCCTCGGCCCTCTATCTCGCTGCTATCGCCAAAGCCGGCGAAGCGGCCGCGGAAGATCAGATGTCGATCATCTACGGACATCTGCCGCTTTCCTTCACCCATGCCTATGCCATGGACCGGACTTTCGAAAAGCTGGAGCCTTGGCTCGGCCTTTCCAGCTCCTGATCATTTCCTGTTAGATAATCTGTAACATTGAGCCGCTACCGGTTGACGGACAGCATGTTGCGTTGCGACATTGATTCCATAAATCCAATCACCCGAGGCTTCCGATGGACCAATTCGATCTCATAGTCGTGGGCAGCGGCCCCGCAGGCCGCAGAGGCGCCATTCAGGCCGCCAAGCTCGGCAAGAGGGTGCTGGTGATCGAACAGGGCAAGCGTGTCGGGGGTGTCTCCGTCCATACCGGCACCATTCCGTCGAAGACGCTGCGCGAGACCGCGCTCAATCTCTCCGGCTGGCGCGAACGCGGCTTCTACGGCCGCGCCTATCGCGTGAAGCAGGAAATCAGCGCCGCGGACCTGCGTCGCCGCCTGTTGATCACTCTCGACCATGAAGTCGAAGTTCTGGAGCATCAATTCGCTCGCAACCGGGTACAGCATATACGCGGCAAGGCGAGCTTCGTCGATCCGCAGACCATGCAGGTGGTCAAGGACGACGGCGAAGTCGTCCATGTCACGGGCGCCAGCATTCTGCTCGCGGTCGGCACCAAGCCCTTCCGTCCCGACTATATGCCCTTCGATGGCAAGACCGTTCTCGACAGCGACGAATTGCTGGAGATCGAGGATTTGCCGCGTTCGATGGTCGTCATCGGCGCCGGCGTCATCGGAATCGAATATGCGACGATCTTCAGCGCGCTCGACACGCAGGTGACGCTGATCGATCCGAAATCGACGATGCTCGACTTCATCGACAAGGAAATCGTCGAGGATTTCATCTATCAGCTACGCGACCGCAACATGAAGCTGCTGCTGGGGCAAAAGGCCGAAAAGGTCACCCGCCAGGACGGCAAGGTGGAACTGTTGCTGGACAATGGTCGCCGCATCATCACCGACATGGTGCTGTTTGCCGCCGGCCGCATGGGTGCCACCGACACGCTCAATCTGGCTGCTGCCGGCCTCGAGGCGGACAATCGCGGCCGCCTCAGCGTCAATCCCGAAACCTTTGCCACCAACGTCCCGCATATCTTTGCGGCTGGCGACGTCGTCGGCTTTCCGAGCCTTGCTTCAACCTCGATGGAACAAGGCCGCATCGCCGCCCGCGTCGCCGTCGGTGCCATCGCCAAGGAGCCACCGAAATACTTCCCCTACGGCATCTATGCCGTGCCGGAAATCTCCACCTGCGGTCTTTCCGAAGAAGAGGTCAAGGAACGTCACATTCCCTACGAGTGCGGCATCGCCCGTTTCCGCGAGACGTCGCGCGGCCATATCATGGGCCTCGACACCGGCCTCCTGAAGATGATCTTCTCGCTGAAGACCCGCCGCCTTCTCGGCGTCCACATCGTCGGCGAAGGCGCGACCGAACTCGTCCATATCGGCCAGGCGGTATTGAACCTCAAAGGCACGGTGGAATATTTCGTCGAAAACACCTTCAACTACCCGACGCTCGCCGAAGCCTACAAAATCGCCGGCCTGGATGCATGGAACCGCATGGGCGATATCAAGTCGGAGCTTTGAGTAGAGGCTGTGCAAGCGCGACGGATCGAGGGGGAGTCCCTCTCCCCGCCTGCGAGGAGAGGGTTAGGGTGAGAGGCTTTCCGCGGGGACCGTCAATTGCGTGGCCCGAAATCTGAGATAACCCAACGTGCCCGTGTTCTGCGCCAATCGGACAATGACGCTGAAGCGTCTGACCTGCGCTTCGCGCCTGCTCCCAAATCCTAGATTTCAGTCTTCGCGGATAGTTTGTTGCCCCGCACCCCAGCCCCTCTCCCGTTTTGACGGGGAGAGGGAGTTTTTCCCTGATCTGCACAAAAAAAAGCCCCGCCGCGAACGGCAGGGCTCTGATCAGTTCCGGAGCAAATCCGAATTATTCGGCGCTGTCTTCAGCAGCCTTCTTCTTCGGAGCGGCCTTCTTCTTCGGAGCGGCGGCAGCTTCTTCGCCTTCGGTGGCGACTTCGATTGCTTCAGCCTTGGCAGCAGCCTTCTTCTTCGGAGCAGCCTTCTTGGCGGCCGGCTTGTCTTCCGTTTCAGCTTCGTCGTCAGCCAGCAGCGCTTCCTTGGAAACGGTCTTGTCGGTGACGTCGACTTCGGTCAGCAGGTGGTCGATGACCTTTTCTTCGAAGATCGGCGCGCGCAGGTTGGCGGAAGCGCCGGGGGTGTTGCGGAAGAAGTTCAGGATTTCCTTTTCCTGGCCCGGGAACTGCTGGAGCTGCGCATAGAGCGCACGCTGCATTTCGTCTTCGCTCACTTCGACGCCGGCCTTTTCGCCGATTTCGGAGAGAACGAGGCCAAGGCGGACACGGCGCTCGGCAAGCTTGCGATATTCTTCGCGTGCCTTTTCTTCGGTCGTGTCTTCGTCTTCGAAGGTCTTGCCCGATTCATCGAGATCGGTCTGGATCTGACGCCAGATGCTGGCGAATTCTGCTTCAACCAGCTTCTGAGGGGTGTCGAACTGGTACATCTCGTCGAGCTGGTCGAGGAGCTGACGCTTGACCTTCTGGCGGGTGACGGAGCCGTACTGGCTTTCGATCTGGCCGCGGACGATTTCCTTCAGGCGGTCGGCGGATTCGATGCCGAGCTTGGAGGCGAGTTCGTCGTTGATTTCGATATCGCCGGGAGCTGCGACTTCCTTCACCTTGATGTCGAAGGTGGCTTCCTTGCCGGCAAGGTTCTTGGCCGGGTAGTCGGCCGGGAACGTCACGGTAATGGTCTTTTCATCGTCCGCCTTGACGCCGACGAGCTGCTCTTCGAAGCCCGGGATGAAGCGGTTGGAGCCGAGGACGAGCTGAGCGTCTTCGTCCTTGCCGCCGTCGAAGGCTTCGCCGTCAACCTTGCCGAGGTAGTCTATGGTGACGCGGTCGCCGTTGGCGGCCTTGCCCTTCTTCGTCTCGTAGCTGCGGGCGCTTTCAGCGATCTTGAGGATCTGCTCAGTGACTTCGTCCTCGCCGATTTCGGCAACTTCGCGGGTAACCTTGATGCCCTTGACCGACTTCAGCTCGATTGCCGGGATGACTTCATAAGAGAGCGTGAATTCGAAATCGGCCTGAGCGGCGAGGATCTTTTCAGCCTCGTCCTTGTCCTCGGTCATGGCGATTTCCGGCTGGGTTGCCGACTTTTCGCCGCGCTCGGTCAGGATTGCCGGCGGCTGGTCACGAACGATCTCGTTGACGAGGTCGGCCATGATCGACTTGCCATAGACCTTCTTCAGATGCGCAACCGGCACTTTGCCCGGACGGAAACCGTTGATACGGACCTTGTCCTTGACCTCGGCCAGGCGCTCGTTCATGCGAACTTCCATGTCCTTGGCCGGGATGACCACCTTGATTTCGCGCTTCAGCCCTTCAGCGAGCGTTTCGATAACCTGCATTGTCCTACCTTCATTCATGGCGGCCGTGCCCAGACAGCCGTTCGTTTCGATGAGCACGACGCCGGAAAATCCCGAGCGTGGCTTGGATGCAATTCCTCATCATTTTGCTAGAGCGCCGCGCGTTCGAACGAATGCGCAAAGGTCGCTCTTCCTCTCGGAATCTAGGGCATCTTGTCCACTTTCCATCAGAAAGCGGGATGCTCTAGGCAAAATGGCGCGTCCACCGCGGGTCAGGAGACAGACCGTTAAGCCTCTCCCGTCCACAAGGCAGCCTTGGTGCGGGTAGAGAGACTTGAACTCCCACGCCTTGCGGCACCAGAACCTAAATCTGGCGTGTCTACCAATTTCACCATACCCGCGTTCCCAAAACCGCACGGCAATGCCTGCCCATGGGGCCTTCCGGAGCGCGGCGTCTCTATATCACCCGTTTTCAACCACGCAAAGGAAAAATGACGGTTCTACGACCGTCCATGAACCTTGTTTGGTTTTATAGGGAAACGCTGTCAGTAAAGCGGCTCTTCGTAGACGGCTTTGCCATCGAGAAGCAGGCTTCTGATATGCGCCGCGCCATCGGACGAAACGCGGGCGGCAATCGCGACGCGGTCGTGATTGCGCGCATCCTCGATGGTACGACCGTCGCCTTCAGGCACATAATAGCGTTCGATACCGTAGGTGACCCAGATCGTCGCGTGCGACGGCGCGCTATCGCTGTAAGAAAAATAGTCGAAAGGCAGGCTTTTGAGAACGACCGTGTCCGGTTTCGGCTCCAGTGCCCCGAAGGACGATTCGATGATGCCCCAATAGTCGTCATCCTGCTTCTTCAGGCGGACGGACAAAATCTGGTTTTTCCGATTTTCCGTCGGCACTCCGCCGATCACGGTCGACACCGGCACTCGCGAAATATCGTAGTTCAGCGTCACATAGTCGCCGCGCAGCAAATCGCGCGGATCGATCGGGGCGGTTTTCAACAGAACCTCGACGCCGCTCCGCAGGCCCCAAGCCCGCTCGCCAACCATATAGCCGAGGATGGCCGTCTGCAGCGCTGCGACGATCATAGCGGCAATCCACATGCGGCGGCTGACATTGCGTACAACGGTGCCCGGCTCGGCTGTCATCGTCATGCCCGCGCCCCCTGCCTGTCACTCTCAGCGCCGTCATGATGGGAAAATCGCCGCTCCAACCGGATGACCAGCCAGGCGGCGATCGCGACCAATACACCGCAGATCAGGAAGAATCCCGATGTGCCTATGATCGAACCGACCGTCTCGCCGGCGAGATAGAGGATTTCACCGGCAAAGACGACATAAGCGAGATAGCGCACAGCACCGTTATCGCGGCCGCTCAGAATGATGGCAACGATCGCACTTGCGAGCGTCGCGAAAGCGATCACGATGAGAGGCAGCTTGTTTGCAACCCATATATTATTCTCAAAAACGCCGTCGCTGATCTCTCCATGAATTGCGAAGAGACCGATGGCAGCGATGAGGAAGCTGTAGAAGGCCGGCGCTGCCCCGGCAGTGCGTGCGATCCGCGTCAATGGCGAGATCTGGAGGCTGGCGGCCAGGAAGGCAATCATGCCGGCAGTAGCAAGCAGGATAGCCGCATGCAGGCTCTCATACTGTGCGAAAATCCAAGTCAGCCAGCCAACAAGCATCAGATAGGCAAGATGCCGGGATCTTGGCGCATCGACGTATCGGACAAGGGCGATCAGCACGGCCGCCATAACCGGCGGCGCCCAGGGCATGATGCCGTACCAAACGTCGAAATGATCCCAAAGATAGAAGCCGCAAAAGCCCCAAGCGAGGAAGCCGGCAAGTGCCACCTGCCCGCTCGAGCGAAACAATACGGCAGCGACGGCGGCAACCGCGAACCAGACGATCATCATCGTCAGCTCGTCGCCGGATAGATTATACATCTGGCCGACAAGCGACATGGCGCCGCCGAAACTCATCGTACCGAGAATCAGCACCGCCGAGCCGAGAACCGGGTGGCCGCGCGCGAATGAATAGGCGCCGCCAAGATAAAAGGCCCAGATCAGCGCTATAAGCCCTAAGAGCCTGACGATCCTTGGAATCGCCTCCCAATTCGAGGCGACGAACAACAGGATCGCGGCGCCGACTAACAGCGCCGCCATGACGGCGAGCACGCGGCCAAGGCTGAAGCTTGCCGGGCGGCTGTCATATTCATTGAGAATCGCTGCCGCTGCCGGCCCATCGACCAACCCCTTATTCACCCAGACCTTAAGATCACGCTCCAGCCTAGCCCGGTACATCGCGCCCCTGACAGCGATTCCAACATCCCTGAGTGTCTTATCACAAAATGGGTGCGATCGAGGTCGCTCTTTCGCGTTTCAAAACAGGCCGAGCTTCGCGCAAGGCCGCACCGTGTTAATGCAGAGTTAAGGCTTACTTCGCATAATGGTCGTTTGCGGTATTGATGCGCGTCAACGTATGCATATGAAGCATACCTCCTATGAAATTATTGCGCTGCACAAAAATCAAAAGTCATACTATTTTATGAGCATCGAAGGACGGCGTGGCGCGCCGCTTCGGCGAAAGCCGGAAAGAGCCTGAGGATGAATTCCTCATATAGAATTCGGAGCCGCACACTCCTCCTCCCAGTGCGCTCCGATGGATTGACGACACTCCTCCTCCCAGTCGTCAATCACCACAAATGACGCCCACCGCATCCTCCTCCCGCGGTGGGCGTTATTTTTTATCTCCCATTAAATCGGTTATTGCCCTACGAATCGGCGGAGATCGTTTGCGCGCCCCTTTTAGGCGGCTCAAGGATTTGGAAGAGCGCAAAGCATGCGGCAACGGGAATTTTCTCGTGCGCTCAATCTCTAGCGATCTACAATCCGTTACGGGCTCGCAGGATGATATGGATCCGACCGCGGATGGGCGGCGCCCGATCAATTGCTCATGATTTGAGCTAAAGTTCGCAAATTCAACCAATTGCATGCCAAATGGCTGCTTTCGCGCAACTCCGTTATGCACAAAAAGCGGTCACCGCGTTAACCAACCCCCCTATTGGATTGCATCTTGCGCATAGGTGGCATGTAGCAATCGCTCTTTTTGATTTTCGCAGTGCAGCATATATTCGCATTCATCAGATCGAGGACGGAACCAATCGCGGAACCGACGAGATCTCCAAATCCTCGAAAGGGATATAAAATGAACCTGACCCGCTCTTTCAACAACTGGCGCAAGTACCGTCAGACCGTTACCGAACTCGGCCGCATGAGCACTCGCGAACTGCACGACCTCGGCATCGACCGTTCGGACATCCATCGCGTAGCTCGCGAAGCCACCGGCCGCTAACTGCCGGATTGGCTTCGCTAAAATAGCGACAGCCTACACAACGCCCGTTGCGGACAACCGCGGCGGGCGTTCTTTTTTGCGCGTCATTTGTGCACGCCGTTTGCCCTCGCAAGCAATCACTGCCACGCTTCAAGTCATACGCTCTAACATGTCATATAAAATTTGGGCAGTGATGGCTTTTTGGGCGTCATATTGCACAAATGCATAGCAGACGCTTTTTATTTGCACTGCAAAATATTCGTTCTCGCGCCTATATGAATATCAAGCGCTGAGGCGGCAATCGTGCCGCTCGCAACTAGATGACTGAGGACAAGAAAATGAACCCGCTTCGTATTGCCAAGAACTGGATTAGCTATCGCCGCACCCTGAACGAGCTCGGCAACCTCTCCAGCCAGACCCTGTCGGATATCGGCGTTAGCCGCTACGAAATCCGCAACATCGCTTCCCGCTCTTTCCGTTAATCGCAACGGACTGAGTGGACTGCTTCAAAACGGCGCTCTTCGGCGCCGTTTTTGATTCCGGCTTCCGCGTAAAGCAATTGGATCGCCGGCCTGCCCGTGGTAATGACGCGCGCATGACAAATACCAACTCCATTTCTCCCATCCATGTCATCGGCGGCGGCCTTGCCGGCTCCGAAGCCGCTTGGCAGATCGCCAGCGCCGGCGTGCCCGTCATCCTGCATGAAATGCGTGGCGTGCGTGGCACCGAGGCGCACAAGACCGACGGTCTGGCCGAACTCGTCTGTTCCAACTCCTTCCGCTCAGACGATGCGACCAGCAATGCGGTCGGCGTCATCCATGCGGAAATGCGCCTGGCCGGCTCGCTGATCATGGCTTGCGCCGATAAGCATCAGGTTCCCGCCGGCGGCGCGTTGGCGGTAGATCGCGACGGATTTTCGGAGGCGGTAACGCAGGCGATCGAAAACCACCCTCTGATCACGGTCGTTCGCGAGGAAGTCCAGGGCCTGCCCCCGACGGAGTGGGGTCGGGCGATCATCGCCACCGGGCCTCTGACCGCGCCGGGGCTTGCCAGTGCCATCCAGGCAGAGACGGGCGCGGACGCACTTGCCTTTTTCGACGCCATCGCGCCGATCGTCTACCGCGACAGCATCAACATGGACATTTGCTGGCACCAATCCCGCTACGACAAGGTGGGACCGGGCGGCACGGGCAAGGACTACATCAACTGCCCGATGGACGAAGCCCAATATAACGCCTTCGTCGACGCGCTGATCGCCGGCGACGCCGTTGGTTTCAAGGAATGGGAAGGCACGCCCTATTTCGACGGCTGCCTGCCGATCGAGGTCATGGCCGAGCGCGGGCGCGAGACGTTGCGCCACGGGCCGATGAAGCCGATGGGCCTGACAAATGCCCATAACCCCGGCGTCAAGGCCTATGCGGTCGTACAGCTACGCCAGGACAATGCGCTCGGCACGCTCTACAACATAGTCGGCTTTCAGACGAAACTGAAATATGGCGCGCAGGCCGAGATTTTCCGGCTGATCCCAGGCCTGGAGAATGCCGAATTCGCACGGCTCGGCGGCCTGCATCGCAACACCTATATCAATTCGCCGACGCTGCTCGACCGCTCGCTCTCGCTGAAATCGCGGCGGGGCCTGCGTTTTGCCGGCCAGATCACCGGTTGTGAAGGTTATGTCGAAAGCGCCAGCATCGGTCTGCTGGCCGGTCGCTTCGCGGCAGCCGAGCACAGGGGCGAGTCGCCGTCCCTGCCGCCAGACACGACGGCGCTGGGCTCGCTGCTCAACCACATTACCGGCGGCCATATCGTTTCCGATGAAGAGCCGGGCAAGCGCTCCTTCCAGCCGATGAACATCAATTTCGGGCTGTTTCCGGAATTGGAACCGGGTTCGATCGTCAAGCCGGAGGGCGTCAAGCGCTTCCGCGGCAAGGACAAGACGATCATGAAACGGCAACTGATCGCCAAGCGGGCACTGGCGGATTGCGCTGCGTGGCTGGGGGTTCAGGCACCCGCGATCATCAAAAGCGCCTGAGCCTCTTTAGGCCTTTGCCGCTGGCTTGGTAGCCGAGGACTTGGAATCATCGCTCGCAACATAATTGCCGAGCAGCCAGAGTGAGACCTCTGCTGCCTCCGCGGGCGTCGCGAATTCGAATGTGCCGTTATGGTGCGGGGCGTCCAGGAAATCGATGGTCAAGCCGCGACCGCTTCCCGAATCCTTGGCATGTGCCCTGCCCGGCTCGATCAGATGAACGGCAAAGTGATTGCGCAGGCTCCGCATGAAGCCGGCCTTGTCATCATGCAAGCGCACGAAAACCGCTTGGCCATTGGCCGTGGTCTGCAATTGCCGGATGGCTTCCGTCGGAAAAGCGCGGCCGAACTCCAGAATGGCAAGACCGGTATCGTGCAGACCATCTTCCTTGTTCTGCGACGCCATGCGCGTTGCGAAGAAGGCAAAGAAAACGACGATCGCAAAGAGTATGCACCAGACGATGATGCCCATAGCGGCTCTCCTGGGATGCGGGCAAATATTCGGCAATCTCTATAAGCTCTGAGACTTGCGCGAACGTGGTCAGTTTCAGATTTTCCTGGTCACCGAGGCCAGAGCCATGCGCATCTGCCGGCGCCATTGTGGCTGCAGGAACGATCGATCGAACAGGTCGGCGCCCAGCGCCTGCGCGCGTTTCAGCACCGGCTCTGCCAGAACCACCGGCAGGAAAGCCGGAAATACCGCCGGCGAAATATTGCCGGCAGCTCTCGCCTTCGCGAGATGCTCACGGCCGAGGCCGGCGAAAGCTTCGATGGCGGCAGAAATGCGTGCCTTGTCCTCGCCAGCGAGAAAAGCATCTCGATCGAGACCGGTTGCCGTCAAGATTTCCAACGGTAGATAGAGCTGTCCGCGATGGCGGTGCATCGGCATCAGCAACAGCAGCCCGGCAATCGCCTGTGCCACGCCGGCATGGCCGGCAGCGTCGGCCGAGCGGCGGGCATCCTCCGGCGACAGCACGAGGCTCGCAAGCTGGATCAGCGCCGACGCCGTCTCGCCGGCATAGCCTTCCAGCGTACCGCGCGTTTCCATCGGGTCGTCGTAGAGATCGAAGATGCGCGCATCGATCATATCGATCAGCGTTTGACGCGGCAGGCGATGCAGCTCGATCGCGGCGAGCAGCTCGGCAGCCACGGGATTGGCCGCGCTCGACCCATGCGCCTGTCCCTCGAGCAGATCGCGCCAATATTGCATGCGCACTTCGCCCGGCAATGGCTCGTGGACCAAATCGCGGATGCGCGCCAGCTCCGCATTGAAGGCGTAGAGTGCGGCGAGAGCGCCGCGCTTATCCTCCGGCGCCAGCAGACAGGCAAGATAGCGGTCGCGATCGGTGTCGCGAAGCGTCGCCAGGCAAAGATCCTGGTTGCTACGGGGCGCAGCTAATGTCGTCATGCCCTGCCTGATCCTCGTCAAACGGCGATCAGCGCCGCGGCAACGGCGCGCGACTCGGCCAGCATGATGTTGAATGTGCGCACCGCCGCTCCCGTATTCATCGAATCGGAAGAAATCTGCCTGGCGCGGAAAGCCGCCCTCAGCTCCGATGGCAAAGGCCGCAGTTCCAGGCCGGTGCCGACCAACAACACCTCGATCTCGGCAGCCTCATCGAGCACTTTCTGGAAATGCGCCGGCGTCAACGCATCCTCCAGCGTCATGTCCCAGCCGTAAATGCCGGAGGGCAGGCAGAGCAGCGAGCCGCGATGCGACATGTCGGCAAATCGAAAACCGCCATTGCCATAAGCGTCGATCGGTGCGCGGCCGGGAAAATGCGCGTTCCGTATTTCTATGCCTTTTGCCACTTTGTCACACCGCTGGTTTGCCTGATTGAACGTCGCCGCCTGCCTGTCCCTTGTTTTCGCCGCCAGCCTGGAATCTATCCGGGCGTAGCTTGAAGACGATCAGGACCGGGGCCGCAATATAGATCGAAGAGAAGGTGCCGACCGCGACGCCGAAGAGCAAGACGAAGGTGAAGGAGCGGATCACCTCGCCGCCGAATATACAGAGCGCGAGCAGCGCCAGCAAAGTCGTCGCCGAGGTCAGAACCGTGCGCGACAGCGTCTGATTGATGGAGGCATCAATCAGAATCGGCAACGGCATCTGCGAATAGCGTCTGAGATTCTCGCGCATCCGGTCATAGACGACGACGGTATCGTTCAGCGAATAGCCGACGATGGTCAAAAGTGCCGCAATGCCCGTCATGTTGAATTCCATGCCGGTCAGCACGAAGAGGCCCAGCGTCAGGATGACGTCATGCAGCGTGGCGACAATCGCGCCAACGGCAAACTGCCACTCGAAACGCAGCCAGATATAGATGAGGATCGCAGCCAGCGCCGCGAGAACCGCAAGCGACGCCGTCGCGCTGATTTCGCCGGAAACGGCAGGGCCGACGACCTCGACACGGGAGAAGTCGTATTCCCTGCCTAGTTCGTCGCGCACGAGGGTCACGGCGGATTGTTCGGCGTTCTCGCCGCCCTGCTGCGCATGCACTCGGATCACCGCACTTAGCCGATCGTCGAGCCGCTCGACCTGTACATCGCCCGGAACGACGTCCTGCAGACGCGATTGAATATTGGCCGGATCGACAACGCCCTGCTTGGCGCGAACTTCGATGATCGACCCGCCGGTAAAATCGATACCGAGATGCATGCCGATCGTTGCGAAGGCAAGCAGGGTTGCGACCGACAGCGCCGCCGACACCGTAAACGAATAGCGGCGGATACCCATGAAGCGAATATTGGCGCCGTCGAAGATGCCGCTTCGCACACCCGCCAGCAGCACGCGCGGCTTGCGATGCGAAATCCAGGCGTCGACGAGCGAACGCGTCACGAAGCAAGCGGTAAAGAAGGTGGTGAAAACGCCTGCTATCAAGGTCGCGGCAAAGCCGCGCACCGCGCCGCTGCTGACATAAAAGAGGATGGCCGCGACGATGAGCAGCGTGAGGTTGGCATCGGCTACGGTGGCAGCGGCTCGGTTGAAGCCGTGGCGCAACGCGTCGACGAGAAGATGGGTCTTCTTTTCTTCTTCCCGGACGCGTTCGTAGATCAACACATTGGCATCGAGCGCGATACCAATGATGAGAACGATGGCGGCAATCCCGGGCAAGGTCAGCGTGATGCCGAACAGCCCCATGATTGCCAGAACCATGATGATGTTGATGACAAGTGCAATCGTCGCGGCGACGCCGAGCAGTCCGTAGAAGCCGATCATCAGCGCGGCAACGAAAATGGCGGCAACAATGCAAGCGGTTATGCCGGAGCGCATCGTTTCATTGCCCAAACCGGGCTTGATGGTTCGCTCTTCGACCGTCGTCAGCGTCGCGGGCAATGGCCCGGACTTCAGCATGACGGCGAGATCCTGCGCGCCCTGCGCCGTGAAATCACCGGGTATATCGATATCGCCGGTGGTGATTGCGGTCTTCAAGGCGGCCGCCGAGATGACCTGGTCGTCAAGCACGACCACGACATTCTTGCCGAGATTGGCAGCCGTCGTCTGTGCAAAACGGGTGGTCGCTTCGGCCGTCAGTTTGACGGAGATATTGCCGTTATTGTTCTGGGTGTTGGACACCGCCACAGCATCGGCAAAGTCGATATTCGAGAGGAGAGGCTGCTTCTGGACGAGATAGCCAACTGGAGGGTCATCTTCGGAAAACAGCACTTCCGAACCGGCGGGCGGGCGGCCATTGATGGCATCCTGCACCGACATGGATTGATCGATCAGACGGAAGCTGAGCTGGGCTGGCTGGTTCAGGAGGTTCTTCAGGCGCTGCGGATCGGCAAGGCCCGGCACCTGAATGACGACACGATCCGCGCCTTGCCGGCGGATCAGTGGCTCACCGACGTCCAACTGAGCGATACGATTGCGGATGACTTTCAGCGAGCGCGTCATCGATGCAGAGACACGCTCATCGATGCCGGCATCGGTAATATCGACGGTCAGGGCACCATTGTCGCCCTGCGATAAGACCACTCCCGTCTTGCCGCTGGTGATCGGCTTCAAGGCAGTTACAGCAGCCTGCACCTGCGCGGGATCGTTGATGCGGAGCTGGATCTTCTGGCCAGTGCCGGTAAGACCGGAATAGCTGATATTGACCGTGCGCAGCCTGGCGCTGATATCGCCAACAACAGTCTCCAGCCGATCCCGGACGACATCGCCACGCTCGATTTTGAGCATGATATGTGAACCGCCCTCAAGATCGAGCCCGAGTCCGACTTTGCTTCGCGCAAACCAGGCCGGAAAAGAGGAGAGCTGCTGATCGCTGAGCAGATTGGGCACGGCAAGGAGAACGCTCAAGAGAACGGCGAACCAGATCAGGACGGTCTTCCACCAGGAGACGTGCAGCATCGCTCTCTCGAGTTTTGGCTTCTCACTGCGCCCCCACAATCACCGGGACACACAAAGGCGCAGTAACACTTTGAATTTGCGCACAGTTCTCTTCGAAAGTCGAATCCGATTTTCGAAACTGCACGCTGGCGTGGCAAGCTGCTCGGCCCCACCTGCCCGTCAAACCTTACGCAGCGTCAGCCTTGACCGGCTCGCCCTTGACGCGGACTTCCGTGATGGCGCTGCGCACAACGCGGATGCGGACGCCTTCGGCGATTTCGACTTCCAGTTCCTTGTCGTCGACGACCTTGGTGACCTTGCCGACGATGCCGCTCGTGACGATCTGGTCGCCGCGGCGGATATTCTTCAGGACTTCCTCACGCTTCTTCGCCTGTGCGCGTTGCGGGCGGATAAGAAGGAAATACCAAACCACCATCAGCGGCACAAACAGGATGATCATTTCAAAGCCGGAACCGCCAAAGGCGCTTGCGGCTGAATCTGTCGCGCTCTGCGCATATGCGTTGGTGATAAACATCGAGAACTCCCTTGAACTCCTTGCGGGAACGGGCCCCGCGTCAGGTGGCCGGAATATAGTTGTGATCATCGCGAATGCAACAAAAACAGCCGCGGACCGTACTGTTTTCCAGGCCTCTTAGCCTTTCGGGCCCGAAAGGAGCATGGTACCCGCCAAGACAGGGAGCATTTTACTCCTTTCCCGACTAACGTTCTGGAGGAAAAACGGTGACCGAAGATCAAAACACGCTGATCCTTGCGGAAGTCCGCCGCCTCGCCGACGCGCTTGAACGCCTCGCCGGCCCGGCACCGGCCGTCAACGATTGGGACGCTGCCGATTGCTTCGTCTGGGCCCCTACCCGGCTCTATCTGCAGCCCGTTGCCCGGCCGAACCGCGTGGCGCTGACCCTCATCCGGGGCGTCGACCATGTGCGCGACATTTTACACGAAAATACGCTGCGCTTCACCGAAGGCTTCGCCGCCAACAATGTCTTGCTCTGGGGTGCGCGCGGCATGGGCAAGTCGTCGCTCGTCAAGGCCGTGCATGAGGATGTGCGCCGCGCCACCGGCGTCTCGCTGAAGCTGGTCGAAGTGCATCGAGAGGATATTTCCTCCTTGCCGGTACTGCTCGATATCCTGAAAGCCACGCCGCATCGGGTCATCGTCTTCTGCGACGACCTTTCCTTCGATCACGACGACACCGCCTACAAATCGCTGAAGGCGGCGCTGGACGGCGGTGTCGAAGGCCGGCCGGACAATGTGCTGTTCTACGCCACATCGAACCGCCGCCACCTGCTGCCGCGGCATATGATGGAAAACGAGCAATCGACGGCCATCAACCCTTCGGAAGCGGTGGAGGAAAAGGTATCGCTCTCCGACCGTTTCGGTCTCTGGCTCGGCTTCCACAAGTGCAGTCAGGAAGATTATCTGCAGATGATCGACGGCTATGCCGATTATTTCAAGCTCACGCTTGATCGCGCCCAGATGCATCACGAGGCGCTGGAATGGGCAACGACACGCGGCGCCCGCTCCGGGCGCGTGGCGTGGCAATATATCCAGGATCTTGCCGGTCGGCAGCGGATCGTGCTGGAGCGGGATTGACCATCGCCTTCCAAATCATGTCGCGCAGCGGCCGTGCGACAACGACATGCGCAAAATTAAGAACCTAATGCGCAAAGAGCGGATCCCAGAGATCGCGATGCGCTTTAGAACGACAAAAAGCCCGGTGGTAGCCGGGCTTTTTGCAGACTCCTTGAGACGCACTACCTATTCAAGGAACGTCATTGGGTTGACCGGGGCCGAATTCTTGCGGACTTCGAAGTGAAGCTGCGGCTGCTTGACGTCACCGCTCATGCCGGACGTGGCCAGCGTCTGGCCGCGCTGAACCTTCTGGCCACGGGCGACGCTAAGTGCATCGGCATGGCCGTAGACCGTGACCGTGCCGTCGTCGTGACGGACGAGGACGGTGTTTCCGAGTTCCTTCAGGCCGTTGCCGGCATAGATGACGACACCGTTTTCAGCGGCCTTGATCGGGGTGCCTTCCGGAACCGAGATGTCGATACCGTCGTTGCGGCTGCCGTTGACGTTGGAGCCATAGCCGGCAATGACCGCGCCGCGGACTGGCCAGCGGTATTTGCCGATCCCCGTCGCTTCCGGAGCATCCGCCTGCACGTCGGCCTTGGCGGCGGCGTCGCCGACGGACTGGGTCGGCGCTGCGGCCGCGACCGCCTGGGGCTTGGCGGCATCGGCGGCCGGCGCTGCGGCGACGGCCTTGGGCGCTGCCTTTGCTGCCGGCTCTGCGGCGGCAGTCTTAGTCGCGGCGGCTTTCGCAGCCGGTTTTACGGTCGGCTCAGCAGCCGCCTGCTTCGGCTCCATGGCCGGCACTGCAACAGACTTCACGGCGGACTTTTGCGGCTCGATCGAGGCGGTTTTTACCGGATCGGGTTTCACCGGTTCGGCCTCGGCAACTGCACCGTGCGGCAGCTTCAGCGTCTGGCCGATACGGACGCCGCCGCCCGACTGTATGTGGTTTGCCTGCTTGAGCGCATCGACGCTGACGCCGGCGTTTTTCGCGATCCTGGCAAGCGAGTCACCCGGCTTGACGACATAGGTGCCATCGCCCTTCGGCTGCGGACCCTTGCCGTTACCGGCAGCGAGCTTGCTGGGATCGGCGAGGCCGGCCTGCGACTTGCCACGCATCTGACCGTTGGATGGCAGCACCACGGCATCCTGCTCCGGAGCCTTGACCGGCGCGGGCATCTTGCCACCCTTGGAAAGGTCGGTCGCTTCCGAGGCCACTTTGGCCGGGCTCGGAGCACCGGCACCGTTCATGGTCGGGATGATGATCTGCTGGCCGGGCTGAGCGCTGGCGCTGTTCTTCAAGCCGTTGGCGCGCAGGATTTCTTTTTCCGGAACGCCGTAGCGGCGCGACAGCAGGCTTATGTTTTCGCCGGGACGCAGCGTGACGCTTGGCGCGTTGACTGCCGTCCAGCCGGATGAAGGTGCTGCGGCAGTCGGCGCCTTGATCGTGCCGGTCGACATCGTATCCGGAGCCAGAGCCGGTTCTGCGCGGGATACCGCAGCTTTGCCACGCGATGCGGGGAACGGCTGGGCAAGCGCTTCGCTTTCTCCCTTGGAGGCGACATGCGAGCGAACCGGCGCTGCGGAAGCAGTCGGCGCTGCAAGCTCGGTCCGCTGGATCGCGACGGGAGCGCTTGATACGCGAGCACTCGAATAGGATGGATTATAACGGGCCGGAGAATTCGGATATGGCCTCGTCACCGGTGCGTTCTGCTGCGAATAATCCTGCTGCTGATAACCGCCGCCCTGGGCGAGATCGGCACGCGGCACGGGATCGCCATCTGCCCCATTCAAGCCGCGACGATTGATCGAGCCGGTCGTCGTCTGATCCGGAGAGCCCGCAAAGAGCCCGCCGAAGCGCGTCGTGTCCGAACTACAAGCTGTCGCGGTACTCGCCAGGAGAACGGCCACCAAGACTTTCCCTGCCGATTTACCGAAGTTTGACGAAAGACTGAAACCCATGACTCGACCCACTTGAGACGCAACCGATTATGGGTCGATTAAAGCGCGTTAATCTTACCATGCGGTTAAAGCACTGGCGTCACATGTGTTTTTTTGAGGAATTGCTAACCATAGAAGATGAAACCCCGCGTTCGCGGGATACTTCCAAGGATTTCAATCTAAATTAGGCCTCAAAGATAAGAGGCGAGCATCGGCACGATCGGCTGATAAGGAACATCGAAGAGTTCCTCGCGCTCGAAGCGACTGCCGGTCTTGGTGAGACGCACCATGCGGCAGACATTGTCTGAAAGTATCAACGGCGCAATCATCGACCCGCCGGAAACCAATTGCTCGGCAAAGAAGCGCGGCATGGTGGTGAAGGCGGAGGTCACCAGGATGCGATCGAAAGTCCCCTCGCCCGGCAAACCGACGCTGCCGTCAGCCTGGCGGATGATGACATTGCGCAGGCCGAGCGTATCCATGCGCTGCTGCGCTGCCGTCGTCAGCGTCTTGTAGCGATCGACCGTCAGCACCCGCTCGACAATGCGGCCCATGACGGCAGCAGTGAAGCCGCTGCCGGTTCCGATTTCGAGAACGCGATGGCCTGGCTTGATCTTCAGGCTATGCAGAATGCGGACGACGAGATCGATGCCTTCCATGAAGGCACCGCATTCGATCGGGATCGTTCGGCTGGAATAGGCATCATCGGCAAATTGCAGCGGCACGAAGGGTAGGCGCGGCGTCTGTTCGACGGCCGTCATCAGATCGATGTCCAATATGCCTTCGGCCCGCAGCCGCAGCACGACGGCTGCAAAGCCTTCCTTCTCGACCAGACGAGATGTCAATCCGCTACTCCGTACCCGAGCGCCCGCGCCACGCGGTCTTGCGCCGAATAATCCGTTAAATCGAGTTTCAAAGGAGTTACCGAAATACGATTTTGTTTCAAGGCATGGATATCGGTGCCGGGGCGAAAGATGCCGCTGCGTTCGCCGAAGCGCAACCAGTAATACGGGAAACCACGGCCATCGGCCCGTTCCTCGACCTGGAGATTGAAGGCGAGATTGCCCTGCGCGGTGACTTCTGTGCCCGAAACTTCGTCCGGTTGGCAGTTCGGGAAGTTCAAGTTGAGAAAGGTGCCGTCGGGCATGTCGACATCGATAAGCTTGCTGAGAAGCGCGGGCGCATGCGCCTCCACCACCTCCCAGGGAACGACCCGTGTCCCGTTCTCATGCACATAGGCTTGGCTCAGCGCGATGGAGCGCACGCCCTGCAGCGTACCCTCGATCGCGCCGGCAATCGTGCCCGAATAGGTGACATCGTCGGCAACGTTGGAGCCGGAATTGACGCCTGAGAGCACCAAGTCCGGCTTGATGTCCATGACCTGGCGGATGCCCATGATGACGCAATCCGTCGGCGTACCGCGCAGCGCATAATGCTTGTCGGAGACCTTGCGCAGACGCAACGGTTCGGAAAGGCTCAGCGAATGGGCAAGGCCGCTTTGATCCGTCTCCGGCGCCACGATCCAGACGTCATCGGACATGGTGCGGGCGATGCGCTCCAACACGGCCAGTCCTTCGGCATGAATGCCGTCGTCATTGGTCAGAAGTATCCGCATTGCCCCCACCGCTCAAAAACATGATCCCGAATAGCGCGAAGCGGTTTTCGGACAAAATCATGTCCCGTCAAATCAGGCTGCCCGCTCGATTCTCTTCAGACCACCCATATATGGCAGCAGTGCGTCCGGAACAGTGACTGAGCCGTCGTCATTCAGATAATTCTCGACAACGGCGATCAGGCAGCGGCCAACGGCAGTGCCGGAGCCGTTCAGCGTGTGGACGAATTTCGTAGCCTTGTCGTCCTTGCCGCGATAGCGGGCATTCATGCGCCGCGCCTGGAAATCGCCACAGACCGAGCAGGAGGAGATTTCGCGATAGGTGTCCTGCCCCGGCAGCCATACTTCCAGGTCGTAGGTCTTGCGGGCGCCGAAGCCCATGTCGCCGGTCGACAGCGTCATGACACGATAATGCAGGCCAAGACGCTTCAGCACTTCCTCGGCGCAGGCGGTCATCCGCTCGTGCTCGACAATCGAGCTTTCTGCGTCGGTGATGGAAACGAGTTCGCATTTCCAGAACTGGTGCTGGCGCAGCATGCCGCGCGTATCGCGACCGGCCGAACCTGCTTCCGACCGGAAAGACGGCGTCAGCGCCGTGAAGCGCAGCGGCAGCTTCTCCTGATCGAGGATTTCACCGGAGACGAGGTTGGTCAGCGTTACTTCGGCAGTCGGGATCAGCCAACGGCCATCCGTGGTCTTGAACAGGTCCTCGGCGAATTTCGGCAATTGGCCGGTGCCGAACATGGCCTCGTCGCGCACCATCAACGGAGAGCTGACTTCGGTATAGCCGTGTTCACCTGTATGAAGGTCCAGCATGAATTGGCCGAGCGCCCGTTCCAGGCGCGCAAGCTGCGAGGTCAGCACGGTGAAACGCGAGCCGGAGAGCTTGGCAGCGCGCTCGAAATCCATGTAGCCGAGCGCTTCGCCGATCTCGTAATGTTCCTTCGGCGGATGGTTCCAGGTCGGCTTGGCGCCCCAGGCATGCTTGACGACATTATCGTGCTCATCCTTGCCAACCGGCACGTCGTCGAGCGGAATATTGGGAATGCGCGACAGGGCGTCGTTGAGCTCGGCCGTCAGCACGCGCTCCTCTTCTTCCGCGGCCGGCAGCGACGTTTTGATCTCGGCGACCTCCGCCTTCAGCTTCTCGGCAAGCTCGGTGTTCTTCTGCGCCATGGCCGCGCCGATTTCCTTCGAAGCGGCGTTGCGGCGAGACTGCATATCCTGGACGGATTGGATGACGGAGCGGCGCTTCTCGTCGAGCGCAATGAGGCTTTGCGACAAAGGCTCGGCTCCGCGCTTAGCAAGCGCTGCATCCAAAGCCTCGGCATTCTCACGAATCCATCTGATATCAAGCATCGTCGTTCCAGGTCGTTGCACAAGATGATGACTCCGCCCGAGATTTCGGACGGAGATTAAACCGGCAGAACCTTATGGAAAGACGATGCGGACCTGCCGCTCAGACGCTATCCGTCTTGGCGACATCGGACGTCTCGTCACTCTCCTCGAGCGCTTGCCGGGCACGCTGGCGTTCCACGAGTCGCGCCGCGTAGATGGAAATCTCGTAGAGAAGGATCGTCGGCAGTGCAAGGCCGATCTGGGACATCGGATCCGGCGGCGTCAGCACGGCGGCGACGATGAAGGCGAAGACGATCGCGAACTTGCGCTTTTGCGCCAGCCAAGCCGATGTCAGCAGGCCGACGCGCGCCAGCAGCGTAGTGATGACCGGAAGCTGGAAGACGAGACCGAAGGAGAAGACCAGCGTCATGATGAGGCTGAGATATTCCGAGACCTTCGGCAGCAGCGCAATGCCCACCTGACCATCGGCCGGTGCCTGCTGCATCTTCAGGAAGAACCACATCACCATGGGCGTGAAGAAGAAGTAGACGAGTGCGGCGCCCATCAAAAACAGAATCGGCGATGCGATCAGGAACGGCAGGAAAGCAGAACGCTCGTTCTTGTAGAGCCCGGGCGCGACGAATTTATAGACCTGTGCAGCGATGATCGGGAAAGAGATCACCAGCGCACCGAACATGGCGACCTTCACCTGCGTGAAGAAAAACTCCTGCGGTGCGGTATAGATCAGCTCGGCCTTGGTAACATCGAGATGCGCCCAGACGACAGCCCATTTGTATGGGTAGACCAGATAGTTGAAGAGGTGCTTGGCAAAGGCGAAACAGCCGATGAAGGCAATGAAAAACGCCACCAGCGACCAGATCAGCCGCGTGCGCAATTCCATGAGGTGTTCGATAAGCGGCTGCGGCTTATCGTCGATGTCACCCGTCATGCCTCGTCCTTCTTCTTAGGCGTTGTTTTGCTCGCTGCAGGGCGCTTCCTGGGAGAGGCCGCGGCGGCTGGAGCATCGGCCGTGGCCGCTGCAACCTTGCGAGGCGCCCGCTTCGGCTTTTCCGCGACAACCGATGTGTCGACCAGCGCAGCAGCGACCTCGTCCGTCTTGCCCGGTGCTTTTGCCCGAGGCTTGCGAACAGCTTTCGGCTTAGCAGGCGCTTCCCCAGCAACGGCGGCCGGCTGCGGCATAAGCGGCGCGGACGATACGGCCGGTGCGGCCTCGTTAGCTGCCGGAACGATTGGAGGCATTTCCGGCAGCCCCATGGACGGCTCGGACACAGGTTCGGCCGGTGTCGATGTTGCCGCGACGGGCTGATCGGCGGTCGTCGAACGCTGCAAGTCGGCCTTGATCTCGTTGCCCATCTGCCGCAGCGGGTTCATTGCTTCCCGCAATGAATTGACCGGATTGAGCTTTTGCGCATCGGAGATCGTCTGGCGCACATCGTCCAGCTCCGCCTCGCGCATGGCCTCATCGAATTGCGCGCGGAACTCGCCCGCCACTTTTCGGGCCCGCGCCGTCATTTTGCCGATTGTCCGCAACGTTGCCGGCAGTTCCTTAGGGCCAATGACCACAAGCGCCACGACGGCGATAACCAGCAGCTCAGACCAGCCTACGTCGAACATGAAAAGGCTCCTGGGCCGACAGCGAGCGTCTCAACTCCCTGCGCACCCGACATGATTATTTCGATTCGTCGGCCTTGTGTTCAACCGTGCGGGACGCTGTCGTCTGAGACGGCGTCTCATCCTCGTCGCTCATGCCTTTTTTGAAGCTCTTGATGCCCTTGGCAACGTCACCCATCAGCTCCGGGATCTTTCCACGGCCGAACAACAACAGCGCGATGGCCAGGACGATAAGCCAGTGCCATATGCTTAGAGAACCCATTGCGATAACTCCCAATTTCAACGTCTTCCCGATGTAAGACGTTTACGGACGTTTTTCAAACACCAAAATGTGCTGCACCGGCGCACTTGGGGATAGCGAGCGCCAAAGCCGCAGTCGAACATCTCCAAATGAGGAGAACGGCCCACATATTAGAAGCCGCTAATGGCAAAACCGAGACTTGCTGTCACTGTCTGGAAAAAAGCTTTGCGCGGCCAATCGGCCTGCAACGACCCGCTTATTCGTCCGAAGCGCCGCCTGGCGCCAGAAGGCCGAGTTCCTCCAGATCCAGTTGCGTGATCGGATCTTCGTCCTCGGTCAATTCGTCGCTCATCAATGGCGACGGAATGTTGAAGTTGGCGGGAATACGGCCCGAAAGCAGCCCTGCCCCCTTCAATTCCTCGAGACCGGGAAGGTCTCGCAGCTCTTCCAGCCCGAAATGATCGAGAAAATCCCGCGTCGTACCCAGCGTCACCGGACGGCCGGGGGTGCGCCGGCGACCGCGAAACCGAACCCAGCCGGATTCCATCAGGACGTCCAACGTCCCCTTGGAGGTCTGCACGCCTCTGATATCTTCAATCTCGGCGCGCGTCACCGGCTGGTGATAGGCAATGATGGCCAGGACTTCGAGTGCTGCACGCGACAGTTTTCGCACCTCGTTGTCATCGCGGCGAATTACGAAGGAAAGATCGGCGGCGCCGTCGACCTGTATCAGATTGACGCCACGCGTCGCATAATCGGCCTTCAGACGCTGCATGATGGAGCGCACATCGATGCCGCGGGGAACGCGATCGGCGATAAAACCTTCGGACACCGGCTGAGCGGAGGCGAAGACCAAGGCCTCGGCGATGCGTTCGGCCTCGCGGATGAGGTGTTCGTCGACGGCCGGCTCTGTCGGCGCAGCCGCTTCATCGTCCATATGGTGGTCGTCGTCCGGGCCGGTCACGCTCGCTCCTGCTCTATTCCGCCGCTTCGAGTTCTATATGGTTCGGCCCGCGACGCATATAGAGCGGCTGAAACGCGCCCTCCTGGCGGATTTCCAGCTTGCCCTCGCGCACGAGTTCCAGCGAGGCGGCAAAGGCGCTGGCGATGGCGGTGACACGCTCGCTCGCGCTGGTCATATAGCGCAGCAGATAGTGTTCCAAGGCAGTCCAGTCGGTGATCTCGCCGATCATGCGGTTGAGGATCGTCCGGGCGTCGACCAGCGACCAAACGCGGCGACGCTCGATCGTTACCTGCGTGATCGCCTGGCGCTGACGCAGGCCGGCATAGGCAGTCAAGAGATCATAGAGGCTTGCGTCATAGGCCGATTGGCGCCGGTCGGGAATATGTTCGGGCGCGCCGCGGACGAAGACGTCGCGGCCGAGACGATTGCGGTTGACGAGGCCGGTTGCCGCATCCCGCATCGCCTCCAGACGCTTCAGCCGGAAGGCAAGCGTTGCGGCCATTTCCTCGCCGGTCGGACCGTCTTCCTTGCTCTGCTGCGGAATGAGCAGCTTCGACTTGAGATAGGCGAGCCAGGCGGCCATGACTAGGTAATCGGCGGCAAGCTCGATACGGATCCGGCGGGCACGCTCGATGAACAACAGATATTGCTCGGCGAGCGCCAGCACGGAGATACGCGACAGATCGACCTTCTGGTTGCGGGCAAGATGCAGCAGAAGGTCGAGCGGGCCTTCGAAACCGGCGATATCGACGACCAGGGCAGGCTCATGCATGCCGCGCTCGGCACTATTGTCCTGCCACAGCTTGTCCATCGGCGCCGCCGCCTGCAGGCTGTTTTCCGTGCCGTCCACCTTGTTCACCTTTCAGATCCCTACTGCATAATTCCTTAAATCGGTACCGATTTAAGGAATTATGCAGCATTTCAAAGCGCTACAGCGTCCTTAGCGCGTCTTAAAAGACGCGCGGCGCTGTAGAGTTCGGTCTTACGCCACCGCAAATATCGCGTCGAATTCAGCGCGGATCGAAGCCTCGTCGGCACCGTCGTTGCGGCCGAAGGCTGCCTCGACCGCTTTCGCACGCGCCAGAGAAGCTCCGGCCAGCACCGGAACATTACGCACCACCTGCTGCATCTCATCCATGACGCCATTGCAGTGCAGCACGATATCGCATCCGCCCGCAACAATATTCGCCGCCCGCTCGCCGATTGTGCCGGCTAGAGCGTTCATCGAGGTATCGTCGGAAAGCAGCAGCCCCTGGAAGCCAATATGGCCGCGAATGATCTCGTCGATGACCTTGCGCGACGTCGTCGCCGGATTGGTGGGGTCGATGTCGGTAAAGACGACGTGGCAGGTCATTGCCATCAACTCGTCCTTGAGCGCCACGAAGGGCGGAAAATCATGCGCCTCCAGCTCCGCACGCGGAACCGTGACGACCGGCAATTCATGATGCGAATCGGCAAAGCCGCGGCCATGCCCGGGCATGTGCTTCATCACCGGCAGCACGCCGCCAGCCTTCAGACCTTCGGCGGCCGCGCGCCCCATCTCCGTCACCGTCGCGGGATCGCCGCCATAGGCGCGGTTGCCGATAACATTGCTCGAACCTTCGACGGGCACGTCGAGCACCGGCAGGCAATCGACGTTGATGCCGAACTTCAGGAGATCGAAGGCATGCAGCCGCGACATCAGCCAGGCGGCGCGCAGGCCCTGTTCGCGATCTTTGCGATAGATATCGCCCAGTGCTTGGCCGGACGGATAATGCGGCAGAATCGGCGGACGGATGCGCTGCACCCTGCCCCCCTCCTGATCGATCAATACCGGTGCATCACGGCCGACGCTATCGCGTAACGAAGCGACGAGATCGGCTATCTGCGCGGGCTCGGAAATGTTGCGTCCAAACAGGATAAAGCCCCATGGCTGTTCCGACTGATAGAAGGAACGCTCTTCGGGCGTGATGGAATGGCCGCTACAGCCGAGGATCATGGATTTTGATTCGGTCATGTTCGAATCATAAAGGCCACCTCGCGAAATGCGAATAACCTCAAACCGAGATACACAAAAGAAAACGGCGAGCCTCGGCCCGCCGCTTTCAACAATCTTGGGGCCTCGATCTCCTATTTAGAGATCAGGCAGGTGCCGCCTGCGGCGCGGTAACGCTGGCAGATGTCGGCAGCTTCATCCTTGGAGCCGGCGACGACGCGGACGCGATAGTAGGTGCCCTTGCCAGCGATATCGGCCTTGCGAATTTCGAGCGGATGACCACCGATGACGCTGGCGAACTTGACCTTCAGATTGGCCTGCGACTTCTGCGCTTCCGCCTCGGAAGGCAGCGAAGCGATCTGAACGCCGTAAGCACCGCTTGCACTTGCCGACGCGGCCGGAGCAGCCTGGGCCGCAGCCGGGCTCGCCGACGCGACCTGTTGCGGTTTCGGCTGAGCCGGAGCCGGGTGCGCGGCGGCGGCGTTATTTGTGGCAGCGGCAGGGACGGCGGGGGCGGCCTTGGCCGGCTGCTGTGCCGGACGCGAGGTCGGAACCGGAGTCGTCTTCACGACACGGATCGGCGTGCTTTCGGCGCTGGCTGAGTCGCCGTCGTCGGCCTGGTCCGCAGCCGGTTGCGAGGCCTGCGTCTCTGCCGTCGAGGGGCGAAGATCGGCGGAGGCGACTTGATTGCCGACCGGCGGTTTTGCAGCCGGCGTCTTCGGTGTCGAAGCCGGAGAGGCGGCCGTCGTGGTGTTGTCGACAGCCGGCTCCTCGCGGGCAACCAGCGAGCCATCTGGCTTGACGATCATCGTGCGCACCTTGCGCGGCGATACCGACGGAACCTGCGAATCATCGTTGGCGGCCGTATTGGCATTGTTGCCGTTCTGGTTCGGCAACAGCCGCGGATCCTCAGTTTCGCCGACCGGAGTCGGAGTGACCTGATCGTCGCTGCCGTCGTCAGGCGATACAGATTCGGGGATCAGCGTCTTCTGGACGACATCCACCGGCTGCTCATTGGAGGAAACCAGTTCCTTCTGCTTCGGCGCCGCAGTGCTGTCGCCGGCCACGCGGTCGTAGACAGCCTTGTCCTGATTGGGAACAACCGTGCCGCCTGGATTTTCCGGAGCGACCTTGACCGGATCGGCATCGGCAGTGATGACGCGCGGCTCGCCGGAGAAGGTCGAAATCGGCGAACCGTGACGAACCCAGCCGTAGATACCATAGGCGCCAAGACCCAGAACTGCGATGACGGCAGCGGCGGTCGCCATGCCACGGAACGAGCGCGCCGGACGACGGCCGGCCACAGCGGCCGGGTTCAGCGTCATGCGGGCGACGTTCTCGACCGGATTGGACGCTTCACGGTAGCTGCGGCGGAAATCCTCTTCCAACGCCCGTTCGAACTCGTCGAATTCCTCTGCAGGCTGTTTGGCCACAGCAGCAGGCTTTGCTGCCGCATTCTTGGACCAGGATGCGGCCATCGCGGCGCCGCCGAGGGCGGCTGCGGCAGCCGGCTTGATCGGCTCGGGGGCCGCTTCCTTGGCGGGCGTACCGAACAGGCTCGCCATCTCCGAGTCGATGTCGAAATCATATTCCGGCGGCACCACGATCGGCTCTTCCGGCTCGACCGGCGGCAGGTTTGGAACATGCGAGCCTTCGAAGTTCTCGACACGATCTTCAGTATCGGAGATTTCGGACGGATCGAATGGCAGAGCCTGATCGGCATCAAGAACAGGCGCAGCCTTGCGGGCCATCGGAGCTGTAGCAACAGCGACGGGCTCAGCCGGGCGCTGCGGAGCCGGCTCCTGACGCGGAGGCTGCATGACGCTGGGCGCAGCAGCTGCGGCAGTCATCGCTGCCACAGTGACGACGGGAGCAGCCGGAGGCGGCGCTACCGGGGTTGCCCGAGAGACAATCGGAGCAGGCTGCTGCGCAACCACCGGAGCGGGCGCAGGCTGCGGGATCGGTGCGGACTTGTTCGTTTCGGCAAAATCGAGCTCGGCAAGTTCCATCTCGATATCTGCGAGATCGAACTCGAAGTCCTGGCCGGCGAAGGGATCTTCGGCTTCCAGAGCGATCGGCTTTGGCTCTTCGCGCTGCGGAGGCACAGCAACGGGCGCAGTCACAGCAGCGACGGGGGCATCAACAGGTGCTGCCGGCGCCTTGGGCTCCAAGCCGAAAATATCGAAGCTCGGCTCGACCTTCGCCGTCGGCGCGGCACCCCTGGAGGGAACCGGATAGCGGTCGACATCGGCCAGCAGATCGTCGATTTCGGCGGAAAGAGCCGCAGCGTCCATCTGGACGGGCTCCGGCGCCCTGGCGACCGGCGCATCCGGTTGAGCCACGGCGGGCCGAGGCTGAGGCAGGTCCTGCATCATCGGCAGATCGAAATCGAGCGCCGTTTCGATGGGCGGCTGCGCCTGAACAACCGGCGGCGCGACCGGAGCTTGAGCCAAAGGCTTTGCTTGCGTCGGAGCCGCAACGGTGAAATTAGCAAGCGGCAGCCGCACGGTGGCGGCAGCGGACTGCGGCAGCGGCGCAGGCTTCGGAGCCGGAGCTACCGCCTGCGGTGCCGGAACGGGCTGCGGAGCAGGAGCTGGCTGCAAGGCCGGCGCGATCGACATTTCCAGTTCGTCGATCAGATCGCGTGCACCGACGGTTGGCTTGGCCGGAGCCACTGGCTGCGGCAACTCGGCAAACTGAGGTTCGCTGCGCACCGGCTCGACCGGATGCGAGAGCTGGGCTTCGCCGGCAAAAGGCTGATCTTCCGGCGAGACCGGAATGTCATCAGCAGGACTCAAACGAGGCGCATCATAACGCTCGAACTCCCGCAAGAGCTCATCTTCGAGATCGAAGGCCGGCTCTTGCCGCTGGGCTGCGGGCGCCGCCTGGGCGGCAGGCCGCGGCTCGAAACCGACGATGCGGGCGAGTTCGGCAAGCGGATCATCATCCGCAAAGAACTCGTCGTTTCCGCTTGCGCGATACGCCAACTGTTTTTCTGCCATCACCCAATCCACTCGCAAACGCTACAGATAAATGCCAGCGCAATGTGGGTAAATGGTGACGTTTATCGCATTTCATCCGGTGCTGCGGTCCCGGTTATACCAAGACCTGACTTCAAAACCGACGCGACAGCGTGCACCAGCCCAAGTCTGGCAATGCTTAATTCTCGGTTCTTATCGTTAACAAATCGTAATTCAGGTAAATCTTTACCTTTATTCCAATGTCCATGGAAGGAACTTGCCAGATCGTAAAGATAAAAAGCGATGCGGTGAGGCTCCTGCGACTGGGCTGCAGCCTCAATGATTCGCGGGAATTCCGCAATCTTTGCGATGAGCTGTAATTCGGTCGGATCGGAGATCGCGCCGCTGACCGCTTTTGCCAGATCGAGCGAGGCAATATCGAGATCGGGGAAGGCTTCCTTGGCCTGCCGGAAAACCGACATGCAGCGCGCATGTGCGTATTGCACGTAGAAGACAGGATTGTCCTTGGACTGCTCGGTCACCTTGGCGAAGTCGAAGTCCAGAGGTTCGGAATTCTTCCGGTACAGCATCATGAAGCGTACAGAATCGCGGCCGACTTCTTCGACCACGTCGCGCAGCGTGACGAAGTCGCCAGAGCGCTTCGACATCTTCACCGGCTCGCCATTACGGAACAACTTGACGAGCTGGCACAGCAGCACCGTCAGTTTCGCCTGACCGTCCGAAACACCACGCGCCACGGCTTCCAGCCGCTTGACGTAGCCGCCATGGTCGGCGCCGAGAATATAGATCATCTCGTTGAAGCCGCGGTCGAACTTGTTCTTGAAGTAGGCGACGTCGGCGGCGAAATAGGTATAGGAGCCATCCGACTTGATCAGCGGACGGTCGATGTCGTCACCCACTTCCGTCGAACGGAACAGGGTCTGCTCACGATCTTCCCAATCTTCCGGCAACTGTCCCTTCGGCGGCGGCAGCGCGCCCTTGTAGACGTATCCCTTGAAGGTCAGGTCGTTGATCGCGGTACGGATCAGGGCGGCACCATTGGCATGCAGCGTCCGCTCGGAGAAGAAGACGTCATGATGGACGTTCAACGCTTCCAGATCGGCACGGATCATCGCCATCATCGCGTCGATGGCGCGTTCCTTGATAATCGGCAGCCATTGATCTTCCGGCATGCCACGCAGCTTGGTGCCGAATTCCTTCGCCAGTGCCTCACCGACCGGAACGAGATAGTCGCCGGGATAGAGACCGGCCGGGATGTCGCCGACCTGCTCGCCAAGCGCCTCGCGGTAACGGAGGAAGACCGACCGCGCCAGCACATCGATCTGCGAGCCGGCGTCGTTGATGTAATATTCCTTGGTAACGTCATAGCCGGCAAAACCGAGCAGATTCGCCAGTGCATCGCCGACGACGGCGCCGCGGCAATGGCCGACATGCATCGGCCCCGTCGGATTGGCGGAGACATATTCGACGTTGACTTTCTGGCCTGCACCAAGGGTCGAGCGTCCGAATTTTTGGCCTTCGGAGATCATCGTCGCCAGCAGGCGCTGCCAATAGCCAACCGAAAGGCGAATATTGATGAAGCCGGGGCCAGCCACCGAAACCTCGGCAACATCGGCATCTTCCTTCAGCTTGCCGATGATGATCTCAGCGAGCGCGCGGGGATTGGTGCCGAGCGGCTTCGACAGCACCATGGCCGCATTGGTGGCGACATCGCCGTGGCTGGGATCTCGCGGCGGCTCCACGCCGATGCGTCCAAAGTCGAGTTCGGATCGCTTTTCCTTCACAATATCAATTTGTTCAAGAGCGTTCTTAATTCTGACTTCGAAATCGGTGAAAAGGTTCATCATAGTGTCCACGCATAGCTTGGGCGGGCCCTGTCGGCCCGACGCCGCCGCTGCCTATCGCAAATCGGGAGTCTGGTCAAACAAACGCCTGTGGGCGCTGATGGCGTAGGTATCGGTCATCCCCGCTAGATAGTCGCCGACATGGCGAGCCTTGGCGGCAACGGCGAGGCCGGCGATATGGTCGACCCAATAATGGCTCTGCATCTCCTGGGGATTGTCCATATAGGCGCGGAACAGATCGGTGACGATCTGTGCTGCGCCGGCGCGGATGCGCATAATATCCGGATGGCGGTAGATACGTTTGAAGAGCATCTGCTTGATCTGCTTGTCCGTCTCGGCCATTTCCGGAGAGAAGGTGGCGATGATGCGGCCAGCAGCGCGGATATCGGCAACGTTGCTCGGCCTGATCTCGCCCAGCGCTTTTTGCGCAACGGAGATCACATCCTCCACCATGCGGGTGATCTGCCGGCGCATGATCTCATGCGTGAAGCGACTCGGCTCCAGATGCGGATAAAGCGCCCTCACCTCGGCCATCAGCGCCGAAAGAAATGGAATCTCCTCCAGCATCTCGAAATTCAGATAGCCGGAGCGCAGGCCGTCATCGATGTCATGGGTATTGTAAGCGATGTCGTCAGCGATTGCCGCCACCTGCGCCTCAAGGCTCGCAAAGGTCGCAATCTCCAGATCGTGGATTTCGCAATAGTCGAGGATCGGCTGCGGCACGGGGCCGCGCGTGCCCTTGCCATCTGATGTCAGCAGCGGACCGTTGTGCTTGACCAGCCCCTCCAACGTTTCCCAGGTGAGATTCAAACCATCGAATTCGGCATAACGCCGCTCGAGCTTCGTCACAATGCGCAGCGATTGCGCGTTGTGATCGAAGCCGCCATAGGGCAGCAGCACCTCATGCAGCGCGTCTTCACCGGTGTGGCCGAAGGGGGTGTGGCCGAAATCGTGGACGAGCGCCACGCCTTCGGCAAGATCCTCGTCGAGCTTCAGGGCGCGCGCCAAGGCGCGGGCGATCTGCGCCACCTCGATCGTGTGCGTCAGGCGCGTACGATAGTGATCGCCATCCTGCGCGATAAAAACCTGCGTCTTGTGCTTCAGCCGTCGGAAAGCGGTGGTATGCACGATGCGATCGCGGTCGCGTTGGAAATCGGAGCGCGTCGGGCTCGATCCCTCTTCATAAAGCCGTCCACGCGATTCCCGGGGATCGGTCGCATAGATAGCCCGCTCACCATAACCGAAACCCAATGCATGCCTGTCGATCGTCATTATCCATCCATTCCGGCGTTAGAGCGCCCGCGCTTTCGATTGAACGCGTGAAAGTCGCCCCATTCCTTCCAATCCAGAGCATCTTCTCCGCATTTTGATGATGCCATTCAAACGCGGGATGCTCTGGCCCATTGACGCCGCTTCACGGCCTTCATACCTATACCAAAGAAAAACAGCAAAATGGCACATGGCTCAACCATGAAACCATAGCTGTCAACGGCCGCACTTTCATGATAAAGGCTATGGATATCAGCCGTTTGAAAGGCGGACGGCTCATTGGTTCTCTCCGGATCTTGACCCCGGCAGGAGGAAGGCATGACTGAGACGAGTGTAACCCTATCGGATGCAGCGGCAAAGCGAATCGCCGCCATCGTCAGCGCCGAAACCGGCAAGCGAGCGCTTCGCGTCGCCGTCGAAGGCGGCGGCTGCTCCGGCTTCTCCTACAAATTCGATCTTGCCGACGGACCGCAAGAAGATGATATCGTTGTCGAAAAGGGCAACGCTACGGTACTGATCGACCAATTGTCGCTGGTCTATATGGCCGGCTCCGAGATCGATTTCGTCGATAATCTGCTCGGTCAGTCCTTTCAGATCAAGAATCCGAATGCGGTCGCAAGCTGCGGCTGCGGCACGAGTTTTTCGATCTGACTCTGCTGATTTTTCCACAGATTGATTGCCGGTCGGAAGCTGTTGCTTACGGCCGGTTTTCATTTGGACGGGTGGCCAAGGTCGTTTGCTGCGGATAAAAGAAAAACCGAAGCAGAGGAGCCGTCCCTTCATGAAGATCGCCACCTGGAACATCAACGGCGTCAAGGCGCGTATCGAGAACCTGTGCCAGTGGCTGAAGGACTCCGATCCCGATATCGTTTGCCTGCAGGAGATCAAGACGGTCGACGAAGGCTTTCCGCGCTTTGAGATTGAAGCGCTGGGCTATCACGCCGAGACGCATGGGCAGAAGGGTTTCAACGGCGTGGCGATCCTGTCCAAGATGAAGCCCGACGAAGTGACGCGCGGCCTGCCTGGCGATGACGCCGATGAGCAGTCCCGCTTCATCGAAGCGGTGTTCTCTGTGCCGGGGCATGGCGCGCTTCGTGTCTGCTGCCTGTATCTACCGAACGGCAATCCCATCGATACGGAAAAATATCCCTACAAGCTCGCGTGGATGGAACGCCTGCGGAAATTCGCCGTCGGTCGGCTGGAGCTTGAGGAGCCGATCATCCTCGCCGGCGACTACAACGTCATCCCGGAACCGCATGATTGTTTCGATCCGAAAGTCTGGGAAAACGATGCGCTGTTCCTGCCGCAAACCCGCCAGGCTTTCCGCCAGCTCGAGCATCTCGGCTTCACCGATGCGGTGCGCGCCACGACGGACGCGACCAAGCTTTATTCCTTCTGGGATTACCAGGCGGGCGCCTGGCCGAAGAACAACGGCATTCGCATCGATCACCTAATGCTTTCGCCGGAAGCGGCCGATCGCCTGACGTCGGCTGCAATCGAAAAGCACGTGCGTGCCTGGGAAAAGCCGTCGGACCACGTTCCCGTCATTGCGCATTTCGATTTTCAAGGCTGAGATCGGGGATTATTCGGCGCCGGCGACGTCCAGTTGATGCGCCATGGAAACGGCGACGCGACGGTCGTCTTCGCTGGCTATCGAGAAGGCCTGCTCCTGCAGGTCTTGCATCCATGGACAATCCTTCGGCTTGCACTTTTCGAGCGCCGCCGTCATGAAGGCGAGGCCGCGCACTGACTGGCCTTCCTGGAAGAGAATATTGCCAAAGACGGACATTGCGCCGGGATGGCCGCTCTTACGGGCCTGGTTCAGCCACTTCTTGGCCTGCTGCACATTGGCCGAGCCGCCCTCACCTGCCAGCATCATCTGCGCGAGCTGAAACTGCGCCTCGGGAACGCCGAAGGTCGATGCGACCTGGAAATAGAGCTGGCGCGCCTGATTGAGGTCGACCTTGACCGGGCTGTTTGCAATGCCGGTCTTGTAGTAATTGGCGAGCGCAAGCAGTGCGTTGATGAAGAAGCCGGTATCTTCGGAGCCGGGCTCTACACCCTGCTGGGCGATCTCGCTATAGATCTTGAAGGCTTCGAAATCGTCCTGGGTCACGCCATCGCCGTCGGCATACATATTGGCCAGCGCCCAACGCGAGCCAGTGTGCCCCTTCTCGGCGGCGTAACGATAGGCTTCGACCGCCTCTTCCTTCTGGCCATTCTTGTAGGCCCGGAAGCCGAATTTGAAGAGATCGAAGGGCCCCGATTCCTTTGTGACACCCGCATTGATATCGAATGCCAGGGCTTGGCCTGCGAGTGCCACAGAGGTGGCAAGCGACAGGCTGAGCATCATCATTCTCGCTGATATGAACTCGGACTTAAACATAACAGTCGATTTCTTTCGCTCCATTCGCATCCGCTACGGTGATCCCATCTGCACCGTAAGGCCTGCGAATGTATTCCCTACCGGCGCGCAAACCAGCGAGATCCCCTTTTGAGGAGGTCTGCAGGACACCAGCCCAACGCCGTTCGCCACATTTCCGAGCGTAGTCTGAAATTATGTCCAAACGAGCATCCACGCTGACGCGGTCACATGTCGCCCTTGAAACAGCCCGCCGCTTCGCTGTCCAAAGAGAGAGATTTACGATCGAACGGGTGTATGATTCCTTCGGGAAATAATGCGTTTCCGGCTGCGTCGTGAACGTCACCGTTCCGATCCCGAATTGCTCTTTTTTCCGAAGTGTAAACTGACCCATCAACCGTTTACGCACTTTCTACTAAGGCCTTCCCCTGTGCCCGTATAATCGCTGCTCCCCATTTGTGGCGGGAAATGGACAAATTGGGCGCCGGATACACGCCCGTAATCTGTTGAAATAAAGTGTTGCTGATTCGTCACAAAGAGTTTGCCGATCTTGAGGTTTCGTTAACCACGAAACGCTAGGTGAGACGGTTTTGCCGGTCGGATCTGAAAACGGCTTGGCGCCAAACTTGGAATTAAAACGCCGCGAGACCAAAAAGGGCTCGCGGCGCGGGAATCGCTTGAAGCGGCGAGGACGAGACCTCGAAAGCTGCTTCAGTTCAATGATTTATGCTTAGAATCTAACCTTCATCGACGTCGACAATGCCGCGACGAGATCATTGCCGTAGCTGTAGGTCGCGTCATTGCCGTAGGTGATGCCGTTGGAGGTGATGGTGCCGGATTTGCCGCTGGTCAGCAGGCCCAGCGCGCCGGCGAAGGTGAACTCGACATGTTCGGTCGGCTTGTAGGAAAGACCAGCACCGAGCGTCCAAGTATCCGAGCTCAAGCCATAACCCTGGCTTGTGCCGCGATCCCAGCTCAAGCTGAGCGCGCCGCTCCATTGGTCATTGAACTTATGACCAATGCCGCCGGTGACCGTCCAGCCATCCTGGTAAAGCAGATCGAGCGAGGTGAGCTCGGTCGCGCCGCCCGTATGGCAGGATATGCCACGCGTGGAGGTCGGGCAAAGCGCGATGCTCTGCAGAACGCTCCAGTTGGTCCACTTGACCGAACCGAAGGCCAGCCAGTCCGGCGCGATGCCGCTCTGCACCTTCCATTCCAAGGAGTCCGGTGCATCGGCCGAACCGAAGACGGACGTGGCTTTGCCGAAGAACGCGCGGACCGGCGGCAGTTCCGTCAGATCGACGGTGCCCTTGAGGTTATCGTATTTGACCCGGCTGTTGTAAACGAGGCTGGTACGGAGGGCATATTCGGGGATCTCATAGGCAAGACCGGCGCGCCAGCCCCAGCCATGACCGTCGACATCCAGCGAGCCGACACCGTCATAGACGGCGGAAAACGGAGCGGGAACGACGGAGACCAGACGGGACTTGTAGCCGCTGACTTCCTGATAGAAACCGCCGCCGATCAGGCGTAGCTGACCCGGACCCGCATCGAACTTGTAAGAGCAGGTCGCCGCATAATTGTGCGTACGCACCTTGGTCTCGATTTCATTGTTGGCGCCGGCCCAGTTCAGACCCGGATTGGTGTGTGCGCCGAACGGCTCGGAGTAATCGGCCATGCAGTCGATGTCATCGGTAATGCCGATCTTGAAGCCGATATAAGGCACCGCAAAATTCTCGCCGGCATCGACCGAATGCGGACGGCCATTGAGGTTGCCATCGGTCGGATCGATGTCCTTTGCATTCTTCAGCTTACGGTCGGGCATCACATAGGTCACGCCGGACTCGAAAACGTAACGTCCCTTATCGAAAAGTAAGTCAATATCGTAGCCGGCGCGATCAAGCCCGCCCGCAAAAGCGGCGCTGGCGAATGACGAGCCGATAATGAATGCAAATGCGCCCCTCAGCGCAATACGAAATGCCATTGTGTCTCCCCCGATTTCGTATTCATTAATCCGATTGTTGCGACGATCACCCGAATTGGCAATGCGGCGCCGGCAATCCACAATGTTGTGAGATATTGATTGACTTACGTAAGAAAGTGATCTGCACGCCCAATCATAGCCAAGTTTAGGCATTTTTTGCTTCTCTAATCTCTATAATGGGCCCCGGTTAGATTTTCATTCCACACTGCAACAATTCTGTTACAATCTGACAACAGTCCGGCTTTTCAATAAACCCTACCAATTTAGGGGTAACCTTTCTTGCCTGTGCGAAGCTGGAGTGTCTTGAAAAGCGACACATTTTTCTGACGCTTGCCATCGAATCAGCCGCGCAAAGAAAAAGGGCACGCTGCCTTCGCTGCGTACCCTTACATTCAGATTGTTACAGCTTCTTCAGCCGGCTTCGCTGACCCGGTCAAGCGCAACCTTGAGGCTCGAAAGTTGGCCTTCGAGTTCGCCCAAGCGCTCGCGCTCGGCGGCGACGACATCCGGGTTAGCATTGGCGACGAACTTCTCGTTCGAGAGCTTGCCGACGATGCGGGCCATTTCCTGTTCGTTTTTGGCGATCCCCTTTTCGAGACGCGCCTTTTCGGCAGCGAGGTCGATGAGGTTACCGAGCGGCAGGCAGGCTGTCGCTTCGCCGACGATGATCTGCGCCGCACCCTTCGGCGCGGTGTCGGAGAGCGAAATCTTCTCGACACGCGCCAGCCGCTTGATCGCCGCGTCATGGCGGAACAGGCGTTCGCGCGTCAGGCTGTTGGCGCCGACGAGCACCAGCGGCGCGGTGGCGGCCGGCGGCACGTTCATTTCCGAGCGTACGGAGCGCAAACCTGAGACGAGATCGATCAACCAGTTGATCTCATCGGCAGCGACATCGTCGGCATAGGAGGGCGCCGGCCAGTCCGCATGGCAGATCAGGCCATGGCGTTCCCTGCCCTCGCCTGCCGTATGCGCCCACAGCTCTTCGGTCATGAAGGGCATGAAGGGATGCAGCAGCTTATAGGTCTCTTCCAGAACGTAGGCGGCGCAGGATTGCGCCTCCGCCTTGGCGTTCTCGTCGTCACCGCTGAACACGGGCTTCAAGAGTTCGAGATACCAGTCGCAGAACTGGTTCCAGATGAAGCGATAGAGCGAGCCGGCGGCATCATTGAAACGATAGGCCTCCAACGCTTCGGTAACATCACGCTCAGTGCGGGCAAGCTCCGTCAGGATCCAGCGGTTGACAGTGAGTTCGGCTGCTTCCGGGACAAAATGCGGATCACTCTTCGCGCCGTTCATCTCGGCAAAGCGCGTAGCGTTCCAAAGCTTGGTGCCGAAATTACGGTAGCCGGCGATGCGGGCCGGATCGAGCTTCACGTCGCGACCCTGCGCCGCCATGATCGCCAGCGTAAAGCGCAGGGAATCGGCGCCGTACTGGTCGATCAGTTCGAGCGGATCGATGACGTTGCCCTTGGACTTCGACATCTTCTGCCCGTTCTTATCGCGCACTAGGGCGTGAACATAGACCGTGTGGAAAGGCTCGACGGGCTCGCCGTTTTCGTCCTGCATGAAATGCAGGCCCATCATCATCATGCGGGCAACCCAGAAGAAGATGATGTCGAAGCCGGTGACCAGCACATTGGTCGGATAGTAGCGCTCCAGTTCCGGCGTCTCATCCGGCCAGCCGAGCGTCGAGAACGGCCAGAGCGCCGAGGAGAACCAGGTATCGAGCACGTCTTCGTCACGCGTCAGGATTTCGCCCGGCCTGAAGTTTTCCAGCAAGTCCTCGACATAGGCCTTCATCGGCCCTTCATGCGAAAGATAATGCTGGATGGCGGCCTGCAGCGCCTCTTCTTCCGTCTTCTCGACGAAGACCTGACCGTCCGGACCATACCATGCCGGGATCTGGTGGCCCCACCAGAGCTGTCGGGAAATGCACCAGGGCTGGATGTTCTCCATCCAGTCGTAATAGGTCTTGTCCCAGCTCTTCGGAACGAGCTTGGTGCGGCCTTCGCGAACGGAGGCGATTGCCGGTTCGGCAAGCGTCTTGGCATCGACATACCATTGTTCGGTCAAGCGCGGTTCGATCGGCACACCACCACGGTCACCATGCGGGATGGTATGCTTGTGCGGCTCGATCTTATCGAGCAGACCAGCCTCTTCGAAGATGCGGACGATGATCTTGCGGGCTTCGAAACGATCCTTACCCTCAAGCTCATCCCAGGCGCCATGCAACGCCGCCGGATTGTCGACACCTTCGAGGAAATCCTCGTTATCCTTGATGGTGATATGGGCATCGGCTGTCAGGATATTGACGACGCGCAGGCCGCGACGCCGGCCGACGTCGAAGTCGTTAAAATCATGCGCCGGCGTCATCTTGACGGCGCCGGTACCCGCGGTCGGATCCGGATATTCGTCGGCAACGATCGGAATGCGCCGGCCGACGATCGGCAGGATAACATGCTTGCCGACGATCGCCTTGTAGCGCTCGTCACTCGGATGAACGGCGACGCCGGTATCGCCGAGCATGGTCTCCGGGCGGGTGGTGGCGACAACGAGATAGTCGCGCGTTTCCCATTCCGTCGGCTTGCCACTTTCATCGAAAGCGATCGGATGTTGATAGGTGACGCCTTCTTCGAGCGGATAGCGCAGATGCCAGAGATGGCCGTTGACCTCATGCTGCTCGACTTCGATATCCGAAATCGCCGTCAGCATTTTTGGATCCCAGTTGACCAGCCGCTTGTCGCGATAGATCAGTCCTTCCTTGTAGAGCGTGACGAAGACTTCGAGAACAGCCTTGGACAGGCCCTCGTCCATTGTGAAGCGTTCGCGCGACCAATCGCAGGAAGCGCCCAGGCGCTTCAACTGGTTGAAGATCAGGCCGCCCGATTCCGCCTTCCATTCCCAGACTTTTTCGATGAAGGCGTCACGACCCATGTCGCGGCGGCCGGGCTGCTGCCTCTCCATCAACTGGCGTTCGACAACCATCTGCGTGGCAATGCCGGCATGGTCCATGCCCGGCTGCCAGAGCACATCCTTGCCGCGCATGCGCTCGAACCGCACCATAATGTCCTGCAGCGTGTTGTTCAGCGCATGGCCCATGTGCAGCGAACCGGTGACATTCGGCGGCGGGATGACGATGGTGAAGCTTTCCGCGCCGGGCTTGGCGTTCGCACCAGCGCGAAAGGCGTCGGCCTCATCCCATTTCTGGGCGATCTTCGGTTCGACGGCGGCGGAATCATAGGTCTTGTCGAGCATTTGGGGACCGGATCTGGAGGGTTCGGTGATGCGGGTTGTAAATAGGATGGTCGCGGGCAAGTCAATAAAAAAGCCGCCCCGGAAGCCGGAGCGGCGGATCGTCTACCCGGGGCTCAGGCTGTCAGCGACGCGGGCCGCGGGCCACTCGTTCGATTTCCTCGCGCACGAGACGCTCGACCAGAGTCGGCAGATTATCGTCCAGCCATTCCTGCAGCATCGGCCGCAGCATCTCCTGGGCGATTTCGTCAAGCGACCGGCGCTCGCTGCCGTCGATGGCAGCCGCGAGCTCGCCGAAGGAACGGGCAACCTGCGCACCGGCCGCTTCCGACATCAACGAGGATGTAAGCTCAGCCTGCACTTGCGGCAGGTAGCGATCCGCGGCTGTCGTAGATGGCGGCTGATTGAAAACCGGCATCTCAACTGAAGCGGCCGCAGTAGGAGCAATGGCAGCAGCCTTGCGCTCTTCGATCGACTCAGGCTGTGGTTCGATCTTGGCTGGTGCAACCACAGCTTCGGCGAGAAGGGCAGCGGCGGGCGGGGCCACGACCGGCGAGGTCACTGCCGGTGCAGGCGCTTCGGCGATCGCGCTACGCAAGGGCACGTCGGCGACCGGATCGACACGCGGCTCGGCAAGACGCGCGGCCATGGCCGGCGGCAATTCGCGCGGTTGCGGCGTTTCGCGCGCCGAATTCAGTTGTGCGGCATTGCGCTCGGAAGCGGCACGAACGCGCGCGGCGACATCGGCGAGCGACATGGTGCGGGCGGGCGCTTCCGGCTCGCGCATCGGAATCTGCGAATTGGCGGCGACAAAACGCGGCTCGGGGACAGCGGCTGCGGCCGACGGCACGTCATCCATTTCGGCAGCAGCAAATTGATCATCGACCGTCAGGTGGATATCGTCATCCTGCTCATCATCGGCAAGGGTATAAACAGCAGGCAGAGACGGCGAAATGGATTTGCCGGCGCCGGGCTCGTTGTTCTCGATGATCCGGCGGATCGACGCCAGAATCTCTTCCATGGACGGTTCACGCACTACACTTGGCTGAGCCATATTCATCCCCGTTTTCCCAGACAACGACCGGATTCCCGCCAAAGCAGCGCCCGAATCAGCGCCAGCGTAGAATACTACCCTTGGGAAAAAAATCACCGCGATAGCACTAAGCCACCTGATGCACAGTTTTGTTACGGTGGCTGCGAATCACCTGATATTGTGGACTTCTCTCTCCAAATGCCCAACGAAAAACGGGCGCCCGAAGCGCCCGTCTCAAAAGGATGGTTCAACCGCTTAAGCGGTCAGAATACGAATGCCTTGGCCTTGGCAAAGCCCGGCAGCGGTTTGACCGAAGCGTTGAAGAAGACGTTTTCGGAAAGGGCGCCACGCTCGCGTATGAAGACGGTGGCGCGCGCGGCGTGGCCATAGCCGAGGACGACGATCAACCGGCCACCTTCGCCAAGCTGGTCAAGAAGCACCTGCGGCACTTCTTCGACCGAACCATCGACGAAAATCACGTCATAGGGACCGCTGCCGGCATGGCCCTTTTCCAACTCGCCGGTAACGACGGTCACGTTTGCCTGACCGAGCGCGGCGAGATTGGCCTTGGCTTCTGCAGCCAGCGCCTCATCGGATTCAAGTGCGACAACGGTGCCTGCAAGGATCGACAGGAGTGCCGAGACGTAACCCGTGCCGCAGCCGACATCGATAACCTTGTCTTCCTTGGTGATTTCACCGAGCTGCAGCAGCTTTGCCAGCGGCGAGGCTTCCATCAGGAAACGCGCCGGCTTGCCGGAAGCTGCGGGGCTGACCTCAATGTCATTGTCGATGTAGGCCAGGAGCTTCGACTTCTCCGGCACGAAATTCTCGCGCGGTACCGTCAAAAACGCGTTCAACACGGAATGGGAGGTGACATCCGTCGTGCGGATCTGGTTCTCGACCATTTTCACGCGTGCTGCTTCGAAATCCATCATATCCTCTCGCGCCCAAAGGCAAAGCCGGGGTTGCTGTATGCTCAGCGTGTCTTAATCGCGTGCGGCTACGCTTTCAAGGCATCGCAGCGTCGGGCGCAGAGATTCATGGCATGGCGTCGCGGCGCAACAACAGGCGTTCCCTATTGTGCCAGTCAAATCGATGCCTCAACCCGAAGCCAATGGACGCTAAAGCAGGAACAAACTGCCACATCTTCCAAAAGGCGGGCCGAAATCAACCAATTAGAGATGAGATAGGAGAAGGATGGAGGCCTCGCCCGGAATCGAACCGGGATTCAAGGATTTGCAGTCCTCTGCGTAACCACTCCGCCACGAGGCCATCCGATTTGTAAAGGCGAGTGATGGCGGGCGTTTAGAACGAATCTTATTGGAGCGCAAGACCTATCGCGGCTGATGATCAAATAACTTGATTTCCAGCCTATGAACTCGGCAAGGCGCGGCAAAGCTTAACGATTTATTAAGCACCAACTAAACCTCCGAAGGCCGCCAATTGGCGGATTGCGTCATTTTTGCAACAAGATTCTTTTTCGAGTAGCGTGCGAATAGTTCGTCAGTCTTAGTATCTTGTCAAATCATTGAGACGGGTTCAGGAAATAGTTCGCGAGGCTTATTACTTCGCACCTACTGATAGGGAACATGAACGGGATGGGGTTGGGCACGTCGTCTTTTCGGCGCGATATCTCATGCCCAATCAGGAAAAGATTGGAGTTATTATGAACATCAAGAGCCTTCTTCTCGGCTCCGCTGCCGCGCTTGCAGCAGCATCCGGCGCTCACGCGGCCGACGCCATTGTCGCCGCCGAGCCGGAGCCCCTCGAATACGTTCGCATCTGCGACGCATACGGTGCAGGCTACTTCTTCATTCCGGGCACCGAAACCTGCCTCAAGGTTGGCGGCAAGGTTCGTACGGAAGGTGAGTGGTACAACGCTTACAACCGTGACAGCCACCAGGGCACGCTCTGGCACACCCGCGCCGAGCTGAACGTCGATACCGCGACCGACACCGAATACGGTCCATTGAAGACAGAAACCATCGTTCGCTGGGACTGGAACGACGGCAACTCCACCAGCACCAACCTGCTGTGGTCCTACATCAGCCTCGGTGGCTTCACCGTCGGTAAGAAGGACTCGGCCTACAACCTCTACATCGGTTACGCCGGCGACGTCATCAACGACGATGTGATCTATGACGGTCCGTACGAACTGAACCAGTTGACCTACAACTATGACGCCGGCAACGGCTTCACGGCGGTCATCTCGCTCGAAGATTCCAATTCCAGCGGCTCGGGCGCTTCTTACGGCGCAAGCTGGTGGACGGATGACAAGGCCGATCACTACGCGCCGGACGTCGTGGCCGGTGCTGGTTACAAAGCCGGTGCATGGTCCTTCAAGGTTGTCGGCGGTTATGACTCGATCGTCGAAGAAGGTGCTGTCAAGGCCCGCGTCGATGCGGACTTCGGTGCATTTTCGGCTTTCTTGATGGGCGGCTGGAACACCGACGGCGACAAGCTCAACAAGTATGCCGGTACCAACCAGGATATCTCCGCTTGCACGGCGCCGAACGGCACTGTGAACGAATCCAAATGCGGTTGGGGTGATTGGGCTGTTTGGGGTGGCGTTGGCGTTCCGATCAACGACAAGCTGAAGTGGAACGTGCAGCTTGCCTACACTGACTCGAAGATCTTCGAAGCGACCTCGAACCTCAAGTTCAATCCGGTCAAGGATCTGCTGATCGAGCCGGAAGTGACTTACGTTCACTATGATTATGCCAAGGACGATACCGTCTCCGGCATCCTCCGCTTCGAGCGCAACTTCTGACCTGATCTGAATTGACCTCCGATCAGAGAAGAGAGGGGCCTAGCTTTCCCTGCTAGGCCCCTTTTCTATGCCGATCGCCTCCCGAATATATAACCTCGGCCCCACCTGATCCCCCACCGGGACAGCGGAAGACACTACTTTCGGCAGGCGGCATTCTTATTGCCACCACTATACCACACGTTGCAATTGACACTCAGGTAACTTAAAGGGGAACTTTGCGGCCATCGCAGCGTTAAGTCCTGAAGGGACGTTGGTCCAAACAAGGAGTCGATGCTTTGAGACACTTCGCTTCGATAGCCCTGGCAGCCTCACTTGCTATGGGAACAGTGCTGGCCGCCGCGGTTCCGGCAACGGCAATGCCGTTGACAAGCTCGCCCTCGCCTAGCCTTTCCAGCGTCATTCTGGTTCAGGAGCGCGGATCCCGACGAAACCAGGATTGGTACGATGGGCGATATTGGCGTGATCGCCACTACCACCACCGCTACTGGCGCGATAGCCGCTGGGATCGCCGCCGTTACTATGATGATGATGACTGGCGATATCGCCGCTACCATCACCGGCACCACGGAGGCATCTACTTCGAATTCCGGTAATCCATAGCGACAAGTGCCGAATTCGTTACGCGTCAAAGCGGCGGATGCGATTGCCGCAAAGAGCGGATGCTTGTGCCCATATCCCAAAAACATTCCGGCCGTTGCCGACGATATATGCGGCAACGGCCGGGCCTATTTTTCTGGCGCTAACGGCCGGCAGTTCGAAGCAGCGACAGGATCAACGGCAGACGCGTTCCTTGCGGACAACCCAATGGCCATGAACATGGTGCCGTACGGTCTTCACAACGCAATGATGGTGATGATGATCGTCGACATGCACGATCGTGGCCGCCTCAGACTGCGTGCTGATGCCGACGAAGGAAGCTAGGGCAACGGCGGAAGCAAGAATCAGGTTTTTCATTTCGAACCTCTAAAGCATTTGGGGGAATATGCTGCGCGATAGGCGCACGACGTTTTTGCGCCCGTTCAGATTAACGCTACATGAATGTATCCTCACATTTTCGAGAGCAGCCGAACCTGCGGGAAGAGTGCGTGAGAACGCCACGCTGGGCGCGAAGAGAAAGCCGCGACAGCCCGTTTCAGCCCAGGCTATCACCGGCCACGCGCCGCATGATTTCTTCTGATCGATGATCCTGTTCCGTCGCCTGCTTCATGGCTTCGCTACGCTCGTGATCGAGCGGTTTGGCGACAGATTGGGCGACCCGAGCGGAAAGGCCGCGCTCCATTAAAACAGAAAGGCCGAGCGATGCCTCGCGCCGGCCTTTCATGCTCCAGTTCGACACTGCCGGTACCTCCGCGGTCAGCGATCGAAATGGTCCATGAACTAGAATATGGCGCGGCTGCAAAATTCTGCAATAGGTAAATCGGAGTAGGACAACCGTCCGAGCGCTCGGCTAATACGCCTAGCTCGATAGCGATTCAGCTAAACCAGGCCGGACCTCGCTCCGCCCGTCTCGGGGCAGCGCGGAAGCTGATGACGAGGAAGCACTTAATCTTTCGAGGAAAAACAATCGCTTAGCGAAAGAACCATTAGAATAAAATTAGGAGCCGGTTCAATCAAGAACCGGCTCCTACAATAAAGTCAGCTACTAAGCTGAATAAACTGGCTCCCCGGGCCGGATTCGAACCGGCGACCTGTCGATTAACAGTCGAATGCTCTACCGCTGAGCTACCAGGGAATACCGCTTGGCGCGGTGTGAGCGGGGTAATACAAATGCTTTCCCGATTTGCCAAGCGGTTTTTTCAAAAAAATCCATTTCCCTTGTATTATTTCGTCGCCTTACCATTTCCTGTGGATGACCGATCAAGCCAGAACCAAAGAAAAGACCGATCGCAACGGCAACGGAAAGGCGCGGCGTTTCGGAATAGATCATACCACACATGAGCTCGTCCTTGGCTCAATTCGTATTCCGCTTCCGCAATCGAGGCTTGCCCGGCTTGGCATCGGCCTTGCGTTGATCCTCGGCGGCCTTCTCGGCTTCCTACCCATCCTCGGCTTTTGGATGCTGCCGCTTGGCTTCATCCTGTTGTCACATGATCTGCCGCTCGTAAGGCGGTGGCGACGACGCCTTGCCGTGTGGTGGACAAAACGGCGGCGCCCGACGGATTGATGTCCGTCGCCTATTTGGCGTGCAAAGCCCTCGCAGGATTGCCTATCACGGTCGTACCTGCCGCGACATCCTTGGTAACGACGGCGCCTGCTCCGACGATCGCTCCATCGCCGATGGTTACCCCGCCGAGGATGATGGCGCCGCCGCCGATCCAGACATCCCGGCCGATCTCAACCGGCCGCGTGATTTCCAACCCTGCGCGCCGCTGCACCGGATCCTTGTGGTGCTCGGCACAATATATGTGAACACCCGGCCCCAGCATACTGCCGCCGCCGATGCGCACCGGGGCGTTATCGAGAATAGTGCATCCGGCATTGAAATAGACGCGCGGGCCGAGCGAGATGTTCATGCCATAGGAGCAATGAAACGGCGCTTCGATGAACACGCCCTCGCCCACATCGGCAAACAGCATGGACAGCGCGGGACCAATACCGCCGCGCTCACCCGGCGGCATGGTGTTATGCTGATGCACAGCCTCCCGGGCAAGTGCGCGCAGGGCATCAAGTTCCGGATCGAGGCAGCGATACCATTCTCCCGCCGCCATCTTCTGTCGCTCGCTTCTGCCCATTGATCCGCTCCCCCGACGCCTCCGTCACCATATCGGGGTGATCATGCACACGATCCAGGCGGGCGGCAAGGGGAGCTCACGGCTCAGTCTGCGCCCCTCAATATCCTGCAATCAGCAGCGTCAAAGGGCCGAGCGCCATTAAGGTGAGCGCCGCCATGATCAGAAGCAGCTCCCTCATTATATATCGTTCCATTCTGATGAGGCGCGGGGATCTGCGACCCATGCGCGACTCCTCTCCATATCAAAATATTAGATGCACCTTATGCGATACATAAGACGCCGTCTTCCCCTCCTAAAGGATTAATCCGCGATAGCCCTTTAAAAGCGTTCGCAAAGGCGCAAAACTGCCGGCGGACGAGAGGTTTCCGCCCACAACAAACTGTCACACAGCTTGTCTATAACGCCGCTGCCGCGAACTTGCGCAAGGCCCACCGGTTCCGCGCTTTCAAAAGGAAATAGGGATATGTCCAAATTTTATAACTGCATTTCGGCGGCTGCCGCCGGCGTCATGAGCTTAGCGCTGGCCCTGCCGGCTGCTGCTGCTCCGATCAAGTTCGATTTCTGGTTCGGCCTGTCCGGCGACCTGGAGCGTGTTGTTCAGACCCTGTGCACGAACTTCAACAATTCGCAGACCGATTATCAGGTCGTCTGCACCGGCCAGGGCAACTACGACGCCGCTCTGCAAAACACCATTGCCGCCTTCCGTGCTGGCAAGCAGCCGGCCATCGTGCAGGTTTATGACGTCGGCACCGCAACCATGATGCTTTCCGGCGCCTATTATCCGGTCGGCAAGCTGATGTCGGAAAACGGCTACAAGGTTAAGTGGGACGACTATTTCCCCGGCATCGCTCGCTACTACGCCACCTCGAAGGGCGAGCTGCTTTCCTTCCCGTTCAACTCTTCGACCGCCCTGCTCTACTGGAACAAGGACGCCTTCGCAAAGATCGGCAAGACCGCCGCTCCGAAGACCTGGGAAGAAGCCGCCGACGACATGAAGGCGCTGAAGGGCGCTGGCTATGATTGCCCGATGGCCATCAACATCTCCGGCAACGAGAGCTGGCAGTTGATGGAACAGTTCTCGGCCATCCACAACGAGCCGGTCGCTACCCAGAACAACGGCTATGACGGCCTCGACGCCCGCCTGACCGTCAACAAGACAAAGTTCGTCAAGTACGTCACCGACCTCAAGAGCTGGTACGACGCCGGCCTCATCAAGATCAAGTCGAAGGATCTCGGCCAGGATATGGTCCAGGCCTTTGCAGCGGGCGATTGCCAGATGATCATGACCTCGGTCGGCGACCATGGCACGGTCGGCAAGACGCAGAAGGCCGGCATGAACTGGGATGTTGCCGAGCTTCCGGTTTACGCCGGTACTGAGCGCAAGAATTCGCTCGTCGGCGGCGCTTCGCTCTGGGTTCTCTCCGGCAAGTCGTCTGACGAATACAAGGGCGCTGCAGCGTTCCTCGACTTCATCGGCAAGCCCGAAACCGCTCTGTTCTGGTCCACCAACACCGGCTACATCCCGGTCAAGAAGTCTGGCTTCGACTTCATGAAGTCCTCCGGCTTCTACGACAAGGCTCCCTATAAGGGCCGCGAAGTCGCCATCGCCAGCTTGACCGCTTCCGAGCCAACCCCGATCACCCGCGGCGTCCGCCTCGGCAACTTCACGCAGATCCGTGCTGAATTCGGCAACCAGATGCAGGCCATCTTCGCCAACAAGGTCAGCGTCCAGGAAGGCATCGACAACCTCGTCAAGAACGGCAATGCTGTTCTCGATCGCTTCGAAGCCACCTACAAGGGCAAGCAACTGCCGTAAGCAGTTCGCCCGTGAATAGACGACGTCCGCCGGGCTTTCCCGGCGGACGTTCGTTATGACCGCGAATGGCATTAGAATATCCCGCTTTCAGTTGGAATCATCTGAAACGGACGAGGTATTCTCGATTCAAACGGTAGAGCGTCCTGTGTGCGTTCAGACGACCGCACGGCGCTCGGGGGTCCAAGCCGGAAGAAGCAATGGAAAAGCGTACGACTTTCAGCAAGTGGAGCGTCGGCATCCTGTTCGCAGTGCCGCAACTCCTCCTCATCTTCACCTTCTTCTATTGGCCCGCCGGCCAGGCGATCTTCTGGTCGCTGACGCTGCAGCAACCCTGGGGCGGCGGCAATATCTGGGTCGGACTCGACAACTTCAAATCCATTCTCGCCAATGCCGATTACTGGAATTCGGTGACGATCAGCATCATCTTCGCGGCGATCAGCACCAGCATTTCCATGGGGGTCGCGCTGATACTGGCCGCTCTCACGGACCGGCAGCTCAAAGGTTCGAAATTCTACCGCGTCGTACTTATCTGGCCCTATGGCATCGCGGCTCCCGCTTCGGCGATGGCCTTTCGCTTCATCTTGGCGCCCGAAGCCGGCTTCATGTCCGTTGTCAACCATTATTGGCCGGGCTTTTGGGACCCGGGCCTCGACGGCACTGCCGCCATGGCCTCCATCATTGCCGCCTTCTCGTGGAAATATACCGGCTACAGCTTCATCTTCTTCCTTGCCGCCTTCCAGGCCATTCCGCGCTCATTGATCGAAGCAGCGGCAATGGACGGCTCGGGCGTGATCCGGCGCTTCTGGGACATTCAGTTCCCCATGATCACGCCGACGATCTTCTTCCTGCTGGTGATCAACATCACCGAAAGTTTCCAGGACTCCTACGGCATCGTCGACATCATGACATCCGGCGGCCCGCACAATTCCACGAACCTCATGGTCTACAAAATCGTCTTCGACGGCTTCAGAGGTCTCGACTATTCCGGCGCGGCGGCGCAGAGCATCATCCTGATGCTGCTGATCATCGTGCTCACCATCTTCCAATTCCGCTTCATCGAGCGGCGCGTGCATTACCGTTGAGGCTGACATGGTCGAGCGCACCCCAATTCTCAATTTCTTCACCCATGTGATCCTGTTCCTCGGCTTCATAGTGGCGGTAGGACCGCTGGCCATCGTCGCGATTGCCGCATCTCACAACCTTTCCGAGGTTAACCAGGTGCCGATGTCGTTGGTCCCCGGCACCGATTTCTGGATCAATATCAAGACGGCGTGGACCACGGCCAATCTCGGCCCCAAGCTGCTGAACAGCCTGATCTTCGCGGGCGGCGTCGCGGCGGGCAAGGTGATCGTTTCGGCGCTGACAGCTTTTTCGCTTGTCTATTTCCGGTATCCTGGCCGCGGCTTCATCTTCTGGCTGATTTTCGTCACGCTGATGCTGCCGCTCGAAGTGCGTATCGTACCGACCTATGCGGTCGCCGCCAACGTATTGTCGCCCTACCAGGCGATCCTCGACGTTACCGGCATCACCTGGCTCATCGAAAGGATTTCTGGCATTCAGGTCTCGCTGGATCTGGGGCTGCTCAATTCCTACCCCGGCTTGATCCTGCCGCTGGTCGCGACGGCGACCGGTACTTTCCTCTACCGTCAGTTCTTCCTGACGATACCCGATGAGCTGACCGAGGCCGCGCGCATGGACGGCGCCGGATCGCTGCGCTTCTTCATCGACATCCTGCTGCCGCTGTCGCGCACCAACATGGCCGCGCTCGGCACCATCATGTTCCTCTGGGCCTGGAACCAATACCTGTGGCCGCTGCTCGTCACCACGGATCCGTCGCATGCAACCGCCGTGACCGAGCTCAAGCAGCTCATCCCGAACGTAGGCGGTCTTCCCGAGTGGCACATCGCCATGGCCGGCACGCTGATCGTCATGGTGCCGCCTCTCGCCGTCGTCGTGCTGATGCAGCGCTGGGTCGTTCGCGGAGTGATCGCCACCGAGAAGTGATTGGATTGCCTGCCGCGCTTCCCCGGGGAATGCGGCAGACTTTCGAGGCCGGATCATTGCGGCGATAGTGGCGCGTGACAGAACCGGACGTCGTCGCGATATTGCGACGTCGATGGAATGTGCTCCCGCCGATCAGGACAGAGCCAGCTTCGGGCCACAGCAACTGCCTTTGGCCCAGGCAATAAAAAGCCCGGAAATCGGTAGGGATTTCCGGGCACTCTTGCTGAAAATTGATGTCTGAAAATTAGTTTGCGGCAACCTTGAGGGGTGTGACGGAGGCAATGGTATCGAGCCGCAGGCCGGTGTCCTGGGCGAAGAGATGCGTATGCTGCTGAGGAAGCTCCAGGCCGACGCTGTCGCCCGTCTGTCCCGTGGTATGGTCCGCAACGGCAACGGCGAAGTTGGAGCCGTTGATGTCGCAATGGATGACGCGGCCGGCGCCGAGTTCTTCGACGAAATCCACCGTGGCGGGAACGGCACCCGGCGTGCCGGCCGGCACGAGACGCGCATGTTCCGGGCGGATGCCGAGCGTGACCGGCTGGCCGGCATGACGCTTGCCTATATTGGCGTCGACAGCGATCGGCAGGCCATCAAAGATAAATTGCTCGCCATTTGCCGCGAAGGAGCCCTCAAGGAAATTCATTGCCGGCGAACCGATGAAGGAACCGACGAAACGGGTGCGCGGCGTATTGTAGACCTCGAGCGGCGTGCCGACCTGCTCGACATTGCCCTTGTACATGACCACCAGCTTGTCAGCGAGCGTCATGGCCTCAACCTGATCGTGGGTGACGAAAACCGAGGTGGCCGCCAGGCGCTTGTGCAGGCGGCGAATTTCGACACGCATCTGCACGCGCAGCTTGGCATCGAGATTGGAGAGCGGTTCGTCGAAGAGGAAGACTTTCGGTTCGCGGATGATGGCGCGGCCCATGGCGACGCGCTGGCGCTGGCCGCCTGAAAGCTCTGATGGTTTGCGGGCGAGGAAATCTTCGAGACCGACGATGCGGGCCGTTTCCTTGATGCGACGGTCACGTTCCTCGCGCGGTACACCGGCCACCTTGAGCGCGTAGCCCATGTTGGCGGCGACATCCATGTGCGGATAAAGCGCGTAGTTCTGGAAGACCATGGCGCAGCCGCGCTCGCGGGGCTCGAGCTGATTGACGACCTTGCCGTCGATGATGATTTCGCCCGAGGTGATATCCTCAAGGCCGGCGATCATGCGCAGCAGGGTGGATTTGCCGCAGCCGGAAGGGCCGAGAATGACGACGAATTCGCCGGAGCGGAAGTTCAGATCGACGCCATGCACGACCTGATTGCGTCCATAGGCCTTGCGAACTTGCTCGATCCGGATCTCTGCCATCTTGCGCTTTCCTGCCTGTCAATTCTGGGGCCTTAAGTTCGCTGGACTGCTAGCGAACTTGCATTACAAAAAGGTGACAAGGGCCCCGTTATATCACAGGCGGCATCGAGATTCCCTCACAAGAGTTATGTGCGCTATTCACCATGAAATGTGCGGGTGGCGGAACTATTGTGCTGACGGCTTCGTATATTGGTTCCGGCAGCGAAGAAGCATGTAAGGAAGAGGAAGCCTGGTCAAAGGCAAGGACGATGACGACCACGAAAAATGAGCCCAATCCCGTGCTGCTGTGGTTTCGCAAGGATCTCCGCCTCGACGACAATCACGCCCTGCAAGCCGCCGCAACATCCGACCGTCCGGTCATTCCGGTCTACATTCGTGAGCGCGGAGAAAAGGCTAGCGGGCCGCTGGGCGCAGCGCAGGAGTGGTGGCTGCATCATTCGCTGGTCGCACTACAGAAAGCTCTGCATGCCCTTGGCAGCAAGCTCATCCTCCGACAAGGCGATGCGCAGACAGTACTTGAAAAACTTCTTGCGGAGACCGGGGCTGAAGCCGTCGTCTGGAACCGGCGGTATGATCCCGCCGGCATAGCGGTCGACACGCAAGTTAAACGGGCGCTGCGAGACAACGGCATCGAGGCCAATAGTTTTGCGGGCCAGTTGCTCCATGAGCCAACGCGCCTGCGCTCGGGCACCGGCAATCACTACAAGAGCTATACGCCGTTCTGGCGCGCACTGGAGCAGTCCGGCGAGCAGCCGTTTCCTATCGTGGCTCCCGAACAGCTCCCGGCTCCCGGCCATTGGCCTCATTCGAATTCGCTCGACTCCTGGTCGCTACTTCCCAGCAAGCCGAACTGGGCGTCGGATTTTCCCGACATATGGACACCGGGCGAAGCTGCCGCGCATGAGAAGCTGGAGAATTTCGTGGAGACCGCGCTCGACGGCTACGCGGTCGATCGCGATTTCCCGGACAAGCCGGCAACTTCCCTGCTTTCGCCACATCTGGCACTCGGAGAAATCTCGCCTGCCCGCATTTGGCATGCGACGCGAGCGCTGGCCGGTAAGGTGCGCACGGACGACATCGTTCGCTTTCGAAAGGAGCTTGTCTGGCGAGAATTCTGCTATCACCAGCTCTTCCACTTTCCGAAGCTGAACTCAGTCAACTGGAACGAGCGTTACGACGATTTTCCCTGGCATGCGGATGTCAAGCTTTTCGATAGCTGGCGTCGCGGCCAAACAGGATATCCGATCGTCGATGCCGGTATGCGGCAGCTTTGGCGTCACGGCTGGATGCACAATCGCGTCCGCATGATCACGGCCTCGTTCCTGATCAAGGATCTGTTGATCGACTGGCGGGAGGGCGAAGCCTGGTTTCGCGATACGCTCGTCGACGCCGATCCAGCGGCCAATGCTGCGAACTGGCAATGGGTCGCGGGCTCCGGCGCCGATGCCTCACCTTTCTTCCGCATCTTCAACCCGGTGTTACAGGGCGAGAAATTCGATCCGGATGGCGGCTATATCAGGGCGTTCGTACCCGAGCTGGCCGATCTCGACAGCCAATATACCCATCGCCCATTCGAAGCGCCGGCCGACGTGCTAAAACGTGCAGGCATACAACTCGGCAAGGACTATCCTCTCCCGATCGTCGATCATGCCGCCGCGCGGCAACGCGCGCTCGACGCGCACGCATCGCTGAAAAATGATGGATAAGACCTTATTCGGCAGGGTACGGAGTCGCACGCGTCCCCATCGACCGGCCGTTGCGGCCGCTTCCGAGAAAATATCTGAGAACGCGGAAATAGAGGCTGTAGGGCAAAAACTTCAAAAGCTTTGCCCGGAAGACCAGGCGCTTCGGGAAGCTGATCTCGAAAGCCGATGATTTCAATCCGGCTGATATCGCGTCAGCCGCCTGCTGTGCCGACACCATATCCGGCATCTCGAATTTGTTTTGCGCAGTCATTGGCGTATCGACATAACCGGGGGTGACGAGCTGGATGTGAATTCCCATGCGCTCGAGCTCGAAGTTCAGGCTTTCGGCCATGTTGATAAGGGCAGCCTTGCTCGCGCCATATGCGGCGCCACCAGGCAGGCCGCCATAGCCAGCAACGGACGACACGAAGGCAACCTGGCCATATCCCCGGGCGCGCATATGCCGGACCGCCGGCACGAGGCAGTTGACGACGCCATGGAGATTGACGGCAAAACTGCGCTCGAACACCTCATGATTGAGATCTTCGCCTCGCGCCGGCAAATAGATGCCGGCGTTCAGAACCGCCAAGGCGACGGGGCCGTGTTGATATTCGATTGCAGCAACCGTGTGCTCCATATCCTCGGCATCGGTCACGTCGCCGTCCAGCACCACGATGCTGCCGGCAAGAGCGCCTGCCTCGGCCTGTAGAGCCAAGAGTTTTTCGTGGCTGCGCGCCGTAACGGCCACCTTGTATCCTTCTTCCGCCAGTTTCAGCGCGAGAGCGCGGCCGACGCCGGAACTGGCGCCGGTGATCCAGACGACTCCATGTTCAGGACGTGCGATGAACGGGCTCATGGTTCTTCTCCTTGGCTGGCGGTCGTCTACATCAAACGCTTAGCCGCGACCGACCGTGGCATTTTAGCAATAGCGTATCATTGTGGCCGCTTTCGGCCGGTTTAGCGGCTCCGCGCGGAAAACAATGTCACCAATTGGAGACTAGGCACCCCATGAAAGACTTAGGCAAACGAATGCTGCCAAGTCGAATTTTGCGGCTTGAACAAGCAGCAAGGAACAGAATTTCTTGCCTATGCCGCCTTGTGAAGGGAAAAGACCGTTCTTACAGTAGTCCTGAACAGAAGGCAGAGATTCCATGACCGTCCATCCCTCCGTCCTAGAAGCGATCGGCAACACGCCACTGATCAAACTCAAGGGTGCCTCCGAGGCGACGGGCTCGACCATCCTCGGCAAGGCGGAGTTCCTGAACCCCGGCCAGTCGGTCAAGGATCGCGCCGCGCTCTACATCATCCGCGATGCCGAAAAGAAAGGCCTGCTGAAGCCCGGCGGCGTCATCGTCGAGGGGACTGCGGGCAATACCGGCATCGGCCTGACGGTGGTCGCCAAAGCGCTCGGCTACCGCACCGTCATCGTCATTCCCGAAACGCAGAGCCAGGAAAAGAAGGATGCCCTGAGGCTGCTCGGCGCCGAGCTCGTGGAAGTGCCGGCCGTCCCCTACAAAAATCCCAACAACTACGTGAAGGTTTCCGGCCGGCTTGCTGCGGAGTTGGCAAAGACCGATCCGAACGGAGCGATCTGGGCCAACCAGTTCGACAACGTCGCCAACCGTCAGGCGCATATTGAAACCACCGCCAAGGAAATCTGGGCCGATACCAACGGCAAGATCGACGGTTTTATCTGCTCCGTTGGTTCCGGAGGCACGCTGGCGGGTGTCGCCATGGGCCTGCATGCCTTCAACAAGGACATCAAGATCGGCATCGCTGATCCGGAAGGGGCGGCACTTTACGAATTCTACAAGAACGGCGAACTGAAATCCTCTGGCTCTTCGATCACCGAAGGTATCGGCCAGGGCCGCGTGACGGCAAATCTGGAAGGTTTTACGCCCGATTTCGCCTATCAGATCAGTGATGCCGAAGCCCTGCCCTATGTCTTCGATCTGGTCGAACACGAAGGTCTCTGCCTCGGCGGCTCGACGGCCATCAACATTGCCGGCGCCGTACGCCTTGCTAGGGATCTCGGCCCCGGCCATACGATCGTGACCATCCTCGCCGACTATGGCAACCGCTATCAATCCAAGCTTTTCAATCCGGATTTCCTGAATTCGAAGGGTCTGCCGCTGCCGGCATATCTGACGACGAATTCCGATATTCCTATTCCTTACGAAAACCTCGCGTGATCTTATGTCGGTGAATGCCCTTTATCGTGACGATTTCTATCTCTCGACCGCCGAGGCTGTCGTAACCGCAATTCACGAGGATGGGGGCATCGAGCTCAATCAAACCTGCTTCTACGCGACCTCCGGCGGGCAGCCGGGGGATACCGGTTTCTTCGAGCGCGCGGATGGTTCGAAAATCACGCTCGGCCAGACGAAGCATGGAGCGACGAAGGACATCATCGTCCATGTGCCGCTTGAGGCAGAAGCAAAGCCTGCCGTCGGTGAAAAACTGGTGCTGCATGTCGACTGGCCGCGCCGCTATAGGCTGATGCGCATGCACACGGCCTGTCATCTGCTCTCGGTCGTCTGCCAATATCCGATCACGGGTGCGGCGGTCGGCGAGGATGAAAGCCGCGTCGATTTCGACATGGGCGAGACGATCGACAAGGACGAGGTGACGGCGAAAATGATGGCGCTCGTCAATGAGAACCATCCCGTTTTCGTCCAGTGGATTACGGATGAGGAGCTTGCAGCCAATCCGGGTATCGTCAAATCGAAGAACGTGCGTCCGCCGATCGGACTCGGCCGCGTCAGCCTTGTCTGCATCGGCGAAAACTCCGCCATTGACAGCCAGCCCTGCGGCGGCACACATGTGTCGGAAACGCAGGAAGTCGGGGCAATCTACATCGCCAAGATCGAGAAGAAGGGCAAGGAGAACCGCCGCTTCCGCATCCGTTTCGGCACGCCCGCCGACGAAGTTTGACCCGGCGGTTCCTGGATTAAACAAGGCCCGATATAAATCAGGGAGAGATCATCATGACAGCGGAGAAGAGCCGTTTCGTCGTATCCGCCGACTGGCTGCAGAACGAATTGGGCGCCAAGGACCTGCGTATCCTCGACGCATCCTTCTACCTGCCGGCGCAGAAGCGCGATGCTGATGCCGAATATGCCAGCGGCCACATTCCCGGCGCCATCCGCTTCGATCAGGACAAGATCGCCGATCACTCCACCGACTTGCCGCATATGGTGCCTTCGCCGGAATTCTTCGCGGCCGAGGTCGGCAAGCTCGGGATCAGCGAGACCGATCGCATCGTGGTCTATGATGGTCCCGGCGTCTTCGCATCGCCGCGGGTCTGGTGGCTGTTTCATGTCGTCATGGGCGCCGCGAATGTCTTCGTGCTCGACGGCGGCCTGGATGGCTGGAAGGCCGAAGGACGGCCGCTGGAAACCGCCCTGCCCGCATTTGCACCGGCCACCTTCAAGCCGAATTTCAACGCAGCCCGTGTTGTCCCCTTCGAAGAGATGCGCGAGATCGTCGACAGCGGCTCGCTGCAGATCGCCGATGCCCGCAGTGCCGGTCGTTTCGCCGCCACCGAACCGGAGCCGCGCGAAGGCATGCGCTCCGGCCATATGCCGGGCGCAAAAAGCCTTCCGTCCGGCAGCTTCGCGGTGAACGGCAAGTTCAAGTCCCTGCCGGAACTGCGCGAAACGATCGAGAAGGCCGGCATCGATCTTGAAAAGCCTGTGGTGACCACCTGCGGCTCCGGGATCACTGCCGCCATTATCACGCTGGCGCTGGAATCGCTCGGCCATGGCGCTAATCGTCTCTATGACGGCTCCTGGTCGGAATGGGGCAGCCGGCCGGATACGCGCATCGTCACCGGTAAAGATTGAGCGGCGCAGACCCCGTGAAAACGCCATCGTCTCTCAAAGTCCATATCACCCGGTTGGAAATGACCGCGCCTCCCAAGGCGAGCCTGCCCGTGCCTGTCAATATCCAGACGGCAATCATGCGCTCGCCCGGCATTCCCCTGCCGTTTTACCGCTATCTCTATCGCCAGGTCGGTGCCCGCTGGCATTGGGTCGACCGGCTTCGCTTGCGTGACGAGGAACTGACGGCCGTCCTGCACGACCAGCGCAACGACATCAGCGTGCTCTATGTCAACGGCGCGCCGGCCGGCTTCTTCGAATATTTCCGCGAGGATGAGGAGACGATCGAGCTAAGCCATTTCGGCCTGATCGAGCACGCTCTCGGGCTCGGCATCGGCAAATGGTTCCTGTTGCAGGCGCTCTACGCCATGTGGACGCTGAGCCCGCAACGCATCACCACGACCACCAACAATCTCGACCATCCGCGGGCGCTTCAGCTCTACCAGATGTTCGGCTTCTCCCCCGTTTCAACCGGCGAAGGCATCGTCAGGCCGCTGAGCGACAAGGAACTGCTGGAGCTGGCAAAGAAAAGCTAGCCGCAGGAATCGGGTGGCTTCTCCCTCTATCGGGGCGCATCACATGACAAACCCTAAAAAGGAGATTTGCCATGTCTGCGATTGCTTTTGCCGCCATGCCCACGTCCGATGCCGAAGCTCTCTGGAACGGCGGCGTGGACGCCTATAGTCACCGGCCGGAGACAATGATCTCGGATGGTCCCGGCCATCCCTGTCGCCACTGCCTGCAAAATATCGATGCGGGCGAAGAGCTCTATGTCTTCGCCTATCGGCCGTTTCCGGATCTGCAGCCCTACGCCGAGACCGGGCCGGTTTTCCTGCATAAGGTGCCTTGCCGGCGTTACGAAGCCGAGGAAGTCCTGCCGCCCGTGCTGACCACCAGTCCGGATTTCATCGTGCGCGGCTATGGCGAAAACAACCGCATCGTCTACGGCACCGGTGCCGTGACACCGATCGGCGACATCGAGGCCTATGCTGGCGAACTCCTGAGCCGCGAAGGCATCGCCTATGTGCATGTCCGCTCGGCGCGCAATAATTGCTATCAGTGCCGGATCAATAAAAAAGAAGCGCCGGCATACGGTGACGCCGGCGCTTCCGTCTGACGTGAGCGCGATGGGATTTACGCCACGTTCAAGACGCTTTCCGGGGCGAAGGCCTCGTAGCCGAGCGCTTCGGCGACGGGTCTGTTGGTGACACGGCCCTTGTGGATGTTGAGGCCGTTGCGCAGGTGCTTGTCCTCGGCAATGGCGCGCAGGCCGCGATCTGCGAGCGCGAGGCCGTGATAGATGGTGGCATTGTTCAACGCTTGCGCCGAGGTGACCGGAACCGCCCCCGGCATATTGGCGACGCAATAGTGCACGATTCCGTCGACCTCATAGGTCGGTTCGGAATGGGTGGTTGCATGGGAGGTTTCGAAGCAACCGCCCTGGTCGATGGCGACATCGACGATAACGGCGCCCTTCTTCATGCCGGACAGCATTTCGCGGGTGACAAGCTTCGGCGCCGCCGCGCCGGGGATCAATACGGCGCCAATCACGAGATCGGCGGCGAAGACCTCTTCCTCCAGCGCCTGGATGCTGGAATAGCGCGTGTGAACACGGCCGTTGAAGATATCGTCCAACTGGCGCAGACGCGGCAGCGAACGATCGAGAATGCTGACATCGGCACCGAGGCCGGCCGCCATCTTGGCCGCATGCAGGCCGACGACGCCGCCGCCGATGATGGCAACCTTGGCCGGCAGAACGCCGGGCACACCGCCAAGCAGGATGCCAAGACCACCATTGGCCTTCTGCAGCGCGGTGGCGCCCGCCTGGATCGACAGACGGCCGGCAACTTCCGACATCGGCGCGAGCAGCGGCAGACCGCCACGCTCATCAGTGACGGTTTCATAAGCGATGGCGGTGACGCCGGAGGCGATCAAGCCCTTGGTCTGCTCCGGATCGGGCGCGAGATGCAGATAGGTATAGAGAAGCTGGCCATCGCGCAGTTGCGACCATTCGGAAGGCTGCGGCTCCTTCACCTTCACGATCATGTCGCACTTTTCGAAAATATCCTTCGCGGTGGCGGCGATCTTGGCGCCGGCGGCGATATAGGCGTGGTCATCGGCCCCGATACCTGCGCCCGCCTTGGTCTCGACCCAGACCTCATGACCATGGGCCACATATTCGCGAACGGATGCAGGCGTCAGACCGACGCGATATTCATGATTCTTGATCTCTTTCGGACAACCTACGCGCATTTGCTCCTCCTGAATGCTTTTCCGGTTTGCAACTGTTCCGGTACGGATGAGACCACTTTCGCCCTGAAATGTCCTTGCAAAGACAATTTGCCGAACAAGCATTTTTCGTGGATTATTGCGTTTAAGCCAATTTTTTCGAAAGATCTTCGAATGCCGGATATAGACACCATCGATCGTGCGATTTTGGGAGTACTGCAACAGAACGCCAGGATCACCAATGCCGAGCTTGCGGAAAAGGTCGGCCTGTCGCCTTCAGCCTGCTCGCGCCGGCTCGACATTCTGGAGAAAAATGGCGTTATCGGCGGTTATCATGCCCGGCTGTCGCACAAGGCGCTGGACTACAAGATGATCGCCATCGTCCATATCTCGCTCTCCGGCCAGTTCGCCAAGACGCTGTCGGAGTTCGAAACGGCGGTGAAACGCTGCCCGAACGTGCTCGTCTGCTACCTTATGTCCGGCGAATACGACTATATCCTGCGCGTCGCGGCGCGCGATCTCGAAGATTACGAACGCATCCACCGCGACTGGCTCTCCGCTTTGCCGCATGTGGTGAAGATCAATTCCAGCTTCGCGCTGCGCGAGATTATCGACCGGCCGAATGTCGGGCTCTGAGCTGCGGCTGGTCGAGCTATCGCATACCCAGAAGCAAGGCGCGGTGATCGGAGACTTCCGGCTCGGCGACGGGGTCGAATTCGATCACCTCCACCGCGGACGTCACCAGCATATAGTCGGCGAAACGCGGCTCCTTGCGGTAATAGGAAGTCCGTGTATCGCGATGACCGCGCGAGGTGACGAGGTCGGAAAGCCCCAATGCTCCGAGGGAATCGAAGGTTACGCTCCCCGGCAGGACATTGAAGTCGCCGCAGACGACCAGCCTCTCATTGCCCTTGTGAACATGCCGGATGAGCTCCACCAACGCGTCCGCCTGATGACGGCGAGCCGGTGTGTCGCCCTTGCCATCGATATCGCGCAGGCCATGCATATGGGCGATGGTGACGGGGAAACCGCCCTCGTAATCGAAGATGCGGATGCAATGGGCGTTGCGCGACCGCGGGTGCGGACCCCAGCCGTCGGCCGAAAATTCCCCATGTACGAAGCCCGACGCCTGGCCGATGACCGGATAGGACTTACGGACAAAGGTTGCTAGGCCGAATTCGGAGGCTATCCGCCGATCACCGTCAAAGACATCGCCTCGCGCTGTCGGACAGAAGAAGGCGTCGTGCATGGGCAGGGCAGCGGCGATCTCCTCAAAAAGATTGGCTCGTTGCGGAAGTTCGACGCCGTGGTCGCGATAGACCAGCCATTCGGAGGGTGCATCCTTGGTGCGCGTGACCTCCTGCAGGCACAGAACATCCGCGTCGACATCGACTAGGTACTGCATGAGCGGTTCATGCAATAGGCCACCCCACACATTCAGCGAAACGATGCGCAACGCCATTTCTTCTTTCTCCAAAACTCCCGCTCGACCTCCATAAGAAAGTCCGGAGTTGAAACATTAAAAGCAACAGGTCCCGATTCGGAACGGATCCTGTCAATTTTACCGATCGTCCTAAGCACCTTTCAACGCCTACCTGCTATCCGGAATTGTCAGACACAGGCATCGAGGTCAGTTATGCAGCCGATTTCAAAACCGCTTACTGAAAACAATCTGAAAATCAAAGCGAGGCGTTCGCCGCGCAAGTATGCCCGTCTGATGGGTCGGGTCCGATATTTCGCCAAGGCGGTTACCGGCCGTGTGGTCAATATTTCCACCGGCGGCATCGCGCTCGACCTGCAATCGCCGATCCATGCCGCCGCCGGCAGCAAGGTCCGGGTCGAATGCGACGACATCGGCGTATTGGATGGCATCGTGCGCTGGACCCATAGCGGCCGGATCGGTATCGAGTTCGACCCCTCCTCCAATGCGTCGGCGCAGGTTGCTTCCTATTTCCGCTTTTTCCACAAGGACATACAGCCGGTTCTGAAACGCTGACGGCTTCTTCGCTCCTTGGCGCCGAAGCCACAATAAGTCTGTCATATTACTAGTGCACACCTTCAAAAATCGTCTTAATCTCCCTCGCCCCGAAAGGTGATCGAGGGATCATGGATTCATTGTTGAAGGAGTGTTTCATGTCTTCCATTCTGGAATTGCCCAGCATGTCGCGCCGTTCTTTGCTGCAGGGCCTCAGCGCCACCGCCGCGCTGATCGTGCTGCATCCATTTGCCGCCCGCGCCGCCGGCAATCAGGCGCATCTGCGTCTCATGGAAACGACGGACATTCACGTCAACGTCTTCCCCTACGACTATTACGCCGACAAGCCGAACGACACGATGGGTCTGTCGCGCACGGCAACGATCATCGACAACATCCGTGCCGAGGCCACCAATTCGCTGCTGATCGACAATGGTGACGTGCTTCAGGGCAATCCGATGGGCGACTACATGGCCTATCAGCACGGCATGAAGGACGGCGACGTCCATCCCGTCATCAAGGCAATGAACACGCTCGGCTATGAGGTCGGCACGCTCGGAAATCACGAGTTCAACTATGGCCTCGACTTCATGTTCAAGGTTCTGGGCGGAGCGAATTTCCCCTTCGTCTGCGCCAATCTGACCAAGGGCCAGCTTGCCTCCGACCCGAAGAAGGACGACCTGTTCTTCAAGCCCTATCTGATCCTCGACAAGAAGATCAAAGATGGCGCCGGCAATGAGAACACGATCAAGATCGGCTTCATCGGCTTCGTGCCGCCGCAGATCATGCTCTGGGACATCAAGAACCTTGAAGGCAAGGCACGGACGCGCGACATCGTCGAGGCTGCCAAGGCCTGGGTACCCGTCATGAAGGAAGAAGGCGCCGACATCATCATCGCCCTCTCGCATTCCGGCATCGACGGCAGCGGCCCGAGCGACAAGATGGAAAACGCCTCGCTCTACGTTGCGGCAGTTGACGGCATCGATGCCGTCTTCACCGGCCACCAGCATCTCGTCTTCCCTGGCCCGAAGACCTGGGACGGTATCAAGGGCGCCGATCCGGTGAAGGGCACGCTGCACGGCAAGCCCGCCGTCATGGCCGGTTTCTGGGGCTCGCATCTCGGTCTGATCGACCTGCTGCTCGAAAAGGACGGCAAGAGCTGGAAGATCGTCGACTTCACCTCCGAAGCACGGCCGATCTATCACCGCGACGACAAGAAGAAGGTCATCGCCGATGTCGCCGACAAGAAGGAAGTGGTGGAAGCGGCAAAGGCCGAGCATGAGGCGACGCTGACCTATGTCCGCACGCCCGTCGGCAAGACCTCTGCGCCGCTCTATTCGTATTTTGCTCTCGTTGCCGACGATCCGTCGGTGCAGATCGTGAGCCAGGCGCAGGTCTGGTACATCAAGAACATGCTGAAGGAGACGCAGTATAAGGATCTGCCTGTGCTTTCGGCGGCTGCGCCCTTCAAATGCGGCGGCCGCAACGGCGCCGACTATTATACCGACGTTCCCGCCGGCAATATCGCCATCAAAAACGTCGCCGACCTCTACCTCTATCCAAATACGGTGCAGGCGGTCGTCATCAACGGCGCGCAGGTCAAGAACTGGCTGGAAATGTCCGCAGCGATGTTCAATCAGGTCCAACCGGGCGCCAAGGATGCGGATCTGATCAACAATAGTTTCCCGTCCTATAACTTCGACGTCATCGACGGTGTCACCTACCAGATCGACCTCTCGCAGCCGCGCCGCTTCGGCGATGACGGCAAGGTCTTGAATGCCGACGCAAATCGCATCCGGAACCTGCAGTTCGACGGAAAACCGATCGATCCGGCTCAGAAATTCCTGGTCGTCAGCAACAACTACCGCGCCGGCGGTGGTGGCAACTTCCCGGAAATCGCTTCGGATAAGGTCGTCTATCAGGCTCCGGATACTAACCGCGACGTTATCGTCCGCTATGTCCATGACCAGGGCACGATCAATCCGACCGCTGACGGCAACTGGACCTTCAAGCCGCTGCCGGGCACGACCGTTCTGTTCCAGAGCTCACCGAAGGCTAAGGATTTCCTCGCTGATGTGAAGAGCGTGAAGATCGAGGACGCCGGCGAAGGTGTCGACGGCTTCCGCAATTACCGGCTGGTACTCTGATTCCGTTGACCCTCCCCCCGCGCGGGGGAGGGTTTTCACTCCGCCGCCAACGGCTTCTCGTTCGGATGACACATTTCGACGGCCGCCTTGAAATCCGCCTGGTTCGGGCATCGCGAAAGGCGCGAGCTGAAGGCTTCGATCATCCAGGCAGCGGCGGGACCGGGAGGACTGGCAAGCTTGTGGACGGCGTAGATCGGATATTCGCTCTGGTCGTACGCATCGAGGGCCAGAGGCACCAACCGTCCCTTCTGTAGGTCTTCCATGATGAGCGAAGCCGGCAGCCCGCCCCAGCCGAGGCCGCCGCGCATCAATTGATGCTTGGTCGCGATATCGCTGACATGCCAGATCTTGTAGGAGAGGACGTTGAAATCTTTGCCACTCGTGAGACCGGAGGCATCGGTAACGACCAATTGCACCTCCTCCCGCACATCGGCAAGCGTCAACGGCCTCCCAATCTGAGCGAGTGGATGATGGGGCGACGCGACCGGAAGCATGAAGGAGTGCCCGATACGCTCGACGACCAGCGAATCATCCTTCTTGAACACCGCGCCACCAATACCGATCGTAGACTTACCGCTGGCGACGAGTTCCATCATCGTGCCGAGTTCGCCGGTGTCGAGCCGAAGCGAGACGAGCGGGAAGCGCTCGCGAAACTCGCTCAACACGTCGACGGTGGCATGTATCGGCACCATGACGCTGATGGCCACCGCCACTTCCGATTCAAGTCCCGCCTTCAAACCTTTGACGCGCGCACGCATCACTTCGAGATCGCCGAGAATACGACGCGCATCTTCCAGCATAGCTTTGCCCGCGTCCGTCAATGTTGGCTGACGGGAGCCGGAACGCTCGAATAGCGGTACCTCGAGCTGGGCCTCGAGATTGGCAATCGTGTAGCTGATGACCGATTGCGCACGGTTTAAGGTTCGCGATGCGGCGGAAAAGCTGCCGGATTCGGCAACGGTGAGAAAGACCTGCAACTGGTCGAGGGTCGGATTGGGAAGCATGGGCCATCCATTCTATCGATAATTCCAATCCATATTATCACAGTTTTTTCGATGGCACTGCAGACTTATTTCTTTTCTCGAACGATGGCTGGCCTCCCTGCCTGGCTCTCGCAACTCATTGAAAAGGAACACGACCATGTCCTCTATTCTGCTTTTGACGTCCAGCCCGCGCAGCGACTCGCTTTCCACCAAGATCGCCAGCGAGCTTGCCGACAAGATCAAGGCCCAGAACCCGGGCAAGACGATCGTCCATCGCAATCTGGCCGCTGCGCCGCTGCCGCATATCGATGAACTCTTCACCGCCGCCATCCGCACCCCGGTCGAGGCTCGCACGCCCGAGCAGGCCGAAGCCGTCAAGGTTTCCGACCAACTCGTGGACGAGCTGCTTGCCGCCGACACCGTCGTCATCGGCACCGGTCTCATCAACTTCAACATCTATTCGTCGCTGAAGGCCTGGATCGACAACATCGCCCGCGCCGGCCGCACCTTCACCTACACGGAAACCGGCCCCAAGGGTCTGGTGACCGGCAAGAAGGCTTATATTGTGCTCGCTTCCGGCGGCGTCTATTCCGAAGGTCCGGCTGCCCCGCTCAATCATGCCGTTCCCTATCTGAAGTCGGTTCTCGGCTTCATCGGCATCACCGAAGTCGAGACCGTCTATGTCGAAGGCCTTGCCTTCGGTCCGGAAGCCGCTGAAAAGGCGATCGGCGCTGCCCAAGCCCGCGCAACCGAACTGGCACTTGCCGCCTAAGCTTTCAAAACAATCGCAATTCCCTGCGAGCGGCCGGTCCCCCACCGGCCGCATTTTTTATTTCCGGCCGTCTGTCGCCAGTTCCTTCAAGAAGCTCTTCGCAGCCTCCAGAATTTCACGGGAGAGCTCTTCGTCGTTTGCGATGCGCGCAAGGCCGACCGCGCCGCTCATCAAGCATGAGGCGACAATGGCATTGCGCCGCATCTCCGTGGCATCCTGGTGCGGCAGGCGCGCGGCCATCGTTTCGAAGTTTTTCCGTATCCCTTCCGTTGCAATGGTTCGCACGGCATCGCCGCTGCGCGCGATATCGGCCGTCAACGCTGCATAGGCACAGCCTTCGCCGCGGTGGTCGCGATGTAGCGTGCTGAGATAATCGTCGGCATAGTCCTCCAGAGAAATATCCGCCGGATCGATCCCCTTCCCCTCCAATTGCCGCCGCCACGATTCCACCGCCACCTGGACGGCTTCAGCGACGAGTTCGTCACGGGAGGCGAAATGCTTGTAGAATCCGCCGACCGTCAGGCCGGCTTCCTTCATCAGATCGGCAACGCCAATACCCTCCAGCCCCTCCTCCCGCAGGCGCTTGGCGGCAAGTGTCACGATGCGCTCATGCGTCTTCTGCTTCTCCAACTGAGAATGACCCATCGAAAAATCTCCTCGATCTACCTTGACGAATGTAGATTATGATCATAATCCTTATAGAGAACGATCATAATCCAGATCGTGATCAAAGCCAATAGGAGCTACGAACATGCGTCTCAAGAACAAGGTTGCCATCATCACAGGTGGGAACAGCGGCATCGGGCTGGCCACCGCCCGCCTCTTCCTCGCCGAAGGCGCCAAGGTCGCCATCACCGGCCGCAATCCACAGACCCTTGCCGCCGCCGTTGAAGAGCTTGGCGGCGATGTGCTGGCACTGCAGGTCGATGTCACCGACGTTGCAGCCACCGAGAAAGCTTTCGCCGACGCGGCTCAGAAGCTCGGCAATTTCGACATCGTCTTCGCCAATGCGGGGATTGCCGGCGAAACCGCCGTTGGAAGGACCACGCTTGAGCAGTTCGAGACGGTGGTGCGCACCAACTTCACCGCCGTCTTCTTTACGGTGCAGGCTGCGTTGCCGCATCTGAACGACGGCGCCTCGGTGATCCTGAACGGTTCCGTGCACGCTGTTCTCGGCATCCCCGGCTACTCCGCCTATGCCGGCACCAAGGGTGCCGTCCGCGCCATGACCCGCAACCTGGCATCCGAACTCGCCCCGCGCGGCATCCGCGTCAACCAGGTCACGCCCGGCGCCACCAAGACGCCGATCTGGAACACACGGGCGATGACGGAAGATGCCAAGGATGCCCTCGAAGCCCGTTTCGGTAGCCTGAGCCCGCTTGGCCGCATGAGCGAAGCCGACGAGATCGCCAACGCTGCCCTCTATTTCGCATCGGACGATTCCCGGAACGTCACGGCGATCGAAATCACCGTCGACGGCGGCGCGACCAGCGCTCCCTCGGGTGCCAAGCTTTTCCGCACGGCGTAAACGGATCGGAGAAAGCAAGGCCTATATTCGGCCACTGGTAATTGCTGTCGCAGAAAATCGGTCGCGGAACTCAAAGTTATGCGACCGACTTTTTTGACAAAAGCCCTTCCGTGCTTCGAGCGTGCGACAGGCACTTCCTCCAACTGAGCCTCGCCCAAGCCTTTGGAACCCCCAACCGGGCGGACTTCAATTTTTATTCGAAGACGGCGCCGTTTTGCTTGAAGTCGCTTTGCCTTTCGGGAGGGAGCGCGGGTTCTCCAAAAGGCGCAAAAGCACATTCGGTCTTCTTGCCCGCTGGACAAGATCGATATCACTCACAAGCTTTGCGCCGCCCTCGCGCCGCTCCAACGTGATCTTGCGGCTATGGAAGACTTCCAGCTCGGCGCGGTGCGCCACGCTGATGATGGTGACCTTCGGCAATTCCTTGATCACCGTCTCCATCATCTTGTCCTGACTCTTCTCATCGAGTGCTGACGTTGCTTCATCCAGCACGATGATATCGGGATTGTGCAGCAGGAGACGCGCAAAGGCGAGCCGCTGCTTTTCGCCGCCCGACAACGTCTGGTCCCATGGCGCTTCTTCCTCGATCTTCTCGTTCAGATAATCGAGTCCCACCTTGTCGAGGGCCGCCTTGATCTCATCCAGCGTCCAGCTATCGGCGGCGCTGGGATAGGCAACGGCGCGGCGAAGTGTCCCGGAAGGGATGTAAGGCCGCTGCGGCAACATGAACAACCGCCTGTCGGCGTGGAAATCGACGCTGCCGTCACCCCACGGCCAGAGACCTGCGATGGCCCGCACCAGCGTGCTCTTGCCTGAGCCGGATTCTCCGGCCACCAGCACCCGCTCGCCCGGTTCGATCACGACCTGTGTTTCCTTGACCACGGCGGTGCCGTCGTCAAGCGACACGGAGAGATCGTTCAGGCTGACCATCGCATCGCCCTCAGTTTCGCCGTGCTTGATGCGTCCCAAAGCGTCGCTCTGCTCCGCGCGCTCGAGCCCGTCGAGCGATACCATCAGCGAAGCGACGCGCCGTGCGCAGGCATTCCAATCGGCGAGACGGGGGTAGTTGTCGACCAGCCATCCGAAGGCGCTCTGGACGATGGCGAAGGCAGAGGCAGCCTGCATGACCTGCCCAAGGGTCATGCTGCCTTCAAGAAACTTTGGAGCGCAAAGCAAAATCGGCACGACGGGCGCAAACAGGCTCGACCCCTGCGACACAAGCGTCGTACGCATGTGCTGGCGGGCAAGGAGCGCCCATTGCCCGAGCACATTGGCGAAGGTCTTGTCGAGGTCGCTACGCTCCTCCTCCTCACCGCCGAGTAATGCGATGCTCTCGCCGTTTTCCCGCACATGTGTCAGCGTGTAGCGAAATTCGGCTTCCGCCTGATTTTTGACCTCGGAAACGTGGACGAAATGGCGGCCGATGATCGCCATAGAGCTAGACGTGATCGCGGCGTAGAGGACCGCGGTGACGACGAGAAAGCCGGGAATAGTGACCGTCGTAGCGGCGATCGTCAGGGTCAGGGCACCGCCGATCGTCCAAAGCACCACAATGAAGGTCGAGGCCGACAGAAATGCGGAAATGACGCCGGCAATGAAATCGACGGGGGATTCGGTAGCAATCCGCAAGTCCTCCGAAATGCGCGCTTCGGGGTTCTTGTGGTCGCCGCCGATGAGGTTCAACTGATAGTAGCGGCCGTTTGCGAGCCAGCGCGCGATGACTGCGGTCGTCAGCCAGGAACGCCAGCGGCGCTGAATCGCCATCCGAAGGAAGACTTGTGTAACGACGAGGGTCATGCTTCCCAACGCGAGTGGCAGGAATACGGCGCTCAAAAAATAGACGGTGCTGGCATTGCGTTGCTCTATTGCGTCGAAAATTGCGCGATTCCAGATATTAATTCCATACTGGAAGCCGACATTCATGCCGATCAGGGCCAATAGCACGATCGTGCACGGCCAAGAGAGCCGGTCGCCGCCGCGACCCCAGTAACCACGCGCGCTGATCCAGAAGCGCCTCAGCAAATACCGCTTGCGCGCCTGCTCGGCCTCCTCAGGCGTGAGCTCTGGATCTGGTTCGATCACATCTGGCGGCGGCGCGACCTCGACGGTCGATCCCTCCCCTTGGCGCGACTTCTCGGCACCGTGCGGTTGAGTGCCGTCGACCGATTTCGGATTGATTTTAGCGTCGGTCATAGCGCAACAACGGCTTAAAAATCGAAAGGTTTCATGGTGCCGGTGTCGAAGACGAATGGCGGTCGCGGGGGGCTTGTCGAGAAAATCAGTCCGTCGCCACTCGAACGCTTGAGAATGCCGTCAGTCGAATGGAAAAACCGCCCGCAGTGTCTGTGCTGCAAGCGGTTCGACATCAATATCTGCTTTAGTTCCGCATTTCCGATAGGCCAGGCCATCCGGCCTTTGTCGTTCGAGCCAGTCCCTGAACTCAGACCTGACGAACCTTTTCGCCGTCGCCGAACAGAGAGGGGCCGTTCTGGTCGATGATCTGCTGCGCCTTGCGGAAAGTCGATTCAAGCGCATCGTCCGACGAGGTGAAAACATCGGCGCGGATGAAATTGCGCACCAGCACCTCGCCGTTCACTTCCTTCTCGATCCGGCCCATCAGGCGGAACTGATTGCCTTCGCGCTGCGGCGTCGCATAGATCGTGCAGCCGTTGTGCTCCTGCGGCTCCGCGGTGACGGAGGGACCGCCGGTCTTTTCGGCGCTCGTCGTCGAAGCGCCGCCGGTGAAGATCGAGAAAATATTCGACAAGATCGAAGCCATGAATCGCCTTTAGCATGAAGGACGTTGGGTGGCAAAGTTAAATAATCAGGTTCGCCAGAATGTCGTTCTCGGTGATGTCCTGATAGCCCATGCCGGCGCGCTCGAAATTCTCGACCAGTTGCTTGAAATTGTCGGGATGCTTGGTCTCGATGCCGATCAGGATGGAGCCGAAATTGCGGGCGCTCTTCTTCAGATATTCGAAGCGGGCGATATCGTCGTCCGGACCGAGCAAATTGAGGAAATCGCGCAGCGCGCCGGGGCGCTGAGCCAGCCGCAAGATGAAGTATTTCTTCAGCCCGGCATGGCGCATGGCGCGCTCCTTGACATCGGGCAGTCGCTCGAAATCGAAATTGCCGCCAGAGACGACCGCAACGATCGTCTTGCCGCGGATGCTCTCACGATCCATTTGCTCAAGCGCGGTGATCGCCAGCGCGCCAGCCGGCTCCAGCACGACGCCTTCGACATTCAGCATATCCGTGATCGTCACGCAGATGGCATTTTCCGCAATCAGCATGACCTGCTCCGGCGCAAAACTTCTCAGGGCCGCAAAATTCAGGTCGCCGATGCGACCGACCGCTGCGCCGTCGACGAAATTGTCGACCTTCGCCAGCGTCACCACCTGCCCTGCCTCCATGCTGCGCCTGAGGCTCGGCGCTCCCGCCGGCTCGGCAAAGACGAATGCGTCCTTGGCGAGGCGATCGGCAAAAAAGCCGGTGATACCAGCCGCCAATCCACCGCCGCCGACGGGCAGCACGATGCGGTCGGGCAAGACGCCCTCCGGCAATTGCTCGGCGATTTCGGCACCAACCGTCGCCTGCCCCTCGATGATATCGGCATGATCGAACGGCGGCACCATGACGCCGTCAATTTGCTGCACATGCTCGCGCGCCGCCTGGTAGCACTGGTCGAAGAAATCGCCGAACAGCTTGATGGTGATGAATTCACCGCCGAACATACGGGTCTTGTCGATCTTCTGCTGCGGCGTCGTCACCGGCATGTAGACCACGCCCGGCACTCCGAAATGGCGGCAGACGAAGGCAAAACCCTGCGCATGATTGCCGGCCGAAGCGCAGACGAATGTCTTGCCCGTACCACCTTCGGCAATCACCTTGCGGAAGAAATTGAAGGCGCCGCGGATCTTGTAGGAGCGCACCGGCGTCAGATCCTCGCGCTTTAGCCAGATCTCCGCACCGTAGCGAGCGGAAAGATGCTCGTTCAGTTGCAGCGGCGTTGCGGAAAAAAGGCCACGCATGGCCTCGGTGGCGTCGAGAACATCCTGCTTGTCCACGGTCTTGGTCCGTTCCTGTTCAATCCACCTTCGCTATGACACAGGAAAGATGAGTAAAGAAAGCCTCTTTGTTGCGCTTTCCGACCTGCCTAAGCGACATTGCGACACCACAAATCGACGGCTACGACCATCCAACGCGCAACTGCTACATTTCGCGCCACCGTGTTACATCCGGTCGCAACGCAAAATCTTCGAATTGACAGGAAGCAAAGGCCCGCCTCCAATGCAAGCCAGCCATCATGATGATGGTCAGAGGCCCGCTCCAATCCGGTTTCCCCGGTGCCGGCGGGCTTCGCTTGTGAGCCACACTCTCAGATATGGAAGCGCTCGCACACCACAAGTGTACGCCACATGGTTTTTTGTGGTGATTTCCCGCCACTTAATAAAGCCTCTTAGGGTCTAAGAATTCTGTTTCGATGCTTCTTGTAAATTTTTCCGCTTCTAATCGCCTTGAAGGCACACATGCTGTTTTTGACGTGTGACATACATTTGCGGCATTTGCTTATTCGATGCTCGTCGGTGAAAATATACCGGGCACTTTTTAGCGCGACCATGGCAAAGATGTGCGGGTCATCGCATGCAGACGAACCGATCCATGTCGCATTCGCTTCTAGTTCGTCCATAACCGCCTTGCAGGCGTCTTTGTCCACATCAACTCGACGTCCTTTATCTCCCATCAATTTCAAAAATTTCGCGAGGTATAGGACTTTGGAGATTTCAGTCTTGTATTTTTCCTGTTCCGTATAGAGGAATTTGACATGTTTATGTTTCGTATCGCCCATTTCCTTCAAAGCGTCTTGAAACCACTGCTGCGTACTAGCTGAAACGTCCAGAAGTACTGTTGACATTAGAACATCGTCCGCATCAGTTCAGCCACAAAAAAATCTTTGTAGTTTTCAGGTGGGTTCTCAAGTTCGCCCGTATCGGAAATATTAATGACGTGGCAGTGGTTGCCATCCTCCTTATTTTCACAAAACAATATATTTGCGCCAGTAACGCCCGGGTCTTCGCGCATGTTGGCTCTAAAGCGATCGATCAAAAAATCACTATGCGTTTCGACGACATATTTCTGGCTTCCATTCGCCATTCTAAAGAGAAACTCTCCAAGGGCAGCCTGAGCAACTGGATGCAAATGAAGTTCAGGCTGCTGCAAGAGCATAGTTACGTTCTGCTCAGTTCTTTTCGTAAAAACTGATTCAATGATCACCGGAATAACCTGGGATATCCCGAAACCTACCTGGTCCAAAAGGAAATCCTTGCCTCGCTTCTTAACGGTGACTACTAGTGGGGAATGAGCAAATTTAGCCGATAGCCGTGCGACGTTTAGGTCCTCAAAAAGCTGGCTGTCGCGCCCAAATCCGCGGACAATTTCTAGACTTTTATCGTCATTACCCTTCTCCATGTCGTGCCACATGGAAGCAAAGTGGGCACCGGAGGCCTTGGACCTTCGTTCAAATTCGTAATACCGCTCCGGATTGCCACGGACTGGGGCGCTATGGACAACCAATGGCAAGAAACTCTGTGAAAATCCCCGCATCATAGTGTCGATGAGTTCATCTCCTACTTCATCGGCTCGTAGTATCGACCACGGCATCCGAAGCGTATTTATGTTGTCTTCAAAATAATCGTCGTCGTCATCGACCGAGACGCGCTTGAATTTTGATGTTTCGTCGTGAAGTTCACGGAGCCGTTGAACGGTCAATTCTTCTGTGACCGACGAAAACTTGTACAAAAGAGAACCCGTGGATTTTCTTTGTATCGTAATACGTGCATTGCCGTGTATCGTCGTAAATCTTGTAACGATTGGTACTTGGCCATCCGCGTTTCGTTTAATCGTTATTGCCCTTGCACCGACAGTTTTTCGCTCTCTGGAAAGAAATCCAACTGTCACGTCGGCATAATCAAAATAAGGAGAAAAGAAATCATGCCCGCCAGACATATGCTTTTGGTCCATCCTCGGCGGACCTAGCAGCTCTGTAGAATATATATACCCGATTAAATAAAGTATTGAACTCTTTCCGGAGCTATTGTCCCCAATCAGAAAAAGATTTTTGTCCACATTAAGGGATATGTTTTTGAATCCACGGTAGTTATCCGCAAAAATTTCTACGGTCATTACCTGTCCCGCCGCCCCCGCTGACACTACCATTAGCTGAAAAAAATGATTCTTCCAACAACTCGAGACGAAGTTCAGTTACTGCCTGGAGAATGCCAATTACGCATCATTGCAGGAGAAGGACCATTTACGTATGTACCTGCCATGTCGCGAAGGAGTCCGGGGCGGTTGAAAGTCTTTGAAGGAAAGAATGATAAATGAACGTAGTTTGCGCAACGGATTTTGTGTTGTGCAGAGCTTCCCAAATCAGAGCTTGCAAGATATTGAAATCGCGAAAACGCGGACGTGGCGAAATTGGTAGACGCAAGGGACTTAAAATCCCTCGGCCTTAGGCTATACGGGTTCGACCCCCGTCGTCCGCACCAAAGGCCAAATTCCAATAGGCCCCGACGAAAAAAGGCGCAGCTCTCGCCGCGCCTCGTTTCCATGCAATGTCGAAAATCAAATCAGGCGACGAGTTTGGCCGCGATCTTGGCGACGTGGGCGCCCTGGTATTTTGCGGCTTCCAGTTCGATTTCCGAAGGCTGGCGGGAGCCGTCACCGTTGGTGATCGTGGACGCGCCGTAGGGCGAGCCGCCCTTGACTTCTTCCGTGCCCATCTGGCCCTGGAAGGCATAGGGAAGGCCGACGACGGCCATGCCGTGGTGCAGCAGGGTCGGGATGAAGCCGAGGATGGTGGATTCCTGGCCGCCGTGCTGGGTCGCGGAGGAGGTGAACACCGAGCCGACCTTTCCGACGAGCTTGCCGCCGAACCACAGGCTGCCGGTCTGATCCCAGAAATTACGCATTTGCGATGTCACCGTGCCGAAGCGGGTGCCGGAGCCGACGATGATGGCGTCGTAGTTGGCCAGTTCTTCCGGCGATGCGATGGGAGCTTCCTGATTGAGCTTGAAGTAGGAAGCCCTGGCCACCTCTTCCGGCACCAGTTCCGGTACGCGCTTGACGGTTACGTCGGCGCCGGCGGACTTTGCGCCTTCGGCGACGGCATAGGCCATCTTCTCGATATGACCATAGGAGGAATAATAGAGAACCAGAACCTTAGTCATGAACGTCTCCTAGTTGTTGGACGCGTTGATTTTCGGGCTGATTTCTATCAGCGCTAAAACGGAGGCGCAGCCCCAGCAACTAGAACGCACTGTTCACCCGATGAAGACGAAATTTCACTTGCGATTGCTTTTTCGACCGTCGCCAAGCAAACGAAAACGTCAGTTTGCATTCGCCGTAAACGGCGCTACCTATTTCAAACGTTTTTTTCGAACGCGTTACTGCGCAATTCCACGGATATTTACATGACCAATGAAACCATTGTCACCGCCGCCATGTTGGCTATCGGCGACGAACTGCTCTCGGGCCGGACGAAAGACAAGAATATCGGCCATCTCGCCGATGTCATGCTGCTGTCTGGCATCGATCTGAAGGAAGTCCGTATTGTCGCCGACGACGAAGACGCCATCGTCTCCGCGCTGAACGCGTTGCGCGGCCAATATGATTACGTCTTCACCTCCGGCGGCATCGGCCCGACGCATGACGACATCACCGCCGATGCTATTGCAAAGGCTTTCGGCGTGGCCTGCGAACATGAGGCCGAAGCGATGCGGCTGATGGCGGAGATGTATGCGCGGCGCGAGATGGAATTCACCGAGGCCCGCCAGCGGATGGCGCGCATGCCGGTCGGCTCCAAACATATTGCCAATCCGGTTTCGACCGCGCCGGGCTTCAACATCGGCAATGTCTACGTCATGGCCGGCGTGCCGCAGGTCTTTCAGGCGATGCTCGACAACGTCGTCCCGACGCTGCGCACCGGCACCCGCATGCTTTCGACGGCGATTTCTTGCCCTTACGGCGAAGGCGAGATCGGCACGCCGCTCGGCGCCATCCAGAAAGCTCATCCTGATACCAGCATCGGATCCTACCCGCGCTATGTCGGCCAATCCTTCTCGACTGAGATCGTCGTGCGGGGCCGCTCGGCCGAATTGGTTGAAACTGTCGCGGCCGAGGTGCGCGCCATGATCGAAATGATCAGACAGGCAAAAGCAAAGGAAAATCAGTCTGCTGAGGCATGACATTCAGCAAATGCTTTTAACCCGTTGGGGAACCGCGGTCATATCAGCGCATTATTATCGGACGGAACACTGATATAATGGAGCGATAAGGACCTTTCCTCATGGGAGATCACGTCATGCCCTATAAAACCATCCTGGTCATACTCGATACCCCCGACAATACGCGGGTGGCGGTCGATTTCGCCGCCGCGTTCGCTCAGGAGCATGGCGCGCATATCGTGGGTCTGCATGCGGAAATCGTCTCGGCCGTGCCGCTGGTGGCGCCGATGGAGATCCCCGATCCGGTCGCCGTGCAGGCTCTGCAGGACATGGCGCACAGCCAGGCCGTGGAGATCGAGCGGCTGTTCCGCGCGAAAATGGAGCGCGAAGGACTTGCCTATGAATGGCGCAACTTTGCGAGCACCGTCGGCTATGGTTCGGAGCCGCTGATGGAAAGTGCGCGCAGCGCCGATCTGCTGATCGCCGTGCAGCCCGATCCGGCCAAATCTTCGGACTCGCATGTCGATGTCGAAAGCTTCCTGTTCGAAAGCGGCCGTCCCGTGCTGCTCATTCCCTACATCTTTACCGAGCCGAAGCCGATCCATCGCGTACTGATTGCCTGGAACGGATCGAAGGAAGCCGCCCGCGCGACCTTCGACGCCCTGCCGTTCCTGCGGACTGCCGATTCCGTCGAGGTTTTTTCCGTCGACACCTCTGACAGCTCGACGCATTCGCCGAAAGAGACCGGCGTGGAGATTACGGCCACGCTTGTCCGCCATGGCATTCGTGCCAGATTGGAAACGGCGACTTGCGGCGGCAAGACGCCATCGCAGGTCATCGAAAATCGCCTCGCCGACGATAGCATCGATCTGCTCGTCATGGGTGCCTATACACATTCCTGGCTCTGGCAGTTGATCTTCGGCGGCACGACGCGGACGCTGCTGCAATCGATGACGGCGATGACGCTGCTTGCGCGCTGATGCCCATAAGCCTGCCGGATATGCGGTGCAGCGGCGCTCTTGCCTTTTGAGCGCAAATCCAGCAGAAAGCAGCGACCGATGAGAAAATTCCCGCCAGGGAACCCATTCGCGTGGTCCACGGAGCGTGATCCCTAAAGTCCAAAATGGTTTGGGTGGGATCATCTTCGATCGGAGGGCCAGCGAATCGCGTTTCAGGATTTGGTCCGTGGTCCGCGCCCGTCGCGGGGTCTGCTCAGGGTCGCCGGCAGCGCCGGTGCGTTGTTATCCTCTGCCTCCCGGAGCCTTAGAGCCATGTCCCTGCCCGATAAAGCCTTTCCCGTATCCTGGGATCAGTTCCATCGCGATGCCCGCGCCCTTGCCTGGCGACTTGCCGGACTCAATCGCGAGTTCAAGGCGATCGTCTGCATCACCCGCGGCGGCCTCGTGCCGGCCGCGATCATTTCGCGGGAACTCAATATCCGCCTGATCGAGACCGTCTGTATCGCCTCCTACCATGATTATTCCAGCCAGGGCGAAATGAACCTGCTCAAGGGTATCGCGCCGGAACTCACCACCAATGGCGGCGAAGGCGTGCTGGTGATCGACGACCTGACCGACACCGGCAAAACGGCTGTGGAAGTGCGCACCATGCTGCCAAATGCGCATTTCGCCTGTGTCTATGCCAAGCCGAAGGGCGTGCCGACCATCGACACCTTCATCACCGAAGTTAGCCAGGACACCTGGATCTATTTCCCCTGGGATATGGGTTTCACCTATCAGGAGCCGATCGCCAAGGGTCATCGCGGCTGACCGTTACGAGACTCACCCGAATCAGTTGTGATTCTGTGCGGTGTGCCAAAATCGGACATAGGCATCAGCAATAGATGTGGGCGCGTTAGCGCCCACTATATTTAGTGGTTATCGAGATACCAGGATTACGTGGGATTCAAGGGCTTCGGCGCGAATCATAAGGGGTTGCTGCATGCTTTTGCCCCTCTGCCAATGGTTTCAAGGCCACGGTCACAATATTGTCGCTTTTAATTCCGCCGTCGGTGGTATTCGGCTCATAAGCGGTCGCGCGGAGAACGAACAATTTCCGCCAAGCGCTTGAATCTTTGGGACTCCTGGCGTTTCCCCAATTTCCACAGGCAAGCCCACAAGATATTGTGGTTAAAAATCCGTCGCAAACCACCCCTTGACGGAATCGGGTCTTTCAAAGTTAATGAATGACGTTGCGGCGGCGACTGGACCGGACGGAATAACGGGGGCTGGTCCTTAACTCGAAATCGGATTTGGATTCACGGCGATCATCATGATCGATGGCGCCAGGGAGGCCTTTTGTGCCGAGATCGGTGCTGCCAAAAAAAGACATGCGGGGACTGGCGGCAATAAGCTGTTAATACTATATTTAGTGTTTGCAGCCACCATCACCACAAGATACGGGAAGGACATCTCCGGATGACACCTCCTGTCAGGAAGCGGATTGAACACTGGCTGCGCGCTGAAACCGCGAAGCCGGATCAGGAATTTTGCGCCTTCGTTTCGAGGACGGGCGCCAACGAATTGAGGTAAGGGATCATGCGCATCGAACGTCGATTTACGAAGGCCGGCCAGTCACCTTATGCGGAGATCGAATTCCGCAAGGCGACAAGCGAGATCAAGAACCCTGACGGTTCGATCGTTTTCCGCCTCGAAAACATCGACGTGCCGGCGCAGTTCTCGCAGGTCGCCGCCGACATCTTGGCGCAGAAGTATTTCCGCAAGGCCGGCGTGCCCGCCAAGCTGAAGAAGGTTGAGGAAAACGACGTTCCTTCCTTCCTGTGGCGCTCCGTGGCCGATGATGCGGCGCTGAAGGATCTGCCGAAGGAAAGTCAGACCGGCTCCGAAACCGATGCGCGCCAGGTCTTCGACCGCCTCGCCGGCACCTGGACCTATTGGGGCTGGAAGGGCGGCTATTTCTCCTCCGAAGAGGATGCATCGGCATTCCGCGACGAACTCGCCTATATGCTCGCCACCCAGCGCGTCGCACCGAATTCGCCGCAATGGTTCAACACGGGCATGCACTGGGCCTATGGCATCGACGGCCCCGGCCAGGGCCATTTCTATGTCGACCCTTTCACCGGCAAGATCACCAAGTCCAAGTCAGCCTACGAACATCCGCAGCCGCATGCCTGCTTCATCCAGTCGGTCGAGGACGATCTCGTCAACGAAGGCGGCATCATGGACCTCTGGGTTCGTGAAGCGCGTCTCTTCAAGTATGGCTCCGGCACGGGCTCCAACTTCTCGCTGCTGCGCGGCGAAGGCGAAAAGCTCTCCGGCGGTGGTCGCTCCTCCGGCCTGATGAGCTTCCTGAAGATCGGTGACCGCGCTGCCGGCGCCATCAAGTCGGGCGGCACGACGCGCCGCGCCGCCAAGATGGTCGTCGTCGACATCGACCATCCAGATATCGAGGAATACATCAACTGGAAGGTCAAGGAAGAGCAGAAAGTTGCCGCCCTCGTCACCGGTTCGAAGATTGTCGCCAAGCACCTGAAGGCGATCATGAAGGCTGCCGTCAATTGCGAAGGCGACAATGATGATTGCTTCGATCCGGCCAAAAACCCTGCCCTGAAGCGCGAAATCCGCGCCGCCAAGAAGGATCAGGTTCCGGAAAACTACGTTCAGCGCGTCATCCAGTTCGCTCGCCAGGGCTACAAGGATCTCGAGTTCAAGACCTATGACACGGACTGGGATTCGGAAGCCTATCTCACCGTTTCCGGCCAGAACTCCAACAATTCGGTCTCGATCAAGGACGACTTCCTGCGCGCCGTCGAGAACGACGCCGATTGGCACCTGACCGCCCGCAAGGACGGCAAGGTCGTCAAGACGGTGAAGGCGCGCGAGCTCTGGGAATCCATCTCCTATGCCGCCTGGGCATCGGCCGATCCGGGCCTGCACTTCAACACGACGATGAACGACTGGCACACCAGCCCGGCCGCTGGCCCGATCCGTGCGTCCAATCCGTGCTCGGAGTACATGTTCCTCGACGACACGGCCTGCAACCTCGCTTCGCTGAACCTGATGACCTTCAAGGATGCGGCGACGAAGCGCATCAACATCGGCGACTACGAGCATGCCGTTCGCCTCTGGACCGTCGTCCTCGAAATCTCGGTCATGATGGCGCAGTTCCCCTCGCGCCGCATTGCCGAACTCTCCTACGAATACCGTACCCTCGGCCTCGGCTATGCCAATATCGGCGGCCTGCTGATGTCGTCGGGCATTCCCTATGACTCGGACGAAGCCCGCGCAATCGCCGGCTCGCTGACCGCGATCATGACCGGTATCGCCTATGCGACCTCGGCCGAAATGGCCTCCGAACTCGGGACCTTCCCGATGTTCAAGCCGAACCGCGAGCATATGCTGCGCGTCATTCGCAACCACCGCCGCGCCGCCTATGGCGAGACCTCGGGCTATGAAGGCCTGTCGGTCAATCCGGTGGCGCTGATCCACGCCGAAAATCCGGACCAGGACCTCGTTGCCCATGCGAAGGCTGCCTGGGACAAGGCCCTGAGCCTCGGTGAACAGCATGGCTACCGCAATGCCCAGGCCACCGTCATCGCGCCGACCGGCACGATCGGCCTCGTCATGGATTGCGACACGACCGGCATCGAGCCTGATTTCGCGCTGGTGAAGTTCAAGAAGCTCGCCGGCGGCGGTTACTTCAAGATCATCAACCGCGCCGTTCCGGAAGCGCTGCGTGCGCTCGGCTACTCCGAAAGCCAGATCGCCGAGATCGAGGCCTATGCCGTCGGCCACGGCAACCTGAACCAGGCGCCGGCCATCAATCCTTCGACGCTGAAGGCCAAGGGCTTCACCAACGAGAAGGTGGAGGCCGTCAACGCCGCGCTGAAGAGCGCCTTCGACATCAAGTTCGTCTTCAACCAGTGGACGCTCGGTGCCGACTTCCTCAAGGGCACGCTGAAGGTTTCCGACGAGCAACTGACCGACATCAGCTTCAACCTGCTCGACCATCTCGGCTTCTCCAAGAAGGACATTGAAGCTGCCAACATCCATGTCTGCGGCGCGATGACGCTGGAAGGCGCACCGTTCCTGAAGAACGAGCACCTCGCCGTCTTCGATTGCGCCAACCCCTGCGGCAAGATCGGCAAGCGCTACCTTTCGGTCGAAAGCCACATCCGCATGATGGCCGCCGCCCAGCCCTTCATCTCGGGTGCCATTTCCAAGACGATCAACATGGCGAACGAAGCAACCGTCGAGGATTGCAAGAACGCCTACATGCTCTCCTGGAAGCTCGGCCTGAAGGCGAATGCTCTTTATCGCGACGGCTCCAAGCTCAGCCAACCGCTGAACGCCTCGCTGATCGACGACGAGGGCGATGAGGATGCAGTGGAAGAACTGCTGCAGGCCCCGGCTGCCGCCCAGGCCGTCACCGTCACCGAAAAGATCATCGAACGCGTCATCGAAAAGGTTGTCCGCAGCCAGGAAAAGCTTCCCGGTCGCCGCAAGGGCTACACCCAGAAGGCCAAGATCGGCGGACACACCATCTTCCTGCGCACCGGCGAATACGACGACGGTCGTCTCGGCGAAATCTTCCTCGATATGAACAAGGAAGGTTCGGCGCTGCGCGCCTTCATCAACAACTTCGCCATCTCCGTCTCGCTCGGCCTGCAATATGGCGTGCCGCTCGAAGAATATGTCGATGCCTTCACCTTCACCAAGTTCGAGCCGGCCGGCATCGTCACCGGCAACGACGCGATCAAGAACGCCACGTCGATCCTCGACTATGTGTTCCGTGAACTCGCCATCTCCTATCTCGGCCGTCACGATCTCGCCCACGTCGATACGTCGGACTTCAACAACACGGCGCTCGGACGCGGCGTGTCGGAAGGCAAGGCCGATGTCGTCTCCAAGGGCCTGACCCGCGGCTACAAGCCGACGCTGGTGCCGACATCGGGTGAGCGCCAGGCAGCCGAGGTCAAGGGTTCGTCGACGGCAGCCCCTGCCCGCGCCTCCTCTGGCGCGACGATCACCTCCATCGCTGGCAATACCGCGCGCAAGCTCGAACCGACCAGCGCCGTCTCCACCTCGGAAGTCGTCGCCTTCAAGCGCGATTACGAGGAACGCGCCAAGGAACTGGCTGAAGAGATCGTAGAGGAACTGGCAAACGAAGAAGCCTCCACTGCCCTCTTCACCGACAAGGCAGCGGATGAGGCGGCAACGGCGAAGTCGGACGCCAAGAAACTGGAATCCGAACGCCGCGCCCGCTCCATCATGCAGGGCTACACCGGCAACATGTGCACGGAATGCCAGAACTTCACGATGGTTCGGAATGGAACTTGCGAGAAGTGCGACACGTGCGGCGCGACGAGCGGGTGCAGCTAAGCATTCGCCTGACCGCGATTGTCGCGTCCAAACCAACTTTTCCCGTGGCATAGAAATTTTGGAATTTTGGATACGAGGCGCAGAGGAAATTGCAGAGTGGACGAATTGCCTAAACAATGAAAAGTTAAATTCAGCAGATAAGCTGTGAAATGCAGTAAATTATGGGGCGACTCAACGGATTTACAGAAACGTTGAGTCGCCCCATATCGCTTTAAGCTTGAAACCATTTAACTTGAACGCAGATTCGGAGACTCCTCTTCAACAAACAGCGTCAAAATACTGAAAATAATAGATTTTTAACGAAATTATATTTACAGGAGCCGCGATTTTGGCTACCTTACTTAAAGTGATTCGGAGACACGAAAGGAGGATTGATCCAAAAGGAAGTAAAATCGGAGAATCTTTTCTCCGCGATGCCGCAACCGAGACTGCAATCTCGGCCACGACATCTCGCGAATATTCTTTGAGCATTCGCGTGACCGACAGACCTTGATCCGCCAGCCCTTAAGCAAGAGCACTATAGGAGGATTCGGGAGTTACGTCGAGTTGGCTCAGAGATTTCCACAAACCCAGGAGGGTTCGAAATGTCTGAAAGAAAAACGTTCGACGTCGGCAGGGATTCAAAATCGGGTCAGTTCATTCCTGTGAAGGAAGCTGAACGCCGCCCGAGAACAACCACTGTCGAACGCGTTCCAAAGCCCGGTTACGGCGACACCAAAGGCGAGCCCAGCCGTCGAAAATAAGTAAGGAAGGCGCTTCGTAAGGAGCGCCTTATTACTCTTAGACCGTTTCCTATCGTGTGAGGTTATCAATGAATGATGACACAGTAGACCCTTGTATTGTGGCGGCACTCAAGATTTTCGGCGATATGCTCCGTCGGCAGCGCCAGACCAGCCGTTGGTGTTTTCGTGAAGTGGCGGAAAAATCCGGTGTCACAGAAGACATCATCAGTCAGCTTGAATATGGCGATGACGTCGGCTCCGAGACCGATCGTGAGCGGCTTTGCGAATTCTACGGGCTAGACGTCGGAACGTTCGCAAAGATTCTGCGAAACGAACGGGCAAAGGTCGCGGCAGCGACGACTGAGACGACCATCGCCGAAACTGGTGGGACCAATATCGTGAATTTGCAGAGGCATCGCGAAAAATGGCAAAGGACCACTTCACATCCACAGGACTGACCACCCCTGAGATGATGGCCGAAACCCTGAAGTACCGACACGAGTTCCAGATTGCGCACGTTGATCGGGTCGACATCGTAGCGATTCTAGAGTTCAAACTCGTCGAACGGTATCCCAACTTCAGGCTCGTGATCGTTCGCGATGACGAGCTGAAGGAAGACGCGGTAACCGAGCCTCACAACGATCGCATCGTTGTGAGGCGCTCCCTCTATCGTGCTGCCTGCGACGAAGACCCTGTAGCGCGCTTCGTCCTGGCGCATGAACTTGGCCACTACCTATTACATCGTGAACGAAACGTGCAGATGCACAAAGATCCGAACGGAGCGGTCCAGCGGTTCAAGCACATGAATGCGAGGGAAAGCACCGAAGACCAGGCCGATATGTTCGCCAGACATTTTCTACTCCCTCCACACATCGCGTTTGAGCATCGCGAACAGCCTGAAGTGCTGGCCGCTCGTACCGGCGTCCCCCTTCGTATCTCGCGGGGCAATATTACGATGTCGAAATGGCAGGAGGTTCACTCGCTACGTCTGGCGGCAAGGCGATCGACACAACAAGGCTTACTGGATCTCTAATTTCAATGACGCATGCCTAAAGGATTTTCACCGGTCTAAGCTAAGAAGGTTCTCTAGCCTGCCGTTTTCCGGACGAGAGATGTTGGCTTTCACCCTGTTAGATATGAAAGATTGATAGCCAAAGGTGGCTAAGATCAGATCTCGAGTCTTTGGCCTTAAGCCTTAAAAGGCTTGTCGCGCAATGATCCCCATCTACGAGAACTAAATACCTGGTTCAGAGGCTTCAGTGTAAGCCATGGCCTGGAAGGAATTGTGTTTACGGAGACGCAGCCAATCGGGCGGAAAGGCACGCCTGTCAAACCAGACAGCGCCGATCCTGGACTGCCCCCCTCATTCGCGGTGATACCGTTGGATGAAGACCATCTCTCAATGGTAAAGCCGGACAGCAAAAGCGCCGATATCTACCGCTATCTTCGTGATTTCGTGAAGCGACCGCCTGCGCAGGAAGCGCCTGGGCTCGTTCTGCAACAGACGTTCGAAAGTATGAAGACGGACCTGTCTTCAGGATTTCAACGCATTGAGTCCATCGCAAAAGCCTCAAATGTACTGACACAATCTTTACCTATCCTGGATGACGCGGCAAGGAAGCAGATTGAACGCCTCCGGAAGGCCCGATGTTGATTTGCACTGAGAAGTGACCCGGCATTACCGGATATTGTCATCGAGAATTGACCCATGTTTTGAACCTTGCTCCGCGTGTTTTCAGCGGGAGCTATGGAGTGATCGACATGGCGTTATTGAGCGTGATCCGACGCTGGCATTTTAGAGAGCATTTATCGATCCGGGAGATATGCCGCAGGACTGGCCTGTCCCGGAATACCATTCGCAAGTACCTGCGGTTGGGTGGCGTCGAGCCGAAGTTCAAGGTTCCGGAGCGGCCGAGCAAGCTTGACCCTTTTGCCGACCGGCTATCGGCCTGGCTGAAGACGGAGGCCAACAAATCCCGCAAGCAGAAGCGGACCCTTAAACAACTCCATGCCGACCTGCTGAGCTTGGGCTACGAGGGTTCCTATTGCCGTGTCGCCGCTTTCGCTCGAGAGTGGAGAGCCGATCGACAGAGAGAGCTTCAGACGTCGGGACGCGGAACATTCGTGCCTTTGGCATTCGAGCCCGGTGAAGCATTCCAGTTCGACTGGTCGGAAGACTGGGCGATCATCGGCAATGAGCGCACCAAGCTACAGGTTGCCCATACGAAGCTGAGCTATTCCAGGGCCTTTTTCGTTCGGGCCTATCTCCTCCAGACACACGAGATGTTGTTCGACGCCCACAATCACGCATTCCGCGTCTTCGGTGGCATTCCCCGGCGCGGCATCTACGACAACATGAAGACGGCGATCGACAAGGTCGGCCGCGGTAAGGAGCGCGACGTGAATGTTCGCTTCCTGGCGATGGCCAGCCACTACCTGTTCGAACCGGAGTTCTGCAATCCGGCGTCCGGTTGGGAAAAGGGTCAGGTCGAGAAGAACGTCCAGGACGCGCGTCATCGGCTATGGCAACCCATGCCACGCTTTCCATCTCTGGAGGCCCTCAACGAGTGGCTAGAGCAACGCTGCAAAGAGTTTTGGGCACAGACGTCTCACGGCCAGATGCGCGGCACCATCGCCGATATCTGGGCGGAGGAAGCACGGGCTCTTATGCCGGTTTCCCGTCCGTTCGATGGTTTTGTCGAATACACCAAGCGGGTCTCTCCCACCTGCCTCGTGCATCTGGAGCGCAACCGCTACAGCGTTCCGGCATCCTTCGCCAATCGACCGGTGAGCCTGCGGGTCTATCCGGATCGTGTCGTTGTCGCCGCCGAAGGCCTGATCATCTGCGAGCACCAGCGCATTATCGACCGTTCCCATGATCGGCCGGGACAGACGGTTTATGACTGGCGGCACTATCTCGCGGTCGTGCAACGCAAACCCGGCGCTCTCCGCAACGGTGCTCCATTCACCGAGCTTCCCGAGGCCTTCAAAGCCTTGCAACAACACCTGCTCAAGAAACCTGGCGGAGACCGCGAGATGGTCGATATCCTGGCGCTCGTCCTGCAGCACGATGAACAGGCCGTGCTATCGGCCGTCGACATGGCGCTGAAGTCCGGCGTTCCGACCAAGACGCATGTGTTGAACCTGCTGCATCGCCTCGTCGATGGCAAATCCTTCACGCCGCCGACGATAGATGCGCCCCAGGCACTGACACTCACCAATGAACCAAAGGCCAACGTCGAACGCTACGACACCCTGAGAAAGACGGAGATTCGCCATGCGTCATAACCCAGCAAGCGGCGCGATCGTGATCATGCTGCGGCAATTGAAGATGCACGGTATGGCCCAAGCCGTCGGTGAACTGACCGAACAGGGAGCGCCGGCGTTCGAGGCTCCATTCCGATCCTGTCGCAGCTCCTCAAAGCGGAGACGGCGGAACGGGAGGTGCGATCGACAGCCTATCAGCTCAAGACGGCACGCTTTCCGCTTACCGTGATCTGAACGGCTTCGACTTCGCAAGCAGCGAGATCAACGAGGCGCTCGTGCGTCAGCTTCATCGCTGCGACTTCCTCGACGAGGCCAACAACATCGTCCTGGTCGGCGGGCCCGGCACAGGCAAAACGCATGTCGCCACGGCAATCGGTGTTCAAGCCATCGAGCATCATCATAAGCGGGTTCGCTTCTTCTCGACCGTCGAACTGGTCAACGCTCTCGAGCAGGAGAAAGCTCAAGGACGGTCCGGTCAGATCGCCAACCGGCTCATACACTCCGATCTCGTTATCCTTGACGAGCTTGGATACCTGCCATTCAGCGCATCAGGCGGTGCACTGCTCTTCCATCTGCTGAGCAAACTATACGAGCGGACCAGCGTCATCATCACCACCAACCTGAGCTTCAGCGAATGGGCCAGCGTCTTCGGCGACGCCAAGATGACCACCGCATTGCTCGACCGGCTTACCCATCACTGCCACATCCTCGAAACTGGAAACGACAGCTTCCGGTTCAAGAACAGCTCAGCGCATGAACCCAAAACAGCAAAGGAGAAAAGTAGGAACTTGACCACCACCACCGACCCGAAACATACCTAAGAGGCGGGTCAATTCTCGGCGCAAATGCCGGGTCACTTCTCAGTGCAAATCAACATTGGAGGCATGTCGAGCAGGCAAGCTTGGCTGTTAGGGTGCGAAGCTAAACTCCCACCCAACCCACAAAAAGACTATCTCTTGCGTACCATCTACGGCGTGAATCTTAAGCGCGTAATTGGACGCGAGGGAATCCGCTTTCTCGGCTTCTATTACCAGAGTGACGAGATCCAACGCATGTTCCGTGAGAACACAGGCACCGAAGTCGACATCCGCGTCGATTTTTGGGACATCGGCGAAATCACTGTGTTCGACGGGAAGTTTTCCTATCGTGTAGGCTCGCAGTTCGGCTTCCTTAAGGGCGTTTCCTTCTGGAAGGTGACAGCGTTGCTCGAAGAAATAAACCTTGTTGATACCGAGTACACGGATCGCACGCAGGACACCGTCGATGAAGCTTTCGAATACATCGACGGCATCGCGGAAATTTCGCGAGCCATGCATAATTTGGCAAGCCCGGTACCAACCTCCGAGATGTGCGACCGGCTTGAGCGTCGCATCCGCCGCGCGCTCCACATCGTCCCTGAGTCTGACTACACCCGCGCCGTACGCGACCAGGATTGGCGGCTGACGCCATTTCTTGAGGAAGCTTGGGGTCTCGGAGACGAGTTGGAAGAGGATGATTTGGACGTGCCCTCCAGCCAATCCAAAAAGGCGCAAGAGGAAAAATACGGCGCTCCAACGAGAGGTAAACCCAGCGCGGACCAAAAGGCAAAGGCAATTGAAAATCCCCGGTCCACTGAACAGCTCTCTCTGCCTGCCAGCAAAACCGCGATCTATCGCGACGATTTTTAACAGGAGAAACGAGTGATGGAACCCTCTCTGCTAAACCTGCGACGCGCATCAATCGAACATCTTCGTAGCACTATGGCACCCAAAGACTTGGACCTCAGTGACTTCATGGCCAATCTCCGAGCCCAACACTGCGCAATCGAGCCCCGTGATGCAATTTTTGCCGACCTCGTGCACGCGCAAAAAATGAGCTTGTTGTCGCCGCAAGCGGATGACGACAAGGAGAGAAAGATTCTCTTCGTCGTGGGAGGCAGCGATGCGGGAAAATCCAAAATGATCAAACACGCGATCGCTACCGATCCAGCGTTTGCACTGCGTCACGACGAGTACGGCAGGCCAGTCAACCCGATCGTGAGAATTCGCGCCCCCAATCCATGTTCGCTCCGCAACATTGGCATATTGCTGCTGGAGGCTGTTGGCTATCCAATCAGGAGCGATGCGAAAGAAACGTATGTGTGGCCATTGGTTCCAGGGCAACTCGCGCGGCGCGGAGTCATGTTCGTCGTGATCGAGGAAGCTCAGCGTGTCATGAAGCTCGACGATTGGTACGAACAGAGTAAGGTCTGGGATACGTTGATCAACCTTGTGGACAACGAGCACTGGCCCGTCAGACTTATTCTGGCTGGCATGCCCATCCTGGAGAAATTACGAGAGGCCGAGGAGCAGATCCAAAACCGCTCTAAGATCCAAAAACTGATGCCAATTCCAGCTACAAAATATCCAATTGTCAGCACCTGGATCAAGACCATCATCTCCGAACACGCAGGATTAGAATTGCGAAATCTTCCGGTCGACGACGTCAGCAAGCGTCTCATTCACGCTAGCGAAGGAAATACCGGAGCAATATTCAAGCTGATTATGTCATCGGTCGAGCTTGTTATGTCATTGGGCGACCGCAAAACCGTTACAACGATCGATTTCGCGCAGGCTTATCACAACGCGACCGGCTGCTCGATCGACACAAACATCTTTGAACAGAGCAATTGGAAAAACTTGCCGAGCGGTGCCGCCAAAACCAAGAATCCTAAGAAAGATCTCCAAAACGTCGCCGGAAAGGCAAGGAAGGCGGGAGATCGGCCCCGGTGAGAAGGTTGATGCTGACGGTACCCTTTTATGAAGACGAAACCATCACCAGTTTCGTCTCGCGGCTCGCGATCGCGAATTTCGTAGAGGACGTTTGGGAATTCTGCCGTCATATGGGGCTCAGCTATCGTCGGATCATCGACGGCGAGCTGTCAGAAATTCGAAGGGTCCTAGATCTGGCAGGGCATACGTCGATCGAAATCGGCAGCAGACACGTCGAGCGCATCGACAGGCACGTGCAAATCAATGGCGAAGCTCTCTCCAGAGCCTCCTTTCATCGATATCGTCTTCGATACTGTCCCCACTGTATCGAAGACGATATCAAAACGCGCACGGGCGATCCTCTGTGCAGGACCTATGGTCGCCTTCATTGGTGTGTCATCCACGTCCGCACCTGCTCAAAGCACCATGTACCACTCCTTCAAACGGACATCTCAGCTCTAGCTGGTTCTCACAATATTGCGGCGATGATTGCCGCTAGGCCTTCTGCCACCTTTCAGAACGAACCACAGCAGTTCAGTCCCTTCGAGGCCTACATTGAAGACCGGTTATGGGGCCGATCGGAGCGGAAGTCTTGGCTCGATCGGCTACCATTGTTTGTGGCCGGGAAACTGTGCGAAATGGTCGGGGCGACTAAGCTATTCGGCAAGAGCTACTTTGCCGAAGAAATCAGTGAAATTGATTGGATCAAGTGCGCGCAGACCGGGTTCGAGATCCTCTCTCCGGGTGAAGATTCATTCCGCGATTTTTTGCGGTCCCTCCATATCGATTTTTGGAAACAAGAGAGTAGCTTTGGCGGCCGTCTGCTCTACGGCAGACTGTACGAACGACTGGCATTTGAAATCGACGACGCCGCCTACGACGGCATCCGCGATATTATGCGGGATGTCGCTTTGTCGTCAGTCCCCTTTGCAATTGGAGCCGAGCTTTTCGGCCCCGTAACGGTGCGCCGATTACATTCGATCCACTCCGCCTCACGCCAATATGGCATCCACGCGGCGACCGTCAGAAAGCTCCTTGTCAAAGCGGGATTATTGGACGCGAACCAATCTATTGCGACGGACAGTCGCACCGTTTTTGCTGCAGCGCGGGTGGACGAATTGATGGAGGATTTTACATCGAGCATGAAGCCAGCTGCAGCGCGAGAGTATCTTTCCACGGGGCGAACACTCTGGCGAACCTTGGCCAGAGGGAACTATGTTGAGCTGGCACTAGCAAGCGGACCAGACGTCAGCTTGACCCCATTCTATTTCAAAAGGGATCTGGATGGTTTTCTAGATCGAGCTACCAAATGCGTGACAAGAGAGTTCAATCAGGAGGCCGGATACCTCACATTTGCAGAAGCGGTTAAGGCGGCGAACTGTCGCTTCGAGGAAATCCTCGATCTCATGCTAGGCGGCAGTTTGAAAAACGTGTCAACTAACCCTGGCAAAATGGGCCTTGACGCCTTTCGATTTGATGTTGAGGAAATCCGTCGTCTCACAATGCTGCCAGATCATGGCGGCCTCAGTCTTTCGGATGCGGAGAAAAGATTAAGGTTGGCGCGACCTGTATTGGCGGCGCTGATCGACCAAGGCTTCATAGAGGCTGAGCATGCGATCAACCCGGTCAACAGATGCCTCCAACGCATCGTCCGGCCGGAAGTCGCTGACAGGTTTGCCGCTGAGTACGTGACACTGATTGCCTACGCCAAAGAGCGGCAACGTCATTTCGCGGGCATGAAGAGAGATCTGACCGCCGCTGGTATCCTGCCAGTGATAACCAAAGAGAGCGTTGGCAGTACGTTTTACCGTCGCGCTGAATTGCCTTAGTTGACGCCCGTTTCATTTTCAAACCAACCCGGCCGTCAGCCGGTTTTTTTTGGCATCTTCAGGAAAAGTATTTTGGATGAAGGAGAACAATTTTGGAAAAGATGGTGGGACTGGCTTTCAAAAGCAGCCGCCCAGGGAAAAGTAGATTTGGACGCGACAGATTGAAACTGTAGACATTGGAAAGCCCCGAAGCTCTCGCTTTCGGGGCTTTTAATTCGACTGAATTAGATCCATTCCGAGGGGAAATCGATAATCCAAGAAGAGGAGTTACGGTAACGCTCCCGATCCTTTTGCCGTCCCGTCGATGACCGGGCAAGATGGCGGCATCGGTCGATCAAACAATACCGCGATGCCGCAATCCGATGTGAACATCGCTTCCTCGTCATGTCCGACGCCGGGCACCTCTACGACCTTCTGGTTGAGGTCGGACGGATGCCGCTTTTCCATATAGTCGAAATAGGTCAGCCCGCGTGCAAGCCGGTAAGGGCCTTGCGCCATCGCGGCGCAGGAGCGGTCGATGAAATGGGTGTACGGGTTGGTGTCGGCCTCACCCAGCAGGTAGATAACGTTCCGCGCGGCATATGCGGCCTCCATATCCCTGGGATTTTGCGAGGACACATATTGCGGTGCGGACGTCAGCCCGTATCGCCATTGCGTCGCCTTCGGGCATGAAGCCAAACCGCCGGATTGATCCGGTGCGGCCGGCCGCTCGTTGTCGAAATACAAATAGCTCGATGGATTGGCGACCAGGTAGCGAACGGAGACGCCGTCGCTCGCCAAGGTTTCCGCCTCCCGTCCGACCACCGCATAGCGCTGCACCAGTTGAGCGCCCGCCGAATGACCCATTACGACGACAGACTTCAGCGAAGGATACAAGCGGCGATCCGCGAAATGCTGAAGCAAGGCATCAAGCGCAGAAAAGGAGCTAATCGGCGCGGCTTGGCGTGCCGGCTCACCGCTCTTCCAGCCGCTCTGCGTCCAGGCCAGGGTCTGGGCGGACAGCGAGAAAGCTTTGGCATCGGATCTTATCAGGAACTGAGGTGCGACAACCATGGTTCCCTTCGCCAAATCACCTGCTTTTGCGAGCAGCCTCTGGCCGGCGGCATAGTAGGCATCGGCGTTTCGAAGCGTGCCGTGGATCACGATCAGCACTTTCGTCACGTCGGGTGCTGCCGCATCAATCGCATGATCCGCGTAGAGGGGCATTTCCCCTTTCCCCTCCGCTGTATCGATCAGCAGGCGTTGATCCGCGACCTGCTTGACCGGTTCATGGAGCCGCGCATGTTGAGAGGCTGCGTTGGCAGGCCATGCCTCACTCGATATGCCGGTTGCAAACAATGCTGCCATTGACAGTAGGATACAGGCCCTGGTCCGGATGCTTCCCAGAATGTCCATTTGCAAAAACTCGGCTGAGGAAAGTGCACGATCGACTATCTCGACTTTTCGTCGGCCTGAAGACGGCCGGCCCTTCAATCAAGCACCTGTGAATGGCTGCTCCGGACCTCAGAAATCGCCAGCCATGAACACCGATCTGCAACGGATATCATTCTCCTTCCCAAAAAGCTGCGACAGAGCGCACGACCCGTGGCATAAGGCGCCAAAACTTTCTTCGGGCCTCGCGTAGACATGATTCGTATCGAAAACATCAGCAAGCAGAACAGCCATCGCATCCTCTTCATCGAGGCGTCCGCGGCGCTCAACAGGGGTGAAAGCGTCGGGCTCGTCGGTCCCAACGGGGCCGGCAAGACGACGCTTTTCCGGATGATCACGGGACAGGAGCTGCCCGATGAGGGGCAGGTTTCCGTCGATAAGGGCGTCACCATCGGCTACTTCAATCAGGACGTTGGCGAAATGGCGGGCCGCAGTGCCGTCTCCGAAGTGATGGAAGGCGCAGGCCCCGTCAGTGCGGTTGCCGCCGAGCTGCGCGAGCTGGAAGCCGCCATGGTCGATCCGGACCAGGCCGACAAGATGGACGAGATCATCGAGCGCTATGGCGAAGTGCAGGCACGCTACGAGGAGCTGGACGGCTATGCGCTCGAAGGACGCGCTCGCGAAGTCCTGGCGGGCCTCAGCTTCAGCCAGGAGATGATGGACGGCGACGTCGGCGCGCTGTCGGGCGGCTGGAAGATGCGCGTGGCGCTCGCCCGCATTCTCCTGATGCGCCCCGATGTCATGCTTCTCGACGAGCCGAGCAACCATCTGGATCTGGAAAGCCTCATCTGGCTGGAAGAATTCCTGAAGGGTTATGAGGGCGCGCTACTGATGACGTCGCACGATCGCGAGTTCATGAACCGCATCGTCACCAAGATCATCGAGATCGACGCCGGCTCATTGAGCAGCTATTCGGGCGACTACGCATTCTACGAACAGCAGCGGGCGCAGAACGAAAAGCAGCAGCAGGCCCAGTTCGAGCGCCAGCAGGCGATGCTGGCCAAGGAAATCAAATTCATCGAACGCTTCAAGGCACGCGCCTCGCATGCCTCGCAGGTGCAGAGCCGCGTCAAGAAGCTGGAGAAGATCGATCGTGTCGAGCCGCCGAAACGGCGTCAGACCGTCGCCTTCGAATTCCAGCCGGCACCGCGCTCTGGCGAAGACGTGGTCAACCTGAAGAGCGTTCACAAGAAGTACGGCAGTCGCGTCATCTATGAAGGACTGGACTTCATGGTGCGGCGCAGGGAGCGCTGGTGCATCATGGGCATCAACGGCGCCGGCAAGTCCACCCTGCTGAAGCTGGTCGCGGGCTCGACGCAGCCGGACGAAGGCAGCGTCGCTTTGGGCGCCAGTGTGAAGATGGGATATTTTGCCCAGCACGCCATGGACTTGCTGGACGGCGAACGCACCGTCTTCCAGCAGCTCGAACACGAGTTCCCGCAGGCGGGACAGGGCTCCTTGCGCGCGCTGGCGGGATGCTTCGGTTTCTCCGGCGATGATGTCGAGAAGAAGTGCCGGGTGCTGTCGGGCGGCGAAAAGGCGCGGCTTGTCATGGCAATGATGCTCTTCGACCCGCCGAATTTCCTCGTGCTGGACGAGCCCACGAACCATCTGGACCTCGATACGAAGGAAATGCTGATCCAGGCCCTGTCGCAATATGAAGGCACCATGCTGTTCGTCTCGCACGACCGGCATTTCCTGGCCGCTTTGTCCAACCGCGTGCTGGAATTGACGCCCGAGGGCATTCACCAATATGGCGGCGGCTACACCGAATATGTGGCGCGCACGGGCCATGAGGCTCCGGGCCTGCGGAGTTAAGCCGCGTCTGGCTGGGACACGTAGCTAGCGTATGCTGATGGGAACCGCCGTTGCATCATTGATCACGGCAACGGGCGTGGTCCTGCCGCGTACCCGGATTTCGATGCGCCGGCGGGATTCCACGGAACCCGCCTGCCCTGCCGTGATCGTATCGCCGGGCAGGATCAGTTGCGCGGCCGACATCGGCAAGATGGTGACGTTCTTCAGCTTCGGATTGGCCTTGAGGACATTGGCCACAGCGATGGCGCGCGCAAGTCCCAGCCCGGCATTATCAGCCGGCTCGACTGCCGATATCGGCAATTTGCCATCCATCGCCCCGATCAGCGTATCGTCGAGATTCGAGCTTCCCCGCGATACCCGCTGTTCGTCCGTGTGGCCGATCACCTCGACAATGTCAGCGTCATAGAGGCTCAAGTTGCTGGCAATCTCATTCGAGATCGTGGTGTCGAGCATCCGTTCAAAAGTCTTGGTCAATTCGGCGCTGCCCGACTGGAAATAGTTCTTCTTGGCGTCGTCGAGATTGATGATCGGCGGCCAATCATGGGCCCCCTTTCCAGAACGCTCGCCTGCCAAAAGCTTGGCTACCGTGTCGGGCGCCTTGGAAAGATCGACGCCATGCTGCTTCAGCACTTCCGCGAGTTTGGCAAGCTCCTGCAGATCCTCCGGCTTCGTGCCATCAGCGCCCATGCTGTCCAGCGTGTCGCGCGCGACCACCAATTCACGCCATTCCTTTTCCAGCGTTGCGCGGTCCGCCGCCGAGAGATCGCCGGAAATCAGCTTCGATTGCAATTGCACGATGCGCGCCGCCTGTTCGGACTGCCTCTTTTCCAGGAGCACGAGCCGTTGCTCGGCGTCTTTCAGTTTCCGCTCGGTCTCGTAGCGATGATTCCTCTCCGCCGAAATCATCGCCGCTGCCACCAGAAGCAGGCAGAAGACCAGCAGCAGCATGGATTCGGCCATGGTCAGGCCGAGGATGAGGCCACGATTATAGCCCTTGTGTTCCAGCTTCGGCGTGGTGTCCGAGACGCGCATCACCATAGATACCACCGGCGTTTGCGTCGCACCTTATCGGCCGGCGGTTCGTTTTCATTGGCCGAGAGGACCGTGACAGGCTCGGAGAGCACTTCATCGTCCACGGATGCAACCGGATGATCTGACGGTTTTTCCGCCTGCAGATCGAGCGGTTTGGGCTCAGGCGGCAGCGATCGGCCCGGCATATCGGCCATACGGCTCAGTGTCTGTTCGATATTTTTCAGTGGCTGCAATTGCGCCTCAGCCATCTCCTTGATGGCAGCGATCGCCGGCGCCAACTGGGCGCGGACGACATCCTCAGGCGAATGAATCTCCTCAAGTTTCTTGCCGACGGTTTCGACCGCCGTGCCGAATTTGTCGATGATCTCGGCGAGTTGCGACGTCGTTTCCGTCAGTTGCGCGGCCGCCTCGTTGATGGGTTTGACCGCCTGCTTCGCCAAGACCTCCAGGATCTTCTGAATTTCCTCGCCGTTGCGTTCCGCCTGGCGCGCGATCTCCTCGAAACCTTCCGACAGCATCTGATTGCTGACGCGCCGGTAGTGAGAAAATTCACGTGACGACGAATCCAGCTCCGTGCGCACGCGCCGCGTCATTTCGGCCAGTTCGTGGCGGACGCTGCGCTCTATGTCGATCGGATCGCGCCGCATTTGGTTGAAGAGAATACGCAGCGTCACGCCGGCGATGGTCGAGGTGACGGCGATACCGAAATTGCGGACGATCGTCTCGATCGAGGTCTCGCCGGCAAAGAGGTAGAGCGATACGCCGAGGCTCGACAGGGTGAACAGAAATCCCATGTAGTAGAGATTGTCGCCCGCCTGCTCGTTGTGCAGGCGAAATCCGGCGAAAGCCAGCGAGACCACGAAATAGACCGCCATCAACAGCAGCGGCACGCCGGTGACGATCGGCAGCGGCCAGCCCAGAAGCTTGGACGTCCAGATGAAGATCATGCCGCCGACGGTGACCAGCGCGAAGAGGACCATCGGCCCGTAGTCGCGCATGGCTAGCCTCGCCTCAACATCGGCCATCAGCGTATCCCCTCCAATCGGATGAAGCCGTCGAAATCGCCATTATTGCCCTTGATCCACTGCGCCCAGAAATTTGCCAGATCCTCCATACTGAACTTCATGTTCGGCCTTTGAAAGGCGAGGATCTTGATCATGACACCATCCAGTGACGTCCGGAATTTATTCCGCGCGGGGCTCTGCTGGAATTTCTGGTAGGAGGCGCCGTCGCGATAGTTCGAGAAGGCGTCGGTATGCTCGATCATGTCGGAGGCGATGTAGAGATGTTTCGGAATGCCGCCGGCAGCGCTCGCAAAGACCTCCAGATTGATCTTCTGGATGCCGGCCATGATCGGCGATTGCTTGCCGGCCTCGCCGACGCTCAGCTTGCCGGCGATATCGGCAAGCGGCTTTGCGAAGCCTTTTTCCCAACGCGCCTGCGCCAGGCGCGGATTGCTGGTCCACTCGTCGACATTGGCGCCGCTTCCAGGGTTGCAGCCATGGAAGGTCTGGATAAGCTCGCCCTCCTTCTCCGTCAGCGCATAAATGTCGATTGCGCCGCCGACGGGCACATCGGCCACGATCTTCTGGAACTGATTGCGCAGGTCGAGCGCCGTCGTGTCCGAGATCGGATCGGTGACGTCGAGCAGGATCGCCGTTTCCGCCTTCGGTCCATCCACCGGGCAGAGCGAAGCCTGGTCGACCGCGACATTGCCGCTCGCCTTGTAGCGCAGCCAGCCATAGGCGCCGACAATACCGAGGGACAGAACGGCGAGGCAAACCGTCGCCATGATAAGACCGGCCGAGCTGCCACCTCGGCTACGCCGCTTGCGTCGTGCCAATGATGCTCTCCGGGAAAAGATTATCGAGCTTGTGGTATTTCTCGATGGCGCTTTCGAATTCGTCGCCGATTCGCTTGATCTGCTGGGTCAGCTCGGCCTGCGCGCTCTGAATGCGCTCGCCAAGCACTTTGTCGTCCCATTCCTCTCCGGTCTGCAGAACGGGCATCAGGCGCTCAAGCTGATAGCCGGATGAGAAATAGGCCGGCTCCGGCTCCGTGCGCGTGCCTCGGTTGGCCTCGCGATAGACGGTCAGAAGCGTGTTGGCGGTGCGCTCGAGATGATTTTGATGTTCGATGAAGAGGCCGGCCGTTCGGGCGCGATGGGCGATGATGGCGGCGGTCTCCTGCCGGCGCATGCTGAGATCGCGGATGATCTCTTCGATCTTGCCATTGTGTTCATCGCGGATATCCCGAAGATCGTCGATCAGATCGAGCTTGCGGTCGATGTAGTTACTTCTCGCCGCATCGAGGCGTTTCTGCACGCCGGCAAAGCCTGGATAGGGATCTGTCAGGTAACAGCCGTCTATGAAGGCGAAGAGCGAGAACATCAGGCCGACGGCAAACAGCATCCAGGAATTCAGCTCCTGCAGACCCAGCGGCGCGGCCTTCAGCCGTTGCATTACCTCGGCTCCGGCACCGGTCAGAATGGTTGCCGACACTTCGCGGTAATGCGCCAGTGCGATGTTGATCGCGAGCGCTACGGCGACATAGGCGACTAGGCCAAACAGACCGAGCAGCTTCAGGAAAAACGAACGATGCACGAGGAAGCGAACGCAGAAGAAGGAAAACATCAGTGCCGAGCCGATGTTCACAAAGGCGAAGGCGGCCGCTTCCGTGACGCCGCCGACAATCCCCTGCTCGCTTCCCTTGGCGAGGAAGCTGCCGTTCATCACCATCTCGATGAGGACGAGGAAGACGATCAGCGCGACCTTGAAGCCCCAGGCCGCCTTGCTGGAGACCTTCGCCGCGCGCTGCAGCCTGTGCCGGGACTTGAAGTCCACCATCTCGTCCTCGGCAGTCTTCAAATTGCGGCGCAGGCCATGCAGCTCGTCGACGCCGCTTGCGACCTCCGCCTTGAAATCTGAAACGCTGGACGCATTCGCCTGCCGGATCAGTCCGAATTGGCCTTCGAAATCGAGATTGCGCAAGCGGCTGTCGAAGGTCTGGAACTGATCTTCGAGGACCTGATAAGAGCTTTTCTTCTCCGCCTCGACCCAAGCGATGATACGCTGCTCGGTTTCATCGAGGGACTGAGCGCTTTGCCCCGGCCGGTTGAGACTGCCGTTGGCCGCGCCCTGCTCCTTCAGGCTAAGCGTCGTGCCCAGCTTCTCGACATCGACAACGGGAAACACATCGGTAGAGGCCCGAAAATCATGGCTGGTCTCCCGAGCAGTCTCCCAGATGCGGTTTAAGGCTTCGAAACGCAATGATCTTCCTCGGCGACATGATCAACTTTAAAAGGACCACCGACAAACCGATACCGCACTGGTTGTTTCTGGTCCAGCATTCCCGCCGACGTTAAAATGCGATTGTGGTAAAGAATAGCCCGAACAGACAATGCCGGGCTTGAAGACGATATTGGTTTCATCAGGATATGGTATTGGGCTGATCCAGGTTGGCTCTTTGCCGGCTGAGCTGCGGTTCAAGGCCGCAGAATTGCGATTACCTCAATAAACAGCTCGCCAAATCATGGCGGTGACCTAACTTGCTCCGATCGGTATAGCCCCGGAGATCAAGGCCATGGCATCCCCTTCCCTCAAAACTATCTGCGTCTATGGCGCAGGTGCGCTCGGCGGTGCAATTGCGGCGAAACTGGCTTTGGGATTGAGGGGGCAGGCAACTGTTTCTGTCGTGGCGCGCGGCGGGCATTTGGAAGGCATTCGTGCGGATGGCTTGCGGGTCTGGGAGGCCCAGGCAGAGAGCCCGCTCGTGGCACAGGTGACCGCAACCGACGATCCGGCGGAACTGCCGCCACAGGACCTGGTGATAACGGGGCTGAAGGGCCACCAGCTCGGCGCGGCAGCCCCTGGACTTGCCAGGCTCCTGCATGCCGGGACGCGCGTCGTAATGGTCCTGAACGGCATACCCTGGTGGTATTTTCATCGGGATCGGCTAAGCGGTCATGCCGAGCGGCAGATGGAGGAGCTCGATCCGAATGGCGATCTCTGGCGGTTGATCGGGCCTGAGCGCGTTATCGGCTGCGTCGCCTATCAAGGCGCCGAGGTCATCAATCCCGGCGAGATCAAGCTCAGCAACAACGGCCATTTCGTTCTCGGAGAGCCCTCTGGCGAGGCGACTGGCGACATCGAAGCGATCGCAGCTCTCTTGAAGCAAGGCGGGATCAATGCCTCGGTCTCGCCGCGCATTCGCGACGAGATCTGGAGCAAGCTGATGGGCAATGCCGCCTTCAATCCGATCAGCGCCCTGACACGGGCGCTGATGTCCGACATCATGGGCAATCCGGCTCTGTCGGTCATGGTCGGCCAGGTGATGAACGAGGTGCAGGCGGTTGCGGAAGCCCTGGGTGCGCGTCTGGCGATTTCCGTCGAAGAACGTCTCGAACGCTCCCGCCAGATCGGCCCGGTACGCACGTCTATGTTGCAGGATCTACTGGCCGGCAAGGCGCTGGAAATCACGCCGCTGGTCGGCATGGTCGTCTCGCTTGGCAAGCTCACCGGTGTCGCGACGCCGACCTCGGCGACAATCCTGGCGCTGGTGACGGAGTTGGAGCGGCAGAACTTGCGGGCGGCGGGATAAGCCTGCCACTCCCTCCGCGCGGTTCGGTGCATTGCTCCCGCCATTTAGAACGGTGGCGCGGTTCGCACCACGTCAGCGTCTTTATATCTCGCCTATATCTTCGCCTTCTGCCTCGAATGGATTTCCTATGCTGCTCGGCGCTACCCTCGGGATCGAATGCAGAGGTAGACGCTATGCTCGATACACATTCCCCCAATCTCACCGAGGCCATCCGTTCTCTTGTGCGCGACAGCCGCGAAAGACGCCATCCCATCACTGCTTCTGCCCCCGTCGGCAAAGCCCAACCGAAGCGGCGGCTTCGCAACCGGCAGGTTCGCGAAAGGCGCACTTTCTATGCGATGTTCGCCTTCGGGCTATTGCTAAGCGGCCTCGAGCTTTTCATCGTGCTGCATGCTCTCTGAGCGGCCAAAGAGATGATGAGACCGGCCTTGCAAAGGCGCATCGGCGGCGCGATCACGGCACTCGTCACGCCATTTCGCGGCGGTGCGATCGATACCGTCGGCCTGATGGCGCATGTGGAATGGCAATTGCTAAGCGGCATCGACGGTTTGCTTGCCTGCTCTTTGACCGGTGAAGGACCTGCGCTAACCGAAGCAGAGCGGGTGCGGATCATCGAGATCTGCGTCGAGCTGGCGGAGGGCAAGGTCCCCGTCATCGTCGCCACCGGTACCAATGACACGGCGGCGACGATCAAGGAGACGCGGCAAGCCCAGAAACTCGGCGCCGACGCCGCTTTCGTCACTCTTCCCTATTATTCCAAGCCAAGCCAGAAGGGCGTAGTCCATCACTTCGAGCAGTTGGCGGGCAGCACCGATCTGCCGCTGATCATCCATAACCTGCCTGCCCATACCGCCATCGACCTGATGCCGGCGACAATCGCGCGGCTGGCGGAAATCCCGACCATCATCGGCATTGCCGACGGCAGCGGCGACGTCGCCCGCGTCGGCGCATGGCGTGCTTTGCTGCCGGAAAGGATCGCGCTCTATTCGGCCCATGATGCGAGCGCCCTCGCCTTCACCATGGCCGGCGGACGCGGTTCGTTTTCAAGCGCCGCCAACATCGCGCCGCGGCTTTTCCATTCCATGCAGCTATCGGCCGGATGCGACCATATGGCGGCGGCACGGCTGATCGACGATCGGTTTCGGTTGTTGTTCAAGGCGCTTGCGCGCGAACCCGAACCGGCGACGGTAAAGCATGCCCTTTCTCTGATGCGGCACATGAGCCCGGACGTGCGCCTGCCGCTAACCGGCGTCGAGACCGAGACGGATACGGTGATCCAGGCGACGATGGCGTTACTTCAAGCTGGCTGCCATAGACACGCGCCCTCGCCGCTGACTTTCCGCCTGGGATTATAAAAACGCTCTATCCCTATGAGATTTTTATATTTTAGCCTTTCCTGCCAAATGGAAATCATACCCGATCACTCATAGTTTATTTGCATGGCGCTTGCGTCGTTCAAAATCGACCGTAGCGCCAGTGACACTTGGAAAGGAACTATGATGTCACGCTACATGCAATACGGCACTGCTGCCGACCCGCTCCAACGCCCTCGTACCGCTGCCCTCGGAGGCGCCAAGCGTCCGACCCCTTCGCATGCGCTGCTAAACGGCCTGCGCGCCATCGCGCCGCGCCTGGCGTTCGTCTTCTTCGCCGCTGCCATCATCCAGATGCTGGTGCACTGGGCCGGCAATTGAGCACACGAAGCCATCTACGAGGGAAAACACATGGCAGACACACAGCATATTCAACGCCGCTCGGCTCACATCGCAGCCTCGCCGGCCCCCGCCCGCTTCACAGTCGGCCGCGACCGGCGCGGCGCCTGGATCGTCCAGGACCGGCAAGGTCTCGTCGGCGGGCTCTTCACCAACGAAGCGGCCGCAGTGCACTTTGCCGCCGAAGAGTGCAATCATAATCCCGCCGATATCTGCCTCGCACCCGAAGGCTCGGTGCTCGATCTCGACGGCTTCGCAACGCCATTTCCAAACCTGCATTAAGGCGTAGCAATTCGAACAGCCTTCGACCGTCCCAGATGCACCCGGCCCAACGCTTCCTTAACCCACGCTTGGGTAGAATATCGGCCGGGTGTCACCAGAGTAAAAGAGCAATGTCGAAGCCTGCCTTCCGTTACAGCCACTATGATCTCAACGAGCAGCGCGCCGGAACCGTGATCGAAATCACGCTGTCGGCCATCGCCAATGTCCGGTTGATGAACAGCTCGAATTTCGAGCGCTTTACGGAAACTCTGAAGCACCAGTTCCTTGGCGGCGTCGCCAAGAAATCGCCCATCCGGCTGTCCATTCCCGAGTCGGGCCATTGGCATCTGGTGGTCGATATGGAAGGCCATAACGGCATGGCGGAATCGAGCGTCAAGATGATCGACAAGGCCCCCGCGCCGCGCATACAGAAGGCCGCCTCGGAAAACATCACCGCTCGGTGATATCGGATCTACTCTTCACCACGCTCCTTGCGCAGCTTTGCCCACCAATCCAGCCGCTTGCGGATTTCGCGCTCGAAACCACGCTCGGGCGGATCATAGAAGGTCTGACGGCCCATTTTCTCCGGAAAATAATTCTGGCCTGAAAAAGCATCGGGCTCGTCGTGATCATAGCGATAACCGTCGCCGTAACCCTCCGTGCGCATCAGCTTCGTCGGCGCATTGAGGATATGCTTGGGCGGCAGCAGCGAGCCGTTCTGCTTGGCAGCCTGTGTGGCAGCCTTGAAGGCGGTATAGACGGCGTTCGACTTCGGGGCGGTGGCGAGATAGACGCAGGCTTCCGCCAGCGCCAATTCACCTTCCGGCGACCCCAGATAGTCATAGGCGTCCTTGGCAGCGTTGCAGATGACCAGCGCCTGCGGATCGGCAAGGCCGATATCCTCCACCGCCATGCGCACCAGCCGCCTTCCAAGATATAGCGGGTCTTCGCCGGCATCGAACATGCGAGCGAGATAGTAGAGCGCCGCGTCGGGGTCAGAGCCGCGCACCGACTTATGCAGAGCCGAAATCAGATTGTAGTGGCCGTCCTGCGCCTTGTCGTAGACCGGCGCACGGCGCTGCACGATTTTGACCAGCGCATCGGGATCGAAGAGCTCGTCCTTGCGCGCGGCGCGCCAGACTTCTTCGGCGAGCGTCAGCACGGAGCGGCCATCGCCATCGGCCATGCGGATGAGGCTGGCGCGAGCATCCTCGGTCAAGGGCAGCGGCCGGCCCTCCGCCGTCTCGGCGCGGCGCAGCAACTCCTCCAGGCTTTCCTCGTCATGCGGGCGAAATGTCAGGACGCGCGCGCGGGACAGGAGAGCGGCATTCAGCTCGAAAGACGGGTTCTCGGTGGTCGCGCCGACCAGAATGACGGTACCGTCCTCCATGACGGGCAGGAAGCTATCCTGCTGGGCGCGGTTGAAGCGATGGATCTCGTCGACGAAGAGCAGCGTCTGGCGGCCATCCATGCGGCGCAGACGCGCGGTTTCGAACACCTTCTTCAGATCGGCAACGCCGGAGAAGATTGCCGATATCTGCTCGAAGGCAAGGCCCGCCTCGCCCGATAGCAGCCGCGCCACCGTCGTCTTGCCGGTGCCGGGCGGCCCCCAGAAGATCATCGAGCCGAGCGAGCCGGAGTCGATCATCCGCCGCAGCGCGCCGTCCTCGCCCGTCAGATGTGGCTGGCCGGTGATATCGGCCAAGGTTTGCGGCCGCAGACGATCGGCAAGAGGCCGCCTCTTGGCGACCTCCTCCGGTATCCTTGGTGCAAACAGATCGTCACTCATCGGAAGAACTGCCGGATGCGTTGGCCGTCACGCTCGATTTCGACGCGCCAGAAGCTCGGACTGCCAGTAACGGCCTGCTGCAGCACGTCCGTCGAGGTGATCGCGACGCCATTGACGGAAACGACGATATCCTTCGGCGCAAAGCCAAGGCGCTCGGCCGGCGAATCCGCCTTCAGGTTCTCGACGACGACACCGTTCGTATCCGCCGGCAGGTGCAGTTCATCGGCGACGCGCGGCGAGAGGTTGGCGACGGTCGCACCCGAGAAGGGATTGTTGCCCTGGATCAGCTTCTCGTTCCGCGGCGTGGATTCCGGTGCCGCGGCAAGCGTCATGCTCTCCTGATGCTCTTTGCCATTGTCGAGAACGGTCAAAGCAACGGTGGCGCCGAGGCCGGCCGTCGTCAGGCGATAGCCAAGCGCGTCCGGATGCTCGACCGGGATATTGTTGATGGCCGTGACGACCTCGCCGGCCTTCAGGCCAGCCTTCGCTGCAGGCCCACCATCGACCACCTTGGTCACCAGCGCACCGCGCACCTTGTCCAGCCCGAGCGCTTCGGCAACGTCTGATGTCACCGGTTCGAAGGAAGCGCCGATATAGGGGCGATCGAAGGTCTTGTCGCCACGATCGGCGGCTGCGAGGAAAACCTTGACCAGATTGGCGGGGATGGCAAAGCCGATGCCATTCGAGCCCCCGCCCTGGGAAAAGATTGCGGTGTTGAGGCCGATCAGCTCGCCCGTCATGTTCGTCAAAGCGCCGCCGGAATTGCCAGGATTGATCGAAGCGTCAGTCTGGATGAAGAAACCGACTTGGTTCTTCACTTGGTTGCGGGCAAGCGCCGACACGATGCCGCTCGTCACCGTCTGGCCGACGCCGAAGGGATTGCCGATCGCCAGCACGAGATCGCCCACTTCGACGGCATCGGAATTGCCGATCGGCAGGACGGGGAAGTTCTGGTTCTTGGATTTGATCTTCAGAACGGCGAGATCGACCCGATCATCCTTCAGCACGACGTCGCAGGGAAATTCGCGGCCGTCCGACAGCGCGATCTTGATATCGTCAGCGCCGTCGACGACGTGATTGTTGGTGATGACCGTGCCATTCGCCTCGACGATCACGCCGGACCCTAGCGAAGACTGCTTCTCGGTGCGATTCGGCATGCGCTGGCCGAAGAACTGTTCGAAGAAGGGATCGCCAGCAAAGGGCGACTGCCGCTGCACCATCCGCTCGGCATAGACATTGACCACGGCGCCGGCCGTCTGCTTGACAAGCGGCGCAAACGAAAGCTGCATTTGCATCTGGCTCTGCGGCACAGACTTCGCAGTCTGCGCCTCGGCGGAAAGCGGCATCGTCATGATGAGGGCGATCATCGAAACGGCGGTGCGCTTCAGCAGGACCTGCATGGAATTTTCCTTCTTTAATGCTCTTGAAACAACGTTGTAGCGTCCGACGCTAGAAAGGAAAGAGGGCGGAAGCATGAAGTATAATTGGTCGCTTGCGCGCATGAAGAACAGGCGTTGTGAACAAAAACGCGTGATCGCGCATTTCGTTTCGGAAACCGGCAGATGGAGCAAAAGCATGCGATCAACCAGCCTTGCGGCAATCTTTCTCGTTACCTCTCTCACCGCGGCCAACACATCCCAGGCCGCGAGCTTCAATTGCGAGTCGCCGAACCTTCAGCCGGACGAGAAGACGATCTGCGATAACAGGGCGCTCAACGATGCCGACGTGAAGATGGTGACGACCTTCGACCTGCTCTCCGGCCTGCTGGCCATGGGCTCGCGCGGCACATTGCAGGACGAGCAGACAGCCTGGCTGAAGAAGCGGCAGGCCTGTGGCGCGGATGCCGCCTGCATCAAGGGCGCTTATGACGAGCGGCTGAAAGCGCTGGAGGAGACGTATAAGCGGATCAATCGGCCGCTATAAAGCATATGCCACCTTCTCCCCATCCCTTCGACAAGCTCATGACGGGGCGAAGGGGTTTGATTACTTCCCGCCGAGATCTCTAACAGCACCCCGGTCAGCGCTGGTCGCGAAAGCAGCATAGGCCTTCAGCGCCGTGGTGACATTGCGCTTGCGTGCTTCGACCGGATGCCAACCGCTGGCGTTCTGAGCTTCGCGGCGAGCGGCAAGTTCCTTGTCGTCGACGCGCAGGCTGATGGTACGGCTCGGGATGTCGATATCGATCATGTCGCCTTCGCGCACCAGGCCGATCATGCCGCCGTTTGCCGCTTCAGGCGAAACGTGGCCGATGGAGAGGCCAGAGGTGCCGCCGGAGAAGCGGCCGTCGGTGATCAACGCGCAGGCTTTGCCCAGGCCCTTCGACTTCAGATAGCTCGTCGGATAGAGCATTTCCTGCATGCCGGGGCCGCCCTTCGGGCCTTCATAGCGGATGACGACAACGTCGCCGGCCTTGATCTCGTTGCTGAGGATGGCCTTGACGGATGCGTCCTGGCTTTCGAAGACCCTGGCCGGACCGGAGAATTTCAAGATCGATTCATCGACGCCGGCCGTCTTCACGATGCAGCCGTCCAGCGCCAGATTGCCCTTGAGAACGGCGAGACCGCCATCCTTGGAGAAGGGATGCTCAACGGAGCGGATAACACCGTTCTGACGATCGGTGTCGAGTTCTTCCCAACGGGCGTTTTGGCTGAAGGCAACCTGGGTCGGAATGCCGCCCGGTGCGGCGCGGAAGAATTCACGCACGCTTTCGCTGTTGGTGCGGGTGATGTCCCAGCGGTCGATGGCGTCCCCGAGAGTTTCGGCGTGAACGGTCGGGCAATCGCGGTTGATGAGGCCGCCCTTGTCGAGTTCGCCGAGGATCGACATGATGCCGCCGGCACGGTGCACATCTTCCATGTGAACGTCGCTCTTGGCCGGTGCAACCTTCGACAGACAAGGCACGCGGCGCGACAACGCATCGATGTCAGCCATGGTGAAATCGACTTCGCCTTCATGCGCGGCCGCGAGAATATGCAGAACCGTGTTGGTGGAGCCGCCCATGGCAATATCGAGCGCCATGGCGTTCTCGAAGGCCTGCTTCGAAGCGACGGTGCGCGGCAGGACGGAAGCATCCTCCTGCTCGTAATAGCGCCGGGCGAGATCGACGATCAGATGGCCGGCCTCGACGAAGAGACGCTTGCGGTCGGCATGGGTGGCGAGCGTCGAGCCGTTGCCGGGCAGCGACAAACCAAGCGCTTCCGTCAGGCAGTTCATCGAATTGGCGGTAAACATGCCCGAGCAGGAGCCGCAGGTCGGACAGGCCGAGCGTTCGATAACCTGCACATCCTCGTCGCTGATCTTGTCATCGGCAGCGGCAACCATGGCGTCGACCAGATCGAGCGCATGCTTCTTGCCGTGCAGGACCACCTTGCCGGCTTCCATCGGGCCGCCGGAGACGAAAACAGTCGGGATGTTGAGGCGCAGCGAGGCCATCAGCATGCCGGGGGTGATCTTGTCGCAATTGGAGATGCAGACCATGGCGTCGGCGCAATGAGCATTGACCATATATTCGACGCTGTCGGCGATCAGCTCGCGCGAAGGCAGCGAATAGAGCATGCCGTCATGGCCCATGGCGATACCGTCATCGACGGCGATCGTGTTGAATTCCTTGGCGACACCGCCGGCAGCTTCGATTTCGCGCGCGACGAGCTGGCCGAGATCCTTGAGGTGGACGTGGCCTGGCACGAACTGGGTGAAGGAGTTCACCACCGCAATGATGGGCTTGCCGAAATCGCTGTCCTTCATACCCGTCGCGCGCCAAAGGCCGCGCGCACCCGCCATATTGCGGCCATGGGTCGTGGTTCTGGAACGATAAGCTGGCATGGTGTCTTCCTCGTCGTCTTGGAAATGTGAGGCGTCGGCCGGCCTGGGCTTTGCGCCGAAGGGAGCGCCGACATTCCTGCTTTTTGAAATTGTCCTAATCCAATCGCACTGGACTGTCACTATCAACTCGATCGAATCCGGTACGCCGTAGGGGCGAACATAGCCTCGAGCTCAATCATCAGCCAGATGATACGGACAACGCAGAAGGCCGTTTATTCCATCACGAACCAACACAAAAAGTTGGTTTCCGTTCAAAAGAAATAACGTCGTAAGACGGTAACAAACCGTGCTTCTCCCGCGTAGAGATCGTATCATCTCTACGATCGTAGAAAGGAATATCGTAATGCCTTCCTATCGCCCGCCGAAGATCGCCTCTTCCGAGATCACGCCGCGCTCGGTGTATCTCAAGCGCCGCGAATTCCTGACGGCAGCGGCCGCCGGTATCGGCATGGCGGCCATCGGCAGCAAGACCGCAATGGCCGAGGCGCTGACAGCGACCAAAAGCAACTATACGGTCGACGAGAAGCTGACGCCAATCAAGGATGTCACCACCTACAATAATTTCTACGAATTCGGTCTCGACAAGTCCGACCCGGCCAACCTCTCCAGCAAGTTCAAGCCACGGCCCTGGACCGTCAAGGTCGATGGCATGGTCGGCAAGCCCGGCACATTCGATATCGACGCGCTGATCAAGGAATTTCCGCCGGAAGAACGCGTCTACCGCATGCGCTGCGTCGAGGCCTGGTCGATGGTCATTCCCTGGGACGGCTTTCCTCTTTCCGCACTGCTCGACAAAGTCGAGCCGCTCGGCAGCGCCAAATTCGTCGCCTTCGAGACGGTTGTGCGGCCGGAAGAGATGCCGGGGCAGTCAGGCGTTTTCCAGTCCCTCAACTGGCCCTATGTCGAAGGCCTGCGGCTCGATGAAGCGCGTAATCCGCTGACGCTGCTCGCCGTAGGTCTCTATGGCGAGACACTGCCGAACCAGAACGGCGCTCCGATCCGTTTGGTCGTGCCATGGAAATACGGCTTCAAGGGCATCAAGTCGATTGTGCGCATCACGCTCACCGACAAGCAGCCGCTGAACACCTGGCAGGCGACCAACAGCCAGGAATATGGCTTCTATGCCAACGTCAATCCGGCGGTCGATCATCCGCGCTGGAGCCAGGCGACCGAACGCCGCATCGGCGAAGGCGGCTTCTTCGGCGCCAACCGCCACCCCACCCTGCCCTTCAACGGCTATGCCGATCAGGTCGCAAGCCTTTATGCCGGCATGGACTTGAGGGCGAATTTCTGATGGCTCTTTCCCTCGCCTTGCCCAAACGCTGGCAACCTGCTTCCGTCTGGGCGCTTTACGTCGTCGGCCTGATACCGGCCGCATGGGAATTCTATCTCGGCGCCACGGACCAGCTCGGCGCCGACGCGGTCAAGACTTTCGAGCTCTTCCTTGGACTCTGGGCAATCCGCTTCCTGCTCTTGACACTCGCCGTCACCCCGGCGCGCGATCTGTTCGGCTGGAACTACCTGCGCTACCGCCGGGCGCTCGGCCTGCTCTGTTTCTACTACGTGCTGATGCATCTGGCGGTCTACATGGTCCTCGACCAGGCGCTCGACGTGCAGGCTGTCATCAACGACGTGCTGAAGCGGCCTTTCATCATGTTCGGCATGGCCGGGCTGGTGATGCTGCTGGCACTGGCCGTGACCTCCAACAATTTTTCCATCAAGCGTTTGGGCAAGAAATGGATCTGGCTGCATCGGCTGGTCTATATCATCGCCGCCTGCGGCGCGCTGCATTTCGCGCTGTCGACCAAGGTGCTCTCGCTGGAGCAATATATCTATATCGGCCTGCTGATGGCGATGATCCTCTATCGGTCGTATCGCCCGATCATGATGGAGAAGCGCAGAGCGGCGCGGACACCGGCCGCGCTTTCCCGCTCCAAAGCAGCTTAAGATTGGAGTTGAAGCCGGATGGTGAGCGGCAGCCATCCGGGGCATCCATTCGTTATTCGATGGCCGACCCGAGGGCGACCTTGCTTTGCTGCTGCGAAACCTCCACCGTCGCCGTCAGGCCAGCGATCAGCTTCGTGCCGTCAGGCACCTTGTCGAGAGCGATGCGCACGGGTACGCGCTGTGCCAAGCGGACCCAACTAAAGGTCGGGGTAATATTGGCGAGCAAGCTGCCCGAGGTGCGTTCGCGATCCTCGATTCCATAGGCGATGCTGTCGACATGGCCTGTCAGCTTCTCGACCTGCCCCATCAGATGAATGGAAACTTCGTCGCCGACATGGATGCGCGGCAGCTTGGTTTCTTCGAAATAGCCTTCGACGCGCAGGGAATCGGTGTCGATCAACGCTACCTTGGCGGTGCCGGCAGAGACATAGTCACCTGGGCGCAGGGTGAGGTTCGAGATCGTACCATTGACAGTAGCGCGGACCTCGGAACGGTCGAGGTTTAACTGAGCGAGTTCGCGATTTGCGGTTGCCTGCCGGAGAGAGGCTTCGGCCTGCTGCTCGGTGGTCTGCGCCTGCTCCTTCTGCTGCAGGGAAGCGGCATCGCCGAGGCGTTCCTGGCGCTGGCTTTCGCGGCGGGCCTGATCGAGAGCCGCTTTGCTGCTGGCGAGCGCAGCATCCGCCTGCTCGAGAGCGATAGCGAAACGATCGCGATCGACACGGAAAAGGACATCGCCCTTCTTGACGGTCTGGTTGTCCTTGACGAGCACATCGCTCACCAAGCCGGAAACATCGGGCGCAATACCGACGACATCAGCCCTCAGGCGCGCATCGCGCGTCCAGGGTTCGTCCATGTAATGGCCCCAGAGCTGGCGGCCGACATAGACGGCGGCAACGACGAAGATGAGAGTGACGGCCACACGGCCGATGAGTTTGAACGCGTTCATGTAAAATACCAACGAGAGACAGAGGAGACGGCGCCGAGCAGCAAGACGTAAAGCGCGAGATCGAAAAGACCGCGATGCCAGACCAGAGTGTAGGCTCCGATCCATGCGAGCAGGCGTCGAAGAATGATGACGGCAAACAGCGTCACGAGCATGAGAACGAGAAGGCGTGGGATGTAGACGCCATAGAGATCGAATTCTGCGGGCATGATATTACTCGGCGGCAATGGGAAGAGGTTGAGTTGTATCCGATAGGGGCGGCCGCCAGCTCGCCGGCGGCTCGGCATGGGGGAAAAGCGCCCTGCGAAGGCCGACGAGCGCATCGAGGCTCGCCCGGCCGGAATGCCGCTTTTCCTGCGCGACCGCTTCGAGACTATGGTCGATCGACACGCGCAATTCGTTGGAGGGATCCACCGCACGCTTGGCCTTTAGCCTCGAGCGATAGAAATCCGAAACGCCGATCAGGACTTCACTGACGGATGCGGCGGCAGCAGCGCTCAGTTGCCCACGCTCCTTCTGCAGCATCAGCACGTTGAAGCCGAGGCGGACATCGGCGTAACCGTCGACCTTCTTCAATTCGCGATCTTCGATGCCTGCAAGGCGCGGCACAAGTTGCCCGAGGCGATCCAGAATGCGGCCGGAAAGTCGCTCGTGATCCGCGCGGCGGATGCCAGCCGCGGTTTCGGCGAGATCGGTCCAGCCGGCTCTAACCAACCGCCAGGCGGCAAGTTCTGCGCCGAAGGGACGGGTGAGCAAGGTCCAGACCAGGGCAAAGCCGACACCCGCCAGAGCCGCGATCGCGCTGTTGGCGAAGCTGGCGAAATCGGCCGTATAGCGGTCCTGCAGCGCTATGAAGGTCGCGCCATTCACCGCCAGCAGCATGGCGAGCATGTTGGTTTGCGGGCGCGGGATCAACAGGCCCATCACCAGGAAAGGCGGCGCGAAGACCAGTACCAACATTTCGAAACCGGAGATCGACGGCAAGATGCCGAAGATATAGACGCAGGCGATGAGCAGGCTCATGGCGCACCAGATGAACATCGAGGTGATGAAGGGTGCAGGCCGATCAAGCGAGGCGAAAAACGAACAGGCGACGGCCGCCATGGTGACGAAGCCGGCGCCGTCTTGCCATCCGGAATAGATCCAGAAGAAGCAGGCGACGGCGATACCGACGACGACTGCACCGGCCGAGAAAGCAAGCAAGGCATAGTCATAGTGCCGGCTGCGCCCAACGACATTGCGGTGACGAAAGGCGGGCCGCCATGTGCCCACCTGCCGGCCGGACACGATCTGGTCGCGCAGCGTCAGGCAATCCTGCCAGAGATCGACGATTTCTTTGAGGCGATCGAGCGCACTCGACCGGACGAGATCGTCCCAACTGAGATTCAGATCATCCTGTTGCAAGTCGCCAATCTTTTTGAGCAAGCTATCGGCGGTATCGTCGGCCTTGCCGCGACCGCCCTGCCCTAGCCAATCGGCCACTTCATTGAGCACCGTGACCAGTTCCTGCGGCAGCGGCTTTCCACCGGCTTTCAGCGCATGCAGGCGATCGGCAAGAGACGAGAAGAGCGGCAACAGCATCAACAGACGGCCGCGCAGCTCGCGCGAATGCCTGACGATATCGCGGCTGCCTGCATCATAGCGCAACTGGCTGATGACGAGATCAAGGCCGGAGACGTCAGCGGCGAGCTTCTGCCGCTTCAGGGGCGTTGCGGGAGAAGCCCCTTCGCCGCGCAGAATCTCGTCCGCCCAGATGCCGGCATCATCCAACCAGGAGCTGATGCGCTGGCCAAGTGCCGGACCGACACTGCTCGGAAAGACGATAGCGCTGACAACGCTCGCGCAGACGATGCCAATGATGATCTCCTCGGAGCGGGCAAGCGCCACATCGAAGACGGTTTCGGGCGCGCCGACGGTCGGCAGCGCGATCAGCGGCAGCGAATAGCCGGCCAGCATGAAGACATAGCTGCGCGAGGTGCGATCGAGCATGGAGATGAACAGCAAGGTGCCGGTCCAGAGCGCGACGACGACGGACAGCAATTCCGGCGCATTGACGAAGAGCGGGACAAGGATCACCGACGCGGTGGCGCCGAGGAGCGTACCCAAGGCACGATAGAGCCCCTTGGAGCTGGTTGCCCCGGCAAGGGGATTGGCGACGACATAAACGGCGGCCATCGCCCAATAGGGGCGCGGCAAATCCAGCGACAGCGCTATGAACAGCGCCATGATTGCCGCAATGAAGGCTTTGACCGAAAACAGCCAGTCACGCCAGGAGGGAATGCTCATAAGACCTTCTCCCGTTCCTGCTCGGCGTCAGCCGCCTTCGGCGGCTCGAATTCCTCAAAAGCCTTCAGGACGCGAATGGCAGCTTCGATATCGGCCGGGTCCACATTGGCCAGAATGTTGCCGCGCAGCTCGTCGAGCGCATCTTCCATACGGGAAGCCAGCTTTTCGCCCTCCGGCGTCAGCCACAGACTTTTAGCACGCCGATCTGTCGGATCATCCTTGCGGATGACGAGATCCATGCTTTCGAGCTGATCGAGCAACCGGACGAGAGACGGGCCTTCGATGCCGACATAGGTGGCGAGAGCCACCTGCCGCACGCCTCCCCCCAGACGGCCGATCCAAAGCAGCGGCGCGGCCGCGGCCTCCGATATGCCATAGGAGCTCAGCGCAAGATCGACGACCCGGCGCCATTGGCGGCCGGTCGTCAGCAGATTGGCGGTGAATATGCGTTGCAGAGCGTTTAGCGATTTCATGAAATTCCATTAGCACTAAACTAATTAGAATTCAAATTATTATGATCCGAAGTGGTATTTGAAATGCGAAATGCAGCCATGCGAATAGCGAGGAGAGACTGTATTCCCGCTAGGTAGCGGGGCCGCCTCGTCGCTCGAATCACTTCCTATCGATCGACGCCGCCAAGATAAGTGCAGATCATCTTGATTAGTTCCTGCTTCAACTCCGGCGAATCCAATGTGCCCTTTCTGGCTCCATTATGGATCACGCCTTCGACGACGCCGGATAGAAGCTGTGCAAGGACATCGTTGGAAGGCCCGGCATCGGCACTTCGATGTGCTGCAACAAAAGCCCTGTAATGATTTTGATAATCTGCCAGGAAGGCATCATGGGCCGACCTCGACCCCTCAAGCCCCGGCACCTCATCCAGCAACACCCTATGAAGGTCGGGATTGACGCTATGCGCAGCGATCATCCCCTGGACAAGAGCTTCGACACTCTGCCGCAGCGGCAAATCGCTGGCGACCGCCTGGCGCAGGAAGGCCAGGACCTCGTCGAAATGGCGGCGCCTTATGGCTTCGACCAAAGAGAGCTTGTCCGGAAAATACTGATAGAGCGAACCGATGCTGATGCCGGCAACGGCCGCGACGGTATTCGTCGTGAACCCGACCCATCCGCGATCACCCAAAATGCGAGCACCCGACTCGATAATCGCATCGACCGTTGCCCGCGAACGCGCCTGGCTCGGCTCTTTGCGCATCGGTAAACGCGACTTTTGAATGCGAGTAGACACGCGCTCCCCACTCCATAAAATGTGAACATTCTACTCGCATTTTTCCGCCGACGAAAAGGGCAACGTCATTATGAGCGAATCGTCATTACTGCAGACTCTTTTCCGCTATCAGGCCTGGGCGAATGAGGAACTGCTCGATAGCATCGGCCACCTCGACCCTGCCGAGCATGGCAACGAACGCCATGTCTCTATGCGCTTGATGAATCATTCGCTGGTAGTCGCGCGGATAGCCGCAGCCGCCGAATAAGACGCTAGGATTCAAACCGAAGCTGGCCTCGACAGCGCGTAATCAAGCACCAGTGCCGCCGCGATACCGGCGGCATAGGCCAGGATATTCCAGAGCGAAAAGACTCGTCCCAGCAACAGGGCTCCGGCGGTGGTCAGCCGAAATGCATCCAGCGTCGGCGTGTGCCAAAGCCTGAAAAGCTCGACAAGGACAGCAACGATCAGCGCCGCTGCGGCGATCCTGAAACGCCCTGTCGCAACGAAAAGGGTAGCCAAAAGCCAGTAGACCATCGCTCCCCACAATAATGAGCCACCATATTTGACTGCGACGAAAGGCAGATGCATCGCATAACCATAGCGCCGGAGCGCGAGGCCGCTGGCTAATGTCAGCAACAAGGCTGAGCACAGCAGGATCCTTTTCCCTCTATATGGTGTCAAAGCTTTCAATGCGGCTCCATCCCGCGAAAACGGACATGAGTTTCAGGGCACGTTTGCCGCGGCAGCCGGGAAAAGCAATGCCCTTCGCCGATTTTCAACGGAAGAGATAGATCGCGCCAATACAAGGTTAAGCTGTAATTTTGCCATGCTCCTCGTGTCAGCAATCAGTCCGGCGATTCACCGGCGCCGCGGGGGAGCATTTGATGGCCAAAGTCGTTTCATGGGAAAATCGCACGCCGGACGGCGATAGCTGCCTTGATCCAAATCCGCGCCCTTCCGACCTGACAGGCCTTCATCGTTTTGCAATCGAATTCCTTTTCTTCGGGCTGAAAGAGGCCCGCGCCTGTCTCTTCGCGGGATTGTTCTTTCTGGCGGTCTTCACAGTTCCCCGCGCCGGGCTTCTTCATATTCCGCGCTACGATGTGTTGCTGATCATTGCGCTGGCCATCCAGATTTGGATGGTTTGGGCAAAGCTTGAAAGCTTTGATGAGCTAGAGCAAATCCTGTTCAATCTGGGTCATATCCAGCGGCCTTAAAGTAGTTTGCGCATTCTGCCGCAGTGAAGCGAGGCATCAAGGCCCCGACCGCATCCCATAGAGCATCGATCTTTCGCTCGGCTCGGCCTCGCAACATGGCTTTCAGCTTCGAGAATGCGTTCTCGATTGGATTGAAGTCCGGGCTATAGGGCGGAAGGAACATGAGCTTGGCGCCGGCACGTTCGATGGCATCGCGGACACCGGCTATCTTGTGTGCAGGCAGGTTATCCATAATGACCACGTCGCCGATCTCCAGGGTCGGCACCAGCACCTGTTCGACATAAGCAAGGAAGACGTTGCCGTTCATCGCGCCATCGTAGACGAATGGTGCGGTCATTCCGCTGAGCCGCAACGCACCGGTGAAAGTCGTTGTTTTCCAATGGCCGTGCGGCACGCCGGCACGGCAACGCTCACCTCGCAATGCACGTCCGCGCAGACGTGACATCTTGGTCGAGAGGCCGGTTTCGTCGATGAAGATCAGTTTCTCCGGATCGAGGTCCAATTGACCATCGAACCAGGCGCGCCGGCGCTTCAGGACGTCCGGTCGGTCCTGCTCCAGTGCGTGTGCGGTCTTTTTTTAAAGGTCCACCCACGGCCTCGGAGCCAGGCGCCAAGTGCGCTGCGGCTGATCTTCACCTGCCGCTCGAAGGACAAGCGCTCAACCATCTCATCGAGCGTCACATCCCTACGCTCGTCGATCAACGCGACAACGAATTCCTCGTGTGCATCCACTGCCGAAGGTCGTCTCCAGCCCTGTGGCCGAGCAGTTAACTCACCCTCTTTCGCTCTTGCGATCCAGCGGATCGCTGTCGAAATCCCAACACCGAAACGAGCCGCAGCCTGCCGAGCCGACATGCCCGACGCAGACGCTTTCAAAACTCGTATTCGGAGATCATCGCTCAGGGCCTGTCCCATCATCCACCTCTCCGCTGTGGATGTTGAATCAGCTTCGACCGGCCCCGTCACCTCACAATCGATTCATCAATCGCAGGACATGCTCTAAAAGCCGTTTGTCTCTTTCATGTCGTTGGCTTTGCACTCGAAGTCTTCAAAACCTCCGGCAACATACAATCCTGGGCCTATCCGGATCATGCCTACACGAAGCTGCTTGGTGTTCCGTTGTTCTCGGGCTTCATGTACGCCGCGGTTGGCAGCTACATCATTCAGGCTTGGCGGCTTTTCGATCTTCGCATCAAACATCACCCGCCCTATTGGATGGCCGGTGCATCAGCCTTGGTGATCTACGCCAATTTCTTCACGCATCACTATATTGGTGACTATCGCTGGTATATTGCCGCTTGCCTCATGGGCCTTTATGCGCGCTCGACGGTGATATTCCGCCCTTATGATCGTGACCGGCGGATGCCGCTCTTACTGTCATTCGTCCTGATCGGCTTCTTCATTTGGCTGGCGGAAAATATCAGCACCTTTCTCGGCATATGGAAATATCCAAATCAGCTCGGTGCTTGGTCGATGGTACACATCGGCAAGTGGAGTTCATGGTGCCTTCTCGTCATCATGACCTTCACCATTGTCGCCAATCTGAAGCACATCAAACAGCACGTCCATATTCCGGAGTAAGGGCGCGCATCAAAGCTGGCATTTCAAAGTCGTAAACGACAAAAGGCCGGATGATCGCTCATCCGGCCTTTTAATCTTGTATGCGAAGCTGGCCTTAAGCGGCGGCAGCTTCTTCTTCAGCAGCAACGCGAGCCTTGTCGGCTGCGCCCTTGGCATTGATATCGCGATCAACGAATTCGACAACTGCGAGGGCGGCATTGTCGCCTTGGCGGAAGCCTGCCTTCATGATGCGCAGGTAGCCGCCGTTGCGGGTGGCGTAACGCGTTGCAATCGCATCGAAGAGCTTCGAGACGACAGCGGCGTCGCGGATCTGCGAGATGGCCTGACGACGAGCGTGCAGGTCGCCGCGCTTGCCGAGGGTAACCAGCTTCTCGACGATCGGACGAATTTCCTTCGCCTTCGGGAGCGTGGTGACGATCTGCTCATGGGTGATGAGCGAAGCCGCCATGTTGGCGAACATCGCCTTACGGTGGCTAGCGGTTCTATTCAGCTTGCGGCCGGCTTTACCGTGGCGCATGGCTATTCTCCTTCACTTGCAGGCATCGCTCGCCTGCAGTTTGTTGGTTAGTATTGGTCTTCGTAACGCTTAGCGAGATCTTCGATGTTCTCGGGCGGCCATGCCGGCACTTCCATGCCGAGGTGCAGGCCCATGGAAGCGAGAACTTCCTTGATTTCGTTCAGCGACTTGCGACCAAAATTCGGCGTGCGGAGCATTTCTGCTTCGGTCTTCTGAATGAGGTCGCCGATATAGACGATGTTGTCGTTCTTCAGGCAGTTTGCCGAGCGAACAGACAGTTCCAGTTCGTCCACCTTCTTGAGGAGCGCCGGGTTGAAAGCAAGTTCGGTGACTGCTTCTTCTTCGGCTTCCTTCTGCGGCTCGTCGAAGTTGACGAAGACGCCAAGCTGATCCTGGAGGATACGAGCCGCGAAAGCGACGGCATCTTCGCCGGTGATCGAGCCATCGGTTTCGATCGACATGCTCAGCTTGTCGTAGTCGAGAACCTGTCCTTCGCGGGTGTTTTCAACCTTGTAGGACACCTTCTTGACCGGCGAATAAAGGCTGTCGACCGGGATGAGGCCGATCGGAGCATCTTCCGCACGATTGCGCTCGGCCGGGACGTAGCCCTTGCCGTTGTTGACGGTGAATTCCATGCGGATTTCGGCGCCCTCGTCGAGCGTGCAGATGACATGCTCGGGATTGAGGATTTCGATGTCGCCGACCGTCTGGATGTCGCCAGCCGTTACTACGCCTGGGCCCTGCTTGCGGACGACCATGCGCTTGCTGTCATCGCCATCCATCTTGATGGCGATTTCCTTGATGTTCAGCACGATGTCCGTCACGTCTTCCCGAACACCCGGGATAGAGGAGAACTCATGCAGCACGCCGTCGATCTGCACGGCCGTCACAGCGGCGCCGCGCAGAGAGGACAGCAGAACGCGGCGCAGCGCGTTGCCGAGGGTGAGACCGAAGCCACGCTCCAGCGGTTCTGCCACGAGCGTAGCCTTGGTGCGGCCGCTCGAGGAAAACTCGACCTTGTTTGGCTTGATCAGTTCCTGCCAGTTTTTCTGAATCATGTTCTTGCCTTCCGTTCGTTGCCACCATCCAATCGTGACAACCGAGCTTGAGAAGCACCAAGCCGGACGCATATGCGCCGGCCGGTGTCGTGAGTGGCGATGATCAGACGCGGCGCTTCTTGCGCGGGCGGCAACCATTGTGCGGGATCGGGGTCACGTCGCGAATGGACGTGATCATGAAACCGGCAGCCTGGAGCGCGCGCAGAGCGGATTCACGGCCGGAGCCCGGGCCGCAAACTTCGACTTCCAGCGACTTCATGCCATGTTCCTGGGCCTTCTTGGCGCAGTCTTCAGCAGCGATCTGAGCAGCGAACGGGGTCGACTTGCGCGAACCCTTGAAGCCCTTGGCACCAGCGGACGACCAGGCAATCGCGTTGCCCTGTGCATCGGTGATGGTGATCATCGTGTTGTTGAAGGTCGAATTGACGTGCGCAACGCCCGACGTGATATTCTTGCGCTCGCGACGGCGAACGCGGACGGCTTCCTTGGCCATGGTAGTCCTTTCTTGGATCTCTTCACCGCCGTAATGCCAGCGGCTACACCGGAACGGCACCTACATGGTCCCGCTCCAAACTCAAAAGAGGCCGGCGCAGACCGCCAGCCTCCCAAATCCGGTTTCCCGGAAATTACTTCTTCTTACCAGCAATAGCCTTTGCCGGACCCTTGCGGGTGCGGGCATTGGTATGGGTGCGCTGGCCGCGAACCGGGAGGCCGCGACGATGACGCAGGCCGCGGTAGCTGCCAAGGTCCATCAGACGCTTGATGTTCATCGCGGTTTCGCGACGAAGGTCGCCTTCGACCTGATAGTCGCGGTCGATGGTTTCGCGGATCTGCAGAACTTCAGCATCCGTCAACTGGTTGACGCGACGCTCGGCCGGGATACCGACCTTCTCGCAGATTTCCTGTGCAAACTTAGGTCCGATCCCGTGAATGTAGCGAAGCGCAATTACAACGCGCTTTGCAGTCGGGATGTTGACGCCAGCGATACGAGCCACGCCTGTTCTCCTTGCATTCCCTCTGCCTGAGCAAAAGGTTTTGTTATGCAGCCCTGGAGCTGCTTGTTCAAACTTGGGTCCGTAACACGTCAAAACGACCGTACCCGGACCTCCCTACGGAAATCCGCGCCGATCGCATGGCATGTCGCGAGTTGGCGCGGTGTTTAGCGGAATCAGCGCAAAAAAGCAACCGCCCCGGCAAGTTTATTTTAGGCCATCCAAAGCTTGGACAGGATGGCATCGATATCGGTGGTCACATGCTCGATATCGGCCATTCCGTCGACCGACTGAAGCTTGCCCTTGGCGTAGTAGTAACCGATGAGCGGCGAGGTTTCCTTGTAGTAGACCTGCAGGCGCTCGACCACCGTTTCCCTGTTGTCGTCGGCACGGCGCTTGAAGTGCGTGGAACCGCAACGGTCACATACGCCTTCCACCTTCGGCTTCAGGTTTTCGTCGTGATAGCCGGCGCCGCAGTTGGCGCAGGTATAACGGCCCGAAATACGATCGGCGAGCACGGCGTCATCAACCTTGATCTCGATCACGACGGACAAGTTGAGGCCTTTCGCCTTCAACATTTCCTCGGTCGCGTCGGCCTGAATGAGCGTGCGCGGATAACCGTCAAGAATGAAGCCCTTGGCGCAATCCGGTTGATCGATGCGCTCGGACACGATGGCATTGACGATTTCGTCTGAAACAAGCTTGCCGGCATCCATGACGGCCTTGGCGCGCTTGCCCACTTCAGTCCCGGCCGCCACCGCAGCCCTCAGCATATCGCCCGTGGAAAGCTGCGGAATGCCGTACTTTTCCACGATACGCTGGGCCTGGGTCCCCTTACCTGCGCCCGGCGGCCCCAAAAGTATTAATCTCATCGCCCCCTCTTTCCTCCACGCAGCTTCGATTTCTTGATCAGGCCTTCATATTGCTGTGCAATCAGGTGACCCTGAATCTGCGCCACCGTATCCAGCGTTACGCTAACCACGATCAGAAGCGAAGTGCCACCCAGAGACAGCGGAATACCGGTCTGGGACACGAGAATTTCGGGCAGAATGCAGACGAAGACAAGATAGATCGCGCCAATCACCGTGATTCGGGTCAGCACATAATCGATATATTCGGCAGTGCGCTCACCCGGGCGGATGCCCGGAATGAAGCCGCCATGCTTCTTCAGATTGTCGGCCGTATCTTTCGGATTGAAGACCAGCGCCGTGTAGAAGAAAGCGAAGAAGGCGATCAAGGCACCGTAGAGCACCATGTAGATCGGCTGACCATGGCCAAGGGCCGCGACGATGGAGGTAACCCAGGTCGGCAGGGCCGTGTTGTTGCCGAGACCGGCGACGGTCGCAGGCAGCAGCAGCAGCGAAGATGCGAAGATCGCCGGAATAACGCCTGATGTGTTGAGCTTCAGCGGCAGGTGCGAGGTATCGCCCTGGAACATGCGGGTGCCAACCTGGCGCTTCGGATACTGGATCAAGAGGCGGCGCTGGGCGCGCTCAACGAAGACGATAAGCCCGATGACCAGGACAGCAACGACAAGCACAGCCAGAATGAGGCCGGTCGACAGAGCGCCCGTGCGGCCGAGTTCCAGCGTACCGGCAAGCGCGGTCGGCAGACCGGCTGCGATGCCTGCGAAGATAATCAGCGAAATACCGTTGCCGATGCCGCGCGAGGTAACCTGTTCACCAAGCCACATCAGGAACATCGTGCCGCCGAGCAGCGTGACGACCGTCGAAAGGCGGAAAAACCAGCCTGGGTCGAGAACCACGCCATTACCGTGCTCAAGGCCGATCGCAATGCCATAGGCCTGCAAGGCGCCGAGCAACACCGTGCCGTAACGGGTGTACTGGTTGATGATCTTGCGCCCCTGCTCGCCTTCCTTCTTCAGGTTTTCGAGCGCCGGCACGACCGAGGTCATGAGCTGCACGATGATCGAAGCGGAAATATAGGGCATGATGCCGAGCGCGAAAATCGCCATGCGCTGCACGGCGCCGCCGGAAAACATATTGAAAAGGCCGAGGATGCCGCCGGACTGATTCTGAAAGGCCTGGGCATAGGCCACCGGATTGAGGCCCGGAAGCGGGATGTGGGTACCCAGACGGTAGACGAGGAGAGCGCCGAGCGTGAACCACAGTCGCTTCTTGAGATCCTCGGCTTTGGCAAAGGTCGAAAAATTGAGATTGGATGCCAATTGTTCCGCTGCAGAAGCCATGCAAATCTCCGCATTACCAATTCCGGCATAATCGGCCGGGTCCGGAATCAGTCTTTAATTGTTCAAAAGCCGGGTTTTGGACGGATTGCACTGCAATCGGATGCCTCACCCTTGATTCCCGTTATTCCCTGAAAAGACACTGCTGCATCGCTCAGGTTCGTGAGGCTCACATATGGGAGCAAAATCGCCCGGTGTGAAGCACCCCGGGCGATTTATTGATAAGATTATTCTGCGACAGAAGCGAGCAGCTTGATGGAACCGCCAGCCTTTTCGATCTTTTCGACCGCCGGCTTGGAGGCGCCTGCAACTTCCAGCGAAAGCTTCGCCTTCAGTTCGCCGTCCGAGAGAACACGAACGCCGTCCTTGACGCGGCGAATCACGCCCGCAGCCTTCAGGGCTGCTGCGTCGACGGTTGCCTTGGCATCGAGCTTGCCGGCATCGACGGCAGCCTGGATGCGAGCCAGCGACACAACGACGTAGTCGGCAGCGAAGATGTTGGTGAAGCCGCGCTTCGGCAGGCGACGGTAGATGGGCATCTGACCGCCTTCGAAGCCGTTGATGGCAACGCCCGAACGGGACTTCTGACCCTTCACACCACGGCCGCCGGTCTTGCCGGAGCCGGAGCCGATGCCGCGGCCGAGGCGCTTGCGGCTATGGGTCGAGCCTTCGTTATCCTTGATCTCATTCAGTTTCATAGCGAATACCTCCGGCTCACTTCTCGTCGACAACGCGAACGAGATGCTGGACAGCACGGATCATGCCACGAACAGCCGGAGTGTCTTCCAGCGTGCGGCGACGGTGCATCTTGTTCAGTCCGAGACCGATCAGCGTCTTCTGCTGAACATCCGGACGGCGGATCGGGCTGCCAATCTGCTCGACCGTAACGGTCGCCTTGGCTTCAGCCTTCTTGGTCGTCTTGGCCATAGGTCAAACTCCCTTATTCTTCGGAGGCGTTGCCCGAGGACGCGCGGCGAGCCTGCAGAGTGGCATACTTGATGCCGCGCTGAGCTGCGATGTCCTTCGGGTGAACCTGGTGCTTCAGGGCGTCGAACGTGGCGCGAACCATGTTGTACGGGTTCGACGAACCGGTCGACTTGGCAACGACGTCGTGAACGCCGAGCGTTTCGAAAACGGCGCGCATCGGGCCGCCGGCGATGATACCGGTACCGACCTTGGCCGAGCGCAGCAGAACCTTGCCGGCGCCATGGCGGCCATGAACGTCGTGATGCAGCGTACGGCCGTCACGCAGCGGTACGAAGATCATGTCGCGCTTGGCGCTTTCGGTTGCCTTGCGGATCGCTTCCGGCACTTCGCGTGCCTTGCCATGACCAAAGCCTACGCGGCCCTTCTGGTCACCGACGACGACGAGAGCGGCGAAACCGAAACGGCGGCCACCCTTTACAACCTTGGCGACGCGGTTGATCGCGACCAGCTTGTCGACGAATTCGCTATCGCGCTCTTCACGGCTCTGGCGGTCTTCCCGCGGAGCCCTCTTTTCCTGTGCCATTGTCCTCTTCCTTTTTCTTTTCCGGGTGCAATCGGCAAACAAAACGAAGACCGCATCGACCTCCCGAAGGAGATCAGCGGTCCGGTGATATCCGGCCGGCGCTCGAAAGCTGCCGGCCGGAAACTTGATCAGAAGGTCAGGCCGCCTTCGCGGGCTGCATCGGCCAGGGCCTTAATGCGGCCGTGGTAGATGAAGGCGCCGCGGTCGAACACGACTTCCTTAACGCCGGCCTTGGAGGCACGCTCGGCGACGAGCTTACCTACAAGAGCAGCGGCTGCGGTGTCGGCACCGGTCTTCAGAGAACCGCGAAGATCCTTGTCGAGGGTGGAGGCAGACGCAAGCGTCTTACCAGCCACATCATCGATGATCTGGGCGTAGATGTTCTTCGACGAGCGATGAACCGACAGGCGCGGACGGCCATTGGCCACCGACTTGAGTTGACGGCGCACGCGGTTGGCACGACGTGCAAGTGCTTCTTTCCTGCTAGCCATTTCGCGTGATCCTTACTTCTTCTTGCCTTCTTTGCGGACGATCCGCTCGTCGGCATACTTGACGCCCTTGCCCTTGTAGGGCTCAGGACCGCGATATTCGCGGATTTCAGCGGCAACCTGGCCGACCTGTTGCTTGTTGATGCCGGAGACGACGATTTCCGTCGGCTTCGGCACAGCAATCGTGATGCCGACCGGCGGCTCATAAACCACGTCGTGGCTGAAGCCGAGCGCGAGCTGCAGGTTCTTGCCCTGCATGGAGGCACGGTAGCCGACGCCGTTGATTTCGAGCTTGCGCTCGTAGCCGTCCTTAACACCCTTCAGGATGTTCTCGATCATCGTGCGGGACATGCCCCACTTTGCGCGAGCATCCTTGGAGTCGTTGAGCGGCGTCACGACAATTGCATTATCTTCCAGCTTGAGACCGATTTCGTCGTTAGCGACGAAAACCAGTTCGCCCTTGGGGCCCTTAGCAGTCACCTTCTGGCCATCAACCGAGGCCGTGATTCCTGCAGGCACCTGAACGGGCTTCTTACCGATACGAGACATTTTTTCAAACCTGTCTGTTTCGAGGGAGATCTCTGTTCGATCTTAGAAGACCGAGCAGAGAACCTCGCCACCAACATTCTGTTCGCGAGCCTGGTGATCGGCCATCACACCCTTCGGAGTCGAAAGGATGGTGATGCCGAGGCCGTTCGCGACCTGCGGAATGGACTTGACCGAGACATAAACTCGGCGGCCCGGCTTGGACACACGGCCGATCTCACGGATCACCGAAGAGCCTTCATAGTACTTGAGCTCGATGTTGAGCTCAGACTTGCCGTTGCCGAAATCGACGACGGAGTAGCCACGGATGTAGCCTTCAGCCTGCAGAACATCGAGAACACGCGCACGAAGCTTGGACGCAGGCGTCGAAACCGACGACTTGCGGCGGGAAGCGCCGTTGCGGATGCGGGTGAGCATATCACCCAAAGGATCAGTCATAGTCATCTAATCTGCTCCTTACCAGCTCGACTTGACAATACCCGGCACCTTGCCGAGATTGCCGAGTTCACGCAGCGCGATACGCGACATGCGCAGTTTGCGGTAATAGGCGCGCGGGCGACCAGATACTTCGCAACGGTTGCGAATGCGGGTCTTCGATCCATCGCGCGGGAGCGATGCCAGCTTCAGAGTGGCCTTGAACCGGTCTTCGATCGGAAGAGACTGGTTCATGATGATTGCCTTCAGGGCAGCCCGCTTCGCGGACTGGTTGGCAACCGTATTGCGGCGGCGCTTGTTCTTTTCGACTGCGCTTGTCTTCGCCATATCAGGGTTCCTTTTCTACGCTCGTCGTTACGGTTATTGACGGAACGGGAAGTTGAACTCTTTCAGAAGAGCCCGTGCTTCGTCGTCGGTCGTCGCCGTCGTGCAAACGATGATGTCCATGCCCCACATCTGATCAACCTTGTCGTAGTTGATCTCAGGGAACACAATGTGCTCCTTGATGCCCATGGCGAAGTTGCCACGACCGTCAAAGCTCTTCGGGTTCAGGCCGCGGAAGTCGCGAACGCGCGGGAGCGCGATGTTGACCAGACGATCCAGGAACTCATACATGCGGGCGCCGCGCAGCGTCACCTTGGCGCCGATCGGCATGTTTTCGCGGACCTTGAAGCCAGCGATGGAGTTGCGCGCGCGGGTGATGACCGGCTTCTGGCCGGCGATCGCTGCGAGGTCGGCAGCAGCAACGGTCGGCTTCTTCGAATCAGCCGTTGCTTCGCCAACGCCCATGTTGATCACGATCTTGTCCAGCTTCGGGATCTGCATTTCGTTGGCGTAGGAGAACTTCTCCTGCATCGCTGCGCGAATGCGGGCGACATATTCCTTCTTGAGCCGCGGCTCGTACTTTGCCTCAGCCATCGATCACTTCTCCCGAGGTCTTGGCCACACGGACCTTCTTGCCATCTACAACCTTGAAACCGACGCGGGTCGGCTTGCCGTCCTTGTCGACGATCGCAATGTTGGACAGGTGAAGCGGGGCTTCCTTGCTGATGATGCCGGCTTCCTGGGTCTGCGTCTGGCGCTGGTGGCGCTTGATGACGTTGACGCCACGGACGACCGCGCGGTCTTCCTTCGGCAGCACTTGAATGACTTCGCCGGTACGGCCCTTGTCCTTGCCGGCCAATACGACAACCTTGTCGCCTTTACGGATCTTTTGCATCGCTCCGCTCCTTACAGTACTTCTGGAGCCAGCGAGATGATCTTCATGTGGTTCTTGGCGCGAAGTTCGCGCGGAACCGGTCCGAAGATACGGGTGCCGATCGGCTCTTTCTTGTTGTCGATGAGGACTGCTGCGTTGGTATCGAAGCGGATGACGCTGCCATCCGGACGACGGATGTCCTTGGCGGTGCGAACGACAACCGCCTTCATCACGTCACCCTTCTTCACGCGGCCGCGCGGAATGGCTTCCTTGATCGAAACGACGATGACGTCGCCGATCGAGGCATACTTGCGCTTCGAGCCGCCCAGCACCTTGATGCACATGACACGACGTGCGCCGGAATTATCCGCCACGTCGAGGTTTGTTTGCATCTGAATCATGTCAGGTCGCCTTCTTGTTGTTACCGGAATGGTTGGGCTAAACAGCCCCCTACCCCGGCTTATGGACTAGTGTCTTGTCTGATTTCTCCGGCAGTCAGGACCACCTGGGTCACCTTCGCCGGCCATCAATAAAGCAAAAGAACGCCCGTTCTCGAGCGTCCTGCTTCCAAGCTCGTGCTTCATACAGATATTTCGCCCAAGCGCAAGGGCCTGAGCGAAATTCTGTTACTTGGCCTGGGCGGAAACGACCGTCCAGGTCTTGTCCTTGGAGATCGGCGCGCATTCCTCGATGGAAACGACGTCGCCGACCTTGTACTGATTGTTTTCGTCGTGAGCCTTGTACTTCTTGGAACGACGAACGGTCTTCTGAAGCAGCGGGTGAGCGAAACGACGCTCCACGCGGACAACTACCGTCTTCTCGTTCTTGTCGCTGACCACGACGCCCTGCAGAATGCGCTTCGGCATGTTATTCTTCCTTTAGGCCTTTGCTTCTGCCGCCTTCTGGCGGGCAATGGTTTTCACGCGGGCGATGTCCTTGCGGACTTCGTTGATGCGCGAGGACTTCTCAAGCTGGCCGGTCGCCTTCTGAAAGCGCAGGTTGAACTGCTCCTTCTTCAGCTTGGCAAGCTCGTCCTTGAGTTGGTCGGCGCTCAGGGCGCGAACATCTGCGGCTTTCATGAGCTTCTTCCTTACTCTGCAATGCGCTGCACGAAGCGCGTCTTGACCGAGAGCTTGGCGGCGCCGAGGCGCAGAGCCTCACGAGCGATTTCCTCGCTCACACCATCGATCTCGAACATCATACGGCCGGGCTTGACCTTGCATGCCCAGTATTCGACAGAGCCTTTACCTTTACCCATGCGGACTTCGGTCGGCTTTGCGGTTACCGGAACATCCGGGAACACGCGGATCCATACACGGCCGGCACGCTTCATATAACGCGTGATCGCGCGGCGAGCCGCTTCGATCTCACGAGCGTTGACGCGGTTGGGCTCCTGCGACTTCAGACCGAATTCGCCGAATGCGAGGTCAGAACCACCCTTGGCAACGCCCTTGATGCGGCCCTTAAATTGCTTGCGGTACTTCGTACGCTTTGGCTGCAACATTTTCTTATTCTCCGAACTTATCTGCCACGAACGCTATCAAGCGTTTTCGCGGCGGCGGTCTCTATCGCGATCGCGGCTAGCCGGACCCTGGGCGTCGCCTTCGAGCGCGCGGCGTTCGGAGGCCATCGGATCGTGCTCAAGGATTTCGCCCTTGAAGATCCAGACCTTGATGCCGCAGATACCGAAAGCGGTTTCTGCTTCAGCCGTACCGTAGTCGATGTCGGCGCGCAGCGTATGCAGCGGCACACGACCTTCACGGTACCATTCCGTACGAGCGATTTCCGCACCACCGAGACGGCCGGCGCAGGTGATCTTGATGCCTTCGGCGCCAAGACGCATCGCGGACTGAACGGCGCGCTTCATGGCGCGACGGAAAGCTACACGGCGCTCGAGCTGCTGAGCGATCGACTGGGCAACCAGCGTCGCGTCGATTTCCGGCTTGCGAACTTCAACGATGTTGAGGTGCGTTTCGGAATTCGTCATGTCCGACAGCTTCTTGCGGAGCTTGTCGATATCAGCGCCCTTCTTGCCGATGATCAGGCCCGGACGAGCCGAGTGGATCGTGACGCGGCACTTCTTGTGCGGGCGCTCGATGACCACCTTGGAGATACCGGCTTGCTTCAGTTCGTTCATGACGAACTTGCGCATCTTCAGGTCTTCGTGGAGGAGCTGGCCATACTCGGCATTGTCCGCAAACCAGCGGCTATCCCAAGTACGGTTGATGCCAAGACGAAAACCGATTGGATTGATTTTCTGACCCATTATGCGGCCTCCCCTTGAGCTTCCACTTCACGAACGACGATCGTCAGGTGCGCAAACGGGCGCTCGATACGAGACGCGCGGCCACGGCCACGAGCGTGGAAACGCTTCATGACGATCGACTTGCCGACGTAGGCTTCCGCCACGACCAGCGAGTCAACGTCGAGATCATGGTTGTTCTCAGCGTTGGCGATCGCAGATTCGAGCGTCTTCTTCACGGCGCCAGCAATACGCTTGCGCGAGAATTCCAGCTCTGCGAGCGCGCGGTCAACCTTCTTGCCGCGGATCGAAGCCGCGACCAGGTTGAGCTTCTGCGGGCTGACACGGAGCGTGCGCGCAACTGCCTGCGCCTCATTGTCCTTCAGCCGGCGTTCGGTTTTTGCCTTGCCCATTGTTACTTCCTCTTCGCCTTCTTGTCCGCACCGTGACCATAATAGGTACGGGTCGGGGCGAACTCGCCGAACTTGTGACCGACCATGTCTTCGTTGACGCTGACCGGAATGTGCTTGCTGCCGTTGTAAACACCAAAGGTGAGACCAACGAACTGCGGCATGATCGTGGAGCGACGGCTCCACATCTTGATTACTTCGCTACGTCCGCCTTCGCGCACCTTCTCAGCCTTCTTGAGAAGATAGCCGTCAACAAACGGACCTTTCCATACTGAACGAGCCACTTGAGACTTCCTCTCTTACTTCTTGCGCTGATGGCGCGAGCGCATGATCATCTTGTCGGTCGACTTGTTCGACCGCGTACGCTTGCCCTTGGTCGGCTTACCCCATGGGGTCACCGGATGGCGACCACCGGAGGTGCGGCCTTCACCACCGCCGTGCGGATGGTCAACCGGGTTCATGACAACGCCGCGGTTATGCGGCTTCTTGCCACGCCAACGCGAACGACCGGCCTTACCGTCGTTGATGTTGGCATGATCCGGGTTCGAAACCGCACCGATCGTTGCAAGGCAATTGCCATGTACGAGGCGCTGTTCGCCCGAATTCAGGCGAAGGATCGCCATGCCCTGGTCACGACCAACGAGCTGAGCGTAGGAGCCAGCAGAACGAGCGATCTGACCGCCCTTGCCCGGCTTCATTTCCACGTTATGGATGATGGAGCCGACCGGGATGAACTGAAGCGGCATGGTGTTGCCCGGCTTCACGTCCACTGCCTTTTCCGAAGCGACGACCTTGTCGCCAGCAGCGAGGCGCTGCGGAGCGAGGATGTAGGCCAGTTCGCCGTCCGTGTACTTCACCAGAGCGATGTAAGCGGTACGGTTCGGGTCGTATTCGATGCGCTCGACTGATGCTTCAACGTCGAACTTGCGACGCTTGAAGTCGACCAGACGATAGCTGCGCTTGTGACCGCCACCCTGGAAACGCACGGTGATGCGGCCGGTGTTGTTGCGGCCACCCTTGGAGGTCAGGCCTTCCGTCAGCGTCTTGACCGGCTTGCCCTTGTAGAGCGAGGAGCGATCGACGATGACCAGCTGACGCTGGCTCGGGGTCGTCGGATTGAATGTTTTCAATGCCATTTTCTTATTCCTCAGAGACCGGTGGAGACGTCGATCGACTGGCCTTCGGCGAGCGTCACAACAGCCTTCTTCACGTCCTTCTGCTTGCCGACGAGACCCTTGAACCGCTTGGTCTTGCCGAGGCGCAGCAGAGTGTTAACGGCCGTCACCTTGACGCCGAAGAGCGCTTCGACGGCAGCCTTGATTTCAGGCTTCGTCGCGGTCTTGGCAACGTTGAAAACAACCTGGTTATTGTCCGAAAGCAGCGTGGACTTTTCGGTGATCGCAGGAGACACGATCACATCATAATGGCGAAGATCCGTCACTTGAATCGCTCCTCTAGAGCTTCAACTGCAGCCTTGGACAGCACGAGCTTGCCGCGGCGCAGGATGTCGTAAACGTTGATGCCCTGGATCGGCAGAACATCGATGTTCGGGATGTTCTGAGCCGCGAGCTTGAAGTTGCTGTCGAGCTCAGCGCCACCGATGAAGAGTGCATTGGTCAGGCCGAGCGTCTCGAAAGTGCTGGCCAGAGCCTTGGTCTTTGCATCGGCTGCAACCAGGCTGTCGATGACGATGACGTCTTCGGACTTCAGCTTGGCGGACAGAGCATGACGCAGGCCGAGGGCGCGAACCTTCTTCGGCAGGTCGTGCTCATGGCTGCGAGCGACCGGGCCGTGAGCCTTACCACCGCCGCGGAACTGCGGAGCGCGAGCTGAATGGTGACGAGCGCGGCCCGTACCCTTCTGCTTGTACATCTTGGCACCGGTGCGCGCTACGTCTGCGCGGCCCTTTGCCTGATGCGTGCCCTGCTGCTTCTTGGCGAGCTGCCAGCGAATGACGCGTGCGAGGATGTCCTCACGCGGCTCGAGGCCGAAAATCGCATCAGAAAGGGAAACCTTCCCAGCGTCTTTTCCCTCGAGGGTCTTGACGTTCAATTCCATTGGTTTGGCTCCCCTTACTTCGCAGCCGACTTGACGGCATCGCGTACGATGATCCAGGCACCCTTGGAGCCGGGAACCGCACCCTTGACGAGGATCAGACCGCGATCTTCATCGGTCGATACCACTTCGAGGTTCTGCGTCGTGACGCGGGTCTGGCCCATGTGACCAGCCATCTTCTTGTTCTTGAACACCTTGCCCGGATCCTGGCGCGAGCCGGTCGAACCGTGCGAGCGGTGCGAAACCGACACACCATGCGTGGCGCGCAGACCGCCGAAGCCGTGGCGCTTGATGGCGCCGGCAAAGCCCTTACCGATCGTCGTGCCGGTCACGTCGACGAGCTGGCCCGCCGTGAAGTGAGCGGCCTTGAGCTCGGTACCAACTTCGAGCAGGTTGTCGTCCGTAACACGGAATTCAACGAGCTTGGCCTTCGGCTCAACGCTGGCAACGGCGAAATGACCGCGCAGGGCCTTCGTCGTGTTCTTAACTTTTGCCTGGCCAGCACCGAGCTGAACTGCGGTGTAGCCATTCTTTTCTACTGTGCGCTGGGCCACGACCTGGCAGCCATCCAAACGCAATACCGTTACCGGGACGTGCTCGCCGGCGTCGTTATAGACGCGGGTCATTCCCACCTTCTGTGCAATCACACCTGAACGCATCGGTTCAATCCTTCTCACTCAGCTCGAGGACCAGAGGTCTCAGAGCTTGATCTCAACATCGACACCGGCGGCGAGATCGAGCTTCATCAGCGCGTCTACCGTCTGCGGGGTCGGGTCAACGATGTCGAGAAGGCGCTTATGCGTGCGCATCTCGAACTGCTCGCGGCTCTTCTTGTCGATGTGCGGGGACCGGTTCACCGTGAACTTCTCGATACGAGTCGGAAGCGGAACGGGGCCCCGGACGCTAGCACCGGTGCGCTTCGCCGTCGACACGATCTCGCGCGTGGAAGCATCGAGAATCCGGTGATCGAACGCCTTCAGGCGAATGCGGATATTTTGGCCGTTCATTCGACGTTATCCTTGTGTTTTGTTATCTCGCGTGCCGCTCAAAAAGGGCACGGATTTTTCTTTTTCCTAAGGCGGACCACCGGTTTCAAAGATCGAGAGGGACGCCGGCGACGGCATCCCCATCCACTTTTTTAGACCTTTCGGCCCACCTTATCGTTAATCTCATTGGCCGCTTCGTTATCCGAAGCAGGGCGCAAATCGCGCTCGCGCGCCATTTGCAACATTTCCATGTCATAAGCAAGCGGCTACTGCCGCTTGCATCATATTATTGTCATCGAATCGGCCACTCGGATGGAGTGGCCGACTTCGAATTACTCGACGATGGAGGCGACGATGCCGGCGCCGACGGTACGGCCGCCTTCGCGGATAGCGAAGCGCAGCTTTTCTTCCATCGCGATCGGAACGATCAGCTCAACGGCAACCGTGACGTTGTCGCCAGGCATAACCATTTCCGTGCCTTCCGGAAGCGTCACGATGCCCGTCACGTCCGTCGTGCGGAAGTAGAACTGCGGACGGTAGTTCGTGAAGAACGGCGTATGACGGCCACCCTCTTCCTTCGTCAGGATGTAGGCTTCGGCCATGAACTTCTTGTGCGGCTTCACAGAACCCGGCTTGCACAGGATCTGGCCACGCTCGACGCCGTCACGGTTCACACCGCGGACCAGCGCGCCGATGTTGTCGCCGGCCTGGCCCTGGTCGAGCAGCTTGCGGAACATTTCAACGCCGGTAACCGTCGTCTTCGACGTCGGACGAATGCCGACGATTTCGACTTCTTCACCAACCTTGACGATACCACGCTCGACGCGGCCCGTCACAACCGTACCACGGCCGGAGATCGAGAACACGTCTTCGATCGGCATCAGGAACGGCTGGTCGATCGGACGCTCTGGCGTCGGGATGTAGGCGTCAACCTGGGCCATCAGCTCGCGGATCGCGTTTTCGCCGATTTCCTTGTTGCTGTCTTCCAGGGCAGCAAGCGCCGAACCCTTGACAACCGGAATGTCGTCGCCCGGGAAGTCGTAGGACGACAGCAGTTCGCGAACTTCAAGCTCGACGAGCTCCAGAAGCTCGGCGTCGTCAACCTGGTCGACCTTGTTCAGGAACACTACGATCGCCGGAACGCCAACCTGGCGGGCGAGCAGGATGTGCTCGCGCGTCTGCGGCATCGGGCCGTCGGCAGCCGAGCAAACCAGGATCGCGCCGTCCATCTGCGCAGCACCCGTGATCATGTTCTTCACATAGTCAGCGTGGCCGGGGCAGTCGACGTGCGCATAGTGACGAGCAGCCGTTTCATATTCAACGTGTGCCGTCGAGATCGTGATACCACGCGCCTTTTCTTCCGGTGCCGCGTCGATCTGGTCATACGCCTTGAACTCACCGAAGAACTTCGTGATCGCTGCCGTCAGAGACGTCTTGCCGTGGTCAACGTGGCCGATCGTGCCGATGTTAACGTGCGGCTTATTGCGCTCAAACTTACTCTTTGCCATTTTCGGCTCTCCGTTTTTCCTGTCCCCGAGGGGATCAATTCTTGTTATCGGTCAATTGGTATTCCGGTCACTTCTGACCGGAATACTTTGCCTGGATTTCCTGTGCGACGTTCGACGGGACCGGCGAATAATGATCGAAGGTCATGGTGTACTGCGCACGGCCCTGAGACATCGAGCGCAGGTTGTCGACGTACTTGAACATGTTTGCCAGCGGGACGTTCGCGTTGATGACAACGGCGATACCGCGGCTTTCCTGACCCTGGATCTGGCCACGACGCGAGTTCAGGTCGCCGATGACGTCGCCGACGTAATCTTCCGGCGTCACGACTTCGACCTTCATCATCGGCTCGAGGAGCTGGGCGCCAGCTTCGCGAGCTGCTTCACGGAAGCAGGCACGTGCAGCGATTTCGAAGGCTAGAACCGACGAGTCGACGTCGTGGAAGGCACCGTCGATGAGCGTCGCCTTGACGCCGAGCATCGGGAAGCCAGCCAGCGGACCCGAAGACAGGACGCTTTCGATGCCCTTCTGGACGCCCGGGATGTATTCCTTCGGAACAGCACCACCGACGATCTTGGACTCGAACTTGAAATCGTCGCCTTCCGGGTTCGGTTCGAACACGATCTTCACGCGAGCGAACTGACCGGTACCACCCGACTGCTTCTTGTGGGTGTAGTCTTTTTCGGTCTGACGCGTGATGGTTTCGCGGTAAGCAACCTGCGGCGCGCCGACGGTGGCTTCAACCTTGAATTCACGACGCATGCGGTCGACGATGATGTCGAGGTGAAGTTCACCCATGCCGGCAATGATCGTCTGGCCCGATTCCTGGTCGGTCTTCACACGGAAGGACGGATCTTCGGCAGCCAGGCGGTTGAGCGCGAGGCCCATCTTTTCCTGGTCGCCCTTGGTCTTCGGCTCGATCGCGATCTGGATGACGGGCTCCGGGAATTCCATGCGCTCGAGGATAACCGGCTTCAGCGGATCGCAGAGCGTATCGCCAGTGGTGGTTTCCTTGAGGCCGGCCAGAGCAACGATATCGCCAGCGAAGGCTTCTTCGATGTCTTCACGCGAGTTGGAGTGCATCTGCAGCATGCGGCCGACGCGCTCGCGCTTATCCTTGACCGTGTTCATGACCGACGCGCCCTTTTCGAGCTTGCCGGAGTAGATGCGGGCGAAGGTCAGCGAACCGACGAAGGGGTCGTTCATGATCTTGAACGCCAGCATGGACAGCGGCTCAGCGTCGTCAGCATGACGGTGGATTTCAGCTTCCGTCTTGACATCAATGCCCTTGATCGCCGGAATGTCGATCGGAGACGGCAGGTAATCGACGACGGCGTCGAGCAACGGCTGAACGCCCTTGTTCTTGAAGGCGGTGCCGCAGAACATCGGATGGAACTTGACGTCGATCGTGCCGCGACGGACGAGCGCACGGATCTGGTCGTTGTCCGGCAGATTGCCTTCGAGGTAGGCTTCGGTCGCAGCTTCGTCGATCTCGACAACCGTCTCGATCAGCTTTTCGCGATATTCTTCAGCCTTGGCCTTCATGTCTTCCGGGATTTCGACAACGTCCCACTGTGCGCCGAGCGACTCGTCGCGCCAGATGAGGGCGTTCATCTCGATCAGGTCGATAACGCCCTTGAAGTCGCTTTCAGCGCCGATCGGGAGCTGCATGACGACAGCGGTCGCGCCGAGGCGGGACTTGATCATCTCGACCGAGCGATAGAAGTCAGCACCGGTCTTGTCCATCTTGTTGCAGAAGATCATGCGCGGAACATGATACTTCTCAGCCTGACGCCAGACGGTTTCCGTCTGCGGCTCAACACCTGCGTTAGCGTCGAGCAGCGCGATGGCGCCGTCGAGAACGCGCAGCGAACGCTCGACTTCGATGGTGAAGTCGACGTGGCCAGGGGTGTCGATGATGTTGAAGCGGCGCATCTTGCCGTCACGGCCCTTCCAGAAGGTCGTGGTGGCAGCAGAGGTGATCGTGATGCCACGCTCCTGCTCCTGCTCCATCCAGTCCATGGTGGCTGCGCCGTCGTGAACTTCGCCGATCTTGTGCGACTTGCCGGTGTAGTAAAGAATACGCTCGGTGGTCGTGGTCTTGCCGGCGTCGATGTGCGCCATGATACCGAAATTGCGGTAGTCTTCGATTTTATATTCGCGAGCCATAGTGGACTGCCTTTCGGAAACCGTTCGGGATTACCAGCGATAATGCGAGAACGCACGGTTGGCATCAGCCATCTTGTGCGTGTCTTCGCGCTTCTTGACGGCAGAGCCGCGGTTATTGGAGGCATCAAGAAGTTCGCCGCAGAGACGGTCGACCATGGTGGTTTCGTTGCGCTTACGGGCAGCAGCGATCAGCCAGCGAATGGCAAGAGCCTGACGACGCTCGGGACGAACATCGACCGGAACCTGATACGTAGCACCACCAACGCGGCGCGAACGGACTTCAACGTGCGGAGCGATGTTATCCAAAGCCTGATGGAACACGCCGAGCGGCTCCTGCTTTGCCTTGCCCTGCACGGCGTCGAATGCGCCGTATACGATGTTTTCAGCTACGGACTTCTTGCCGTCCAGCATGATGGCATTCATGAACTTCGTGACGACCAGATCTCCGAACTTCGGGTCCGGATTGATCTCGCGCTTTTCTGCTCTGTGACGTCGGGACATACTTCTCGTCTCTCAACTGTTAGCGGCGCTTTACAACGCGGAGAACCTCGCGCAGCGCCGGATTATCTGAAACCGAATTACTTCGGACGCTTTGCACCGTACTTGGAACGGCGCTGCTTGCGGTTCTTGACACCCTGGGTATCGAGAACGCCGCGGATGATGTGGTAGCGAACACCCGGAAGGTCCTTCACGCGGCCGCCACGGATCATGACGACAGAGTGCTCCTGAAGGTTGTGACCTTCACCCGGGATGTAACCAATGACTTCGAAGCCGTTGGTCAGGCGGATCTTTGCGACCTTACGCAGAGCCGAGTTCGGCTTCTTCGGCGTCGTCGTGTAGACGCGGGTGCAAACACCACGCTTCTGCGGGTTCTCCTGAAGAGCGGGAACCTTATTACGCTTTACCTGCGCCTGGCGAGGCTTGCGGATTAGCTGGTTTACGGTAGGCATTCAACCATCCCTTGTAAATCTGTCTCGACACCCTTGCGGGCTTAACTCTCGCCGTCTCCGGCAACGACACACGTTCGCCTCAATGCGCAAAACGTGGCCCGATCCGCTTTCGCAGATGGACCACAAAAAAGCAGAGGACGCATTGAATTGCGTCTTGCGTGCAGCATTCGTGTCTTCAACGTGCGTTTAGAACCTTGTTTGAGGTGAACTCCAGAGCGCGTCGCTCCGAACAGCCATGCCTCACATGGGTCCTGATGGCGGCGGTACTACTGGTTTCCCGCAGGTTCGTCAAGGCCGGTTAAGAATTATCTTTGTCACAAACCCTGAAAAGACGGGCCAAACCAGCCATTTGACGCCTCAGATGACGAAATGGCATCGCTTCCGCAAGATGGACTTGGGTATTTCGTTAAAATCCCTATAAGGAATCACAGAAAGACAATTTCACCGGACGGCAAAGAGCAACTCAGAGAATCGCTCGGCCGAATCGATACCACCGAAGGAAGACTTATGATCACTGCGCCAGACAACGACAACAATTTCGACGGCCCCATGGTCTTCATCATCATCGGCAAGGGATATGAAACCGACGGCGGCGAAGGTGTCGATCTGCATGTCATGCTGAAGGCGCCGGATGACGACACCGCCGTGCGCGAAGCGCTGAACGCCCTTGCGGAGGAAGGCTTCATCGAGGCTGATCTCGATCAGATCGGCATGCTGACCGACGTGCCGGATGAGGAGCCTCATGCCTCGGCCTATCAGGGAGCACTGGAAGGGGAAGTGGCGATCATCCGCTTCCGCTAGACGGGACCCTGCTGTCCCGCCCTCGCCGGCTCTTCACAACATAGATGCAAAAAGAAACCGCCCGGATCGCTCCGGGCGGTTTTGATTTTGTTCGAACTCCAGCCGCTTATTCAGCGGCCGGGGCGTTCTCGTTGGCCATGTCCTGCAGCATCGGCGTGGCGACGGCGGCACCCGTGCCCTTGCGGCGCTCTTCCAGGATCAGCTCGTCGCGAGCCGTCGCGATGCGGCGGATCTGCGTCATGGTGCCACCGGTACCGGCCGGGATGAGACGGCCGACGATGACGTTTTCCTTCAGGCCCTGCAGACCATCGGTCTTGCCAGCGATCGCAGCTTCCGTCAGCACCTTCGTCGTTTCCTGGAAGGATGCGGCGGAGATGAAGGACGGCGTCTGCAGCGACGCCTTGGTGATGCCGAGCAGAACCGGATCGCCGTAAGCGGGCTTCTTGCCTTCTTCGATCAGGCGGTCGTTGGCGTCTTCCAGTTCGATACGGTCGACATTGTCGCCGACGATGTACTGGCTGTCGCCTGCGTCGGTGATTTCCACCTTCTGCAGCATCTGACGGACAATCACTTCGATGTGCTTGTCGTTAATGACAACGCCCTGGAGGCGGTAGACTTCCTGGATTTCGTTGACGAGGTAGGAAGCCAGAGCCTCCACGCCCTTGATCGCCAGGATATCGTGCGGAGCCGGGTTACCGTCGAGGATGTAGTCACCCTTTTCGATATAGTCGCCTTCCTGAAGGTGGAAGGGCTTGCCCTTCGGGATCAGGTATTCGACCGGCTCGACACCGTCTTCTGCCGGCTCGATGATGACACGACGCTTGTTCTTGTAGTCGCGGCCGAGGCGGATCGTACCATCGATCTCTGCGATGATGGCGTGGTCCTTCGGACGACGGGCTTCGAACAGTTCGGCAACGCGCGGCAGACCACCGGTGATGTCCTTGGTCTTGGCGCTTTCCAGCGGCGAACGAGCAAGAACGTCGCCCTGCGACACCTTCGTGCCCGGCTCGACGGACAGGATCGCGTCAACCGAGAGCAGGAAGCGGGCTTCACCGCCACGCGACAGCTTGGCGACATTGCCGCTGGCGTCCTTGACGACGATCGCCGGCTTCAGATCCGAACCGCGCGGTGTCGAACGCCAGTCGATAACCTGACGCTTGGTGATGCCGGTCGACTCGTCGGTCGCTTCGAGAACCGAGAGGCCGTCGACGACATCTTCGAAGTGAACCGTACCGGCCACTTCCGTCATCATCGGACGGGTATACGGATCCCATTCTGCGAGACGCTGACCGCGCTTCACCTTGTCGCCGTCGTCGACATAGAGCTTGGAGCCGTAGGCAACGCGCTGCGAAGAGCGTTCAACGCCGCGTTCATCCAAGATCTGAACCGTCATGTTGCGGCCCATGGCAACCAGGTTGCCTTCGGAGTTGCGCAGCATGTTGCGGTTCTTGATCTGAACCGTGCCTTCATACGAGGCTTCCAGGAACGACTGGTCGACCACGGTAGCCGTGCCGCCCAAGTGGAAGGTACGCATGGTGAGCTGCGTGCCCGGCTCACCGATCGACTGAGCGGCGATAACGCCGACAGCTTCACCGATGTTGACCGGCGTACCGCGAGCAAGGTCGCGGCCGTAGCAGACAGAGCAGACCCCCGTCTGGATTTCGCAGGTCAGCGCCGAACGGATGCGGATCGACTGGATACCAGCCTTTTCGATCTCGATGACATCCGGCTCGAGGATCATCTTGCCGGCGTCGACGATGCGCTCACCCGTGACCGGATGATCGATATCATCCAGCGCCGTACGGCCGAGGATGCGGGCGCCGAGCGAGGCAACGACCTGACCGGCATCGACGATGGCAGTCATGGTGAGGCCAGTTTCGGTGCCGCAATCGACGTGCGTCACGATGCAATCCTGCGCGACGTCGACGAGACGGCGGGTCAGGTAGCCGGAGTTCGCGGTCTTCAAGGCGGTGTCTGCCAGACCCTTACGGGCGCCGTGCGTCGAGTTGAAGTACTCGTTCACGGTCAGGCCTTCCTTGAAGTTCGAGATGATCGGCGTCTCGATGATTTCGCCCGACGGCTTGGCCATGAGGCCGCGCATGCCGCCCAACTGACGCATCTGGTTCGGAGAACCGCGGGCGCCTGAATGGCTCATCATGTAGATCGAGTTCATCGGCTTCTGACGACCGGTCTTCTCGTCGAATTCGACGGCCTTAATGCGGGCCATCATTTCTTCGGCGACCTTTTCCGTGGCCTTGCCCCAGGCGTCGACAACCTTGTTGTACTTTTCGCCCTGGGTGATCAGACCGTCATTGTACTGCTGCTCGTATTCCTTCACGAGCGCTTCGGTATCGCCGACGATCTTCGCCTTGGTGTTCGGGATGACCATGTCGTCCTTGCCGAACGAAATGCCAGCGCGGCAGGCATGCGCAAAGCCGAGCTGCATGATGCGGTCGCAGAAAATGACCGTGTCCTTCTGGCCGCAGTGACGGTAGACCGTGTCGATCATCTTGGAGATGTTCTTCTTGGTCATTTCCTGGTTGCAGATGTCGAAGGTCACCTTGCCGTGCTTTGGCAGCAGTTCGCCGATCAGCAGGCGGCCAGGGGTCGTTTCATAGATCTTCGAATAGGGCTTGCCCTCTTCGTCGATCGACTTGAAGCGGCCGCGGATCTTCGAGTGCAGCGTCACGACCTTGTTTTCCAGAGCGTGATGCAGCTCGCCGAGATCGGAGAAGGCCATGCCTTCGCCCGGCTCGTTCTGGTTCAGGATCGAGAGATAATAGAGACCGAGAACCATGTCCTGCGACGGAACGATGATCGGCGCGCCGTTTGCCGGATGCAGGATGTTGTTGGTCGACATCATCAGCACGCGGGCTTCGAGCTGTGCTTCGAGCGACAGCGGCACGTGAACGGCCATCTGGTCACCGTCGAAGTCGGCGTTGAAGGCCGTGCAGACGAGCGGGTGCAACTGGATCGCCTTGCCTTCAACCAGCATGGGTTCGAAGGCCTGGATGCCCAGGCGGTGCAGCGTCGGCGCGCGGTTCAGGAGAACCGGATGCTCGCGGATGACCTCGTCGAGGATATCCCAAACTTCCGGCTTTTCCTTTTCAACCAGCTTCTTGGCCTGCTTGACGGTCGAGGAATAACCCTTCGCGTCGAGACGGGCGTAGATGAACGGCTTGAACAGTTCGAGCGCCATCTTCTTCGGCAGGCCGCACTGATGCAGCTTCAGCTCCGGACCGGTCACGATGACCGAACGGCCGGAATAGTCGACGCGCTTGCCGAGGAGGTTCTGACGGAAGCGGCCCTGCTTGCCCTTCAGCATGTCGGACAGCGACTTCAGCGGACGCTTGTTGGCGCCGGTGATGACGCGACCGCGACGGCCGTTGTCGAACAGCGCATCGACAGATTCCTGCAGCATGCGCTTTTCGTTGCGGATGATGATGCCCGGAGCGCGCAGTTCGATCAGGCGCTTCAGACGATTGTTACGGTTGATGACGCGGCGGTACAGATCGTTCAGATCCGACGTTGCGAAACGGCCGCCGTCGAGCGGCACCAGCGGACGCAGATCCGGCGGGATGACCGGGACGACCTTCATGATCATCCATTCCGGACGGTTGCCGGATTCCATGAAGTTCTCGACGATCTTCAGGCGCTTCATCAGCTTCTTCTGCTTGAGATCCGACGTGGTGTCGGCAAGCTCAGAGCGCAGGTCGCCGGCGATCTTTTCGAGATTCATGCTGGCCAGCATCTCGTAGATCGCTTCAGCGCCGATCATGGCGGTGAACTGGTCTTCGCCATATTCGTCGACGGCGAGCATGTACTCTTCTTCCGTCAGGAGCTGATGCTCCTTGAGCGCGGTCAGGCCCGGCTCGGTGACGATGTAGTTTTCGAAGTAGAGAACGCGCTCGACATCCTTCAGCGTCATGTCGAGCAGCGTGGAAATGCGGCTCGGCAGCGACTTCAGGAACCAGATGTGGGCAACGGGAGCGGCGAGCTCGATATGGCCCATGCGCTCACGGCGAACGCGCGACAGCGTTACTTCGACGCCGCACTTTTCGCAGATGATGCCCTTGTACTTCATGCGCTTGTACTTGCCGCACAGGCATTCGTAATCCTTGATCGGCCCGAAGATTCGCGCGCAGAACAGACCATCGCGTTCCGGCTTGAACGTACGATAGTTGATCGTCTCCGGCTTCTTGATCTCACCATAAGACCAGGAAAGAATCTTCTCCGGCGATGCGATCGAAATCCGGATGGAATCGAAATTCTGTGCAGGCACCTGCGGATTGAAAAGATTCATGACCTCTTGGTTCATGCCTGTCTCCTTTAGGGGCGAAACGCCCTCGAATTGCGATCAGTGCCGGCAAATTCCCGGGAACCGGACTGACGCCTTAAAACGACAATAACCGCAGAATGCGGCGAAATCGTCCCTGCCTAGCGCCACACGAATTCGGGCACCGGCGGGAACGGTGCGCGCTGACGGACAGCGCGCACCCTATCGGCTATTACTCGGCTGCGTCCGGAAGCTGGCCCGCTGCCTGCAGATCGTCGACCTTGGAGTTTTCCAATTCGACGCTGAGGCCCAGCGACCGCATTTCCTTGACGAGAACGTTGAAGCTCTCCGGAATGCCCGCTTCGAAGGTGTCGTCGCCACGGACGATGGCTTCGTAGACCTTGGTGCGGCCGGCCACGTCGTCCGACTTGACCGTGAGCATTTCCTGCAGCGTGTAGGCTGCACCGTAAGCTTCGAGCGCCCAGACTTCCATTTCGCCGAAGCGCTGACCGCCGAACTGCGCCTTACCGCCCAGCGGCTGCTGGGTGACGAGCGAGTACGGGCCAATCGAGCGGGCGTGGATCTTGTCGTCGACCAGGTGGTTCAGCTTCAGCATGTAGATGTAGCCAACCGTGACCTGGCGGTCGAACTGTTCGCCGGTACGACCATCATAGAGCGTCGACTGACCGGTCTGCTTCAGACCTGCCATTGCGAGCATCTCGTTAACATCGACTTCGCCGGCGCCGTCGAAGACCGGGGTCGCAATGGACACGCCACGCTTCCACTGATCGGCCAGACGCAGAACCGACGCGTCGTCATACTCGTGAACGTCGTCGCTCTTCGGACCGTCGCCGACGACCATGTCGATCGTCTGGCGCAGAGGCTCGATGTTGCCGCTTGCCTTATACGCTTCGATCAGCTCGCCGATCTGACGACCCATGCCGGCGCAAGCCCAGCCGAGGTGCGTCTCAAGGATCTGACCGACGTTCATGCGCGACGGCACGCCGAGCGGATTGAGCACGATGTCGACATGCGTGCCGTCTTCGAGGAACGGCATGTCTTCGACCGGCACGATGCGCGATACGACACCCTTGTTGCCATGACGGCCGGCCATCTTGTCACCCGGCTGGATCTTGCGCTTCACAGCGACGAAGACCTTGACCATCTTCATGACGCCCGGAGGCATTTCATCGCCGCGCTGGACCTTCTCGACCTTGTCCATGAAGCGCTGTTCGAGGCGCGACTTGGATTCGTCGTACTGGCCACGCAAAGCTTCGAGCTCGCCCTGAACCTTTTCGTCCTCGACGGCGAACATCCACCACTGCGAGCGCGGATATTCGGAGACGACGGCGTTGGACAGTTCCGTGCCCTTCTTGAAGCTCTTCGGACCGGCAAGCGCTACCTGGCCACGGAGCATTTCGATCAGGCGGCCGTAGACGTTACGGTCGAGGATCGCCTGCTCGTCGTCGCGGTCCTTCGCGAGGCGTTCGATCTCTTCGCGCTCGATCGCCATTGCGCGTTCGTCCTTCTCAACGCCGTGGCGGTTGAAGACGCGAACTTCGACGACCGTACCGTAGGTGCCGGGCGGCATGCGCATGGAGGTGTCGCGAACGTCGGACGCCTTTTCACCGAAGATGGCGCGCAGAAGCTTTTCTTCCGGCGTCATCGGGCTTTCGCCCTTCGGCGTGATCTTGCCGACGAGGATATCGCCCGGCTGAACTTCAGCGCCGATGTAAACGATGCCGGCTTCGTCCAGGTTCTTCAGCGCTTCTTCCGAAACGTTCGGAATATCGCGGGTGATTTCTTCCGGACCGAGCTTGGTGTCGCGCGCCATCACTTCGAATTCTTCGATGTGAATGGAGGTGAACACGTCGTCGGCAACGATACGCTCGGAGAGCAGGATCGAGTCTTCGTAGTTGTAGCCGTTCCACGGCATGAACGCGACGAGCACGTTACGGCCGAGCGCCAGATCGCCGAGGTCGGTCGACGGACCGTCTGCCAGGATGTCGCCCTTGTTGACCACGTCACCAACGGTGACCAGCGGACGCTGGTTGACGCAGGTGTTCTGGTTCGAACGCTGGAACTTCATCAGGCGGTAGATATCGACGCCGGACTTCGACGGATCGAGGTCTTCGGTAGCGCGGATAACGATACGCGTTGCGTCGACCTGGTCAACCACGCCGCCGCGGCGGGCACCGATAGCAGCGCCTGAGTCACGGGCGACAACCGGCTCCATGCCAGTGCCGACGAACGGGGCTTCGGCGCGCAGAAGCGGCACGGCCTGACGCTGCATGTTCGAGCCCATGAGAGCGCGGTTGGCGTCGTCGTTTTCCAGGAACGGGATCAGAGCGGCAGCGACCGAAACAAGCTGCTTCGGCGAGACGTCCATCAGGTTGATGTTGTCGCGCGGAGCGAGCATAACTTCGCCAGCATGACGGCAAACAACGAATTCCTCAATGAAGGAGCCGTCGGCGTCGAGTTCGGCGTTGGCCTGAGCAACGTAGTACTTCGCCTCTTCCATGGCGGAGAGGTAGAGCACGTCGTTGGTCACCTTACCGTCGATGATGCGGCGGTAGGGGCTTTCGATAAAGCCGTACTTGTTGACGCGGGCAAAGGTTGCCAGCGAGTTGATGAGACCGATGTTCGGACCTTCCGGCGTTTCGATCGGGCAAATACGACCGTAGTGGGTCGGATGCACGTCGCGGACTTCGAAGCCGGCGCGCTCGCGGGTCAGACCGCCCGGGCCAAGAGCCGAAAGACGGCGCTTGTGGGTGATTTCCGAGAGCGGGTTCACCTGGTCCATGAACTGCGAGAGCTGCGAGGAGCCGAAGAATTCGCGAACGGCGGCAGCGGCCGGCTTCGCGTTGATCAGATCCTGCGGCATGACCGTGTCGATTTCGATCGAGGACATGCGTTCCTTGATCGCGCGCTCCATGCGCAGCAGGCCGAGACGGTACTGGTTTTCCATCAGCTCGCCGACCGAGCGAACGCGGCGGTTGCCGAGGTTGTCGATGTCGTCGATTTCGCCCTTGCCGTCGCGCAGTTCGACCAGCATCTTGACCACGGCCAGGATGTCGTCCTTGCGCAGGATGCGAACGGTGTCTTCGACGTCAAGGTCGAGACGCATGTTCATCTTCACGCGGCCGACAGCGGAGAGATCGTAGCGCTCCGCATCGAAGAACAGCGAGTTGAACATGGCTTCGGCCGATTCCATGGTCGGCGGTTCACCCGGACGCATGACGCGGTAGATGTCGAACAGAGCGTCCTGACGGTTCTCGTTCTTGTCGGCGGACAGCGTGTTGCGGATGTAGGCGCCGACATTGATATGGTCGATGCCGAGAACCGGGATTTCGTCGAAACCGGCCTTGAGGATGATCGGCAGTGTCTTTTCGTCGATTTCGTCGCCGGCTTCGAGATAGATCTCACCGGTCTGGAAGTTGACGATGTCTTCCGCCAGGAAGAGGCCGTACAGCTCTTCGTCGGTGGCCTTCAAAGCCTTGAGGCCCTTTTCCTGCAACTGGCGCAGCAGGCGCGGGGTCAGCTTCTTGCCGCCTTCGACAACGACTTCGCCGGTATCGGCGTCGATCATGTCGGAAACGGTCTTGGCGCCCTTCAGCGTTTCCGCCTTGAAGGGAATGCGCCAGCCCTGGCCGTCGCGCTGGTAGAGCGATTTCGTGTAGAACGTCGACAGGATTTCTTCGCCGTCCATGCCGAGCGCCATCAGAAGCGACGTCACCGGAATCTTGCGGCGGCGGTCGATACGGGCGTAGACGATGTCCTTGGCGTCGAATTCGATGTCGAGCCAGGAGCCGCGATACGGAATGACGCGAGCAGCGAAGAGCAGCTTGCCGGAGGAGTGGCTCTTGCCCTTGTCGTGGTCGAAGAAGACACCCGGCGAACGGTGCATCTGGGACACGATAACGCGTTCGGTGCCGTTCACGATGAAGGTACCGTTGTTCGTCATGAGCGGCATGTCGCCCATGTAAACGCTCTGTTCCTTGATGTCCTTGATGGACTTCGCGCCGGTGTCCTCATCGATATCGAACACGATCAGACGGAGAGTGACCTTCAGCGGCGCGGCATAGGTCAGGTCGCGCTGGCGGCACTCGTCGACGTCGAACTTCGGCGGTTCGAATTCATAGGACACGAACTCCAGCATGGAAGCGCCGGAGAAATCGGTGATCGGGAAAACCGACTTGAAAACGGCCTGGAGACCCTCGTCAGGGCGGCCGCCCTTGGGCTCTTCGACCATGAGGAACTGATCGTAGGACGCCTTCTGAACCTCGATGAGGTTCGGCATCTCTGCGACTTCCGGAATCTTACCAAAAAACTTGCGTACGCGCCTGCGACCGTTGAACGAAAGGGTCTGAGCCATCGTCGCTCCTTTAAAATCCTGCACCCGGGCCTGCAACGGATGGGAACCGCTGGCCAGGCGATCCCATCAATCAATGAGTAGTTCAATCTCGTCTAACTGACCGAAAACCGCTCGGCACGGATTGCGTCGCGGTTCAGTCTCAGACCATCCTCTTGAAGAACCCATTACCCAAAAGCCGTTTTAGCCGCGGCTTTTGGGTAATTTGTTCAGAAAAACGGCAAATGGGAGGCGGCAAAATGCCACCTCCCAAAGCAGTTTCAAGCTTACTTGACGTCGGCCTTTGCGCCAGCGTCTTCGAGCTTCTTCTTGATGTCAGCGGCTTCAGCCTTGGAAACGCCTTCCTTGACAGCCTTCGGAGCAGCCTCAACGAGGTCCTTGGCTTCCTTGAGGCCGAGACCGGTGATGGCGCGGACTTCCTTGATGACGTTGATCTTGTTCGCGCCGGCATCCGCGAGGATGACGTCGAACTCGGTCTTTTCTTCTTCAACAGCAGCAGCAGCGCCGCCAGCACCACCGGCAACGGCAGCAACAGCTACCGGAGCAGCGGCGGAAACGCCCCACTTTTCTTCGAGAAGCTTGGACAGTTCTGCGGCTTCGAGAACGGTCAGCGAGGAGAGGTCTTCAACGATCTTTGCGAGATCAGCCATTTTTGTAGTTCCTTTTGTTCGGTTCGAACTGGTTGATTATGAACAGCGAAAAACCGCCTTACGCGGCTTCGTCCTTCTTGGCGTAGGCCGAGAACACGCGAGCAAGCTGGCTTGCCGGTGCTGCAACCACACCTGCGATGCGGGTAGCCGGCGTCTGGATCATGCCCAGCAGCTTCGCACGCAGCTCGTCCAGCGAAGGCAGGGTCGCGAGCGACTTAACACCTTCGGGGTTGAGCGTGGTTGTTCCCATGGCGCCGCCCAGAACAACGATCTTATCGTTGGTCTTGGCGAAATCCACGACGACCTTCGGAGCGGTAATCGGATCAGTGCTGTATGCGATCAGCGTCTGCCCGGTGAAGAGATTGGAAATCCCTTCCGCATCCGTGCCCTGAAGAGCAATCTTGGCCAGGCGGTTCTTCGCGACTTTGACGGTGCCGCCAGCAGCGCGCATCTTGGAACGAAAATCGTTCATCTGTGCGACTGTGGCACCAGCATAGTGGGCCACGACAACCGAGCCCGAAGCCTTGAAGACTTCGTTCAGTTCCGTGACGAATTCGCGTTTTTCCGCTCTTTCCACTGCTTTTCTCCAGTTGACAGGACCGCGATAAACGGACCTGCCGGGTTGCCTTTTGCCTCCTGGGATCAGCTAAGAGATCCCAAGCGACGCTTGAGGATCCTGTCCCCTCGCGCTCGAGCCCTAAGGCTCCAAGGCACAAGGCATCCAAGGCTCGAACCGAGTTTATCGAAGCAGAACTTCTTCAAAATTCGGGTCTTACCCGTCTCATGCAGGCAAAGTGATTAAGGTCTCAACCACCTGCAATCTCGGACAGGAATTCCGGATTTCTCCGGTATCCTGGCCCCGAAGGGCCAGGAATTCTTAAATGCCGGGCAGCAGGCCCGACAGAACCATTAGGCGCTCGGCGCCGTAACCGTCGACGGCTCGATCTTGACGCCCGGGCCCATGGTCGAAGAGATGGCTACGCGCTTGACGTAGTTGCCCTTTGCACCGGCCGGCTTCGCCTTGATGACGGCGTCAGCGAAGGCGCGGATGTTTTCTTCCAGAGCCTTGGCATCGAAGGAGGCCTTGCCGATACCGGCATGGACGATACCAGCCTTCTCGACGCGGAACTCGACTGCGCCGCCCTTGGAGGCTTCGACAGCACCCTTGACGTCCATGGTGACGGTGCCGACCTTCGGGTTCGGCATCATGCCGCGCGGGCCGAGAACCTTACCGAGACGGCCGACGAGCGGCATCATGTCCGGGGTAGCGATGCAACGATCGAAGTCGATCTTGCCGCCCTGAACGATTTCAACCAGGTCTTCCGCGCCAACGACGTCAGCACCGGCAGCCTTGGCTTCGTCAGCCTTGGCGCCACGAGCGAAAACGGCAACGCGAACCGTACGGCCGGTGCCGTTCGGCAGATTGACGACGCCGCGGACCATCTGGTCAGCGTGACGCGGGTCAACGCCGAGGTTCATGGCGATTTCGACGGTTTCGTCGAACTTGGCGACGGCCCGCTCCTTGACCATGCCGATAGCCTGGGTCAGAGCATAGAGCTTGGTGGGATCAACGCCTTCGCGGATCTTCTGAATACGCTTTGCAACCATGGTCTTAACCTACCACTTCCAGGCCCATGGCGCGGGCGGAGCCCTCGATCATGGCCATTGCGCCTTCGATATCGGCGGCGTTCAGATCCTTCATCTTGGCTTCGGCAATCGACTTGACCTGAGCCTTGGTGAGCGTGCCAGCCTTGGCACCCTTGCCCGGGGTCTTCGAGCCGGACTGGATCTTCGCTTCCTTCTTGAGGAAGTAGCTGACCGGCGGCTGCTTCATTGCGAAGGTGAAGGACTTGTCCTGGTAGTAGGTGATGACGACCGGGATCGGCATACCCTTTTCCATTTCCTGCGTGGCGGCATTGAACGCCTTGCAGAATTCCATGATGTTAATGCCACGCTGACCAAGCGCAGGACCGATCGGCGGCGACGGATTCGCCGAGCCGGCCTTAACCTGCAGCTTGAGCTGGCCTGCAACTTTCTTAGCCATTTCTCTCTGCCTTTCTACACGACCGGTTGCCCAGTCTACTATGCCAGATCGCTCCGGCGGCTGCGGTTGCGTGGTGCGGATCAAAAGGTCCGGCTAAGACCCCTGCCCTTCCACGCGGATTGCGGCATGGCCGCGAGATGCAAGCAAACACTTGCTTGCATCCAAACTCAAACGAAGATCAGACCTTCTCGACCTGACTGTATTCCAGCTCGACCGGCGTAGCGCGGCCGAAGATCGACACTTCCACCTTCAGGCGCGAACGCTCCTCGTCCACATCCTGAACCGTGCCGTTGAACGATGCGAACGGGCCGTCGGAAACGCGGACCTGCTCACCAATCTCGAAGGATACAGAAGCCTTCGGCCGCTCGACACCTTCCTGGACCTGACCGAGAATGCGCTCGGCTTCATAATCCGGAATCGGAACGGGCTTATTGTCGGAGCCGAGAAAGCCAGTGACCTTCGGCGTATTCTTGATCAGGTGATAGGCTTCATCCGTCAGATTGGCGCGCACCAGCACGTAACCCGGGAAGAACTTGCGCTCGCTGTCAACCTTACGGCCGCGGCGCACTTCAACCACCTTCTCGGTCGGCACAAGGATCTTCTCGAACAGATGATCGAGACCCTTCTGCTTGGCCTTCTCCTCGATGGATTCAGCCACCTTCTTTTCGAAATTAGAATAAGCGTGGACGATGTACCAACGTGCCGCCATGTTCATCTCCACCCGATATCAATTGCCGGTATTCAGCACGTAGCCGAGAATCCAGCCTATGAGCTGGTCAGCAGCAAAGAAAAACAACGAAGCGAAAATGACCATGACAAGCACCATCACCGTCGAGATCATCGTCTCGCGGCGGGACGGCCAAGTGATTTTCGACGTCTCGGAGCGGACCTGCTGCAGAAACGCAAGTGGATTCGTTTTGGATGCCATTGACTGCCCACGCAATTACGGCGCGTAAAGCTGAACATATCAGCCCCACGCACCGCGTGTCTGTTGAACCCTACATAAACATCGATTCCCAATTTAACAAGAGGGAATTCGGTGCCTTCGAAAATTTGCCTGCCATTCCGGCATAATCCCTAACCCAAGAAGCAGCGAAACCGACGCGCCAGTCAAATCAAGGAAAATGGCAGGGGCAGCAGGGCTCGAACCTACGACCTGCGGTTTTGGAGACCGCCGCTCTACCAACTGAGCTATACCCCTTTATGCTTCGATCATCCGCGCCGTGCGGTTGCCTGCCAGCGCCTTCCGAAAACATGGCGCTCCTTTAAGACGGGACGAAACGATTGGCAAGTGCGTTTTTTGTTTTTTCCCAAGAGAGTCCGCAGCTTCGAGCGCCCCGGGCAATTGACGAGACCGCCGACCACAGGGATTGCGGGCTTCGCAGCGCCTCCCGAATGCATCGCGCCGGCGCTTCTCAGCCTTCCTTCGGCTCCCCCGGCGTTCCCTTGGGCTTCCGTTTGAGGAATTTCGGTTTGAGACGACGCAGGAAATTGTCTGTCGAGCGAATCACATTGGTCAAGGAGATCAGCTTGTCCACTTCGGCGTCAGCATTGCCGAGCCGCTCGGAGAGTACCTCTGCCGCAGCCAGCGCGATTTCGGCCGGGGGAACCTCAGAGAAGCGCTCGGCGAGCCTGATGTAGGGATTTAGCGATACCCCGCCATGGATGGTGATCTTCCCCAAGCGGGCGAAGAGGCGCAGGAAAGTCTGCTCGAAGGTCCAGTCGTGAACCGACACCACCCTCCATTTTTCGCTGCGCTTGGCCGAGAAGCCGGCAAGCACGATGGCGCCGGGCAATTTCAAGTCGCTCAGCCAAAGCGCCATGGCAAAGCCGCTGGTCGGCGTCTTGGCCTCCGTGTAGAAATCGCCGCAGAAGCCGACGAGATCGAGATGGCCGGTCGGCGCGCCCTGGAAATCGGCGGCCGGATTCAGTTTTTCCTCGGGCCCGAGGCGGATGTTCATGATCCCGAGGAAATAGTCCTTCGGGAAGAACTTGACGACATCGCCCACCTCGCCCCGATAGACGATGTTGGCGCCGCGCGGCTGTCCGCGCGAAATCAGTAGCGAATGGCCGTGGAACGGACGATCCAGGACCTTGTAGACCTTATTGAAGAAGATGAAGAGCGCTGTGGACGGAAACTGCGCCTGAAGGCTGGCGATATCGACCGCATCGCTGTTTGCGACAAGAACGATATGGGAGAAGGCCGCCAGTATGGACCGCCATTCTTCGGCGGTCGTCAAACCTGCGGCGGCCCCTGCAGCCGGAAAGCCAATCTTGCCGGTTCCTGTTTCGGAAGTCACGCTCTGATCCAGCCCCGTCACTTCTGCTGGACGTGCAGCATGCGATCACGCATGGCGAACCATTCCTCGGCGTAGTCGTCGTTGCGATATTCGTCGAAATACGGGCCGCCATCGGTGAAATGCACGAGTTGCGCATCCGGCCGGTAGTCATATTCATTGACGAGGTAATTCCAGGTCACGGGGATCTCCCCGATCTGATCGTCGCTCTCCAGCCACTTAAACTGGTGAAGCTGCAGGCCCGTGGCGGTATTGACGTAATCCTTCGTCAATGCCCGGCATTTGGCATTGTTGAAGAGGATCATGCTCGACCAATTCTTCTTTTCATATTTGGTCTGGGTCTGGCCGAGGAATTTCGTCTCGATCTTCGGCTGGTAGTCGTGCTTGACGCACATTGCGGCATAACGGTCGTCGCGCAGCTTCCAGAGCTCGGCAATATCGGCGCGGGCGAGCATGTCGCAATCCATGAAGATGCTCCAGCCCTCGTAATCGCTGAGGTAGGGAACCAGAAAGCGGGAGAAGGAAAATTCGGTCGATTGCAGCGGATTGCGCTCGCGCGTGAAAACGCCGTCGAGATTGCTGAGAACGATCGGCGAAAACACCACCGGGATCGAAGAGCGCTCGATTATGCTTTGTGCGAGAACGTGATAGGCGACGACTTCCTTGGAATCGAAGCCGACAAAAATACGTGCAACACCGTCGTTCATAGTCCCTCCGAAGCGGCTGACCCTCAAGAGATCAGCCGGTTGAATAGCTTTCTATTGCAACGCAAATTACGCTGCCGAACATCCCGCCGGCTCGTAGGCGATATGATGCTCATTCCAAAATGAATCCCGACTGTATCGTGGAAAGCGACTGCAATTTCCATGATACGCCTCGCGAAACGCAAGCCTACTTACTTCAACCCAGATATTTGTCGAGTGTTTGCGGAAGCATTTTTGGTTTTCTTCCGTAACAAATGGAGAGGCATCCCTGCTCTTGGCAGGGTTTCGGCCGGGCGTCGCGACGGCGCCCAGCTTTCAGTTCTTTTGGCAGCGCAGCCTCAAACCTTCACATAACGGCGCCAGTTATGCTCTTCCTTGAAGCCCAGGACTTCGCGAATCTTCCGGTTGGAGAGCAGGCCTTCATACTCGCCGATCTCGCGGGTGAAGGGCACGTTCGGGTAGTATTTGGCGGCAAGTTCCCGGGACGGCGTGTTGGCCGATACCGTGTCGTTGGCCGCGTTGAAGACCTGAAAACCGAGACCGCCTTTTTCGATGCAGAGATGGACGATCTGGCCGAGATCGCGGGCATCGATATAGCTCCAGGCTATGCGCTTACGGATGTCGGTGTCAGCGAAATATTCCGGGAAGCGCTCATATTCGTAAGGCTCGATGACGTTGCCGATGCGCAGCGCATAGACGTCGATGCCGAAACGCTCGGCGAAGGCGCGCGCCGTCTTCTCGTTCAGGACCTTGGAGAGGCCGTAGGAATCCATGGGATTGACATCGTAATCTTCCTCCAGCGGAAACTGATGAAAATCGCGATGGCCCTCGGCAAAGCAAACGCCATAAGTCGTTTCGCTGGAGGCGACAATGATCTTCTTGACGCCGAGCTTTGCCGCCGCTTCGATGACATTGTAGGTGCTCATCGTATTGATGCGGAAGGTCTCGTTATCAGGCTTGATCAGGATGCGCGGAATGGCAGCGAAATGCACGACGGCGTCGTAAGGCTGCACGCCCTTCCCCTGATCGAGATCCGGGAAATCCCGATGCATGGTCAGCACGTTGTAGACTTGTCCCGCATCAGTGACATCGGCCACCAAATTGGTGACGCCGGGGCTGTCCAGCGGCACCAGATCGACATTGTGGACCTCATAGCCGGCATTGATCAGCCAGGGAACGGTATGACGCCCGGCCTTGCCGCTGCCACCCGTGAACAATATGCGCTTTTTCATGCAATCTCCTCCTGGTAAAATCGAGCGATAGATAGACCCTTTCCTCAGTTCCGCAAGGCGGTCGACAGGGACGGATTGCCTCAGTCGGTCACAAATGAATGATCTGCTGGAGACAGGGGCGTCAAAGAAAGGTTGAAGAGCGCCATGCCGATCAGGCTCGTTGACTACGATCCGGGCTGGCCCACTCTCTTCCTGCGCCGCCGTACGGCCATCGCCGCCTTCTTGTGCCGTCCCGCCGATATCCATCATATAGGCAGTACATCCATCCTCGGGCTCTGTGCCAAGCCTAAGCTCGATATCGACGCAGTGCTGACGACGGCTGATGACAGGCTCTTCGCGACCGAACGCTTGATGGAGGCCGGTTATACCTTCCATGGCGATCCGTATGGCGCGGACAGATGGATATTCACCAAAGACGAAACACCTTACGGAACTCGTCTTTATCTATGCCTCCTCGACAATCCCGCTCACCGCGACCGCATCCTCTTTCGCGACTATCTTCGTGCCCATCCAGAAGCGGCCAGGGATTATGCAGCATTGAAGCGACGACTGGTCATCGAAGCGAACGGCAATTGGGATCACTATACCGGCGGCAAAAGCGATTTCGTTGCCGATGTCCTGCGCTGCGCCCTAGCCGAGCGGAGCTAAGTCACCAGCCGGGGACTGTCGATGGATTGCTTCACCTCGACTGCTCTCGCAAATGCTCCAGCACATGCGCAACGCATTGATCGAGCGAAAGCTCGCTGGTATCGAAGATCTCGCAACCGTGCTGAACGGCCTCCCCGCGCAGATAGGCCGCCCAATCCATCATATTTTGATCCGCGAGCTCCGGCTGGCGTCTTCCGACCGTCAAGCGCCGCGCCCTCGTTGTGTCGTTGCAATCGACCAACAGCAGCCTGTAGCTATCGACATTTGCCGCCGCGGCCGCTTCAGCGATGAAGGAAATCCGCATCTGCCCTTCGAACAGGACCGACTTTCCACTCTGCGCAACTTTTGCAAGACGCGCCATCCATTCGATGGTCTTGTCCCGCTGCCAGGCCTCCGGCGAACCGTGATCCCTGATCATCGTATCCACCGTCGGCACGCCGATGCTATCGAACCGATAGATCGCGAACTCGTCCGGACATCTCTCGGCGATGGCGTCGGCGATTGCCGTTTTTCCAGAGCCGGATGCGCCTGTCAGAATGATCAGATCCACTCAGTCTCCTCCATGCCGAAATGCGAAAGGCCCCGCTGTTTCCAGCGGGGCCTTCGTAACCACGAATAATCCGGGGATTACTCGACGATGGAGGCGACGATGCCGGCGCCGACGGTGCGGCCGCCTTCGCGGATAGCGAAGCGCAGCTTTTCTTCCATCGCGATCGGAACGATCAGCTCAACGGCAACCGTGACGTTGTCGCCTGGCATAACCATTTCCGTGCCTTCCGGAAGCGTCACGATGCCCGTCACGTCCGTCGTGCGGAAGTAGAACTGCGGACGGTAGTTCGTGAAGAACGGCGTATGACGGCCACCCTCTTCCTTCGTCAGGATGTAGGCTTCGGCCATGAACTTCTTGTGCGGCTTCACAGAACCCGGCTTGCACAGGATCTGGCCACGCTCGACGCCGTCACGGTTCACACCGCGGACCAGCGCGCCGATGTTGTCGCCGGCCTGGCCCTGGTCGAGCAGCTTGCGGAACATTTCAACGCCGGTAACCGTCGTCTTCGACGTCGGACGAATGCCGACGATTTCGACTTCTTCACCAACCTTGACGATACCACGCTCGACGCGGCCCGTCACAACCGTACCACGGCCGGAGATCGAGAACACGTCTTCGATCGGCATCAGGAACGGCTGGTCGATCGGACGCTCTGGCGTCGGGATGTAGGCGTCAACCTGGGCCATCAGCTCGCGGATCGCGTTTTCGCCGATTTCCTTGTTGCTGTCTTCCAGAGCAGCAAGCGCCGAACCCTTGACAACCGGAATGTCGTCGCCCGGGAAGTCGTAGGACGACAGCAGTTCACGAACTTCAAGCTCAACAAGCTCCAGAAGCTCGGCGTCGTCAACCTGGTCGACCTTGTTCAGGAACACTACGATCGCCGGAACGCCAACCTGGCGGGCGAGCAGGATGTGCTCGCGCGTCTGCGGCATCGGGCCGTCGGCAGCCGAGCAAACCAGGATCGCGCCGTCCATCTGCGCAGCACCCGTGATCATGTTCTTCACATAGTCAGCGTGGCCGGGGCAGTCGACGTGCGCATAGTGACGAGCAGCCGTCTCATATTCAACGTGTGCCGTCGAGATCGTGATACCACGCGCCTTTTCTTCCGGTGCCGCGTCGATCTGGTCATACGCCTTGAACTCACCGAAGAACTTCGTGATCGCTGCCGTCAGAGACGTCTTGCCGTGGTCAACGTGGCCGATCGTGCCGATGTTAACGTGCGGCTTATTGCGCTCAAACTTACTCTTTGCCATTTGAATGCTTCCTGTGAACGTAAATGGTGGCCCCGGCGAACCGGTTTAGTGCCGCCGTTTAAGGCTTTCGTCGCATTTGCGCAAGACTTAATTGCAGGCCCTATTCTTGGCGAAGTGTAGCCGATGACGGACAATGCGCGCCGTCGGCTTTGATTCGCCCCGCAGGTTTCGCCGGCCGATCCGGAAAGATGTAAAAGCATTTGCCGGTTCAGACGCTTAGATAGGCACGCTGAGGAAATAATCCAGGTGTCCGAAGCCGCTTCTCGGAATTGACTAGGTCTGCAGAGACCGATCTTGCAGAGGTTCGCGAATAGGTATGTATCGCCCGCCAGAATATAAGCCATTCCTCACGCGGAGGATGTGAATCGAATATGGCGGAGAGGAAAGCTGGGATTCAGGGCAGCAGGTCTGTCGCAAGACCTGCCTGACGGAGATGAAGGACTGAAAATCTTGGAGCGGGTAGCGGGAATCGAACCCGCGTATTCAGCTTGGAAGGCTGCTGCTCTACCATTGAGCTATACCCGCGGGTGGCCAAGATCCTGTGCGGAATGGTGGAGGGAGTTGGATTTGAACCAACGTAGGCTGAGCCAACGGATTTACAGTCCGTCCCCTTTAACCACTCGGGCATCCCTCCAGTTTTCCGACTGGATCTTGCGACCAAGCTTGCTAGACCGGACGTCGCCGCCGCGATCTGCGCCGCGTATATGACCGGACCGTTTCCTTCTGTCAACATGAGGTCCGGGCAAAAATGACGAAAAAATTTCAACTTGCTGCAAAAGCCCACTGACGAAAGAGGACTATGCGCTCAAGGGCGCTCTCGCTATAAAGCCGCATGAGCAAAGACAGAACATCCGGCCGTTCCGGCCCTGACAACACCGTCGGCGATAAGTCGGCCAAAGACACGCATTACGCCACCTTGCGGCGCGCGCATCGCGACGCCAAGCGCGAGCGCGGCGAAATCCCGACGCCGCCGCCACAGAAGCGCAAGCGGGCCGGCGCGGATGATTGGAAGCCGCCGGCACTCGCTCCAGACCAGGTCTATCTATATGGCCTGCATACGGTGCGCGCAGCCCTTGCCAATCCCGAGCGGAAGAACATCAAGCTGTCAGCGACGCAGAATGCGTTGGTGCGGCTGGAAATCGGACCGGCGGCCGAACTCGGCATTCCCGTCGAGATGGTCTCGCCGCAGGATATTGACAAAGTGCTGGGTCCGGAAGCGATCCATCAGGGCGTCATGCTGGAGACGCGTCCCCTGCCCGTGCGCCGGCTGGAGGCCCTGAAGGACAGCCCGCTGCTGCTGGTTCTCGATCAGGTGACCGATCCGCACAATGTCGGCGCAATCATGCGCTCAGCCGTCGCCTTCGACGCCGGCGCCGTCATCACCACACAGCGTCATAGCCCGACCGAATCGGGCGTGCTCGCCAAATCCGCCTCCGGTGCGCTGGAGCTGATACCCTATATACAGATCACCAATCTCGCCGACGCGCTCGGCGAGCTGCACCGCCTCGGCTTCGTCACCATCGGTCTTGATTCGGAAGGGCCGGCGCCGCTCGAAGGCACGTTTTCGGGCGAGAAGGTCGCCCTCGTTCTTGGCTCCGAGGGCAAGGGGCTGCGCCAGAAGACACGGGAAACGGTGAACGCGCTGGCGCGGCTCGACATGCCGGGCGCGATCAAATCACTCAACGTCTCGAACGCGGCCGCGATCGCTCTCTACGCAGCGCGGTCTTATCTGAAAATCTAGCGGCACGGGGGTGCCGCAGCAGATTTGGGGGGAACTGCCTTGATCCGCACTTTTTGTCTCGCGGCGGCTTCTGCCGCCTTCATTCTCGCCGCCGGGCAACCGGCTAGTGCCGCCGACGAGGAACTCATCAAGTCGCAGGCGGGCACATGGCTGCTGGCGCCGGAAGGTGGCGCAAAGGGCTGCCGCCTCACCTTCGAAACCAGTCCGGTGACCGGCGGCTACGCTGTTAGCGGCGCGGATGCCTGCGCGACCGCCCTGCCCGCCTACGCCAAGGCGGCCGCCTGGAATTTCAGCGAGGACGGCTCGCTCGCCCTTATGGACGCGACGCAGAAGGTGGTGGCCCGTTTCCAGGAAGAAGAGGGGTCGCCCTGGGAAAGCGAAGAAGGCGATCCGACGTGGCTGCTGCCGGCGCTCGGAGACGTCGATCATGTTCCAACCGTCGCAAGCCTCGCCGGCACCTGGCAAGTCGAGCAGCCCAACGGCAAACTCATCTGCAACATCACGCTGTCCAGCGATACCGACGAGGATGGCACGCCGAAAATGTCACCGGGCGGCGACTGCCCGGCCGACGTTGCTGACCTCAAGCTTTCCCTCTGGGTCGTGGAGGGTTTTGGCCTGGTGATGATGGGCACTGACGGCTCTTCGCTCTCCTTCGATATGCGGCCGGACGGCAGCTTTCAGAAATCCGAAGAGGAAGAGGGACAGCCGATGGTGCTTGTCCGCAAACAGGGCGGCTAAAGGAGCCGATATCCCGCCTATGGCTTGACGTCCGAGAAATGTGACTATGTTAGCTTGGGCCGGTCCGAACCCGGCCCTTATTGTCACATATTGGGAAATATAGGTACAGGGCGCATGATCTTATCGAATATCCGCAAATTCATCTTCCACGAATTGCGAAGTGTAGAAGGATATATCGACCCGCCGGATGCCCTTGTTTACCTTTCTATTCTGGAACGCCAGAGGGGACATGGATTGGGCGGCGGAATTGCTGAAATCGGGGTCTATTTCGGTCGTTCTTATTTTCTCCTGAAAAAGATCACATCGCCGGAAGATCGTGTGCTTGGCATCGATCTCTTCGACATCGGAGAGATGTCGAATGGCGTTTCCAAGCAATACCGAACATTTATCGAGAATGGCGAGCGGCTCGGCCTGCCTGTCGACGAGGACCTGCTGTTCGTCGGCGATAGCGCGGAGCTGTCGCCGAAAGACGTAGCGAGCAAGGTCGGCAAGGTGCGCTTCTTCAGCATCGATGGCGGACACACCTTGTCGAACCTGAAAGCCGACATCCACCTGGCGAAGGAGACGATCGCCGACCATGGCGTCATCGTCTTCGACGACACGTTCAATCCTGCTTGGCCGGAAGTCACCGTCGGCGTCGCGGATTTCCTCCGCGACAATGATGAGATCTTCTCGGCTTTCTGCATGACGAAATACAAGACCTATGTCTGCCGGCGTGAATTCCACGATTTCTACCGTGCGGCTATTCTGCGCGCGCCCCATCTCAGAGCCTTCGAACTGGCGGAAACGCATTTTCTTGGGTCCGACGCCGTCCGCCTGCACAATCCATTCGGCCGGCGCATACTCTACGAACTCATGACCCGCTCCGGCATGAGCGCCATTTCGGAGCGCGCATACCGCTGCCACTAGAGTAATTCGAGGAAAAGTGCGCAGCGGTTTTTCGTCCGGAATTGCGGCAAAAACAAAGGGACAGAAAAACGGATCAGCGAACTGCAATCGGCTGCGGACGCCAGGCCGATTGCAGCGTGGGCGACCGCTCCGTGATCGGGCATCCATCCTGCAGCTTCAGCCATGAGGTGACATTCAGGTTCATCTCGCATTGCGCGAGATAGCTCTTGCCGTTCACGGTCATGCAGGCGACTTCGCCGATCGCATGCTGCTTTCCGTCTACGTTTTTGCAGTAGCAATCCTGTCCGGCCAACGCCGGCGCATCTGCCATCACAGCAAACGGCAATCCCAGGACAATAAGCTTCAAAACCTCGCGCATGGACGTTCCCTCGCCCGCCGTGGATGGGAAAGTGTATGCCTATTTCAGACGTTGTAAATGCGCGAGGCCGAAGCGCGCCGGCGCAGCCTAGTGAATCGCAGGATCCGATTCGTCGAAGAAAGTCCTGATACCATCGCGCGCGATCGTCGCCAGGAACTCATCGAAGGCCTCGCGGTCAGTCGCGAAGGGCTCTTCCCATTCGATAAGATCCTCCTCCGGCGTGATGACCTCCATCCGCCAGTCTTGCTGGGTGCCTGCCGGGCGAAAGATATCGACGAGCACGGTCACGCCATCCTCGGTAAATTCACCGGATAGTTCGGAGTGTTCGAGTTTGGGCTTCTTGGGCTTAACGGTCATATCTTCCCACATGCAGCAATGACGAGAATCGTAACTTAGTGATCGTTACGACCATTTCAAAGTGCAGCGGCGTTACAATTGAATGAAGCAGCCGCCGATTTCCTGCATCGAGGGCTGCAGGGAAAACAACTCGGTTAAGCCGCTGAATGAGCGTGTCTATTGCCGAAGCAGGTCGAACGTCACTGCATGGCGTCACCTCGGCCGCAAGCGTGTCACGCCGACCGCGACCACGCTCGAAACCATAAAGAGGATAGCGCTGTACGCGAACGGGCTCCACCAGCCGGCACTGTCGAAGAGCATGCCGCCTGTGAAGGCACCAAATGTTATGGCGAACTGGATGAGCGCAACCTGAAGCCCGCCTCCCGCTTCAAGCTCTGACGGTATGATGCGCGTCAGCCAGGTACCCCAAGCCACTGGAATAGGAGTGGCAAACAGGCCGAAAAGAGCAAGGAGCGCCGCTATTGTCAGGGCAGATGGGCCAAGCGGTATCAACAACACCGCGATGAGCATCAGCACGGCGGGGAAACCCACCAGAACCGTGCTCAGATGCGAGCGCAGCAGGAAGCCGATCAACGAGGTTCCCAGAAGGCCTGCCAGGCCGATCCCAAGGAGAACGAGCGAAAGGCCGTTGACGTCAAGGCCGGTCACATCCCCAAGGAACGGCCGCAAATAGGTGGACAGTGCAAACTGTCCCATGAAGAAGAAGGTCATGGCCGCCATACCGATGGCGAAGGTACGATTGCGCAGCAGCCCGAATGTACCGCGAACCGAACCGGCCCCGCCTCCCGGTATTTTCGGCAGTGCAAAGACCTGCCATATGAAGGCTATGATCGCGATCGGCACCATAATAAAGAATGCGCCTCGCCAGCCGATCAACCCGCCGAGGAAACTCCCCAATGGTTGAGCGACAACACTTGCAAGGGCGCTTCCTCCTTGCAGCATGGCAAGAGCTTTAGGTAGGTCCGGGCCGGATACAATACGCGCCATGATAGCCGTGGACAGCGACCAGAAGCCGCCAATCGACACGCCGATCAGGGCGCGGCCGACCATGAACACGAGGTAGTTGGGCGCGAATGTGATTGCCAGACCGGAAAGCACGAGAACGCCTGTGTAGGAAAGCACCACTGCGCGTCGGTCCAGGCGTGCCAAGAGCGCATTGCTGAACAGGCTGGTGACGACGGCAAAGAACCCCGAAACGGAAATCGCTTGTCCGGCCTGCCCCACCGTTATGCTCAGTTCGTCGGCGATTGGTGTCAGCAGGCTGACAGGCAGGAATTCCGAGGCAACGAGCGTGAATGTCATCAGCGTCATGCAGATGACAATACCCCACGGACTTGCCGTGCTTTCGATCTGGTTGTCGTAGGTGGTTTCCATATTGCTTTCCGTCAATGGCTTGGAGCGGATCGTTCAGGACGTATTGGAGTGTCTGAGCCTGCTGAGGGAACGACAGGGATCGTGCCGGCGCGCCGGCCTCACCCAGCTTGAGTCTCATGCGATCAGGTTTTCGAAGATGCGCGCGGGCCGCGCCGCCTAGTTCTCGTTCTTGCCCGTCAGTCCGTTGCTGACCTCGATGGTTACCGGTGCACCGTCCGGGATCGCGCGAACTTCGTCCACGCTCGCGTGAATGCGTCCCAGCGGGACTTTTCCTGGCCAGTAGCCGATGTAACCATAATAAAGCGCAATCCATTGACCGGGCTCGTAATAGCCCACTTCCGGGATCTCAGGCTCGTCGCCACGAGGCGCCCCCTTCATTGAAAGCCCGTCTTTCAGCCGGATGACCTTCTCGTCATAGCCAGGATAATTGCCGGCTTTTAAGGTGAGCGGCAGTTTGGTGATCAGGTCTTTGGCCGTCTCGTTGTCGTAGAGATCGACAGCAAACGTCTTTTCACCGATGCGTATCGCGATTGTCTTGTCGCTCGGCTTTCTCAAATTGCTGTGCACGGCGCTGTCTTCTGTCGTGTTACTCGATTTGGCTTGAATGATGCCCGCTAGTCCCAGGCATCCCAATGCAAGCACCGCCGCCAACCTCGTAGATCGTTTCAGGGTCATGACGTCCTCACATCCGAAGGAGCGTCTTGATGGCACTGCGTTCGTCCATGGCCTTGTAGCCTTGGGCGACATCGGTGAGCGGCACTTCGAGATCGAAGACTTTGCCGGGATTGATCTGCCGGGTCATGATGAGATCGATGAGATGCGGCAGGAAGCGACGCACCGGTGCCGGACCGCCCAGCAGGTTCTTCTGTTGGAAGAACAGCATCTGCCCGTCCAGCTCAACGCCATGCGGCACGCCGACATAGCCGATCGAGCCGCCTGGACGGGCGCAGTTGATCGCCTGCAGCATCGATTCCTGGGTGCCGACGCACTCAAGGACGGAATCGGCGCCAACGCCTCCGGTCAATTCCTTCACTCTTGCAACGCCCGCGTCGCCCCGCTCTGTGATGATGTCGGTGGCGCCATATTCGAGGGCGAGTTCCTGGCGCTGCTTATGGCGGCTCATGGCAATGATGTGCCCGGCGCCAAGCTGTTTTGCCGACAGCACGCCCATGAGGCCGACGGCGCCGTCGCCCACCACAACCGCCGTGCAGCCCGGCGTCACGCGCGCGGCATCAGCGGCATACCAGCCCGTGCCGAGCACGTCGGATGCGGCGAGCAGGCTCGGGATCAGGTCTTCGGACGGCATGGTGTCGGTCGCAACCAACGTACCGTCAGCCAGTGCGATACGCGCGTATGGCGCCTGCGCGCCGGACATGAATTCGCGGTGTTCGCAGGAGGACTGGAAACCGTACCGGCAATGCGGGCAGGTATTGTCCGAGAGGCAGAACGAGCCGACGACGAACTGGCCGGGCCGGATAGTCTTCACGTCGCTTCCAACCTCGACCACGACGCCGCAGTATTCATGGCCCATATGCTGCGGCGCGGTCACGGCCTGAATTCCGCGATACGGCCAGAGATCGGAGCCGCAGACGCAGGACGCCGAAAGCTTGATGATGGCGTCGGTGGGCCTCAGGATTTTGGGTTCTGCGACTTCCTCGCAGCGGATGTCGCCGGGGGCGTGAAGGACTGTTCCGAGCATGGATTTCTCCGGTTCTTTGGCCATCGGGGCGAAGTGCCCTTGTTCAAACTTGATGGGAGAAACAGATAGCACCGATCGATAGCCTGCATTAGCCGCGCCAATTTGCATGGACTTATCGAAATTCGCTTGTAATAGATATCGATCGGATCAGGCGGAGGACCTGTTGTGGCGCGGGAAAACTTCAACGAATTACTCTTATTCCTCGCGGTTGCCGAAGAACGCAGCTTCACCAAAGCCGCGGCAAAGTTGGGAATTGCCCAATCCACCCTCAGCTATGCCGTCAAGCAACTCGAAGCACGAATGGGGCTTCGGCTTCTGACCCGCACGACGCGAAGTGTGGGAACGACGGAGGCCGGCGAACGTCTCCGGCAATCCCTGGCGCCGCGCATTTCTGAAATAGAAGCCGACATAGAGGCGTTGATGGCCTATCGGGACAAGCCGGCCGGTACCGTCAGAATCACATTGTCCCATCACGCCATGGAAAGCGTCGTTTGGCCCAAACTATCCCCCATGCTCGCGGACTATCCGGACATCAAGCTGGAACTCAGCGTCGATAGCAGCTTCCGCAACATCGTTGAGGATGGCTTCGACGCTGGTGTGAGACTCGGCGAAAGTCTTGAGAAAGACATGGTGGCGGTGCGGATCGGACCGGATTGGAGATTGGTGGCTGTTGGGTCTCCCGGTTATTTCATGACGCGAGCCGTGCCAAGGACGCCGCAGGAACTCATGCGCCATAATTGCATCAACAGGCGCATTGACAGGATCGGAGCGCTCTATGCCTGGGAGTTCGAGAAGGATGGCGAGGAGGTTCGCGTCAGGGTCGAAGGGCAGCTTACTTTCAACACGGATGCCGAGATGGTCGATGCCGCTCTTCGAGGCTATGGCATAGCCTACGTACCGGAAAGCTTCGTCGAGCAGCATCTGGCAGAAGGGCGGCTGCAGCTCGTGCTCGACGACTGGTCACCGAAATTTGCCGGATATTACCTCTACTATCCCAGCAGGCGCCAGAATTTGCCGGCATTTTCTGTGATCGTGGACGCGCTTCGGCAAAGGAGCTGGTAGCCTGTGAGGCATTTTCCAGAAAGTCTCGAGCCGCAAAATAGGTCGCAAATTTCAGAAGATTGGGGAAAGCATAGTGATCTCTGGATCATGATGGTGCCCCCGGCAGGGTTCGAACCCGCGACCCCCTGATTACAAATCAGGTGCTCTACCAACTGAGCTACAAGGGCACATCGGCATGCCAAGTAGCAGATTTTGATTTCCTGTAAAGGGAAAATCGGCAGTTTGGCTTTGATGGAGCGGATCGAAGCGCCTGCCTATTCACCAGTCTTTGCAAAACGTCTTGTCGCGTAGGGGGAATATCATTACCTAGTACGATTATTCAAAGGACATTGCATGTCACGCGCTTTTCAGTCTGTTTGTTTTCTCGCATCGACCGCGCCGGAAGCCCAAAGCGCGCGGGAGGAATTGATTCGTCTTTACGGCCAGACGCCGCAGGAAGATGCGGATATCGTCGTTGCGCTCGGCGGCGATGGCTTCATGCTGCAGACGCTGCACAATACGATGAATTCCGGCAAGCGCGTCTATGGCATGAATCGCGGCTCCATCGGCTTCCTGATGAACGATTATCGTACCGAATGCCTGGCCGAACGCATCGAAGCGGCTGTCGAAAATGCCTTTCATCCGCTGCAGATGAGCACGCGCAACGCAGACGGCAGCACATCCGTCGCGCTTGCCATCAACGAGGTGTCATTGTTTCGCCAGTCCTATCAGGCGGCCAAGCTGAAGGTCGAGATCGACGGCCATGTCCGTCTGCCGGAACTGATCTGCGACGGGCTGATGGTGACGACGCCGGCCGGTTCCACCGCCTATAATCTCTCCGCTCACGGCCCCATCCTGCCGCTCGAGGCACCGCTGCTCGCCATCACCCCAGTCAGCGCTTTCCGCCCTCGCCGCTGGCGCGGCGCCCTCCTGCCCAACAAGGTGACGATCGACATCACCGTGCTGGAGGCAGAAAAACGCCCGGTCAATGCGGTTGCCGACAACACCGAAGTCAAATCGGTCGTGGGCGTCAAGATCGCCCAGACCGAAGACACGACGGCGCGTATTCTCTCCGATCCAGACAGGTCGTGGTCGGAGCGGATATTGGCGGAGCAGTTTTCGGATTAAGAAATACTTGCGCATCGCAAGAGCGGCATTCCAGCCAACAAAAAAGCCCCGTCTCCGGGGCCTTTCTTCGATCCAATAAATCTTGCTCTTAATCCACGTCGTCCACCACCGCGTCGGCCGCGCCGCTGATGCGGTGCGCGAGGGCAGCTTCCATGAACTCGTTGAGATCGCCATCGAGCACGTCATCTGGGGCCGTGCTGGCGACGCCGGTGCGCAAGTCCTTGACGAGCTGATAAGGCTGCAGGACGTAGGAGCGGATCTGGTGGCCCCAGCCGATATCGGTCTTCGAGGCGGCTTCGGCGTTGGCGGCCTCTTCCCGCTTCATCAATTCCGCTTCGTACATGCGGGCGCGCAGCATGTCCCAGGCCTTGGCGCGGTTCTTGTGCTGCGAGCGTTCCTGCTGGCATTGCACGACGATGCCGGTCGGGATGTGCGTGATACGCACCGCCGAGTCGGTCGTGTTGACGTGCTGGCCGCCGGCGCCGGACGAACGATAGGTGTCGATGCGGCAGTCGCCCTCGTTGATCTCGATCTGGATCGAATCGTCGACGACCGGATAGACCCAGATCGACGAGAAGGAGGTGTGACGGCGGGCATTGCTGTCATAGGGCGAGATGCGAACCAGGCGGTGAACGCCCGATTCGGTCTTCAGCCAGCCATAGGCATTGTGGCCCTTGACCAGCAGCGTCGCCGATTTGATGCCGGCTTCTTCGCCGTCATGGACTTCGAGCAATTCCACTTTGAAGCGCTGACGCTCTGCCCAGCGAGTGTACATGCGCAGCAGCATGTTCGCCCAGTCCTGGCTCTCGGTGCCGCCGGCGCCGGAATGGACTTCGAGGTAGGTATCGTTGGAATCGGCCTCGCCCGAAAGCATGGCTTCCACCTGCCGGCGCGCAGCTTCCGTCTTCAAGCTCTTGAGGGCCTCTTCGGCCTCGCGGACGACGTCGGCATCGCCCTCTTCCTCGCCAAGCTCGATCAGTTCGACATTGTCGGCAAGCTGCTGCTCAAGCGCACGCACGCCGTTGATGCCGTCATCAAGCTGCTGGCGCTCGCGCATCAGCTTCTGCGCTTCGGAGGCATCGTTCCAGAGGGTCGGGTCCTCTGCCTTGTTGTTCAACCAGTCCAGTCGTCTTATCGCCTGATCCCAGTCAAAGATGCCTCCTCAGCAGGCTTATGGCCTGCTTGGTTTCGTCGACTACATTCTCGATTTCCGCTCGCATGTTCCTGCTTCTTTATTCGGCCGTTCGCTATGAACGGCTGTTCAATTCAAAGAGTGCTGGTGACATAGATACACATGCCGCGACTGTAAAGCCCCGCCGCATGATCATTGGACAAATCGACCAGGATCAGAAGAGACCGCCCGCACCTGATGTGACTGCCTGGTTCGCCTGCGGCGAGGTCTTCAGAATTTCCTCGGGCGCGACCTGCGCCGACGCATCGCCGCCGCCGATGACCGTATAGGTGGTCGCAGGACCAGTGCCGGGCTTGAAGGCTTCCATGATGGCATCGGGATCGCCGGGCTGCGCGGCCATGCCGGTCGCGCGGTTGACGGCCATCATATTCATGCCCGCCGGAACCTGGAATTTCTCCGGCTGCTCATCCTTGGTGGCGGCCTGCATGAACTCGTTAAAGATCGGCGCGGCGATCGAGCCACCGGTCGCGCCGCGGCCGAGTGTGCTCGGCGTGTCGTAGCCGACATAAAGGCCGGCAACGAGGCTCGGCGTAAAGCCGACGAACCAGGCGTCCTTTTCATCGTTGGTCGTACCGGTCTTGCCGGCGACATCGGTGTTCAGCTTGATCTTGCCGGCGGCCGTGCCGCGGATGACGACGCCCTGCATCATCGAAGTCACCTGATAGGCAGTCATCGGATCGAGCACCTGCTCGCGGTTGTCGGCGATGACTGGCTCATCCTGATTCTGCCAATCGCTGACATTGCAGGCGTCGCAGACGCGCTCTTCGTGCTTGAAGATGGTCGCGCCATAGCGGTCCTGAATGCGGTCGATCAATGTCGGCTTGATCTGCTTGCCGCCATTGGCGATGACCGAATAGGCGGAAACCATGCGCAGCACCGTCGTCTCGCCGGCGCCAAGCGCCATGGCAAGAACCGGGTTCATGCGGTCATAGATGCCGAAGCGGTCGGCATATTCGGCGACCAGCGGCATGCCCATATCCGCAGCGAGACGCACGGTCATCAGGTTGCGCGAATGCTCGATGGCAAAGCGAAGCGTATGGGCGCCGCCGCCCTCGCCTTCGTAGTTTTCCGGCTTCCACACCTGTCCGTTGCTGAGCGTGATCTGGAGCGGATCGTCAAGAATGACCGACGCCGGTGTATAGCCATTGTCCATGGCCGCCGCGTAAACGAAGGGCTTGAAGGACGAGCCGGGCTGGCGTTTAGCCTGGGTAGCGCGGTTGAACTCCGACTGCGCATAGGAGAAACCGCCGACCATGGCGAGCACGCGGCCGGTATGCGGGTCCATCACGACGAGGCCGCCCTGCACTTTCGGAGGCTGGCGCAGGCGATAGGCGCTCGAATCGGCATCGCCGCTCTTCTGGACATAGATCACGTCACCGGGGTTCAACACGCCGGTCGGCGATTTCGCCGTCTTGCTGCCACCCGCCGAGCGGAAAGCCCAACGCATGTCGGCTACGGCGATCGTACCACGCTTGCGATCGTTCGCGACCTTACCCGCGGCGTCGACACTTGGCTGCAGGCCGATATCGACCGTTTGATCGGACACGGAAAGCACGACGGCGAGCTGCCATTCCGGCACATCACTCAAGGCCGGGATCTTGGCGAGTTCCGGACCCCAATCCTGCGATGTCGCGATCTGCTTGATCGGGCCATGGAAGCCGCGGCGCTCGTCGTAGTCGACCAGTCCGTCCTGCAACGCCTTGCGTGCTTCGATCTGGATCTGCGGATCCAGCGAGGTGCGGACCGAAAGCCCGCCCTCGAGGAGGGTTTTCTCGCCATATTGGTCGATCAACTGGCGGCGGACTTCTTCGGCAAAATAATCGGAGGCGAAGAGCGACGGGCCACTCTTTGGCGGCGCAACGCCGAGCGGCTGCTTCTTGGCTTCTTCGCCGTCGCTCTGGCTGACATAGCCATTCTCGACCATGCGGTCGATAACCCAGTTGCGGCGGGTCATCGCAGCATCGGGGTGACGGAACGGATTGTAGTTGGACGGGCCCTTGGGCAGCGAAGCGAGATAAGCCGATTCGGCAATCGTCAGCTCGTTGACCGACTTGTCGAAATAGGTCAGCGCCGCACCGGCGATGCCATAGGAATTGAGGCCGAAATAGATCTCGTTCAGATAGAGTTCGAGGATCTTGTCCTTGCTGTAGGCCTGTTCGATGCGGAAGGAGAGGATCGCTTCCTTGATCTTGCGGTCGAAGGTCTGGTCGGCCGAAAGCAGGAAGTTCTTGGCGACCTGCTGGGTGATGGTCGATGCGCCAACGAAACGGCGGCCGGAACCGATATTCTGAAGGTTTACGGCGACGGCGCGCATCAGGCCGCCGACATCGACGCCCGGATGATTGTAGAAGTTCTTGTCTTCTGCCGAGAGGAAAGCGGCCTTGACGCGATCGGGAATGGCCTGGATCGGCAGGAAAAGCCGGTTCTCGCGCGAATATTCCTTCATCAAGGCACCGTTGCCCGCATGAATGCGGGTCGTCACCGGCGGCGCGTATTTGGCGAGCACCTCATAATCCGGCAGATCCTTGGAAACGACGCTCAGATAAATAGCCGCCGCCGCCGCCGCACCCAGGAACAGGAGGCAGCCCAGCCCAAAGAAATATCCAATCAGTCTGACCATATGATGCTACCGGTGCTTCTTCTTCATGCGGCGCATGCGCGAGACCATCGCACATTCACGGGCGTTTTGCACGCTCGGGGCGTGAATGCAAGACGGCAACGGCATAAAGCCGTGCATGCCGACCGCGGCAAACAATACTTTGGTGTAACGGCGGGAATGTGAGCAAAATAGGGCTCACCGCTGGTATTCCTCACTTCATCCCAGCCCATTAGCAACGGCTGTTACATGGAAGACACGAACGGCGCCGCTATTCTACCGTCTCAGCCGCCATTCGCGATGGTCGAAACGCGGTACTGCTGTACCGCATCAGTCAGCCGATCCGCCAATTTCTGCCGCCAATCGGGATCGAGTAAAAGTTTCTCATCATCCTTGTTCGAGAGGAAGCCAAGCTCGAGGAGAATGGAGGGAACATCCGGCGCCTGCAGCACGCGGAAGCCGGCATGGCGATGCGGGTTGTTGATCATCGAGATCTGGCCATTGAACGAGGTGAGCACATCCCGCGCCAGCGAGATGGAAAAAGCCTGCGTCTCACGCCGGGTCAGGTCCATTAGAATATCCGCGACGGCGGCAGGCTGGGCCTGCGTCTCGGCGCCGGCAAGCTGGTCGGAATTGTTTTCGCGGTCGGCGACTTCGCTGGCGAGCTTGTCGGAGGCCTTGTCGGAGATCGTATAGACCGTGGCGCCGCGGATATCCTTCTGCTTCAGCGTGTCGGCATGCAGCGAGATAAACAGTGAGGCGTGATTCTGCCGGGCGATGGTCACGCGCTGCGACAGCGACAGATATTCATCATTGTCGCGCGTCAGGAAAGCCTTGATGCCGGGCTTGGCGTTCAGCTTGTCGGCCAGGAGCTTGGCAAAGGCGAGTGTGATGTCCTTCTCCTGGGTGACGCCATCGCTGGCCGTTGCGCCGGCGTCGATCCCGCCATGACCGGCGTCGACCGCCACGAGGAAGCTGCTCGGATCGGCCCTTTCGATCGGTGCCACCGGACCGACATCCTTTGCGGTGTCATCGTTGGTCCAGCTCTGCTGCTTGATAAGATCCGCAAACTGCCCGGCAGGCAGTATCTCAGCATCGAGCACGAGGCGATGCCCCTTGCCGCTTTCGTCGGGCTGCACCTTGGCCATGACCAGCTTCACCGGCTTGGCCGCCGTCAGCACGATGCGGGCGCTGTCCTCATCCATGGTGCCGTAGCGGATATCCTTGAAGAGGCCGATCGGCTTCAGATCGGCTGCGGGGAAACCGAAGGCGGTTGCCGGAAGGTCGACGATGACGCGTACGGGGTTGTCAAGATAATGGACCGTGAAGGTCGGCTCGCGATCCATATCGATGACGATACGGGTGCGGGCATCGTCGCCGGCGATGCGTGCGCCATAGGCGAGCAATGGATCGGCGGCGGCCATGGCCGTCGCAAGCGGCGAGAGAATCGGAAGAGCCGTCACTGCGAGGGCCACCGCTGCAATTCGCAAAGCCCTCACGCCATTCTCCGTCGCATGCCGCAATCCCTTTAACTATCGCCCACCGCGCCCCATATTGATTTCGACGTTGTTTTTGAAGTCCAAAAATAACGGGAAAACCACGGATGACGCGATAGTGCCGATGTGATGGCGTGCCGGGAGAAGAATCGGAAACGCCGTCCCCGCACCTTCATCATCCGACGAATCCATCAATATTATGGCATACTTGGCTTTCCCCTTGCTATTGTGACAGATAAAACATACAACGCATATTAGGGTAGAAGTGTTGACGGGATAGAGTCGCCGCAAAGGCAGCCGCCTCGAGTACTAGGCGCCATAAGCGGCCGTCATCCGCCGTCTACAGTGCTTCTGCTCCCATACTGGATATCTGAATTTCCGGTTTTGCGCGGGAAATTCATCGGTGGAGAGCCACCAAACGCTCTTTAAAGAGAGCACATTCATCGGACCCGTTTGTTGGGTCTAAGGCATTGTCGATCTCGCTTGGTTACGGATGGTACCGCAGCAGCTTTTTCAAGAAGTGAACAGACCCCGGGGAACTGATGTCCCGGCCGCTGTCTGGCTGCTGTCATCGTCATCGCAAAACAACCAATCGCGACTTTCATTATCCGGTGCAGCAATAGTGGAGTGCAACCAGCCTGTCCTAGCGACCGGCCGGCGCCTTTCCGCATGCCGGCGCCGAGGAGCACAGCTTACATGGCAGACAAAATGCTTATCGATGCGTCTCACGAGGAAGAGACGCGTGTTGTTGTCGTTCGCGGGAACCGCATAGAAGAATTTGACTTCGAGTCGCAGCACAAGAAGCAAATCCGCGGCAATATCTATCTCGCCAAGGTGACGAGGGTTGAGCCCTCGCTGCAAGCCGCTTTCGTGGATTACGGCGGCAACCGGCATGGCTTCCTGGCCTTTGCCGAAATCCATCCCGACTACTACCAGATTCCGCTCGCCGACCGGCAGGCGCTCCTGAAGGCGGAAGCCGAAGAGCATCGCCGCGACGACGATGTCGAGCATGTCGAAACGGCGCTCGATCTTTCCCAGCAGGAACAGCCCGACATCGGCATCGTCCAGAAGGACGAGGCGGAAGTCGCGGTGACGGAAGAAGCCCTTGCCCCTGAGGTAGCGGCTGCTCCCGTCGAGGAAGCTCCGGCGAAGAAGGCCAAGCCACGCCGCAGCCGCAAGAAGGTGGTCGCTGAAGCTGCCGCCGAGGAGGCTCCTGCAGCCGAAGCGATCGCTACAGTCGACGCGCCGAGCGAAGATGAAGAAGGCGGCCCGTCCGGCGAGATGGCCGCGATGGTCGAAACCGATTCGATTTCCGAGGATGTCGATGTTTCCAAGCGCCGTCACGACGATGACGACGACGATGATCACGACCAGGAAGAAGAAGTAATCGAATCCGTCGGCGCCGAAGACGCGATGGAAGAGGTTCCGGACCGCACGCAGCGCAAGCCGCGGAAACAGTATCGCATTCAGGAAGTCATCAAGCGTCGGCAGATCCTGCTGGTGCAGGTTGCCAAGGAAGAGCGCGGCAACAAGGGCGCAGCACTTACCACCTATCTTTCGCTCGCAGGCCGCTACTCGGTTCTGATGCCGAACACGGCGCGCGGCGGTGGTATCTCCCGCAAGATCACCAATCCGCAGGACCGCAAGCGCCTGAAGGAAATCGCCAAGATGCTCGAAGTGCCGCAGGGCATGGGCGTCATCCTGCGTACCGCCGGCGCCAACCGCACCAAGGTCGAGGTCAAGCGTGACTTCGAATATCTGATGCGCCTCTGGGAAAACGTCCGCACGTTGACACTCGCTTCGACAGCGCCTTGCCTCGTCTACGAAGAAGGCAGCCTGATCAAGCGCTCGATCCGCGACCTTTACAACAAGGATATCGGCGAGATCATCGTTGCCGGCGAAGAAGGCTATCGTGAAGCGAAAGACTTCATGAAGATGCTGATGCCGAGCCATGCCAAGGTGGTTCAGCCCTATCGCGACATCCATCCGATTTTCTCGCGCTCCGGCATCGAGGCGCAGCTCGACCGCATGCTGCAGCCGCAGGTGACTTTGCGCTCGGGCGGCTACCTGATCATGAACCAGACGGAAGCGCTGGTTTCGATCGACGTCAACTCCGGCCGCTCGACCCGCGAACACTCGATCGAGGACACCGCGCTCCAGACCAATCTGGAAGCTGCCGAGGAAATTGCCCGCCAGCTTCGCCTGCGCGACCTTGCCGGCCTGATCGTCATCGACTTCATCGACATGGAAGAAAAGCGCAACAACCGCGCCGTCGAGAAGAAGCTGAAGGAATGCCTGAAGAACGACCGCGCCCGCATCCAAGTCGGCCGTATCTCGCATTTCGGCCTTCTGGAAATGTCGCGCCAGCGCATCCGCGCTTCGGTTCTCGAAAGCACGACGCAGATCTGCTCGCATTGCGGCGGCACCGGTCATGTTCGCTCGCAGTCCTCCGTTGCGCTGCATGTTCTGCGCGGCATCGAGGAATACCTGCTGAAGAACACGACGCACGACATCACCGTGCGTACGACGCCGGACATTGCGCTCTATCTGCTCAATCACAAGCGTCAGACGATCGTCGATTACGAAAACCGCTTCGGCGTCGCCATCGTCATCGGCGCGGACAATGCCGTCGGCACGCAGCATTTCGCGATCGACCGCGGCGAGCCGGTGGAAAATCCGGTGAAGATCGAATCCCTGTTCAACTTCGCCGCCATTCCGGAGGATGATGACGACGATATCGTCATCGAGGCAGATGAGGACGAAGACGAAGAGCTCGAAGAAAAGGCCGCTAGCGTCGAACAGCAGCCCGCAGCGCGCTCCGAAAATAATGAAGGTGGCCGCAAGCGCAAGCGCCGCCGCCGTCGTCGCGGTCGTGGCGGTGACGCCCAGGTAGCCTCCGAATCGGCCGATGCATCCCGCGAGGAAGGCGATGACGAAGCGGATGAAGGCGACGAGGACGATACCGGCAGCAGCGGCGAAGTCGCGGCCGTGTCCAGCGATGATGGCCAGCAGAAGCGCAAGCGCCGCCGCCGCGGCAAGCGTGGCGGGCGTCGCAATCGCGACGGCGAAGGCAACGAATTAGCCGCCGGCGGTGAAGCCGGTTCCGACGAAGGCGCTGACGATGAGGATGACGGCGAAAGCGATGTCGCTGTAACCGTTGCCGATATCGCGGTCGCCGAAGGCGAAGCCGCCGTCGAAAGCGAGCCGGCAATGGCGGCTGTCGAAACCGCGGCCGTCGTCGTTGAAGACGTGAAGCCCGCCAAGGGCCGCAGCCGCCGCAAGCCGAAGGCGGAAGCATCGCCCGTCGAGGTACCGGTCACTGAAGAAGTGTCCGTGATCGACGCCGAGGCTGAAACGGTTGCCGAAGTTGCCGGCGATCTCGACAAGGCCGCCGAACCGGTCGCCGCTGCGGAGCCCGAAGTGATCGAGGCCGCAGCCAAGCCGGCTCGCGCCAACCGCGAGTCGAACGTCTCCTCCTCCGAGCCGGTGGTCAAGTCCACCCGCACCAGCGAGGGCGGCGACGGCGATGGCGAGCCGACCAAGCCGAAGAAAGCCGGCTGGTGGCAGCGCCGTGGCTTCTTCTGAACGCTGCTGTTCGGAACGAAATAAACAAATCCGGCAGTGGCAACGCGGCCGGATTTTTGTTTTGGAAGACGGCAAGCAACCGCGGCCGATGATCGGCATTTCCGCGAACTGAGGCGCATTTCAGCGGATAGGGTGGAATTGCCGCGGAGGACGGAGTGATCTCCGTTCGGTGCAAATCTTCAAAACTCGCCGTAAACCTCTGATCGAAGAGCCTATTTCAGCCACGCCGCCATGCGTTCTGCCGCTTCCTCGATCTCCGCGTTCGAGCCGGCATAGGAGATGCGCATCGCGCGGTGTCCTTCGATCGGATCGAAATCGAGGCCCGGTGTGGCGGCGACGTTGATTTCAGCCAGCATCTTGCGGGCGAAGGCCATGCTGTCGTTGGTAAAGCGGCTGACATCGACATAGGCGTAGAAGGCGCCGTCCATCGGCGACGCGATGGAAAAGCCAATTTCGGGCAGACGGCGCATCAGGAAATCGCGGTTATGGCGGTAGCTTTCGCGGTAGACGTCCAATTCGGCCCCTGCCCCGAGTGCTGCGGCGGCGGCGATCTGCGAGAGCTCCGGCGCCGAAATGTAAAGGCTCTGAGCAACGCGCTCGATCGGGCGCACCAGGCGCTCCGGCAGCACCATCCAGCCGATGCGCCAGCCGGTCATGCAATAATATTTCGAAAAGGAATTGATGATGATGGTCTGATCGGTCAGTTCCAGAGCGCTCGTCTCTTCGCCGACGAAGGTCAGTCCATGATAGATTTCGTCGGAAATGAAAGCGATCGAACGGTCGGCACAATAATCGGCAAGCGCCTTCAGCGCCGCCCTGCCGGTCACCGTGCCGGTAGGATTGGCGGGGCTTGCAAGCAGTACGCCCTTCAGCCGCTTGCCGCTGGCCGCTTGCGCCGCCTCCAGGCTTTCCGGCGTCAACGTGAATTGCGTTTCGGCGGTGACGGGCACTTCGACGACATCGAGCCCGAGAGCAGCAAGAATATTGCGATAGGCTGGATAGCCGGGCCTTGCGATGGCGACGCTGTCGCCAGGATCGAACAGCGTCAGAAAGGCGAGGTTGAAGCCGGCCGACGAACCTGTCGTGATCGCGATCCGCATGGGATCGATGCTCAGCCCATGGCGAACCTGGTAATGAACCGCTAGCGCCTGTTTCAGCGCCAGCGTGCCCAGTGCGTCCGTGTAGCCGATGCGTCCGTGCCCGAGTGCCGTGCGTGCTGCCTCAAGTGCTGCCTTGGGCGTCGGATGCGACGGCTGGCCGACGGCCATCGAAATGACGGCATGCCCCGCCTGACGCCGACGGGTCGCCTCCGCCAGCACATCCATGGCGTGGAAGGGTTCGACATCGCTGCGTTTGGATAGGGAAAACAAGGTCAATTCTTTCTCGGATCGGATTAAAGCCAGACAATTGCCGCAATATTAGCCTGTTCACAATCCCGCGATTGCGGCTTTGTCGTGAAAATTCCTGTTTCTGGAAATAAGCATGCACCGTAAATTGCCGATACAAATTTCGGGATTTTAACCTGGCGGTGATATCCCGAACCGGACGATGAGTCTCAGCACCTACTCAAACGAGGACCCAATGACCCTTTTTTCCAAAACCCTGCTGGCCGCCTCAGCGATCGCCATTGCCGCGTCGCTTGCCATGGTTCAGCCCGCGGCCGCGCTGGATGACCAGCAGAAGAAGGAATTCGGGGAGTTCATCAAGGAATACCTCGTCGAGCACCCGGAAGTGCTGTTGGACGCGCAAGCGGCGCTTGAAAAGAAACAGGACGAGGCGCGCCTCGCTCAGTCGGCCCAGGCTGTTACCCAAAATAAGGATGCCATCTTCAATTCCAAGGATGACGTTACGATTGGCAATCCGAAGGGTGACGTCACCGTGGTCGAGTTCTTCGACTATAATTGCACCTATTGCCGCCATGCGCTCCCCGACATGGACGCGCTGCTCAAGCAAGACCCGAATGTGCGTTTCGTGCTGAAGGAATTCCCGATCCTCGGACCGGATTCGGTTGCCGCGGCACGGGTTTCCGATGCGTTCCGCAAGCTGGCGCCGGAAAAATATGCTGAATTCCACCATGCGCTGCTTGGAAGCGACGGCCGCGCATCGGAAGACAGCGCCATCGAAGCTGCGACCTCGCTCGGCGTCACTGAAGCGGCAATTCGCGCTGAAATGGCCAAGAGCCCGAACAGCGATTCGATCAAGGCCACGTACCAGCTCGCCACCGATCTCAACGTCACCGGCACGCCGGCCTATGTCATCGGTAATGAGGCGATCTCCGGCGCAATCGGCCTCGACGCCATTCAGCAGAAGATCGCCAATGTCCGCAGTTGCGGCAAGACGAGCTGCTGAACCGTGGCAATGTCTGCGCCGCGCATCTTTCAGGATGCATAAAGGACACAGTGGCGCCTCAGAAGATGTATGAGCCTTTCCGAAGTCGAACCGATTTCGGGCTTATGCGTAAAATCGCCAAAATCGGGGCGTTTCCACACCTAGACACGCGCAACCTACGTCCTGGGGGCTTTCCTACGCGCCCTCGGGAGTCTATAGGTTGCGCTGCACTTTGACGGAACCTCTGATGGCGCAAACCATTTTCGTCCTAAACGGACCCAATTTGAATGCCCTCGGCAAGCGCGAGCCGGGCATCTATGGCGGCAAGACGCTCAAGGATATCGAAGCCGACTGCAAATCCGTGGGCGAAAGCCTTGGCTTTGTCGTCGACTTTCGCCAGAGCAACCATGAAGGCGTGCTAGTCGACTGGATGCACGAAGCCGGCGACGTCGCCGCCGGCGTCGCCATCAACCCCGGCGCCTATGGCCACACGTCGATCGCGCTTCATGATGCGATCCGCGCCATTTCCATTCCGGTGGTGGAGGTTCATATCTCCAACATCCACGCACGCGAAGAATTCCGGCACAAATCGATGATCGCGCCCGCCGCCAAGGGCATGATCTGCGGTTTTGGGCCCCACAGCTACATCCTGGCGCTGCATGCGCTGAAATCCATCACGCAATAACAAGAATACAGGGCTAAACATCCATGGCTGACAAGAAATTGGGTATCGACCAGGCGCTGATCCGCGACCTCGCCAATATTCTCAATGAGACCGATCTGACCGAGATCGAAGTCGAGCAGGAAGATCTGCGCATCCGCGTATCGCGCGCCGGCACGACTCAATATGTTCAGGCACCGATCGCAGCACCCGCCTATGCCGCAGCAGCTCCTGCCGCCGCTCCCGTTGCAGCGGCCGCACCTGCCGGCAAGTCGCGCAATCCGGACAACGTCGTCAGCGCGCCGATGGTAGGCACGGTCTACATGGCACCCGCTCCAGGCGCTGCCGCTTTCATCGAGGTCGGCGCCTCCGTCAAGGAAGGCCAGACGCTGCTGATCATCGAAGCAATGAAGACGATGAACCAGATCCCCGCGCCCAAATCCGGTATTGTGACCGAAATCCTCATTCAGGATGGACGCCCGGTCGAATACGGCGAAGCCCTGGTCGTCATCGAGTAGGCCCCATGCCCATGATTTCGAAGATTCTCATAGCCAATCGCGGAGAGATCGCCCTTCGTGTGCTGCGCGCCTGCAAGGAGCTCGGCATTGCGAGCGTCGCCGTGCATTCGACCGCCGACGCCGACGCGATGCATGTGCGCCTGGCGGATGAAAGCGTGTGCATTGGCCCGCCGCCGTCGCGCGAGAGCTATCTCAACATCCACCAGATCGTCGCGGCCTGCGAGATCACCGGTGCCGACGCCGTTCATCCGGGCTATGGGTTCTTGTCGGAGAACGCCAAGTTCGCCGATATTCTCGAAGCACATGGCATCACCTTCATCGGCCCGACGGCGGATCACATCCGCATCATGGGCGATAAGATCACCGCCAAGACGACGGCGCAGCAGCTCGGCATTCCCGTCGTTCCCGGTTCGGACGGCGAAGTGAAGACCGAAGCGGATGCGCTGAGGACCGCGAAGGAAATCGGCTATCCCGTGCTGATCAAGGCGACCGCCGGTGGCGGCGGACGCGGCATGAAGGTGGCGCGCACGGAAGCCGATGTACTCGAAGCCTGGTCGACGGCGCGCACCGAGGCGGCAGCCGCCTTCGGCAATGAATCCGTCTACATGGAAAAATATCTCGGCAAGCCGCGCCATATTGAAATCCAGGTATTCGGCGATGGCGAAGGGAATGCCGTGCATCTCGGAGAGCGCGACTGCTCGCTGCAGCGCCGCCACCAGAAGGTCTGGGAAGAAGCCAATTCACCGGCGCTCAACGTCGAGCAGCGGATGAAGATCGGCCAGATCTGCGCCGACGCCATGAAGAAGCTGAAATATCGCGGCGCCGGCACGATCGAATTCCTCTATGAAAACGGCGAGTTCTATTTCATCGAAATGAACACCCGCCTGCAGGTCGAGCATCCGGTTACCGAAGCGATCACCGGCATCGATCTCGTGCACGAACAGATCCGCGTGGCCTCGGGCGGCGGTCTTTCCGTGACGCAGGAAGACGTGCATTTCCACGGCCACGCCATCGAATGCCGCATCAATGCCGAGGACGCGCGCACCTTCGTGCCCTCGCCCGGCACGATCACGCATTTCCACGCACCGGGCGGCCTTGGCGTTCGCATCGATTCGGGCGCCTACCAGGGCTACAGAATCCCGCCCTATTACGACAGCCTGATCGGCAAGCTGATCGTGCATGGCCGCACCCGCGTCGAATGCATGATGCGCCTGCGCCGCGCGCTCGACGAATTCGTGGTCGATGGCATCAAGACCACGCTGCCTCTGTTCCAGGATCTGGTTTCCAACCAGGATATCGCCAACGGCGATTACGATATCCATTGGCTGGAAGACTATCTGGCGAAAGGTTCGGCTTAACCTATGGCAGGGCCGCGCGGCAGAAATCCTGGCATTACTCCGGAAATTCTGCTGCGCGCCTATTCCATCGGTCTCTTCCCCATGGCGGAATCGGCTGACGATCCGGAAATCTTCTGGGTCGAACCCGAACTGCGGGGCGTGCTGCCGCTCGACACTTTCCACATTTCGAAAAGCCTGACGAAAACGATCCGTCGCAAGCCCTTCGATATTCGTTTCAACACGGATTTCGATGCCGTTATCGCCGCCTGCGCTGAGCATACCAGCGGCCGGCCAAGCACCTGGATCAACAAGACCATCAAGTCGCTCTATTCGACCCTCAACCATATCGGCCATGCGCACTCCGTTGAGGCTTGGGAGGGCAGCAAACTGGTCGGTGGGCTCTATGGCGTATCGCTAGGCTCGGCCTTCTTCGGGGAGAGCATGTTTTCACGCCGCACCGACGCCTCGAAGATCTGTCTTGTCTATCTGGTCGAGCGCCTCAAGCAGCGCGGCTTCACCCTCCTCGATACTCAATTCACCACCGAGCATCTGAGGACATTCGGCGCGATCGACGTGCCAAAGGATCAATATACAAGGATGCTCGAGAAAGCGATGGAATCGCCCAATCTGAGCTTCTCCAACGGTTGAGAACCCACGTACATACGTTGATTTAAACCAGAAATCCGCTACGTTCGGCACAACAGCCGGGGGTAGTATCTTGAAAACATATCTTGCAATCGCCTTTCTCGCCGCACTGGTCGCAACGCAGGCCGAGGCCAAATCCTTTCACGACATGTTCGGCACCGACGCGCCCGAGGGCGGCGCGGGAGCCATACTGAAGACCATCGACTTCCAGCAGGGACCGATCAAATTGCCCGGCGCCAATGCGACGCTGAACGTTTCCGATCAGTTCTACTATCTCAATCCGGCCGATACACGAAAAGTACTGGTTCAGCTTTGGGGCAATCCGGGCAATGCCGCCGAAGGTACGCTCGGCATGATCTTCCCGGCGAAATATGCGCCGACGGATCAGCGTACCTGGGGTGCGGTCGTCGAATATGACAATGGCGGCCATGTCTCCGACGATGACGCCGCGTCGACAGACTACAACGCGTTGCTGAAACAAATCCAGGACGCGATCAAAGGAGACAATCCCGAACGCGAGAAGCAAGGCTACCCTTCGATCACTCTGGTCGGCTGGGCTGAACCACCGCACTATGACAAGGCAACCCATGCACTCCACTGGGCGCGCGACCTGGTCTTCGGCAAGGACCCCAGTGGTCCGCATACGTTGAACTATTCGGTGCGCGTGCTCGGTCGCGAAGGCGTCATGGAGCTCGATTTCGTAGCCGGCCTCAACCAATTGCAGGAAATCAACAATGCCATCCCGAATGTCATCAACACCGTGCAATATGACAGCGGCAAGCGCTATGCCGACTTTGTCAACGGCGACAAGATCGCCGCCTACAGCATGGCGGGAATGATCGCGGCCGGTGCCGGCGTGAAGATTGCAGCAAAACTCGGCTTTCTGGCCGTCGTCCTCGGCTTTTTCAAAAGCTTCGGCGTAGCGCTCCTGGCATTGAAGAAAGGGCTGATCGTCATCATCGCCGGCATTGCCGCCTTGGGGCGCAAGATTCTTGGCCTGTTTCGCCGGGATAAAAGCACCGACGCTTGAGCGCGGTCCGGCCGGCTGGTGTAGAGAAAGGCCGTTGGCCTCCAGTGCGTCACGGCTTCAAATCCGCGTTTTAATCTGCTAACGCTCGTTTGAAGAGCGTTGGTGCATTGAGGTTCTACTTTGCCGTCGTAAATACCGGTCTCATCCAATTTCACCCCGTATGTCAGGGCAGCTTCATCGCCGCCGGATGTATGATCATGTTCATCGGGTGGTGGCCTGAGACCGGTTTGGCATTGTTGAAATGCGCCATGCGCAGCCATTGCTGTCTCAGCTCTTCAGCCGTCCGAAACATCGCCACGCCGCGCCCGTAATGGGCTTGTCTTACCGCCAACTTGGTGAACTTCCGAACGGAAGACCAAGACGGTATGTGCAACAGTCTCAAGGTCCGATGGACCATCAATCCTCGAACTGCCCCTCAACCATGGATCGTCTGCAGCGGATGCGGCTGCCCCAAGCCTTTCAAGTCCAGCGGCAAGACCAGACTCAACGCCAACGGCAAGAAACTCGACGCCTGGCTCGTCTATAAATGCGTGGACTGCGACAAGACATGGAACCGGACGCTCTTCGAGCGCCAGACCATTCGTGATCTTGATCCGCTTGTTCTGGAAGCGCTGCAAGGCAACGATTCCGACTGGATACGAGCCAGAGAATTCGATCTCGATGCGCTGCGGCGCAAGACCCAACGCATCGACGAATTTGCCGATGCAGATGTTGAAAAAGAGATACTGAGCGAACCGGATTGCTGGACAATGCTGGAAATCGATCTGGCGGTTACGCTTCCTTTCAACGTCCGTCTCGATCGCCTGCTTGCCTCTGAACTCAACGTCTCACGCTCCCGGCTTCAGGCTCTGCACGAAGACGCGAAACTTCGGGTGCATACGGATCGCGCCGATGCGATGCGGCGTAGGATCAAGAATGGCTCATGCATCGTCATCGATCTCTCTGACGAGGCCGATCGACATTTGATCTGGAAAGCCGCCGTTTTGGGCAAAGAGATCAGCTGACCGGATGCCGTAGGATTGCTCGCGACGAATTGACCTTCGCGCGCCAATCTTGCGGCATTGCTATGGCTGAAGAGGAATATGTTACTTGGCGCCGGCGCTGTCCGGCGGCGGGATGTCCGACTTCTGCTTGCACTCTTTCAGCCAGACGTCATAGATCGGATGTTCAACGGCGTTGAGGCCCGGGCTGTCGGCGAACATCCAGCCGGTGAAGATGCGGCGGATGCGGCGGTCGAGGGTGATCTCGTCCACCTCGACAAAGCCGTCGACCTTCTGCTGCTCGGTATCGTCACGGGAATAGCAAGCCTTCGGCGTCACCTGCAGCGCGCCGAACTGCACGGTCTCGTTGATGTAGACATCGAACGTGGTGATGCGGCCGGTGATCTTGTCGAGGCCGGAGAAGACGGCGACGGGGTTGGAGATGCGGGCAGCCTCGGCGGACGGCGGCAAAAAGACGCCCGCAGCAAAGGCAAGCGCCACTCCCGATATCGCACGCAAAGAAGCGCTCCGCGTGAAAAACGTCATATCCGCCAATCTCCGCTTGGTCTCGGTCAAAGCGCCGAGCACGAGCCGGCAAGTTCTGCGCCTAAAGGCCAATTGTGGCCAAAGGACGGGCCGGCCCTCTAGGCTCAGTTGCCGGGCGTCCAGGCGTCGTAATCGCCGGTCACGCGCGGACGTTCGCCGGCAACGGACAGCGAGCCGGGCGGACGATAGGCCTGCGGCGAACCCGTCGGATTGGCGCGGTGCGCCTTCTGCCATTCCTTGGCGACGTAATTGTCCTTGGTCGGCGGAACGTCGGTGCGGTGATGCATCCAGCCGTGCCAGCCCGGAGGAATAGCGGACGCCTCGGCATAACCCTTGTAGATCACCCAGCGCTTCGGAAGGCCGTAGGAGGACATGCCGCCCTCGTAGTAGACATTGCCGAATTCATCCTCGCCGACGCGCTTGCCGAACCGCCAGGTCGCAAAGCGGGTGCCCATCGTCTGACCATTCCACCAAGTGAAGGTTTGCACGAGTAAATTCCACATGTCTTTATCCTTGTGCCCGTTGGGAGCAGGCGAAACCAGAATTCGATCGTTTGCTTATGCCGTCTGACAAACGGATTGTCCAGAGATTCGCATGGGAAACGCGCTTCATTTCAAGGCCATCTTGAAGCCGAGATGGCTCGGCTTGAAACCCATTCTCTCATAGAAACGATGGGCATCCTTGCGAAGGGCGTTCGAGGTTAGTTGCACGAGCCGCACGCCGCGGCCTTTTGCCTCGGCAATGCAAAAATTGATCATCATGGCACCGATCCCCTGCCCGCGCAGATCGCTCCGCGTCTGGACGGCCTCGATGATCATCGACGAGGAGCCGCGGCCGGTCAGCGATGTCGTGATCATGGTCTGGAACGTGCCGACGACCTCGCCCGCCAGCTCGGCGACATAGAGCGCCTGATCCGGCGAGGATTGGATGGTCCGGAAGGCGCGGAGGTAATCCTCGTAAGCGGTGGGATCGGTCGTGTCGGCGTGACCGCCGAGAGCATCGGCGGCGAAGAGGGCGATTAAGGAAGGGAGATCGGATTCTTTTGCTTCGCGGATAAGTAGTTCTTGTGAGGGCAATGTGTTGTACCTACGTCTAGCTTAACGGCAACGCTGTTACTCGGAAGGGCCGAATGTCTGCGAGCGAAACTCACTCATTTCAATACTTTATGCCGGAACTCCACCTGAAAACATTCCTGCAAATATCCCTAATGCTGCTGCTTTTGTTTATGATCATAGTGTCAAACGCCGACACTGCATTGAAGCTTCTTTTAATTTTAATTTTGTTGCCGGTATCCTTCTATGTGGTTGTCGCGCTTCGAATAATTACCTCGCAATCCAAGAGTGCCATCGTGACCATCGGGCCGGAAGGCATATTGGACAGCCGATTTGGACTGGGTTTCATTCCGTGGTCCGCAGTAGAACGCATCGATGTGGACGCCCTGAAATTTAAACCGCGGACTCCTAATGAAGAGATCGTCCGTCTAATCTCTCGCGGTATTCCGCGCCTCCTGGCCATGTCTGGAATGTATGGGAAAGTAACAATTCCAAGCGATTTCAGCCTGTTCGAATATAGGGATAGACGTAGTATCAAGCTCTGGCTGCATTCTGGCGTACGCCTGGAGCAAACGACGCCCGCTGCGAGACTTCGGATAAAAGACAACCGAGACGGTACACAGCGAGTTTATATCGCGATGGCAAATCTTTTGGCTTCAAGGAAGGAACTTCTTGATCTCATGGTGGCGTTTCACAAGCAGTGCGCGGACATTGCATCCGCTACTCTAGTTACGTAGCCAGCCGCTTCTCAAACACCAGCGCCGGAATACCCGACTGCCCCGGGGCAGCATTCTCGTTGCGGCCGACCTCGGTGAAGCCGTGGGCTTTGTAGAAGGCGATCGCTTCGGCATTTTCTGGCTCGACGTCGAGGCGCATGACCTCGGCGTCCGGAAAGCAGGTTTCCAGCTCGGCGAAGATGTCGCGGCCGATGCCGTTGCGTTGCAGTGACGGACGGACATAGAGCATGTGCAGGAGAACGGTCTTGGTCATCTGCTCGGACATGACGGCATAACCCATGCCGCCAATATCCTCGCCATTATCGGCGACCAGAAACTCGGATTGCCGCTTCGCCAACCGCGCTTTCAGCTTGGCCGGCGAAAGCAGAAACTCGATCAGTTCATTGACCTTCGCCGCGCCGTAGTGCCGATCATAGGCGGCATGCCAGGTCTCTACGAGAAGGTCACGGACCTTCCCGAGATCCTGTTCGCCGGCCGTGCGGACGAAATACACGGGCGCCTATTCCTCTTCGATGCCGAGCTTGGCCTTGACGAGGGCTTGTACCGCCTGCGGATTGGCCTTGCCGCCGGTCGACTTCATCACCTGGCCGACGAACCAGCCGGCAAGCGTCGGCTTGGCCTTGACCTTGGCGACCTGATCCGGATTGGCGGCGATGATCTCGTCAACCGCCTTCTCGATGGCGCCGGTGTCGGTGACCTGCTTCATACCGCGAGCTTCGACGATCTCCATGGGATCGCCGCCTTCGGTAAGCACGATCTCGAACAGGTCCTTGGCGATCTTGCCAGAGATGGTTTCGGCCTTGATCAGGTCGATGATGGCGCCGAGCTGGGCGGGCGAAACCGGAGTCTCCTCAATGGTTTTGCCGGTTTTGTTCAAGGCGCCCAGCAAGTCGTTGATCACCCAGTTTGCTGCGATCTTGCCATCGCGACCGGCAGCGACGGCCTCGAAATAATCGGCAATCGCCTTTTCCGAGACAAGCACGGAGGCATCGTAGATCGAGAGACCGAGCTCGCGGACGAAACGCTCCTTCTTGTCGTCAGGCAGCTCCGGCAGATCGGCTGCGAGTTCCTCGACGAAAGCGTCGTCGAATTCGAGCGGCAGCAGGTCCGGATCGGGGAAATAACGGTAGTCGTGTGCATCCTCCTTGGAGCGCATGGAGCGGGTTTCACCCTTGTTCGGGTCGAAGAGGCGCGTTTCCTGCTCGATCACCCCACCGTCTTCCAAAATACGGATCTGCCGGACCGCCTCGGCCTCGATCGCCTGTCCAATGAAGCGGATGGAGTTGACGTTCTTGATTTCGCAGCGTGTGCCGAACTCGCCGCCCGGACGACGGACAGAGACATTGACGTCGGCGCGCATGGAACCTTCATCCATATTGCCGTCGCAGGTGCCGAGATAACGTACGATCGAGCGCAGCTTGGTCATATAGGCCTTCGCCTCATCCGACGAGCGCATGTCCGGCTTGGAGACGATTTCCATCAGCGCCACGCCGGAACGGTTGAGGTCGACATAGGACATAGTGGCGTGCTGGTCGTGCATGGACTTGCCGGCGTCCTGCTCCAGATGCAGGCGCTCGATGCCGATCTCGATGTCCTCGAACTGACCCTGGCGATCCGGACCGAGCGAGATGACGATCTTGCCTTCGCCGACGATCGGGTCCTTGTACTGCGAGATCTGATAGCCCTGCGGCAGGTCCGGATAGAAATAGTTCTTGCGGTCGAAGACCGAGCGCTTGTTGATCTGAGCCTTCAGGCCGAGGCCGGTGCGCACGGCCTGCCTGACGCATTCCTCATTGATGACCGGCAGCATGCCGGGCATGGCGGCATCGACCAGCGAGACGTTGGAATTCTGCGGCTTGCCGAACTCGGTCGAAGCACCGGAGAAGAGCTTGGATTTGCTCAGCACCTGGGCATGGACTTCCATTCCGACAATAACTTCCCAATCGCCGGTGGCACCGGGAATGAAGCGCTTCGGATCTGGCGTACGAACGTCGACAATGGTCATGAGAGGCTCTTGAAATGCTGTTCTTCTGAACTTTGTGAGGTAGAGCAATTGGCGGTGCGGCGCAAGACTTTCAGCACCTATAAGCCCGCGCCATACGTCCCGTCGTCGCTATCGAGCAGCGCTTTCGAAAGTCCGACCGTCGGCACGTCGCGATCGAGCTTCGGAGAATAGTCGACGGAAAGCCAATGAATGGCATAGCCGTGTGCCTTGAAGAATTCGATCGCATCGCTGTTTTCGGCGTGGGTCTGCACCGCGATCTTCTCCAACCCCTGCTCCCGAACATCCTTTTCGATCTGCGCCAGCAGCGCCGAACCAAGTCCCTGCCGCAGATGATCGGGATCGATCCAGAAATCGGAGATATTCTCGTCCAAGGCTTCACGGGCTGCCCAACCGGTAACCACTCCGTTCAGCTCCACGACCGTGATCGTCAGCCAGGCGCCGCGGGTGAAGTTCGAGAAGGCTTCGCTGGCACTTTCGAGCAGCGCGTCCGTGCCGCCGATCGACCCCATGGCCGCCTGCCATGAGCGCAGGCCGATATTGGCCAATATCTCCATCTCTCCTTCGTGCGCGTTGCGAATGTGGATCATCAGGCCCCCGCCGTTTTCAGCAGTAAAACACCGGAAAAGGGCTTTTTCCAGCCACCAAATGAGAACGGGCGCTGGATGGCGGCCTATGTTTAACGAGGGTGAAACTTGACCGGCGGGTACAACCTGCTTTAGATATGGCGCATCAATGGAGTCTTGATGTCCACCTTTTCTCAGACCCGGTAAAGGCCCCGCCCGCAAGTCTTCTTGCGCGCTGGGCCCGAAACGAAGCCCCGACTTTCCGCAAGGGAATGTCGGATCGTTTTGTCGCGCCTTACGGCGCTTTCCGGATCTTGAAAACCATGGATATTTCGCGCGCCGAACAGCGCATCCTGCATCTGCTCGCCCAAGGCGGGCGCATTGAAATCAACCGCGCCGAAAACAAGAAGATCGAGACGGTCCGCTGCTTCACACGCGACGGCTGGCTCTATCCCGGCTTCGGCCTCGATCTCTTCCGCAAACTCAAACGCCTAAGAGCCATCAAATCCTCGGGCGGTCATCCTTATCAGATTACCGAACAGGGACTGAGGCTAGTGAGGGCGCAGTTGGATAATAGGTAAAACTGACGAAAGTGGAGCCCTTGTCAGGCTCCACTTTATCCTTTGCCGCTTTGATGTTGGGCGCTAATCGCTGCTTACCACCACTTCGCCGGCGTGAACTTGCCGGCAGCCTGTTCGATGACGTGGGCGGTCTTGAACAGGGTTTCCTCGTCGAATGGCTTGCCGATGAGTTGCAGGCCGAGCGGCAGGCCCTTCGGGTCGAGGCCGGCGGGGACGGCGATGCCGGGGAGACCGGCCATGTTGACCGTCACCGTGAAGATGTCGTTGAGGTACATCTTGACCGGATCGGAAGCCAAGTTTTCGTCGGCGATGCCGAAGGCCGAAGACGGCGTGGCGGGCGTCAGGATGGCGTCGACGCCGGCGTGGAAGGCGAGTTCGAAATCGCGCTTGATCAGCGTGCGGACCTTCTGGGCACGCAGATAATAGGCGTCGTAATAGCCGGCCGAGAGCACGTAAGTGCCGATCATGATGCGGCGCTTGACTTCCTGGCCGAAGCCGGCAGCGCGCGTCTTCTCGTACATGTCGACGATATTCTCGCCGTCGACGCGCAGGCCATAGCGCACGCCGTCGTAACGGGCGAGGTTCGAGGACGCCTCGGCAGGCGCAACGATGTAATAGGCCGGCAGGGCATATTTCGTGTGCGGCAGGGAGATGTTGACGATCTCGGCGCCGGCATCCTTCAGCCAGGCGATGCCCTGCTGCCAAAGAGTCTCGATCTCTTCCGGCATGCCGTCGACACGGTATTCGTTCGGGATGCCGATCTTCATGCCCTTGAGCGATTTACCCAGCGAGGCTTCGTAATCCGGCACGGGCAGATCGACGGAGGTCGTATCTTTGGCATCAACGCTCGCCATCGACTTCAGCAGGATGGCAGCGTCGCGAACATCGCGAGCGATCGGGCCAGCCTGGTCGAGCGACGAGGCGAAGGCGACGATGCCCCAGCGCGAGCAGCGGCCATAGGTCGGCTTGATGCCGACCGTGCCGGTGAAGGCGGCGGGCTGGCGAATGGAGCCGCCGGTGTCAGTAGCGGTGGCGCCCGCGCAGAGATGCGCGGCAACGGCAGCGGCCGAACCGCCCGAGGAGCCCCCGGGAACGAGCTGCTGGTTGGAGCCTGCGGCGCGCCAGGGGTTGATCACGGGGCCGTAATAGGAGGTCTCGTTGGAGGAGCCCATGGCGAACTCATCCATGTTGAGCTTGCCCAGCATGACAGCACCGTCGTTCCAGAGGTTCTGCGTGACAGTCGATTCATAGTGCGGCTCGAAGCCGTCCAGGATGTGGCTGCAGGCCTGCGTATGAATGCCTTCGGTGCCGAACAGGTCCTTGATGCCGAGCGGAATGCCTTCCAGCGCGCCGGCTTTGCCTTCAGCAAGGCGGGCGTCCGAGACCTTGGCCATTGCAAGCGCCTTTTGCGGCGTCACCTTCACATAGGCATTGAACTGAGCATTGGCCGCCTCGATCGCCGAAAGATAGGCCTCGGTCAATTCGGTGGCGGTGATATCCTTGGCGCGCAGTTTGTCGCGAGCTTCGGCGATGGTCAGGCTGGTCAGTTCACTCATCTTGTTTCGCTTCAGATCTAATGAGGGCAATGGGTCGGAACAGGCTCGTGCGGCCGTTATTCAACAACTTTGGGAACGAGGAAGAAATTCTGATCGGTATTCGGCGCATTGGCGACGATGTCGGAGGCCTTGCTGCCATCGGTGACACCATCCGTCCGCTTCTTCATCGCCATCGGCGTGACGGAGGTCATGGCTTCTACACCATCGACATTCACTTCGGAAAGCTGCTCGACGAAGCCCAGAATGCCGTTCAACTCGCCCATCATCCGCTGTGCTTCGTCCTCATTGACGGCGATACGCGCAAGATGGGCGACGCGTTTGACGGTGGCGAGATCGACGGACATGGCATTCTCCGGATAGTTGATTAATCAACAAACAATTGATTTTCACCACGCTATAAAGGCCATGTCCGCCATACGCAACGTACTTTTGTCAGGCGGAAACGCTGCCGCCCGGCTTCGGTGCCGCGACGGCCGTCTTCGAACCTTCCAGGCCGGCGATGAACTTTTCCGGCGTCTGGTCGATGATCGGGAAAGTGCCGTAGTGGCAGGGAATGGCGGTCTTGAAGTTGAAGTAGCGCTGGCAGGCGAGCGCGGCAACCGCGCCGCCCATGGTGAAGCGGTCACCGATCGGCACGATGCCGATATCAGGCTGATGCAGTTCGTTGATCAGGGCCATATCGGAAAAGATGTCCGTATCGCCCATGTGGAACAGCGTCGGCTCGTCGTCGAAATGCAGCATCAGGCCGTTCGCGTTGCCGAGAGAATGCGAAACACCGTCCTCAGTGAGTTGGGCAGAGGAGTGCAGCGCGTTGGTGAAGGTCGCCGAGAAGCTACCCAAAGAGATGGTGCCGCCGGTATTGCCCATTTCCAGCTTCTCGACACCCTTGCTGCCGAGCCAGGCGGCGAGATCGGCATTGGCGAGAACGACGGCGCCGGTGTCCTTGGCGATCTGAATAGTGTCGCCGACGTGATCGCCATGACCATGGGTCAAGAGGATGTGGGTGATGCCCGCGGTGGCGTCCTTCATATCGAGGCCGGCAAAGGACGAATTATAGGTCAGGAACGGATCGATAAGGATTTTGGCCTTGGCCGTTTCGATGCGAAAGGCGGAGTGGCCGAGCCAAGTGATCTTCATGGATTTCTCCTTAATACTTGATTTCTAATGCAAGACTGGTGTCTTAGGACATATCCGAAACCGTCACAAAGAAAAGCGGTGCGGACTTCAATTTGTTTTGACGGGGGACGATAGCCTGATGACGACGCTGACCATCGAAGACCTCGCCGTGATGCTCCTGCCCGGCCAGCCGATCGCCGGGCTCGATCTCGGCACCAAGACCATCGGGCTCGCCATGTCCGATCTCGGCCGGCGGTTTGCCACGCCGCGCCCGGTGATCAAGCGTGTGAAGTTCACCCAGGATGCGCAGGTGCTGCTTTCCTTCGCTGAAAAGGAGAAAGTCGCGGCCTTCGTCATCGGCCTGCCGATGAACATGGATGGTTCGGCAGGGCCGCGCGTGCAGGCGACACGGGCCTTCGTGCGCAGCATGGCTGACAAGACCGACCTGCCCTTCGTCTTCTGGGATGAGCGGCTGTCGACGGTCGCCGCTGAGCGGGCGCTGCTGGAAATGGACGTCTCGCGTGCGAAACGCGCCGAGCGCATCGACTCGGCAGCCGCAAGCTTCATTCTTCAGGGCGCCTTGGACAGGCTTTCGGCACTCGGCAGGCCGGTTTTTCCCGATCTCGAGACCTGACGGCTCTTCCACCATTCCAGGATAACGGCGCGCTTGCGGAAGCCTATGATGGCGAAGACCAGCAGGCTGTCGAAAGCGATGGCGCGGGCGACCAGCGGCGGAATGGTTTCGGGCGGGATGCCGAGGATCTTGCCGTAGATATCAAAAACGAGATCGTGCATCTGCCGCGTGAACATGAAGACGCCGAAACTCATGTCGTAGTAGGAAAGATAGTACCACGCCCCGAGAAACGAGACGGGTGCGGCCCAGCATATCAGCAACCACTTCATGCGGTTTCCCTTCGACGCGGGTATTGCGTCGCTTCAGTCGAAAGGACAAGCCAGTTCGACAGTGCCATGGCGCTCAAAACCAGTGCCGGTACCGCTATGTCGAGTGCCAGTACGGCGAAGAACATCATCGCCGCGACAAGGAACACGATTTTTGCGGGTCTCGACCCCATGGCTGCACGCTCGGTGGTTAACAATTTATCCACCTACAGTGGCCAGTTAACCGTTGCGGCGCAATGTAAACCATTTGTTAAGGTTAACGCCCAGGCGCGGCTGTGGATATCTCCTGCGCGGCTGAAATGTCAGCCGTAAACGCCGCGCACGATCCGCTTCAGGGCGGTAGCGGCCTTCTCCCAGTCCTTCGACGTTTTCAGGGCAAGACCGGCGCATTGGCCGCTGACGGTCGCCGAAAGCACGAGATGCTGGATGGCGGCGAAGATCATGGCATTGACGCCGATCGCATCGATCCCCTTCGGCGGTGTAAGCGAGCCGCGCATGCGCTCTATCCAGCCAGCCAGCGCTTTCGAGCGGGCTTCCGACAGCCGCCGCACCTGCTCGGTATTTTCGGACACCTCCCACGCGACGATGCGGCGCATCAGCGGATCGGCGCGCAATGCATCGAGGAAAAGCAGGGCCAATCGTTCCATCAGGTCGCCATAGGTCAGCAGGAACATGCCGCCGGTATCGTCGGGAATGCGATCCGTCACCCAGCTTCCGAGATCGGTGCCGATCGCCTCCACCAGGCCATCGAGACCGCCATAGTAGCGATAGATCAATTGCTTGTCGCAGCCGGCACCGCGGGCAACCGCGTTGATGCCGAAATTCTGGAAGCCTTCCTCCGCCAGGAGCCGTTTCGCAGCATCCAGGATCGCCTGCTCGGTGGCGGCGCGGTTGCGCACCCGCTTCTCCGGCTCGGCGGGTGTTTCGATCGGTTTTCTCAAAACGGCGTTTGCGCTTGGCATTATCTCGGCCCCAACCTGTCACCAGACGGTGAATAACAAGCCGCACAGAAGGGAACAACGAGCCGATGAACTTCGACAGAGTTAAAGCTGTGCAATCCACAGATTAGAGAGATTGGCCGAACCAGACGGTGGTCTGCGATGTCAATTCTGGCGGCAGTTCCAGCCGGGAAAATCCGCGCGATGCCCAGAAGCGCATGCCATTGTGGTTACCGATATTTGCCCCCAGATGCACGCCCTTGACGCCTTGGGTGCGGGCATTGGAAAGCCATCTGTCGAGAAGCGCGCTACCGATGCCCTGCCCCTGCGTGCGCGGTAAAAGATTCATATGAATATGCGCCGGGAACGGATCGGTAAGAGCCGTGGGCGCTCGCTTCGGATGGTGGATCGTAAAGCTTCTCTGCTGATCCGCATCCCAGGTCGAAGCATCGCCGGATGGCTCCGCATAGCGTTTGCGCAGCGCCGGCCACCACTCACGTTCCAGCCTTTCCTCGAAAGCAACCGTATCGAAGACCCCGGCAATATAGCCGCAGACACCCTCCCCATCTTCGGCGACGAAAACGGTTTCCGGGCTAAGGGTCGCATAGGGCACCGAATAAATATGCCCTATCAGCCGTCCATCACGATGGAGCGCCGTGGCATCCATGCCGGCATCGCCGGTGACCAGGGAGATGATATAGAGCTGATCGATGTCATCGGGTTGGACCGGGCGGAGATTGATCATGGATACCCTCAATGGCTGCTTTCGCGTTTGCGATCCCAGGGATCGATGTGTATAATTCTTTATTGGCATACACACGAGATTGCAAATGCGAACAAATATAGAAATTGATGACGCGCTAATCGCAGAAGCAATGGCTGCGACAGGACAGTCGACAAAAAAAGCGACCGTTGAGGAAGCTCTGCGGAGTGTAGTTCGTTGGCATCGCCAGAGACGAGCGCTCGAGGACCTTGCAGGGCTTGGATGGGAAGGCGATCTGGAAGAGATGCGAAGAGATCGACAACAGTGATCGTCGTTGATAGCTCTGTTTGGATTTCCCTTTTGCGCGACGCAGAGACGGAAGCCGTGCGTCGTCTCCGAAATATGATAGCAGCAGGACCTCCCGATATTTTGGTTGGAGATCTTATACTTCTCGAAGTTCTTCAGGGTGCCCGTGGTGATCGGCATGCGGCTCTAATCGAAAGAAGTCTTCGCCAATTTACGGTTCGACCGATGCTGAACGATGCATTTGCAGTCAAAGCGGCACGCAACTATCGTTTTCTACGAGAGCGTGGAATTACTGTACGAAAAACCATAGACGTCATCATCGGCACGTTCTGCATCGAGGAAGGGCACGTGCTTCTTCACGATGATCGGGATTTCGATCCAATGTCTGAGCATCTCGGTCTACAAATAGCTGGATAAATCCGAGCCGGGGCAATCAAGTCGCCGGCGGATACAACAAATCGACGATGTAGCTCGCATCGAAGCGGGCATCCAGCATGCCGTAGGTGGCGCGCCAGCCGCCCGCAAGGCGGGTTTCTATGAAAGCATCGGCGATCTTGCCTGCGCCCAGGCGATAGAGTTCGGCGGCGCCGGCGGCCAGTGCCATCTGCTCGATCAAGAGGCGGGCTGCTCCTTCGTCCTGTTCGCAAAGCGCCATGGCGGCGCGTAAAACATCGATGGTTTTCTTGCCGGCCGGGCCGAGGTCGCGGGCAAGGCCGGCAAAGACGGTTTCGAACAGATCCCTGCCCCGGTTCAGAACGCGCAGCACGTCGAGCGCCATGACGTTGCCGGAGCCTTCCCAGATCGCATTGACCGGCGCCTCGCGGTAATGCCGGGCGATCGGGCGCTCCTCGATATAGCCGCTGCCGCCGATGCACTCCATCGCCTCGTAGATCAGCGCGGGCGCGATCTTGCAGCACCAATATTTGGCAACCGGCGTCATGACGCGGGCATAGGCGGCATCTTCGCTGCTGCTGCTTGCCTTGTCGAAGGCCTCCGCCAAGCGGAAGGCGAGTGCGGTCGCCGCGGCGACATCGAGCGCCATATCGGCAAGTACGCGCGTCATGATCGGCTGATGGACCAGCATCTTGCCGAAGACGCTGCGGCCACGGGCATGATGCACGGCTTCGGCGAGCGAAGCCCGCATGATGCCGGCGGATGCCAGTGCACAATCGAGGCGCGTCAGCGTCACCATATCGAGAATGGTGCGAATGCCGCCATCCGGCGCGCCGAGCAGGAAGCCGAAGGTATCGCTGAACTCGACTTCGGAGGACGCGTTCGAGCGATTGCCGAGCTTGTCCTTCAACCGCTGAAACTGCAGGCCGTTGGCCGAACCGTCTTCGAGGAGGCGCGGCACCAGGAAGCAGCCCATGCCGTCCTTGGTCTGCGCCAGCATGATGAAAGCATCGCTCATCGGGGCCGACATGAACCATTTGTGGCCCGAGAGCCGATAGATGCCGTCGCTGACCTTATCGGCGCTCGTCTTGTTGGCGCGCACATCCGTGCCGCCCTGCTTTTCCGTCATGCCCATGCCGATGGTGACGGCGCTTTTCTGCATGGCCGGTTTGTTGGACGAATCATATTTGCGCGAGAGAATCTTCGGCGCCCAATCCTTCTGCACGGCCGGAGATGCCATCATTGCCGCGACCGAGGCGCTGGTCATGGTCAGCGGGCAGAGATGGCCGCATTCCAATTGTGCGGTCAGATAGAAGCGCGCGGCGCGGACCTTGTGCGACTGGCCCTTGGCCTCCGGGTCTGCCTGCGGATCCCAGATCGAGGAATGCAGGCCCGACGCCATGGAGCGGCGCATCAGCGCATGCCAGGCCGGATGAAACTCGACCACATCCAGCCGTTCGCCACGCGGGCCGTGGGTGCGCAGTTGCGGCGCGCCCTGGTTCGCCATGCGCGCCAGTTCCTGCGCCTCATGCGAGGTGACATAACGGCCCATCTGCTCCAGATCTTCGCGCGTCGAGCGCGGCAGACCGGACGTCAAATCGACGATCAGCGGATCGGAACGATAGGCATTGATGCCGGACCAGAGGCTCGGCTGGTTCAGTTCGGCAAATGTGTCGTCAGTCCGGGTCGGTTGGGTCATGGATCGCTTGTAGAGCAAGAGGGTTGCAAAAGGAAACTGGAACTTTCGTCTCCCAACAGCATAGCTGCTGTAGCGGGATTCGAGCGAAATTGCATGGGGAACAAGCGGGCGTAACGAAAGCCCGCGCTTGCCCCTGAGGCGCTCCCTCTTTATAGACCCCCTGACGAAATCCGGAGGGCAGCGTCATGTTCTTCTTCCCCCACCGCCACCTCATCGGCATCAAGGGCCTCACCGAACAAGATATCACCTATCTTCTCGACAAGGCCGACGAGGCAGTGAAGATCAGCCGGCAGCGCGAAAAGAAGACATCGACGCTTCGCGGGCTGACGCAGATCAATCTCTTTTTCGAAGCCTCGACCCGCACGCAAGCATCCTTCGAACTGGCCGGCAAGCGGCTCGGCGCCGACGTCATGAACATGTCGGTCGGCAATTCCTCCGTAAAGAAGGGCGAAACGCTGATCGACACGGCGATGACACTGAACGCCATGCGTCCCGATGTCCTCGTCATCCGCCACTCCAGCGCCGGTGCTGCCTCGCTGCTGGCGCAAAAGGTCTCCTGCTCCGTCGTCAATGCTGGCGACGGCCAGCATGAGCATCCGACGCAGGCGCTGCTCGACGCACTGACCATTCGCCGCGCCAAGGGCAAGCTCTCGCGCATCATCGTCGCGATCTGCGGCGACGTGCTGCATTCGCGTGTCGCACGCTCCAATATCCTGCTGCTGAATGCCATGGGTGCGCGTGTCCGGGTCGTGGCTCCCGCCACGCTGCTGCCCGCCGGGATTGCCGACATGGGCGTGGAAGTCTTCCATTCGATGAAGGAAGGACTGAAGGACGCCGACGTGGTGATGATGCTGCGGCTGCAGCGCGAGCGGATGTCCGGTGCCTTCGTGCCGTCGGTGCGCGAATATTACCACTTCTATGGGCTCGATGCCGAGACATTGAAGGCGGCCAAGGAAGATGCGCTGGTCATGCATCCCGGCCCGATGAACCGCGGCGTCGAGATTGCCTCCGAGGTGGCCGACGGCCCGCAAAGCGTCATCGCCGAACAGGTGGAAATGGGCGTCGCGGTGCGCATGGCGGTCATGGAGGCGCTGCTGATCTCGCAAAACCAGGGACCGCGCACCGAGGGAGCTGGCGCATGAGCAACTCGATCGTCCTCCAGAACGTCCGCATCATCGATCCCTCGCGCAATCTTGACGAAGTCGGCACGATCATCGTCGAAAACGGCGTCATCCTCGCCGCCGGCAAGGATGCACTCGGGCATGCCGCGCCGAAGGGCGCTGAAGTACGGGACTGCACCGGCCTCGTCGCCGTGCCCGGCCTTGTCGATGCCCGTGTCCATGTCGGCGAGCCCGGCGGCGAACATCGCGAGACCATCGCTTCGGCGAGCCGCGCGGCGGCAGCCGGCGGCGTGACCTCCTTCATCATGATGCCGGACACTGATCCCGTCATCGATGACATCGCCCTCGTCGAATTCGTCAAGAAGACGGCGCGCGATACGGCCGTCGTCAATGTCTATCCGGCAGCGGCGATTACCAAGGGGCTTGCCGGCGAAGAGATGACGGAAATCGGTCTCCTCAGGGAAGCCGGCGCCGTGGTCTTCACCGATGCGCATTCCGGCGTCTACGACACGCAGGTCCTGCGCCGCATCATGACCTATGCGCGCGAATTCGGCGCGGTCGTCTCCTGCGAGACCCGCGACAAATATCTCGGCGCCAACGGTGTAATGCATGAGGGGCTGCTGGCAAGCTGGCTCGGGCTATCCGGTATTCCGAGGGAAACCGAGCTTATCCCGCTCGAGCGCGATCTCAGGATCGCGACGCTGACCCGCAGCCATTATCACGCAGCGATGATCTCCGTGCCGGAATCGGCAGAGGCCATCCGTCTTGCACGCTCGCGCGGCGCGAAGGTCACCTGCGGCATCTCGATCAACAATCTGGCGCTCAACGAAAACGACATCGGCGAATACCGCACCTTCTTCAAACTCTACCCGCCGCTACGCTCCGAGGACGATCGCACGGCCATGATCGAGGCGCTTGCGGACGGCACCATCGACATTATCGTCTCGGCGCACGACCCGCAGGATGTGGATACCAAGCGCCTGCCTTTCGGCGAGGCCGAGGATGGCGCAATCGGGTTGGAGACGCTGCTTGCGGCCGCACTTCGCCTGCATCACAGCGGCGAAGTCAGCCTCATGCGGCTGATCGACGCCCTTTCAACCCGGCCGGCGCAGATCTTCGGTCTCGATGCCGGCACGCTGAAGCCGGGTGCAAAGGCGGATATCACCTTGATCGATCTCGACGAGCCTTGGCTTGTTGCCAAAGACATGCTTCTGTCGCGCTCGAAGAATACACCGTTCGAAGACGCAAGAATGACCGGCAGGGCAGTCGCGACCTATGTCGCGGGCAAGCTGGTTCACAGTCTCTAGGCAAAGCTGAGGCTTATGGGGAATAGAAAGTGATGGCGGATTTCTGGACATGGCAGTTGACCCTGCCAACGGCGCTGGCAGCTATTGTCATCGGCTACCTGCTCGGCTCTATCCCCTTCGGCCTGGTTCTGACACGCATGGCCGGTCTCGGCGATGTCCGCAAGATCGGCTCCGGCAACATCGGCGCGACCAATGTGCTGCGCACCGGCAATAAGCCGTTGGCGGCAGCAACGCTGCTGCTCGACGCCTTCAAGGGAACGGTCGCAGTGTTGATCGTCTCGCATTTCTTCGGTGAGGATGCGAGCGTGCTCGCCGGCTTTGCCGCCTTCATCGGCCATATCTTTCCGGTCTGGATCGGCTTCAAGGGCGGCAAGGGCGTGGCGACCTACCTGGGTATTCTCCTGGGCCTCGCGCCGTTGATGGCGCTGATCTTCTCCATCATCTGGCTGGTCATCGCCTTTACGACCCGCTACTCCTCTCTTTCCGCGCTGGTTGCAACCCTTGTCATTCCGGTTGCATTATGGATATTGGGTGCCGACAAGATCGCCGCGGCCATGGCGTTGATGACCGTTATCGCCTGGTACAAGCACAGAGCCAATATTGCCCGGCTGACCGCCGGCACGGAAACCAAGATCGGAGCGAAGGGGTAATGGGAAGAGGCAGCGCAGGACGAACCGGAATTGCGCTGACGGAAAAACAAAGGATAGCCTGGCTCCGTCTGATCCGTTCCGACAATGTCGGCCCCTCCACCTTTCGCGACCTTATCCGTCACTACGGCTCAGCCGAAGCCGCACTCGCCGCGTTGCCGGAGCTGTCACAGCGCGGCGGCTCGACACGTGCTATCCGTATTGCCAGCGAGCAGGATGCACTGCGCGAACTGGAAGCGGCGGATCGTTTCGGCGCGCGCTTCGTCGGTATCGGCGAACCGGATTATCCGCAGGCGCTGAGGGAGATCGATGGTGCGCCGCCGCTTCTTGCCGTCAAAGGCAGCTTGCCGACGGCAACCCGCCCGGCGATCGGCATCGTCGGCTCGCGCAATGCCTCGATCAGCGGCGCCAAATTCACTGCGATGATCGCCCGCGCTTGTGGCCAGGCCGGCTATGCCGTGGTCTCGGGCCTTGCCCGCGGCATTGATACGGCAGCTCACCGCGCCAGCCTGGAAACGGGCACGATCGCCGCCATGGCCGGCGGGCTCGACCAGCCCTACCCGCCCGAAAATATCGGCCTGTTGCATGACATATGGGACGGCAATGGACTCGCCGTCAGCGAAATGCCCTTCGGCTGGGAACCACGCGCACGCGATTTCCCACGCCGCAACCGGCTGATAGCAGGCATCTCACTGGGCGTCGTGGTGATCGAGGCGGCAACGCGCTCCGGCTCGCTGATCACCGCGCGGCTCGCGGGCGAATTCGGCCGGCTGGTATTTGCCGTGCCGGGCTCTCCGCTCGATCCACGCTGCGAGGGCACCAATGGTTTGCTGAAGGATGGCGCGATGATCGTGACCAGCCCGGATGACGTCATCGAGGCGCTGAGGCCTCTCGCCGAGCCCGATCTTTTCCGCCCGCAGCTTGCCGAAGCGCCCGCTGAAAAGAACGACAAACCGCTGTCCTTGCCACCGGACGATACGGAGCGCTGGGAGATCATCGACGCACTCGGGCCGACGCCGGTGGAAATCGACGATATCATCCGGCATACCGGCCAGTCGGTGTCCTCCGTTCATTCCGTGCTTCTCGAACTCGACATGGCCGGCCGGTTGCATCGGCATCCCGGCGGACTGGTGTCGATCTCGATGCTGGATTGAAAGTGTTGCCGGCTGTTCCGATATGATGACCAGAACCTACGGGGAGCGTCCAAAGGCGCTTATTCAGGATTGTAGCATAGATGCCATCTTGCAAGGATCGCATCGCCGCGCTGACCGCAAAAATCGACTTCGCCTCTTGACCGCGGCGAATTCCCTGTCCATGTCGGAAGGCCGGGGAAACGAAATACCCCGTCTCTCCCGCGCCTTTTTCCGGCGCGACCTCGCATTCAGAGATTGATGATGAACGTTGTAGTGGTGGAATCGCCTGCCAAGGCCAAGACAATCAATAAATATCTGGGACCCGGATATAAGGTTCTTGCTTCCTTCGGCCATGTGCGCGACCTGCCTGCCAAGGACGGCTCGGTCCTTCCCGAGCAAGACTTCGAGATGCTCTGGGAAGTCGATGGCGCTTCGCAAAAGCGCATCAAGGACATTGCCGACGCAGTGAAATCCTCCGACGGCTTGATTCTCGCGACCGACCCGGATCGCGAAGGCGAAGCGATTTCCTGGCACGTGCTCGACCTATTAAACAAGAAGCGCGTCATCAACGGCAAGCCCGTAAAGCGCGTCGTCTTCAACGCCATCACTAAGAAGGCCGTGCTCGACGCGATGGCCGAGCCGCGCGATATCGACGTGCCGCTGGTCGACGCCTATCTTGCCCGCCGTGCCCTCGACTATCTCGTCGGCTTCAATCTGTCGCCGGTGCTGTGGCGCAAGCTGCCGGGCGCCCGCTCGGCCGGCCGCGTGCAGTCGGTGGCCTTGCGCCTCGTCTGCGACCGCGAGTCGGAGATCGAACGTTTTATCTCCGAGGAATACTGGAATCTCTCGGCGATCTTGAAGACACCGCGCGGTGACGAATTCGAAGCGCGGCTCGTCGCCGCCAACGGCAAGCGCCTGCAGCCGCGCTCGATCGGCAATGGCGAAGAGGCCGGCAACCTGAAGGCGCTGCTGGAAGGCGCCGCCTATGTCGTCGACACGGTCGAGGCAAAGCCGGTCAAGCGCAATCCGAGCCCGCCATTCACCACGTCCACCCTGCAGCAGGCCGCCTCCTCCAAGCTCGGTTTCTCGGCATCCCGCACGATGCAGATCGCGCAGAAGCTCTATGAGGGGGTCGATATCGGCGGCGAGACTGTCGGTCTCATCACCTATATGCGTACGGACGGCGTTCAGATGGCGCCGGAAGCGATTGACGCGGCACGGCGCTCCATCGCCGATCAGTTTGGCAATCGCTACCTACCGGAAAAGGCACGCTTCTACTCGACCAAGGCGAAGAATGCCCAGGAAGCGCACGAGGCGATCCGTCCGACCGATTTCGATCGTTCGCCGGATCGCGTGCGCAAATTCCTCGATGCCGATCAGATCAGGCTCTATGATCTCATTTGGAAGCGCGGCATCGCCAGCCAGATGGCCTCGGCCGAGATCGAGCGGACCACCGTGGAAATCCTGGCTGACAATGCCGGCCAGAAGGCAGGCTTGCGCGCTGTCGGTTCGGTGATCCGCTTCGACGGCTTCATCGCCGCCTATACCGACCAGAAGGAGGACGGCGAGCAGAGCGACGATGCCGACGACGAGGATGGCCGCCTGCCGGAGATCAATGCGCGCGAAAATCTCGCCAAGCAGAAGATCAATTCGACGCAGCATTTTACCGAGCCGCCGCCGCGCTATTCGGAAGCATCGCTGATCAAGAAGATGGAAGAACTCGGCATTGGGCGCCCATCGACCTATGCGGCAACACTGGCGACGCTGCGCGACCGCGACTATGTCACGATCGACAAGCGCAAGCTGGTACCGCAGGCCAAGGGCCGGCTCGTCACCGCCTTCCTCGAAAGCTTCTTCACGAAATACGTCGAATACGACTTCACCGCCGATCTCGAAGAAAAGCTCGATCGTATCTCCGCTGGCGAATTGAACTGGAAGGATGTATTGCGCGATTTCTGGCGCGATTTCTTCGCCCAGATCGAGGATACAAAGGAACTGCGCGTCACCAATGTGCTCGACGCGCTGAACGAAGCGCTTGCTCCACTGGTCTTCCCGAAGCGGGAAGATGGCAGCGATCCGCGTATCTGCCAGGTCTGCGGCACGGGCAACCTGTCGCTGAAGCTCGGCAAATACGGCGCCTTCATCGGCTGCTCGAACTATCCGGAATGCAACTACACGCGCCAACTCTCCTCGGAAGGCGGCGCGGAGGCTGAAGCCAGCGGGTTGAACGAACCGAAGGCGCTCGGCACCGATCCGGTCACCGGCGAAGAGCTGACGCTGCGCTCCGGTCGCTTCGGGCCCTATATCCAGCGCGGCGACGGCAAGGAAGCCAAGCGTGCGTCGCTGCCGAGGGGCTGGAAGCCCGAGGATATCGACTATGAAAAGGCCATGGCGCTGATCTCGCTTCCGCGCGATATCGGCAAGCATCCGGAAAGCGGCAAGATGATCTCGTCCGGCATCGGCCGCTACGGGCCGTTTCTGCTGCATGACGGCAGCTACGCCAATCTCGAGTCCGTCGAGGACGTTTTCACCGTCGGCCTCAACCGCGCCGTGACCGTTCTTGCTGAAAAGCAGAGCAAGGCCGGCGGCGGAGGAAGCCGCGGCGGCACGCCAGCAGCATTGAAGGACCTCGGCGAACATCCCGACGGCGGCTCGATCACCGTTCGCGACGGCAAATACGGACCCTATGTGAACTGGGGCAAGGTCAATGCGACCCTGCCGAAAGGCAAGGATCCGCAGGCAATCACGGTTGAAGAGGCGCTGGAGCTGATCGCGGCGAAAGCCGGTAAATCCGGCGGCGGGAAGTCGGCCAGAGCGCCGGCCAAGACCAAGACCGCGGCTGCCGCCACCAAGACGACGAAGACTGCCGCCAAACCGAAGGCAAAGGCGGCTGCAAAGGCTCCGGCCAAGGCGAAAACAACCAAGACGACGAAGAAGAGCGCAGAGTGAGCAGAGAACCGCGCGGCAGGAATTCATCGTCGGAGCGACGCCCCGGCAAGACTGGTCGTGCGGCGAAAAACAGCGGCGATGCGGAACCGATGATGGCGATCGTGCACGGCGTTTTGCCGCCGCGCGAAGTCCTCCTGCGCTTCATCGCCGATCACCCGCAGCAGGCTTCCAAGCGCGAGCTTGCCAAGGCCTTTGGATTAAAGGGCGAGAGCCGCGTCGAGCTCAAGAACCTCCTGCGCGAGCTTGAAGAAGACGGCATGGTGCAGAAGAGCCGCAAGTCGCTCATCCGCCCCGGAGCTTTGCCGCCGATCGCCGTCCTCGATATCACCACGCGCGACAAGGATGGCGAGCTGATCGGCCGTCCGACCGAATGGCCGGAGGAAAACGGCGTCGCGCCGGCCGTGATGATCAAGCAGTCCTCTTCCCCCGCCGGCCGCAACGGCAAGGGCAAGGCTCCGGTTGCCGGCATGGGCGACCGCATCCTCGCCAAGATATTCCCGGCTGTCGATCGCGGCGGCCCGGCTTATACCGCGCGCATCATCAGGGTTATCGACAAGCGTCTGGCCGCAACCATGGGCGTCTTTCGCGAGACGCCGGGCGGCGGCGGGCGGCTGCTGCCGATCGAGCGGCGCGGCGAGGAAATGGTCATCGATCCGGATTATACCGGCGACGCCAAGGAAGGCGACCTGGTCGAGGTCGAAGTTGCCCGCCTCGGCCGTTTCGGGCTACCGCGCGCCAAGGTGCTGTCGGTCGTCGGCTCCGTCGCTTCGGAAAAGGCGATTTCGATGATCGCCATCCATGCGCATGGCATCCCGCATGTCTTCCCGCAGGCTGCCATCGCCGAGGCGGACGCCGCCAAGGCCGCCACCATGTCGCATCGCGAAGATTGGCGCAGCCTGCCGCTGATCACCATCGATCCGGCCGATGCCAAGGACCACGACGATGCGGTCTATGCCGAGCTGGACCCCTCGCCCGACAATCCCGGCGGCGTGATCGTCACTGTCGCCATCGCGGATGTCTCCTGGTATGTCCGCCCCGGCTCCGCGCTGGATCGTGAGGCGCTGAAGCGCGGCAATTCGGTCTACTTTCCGGATCGCGTCGTGCCGATGCTCCCGGAGCGCATCTCCAACGATCTCTGCTCCCTCAAGGAAGGCGTCGACCGCCCTGCGCTTGCCGTGCGGATGATCTTTTCCAAGGAAGGCCGCAAGGCGGGCCATACCTTCCATCGCATCATGATGAAGAGTGCCGCCAAGCTTTCCTACCAACAGGCCCAGGCGGCGATCGACGGCAAGCCGGACGACAAGACCGGACCGATGCTGGAGCCGATCCTGAAGCCGCTCTGGCATGCCTATGAGGTTATGAGGCGCGGCCGCGACCGGCGTCAGCCGCTCGAACTCGACATGCCCGAACGCAAGATCCTGCTGAAGCCGGATGGGACGGTCGATCGGGTCTTCGTACCGCCGCGTCTCGATGCCCACAGACTCATCGAAGAAATGATGATCCAGGCGAATGTCGCCGCTGCCGAAACGCTGGAAAAGAAGCGGCAGGTGCTGATCTACCGCATCCATGACGGCCCGACGCTTGCCAAGCAGGAAGTGCTGCGCGAATTCCTCGCAACGCTCGGCATCTCGCTCGTCAAGGGCGGCAATGTCCGCGCCAACAGCTTCAACGGCATCCTGGCGAAGGCCGAGGGTACGGCGCATCAGACCATGGTCAACGAGATGGTGCTGCGCTCGCAGAGCCAGGCGATCTACAGCCCCGACAATATCGGGCATTTCGGCCTGAACCTGATGAAATACGCGCATTTCACCTCGCCGATCCGCCGCTATGCGGATCTGATCGTGCATCGCGCCCTCGTCGGCTCGCTCGGCTTCGGCGAAGGCGGCATCACGCCGGACGAGGAAGCAACGCTCGACGATATCGCCGCCGAAATTTCTACTTTCGAGCGCCGTGCCATGGCGGCCGAACGCGAGACGGTCGACCGGCTGATTGCGCATCATCTTGTCGGGCGTATCGGCGAGGAATTCGAGGCCCGGGTCGGCGGTGTCACCAAGTCGGGACTTTTTGTCACCCTGCCCGACTATGGCGCTGACGGCTTCATCCCTATATCTACGCTCGGCTCCGACTATTTCATCTATGACGAGGCGCATCAGGCGCTGACGGGTGAAAAGACGGGGCTCGGCTTCCGCCTCGGCGACAGCGTCACAGTGCGCCTTGCGGAAGCGATCCCGCTGGCGGGTGCCCTGCGCTTCGAAATGTTAAGCGACGGCCGCGCCATGCCAACGGCGGTGCGTTCCTTCCACAAGGCGACGCGACGCAACAAGACCCCGGCACGCAAGGCGCCGGGAACGAGACCGCCGCGCGGGCGCCGATAAACGGTGGCTGCCGGCAGGAAGGAAAGGTTCATGACGAGCAGCCCGTCCGATCCAATCATCCGCTTTGGCGGCCCCGACGAGGCTGAACGTCCGCTCGGACGCTCGATTGTCCGCGGCTTACTGAACCGCTGTCCGCATTGCGGCTCGGGAAAGCTCTTCAAGGCGTTCCTGAAACCAGCAGACCGTTGCGCCGTCTGCGAGGAGGAGCTGTTCCACCAGCGTGCTGACGACCTGCCGCCCTACTTGGTCATCCTGGTACTCGGCCATGTGGTGGTCGGCGGCTACATGCTGACGGATATGGCCTTTCATCTGCCGATCTGGGCGCATCTCGCCATCTGGGCGCCGATTACGGTGCTCACCGCCTTGGCGGCAATTCAACCGATCAAGGGCGGCGTCATCGGCCTGCAATGGGCGCTGCGGATGCATGGCTTCGGCGGCCATGACGACAGTCCCGAAGAATGGGATCGGGGAAACGGCCACTCGTGAACCAAACCCTCGAGCTGATATCACCAGCCTTGGCGGCCGGCGGGAGCGGGCATGCGCCGTTACTCCCTTCGGACGGAACCAGTATCGATCCGCCCTATATTCATGATTCGCGGGAATTGCTTGATCTCCAATGGCTTGACATCGGCGACATTTCTTGTCTGAACATGCCGGGCGTCGAAAGGATCATTGCGGAGGATATGATTGATCCCATGAAAGCCGACCCGTCACCTGGATTTGGCCGTGCCGTGCCTTTCTATCTCCCGCGTTGCGAACGATTCGTTCGCCACATGCTCTAAGGATCAATTCATGTTTGAACCGACGAACGGCAAGGCCGGCCATGTCGAAGAAATTCATTGGCCTTCGCTCGTCGCCGCCATTTCGTCCGTTTCCGCTGTCGGCATCGCCATCGGCCTCGGCCTTCCGCTTCTCAGCATCATCCTCGAAAAACGCGGCATTCCCTCAAGCCTGATCGGGCTCAACACGGCAATGATGGGGATCGCCGCGATGATAGCGGCGCTGATCACCACGAAGCTCGCCCACCGATTCGGTGTGGTGCAGACGATGATCTGGGCTGTCGTGCTCTCCGCGCTGAGCTCGCTCGGGTTCTATTACGCGGAAAGCCTGCTGCTGTGGTTCCCGCTGCGCCTGATCTTCCATGGGGCGACCACCACCCTCTTCATCCTGTCGGAATTCTGGATCAACGCCGCCTCCCCGCCCTCCAAGCGCGGCTTCGTGCTCGGCCTCTATTCCACGGTTTTCTCGCTCGGCTTTGCAGCCGGCCCCCTGCTTTTCTCGCTGGTCGGCAGCGAAGGGCTGATGCCCTTCGTCATCGGCGCCTGCATTATTTTGGCGGCGACAATCCCGATCTTCATCGCCCGCAACGAGAGCCCCATCGTCGACGAAAAGCCCGAGCTGCATTTTATCCGTTACGTTTTCCTGGTGCCAACGGCGACCGCCGCCGTCTTCGTGTTCGGCGCTGTGACCGTCGGCGGCGGATCATTGTTCACCAGCTATGCGACTCGGCTTGGTTTCAACGAATCACAAGCCGCACTGCTGCTGACCGTGATGGGCGTCGGCAACTTCGTCTTCCAGATTCCCCTGGGGCTGCTTGCCGACCGCTTGCGCGACAAGCGGCCGCTTTTGTCGATCATGGCAGCCATCGGACTGGTCGGTGCGCTTCTATTGCCCTCGCTGGCTTCGAATTGGATACTTCTGGCGGTTATCCTGCTGTTCTGGGGCGGCTGCGTTTCCGGCATGTATACGGTCGGCCTCAGCCACCTCGGAACCCGGCTGACGGGCGCGGACCTTGTCGCCGCCAATGCGGCATTCGTTTTCTGTTACGCAGTCGGCATGGTCCTCGGTCCGCCGACGATCGGAACAGCCATGGATATCGCCAATCCCAGCGGTTTTGCCTGGGCAATCGCCTTTTTCTTTGGACTTTACGTCCTGCTTTCGGCGATACGGCTGCTTTTCATGGGCAGCAGGGGTTGACTTTTCGGGCGCGATTTGTAGTTTCGCGCCAGAATTTGCCGTGGACCTCCGCACTGGCCGTCCACGGCTTTCATTTTTCTTAAAGGCAGGACGACCATGGCCAAGGCTACCACCATCAAGATCAAGCTGCTGTCGACGGCCGACACCGGTTTCTTCTACGTCACGACGAAGAACAGCCGTACGATGACGGACAAGATGACGAAGACGAAGTACGACCCGATTGCTAAGAAGCATGTCGAGTTCAAGGAAACGAAGATCAAGTAAGTTTCCTAAACTTCTGATTACAAAAGGGCGCAACCGTAAGGTTAGCGCCTTTTTTTATTTTTGCTGCCTTCTTTTTCTGTGCAAAACCTTATGCAGGCACCGGAAAAACAGAAAAGCCTAAAACTCAACTTTCTGATATTAACAAAGAAAAACGCCGCGCTTCCATTGGAAGGCGGCGTTTCGAATTGGGGGTCGGCTAGCCTGCAAAACGGCACGAGGAACCGCTTAAAATTGCTTGCCAGCCGACCGACCCCACGACCCAGGAGATGCGGCGGACCTGAGCATCATGGGGTATTCCCACGCCCTTGCGGGCCTGTCCTTGTACGGGACTAAATTTGCGCGAAATCGAAAGAAAATCAACAAATTCTTAATGATAAAAAATTCTTGTCTGCCCGAATGGTTAAAATTCCTGCCGTCATTCAGCTTTGTTGACCTGAAAAAATAACAATCGGAAAGCGAGTAGATCTCAAAATTAAAGAGGTAATGATCGTATGCATAGCAGATTCTGGCTACAGATATTTGAGCACATTTGCATACCACAGTGACAAACATGTTATGCATGGAATACTCATAGCTTTTCGCCATTTCAACTTCATTTATGGCAAAAATATCACAACAAATACACGCTATACATCAGTCTTCTACAAAATATAACAAGTATCTTCTGCGAACTTACTGAGGTAGAATAAAGGGGTTATTCTCCTGTGGAAATCTACGATCATTGCTATGGAACAAAGATTACAAATTTTTAATCCTTGTTCAAAACTACCAAAATCCCGTGGATATTAAGGGGAAGTCCGATGGCACCCCTGCTCAAGCAGCCGCTGCGACGACCCTGTTGCGGCCGGCATTCTTGGCCTCATACAGGGCGCGGTCGGCCTGCTTCATCAACTGCTCGGGGCTTTCGACCGTCTCCAAACGGGACGAGATGCCGAAAGAGGCGGTGACATTGAGAACGGCTCCTGTTTCTCGCAGCGTAACCGGCGTGGTTTCCACGGCAGCACGCAGCCGCTCGGCAACGGCGGCAGCGACTTCGGGGGACGTATCCGGCATGACCACCACAAATTCCTCTCCGCCATAGCGGCAGGCCAGATCGGCGCCGCGTACGGTGGAGCGAATACGGGCGGCAAACTCCTTCAGCACTTCATCACCGGCGTCGTGGCCATAGGTGTCGTTCACCTGCTTGAAGCGATCGATATCGGTGATCAGCACCGAGAGCGGCCGTCCACGCGTCAAGGAGCGATTGAAGAGGATCTTCAAGTGATTGTCGAGATAACGCCTGTTGTTGAGCCCGGTGAGCGCGTCGGTGACGGCGAGTTCGATCGTATGCTGCACACTGGCGCGCAGACGGTCGTTGTAACGCTTGCGGCGGATCTGCGTCAGGCAGCGCGCTACCAGCTCGTTCGGATCGAGCGGGCGGACGATATAGTCGTTGATACCGAGATCGAGCGCGCGGACGATCATCTCGTCAGCCCCCTGCTCCGTCACCAGCAGCACCGGCAGGAAGCGCGTGCGCTCTAGCGAGCGGAGCTGCGAGCAAAGCCGCAGCGGGTCGTAATTATCGAAATTCGAATTGACGACGACGAGTTCGAACGGCTTTTCCGCAGCTTCGAATAGGGCCGCCTGCGGATCGGATGTTGCGGTCACCTCGGCGATCGGCTTCAGGGCGCGGATGATACGCTCCTGCGAATTGGCGCGGCCGTCGACCAGCAACACATGGCCATTGTCGTCGGCGCGGCCTTCGCCGATGCGCAGAAGGTCGTCGATGCCGAAGTTGCGCGCCGTCTCGTTGCGCATGCGCAGCTCGTCGCTGAGTGTCTTCAGGCGCAGCAGGCTTTTGACCCGCGAAATGAGCTGCAGATCGTTTACCGGCTTGGTCAGAAAATCGTCGGCGCCGGCCTTAAGGCCGCGCACGCGGTCGGCGGGCTGATCCAGCGCCGTGACCATGACCACGGGAATATGCGCGGTGCGCGGATCGGACTTCAGCCGCTCGCAGACCTCGAACCCATCCATGCCGGGCATCATGATATCGAGCAGGATGAGATCGACCTGGGTGCTGTCGCAGATCGCCAGCGCCTTCAGGCCGTCCTCCGCCGTCAGCACGTCGAAATACTCGGCCAGCAGCCTTGCTTCGAGCAGCTTTACGTTAGCGGGTACATCGTCAACCACCAATATGCGCGCGGTCATCAGTCTTCCCCGCGCTCAGGCGTCGCCCAGATAGGTTTTAATGGTCTCGATGAATTTCGGCACGGAGATCGGCTTGGAAACATAGGCTTCGCAGCCGCCCTGACGGATTCGCTCCTCGTCGCCCTTCATCGCAAAGGCGGTCACCGCGATCACCGGAATGACGTGCAGATCGTCATCCTCTTTCAGCCACTTCGTCACCTCAAGGCCCGAAACCTCAGGAAGCTGGATGTCCATCAGGATCAGATCCGGGCGATATTTGCGAGCAAGATCAAGCGCTTCCATGCCATTTCGGGTCTGGATCGTCGTATAGCCGGACGCCTCGATAAGATCGCGAAAGAGCTTCATATTGAGCTCGTTGTCTTCTACAATCATCACCTGCTTAGGCATGGAGAGCTGTCCCTGCATCCGGTATTGCATCCATTCTATGAAAATATAACGTCGCGAGAAATCGATTCCAGAAATACTTGAATCCGACGCTAGCGGCATTTGGTTGAAAAATAGGTAACTCACCGCTCAAAATGCAAAGTAACTCCAAGAACCCGAAGAAGGCGGCCGCCGATCCGCAGGAAACCGCGATCGCCGTACTTGGCTGGCTGGCCAATGAGCCGGATATGTTCGGCCGCTTCCTGGCCTTGACCGGTGTCGAACCGGCACAGGTGCGCAACGCCATCAACGAACCCGCTTTTCTTGCCGGCATGCTGGATTTTTTGATGAACCATGAGCCGACATTGCTTGCATTCTGCCAGGCAAGCAGCATCGCGCCAGAAACGGTTGCCGCCGCATCCGCGCACTTCTCGCCACCCGGCCTTTCCTCAGGGGAATATTGACGATGGATGCCCCGATCGAATTGGACACATCGCATGTCCGCCTTGGCGACCGGCCGCTCATCGTCTGCGACGTCGACGATGTCGTGCTGCACTTCTTTGCGCCCTTCCTGCTCTTTCTCGATGGAGAAGGCCATGAATTCCTGCCGCGGTCCTTCCGGCTGACCGGCAACGTCATTTCGAAGGCAAGCGGTGAGGCGCTGGAAGAAATGGAGGTCCGTCGTCTGATCGACGCGTTTTTCGAGGCGCAGGAACAATGGCAGACACCCTTGGATCGCGTCGTCGACACCCTTGATGGCTTTTCCAAAGACGCCGATGTCGTCTTCCTCACCGCCATGCCGCCGCAGTTCTGGGCGCAGCGCCGCCGTCTTCTCGACAGGCTGGGCCTTTCCCATCCGCTGCTCGCCTCGCTGCAGCCGAAGGGACCGATCGTGCAGGCATTGCACGGCACGCGCACCCTGCCCGTCGCCTTCGTCGACGATATGGCGCACAATCTGCATTCGGTCCGCGACCATCTCGCAAGCTGCCTTCTCATCAACCTGAAGCCGGACTCGATCGTCCATCGCATGGCGCCGGCTGCAGCGGCCGACATTCCCCAGGCGAACGATTGGGCTCAGGCAGCGCCATTGATCCGCGCCCATATCGCCCGCTAGGTTCGCCCGCGCCGGCATTAGAGAACAAGGCGCATCAAGGGACGCCCGTCCTTTCGTTTGGCGACTTCGGAAAAGCCGGCCGCCTCGAATATGCGGAGCGAACCGACACAGAGGCCGACGGATTTCGATTGCTTCGTCCGTTCGATCGGACAGCCCTCGAGAATGCGTGCACCAGAGGCCTTGGCGAAGTTCACCGCCTCGGACAGCATGCGATGGCTGTATCCTTTACCGCGATCGCGCGAATTCATGAAAAAGCAACTGACGGCCCAGACCGAGCTGTCTTCGGCATCCTCCGGATCGAGCGGCCGTGAGACGGTTTTCGGAGAATTCCACTGCGGCAGTTCCGATCGCGGTCCAACCTGCGTCCAGGCAACCGGGCGCTCACCGATATAGCCGAGAAGGCCGGGGGGCGGGCCTGCTGAGACGCGGGCCTGCATGAATTTTTTCTTCGCCCCGCCATCCATCGTTTTGCGCTCGGATGTCGGAACGCGCAAATAGGTGCACCAGCAGCCATAACAGGCGCCGCTTGGCCCGAAGAGTGTTTCGAAATCGCCCCAGCGATCCGCCGTCAAAGGCACCGCTTTCAATTCCTCCAACATCTCCTCCCCGCTCTTTTCCGTCTTGAGACTCACAAGCTTAAAACATAAGGTGGCGATGTTCAATTTTTGTTCTATTTTCATGACCAGCGCGCCCGACAAAGTTTCCGGTTTTTGCCGCGATTGCCTGAGCGAGCAATCGGCAGAACGCGCGCGCTGTCGGGCCTGCGGCAGCCCACGGCTTGTCTATCATCGCGAACTCTATGGCCTGACGCTGGCGCATATTGATTGCGATGCCTTCTATGCCTCGATCGAGAAGCGCGACAATCCGGAACTGGCCGATAAGCCGGTCATCATCGGCGGCGGCAAGCGCGGCGTCGTGTCCACGGCCTGCTATATCGCCCGCATTCACGGCGTCCGATCGGCCATGCCGATGTTCAAGGCGCTGGACGCCTGCCCGCAGGCGGTCGTCATCCGCCCGAACATGGAGAAATATGTCCGGGTCGGCCGCGAAGTGCGCGGACTCATGCAGGAGTTGACGCCGCTGGTGCAGCCGCTTTCGATCGACGAGGCCTTTCTGGAGCTTGAGGGCACGCAACGCCTGCACCATGATCCGCCGGCCCGCATCCTGGCGAAATTCGCCAAGCGCATCGAAAGCGAGATCGGCATCACCATTTCGGTCGGCCTTTCCTATTGCAAGTTCCTCGCCAAGGTCGCTTCCGACCTGCAGAAACCACGCGGCTTTTCGGTCATCGGGCGGCAAGAGGCGCTATCGTTTCTGGAGCCGCGCCCCGTGACCACCATCTGGGGCGTCGGCAAGGCCTTTGCGGCGACTTTGGAAAGCGACGGCATCCGCACCATCGGCCAGCTACAGACCATGGAGGAAGGCGATCTGATGCGCCGCTATGGCGTCATCGGCCAGCGGCTCTTCCGCCTGTCGCGCGGCATCGACGATCGCACGGTCCATCCGAACGAAGCGGCAAAAAGCGTGTCATCGGAGACGACCTTCTTCGACGCTATTTCTCGGCATGACGATCTGGTGCCGATCCTGCGCGATCTCGCAGAGAAGGTATCGCGCCGCCTGAAACGCAGCGGCATTGCCGGGCAGACTGTCGTGTTGAAGCTGAAAACGGCCGATTTCAAAAGCCGCACCCGCAACCGCCGTCTGGAAGACCCCACCCAGCTTGCCGATCGCATTTTCCGTACCGGCCTGCGATTGCTCGAGCATGAGACCGATGGGACCAAGTTCCGCTTGATCGGCATCGGCGTCACCGATCTCTGCGACGCCGCCCGCGCCGACCCGCCCGATCTGATCGACGAACAGGCAACCCGCCGCGCCGCGGCGGAGGCGGCGATGGACAAGCTTAGGGAAAAATTCGGCAACAAGACGGTCGAAACCGGCTACACATTCGGCGGCAAGCGCGAGAGTTGAATCACGGCCGGCAGCATGTCCGTCTCTTCGTCGAAAAGGGCTGCGCGATTGGCAATCGCCTGCTCGTAACTCGGCCTGATCGCAATCGCCTTTTCATAGCTCGCCAGCGCCTCGTCGGCACGACCCAGGCGGCGCAACGCGTTGCCCTTGTTGTTATAGGCAATCGCATGGCCTGGCTCCAGGGCGATCGCGCGGTCATAGCGGACGACAGCGCCTTCGAAATCCCTGGTCGCGGCGAGGATATTGCCATAGGTGCAATGGGCGGCAGCGGAGTCGGGACGCAGCTCCAACGCCCGTTCAATCTCCGCCTCCGCCTCCCTGGCCTCGCCCCGCAGTAGTAGCAATATGCTCAGCCGGTGCACGGCATCGAAATCTCCCGGGGTTTCGGCAATGGTTGCGCGACATTGCTTTTCCGCCTCGGCGCGGCCGACGACTTCTTGCTCGTCCGAGCCGATATTTGGAGCTTCATCGGGCGAGATCGCCTGCCAGAGGATGCGTGACGCCACGACTTCGCGATAGAGTGCCAGCACCTCACCATTTGCGGGTTCGATAGCAAGAACCTGTCGGCAGCCGATTTCGGCATCAACCAGATCACCCGCGGCATACCGCTTCCTGATACGGGCAAGCACGAAACGGAGGCAATGCGGGTCCAGCCGGTCACCGAGGTTCCGGCCCGTCCTTGTGTCGATCCGGAAGCGCTCGATGCGCCGGCTGACGGAGCCGAAAATATACTTGTGCTCATAATTGCCGGCACCGAGATCATAGATTCGAAAGCCGTTCTCTATCGCCCAGCGGATCGTATAGGCATGCAGGGTCAAGCCTGGGGACAGATCTCGGATCGAGACATCACGTGCGCTAAGGAAACAGATCAGGCTCTTCCTGGGACGATCGAGAAGGACGGCGGATGCGGCGATCGCTACGCCGTCTTGCCAGAGAACCGGTAGAAAGAGATCGCCGCTGCGAAAGCAATCCGGCAGAACCGATCGCGAATTATCGAGAACGTAACGCATATAGCCGGGATTGCGCCATCCCCATTGTTTCTCCCAAAGACGCAGCAGCGTCGCCAGATCCTCTTCGATGGTTGCGGCGTCGCCATGCGTTATCCGCAGTGCCGCCGACCCCTCCAGCTTGTGCAGGCAATGGCGGATATTGCGGCGCGCACGCCAATGCAGTTTCTCACGAAGGAACGAATCGAAATCCGCAGGCAGCGTCACATGGACGTAGATCTCCGGATCAATCCTTTCGGCCGCATCCGAAATCTGTGCCGGGCGCTTGACCCTGTCGCCGACAAAATCCGCCGGCGGGAAACGCTCGAGGAAGGCCCCGATGCGCGCAGACGATCGATCGATGTCGTCGAGATGCAAGCTGCGCCAATGAAAGGCGCGAATCCGATCGCCAAAGGCTGAGACAGCGGCATTGGCATAGGCCGGATCGCAGAGAATACCCGTATAGGAGGCAAAATAGGAGCCGCCCATGACGACGGTATTGTAGAAACCGTTGCTCCGGTCGAGCCCGGTACCGAGCTGGATCGGGAAGAAAGCCACATAGGCGCCGCCCTCATCTTGCTTTGCCGCCAGCACGAGCCAAGGGAGCGCACGAGAGGCGAACCAGCTCGACATCCAGGTCCAGGATAAAAAACAATGCGCCTCCGGGTCGATCTCATAGATCCGATCCCAGTCGTCTTTCAGCCCCTGCAGATCTTCCAGCTTTTCGATCACGTCCACATGCATGTCGACGCCCGCCCGGCTCCGCATCCTACAATTTAAGATTTACATAAAATACTTCCGGTCGCAATTGCGCCTATCGGACAAGCCTTTGAAGCGGGAAAAAAGCAATTCCGGTGGGCGGCTCCGCTTCAAGTCTTCCTTAAACTTCGAAGTCTAACCTGTGGCCATACGAGTATTGCGTTTTGGTATGTGTATATGAAGTCGCGTTTCTTTTTCGGGCTTGGCCTACTGTCGGCCACAGCCCTTGTTCATCCTGCCTTCGCGGAGGATGCCCGCACATTGCAGATCGTCGTATCGAAGGACCGGCAATCGCTTGCCGTCTATGACGGCGACCAGGTGGTGGCGACATCGAAGGTTTCGACCGGCAAGCGCGGCCATACGACACCGAGCGGCATCTTCTCCATTCTGGAGAAGGAGGTCTATCACGAGTCCAATCTCTATTCGGCGTCGCCGATGCCCTTCATGCAGCGGCTGACCTGGTCTGGTATCGCGCTGCACGAATCCAATTCGGTGCCGAACTATCCCGCCTCGCACGGCTGCGTGCGCATGCCCAAGGCCTTCGCCAAGATGCTCTACCAGATGACCGAACGCGGCGTGCATGTCGTTATCGCCGACCAGCCGCTGGTGCCGCAGCCTTTCCAACATGCCATGTTGTTTCAACCCGAAGTCGCACCCGCCGCCGCTCTGTTCTCCGATCTCGAACTGCGCCCGACGACGACCGGTTTTCTGCCGCAGGCGGAGCCGGTGCAAGTCGCCACGAACGATGTCGCCGCTCTGCCCATACCGGAGGCCGTACGGGCAGTGCCCACCGCCGACCAGGCGCCGCTTGGCATTCTCATCACACGCCGAGGTCTGCGGGAAAATGTCCGCGATCTGCAGGGCATCTTGAACGATATGGGCTTTGTTACCGGCACGCCGGACGGCATGCTTGGACCGGCGACGGTGCAGGCGATCGCGGATTTCAAGAAAGCCCACAACATCACGACATCGGGCGGACTGGTGAGCCCGGCGCTGATGAAGGCGGTCTATGAGGTCGCCGGCAAGGGCGCACCGCCGAACGGCGAAATCATGGTTCGGCAGAATTTCAAACCGCTGTTCGAAGCTCCCGCCATCATCGCCGAGCCACAGGAAGCCCTTGGCACGCATTTCTTCACCGCCCATACGATCGACAAGGTGAACGGCAAGGCGGACTGGTTCGGCGTGACGCTGGAAGACGATCTTTCCAAGGAGGCGAAGAAACGCTTCGGTATCACCAGCGAGGCGCAGGCGGAATCGCTCGACGCCGCCGACCGCGCGCTCGACCGCATCACCATACCCGATGACGTCAGGCGCAAGATCGAGGATCTGCTGACGGCAGGTTCGTCGCTGACGATTTCCGACACCGGCATCGGCCCGGAAACCGGCGACGGGACCGATTTCATCACCATCACCAATCGCGGCGCCCTTGGGAAAAACGGCTAGAGCGGCTAGCGTTTCACGGAATCTCAGAACCGCTCTGTCCTATTGTTCTCTCGCAATTCCGGACGGAAAACCGCTGCGCACTTTTCCTGGAATTGCTTTAGACCAGCTCGACGTCGATCACGCCGGGCGCGGTGCGTAGCGCGGCTGCAATCTCCGGCGTGATGCGGTATTTCTCCGGCAGCGCCACCTCCACCTCGCGCTTGCCCTCCTCCTTGATGACGATGAAGGAGACCAGGCCGTCGCCCTTGGCGTTGAGATGCGCGGCAACCGCTTTCAAAGGACCGGAATCGCGGACATAGACACGCAGCGCCTTCTGCATCTGCAGCGACTTTTCCTCCAGCGACTGCGCCGTCTGTAGGCGCAGACTGATGCCTTCCGGCCGTTCGTCCGCCTGCGCAGTGATGACGAAGGATTTGCCGACTTCCAGCACGTCGCGATACTGATTGAGCACTTCCGAAAACAGCACAGCTTCGAACTGGCCGGAGGCATCGGAGAAGACGAAGATGCCCATCTTGTTGCCGGTGCGCGTCTTGCGCTCCTGCTTGGAAATCACGGTGCCAGCCAAGCGACCGTTGCTGGCCCCCTGCTTCACCGCCGCCGAAAAATCGGCAAAGGTCTGCACGCGCATCTTGTTCAGGACGTTCTTGTAAGTGTCGAGCGGATGGGCCGTGAGGTAGAAGCCGAGCACCTGGAATTCGCGTAGCAGCCGCTCTGAGGCGAGCCAGGGGGTGAAAGGCGGGAATGAGATCTTCTCAGGTCCCGAGGCAGCGCTTCCGAACATATCGGACTGACCACTTCGCTTGTTTTCCTGCGCGACCTGCGCATAGCCCATGACCCGGTCCAGTCCACCGATCAGTTGCGCGCGGTCGATATCGAAGCAATCGAAGGCGCCCGCGGAGATCAGGCTTTCCAGCACCCGGCGATTGATCTGCTTCGGATCGATGCGCAGGCAGAAATCCTCGATGCCGGCAAAAGGCTGGTCGCCGCGCACCTCGACAATATGGTCGACGGCGGATTCGCCAACGCCCTTGATGGCGGCCAGCGCATAGTAGATCCGGTTGTCGCCCGTTTCGAAATGGCGGAACGAGGTCTGGATCGATGGCGCGATGACTTCAATGCCGAGGCGCTTGGCGTCCTGGCGGAAGTCGTTGACCTTTTCGGTGTTCGCCATATCGAGCGTCATCGAGGCCGCGAGGAACTCCACCGGATAATGCGCCTTCATATAGGCGGTCTGGTAGGAGACGATGGCGTAGGCGGCGGCGTGCGACTTGTTGAAGCCGTAGTTCGCGAACTTGGCGAGCAGGTCGAAAATGACGTCCGCCTGTCCCTTCGATACGCCATTCTTGACAGCGCCGTCGACGAAGCGTTCGCGCTGCTGATCCATCTCGGCCTTGATCTTCTTGCCCATGGCGCGGCGCAGAAGATCGGCCTCGCCGAGCGAGTAACCAGACAGGACCTGGGCGATCTGCATCACCTGCTCCTGATAGACGATAACGCCCTGCGTCTCCTTCAGCAGATAATCGATCGTCGGATGGATCGATTCGATCTCTTCCTCGCCGTGTTTGCGGGCATTGTAGACCGGTATGTTTTCCATCGGGCCCGGACGATAGAGGGCGACCAGCGCGATGATGTCCTCGATGCAGTCCGGGCGCATGCCGATCAGCGCCTTGCGCATGCCCGCACTTTCTACCTGGAACACGCCGACCGTCTCACCGCGCGAGAGCATGTCGTAAGTCTTCTTGTCGTCGAGCGGAATGCTGGCGAGATCAAGCGTAATGCCGCGCTTGGCGACGAAATCGACGGCTGTCTTTAGAACCGTCAGCGTCTTCAGGCCGAGGAAGTCGAACTTGACCAGGCCGGCCTGTTCCACCCATTTCATGTTGAACTGGGTGACCGGCATGTCGGAGCGCGGGTCTCGATACATCGGCACCAGCTTCGACAGCGGCCGATCGCCGATGACGATGCCGGCGGCGTGTGTCGAGGCATGGCGATAAAGGCCCTCGATCTTCTGGGCGATATCGAGCAGACGGGCAACGACCGGTTCCTTGTCGGCCTCCTCCTGCAGACGTGGTTCCTCCTCGATCGCCTTGCTGAGCGGGGTCGGATTGGCGGGGTTGTTCGGCACCAGCTTGCAGATCTTGTCGACCTGGCCGTAGGGCATTTCCAGCACGCGCCCAACGTCGCGAAGGGCGGCGCGCGCCTGAAGGGAACCGAAAGTGATGATCTGCGCCACCTGCTCGCGACCATATTTGGCCTGGACATAGCGGATCACCTCTTCGCGACGATCCTGGCAGAAGTCGATGTCGAAGTCCGGCATCGACACGCGCGACGGATTGAGGAAGCGCTCGAACAGCAGCGAGAAACGCAGCGGATCGACGTCGGTAATCGTCAGCGCATAGGCAACCAATGAGCCCGCGCCAGAACCGCGGCCCGGGCCGACCGGAATATCATGCTGTTTGGCCCATTTGATGAAGTCCGCGACGATCAGAAAGTAGCCGGGGAATTTCATGCGCTCGATGACGCTGAGCTCGAACTCCAGCCGCTCGCGATAGTCCTTCTCCGCATAGCCGGCCGCCATGCCGAGCGAGGAGAGACGCCGATCGAGACCTTCGACCGCCTGGGCGCGCAGTTCCGCCGCCTCGGCGCGTTCGGCTTCCTCCGGATCGTCGGTGGCGCCGGTAAAGCGCGGCAGGATCGGTTTGCGTGTCTTCAAGACGAAGGAACAGCGCCGGGCGATCTCGACGGTGTTCTCCAAGGCTTCCGGCAGATTGGCGAACAGCTTCGCCATATCGGCGCGGCTCTTCAAATAGTGATCCGGTGTCAGGCGAAAACGAGTGTCGTCCGAAACAATGGCATTGTGGGCGACCGCCATGAGGGCGTCGTGGGCCTCATAGTCCTCACGCGTCGGGAAGAAGGCCTCGTTGGTCGCGACCAGCGGCAATTCATGCTCATAGGCGAGCGCGATCATCTTCTGTTCGTGGCGACGATCATAGGTGCCGTGACGTTGCAATTCGACATAAAGCCGATCACCGAACAGGTCCTTGAGCGTCAGCAGACGCGACAGCGCCTGCGGCGCGTGGCCTTCCTTCAACGCCATATCGACCGGACCGCCAAGCGAACCGGTCAGCGCAATCATGCCGTCCGTGCCGATTTCCTTCAACCAGGAGGCGGTGATATGGACAGCCTGATTGCCTTCGCCGCCCAGATAGGCGCGGCTCACGAGATCGACCAGCCGCTCATAGCCCCGCTCCGTGGCGGCGAGCAACACGATGGACGGCAGCTTGGCGAGTGCCTGTTGCGGGCCGCGCTTTTCGCCCTCGACACTATCTTCCATGTCGATCGACACCTGGCAGCCGATGATCGGCTGCAGGCCCTCATCCATCGCCTTCTGGGAAAACTCCAGCGCGATGAAAAGGTTGTTGGTATCGGTGATGGCGATGGCCGGCTGATTGTCGCCCGCCGCCTTGGCGAGGATCTTCTTTAGCGGCAATGCGCCTTCGAGCAGAGAATATGCGGAATGGACGCGAAGATGCACGAATTCCGGCGTATCTCCGACCGGCGCACCCGCTGCGCCGCTGCTCATCATATCCGCCATCATATGCCTTTCCGCATGCCCAAATGAATCGGCTGCATTTTCGGCATAGCGGACGATAAAGTCCATAAGTTGACTTCATGATTCACGGGCGCATCGCAACACCCGTGGGGATAAGTTTCACATCGCCATCATGATGAGGGAAAAGCTGGCGACAAACATGACGATGGAGGTGAATGCTGCAACGTCTCGAATGATATCGGTCATTTACGCGCTCCTTACTCGTTATGTTTCTTTTTTGTTCTATTTATGTTCGAGAGTCAATAGCTGCATCAATAATTTTCATCATCAGTATTTTGAAGAGTACCAATGGACCGAAGCACAACCCCTAAGCTATGAAAACGCGAGGGGGGATCACGATGAAACCACTTGCCTGCGCTCTCATTCTGCTTTCGGTTACATCCGCGGCTCACGCTGACGATACCATTGCGCCCGACCGCATCATCGACGCGGCGGTCGGCGATTGGAACAAGGACGGTAAGCCGGACCTTGCTTTGCTGGCGTTGGCCCCGCCAGACGACGAGACCACGATCGGCATCTATATTTATCTCCGCGACAAAGAACATCAGTTGCTCAAGCTGGCGGCCGCCGCACCCGACAAAGTATGGGGCCGAGGCGAGCCGGGCGGTATCTTCGGTCAGGAGCCTTCGATCACGGCGCTGCCCAATGGTTCGATCGCCGTCATGTCCCAGAATGACGCGATCGGGCGCGACCGCTGGCATCAGACGCTCACCCTCGCCTTCCGCAACAACGCCTTCGTCGTCGCCGGCTACACCTTTGATTACCGGGACAATCTCGAAGCCGATAGAAGCTATAGCTGCGACTACAATGTCCTGACGGGCAAGGCGACGAAGAGTGGCAGGGAACTCCAGACTCAAGCCAAAACCATCAAGATCCAGGACTGGAAAGACGATATCGGCCGGAAAGTTTGTGGGGAAAACACGTAGCGGCTTTTCATTTGTTCACCGTATGTTCTTTACTTGCTATCGAGCGCGTGGCATTCTGTGCCCTCACCACGAATGGAGAGGGACATGCCGGATCTTGCCGCGCTGAACGATTTTATTGTTGCCGCGAAGGCGGAGACCTATGTCGGCGATGGCGAGAGGCTGCCGTCCTGCCGGAGCGGCTCGCATGACATCGGCTATGCCAGCGGCCGCTGCCGCTATCTCGATAGCTATTTCGGCGGCACGGATTTCGCCGGACAGGAAGTCGTCTGGTACGATGACGAGCCGGTCTGGGCGATGAATTATTTTGGACGAATCGTCGAGCCCGATCTGATAGATGGCAGGGCTGCAGGGATGGTCATCAAGGCGGCGCTCATGCGGCTCTACCTCGATGAGAAACGCTTTCTCGGCGGTTTCGAATTCACCCATTCATTTGGCCAGTATGTCGATCGCAGTACCGGCGGCTGCGATCATTTTATCGGCCATGAGGTCATCCTCGTAAACGGACGTAAGGCCTATGAGCTGGATTACCGCGGCGGACTGATCGTCCCTTGATGGGCACCGTCAGAATTCGACGACCTTACCGTCATGGATAGTCACGCGGCGGTCCATGCGAGCCGCCAGTTCGTGATTGTGCGTGGCGATCAGCGCGGCAAGCCCGGACTGACGCACCAGCGCCTCCAGCGCGTCGAAGACGTAATGCGCCGTATCAGGATCGAGGTTGCCGGTCGGCTCGTCGGCCAAAAGCACCAGCGGTGCGTTGGCAACGGCGCGGGCAATCGCGACGCGCTGTTGCTCACCGCCGGAAAGCTCGGCCGGGCGGTGATCGGCGCGATGACCAATGCGCATATAGTCGAGGAGCTGGGCAGCGCGAGCGCTTGCCTCTTTCCGGGAGAGACCGGAAATCAACTGCGGCATCATGATGTTTTCTAGCGCGGAAAACTCGGGCAACAGATGGTGGAACTGATAGACGAAGCCAATCTCGCTGCGACGGACGGCCGTGCGCTTTTCATCGGACAGTCCCTCACAGGCCTGGCCATTAATCGTCACCTCGCCGCCATCTGGATGTTCGAGCAGGCCGGCAACGTGCAGAAGCGTCGATTTCCCCGTTCCCGACGGCGCGACCAGGGCAACGATCTCGCCGCTGGTCAAGGCGAAATCGGCGCCCTTCAGGATCGACAGCCGCGTTTCGCCCTGCCCGTAATGACGCTCCACGCCCGTAAGCTGGAGAACGACGTTGCGTTTGATCAAATGTGGAATTCCTTATTCGTACCTTAGCGCCTGCACCGGATCGAGCCGCGAGGCACGCCAGGCCGGAAAGATCGTGGCGAGGAAGGAGAGCGTCAGCGCCATCACGACCACGGAGAGGGTCTCGCCGAGATTCATTTCCGCCGGCAACTTGCTGAGGAAATAGACCTCGGGATTGAAGATCACCGTGCCGGATATCCAGGAGAAGAACTGACGGATCGATTCGATGTTGAGGCAGACGACGACCCCGAGCGCGACGCCGGCGACGGTGCCGACGACGCCGATCGCCGCGCCCGTCATGAAGAAGATGCGCATGATCGCCCCCGACGTCGCGCCCATGGTGCGCAAAATGGCGATGTCGCTTCCCTTGTCCTTCACCAGCATGATCAGACCGGAAATGATGTTGAGCGCCGCGACGATGACAATCAGCGTCAGGATCATGAACATGGTGTTGCGCTCGACCTGCAGCGCCGAGAAGAAGGTCTCGTTCACCTGCCGCCAGTCTGTCAGAAAGACCTGCCGCCCCGCCGCCGCTTCGATCTGCGGCCTCAGTGCGTCGACATCATCCGGGTTGCTGACGAAAAGCTCGATCTTCTCGACGATCCCCTCGGCATTGAAAAAGAGCTGCGCCTCCTCCAGCGGCATGAAGACGACGGAGGAATCGTATTCCGACATGCCGACTTCGAAGATGCCGGAGATCGTATAGGCCTTGACGCGCGGATTGACCCCGAAAGGCGTCACGTCGCCCTCCGGCGCAGTCAGCGTAATCTGGTCGCCGACCGTCAGACCCAGTTGCCGCGCCAGACGCGAACCCACCATGACGCCCTGGCCGGCGGTGAAGCCGACCATGTCGCCATCGACGATGTGGTCCGAAACGGTCTTGAGCTTGGTGAGGTCTTCGGCGCGGATGCCGCGCACGAGCGCACCGGTTCCCGAACCGCCGCGACCGGAGGCAAGCGTCTCGCCTTCGACCAGCGGCAGGGCCATGGTGACACCGGGGACGGCAGCGAGCCTCTGTGCCAGCGCGGCATAATCATTCAGCGGCGAATCCACGGGCTGAACAACGACATGGCCGTTGAAACCAAGAATCTGCTTGAAGAGCTCGGCGCGAAAACCGTTCATGACCGCCATGACGATGATCAATGCCGCAACGCCCAGCATGATACCGACCAGCGAGAAGCCGGCGATGACCGAGATCGACGCCTCCTTGCGCCGGGCGCGCAGATAGCGCCAGGCGACAAGCCGCTCGAAGCCGGAGAACGGACGCGATGACGGGCCGGTTTTGAAGGCCTTCTCCTGCTGCTTCACTGCCTCGCCTACCGCCATTCGCTTCTCATCCTATCGTTTATCAGCCTGCCAGCCGATTGATCGCCGCTTCGACGGTGATCGTTTCGCGGGCGCCGGTCTTGCGATCCTTGACTTCCACTTCGCCGTTCGCGATCGAACGCGGCCCGACGATGATCTGCATGGGCACGCCGATCAGGTCGGCAGTGGCGAACTTCGTTCCGGCACGATCGTCCGTATCGTCAAGCAGAACGTCCTTGCCGGCCTTCGAGAGCGCCGCGTAGATCGTCTCGCAAGCCGCGTCGCAGGACTGATCGCCGGCCTTCATGTTGATCACGACGGCATCAAAGGGCGCGATCGACGCCGGCCAGATGATTCCGTTCTCATCATGCGATGCTTCGATGATGGCGGGAACAAGGCGTGTCGGGCCAATACCGTAAGAACCCATATGGACGGCATGCTCCTTGCCGTCAGGACCCTGCACTTTCGCGCCCATCGGTTCGGAATATTTCGTGCCGAAATAAAAGATATGGCCGACCTCGATGCCACGGGCCGACAGGCGCTCGCCTTCCGGAATGGCGTTGAAGGCCGCCTCGTCATGCATCTCGGAGGTCGCCGCATAGACCGACGTCCATTTGTCGAAGATGGCTTTCAGGCCAGCGACGTCATCAAAATTCGTGTCGTCTGCGGGGATGTCGAAATTGACGAAATCCTTGTGGCAGAAGACCTCCGATTCGCCGGTGTCGGCGAGGATGATGAATTCATGGCTGAGGTCGCCGCCGATGGGGCCGGTGTCGGCGCGCATCGGAATTGCCCTGAGACCCAGTCGATTGAAGGTGCGCAGATAGGCAGCGAACATCTTGTTATAGGAGTGCACCGCACCTTCGAGCGTCAGATCGAAGGAATAGGCATCCTTCATCATGAATTCGCGCGAGCGCATGGTGCCGAAGCGTGGACGGATCTCGTCGCGAAACTTCAGTTGGATATGATAGAGGTTCAACGGCACGTCCTTGTAGGACTTGACGTAGGAGCGGAAGATGTCGGTGACCACCTCCTCATTGGTCGGGCCGTAGAGCATGGGGCGCTCCTGACGATCCTGGATGCGCAGCATCTCCTTGCCATAGGCGTCATAACGGCCGCTTTCCTGCCAGAGCTCGGCCGACTGCAGCGTCGGCATCAGCAGCTCGATGGCGCCGGCACGGTTCTGTTCCTCGCGGATGATATTGTTGACCTTGTCGAGGACGCGCTTGCCCAGCGGCAGCCAGGAGTAAATGCCTTGCGACTGCTGGCGGATCATGCCGGCGCGCAGCATCAGCCGATGGGAAACAATTTCAGCCTCTTTGGGATTTTCCTTCAGAATGGGCATGAAGTAACGAGACAGGCGCATGGGCTGATTCCAGATGGTTTGACGTTCCGCATTTGGCGGAATCGTTAGAAATTTAACTGCTGGAGGAGTTCATAACTGCTTCGGCGCAGGAAAGAAACCCGCATTTAGCGCGAGTAAAGCGGACGAACACCCGCAAATGTTGGGCAACGTCATATATTTTTGGAAATTCGAAAAAATGCACGTTTATAAGGATTTGGGAGAGAAATGTGTCAACAGAAAAATTCTGCGCGACTGTAGCAAAAATGCAAAAAAACAGATGACAACGGCCAATCTTTGAGCTAATTTTAGCTCACAAAAAAGGCAAGAAGGCTAAATTCTTGTCGTTTCGCGGTCAAGTCTTGGGAGGATCAGATCTTAGGCGCGCTCGCTCGCAGCCCCGGCAACGGATAAGGATCACGCGATACTTAAAAACAAGGCTTACAGCCTTGTTTTTTTTTGCTTTTCTGCGGCCCTGATCACGACCTTTTCGAGCCGGCAGGCTTTGGAACCGTTCCCAACCGCAGTCAAGTCAACGCGACGGCATCATCGCCGTTGCGCAGCCTCTTTGCCTCAAACTGATGACAAGGGTATGACGGATTGCTGACTATTCGGTGGCGAAGGATTTCAGCCGCAAATTGCAAAGAATTTCAAGGATAAACGTCAGCCGTCGTAGCGTGGAATGATCGGTGGGATCGAGTTGAAGCCGATGCCCAGATAGTGGGAGCTGATGTACCAGGCGCCGTAGATCAGGCCGGATACCAGCGTCGTGATCAGCACCACTCTTAAACCACGGAATTTCGTCGGCGCACTTTCGACGGTGCCGAGGACCACATGATTGTCTTCGGCTTGGGTGCGCAACCCAAACGGCAGGATGGCGAAGAGCGTGATCCACCAGACAACGAAATAGACAGCGCATGTCGAAAAAATCTGCTGGACCATTATGCTTCCTCAAGACAGGCTTCAAACCGGCCCGCACTCTCCTCGTCCCAACCAGCTTATAGAGCCAAAGCTTCCTTGTTTCAAAGCGCAGTTCAGCGCTCTAATGTCACACTGCTGTGTCGAACGCCGATCTAAGGGGTCGCGCTCTGCTCAAGCTCGATGAGAGTCCCAAAAAAATCCTTGGGGTGCAGGAAGAGCACCGGCTTGCCGTGGGCGCCGATCTTCGGCTCGCCATTGCCGAGCACACGGGCGCCGGCGTCGAGAAGCCGATCACGTGCGGCCAGAAGATCATCCACCTCGTAGCAGATATGGTGCATGCCCCCATCGGGGTTCTTCGCCAGGAAGGCCGATATCGGCGAGGCGTCGCCGAGCGGTTCCAATAGCTCGACCTTGCCGTTCGGCAGATCTATGAAAACGACGGTGACACCGTGTTCCGGCAAGGGCTGCGGCGCCGAGACCTTGGCGCCGAGCGTATCGCGATAGGTGGCGGAAGCGGCGGCGATATCAGGAACGGCAATCGCGATGTGATTGATGCGTCCGAGCATGGCTGCCCCTCCCCCCCGACCAGATAGAAACGCTATTAACCGGGCACGCGCGTGACGAACACCGTCACGACCGGCTTCTTGCCCCAGCCATGGTTGGCAGCGGCGCGTACGGCGCGACGCACAGCTTCCTGCAGCATGTCGATATCCTTGCGGCGGGCGCGCGGGATGCTTTCGATGGCGCTGACGATGGCATCGAAGAGCGTGTCTTCCATATCCTCGCCTTCGTCGTCATAGGCCGGCAAGCCGATCGCGACGAGATCGGGATCGCCGACGATCTCATAACGGGCATCGAGCAGGACATTCACGGCGACATGGCCGACATAGGCGAGCTTCTTGCGCTCGCCTATGCCCATCTCGTCAAAATCGCCGATCAGCGTGCCATCCTTGAAGATGCGGCCATGCGGCGCCTCGCCGATCACCTCGACCGGGCCTGGAGCCAGCCGCAATATGTCGCCGTTGCGAACCCGTGGCACGATGGAAATGCCGGATTGTTCGGCCAATTCCTTATGTGCGGTCAGATGCGTCGCCTCGCCATGCACCGGCACGACGATCTTCGGCCGCGTCCATTCATACATCCTCTGCAGCTCGTTGCGGCGCGGGTGGCCGGAGACGTGGACCAGCGCTTCAGCATCCGTCACCACATGCACGCCCTGCTCGGTGAGCCCGTTCTTGATATCCTGGATGGCCTTCTCATTGCCGGGAATGGCGCGCGAGGAGAAAACGACGATATCGCCGGCGGCGAGCGCGACGTTGCGCATTTCGTCGCGCGAAAGTTTGGCAAGAGCAGCGCGCGGCTCGCCTTGGCTGCCGGTCAGGATGACGACCACCTTGTCGCGCGGGATATAGCCATATTCATCTTCGGCGATGAACGGCTTGATGCCCTCCATGATGCCGATGTCACGGGCAACATCGACAACGCGCTTCAGCGAACTGCCAAGCAGCAAAATCTCGCGGCCTGCGGCCTCGGCGGCCTCGGCAATGGTGCGGATGCGGCCGACATTCGAGGAGAAGGTGGTGATCGCAACCCGGCCCTCGGCATCCTCGATGATCTTGCGCAGGCTTTCGGAAACATCCTTTTCCGAGGGAGATACGCCGTCTCGCAACGCATTGGTGGAATCGCACATCAATGCCAGCACGCCTTCATCACCGAGTTGGCGGAAACGCGCCTCATCGGTCAGCGGTCCAAGCGATGGCTCGTGATCGATCTTCCAGTCGCCGGTGTGAATGACATTGCCAACCGGCGTGCGGATCACCAGCGACATAGGCTCGGGAATGGAGTGATTGACGCCGACGCCTTCGATGCTGAAGGGGCCGACATTGATACGATCGCCGGCCTTGAACGGCGTGATCGGGATTTCGCCCATCGCCTTCTCATAGTCGCGCTTGGCTTCCAGCAGGCCGGCTGTGAAGGCCGACGCATAGACGGGAACGTTCAGGCCCGGCCAGAGATCATTCAATGCGCCATAGTGATCCTCATGCGCATGCGTGATGATGATGCCTTTGAGATTCTTGCGTTCCTTGGCGAGGAAACGGATATCGGGGAGCACGAGATCGACGCCGGGCAGGTCCGGCCCCGGAAAGGTGACGCCGCAATCGACCATGATCCACTGGCGATGCTCCGGCGCGCCATAGCCGTAAAGCGCGAGATTCATGCCAATCTCGCCGACGCCGCCGAGTGGCAAAAACACCAGTTCGTCTTGGTTTGCCATATCTATCTTTTACCTACGATCTGAAAAAAACATCGCCCGCAGCAATCGGCAAAATCTTGCCGCCGCCAGTATCGAGCATCAACAAGCCATTATCATCGATTCCGGCAAAATGGCCGGAAATCGAACGGTCCGGCAGATTCACGGCGATCTTTTCCCCGATGCCGCAGGCAACCTCGCGCCAGCGTGCTGTAACCTCGCGAACACCTTTGCCGCTATTCCAGACCGCCAAGGCTTCGGCCATGGACGCATAGAGATGCGCAAACAGTTCTTCCGGCGATACGGTCGAGCCATGCTCATGCAGGCAGGTGACCGGATAGAGCGGGTTTTCCGGCTTGACGGCAATGTTGATGCCGATGCCGATCACCAGCGCATAGCGTCCATCGGGAAGAGCTTCTCCCTCGATCAGAATGCCGCAAGTTTTCTTGCGGCCGATCAGGATATCGTTCGGCCATTTGACCTCGACCGGTTCCGCGGCCAGAGGCAGCACGCTCCGCACCGCTTGGTGCACGCCAACGGCGACAGCCAGCGGCAGGGAGCCAAGGCGGTCCATCGGAGCCGGATCGATCAGAAGGAGGGAAGCATAAAGATTGCCGGGTTCGGACACCCAGGCGCGTCCGCGGCGTCCACGGCCACCCGTCTGGCGGCCCGCTGTTACCCAGAGATTGCCGGCATCACCTGCCCGCGCCCGCTCCAGGCATTCGCTATTGGTGGATGCAGTCTCTGAAAGGGCAACATGCCGGAAGTCGGCGAGCGACTTCCGGCTGTTCATGTCAGACGCCATCAAAACAACGTCGCGGCAGCGAGATCGGCCGCACCGCCGATAGCACCGCCGAAGAAGACATAGGTGACGACGAAGAGACCGGAAAGGCCGAAGACCAGACGCAGCGAACCGGCCGTACGGGTGAACTCGTCCTTGGCTTCATCGAACCACATCACCTTGATGACGCGGAGATAATAGTAGGCGCCGACGACCGATGCGAGAACGCCGATGATGGCGAGCGCATAGAGATGGGCCTGGATGGCAGCGACGAAGACGAAGTACTTCCCGAAGAAGCCTGCGAGCGGCGGGATACCAGCCAGCGAGAACATCAGCGCCGTCAATACGACAGCCATGAAGGGATTGGTCGTGGAAAGGCCGGCGAGATCGTCGACATTCTCAACCTGACGGCCGTCGTCGCGACGCATCGCCATGATGATGGCGAAGGAGCCGAGCGTCATGGCCATGTAGATGACCATGTAAAGCATGACACCGGAGACGCCGGTCTTGCTGCCGGCGGCAAGACCAACAAGCGCATAGCCCATGTGACCGATGGAGGAATAAGCCATCAGTCGCTTGAAGTTGCGCTGACCGATTGCGGCGAAGGAGCCGAGCAGCATCGAAGCGATCGAGATGAAGACGATGATCTGCTGCCAGTCGGCAAGCACCGGATGAAAAGCGGTGACGACGATACGGGTCAAGATCGCCATGGCCGCAACTTTCGGGGCGCCGGCAAAGAAGGCGGTGACCGGGGTCGGCGCACCTTCATAAACGTCCGGCGTCCACATGTGGAACGGCACGGCAGAGATCTTGAAGGCAAGGCCCGCGAGAACGAAGACCAGACCAAAGACGAGGCCGAGCGAACGGGTCTCGGAGCTGAGCGCCGTGGCGATCGCATCGAAGGTGGTGTGGCCGGTGAAGCCATAGACAAGCGACATGCCGTAGAGCAGCATGCCCGACGACAGTGCGCCGAGCACGAAATACTTCAGACCGGCTTCCGTCGACTTGACGCTATCGCGGTTGATGGCGGCAACGACGTAGAGCGCCAGGGACTGGAGCTCCAGCGATAGATAGAGCGAGATCAGGTCATGCGCCGAGATCATCAGCAGGATGCCGAGGGTCGCCAGCAGCAGCAGCACGGGGAATTCGAAACGATCGAGCTGCTGCTCGCGCGCATGTCCCATGCTCATGAACATGGCGACGATCGAGCCCACGAGGGCGACGATCTTCATGAAGCGCGAAAAGCCATCGGCGAGATAAGCGCCGCCGTAAGCCAGGCCTTCGCCCGGCACGAAGATGATCCAGAGACCGGCCACTGCGAGAACTGCAATGGCAAGGCCGGTGACCGTCGGTCCCGACCGTTCGCCCGCGAAGACGCCGATCATGAGCAGCACAAGCGCACCGACCGCGAGGATAAGCTCCGGGATGGAAAGATGCAGGCTTGCAAGAATTGTGTCAGCAGTCATGTCGAATAAGTCCCGTCATCAATTCATCGACAGCGCAACATTCTGCGCGGCGTGCAGGGCTGCGGTGTAGTTGTTCACAAGCAGATCCACCGAAGCGGCCGTCGCATCGAAGATCGGAGCCGGATAGACACCGAAGAAGATCGTCATCGCGATCAGCGGATAAAGGATGAGCTGTTCGCGCGGCGACAGATCCAGCAGCTTCTTGAGGTTTTCCTTTTCCAGCGCGCCGAAGATAACGCGGCGGTAGAGCCAGAGCGCGTAAGCGGCTGAAAGAATAACGCCGGTCGCGGCGAACAGTGCAACCCAGGTGTTGGCGCGGAAGACGCCGATCAGGGTCAGGAATTCACCGATGAAGCCGGAGGTGCCGGGCAGACCGACATTGGCCATGGTGAAGACCATCATCGCAACGGCATATTTCGGCATGTTGTTGACGAGACCGCCATAGGCCGCAATCTCGCGGGTATGGGTGCGGTCGTAGACCACGCCGACGCAAAGGAAGAGTGCGCCGGAGACGATACCGTGCGACAGCATCTGGAAAATCGCGCCCTGAACACCCTGCTGGTTGGCAGCAAAGATGCCCATGGTGACATAGCCCATGTGCGCGACCGAGGAATAGGCGATCAGCTTCTTGATGTCTTCCTGCATCATCGCCACCAGCGAAGTGTAGATGATGGCGATGACGGACAGAGCGTAGACGAGCGGCGCGAAATATTCCGACGCGTTCGGGAACATGCCGATCGAGAAGCGGATGAGACCATAACCGCCGAGCTTCAGAAGAATGCCGGCCAGAATAACCGAGCCTGCCGTCGGCGCCTGAACGTGCGCGTCGGGCAACCAGGTGTGAACCGGCCACATCGGCATCTTCACCGCGAAGGAGGCGAAGAAAGCCAGCCATAGCCACGTCTGCATCTGCGGCGGGAACTTGTAGGCGAGCAACGCCGGGATATCCGTCGTGCCGGCCTGCCAGTACATCGCCATGATGGCAAGCAGCATCAGCACCGAGCCGAGCAGCGTATAGAGGAAGAATTTGTAGCTGGCATAGACGCGATCCTTGCCGCCCCAGACGCCGATGATCAGGAACATCGGGATGAGACCGGCTTCGAAGAAGACGTAGAACAGCACGATATCCAGCGACGTGAAAACGCCGACCATCATCGTCTCGAGGACGAGGAAGGCGATCATGTAGTCCTTTAGGCGCTTCTCGATCGAGAGCCAGCTCGCCAGCACGCAGAAGGGCATCAGGAAGGTGGTCAGGATGACGAACAGCATGGAGATGCCGTCGACGCCCATGTGATAGCTGATGCCGGAGCTCAGCCAGTCATGCTTCTCGATCATCTGGAAGCCCGGATTGGCATTGTCGAAGCCAATCCAGACGAACAGCGACACGACGAACGTGAAGACCGTGGTCAGCAGCGATACGTTGAGGATGTTGCGGCGGCCGTTGGGTCCGTCATCCCGCATGAACAACAGGAGAAGGACGCCCACCAGCGGCAGGAAGGTGACCGTTGAAAGAATAGGCCAATCGGTCATCAGAGGGAACTCCCGAGCATCATCCAGGTAACGAGGGCCGCAATACCGAGCAGCATCGCGAAGGCATAGTGATAGAGGTAACCGGTCTGCAGGCGAACAACGCGGTTGGTGACATCGACGACGCGGGCGGCGACACCGTTCGGGCCGAACGTGTCGATGACCCCGATATCGCCCTTCTGCCACAGGAAGCGACCAAGCGCCTTGGCAGTGCGAACGAAGAGGAAGTCATAGAGCTCATCGAAGTACCACTTGTTCAGCAGGAATTCGTAGAGCACGCGATGCTGCTGCGCGAGGATGCGCGGCGTCTGCGGCGACCTGATGTACATGTACCAGGCCAGAACGAAGCCGAGCAGCATAGCGATGAACGGGCTGACGCTCACCCAAGCCGGAACATGTTCCATCTCTTCGAAGATGTGGTTGGTCGGCAGTGTGAACAGCGCAGTCTTCCAGAACTCGCCATAGGCCTCGCCAACGAAATCGTTTCTGAAGACCATGCCCGCGGCGGCAGCCCCGAGCCCCAGCAGATAGAGCGGGATCAGCATGACGTTCGGCGATTCATGCACGTGATGCATGACCTCATGCGAAGCGCGTGGCTTGCCGTAGAAGGTCATGAAGATCAGACGCCAGGAATAAAAGCTCGTGAACAGGGCGGCAATAACCAGCAGCGTAAAGGCAAAGCCTGCGGCCGGGCCTTGCGAGGCAAAGGCAGCTTCGATGATCGCGTCCTTCGAAATGAAGCCCGCGAAGCCGAAATGCGTGAAGGGGATGCCGACGCCGGTAATCGCCACCGTGCCGGTGATCATCATCCAGAAAGTGTTCGGAATATGCTTACGCAGACCGCCCATGTGGCGCATGTCCTGCTCGCCGTCGACGGCGTGAATCACCGAACCGGCACCGAGGAAGAGCAGCGCTTTGAAGAAGGCGTGCGTGAACAGGTGGAAGATGGCTGCGCCATAGGCGCCGACGCCGAGAGCGACGAACATGTAGCCGAGCTGCGAACAGGTCGAATAGGCGATGACGCGCTTGATATCGTTCTGCACGAGACCGACGGTTGCCGCAAAGAAGGCCGTAATCGCACCGATGATGGTGACGAAGGTCAGGGCGTCCGGCGACAGTTCGAAGATCGGCGACATGCGAGCGACGAGGAAGACGCCGGCGGTGACCATGGTCGCGGCATGGATGAGCGCCGACACCGGGGTCGGGCCTTCCATGGCGTCCGGCAGCCAGGTGTGCAGCAGGAACTGCGCCGACTTACCCATGGCGCCCATGAAGAGCAGCAGGCAGACGCCGGTCAGTGCATGCGCACGATCAAGATGCATGCCGAAGAGATTGAGCACGATATCGCCCGGCTGACCGCCCTGCCCCGCGGCAAAGCTCTGGGCGTTGCCAAAGATGACGTCGAAATTGATCGAGCCGAAGAGAACGAAGACGCCGGCGATACCGAGCACGAAACCGAAGTCGCCGACGCGGTTGACGATGAAGGCCTTGATCGCGGCCGCAGATGCGGACGGCTTCTTGAACCAGAAACCGATGAGCAGATAGGAGGCCAGACCGACGCCTTCCCAGCCGAAGAACATCTGGGCGAGGTTGTCGGAGGTCACCAGCATCAGCATGGCGAAGGTGAAGAGCGAGAGATAGGCGAAGAAGCGCGGACGATGCGGATCGTGATGCATGTATCCGATCGAATAGATGTGAACGAGGGTCGAAACCGTGTTCACGACGATCAGCATCACCGAGGTCAGCGTATCGATGCGCAGCATCCAGGAGACATCGATGCCGCCGGACTGGATCCAGCGCAGCACTTCCACCTTGATCGGGCCCTCGGCGTGACCAAGCGCGACCGTGAAGAAGACGATCCATGACAGAACCGCGGCGACGATCATCAAGCCGCTGGTAACGTATTCCGAAGCCTTGGCACCGATCCCGCGGCCGAACAGGCCGGCAATGATCGCGCCGATCAGGGGAAGAAAGACGATAGCCTTATATAAAAACATAGCTGTATCAGCCCTTCATCACGTTGACGTCTTCGACCGCGATGGAACCGCGGTTACGGTAGAAGACGACGAGAATTGCAAGACCGATGGCCGCTTCGGCAGCAGCGACGGTCAGAATGAACAGAGCGAAGACCTGGCCGACGATATCGTTGAGGAACGACGAGAAGGCGACCATGTTGATGTTGACCGCAAGCAGGATGAGCTCGATCGACATCAGGATGATGATGACGTTCTTGCGGTTCAGGAAAATGCCGAAAACGCCGAGCACGAAAAGGATGGCGCTGACCGTCAGGTAGTGGGAAAGTCCGATGACCATATTCTTGTTCCTTTGACCCTCGTGCCGCGCCTTAGACGCCCTGCCCCGGCTTGACCTTGACCACCTCGACGGCGGTCGCAGGCGTGCGGGCGACCTGTTGCGGAATGCTCTGGCGTCTGACGTGGGTGCGATGCCGCAGCGTCAGCACGATCGCGCCGATCATCGCGACCAGAAGCACAAGACCGGCGATCTCGAAGAAATAAACGTAGTTGGTATAAAGCACGTCGCCGAGTGCTGCGGTGTTCGTGCGGGTCGTCACCGCCGGGATCGGCATAGCGACCGACTTAGCGACAACAGGTGAAATCACGCTGCCGCCGATGACGACGATCAGCTCGGCGGCGAGAATGATGCCGATCAGCGCGCCGATCGGTGCATATTCCAAAATGCCTGCCCTGAGCTCGGAGAAGTCGATGTCGAGCATCATGACGACGAAGAGGAAGAGGACTGCGACGGCGCCGACATAGACGACCAGCAGGATCATCGCCAGGAATTCCGCCCCCATCAGCAGGAAGAGGCCGGCGGCATTAAAGAATACCAGGATGAGGAACAGGACCGAATGGACCGGATTCCGCGCCGAGATAACCATGAACGCCGACGCCACCGCGACAAAGGCGAAGATATAGAAAAAAAGAGCCTGCAGACCCATGTTGGTGCCTTTTTCGTCTTCCCCCGGGCAGCCGGGAGTGTCCCTGCCCGATGGGACTTGGCTGGACATGCGTCCGGCAAAGCCCCGGTCTCTATTCCACCGCGACGGCGACAATCTCAGCCGCCCGTCACGGCATATTCAAAATTCCGCTTAGCGGTACGGCGAGTCCATCGCGATGTTGCGCGCGATTTCGCGTTCCCAGCGGTCGCCATTTTCGAGAAGCCGCGCCTTGTCGAAATAAAGCTCTTCGCGGGTTTCCGTGGCAAATTCGAAGTTCGGCCCTTCGACGATGGCGTCGACCGGGCAAGCCTCCTGGCAGAAGCCGCAATAGATGCACTTCACCATATCGATGTCGTAGCGCACCGTGCGGCGGGTGCCGTCATTGCGGCGCGGCCCGGCTTCGATGGTGATGGCCTGAGCAGGACAGATGGCTTCGCAGAGCTTGCAGGCGATGCAGCGCTCTTCGCCGTTGGGATAACGGCGCAGCGCATGTTCGCCGCGGAAGCGCGGGCTGACCGGCCCCTTTTCGAAGGGATAATTGATCGTCGCCTTCTGCTTGAAGAAATAACGCATCGACAAAAAGAATGCGCCGACGAATTCCTTGAGGAACAGTGAGCTGACGGCGTTGGAAAGTCCGGCCATCTTCAACCTCCAAATCTGCTTGAAGCGAGGATCGACATCATCATGCCCATCCCGTCAGCTTCAGCACGAATGCAACGATAATGACCATAGCGAGCGACAGCGGCAGGAACACCTTCCAGCCAAGGCGCATGAGCTGGTCGTAGCGGTAGCGCGGCACGAACGCCTTGACCATCGCGAACATGAAGAAGACGAGGCACGACTTCAGCAGGAACCAGATGACGCCGGGGACCCAGTTCAAGATCCAGATATCGACCGGCGGCAGCCAGCCACCGAGGAAGAGGATCGTGGTCAGCGAGCACATCAAAACGACGGCGGCATATTCGCCGAGCATGAACATCATGTACGGCGAAGAGCCATATTCGACCATGAAGCCGGCAACCAGCTCCGATTCCGCTTCCGGAAGATCGAATGGCGGACGGTTCGTTTCAGCGAGCGCCGAAATGAAGAACACGATGAACATCGGGAACAACGACAGCCAATGCCAGTCGAGGAACGACGCCGGCAGGCCGAGCTTGGTACCGAGGCCGGTCTGCTGCGACATGACGATATCGGTCAGGTTCAACGAACCAACGCAGAGCAGCACGGTAACGATGACGAAGCCGATCGAGACTTCGTAGGACACCATCTGCGCGGCGGAACGCAGCGCGCCGAGGAACGGATACTTCGAGTTCGAAGCCCAGCCGCCCATGATGATGCCGTACACTTCCAGCGACGAAATCGCCAGAATGTAGAGGATGCCGACATTGATGTCGGCGATGACCCAGCCATGCGCCAGCGGCACGACGGCCCAGGTGGAGAGCGCCAGGACCACGGAGACGAGCGGCGCCAGCAGGAAGACGGTCTTGTTGGCGCCGGCCGGGATGATCGGCTCCTTGACCATGAACTTCAAAAGGTCGGCGAAGGACTGGAACAGGCCAAAGGGACCGACGACGTTCGGGCCGCGGCGCAACTGAACCGCCGCCCAGATCTTGCGGTCGGCAAGAAGGATATAGGCGATGAAGATCAGCAGGCAGACCAGGAGCAGCAGGGACTGACCGATGATAATCAGCGCCGGCCAAAGATAGGTCGAAACGAATGAATCCATAGTCCTCTGCCCTTACTCTGCCGCAGCCTGGAAATTGTTGCGGGCCAATGCCGAGCACTCGGCCATGACGGCCGAGGCGCGCGCTATCGGGTTCGTCAAATAGAAGTCTTTGATCGGCGAAGCAAATGCGGATTTGCCCATCGCGCCGGCTTTTTTCGCAAGTGCGACAATTTGGGCGCTATCGCCTTCAGCGATCTCGTCGATGCCGGCGAAATGCGGGAACGCAGCATAGAGCTTGGCGCGCAATTCTCTCAGCGAATCAAAGGGAAGCTTCTTGCCGAGCACGTCGGAAAGGGCGCGGATGATGGCCCAGTCCTCGCGAGCGTCGCCCGGTGCGAAACCGGCACGATTGCCCATCTGAACGCGGCCTTCTGTGTTGACCCAGGTGCCCGACTTTTCGGTGTAGGTAGCGGCCGGCAGAATGACGTCCGCATTGTGCGCGCCATTGTCGCCGTGCGAGCCGATGTAGACAGTGAACTTCGCACCCTTGCGGGTGAAGTCGAGCTCGTCAGCGCCCAGCAGGAAGAGGACGTCCATCGACGACAGCATCGCCGCAGCGTTGACGCCCTTTGCACCCGGCACGAAGCCGAGGTCGAGGCCGCCGACGCGGGAAGCTGCGGTATGCAGCACGGCAAAGCCATTCCAGCCGTCCTTCACGACGCCGACAGCGGCAGCGAGCTTGGCGGCATTCGCCAGCACTTCGGCGCCGTCTTCGCGGATGAGCGCGCCCTGACCGATGATGATCATCGGCTTCTGCGCATTCTTCAGAACGTCGGCGAAGCTGTGCGAACCGCCGACGACATCAGCCAGCGTATCCGGACCAGCGCCGAGATAGTCATAGGAGTAACGCAGGTCGGCATGTTCGCCGATCACACCGATCGGGAACTTACCCTTGCGCCAGCGTTTGCGGATGCGCGAGTTCAACACGGCCGCTTCGAAGCGCGGAGTGGCGCCGATGATCAGCAGCGCATCGGCAGCTTCGATGCCCTCGATGGTCGGGTTGAAGATGTAGCTTGCACGGCCAAGCGACGGATCAAGCGCCGTCCCGTCCTGGCGACAGTCGAGATTTTCCGACCCCAGCGACTTCAGCAGTTCGGAGAGCGCGTACATTTCCTCGACGGAAGCAAGATCGCCGGCGATCGCGCCGATCTTGTCGCCGCTGGTGGCGGCAACCGCAGACTTGATGGCGGCGAAGGCATCACCCCAGGTCGAAGCCTGCAGGCGGCCATCCTTGCGGACATAGGGCTTGTCGAGACGCTGCGTCTTCAGACCGTCCCAGATGAAGCGGGTCTTGTCGGAGATCCACTCTTCGTTGATCTGCTCGTTGACGCGCGGCAGCACGCGCATGACTTCGCGGCCACGGGTGTCGACGCGGATGGCCGAGCCGAGCGCGTCCATGACGTCGATCGATTCGGTCTTGTTCAGTTCCCACGGACGAGCCGTGAAGGCGAAGGGCTTCGAGGTCAGCGCGCCGACGGGGCAAAGGTCAACGACATTGCCCTGCAGCTCGGAGGTCATTGCCTGCTCAAGATAGGTGGTGATTTCGGCATCTTCGCCGCGGCCGATCAGGCCAAGTTCGGAAATGCCGGCGACTTCCGTGGTGAAGCGGACGCAGCGCGTGCAGTGGATGCAGCGGTTCATCACGGTCTTGACGAGCGGGCCGATGTACTTGTCCTCAACGGCACGCTTGTCTTCCTGATAGCGCGAACTATCGATACCGAAGGCCATGGCCTGGTCCTGCAGGTCGCATTCGCCGCCCTGGTCGCAGATCGGGCAATCCAGCGGGTGGTTGATCAGCAGGAATTCCATCACGCCTTCGCGGGCCTTCTTGACCATCGGCGTGTTGGTGAAGACTTCCGGAAGCTCGCCGTTCGGGCCGCCGCGGATATCGCGCACACCCATAGCGCAGGAGGCCTGCGGCTTCGGCGGACCGCCCTTCACCTCGACGAGGCACATGCGGCAATTGCCGGCTACCGACAGTCTTTCATGGAAGCAGAAGCGCGGGACTTCGGCGCCGGCTTCCTCGCACGCCTGGATAAGCGTGTAGTGATCCGGAACTTCGATCTCTTTACCGTCAATCTTCAGTTTTGCCATCGTCCACTCAGTCCTATGTCACGTCTGCCGCCGAACCTGGCTGCAGACAATTTCATGATCGCAACACCGTCTCGCCACCGGCGCGGCATTTTGAGCCGCATGGCACCGGTCTTGCTCACAATCACCTTTGCCGAACCTTGCCCCCACAAGATCAGCGTCCCGGCTGAAACATCGCGAGACCCCGCCCGCAACATGCCCACCGCCCTATTCACACTCTTCGGCCGCTTGGGGCATCGCCGAAGAAAACTCTCAACCCCGACCTCTTGGCTGGAGCGCTTTTGCCTGGCCAATCCAATCGTCGCGCCGGATACGGCCGTCGAAACCGAGTTCCGCATCGATCCGCTCGACATCCGCCTCGTTCCAAGCGGCGATATCGGCAAAGCGTAGAACGCCGCGTTCGTTCAGAACCTGCTCCAGCTTCGGACCGATACCCGAAATCCGCTTCAGGTCGTCGGTCTTCACGACGGCCTTGCGGTTGCGCGCTGGCGCCGCTGCAGGCTTTGCCGCAACTGGCTCGGGAGCAACAACCGCAGCCTTGGCGCGGGCTTTGGAGGGCGTCTTTACCGGCGCCGCTTTCGCCGAGACTGGCTTCGGTTCGGCCTTCCTCACCTCAACCGGTGTTGCTTGAACGGGCTTTGCTTCGACCGGCTTGGCAACGGGCGATGCCTTCACGACCTTCGCTTCCCCTGCCCCGTCAGTCTTTGCGCTCGGCTTCTCCTCGACCGCGGTATCGTCCGTCTCGTCAAGCGCGACAGAGAGCTTGTTGGTCGCCTCGACCGCGCCCTGCAGCGCGCCGAAGAATGCGCCGGCCATCTGCGACGAGAAGCCGAACCCGATCGCGGTCGCGGCGGCAAAGGCTGCCGCCGGATGCGCCATCAAAGGGTGGATCGGCAAAATGGGCGAATTCCGCAGCATATCCGCTGCAATACGGCCGAGATCGGCCGATGCATCGGCTGCCCTGCTGTTCTGCGTGGTATCTGTGCTCTTCGCCATCATCGTCCTTACTCGGCCGCTTCCAGCACCGCTCCGTGGCTCGTTGCATTGGCCGTGTATTGGTCAATGCGCTTTTCGATTTCCGGGCGGAAGTTGCGGATCAGGCCCTGTACCGGCCATGCGGCGGCGTCGCCGAGCGCACAGATGGTATGGCCTTCGATCTGCTTCGTCACCTGGAACAGCATGTCGATTTCGCGCTTCTGCGCATTGCCCCTGGCCATGCGCTCCAGCACGCGCCACATCCAGCCGGTACCTTCACGGCACGGCGTACACTGGCCGCAGCTTTCATGCTTGAAGAAGGCCGAGATGCGAGCAATCGCCTTGATGATGTCGGTCGACTTGTCCATGACGATCGCAGCCGCCGTACCGAAGGACGACTTGACTTCGCGCAGACCGTCAAAATCCATCGGGCAATCGATAATGTCGGCCGCCGGAACGACCGGGCACGATGCGCCGCCGGGGATGACAGCAAGCAAATTGTCCCAGCCGCCACGAATGCCGCCGCCATGCTTCTCGACGAGCTCGCGGAAAGTGATGCCCATCGTTTCTTCGACCGTGCATGGACGATTGACGTGACCGGAAAGCATGAACAGCTTCGTGCCGACATTGTTCGGACGGCCGAAAGACGAGAACCAACCGGCGCCGCGACGCAGGATCGTCGGGGCAACGGCGATCGATTCGACGTTGTTGACGGTCGTCGGGCATCCATAGAGACCCATGTTGGCCGGGAACGGCGGCTTCAGCCGCGGCTGACCCTTTTTGCCTTCCAGGCTTTCGAGCAGCGCGGTTTCTTCGCCGCAGATATAGGCGCCGGCACCGTGATGAACGAAAACATCAAAATCCCAGCCGAGCTTATTGTTTTTGCCCAACAATCCGGCGTCATAGCATTCGTCGATCGCAGCCTGCAGGGCTTCGCGTTCGCGCATGTATTCGCCGCGGACATAGATATAAGCCGTGTTCGCACCCATGGCGAAACCGGCGATGACGCAGCCTTCGATCAGCGTATGCGGATCGTGGCGCATGATATCGCGGTCTTTGCAGGTGCCCGGTTCGGACTCATCGGCATTGACGACGAGATAATGCGGGCGGCCATCGCTTTCCTTCGGCATGAAGGACCACTTGAGGCCGGTCGGGAAGCCAGCGCCGCCGCGGCCGCGCAGACCGGATGCCTTCATCTCGTTGACGATCCAGTCCCGACCCTTTTCGAGGATCTGCTTGGTGCCGTCCCAGTGGCCGCGGCTCATCGCGCCTTTCAGGGACTTGTCCTTGAGACCGTAGATATTGGTAAAGATGCGATCCTGATCCTGTAACATACCTTACCTCTTACTCAGCCTTGTCGCCGACAGCCGTATTGTCTTCTTTGGCCGGAGCAGCCTTCGGATGCTCGGCGGACAGCGCCGTCTTGCCATCGGCCGGGCTCTTCAGCGCCGGATTGGTCTCGGCATCGCTGCTAACGGGCTTGGCTGCCTCGGATGGCGGCAGAGCAACCGTTTCGGCGGCAACTTTAGCACCGGCCTTCTTCTTCGTCTTCGTCGCCGGCGAATCCAGAAGCGACGTCAAACCACCTTCCGGTGCGGAGAAAACGCGATCGATCTGCGGACCGGTCGGAACTTCGCTGCCCTTGCCTGCGACGAATGCATCGATGATCTCTTCGAGACGTTCCGGCGTCAGATCCTCATAGGTATCCTTGCCGATCACGACCATCGGTGCGTTGACGCAGGCGCCCTGACATTCGACTTCTTCCCAGGAGAGCGTGCCTTCCGCGTTGCGCTCCAGCGCGTGGGCGGCGATCTTGCTCTTGCAGACCTTCACCAGGCCTTCAGCGCCGCGCAACATGCAGGGCGTCGTGCCGCAGACCTGAATATGAGCGCGGCTGCCGACCGGATGCAGTTGGAACTGCGTGTAGAAGGTGGCGACTTCGAGTGCCCGGATATAGGCCATATCAAGCATATCGGCGATCTTTTCGATGGCCGCCTTGGTGACCCAGCCGTCCTGCTCCTGCGCGCGCATCATCAGCGGGATGATCGCGGATTGCTGGCGGCCCTCGGGATATTTCTTGATCGTCTTTTCAGCCCAAGCCGCGTTCTCCTGGTTAAAGGCGAATGCGGCAGGCTGGAATTGATCTTCGGCTAGTCGACGAACGGACATCTTTCACGCCTTATCTCAGTTTAAGGACCCACACCGCGTATCCGTCAGGGACGAAAATTCGCAGGCATAGGCCGACTGGTCTTTCTGCATAAACACAACGAATTTGCCGCCGTTCGGCACGGCGGCCTTTATTTCATAGCCACGTGACACGAGATCGGCCATGGTCGATACCGCGCTCTGCGAAGCCGTATTTCCGCTCTTTGCAACATTCGAGCTTTTCGCATTCGAACCTTGCACGGAGATGCTGGGCAACGCCTGCGCCTTGCCGGCCTGCTGAGCCGAAGCTCCGGAAGCAACGAGAAGCGCAGTAGCGATGACCAGCCAAAGCTTCATCAGCGATCCACCTCACCGAACACGATGTCGAGCGAACCGAGCACGGCCGCGACGTCGGCAAGCAGATGGCCGCGGCACATGAAATCCATGGCCTGCAGATGCGCATAGCCCGGCGCCCGGATCTTGCAACGATACGGCTTGTTCGAACCGTCGGAGACGAGGTAGACGCCGAACTCGCCCTTCGGCGCTTCAACGGCGGCGTAAACTTCACCGGCCGGCACGTGATAGCCTTCGGTGTAGAGCTTGAAGTGGTGGATCAGCGCTTCCATCGAGCGCTTCATTTCACCGCGCTTCGGCGGCACGACCTTGCCGTCCAGCGAGGAGACCGGGCCAGTCTTGGCATCGCCAAGCAGGCGGTTGACGCACTGCTTCATGATGCGGACCGACTGGCGCATTTCGATCATGCGGATCAGGTAACGGTCGTAGCAATCGCCGTTCTTGCCGATCGGAATGTCGAATTCGAGATCGGAATAGCATTCGTAGGGCTGCGCGCGGCGCAGGTCCCATGCGGCGCCCGAGCCGCGGACCATGACGCCCGAGAAGCCCCAGGCCCAACAGTCTTCCAGCGACACGACGCCGATGTCGACGTTGCGCTGCTTGAAGATGCGGTTGCCGGTGAGAAGCTCGTCAATATCGTCGAGCGCCTTCAGGAAGGGATCGCACCAATCGCCGATATCCTCAACCAGCTTTTCCGGCAGATCCTGGTGAACGCCGCCCGGACGGAAATAGGCGGCATGCATGCGCGAGCCGGAGGCACGCTCATAAAACACCATCAGCTTTTCGCGCTCTTCGAAGCCCCAGAGCGGCGGCGTCAACGCGCCAACGTCCATGGCCTGCGTCGTCACGTTCAGCAGATGCGACAGGATACGACCGATTTCGGAATAGAGCACGCGGATCAACTGACCGCGGATCGGGATCTCGATGCCGAGCAGCTTTTCGACGGCCAGCGCGTAGGCGTGTTCCTGGTTCATCGGCGCCACGTAATCGAGGCGATCGAAGTAAGGAACGGCCTGCAGGTAGGTCTTCGTCTCGATCAGCTTTTCCGTGCCGCGATGCAGCAGGCCGATATGCGGATCGACGCGTTCCACAATTTCGCCGTCCAATTCGAGGACAAGACGCAAAACGCCGTGCGCAGCCGGGTGCTGCGGACCGAAATTGATGTTGAAGTTGCGAACGTTGTGTTCAGTCATTGCAATGCGCTCCGCTTATTGCAGGCATTAGCCAGTAGGCAATAGGCAATAGTGTAACCGTTAACTCTCATATCCGTGTCGTTCGTCCTGCAATCGGCGAATAAGCGATCGCAGCATCTTGCCGATTTCATCACCCAAGGACATCGTCGCCTTAATTCGCTCAAAAGCGACGATCTCTACTCGCGTTGACAATATCAGATGCGTTTCCAATTCCTTCAGCGACCCTTGTGCGATCTTTAGGTGATGAACGTAAGCCCCTGTAGCTTCTCGCCCAAAACCTTCCGCGATGTTTGCCGCGATAGATACAGATGCGCGCCGTATCTGTGAAACCAAGCCGTAAATCTCTTCCTTCGGAAATTCCTTGGTAAGAGCATAACATTCAACAGCAAGGTCCATCGAGCGCTGCCACACAGTAAGGTCCTGGTAGGAATTAATCGCCGTTTGCCATTCTCCTATTGCCTATTGGCTACTGCCTATTGCCTCTTACTGCTTCGCCTTCTCGTCACCCGGGAGCACGTAGTCTGTGCCCTCCCACGGCGAGAGGAAGTCGAAGTTACGGAATTCCTGCTTCAGTTCGACCGGCTCGTAGACCACGCGCTTGGCGGCGTCGTCATAACGAACTTCGACGAAACCGGTGGTCGGGAAATCCTTGCGCAGGGGATGGCCTTCGAAGCCATAGTCGGTCAGAAGGCGGCGCAAATCCGGGTGGCCGGTGAAAAGAACGCCGTACATGTCCCAGGTCTCGCGCTCGAACCAATCGGCGCCGGGATAGACGCTGCAAGCCGACGGCACCGGCTGATCTTCGGCGACCGGAACCTTGATGCGGATGCGCAGGTTCTTCTTCGGCGACAGCAGGTGGTAGACGACGTCGAAACGATCGGGACGCTGCGGCCAGTCGACGCCGCAAATATCCGTCAGGTTGACGAAGCCGCATTTGGCATCATCACGCAGGAACGTCAGCAGCGCGACCACGTTTGCTGCCGTCGTCGTCACGTTCAGCTCGCCATACTTGATCTCGGACGACGAAATCAGCGTGCCGCGAACTTCCGTGAGATAGGTGGCGAGTTCGTTCAGGGCTTCACTCATATTGCCTTGTCCCCTGCCTTACCGTTCGATCGTGCCGGTGCGCCGGATTTTCTTCTGCAGCAGAAGCACGCCGTACAGCAGCGCCTCCGCCGTGGGAGGACAGCCCGGCACATAGATGTCGATCGGCACCACGCGGTCGCAACCGCGCACGACGGAATAGGAATAATGATAGTAGCCGCCGCCGTTGGCGCAGGAGCCCATTGAGATGACGTAGCGCGGTTCCGGCATCTGGTCGTAGACCTTGCGCAGAGCGGGTGCCATCTTGTTGGTCAGCGTGCCGGCGACGATCATGACGTCAGACTGGCGCGGCGAGGCGCGCGGTGCGAAACCGAAGCGCTCGACGTCATAACGCGGCATGGAAACCTGCATCATTTCGACGGCGCAGCAGGCGAGACCGAAGGTCATCCACATCAGCGAGCCGGTACGGGCCCAGTTGATCAGCTCGTCTGTCGAAGTGACCAGAAAGCCCTTGTCGGCGAGTTCATTGTTGATCTCGCCAAAATACGGATCATTGCTGCCAACGGGCTTGCCGGTTGCGGGATCGATGATCCCCTTCGGCTGCGGCGCAACGAGCGTCGTGTTGCTTTGGACTACTCCCATTCGAGCGCCCCCTTCTTCCATTCATAAATAAAGCCGATGGTCAGCACCGCCAGGAATACCATCATCGACCAGAACCCGAACCAGCCGATCGCACCAAAGGATACGGCCCAAGGGAAAAGGAAGGCGACTTCCAGGTCAAAGATGATGAAGAGAATCGACACAAGATAGAAGCGGATGTCGAACTTCATGCGGGCGTCGTCGAATGCGTTGAAGCCGCACTCATAGGCCGACAGCTTTTCCGAATCAGGCGCCTTGAAGGCGACGGCAAACGGCGTGATCAACAACGCCAGGCCGATCACCACGGCAATACCAATGAAAATAGCTATCGGAATATAGGAACTGAGCAGTCCAGTCATCATGTCCATCCCTGCTTGCCATGTGCGCCGGGGCGGCGCCTCTGGGCAAATGCCCAAGCCAAGCGAAAGAGCGTTGCAACAGAGCCGTGGTTAGCGCAGCCGGAGCGCGGGCGCAAGCCTTTTGAATATGTCGTTTCAAGCACTACCGAACCGGACTTACCAACAGGCTGTAACGATATCGCGACAAATCCGCGCAAAGGCAAAACGGCTTTTTCGCAGTCGCAGCAAATTGATGATTGATTGTAATGGCTTGAAACAAATGGCGCGAGTGACGGGGCTCGAACCCGCGACCTCCGGCGTGACAGGCCGGCACTCTAACCGACTGAGCTACACCCGCGCATCGTTTGACCTTTCGGTCATGCGAAATCCGGCAATCATGCTTTAAAATGGCGCGAGTGACGGGGCTCGAACCCGCGACCTCCGGCGTGACAGGCCGGCACTCTAACCGACTGAGCTACACCCGCACTTCATTTCAAGCATTCCGGATGCTTTCGCATCCATCAAAGCGGCCTCGCCGTTCGATGAGCGGCTAACTACGGGGTTCGCGTTTGGGTGTCAAGCAGGTTTAAATACAAATCCATGACAGAGCACGAATTGTTTTCGCGACCGCCGCCGGCACGTTTCGGCTCCGTCGATTTGGCATGGCAGGTTCGCGCCTCACGCATTTCAAAAACGGCTCATAAACCCGCCCCAACCAAGCCGGGCTTCCCCAGCAGTCGCATGTGGCGATATCGTCCACTGATGCCGCGCCATCAAAAAAATCAAAAAATCTTCACAAACACTCTTGCGGTTTTTTGTCGTTCCGCATAGATCACGGCCACCGAACGCGGCGGGCCAGTGACCCGCTTGCTGCAAGGGCGATTAGCTCAGTTGGTAGAGCGCCTCGTTTACACCGAGGATGTCGGGAGTTCGAGTCTCTCATCGCCCACCATTTTCCAAATATAAATCGATTGGTTGAAATAACGGTTTTCAAGCTATTTGACAGCGCTCTTTGCGCACCAGAACGGTGCCAACGCCCCAGCGGCACCCGCTCAATAATTCCCCGTAATCACGATCGTCAGAAGTACCGCTGAAACAACCACAAGAGCTGCGATGATTGCGAGCAGCTCCTTCAGCATAAAACGTTCCATCTTGCCGCCATCCATGACGTTTGCTCCCCGCAAACTGCTTATTCGCGCTTTGTCCCAACATCGAATCGCTGCGTTAGGTTTAACGCGAATCTCCCATAGGCGGAGGGTATGTCAATTTCGGGTCGGGAATATCGATCTTTGTCGGCCTTTGCCGTGGCGGCGGGTCGATATAGGCGGCCGGGAGGTTGACGCTTCGCGATAGGAGCCGCTTAGCGATCTCAGCGGATGCCGCCCGTGCGCCGGCCCGCGAGTAAAAATTCCCGCGCACCTGCACCGATGCGGCAAGCAGTTTCAGAAATGCGCTGCGAAGGCCGGGCAACGGCTTTGCTGGATTGCCCCAGAAGAGGTCCAATGGCTTTTGGTCCGTCAGACGGTCGATATCGTAGATCGCCGCTCCAAGGGCTTTTACCGGTCTCTCAGCCTGCAGGGCGGAAAGTGCGGCGGTGGAATTGACCGTCACCATGCCCTGGCTTGCCGAAATCAATTTTTCGAGATTGCCGCCGTCGATAAAATGGATGCGGGAGGACAGGGCGAGCCTTGCGCCTATGCCGTGGATATAGCCCCTCCAGTCGACAAGCCCATTGTCGAGCGGATGAAGCTTTATAACCAAATGCATGTTTGGCGCTGCGTGCGCGGCAAACGACTGCATGATCTGCTTGATTGCATCCTGCTGTCGATGGAAGGGCGAGTGCGAGCGGAGTTGATAATCCGTCTGAAGCTGCAGGGGATAGACGAAGAATCGCGTCTCAGCGGTGATCAAGCACTCGATGGTCGCCTCCGCTTCCCGTGCACGCCTGCCGCTCGACGGCAGCCGGCGGAGCCAGCCCGCATATTCCACCAGCGGATGATAGAGCGCATGGCGCCGATAGCCGGGATAGAGAAACCACAGAAAAGCGTTGGGAAGATTGTAGAGGAGATCATAGGCCGCTTCGGCCAGGAAACTGTGACTGAAGCGACGGCTCCAGTCCGGCTCGGGAAGGCTCGCCGCGGCCTGGACGAGGTATAGCGGATCGACGGGAAAACGGGAATTGGATGACATTCCGTCACGCTCGAGCGTCACCCAATCCGGCCGCAGATATCCCATCTCGACGACATTGATACTAGCGGCTCGCCGCCTCGCCTCTTCGATGGCGACTTGATGGTACGGGCGCTCTTCCCCGAGAAGAATCAGGTCCGTGACCCTGTCGGCCTCGATTCGGCGGCGAACGTAGCTGCGCCAACCGGCAAAGCCGCCGCGATAATTGAAGGCGCCACGGCGGCGCCAGAATATCCAATCGCCCGGGTTGAGGTTGATGCGTATGCAGCGATGGCCTGCCGCTTCCAGCCCCCCGGCGATTTCAACGAAAAGCGGTGAGGACGGCCCTTGCAGGAAAAGAAAGACACGCGGAGAAGCCGCTGCATCCCCCTGCCCGTCAGCCATCACTCCGGAACCTCGGTGCTGAGGCCGGCGTAGCGCAGCAGCGTGCCGATGAGGTTCCAAGGCGCTTCTTCCTGCGGCGGCATCGGCTTTTGCGAGTGCGACCGCGCACGGCCGAGCGGAACGACGATGTAGTCCGTGCGCGGATCGGGGAAGGGATCGGCGAAGGCCTTCAGCAGCGGCGCGTGATCACCGTAGAATAGCAGCCACACAGGACGGTCGAGCCGATCCAAGTGATGCGCGAGATTGCCCAGCGCATGGTCGGCGCGCATCAGCAGCTCGCTATAGATATCGACCGGATTTGTCAGGTCGCCGCAGCGGCCGGGCTCCCAAGGGCCATGATTCGCCATGGAAGCGACGAAGACGAAATTTTTTCCGGCGCCATCCTCGTCGATCGCCCGAATCACGCTTTTCGTCAGCGACAGGTCGCTGACATAGGGGCCGTCGCGGTCGGGCCGGTGGTCGAATTCGTCCAGCATCATCATCCGGTCGAAACCGAGCTGCGGCATGGCCTTGTGACGCAGGAAAAAAGTTTTGTCGTAGGGGTGGATGAATTGCGTCTTCCAACCGGCCTTCCGCAGCCGTTGCGGCCAGACAACATCCTTATAGTGGCTGGCGCGCAAATAGGGGTAGCTCGCGTCGATATGGACGTTTTCGGGCAACAAGCCGCTCAGCACTGCGAACTCGGTGCGCAGCGTATAGCCGCCCTCGAAAACGCTTGTCATGCGGCCCCATTGGGCGGCCTGCTCCCGTAGCCGGTCAAGATTGGGCAGCTTGACGTTTTCCACGCCGAAATGCCGGAGATCGATGAAGGATTCGGATTGCCATATGACGATCAACGGTTCGTCGTCGCCATGCTCCCATAGTTCATGAAGAGCGGAAATGAAGCGTTCCGATAACTGAGTGACGATAGCCTCGCGCCTGACGCCCACCCAGATGACGAAATGAAAGACGACGGATTCAAAAGTGCCGAATCGGACCGTATCCTTCTTGACGTCGACCTTGCCGAGAACATTCTGTGTGAAACGACAAACGGGGCCGCTGACGATCCGGCTGAATAAGGCGAGCCAGGGGCCGAAGGCGATCGCCAGCATCACGAGAACCCAAAGGAAACCGTTGTGGCTGGGCAGGATCGAGGGCTCGAAATACATATAAAGCGCGCTGACGCCGAATACATAGGAGAGCGCGATGACCCAGAAGACGATGTTCAGAGACGTCGCGTAGAAAATCTCTTTGTATTTGAAAACATCGACCACTAGGGCGATGTCGGAAAAGACCAGGGGTTCGCGGATGAACTCGAATTTTGCGCGCGAAATTCCGGTGAAGATGACGAAGAAACTGATCGCACCCTGCGCACCATAAATCGGACGCCAGGAGATTGCGAAGAAGAAGCCGTAGATGAGAGCGATGACGGGAATTCTTGCCGCCCATTCGAACGCCAGCCGCTTCAAACTTCTCTCTGTATGATTTTGTTTGTTGACTGCGGCAGGCATCGCAAAAGGGTCGGTCAGGAAAATGACCACGCAGGAAAAAGCGAAGCAACCAAGCGTCAACAGCGCCGGAAAATCATGAAGTTTCAAAACTAAACCGTCCAAGATATATAGTCTGCGGCAGCTCGCTCCAAAAACCGGAAAAAGCCGCCAATTCCAAAATTCTATCGTTCTATGTGTCTCACCAGGCGCGCTGGAGCATGACATAAATTATGGAAACTTCGTTCAGCCCCGATCAAAGCCTTTGTCGATCGAGCGGGCAAGGCTTCCATCCCGTCCTTGCTCAATTATTTTTCGAAGCTTGCGAGAATACCACCATATCAACAGCGGCTTTATCAAGGGCCCGAAATAGGCGAGAGCGGTCAGCGACCATCCAAAGTGGATTCGGGCCTTGCCGCGGTCGAGACCGCCGACGATTTTTGCCGCCACGGCTTCGGCGCTCCACGGCTTGACCGTACCCATCAATAGCTCCGCCTCGGCGGGCCGCATCGACATTTCACGGTGATATTGCGGCGTGAGCGTATCCGGCGGAAAGCAGATCGCGACACGCACCCCGGCGATGGCCGCTTCTGCGCTCAAGGCTTCGGCAAAGCCGATCAGCGCCGACTTGGAGGCGCAATAGGCGGTGTAGCCGTAAATGCCGATCAAAGCGGCGCCAGAGGAGATCATCATGATCTTGCCGCTGCGACGGGTCTTCATGCCCTTATAGACAGCGCGCACGATATTCGCCGTTCCCAGGAGATTGGTGGCAATCTGCTCGTCGAAAACTACGGCCGGCATAATATCGAAAGCAGATGGCTCGACGATGCCGGCAGACGCGATCAGGACGTCGCAAGGTCCGAAAGCACGCTCGCAGGCCTCAACGGCTTCCAAAACCTGTTTGGCGGATGCGACATCGACGGAGGCAATCTGGATGCAAGAAAGATCGACGCCTGCCATGGTCGCAATCTCAACACGCGCCTCTTCCAGACGCCCGGGGTGGCGAGCAAGAAGAGACACCCGGTCGCCTCTGATGGCATAGAGCTTGGCGATCGCCAGACCGATCCCGCTTGAGCCTCCGGTGACGATGACATGCATGACCTGATCGCCTTAAGTCTATGGCTTGCCGGCGGCCTGGCGCGCCGGCAACAACTGCATCACCTTGTCCATATCGATGGACGCCAGGCCGAAATTCCGATCCTGTAAATCCTGGAGTTTCCGGGCCGTTACGGCGACTGAACGGCGGATTTGCTCTTCGGTGTGATTGCAGGTGATGAAGAAGCGCAGCCGCGCCATGCCTTCGGGCACGGCCGGGTGAATGATCGGCAGCACATTGATGCCTTCGCCCAGCAAATCATTGGAAAGCTGCACCGCTCGCAGCGAATCGCCGACGATGACGGGAACGACGGAAAAGCCAAGACTCAGACCGGTATCGAGGCCCGCCTCCCTGGCACGCTGCAGGAAGAGGCTGCCATTGCGCCTGAGCCGAGCGGCCCTCTCCGGTGCGGACTCCAGAATTTGTAAGCCGGCGATGGCCGCCGTGGCCAGAACCGGGGCAAGACCGACGCTATAGACGAAGCCGCCTGCCTCCGCCTTCAGGATATCGGCGAGCGCGCTGCTGCCGGCAATATAGCCGCCGCAGCTCGATGTCGTCTTCGAAAGCGTTCCCATCCAGATGTCGACATCGCGCGGATCGAGGCCGAAATGCTCGAAGGTGCCGCGTCCCTTTTCGCCGAGGATGCCGAGCGCATGAGCCTCGTCCACCATCAGCCAGAAGCCGTACCGGGCCTTCAGCTCCAGAAGCGCCGGGAGATCGGCGACATCGCCGTCCATGGAATAGATGCCTTCGACAATGACCAGGATACGGCGAAAGTCGGAAGACAGTGTCTTCAGGATGCTTTCAAGATTTTCTGCGTCATTGTGCTTGAACAGGCGCCGCGCCGCGCCGGAAAGCTTGATACCGGCAAGCGCGCTGTTGTGGATGAACTCATCGTGGATGACGAGGTCCTGCGGCCCCAGCAGACAGCCGATGGTCGCCACATTGGTCAAGTAGCCGCTGACGAAGCAGACAGCAGCATCGACGCCATAGAGCTTGGCGAGCTGCTGCTCCAGCTCGACATGCACCGGCCGCTCTCCGGCGACAAGGCGGCTGGCGGAAGCTGAGATGCCGAAACGGTCGATGGCTTCCTTGGCACGGGTTGCCACGAGAGGGTCGGTATTGGTGGCAAGGTAATCATAGGAGGCGAAATTGACGAATTCTCGTCCGCCCATCTTTGTCGTCGCGCCGGCGGCGGTATCATGCGAGCGGTAGAAAGGATTAGCGATACCGGCCATCTCGCCGGCAATCTTCTGCGTCATGACGCGCTTATATTCCGGCAAATCCTCGAAGCGCTGAGCCTGACGAACCGGCTGCTGCGGCTGCCTGTTCAACCGCTCCGCCCGGTTGCGTCCGGAAGATTCGTTGGCGCGGCGCATCTGCTCCAGCAGGCTGCTTTTCTTGTCGCCGGGCGGAACAACCCCATTGGCATCTTGCGTCATGAGCGTGCGGCCTTCTTCTGAAGGGAGTGGCTTTGGACCAATCGGCTGACCACTTGATCCTCGCTCGCCGCCGAACCCTCGACCTCCCCGCCACCACGATTCATGACCCTGTCACGCAAGCGGCTGACGACGTCGCTGACCGTCGTCCCCTCCCCGATCCCACTCAAGGGAATGTCGAAACCGGTCTTCTGCTGGAAGCTCATGCCGAGTTCCATCGCCATCAGGCTGTCGAGGCCGATATCCTTCAGCACCTTGTCGGGTGTAATCGTATCTTCGGTCACGCGCAGGATCGCAGCAATTTCCGAAGCCACGATCACGTGCAAAGCGGATTGCGCCTCCTCCTCGGATTTACCTTTGATCAATTCGCTGAGATCGATGATGTCGCCATCGTTCAGGGACTGATGATCGCCCGCATGGCGCATCAGCGGTTCGAACAGCGACCGGGCGGCGATCGGCAGCATGCGTGCCGCACTCCAATCAATTTCGGCGATCATAACGGCTGCGGCATCGATCTCGCCGGTATCGGCCAGCATGTAACGTTCGACCTGCTCCAACGCATCGCGCGCCTTCAAGGCGGCCTTGCCGATGCGCTTGGACAAGAGCTCGTTGACCTCGATATTGCGGGCAAGAAATCCTTTGTCCGCAATGGCGCCGAAGCCAACGGCGAGCGCCGGCAGACCGGTGGCGCGGCGCGATCGCGCTAAACCTTCGAGATAGCCGTTCGCTGCGACGTAATTCGCTTGCCCAGGATTGCCGAGCATCGTCGTCGCGGACGAAAACAGCAGGAACAGATCGAGGCTGTCATTCCGGGTCAATCGATGAAGATTGTCGGCACCCCTGACTTTCACCTCGATAACCGGCCGATTGCGCTCTGGTGTCAGGTTGGCGAGAAGTCCATCGTCCAAGACCATGGCGGCATGGATAATGCCCTTCAGCGCACCCTCGGAACGAAGCGAGCCAAGCAGTGCCTCGACAGCAACCTCGTCGGTGATGTCGCAGGCGTGCAGCGTTGCCACGACGCCTTTCTTCTCCCATTCACCAACGGTGTTCAGCGTCTCCTCATCGGCGACGCCCCGGCGCGAGCACAGAGCGATGCGGCGCGCACCCTTGGACACGAGCCAGTTGGCGGCCGCGAGACCGAAACCGCCGATACCCCCAGCCACGAGGAAAATGCCGGCGGGATCGAGCCGCAGCGATTTAGCCGGCGCCGGCAAGACAGGATCGACACCGAGAACAGGCGGGCGAACGACGATCTTGCCGATATGACCGGCATTCTGCATCAGCCGGAAAGCACCGGCGATCTCATCATAGCCGAAGGCACGATAGGGCAGCGGAGTGAGCTTGTGATCGGCAAAGAGCTGACCGATCTCCGCAAAGATCCGCTTCGTTAAGGCGGGAGCGTTGACCAGCAGTTGATCGGCGTCGATGCCGAAATAGCTGATATTGCGGCGGAAGGGGCGCAGACCGATCTTGCGGTCGGAATAATAATCGCGCTTGCCTAATTCCAGGAAGCGGCCGAACGGCTTGACCAGCTCGATGCTTCGCTCCATCGCCTCGGAAAACAGCGAATTCAACACAAGATCGACGCCTTCGCCCCGGGTAATGTGGCGAACGCCCGCAACGAAATCCAGCGAGCGGGAGTCAAGCACGTGGTCGGCGCCGAGCATTTGAAGGAAGCGGCGCTTCTCGACCGTGCCGGCGGTGGCGATCACCTTAGCGCCCTTGAGCTTAGCGACCTGCAACGCGGCAAGGCCGACACCGCCGGCAGCGCCATGGATCAGGATGGTTTCACCCGATTGGATACGCCCCAGCTCGACCATAGCGTAATAGGCGGTCAGGAAGGCGACGGGCACCGTGGCCGCGGCAAGCGTGTCCATCGTCTCCGGCAGCTTGGTGACACCATCGCGGCGCACGCGCACGTGGGTCGAAAACGCAGCGGGACCAATGCCCATGACCTTGTCGCCCGGCTGGAGGTCGCCGACGGCAGAGCCGGTTTGCAGGACGCGACCGGCGAACTCCATGCCGATCGTTGCGCCGGCAAACCCATCCTCCAGCGCTTCTTCTGGCAACAGGCCCATCGCCCACATGACGTCACGGAAATTGAGGCCGGTGGCTTCGACGGCAATGATGACCTCGTCATCCGACGGCGCCGACAAATCCGCCTCTTCCCAAACAACGCTGTCCAACCGGCCACTCGTATGTTGCCGGATCGCCGCCGAGGCTACATCGCGGCGGTTCATCTCGGTCGCCGCAAAAGGCCCGGCCACGGCCCGGATTTCGCGGATCTCGCCGGTTACCCTGTCGAGCATCCACTCCCGGTTATTGGTCTCGGCGAAAAGAAGGGTCTCAACGGCTGCGATCGCCCGCTCATCGTCGGTTTCGGCATCAAGCAGGTGCACGTCGAAGCCATCATATTCATTCTGCAGCACGCGCGCGAAGGCCCACAAGCCGGCATTGGCGCCATCAACCCGCTCTTTGGCAAGCGGCGAACCGCCCGGAGCCGCGATTACAAGGCGCGGTCTGTCACCCTCCGCATATCTCGTCAATGCATCGGCCAGCTCTGCGAACACGTCGAGCCGCATCCGCGACAGATCGGACGCGCCGCGCTCGCCCTCCCGCTCTGCCAGATAGAGAATATGGCGCGGATGGTGGGACGCGAGGACCTCGGCGAGGTTCGAAGACGCTGCTCTGACGTCGACTGCGATCATCCGCATATCGGAAAGGCCGATGCTCGCGCCACGCTCGGACAGAACTAAAAGCGGTGCGTCGGCGCGGGATACAGCAGGCTCGTCTTCGACTTGACCTTCGGATGCAGCCAACGCCGTGATCAGCACCCCTTCGGGGAATACCTGCTCCTCGATCCGAGGCTTGCCGAAACCGAGCGCCGCAAGGATATCCTCGACCTGCTGCAGCGTACCCAACTGGCCTACAGGGAATTCCGGCGACTGACTGTCGGCGAACCATCCCTCCGACAGGCCAAACGCGAAATCGTTGAAGACGCTCGGCGCTCGATCGGCAAACAGGAGTTGCGCGCCACGCGCGGCAGCGCTGCGGATGGCGGCTTTCAGCCCGTCGTCATGGGATAGAAGATGCTGGCTCTGATCACTACACGCAATGATAACGTCGGCGAGTGGCTGATCGGCAAGCTTGCCAGGCTCCGCGACGATGACATGTGCGGCACCCTCGAAGGCGATTTCAAGTGCACGGCGCACCTGCTCTCGCGGCTCGGTTATGATCAGGCTGGCGCCGGCCTTGGCGGCGATCGCGGCCAACCGCTGGCTAAAGGCTGCGGATGTCGACCCCGCTTCCAGAATAAAACCAATATCGCCGGGATTGGTCTCGATGGACACTGCGAGGGCCTCGGCAACAAGCGAAAGCCGCCTGCTGCTCAAGGGCGAGTGAACGAGCACATGCTCCAGCGTCGCTCCGCCAGTCGTATGAACAGTTGCCTCGGCCCGCTTTTGGCCAAGCACATGTCTATGAACGGCGGCCAGACGCTCCAGGGTTTCGCGATAGGCATTGTTGACGAGAATTGCTTCGGCGACCCGGCCGGCATCTTCGCGATAGAGCTCCTGCAGCACTTCGCCCACCGGCGGCAGAGTAAAATCGAGCGGAATATGCCATTTGCCATCATCAGCCGAAGCGATGCCGGCATCCTCCAAAATATAGAGGCAGTTGATCAGGAACGGGTGGAATTCCGGATCGTCCGGAAGGTTTGAAAGCGAAACCGCACCATCCCTGCCCGCGATCGCCAAGGCGATCTCATGGCATGCCCGGTAAATTGCTGCGTCAAGAAGCAGGGTTGCATTATTGAGCGAATGGTTTCCATTGAGACCGCGCAGTGCCGAAGCATCTGGCATAACCATGTCCGATGCGGATCGGCGGCCAAAAATCGCCGATGGCACGGTCTCATAGTGAAAGGAGACGGAATCGAGCGTCATATGCCGGCGCAGATAGGTGCGGCGGAAGCGGCAATCGTCGAAAACGGCAACCTCATCGCCGTCGCCGTCGAACATCCGGAAGCGGGCCTTGATCGAATTCCGGCTGAACCGATCGATCTCAATGACCGCTTTGACAACCGGTCTTCCCTTGCCAGCTACCCGCACAGTGCCGAAACGAACCGGGATATAGGGAGCTCCCGCCTCATCGCCCGACAGTTTATCGAAGAGCGCGACGAGGCCGTGGAACGCCGCATCGATCGACATCGGATTGAGGTTGTAGGTTACGAACGGATGGGCGGGAGCGGCAGCCGGCTTCAGCTCCACTTCAATGACGCTGCGCCCGAAAGCGACAGCCTTCGATAGAAGCTGGAAATGCGGACCATATTGCAGCCCGAAACGCTCGGCCGTTTCATAGGTCTTCTCGGACGTGAGAATGGATTTCTCTTCCTCGAACCGCCATGCGGCTCTGTCTTCGGCATCGCCCTTCCCGATCGGCTTGCGGCCGCGCGCGACCGCATGAACGGTCCAGTCGTCGTTGCTCAGCCTCTCACGCGAGCGGATCTCGATATCGCCCGTCTCCGGGGAAAGGATGGTCGACAGTTCCACCATCCGATCCTGCCGCAGTTCCAAGGGTCTGACGATTTCGAGATTGCCGATCTCAACCGCATCCGTCTGGTAATATCGCTGAGCTGCCGTGACGGCGATCTCGATGAAACCGCTGCCCGGCAAGATCGACTTGCCGTCGACGACATGTTCGGCGAGATCGGCGAAGAGATGCGCATCCAGATGGTTCTTCCAGGTGGAGGCGTTGGGGTCCGTGCGCCAGCCCAGCAGGGTGTAAGGGCTCTTGCCGTCGCGGCCAAAAATGTCGATTTCGTCCGTTGTTGGCTGCGAACGCAGCTCCACCGGTTCGAACGGCAAAGACGGCAGCTTAACGAAGGCATTGCGCGTGGCGCTGCCGCGCGAACGCAGCGCCGACGCGCCATGTGCGACAGCGCGCGCAAAAGCCTGCGAAACCGGATCCCGCCCGGAGAGCGGCGGCTCCCGCAGCAATGTCGGTATGGCAACCGCCTGGACGGACGCCTGCTTGGCGATCTCCGTCATGTAATTCGAAAGGATCGGGCGCGGCGCGATTTCAATGAACAGGTTGCATCCCATCGCCATGGCCGCCTGACAGGCCGTCTTGAAAAGCACGGGATCGCGAACATTGCGCCACCAGTATTGAGCATCGAGCAAACGGCCGTCGCAGGCAGCGCCGGTTACCGTTGAAATGAAGGTGCCGCTGCCGGCATCCGGTGCGACGTCAGGCAGATCGGCCAGAAAGGCGTCCTTTGCCCGATCGATGATCGGATGGTGGAAGGGATAGTTGATGTCGAGGATATGCGCGACGATCTGCGACTTGCGAGCTGCCTCCTTGAATGCTTCGATCTCATGGACCGGGCCAGAAATCGTTATCGAATTCGGCGCGTTGATCGCTGCGATGCAGATGTCGTGGAGACCGTGCAATTTGGCGAAGGCGAGCGCCGCATCCTCGTTGAGAACGACCGCAGCCATCTTGCCTTCTCCGGCGAGAAGATCCTGATGCAGCGAACGCTTGGCGACGATCGCGACCGCTTCGGCTGCCGTCAGCGCTTTGGCCGCATAGGCGGCGGCGATTTCGCCGACGGAGTGGCCAAAGACGGCATCGGGCTTCACACCGAGCGCCGAGAAGCAGTCCGATAGGGAGGCTTGAATTGCAAAAAGCAGAGGCTGCGCGATCTTGGTGTCGGCGAGCCGCATGGATAAATCGGAGGAAACCAGGATATCCGTAAGCTTCTCGGCGAGATAATATTCGAAGAGCGCGCTGAACGACTGAAAACACTGCCGGAAATGGCTGTTTTCCCGATAAGCCTCGACGCCCATGCCCGCCCATTGCGAGCCGTTGCCGGAAAAGACGAAGGCGATCTTGATCGCCTGTCCCGGCACTTCGCCGACCTCACCAACGGAATTTTCACCGTCAAGATGCGCATCGATCGCCGCAAGCACTGCGGCGCTGTCTTTGGCCTTGGCGGCGAAACGGTGGCGCATCGGTTCGCGATTGGCAGCGGCGGCCGCGATGATCTGCCGGGCTTCCTTGGGCTCTGCCCGTTCGAGCCGGCTCCTGTAGTCCTCGAGCAGCTTCGACAGCGCCGAAGCCGTATGAGCGCTCGCAACGAAAATCGTGCCCTCGCCCCGCAATGGTGGTTCGGGCGGAGCGACCGGATCGGGATCGCTGATGACGACATGGGCGTTCGTGCCCCCGAAGCCGAAGGAATTGATGCCGGCAAAGCGCGGCCGTTTGGCCGGAAGGAGCTCGATGGCCGATGTATTGACCCGAACGTTCAATCCTTCGAAATCGATGGTTTCATTCGGCTGCTCGAAATGCAGCGATGCCGGCAGAAAATTGTTCTCCAGCGCGATCATCGCCTTCAGCAGGCCGAAAAGACCGGAGGCGGGCTCGGTATGGCCGATATTGGACTTGATTGAGCCGACCGGCACCGGCGCCCGGCGGTTCCGGCCAATGATATTGCCGATCGCCCAAATCTCGGCGGGATCGCCAACCTTAGTCCCCGTACCATGACCTTCGATGAAGGCTATGCGGTTGACGTCGATGTTCTGCCCTTCATAGATCGAACGCAGCAAAGCGGCTTGTGCATCGCGCGACGGCAACGAAATCCCATTTGTACGGCCGGAAGAATTCACCCCGATCGCATGGAGCCGAGCGTAACTGCGATCCTTCTCACGCAAAGCGCGATCTGTCCTGCGCAGGATGATGGCCGCGCCGCCTTCCGCGCGAACGTAACCGCGGCCATTATCGTCATAGGCGCGGCAAAGCCCTTCCGGCGACAGCATGCGCGCCTGGGAAAAGCCGACGAACGATAGCGGGTGAACCAGAAGGTTGATGCCGCCGACGATCGCAGTATCGATATCGCCGCATTCCAGCGCCCTCACCGCCTGATCGAGCGCCACGAGCGACGACGAGCAGGCCGTATCGATCGTCATACTCGGGCCATGCAGGCCGAAAATATGCGAAATGCGGTTGGAAACGATCGAGAGCGTGTTGCCCGTCATGAAATACGGGCTGCCAGCGGCCGGATCTTCGGCGGTGAGATTGCCGTGGTCAAGCGAGGAAGCGCCGACATAGACGCCGACCCTTTCGCCTTCGAAGCTATCGACGGGCAAATTCGCATCTTCCAAAGCCCGCCAGACGAGGTTCAGAAGGATGCGCTGCTGCGGATCCATCTGCATCGCCTCACGCTGCGAAAGACCGAAGACTGCAGGGTCAAAAGAGTAGATGTCGGCCATGACGCCGGCGGCGTAGCTATAGGTTTTCCCTTGCGTACCGACGACGGGGTGCCAAAAACGTGCGAGATCCCAGCGTTCATCGGGGATCCGGTTGACCGTGCAACGTCCTTCCTTGAGGACGAGGTGCAGTTCTTCAATCGAATCCGCGCCCGGGGCAACACTCGCCCGTCCGATAATTTCAACCGTCATAGTATCTCGGCGTCGTCTCTAAAATTACATAGGATGAAAGTAGCCATATTTGCTTATCACCCGTTCACACCACAATTGTCCGCGGTTGTCACCTGCAAAAACCGAGGGCTGAACACCATATCGACAAACAACACGACCCTGATCCGAAGCGGGACAGGGTCGGCTCACCACAACCCTTCCTAGAAGAACCACCATCGGAATCTCAAAAGGAAGACGCATCCCGCCGGCTCTCGCAATCCTCTGTTGCTCAATGAAAGCCAGTCTTTCGACGATGCGATATGCTGACGTCGGCATTGAAACTGCGGCTAGGCGCGTTCCGCGCCGCCTCCGCGATCAAGCCAATGTCACTGCCCCAGATTGGCAGCGGTGGCAGCACCCTGCGAGGCAATATTAAGCGGCGCACCGACCAGCGTCAGGAATTTCCGAATGTCGACCGAGGGATGACGCGATACATAGATGACGTCCCGGCTCTTGACGGGGAACGTTTGGCCGACAATGAGACTGTCGGGATGCGACATGTCGAATCTATAGACGATCGGATATCGTCCCTTGGAATCCGGCGCCATTCCCTTACGCACCAGCTCCTGGAAACGAGCGGCACCGAGGAGGTTCTGAACGATTTCCGGTTCTTCGTACCGGAACAGGAAGAACCCTTGCGCATTGGCGGCTTCATCCACCGCGCCATGGCCCAGAGCGACAGCCTCCAGCAGGTTCAAGTCGTTGGCCCCGAACTCAAGGCGGCCGTCACCCTTAACGGCGCCAAGAAGGGTAAAGGTCCTGGGATCACGCACGAGGAAAATCTGATCGCCAGGCTGAACGTAAATATCTTCAGTGGGATGTTCGATGATCGACTTTAGAAGAACCGTTCCGGTCCTGTTGCCCCGAACCAAGGTCACATAGGTCTCATAAGGCTGAGTGACCGGTCCGCCAGCCTTGGCAATGACCTGGGTGATCTTTTCGCCGATCAGATCCAAAGGAACCATCGACGGACGGCCGACGGCGCCGGAAACGGTCACCGTGCGCGATGACGTACCGGTACTCGTCACGATAACGTCCGGCTCGACCGCCTTGGTAGCCAGCGCCGCCAGGATCGCTTGACGGGCCTGTTCCAATGTCTTGCCCGCAAACTTGACCGTGCCGGCATAGGGGATGGCTGCAGTCCCATCCGGCTGGACGATAATATCCAGGGATACCTGCTTCGACTGGGCCGTCGAGAACAAACCGTCGGCGCCAGCCTCGAAGATCGTCACTTTCAGCGAATCGCCGACACCGATAACGACACGTCCGACAGGGCCGCCTATCCCGAACCGACGATTGAGTGCGCTGGACACATAGTCCGAGACAAAGCGCGCCGTGCGGCTGTTTATATCGACGACATCGAAGACGGCCGCATTCTTGCGCCCGAGTTCCACGCCCGATTGCCCGGCATCATCATCTATCGCACCGGCCAGCGGCCCTTCGCTCGAGACGGAATTACATCCCGCCAGAACCACGCAAACGAGTAACGCCGCTCCTACGCGAATCAATTGAAAAACCTCAAAATCAATATCGGCTGCTGTTACCGAGTCGGTCAGGCCAGCGCATTATTCATAAAATCAGTCGGCGTCCTGAAAAGCATAGTGAGCGCCCCTCAACAAGCCGATTTTGCACTAATGCCGTTAAAAAAATTTATGTGCGTTCTTATGAGCATACTTCCGAACTCACGCCATGGCAGCACTACCTATGCGATATAGGCTGAAAACGGAAATAAGGCAATTTCTACCGAAATTCTCCAAGTAATTTAATTAATATTCACTGAATGATAAAGGAATTCCTTAAGTAATGACATCAAGCAAGATTGGAAATCTTGCACGTCCGAAACGGAAAAAACGGATCTGAGAACCTCCTCGTTTTTATGAGGGTACCTTGCTTATGATAGCCTCGCGCTCTAAACCGTGCCCGATATAGGCAGCCAAATAAGACAACCCAAGATTAGCCGAACGGCAGATTTATTCTTTGCAGATAATAGGGAAAATCGAAGCAAGGTTGGGTAAAGCTTATTCCCGAAAAAAGACCGTGACGTGGATTGTGCCGACCACTCAAGGCGCCGCGGCGATGTGGATCAGAGCGGTAGAAAATCGGCCTCTTATGCCGGCTTAGAGGCGCCTCGAAAACCGGACGAAAATACCGATGGAAATGAAGGTGCAATCGATGCTCGGTTTTGCAAAGCGATCCAGGAAAAAGGTGACGGGGAATTCTCTGGAGGCGATATTTGACCAATATGAGCAGGGCAAACCCGATCATCAGAATGCGATCGACGCCCTTCCCGGCTGGAACAGCGCCTTTCCCGTCGCCCTCAATTTGAAAGCCGGAATACATCATCTTTATGCGGACGGCCGAATAGATTGGGCGCTGCGGTCGTTTGGTTCGATTGAGGGAAAGACGATTCTGGAAGTCGGCCCGCTCGAGGGGATGCATACTTATATGCTGCACCGCGAGCGTCCGGCACGAATCGATGCCATCGAAGCAAATCGGCTCTGTTTCCTGCGATGCCTGGTGACAAGGCAAATACTCGATATCAACACCGCTTCGTTTTTGTTGGGCGATATTCAGGCGTGGCTTACCGACCACGATGAGGTTTATGATTTTGCCGTCGCTTCCGGCGTCCTCTATCACATGGCCGATCCCGGAGGGTTTTTGAGACTGTTGGCCCGCCGCGCGAGTGCCGTTTTCATCTGGACGCATTTTTTTCTCGAAGAGGCTATGCCGGCGGGCGATGTGCGTCGCAATCCTTTCAGCGGAAAGGTCGAAACGAGGATGATCGAGGGCGTTCCGGTACGCTACTACGAACGCAGCTATCAGCATGCCAACTCGAACGCGTCCTTCTGCGGTGGTATGAAGGACCGGCATTTTTGGATGCACAGAGACGATATATTAACGCTGTTGGAAAAGCTTGGATTCAGCGACATCCTAGTCAAGGATCAGGATTTCGGCCATTCCGGCGGACCGTGCTTTTCTCTCCTGGCACGCAAAGCGCAGGCGGCTCCCTGACGGGAACGCATGCCGACGCTCGGCGCCTGAGAGTATTTTGGATAATCTTGACGTGTTTGAAGGCACCTATGACAATCTGACGGCTGTTGAAGGCCAACGCCTCGCTCCTGCCTGCAAGCTTGAGACGCCGGAGGGCATCCGTGCTGTTTAATCTCGAATATGATCGGGGCACAGTTCTGGAAGGCTATCTCATTCCGGACGGATTTTCCGATCTGCCGCATATCAGGGTATCGGATGCGGATGGCGAGCTGATGGTCTTGCCCTGCGATCAGATCAAGCAAGCGGTGGTGGATTCGGGTCGACATGAGAATGGGCGGGTCGGCTTCAAGCTAAATGCATCGATCATTCCGGATATTGCCGAGCGAAATACGCTCATGATCCACGATGCCAAGTCCGGCTTGCTGATCTATCGGCGGCCGCAGGTGTCGCGACTGGTCCCGTTGAAGATCCTGCGGCTGGAGACCCAACTCCTGCCCATGGCCAAGTTCGACTATCACTGCGGCCGCCATTTCCAATATGAGCTGTCGTCCGTGGAACGCTTCGGCCATGAAACCGCGCTGCAAGCCTTTCATCTCAATGCCATCCAGTCGATCTACATCAGTGGGCGGCTGCTGCTGCGGAATTATGAGGAGTTTCTCGACAAGGGATTCAAGGCCATCGTTCTGCTTACGGACCCATATTACGAATTGGCCCTGCGCATATTCCTTTTGAAACGAATGGCAAAGACCCAGATCTCCTTCTTCGGCGACCGAGACAGGATCATCCTGGCGCCTGCGGCCGAACACTTCGCCGACGTCAATCTCGAAAGCGAGGCGTCCCTTAAATCGGCGCTCAAGAAAGCATCGCAGAACGTCAGAAACGTTCTGCTGTCCCCCGTTACCCGCCAACTGGTCGCGAAAACCCCGGAGCAACTCGTCACGCGCGGCGATGTCGCCGCGGCGGTCGACCTGCTGTCGCGTTTCACCATTGTCGGGCACGATGCCGACAGCCTTCACTTTCAGGACGCGATCGGTGAGCTGCTTGGCATCTCCGTAGGCGATCTTCCACTGCTCTCGCGCCATACCGCCCTGGAGGACGTTGCGACGCGATTGCGCTCATTGCATATTGCCGAACTGATACTCGAGGAAGATTTGATTTTTGATCATTATGTGCGTGAGGCGATGAAACCCACCGCGCCGGAATTGCGGAACACGAATGCAAGCCGACATGCCCAAAATAGCCATTGAAGAGACAATCGATCAGCCACATCCGCGGGTAAAACCGGCACGTCATATCCTGCCGTCATTGTTTCGACGCAGGGTGCCGGAACGGCTCCGGCCCAATGATCTGGAAGACATCGAGTATTTGCCGGTACCTGGCACGCACGACCCCGTGCCCCAAGCCGGCGGCAAGCCGCCGCTCCGACTCATCAGCTTCCTGTTGATCGTTATCCTGCCGTTTCTGGCGAGCTTGATCTATTACGTCTTCATTGCTTCGGATCAGTACGTTGCCGAAGCCCGTTTCGCCGTCCGCGCGCTCTCCGGCACCAGTTCGGATGACAAGGGCGACGGCAGCGGCGGATCCGAGAGTGGCGGCGGGGCGTCAGGCCTTCTCAACATGCGCTCCGCCTCACAGGATGCCTATGTCGTCACGAGCTTCATTCACTCCACCGAGATCCTCAGACGGATCGGTGAGAAACTCGACTATCGATCCATGTTCGCGCGGCAGGATGCGGATTTTATATCTCGATTTCGCTCTTCGGAATCCGATGAGGAGTTTCTGACCTATTGGCAAAACCATGTCAGCGCCTACATCGACGTGTCTTCCGGCATCATCACCTTGAAGGTGCGTGCATTCACGCCGGATGATTCCGTAAAGCTCTCCGACGCCATCATTCAGGAGAGCGAATCGCTGATCAACGAGCTCTCGCAGCGCGCACGCAACGATATCGTGCAAAGCATGCGGGCGGATGTCGAAAAGAGCGGGAAAGCCTATAGCGATACCCTGGCCGCGCTCAATCAGTTCCAACATCAATCCGGGCTTCTCAGCCCACAGACCCAGGCCAAAGACAGCAGTACACTGCTAACGGGATTGCTTGCGCAGAAGCTCGAATTCGAAACACGCCTGTTCGTGATGAAGCAGTCGCATGCCGAGGGGTCTCCGACCTATCAGCAGCTCAGCCTTGCCTTGCAAAGCCTTGACGCTCAGATCGATAAGAAGAAAGCGGAGCTCACCGGGCCGGAAAATGCGAGCCTTGCCCAAGCGCTGTTGGAATACTCCAAGCTCGACACAGACCGGATGATTGCGGAGAAGCTCTATGAGGCCTCCCAAAGGAATTACGACGCAGTGCTTGCGGAAGCACTGCGCAAGACGCTCTATTTGGCCGTCTTCGTAAAGCCGGCGCTTCCGGACGAAGCCATATTTCCGCACCGCGTCACCACACCGCTGATCATATTGCTTGGTTTGGCGGTTCTCTGGACCACCCTTTCATTGATTTGGGCGTCGGTGGAGGATCATCGGATATGAGAAATACGCGATGATCCGCTTCAAGAACGTGTCGAAACACTTCAAGACGCAGAATAGCAAGAAAGTCATCCTGGATCGTGTGAGCTGCGAATTCATGCCTGGCTATTCCTATGGTCTGCTCGGCGTGAACGGCGCTGGAAAGTCCACGACGATGCGGATGATCGCCGGCACCATGCTGCCAAATTCAGGCAAGATCACCAAGGACGTTCGGGTGTCCTGGCCGCTGGGCCTTGCCAGCGGCTTCAATCCTTATATGACCGGCCGTGCCAATCTTCACTTCGTCGCCCGCGCCTATGGAGAGGATGTCCGGCGAGTTTCCCGGTTTGTCGAAGAGTTCGCCGAACTTGGCGACTACATCAACGCGCCGGTGCGCACCTATTCTTCGGGCATGGGCGCACGATTGGCCTTCGGGCTCTCCATGGCGATCGAATTCGACTGCTATCTTGTCGATGAAGTTCTGGCCGTGGGCGACGCCCGGTTCCAGGAACGCTGTCGCATCGCATTTGAGAGCCGGCGGAAATATTCCGACGTGATCATGATCTCGCACAGCATGAGCATGATCAAACAGCATTGCGACAAGGGAATGGTGCTCGTCGATGGCAGGCTTATGGTTTTCGATCAGGTCGAGCAGGCCATCGAAGCGTACTACAGATTGAACAGATAAGATGCGACGGATTGTCAACAAGGTCCCATATGGCTCACGATACCGGAAAGACGTCTGAAACTGTTCAGCTCAGCGCGATCCAGCACAGCCGCGATGTTGCCGCGAAACTGTCGGTGACTGCGCGAAAGTTGCGCTTTTCGACATCGAAGCGAAGCCAGTTTTACAAAGCAGTCGGATTGCGCCCCCGCCCGCTGGAGCAAATTCTCAGCAGAGCGATACTGGCTTCCACGCTATTGCTTCTTGTCATCCCAAACGCCGCTTCGATCTATTACTTTGCGCGTATGGCCTCGGATCAATTTCAGTCCGAAACGCGCTTTACCGTCCGGTCGTCGACGCCGGCGCTCGGCAAGGACCAACTGGCCAAGGTAACCGGCTTGCCATCGGCACAAATCGTTCAGGATACCCAAATCGTTACCAATTTCATCGCCAGCAAGGACATGGTGACTGCTCTCCAGGCCAAGATCGACTTCCAGACACTCTACGGAAACGCGGAAATCGATCCGTTGGCGAGGCTGAAGCAGGATGCGTCATCGGAAAAGATGCTCGACTATTGGAAGGATATGGTCTCCGTCAAAACCGACCCCAACAGCGGTATCGTGACGGTCAAGGTCCGTGCCTTTTCGGCGACCGATGCGCAGAAGCTGTTGCAAGAGGTTGTTGCGGCTTCCGAAGCCGTGGTCAACGATGTCAACAACCGCATCTGGCGTGATGTCATCACCACCGCTCAAACCAATTTGGACAATGCGAAGAATCAACTGCAGACAACGCGGCAGAAGCTTCAGCTCGCCCGCAACCAAACGGGCGTCCTCAGTGTCGAGGGATCATCGGCAATCCTCACGGGCCTGATAACCAGCGTTCAGACCGACAAGGTCAATCTTCAGCAGAAATACGATGCTTTGGTCCGGACGGTATCGCCCAATGCGCCGCAAATGAAGGTTCTGAAGCGCGAAATCGACAGCAAGGAAAAGCAACTGCAAGATCTGAACAGCCAGGTGGCGGGGCAGAATAAATCCGAGCAGAACCTTGCCGACGTGTCGGTCGAGATGTCTCAGCGGGAGTTAGAACAAAGCCTGGCCGAACAGCAATTCGCCACAGCCATGAAAACGCTGGAGCAAGTGCAGTTTGTCAGCAAGCAACAGCTTCTCTATCTCGACACGTTTCTTGCCCCCGATCTGCCGGACGAAGCGGAATATCCGAAACGAGGGCTTTGGATCGGCGGCATTTTGGCGGCGACCCTGTTAATTTGGGGCATTGTCGTCGGCGTGCTGACCACAGTGCGAAATCGTTTGGGGTGATCACGCTTCAACCACCCATGCAAAGTCTGCGCAGCGCCATCTACGGATTGATACCCAGACCGCAGCCTTCGGCCGCGTCCGGTATTCGCCCGCCGGCAAAACGGCTGCTCATCCTGTCGCGATACCCCAATCCCAGCGTCAGCTATTATCTGGATGAGCGAAGCAAGGCCCTTGCCGATATTCCCGTCATCCTGAAGGGGCTCGACGACGGATTGGGCGACGTCGATTGCGAAGGGCTTTTCGTCATCATCTGCCGCTATATCAAGGCGCCGCAATTGCGCTGGCTGGAGCAGAGGCATGGACGCCTGGCGGGGATAGCCTATTTCGTTGACGACGATATCCCCGCCGTTATCGCGGGCGACGAAGCCAGTTGGCCCTATAAATTCAGGCTGCTCAATTTCGCCATCCGGCCACTCCCGCGCCTCAACCGATTGCTGACCCACCTTTGGGCATCCACTGAGCACCTAGCTGGGACGCTCACAAACTCGGACCATAAGGTCGACATTCTCGCACCCATGCCGGCGCAGCCCTCTCAGAAATCACCCGCCATGATCGGTGAAACGGCTGCGTCGCTAAAGATGGTCTATCATGCGACCGGCATTCACCGTCATGAGCACGAGTTCCTGATGCCGATCGTCAGGTCTGCCATGAACAAGCATAAGAATTTGCATTTCGAAGTCTTTGCCGATGGCGACCTTGCGCGTCGATGGCGTCGTCAGGGCATTGAACCGGCTAGGATGACGGTAAGCCCGCAGTTACCGTGGTCGTCCTATCTCGCGAGGACCACCAATCATGGTGCCGACATTGCCTTGGCGCCGCTCCTGGCGGGAAGGACCAACGACAGCCGCGCAGACACCAAGCGGATCGATATAAGCCGCATGGGGGCCGCCGCCATATTTTCCCGATGCGCGACATTCGCGCGTTGCGCCGTCGCCGGAGAGATTCACATCGGCAACACAGCCGAGGAATGGCTGACGGCAATCGACCAGCTTGTGGAGGATGGGCATCGGCGAGAGATCGCGTTCAATGCCACACTACAGTCCCTGGAAAAAATGCGACAGAGCGCGACGCTGGCATTTCCAGGCATACGTTTCGATGGGTTCGGTGATACGGCTTGATGGCCGGCCGTTGAGGCGCTATCCGCTGTTGGGATTTGGATATCAAGACATCAATGACACTTAAGATTTTACCCAACGACGATCTTGAACGCGCGATTTCTGCCGGTGCGAATTCCAATCTTTGGAAATCCCTTGGCGACGATCCTGCCTTCGAAATTCGATTCGCACCGGTCCGGAAAAGGCTTGTCGTTATTCATATAGCCAGCACCGATGAAGCCATCGACCCGAAGTTCTACGTCAATCGCGGTCGCGGCTTTCGGGAAAAGGATGCGGTCACGCTGTCGGCGGGGAGACGCTTCATTATTACGGCGGATGTGGGAGCCGTCGGAACCATCTGCTCGCTGCGCGCCGACCCCGCAAGTTTCCCCATCACCTTCAGCTTCGACGTTGCTGCCTTTTCTTCGGCGAAATCGGCCGAGAAGCATATTTCAACTCTGCTCGGCACACATGGGCAGGCAGAGCGGGTCGATCTCGGCAAACTTGCGCAATATTGGACGAAAATGCCGAAGCTGCCCTTCGGCAAGCGTTCGCCGAGCGCGGCGATACAATATGCGGAGGCGAGCTATCGGCTTGCTGCCGATCTTGCAGCATCACCCGTTTCCTCGACGGCGGGAGTGTGGCTCAGCGTTGTCGTTCCGGTCTACAACGCTCCCTCACGCTATCTCGACGATCTCATAAGCTCCTTCGAAGCACAAAGCGAAGCGGGTACGGAACTCATTCTGAGTGACGACGGCTCGACCTCGCCGGAAACGCGGCGATGGTATGAGACGCAAAAATCGAGGAACAACGTCCGTTTCGTTCTGAACGAGAAAAACGGCGGCATAGCGATCGCGACCAATGCCGGGCTTTTGCAGGCGCGCGGCCTGTGGGTCGCTTTGCTGGACCATGACGACGTGATCGCTCCTCACGCCTTCAAAGTCGTGCGGCATACGTTGGAGCAGAACCCCAATGCAAACTTCCTCTATACCGACGAACTGGTTGTCGACGATAGGCTGAAACCCAAGGGCTTGATGTTGAAGCCGGCCTATGACCCCGTTCTTCTGACGGGCGTCAACTACATCAACCATTTCTCCATCTACCGCCGCAGCCGGCTTCACGAGATCGGCTATCTCCGCACCGGATACGACGGTTCGCAGGACTATGATCTCCTGCTGCGCTATCTGGAAGGGCTGCCCGACAATACCGTCCTTCACCTGCCCTACCCCGCCTATTGGTGGCGGCGCAACGGCCACACCTATTCGCGGAAATTCATGGATGCCGCGACCGCCAATGCCAGGAAGGCGATCGTGGAACGATTTGAGCGTCAAAAGCAGCCCATTCATGTCGAGGAGGCCTTGACGAATACCCTGCATCGCGTGGTGTTCGAACGTTCGGAGACTTCATGGCCGAAGATCTCCATCATTATTCCCAGCAAGGATAGTTTCGACCTGATTTCCCGCGTTCTGAAGGATATCTTCGAGCAAACGGACTATGACAATTTCGAAGTGCTGATCATCGACAACGGTTCTTCGGACAAGGCCGTGCTGGACCTTTACGAGCACTACCGCGAAACGCAGCCGACGTTTTCCGCGACGATCACGCCCGAACCCTTCAATTTCTCCCGTTCGATCAATCGCGGTTTGCGCGCCGCCAAAGGCGAGCACTATCTGATCCTCAACAATGACGTCGAGATTATCGAGCCGGGCTGGCTGAAGGAGATGGTGGCCTGTCTCGCTTTCGAAAAGACCGGCATTGTCGGCGCCAAGCTTCTCTATCCGAACGACAAGATCCAGCATGCCGGCGTCCTCGTCGGCTTCGGCGGACTGGCGGGTCATTGGTACATGAACAAGCCCCGGGATTTCGGTGGCCCGATGAACAGGCTGCATGTCCGCAATTCGATGAGCTGTGTGACCGGGGCGGTGATGCTGATTTCCGGCGACTGTGCCGAAGCAATCGGCACGTTCGACGAAGAAAATTTCGCCGTCGCCTACAACGACGTCGACTATTGCCTGCGCGCCCACAAGGCCGGGTTTCGCATCATATGGACGCCATTCGCCTGCCTTTACCACCATGAATCGGTTTCACGGGGATCGGACAAATCGGGAGAACGGAAGAAACGATTTGAACGGGAGAAAGACAATCTGCGCCGGCTGCATGGGACGCAGACGTTTGAAGACCGCGCGATCAATCCAGCCTATAGCCGCGATAAATCAGACCCGAAGATCTTGATGCCAACGAAGCTGCGCATTCCATCGATGTAAGGTCTCGGCTGCTATCCCATCCAAACCACCGCGAGCCGCTTTTATCCGCGATATTGCTCTTCGGTTACATATTCCATCCAGTCGGCGGCCTTGCCGTCCTGCATTTCCTGAATGGCGATATGCGTCAGCGCGGTGTCCGGCCCGGCGCCGTGCCAATGCTTTTCGCCCGGGGCAAACCAGAGCACATCGCCGGCATTGATCTCGCGGATTTCGCCGCCCCAGCTTTGCGCAAGTCCCCTGCCGGAGGTCACCACCAGTGTCTGCCCGAAGGGATGTGTATGCCAGGCTGTGCGGGCGCCAGGATCGAAGCTGACATTGACCACCTGAACACGGGCCGGTGCCTGCGCCTGCATCAATGGTTCCTGGCGCACGCTGCCGGTAAAATACTCGGCCGGCGCATTGAAGGACGGACGCGATCCATTGGGCTTGATCTCCACGGCGTTTCTCCTGCTTCCACCAGCGCAGCGCCTGCCGCGCCTCGTTCTCTGCCGCAAGCCTATGCCATTCGATGACGTCATCCAAGCGACAACGCCGATGTCGGCGCTTTACAGTTGGATCAGGTCCAAGTCCTTGCCGATCTCCCGTTTGGCAATCTCGACCAGGCTCATTTCATGGGTGAAGAGAATAGTCTGGAAACGCTCCGCCGTGCCGGCGAGCGCCTTCAGGCCGGCGCTGGCGCGGTCATCGTCGAAGGTCTGGAAGATGTCGTCGACGATCAACGGCGCGGGCTCGTTGCGGGAGGAATAATCTTCGAGGAAGGCGAGCCGCAGCGCCAGATAAAGCTGATCGCCGGTCCCCTCGCTCAAGCCATCCAGCGGCACGCGCTCGCCACCTGAGCGCTCCGCCAGCAGTTGCAGCGCATCCCTCTCGTCATGTTCCTCGACCAGTCGCGCGAAGCGGTGGCCGGTCAGCAAGGAGAACAAATCCCCTGCCCGCTTGATGACCGGATCGGCCTGCCGCTCGCGATAGGCCTCCATCGAGCTTGCCAGCATCCGTGCCGCGAGTTTCAGCACCACCCATTGCCGCGCAAGGTCCTTGGCCTCCTGCTCGGCGGAGAGCTTCTCGAAGACGGCATGTTCGGCGCTGACACCGGTTTCCAGCGCACGCTGCTGGCGCTGGTTTTCCGCGTGGCGCGCCACCAGCTCGCCATGGGCGGTGAATTGCCGGAGATCTTCGGCGGTCAGCCGCTCGATTTCCAGCTCCGCGGCGATGCGCTCGAAGCCGGCGAGCTGCGCGCGGCTCTCATCCTCGCTGCCGCCATCGGCCTGCTGGCGGAAACGGTCGCGGCTTTCCATCAGCCTCGTGTTCAGCCGGGCACGTTCGCGCAGGCGCGACAGCAATGCCGGCAGATCGGCATCCTCGGGCAGATCGGCAGTCAGACGAGCAAGATCAGCCACCACCGTTGCAAGCGCGTCACTGCAGCGGAGGGCCTGTGCCTCGGCGCGCTGACGCTCCTCATCGAGCTGGTCGCGCTTCTTCTGCTCACCGCGCGCCCCATTGGCACGAGCGTGCAGCGCCTCGGCCGCGGCGTCCGGCGGCAGGTGGTCGAGTTCATAGCCGGCGGTTGCGGCAAGTGTTGCAAGCCGACGCTCGAAATCGGCCATGTCGCGGCGCATGCCGCTGACACGGCGTTGACGATTGTCATGCTCCGCCAAGACATCCGGCAGTTCCATCCATGCCTTCAAGGCAGCGGCAGCCATCTCCAGCGTCGCATCTGCGGGAAGACCGAACGGGAGGACAGCTTTACCAAACGCGTCGCGCCAACCGGCCTGCCGCCGCTCGATATCTTGGCTCTGTTCACCAAGACGCGTCAGCCGGTCGCGCGCCGAGGCGATCTCGCCTTCGCGCGTGCGACTTTCATTCCAACGCTCCGAAAGCAGGCGAAGATGTTTTCGCAACCCTTCCGCCATGGCGCCTGACGGTAGCCGGCCGCTCTTATAGCCGGTGGCGTCGGCGATATCTTTTAGCGCCGGAGACACACGCGCTTCGGCACGGGCAGCTTCATCCCGCTCGTCCACCAGATCGCGCAGAGCCCGACGCTCGCGGAACAACCCTTCAACCGCGCGCCGCCATTCCAGCATGGCCGCTGGATCGAGCGCGGCGATACCGCAGGGCTCGAAGAGCGCGGCAAAGGTGGCGAGCGCTTTTGCGGATTTCTCTTCGCACTGTTGCAGTCGCTTTGCGGCCGCCTCACGCTCCTGCTGCAGCCGCGCGCGGCGCAATAGATTATCCGCATGGCGAGAAACACGGTCCGCATCACTCAGCGCCGCATCGGCCAGCCGATCCGCTTCCGCAAGGCTCGTCGTGAACCTGGCGATGGCTTTTCCATCGGGAGCCGGTCCACCATCCGCCAGCCCGTCGCGGATCGATTGCCATAGGCCATCGCGAGCATTGCGTGCGCCGGCGATCTGTTCACGTGTGACGATCGGGCCCGTGCGCTCAGCATCCTCCAGCGCCTGCTCGATCTCAGCCAACTGCTCATCATGGAGGCGCACCTTGTCGGACGCCTCACGCAGGCTGCCGCGGGCAGCATCGATAGCCTCGCGATGCGTGGCGATCTCGGCACTGTCCGGCAGCGGCGCGGAAAATAGCGCCTCGACATCGGCAACAGGAGGACGCAGGCGGGCAGCGGCCTCGCCAAGGTCTGCCTCGGCACGGCGGATATGCGTCTCCAACGCGTCGAGACGGGCAAGAGCGGTTAGATCACCGGTCAGTGACTCCAGTTGGTCGACGTGGGGCCGGGGATCGATCAAACGGCCGGCAAGGCCATCCCTCTCCAGCGCCACGAGCTGCCCGCGCTCGCTGTCCAATTGCTCTGCAATTGCCTGGGCACGGAGCAGCAACCGCCTGCCCTCTTCCACCAGTTCCGAGAGGCGCGCGCGGTCGGCATCGCTCGGTTGCCGTTTTTCCAATTGCGCAACATCTGAAAGGCCGAGGCGGCGGGCAAGCTGTGCGAGCTCCGCATCATAGCTCGCCAACTCCTGATCGACACGCGGCAGGTCATGGCGCTGGCTGCGATAATTGCCGCTATCGGCAAAAAGCTGCGTGATGTCGTTCGATATCCGCAGCAGCGTTTCGTCTATCTCAATCAGCGACAGCTCTTCGCCGGTGCGTGCGGCCAATTGCTGGGCACGGCGCAGCTCGTCCTCGGCGGCGCGCTTGTCGCTCAGGCTTCGCTCCAGTCGATCCGCAAAATTGTCCGGTAAAACCGAGAGATCAGCGAGGCGGTCGAGAGCTGCGATCTCGCCATCGATTTCGGCCAGCAGCGGCTGCAGCGTCTTCAATCTCTGCAGCCGGTCTAGCGCCTGACGCGTCTGGCGACGCAGGTCCTGCAGGCGCTCCAATTCGCCTTCCAATTCGACGGCTTCCGCCAGCAACTTCTTCCAGTCACCGGATTTGAGCTCATTGTCGCGTTCGGCCCTACGGGCCTCGTCATGGCGGTCCAGAGCGCGGTAGAAACTGCGATCCTTCGACCGCCGCTGGGCATAGATGCCGTCCGCTTCACCATCGAGAGACTGCCGCAGCCGCGACAGGCCGGTGAGGCCCGAGGCGGCGGAAAACAACAGGCTGCCGATCTCGCCGCCGCTGCGCAGCATGGCCGTCGCGCCTTGCCGCAATCGGAGAGAATCGAGCCCGAAAGCGCGCTCGAAGACATCGCGGCTCAAATGGCCGAGGAACGGCGCCAAGGCATCTTCCGCAAGTGGCCCCTCCTTGTCGTCGGGGGCGAGCAGAGTGTTCTTGCGCCCGCGGCGGCGGCGGAAAGCCAGCGACGCACCATCCCGCGCGCTGATTGCAGCGCCGACACGAAGGCTCGTCGGCTCATGCAGGAAGCTTTGTTCGGCGGCAACGGGAAAGCCGAAAAGCAGATCCGAAATGGCACTGAGCGCCGAGGATTTCCCCGCCTCGTTCGGCCCATAAATCACATGCAGTTTCGCACCTGCACGAAAATCGAGCGTGCGGTCGGTGAGCGCGCCGTAGCGGAGAATGTCGAGCCGATCGAAGCGCATGGGTCAGCCTGCCCCCTGCCCGCGCGCCAGCAGCAATTGCCGCGCCTCCTCGATCAGCATCTCGATGGTGTCGTCAAGCGGCAACTCCGCTGCGCCGAGGCCGGAGGGCAAGCGCATCGCGATTTCGCCAACGAGCCTTTGCGCTTCCGCGACGATATCCGCATCACCGGCATGTTCGGCCAGCAATTGGCCGAGATCGAGCGTGCCGTTGGCCTCGACAGCGCTTGCGACAGGTGGCTCCAGGCGCAGTTCTAGCTTCTCCAGCCAGATATCCTCATGCACGCGATGGCAGGCGGCCTCGACCTCGTCGCGCCATTGCCGGCGATTGGCGGCAATGGCGCCCTGCAACGGCGTGATGCCCGATAGCCGAACGCGCAGCGCCGTCATGCGTCCCGCCATGTCACCGGCAAGTGGCTGCACCGCCTGCTCGACGCGGCGCAGGATTGCGGCCTGATCGTCCTCGGGATCGACGGCAATATCGGCCTGCGCAAACCGCGCCTCGTCGACGATCAAGCGTTCGTGGCTGACGCAGCCTTCCTCGACCGTGACCAGCACGGCGCCCTTTGCCCCGCGCTCGCGAATGCTGCGGCCCTGCAGGTTGCCCGGAAAAACCACCAGCGGGTCGTTTGCCACCACCTCATAGTCGTGCACGTGGCCAAGCGCCCAATAATCGTAACCGCGCGAACGCAGATCATCGACCGAACACGGCGCGTAAGGCGCGTGCGGCTCGCGGCCGGTGAGCGAGGTATGGAGAATGCCGATATTGAACCAGCCGGACACGGGCGCCGGATAGGCAAGCGCCAGATTATCGTTGGCAGAGCGCTCGGCAAAGCCCTGCCCGTGCAGCGCTACCTGCAACCCATCCAGCCTGACGGAGCCGGGCTTGTTGGTCGGGAATTCATGGACATTGGCTGGCAGGGTAATGGTCTTGGTGATGACGCTCGCCGCGTCGTGATTGCCGCGTAGCAGATAGACCCGGATGCCGGCCCGCTCCAGCCGCGCCATTTCCCGATTGAAGAACAGGCCGATCTTGTTGTCCTTCCAATCGCCGTCATAGACATCGCCAGCGATAAGGAAGAAATCGACCGCTTTCTCGATCGCCAGCCCCACCAGCGTCGAAAAGGCCTTGCGGCTCGCTTCCACGAAGACGGCGGCGATAGCAGCATCTTTCAACGCCAGCCCCTGAAAAGGACTGCCGAGATGCAGATCGGCGGCGTGGATGAAACTGAAAGAGGGCATAAGCTCCGGTCATCGTCAGATATCTGGCACCTTCTTTTTACGGAAATACGGGGCCGATGAACACCATGCGGGAGAGGTCATCCAACGCTTTCATCTATTGCCGGGTCCTGTCATGCTCCTATGTCACGCGATTGCGATCTTGCAATGTCGCCCCAGGCTTGTCCGCACTCTGAGCGGCTGGTAGTGCCTTGGCATTTCATCACGAACGGAGACAATTCCATGAAACACGATGCTTTTGGCCGCACGCCCTTTATCGTTACAAATGTCGGCTTCGGCGCCTGGCAAATCGGCGGCGCCTGGGGTGATGTCAGCGAGGCGGACGGCCGCGCCGCCTTGAATGCTGCGCTCGACGCCGGCATGACCTTCATCGACACGGCCGACGTCTATGGCGACGGCCGCTCAGAAAAGATCATCGCAGACGTGTTGAAGGCGCGCGGCGGCACGCACCCGATGGTCGCGACCAAAGCCGGCCGTCGACTCAACCCGCACGTCGCCGACGGCTATAACAAGGCCAATCTCGAAGGCTTCATCGACCGCAGCCTGAAAAACCTCGGCGTCGACAGCCTGGACCTCGTGCAGTTGCATTGCCCGCCGACAGAGGTGCTCTACCGCCCCGAAGTCTTTGCCGGCCTTGACGAGCTACAGAAGACCGGAAAGATCAAGGGCTACGGCGTCAGCGTCGAGAAAGTCGAGGAGGCGCTGAAGGCGATCGAATATCCGGGCGTGCTCAGCATCCAGATCATCTACAACATCTTCCGCCAACGCCCGGACCACCTGTTCTTCAAGGAAGCCAGGCGCAAGAACGTTGCGGTCATTGCCCGTGTGCCGTTGGCCTCCGGCCTGCTTTCCGGCAAGATCACCCGCGATACCCAGTTCGCCAGCGACGATCATCGCAACTTCAACCGCCACGGCGAGGCCTTCGATGTCGGTGAGACCTTTGCCGGCGTTCCTTTTGAGGTCGGCCTGCAGGCGGTCGAAGAAGTGCGCAAGCTGGTTCCGGCGGGCGCCAGCATGGCAGCGTTCGCACTGCGCTGGATCCTGATGAGCGAAGCAGTCACCGTCGTCATCCCCGGTGCGCGCAATGCCGAGCAGGCCAGAGCCAATGCGGCAGCCGCCAATCTTGCGCCGCTTTCGGCCGATGTCATGGCGGCAACGCGCGAGATCTACGAACGTCTGATCGCCCCGCACGTTCATCACCGCTGGTAACGATAGGAGTTTCTAGGAAAACGCATGGCCGGGTGCAGATCCGGCCGCAGATTTTTTGTCCCAACGCTTCTTTGATCGCCCTCTGGAATTCCGAGCCTCCACTACGCCAGCAATTGAGATTGCCGGGCAGCGAAAGTGGTGCATAAATCACGATCGGACATCAGGAAATGGGGGCTACAAGCACCCTCCAGGCGGGATAGGGAATTGATATGATTGTTCGTTCTTGGCGGGCCGTTGCTGGCTCTGACGAGGTGCTGGCAGCTTATGCGAAGCATCTTGAGACGACCACCTTTGTTGAAATGGCGCTGCTTCCCGGCCATCTTGGGGCGACCCTCGCCCGCAGGGTTCGTGGCGAGAACAATGAGCTGGTGGTTATGAGCTTTTGGGCCGATATGGCCTCTGCCGGTCACTTTGGCAAAGGTGATTTTGACGATGCGGTGGTGAAGGCAAGTACCCAGAAGCTTTTGCGCTCCTTCGATTTGAAGGTCGAGTATTTCGAGACCGTGGTTTCGACCGGGCTCGTCTCCGGTCATGATCGCCCCCGCAGCGGCGAGTAGAGTTGGCGTACCTAGCCGAAAATAGTCATTGGTGGCATTGCTACAAAAAAGGGGGTCCGAAATGCTTCGAACCCCCTATATCCTCCGCCACGGAGCAAAAGCCCCAATAGGCGGGTGAAAACGGATCAGCCGTTGACGGCGTCCTTCAGGCCCTTGCCGGGCGTGAACTTCGGCACGTTACGAGCCGCGATATCAACTTCAGCGCCGGTGGACGGGTTACGGCCCTTCGTAGCTGCACGGTGGGAAACGGTGAAGCTGCCGAAACCTGCGAGACGAATGTCGCCGCCCTTCTTCAGTTCAGACTGGACGGTATCGAAAACAGCGTCAACAGCGGAAGCAGCGTCAGCCTTCGTAATACCGGCCTTCTCGGCCACTGCGGACACGAGCTCATTCTTATTCATGTTTCCACCCCTTTCTACTGGTATGAAACGACTCATCTTGTAAGCGGGGCGCAGAATACGAGTGCTCTAGCCCGCCGCAACCCCCAAAAGCCCTGCAAATCAAGGAAAAGCAAGCGCTGTCAAAAGCTTTTCACAAAAAAGACCGGCATTTTGCCGGTCTTTTCTGGTTTCATGTCAATTCGGCGCAAATGAGGCTCAACCACGCCTAGTGCGCGATGGCAGCACCCACATCGTCGACGCCTTCAACCGTTGCGATCACGGGCGTTTCAACGGTGCCATCCCACTCGATCGGCTCCGGTCTGCGGATCAGCGCATGCTTGATCACCTCGCCCATGCGCGATACCGGAACGATCTCCATGTTGTTCTTCACGTTGTCCGGAATCTCCGCCAGATCCTTGGCGTTTTCCTCCGGAATCAGCACCTTCTTGATGCCGCCGCGAAGTGCAGCAAGCAGCTTTTCCTTCAGGCCGCCGATCGGCAGCACGCGGCCACGCAGCGTGATTTCACCGGTCATGGCGACATCCTTGGAAACGGGGATGCCGGTCATGATCGAGACGATGGCGGTCGCCATGGCGACACCAGCCGAGGGACCATCCTTCGGCGTCGCACCTTCCGGCACGTGCACGTGGATGTCGCTCTTGTCGAAGAGCGGCGGCTGGACGCCGAAATCGACGGCGCGCGAGCGGACATACGAGGCCGCCGCGGAAATCGATTCCTTCATGACTTCCTTCAGGTTGCCGGTGACCGTCATGCGGCCCTTGCCCGGCATCATCACGCCTTCGATCGTCAGCAACTCGCCGCCGACTTCCGTCCAGGCGAGACCGGTGACAACGCCGACCTGATCGTCGCGTTCCGCTTCGCCATGGCGGAAGCGCGGAACGCCGAGATATTCGTCGATATTCGCAGCGGTGACCGCGACGGACTTGGCCTTGCCCTTGATGATCTCGGTGACCGCCTTGCGGGCGAGCTTCATCAATTCGCGCTCGAAGTTACGCACGCCGGCTTCGCGGGTGTACTGCTGGCTGATCGCCATCAGGGCGTCGTCGCTGACCGAAAATTCATTCGGCTGCAGCGCATGTTCCTTGATGGCCTTCGGCAGCAGGTGCCGCTTGGCGATTTCGCGCTTCTCGTCTTCGGTGTAGCCGGCGATACGAATGATTTCCATGCGGTCCATCAGCGGCGCAGGGATGTTCAGCGTGTTCGCCGTCGTGATGAACATCACGTCGGACAGATCGTATTCGACTTCCAGGTAGTGATCCATGAAGGTCGAGTTCTGCGCCGGGTCCAGTACTTCCAGCAGGGCCGAAGACGGATCGCCGCGGAAATCCATGCCCATCTTGTCGATTTCGTCGAGCAGGAAGAGCGGGTTGGACTTCTTGGCCTTCTTCATCGACTGGATGACCTTGCCGGGCATCGAGCCGATATAGGTGCGGCGGTGACCGCGGATTTCGGCTTCGTCACGAACGCCGCCAAGCGCCATGCGGACATACTCACGGCCGGTCGCCTTGGCGATCGACTGCGCGAGCGAGGTCTTGCCGACGCCCGGAGGGCCAACGAGGCAAAGGATCGGGCCTTTGATCTTCGTCGCGCGCGCCTGGACGGCCAGATATTCGACGATGCGCTCCTTGACCTTGTCGAGACCGAAATGATCCGCTTCAAGGATCTTCTCGGCATTGTTCAGATCGGTCTTGATCTTCGACTTCTTGTGCCAGGGGATGCCCAGCAGCCAGTCGAGATAGTTGCGCACGACGGTGGCTTCCGCCGACATCGGGCTCATCTGACGCAGCTTCTTCAGCTCCGCATCGGCCTTTTCCTTGGCTTCCTTGGAGAGCTTCGTCTTGGAGATGCGCTCTTCCAGTTCGGCCATCTCGTCGCGGCCTTCTTCGCCGTCGCCGAGTTCCTTCTGGATCGCCTTCATCTGCTCATTCAGGTAGTATTCGCGCTGGGTCTTCTCCATCTGGCGCTTGACGCGCGAGCGGATACGCTTTTCGACCTGCAGAACCGAAATCTCGCCCTCCATGAAGCCGAGCGCCTTTTCGAGGCGGCCCTTGACGCTGGTGGTTTCCAGCATTTCCTGCTTCTCGGTGATCTTGATCGACAGATGCGAAGCGACGGTATCGGCGAGCTTCGAGTAGTCGTCGATCTGGCTGGCGGCGCCAACCACTTCCGGCGAAATCTTCTTGTTAAGCTTCACGTAGCTTTCGAATTCCGAAACGACCGAGCGGCTCAGCGCTTCCAGTTCGACCGGATCTTCATTCGGCTCATTCAGGACATGGCCGAGGGCCTCGTAAAAATCCTCGCGGCCCGTATAAGTGTCGATCTCTGCGCGTGCCCGGCCCTCGACCAGCACCTTGACGGTGCCGTCTGGGAGCTTCAGGAGCTGCAGCACATTGGCTACCGTGCCGACCCTGTGGATTGCGTCCGGGGCGGGATCATCGTCGCTGGCATTGATCTGGGTGACGAGCATTATCTGCTTGTCGGACCCCATGACCTCTTCCAGCGCGCGGATGGACTTCTCCCGTCCGACGAACAGCGGCACGATCATGTGGGGGAAAACCACGATGTCGCGCAATGGCAATACCGGATAGGCAATGCTCTCATTTGCCGCAGACGTTTTCTTAGTCATGTCATTTCCTTTCCGTCGTCCCGTTCCCGGGCTCTTCTGCCGGCATGGGGGGAATTAGCCGGCTCTCTCACTTGGGTTAGAAGTGGAGCTTCACATCATTCATTTCAAGTCGCGCAAAACGCGCTGCAGGGTGGCGAAACGCGCATGTCACGAGGAGGAACGCAACAACAAATACCGGGCCACGGCTACTCGAACATTGCCGGCAACACGGGCCCCACAAGGACCGAAGCCGGACGCAAAATCATATCCGCCGAGGATTCCCAGAATCACGCCATCATGGCCGCGGCAAGCGCTCTTCACAACCGGTTTCGTCGGCGTTCCAATAAGCTTATCCCGGACTTTATCAGGAAACTGTACGATTTTTCAAATAGAAAGGGGCCCGTCAACGACGAGCCCCTGATTTCAACCGCAAATCCGGCAATTAGGCAGTGGCGTTTGCCTTTTCTTCCTGCCGGTCGGCATAGATGTAGAGCGGGCGGGCGGAGCCGCGAACGACCTCTTCGGAGATGACCACTTCGCGAACACCTTCCAGCGCCGGCAGATCGAACATGGTGTCGAGCAGGATCTTTTCCATGATCGAGCGCAGGCCGCGAGCGCCGGTCTTGCGCACGATCGCCTTGCGGGCGATTTCGCGCAGCGCATCTTCGTGGAAAGTCAACTCGACATCTTCCATCTCGAACAGGCGCTGATACTGCTTGACGAGCGCGTTCTTCGGTTCCGACAGGATCTGGATCAGCGCATCCTCGTCGAGGTCTTCCAGCGTCGCCAGAACCGGCAGACGGCCAATGAACTCCGGGATCAGGCCGAACTTGACCAGGTCTTCCGGCTCCAGTTCGCGCAGCACTTCGCCGACGCGACGGTCATCCGGTGCCTTGACAGCGGCGCTGAAGCCGATCGAGGTCTTTTCGCCGCGGGCGGAGATGATCTTGTCGAGACCGGCAAAAGCGCCGCCGCAGATGAACAGGATGTTCGTGGTGTCGACCTGCAGGAATTCCTGCTGCGGATGCTTGCGGCCACCCTGGGGAGGAACCGAAGCGACCGTGCCTTCCATGATCTTCAGCAGCGCCTGCTGCACGCCTTCGCCCGAAACATCGCGGGTGATCGACGGATTGTCCGACTTGCGCGAGATCTTGTCGACTTCGTCGATGTAGACGATGCCGCGCTGAGCGCGCTCGACATTGTAGTCGGCAGCCTGCAGCAGCTTCAGGATGATGTTTTCGACATCTTCGCCGACGTAACCGGCTTCGGTTAGCGTCGTGGCGTCAGCCATGGTGAACGGCACGTCGATGATACGGGCCAGCGTCTGTGCGAGGTAGGTCTTGCCGCAGCCGGTCGGGCCGACGAGCATGATGTTCGACTTCGCCAGTTCGACATCGCCGTTCTTCGACGCATGCGCGAGACGCTTGTAGTGGTTATGAACTGCCACTGACAGGATCTTCTTCGCCTGCCTCTGGCCGATGACGTATTCGTCGAGAACCTTGATAATATCCTGCGGTGTCGGCACGCCGTCACGGGATTTCACCATCGAGGACTTGTTCTCCTCGCGGATGATATCCATGCAGAGCTCGACGCATTCATCGCAGATGAAGACGGTCGGTCCGGCAATAAGCTTCCGGACTTCATGCTGGCTCTTGCCGCAGAATGAACAATACAGGGTATTCTTGGAGTCGCCGCCGTTGCTGCCGCTGACTTTGCTCATATCATTTTCCTTCCAGCACGCCGCTGATTCCCAGATTGAAATCGCGGTCCACTCAATGCGCCCACCGGACCTGCCCCTCGTTTATCAGCAGATCGCGGCGCTCTTCGGGGTACTGAACGTAGCCCAGACAACATATCCGGGCTGCGGTGGCAACGAATCCCCCTTCGAATGCCGAATGCTATGTCATAAAATCGCTACATAGCATTAATGCTTACTATTACCGTGTTCTACACCACATTAAACCCCTATTCGATCACAAATGGGATAGAACTGTGGCGTAGAAGACACCGCCCGTGGATAACTCAGGCGGGGGTTTCACCTTCCATTTCAGTACGAGACGTCAGCACCTTGTCGATCAGACCCCATTCCTTCGCCTCATCGGAGGACATGAAATGGTCACGATCGAGCGTTTGTTCAACCTCTTCGTAAGTCCGGCCGCAATGCTTGACGTAGACTTCGTTCAGGCGGCGCTTCATCTTGATGATGTCGCGGGCGTGACGCTCGATGTCCGAAGCCTGACCCTGGAAGCCGCCGGAAGGCTGGTGAACCATGATGCGGGAATTCGGCGTGGCGAAACGCATGTCCTTGTCGCCGGCCGCAAGCAGCAGCGAGCCCATCGAGGCGGCCTGGCCGATGCAAAGCGTGGATACGGCGGGCTTGATGAACTGCATGGTGTCATAGATTGCCATGCCGGCGGTGACAACGCCGCCCGGGGAATTGATGTAGAGCGCGATTTCTTTCTTCGGGTTTTCCGCCTCGAGGAAGAGAAGCTGGGCGCAGACCAGCGTCGCCATTTGATCTTCGACCGGGCCCGTCAGGAAGATGATGCGTTCCTTCAGCAGGCGAGAATAGATGTCGTAAGACCGTTCCCCGCGGTTGGTCTGCTCAACAACCATCGGCACCAGAGCCATAGCTGTATCGACTGGATTTCTCATGTGCGTCCTTTACCAAGCTTGCCCCGGCGGCGAAAACGCCGGGAATCGAATAAAATCCCTTACCCTACATAGAGTGTCACTGCCCTGCACTTCAAGACGCGCGAAAGGATAACGTCAAAAAGGCCTAATGGCCCAGGAGATGTTGAGGAAGCGTTTCTAACCGCTGATTTCCTCATGCCAATAGCTCCGATGACGCTCTTCGCGCGGTCCACCGCTTTTCCCAACTGCAGGGTGAAGGAAGGATGAAGCGCAGACGAGCTTGGCACAGCGTAATCCCATGCGCAGGTAAAATTTACCAAGCGACTTAAGGAACTCACCATCTTATTCGGCGATGATGCCTCCATTGCAAGCGTTACCGTGTCCTTTGCGCCGACGAAATCCGCGCCACGGTAAAGGAGAAACGCATATCGTGCTCAATATCACAACGGGCCTCACCATCTGGTGTTCGGAAGCGATTACGCTCGCAACCGTGCTTTTCTTTGCCTGGCGGCATGATCGCCAGACGCCTGCCTATTTGATGTGGTCGCTGGGCTTCACCGTCAGCGCCGTCGGGTTCGCCCTCGTGGCAGCGCGCGGCTTCATTCCGGATTTCCTGTCGATCGAAGTCGGCAACGGCATCGCTCTGCTCGGCGAAAGTGCCTGGATCGCCGGCTTTTGCTGGATGGACAATCGCCGGCTGGACTGGCGGGCGCTGTTCCCGCCGGCCATCTGGTTTGCCGGGGTCGAACTGCCTTGGATTCACGAGAGTTTCGTCAATCGCGTCATCCTCTACGATCTCGCTGGCGCGGTCGGCGCGACGTTGCTCGCCGCTGCGGTCCGCCCGGCGGAAGGCCGGCGCGAAGGGGTGCGCGGTCTGCTCGGCTTCGTTTTCATGGCGCTCGCCTGCCTTTGCTTCGTTTCCGCCATGTCGATGACGCTTCTGCAGCTCAACCTTGAGGAAGCGCAGAGCTATCGCAGCTACTCCGCCCTTGGCAGCGCGTTGCTGATCACCACGGCAATCGCACTCACTGGCAAGCTGATGATGGAGCGGTCCGAACGACGCTGGCGGGCTATATCGGTCACGGATACGCTGACGGGCGTGCTGAACCGACGCGGCCTGCAGGATTATTTCGAACTTGTCGCCGGAAAGACGACCAAAGACTCGCAGAAGATCGCCACGCTGCTGTTCGATCTCGATCACTTCAAGGCGATCAACGACCGTTATGGCCACCAGACGGGCGATATCGTGCTTGCCGAATTCGCTCGCATCGGACGACAGTTCGTGCCTCGCAACGGCGCATTCGGCCGCATGGGTGGCGAGGAATTTACCGCCTTCATCCTCGTAGACGACCAAGCGGAGGCCGAGGCGATCGCCGAGACGATCCGCCTGGACTTCTGCCGTGTGCCGCTGCTTGCCGGCCGCTCGTTAGTGCCAGCGACCGTCAGCATCGGTCTGGCGATCATGCCATGCGAAAACGCCAATTGGGACCGATTGGTTTCCGCCGCAGATCGGGCGCTTTATGCCGCCAAGCGCGGCGGCCGCAATTGCACGATCGTCTTCAGCGAGGCGGAAGCGGCAATGGCCACCGATACCCCGCCCGATCCGAACGGCGGCGAGCTTGTGCCGACACTCGATGATCAGATTCATGCGCTGCGCCGCCTCGGTACGCTGGCACGGATGTAACGGCCTTTTCCCATCCGCTTTATTCCGATAATCCTTTCGTCATGACCACATCCTCCGTTTTCTCCATCGATCCCGTGGCGCGTCGCGTGTCCCTCAATGCGCGCGATCCCGCCTTCTACAACAATCCGAACGCCGTCTATGCCGCCCTGCATGCCGAATGTCCCACCTTCTATTGGGAACAGCAGAAGCAATGGTATTTCACCGGCTATGACCATGTGAACGGCCTGCTGCGCGACCGCCGCTTCGGCCGGCAGATCCTGCATATCGCCAGCCGCGAAGAACTCGGCCTGCCCGCGCCGCAGCCGCATCTCAAAAATTTCGATCTTGCCGAACAACATTCACTGCTCGAAATCGAGCCGCCCGAGCACACGCGGCTGAGAACCCTCGTCAACCGCGCCTTCGTCTCCCGTCACGTCGAGAAGATGAAGCCGGAGCTGGCGGAGCTCGCCAACCGGCTGATCGATAATTTCGAAGAAAAAAGCGAAGTCGAACTGCTGTCGGCCTTTGCCGATATCATTCCCGTCACCATGATCGCGCGGATGATCGGCATTCCGGAAGAGATGGGGCCGCAATTGCTGAAGTGGTCGCATGCCTATGTACGCATGTACATATTCGGCCGCACGCCCGAAGACGAGCTTGCCGCCGATCAGGCAGCCAAGGAATTTGCCGACTACGTGAAAACGGTCATTCGCGAGCGCCGCGCCAATCCGCAGGACGATCTCCTCACGCATATGATCACAACCGAGCATAAGGGCCAGTATCTGACCGAGGACGAGCTGGTCTCAACGACGATCGTGCTGCTCAATGCCGGCCACGAGGCGACGGTGCATCAGATCGGCAATTCCGTCCGTGTCATTCTGGAGAACGGCTACGCACCTGCCGCGCTTTTCAAGGATGAGGCGACGACGGAGCGTACTGTCGAGGAAACGCTGCGAATCTGCGCGCCCGTGCATGTCTTCCAGCGCTGGTGCCTGGAGCCGGCAGAAATCGACGGCGTGTCCTTCCAGCGTGGCGATAAGGTGGCGTTGCTTCTCGCCGCCGCCAATCTCGACCCCACGAAGTTCTCCGATCCCCTCACCTTCAAGCCCGACCGCAACGAAGCACCCAATCTCTCCTTCGGCGCCGGTATCCATTTCTGCATCGGCGCGCCGCTGGCGCGGCTGGAATTGAACGTGGTGCTGCCGATCCTGTTCGAACGCCTGCCCGGCCTGACGCTCAAGAAGACGCCGGAGGTCAAGGATCTCTATCAATTCCACGGCCTCGACAAGCTGGAACTGAGCTGGTGAGTTAAGTATTGCCTTTGGCCGAGAGCCCGCCAATCCCGATTGCGCGTTACGCCTTGATTGCAGGACTATCCGCTAGGTTCATTGATCGCCTAAAACGCAAAATGGCGCGCCGGGCGGGCGCGCCATTGCAAAACCCTTGGCAGCGGGCGGCATGCGCCCGCCTCTGCCATATCAGCCGTAACGGCCGGTGATGTAGTCTTCCGTGCGCTTGACCTTCGGCGCCTGGAAAATCTGCTCGGTCGCGCCGTATTCGATCAACTCACCTAGATACATGAAGGCGGTGTTGTCGGAGATACGGCTCGCCTGCTGCATGTTGTGCGTCACGATGACGACCGTGAACTCGCCCTTAAGCTGCGAGACCAATTCCTCGACCTTGGCGGTCGAGATAGGATCGAGAGCCGAAGTCGGCTCGTCGAGAAGCAACACGGATGGCTTCACCGCGATGGCGCGGGCGATGCAGAGACGCTGCTGCTGGCCGCCGGAAAGGCCAAGTCCGCTCTGGTGCAGCTTTTCCTTCACTTCGCTCCAAAGCGCAGTTTCAGTCAGCGCCGCTTCGACGCGGGCGTCCATTTCCGCCTTGGAAATCTTCTCATAGAGCCGGATGCCGAAAGCGACGTTTTCATAGATCGACATCGGGAACGGCGTGGGCTTCTGGAACACCATGCCGACCTTGGCACGCAAATCGTTCAGATCGACGTCCTTGGCGAGGATATTGCGGCCATCCAACAGGATCTCGCCGCCAACAGTCTGGCCCGGATAGAGATCATACATCCGGTTGAAGGTGCGCAGCAGCGTGGACTTGCCGCAACCCGAAGGGCCGATGAAGGCGGTGACCGCATTTTTGCGGATGTTCATGTTCACACCCTTCAGAACGCGATGGCCGTTCTGATAGGTGAAATCGAGGTTCTTCACCTCAAGTTTCGCGAGCATGCCGGGACCCGACTGTGAAACGGCGTCCTTCCCCGACTGTGCGTTGACGCTCTGGAAATTGCTGTCGCTCATGTTCATGGTTTCATTCCTATCGTTCGGCGGCTGCGTCACTGGCGGCGCCCACTCAAGACACGGGCAAGGATGTTAAGGGCTAGGATGGCAACGGTGATGATCAGCGCGCCGGCCCAAGCCAGTTGTTTGAGATCCTCACCTGCATCGGCGGCGAGCGTGTTGATGGCAACCGGCAGCGTGGCGATTGGACCGGTCACGCCCGCATTCATAAATTTGCTGTAACCGGCGGTGAAGAGAAGCGGCGCGGTTTCGCCGCTGATACGGGCGACGGCCAGCAGGATGCCGGTGAGGATGCCGGTCCAGGCGGAACGGTAGATCACCATCATCATGGACTTCCAGCGCGGCGCGCCGAGCGCGGCGGTCGCCTCACGAAGCGCATTTGGCACCAGCAACAGCATATCCTGCGTCGTGCGGTTGACGACCGGAAGGGCGATCAGCGCCAGCGCGAGGATGCCGGCGATGGCGGAGTTGCCGTGCATGGGCACGACCACGAGGCCGTAGACGAACACGCCGATGATGATCGAGGGTGCGGACAGCAAGATGTCGTTGATGAACTTGGCGGCCTCGGCAAGCTTGGTGCCGTTGGCATATTCCACCAGATAGGTGCCGGCGAGAATGCCGATCGGCGCGGCGATCAGGATGGCGCAGCCCGTGACCAGCACGGTGCCATAGATCGCGTTGATCAGACCACCGCGCGAGCCCTGCGCCGGGATCGACATCGTGAAGACGTCGAGGCTGAGTGCCGATACGCCGCGATAAAGCAGGGTCACAAGGATCACGCTGAGAAAGAATATGCCGAGGATGGCCGCGAGGAAGCACAAGGCCATCATCACGCGGTTCTTCCCATAGCGCCTCGACACGAGATTCTGACGAATTGCATTTTCCATGGGTGTTTTCCTCAATGCGCGTCGCCGCGGCCGATCATCCATCTCGCCGCTGCTAGCACGCAGAAGGAAAGGACGAACAGGAGCAGGCCGAGCGCGATCAGGCTCGACAATTGTAGACCGTCGGCATCGCCGAAGTTGTTCGCGATCTGGGCGGAAATGGTGGTGGACGGCGAAATGATCGACGATTGCAGGCGGCTCACCGAGCCTACAACGAAGGTGACGGCCATGGTTTCGCCGAGCGCGCGGCCGAGGCCGAGCATGATGCCGCCGACGAGGCCGCGACGTGTATAGGGGATCAGGATGTGGCGGGCCACCTCCCATGTGGTCATGCCCATGCCGTAAGCGGATTCACGCAACATCGGCGGCACGGTGCTGAACACGTCGCGGGCAATCGCGGTGATGAACGGCAGGATCATGACAGCCAGCACGAGGCTTGCCGTCAACAGGCCGACGCCTGGGGCCGGCGGCTGGAACAGCAGGCCGATCAACGGCACCTGGCCGATCGTCATCATAAGGAAGGGCAGGATATAGTTCTGCATCAGCGGCACGAGAATGAACAGACCGACGATACCGTAGATAATGGAGGGCACACCGGCCAAAAGCTCGATGGCCGTGCTGATCGGACGTCGCAGGCTGCCGGGGCAAAGTTCCGTGAGGAAGATGGCAATGCCGATGCCGAGGGGAACGGCAATCAGCATGGCGATGAACGAACTCACCAGCGTACCGACCACGGCAGGCACTGCACCGTAAATATCGACGGGAGCGCTCCACTTTGTGCCAAAGAGGAACGATAAGCCGAAGGTCTGGAAGGTTGGCAAGGCATCGATGACAAGAACCACCAGGATTGCCAGCAGCAGAAGCACGACGAGAGTAGCCGAGCCAAGCGTCATAAAATAGAAAATCCGATCCTGCATCCGGAATTTTCTGGTGCTGGCGGTGGTATCTATAGCCTGGAAGGCAGCCGTCTGAGTCGCGTCAGCCATCGATTTCCCCTTGTCCGTGACGAAAGGCGGACAGGGCTATACCCTGTCCGCCGCAACTTCTCACCCAGCACAAATTACTTCGTGCCGAAGTCCTTCTGCCAGGACTTCTCGACAATCTCGACGACATTGTCCGGGACTGCCAGATAAGACAGGGCGGTCGCGTCCTTCTGACCGTTCTGATAGGACCACTTGAAGAACTTCAGGGCCTCTTCGTTCTTAGCGGCATCGGCCGGCTTCTTGTAGAGCATAACCCAGGTCGAAGCGGCAATCGGCCAGCTCTTTTCGCCCGGCTGATTGGTGATGATCAGGTTGAAGTTCTTGGCATGAGCCCAATCGGCGTTGGAAGCAGCAGCCTTGAATGTATCGAGGCTAGGCTCGACAACCTTGCCGGCAGCATTCTTCATCTTCGCGAAACCGATATGGTTGGCGACGACGTAAGAATATTCAACGTAAGAGATCGAACCAGCCGTCTGGTTGACAGTGGTGGAAACGCCTTCGGAACCCTTGGCGCCAAAGCCGACCGGCCATTCAACTGCCGTGTTCGAACCAACCTTTTCTTTCCACTCCGGCGAAACCTTCGACAGGAAATCGGTGAAGTTGAAGGTCGTGCCCGAGCTGTCGGCGCGATAAACGACGGAGATCGCGGTGGAAGGCAGCTTCACGTCGGGGTTCAGGGCCTTGATGGCTGCATCGTCCCACTTGGCGACCTTGCCGAGGAAGATGTCGGCCAGCGTCTTGCCGTCGAGAACGAGTTCGCCCGGCTTTACGCCTTCAACGTTATAGGAAACGACGATACCGCCGGAGATCATCGGGAACTGGGCAATGCCGTTCTTCTCGAGGTCAGCGTCGCTCATCGGCTTATCCGAAGCGCCGAATACGATCGTCTTGTCGAGGAGCTGCTTGATGCCGGCGCCCGAACCGACCGACTGGTAGTTGACGACGTTGTTCGTCGCAGCCTTATAGCCTTCAGCCCACTTGGACATAACCGGCGCGATAAAGCTCGAGCCGGCGCCCGTGATGTCGGCAGCCGAGGCCGACACGGACATAGCCGCGATGAAGCCTGCAGTCAGGCAAAGCGAACGAAATTTCTGATTCAACATGATTGAACTCACTTCCTCAAGTGATGAATGGATGGCGAGCAGGATCTGAGCACGGAACGTCCCCATCGGTTCGTAACCCCCACCTCAATCTCCTGGCGACAGTGATGGCTCTAATCTCGCAGTGTTTCAGTTTGATGACAGTTTGGTGAAAGGCCAGTGACACAACTTGCGGCAATGAAAACGGCTATTTGCGCTGGCCGGCTAACAAATGCCTGCGCGCGTCCGAACGGCGCTGGCCGTCCTGATTTGATTCGACCGGCTTTGCGGCGCCGTCAGAGACGGATCACATAATCCTTTCGGGTGGTTTCAATGACTTCCCACGTCCCCTTAAAGCCGGGTCTCAGAATCATGCGATCGCCGGCACGCAGGTGAAAAGCCTCGCCATTTTCGGCAGTTACCACCGAGTAGCCGGAAAGGATATGGAAATACTCCCACTCGTCATAGACGATTCGCCATTTTCCGGGCGTTGCCTCCCATATGCCCGCGTAGAGGCCGCCATCAGCTTCCTCGACATTCCAGGTGCGGAACTTTGGCGCCCCGGAAACGATGCGATCGTCGGCGGGAGCACCGGTTTCCGGCTCGACGCCTTCGGGGTCCAATCGTAAATACGTTGTCATAAATCTTCCGTCCCGATCTGGAAACGCTTCCGTGTCATGCCTTCGCCAGCGCCTGCTCAAGGTCGGCGATGATGTCCTTGACGTCCTCGATGCCGATCGACAGGCGCACCACATCCGGACCGGCGCCGGCTGCGATTTTCTGCTCGTCGGTGAGCTGCTTGTGCGTCGTCGAGGCAGGGTGGATGACCAGGGAGCGCGTGTCGCCGATATTGGCGAGATGGGAAAAGAGCTCCAGGCCTTCCACAAATCCCTTGCCCGCTTCATATCCGCCCTTCAACCCGAAAGTGAAGACGGAACCCGCCCCCTTGGGCGAATAGCGCTGTTGCAGCGGATGGTTCGGGTCGTCCTCAAGGCCGGCATAGTTCACCCAGGCCACCTTGTCCTGCCCTTTCAGCCAGCGGGCGACGGCGATCGCATTGTCGGAATGGCGCTGCATGCGCAGCGGCAACGTCTCGATGCCCGTAAGGATCAAGAAGGCATTGAAGGGGGAGATGGCAGGGCCGAGATCGCGCAGGCCGAGGACGCGGCAGGCGATGGCGAAAGCGAAATTGCCGAAGGTGGCGTGCAGCACGATGCCGTTATATTCCGGCCTCGGCGTCGACAGCATCGGATAATTGTCTGACGCGGACCAGTCGAAGGTGCCGCCATCGATGATCATGCCGCCCATGGAATTGCCGTGGCCGCCCATGAATTTGGTCAACGAATGGATGACGATGTCGGCGCCATGCTCCAACGGCCGGATGAGATAGGGGCTGGCCATTGTATTGTCGACGATCAGCGGCAGGCCGTGCCGGCGGGCAACGGCGGCGATCGCCTCGATGTCGACGAAGGTACCGCCGGGATTGGCGAGGCTTTCAATGAAGATGCCGCGGGTGCGGCTGTCGATCTGTGTCTCGAACGTGGCCGGATCGGCGGAGTCGGCCCAGCGCACATGCCAATCGAAATTCTGGAAGGAGTGGCCGAACTGATTGATCGAGCCACCGTAGAGCTGCCTGGCGGCGACGAAATTGTCGCCCGGCTGCATGATGGTGTGAAAGACGAGCATCTGAGCAGCATGACCAGAGGCGACGGCGAGGCCGGCCGTGCCGCCTTCGAGGGCTGCCACCCGTTCCTCGAGTACGGCCTGGGTCGGGTTCATGATACGCGTGTAAATATTGCCGAACTGCTGCAGCCCGAAGAGTGCGGCGGCGTGGTCCGCATCCTGAAAGACGAAGGAGGTCGTCTGATAGATCGGTGTCGCGCGGGCGCCCGTCGTCGGGTCCGGCTGCGCGCCCGCATGAATCGCCAGCGTGTCGAAACCTGGATTGTTGGTCGGCATGCCCTCTCCTTCCGCCCATACTATTATAACGGGAGGATCATAGCGTCTCAGGCCTTAAAGTTAACCGCGAACTTTGCCGAGCTTTTCCGCTCACGAAAAAAACCTGCCATCTTTCGGCGATATCGCGCGACAAAATGGTCAGCTTTTCGCAGTAGTCAGGCGCAGGCTGTCGGGGTCAGGCGACCAGGCGCGGATATTCGATGGCCGGGCAGCGATCCATGACGACCTTGACGCCGGCCGCTTCCGCTCTCGCAGCGGCGGCGTCGTCTCTGACGCCGAGCTGGCCCCAAATGACCGGCGGCCTCGGCTCGATCATGATCGTCTCCTCGACCACCGAGCGCAGATATTCCGGTGCACGGAAGACATCAACCATGTCGACCGGCTCGGGAATATCGGCCAGATGACCAAAGACCCATTGTCCGAGGATCTCCTTGCCGGCCTGCCCGGGATTGACGGGAATGACGCGATAGCCTCGCGCCATCAGGTAGGCCATGACGCCGTTGCTAGGCCGCGCGGGATTGGGCGATGCGCCAACAAGCGCAATGGTCCGTACGGATAAAAGGATATCGGCGATATAAGAATCCTCGTAGCGGTCATGGTTCATCACGGAGCCTCCCTTTGGATCACACTTGCGTTTTGCCACAAATCCGGAAACCACGGCCGCGGCTTTCGCGTATATATAGGTATTATAACAATTTCAGGGAGAATTGCTCCGATGAAAAAAATCATCCTGCTGAGCCTGCTGATTGCCTCCGCCGCCAGCCCGGCCTTGGCGATCTCACGGTACAACTCCATGTCCTTCACCTGTGGCCAGGCTAAGGCGATCATAGACCGCGAACGGGCGGTAATCATGCGCTATCCGTCCACCAGGGTGCGCAACATGACGCTCTATGATCGTGTCGTTTCTGACAGCAATGCCTGCGATCCCGGCTACTATGCCTATCAGGACTATATTCCGACCAAGGACAGGCCCAACTGCCCCGTCTACACATGTCGGCCGTCGACCGATTTCGACGACGATGATTTGCTCATCCCGCATCGATAGCAGCAGGGCAAAGCAGGTTGCTAGCCTCTCTCGATCTCGATTTGCGCATGGGATTGTGGTTCAGCCTGCATCGCGTTGATCGCGATGCGGTGCAGTTTTGCCCCGCGGCCGCAATTTGGTTACTCCCCAAAACGTGCCGTTCCTTAATCATGATAGCACGATAACATCCTCATAGCGCTTTGGATGTTATCGGAATAACCCCAGACAATGCGTTCACCCGGCATGCAATTTTTGTTCTCTCTTCATTCCCCTGTAAATTAGAAACACCTCATGGTTGCGCGAATAAATAGAACAAATAGCGAACGCTCAACCGCACTTTTCTATGGATTTATTGAGGAAAGCAACAGCCAGAAGCATGTAAACCCACACATGTTGTTGCTTTTGGAGTATTGAGCGTCAATGGCATCCCGTATACCCACAAATCATCAAACTCTCGCCCGTTGCCGCGCAATTCGAGGTCTCCGTGTCCGCTGACGTTATCGCTCTCGTCCTCTTCGGCGCCCTGCTGCACGCAACGTGGAACGCAATCATCAAGGCGGGAACGGAGAAGTCCCTGGATGCCGCGATGGTTGCAGCAGGCGGCGCGGTCACTGCCCTGCCCTTTCTGCCGTTTCTGCCGTTGCCGGCTTCGGCCGCCTGGCCCTTCATCGGCGCCTCGGCGATCCTGCAATTTGCTTATTTTCAGTTGGTAGCCGCGGCCTACCGCGCCGGCGACATCGGTCTCGTCTATCCGCTGATGCGCGGGGTGGCGCCGCTGATCATCGTTGCGACCAGCGGCTTCATCCTTCGGGAGACGCTGTCCAGCGGTGCTCTGCTCGGTACGATGACGATCTGCGCCGGAATATTGACGCTTGCCTTCGAAGCCCGGAAGGGCGGCCGGCAGGCCATCGTCCTTGCTTTGTCGAACGCGGTGGTCATCGCCACCTATACCTATGTCGATGGTATCGGCGCACGCCTTTCCGGCAATTCCATATCCTATACGCTGTGGATGTCGCTCCTGCCGCCGGTGCTACTGTTTGCCTGGGCAATCTCGCAGCGCGGCTTTTCCGTTGTCGCCGCCCATGTCCGCTACAATTGGTGGCGCGGCCTGATCGGCGGCGGCGGTTCGCTGACGTCCTATGGCCTGGCATTGTGGGCGATGACCAAGGCGCCCGTCGCCATGGTGGCGGCGCTACGCGAGACATCGATCCTATTTGCACTGGTGATTTCGGTGGTCATCCTGAAGGAGCGATCGAGCATCTGGCGTTATGTCGCCGGTGCGATTATTGCAGGCGGCGTGTTGGTTCTAAGGCTGGCCTAAAGATGAGAAATATGGGGTATTGAAATACCGTATATTTAACATATTGATTCTGTTCACGAATTTTTCAGACAGCCAAATCCTGTCTTATTGACCTCAACAGCTATTCCCTTTATAAGCCGCGCCAGATCGCAGCCTTTCCGGGCTGCTTTCTTTTTGGCGCGCGTTTCGCTCGCCAAACCAAGCAACAAGAAACGCCCTGATGCCTTCGGGTCCAGGGTCCCAAAAGAGAGTATTCAACATGGCAACCTTCTCCCAGAAGCCTGCAGAGGTGGAGAAGAAGTGGGTTCTCATCGACGCCGAAGGGCTCGTCGTTGGCCGTCTCGCTTCTCTCATCGCAATGCGTCTGCGTGGCAAGCATAAGGCTACCTTCACGCCGCACGTCGACGACGGCGACAACGTCATCGTCATCAATGCCGACAAGGTCGTCTTCACCGGCAAGAAGTACGAAGACAAGGTTTACTACTGGCACACCGGTTACGCCGGCGGCATCAAGGAGCGCACCGCTCGCCAGATCATCGAAGGCCGCTTCCCGGAGCGCGTTCTCGAGAAGGCTGTCGAACGCATGGTTCCGCGCGGCCCGCTCGGCCGTCGCCAGATGAAGAACCTGCGCGTCTACGCCGGCTCCAACCATCCCCATGAAGCCCAGCAGCCGGTCGTTCTCGACGTGGCCAAGCTGAACAAGAAGAACGTAAGGAGCGCCTGATAATGGCTGATCTCTCTTCCCTGAAGGATCTCGGCACGGCATCGGAAGCTGCTGCTCCGGTTCACGTCCGCAAGGTTGACTCGCTTGGCCGTTCCTACGCGACCGGCAAGCGCAAGGACGCCGTCGCCCGCGTTTGGGTCAAGGCCGGCTCCGGCAAGATCATCGTCAACGGCAAGGACTACACGGCTTATTTCGCCCGTCCGGTTCTGCAGATGATCCTGCGTCAGCCGATCGTCGCAGCTGCCCGTGATGGCCAGTTCGACATCGTTGCAACCGTTGCCGGCGGCGGTCTTTCCGGCCAGGCCGGTGCCGTTCGCCACGGCCTGTCCAAGGCGCTCACCTACTTCGAACCGGGCCTGCGCTCGGTCCTGAAGAAGGGCGGCTTCCTGACCCGCGACAGCCGCGTCGTCGAACGCAAGAAGTACGGCCGTGCCAAGGCACGTCGTTCGTTCCAGTTCTCCAAGCGTTAATCGCTTATCCGAGATCGGATTTTGGAAAGGCCGGGTTCGCCCGGCCTTTTTGTTTATGTGATGTGCCGTCCCGGCTTAGGTCTTCCGGTCGTTCAGCCAGCCCGGCAATGTCAGGATGGGTTAGCGCTTTTTTGCTTCCTGATCGTATGATCGATTATAGAGGAGCGAGACAGGAAACCGTACGGGGGCGGAAATGAGATCTAAAGGGCTAGGCTTGGTCTCTTCGCTGGCGCTTGCAGTGCTCTGCGCAACCGCAGCTTTTTCAGCGGATACCGTAACGACGATCGAGGCGACGCCGGTACCCATGGAAAGCATGCGGGATTTCCTGCAAGCCAATCCGGACTGTCAGCAATTTACCGATCAATGTTCGATCTGTACCGTTGCCAACGGAAAGGCCGAATGCTCCACGCCGCAAATCGCATGCGTGAAAAAGGCGTATCAATGCACTGCACGCGCAAAGCAGTAGCTCGGAAAGCCGCCTGCTTGCAATTAGCGCCGATGTCTCCTAACTCGAGTCAGCCGAAGGCACATCACGACCGCCGGGCCTAGTTTCCACGCAAGGAGAATCCCATGCCGAGCACGTCGATCGATCACGCCTTTTCAGCCACCAGCCTGACGTCGGCGGCCAGCGATCCGACTTTTGCGGGCGCGCTCTCCTTCATGCGCCGGCGTTTCACCAAATCGCTAGAGGGCGTCGACGCCGTCGTCTGGGGCATTCCCTTCGATGCGGCCACATCCAATCGCCCTGGAACACGTTTCGGGCCGCAGGCGATCCGTCGCGCGTCGGCAATCTTCGACAATGATCCGCAATATCCTTTCCATCGCGACCTCTTCGCCGAAATGGCCGTCATCGATTACGGCGATTGCCTGCTCGACTACGGCAACCACCAGGAGACGCCGGCGGAGATCGAGCGGCAAGCGAACGCTATCCTCGATAGCGGCGCATTTTTGCTGACGCTCGGCGGCGACCATTTCGTCACCTGGCCGTTGCTGAAGGCGCATGCGGCCAAACATGGCCCCTTGGCGCTGGTGCAATTCGACGCGCATCAGGACACGTGGTTTGACGACGGCAAACGCATCGACCACGGCTCCTTCGTCGCACGCGCTGCCCGTGACGGCTTGATCGATGCCGACCGGTCCATCCAGATCGGCATCCGCACGCATGCGCCGGAGGATTATGGCATTCGGGTTCTCTACGGCCATGAAGCCGAGGATATGAGCGCGGCCGATATCGCGTCGGCGATCATCTCCCATACCAAAGGCGCGCCCGTCTACTTGACCTTCGATATAGACTGCCTCGATCCGGCCTATGCGCCCGGCACGGGCACACCGGTCGCTGGCGGTCCGTCGAGTGCGAAAATCCTCTCGGTACTGCAGCGCCTGCGTCAGCTCGACATCAGGGGCGCCGATGTCGTCGAAGTCTCCCCTGCCTATGACCATGCCGACATCACTGCCATTGCCGGAGCAACGGTGGCGATGTATATGCTCGGTCTCCACGCCGAAAGGCGTGCGATCAGCCGCTGACCGCGACTGTTATCATTCTGAATCAACTCCATGGCAAACTGAGTCCGGAAACACTCTGAACCTATTGAAAGAGCAGGATTAAAATGGCACCGAAAATCTTCATCGATGGCGAACACGGAACCACGGGCTTGCAGATCCGCACGCGCATGGCCGACCGCCGCGATGTCGAGCTTCTGTCCATTCCGGAAGCCGAGCGGCGCAATGCCGCGATGCGCGAAGACATGCTGAACAGCGCCGATATCGCCATCCTCTGCCTGCCCGACGATGCGTCGAAGGAAGCGGTGAAGATGGTTTCGGCCAACAACAATGTCCGCGTCATCGACACCTCCACCGCCCATCGTGTCAATCCCGGCTGGGCCTACGGCTTTGCCGAAATGGACAAGGATCAGGGCGACAAGATCAAGGCCGCCCGTTTCGTCGCCAACCCCGGCTGCTATCCGACCGGCGCCATCGGCCTCATCCGGCCGCTGCGTGCTGCCGGCATCCTGCCCGACGGCTATCCCGTCACCATCAATGCCGTTTCCGGCTATACCGGCGGCGGCAAGCAGATGATCGCGCAGATGGAAAATGCCGATCATCCCGATGCGATCACCGCACCGCACTTCCTCTATGGCCTGCCGCTGACCCACAAGCATGTGCCGGAGATGACGACGCATGGCCTGCTTGACCGCGCGCCGATCTTCTCGCCGTCGGTCGGCAAGTTCCCGCAGGGCATGATCGTGCAGGTGCCGTTGCATCTCGACGATCTCGCTGAAGGCGCGACGCTGGAAAGCATCTATGCTGCGCTGGCCGCCCATTATGCCGGTCAGGATATCGTGCAGGTCATCTCGCTGGCGGAGAGCCGCGCGTTGCCGCGCGTCAACGCCATCGAACTGGCCGGCCAGGATACGATGAAGCTGTTCGTATTCGGCACGCCAGGCACCACACAGGTCAACCTCGTCGCCCTGCTCGACAACCTCGGCAAGGGTGCTTCGGGAGCTGCGGTCCAGAACATGGACCTGATGCTGAGCGCCTGAACTTCCCACCCTAATCAACATCCAAAATTAAGAGAGCCCCAGCCAATCACCTCATGCAGGTCGATCGGCTGGGCTCGATCTATTCCAGACTGAAGTCACCTTCGGTGCGCCTGCCATTTGGAATCATCCCGGGTCACTGACGGCAACGATTTGCAATGCGCAGCGATGTCGATCCGGCCGATCGTTGGCTTTCTGATATATTTGAAAGAACTTTATTAGCCTCTCGCCACAAATCAGCCCCGATCACCTGTTCGGGCTTTCGCCGCCGCAATAGTCGCGGTCATGGCAACAGACAATTCCAAGATCGGGTCGGCGTAAAGGAATTGGTTACCATAATTCGGCATGCTTTCCGACAGTCGGCAATGTCACGACCGGACGCAGGTTTTGTGTCCCGGCGTAGGCACTTTTGTGAGCCGGCATGGTGCGTATGTAGTTTGGATAACGAGTATCATGGCGTTTGCGACCGAGACGTTCGGTAACTTCAATTCCCGTTCCGGGTATGCTCTGCGCCGGAAAAAATCCCGAGGGATCAGTCCGGGTACGGCCATCACCGGCGTCGCGGTGGTGGTGTTCGCATGGGTGGCCGCCACACTGATGACCACGCAATCGATGGTTCTGTCTCTACCCGGTGCCGATGTTTCATCAGAGACTTCGCTGACGCCGAGAGCATCCGCCTTCATCGTGCCACAGGGGAACATCCCACATGCGGCGCGCCTTGCCAGTCAGACCGTGCCCATGGGCGGAAGAATACGGGTAGGAGGTATGTCCGCCGACGAGAAGCGAGAAGCCATCGCACACTCCAAAGCGATCCTGGCGCGCGCACTGATCAAGCAGCAATTGGCGAGCGCGCTATCGCAGCAGGCCTCAGATCTCGCACGGGCTCAAACCGCGTCGGCCGTTGCCAAGAACGACGCACCGACCTCGCCAGAAACGGTCGCGCATCTGCGCGATGCCGAGGTTGCGCTGGGCAAACCCGCAATCCAGGCCGTAGGGCCAAATACGGCTGCTCTGGGTCATCCGGGCAAGGACGGTCTGCCGGTCGCAGCGCCCGCAAGCGATGCACCGCCCACCGAGATGGCGTCGGCCGCCGGAACGATCGACCGCGCGGTTGCGGAGAGCCTCGCGACGACGGCTTCCAGCGATCTTGCATCGCAGCCTTTCAACATCATCCCGATGCCACGTCCGGACCTGATGCCCGCCACAGATGGCGCATCATCGGACGCCGGAACCATCGATCTTGCGGAAGCGGAAGACATGTCGGCTGTCGAGGACTTACCTTCCGTCGTGCCGCTGCCGCGCCCGGCCCATGTTGTTGCAAGGGCCACCGCTTCGGACGCTGCCGACGAAGCTGACACGTCGCCGACGCAAGAGTTGGCCTATGCCAAGCCGGAAGAAGAGGTGAAGCGGTCGCGGCCGTTCCTCAACCCGTTCGCCGCCCTTACCCCGCGGGGCGGCACCGCCATCTACGATATTTCGGCCGGAACCGTCTACCTGCCGAGCGGCGAACGCCTCGAAGCGCATTCCGGCCTCGGCCACATGCGCGACAATCCTCGCTATGTCGACCGCAAAAACACCGGCCCGACGCCGCCTGAAACGTATAACCTGACCTATAGGGAAAGCCTGTTCCATGGCGTGCAGGCGCTGCGCCTGACGCCCGCAAACGGCGCCCGCGTCTATGGCCGCGTCGGCTTGCTGGCTCACACGTACATGCTCAGAAGCGGCCGTGGCGAATCAAATGGCTGCGTGGTCTTCAAGGATTACAGCCGCTTCCTGGCTGCCTTTAAGCGCGGTGAAATCAAGCGTATACAAGTGGTGGCGCGTCTGTCGTCGGCGTCCAGCAATATTGCGTCGCGCTGAGTTTGCGAAATGGGAGCGAGGCGATTATCCGCCTCAGTTCCTCACAGCGATGACTGTCTGATGCGGATATTCGCCATAGAAACCGCGCCAATTGGCGATGGCAAAGCCGAAGACGATGAGGGCGCCGGCCTGATGAGCCAAAGCCAGGTGTAGCGGCACCTGCAGGAGCAGCGTCGAAATGCCGAGGATCGCCTGGATCAACACTAGAACGAACAGCACGACCGAACGGCGGGCATGCGTCGTCTGCGCCGCAGCACGCAGCGAGATGATCATGTTGATGGCAACCACGGTGAAAAGCGCATAGGCGCCGAGACGGTGGACATATTGCACCATCTTCGGGTTTTCGAAGAAATTGATCCAGCCCGGAGATTGCGCGAACAGCCCGCCCGGCACCACAGCGCCATCCATCAGCGGCCAGGTATTATAGGAGAGACCGGCGTCGAGGCCGGCAACCAGCGCGCCGAGATAGATCTGGAATAGCGCCATGAAGGTGATGAGGCCGGCAAGCTTTGCCGAATAACGCGTCGGCGCCGGGTCGTTGGAATGCGGCGACAGCGCGCGCATGAACCACATGCAGGCGGCAAAGATCAGGCAAGCGGTAACGAGATGAGTGGCGAGGCGATACTGGCTGACGTCGGTGCGCGCTTCGAGGCCGGACGAGACCATCCACCAGCCAATCGCCCCCTGCAGGCCGCCGAGCACGAAAATACCACCGAGCGGCAGCCATAGCTTGCGCTCAACGCGGCCGGTCAGAACGAAGAACAGCAACGGCAGGCCGAAGATGACACCCATGGCGCGGGCGAGCAGCCGATGGGCCCATTCCCACCAGAAGATGCCTTTGAACTCATCGACCGTCATATCCTTGTTCAACTGCTCGAACTGCGGGATGCGTTTATAGAGGTCGAATTCCTCCTGCCATTCCTGCGCATTGAGCGGCGGGATGACACCATGGATCGGCTGCCATTCGGTGATCGACAGGCCAGAATTGGTCAGACGCGTCGCTCCGCCGACGAGCACCAGGGCAAAGAGCGCCAGAAGCACACAGGCAAGCCAGATGCGGATAGCGCGGCGATTGCGGTCCTGCCGGGCCACTTCGTTCAAAACGGCCTGTTCCGACGTGAAATTAGCGACAACCATGGGATCTCCCTTCAATCCGGCTGTTGATTTGCCTGATAGGGGCGTGCAAAACAAGTCCCGAGACTTTGCGGCATGCCGTCGCGGCACGCCGTCGAGAGAGGAGAGACCAACCTTGCCCCTTCGCCTGCGCAAATTCATCGGCATGATCCTGCTCGTTCTGCTGGTCGTCATCTATGCGATCGTGGCGATGATCGTGGCGGTGCGCACGCTTGGCGACCAACCCGGCTGGGTGCATTTCCTCTATTTCCTCTTCAGCGGCATCATCTGGGTGCTGCCGGCGATGGGCATCATCAAATGGATGGCCGGGCCTCGTCCGCAATAGGCGCCGCCTTATTCAAGCGATTTCGGATTTACTTAGGGATAACCGTGATCAACGGGAAACTTGTCTGATCATCTCGCCTTAAACCAAAAATAAGTCGCCTGCGCTGAAGACTGCGTGCAAATGCCGTCCGATTGGAGACGCCCAAATGCAGGCGCAGAAGGTGCAAACGCAGAAGCTCGATATTGCAGCCATGCCTGTTGCGGCTGCGGCAGGCGACGGCATGCGCCTCGACATCTTCGACAGCATGGCACCGCTGGAGGCCGAATGGCGGGCGCTGGAACAAGACGATCTTGCCTCGCTACATCAGAGCTACGATTGGTGCGCCGCCTGGGTCGAGACCTTTCGATATCCGCTGGCAATCATCCGCGGCTCTTTCAACGGCCGCACCGCCTTTATCCTGCCGCTCGAAATTATCCGCAGCCAGGGCATCCGCCGTGCCGAATTCATCGGCGCGCGTCACAGCAACATCAATACCGGCCTGTTCTCCGGCGAATTTCTGGAAACAGCGGAGAATGGCCTGTCGGCAGTGCAGCAGGCAGAGATTGTGCAGGCATTGCGGGGCAAGGCCGACCTGATGGTTCTGCGTAATGTGCCGCTGGAATGGCGAGGTCGCAAAAGCCCCCTCGCCTCGATGCCCGCTGTCGAGAATCAGAATCATGCCTTTCAAATGCCGTTCCTCGGCACCTTCGAAGCGTCGCTGAAGCAGGTGAATGCCAAACGGCGGCGCAAGAAATTCAAACATCAGACCCGCATTCTCAATGAAAAAGGCGGCTACGAATATGTGATCGCGGCTCCTGATGAGCGGGATGCCCTGCTCGATCTGTTCTTTCGACAGAAAGCGGTGCGCTTCGAAGCGGCGGGCCTGCCGGATGTGTTTCAGGATCTGCCGACCCAAACAGTGCTGCACAGGCTGCTGGCGCTTGGCAGCGAGGAGCGATCCTATGCTGCGCTGGAGATGCATGCGCTGCGGCTGAAGGGCGAGCATGAGGGGCATATCCCTGCGGTCGCCGCTCTGTCACGCAAGGGCGATCATGTCATCTGCCAGTTTGCCTCGATCGACGAGACGCTGGTTGCCGAGGCGAGCCCTGGCGAACTGCTGTTCTGGCTGATGATCGAGCGGTTTCACCGCGAAGGTGTCAGCCTCTTCGATTTTGGCATCGGCGACCAGATCTACAAGCGCTCCTGGTGCCCGACGGAAACGACACAGCACGACCTGATCCTGCCGGTTTCGGGGATCGGCCATGCGGCGGCTTTCGCGCAACGGGGAGTGACGCGCGCCAAGGCGGCCATCAAGGCCAATCCGCAGCTCTATGGATTCATCCAGCGGCTGCGAGCGCGGCAAGGCGGCAGAGACGCCCCTGCGGCGGAGGCTGAGAAGGACTGATCAGGCCGCGTGCTGGCGCGCGTCAGGGCCATGTTCCTGACGCCAGCCGGACATCAGGATGATGTGCTCATAGCCGGCCTTCTGGAATTCCGTCATTGCCGTCATGAATTGGTTCTCGTCCGGCTCCGGCATGGAGAGGATGATTTCGGTATCCTTGCTGCGCGTCAGCCGGGCGACGCCCGAGACGTCCGCGGCGCCACACTCGACCAAGACGATATCATAGGCCGAGCCGAGTGCATCGAGGATGAGGGACAGGCGGTCGGCGCCGCGCATGGCCCGCCCGAGATCGCTGGTGCCCTGCGGCACGAGATGGGCATCGGAAAGACGGTCGGGATGAATGGTATCGGCAAAGGCGGCCTCGCCGCAAAGCAGATCGGTTACTCCGGAAAGGCCGGCAGTTTCGGCCATCAGACGCGACGGGCAGCCCGTTCCGGTCATATCGACCAGCACGATGCGGCGTCCGGCATCCGATATGGTGCGGGCCAGCATCACGGTCGCCGTGGATCCGTTGTCGCCAGTCGGTGATATGGCGATGGCGAGGCGGGAGTCGCGTTCGATCAGATAATCGGCAACCGACTGGATGGAAAAATCCTCTTCATCCTCCACCTCGTCGATGGTCTCCTGTGGCCGATGACCAAGATCGACCGCTGCTTCCATCTCCCGCGCCAGTGCCTCGTCGGCAACGACGGAGAGCATGCTGGCGGGCACGTCTCCTCGACGGGATGCGGGAACGACTTTGGCGGGGACGCCGTCGATTACGGTTTCCGCAAGAGCGGCAGGTTCCTTCCGGGCCACGACTTCGGGCTCGACCGGGCCAACCGGACGCAACGCACGGCCGCTGAAGAGTTCGGCCAGCATGATGACGATTGAGGTCAGAATGAAGGTTGCAAGCGTCGCGACGACGACGATCGGACCGATCTTCGGGAAATAGGGATCGACCGGTTCGACGGCCTGGGAGACCACGCGGGCATCCGCCGGGCTCGAATTCTTGTCGACGCGGGAAGCGGCTTCGCGGTAGCGGGCGAGATAGGTTTCCAGCAATTGCCGCTCAGCGGTCGCTTCGCGTTCCAGTGCGTTGAGGCCGACTTCATCTTCCCCTGCCCTGGCGCTATCAGCCTTCAACGTGTTCGACTGGCCGACGAGCTGCTGCTCGCGCAGTTGCGCCACCTTGGCTTCATTCTCGATGCTGGCAAGGATCTTCTTAGTTTCACGGTCGATCTGCTGGCGGATGTCGGCGAGCTGAGCGCGCAGGCTCCTCAGCCGCGGGTGGCCATCCATCAGCGTCGTGGAGAGATCAGAAATCTGCGATTCCAGATTGGACTCTGTCGCCTTCAGCCGCTGGATCGTCTGCGAGCCCGAAACATCGGCGAGCGTATCGGTGGAACGGCCGGTGGCCAGTGCGCTGCGAACGGCCTGGGCCCGTGCCTCGGCATTGGCCCTCTCGCCGCGCACCTGCGCCAGTTGGCCGGAAATGTCGGCAAGCTGCTGCGTCGCGAAGGTATTGTTATCGCTGGTTTGCAAGAGACCGTTGGCGGAGCGATAGTCGGCGACCTTCTTCTCGGCTTCGTTGACCTTGTTGCGCAGATTGGCGATCTCGGGCTCCAGCCAGCGGGTCGCCTCGGTATTGGAATCAAGCTTGGCACCGCTTTGCATCGACAGGTAGACCTGCGCCATAGCGTTCGGAACGCTGGCCGCCAAATCCGGAGCGCGGGAGGTGAAGCTGATACCAATGACGCGCGAGCTGTTGATCTGATAGACCTGAAGCTTACTGGTGAAGGCGTCGAGCATCCGCTCTTCCGGCGCCTTGTCGAGCGGGCTCTTTTTCAGGTGCAACATGACAAGAATGTCGGAAAACGCCGAGCTCTTGGTGGCGGCATCGAACTCCGGGCGCTCGTAGAGCTTCAGGTTGGTAATCACCTGCTTGATGAGATCGGCCGATTGCAAGATCTGCACCTGGCTGGCGATGTTGAGTTCATCGAGCAGCGGACCGGAGCTGGCATCATTGTTCTGCGTCGTGGTCGCAAAGGCCGGCGCACGCTGTTCGATCAGAATGCGCGTTTCGCTGCGATATTCCGGCGAGACGATCTTGGCAACGGCAAATGCCAGACAAGCGCCGACCAGAGTGATGGCGATGACGCGTACCCGGCGCTGCCAAACGGCGCGAAAAAGCTGCGCTAGGTCAATATCGACATCCTGCTGGCTGCTGTTGACGCCGGGCATACACAAGAACTCCGTAATATAAAGCCGATTGAAGTGTAAACGACTATGGTAACCCAAGCGTTAATTGTATTTTTCATGTATTATTTTCGAGTTACCTAATAAAGAATGTAGAATTTTTCTTGCCCTTTACCGACCGTTAACCCTAACGGATCGATAACGGCGCTAGTGATTTTCCTCTCCTGAGAGCGCGAAATGCCCTTCGCAACGCCAAAGATTGTCCTGGCACTCGGCATGGCTGCCGTGAGCGCTGCGCTCAGTGGCTGCAATACCTATCAGCCGGCGCCGAAAGCCTTCAGTGAAGCAACGATTCAGCCTTATACGCTTGACAGCGGCGACCGCCTGCGCGTCACCGTGTTCGACCAGGAAGGCTTGACGAATACCTATACAGTCGATCAGGCCGGTTATATCGCCTTCCCGCTGATCGGCCAGGTCCCTGCCCGCGGCCGTACGCTGCAGCAGCTTTCCGGCCAGATCGCGCAGAAACTTCGCCAGGGCTATATCCGCGATCCCGATGTCACCATCGACATCGATCGCTATCGCTCCGTCTATATCATGGGTGAAGTCGGCCAGCCCGGTCAGTATTCCTACGTGCCCGGCATGACGATACAGAATGCCATCGCTGTTGCCGGCGGCTTTACCAGCCGCGCGAACCAGTCAAATGCCGACGTTACCCGCAAGATCAATGGTCATGTCATGACCGGACGGGTCGGCATCTCCGATCCGGTGCTGGCAGGCGACACGATCTACGTCCGCGAACGGCTATTCTGACCGCCCCGATCATGGCTAGACCGCTCCGCATCCTTCATTGCTTCAGATCTCCGGTCGGCGGGATATTCCGCCATGTCCGCGATCTGGCGGAGGAACAGAGCAAGGCGGGACATGCGGTCGGCATTCTCTGCGACAGCCTTACCGGCGGGGCGCATGAGGACCGGCTGTTCGACGATGTCAGACCTTTCCTGTCGCTCGGCGTGACGCGCCTGCCGATCCGGCGCCAGATTAGCCTGTCGGACGCCACGACGCTCTGGGACAGCTACAACAAAGTCAAAAGTTTGCGGCCGGATGTGCTGCATGGGCATGGCGCCAAGGGCGGCCTGCTTGCGCGCATCATCGGCTCAGCCTTGCGGGTGAACAGGTATCGCGTTGCCCGCCTTTATACTGCGCATGGAGGCAGCTTGCATTTCTCGCGCGCCTCGCCCCAAGGCATGCTGGTGCACAGCTTGGAGCGGATGCTGGAGTTTCTGACCGACGGACTGATCTTCATCTGCGAATTCGAGCGCCGAAGTTACGAAAGCAAGATCGGCAAGCCGCGGACGCGCACCGCAATGATCTACAACGGCATCAGTGGGCGCGATTTCCGGAACATACCCACACGATCTGACTCTGTGCATTTCGTCTATATCGGCATGCTGCGGGACCTGAAGGGTCCCGATCTGTTTGTGGAAGCCTTCGCCAAGACCGAACGGCGGATCGGCCGGCCTTTGTCCGCATTGATGATCGGCGACGGACCGGACAAGGACAAATACCGTACTATGATGATACAGCGTGGCCTTGGTCACCGCATCGGCATGCTGCCCGCCATGCGCGTGCATGAGGCCTTCGCCATGTCGCAGAATGTCGTCGTTCCCTCACGCGCCGAAGCCATGCCCTATATCGTGCTGGAGGCTCTCGCTGCCGAGAAGACGGTGATCGCCTCGCGCGTCGGCGGCATTGCCGAAGCGCTTGGCGAGCAAAGCCCTGCGCTTGCCGAAGCAGGCGATGCCGACGATCTCTCCCGTGTCATGGCGGCGGCAATCAGCGAGCCGCAATGGCGTCAGCACACCATGCCGAAAATCGAGACGATCCGGTCGGCATTTTCGGCGTCCGTCATGGCGAAGGAAACTATAGACCTATATTATGATATACTTGAATTGGGCGGCAAACATTAGAATACAATCAAGTGTTGTAAACGTTTATTAGCTCATATCTGTTAGGCCATCTCCGGTAACGACCGGATGAATTGCCATGAACCATATTGAAGAGTCCTCGCAATTTAACTTGGACAATATTCGCAAGCAGGTCTCGGAAATTCGCACTCGCGGCACTGAGGAACAGAGCGGCGATCATCAGGCCGGCGACATCAACGCCTATGCCCGCCAGATCGCCGAACAATTTCGCGAGAGCAATCAGACGCCGGCCATCATCATCGGGCAATACCGGCTTTTCGAATTCCTGTCGTTGCTTGCCGTGGGGCTGGCGGTTCTCTTCTTCCAGACCACGCCCGGCGCCCATCCCTTCCTGTCGCAGGCGGCGGTGACGATCGCGCTTTGCGGTCTCGCCATCGTCTTCCTGCAGGTGGCCGACGCCTATCAGATCCCGATACTGCGCGCGCCGCATCGTTTCCCGCAGCGTATCCTGGTGTCATGGGTGGCCGCGTTTGCTGTGATGGTTCTTGCCCTCCTGCCCTTCGACGTCAACCATATCTATTCGATCCGCGCTCTCGGGATCTGGCTTGCCGCCGGCACAATCTTCCTCGTCGCCGCACGTGCCGTGTTCGCCTATGGCATCCGCAACTGGGCCCGCAACGGTCTCATGGAGCGGCGCGCCGTCATCGTTGGCGGCGGTGAACCGGCCAAGGAGTTGATCCGCGCGCTGGAGCATCAGTCTGACAACGATATCCGCATCTGCGGCATCTTCGATGATCGCGGCGAGAAACGTTCGCCGGTGATGGTCGCCGGTTACCCGAAACTCGGCACTGTCGCCGAGCTGGTGGAATTCGCCCGGCTAACGCGCATCGACATGCTGATCATCGCGCTGCCGATCAGCGCCGAGGATCGCATTCTGCAGCTTCTCAGGAAGCTTTGGGTGCTGCCCGTCGACATTCGCCTGGCAGCGCATGCCAATAAGTTGCGCTTCCGCCCGCGCTCTTATTCCCATGTCGGCGCGGTGCCGATGCTCGATATCTTCAACAAGCCGATCCGTGATTGGGACGGCGTCGCCAAGCGCATTTTCGATGTCTTCTTCAGCCTGCTCGCGCTCTGCCTGCTCTGGCCGATCATGCTCGGAGCCGCAATTGCCGTGAAGGCGACATCGAAGGGACCGGTCTTCTTCATGCAGAAGCGCCACGGCTTCAACAACGAGATCATCAACGTCTTCAAGTTCCGCTCGATGTACACCAACATGAGCGACCCGACGGCCCGCATTGCCGTGACGAAGAACGATCCCCGGGTGACACCGGTCGGACGTTTCATCCGCAAGACCTCGATCGACGAATTGCCGCAGCTCTTCAACGTGCTGCTCGGCAATCTGTCGCTCGTCGGCCCGCGCCCGCATGCCGTATTGGCGGCGAGCCACAATCGCATTTATGCCGATGTGGTCGAAGGCTATTTCGCCCGCCATCGCGTCAAGCCCGGCGTCACGGGCTGGGCACAGATCAACGGCTGGCGCGGCGAGATCGACAGCGATGACAAGATCAAGTTCCGCACGGCTTACGATCTCTACTATATCGAGAACTGGTCGCTGTATTTCGATCTGAAAATCCTGTGGCTGACTCCCTTCCGCCTCCTCAACACGGAAAACGCCTATTGACCGCGATCGATCTCCCCTATCGGCGCGTCGACCGACCTCAGCTCGCAGCATTGCGGCTGGTCCGCACGGCTTGCGTTGCTTTCGGGGTCTTTCTATCGGGCTTCGTCATCGCCGAACCGGCGCCCTATGAGCTATGGGTCGCCTTTCTCATCGGCACCTGGTTCATCCTTGGGCTGAAGATCTCACGCAATGTCGCGCCGCTTCTGGCGCTGTTCCTGACGTTCAACGTCGGCGGCATGCTGTCGCTGACGCAGATGCGCGACCTCGGGGCAAACTCCCATCTCGACGGACCGATCTATGTGGCCGTTTCCACCTTCCTGGCGCTGAGCTCGGTCTTCTATGCCGCGATTATCGAAGACAGCGAAAAGCGGTTGAAGCTAATCTTCAACACCTGGGTAGTCGCCGCGCTGATTACGGCAAGCCTCGGCATTCTCGGCTATTTCCACGCCTTTCCAGGCGCTGAAATCTTCACCCGCTATGACCGCGCCATGGGCGTATTCCAGGACCCCAATGTCTTCGGTCCCTACCTGGTGACACCGAGCATCTATCTCATGCACGGCATCCTGATCGGCGACCTGAAGAAGGCGCCGATCAAGGCGCTCTGCCTGTTCGTGCTGGCCTTCGGCATCTTTCTCTCCTTCTCTCGCGCCGCATGGGGCTTGTTCTCCTTCGCGTCGGCGATGCTGATCTTTTGCATGCTGCTGCAGCACCGCAGCAATGCCTTCCGGCTGCGCATTCTGGTGATGTCTTTGGCGGCAATCATTTTCATGGTCCTGCTCCTGGTCGTCGCGCTGCAGTTCCATCAGGTGAGCGACCTGTTCTCGACGCGCACCCAGCTCGTGCAGGATTATGATGGCGGTCATCTCGGTCGTTTCGAGCGCCATCGCATCGGATTCATGCTGTCGATGGAAAGGCCGCTCGGCATCGGCCCGCTCGTCTTTTCCACCCTGTTTCGCGAGGACGAGCACAATATCTGGCTGAAGACGCTGACCACCTATGGCTGGCTCGGCTTCTTCTGCTGGGTCAGCATGATCTGCTGGACCATCTATATCGGCTTCCGCAACTTTTTGAAGGACCGGCCCTGGCAGCCCTACTTGACGATCGCCTGGATCGTCATTCTCGGCCATGTCGGCATCGGCAATGTCATCGACACCGATCATTGGCGCCATCTCTACATGCTGATCGGCATCGTCTGGGGCTGCGGGGCACTCGAGCAACAGTATCAGCGTAGCTTGGCCCGAAGGGAAGCAGCATCGTGAACATGAATGTCGGCATCAAACGCCTGTCGCTGCTGCAAGTTCTCGAACCAAGCGGCGGCGGTTCCGGGCGGCACTTCCTCGATCTCTGCCGCGCCATGCAGCGCCGCGGCCATTCGGTGACGGCGATCTATTCGCCTTTGCGCGCCGAAGCAGCTTTCGTCGCCGAATTGGAGGGGATGGGCCTCGACAGCGTCATCTCTCTTGCCATGCGGCGCGCGCCGGGACCTTGGGATATCACCGCTTGGTGGCAAATTCGGAAAATCGTCGCACAGCACGGGCCGTTTCATCTCATTCATGGCCACAGCTCCAAGGCCGGAGCGCTGACGCGGCTGAGATTACCAGGCCCGCATATCCCGGTGCTTTACACCCCGCACGCCTTCCGCACCATGGACCCGACACTCGGAAGCCGGGGCCGGATGATCTATGGCGGCATCGAGAGGCTGCTTGGTAACTGGCTGTCCGACCGCCTGATCTGCGTGTCCCGCGATGAATATAATCATGCGCTGTCGATCGGTATTCCGGAGGGGCGGCTGCGGATCGTCGTCAACGGCGTCAGCGCCCCGCCATCCGGTCAGCGCGCCGCCATCCGTGCGCGTTATGGAATACCGCAGGACGCCCTGCTCTTCGGTTTCGTCGGCCGGCTGACGCCGCAGAAAGCGCCGGAGCGGCTGGTCGAAGCTTTTGCCCGCGTCGCCAAAGACTTACCACAGGCGCGCCTGCTGATGATTGGCATCGGCGAACTGGCCGAGACCGTCGGCAGCATGATCAAGGCCGCCGGCCTCGAAGATCGCGCCCATCTCGATAGCTCTATTCCCGGCGCCACCGCGGTCGACGCCTTCGATGTCGTCGTCATGCCGAGCCGCTACGAGGCCATGTCCTATGTCATGCTGGAAGCTGCCGCCGGCGGCAAGCCGCTGCTGCTGACCGATGTCGGCGGCGCACGCACCGTGATCGAGCCCGGCAAGAACGGCTATATCGTCGCCAACAGCGACGACCCCGCAGAACTGGCCGCGGCGATGATGCGCTTTGCCGATCCCAAATTGCTGCGCAGCTTCACCACCGAGGCCCGGCGACGCAAGGACGGCTATACGCTCGCCGGCATGGCGGATGCGACGGAGGCAATCTACTTCGAATTGCTCGGCCATCGCGTCCCTAACTTCCTGAGAACGCCGGAAAAAGTGGCGCTGCGCAGCGCGTCCTGAAGCAAGCGACGGGAATGCAACCACATCTCAAATTTGCGCATGATCCGATCCGAAAATCGGTTCCGATTTTCAGATTTATGCGCTAAATTTCAGTCATGACCACATCAGCGCAACTACGCGGCGCACGCGCCATGCTCGGACTGACAATAGAAACGCTTGCCGTCGAGAGCAAATTGTCCGTAACGACGATTGAAACGCTGGAAGAGGACGTCAGTTCGGGGGATGCCAAGGCGTTGGTCGCCTTGCGTACCGCCCTCGAAGCCCGCGGCATATCGTTCATCGCCAGCGGGAGCGACGAAGCCGGCGGCGCCGGCATCCGCTTCAAGCATTGGGCGGAAGATGGCGGCATCCGGCCGGAAAACCTGAACGCCACCAACGACGATTGAGGCTTACGCCAGGCCCCAGTTCCGAACCAGTTGCTCTGGCGCGGAGAGAGCAGCGCGCAAGATGAAGCGTTCGGTATCGTTGGCCGGCTCCCTGCCCTCGGCGATGGGACCAATCGGCAAGCCATGGCCGAAATCGTTCAAAGTCACCAGTTCCAGCACGATATCGCCATAGTCGTTACGCCATTCGCGCCGCTCGCCGCCTTCGAACAGGCGCAACCGGCCCTTGGTCTGCGGCCGCCCATGCACGGCCAGCCACTGCGCCACCGACGCTTCGGCATTGCCGAACGAAACGACGCCGTCATCGGTCCCATGCCAGATGGAGACCGCCGGAAAACGGGTGGCATCCGGCGAGGCTTCGCGGACGAGTTCGGCCCATTTTTCGGCCGGGCGCGCGGCGGCTCTCTTCATCACATCCAGCGCAGACATGGCATCGCGGGCGGCACCGAAAGGTAAGCCGCCGATGACGGCGCCGGCAGCAAACAGCTCCGGATAGGTGGCGAGCAGCGCCGACGCCATGGCGCCGCCGGCCGACAGGCCCATGACGAAGATCTTGCTGTCGTCGATATCATGCAGCCGGCGGCTGAAATCGATCATCTCGCGGATCGAACCCAGCTCGCCGCGATCGCGCGTCACCAGGCTCGGGCGGAACCAATTGAAACAGAGATTGGCATTGTTGGCCGGCTTCTGCCCGGCATAAAGCACGGCGAAACCGTGCTGGCGCGCCAGGGCCGTCCAGCCGCTGGCGCGATCGAAATCCTCGGCATTCTGGTGACAGCCATGTAAGACGACGACCAGCGGCATCGGACCTTGGACACCTGCCGGCACATATTCCAGCATGCGCAGATCGCCAGGGTTGCGCCCAAACCACAGGACCTCCGTCAGACGCTGCGGCACTAGCTGCGTGGAGACGCGCCGGCGTGCCGGCTGCGATCGCGGCCGCGTCACGGGGAATTTGAGCTGTGGCAGCTCAACGGAATCAACGAGCAAACGGCGAAGCCGGCTCGGAACTTTGAAATTCATCATGGACCTTTCAAATTATCCGCGCCCACCGTAGTTGATTTCATTTGGCGGGCGGGCCGCACATCGACCCCGCGGGGCAACGAGATCGAGTAATCGACTCTCCTTGTGCGATGCAGCAAATATAAGGCAGCGACGCAGGTTCGAGCAGGCACAATGCGTCATTGCTGCTATGTGAAATCGGCTTAAAGCGATCAGATGATTGAAGAAAAAAGCGTCAGAGATAGGCTTTCGCAAGCGCAAGAAGCTTTGCATGTTCTTTCACGCCCTGGCGATAGAGCTGAATCATCAGGGCACCCAGGCGTTCGCCCTCCTGGCTGCGGGGACTAATGCCGCGATCCATGCAGACGGCATCCAACACCTTTTCCAAACGATCCAGATCGTCGGAAAACAGGGGTAGATCCTGCGGGTGAATGGAGGTTTCTAACATGGCGCCGCCTCGTCCGTCGGGCCGCACGCAAATACGGTCGCCGGTGCCCGTTTGTTTAACCGACGATACAGAAAGTGACTATGCGCCCTGCCCGGAGGCTTGGCAAGCAAGGTTTTGTGGGAACGGCTCTTTATCTCGAAGCACTCTGACTCCGAGGAATATGCTCGCAATTCTCACAAGACTACAATTTTAAGTTACGCCATCACCAAGCCTTCACCGATGCCTGACATAAAGGACAAGAAACGGAGGCTTCCTGATGAACAAACGTCTGATCTCGGCGACACTTTGCATGCTTCTGCTCGGCGCCGCGGCGCCGGCCTCTTCGCAGTCCCTTTCGGCGTTGCCGCTGCGCAACCCGCGCCAGGTTCCCGATGGCTATATCTCCGTGCAATCCGGGATATCGCTTTCCGTCCCGATCACGGATGGCAGCGATGAAAAACAGCAGCAGGATGCGATCAAATCCTTCTATCGCATCGCCGCCAGCAACTGCACCGTGCTGCTCGATACTATTGCCGACGATTGCCAGATCAACGCGCTTTCCAGCAACACCGATGTCACCAATATGGACGGTCGCGGGCCGAAGCTGACAGTGCGCGGCCAGATCACGATGGCTGTCAAGCTGAAGCCTACCGCCGGCGCCGCGAAGTGAATAAAGGTTCCGCTTAGGCATCCGGCAGCAGGGAAGCCAACGGATCGGTAAGAAATCTTGGCGATAATTTCCTCGCAATTGAGGAATGAAGCCATGGCAAAAACGAAACGACGCACGCGGCGCAAGCCGCAAGCTAAAGCGGGCAATTCGATGTGGCTGTGGGGCACGGTCGGTCTGGCCGCCATAGCAGGCATTTTCGCCTATGAGCATCGCCGGGATATGCCTTCGTTGCAGGGCTATGCCGGCGCCGCCGCCGTTCGGCACGTGCCGCAGGACGCGCCGTTGCCGACGGCCAAGCCGAAGCCCAAAATGGTTGCCGTCGTTCCCGAACACCCGACCTCGGCGCTGCCGGTCCCGCCAAACGTTATTCCCGTTGCCGTGCCGGCGGATCGGACGCTGGCCGCTGCCCCGCCTGAAGCCGCCGGACGATTCGGCCTGTGCGGCGGCGAAACCGGCATCAACTGCGTCGTCGACGGCAACACCTTCTGGCAGAATGGAATCAAAATCCGCCTGGCGGATATCGATGTCCCTGACATCGAGCCCTCGCATTGCGCCGGCGAGCGGCAAAAAGCCACCGCCGCGAAGCTGCGACTGCAAGCCCTTCTCAACCGCGACACCTTCGTGCTCTCCGCCAGCGGGCGGGGTGACGATCAACAGGGTAGCAAATTCCGCATCGCCATGCGGGCCGGCCGATCCATCGGCGATCAAATGGTTGCGGAAGGACTGGCCCGCCGCTGGACGGGGCAGACAACATCGTGGTGCAGCTAAATCAATGAAAATTTGATTGGGAGTTCAAGGAGATAAATGGTCGGGGCGACTGGACTCGAACCAGCGACCCCTTGACCCCCAGTCAAGTGCGCTACCGGGCTGCGCTACGCCCCGACCTGCCGAAAAGGCTTGATTGCATTAGTCTGTCGGGCATGGCAGCGCAAGAGGTAAAATCGCACGTCGGGATAAAAACGGCATCAAGAGCGAGAAAAATTCTCGCTCTGCCGATCACCTGCATACGCGCCGAGGCCCGTGGCTAGGTTGGTATGTGTTGTCCGAGACGCGGTAGGACGGGTAGCGGTCGGCGCAGGCTTGCGCATGGCTGTCGTAGTAGCCTTCCGTGCGCTGCCTGTTGAAAAGCGTGCCGGTCACGAAGGATTTGAACAACACACCGCTGTCGGAATCATCCTCATAGTAACCGTCGAAGCCATGGTACTTATGGCCGCCGCGCCAATGGTTATGGCTGTGGCCATGCCCATGGTCGTGGACCTGAATGATATCGGATTGCTCCGGCACCGAGAGCGTGGGCATGGTGATGGCGCCGGCGGGCACAGCGGCGCTTGCTGCCAATAACAGACCAAAACCCAAGGCCGCTGCCGATCTTTTGATCGTACGCATGTGCAACTCCTTCGAATTCCAGCAGCAGCAAGCTCAACTTCGTAAGAGCCTTGCCGCCGACCACTCCGGCATTAGCTTTATATAGTGGCTTTGAACCAAGCTCACAGATGCCTTGCCGTCTTCCAGGCGGATTTTTCATTGAATAAGAAGTGATTAGAAAGTTACGGCGATGAAGCTCCTGATTGCCTTGCTGCTGTGCGGACCTTTGCTTGCCGCATGCACGACGACCAACCAATCCCTGCAGCCGATTCCCGGCAGCATCACCTATGGCGGCCAGCCGCATTTGAAGCTGACGCTATCGCCTCCGGGCACCCGATTGCCGCACCATTTCGTCAATCAGTGGGGCCAGGATGTCTATGAAACTTACATCATCCAGCCCGATCGCAGCCTGAAGCTCGTGAGTAGGGAAGAGATAACCCGGCCGTTCTAGCAGCGGCGGCACCCATCAACAAAAAACTCCGCCGGCGCAACACCGGCAGAGTTTTCATTTTTCGGCGAGATGATAGCCGTGGTGGTAGTGATTGTCGCTGACCGCAGCGCCGACGAGGACGTCGCCCGCTTTCGGTCGAAGATCGCTTCCGCTTAGAAATTCCGTTCGAAACGGAGGATGCCGGCGACCGTATCATCACTGATGAAGTCATAGTGCATGTAGGTCAATTCCGGCTCGATGAGCAGATCCTTGACCGGATTGAACTTGACGTTGGTGGTGGCCTCGAAAATCTTCGACTCGGTGTAGGCAAGCTGCAGGTTCCACTTCAGCTTTTCGTTGATGGGCACGCCCACACCGCCCCATACGGCCCAGTCACCCCAGCCGCACTTTGCCCCGTGAACGACACCATCTGACGTCGTGCAGGCCGATTCATCCTGATAGGAGCCGGCATACTGGTTGAGCTTGTCACCATCCGTATTCCAACCGCCCATCAGGAATGCTTCCACGCCGCCGAACTTGGCATCGATGCGGGCCTTGATGGCACCCTCCTCGACGATTGAGTCATAACCACCGACGATTTTGAAGCCGAGGTTGCCGGTCGTGTAGCCCAAACCTGCAACAACGTCCGGCAAATAATGATCGGCCTTGGAGGTTACCCAAGCACCGCCATAGCTATCGGAATCCGATGTCGAGTTGCTGTCTTCCAGCGAAATGACGCCGGTGAAGCCGTTGCCGGCGTCATAGTTGTACGTCAACTGGTTGAGCTCATAGGGGCCGTCATAGATCGCATCGTCGTTGATGACGTCGCCGGCGTAACCGGCATAGAGGTTATACTGCGAATCGAGCTTGCCGACGGTGAAGCCGCCAAGGCTGATATTGGCAAACAGCAGCTTCGACGCGGTATCGCCTCCATCGTTCCATTCCCATCGCAGGATAAGATTTGTCTTCAGAGGACCGTATTCCGTGTCCGTCGCCGTATCGACCTTGAGCTCCGCGCGGTCATGCCAGAGCGTGCCGACCCTGCTGTTCGGATTATAGGCATCGTACCATTGGCCTTCCGTACGAACTTTGCCGCCGATCTTGAGGCAGGTTTCCGTGCCTGGAATGAAGAAATAGCCGGTGCCGTAGGCGTCGCAAATGCGCACATATTCCAGCGGCTCGGGTTCTGCCGCGACAACGGCGTCTGCCGCATGGGCACCGCTCACCGATGCCAATGCGGCGGCGGAGCCGAGAAGAAGGCTCTTGATGTTCATGGTGTCTCCATTCGAATATCCACCAGGATGGCTTTGCGGCGGGTGGTATCGGGCCGTGCCATAACCTGATTTAAGTCCCCTCATCTCGAGGGCGAAGCAACGAAGCTTCATCGCCGAAGCTGGACCCGGTATCGGGAGCTTGCAAGTTAATAAGCAGAGCAAACCAATCGTCACATTAATGTCGAATTCCATACGTGACAAAAATAACACTTACATTTGCTCAGTCGTCTGGCAAATGCTCGACATCCACATCTAAGAACTGACCCGGTTCAGCCAGCACGTATTTTAGCTGTATTGAATGACAGCAATAAATAATTACAATCCGCCGGTCGGGATTACCATCGTCTGCTGCAACCGGAACGGTGCAGATGACCAGATCAGCGGGAAAAGCCCATGTTTCTCAGAGTGCTCAGCATATCTCTCCTCACTGTCGGCATGGTCACGACAGCTATGGCAGCGTCAAGCGGTCATGGAGCTGGCGGCGATCGCGGTGGCTGGGGCGACAGTCCGGGCGCGGACGACCCTGGCAATTATCGCAACACCATTGTCGGTGATCGCGACACGAGCGACACGGTGGAGAAGGACCCGAACGCATGCTGGACGCTCCCTCGCTCCGCCGATGGAAAATCCATCGTTGCGCCGAGCCAGGCTAATCCCACTGTTCCACGCAGGTGCAACTGACCTCTGAAAATCATAACAGAAACTCAAACGTTGCAGGTTGTCAGCTTTTCCGGCGCGACCTCTGTCTTACCGCACCTGATCGAGCAAGCGCTTGCATTCCAGCAGGTCATAAAGCGTTTCCTGCAGCAGCGCCCGATCTTCCTTGCCGACGCTCGACTTGCCGATGGAAACATCGGGAGCTTCGTCTTCACCGCTGACGAAGTTGAAGAAGCGACGGCTGATCGGCGCCTTGGGACGGCCGACGATTTGGTCGTCGTCCGGAGAGCCGACGCGCGGCTCGGCTACGACCGGCTCCTGCGCAGTGGCCAGCGCCTCGACGCTCGCAAGATCGCCATGGCCGACGGCGATGACGAATTTGTTGCCATTGGTCTTCAGAAGCTTCTGAACGCCCTTGATCGTATAGCCGTGGTCATAGAGCAGATGACGGATGCCGTTCAGCAGATCGACGTCTTCCGGGCGATAGTAGCGCCGGCCGCCGCCGCGCTTCATTGGCTTGATTTGCGGGAAACGGGTCTCCCAGAAACGCAGGACATGCTGCGGCAGATCAAGGTCTTCCGCGACTTCGCTGATCGTGCGAAATGCATCCGGGCTCTTGTCCATCGTCATACCCCCACAGCATGGTTCCGGCGCCAGTCAGGCCGGATCATGCGAAACCCGATATCCGCACCGCGCCTTATCGCGATACGACTCATCATATTTCAACGGTTTGCCGGGAGAAATTCAAGTCGCCTCTTCAGCTCTTTCACAAGCAAGCCGAAAAATAACCGCGAACAGTCTGGAAAACTGCGTGCCAGAGCACATGCCCCGGCACAGCCAATATCTGTTTTGATGGATCAGGAAACGGGATTTGCCGGCCGGACTTTCGCCTTGCGGCTGGCATGGGCCTTCAGGATACGCGTCTTAAGGACGTTGGACGCCTTGAACGTCATCACACGGCGCGGAGAGATGGGCACCTCTTCGCCGGTCTTCGGGTTTCGACCAATGCGTTCGTTCTTGTCGCGCACCTGAAACGTCGCGAAGGAGGAGAGTTTTACCGTCTCGCCACGCACGATGGCGTTGCAAATTTCATCAATCACCGTTTCGACCAGTTCCGCCGACTCAGTCCGGGAGAGGCCAACTTTCCGGAATACCGACTCCGCCAAGTCCGCGCGCGTCACTGTCTTGCCCGTCATAGTTCCCCGCCCATATTGCTACGTAATTTTATCTAAGCTGCAAGAGACTATTGCCCTTGCACCAAACGGTCAAGCTCTTGTTAGGAATCGGATTTTAGAGACGCGGCCTACCAGCGCAGCAGGACGGCGCCCCAGGTAAAACCGCCCCCCATGGCTTCCAGCATCACCAGATCGCCCTTCTTGATCCGGCCGTCGCCTGCCGCTACGGCAAGCGCAAGCGGGATCGACGCCGCTGACGTATTGCCATGGAGATCCACGGTAACCACAACCTTCTCGGGAGCAATTCCGAGCTTCTTGGCTGAGCCGTCGATGATGCGGCGGTTTGCCTGATGCGGCACCAGCCAGTCGAGATCGTCCGCTGTCACTTCCGCCGCTTCGAAGGTGGCCTGGATGACATCGGTGATCATGCCGACGGCATGTTTGAACACTTCCCGGCCTGCCATATGCAGCACGCCAACCGTTCCTGTCGAGGAAGGGCCGCCATCGACGTAGAGCTTGTCCTTGTGGGCACCGTCTGAACGCAGGCTCGCTGTCAGCACGCCACGATCAGTGCTGACGCCGGTCCCCTCGCCTGCTTCGAGGATCAGCGCGCCGGCACCGTCGCCGAAGAGGACGCAGGTCGTGCGGTCCGTCCAGTCGAGAATGCGGGAGAATGTTTCGGCGCCGATGACGAGCACGCGCTTGGCAACGCCGCCACGAATATAGGCGTCGGCGGTCGTCACCGCATAGACGAAGCCCGAACAGACAGCCTGGACATCGAAGGCAAAGCCATGATGCATGCCGAGGCGGTTCTGGATGTTCACCGCGGTGGCGGGAAAGGTGTTATCCGGCGTCGAGGTGGCGACAATGATCAGGTCGAGATCGTCGGCCGTCAGGCCGGCATTGGCAAGGGCTGCCCGCGCCGCCTGCTCACCGAGCGAGGCGGTGGTTTCGCCTTCGCCGGCAATGTAACGCTGGCGGATGCCGGTGCGCTGGATAATCCAATCATCGCTGGTGTCGACGACTTGCTCCATCTCGCGATTGGTCATGACGCGCTTGGGGAGCGCCGAGCCAAATCCGCGAACAACTGAACGGATCATTCTTGTTATACCCCGTCGCTCATGCCGCTTCCGGTCCGATCGGCGGCTGCCGTTTGGCATGATATTTTTTCAGATCGTTTTCTATCTTTTGGGTGAGGCCATTCTTGGCCATGTCATAGCCGACATCGATGGCCGCCGCAAAAGCCTCGGCATTGGCGCCGCCATGGCTCTTGATGACGATACCGTTGAGGCCGAGGAAGACGCCGCCATTGACCTTGCTCGGATCGAGCTTCTCGCGCAGCAGGTCGAAGGCGCCCTTGGCAAAGATATAGCCGATGCGGGCCAGCAGCGTGCGCGTCATGGCCGCGCGCAGATAAGCGCCGATCTGCTTTGCCGTGCCCTCGGCCGCCTTCAATGCGATATTGCCGGAGAAACCCTCCGTCACCACCACATCGACGGTGCCCTTGCCGATATCGTCGCCCTCGACGAAGCCGAAATATTCGAGCGATTCGAGATTGGCTTCGCGGATCAGGCGGCCGGCTTCCTTGACGTCTTCCTGGCCCTTGATTTCTTCAACGCCGACATTCAGCAGGCCGATGGTCGGTCGCTCGATCTCAAAGAGCGCGCGCGCCATGGCGCCACCCATCAAGGCGAAATCCAGCAATTGCTGCGAATCGGCGCCGATGGTCGCGCCGACATCGAGCACGATGCTTTCGCCCCGCAGCGTCGGCCAGATTGCGGCGATCGCGGGACGTTCGATGTTGGCCATCGTGCGCAGGCAGAATTTTGCCATAGCCATCAGCGCACCGGTATTGCCGGCGGAAACGACGACATCGGCGTCGCCGACCTTCACTGCCTCGATCGAGCGCCACATGCTGGAAATATAGCGGCCGCGGCGCAGGGCCTGGCTCGGCTTTTCATCCATGCTGATGGCGACATCGCATTCATGAAAGACGGATTTTTCCCGAAGTTTCGGATATTTGCCGAGGACCGCTTCGCAACGATCCTTCTGGCCATACATGACGAACGTAATGTCGGGATGCCTATCCAGCGCCTTGGCCGCGCCAGGAATGACAACCTCAGGGCCGAAGTCGCCACCCATTAGGTCAAGAGAAATTCTGATCACGCGTCCCTAGTCCTTTTTGTCCGCCGGGCCCGGCGAATTTGGCGTCAAAATACCGGTTTCTCCTCGCGTTACAACTGAATTGTGTTCAATTGCCAGAGGGGTCTATTCCTTTTTCCAGTCTTTCAGGACAGCGAAAGGCGACGGTTTCTTGTCATCTTCACCACTGTCCTCGATATGACCTTCGAACTCGATGCCGGGCTTGCGCGGATAGGGATCAATGGCGAGCGCGGCAAATTCGGTAACGACTGCCCCGGCATCGATCGTATCGCCGATGAAGGTTTCCGGAAGATCCGGGCCGTCGGGGTCGAGCACCATTTCGCCTGCATCCATGGACGGCGCCCGCGCGAGCTTCGAATCCTCGGGGATGAAAATATGCTCGAAATCCTCGTCGATCTCCGATTCGACCGGCTCCAGCGTCACCACACAGGCCTGGACGATCTTTGCGCGAACATTGCCCTTGAGGCGGATGCCGTCGCGCTTCCAGCGGGAAATCTTCAGATCTGCCGAGAGGCTCTCCACGGAAAGCACATCCCAAAGCGCAGCCAAGCCAACAAGCTCCCTCTTGTCGGCTTCGAGATGCACGTCCACCGGGTTGGCGGAGATATGGCCGACCTTCACCGGATAGGAAAAGGGCGTTTCGTCGGAGTTGGTTCTTTTCATTTTTGTCTCCTAAGGTGCGTCTTTGCCGATTTCAGGCGGCTGCGGCAGCGTTGCGGAGCCGGTGGCGATCTCGGTTTCTGCGATCCCTGACAGATGCGTCTCGGCGGTCATCATCCAATCCGCAAGAGCAATCATCGAGGGAGCTCCCTCGCCTGCCTTGGGATAGATATTGCGCCGGAGGGCAGCGGCCAGCGCGACACGGTCGTTCCCGTCCATCGCGGCGGCATAGCTCTCCAGCCGCCCGTAAAACATACCGGCCAGTTTCTTCATCCGCTTCGGCACGCTGTTGTCGCCGATTCCGAGTTCGCGGATCGAATAGTCGATATCCTCAAAAAAGGCATCGACGATTTCCTGGGCAAGCTCCTGGCCGCTGGTTTCAGACGAACGTGTACGGCGGAAAAATAGGATCATCACCGCCGACAGCAGCTCGAAACGACCCATCACCGTGTCCGGCACATCATAATCCGTATAGAAAACCGGCAGGCGCGCCATCGCGGTCAGGGTGTCATATTGCCTGACGACGATGAGCTGGTTGTGATTTCTTTTGCGGAAGAGCCCAAAAATCATGAAAATTCCCGGAATTGGCTCATTCAGAGCGCCCCGTTGCGCTCGGCCTTGTTGCATCCACTTGAAAGCTGGTTTACCGAAGCAGGCGCGAATTGCAATGCCGTTTGTGCCCGCTTCAAGGTCCCGCCCCAGCCGTCGTCACTCTCCGTGCATGATTGGTGATGAAGAGTGCCGAACAACATCGTTGAGCCTTCCGCAATCGCGGAATGGCCACAATGATGTGCACAGCAAGGTCATATCGGCCGTTCGGCCATCGGTTTGATTCATTAGGGGAGATGAGATGTCGTTGACGAGACGGTATTTCAAGTCTGACAGAACTTTCATCAGTAGTGCCGCTATCGCTCTGGTGATTGCCACCGCGGGGCTCGCGGGCTGCCAGACCAGCGAGGTCATGAACAACGGCTACATCTTCGACCAGCAAGCGCTCAATCTCGTGCCCGTCGGCTCGAGCCGCGAGCAGGTGCTGCTTTCGCTCGGCACGCCGTCGACGACGGCGACCTTCGATGGCGAAGTCTTCTATTACATCTCCCAGAAACGCACGCGCGCCGTGGCCTTCATGAAGCCGAAGCTGGTCGACCAAAACATTCTGGCGATCTATTTCGACAAGGACGGCGTGGTGAAGCAGGAAGCCAACTACACGCTGAAGGACGGCCGGGTTTTCGACATGATCAGCCGCACGACGCCGACCGGCGGTCGCGACATGACCTTCCTGCAACAGATCCTGCAGGGCGGCGGCAACGGCATCAACGGCGCGAAGAACTTCCTCAACAACCTCAACGCCGGCCAATAAGCTGGCGATACCCCATCAAAAAACCCGCGAAGCGCAGGCTTCGCGGGTTTTTCATTTGTTCAGCCCTCGCTCTTATCCGGCGAGAACGGCAAGCAGCAGCAGCGCGACGATATTGGTGATCTTGATTGCCGGGTTGACGGCGGGACCGGCTGTGTCCTTGTAGGGATCCCCGACAGTGTCGCCCGTGACGGAAGCCTTGTGCGCCTCCGAGCCCTTCAGGTGACGCGCACCATCCTTATCGACGAAACCGTCTTCGAAGCTCTTCTTGGCATTGTCCCAGGCACCGCCGCCCGACGTCATGGAAATGGCGACGAACAGGCCGTTGATGATGACGCCCAGCAGCGAGGCGCCGAGCGCGGCAAATGCCGAAGCTTTCGAGCCGGAGATCAATAGCACGCCGAAATAGACGACGATCGGCGCCAGTACCGGCAGCAGGGACGGAATGATCATCTCGCGAATGGCGGCCTTGGTCAGAAGGTCGACAGCGCGGCCATAATCGGGGCGTTCGGTGCCCTTCATGATGCCCGGCTTTTCACGGAACTGCTTACGCACCTCTTCGACGATTGCGCCGGCCGCACGGCCGACGGCCGTCATGGCGATGCCGCCGAAGAGATAGGGAATCAGGCCGCCAAACAGCAGGCCGGCGACGACATAAGGGTTGGAGAGATCAAAGGATATCGTACCCACATTCGTGAAATAGGGGAACTGATCGCCATGGGCCGCGAAATATTTCAAATCGTTCGAATAGGCGGCAAAGAGCACCAGAGCGCCGAGACCGGCCGAGCCGATGGCATAACCCTTCGTCACCGCCTTGGTGGTGTTACCGACAGCGTCCAGCGCGTCGGTCGATTTGCGCACTTCCGGCGGAAGATGCGACATTTCGGCGATGCCGCCGGCATTGTCGGTGACCGGACCGAAGGCGTCCAGCGCAACAATCATCCCGGCGAGACCGAGCATGGCTGTGACCGCGATACCGGTGCCGAACAGGCCGCCGAGCTGATAGGTGGCAAGGATACCGCCGACGATGACGATTGCCGGCAGTGCCGTCGATTCGAGTGAAACGGCGAGGCCCTGAATCACGTTGGTGCCATGGCCGGTGACCGAGGCCTGGGCGATGGAATTGACCGGGCGCTTGTTGGTGCCGGTATAATATTCAGTGATGACGACGATCAGCGCCGTGACGATCAGGCCGACGATACCGCAAAAGAACAGCCTCGTGCCGGTGACTTCGAAACCTGCGGTAGCGCCGATCGAACCCCAGCCGACGGTCACAGACGTGGCGGCAGCAAGACCAATGATCGACAGAACGCCCGTGGCAATCAGGCCCTTGTAGAGCGCGCCCATGATCGAGCCGTTTACGCCGAGCTTGACGAAGAAAGTGCCGATGATCGAGGTGATGATGCAGGCGCCGCAGACCGCCAGCGGATAGATCATCGCGGAGGCGAGAATTGGCGTGCCGGCGAAGAAGATCGCGGCGAGCACCATGGTCGCCACGACGGAGACCGCATAGGTTTCGAAGAGGTCGGCGGCCATGCCGGCGCAGTCTCCGACGTTGTCGCCAACATTGTCAGCGATGGTGGCGGGATTGCGCGGGTCATCCTCGGGAATGCCGGCTTCCACCTTGCCGACGAGGTCGCCGCCGACATCGGCGCCCTTGGTGAAGATACCGCCGCCGAGACGGGCAAAGATCGAGATCAGCGAGGCGCCGAAGCCGAGCGCCACCAGCGCATCGATGACGTCGCGCGAGCCCGGCTCATGGCCGAGAATACCCGTCAGCACGTAGAAATAGATGGAGACGCCGAGCAGAGCGAGGCCGGCGACCAGCATGCCGGTGATGGCGCCCGACTTGAAGGCGATGTCGAGGCCGGCCGACAGGCTATGCGAGGAGGCCTGTGCGGTGCGGACATTGGCCCGCACGGAGACATGCATGCCGATGAAACCGGCGGCACCCGACAGGATAGCGCCGATCAGGAAACCGATGGCGGCTTCGCCCGACAGGAGCAGCCAGGCCAGGATGAAAACGATGACGCCGACAATGGCAATGGTTCTGTATTGACGCGCCAGATAGGCTTGCGCGCCTTCTCGAATATAGCCTGCAATCTCCTGCATGCGTGCATTGCCCTGGTCGGCTGACAGCACCGACCGGGTTGCCCAGACGGCGTAGATCACCGAGAGCAGTCCGCACGCGATAACACCTAACAGAATCGACATTTCGCTTTTTCCCTCCAAAAAAGCCGGCGGTTCACTCCCCCTCCGGCCGCCCGCGACAATGGCCTGCCCCCTCCTCCCAAGGGGGTCGGCAAATGTGCAAGGGGAGATTGCGTTTGGGAAAACGTCGCGTCAAGACCGCCCGCGGGTAAAACACCCGATGGAAGTTCAAAAGAATGTCGCTTGGTGAAATCAGGCGCGAGCGAAAGAAACGAAACCGGCAGGGATCAAGCGCCGGCCTGACGTCGGGCCTTATTTCTTGGCTTCGCTGCGAACCTGCTTGGCGATTCGGTCGAGCACGGCGTTGACGAGCTTCGGCTCATCCTCTTCAAAAAAGGCGTGAGCGATCTCGACATATTCGGTGACGATGACCGGGACCGGCACGTCCTTGCGGTCGAGAAGCTCGAAGGTGCCGGCACGCAGGATGGCACGCACGGTGCTGTCGAGACGCGATAGCGCCCAATCGTCCTGCAGGGCGGAGCCGATCAGCGGATCGAGCCGGGTCTGCTCGCGCACGACACCGGCGACGATGGAACGGAACCAGGATGCGTCGGCCTTCAGATAGGTCTCGCCGTCCAGCTCCTGTCCGAGACGGTGTGCCTCGTATTCGGCTACCACCTCCAACACGCCGGTACCGCCGATATCCATCTGATAGAGCGCCTGAACGGCGGCAAGGCGTGCTGCCCCCCGCTGGTTCGCGGTCTTTGCCGGTCGCTCGTTATCCTGATTGCTCATGAACTTATGCACCCAACTTTTGTTTCAGCGCGATCATCGTCAGCGCTGCGCGGGCGGCGAAGCCACCCTTGTCCTTGTCCGAGCGGCGCACGCGCACCCAGGCCTGATCGTCGTTTTCGACCGTCAGGATCCCGTTGCCGATCGCCAGAGATTCGCTGACGGCCAGATCCATCAGCGCACGCGAAGATTCGTTGGAGACGATGTCGAAATGATAGGTCTCGCCGCGGATGACCATACCGAGGGCGACATAGCCGTCATATTCGGTGCCCCCGTTGTCGGCGCCGTCAAGTGCCATGGCGATGGCGGCCGGAATCTCCAGGGCGCCGGGCACGGTGACGACGTCATAGGTCGCGCCGGCTTCTTCGAGCGCGGTCTTGGCGCCGTCGAGAAGAGCGTCGGCCATGTCATCGTAGAAGCGGGCTTCAACGATGAGGATGTGGGCATTGGTAGAGCTGGACATACGTCACCTGCTAAATGAGAGGGCGGGCAGCACCTTGATAAGGGCGGGTCAAACCACGGCGGGCCGCGCTTGGCAAGTGTTTTTCGGATGCCTGCGCCAATTCTAATCCGGATTTGAGGAACATTGATCCGTGCCAGAAATTGTATCTTCCGCCAGCTCACTCGCTTCGCTAATAATTTGCTACTGGCAGGGAGGAACCTGATGACAGAAAAAACCAGATGCGCTGTCAACCTCGGCGAGCTACACCTCGATCATTGGCAGCAGGGAGATTTTTTTGCCGGCAGCGATGTCTCCTTCGGCGCACTGCTCGGGCTGAAGGATCTTGGCATCAGCTACAATGAAGTGCCGCCCGGCAAATCCGGCTGTCCATTTCACAATCATCACGTCGAGGAAGAGCTCTTCGTCATTTTAGAGGGCGAAGGCGAATATCGCTTCGGGAGCGAACGTTTCCTGGTTGCGAAAGGCGATGTCCTCGGAGCGCCCGCCGGCGGCCAGGAAACTGCCCATCAGCTCATCAATATCGGCCCGAGCGTGCTGATCTATCTCGTCATCTCAACCAAAGCCAGGACGGAGATCGTCGAATATCCCGACTCCGGCAAGTTCATGGCGAAAACCAATCGCCCCGGCGAGGCGCCGCGACGCTTCAGCTTCATCGGGCGCGAAGACGGCGCCGTGGATTATTGGGACGGCGAGCCGGGAGCATAAACAGATGCACATGAACGCAGAAACGGCAGACAGGAAGGAAGCCGCTCCCGCCATGACCATAATTCCGACGCTGATGACCGAACGCCTCATCCTCCGCTCGCACCGGCTGGAGGATTTCGAAGAATATACCGCCTTCTGGACGCAGGAAGATCTTGTCCGCTACATCGGCGGCGAGACGTCGACGCGCGAACAGGCCTGGTCGCGCCTGCTGCGTTATGCCGGTATGTGGCACCATCTGGGCTTCGGTTTCTTCGCCGTCGAAGAACGTCAGAGCGGCCGCTTCATCGGCGAAGTCGGCTTCCTCGACCTGCATCGCGACATGCACCCGACCACTACGGAGGGGACCTTGGAATCCGGCTGGGGGATCACACCAGCGCTGCAGGGCAGAGGTTATGCAACGGAAGCCGTCAAGGCGGCGATCGCCTGGGCTGACGACACCTTCCCCGGCCGACGCATGACCTGCATCGTCGATCCAGAAAACAGGCCGTCACTGCGGGTCGCCGAAAAGGTAGGATTCCGCCGGATCGGCGAAGTCTTCTATAAGGACAAGCCCAACGTCATGTTCGAGCGGTAGTGGCGGAACCGACCGCGGAGATTGGGGCCGCGAGAAACCTACAATCAGCTTTCCCGCGCCACCGGGAATTCCGCCAGCCTTGCGGCATAGCGGGCCATGGTGTCGACTTCGAAATTGACGAAATCGCCGGCCTTACGTTCGCCCCAGGTGGTGACCTCCAGAGTGTGGCGGATCAGGAGCACGTCGAAATCCGTGCCGTCGACGGCGTTTACCGTGAGCGACGTGCCGTCGAGAGCGATCGAGCCCTTAGGAGCAACGAATTTTGCGAGATGCGCCGGGGCGCGCAGGCGAAAGCGGGTGGCGTCGCCCTCCGCCGTCACCGACAGGATTTCGGCCTTACCGTCGACGTGGCCGGAGACGATGTGGCCGCCGAGCTCATCGCCGATCTTCAGCGAGCGCTCGAGATTGATATGGCTGCCAGCCTGCCAGGTGCCGATGGTGGTCAGCCGCAGGGCCTCTTCCCAGGCCTCCACTTCGAACCAGCGGCCGTTGCTGCCGGCTTCCGGCAGGCCCGTCACCGTCAGGCAGACGCCGGAATGGGAGATCGAGGCACCCATATCGATCGTTGCCGGATCGTAATTGGTGGCGACCCGCAGCTTGATGCCTTCCTTGAGAGGGGAAACGGATTCGATCTTGCCGATATCGGTGACAATTCCGGTAAACATCAAAAACCTCTTTCAAATTCGTCGCAGCGATCATCGCCAAACCGGCTCGCGCGGATATGCCTGAAACTGGGTGGGATATTGGTCTTCGTGATCGGCGATTCAATACCACCCTCGCCGATGGTAGCCGGCCCCTGGAACAGAAGGATGCGGTCGACGAGGTCGGCATCAAGGAAGCGCTGCGCCGTCCTTGCCCCGCCTTCAACCAGCAAAGAAGAGATGCCGCGCGTTCCCAGCGCTTCAAGCAGCTCCCCCAACTCGCCGGAATCGGATTGCAGCACTTCAGCGCCGGCGGCATCCAGCGCGGCGCGGCGGCCCATGAAGGCCTTGTCAGTGTTTTCATCGAATGGCGGCGGATCGCCGGCGACGATCATCAACCCATATTGCTCAGCCGTCTTCACGAGCTTGCTGCCAAGCGGAAGCTGAAGCTGGTCGTCGATGACGATACGCAATGGCGTACGGCTTTCTAGCCCCGGCAGACGGCAGGTCAATTCCGGATCGTCTGCCACCGCCGTGCCGATGCCGACAAGAATCGCGTTGCTTTCGGCGCGCAGGACCTGCACCTGGGCGCGGGCGATATCGCCGGTGATGCGCACCTGCCCCTCGCCGGTTTTGCCAATCATCCCGTCTGCCGAAACAGCAAGTTTGAGAGTCACATACGGCCGTTTTCTCGTCTGGCGCATGAGGTAGCCGGCAAGAGCACGCCTGCCCTCCTCCTCGAGAATACCGGCATCGACCTCGATCCCCGCCTGCCGCAGCAGCGCGATGCCGCGGCCGGAAACACGCTGATCGGGATCGGTGACGCTGATGACGACGCGGGCGACGCCGTAGGCGATGAGCGCCTCGGCACAGGGCGGCGTCTTGCCGTGGTGCGAACAGGGTTCGAGGGTGACGTAGGCCGTGGCGCCCCGCGCCGCTTCGCCGGCCTCGGCCAAAGCTTGCGGCTCGGCATGCGGCCTACCGCCAAGCGCGGTAACGGCGCGGCCGATGACAGCACCATCCTTGACAATCAGACATCCGACGGACGGGTTGGTGGAGGTAAGCCCCAGATGCGTGCGCGACAGACGGATCGCCGCGGCCATGAAACGCTCGTCTTCAGGCCGGAGCGCCATGGTCAGGGATCCAGCGGATCGCGGGCGATCTTGGCGTTGATCTCGGTGATCACCTGCTCGAAATCCTCCGCATGCGAGAAATCACGATAAACGGAAGCATAGCGCACGAAGGCGACATCATCGAGGCTCTTCAAGGCTTCAAGCACCTGCAGGCCGATCTGCTCCGAACTGATTTCCGTCTCGCCGGAGCTTTCCAGGCGGCGGACGATACCGGAGACGGCACGCTCAATGCGATCGCGGTCGACCGGGCGTTTGCGCAGTGCGATTTCGAAGGACCGCACCAGCTTATCCCGGTCAAAAGGCACCTTGCGGCCGGTCTTCTTGATGACCATCAGCTCGCGCAGTTGCACACGCTCGAAGGTGGTGAAGCGGCCGCCGCAATCCGGACAAATACGCCGCCGGCGGATGGACGTATTGTCCTCCGCCGGACGCGAATCCTTGACCTGCGTATCTTCCGAACCGCAATAAGGGCAGCGCATGCGCTCTCCTTAGCCCATGTAGCCGTACATGGGGAAGCGGCCGGTGAGGTTGACCACCTTCTCGCGCACTGCGGCCTCGACGGCGGCATTGCCTTCATCGGAGTTGGCGACCTTCAGGCCATCGAGCACTTCGATGATGAGATTGCCGATTTCGCGGAACTCAGCTTCCTTGAAGCCGCGCGTCGTGCCGGCCGGCGTGCCGAGGCGGACCCCAGAGGTGACGAAAGGCTTTTCCGGGTCGAAGGGGATGCCGTTCTTGTTGCAGGTCACGTAAGCGCGGCCGAGGGCAGCTTCGGCGCGCTTGCCGGTGGCGTTCTTCTTGCGCAGGTCGACCAGCATCAGGTGGTTGTCCGTGCCGCCGGAAACGACGTCGACACCGCCGGAAATCAGCGTTTCGGCAAGAGCCTTGGCGTTCTTGACGATCTGCGCCGTATAGTCCTTGAACTCCGGCTGCAGTGCTTCGCCGAGCGCCACGGCCTTAGCGGCGATGACGTGCATCAGCGGGCCACCCTGGAGACCGGGGAAAACGGCCGAGTTGAACTTCTTCGCCAGATCCTCTTCATTGGTGAGGATCATGCCGCCGCGCGGGCCGCGCAGAGACTTGTGGGTCGTGGTCGTTGCAACGTGGCAATGCGGGAACGGCGACGGATGCTGGCCGCCGGCAACGAGGCCGGCAATATGGGCCATGTCGACCATCAGGTAAGCACCAACGCTATCGGCGATCTCGCGGAAGCGCTTCCAGTCCCAGATGCGGGAATAGGCGGTGCCGCCGGCGATGATCAGCTTCGGCTTGTGCTGCTCGGCCTTGCGCTGCACTTCATCCATGTCGAGAAGGTTGTCGCCTTCGCGCACGCCGTAGGAAACGACGTTGAACCACTTGCCGGACATGTTGACCGGCGAACCATGCGTCAGGTGACCGCCCGAATTGAGGTCGAGGCCCATGAAGGTGTCGCCCGGCTGCAGCAGCGCGAGGAAGACGGCCTGGTTCATCTGGGAACCAGAATTCGGCTGAACGTTGGCGAAGTTGACGCCGAACAGCTTCTTGGCGCGCTCAATGGCGAGCTCTTCGGCGATATCGACGAACTGGCAGCCGCCATAGTAGCGCTTGCCCGGGTAACCTTCAGCGTACTTATTCGTCATGATCGAGCCCTGCGCTTCCAATACGGCGCGCGAGACGATGTTTTCCGAGGCGATCAATTCGATTTCGTGCCGCTGACGACCCAACTCCTTGCCGATCGCGCCAAAGATTTCCGGATCGGTATCGGCGAGCGAGCGATTGAAGAAAGGTTCGGTGGAAGCATTGGTCATCGTGGAAGCTCCTGAACAGGCCGGAACGGCAATGGAGACGGTATTAGCGTCAGGGTAGCCCGAGAGCAATACGATCAGCGACATTTGCTGAGCATTCTACGATGGAGGTCCCCAGCAAAGAAAAAAGCCGCATCCGAGGACGCGGCTTTCTGAGACTGTCGTCGCTATGGCGCCGGATTATTGAACCGGCTGCTCCATGCCCTGTGTCGTATCCAGCGCTAGCTGGGAATTGCCGTCGAGCTGATAGATATCGTCGCGGAACTGAACGATGCCGTTGCCAGCGCCCCATGCGGAGATATAGACGAAATAGACCGGCACTTCCGTCGCCAATGTGATCGGCGTGTTGACGCGGGTCGAAATGACCTGCTCGATATGCTGGCGCGGCCAGCCCGGCGTTTCGGCAAGCAGCCAGTTCGTCAGGTCGCGCACGTTCTGCACGCGCACGCAGCCCGAGCTGTCGAAGCGCATCAGCTTGTTGAACAGGCCCTGTTCGGGGGTGTCGTGCATATATTCGTTGTTGGGGTTGTGGAAGTTGATCTTCGTAGACGCCATGGCGTTGTTCTTGCCCGGATCCTGGCGGAACATCAGGTCCGGCGCCTTGTCCGAATTCCAGTCGATCGTCTCAGGCGCAACTTCCTGGCCCTTGCCGTCGAGCAGGCGGATATTGTTCTTCGTCAGGTAGGTCGGATCCTTGCGCATCAGCGGCATGATGTCCTTGACGACGATCGAGCGCGGCGCCGTCCAGTACGGGTTGAGAATGACCTCGTAGATCTTGGAATTGATGAGGTGCGTCGGGCGTGAGATGCGGCCGACGATCGCCTCGTGACGCAGCGCCACCTGACCGTCCTCAACGGCTTCGATATAGGTCGCCGGAACGTTGACCATGACGTGACGTCGACCGAGGTCGGACGGGAACGTCTGCAGGCGAACGAGGTTGGTGTTCAATTGCTGCAGGCGGACTTCGGCGGGGATGTTCATCGCCTTCAGCGTGAATTCGCCGATCACGCCATCCGGCGGCAGGCCATGGCGGGCCTGGAAGCGCTTGACGGCGCCATCGACGTAGGAATCGAACGCCGAGGACATGCCGGCTTCCTTCGGCAGGTCGCCGGTGACCATCAGGCGCTGGCGGAGCGCCTGTACGGAACCGTCGGTGACGCCGAGCTGAAGCTGCTGCTCGCCAGGATTGATCTGCGGCCAGCCGCCATTGGCAGCGATGCTCTGATACTGGGCGATCGCCTGCTGGATGTTCGGTACGGAATCAGGCCCGAGGATCGGCGTGTTGGAAACAACCGCTGCGGCAGTGCGCGCGGCAGCCTTCGCATCAAACTGATCGTCCCAGTTGCCGCGGGCGCGGTTGTTGATCAGCGCATCGAGAGGCGTCTGGTCCTGTGCGAAAGCCGGGGCTGCCAAAGCGGCCACGCCAAAAGTTGCCGCAGACCGCAGGAAGGAGCGGCGCGAGAAGGGTTCAATTCCGGTTTTCTTCGACATATCCCACCGTTCGACGCTGCGACCCAATTATCCGCAGCCAAGAGAGAAAGCAGTAAATCACTGCAGCTCGCGCCAAGTAACGCAGCTCTGTGTCAATCCGTTGCCTTAGCGCACACTAAAACTTCGCTCCGGACCATCACAATATTGCGAGCCCAAAGCGCTAAGGCATGAAGATCAAGACTTGAAAAGCGCCGTTTGCCGTTCGTTTCCGCTGTCATAGCAATATGGCCAATTCGTGTCGCCCGGCATGAAACTTGCGTTCGCCTGCCGTAGCGGAAGAAACTCCATTTTGCGTTGCTAAAATACCACTAAATGATTGTGGTTCATAGCGCGTGCTAATCCGGCGTCAATGGCGCAGATGCAGCATACATGGTGTGCATCGCAACGTCGCGGCGGGGGCGTGGCAAAAAGCGCACAGCCGATGTGGGATCTTTTGCTCGGAACGAGCACAGCCGGACACGCAGGGAACGTATCCGGTCTGTTTGCTGGAGGTTCCGCGGCAACTCCGCCGCGGTGACTTACAGGCGATACAAAATCTGATCGTTCCAGAAGCGGTCGAGGCGCTGCAGGAGCTTGTTCATCTGGGTGAACTCGTCCGTGCCGATGCCGCCGACCTTGTCGATGGAGGCGATGTGGCGCTCGTAGAGCTTGGCGACGGTTTCGGCGATGTCCTGGCCGGTTTCCGTCAGGCTGATGCGGACCGAGCGGCGGTCGATGCGCGAGCGCTGATGGTTGATGAAGCCGAGGTCGACCAGCTTCTTGACGTTATAGGAAACGTTGGAGCCGAGGTAGAAACCGCGGGAGCGCAGCTCGCCGGCGGTCAGCTCGGAATTGCCGATGTTGAAGAGGAGCAGCGCCTGGACGGCATTGACGTCGTCGCGGCCTTGGCGGTCGAATTCGTCCTTGATAACATCGAGGAGACGGCGGTGGAGACGCTCTACCAGGTGGAGCGATTCCATATACAGACCACGGATATCTTCGATCTGCTGGTCCCGAGCATTCGCAACTGTCTGCGGCTTGATTTTCGTGTTCATCATGACTTGGCCTCACTGTTTTGTTTGGCGGTGTCGTTTTCTTCCCGCCTTGAGTGAGACCCTATCGAATACACATAAAATTCTACTTAAACTGCAGGCTTAACAGCACCTTACCAGGAAGTCTTGGTGTCTCAGGGTAAATCAACCATTACCTGCTGTTCGCGTCGGCGCTTCTCCAGCCAGAGCAAAACACGGAAAATACAGTAGAGCACGGCGACGCCTGCATGCAGGATGACGATCAACGGATTGGAGCCGAAAATCTGTGGCCAGAGGCCATACATCAGCGCCTGACTGCCAGCCGCCAGCACCCAGATAACCGGTCCCCAGGAGACCGTCAGCCATAGGCCGAGGGCGGCGACCGGGAAGACGACGGCCAGCCCGGCGCCCGCCACCTTCCAGGGCAGGTTGAGGAGATCGAAACGCGCCTGGCCGTCCAGCGAATAGCCGACCAGCATCGACCAATATTGCAGGCCAAGCCAGAAACAGGCGATCGCAATCAGCCGCAGGAACAATACGAACAGAATGTCGGTCAGCGTATTCTTGGGTATGGTCGGAGAATCGGGTTCCATGCGCAGACAATAAGTAGAAGGCCAAAGGCTCGCCAGCGCTATAATAGCTGCGGCCTTTCGCCGGGTTTTGTTTCCGGGGGACAGCGTGATAGGTACGCTGCTCACCAATTGAGGCCATAGATAGACTAAAAAGGATGGCGGCACCATGCAGGACAAGACGCATCTTGTTGACGAGATCACCGGGCACCGGCGCATGCGGCGCAACCGCAAGGCCGACTGGACGCGCCGCCTGGTGCAGGAAAACCGCCTGACCGTCGACGACCTGATCTGGCCGATCTTCCTCATCCCCGGCAGCGGCATCGCCGAACCGATCCCCGCCATGCCCGGCGTCTTCAGGCTGACGGTCGACAAGGCCGTAGAAGCGGCAAAGGAAGCAGCCGATCTCGGCATTCCCGCGCTCGCCACCTTTCCGAACATCGAAATGGAGCTGCGCGACGAGACCGGCTCGAACAGCCTGGAAAAAAACAACCTCATCAATCTCGCCACCGCCGCCATCAAGAAAGCCGTGCCGAATATCGGCGTCATCACCGATGTCGCCCTCGACCCCTTCACCAGCCACGGCCATGATGGCATTTTGCGCGGCAACGAAATCGTCAATGACGAGACTGTCGAGCAGGTGGCGCGCGCCGCCGTCTATCAGGCCGATGCCGGCGCTGATATCATTGCGCCATCGGAAATGATGGACGGGCGCATCGGTTTCATCCGCCGCGCGCTCGACGCCGCCGGTCACCAGAGCGTCGGCATCATGAGCTATGCCACCAAGTTCAGCTCCGCATTCTACGGCCCCTATCGCGAGGCGATCTCGACGGGCGGCCTGCTGAAGGGCGATAAGAAAACCTATTATATCGATCCGGCCAACGGCACAGAGGCGGTGCGCGATGCCGCGCTCGACGTCGAAGAGGGCGCAGACATGCTGATGGTCAAGCCCGGCCTGCCCTATCTCGACATCTGTTGGCGGCTGAAAGAGGCTTTCGGCCTGCCGACCTTCGCCTACCAGGTCTCCGGCGAATATTCGATGGTCAAGGCTGCCGCAGCCAGTGGCTGGATCGATGGCGAAAGGGTGATGCTGGAAACGCTGCTTGCCTTCAAGCGGGCGGGCTGTGACGGCATTCTCACTTATTTCGCACCGGAAGTGGCAAGACTGCTGGCAAAGAGGTAATTCCCGGCCACAAAGCTTATTGCATTTGCCGGACCTCACACCATATGTTCGGCAAATGTTTCCCTGCTGCCTGCGCACCCTATCGAACGCGCAAGGAATGCAGTGGGATCTTTAGGCTGCGCATAAGCCTTTTCATCGGAGCGATAGAAAGGGTTATGCGCGAAGGAGAAAGACAATGAGCCTCAATCCAACCCCGCTTTATGCAGCACCGGACGACTGGCGCGCCTATAGTGGTGTGCTGAGCCGGCGCATCTTCGCCTTCATTCTCGACTATGTCATCGTCGGCTTGCTTTGCATCCCGGCAGCGGTGGTATTGTTTTTTGTCTCCATCCTGACGCTTGGGCTGGGCTTCGTGCTCTATCCTGCCCTCTTCCTCATCGTCGCGGGTCTCTATTTCGGCTGGACGCTCGGCGGACCGCATCAGGCCTCGCTCGGTATGCGCGCCATGGGCATCGCCATGGTGCGGATCGATGGCCGGCCGATGGATTTTCTCACCGCGATCGTACACTTGGCGCTGTTCTGGATCCTGAACTCCGTGCTGACACCCCTCATCCTGCTTGCAGGCCTATTCATCGAACGCAGCCGCCTAGTGCATGATCTCCTGCTCGGCACGGTCATCGTCCGAACGGCGTAAACCAAGGTTATTCCACTCAACCTCATACCCAACGGTTTGGTTGTCCCCATCATCATAAGAAAGCCCGCTTGCTTCTGAAGAAGCTGGGAAACTATGGCCTTGGACAAAGGACATAGTTGACGTTTTCTAAACTTGGGCCATGCTTGTGAGGAGTCGAATGCCGAACGGAAGGTTAATCAACGGCAGATGAACACGCAGTCGACGCCATCCCCGCAGTTTTATCTGACGGCACCGGCTGCCTGCCCGTACCTGCCGCGGGAGATGGAGCGCAAGGTCTTCACCCATCTCGTCGGACCGCGCGCGGCGGAGATGAACGACATTCTGACCCAGGGCGGCTTTCGTCGCTCACAGAACATCGCCTACCGCCCCGCTTGCGAATCCTGCCGCGCCTGTATTTCCGTTCGCATTCTCGCTCAAGAATTCGAACCCAGCCGGTCGATGAAGCGCGTCCTGTCGTCGAATAGCGATATCATCGCCACCGAATTCCCGGCGCAGCCGTCCAGCGAGCAATATTCCCTCTTCCGCCGCTATCTCGATTATCGTCATCAGCAGGGCGGCATGTCCGACATGACAGTGCTCGACTACGCGATCATGGTCGAAGACACCCACGTCAACACCCGCATCATCGAATATCGTCGGCGCGAGGAAGGCTCCGGGCTGGAGCAGCGGCCCAAAGGCGAGCTGCTGGCGGCAGCATTGACCGACGTGATGAGCGACGGGCTGTCGATGGTCTATTCCTATTTCAATCCCGATCTCGACCAACGCTCGCTCGGCACCTTCATGATCCTCGATCATATCAAGCGGACCAAGGCGCTCGGGCTGCCGCATGTCTATCTCGGCTATTGGGTCAAGGGCTCCCGCAAGATGGACTACAAGACGCGGTTTCAGCCGCAGGAACATCTGACGCCGCGCGGTTGGGAGCGCTTCAATCCCGCCGACGCCTGCCAAGATCCCCCTCGCTGAATGGTCTCCCATCTCTCAGATCACCGAAAAGGCTTGCTGCTGACCACGATCGGCGGCCTTGCGTTGTCGATGGACATTCCGCTGATCCGGCTTTCGAGCGGCGACGTCTGGTCCGTCCTGTCGGTGCGCAGCATTGCGACGATCATCGTTGCGCTTGCCGCTCTGATCGTCATCCGCCGCGTTACAGGATCGTTGCGCACCACGCTGCCGGGCTGGATCGGGCTTCCCGTCGGCCTTTTCTACGGCCTGACGACCATCACCTTTCTCCTCGCCATCTACTATACGACGGCGGCGAATGTGGTGTTCATCATCGCTCTCAACCCGATGTTCGCTGCGCTCTTTTCCTGGATTTTCCTAAGGGAACGCCCCGCTCTTTCCACCATCGTCGCCATGATCGCGATGATCTTCGGCGTCGGCCTGATCGTGTGGGACGGCATGGAGGGCGGCCATTTCCTCGGTGACGCACTGTCGGTTCTAGCGTCTTTCTTCATCGCCTGCGCCATTACCATCGGCCGCGCCTCGCGAAGGGATATGGGCTTCGCCTCTCTCTTGTCCGCCATCGTCCCTGCCGCAGTCGGACTCTATCATGTCATGCCTTCGGGCATCGCCATCGATCATCCCGGCTGGATCCTGCTCGACGGCGCAGTTCTGATGCCCCTCTCCTTCTGGTGCCTTGCTACCGGCACACGCTTTCTCTCGGCACCGGAGGTGGCGATGTTCTATCTGCTGGAAACGATCCTGGCGCCGATCTGGGTCTGGCTGATCTTTGCCGAAGCGCCAAGCGACATGACGCTTGCGGGTGGGCTGGTGCTGATCGTGGCGCTTGCGGCGCATTCGTTGTGGCAGGCACGGGTGAGAGCGAGAGTGATGGCGGCGGGGTGAGCCGCGTTGCGACCGCGATGGCCCTATGTTATAACAACGTTATTACATAGGGAGCAGACACCATGAACGTCGTGATCCGCAAGATTGGCAATTCCGAAGGGGTGATTATTCCTAGAGAAATTCTTGATCGTATGGGTCTTGAAGCCGGCGACACGCTGGAACTCAGCATGCAAGATGGCGAACTGCGCCTGCAGCCTACGGACGCAGATTTTGCGCGTCAAATGGAACATGCGCAGCGTTTCATGGATCAATACAAAGTGGCGCTGAAAAAATTGGCAGAATAATGCCTATTATTTTCCTGACGCGAACGCTCGTCGAACAGTTGCACAAGATACAAATCAAACGATTTGGAGGCTCGTACGGGTTAAGGGACGAAGGTGCCCTCGAATCCGCATTGGCGCGTCCTATCAACAAAGCTCAGTACGGCAGCGACGATGTTATCGAACTTGCAGCAGCCTATCTGTTTGGCTTGGAGAAAAACCATGCATTCGTTGATGGCAACAAGCGTATCGCCATCGTGGCGGCTGCGATCTTTCTCATGGACAATGGTTACGAGATCCAGACAACGGACGCTAATCTCTACAGCTTTGTTCTTGCCATAGCCGCCGGTGAAATTGATGAAGAAAGCGCTATCCGTTTCTTCAGAGACGTCTGCATTCCCTATGCGGGCTGATGGCTCATGTTCTGCCCCACCCCTTCGCTCAAGCTCAGGGCGTTCGTCCCTCGAAACGCCCCACCGGGCGTTTCGTCGGTTACGCCGACCGCTCCTCACCCCGAAAACTTGCCGCTTCTCGGGAAGCCTTTCGGCACCGTGCGCCCGGCCGAGGCGCGTTCGGCAAGCCATTCTGTCAGTTCGTCCCTGGTCTTGGTGAAGGTGCGGCCGGCGCTGTCTTCCCAGGTCAGGCCATCGGCTATGGCGAAGCACTTGATATCGCCGACGCCGCCGTCCTTGTAGCGTTGCAGGCGCACGCCTTTGCCGCGCGACATTTCCGGGATCTGGGACAGCGGAAACACCACCATCTTGCGGTTCTCGCCGACGACAGCGGCGTGATCGCCCGAGATCGGCACGAGCAGTTTCGTCTCATCCGGCGTCGTCAGGTTCATGATCTGCTTGCCCTTGCGGGTATTGGCGACCAGTTCCACTTCCGGCACGATAAAGCCGTTGCCGGCGGTCGAGACGACCAGTTGCTTGCGCTGCGGATCGTGGACGAAGGCGGTCAGCACGTCCTGGTCGTTTTCCATGTCGACCATGATGCGCAGCGGCTCGCCGTGACCACGGCCGCCGGGCAGCTTGTCGCCGCCAAGCGTATAGGCCTTGCCGCCGGTCGTGACGATCAGGATCTTGTCGGTCGTCTGCGCCGGGAATGCCACCTTCAGCCCGTCGCCCTCTTTGAAGGTGAGCGTCGATGTATCGGAGATGTGGCCCTTCAGCGCGCGAATCCAGCCCTTTTCTGAAACGACGACTGTGATCGGTTCCTTCTCGATCATCGCCTGCTGGATAGCAGCGTCGTCGGCCTCAGGCGCTTCGGCGAACTGCGTGCGGCGGCGGCCGATCTCGGTCGCTTTCGCAAATTTCTTCTTCACCTCGCCAATTTCCCAGGCGACTGTCTGCCACTGCTTGTCGTCGGAGGCGAGCAAGGCCTCGATATCGGCCTTCTCCTTGGTCAGGCCGTCGAATTCCTTGCGGATCTCGAATTCTTCGAGCTTGCGCAGAGAGCGCAGCCGCATGTTGAGGATCGCTTCGACCTGATTGTCCGTTAGGCCGAACCGCTCCATCATCACGGGTTTCGGCTCATCCTCCTCGCGGATGATGGCAATGACCTCATCGATGTTGAGGTAGGCGATCAGGAAGCCGCCGAGGATTTCCAGGCGTTTTTCGATGGCCGCGAGCCGGAAGCGCGAACGGCGCAACAACACTTCACGCCGATGATCCAGCCATTCCTTCAGCACATCGTTCAGCGCCATGACCTTCGGGATGCGGCCCATGGAGAGAACGTTCATGTTCAGCGGAAAGCGGCTTTCCAGCTCCGTCAGCTTGAACATCGATTCCATCAGGATCATCGGGTCGACGGTGCGGCTCTTCGGCGTCAGGACGACGCGGATGTCCTCGGCGGATTCATCGCGCACGTCCTCAAGCAGCGGCAGTTTCCGCGCCAGAAGCAGCTCGGCGATCTTTTCGATCAACCGCGATTTCTGCACCTGGAACGGGATTTCGGTAATGACGATCTGATAGCCGCCGCGGCCGAGATCTTCCGTTTCCCACTTGGCACGGACGCGGAAGCCGCCGCGGCCGGTCCTGTAGCTTTCGATGATGCTGTCGCGATCGTCGATGATGATGCCGCCGGTCGGGAAATCCGGGCCGGGGATGAACTCCACCAGCTTTTCGACGGTCGCGTCGCGATCACGGATCAGATGCAGCGCCGCGTCACAGAGTTCGTGGGCATTGTGCGGCGGGATCGAGGTCGCCATGCCGACAGCGATGCCCGAGGAGCCGTTGGCGAGCAGGTTCGGGAAAGCACCGGGTAGGACGACCGGCTCTGAATTCGACTCGTCGTAGGTGTCACGGAAATCCACGGCATCCTGGTCGATGCCTTCGAGCAGCAGTTCCGAGACTGCCGTCATCTTGGATTCGGTGTAGCGCATCGCGGCGGGGCTATCGCCGTCGATATTGCCGAAATTGCCCTGGCCGTTGACCAGCGTGTAGCGTTGCGAGAAATCCTGGGCCAGGCGGGCCAATGCGTCATAGATCGACTGGTCGCCATGCGGGTGATAGTTACCCATCACTTCGCCGACGATCTTGGCGCATTTGCGGAAGGCGGCGTTGGGACGCAGGCCCATCTCGCTCATCGCATAAACGATACGGCGATGGACTGGCTTCAGGCCGTCGCGAACATCCGGCAGAGCGCGATGCATGATCGTCGACAAGGCATAGGCCAGGTAGCGCTCTTCGAGCGCCGCCTTGAGATCGACCGGAAGGATGCTGTCGTCGTCGCCGCCACCGGGCGGTAAAAGATTTTGTCCCATGGCCCTTGACTACCCGAGAAGCCGATTCCCGGCAAGAAATCAGTGGAAAGCATTTGTGGATGAAGTCTCAGTTCAAGCACGATCTGACGTAAGGTCAGACATAATTCTCGTGCATATATTTGCCATGATCATGGCATTGGAATTTTAGACGAACGCGAATATAAATCGCGCACTACACGCAAAATATGTATACCCGCCTACACCAGCTCAATGAGGAAAAGCCATATGACTTTTTATCGGACAACACGGCTGATGCTGTCCAGCGCCGCCATACTGTCTTTCGCCAGCTCCGCCTTCGCGCTCGACGGTAACGATCTTCTGAAGAAGATCAATGACGTCTACGGGCTGCAGGGCGCTTCGATTGCCGCCACGGGCATCGATATCGACGGTAGCACGGTCACGCTAAAGGGCGCCAGCTTCAAGGCAGCCGGAATGGACGACGGCCTCCCGCTCGGCGACATCACGATGGACGGTGTCGAAGAGAATGACGGCGGTTACACGATTGACGAAATCGCTTTTGCTGATGTCGACCTCAAAAAGGATGGCGCTGCCATTTCCGCCACCGACCTCACGCTGAGCGGCGTCGAAATTCCAGCCGACGCGACCAAGGGCGATCTCAGTTCGCTGCTCTATTACAAGAGCGCTCATGCCGGCGCCGTATCCGTCACCAAGGACGGCACCAAGGTATTTTCGCTCGACGATGCCGACGCCACGATGGATAGGCGCGAAGACAAGTCGGGCATCGACTTCGACGCCAAGATCAACGGAGTCAAAGCCGATCTCAGCAAAGTCGACGACGCGAAGACCAAGGACGCGATCGAGGCGCTCAAGCTGCAGCAGATCAATGGCGCAATCGCCATGAAGGGTAGCTGGGAAATCGGACCCGGCACGATCGACATCACCGAATACTCCTTGAACTTCAATGACATCGGCAAACTGAACCTCGCCTTTAGCATTTCCGGCTACACGCCTGCTTTCGCGAAATCATTGCAGGAAGCGCTCAAGACGGTCCGTTCCAATCCGAACCAGCAGGAAGCTCAGCAGTCGGCTGGCCTCGCCATGCTGGGCCTCCTCCAGCAGCTAACTTTCAACAGCGCCCAGATCCGCTTCGACGACGCTTCGATCACCGCACGTGCGCTCGATTTCGCCGGCAAGCAGCAGGGCGTTTCCGGCAAGCAGCTCGCCGACACGCTGAAGGCAATGACGCCGATCATGATGGCGCAGCTCAACATTCCGGAGCTGCAGAATGCCGTTTCCACTGCCGTCAGCGCCTATCTCGACAATCCGAAAAGCCTGACGGTCAAGGCTACGCCGGACAAGCCGGTGCCGGTGCCGATGATCATCGGCGCTGCCATGGGGGCCCCGCAGTCGATCCCGCAGGTCATCGGCCTCAAGGTTTCCTCGAACGACTAAGCTGTCGTTCTCCAAGCTATTCGAAAACCCGGCGATCTCGGTCGCCGGGTTTTTCTTTGCCGCTGGTCAGATCTCCGGCCGAAGCTGATATTTCTTCAGTTCACTGAGAGCATGAGCCATCAGCGCAAGCAATTCATCCGTCGTTGCACCGTCGCGCGCCTGGACGGACATGCCCTGCACGATTGCGCCCAGAAAGCGCGCAAGCGATCTGGCGTCGGCATCCGGCCGCATGTCGCCCTCGGCGATACCGCGCTCGATCCGTGCCGTGAAAATAGCCAGCGCCTGTAGGCGCATCGATGCGACGTGATGGGCGATCGGCTCGTTTTCCTCTGCGCAGTTCAGCACCGCCGTCGATATCATGCAGCCTTTTGGATGCTCCGGCGCCGTGAAGATCTTGGCGGAATTCGTCAAAAAGCGCTCGAAGGCGGTCACCGTATCCACCTCGTCCGTAAACGGGTTCCCGGGCTCCGGTCGCGGCATGCGCCGATATTGCTCGAGCGTTTCCCGGTAGAGCTCGGCTTTAGAGCCGAAGGCGGCATAGAGGCTTTGCGGCGTGATCCCCATGGCCGCCGTCAGATCGGCGATGGAGGAACCATCATAGCCATGCTTCCAGAACGTGTTGCGCGCGGCGGCAAGAACCGTCTCGCGATCGAAAGCGGGTGGGCGTCCACGCTTCCGAGGCACGGAATTTTCGGCCTCTTCATTATTTTTCACAATGGTCACTCTAGAAATAATCTCCGATCTGGTTTATTCAGGAATGGTCATTGTGATTATAGAAGGTTTTGCCCCATGAGTCTTCCCCTGGAAAATTCCGCATACCGGAGCGGCAGCCTTGCTGAAGGCGTCGATGCTGCGATTGATTCCGCCCTGGCGGATGAGAGGCTGGTCGGCACCGTAGTCCTCATTGCCCGGGACGGAGAACTGATCTACGGCCGCGCTGCCGGCCTGGCGGATCGCGAGAACGAGGTGGTGATGCGGCGGGATGCCATCTTCCGTCTGGCCTCCATCACCAAGCCGATCGTCGCTATTGCCGCCATGCGCCTCGTCGAACAGGGTCGCATTGGGCTGGACGATCCGATCACCAAATGGCTGCCGGACTTCCGGCCGCGGCTGCCCGACGGAGGCGAGGCCGTTATCCGTATCCGGCACCTTCTCACGCACACATCCGGACTGAGTTACACATTCGCCGAGGAGCAGGACGGCCCGTATCATCGCGCCGGCGTATCCGACGGCCTGGACATACCGGGCCGGTCGCTGGCCGATAACCTCACGCGTCTCGCCAGCGCTCCCCTTCTCTTTCCGCCCGGCGAAGCCTGGCATTATTCGCTGGCAATGGATGTGCTCGGCGGCATCATCGAAAAAGAAACCGGCGGTGCTCTCGGCGATGCCGTTGCGGAATTGGTGATGAAGCCGCTCGGCCTTTCCGACACGGCCTTTTCGGTCCGTGACCGCAGCCGCCTGGCGGCCGCCTATATGAATGGTGCATCGGGGCTGCAGCGGATGCGAGATGAGACGCTCGTTCCGATACTTGACGGCATGATCCGCTTCGCGCCGGACAGAATATTCAATCCCGGCTCCTATCACTCCGGCGGCGCGGGCATGGCCGGAACGGCAAGCGACCTCCTCACTATTCTGGAAGCGGTGCGCAAAGGCGGTGCGCCGCTGCTAGCGGCCGACACGGTGAAGATGATGACGACCGATCAGGCTGGCGGCCATATGCAGACGCTGCAAGCCGGCTTCGGTTTCGGCTATGGCTGGTCCGTCGTCACCGACCCCGTTGCGGCGCAGGCTCCATTCTCCAAGGGCACAATCAAATGGGGTGGAGTCTACGGCCATAGCTGGTTCGTCGATCCCGAGAAACGGATCACCGTCGTGGCGCTCACCAACACCGCTCTCGAAGGCATGTGGGGCCAATTCACGATCGATCTTCGCGATGCGGTCTATGCCGCTCACTAGGTTCTAACAGAGCACGAAAAACCCGGCGATTTCGGTCGCCGGGTTTTGTATTTCATCAAGCTTGAAAAGCCTCAGTCCTTCTTGACTGGCGGTACCGGACGGATTGCCAGTTCGCGCAGTTGCGTCGGCGTTGCGGTCGAGGGAGCGCCCATTAGCAGATCCTGCGCCTGCTGGTTCATTGGGAACAGCGAGATTTCGCGCAGGTTCTTGGCGCCGACCAGCAGCATGACGATGCGGTCGATACCGAAGGCAGCGCCGCCGTGCGGAGGCGCGCCGTACTGGAAGGCGCGGTAGAGGCCGCCGAAGCGCTCCTCGACATCCGCCTGGCTGAGACCGACCTTTTCGAAGGCGGCAACCATGGTTTCCGGCGACTGGTTACGGATCGAGCCCGAAGCGATTTCGAAGCCGTTGCAGACGGCGTCGTACTGGAAGGCCTTGATCGTCAGCGGATCCTGGCTCTGCAGCGCCTCAAGGCCGCCCTGCGGCATGGAGAACGGGTTGTGTGCGAAATCGACCTTCTTCTCTTCCTCGCTCCATTCGAAGAACGGGAAGTCGACAATCCAGCAAAGCTCGAAACGGTCGCGGTCGACCAGGTTCAGCTCCTCGCCGGCCCTGGTGCGGGCCTCGCCGGCAAACTTGTAGAACTTGTCCGGATCGCCAGCGACGAAGAAGCATGCATCGCCATCATCGAGACCGAGCTGGGTGCGGATCGCATCCGTGCGCTCCTCGCCGATGTTCTTGGCAAGCGGGCCGGCGCCTTCGAGCTTCTCGCCTTCCTTGCGCCAGAAGATATAGCCGAGACCCGGCTGGCCCTGGCTCTGCGCCCAGGCGTTCATCCGGTCGCAGAAAGCGCGCGAACCACCGGTCTTGGCCGGGATCGCCCAGACCTGAACCTTCGGGTTCGAGGCGATCATGTTGGCGAAAACCTTGAAACCGGAGCCGGCGAAATGGTCTGTAACCGCTTCCATGACGATCGGGTTGCGCAGGTCCGGCTTGTCCGAGCCGTATTTGCGGATCGCTTCGTCATAGGGAATGCGCGGCCATTCCTTGGTGACGGGCTTGCCTTCGGCAAACTCTTCGAACACCTGGGTCATCAGCGGGCTCATGGTGTTCCAGACGTCTTCCTGCGTGACGAAGCTCATCTCGAGGTCGAGCTGATAGAATTCGCCCGGCAGACGGTCGGCGCGCGGATCTTCGTCGCGGAAACAGGGCGCGATCTGGAAATAGCGGTCGAAGCCGGCAACCATCAGGAGCTGCTTATACTGCTGCGGTGCCTGCGGCAGGGCGTAGAAGGTGCCGGGATGGATGCGGCTCGGCACGAGGAAGTCGCGCGCGCCTTCCGGCGACGAGGCCGTCAGGATCGGCGTGGTATATTCGGTGAAGCCCACTTCGCCCATATGGCGGCGCATGGAGGAGATAACCTGCGTGCGCTTGACGATGTTCCGATGCAGCGTTTCGCGGCGCAGATCGAGGAAGCGATACTTCAGGCGAACGTCTTCCGGATATTCCGGCTCGCCGAAAACCGGCAGCGGCAATTCCTTGGCAGCGGAGAGCACTTCGATCTCCTGCGCATAAAGCTCGATTTCGCCGGTCGGCATGTTCTTGTTGATCGTGTCTTCGGTACGGGCCTTCACCAGACCGTCGATGCGGATGACCCATTCGCCGCGCACGGTCTCGGCAAGCTTAAAGGCCGGAGAATCCGGATCGGCGACAACCTGGGTGATGCCGTAGTGATCGCGCAGATCGATGAACAACACGCCACCATGATCTCGGACGCGATGAACCCAGCCGGAGATGCGGACGGTCGAACCGACGTCGGACTTGCGCAGGGCGGCGCATGTGTGGCTGCGATAGCGATGCATAGTATATATCCTGGACTTGGCGGACGGCGGCGAATGAGGACAAAAGCCCCTCGCCTGCCGACGAGAAAATCGGGCGGAAAAGCGCATGGTGCGCCTGATTTGTCAAGGCTCGAACGCCAGCGAGTAGGTTTAAAGCTGCTTTCGTGAACTCGCAACATCGACAGCCGGAGGTAGGGATGCGGCAATTCAGCTACCCCAGCCCTATTGCTGAAGACCATAGTCAACTTTAAACAGGCAGGCACATCCCCGTGTCCCCGGAGCTTCGCATGCCCATCCTTACCCGCCGCAATCTTTTGAAAGCCTCGGCCGTTGCCGGTGCCTATGGCGTGGGGCTTGGCATCGCCAGCAGGTTTGGCGGCAGCGCGGTAGCAGCGCCGGAGCCGCAGGTGCTGAAGGCTGCGAAGATCCAAGCCAGTTTGATGGACGTCGGAGCCACCAAGGATGTCCTGACCTATGGCGACGCCGGCATGCCGCCCGTCCTGCGCATGAAAAAGGGCGAGCCCTTCGCCGCACGCCTGATCAACGGCATCGATGACCCGACGACGATCCACTGGCATGGTATCCGCCTCCCGAACAAGATGGACGGGGTGCCCTTCCTGACGCAGCCCTACGTCTACATGGGCGACCATTTCGATTATGCCTTCACGCCGCCCGACGCCGGCACCTTCTGGTATCATCCGCATTGCAACACGCTGATCCAGATGGGACACGGCATGACAGGCGTCATCGTCGTAGAAAATCCGAAGGATCCGGCATTCGATTCGGAAATAGTTCTCAATCTTCGCGACTGGCGGCTCGGCGGCGACGGCCAGTTCATCGCTCCGTTCCGCCCGCGCGATTCCGCCAAGTCCGGCACTTATGGGACGGTGCGGACGGCCAACTGGCAGCAGCAGCCGCAATATGACGCGCCCTCCGGCGGGCTGGTGCGGCTGCGGCTCGCCATCACCGACGTCACGCGCATCTATTCTTTCCGCATGGATGGAGCCGAGGCAACGGTGATCGCCGTCGACGGCAATCCGGTGCCGCAGCGCTTCCCGCTCGATCTGCTGCAGCTCGGACCCGGTCAGCGGCTGGAATTGGCCGTGCGCATGCCCGATAACGAGGGTGCAATCGTCAAGCTCGAGGATATCAAGGGCACCGATCCCAAGGTGCTCGCAACGCTGCGATCAGTCGGCAGCTCGCTGAAGCGCGACGTTCGCGATCTGGCGCCCCTCGAAGGCAATCCGGTCGCAAAAGCCGATATCGGCTCGGCGGAGCACATCCCGCTGATTCTCAGCGCCACGGCGGAAAATACCGCCGACAACAGCATTTGCGGCTCGCTTGGCTACAGCTTCTGGGCCATCAACAAGGTGCCGTGGCCGGGCGATACGCCCGATCCGACCGCACCGCTCGCCGAATTGAAGCTCGGCATGAGCTATGTCATCGACATGGAAAACGTGACGCCGCATTCGCATCCGATTCATCTGCACGGCATGAGCTTCACCGTGCTCTCCTCTTCGACGCGCCAGGTGCAGCCCTTCGTCTCCGACACCTACCTGATCCAGCCCAATGAAAAGGTGCAGCTCGGCGTCGTCGCCGACAATCCCGGTGACTGGGTGTTGCATTGCCACATTATCGAACATCAGAAAACGGGCATGACCAGCTATGTGCGCGTGGCTTAGGCACGATCCCGAAACGTGCTTCATGCTCGCTCAGGACGACCCCAAGTACTTTCCGCAATTCCACTTAAAAGCGGCGGCCGTACCGGGCTTGCCCTTTCGACGTATTGACATCTCCCATCGAAAGGGGAAGGAAGGTTAACGGACTATTTTACCGATGAATGTGTTGATATGATCGAAACTACCGCCCAATTGGAGGCGGCCTGCCAAGAGCTGGCCAAGTCAGAATTCATTACCATCGACACCGAATTCCTGCGCGAGACGACCTTCTGGCCGGAGCTTTGCCTGATCCAGATGGCGAGCCCCACGACCGAAGTGCTGGTTGATCCGCTGGCCAAGGGCCTGGACCTGAAACCCTTTTTTGAGCTGATGGCCAATCCCGCCGTCATGAAGGTGTTCCACGCCGCACGCCAGGACATCGAAATCATCTTCAATCGCGGCAACCTCATACCGCATCCGATCTTCGACACCCAGGTGGCCGCCATGGTCTGCGGCTTCGGCGATTCGGTCTCCTACGATCAGCTCGTCAGCCGCACCAAGAACGTTCACATCGACAAGTCTTCGCGCTTCACCGACTGGAGCCGCCGGCCGCTGTCGGAGAAACAGCTCGACTATGCGCTGGCCGACGTCACTCACCTGCGCGACGTCTATCTTTCGTTGAAAGAGCAGCTCGAACGTGAAGGCCGCGCCTCCTGGCTGCTCGAAGAAATGGCGATCCTCGAAGCGCGCGAGACCTACGATCTGCATCCGGACGATGCCTGGCAGCGGCTGAAGATGCGGCTGCGCAAGCCGCAGGAACTGGCCGTTTTGAAATATGTCGCCGCCTGGCGCGAACGCGAGGCGCGCGCCCGCAATGTGCCGCGCGCCCGTGTGCTGAAGGACGATGCAATTTACGAAATCGCCCAGCAGCAGCCGAAGGACATGGAAGCGCTCGGCCGCCTGCGCACGATCCCGAAAGGTTGGGAGCGATCCGCCTCCGGCACGGCCGTATTGGAGGCAATCAATCAGGCCCTGGCCTTGCCCAAGGCCGAAATGCCGCATGTACCGCGCCACCAGCAAGCGCCGGAAGGCACAGCCGCAGCGGCTGAACTGCTGAAGGTTCTCCTGAAGCTCATCGCTGAAAAACACGGCGTCGCCCCGAAAGTCATCGCCAACAGCGAGGATCTGGACAAGATTGCCGCCGAAGGCGAGAAAGCCGAAGTGGCCGCCCTCACCGGCTGGCGACGCGATCTTTTCGGCGAGACGGCGCTGCAGCTCATCCAGGGCCAGGTGGCCTTACGCTTCGTCGGCAAGCGGGTCGAGACGGTCAGTTTGTAGTCACGTGACCTTTGCCGATCGGTCGGCGATGCCGAACATTTGGCGGTTGCGCGCCATTTAAAAATAGAGATGCTGGTTGCGGACGCGATTGTGCCGCACATCCGCCAGGATGGGCGCTTAGCGCAATCACATAATTGATGGCGCACAGGCCTTTTCCCGAACCAATCCCGGTTTGGAGGCGCGCCGGCTCTTGGCGGATCGGCAGCATGGGAAGATTCCCCTCAGCGCTCAACTGGATTTTGACCGCGGCCGTCGTCGCCGCAAGCGGCGTCCTCTATGGCAAGCTGTTTTTCCATGCGTCACCGCTGTATATCGGCGCAATCTACGCATTGTTCTGCGGCATGCCGGCGCTGGCCTTCGAACGCCGCATGATTCTGCCGCGCTTGAACCATTGGATGCATAGCCTGCCTACGCCGGCCTTCATCCTATCAGCCTTGATTGTCGATTTCGCCTTGATCGCCATCGGTTTTGCAATGGCCGGCGGCCTGATGAAATCGCTGAACCTGATCAACGACACCTGGGCCAACGTCATGCTGCTGCAGGTCGATGTCTATATCTATGCCGTCCTGGTGACCGCGATGATCATTTTCGTCGGGCGCGTGCGGGAGCTGCTTGGCCGCGACGTCTTCCTCAGCCTGTTGACCGGCCGTTATCGCAATCCGATGCAGGAAGAGCGCGTGTTTCTCTTCATCGATCTCGTCGGTTCGACGGCCTTCGCCGAGGAGCATGGCGACCTCAGGACACAGCAATTTCTAGGCTCGGTATTCAGCGCGTTCGCCGAGCCGGTGAGGCGATATAAGGGTGCGATCGACGACTATATCGGCGATGCCGCCATCATCACCTGGCCTCTTCGGCGTGGCGTGAAGAATGCCCGTTGCATTCGCTGTGTCTTCGACATCCTTGCCGATATCGAGGCGAATGCGGAGACATGGCTGAAATCCTACGGCAGGGTGCCGCGGCTGAGGGCCGCCTTGCACGGCGGCAGCATCGTCACTGCCGAAATCGGCATCGACCATCACAAGATCGCCTATTTCGGCGACACGGTGAATACCACCGCGAGGCTGGAATCGCTCTGCAAGACGCTGGAGCGACAGGTGCTGATCTCAGCCGATCTTGCAAGACGGATCGAGCTTCCCGACGATATCGCCAGGGAAGACCTTGGCGACCATGCCGTTCGCGGTCGCGACCAGACACTCGGGGTGATTGCCCTGCATAGGGCGAGGAGGCCAGAGCGGAAGGCGATAGGTGGGAGGTCGTAGGCAGGGAGTTATTATCTTCCTTGCCTATTGCCTATTGCCTATTGCCTAGTCCCCAAGACCCTACACCCTATCGGTTGTCCACAGTCACCAAAGCTTCACCTAAGCGTTAATTCGCCGACATAGCTCGCCTGTTAAGCGGGAGTTGTTTGCCAATCCCCGCCAACAAGGTGACATGATGACCCGAATTCTTTTCGCTTCCACGGCACTTTTTGTTCTGATTGCCGCCTCGGCCCAGGCCGATGAAACGCAGTTTCCCGCAAAGCTGACCTCGCAGGCCATCCTGCCCGCCAACACGATTGTCGCGGCACCGGTCGACGCGCCGGAATTTCTGAAGACCTCCGGCAAGTTCACGACGCCGGATCGCAAGCGCACGGAGGCCCTCGGCACGGTTCCGGGCAAAGACGGCGCCCGCGTGACCGATCTGAAGCTGCCCTTCAATGGCCAGGCGATCCAGGGCTTTTCCGGGATCAAGACCATGCCGGACGGCACCTTCTGGACGCTGACCGACAACGGCTTCGGCTCCAAGCAGAATTCGAGCGACTCCATGCTGTTCCTGCACCAAATCAAATTCGACTGGGACAATGGCAAGGTTGATGTCGTCAAGAACCTGTTCCTGTCCGACCCGAACAAGAAGGCTCCCTTCCCAATCGTCCTCGAAGGCGCCGACAAGCGCTATCTGACCGGCGCCGATTTCGATATCGAATCAATCCAGCCGGTTGCCGACGGCTTCTGGATCGGCGACGAATTCGGTCCCTATCTGCTGAAGTTCGATATGAACGGCGCGCTGACCGACGTTTTCCCGACGACACTCAACGGCAAGCCCGTCATGTCTCCGGACAATCCGCTGCTGCAACTGCCGGCCAACCCGACGCAGAAGATGCCGGCCTTCAACCTGAGACGCTCGGGTGGCTTCGAAGGCCTCGCCATGTCGAAGGACGGCAGCAAGCTCTATGGCCTGCTGGAAGGCGCGATCTATCAAGACGACGGCAAGATGGAAAGCGTCGACGGCCACACCGCGATCCGCGTCATCGAATTCGACGTCGCCTCGAAGAGCTGGACCGGTCGTAGCTGGCTCTACCCCTTCGCAGACAAGGGCACCTCGATCGGCGATTTCAACATGCTGGACGACAGCACCGCTCTGGTGATCGAGCGCGACAACGGCGCCGGCACGAAGGACAAGGCTTGCGCCGATCCGAAGCAACCGAAGCCGGATTGCTTCGAAGCGCCGGCCGAATTGAAGCGCGTCTATAAGATCGAATTCAACGACGCCAATGTCGGCAAGGCCGTCCGCAAGATCGGTTACATCGATCTGCTGCATATCGAAGATCCCGACCACAAGCGTCGCCAGGGCGGCGGCGAAGGCTTCTACGACATGCCCTTCGTCACCATCGAAAACGTCGACCGCGTCGATGCCACCCACATCATCATCGGCAACGACAATAACCTGCCCTTCTCGGCCGGCCGAGCTGTCGACAAGGCAGACGACAACGAGTTCAGCATTCTCGAAGTCGGCGATTTCCTCAACGCTAAGTGAGCGATACCCTACCTTCTCCCCATCGGGGAGAAGGTTTTTTACTCAAACCGGAATGCAAGCCGTCTATTCGTCAGCTTGCCCAGTTGTTGCAGCCGGCCTTCCAGCCGCTCGCCGGCGAAATCGTGGTATTCGGCTGGAACGACGAATTCGAGATCCAGCTCCGGGCTCGGCGAACGTCGAAATGTCAGATTGCGGACGACGCCTGGCATGGAAGCCGAAAAGAGATAGACGACGCGCAATAGGCCGCCGAGCAGTTTGGCGCGTTCGACGAATTGCGGCGTGGCGATCGCTGCCAGCGGTTCGGTGGCGCCGTCATCGTGAAGGCCCTCGAAACGGTAGTAATTGGCGAGAGCGATAAAGGCGCGGCCGGCGTGGGTGATGCCGACGAAGGACGTGTGGGCGATGATGTTCAGCGCCTGCAGGCCGCGATAGTCGGGATGGGCACGCCAACTGATGTCGGCAAGCAAGCAAGCGGCCTGGCGATAGCGGCTCTCCTCCTCCGTCTCGGTAACGCCGAAGAAGGGCATCATGCGACCGGTCCACTCGGCAAGTTCCCGCGCATGCTCCGGCGAACGGGCGCGCAGGATCGCAAGTTCGCCGGCGGCGACCAGCAACGGGTCGCTATGGCGTTCCGCCTCGGTCAGCAGCGAATAGAGGTAGCCTTCACGCACGCCCTGGGCCGAGAAGGATATGACGGAGGGCTTCATTTCCGCCAGCACCTCGCGCATCGCCACCGCGCCGAAGGGCAGCAGCGAACGGCGATGCTTGGAGATGGCCATCAGCGCCGGCTCTTTCGATTCCTTCGCCTCGCTGATCTGATCGAGGAAACGCATCATCTCGTCCAGCGGCACTTCATAGCCCTGCATCATATGCAGCGCATATTTACGCATTTCCATGTGCAGCTTGGCGATGTTTCGCCAGGTGCCGCCGACCGCATAAAAGGTGCGTCCCTCGCCCTTGCTCAGCAGTTTCGCTGTTTTCACATGCTTGCGGGCAAAGCTGCGCGCCCTGGCGAGCGAACCGTTGGCATATTCGGAAAGCCTGAGGCCGCCGAGCGGCAGGGTGATGCCCTTGCCGATCTCCTTGCCCTTGATGTCGATGAGCTCGAGCGAACCGCCACCGAGGTCGCCGGCGATGCCATCCGGGTGGAAAAAGCCGCTGATGATGCCAAGCGCGGAAAAACGCGCCTCTTCCTCGCCTGAAAGCACACGCACCTTGCGCTGCAGGATCGATTCTGCCTGATGGATGAATTCCGGACCGTTGCTTGCCTCGCGGGCAGCCGCCGTCGCCAGAACGTAGATGGTCGATGCGCGCGCCTGGTCGGACAGCGCCTTGAACCGGTGCAGGGATGCGAGCGCGCGCGCGACGCTCTCCTCATCCATCTTTCCGGTCAGCGCTATGCCCCTGCCAAGGCCGCAAAGCACTTTCTCGTTGAAAAGGATGGTCGGCGACCGCGAATGGCCTTCATAGACGACGAGACGAACCGAGTTCGACCCGATATCGACAACGGAGACCGGGGCAATACCGGGAAGGCGCCCCTGGGCTTCTGATTCAACCATGCAGGTCCAGTTATTTCTTGCGGCCCGACAACAGCCCGGCGATCAGTTTCGGCGCACTGGATTTCAGAGCTTCACCACGGCCGGAAAGGCTGGGATTAGTCATGAAATACTGCTGCGCGTTGAATGGCTCTTCCCCCTTGCGCACCTCCATGCGCCGCGAAGTACCGTCCGGCAATATCTCGTAGCTCTGCTGATTGTCAATGATGTTGCCCAGCATGATCTGCGAAAGAACCTGCTCGTGCACGGTCTTGTTGGTCAGCGGAACAAGGGTTTCGACGCGGCGGTCGAGGTTTCTCGGCATCATGTCGGCGGAGCCGATATAGACCAGCGCCTTCTCCGACGGCAGGCCCTGGCCATTGCCGAAGCAGAAGATGCGGCTGTGTTCGAGGAAGCGGCCGACGATGGACTTGACGCGGATATTTTCGGAGAGACCCGGCACCTGCGGACGCAGGCAGCAGATGCCGCGCACGACGAGATCGATCTCCACGCCGGCATTGCTTGCGCGGTAGAGCGCATCGATGATGTCGGGGTCGACCAGCGAATTCATCTTCATCCAGATCGCCGCCGGCTGGCCGTTTTTGGCGTGCTCGATCTCCTCCTCGATATGCTGGAGGATGCGCGAGCGCAGCGTATAGGGCGAAACTGCGATCTTCATGCCGTCTTCCGGCTCACCGTAACCGGTGATGAAGTTGAAAATGTTCGCCATGTCATGGGCGATCTTCGGATCGCAGGTGAAGTAGGAAAGGTCGGTATAGATCTTGGCGGTGATCGGGTGGTAGTTGCCTGTGCCGAGGTGGCAATAAGTGCGCAGCTTGCCGTCCTCACGGCGCACGACCATCGACATCTTCGCATGCGTCTTGAGCTCGATAAAGCCGAAGACGACCTGCACGCCGGCGCGTTCGAGGTCGCGCGCCCAGCGGATATTGGCCTCTTCGTCAAAGCGGGCCTTGAGCTCGACCAGCGCCGTGACCGATTTGCCGGTATCGGCGGCATCGATCAGCGCGCGGACGATCGGGCTGTCGTTGGAGGTACGATAGAGCGTCTGCTTTATCGCCAGAACGTCAGGATCGCGCGCAGCCTGGAGAAGAAACTGGACGACCACGTCGAAGGATTCGTAGGGGTGGTGGACCACCATGTCCTTTTCGCGGATCGCGGCGAAGCAATCGCCGGCATGTTCGCGGACGCGCTCAGGAAATCGGGCATTGTAGGGCTCGAAGCGCAGATCGTCGCGCGGCGCCTTGGCGATTTCGGACAACGTGTTGAGGGCCAAAAGGCCCGGCAGAACGGCGATGCGGTTTTCCGGCACGTTCAGCGATTCCACAACGAACTGGCGCAGCTCGAGCGGCATTTCCGAATCGGTCTCGATGCGGATCACCGAACCGCGGCGGCGGCGCTTCAGCGCCGTTTCGAAGAAGCGCACCAGATCTTCGGCTTCTTCTTCGACTTCAATATCGCTGTCTCGGATGATGCGGAACGTACCCGAACCCTGCACTTCATAGCCCGGATAGAGCCGGTGAATGAAGATGTTCACCACGTCTTCCAGCGTGATGTAGCGGATGACGTTGCTGGCGTCCGGCAGGCGAACGAAGCGGTCGAGCGCCGGCGGCAGGCGCAACAACGCCGTCATCGGCTCGCGGCCGTTCATGCTGTTCAGTTGCAGCGCGATCGAGAAGCCGAGGTTCGGAATGAACGGGAACGGATGCGCCGGATCGATAGAAAGCGGCGTCAGGACCGGGAAGATCGCCTGATCGAATTCATTGGCAAGCCATTGCCGGTCGACCTCGGAAAGGGCCGGCGGGCGCACGATCAGGATGTCTTCCTTGGCGAGATACTGCTGCAGCACGGCAAGCGAGGCCTGCTGTTCCATCTGCAGATTGTCGATCTCGCGCAGGATGTCGTCGAGCTGTTCGGCGGGTGTCTTGCCGTCCGGGGTGCGCATGAGGATCTTCTGGCGGACCTGGCCTTCGAGGCCGGCGACGCGCACCATGAAGAATTCATCGAGGTTGGCGGCGGAAATGGAGAGGAAACGGATGCGCTCCAGCAGCGGATGCGCCGTGTTCAGCGTTTCCTCGAGAACGCGGCGGTTGAACTGTAGCCAGGAAAATTCGCGGTTGATGAAGCGCTCTGGGCTCGTCAGAAGCTCATTGATCGGCGGCGCGGCCTCCGGCGCTTGCTGGTTGGCTTCCTGATGTTCCGTTAGTGCCGAGTCCATGTTCCACCTGCCTCATCTTATAACCTTGCGCCACGTATAGCAGTTTGACGACGGAACTGTGACAGTTCATCGAGCACTCAATCAGCCGGAGCGGAATTACCCAATTCATTCAATACCTCAGCAGCCAGAATGCGTGTGATCCTGGTGCCGCGGCCGAGCGCAAGGCGGTCCAGCCGATCGACGATCAACTGGGCAGCGTTTAGGGACCGTTCCATGCGGTTGACGATATAGAGAACAAGTTTGTCATCGATATAAAGCTGACGGTCCGCAAAGAGCTTTACGATAACTTGCGACAACAATTCCTCGTCCGGCTCGCCGATCTCCACCACCGTCGCCGCCTTCAGCCGAGAGCGCAGATCGGGCAGCGTCACCGGCCAGGACATCGGCCAGAGCCTGCTGGTCATCAGCAGCCCTGTGCCATTTTCCCTGACGCTGTTGATGACATGGAAAAGCTCGGTGTCGTCAAAGCCCAGGCGATCGACATCCTCGAAGATGACCGGGCCGTTCGCCGCCGCCACGGCTGCGCCGGAGCCGGCTTTCGGATGAATAGCGATCGCGCCGCTTCTCTCGCGCCAGATATTGGCAAGGTGCGATTTTCCCGAACCGACCGGCCCAGCGAGAATGACCACGGGCGACGGCCAAGATGGCCATGAATCGACGATCTTCACCGCCGCGCTCAAGGGATGGGCGACCAGCAGGTCGTCGCGGCCGCTCGCGGCGTCGTGCGCAAAAGCCAGGGGTAGCTGTTCGGCGGGCTTGCGCCTCAAATCAGCGTTCTTCGCGTCGGTCATGCTATTTGTTCTCAGGATTGCCGGCCTTGGCTTTGCGCGCCTTGCCGGCTTCCGAGCGTCCATAATAGAGGTCGCTTTGAAGGTAGCGCGAAAGGGCAAAACGGACAAGGACGCCACAGGCGGCTGCGGCCGGAACGGCAACCAGCAGACCGACGAAACCGAAGAGCGCGCCGAAGGCAAAAAGGGCGAACATCAGCCAGACCGGATGCAGGCCGACGCTTTCGCCGACCAGCTTCGGCTGCAGCACATTGCCCTCCAGGAACTGGCCGGTGAAAAAGACGGCGAGCGTGAGGCCGACCCATAGATAATCGGGCCAAAACTGCACCAGGGCGACGCTCAGTGCCATAAACAGGCCGACGAGCGAACCGACATAGGGGATGAAGCTGATCATGCCGGCGAAGAGGCCGATCAACAGGCCGAAGTTCAGCCCCACAAGCGACAGGCCGACGCCGTAATAGACACCGAGGATAATGCAGAGCGAGCCCTGCCCGCGGATGAAGCCGGCGATCGCCTGATCCACTTCCCGGGCGATCTCGCGCACGGTCGAGACGTGATCGCGTGGCACCCAGGCATCGACCTTGGCGATCATGCGATCCCAGTCGAGCAATATATAGAAGGCGACGACCGGCGTGACGACCATCAGCGAGATGATGTTAACCAGCGCCTTGCCGGAGCTCCATATTTGCGCGAACAGGCCGCCGACAAAGCTCAGCCCATCCGACAATATGCTGGAGAAATTATCCTTGATAGCACCGAGCTGATCGCGAATCCAAATCGGCAGCATCGTCGTCTGCGTATGGGCGATGAACTTCTGGAATTGCTGCACATAGCCCGGTATATGTTGAATGAAATCATTGAACTGATTGATGATGATCGGGATGAAGATCGTCAGTGCCAGCGCAAAGACCAGCACGAAGGCAACGAGGATCACCACCGTCGCCATGAAGCGGCTGAGGCCGATCCTTTCCAGCCGGTCTGCGACCGGATCGAGGAAATAGGCGACCGACATGCCGGCGATGAAGGGCAAGAGGATCGAGCTGAAGAGATAGAGAAAGACAATGAAGAGGACGAGCACGATCACCCAGAAGGTGACCTGGCGCTTGAGGCTCGCCCCGCTGACTTGTTGCTCCATCGACTTCCCCATTCTTCGCCGCCCGTTGCCGCCCGCTTAGGACATAGGATGACGCCGCAATTATGGTCAAGCCTGCGGCCGGAAATCGGCCTTGGAGCGCTGTGAAGCGGGGAAAATCGAGGGTTTGCCTGCGCTAGCGCCTTGCATAAAGGTTCCTGTCATGCAATGGCGACCCGATTAAAATTGTTCCAATTGGAACGATGGCCACCGGAGGCGAAAGCATGAGCCAGTCTGGAAAAAACGGTCTGACCTATAGCGACGCGGGCGTCGATATCGATGCCGGCAATCTGCTGGTCGAAAAGATCAAGCCGGCGGTTCGTTCGACCCGCCGCCCCGGCGCCGATGGCGAAATCGGCGGTTTCGGTGGCCTCTTCGACCTGAAGGCTGCGGGCTTCACCGATCCGGTGCTGGTGGCCGCCAATGACGGCGTCGGCACCAAGCTGAAGATCGCGATCGACGCGAACTATCACGACACCGTCGGCATCGACCTCGTCGCCATGTGCGTCAACGATCTTGTGGTCCAAGGCGCCGAGCCGCTGTTCTTCCTCGATTATTTCGCGACCGGCAAGCTCGATCCCGATCAGGGTGCCGCGATCGTCGGCGGTATTGCAGCCGGCTGCCGCGAGGCGGGTTGCGCGCTGATCGGCGGCGAGACGGCGGAAATGCCGGGCATGTATTCCGATGGCGATTACGATCTCGCCGGCTTTGCCGTGGGTGCGGCCGAACGCGGGCAGCTTCTCCCCTCCGGCGATATCGCCGAGGGTGACGTCATTCTCGGTCTTGCCTCCTCCGGCGTTCATTCCAACGGGTTTTCGCTGGTACGCAAGATCGTCGGCATCTCCGGTCTTGGCTGGGACGCGCCGGCTCCCTTTGCCGAGGGCAAGGCGCTCGGCGAAGCCCTGCTGACGCCGACACGCATCTATGTGAAGCCGCTTTTGAAGGTGATCCGCGAGACGCATGCCATCAAGGCGCTCGCCCATATCACCGGCGGCGGTTTCCCGGAGAATATTCCGCGGGTGCTGCCGAAGCATCTTGCTGCCGAGATCGATCTGGCCGCCGTCCAAGTGCCGCCGGTCTTCTCCTGGCTCGCCAAGACAGGCGGCGTCGAGGCCAAGGAAATGCTGCGCACCTTCAATTGCGGCATCGGCATGATCGCTGTCGTGGCGGCCGAGAATGTAGCGGCCGTCAAGGCAGCGCTTGAAGCCGAGGGCGAAAGCATCGTCACGCTCGGCCGTATGATCGCCCGCGACGAAGGCGCTGCCGGCACCGTCTACAAGGGCACGCTGGCAATATGAGTTCGAGCCGCAAACGCGTCGTCGTCTTCATCTCGGGCAGCGGCTCCAATATGATGGCGCTGGTCAAGGCTGCGGCGGCTTCGGATTATCCAGCCGAAATTGTCGGTGTGATCTCCGATAAGGCAGATGCCGGCGGTTTGGCGAAAGCCGCAGCCGAGGGCATTGCTACCTTCGCCTTCGTCCGTAAGGATTTTGCCAGCAAGGAGGCCCATGAGGAGGCAATCCTTGCGCAGCTCGAGGCGCTGTCACCCGATATCATCTGCCTCGCCGGCTATATGCGTCTTCTCTCCGGGCGCTTCATTCAGCGCCACGAAGGCCGGATCATCAATATCCACCCTTCGCTGCTGCCGCTTTTCCCCGGGTTGCACACGCATCAACGCGCCATCGACGCCGGCCAGCGGATCGCCGGCTGCACCGTGCATTTCGTCACCGAGGGCATGGACGAAGGCCCGGCGATCGGCCAGGCAGCCGTGCCGGTGCTGACCGACGACACGGCCGAAACGCTTGCCGCCCGCGTGCTCACGATCGAGCACCAGCTTTATCCGCAGTCGCTTCGGTTGTTGGCTGAGGGCAAGGTGCGCATGGAAGACGGCAAGGCAATTGCTGCCACCAAGACGCCCGTTGCCCGTGCCCCGCAGATTATTTCACTGCTCGGTGACATCGATCAGATCTAGCCGCTTTCCCCTTACGCAGCCATTGCCATCAGGGGATGAAGCGTACCGTCGCTGTAGACGACGCGGCCGTTGCGGAAGGTGGCGCGGATGCGGTGAACAGCACCGTGCTCGACGGCAACCAGATCGGCCTTCTGGCCGACGGCGATCTCGCCGCGATCAGTGAGCCCCGCAGCGCGCGCGGCACCAGCCGTCGCCATGGCCACGGCTGCCGGTAGACCACCACTGGCAACCTCAGCGATCTTGAAAATGGCCGGCACGAAAGCGGCCGGGTGATAATCGGCAGCGATGATGCCGAGAAGGCCAGCGCCGGCCGCATCAAGCGCACTCAGATTCCCGGACATGGATTGGCCGCGCAACGCGTTCGGCGCCCCCATCAGCGTCCAGAGGCCGCGACGACGCGCCTCTTCGGCGGCCGGCAGCGTCACCGGGAATTCGCTGATCGTGACACCGAGATCGAACATTTCGGCCACCTTTTCGGCGCTGTCATCGTCATGCGAGGCGAGCGACAGCTTGTGCTTCAAGGTTAGGCCGATGATATCGCGCAGTTTCAGCTCGATATCCGGATCCTGCCGCAGGGCGATGCGCCGGGCCAGCACTTCCTCGGCCGCTTCACGGGTGATGCCGCGGCGCTCCGACATGCTGAGAAGATAGGCTTCAATATTGTTATATTGCCCCTGCCCTGGCGTATGGTCCGTCAGCGAGACCATATCGACGACACCATCTTCCAGGAGCCGCTCCAACGTGGGCGCCGCGCCGACATTGGTGATCTCGTAGCGAGCATGAACGCGGTGGTCGATCAGCAGGTGATCACGCAGGCTGTTGATGCCCTTGATCACCGCCGAGGTGGTCTCCAGCGAGCGGACATGGCCATAGACACTTTCTGTGGCGAAGGAGACGGCGGCATAGGCGGTGGTGACCCCGGCGGCGGCGAGTTTCTTGTCGAGTTCATGGATACCGAAATCGATCGGCATCGTCGCATTCGGCCGCGGAGCGATTTCGCGCTCGATCATATCGCCATGCAGATCCACAAAGCCCGGCATCAGCAGCCGTCCGCCGCCATCGAATGTCGCAGCTTCCACCGGTTCGGACCGGATCTCGGCGATCACGCCATCTTCGATGCGGATAGCCCCCTGATCGACGACTTCATCGGGAAGAACGAGCGTGAAATTGCTGAGCCACATCGGCTTTCTCCTGAAATAGCGTCAATCGTTTTGAAGGTATGGCTGTGGACCGGACCTTTCCGGCGAGCGCCCCTCGGTAGTCGCGATTCGTGACATCATAATGAAAGCTGCGACGCTGATTTTGGCAGCCATTAAGCACCGCCGAACGGTCTTATTTCAGGCTATTTCAGGCTTGCCTTGTTCAACATCGCCCATTGCAACAGCATGATCGTCTTGGCGTCGTAGATCTCGCCGGCTTCGATCATCGCCATGGTTTCGGCGAGCGGCACTTCGAGCACCTCGATATCCTCATGTTCGTGGGCAAGCCCGCCGCCGTTGCCGATGCGGTCCGTCGTATCGACCACAGCAGCAAAGAAATGAATGATCTCGGTAACAGCGCCCGGCGAGGTGAATGCCTTGAACAGGAAGCGGACATCACGGACGCGGAAGCCGGTTTCCTCCATTGCCTCGCGGCGGATCGCCTCTTCCGGATGATCACCGTCGAGCAAGCCGGCGGGTACCTCGATCATCCAGGCTGGAAAGCCGGTGAGATGGGCCGGCAGGCGGAATTGCCGCACGAGGATGACCGTTTCGCGCTTGGGGTCGTAGAGCAGAATGCAGGCGGCAGGCGTGCGGTGATAGATTTCCCGCTTCACCCGATGCGTCTCGCCCGTCGAATCCGTGTAGTCGATGTCGAAGCTGCTGAGCCGCGTCCATTGGTCCGAAAGCGTCTTCTCACTGACGATCTCGGCCTTCGCCTCGTCGAACTTGTTCATGCTCTATCCTTGCGCAGCCAGACCTTGTTGTCGTGAACAGCCGCGCCGCCATAAGGGGCAACAGGATCGGCGCCGGTCAGAACATTGATCCCTTCGCCGTCCACATGCGCCTTGTTCGGCCATAAGCCTTCGGCGATCAGCACGCCCGGCTTCACCTCGGCCGTGATGCGCGCATGAATGCGGATATCGCCCCTGAGATTGCCCAGCTGAACGAGGTCGCCATGGGCGATGTCCAGCGCTGCGGCATCCGCGGGATTGATCATAACTTCCGGGCGACCTTCCTTCTGGCGAGAGGTCTTCGTTTCCGCGAAGCTCGAGTTCAAGAAATTGCGCGACGGCGATGTGGCAAGCCGGAATGGATGATCGGGATCGGCAACTTCGATGACGTCAACCTGATCCGGAAACTCCGGCAGCGCGACATGAGGGCCGAGCAGGCCGACAGCTTCCGGCGGCCGGTTCGGAGCCGGCTGGTTGATCCAATCGGGACGGAAGCGGAACTTGCCATCGGGATGGGCGAAGCCATTGAGGAAATGCGCATCCTCGAAAGCCGGCTGACGATCGAACCATTTGTGTTCGAGGAAATGATCGTAATCCGGCAGACCGCTTCGCTCCAGAATGCGGTCGATCATCTCGCGGGCCGAAAATCCGAAGCCGGGACGATCGGCGACGCCGAGGCGCTTCGCCAGTTCCTCGATGACGAAGAGATTGCTACGCACCGTCGGTGGCGGCTCGACCAGCTTCGGGCCAAGCAGGATGTGGTTTTGCCCGCCGGCGCGGTAGATGTCGTCGTGCTCGACGAACATGGTGGCCGGGATGACGATATCGGCCATCTCGGCAGTATCGGTCATGAATTGTTCGTGCACGGCGACGAAGAGATCGTCGCGCGCAAAGCCGCGCTTCACCAGCCGCTGTTCCGGCGCGATGTTCACCGGATTGGTGTTTTGGATCAGCATCGCCGTCACGGGGCCGCGATGGCGCAAAGCGACGGCATCGCCGGTCAGTGCCCGGCCGATCTGCGACTGGTCGATCGTGCGGATATCCGGGTCCAGCATCGACCGGCCGGTCAGCTCGCTCGCGTCCATGCGGAAGATATCGCTGTTGGAATGAAAGGCGCCGCCGCCCTCATATTGCCAGGAGCCGAGCACGGTGGCGACGGAAGCTGCCGCGTGCATCGCGACCGCGCCGTTGCGCTGGCGGGTAAAGCCGTAGCCGAGGCGGAAATAGGTCTTCTTCGTCGTGCCGACCAGCTTGGCAAAGGCTTCGATCTCATCGACGGATAAGCCGGTGATCGCAGCCGCCCATTCCGGCGTCTTCGTCTTGAGATGCGCTTCGAGACCTGCCGGTTCGTCGGCAAATTTGGCCATGTAGGCATGATCGGCATAGCCGTCGCGGAAGGCGATGTGCATGACGGCGCAGGCGAGCGCGGCATCCGTGCCCGGCTTGACGATGAGCGCTAAGTCGGCCTGTTTCATCGTCGGATTGTCGTAGATATCGATGACGACGATCTTGGCGCCGCGCTCCTTGCGCGACTTCACGGCATGGGTCATCACATTGACCTGGGTCGCGACCGCGTTTGTCCCCCAGATAACCACGCAATCGGTACGGCCCATCTCGCGCGGATCAGGACCACGCAGCGTGCCCGTCGCCATGGTGAAGCCGGTCCAGGCGGGGTTTGTGCAGATCGAGGAAAAGAAACCGGAATAGCGCTTGGCATGGCGCAGCCGATTGATGGAATCGCGCTGCACCCAGCCCATGGTGCCGGCATAGTAATAGGGCCAGATCGCTTCGCTGCCGTCTTTAGCCTCAGCCTTGACGAAAGCATCCGCAATTTCGTCCAGCGCGTCGTCCCAGGAGAGTTCCTGCCACTGGCCCTCTCCCTTCGCCCCGGCGCGGCGCAAGGGCTTCGTCAGCCGGTCCGGATGGTAAAGCCGTTCGGCATAACGGGCGACTTTGGCGCAGATGACGCCTGCGGTATAGGAATGATCGCCCGCGCCACGCACGCGGCCGATCCTGCCGTCCTCCGTCAGATCGATCTCCAACGCACAGGTGGAGGGACAGTCGTGCGGACAGGCCGTGTGGCCGACCGGGGATTTGGCGTGAATGGGGGTCGCAATGTTCATGCCGTTTGTATATTTCATGCCTTGTCCGGCCAAAAGGCATAATCTGGCCCATCGCAACAATTCATGCGGACTTCACCGACAATGAACTATCGGCATATCTACCACGCGGGCAATTTCGCCGATGTGCTGAAGCACGCGGTACTAGCCCGTCTCATCCGCTACATGCAGAACAAGGACAAGGCTTTCCGTGTTCTCGACACCCATGCAGGCATCGGGCTCTACGATCTCTCTTCGGAGGAGGCGCAGAAGACAGGCGAATGGCTGGATGGTATCGGCCGGCTGCTGAAAGCCGAACTTGTGCCGCAAGTGGCCAATCTGCTGGAGCCCTATCTGACCGCCGTCCGCGAGCTCAATCCCGAAGGTGGCCTGCGGTTCTATCCGGGCTCCCCGAAGCTTGCCCGCATGCTGTTCCGCCCACAGGACCGGTTATCGGCGATGGAGCTGCATCCGGAGGATTTCCAGCGGCTGCATCGGTTGTTCGAGGGCGATCACCATGCGCGCATCACCGAGCTCGATGGCTGGCTGGCGCTCGGCGCGCATCTGCCGCCGAAGGAGAAGCGCGGCATCGTGCTGGTCGATCCGCCGTTCGAAGAAGACGGCGAATATGAACGGCTGGCAGACGGACTTGCGAAAGCCTGGCGCCGCTTTCCCGGCGGCACCTATTGCCTATGGTATCCACTCAAGAAGGATGCACCGATCAAGGCTTTTCATGAGGCATTGCAGGCTTTGGAGATTCCGAAGATGCTCTGCGCCGAGCTGACGGTCAAAAGCGATCGCGGCTTCACCGGACTAACCGGCTCCGGCCTCATTATCGTCAATCCGCCATTTACGCTGAAGGACGAGCTGCATGCCTTGCTGCCGGCCCTGAAGGATATGCTGGCGCAAGACCGCTTCGCCTCGCAACGCGCCTTCTGGCTGCGCGGCGAACACTGATATTTCTTTCGCCCAGGTGATCCCATGAAGCTTCTCTGCTCGCCCGCTTCCCCCTTCTCCAGCAAGGTGCGGATGGCAGCCCGCCATCTCGGCATCGAGTTCACCGAAATCCATGTCGACACCAATGCCGGTCCGGCCCTGCTGGTCGACAACAATCCGCTCGGCAAGATTCCGACGCTGCTGACGGAAGACGGCGTGTCGATCTTCGACAGCCGCGCGATCATGCATCATTTCCATCGGCTGAAGGGCAAGACGCTTTATCCTGCCAAGGAGAGCAAACGCATAGACGCCGAGGTGCTGGAAGCGCTTTGCGACGGCACCAATGACTGCCTCCTGTCGATCGTCTACGAGCGGCGCTTGCGCGATCAGGACAAGCAGCATCAGCCATGGATCGACCGGCAGTGGACGAAAGTGAGCCGCGCGCTCGCCCACCTCAACGCCGAACCGCCGAAGATCGGCAAGAAACTGCATGGCGGGCATTTCGCTCTAGCGTCCATGATAGGCTATCTGCAACTGCGCTTCGAGGGACAGTGGGAAGCGGACCATGCTGACCTTATCGATTGGGCAAGCAAGTTCGAAAAACACTTTCCGGACTATCAGGCTATGAAGCCGCGGGCCTGACGGCGCCTCTCTTAGCCCTGGCGCGAACTGTCGATTTTGATGAAATCGACGAAGGCGCGCAAGGCGGTCGGCAACTGCCGGCGGCTTGGATAATAGAGAAAGAAGCCGGGATAATAGGGGCACCAGTCCTCCAGCACACGGATCAGCCGGCCATCCTTCAAAGCCGGCAGCGCGAGATCCTCGAACATGAACGCAAGACCGGAGCCGTTGACGGCGGCTTCGAACATCATGTCGAGGTCGCCGAGCGTCAGCGGCCCCTGTACCTCAATCTCCAGCTCAATGCCGCCGCGTTCGAATTCCCAACGATAGTAGGTGCCGCTCGGGAAACGATAGCGGATGCACGGGTGATCCTTCAGATCATGCGGCGTGACCGGTTTGGCGAAACGCTGAAAATGTTCGGGCGAACCGACGATCGCAGTCCGCTGGCGGGGGCCGATGGCGATGGCGATCATGTCGGCGGCGATGCTTTCGCCGAACCGCACGCCGGCATCGAAGCCGCCGGAAACCGTGTCCACGAGCGCATCGTCCGCCACGATTTCCATTTCGACAGCGGGATAAGCCCTCAGGAAACGGGATACGATCGGCAACAACACCATCTTGGCGGCGGGGCGCGGGGCGTTGATACGCAGCTTGCCATAGGGTTGGCCGCGGAATTTATCGAGATCCTCAAGCGCATCGTCGATATCGAGGAAGGCCGGGCGGATACGCTCGAACAGGCGCTCGCCGGCCTCCGTCAAGCCGACGCCGCGGGTGGTGCGATTGACCAACCGCACGTCCAGCCGTTCCTCGATCGCCCGCAGCGAATGGCTGAGCGCTGAAGCCGTCACGCCGAGTTCGACCGCGGCTTTGCGAAAGCTGCGGTGTTGGGCGATGGCCAGGAAAATTGCCAGATCGGTTGAACGGATGCGCCGCATTGATGAGATTTTCTCAGCACTTCAAGGAGGAGAAGATAGATTACCTCATCAGAGCCATCAAGCTATCTTTCCCCTGCAAGCAAATTCCGCGCACGGAATTGCAACCCCACGAAAGGAGAAAGTCATGCGCGTTTGGTTCATTACGGGTGCATCCCGCGGCTTCGGCGCCCTCATAGCTCAGGAAGCCCTCAAAGCCGGCGACGCCGTTGTCGCCACGGCCCGCAACCCCGCAGGCCTTGCGGAAAAGTTCGGCAATCATCCGAACCTCCTGCCCGTTGCCCTCGACGTTTCGAACGAGGCACAGGCCCATGAAGCGGCTGCAGAAGCCGTCAAGCGCTTCGGCCGGATCGACATTCTTCTCAACAATGCCGGCTACGGCCTGTTGGGTGCAGTTGAAGAGGCTACAGCCGAAGAAATCGAGAAGATCTATGCCACCAACGTCTTCGGCCTGCTGAAGGTCACGCGCGCCATCCTTCCGCACATGCGCCGCCAACGTTCCGGCCATGTGATCAACATGTCGTCGGTCGGTGGCTACCAGAGCTTTGCCGGTTGGGGCGTCTATTGCTCAACGAAATTCGCAGTCGAAGCTCTGTCCGAGGCAATGGCGTCGGAACTGCAGCCGCTGGGGATCAAGGTCACGGTTGTCGAACCCGGCTTCTTCCGGACCGACTTCCTTGACGAAAGCTCGCTCGCCGTCAGCCCGAGCTCGATTGGCGACTACAAGGACACGCCTGCCGGTGCGATGCGCGATTTCGCCGCCGGTCACAACCACGGCCAGCCCGGCGATCCGGCACGGCTTGCAAAGTCGATGATCACGCTTGCACATTCGGCCAACCCGCCGCTGCGCATGCCCTTCGGCTCCGATACGGTCGGCGTGATCGAGACCAAGAATGAATACGTCGTCAAGGAACTAGCCGACTGGCGCGAACTGGCCGTCTCGACGGACTTCCCGAAGGACGCCGCGTAAATATCAGAACCATGAAACGGAAAAAGCCGGGGCGAGAACCCCGGCTTTCGTTAGATTATGCCATCAAATTATCAGAACTTGACGCCGATACCGACCTTGACGCTCTGCTCGTCATAACCGCGCGAGAAGCTGCCGGAGTCGAGGTTGAAATCCTTCTTGCCGTAGTCGGTGTAACGGTACTCAAGACGAGCCGTGATGTTGTTGGTGATGAAGGTTTCAGCACCTGCACCGACCGTGTAGCCAACAGCCGTCTTGCTTTCAGACGAGGTAGCGTCCTCGAGCTTGTTCTGGCCGATTGCCAGACCGGCAGTGCCGTACAGCATGAACGGGTTGAAGTCGTAACCGATACGGCCGCGAACCGAGCCGTTTACGCCGTTCTTGGCGGTAAGGCCATTGCGGGTCGAGTCGGAGTCGGCGTAGCCGAGGTCGCCTTCAACACCATATACGATCTGGCCCTGCTGCCAGTTGTAGCCGGTGAAAGCCTCACCGCCGAAAGCGTAGGAGTTGCCGTTGTGATTGAAGTGGCCGGCATTCCAGTCGCCAGCACCACCGATGTAGAAACCGGCCCAGTTGTTGACAACCGGCGGAGCCTCCTGGGCGACGGGCGGCTGCGGAACCTGCTCCACAGCGTCGGCTGCATGAGCCGCGGTGAAGCCGCCGAGGGCGAAACCAGAGACCATGAGGGTCGTGATGAGAGTACGCATACTTTTCTCCTTTCAGTCCCGTGTTCTTCGTCTACTGATGACCTCGAAGCACCACGAGCAATTACAAGATGTCCCTCCCGGATCGGGACTGAAATTGGAATGCAAATGAGGAATTCGAAGAGCTAAAATATGATATCATTGTGGCGCAGAGGTGGCTGAATTTCGATGTTGCTTGAGCGCAACAGACGAATTGTTAACCCTAATGCTTGGTTAAAGCATGTATACTTATTTTAATCGAAATATAACTGAAGTTTTACATAGGTCGCCGCTGCGGATCTCCGTGCAGAAGCATCTTTTCATATGGTGTATCGACGACCTATATGAGTGCCAGTTGGGTAATGGCGACGAAAAGGCAGCATCTTGAGCCAGGAAAAACTACGCACAGCGCTTATATCAGGTGCATCAAAAAGAATAGGCCGGGCAATCGCAGAGGATTTGTCGGCTAACGGCTTTGCGGTGGCGCTGCATGCCAATCAATCGTTCGCCGAGGCAACCGAAGTCGTGGCGAAATTGCGGCAACAGGGCAGAAAGGCAATTGCGATCAAGGCCGACCTGCAAAATTCGGCGGAAACATCGACGCTGATCGAAAGGGCCGTTTCGGAGCTTGGACCGCTGGATCTCCTGGTCAACAACGCCTCCGTTTTTCAGGGTGATTCCGCCGACAACTTCGACGCCGAAGCCTTCGACGCGCATTTTGCCGTGCATGTCCGCGCGCCCTCCATCCTCGCCGCGGATTTCGTGCGGCAGCTTCCGGAAGGCATCCCGGGGTTGATCGTCAACATTGTCGATCAGCGCGTCTGGGCGCTGAACCCACGCTTCTATTCCTATACCTTGTCGAAGGCCGCCCTGTGGACGGCGACCCAGACGATGGCGCAGACCTTTGCGCCGCGCATCCGCGTCAACGCCATCGGCCCCGGTCCGACGGTGCGCAGCGTCCGACAGACGGAAGAGGACTTCCAAGCGCAGATCGATGGTCTCATATTGAAGGCTGCGCCCGGCCTCGAGGAATTCGGTCGCACCGTCCGCTTTCTTTTTGACACGCCTTCGATCACGGGCCAAATGATAGCGCTCGATGGTGGCCAGCATCTTGCCTGGGAAACGCCCGATGTGTCGGAGAGCATGGAATGAACGGACGAAAGCTGCCCGACGGCGGCATTCTCTATGACGAATCAGAGGACATTGAGGACGACATCGAGGTGGAAGCCGATGCCGGCGCTTCCCCCGTCGTGCCCGTCGACTGGAACGAAGGCGGGAAGAATGAAACCGGCCTTCAGGGCGCGGAACTGATCGCAGAATTCGTCAAGCGCCTGCCGAACAATCCCGGCGTCTATCGCATGTTCAACGAAGCCGGCGACGTGCTCTATGTCGGCAAGGCGCGCAGCCTGAAGAAGCGTGTTGCCAACTACGCGATGGGCCGCGTGCATTCCAACCGCATCGCCCGCATGGTGCGCGAAACCGCCAATATGGAGTTCGTCACCACCCGCACCGAGACCGAAGCGCTGCTGCTGGAAGCGAATCTGATCAAGCGCTTACGGCCGCGCTTCAACGTATTGCTGCGGGACGACAAGTCCTTTCCCTATATTCTCATCACCGGCGATCATCGGGCACCGGCGATCTTCAAGCATCGCGGCGCGCGTGCCCGCAAGGGTGAGTATTTCGGCCCCTTCGCGTCAGCGGGCGCCGTCGGCCGCACCATCAATTCGCTGCAACGCGCCTTCCTGATCCGCACCTGCACCGACAGCGTTTTCGAGACCCGGACCCGACCCTGCCTGCTCTATCAGATCAAGCGCTGCTCAGGGCCTTGCACCCGCGAGATCAGCGATGAGGGCTATGCGGAGCTGGTGCAGGAGGCGAAGGACTTTCTCTCCGGCAAGAGCCAGAACGTGAAAGCCCATATGGCGGAGGCGATGAACGCTGCCGCTGAGGATCTCGATTTCGAGCGCGCCGCCGTCTATCGCGACCGGCTGGCGGCGCTGTCGCATGTGCAAAGCCATCAGGGCATCAATCCCGCCGGCGTCGAAGAAGCCGACGTCTTTGCCATCCATCACGAGGGCGGCATTTCCTGCATCCAGGTCTTCTTCTTCCGCACCGGGCAGAACTGGGGCAACCGCGCCTATTTCCCGAAGGCTGACCCGTCGCTTTCCGGCGCCGAAGTGCTGAATGCGTTTCTGGCGCAATTCTACGACGACAAGCCGGTGCCGAGGCAGATCCTGCTATCGGAGACGGTCGAGGAAATCGAGCTGCTGGCAGCAGCGCTCGGCGAAAAGGCCGGGCACAAGGTCACGATCCTGGTGCCGCAGCGCGGCGAGAAGCGCGACCTCGTCGATCACGTCGTTGCCAATGCCCGCGAAGCGCATGGCCGCAAGCTTGCCGAGACCGCCTCACAATCGCGGCTGCTCGAAGGCTTCAAGGAGACATTCCAGCTTCCCTATGTGCCGCAACGCATCGAGATCTATGACAACTCGCACATCATGGGCACGAATGCGGTTGGCGGTATGGTGGTGGCTGGGCCGGAAGGGTTCGTCAAAGGCCAATACCGCAAGTTCAACATCAAATCGACCGACATCACGCCCGGCGACGATTTCGGCATGATGCGCGAAGTCATGACCCGGCGCTTTTCTCGCCTGCTGAAGGAAGAGGGCAAGCCGGACCGCAGCCCGAATACGGAGAGCGCAGCCGTTGACGCTGCGGATCAGCCCTTCCCCGCTTGGCCGGACGTCATCCTCATCGATGGCGGCCAAGGACAGATGACAGCGGTGCGCGCCATTCTCGAGGAGCTCGGAATTACCGACAGCGTCATCGCCATCGGCGTCGCCAAGGGTGTCGACCGCGATGCCGGACGCGAGCGCTTCTTTGCGCCCGCCCGCGAGAGCTTCACCCTGCCGCCCCGTGATCCCGTGCTCTACTTCATCCAGCGCCTGCGCGACGAGGCCCATCGTTTTGCCATCGGCTCGCATCGAGCACGCCGCAAGAAGGAAATGGTGAAAAACCCGCTGGACGAAATCGGCGGCATCGGCCCTTCGCGCAAGCGGGCGCTGCTGCAGCATTTCGGCACCGCAAAGGCCGTGTCGCGCGCGGCCCTATCCGACCTGATGGCCGTCGAAGGCATATCCGAAGCCGTGGCGCGGCAGGTCTATAACCATTTTCACGAGGACGCCGCGAAATAAGAAAAGCTGGTCGCAAATTCCACGCAATGACGGTGAAAAAACAGAAACAATATTGACGGCAAGCTCCTCAAACCGCCATCTAAGGCATGATCTCAAGAGGTGCGGGACGGTTTTTGGATAAGATCATGCTAAATCAAATAGCTGGAACGAGATGACGCCTTGGGGGAAGGCTATTTTAGTCCGGTGAAACAACTGAAACGAAACGATTTCCATGGCTTCGCGCGCATATAGCATTCCCAATCTGCTCACCTATGGCCGCATTCTCTGCGTGCCGTTGATCGTCCTGTGCTTCTTCGTCGAAGGCAAACTGGAGGGGTCCGATTTCGCGCGCTGGGTGGCGCTGTGGATTTTCATCATCGCCTCGATCACCGATTTTCTGGACGGCTATCTCGCGCGCATCTGGAATCAGACGTCGAATATCGGCCGCATGCTGGACCCGATCGCCGACAAGCTGCTGGTCTCGGCGATCCTGCTGCTGGTCGCTGCCGACGGCACGATCGCCGGCTGGTCGCTCTGGGCTGCCATCATCATCCTTTGCCGCGAAATTCTCGTCTCGGGCCTGCGCGAGTATCTGGCGGCGCTGAAGGTCAGCGTGCCGGTGACGCGCATCGCCAAATGGAAAACGACCGCTCAGCTCGTCGCCATCGCCTTCCTGCTGGCTGGGCCGGCCGGCGACAAGGTGATACCCTATACGACGGAGATGGGCATTGTCCTGCTCTGGGTCGCAGCGCTACTGACCATCTACACCGGCTACGACTATTTCCGCGCCGGCTTGAAGCATGTGGTGGATGAGGAATGATGACGAAGCTCGTCTATTTCGCCTGGGTACGTGAGCGGATTGGCAAGGGAGAAGAAGAGATTTCTCTTCCCGCCGAGGTGATCACCGTTGGCGATCTCTTGAATCATTTGAAGAGCTTGGGCGAGGAATACGAGACGGCGCTTCAATTTCCGGAGGCGATCCGCGTCGCCATCGATATGGAACATGCCGATCATGACGAACCGATTGCCGGGGCGCGCGAGATTGGATTGTTCCCGCCGATGACGGGTGGGTGACGACCATGGCTGCCGGGCCGTTTGTCAGGGTTCAAAGCGACGATTTCGACCTTCAGGCCGAGATCGACCGCCTGACCGAAGGACGGCATGATATCGGCGCTGTCGTGACCTTTTCCGGCCTCTGCCGCGACGAAGGCGGCATGCTCGACGCTCTCGAACTCGAACACTATCCCGGCATGGCGGAGGCGGAAATCACCCGCATCGCGACGCTCGCCATCGAACGCTTCGAGCTTCGCGGCCTGACCGCCATCCATCGCTACGGCAAAATTGCGCCGGGAGAAAACATCGTCCTCGTCATCGCCGCCGCCTCGCATCGGCAAGCTGCCTTTGACGGCGCCAATTTCGTTCATGGACTTTTTGAAGACTTCGGCGCCCTTCTGGAAGAAGGAACATGCAAAAGACGGCAGGCAAGGCGATTGGGTTTCGGCCAAGGATGCGGACGATGCCGCGCGGGCCAAATGGGCCGATAAAGAATAGGCTTTAGAGCGCAATTGCTCTACGGGGCCACACGCTCCCGCCGGCTCAACACCAGCAGCAGGACGAGCAACGAGAAGATCACGAAATCGCGCCAGAGGAACGGCCCGTAGGCGCCCCACATGGTCTCGAAAAGGCCGAGCAATGCCGCGCCACCCGCCGATTTCAGCGGATCGGAATAACCGCCGACAGCGGCAATCATCAGCACCTTCAGCCCGAACATCAGCCCGGCGCCGAAATCCATCGTGCCGTAATAGCAAGTCGCCAGCAGGCCGCAGGCGGTTGCGACCAATGCCGAGGCCATATACGCCAGGAGAAAGACGCGGTTGGCACTTGTGCCGCAAAGCTCGGCCGCCAGCGCATCATCCGTCACCGCCCGCCAGATGCGCCCCCATCCGGTATATCTCAGCACATAGGCGCCCCCGAGGATCACCACAACCATTAGCGCCGTATTGATGAGCTGGATCTCGGTCAGCGTCACCCGGAAATTGCCGCTGTCCCAGAAGACGATCATCTCATTGAGGAAAGGCGGTAGCCAAATACCGCGTGTATTGGAGGCCAGTCGCGCAGTCTCCATCAATATGATCATCATTCCGAGGGCTGCGACGATGATCGTATTGGGCGATTTGCGCGACAGCGGCAGCATGACCGAACGGCCGATGAGGAAGCTCGTCCCCAGCGTATAGGCGAGCGCAATGACAGCGCCGAAGGCGAGTGCGGCCGGAAGAATGAGAAACATCCTCGTGTAGCCGACGTCGGTGAACAGGACCAGCATCTGGCCGGCAAAGGCGAACAGCGCGCCATAGGTGATATCGGCCCGCTTCATCACACCGAAAGCAACGGCATAGCCGAAAGCCAGCGCCGCATAGAGTGCGGCAAGCGGAACGGCATTTGCCAATTGCTGCAGGAGATAGGCCATGGAACCTCCGGATATCGACGAATAGTAACTAGTAAAATCCATTTTACTAGTTATAATTTTGAGCATGAGCTTTTCCTGGACCCCACATCGGTTTTCCGGCGGCGCACTGGCGCTGGACGTCGCCAACAGCGTCATAATGCGCCACGACGATGAGCGGCGCACCGATCGTTTCGAGGCGCCGGGGCAGATGGAAAGCTTTCCGAAAGCGGCGATGAATTTCTGCGCCGAGCGGGCCTTGTTCGGCGATATCCTGCCGGTGAGGCAGGAGAATAGATCCGGCTTTCTCGATCTGCGTGAAGCGATCGATCGCTATTTTCGCGCCCGCATCCTCGACCGTGACGCCGACGCGCTGTTGGCCGATCTGCTGGAGGCGCTGTCGAAGGTGCTGCGTCGGGCCACCTCGCCCGATGGGCTCGACGCCGCGACGGTGCATTCGACGCTGCGGCTCATTGCCATGCCTGATCCGGACCGCATGAAAATCTGCCGCAACTGCGGCTGGCTGTTCATCGACCGCAGCAAGAACAAAAGCCGGGCCTGGTGCGACATGGCGGTCTGCGGCAACCGCGCCAAGGCGAACCGGCACTATCGCCGCAAGAAGGAGGAGAGTGCGCCATGAGAACCCAGGCGATCGTCTTGATGGCCGCAATTGCGGGCCTTGCGCTTGCCGGCTGTCAGCGGCAGGCCGACAACGGTCCGACCGAACTCAGCGGCCGGCTCTTCGTCTTCAACTATCGCGTCGCGAGCGCGAGCTACATGATCACGCTGAAGAAGATCGCGCCGATCCCGGAGGGCACGACGGCGGTCGCAGAATTCGAAAACCCGATGGGCGGCGATCCACTGGTGGTGCGGGAGAAGATCTATACGTTCTGGGACAAGATCACGCTCGAAAGCCCGGATCTGCGCTGCGTGCGAAAGGACCGCCCCTATTCCGTCTCGATCAAGCTGGTCGATGCCAGCGACAAGACGATCCAGATCATCAAGACCGAGGTGAAATCCGATCTCGACCAGACCGTGCTGCCGACGAGGCCGCTCGTGGTCGGCCCGAGCTATACAAAGAACCCGGATGTCTTCAAAGCCGATGGCAGCATAGACTATGGCCACGACCAGGCCTGCCCGGCATGAAAAAGCCGGAGCGCAAGACCCCGGCTTTCTTCTATGAATTCAATTGCTTCAGCGCGCAGGCTGAATGACTGATTCAGCCGACGATTTCGGTTTCGGAGAACCAGTAGGCGATTTCGATCGCAGCGGTTTCCGGAGCGTCCGAGCCGTGAACGGAGTTTTCGCCGATCGACAGAGCATGGATCTTGCGGATCGTGCCTTCGGCAGCGTTGGCCGGGTTGGTCGCGCCCATGATTTCGCGGTTCTTCAGGATGGCGCCTTCGCCTTCCAGAACCTGAACGACGGTCGGGCCGGAGGTCATGCCTTCGACGAGCTCGCCGAAGAAGGGACGGTCCTTATGAACGGCGTAGAAGCCTTCGGCTTCGCGCTTGCTCATCCAAACGCGCTTGGAAGCGATGACGCGCAGGCCATTGTCCTCAAAAATCTTGGTGATGGCGCCGGTCAGGTTACGCTTGGTTGCGTCCGGCTTGATCATCGAAAAAGTGCGTTCAATCGCCATGGGTCACGTCCTTGTCGTCAGAGAAAAGTGGGCGGTCTTTACCCGCCCCACAGCCTGAAAACAAGGGGGACGCGCCAATTTCACGCTGCTGTCACACTCAGGATGCCCGATTCGGAGCGAGACTGACGGCCAGTTGACAACCCATCAGCAAATTTCGTGGGCGCCATCAGCCCCATTTACTCCTTTCCATTTTATGCTTGCTTCATTGCTTTTGGAGGAAGGCCGGGATGCTGAGACATTACAGAATGTTCGCCGATTACAACCGCTGGGCCAACGCCCTGCTTTACGATGCCGCCGCTGAGCTCAGCGATGCCGAGTATCGCGAGGACCGAGGCGCCTTTTTCGGCTCGCTGCACGGCACGCTCAATCACATTCTGGTCGGCGATCGCGCCTGGATGCATCGCTTCACCGGCATCGGCGAAATGCCGGCAGCCTTGGACATCATATTGCACGACAATCTTACGGATCTTCGTGCCGCTCGCGAGGCTGAGGACCGGCGCATCATCGATTGGATGGACACGCTCGATGATGAGGCGCTTGCTGCCGACATCACCTACACGCCGATTACCCGGCCAGGTGTCATCACCCATCCGTTGATGCCGGCGCTCACTCATTTCTTCAACCATCAGACCCACCACCGCGGCCAATGCCACATGATACTGACGGCAATGGGCAAACCGTCGCTAAGTCTCGATCTGATTTATTTCGTGCGCACGGACGGAAAGCGCTGGATGTGAAGCAGGGCGCGAGCCAGCATTCCCCAATACAGTTTGGCGTTGTTCGACTGTCTAATTTTATTGCAATATCCCGCCAGTATGACGTTCTGTTCATGTTGCCTTAACCTGCGCACCTGCAATTTGCGAAATATATCAGGTAGCGGATCATCAGAGAGCAGGCATGAAGAGTTCGCAGGCAGGTGTTTCAGCATATCCCATCGGCAATGACGACAGCGAGGCAGCGACCGACCTCGAGATGATCGGCCGCCATATGGCCAAGCTGAAAGTCAAAGCCCTGCCGCGCAATTACCAGCTTTTCCATGAAGCGCTCCACGGTTCGGATCGCAAGATCGCCAGCGAGATCGCAGCGCTTGGCCCCGCCCCCTCGCAAGCCAGCCTCGACGATATCGGCTTGAAACATCGCCTCGTCAGCCATTGCGGCCTGGTCGCGCGGAAATCCGAGGCGGATGCGGCCGAGATGCTGCGCGAAGTCGCCGCGCAACTGGCTGAGGGGCTGATGAAGAAACAGTGCTTTGCCCGCGAGATCGAAACGGCGCCGCATGTCGCCGCCGCCATGGACAGTCTCAACGCGTCACTGAGCAACCTGCTGCTTTACGAAACCGAGCTGACGGAGCGGCTGAGAGACTGCGCCGGCCTGCCGTCGCGAGCGGGCGGCACCCGCGCCTAAGCGCTCCGGCTCTTGCCTTCGGCGCGGAGTTCGGCCAAAACCGCGCCATGATTTCGATTTCCGATCTTTCCGCCCGCATTGCCGGCCGCCTCCTCATCGACCATGCCAGCGTGACGCTTCCGGCGGGCACGAAGGCGGGGCTTGTCGGCAAGAACGGCGCCGGCAAGTCGACATTGTTCCGTGTGATCACCGGCGATCTTGCCGCCGAAAGCGGCTCGGTCTCCATTCCGCGCAATGCCCGCATCGGCCAGGTGGCGCAGGAAGCGCCGGGTACCGAGGAGCCGCTGATCGAGATCGTTCTGAAGGCCGACAAGGAACGCACCGCCCTGCTCACGGAAGCCGAAACGGCGACCGATCCGCATCGCATCGCCGACATCCAGACGCGCCTTGCCGATATCGGCGCCCATTCGGCCGAAGCGCGCGCCGCCAGCATTCTCGCCGGCCTCGGCTTTGACCATGAGGCACAGCACCGACCCGCCTCCTCCTTTTCCGGCGGCTGGCGCATGCGCGTGGCGCTCGCAGCGGTACTTTTCTCCGAGCCGGACCTGCTGCTGCTCGACGAGCCGACCAACTATCTCGACCTCGAAGGCACGCTCTGGCTGGAAGATTACATCCGCCGCTATCCGCACACGGTCATCATCATCTCGCATGACCGCGATCTTCTGAACACGGCCGTCAATTCCATCGTCCATCTCGATCAAAAGAAGCTGACCTTCTATCGCGGCTCCTACGACCAGTTCGAGCGGCAAAAGGCGGAGGCCGACGAGCTGCAGATGAAGGCGAAGGCGAAGAACGAGGCGGCGCGCAAGCACCTGCAGAGTTTCATCGATCGCTTCAAGGCCAAGGCAACCAAGGCCCGGCAGGCGCAATCGCGTGTCAAGGCGCTGGAACGCATGGGCACGGTCGCCGCCGTCATCGAAGATCATGTGATGGGCTTCAGCTTTCCGGAGCCGGAAAAGCAGGCAGCGTCGCCGATCATCGCCGTCACTGGCGGCGCGGTCGGCTACGAGCCCGGCAAGCCGATCCTGAAACGCCTCAACCTGCGCATCGACGCCGACGACCGCATCGCCCTGCTCGGCTCCAACGGCAACGGCAAGTCCACCTTCGCGAAATTCGTCTCCGGCCGCCTCGATGCCGAAAGCGGCGATGTGAAGCTGGCGCCGAACCTGAAGATCGGCTTCTTTGCCCAGCATCAGCTTGACGATCTCGTGCCCAACCAGACCGCCGTCGAGCATGTGCGGCGCCGCATGCCCGACGCGCCGGAAGCGAAGGTGCGCGCCCGCGTCGCCCAGATGGGCCTTGCGACCGAGAAGATGGACACGCAGGTGAAGGATCTCTCCGGCGGCGAGAAAGCGCGGCTGTTGATGGGGCTTGCCGCCTTCGATGCACCGAATCTTCTGATCCTCGACGAACCGACCAACCATCTCGACATCGACAGCCGCAATGCGCTGATTCAGGCGCTGAACGACTATTCCGGCGCGGTCATCCTGATTTCGCACGATCGCCACCTCATCGAGGCCACTGTCGACCAGCTGTGGCTCGTGCGCGACGGCACGGTTGCCACCTTCGACGGCGACCTGGAGGACTATCGCAGCCTCGTCGTCGCCAGTCCCAAGCCGAGGGACGACAAGGGTAAGACTAATGGCGCTGACGATTCCGTCTCCAAGGCGGATCAGCGCAAGCTCAATGCCGACCGCCGCGCCTCGCTGGCACCGCTCAAGAAAAAGATCAACGAAATCGAATCCTTGACCGGCAAGCTGGAGAAACTGATTCAGGCGCTTGATGCGGAACTTGCAGATCCCGCCCTCTATGAGAAGGCACCTGCAAAGGCGGCCGAGAAAGCCAAGCAACGCTCCGACGCGGCGGAAAAGCTTGCAGCCGCGGAAGAGCAATGGCTTGAGCTTTCGTCTGAATATGAAAGCGGGATGGCCGGCTAGAGCATCCCGCATCACCAACAAACGGATGCCTTATATCCAAAATATCGGAGCGGTCTTGCTCGTTCGGAAGGACGCGCAGCCCTCTTCAAATGGTTAATTCCCTCGGCATCCGTGCGTCAATCCTAACCGATCATTAACCATAATCGGAAAAAATACGCCCAACATTCATTGACCTATATTGTTGAGCGATTCCCATGACCTTCCGTCTTCTCTTGGCCGGCCTTGCCGTATCCCTATCCCTTGCCGGCTGCGCCACAAAACCGGGCAACGAGGCGTCACTGAAGACGAGTTTTGCAGCGGAAGAGCTGCGTCATAAGCCGCTGAAGGCCAACGACCCAGTCGAAATGGAGCCGACCAAATGGGCCAGCGCCGAGCTTGAAACCAGGGAGACGGTCGATAACGGCGGTCCGCATCACCTCGCCGGGCGCACGCTGGAAGTTTCTTCGCTGCACGATCTGAAGCTGGACGACAAGGAAGTCATTCTCAGCTTCGACGACGGTCCGGCTCCGGGCAAGACGGAGCGCATCCTCTCCACGCTCGACAAATTCGGCGTCAAGGCGGCCTTCATGATGGTCGGCCAGATGGCGGAGGCGCACCCGGCCACCGCCCGCAAGGTCTTTGCCGACGGAGACACCATCGGCAGCCACACCTTCCGCCATCCCGATCTCGACAAGATGAGCTTCGACATGGCAATGGCCGAGATCACCCGCGGCGAGCACGCCGTTGCCAAGGTCATCGGTACGGATGTTTCCTTCTTCCGCTTCCCCTATCTCGCTGATTCCAAGCACCTGCGCACCGCCGTCGCCATGCGGGATCTCGTCGTCATGGATGTGGATATCGACAGCAAGGACTATTTCAACTCGACGCCCTCAGCCGTCGTAACCCGCACCATGAACCAACTGTACAAGCGCGGTCGCGGCATCATCCTGATGCACGACATCCACCAGCGCACGGCCACCATGCTGCCAACCCTACTGTCGCGTCTCGAAAGAGAGGGCTACAAGGTCGTGACGCTGAAGTACAAGGGCACCTCCGCACCTGCAACCAACCTGATCGCTCAGGCCAGCGTCACGGTTGTGCGCTGAAGACGGGATAAGCCTCGGAAAACTGTAAGATGAAACACATTCGGGGAAGCACTGTTGCTTCCCCGAATGTATTTTGATTTGATTATATATGACTCACTTCATCAATGGCATATCAGGTCCCTTATGAATCTCCATCTCGAGCATGACGACGATCCACTGACACTGCAATTCGTCGCTGAAAGGGATGCACAGTCTGAACAGGCGCTGATGACGCCTGAGTTCGAGGTGGACCGGGCGGCGATCAAGGCTTTGATCGAGCGTAAGGACCGGCTGATCCAGGTGGTACGCCGCGGCAAGTGGTTGTTCGACTTCCACCGCAGCGCAGATCACCCCCTCGGCATGTGGTTCCGATTGCCTGCCAATCTCGCCCCTTTGCCCGACGCACCCTGGGAGCCGATCTTCGATCTCGACGCTTTCTGCGCATCGGAAAACAAGCTTTGGCTCTGGCGTGGCGCAATCACCTGCCCTTGGGAACCGACGCGGGTATTGCTTTGTCTTTCCGACGGCGGCTCCGATCTTGGACGCCTGCTGGAGTTCGATTGCGAAGCCAAAAGCATTGTCGAAGGCGGATTTGACACGCCGCCGACACGTTGCCACGCCACCTGGCTTAATCGCGACGAGATCGCCTATTTCGGCTCGATTGACCGCCTCTCCTCGACCCGCTCCGGCTGGCCCCGCGTCGGTCGCCGTCTGAAGCGTGGCCAGGCGCCGGCAAAGGCACCCTTGCTTTACGCAACCGCCGATACAGACGTCTATGGCTCCTGCCTGGTCTTCGATCCGGTGCTTGCCGGCATCGCAAAGAAAGGTACGGCCAAGCCGATCCGGCTGTTCATCACCGGCCACGAAATCGGCAATTCCAGCGTTTTCGTCAAAGAGCAGGATTTTTCGCTGCGGCGGATCGATCTGCCGAGGGACATCGACGTCCAGCTCAACTATTCCTATTGCCTCTGGCTCGCCAAGACCGACGAGCGCATCCCGGCCGGCAGCCTGGCGCTGCAACCCTTACCGCGGGAGGCTACCGATGCCGGCGCCGAGGCGATGCGCGTGTTGTTTTCGCCCGGCGAGCGACAGTCGGTGTCTCAGTTCCTGCTGATGCGCGAATGGTGCGTCTTCGTCGTCTCCGACAAACTGCAGCCCCGCCTTTTCGTCTTCGACCTGACCAGGGCCGATGCGGCGATCGAGGAAATCACGCTGCCGGCCGATGTTCAGACTGTAACAGTCTGGCCGCTCTATTCCGACCTCCATCTCGGCGACGACACGCTGCAGGTCTATGGCGAAGGCTTCCTGCAACCGCCCTCCTGCTATCGCCTGGAGCTTGCCGACCGCAGAAAGCCGCTTGAACTCATTCACGCCGCGAGCTCCCCGGCCTATTTCGATACCGACGGCATGACCTCCGAATTGCTCGAGGCCACGTCAGAAGATGGTACGAAAGTGCCGTACCGCCTGGTATTGCCGAAGACATGGACCCACGGTGAACTGCCGGTCTTGATGTATGGCTATGGCGGCTTCGATTTTTCGGTTCGTCCGCAATATTCGGCAGTCATCGGCCGCTGGCTGGAACAGGGCGGTGCCTATGTGCAAGCCTATATCCGCGGCGGCGGCGAGCTCGGTCCGAACTGGCATCGTTCCGCCAAGGGGCATGGCCGCCACAGAGCTTTTGCCGATTTTGTCGCCGTCGCCCGCGATCTCGTCAACCGCGGCTACACCAAACCACAGCGCATAGCCGTCAATGGCGGCAGCAATGGCGGGCTGCTGACCGGCGTGATGCTGACACGCTATCCGCACGACTTCGGCGCGGCCTGGTGTCAGGTGCCGGTGCTCGATATGTCCCGCTTCCACGTCTTCCCGGCCGGCAAGGCCTGGATCGACGAATATGGCAATCCCGACGACCAGGCGGACCGGGACTATCTGCTTTCCTATTCGCCACTGCACAATCTCAAGCCGGCTTCGGAGATCACCTATCCGCCCATCTACATCGAGAGTTCCAGCAATGACGACCGGGTTCATCCCTCCCATGCGCGGCGGTTTGCTGCGCGCATGGAGGAACTCGGCCATCATCCGCTGTTCCACGAATTCCACTCGGGCGGCCATGGCGGCGACGGCGCATCGACGCAGCTCGCGGCGCGTATCGCGCTGGGTTACAGCTTCCTTCGCGAGACGATCGTGAAGCCGCGTGAGAATTGAAATCAGTCCTTTAGACATCAAACGAAAATCGGCAGTTGTAAGATTATTCGACGCGCTTGAAACGCGCTTGACGACATGATTAGTTGCGGCGTGATCACGAAGAGCGGGCCAAACCGCCCGCTCACCTCTGGGGGAGTAGATAGATGGATCGTCGTTCATTTCTGAGGAAAGCCGGTGTTGCCGGCGCAGGCTCGGTTGCTGCCGCAGCCCTGGCGGCTCCGGCCATTGCTCAGAGCAATCCGAAGATCAACTGGCGTTTGACCTCGTCGTTTCCGAAATCGCTCGACACGATCTATGGCGGCGCCGAGGTGCTGTCCAAATTTGTCTCGGAAGCGACCGACGGCAACTTCACCATCCAGGTCTTCGCCGCCGGCGAAATCGTGCCCGGCCTGCAGGCTGCCGACGCAACATCCGCAGGCACGGTCGAGGCCTGCCACACGGTCTCCTACTATTATTGGGGCAAGGATCCGGTTTGGGCGCTGGGCGCGGCCGTTCCTTTCGCGCTCAATGCCCGCGGCATGAACGCCTGGCAGTACCATGGCGGCGGCATCGACATGTTCAACGAATTCCTGGCGACGCAAGGGCTGATTGGTTTTCCGAGCGGCAATACCGGCGTGCAGATGGGTGGCTGGTTCCGTAAGGAAATCAATACCGTAGCCGACCTCAAGGGTCTGAAGATGCGTATCGGCGGCTTTGCCGGCAAAGTGGTGGAGCGCCTCGGCGTTGTGCCGCAGCAGATCGCCGGCGGCGATATCTATCCGGCGCTGGAAAAAGGCACGATCGATGCGGCCGAATGGGTAGGCCCCTATGACGACGAAAAGCTCGGGTTCTACAAGGTCGCTCCCTATTACTACTACCCCGGCTGGTGGGAAGGCGGTCCGACCGTACACGTCATGTTCAACAAGGCCGCCTATGAAGGCCTGCCGAAGGCCTATCAGTCGCTGCTGCGCACCGCCGCCCAGGCAACAGATGCCGACATGCTGCAGAAATACGACTATCTCAATCCGGCAGCCATCAAGCGTGTCGTGGCCGAAGGCGCGAAGCTGCGTCCGTTCAGCACCGACATCCTGAACGCCTGCTTCGACAAGTCGAACGAAGTCTACGCCGAGATGGAAGCATCGAACCCGACCTTCAAAAAGATCTGGGAATCGATCAAGGCGTTCCGCGGCGGCCACTATCTTTACGCGCAGGTCGCCGAATACAGCTACGACGTGTACATGATGACGCAGCAACGCGCCGGAAAGCTCTGATCATTGGATTCGAAACAAGAAACCCCGGAGCGATGCTCCGGGGTTTCTCTTTGGAATGCGGCAGCCGCTTCGTCCCCTGCTCAATTGAATGACGGCGGCTGACTGAGATCATTCGCAGGCGGGTTCTTCTTTTCGCCGCCCTGATCTGCCGGCTTGTTGTCGAGCGGATTGGCACCCGGGAGCTGCAGGCCGCCCGGCAAACCGAGACCGCCGCCATTATCCTGGCCGGGCGCACCAAAGCCGGGCACTTCGATCTTGATGGTATTGGGATCTATCCCGGCGCCCGCTCCCTTGTAGTGTGTGACCATCTGCGGAAACATGATCGTCAGCGCCACCATCAGGATCTGAATGCCGACAAAGGGTACCGCCCCCCAATAGATCTGTCCCGTCGTCACCGGCGCCGTCTTCTTGCCGGTGACCTTGTCGAGGTAAGGCACCTTCGCAGCCACCGAGCGCAAATAGAACAACGCAAAGCCGAAGGGCGGGTGCATGAAACTCGTCTGCATGTTGACGCCGAGCAGGACGCCGAACCAGATCAGGTCGATCCCGAGCTTGTCGGCGGCGGGCGCCAGCAGCGGCACGATGATGAAGGCGAGCTCGAAGAAATCGAGGAAGAAGGCCAGCACGAAAACCAAAAGGTTGACGGCGATCAAGAAACCGACCTGCCCACCCGGCAGCGACACCAGCAAATGCTCCACCCAGACATGACCGTTGACGCCGTAGAAGGTCAGCGAAAATACGCGCGAGCCGATCAGGATGAACAGCACGAAGGAGGAGAGCCGTGTCGTCGATGCGAGTGCCGAGCGAACCACATCCATGTTCAGCCGCCCCTTCGCTGCCGCCATCACCAGCGCGCCGGTTGCCCCCATCGCGCCGCCCTCCGTCGGTGTTGCGATGCCGAGGAAGATGGTGCCGAGTACGAGGAAGATCAGCGCCAAAGGCGGGATCAGCACGATGATCACCTGCTGGGCCAGCCGCGACATCAGGTTGAACTTCAACGTCTTATCGATGACGGCGACGACATAGATGAAAGCGACGCCGACGGTTGCACCAAGAATATCGGCATTCTCACCGTAGATCGGCGTCAGGTAGACATGAGCCGCATAGGCAACGCCGCCGCCGACCAAGAGCGCGATGAAAAGCGAGGTCACCCCGGAGCCGAGCGAGCGCGCCTCCTTCGGCAGCGCCGGCATCGAATTCGGCCGGACGATCGACATGATCAGCACGTAGAGCATGTAAATGCCGGTCAGCACCAGACCGGGGATCAGCGCGCCTGCATACATGTCGCCGACCGAACGGCCGAGCTGGTCAGCCAGCACGATCAGCACAAGCGACGGTGGAATGATCTGCGCAAGCGTTCCAGACGCGGCAATGACACCGGACGCAAGGCTGCGGTCATAGCCGTAACGCAGCATGATCGGCAACGAGATCAGGCCCATGGCGATGACCGAGGCCGCGACGACGCCGGTGGTGGCGGCAAGCAGCGCGCCAACGAAGATCACCGCGTAAGCAAGACCGCCACGAATCGGGCCGAAGAGCTGGCCGACGGTATCGAGCAGGTCCTCCGCCATCCCCGAGCGTTCCAGCACGATGCCCATGAATGTGAAGAACGGGATCGCCAGCAGCGTGTCGTTGGACATCACACCCCAGAACCGATCCGGCAGCGCGTTGAGCAACGGCCAGGAGAGATGGATGGAACCGCCCGAATAAGGCGCCAGCTCGACGCCGATCCAGAAGAACAGCAGTCCGTTGGCGGCGAGCGCAAAGGCGACAGGATATCCGATCAGTAGGAAGATGATTAGCGAAGCGAACATGATCGGGGCCATGTTCACGGCAATGAATTCAATCATCAGCGCGCCTCCCCGGCAGGCGTTTCGGCATCAAGGGGCGCGTGCGTCGGCACGTATGGTGTCGGGTCCTCCATATCGCCGCGCATGACGGCGATCTTCTTGATGATTTCGGAAACACCTTGCACCGCCAATAAAAGGAAGCCTACCAACAATAGCGCCTTGCCCGGCCAGATAATCAGGCCACCAGCACTGGACGAAACCTCGCCCGATAGGAAGGACGTGCGAACATAGGGCACGAGGTCATAGACCATCAGAAGCACGAAGGGCATGAGGAACAGGCAATGACCGAGCAGATCGATCCAGTGCTGAACGCGCCGCGGTAAGGCGCCGTAGACGATATCGATGCGGATGTGCTCGTTCTGCCTGAGCGTATAGGCGGCGGCGAGCATGAAGGCGGCGCCGAACAAATACCATTGCGCTTCCAGCCAGGCGTTGGACGAGGTGTTGAACACCTTGCGGACGATCGCGTTTCCGGCGCTGACAAGCACGGCGACCAGAATGAGCCAAGAAACCGATTTGCCAATGAATTCGGTGACAGCATCCACGAGCCGGCTGAAGCCGAGCAATGCTTTCATCATTTTTCTCCCCCGCAGCGGTCTTCCCCGAGATCTCCTTGCCGCGTACAGGCAGAGTGCCGATTTTACGCTGTGAATCAAGAGTGTAAGCTGGTTTTCCAAATGTGACAGCGCAGCAGCAAGAAATGCCAGGCGTCCACCTGATTGCCAGCAATTGCGCTTGCCGGCCTTGCCCGCCCGCTGCATTCTGATAAAAGATCATGCAAATAATCATACTAATCGAGAGACACCCATGTCCCCCATCAACCTCGCCATCGTCGGCGTCGGCAAGATCGTCCGCGACCAGCACCTTCCTTCCATCGCGAACAATTCGGATTTCAAACTGATCGCCACGGCGAGCCGCCACGGCACCGTCGACGGCATTCCGGCCTTCACCAGCATCGAGGCCATGCTGGACGCCGTTGCCGGGATCGATGCCGTCTCGCTTTGCATGCCGCCGCAATATCGCTATGAGGCTGCCTACAAGGCTCTTCAGGCCGGCAAGCATGTGTTCCTGGAAAAGCCGCCGGGCGCCACGCTGAGCGAAGTTGCCGATCTCGAGGCGCTTGCCAAGGCAAAGGGCGTTTCTCTCTTTGCGAGCTGGCATTCGCGTTATGCGCCTGCTGTCGAGGCCGCGAAGGCTTTTCTCGACGCGACGACGATCAACAGCGTCCATGTCATTTGGAAGGAAGACGTGCGCCACTGGCATCCGAATCAGGAATGGATCTGGCAGGCCGGCGGCCTCGGCGTCTTCGATCCGGGCATCAATGCTCTATCGATCGTCACCCACATCCTGCCGCCGCTATTTCTGACGGGCGCAGTACTGGAATTCCCCGAAAACCGCGATTCGCCGATTGCGGCCGACCTGCAGTTCAAGAGTGGCCAGGGACTTGCCGTCCATGCCGAATTCGACTGGCGCCAGACCGGCAAGCAGAGCTGGGATATCGTCGCTGAAACCGAAGCCGGCCAGATGGTGCTCTCCGAGGGCGGCTCGAAGCTTTCGGTGAACGGCGAATTGAAGTTCACCGCCCCCGAGGCGGAATATCCTTCGCTCTATCGCCGCTTCGCCGAGATCGTCAAAGCCGGCACGTCTGATGTCGACCTGGCGCCGCTTCGCCACGTCGCCGACGCCTTCATGCTCGGCAAGCGCAAGTTCGTCGAGGCTTTCCACGACTAAGCTCCATTGACCGATGAGATGCGCCGCGCAGAATGCTAAAGTGGCGCATCTTCATGGGTGGGGAGATTGCGATGTCGTCCGAAAGCGGGGAAAGCTTCGGGCTGGGCGTAAGACACAAGCTTGTCACGCTGGCCGAGCCGAATGCAAGATGGCGGGAAGCCTATGCTCTGGAAGAGATCGCTATCCGCAAAGCCCTCCGCGATCTCGCACTCGACATCCAGCATTTTGGCAGTACGTCTATACCGGCGATCAAGGCCAAGCCAATCATCGATATCGCCGTTGGTGTTAGGCGTTTCGACGAAGGATTCCGTTGCATCAAGCCAATGGAAAAGATTGGTTATGAGTATGTCGGCAACGACATCGTCCCCGACGATCATATTTTCGGCCGCGGCATCAAAGGCGAAACGCGCACCCATCTCGTTCACATTGTCGAACATGGCGGCGCCCAATGGAACCGGTTTATCCTGTTCCGCGACAGGCTCCGCGCAAATCCCGCTCTCGCCCAAGCCTATGAGGCACTGAAAATCGGGCTAGCCGACGAATATGCCGACAATCGTGCCGCATATACGGAGGCGAAGAAGGTCTTTATTGACAAGATTGTTGCAGCGACTGGTGATTAAGCCTTCTCCCAACGGGAAAAGAAGAATGATCACGCCTTCTTCTCCCAGCGCCCATCCTGGGTCTGCTGCCAGTAGGTGAGGTTATGCCCCTCGCCCTTCAGCTTCTTCCACTGCGCCCTGGCGCCTTCCAACTGCTCTTGGTCGTAGCCATCGAACATGAAAACAACGCGCTGATAATTCTCGATATCCGAGGCTTCGGCGCCATCGACGAAGAAGCGGACCGTGGCGTTGTTCGCATTGTCGGGCGAGACGGTCAGCAACACCGGCTGTTTGTCCGGCATGTCTCCATCATCCGTGCCATGCGGCAGAAAACTGTCCTCGCGATAGGTCCAGAGATGCACGTCAAGAGCATCCCGCCGCGCCGCTTCGCGTGCCTGGATGGCAACCTGCCAACCGCGCTCGACACTTTTGTCGATCAGCGGAGGAAGGGCGTCTTCCAGCTTCGATTCGGTCAGGTGATAGAAGAGAACGTCGGTCATGCCGTTCCTTCTATCTCAAACACCTTCGAAGGTCACGATTCGTAATTCTGGCGGACCAGCTCGTCGAGCAGGCGCACGCCGAAACCCGAGCCCCAGGACTGGTTGATTTCGTCCTGGATCGAGCCCATGGCCGTGCCGGCAATATCGAGATGTGCCCAAGGCGTTTCCTGGACGAAACGCTTGAGGAACTGCGCGGCGGTGATCGAACCGGCATGGCGGCCGCCGGTATTTTTCATGTCGGCGAACTTGCTGTCGATCATCTTGTCGTAGTCCTTGCCGAGCGGCATGCGCCACAGGCGCTCGTTGGTGGCAAGGCCGGCGGCGGTCAGTTCGTTCGCCAACTTGTCGTCATTGCAGAACAGGCCGGCATGCAGATTGCCGAGCGCGATGAGAATGGCGCCGGTCAGCGTCGCGAGGTTGATCATGAACTGCGGCTTGAAGCGGTCGTTGGTATACCAGAGCGCATCGCAGAGCACGAGCCGACCTTCCGCATCCGTATTGATCACCTCGATCGTCTGGCCCGACATGGAGGTGACGATATCGCCGGGACGCTGGGCATTGCCGTCCGGCATGTTTTCGACCAAGCCGATGACGCCGATGGCGTTGACCTTGGCGCCGCGCGCCGCGAGCGCGTGCATCAAGCCGGTGACAGCGGCAGCCCCACCCATATCGCCTTTCATGTCCTCCATGCCGGCAGCCGGCTTGATGGAAATGCCGCCGGTGTCGAACACCACGCCCTTGCCGATGAAGGCAATCGGCTTGTCTTTCGGTTTGCCGCCCTTCCACTGCATGATCACCAGGCGTGGCGGACGCACGGAACCCTGCGCCACGCCAAGCAGCGCCCCCATGCCGAGCCGGCGCATTTCACGCTCCGTCAGGATCTCCACCTCGACACCAAGCTTTTCCAACCCCTTGGCTTTGGCGGCAAACTCGACCGGGCCGAGAGCGTTCGGCGGCTCGTTGACGAGATCGCGGGCCAGAATCACGCCGTCGGCGATCGCTTCCGATGCCGCGAGGAGCTTCTTCGCCGCAGCGGCATTCGAGGTAACGATCGTCACCTTGACGGACTTCGGCGTGCCGTTCTTGTCCTCGTCGTCGTTCTTCTTCGTCTTGTAGGTATCGAAGCTATAGGCGCGCAACAGCATGCCGAGGGCGAAATCGGCCGCTGCCGTGGCCTCGGTCTCACCGTCATGTGCATCGATGAAGATCGCAGCCTTTTCCACATTGCGGATTTTCGCGGCCGCGCCGCCGCCGAGCTTCAGCCAATCATGCGCATTCAGCTCCTTCGCCTTGCCGGTGCCGATAACGATGATACGGTCGACCGGCGAGCCTTCGGGCGCGACGATATCGAGGCTGCTCAAGCCTTTGGCGGTGAACCGGGCAATCCGTGCGGCCTTGGCGAAAACATTTGCCGGATCGGCACTTTCTGCCCCTGCCGGCAACTCGCTGTCCGTGTCTTTCAGGAGAATGGCCAGACCGCCAGTCAGCCGAACCGATTTGGCAAAGGAAATCTCGAATTTCACAGACATTTCTGCTCCGATAATACGTGTCGTGCAAAATAGAATTACACACTCCGGATCATTCAAGGTTTCCATATCAAATACAAGCTTTTGGCGAGGCATTCCGCGAAGAAACACCTTGAGACATTCAAATCCCTGTCATCTACCGCCGCTAGTTTGCCGGAGCATCTATTGGGTCTCGCCGCCTGCGCGACGCGATCATCTATCGGAACGCCGCCTTGATCATAGACTCCGCCAGCTTCGATCATCGGGATCGTTTCCCCGAAATCCTGCGGCCGCGCACGGCGGGCGATGCCTTCGTCGTTCTCTTTTGTCTTTGGTGGATGCTGCTCGGGCTGTTTTCGATTCTTCCACAGATCGATCTTGCTGTGGCCAATATGTTCTTCCTGCAGGAACAATGCGCCACTCCCGTCAGGCCCGGCCAGATCTGCGGCATTTTCCCTTATAATGACGATGCGCACATGCGTCTGCTCAGGGAAGTTTTCTTTCAGGTTCCCTATATCGTCGCGATTGCTCTCTGTTGGATGCTGGTCGAGTGCTGGCAGCAACACGGCGCAACCTTCCGGACGCTGCGGGCCCGCAATTTGAAAATCGCGCTCGGTTCGTTGTTTCTCGGCCCCGTGCTGATCGTCAATCTCTGGCTCAAATCCTTCTCGGGCCGTCCTCGGCCACGGCAGACCGATCTCTTCGGCGGCATGCTCGATTTCGTTCATGCCGGCTCTTTTGCCGGGAAATGTGTGAGCAACTGTTCCTTCATTTCCGGAGAATCCGCCGCTGCCGGCTGGCTGTTTTGCCTGATCTTCATCATCCCGCAGCCGGCGCGGACGGCCCTCGCCCTGCCGATCGCAGCCGTGTCTATTCTCATTCCAGCCCTCCGAGTAGCCTTCGGCGGTCACTACCTCTCGGATGCCGTTTTGGGTTGGCTTTCCTCGCTTGTCATATTCACCGCTCTCATGGCGTTATCCCAAACGACACACAGCAGAAAAAATTCAGAAAATTAACGAATTTTTTGCGAGTGGGCTGTCGCCAAAAAAACGCAAACGGCGTAGAGGAGGATGAATCTCTGCCGGCTCGCACGGCGGAGTGTTGCGTTTAAGGGCCGGCATGAAGTTATTCGAAACATATATCGTACGGCGTGTCGGCATGATGTTCCTGGTAGCGCTGCTGCCGGTGCTCGCCATCATCTGGACGACCCAGGTGCTGCAGCGCATCAACCTCGTGACCGACAGCGGCCAGTCGATCGGCTCGTTTGCTAAGCTTGCGACTCTCATCCTGCCGACGATCATTCCCGTGGTTCTGCCTTTCGCTCTGGTGATCGGCATCACGCAGACGCTGACGGCGATGAACAGCGATTCGGAACTGACGGTTATGGAGGCGGCGGGTGCGCGGCGCAGCATCATCGTCCGCCCGATCATGATTCTCGCGATAGCTATCAGCGTTTTCTCATTTGTGGTCGACAATATGGTCGAGCCGAAAGCGCGTGTAGCCGCCCGCGAGATGGTCGCAGAAGCCTATGCCGACCTTCTCTCGACCGTCATCGAAGAGAAGAATTTCCGCCGTATCGAAGACGGGCTTTATGTGCAGATCACCCAGCGCCTGTCGGGACGAATCCTGAAGGGCCTGTTCGTGGTGGATTCGCGCGATCCCACTTTCGATCTCATCTATTATGCCAAGGAAGGCGCCGTCGATGCGAGCGGCACGTCGCTTTTGATGAAGGATGGCGAAGTTCACCGCAAAACGCCTGACGGCAACGTCTCCGTCATCAATTTCGACTCCTATTCCTTCGATCTTTCCGACATGACGCAGAGCCGCGGCCAGGCAACGCTGCGCGCCGGCGACCGCGGTCTTGGCTTCCTGCTGAACCCGGATCCGAACGATCCAGATTATAAAGCAAAACCAGGCGGCTACCGCGCGGAGCTACATCGGCGTCTCACCGACTGGGCGTTGCCGGCAATCTTTGCCCTGATATCCCTGGTGATAGCCGGCGATGCGCGATCCCATCGCGAAGCACGGCTGCATCCGATGGTGTCGGCGCTTACCATTGCTTTTGCCTTGCGCTGGGCGGATTTTTATGCGGCAAACCAGATCGAGAATGCTCCCTATTTCATCGGCGTTCTCTATGCGGCCAACATCTGCGCAGCTTTGATTGCGATCGCCCTGCTGTTCAGGAACCGGAAGATGTCGGTGCCCAGGTCCATCCGCAACCGCTTCGCCAATCTGCGGCAGAAGATCCAGGATCGCATGCCGGCGCCCGGCGGCTCGAATGGGGGCGGCGCATGATCTTCAATACGCTCGGCCGCTACTTCTTCATGCGCTACGTCGTGACAACCTTCTGGTTTTTCCTCGGCGTTGTCTCGATCGTCTATCTCGTCGACTTCAGCGAGACCGCCGGCCGGCTTGCCGGCCTTCCCGGGTACACGGTCAGCCTCGGCTTGCTGATGACGGCCGTCAGGCTGCCGTTCATCCTGCAGCAGACGGTGCCGTTCATCGCCCTGTTCGTCGGCATGACGGTGCTGATCGCGCTCAATCGGCGTCGTGAGCTCGTGATTGCGCGTGCGGCCGGCATCTCCGTCTGGCAGTTCATGACGCCGTTCGTGATCGGCGCATTCTTTGTCGGCCTGCTGACCATGTTTGCCCTCAATCCTGTTGCGGCGTGGGGACAACGGCAGGCGGAAACGATGGAAGCCGACCTACGCGGCGATCCATCCTATCACAACAAGCTCTCGATTCCGTGGCTGCGCCAGTCGAACGGCAAAGACGACGTCATCATTGGCGCCAAGGCCGTTCTCGACAACGGAACGACGCTGATGAACGTCGTGTTTATCCACTTCGATTCACAAGGGAATATCGTTCTCAGGCAGGACGCGCAGTCGGCAAAGTTGCAAGATGGTTACTGGCTTCTTAACAGTGTCGTCGAGCGCAGACCGGGCGAAATTCCGGATCATAAGAGTACGGTACAGGTTCGTACGAATCTGAAACAGGATTTCGTCTCAGAGCGCCTGGCACAGCCGGAAACCATTGCTTTTTATGATCTTTCTAATCGAATAAAGATTGCAAAGTCCTTTGGCATCTCAACCAAAGCTCTTGAGACCCAATTTCACTCGCTGCTGTCGCAGCCATTCCTTCTGGTGGCAATGACGCTGATCGCCGCCACCGTCTCGTTAAAATTCAGTAGATTCAACCAATCGCGCTCCGTGATTCTGGGTGGAATCCTCTCAGGCTTCGTGCTTTATGTTGTCACCGTGCTGGTAAAGGCATTCGGGAGCAGCGGAGTGGTTCCTCCTTTCGTGGCGACATGGATACCCGTGATCGTCGCTTTGGCATTCGGAGCAACGATCCTGCTTCATCAGGAGGACGGCTAAGTGGCGGCAGGCAACCGCAAGAGTATCAAGGAATTTGTCGCTGCCCTCGTCATGGGCGCGGCTGCGTATGCATTTGTCATGAGCCCGGTCGTAGCTTACGCCCAGGACAACAATAATAACGGCGGCGCTGGCGCTGCGACCTCTCCCGTTAAGGTCAAAGTGCCGGAAGGCTCCAAGCTGATCCTTTCGTCAAACGAACTGGTCTATAACAAGGATACTCAAATCGTTACCGCCAGCGGTGCGGTTCAGATCAACTATGGCGGCTACAAGATGGTCGCGCAAAAGGTTGAATATAATCAAAAAAGCGGACGGATGACGGCGATTGGCAATGTGGAGCTGATCAGCCCGGACGGCAACCGGATGTACGGTGACAAAATGGATGTCACCGACAGCTTCTCCGACGGTTTCGTCAACGCTCTGCGTATCGAAATGCCAGACAATACCCGCATGGCCGCCGAAAAGGGCGAACGTGTGGGCGGCAACCAATTGATTCTGACGAAGGGCGTCTATACCGCCTGTTTGCCGTGCTCCGAGCAGGGCCGCGCGCCGCTATGGCAGGTCAAGGCTCAGCGCGTGGTGCAGAACGGCGTGACGCATACCGTCCGTCTCGAGCATGCCCGCTTCGAACTGTTCGGCCAGCCGATCGCTTATGTTCCCTGGATCGAAGTTCCCGACAATACGGTGAAGCGCAAATCAGGCTTCCTGTTTCCGTCGATGAGCTATTCGGAGAACCTCGGCTTTGGCGTGAAGGTTCCCTACTATTACGTCATCTCGCCGAGCATGGACGCGACGATCAGCGCCACCGGCTATACAAGCCAGGGCTTGCTGCTCGAAGGCGAATTCCGGCAACGCTTTGAAAACGGTACGCATATTCTGCGCGTCGCCGGTATCAATCAGATGAGCCCGGACCAGTTCACCGCCAATACCAGTGACGCCGAGCACAAAACCCGCGGCGTGATCTCGTCGAAGGCCGATTTCAGAATCAATCCTCGCTGGACGTTTGGCTGGGATGTCATGGCGCAAAGCGACAATAACTTTTCGCGCACCTATGGCTTGCAAGGTCTCAGCCAGAGCACCCACACGAACGACATCTATTTGACGGGTCTCGGCAAGCGCAATTATTTCGATATGCGCGCCTTCTACTATGACATTCAGGACGCTGACGACAACAGCACCGCCGAAAAGCAGCAGGCGGTCGTCTATCCGAGCGTCGACTATCATTATGTCGATCCGAACTCGGTCTATGGCGGCGAATTGTCCGCGACGATGAACTTCACGCATTTGTCGCGTGACAAGGCGTCGGTGCTCGACAACGTCAACAATCTCGGCGACGCCAGCCTGAACGACCGCTTCCTCGGTCTTTCCGGCAGCTATACGCGTCTTACCACCGAGCTACAGTGGCAGCGCACCTTCACGACCGATCAGGGTCTGGTCTTGACGCCGCTTGCCGCAGCTCGCGGCGACATCTATGGCCTCGGTATGGATGCGCCTAACGGCGACTATTCCGGCAACTATGACACCAGCGATTACGCGACGCGCGGTATGGTAACGGGAGGCCTCGAAGCCAAGTACCCGTTCCTCATTTCCACCAGCAACAGCACGCATGTGTTCGAGCCGATCGCACAAATCTATGTGCGTCCTGACGAGCAACTTGCAGGACGGCTGCCGAATGAAGACGCCCAGAGCTTTGTTTTCGATGCGACCAACTTGTTCGATCGCGACAAATTCTCCGGCTTCGACCGTGTAGAAGGCGGCACGCGCGCCAACGTGGGTTGGCGCTATACGGGCAGCTTCGACAGCGGTTACAAGTTGCAGCACATCTTCGGCCAATCGTACCAGCTTGCCGGACGAAACTCGTTCGCAACCGACGATCTGGTGGGTGCCGGTTCGGATTCGGGACTTGAAACCACCCGCTCCGACTATGTGACCATGTTCGGCCTCACGACGCCGCAGGGCATCTCGCTTTCGCAGTCCTACCGCTTCGACGAAAAGGACTTCGCGTTCCGTCGCGGCGATACGCAGGTCGGCTTTGCAAACGACGACTTCCAGACCTCGGTGACCTACACCCATATCGCCGCTCAGCCGCAATATGGCTTCACCTCGGACCAGGACGAAATCCAAACCCGCGCCCAGATCAAATTCAAGAATTATTGGTCTGTCTTCGGCACGGTCAGCTATGATCTCAACGACAGCGAGATCACGCGCCAGGGCATCGGTCTTTCCTATGAGGACGAATGCACGATCTTCAGCGTCTCCTTCCTCGACAAGAAGGATTCGACGAACCAGTCGGGAAGCGACTGGTCGATCGGCGCCCGCATCACGTTCCGTACGCTCGGCGACGTCAATCTGGGCAATGTCCAGGACGCGACGTTCTGATCACTCAAATCCAAAAGGGCCGGCTCCAAAGCCGGCCCTTTTGCTTTGAAGCGATCGCCATGTCTCTCCGCGTCATTGTTTCGCCGCAAGGATTTTGCAATTCGTCGTGCTTGTTGTAGATATTGGCGCGAATTTGCCGTATTGCGCCAATGGCGTTCCAATGTGACGCAGTGCAGACAAGGACCTTTGGGAAGGGGTTAGTTGATGTTCTCTGGAAAGACACCGATGCGCGCTGTGCTATTCGGCGCCGTAGCGTTGGTTATGGCTTCTTTTGCCGTGCCAAGCAGCGATGTTGCCTTCGCGGCAAGTGAGGTGAAGGTCGTCGTCAACAATACGGTGATCACATCAGGCGATGTCGCCAAGCGCATCAACTTCCTGAAATTGCAGCACGCGAAAGGCGACCTCAACAAGCTGGCGCAACAGCAGCTCGTCGATGAGACCCTAAAGCGCTCGGAAATCTCCCGCGTGCGCATGTCGGTATCGACGACGGACGTCGACAACGCATTTGCCCGCTTCGCCGCCAGCAACAAAATGTCGCCGCAGCAGCTTGGACAGATCCTGGACAAGATGGGCGTCACCGTCGACCATTTCAAATCCTATATCGCCATTTCCATGAGCTGGCCGCGCGTCGTCAATGCCCGCTTCGGCTCGAGCGGCGGCCGCATGTCGAATGATGCCCTCGTGACGCGCATGACGGAAAACAAGACAAAGCCGGTCACGACGGAATATTTCCTGAAGCAGATGGTCTTCGTCGTCCCGTCTGCCAAGCGCAACGCAATTCTCGGTAAACGCAAGGCCGAAGCGGAAGCCTCGCGTGCCAAGTTCCCCGGTTGCGACCAGGCGAAAGTCTTTGCCGCGACGATGCACGACGTTTCCGTCCAGGATCTTGGCCGCGTGCTTGCGCCCGATCTGCCGGAAGCCTGGAAGCCGCTGCTTGAGAAGGCAAAAGGCAACACGACCGATGCGATCGTGACCGATCGCGGTGTTGAATATGTTGCCATCTGCTCGCAGCGCCAGGTGAACGACGACATCGCCGCCGCGGCCGTTTTCCGCGCCGAAGATCTCGGCAAGGCGAATGCCCAGGGCGTCAGCGCCAACGACAAGAAGTATATGGATGAACTGCGCTCCAAGGCGCAGATCCTCTATCGCTGATCGTTCCTTCCGATGCCCTCCCGCCCTTCCCGCCCCCTTGCACTCACGCAAGGGGACCCAGCAGGTATCGGACCTGACATCACGCTCGCCGCCTGGCTTCGCCGCGGCGAGCTTGGTTTGTCTCCCTTCCTGTTTCTCGGCGACCCGAACGTTCTTTCGGCGCGAGCGCGCCAGTTGAACCTGACCGTGCCGCTTCAGGAAGCCGACGCATCGACGGCCTCCGGCGTCTTTGCCGATGCCTTGCCGGTGCTGCCGATTGCCGCCGGCATGGATGTGGTTGCAGGCGAACCGCATGTCGTTACGGCGAAAGCCACGATTGCGGCTATCGAGATGGCGGTCTCGCTCAGCATGAAGGGAGATACCTGCGCGGTCGTGACCAACCCAATCGCCAAGTCAGTCCTTTACGACGCCGGCTTCGGCTTTCCCGGCCATACCGAATTCCTCGCCGATCTTGCGACACGCGCGACAGGCAAGCCGGTAATGCCGGTAATGCTGCTCGCCGGACCGAAGCTGCGGGCGATTCCCGTCACCATCCATATTCCGCTGAAGGATGTGCCGCAGGCGCTGACCTCGGATTTGATTGTCGAGACCTGCCGGATCACCGACCACGACCTCAGGACTCGTTTCGGCATCGCAAAACCGCGACTGGCCGTTGCCGGCCTCAATCCGCATGCCGGCGAGAACGGCGCGATCGGCACGGAAGATGAGGCCATCATCCGTCCGGCGATCGAGGCACTGCGCAATGAAGGCATCGATGCCTTTGGCCCCCTCCCCGCCGACACGATGTTCCACGACGATGCGCGCCGTCACTACGATGTCGCCGTCTGCATGTATCACGATCAGGCTTTGATTCCGGCCAAGGCGCTCGGCTTCGACGATTCCGTCAATGTCACACTCGGCCTCCCCTTTGTCCGCACTTCGCCGGACCACGGCACCGCCTTCGGTATCGCCGGCAAGGGTATCGCCAAAGAGGACAGCCTCGTGGCGGCGCTCAAGCTGGCGAGCGAGCTCAGCCGCGCGACGGGAAGCAATCGCTGATGGCTGCCCTCGACGGTCTGCCGCCGCTTCGCGACGTAATCCAGCGCCACGGCCTCGACGCGCGCAAGGCGCTCGGCCAAAACTTTCTGCTGGATCTTAATCTGACCCAAAAGGTTGCCCGCACCGCCGGATCGCTGGAGGGCGCCACCGTCTTCGAAGTCGGCCCAGGGCCAGGGGGGCTGACGCGCGCCATCCTTGCGCTTGGCGCCGCCAAGGTCATCGCCGTTGAGCGCGACGCGCGCTGCCTGCCGGCGCTCGCCGAGATCGCCGATCACTATCCCGGCCGGCTCGAGGTCATCGAAGGCGATGCGCTGAAGACGGATTTCGCGGCACTGGCGCCAGAGGGACCGGTCAAGATCATCGCCAACCTGCCCTATAATGTCGGGACGCAATTGCTGGTGAACTGGCTGCTGCCAGGCCATTGGCCGCCCTTCTGGCAGTCCCTGACGCTGATGTTCCAGAAAGAGGTCGGCCAGCGGATCGTTGCCGACGAGGATGACGATCATTACGGCCGCCTCGGCGTCCTCAGCGGCTGGCGCACCAATGCGCATATGGCCTTCGATGTGCCACCACAGGCCTTCACGCCGCCGCCGAAGGTGACCTCGACGGTCGTGCATCTGACGCCCAAGGAAAACCCGATCCCCTGCTCCGTCGACAATCTGGAAAAGGTGACGCAGGCCGCCTTTGGTCAGCGGCGCAAGATGCTGCGCCAAAGTCTGAAATCGCTTGGCGGCGAAGCACTGTTGCGGAAAGCCGACATCGACCCTCAGCGACGCGCCGAAACGCTGTCCGTCGAAGAGTTCTGCCGGTTGGCAAACTCGCTTTGATCGCGATTTACAGCTTCGGCGTTTCTTCCAGCAGACCACGAACGAAGTCGAACATGCCGTGGCGGCGGTCGCGGCGCAGGCGTTCGGCCTTGACGATCGACTGAACCGCGTCGAAAGCGGCGTTCAGATCATCGTTGATGATGACATAGTCATACTCGCGCCAATGGGCGATTTCGGCTCTGGAATTGGCAAGCCGCGTGGCAATCACCTCTTCGGAATCTTCGGCGCGGCGGTGCAGGCGCGATTGCAGCTCCGTCATGGTGGGCGGCAGCACGAAGATCGATACGACGTCGGCCGGCATTTTCTCCTGCAGTTGCTGCGCACCCTGCCAGTCGATATCGAAGAGCATATCGCGGCCCTCGGCCATCGCCGTCTCTACCGGCTCGCGCGGCGTGCCGTAGAAATTGCCGTGTACCTCCGCCCATTCGAGCAACGAGTCGGAATCGCGCAGCCGCTCAAATTCCCGCAACGAGACAAAATGATAATGAACGCCGGCAATCTCGCTCGGCCGCCGTTGCCGCGTCGTGACGCTGACGGAAAGACCGATCTGCTTATCGGTCTCCAGCAAGGTGCGCGCAATTGTCGATTTGCCCGCACCGGATGGCGAGGAAATGGCAAGCATCAGCCCCCGGCGCGCAATCGGAATGGATGTGGATATCGCCGGCTTCATGGCTTACTCCAAATTCTGGACCTGTTCGCGGAACTGGTCGATGACCACTTTCAACTCGATGCCGGCGGCGGTGACCGCTGCGGCATTCGACTTCGAACAGATAGTATTTGATTCCCGGTTAAATTCCTGTGCAAGGAAATCGAGTTTGCGTCCGACCGGTCCACCCTTGGCGATAAGGTCGCGAGCTGCCACCACATGCGCCTTCAGCCGGTCGATCTCCTCGCGCAGATCCGCTCTGGTGGCGATGAGAGCGGCCTCGGCATGCAGCCGGTCACGATCCAGGCCGGAGGTTCCGTCCAGAAGCATGGCAATCTGCGTCGCAAGCCTCGCGGCAATCTCCTGCGGCGAGCGGGACGGATCGCTCTCAACCGTTGTCGTCAGCGTCTCGATGGCGCCGACATGGCCGAGCAGGATTTGACCGAGCGCCTGCCCTTCCCGACGGCGCATATCGCTGAGATCGGCGAGCGCGGCTTCGAGACCCGCCATGATGTCGGCGTCGCGTGCGGCAAGCGCATCGTCGCTCTCTTCAGCTTCCTTGAACTCTACGATGCCGCGGATTGCGAGCAGCGTGTCCAGCCGCAGCGGCGCAGGATCGATGACGCCTGAGAGCTGACCGCGTAAGGCCAGCACTGTCGCCAGCGCGTCCTGATTGACGACCGCCTCGACGCGGCTTTCATCGACGGACAATGAAAGACCGACCTGCAGGTTGCCGCGCGCAAACCTGTCGGTGATGAGCTTGCGTATATCGGTTTCCAGCCGCTCCAGCCCTTGCGGCAGGCGCAGGCGGAAATCGAGACCCTTGCCATTGACCGATCGCAATTCCCATGCCCAACGAGAGCGCCCACTCGTTCCCTCACGCCGGGCGAAACCGGTCATGGACTGCAATACCATGCAAGCCTCCGATAATTCTTGTCCACAATCGCTCAACAATCATGGACCAATGCAAGGTGAGACTACGCCGTCCGTTCGATCGAAAGCACAGCGCAGCAGAGATCAGTTCGTCTTCTTTTTTTGCTGTGTGCCGGAAGGGGCCGTACCGGCTGCGGCTCCGCTATCGTCCGGCTGACCGTCAACGGCGATCGCGCTGGGATCCTCGCCCTTTTCGGCGACGAGCTTGCGCCAGCGCTTAACGTTGGCATTGTGATCTTCCAGCGTCGCGGCGAAGACGTGGCCGCCCGAGCCATCCGCAACGAAATAGAGGTCCTGCGTCTTCCATGGGTTGGCAACGGCATCGAGTGCGTCCTTGCCCGGATTGGCGATCGGCGTCGGCGGCAGGCCCTTGATCATGTAGGTATTGTAAGCCGTTTCTTTTTTGAGATCCGACTGGAAGATCGGGCGATCGGCCGGCTTGCCGTCGCCACCGAAGAGCCCATAGATCACCGTCGGGTCGGATTGCAGACGCATGCCCTTGCCGAGACGGTTGAGGAAGACCGACGCCACATGAGCGCGCTCATCCGCAAGCCCGGTTTCCTTTTCAACGATCGACGCCAGAGTGACCAGATCCTGTTTATTGGTCAGCGGCATCGACGGATCGCGCTTGTCCCATATCTGGTCGACGAGCTTTTCCTGCGCTGCCTTCATCTGATCGATGATTTCCGTACGCTTGGCGCCACGCGTGAATTTATAGGTATTAGGCTCCAGGCTACCCTCCGGCGGCAGCGCCGATGGCAGTTCGCCTTCCAGCACCGGATCGGCCTGCAGCTTGTTGAAGATCTGCCGCACGGTCAGGCCTTCCGGCAAGGTAACCGAATAGAGGATCGATTTGCCGGATTTCAACAGCTCCATGATGTCCTTCATGGAGGCGCCGGCCTTGATCTCATATTCGCCGGACCGCAGCGTCTCGCCATTGTGTAGATAGGTGGCCGTCAGGTAGCGGAAGATGCGGGCATCGGAGATGATGTTGTTGGCTTCGAGCCGGCCCGAAATCTCGGCAAGGCCCCAGCCGTTGCGCACGATGAAATTGGTGTTGGTCGCCAGCGGTCCGGGGCTCTGGTAGGCGGAGATGGCGTAATAGGTGCCGACGATCGCGAGAACGATCACGAAGACGACCAGCGTCATCAGAAAGTTCAGGAAAATCACCATCTGGCTGCGGGCTTTGCGGGAGCGCTTCGGCGGATCCGGAACACGCTCCGGACGCAGAGCTTCGTTGGCCGATTTCGGGATAATCGGCCCCTTCTGCCCGTTCGGAGTTCCGTTGTTCTGGTTCGTATCGCTCACCGGCAATCCCTTCATTTGTCATTGCCTGCTCTTTGACCAAGCAATGCGGCAAAAAACAGGTTCAGAAGATAAAGCGGAGCCTGGTGAAGATCCGCTTTCGACCGATTAGACATTGCTGCGGCGCATCCATGGGACACGCAAAAAAACACAACAACATTCAAGGATCGCGCATAGTTTTGCCGAAAAACGCTACAGCTTTCCGGAGTTATGCGCTGTTATTATGCCTCATAGCGACGCAGGACAAGTGATGCGTTCGTACCGCCGAATCCGAAGGAGTTCGACAGCGCGACATTGATGTCCCGCTTACGGGCCTTATGCGGCACGAGATCGATGGCCGTCTCCCGCTCCGGATTGTCGAGGTTCAGCGTCGGCGGCGCGATATTGTCGCGAATGGCAAGCGTCGAGAAGATCGCCTCGATCGCACCGGCCGGTCGCCGACTTGGTCGACGACATCGAAATCTTGGAAGCAGCATTGCCGACCAGCCGCTCGACAGCGCCGAGCTCGATCGTATCAGCCATGGTCGAGGTGCCATGGGCATTGATGTAGTCCACATCAGCCGGCGTCAAGCCGGCGCGCTTGAGGGCCGACGTCATGCAGCGGAACGCGCCCTCGCCATCCTCGGACGGGGCAGTAATGTGATGGGCGTCGCCGGAAAGGCCGTAGCCGACCACCTCGGCGTAAATCTTCGCGCCGCGTGCCTTGGCATGTTCCAGCTCTTCGAGAACAACGATGCCGGCGCCCTCGCCCATGACGAAGCCGTCACGGTCACGATCGTAAGGACGCGAAGCCTTCTGCGGATTGTCGTTATAATCGGTCGACAGAGCCTTGCAGGCGGCAAAGCCGGCGAGCGAGATGCGGCAAACCGGAGCTTCGGCGCCGCCGGCGACCATGACGTCGGCATCGCCGAGCATGATCAGACGGGCCGCATCGCCGATCGCATGCGCGCCGGTGGAGCAAGCCGTGACGACGGCATGGTTCGGGCCGCGCAGCTTGTGGCGGATCGAGACCTGGCCGGAAACGAGATTGATGAGACGGCCCGGAATGAAGAAGGGCGAGATGCGGCGCGGACCCTTGTCGCGTAGCGTATATCCTGCCTCGACAATGCCCTCCAGGCCGCCGATGCCGGAGCCGATCATGACGCCTGTTGCGATCTGGTCTTCATCGGAGGTCGGATGCCAGTCGGCATCGTTCAGCGCCATATCGGCCGCTGCCATGCCATAGATGATGAAAGGATCGACCTTTCGCTGTTCCTTCGGCTCCATCCAGTCGTCGGCATTGAAAGTGCCGTCGCTGCCATCACCGACCGGAACGCGGCAAGCGATCTTTGCGGCGAGATCTTCGACCTCGAATTCCGTGACAAGACGCGCGCCGTTGTGCCCAGCAATCAAACGCGACCAGGACACCTCAGTGCCACAGCCCAAAGGTGATACCATGCCGGTACCCGTGATAACGACACGTCTCATCGCCCGCAGACCCCCGTCTTTTTATCATGCCATGCGTATGAATATGATCCGTCCGACCTCGCCGGACGAAATAGGGCGGACTCAGAGAGCCCGCCCGTGACAAAGCGCAAAAGATTAGGCCTGGGCCTTTTCAATGAACTTTACCGCATCGCCGACCGTCAGGATCGAGTCGGCAGCGTCATCAGGAATTTCAACGCCGAATTCTTCTTCGAAGGCCATGACCAGTTCGACCGTGTCGAGCGAGTCCGCGCCCAGGTCGTCGATGAAGCTTGCGCTTTCAACAACCTTGTCGGCGTCGACGCCAAGATGATCAATAACAATTTTCTTTACGCGTTCTGCGATATCGCTCATGTCGGTTTCCTCGACCTTATTTATGTCCTGATCAGAATGCCGTGTGACATCCCTACCCTGTTCAAGCCTGCAGCACCTGCATGGCGCCGCTGGCAAACCCGTTCAACCCGGCCTTCACATCCGGTCCCGGCCGCCGTACACGCGGCCCGGTCCATCTGCATTTTCGGGACGACTGATCACAGTCATGGCCCGCTTAACACGGTTTAAGTCTGTCGCAAAGCCAGAAAATCGCCGCTTCCAGGTTGCTCAACATGCTATTGGAGGGGAAAGCTCCCCCCAACAGACTTTTCCTTTTTCAGATCATTGCCATGCCACCGTTGACGTGGATCGTCTGACCGGTGACGTAGCTGGCTTCGGAGGAAGCGAGATAGGCGACGGCGGATGCGACTTCTGCACCGCTGCCCATGCGCTTCATGGGAATGGCGCCCATGATCGCCTCTTTCTGCTTGTCGTTCAGCTTGCCGGTCATGGCGCTCTCGATGAAACCGGGAGCGACGCAGTTGACCGTGACGTTGCGCGTTGCGATCTCCTGTGCCAGCGACTTGGTGAAGCCGATCATGCCGGCTTTGGAGGCGCAGTAGTTGGCTTGGCCGGGATTGCCGGTGACGCCGACTACGGAGGTGATGTTGATGATGCGGCCATAGCGGCGGCGCATCATCGGATGCGTCAGCTCGCGCGTCAGGCGGAAGACGGCCGTCAGGTTCACTTCCAGTACGGCGTCCCAGTCCTCGTCGCTCATGCGCACGAACAGGCCGTCCTTGGTGATGCCGGCATTGTTGACGAGGATGTCGACGCCACCGAGTTCTTCTTCAGCCTTGGCGCCGAGCGCCTTTACCTCGTCGCGATCGGAAAGGTTGGCCGGAAAGATCTTGACGCGGTCGCCAAGTTCGGCAGCCAGTGCCTCGAGCTTCTCGACGCGCGTGCCGTGCAGGCCGACGATAGCGCCCTGCTTATGCAGCAGCCTTGCGATTTCTTCGCCGATACCACCGGAAGAACCGGTTACAAGGGCCTTGCGGCCGGTCAAATCGAGCATGTGGTGTCCCTCGTTCGTTAATTTATGTATCAGCCAAGCAGGCCTGCGAGAGCTGCGTCGATGTCGGCCGCCGTGTTGACGGCGATGCCGTTCACCGATTTGTCGATGCGCCGGGCAAGACCCGTCAGCACCTTGCCAGCGCCGATTTCATACAATGTTGTCACATTGTTGGCGGCGAACCATTCCACCGTCTCGCGCCAGCGCACTTGCCCCGTAACCTGCGCAACCAGCAGATCGGCGATCTCGCCGGCGTCCTGCACCGGGGCGGCGCGGACATTGGCAACGACGGGCACGACGGGATCGGATTTTGCCACTTCCGCCAAAGCGGCGCGCATCGCCTCGGCGGCGGGCGCCATCAACGACGAATGGAAGGGTGCGGATACCGGCAGCAGAATGGCGCGCTTGGCGCCCTTTTCAGCCGCAAGCTCGGCAGCCTTTTCGACGGGAGCCTTCTCACCGGAGATAACGATCTGACCGCCGCCATTGTCATTGGCGATCTGACAGGCGCCGATGGCCGAAGCTTCCGTGCAAACCGCGACGACATCGGCATGTTCCAGGCCGATGATCGCCGCCATGGCGCCGACGCCGACCGGAACCGCAGCCTGCATGGCATTGCCGCGGATGCGCAGCAGCCGCGCCGTATCGGCAAGCGAGAAAGTGCCGGCGGCACAAAGCGCCGAATATTCGCCAAGCGAATGACCGGCAACATAAGCAACCTTGCTCTTCAGATCGAGGCCGCGCGCCTGCAGAACGCGCATGACAGCGATCGACACAGCCATCAGCGCCGGCTGCGCATTCGCCGTCAGCGTCAGCCTATCATCCGGGCCGTTGAAGATGATGTCGGAAAGCTTTTCACCGAGCGCTTCATCGACTTCCTCGAAGACGGCGCGCGCTTCGGCGAAATTATCAGCAAGATCCTTGCCCATGCCGACGGTCTGGCTACCCTGGCCGGGAAATGTGAAAGCAACAGTCATTATATCGGGCTTCCTTAGGGGTCGTTTCGCTTCCCAATGACATTGTTTGCGGTGGAGTCAATAGCGCAGCCCCTGCAGTCACTGCCTTTTGCGTTTGCGAGGAGTTTCTATTTTCTTCTTGCGCTTGCTCATTTCCCACCTAGATTTACGCGATCTTTCCCCAGACTTTTTCCGCAAGCATCAAGGTTTTCCCATGAACTATAAGAATTTAGGCCGCACCGATATTTCGGTTTCGCAGATTTGCCTGGGCACGATGACCTGGGGCACACAGAACAGCGAGGCAGAGGCGCACGAGCAGATGGACTATGCCCTTCACAAGGGCGTCAATTTCTTCGACACGGCTGAGATGTATCCGACGACGCCGGTCGGCGCGGAGACCCAAGGCCGCACCGAGGAATATATCGGCACGTGGTTCGAAAAGACCGGCAAGCGCAGGGATATCGTTCTTGCCACCAAGGTCGCCGGCCCTGGCCGCGACTATCTGCGCGGCGGCCAGGGCGCCGATGCCGCCAATATCCGCGCGGCCATCGACAGCAGCCTGAAGCGGCTGAAAACCGATTATATCGATCTCTATCAGGTGCATTGGCCGAACCGCGGCCATTTCCACTTCCGCCAGAACTGGCGCTACAACCCCTTCACCCAGGATCGCGAAAAGGTTGTCGGTAACATTACAGATATCCTGGAAACGATGGGCGAATTGGTGAAGGCCGGCAAGATCCGCGCCATCGGCCTCTCCAACGAGACGACCTGGGGCATCCAGAAATATCTGACGATCGCAGAGCAGAAGAGCCTGCCGCGCATTGCCACCACGCAGAACGAATACAATCTGCTTTACCGCCACTTCGACCTCGACCTCGCCGAGTTGTCGCACCATGAAGATGTCGGCCTGCTCGCCTATTCGCCGCTCGCCGGCGGCATTCTCAGCGGCAAATATGTCGGCGGCGCACGCCCGGCCGGTTCGCGCGGCTCGATCAATACCGACATCGGCGGCCGTCTGCAGCCGTTGCAGGAGCCGCCGGTCAAGGCCTATCTGGAGATCGCCGCCAAATATCATCTCGATCCGGCCAAGCTGGCGCTCGCCTACTGCCTGACCAAGCCCTTCATGACCTCCGTCATCATCGGCGCGACCTCGATGGCCCAGCTCGAAACCGACATTGCCTCAGCCTATGTGACGCTGCCCGAAGAGGCGATTGCCGAGATCGAAAAAGTACACCGGCAGTATCCGATGCCGATGTGATCAGTGGAAGCGCCTTGCCGCGGTGGCAAGGCGCAACCTGGCAATCGGCACAATGACGGCCAAACAAGCCGCGAAAATATGACCCCTGACGTAATTGAGGCGCGTCATACCCACGCGTAATTTTGGGACATCTCCACAAGAGATAGGCACCGAACCGGTGCCGCTAAGAGACCATACCTCAAGCGCCGGCGGCTTCGCTCCGGCAGCTCCGGTCTCTTCGTGCCCCAAGCAAATACGTCAGGAGACATACTATGAATAAGATGATTTTCACGAAGCGCGAAACACCGGACTGGCTGTTGGCCTTCTGGAGGGAAATTGACGACAAGACCTTCGGCTCCGGCTTCGACTGCTTCGCAGAAGACGCCACCGCCAATTTGGGTATTGCCGAATGGAAGGGCCGCGAGATTATCCGCGAAAGTCTGCGCGCTTTCATCGACACCGGATTTACCGCCCTTCATGATGTGACCGAATATTGGGACGGCGGGTTCCTCAAGGTCTTCCGCGGCTTCGTCACGATGACCCCGGACGATCCGAACCATCCTGTCGTCAGGCCCGTCATGACGCACTTCTTCTACATGGACGAGGCTGATCACACTAAGGTGCGCCACTGGTTCGGTTCCGTCGGGCCGGTGCAATTCTGATCTTGCCGAACCAGGCATAAGATGCCGCAGGCATAGCCCACAAAGAGGCCCTCCATGACGAACAGCAACACAGCGATATCGGTCTCGAAACAGCTTGGACCGTTGCTGCGCCACTGGCGGGAGGTGCGCGGCAAGAGCCAGCTCGACCTTTCGATGGAGACGGGCGTTTCGCAGCGTCACATCAGCTTCGTTGAAAGCGGCCGCAGCGTTCCCAGCCGCCAGAGGCTGCTGACCGTTGCCGAGGCACTCGATGTGCCATTCCGTGAACGCAACACGCTGCTGCTCGCCGCAGGCTACGCGCCGATCTATTCGGACGATTCCTGGGACGCACCGGAAATGCAACCCGTCGCGGATGCTCTGCGGCGGATGTTGCGTCAGCATGAACCTTTCCCCGCGGTTGTCATGGACCGCTATTGGAACGTTCTGCTGTCCAATACCGCCGTGCCCCGCTTCTTCAATTGCTTCGTCGATATGGCGGCGCGCAAATCGCCACGCAACCTGCTGCATCTGATGTTCGATCCTGTCGGGATGCGCCCCTTCATTCGCGACTGGCCGGAGACATCGAGAAGCTTGCTGGCGCGCGTCCATCGGGAGTCCATCGGTCGGGTGGTCGACGATAAGACCCGGGAGCTGCTGAAAGCGCTGCTTGCCTATCCGGATGTCGATGTCGACTGGAAAGCACTCACCGCGCCCAGCAGCACACCCGTCATTCCTCTGGTCTTTGTGAAGGACGGCAAGAACCTTGGCTTCTTCTCACTGATAACGACAGTCGGCACTCCGATGACCATTGCATCGCAGGAACTGAGGCTCGAATGCATGTTCCCGACGGATCAGCAGACCGAACGGCTTTACGCCGAAATGATGGAGGATGCGCCGATGCCGATATTTCCCGCGGATCATTATTAGAATTGCCCAGGATAGTGTCGCTTTCCGCCCGTTGCGAACATTGAAGATCGAGCGCACAGCGCGGCAACACCATCGAAGACAACGCTCTTGTTGAGGGCGAGCCTGCCCCAAAATGCTGTCGCGTAAGGACGTTCCGCGATAGGATGCGCCTGTCCATTCTCCGCCTCCGGTGAGGCAGGCCATGCAACCCAAGGAGAGACCGATGCCAGAGCCCCTTGTCGTCCGCCAAGAAAAGCGCATCCCGGCGCCACCAGCCGCGGTGTTCGCCCTCCTGACCGATCCGGAGAAGATATTGCGCTGGATGGGAACGGAGGCACAGGTCGAGCCTCAGCCCGAGGGGCTCTATCTCATCAACGTCACCGGCGCTCGCTTCGCTCGCGGTTCCTTTCGCGAGGTGGTACCAGTACACCGCCTGGCCTATAGCTTCGGCTGGGATGGCAGCGAGGTGGTTCCACCGGGATCGAGCCTGGTCGAAATCGACCTGATCGAGCAGCCGGACGGAACGCTGCTGCGCCTGACCCACACCGGCCTGCCCAATGCCGAACAATGCGCCGGTCACGCTGAAGGCTGGGCTCACTATCTCGGACGGCTGGCCGAAGCTGCAGCCGGGCGTGACCCGGGTCCGGACCCCATGGCTGGCAGGAAATGACCGCTTTCCGTTCCCGAACTCACTAGTCCCGAGCGGCAGTTTCGTGGACCAGCATCACACGCAGGAGCACCACCGCAACGGCGGATGACAGCCTGCGGCTGCCGTGGCATGATCGACAGATGGATCTGCCCACCCCTCTTGCCTGGCTGGTTGATGAGGCCGATGCCTCTCCCGGCCCTGAACGGTTTCTGGCCGAGCTCGGCGGCCGGCTGTTGGCTGACGGGCTGCCGCTTGCCGGAGGAGCCCTGACGCTCGCCGTGCCGCATCCGATCATCGCCCGGCGCATCTGGCTATGGCGGGCGGAAACCGGGGCCGTGATCGAGGCGTTGGGCTTCGCAGGAGGTCCATCCAGCCAAGCCGGACACGAGTGGCTGGCCGGGCTTGGCCCCGTGCATGAAGATACGGTCGGTACGGCTGCGGATAGTCCGGTGCTCGGCTGGGCCGGGCTCCGGCCATTCGATCCTGCCGAGGCTGACCGTCTGCGGCAAGCCGCGCGCTTCGCCGCAGCACCCTTGAGCGCCCTCGCCGCGCGGGCGGCGCTGGCAGCGCTGCTCGAGGCCTATCTCGGCCGGCGCAGCGCTGCGCGGGTACAGGCCGGCGCGCTGCAGCGCGGCACCGGCGAAACCATCCGGGCCGCTTTGCTCTGCGCCGATCTGCGCGATTTCACCGCTTTGTCCGAGGCGACGGAACCAGCGGCGATGATTGCTTCTCTCGACGCCTGGTTCGACCGCGTTGCAGGAGCGGTGCACGCCTTCGGAGGCGAGGTGCTGAAATTCATCGGCGACGGCGCGCTGGCAATTTTCCCGGTCACCGGCACGCCAGGCGATGCCTGCGAGGCGGCGCTGCGCGCAGTCGTCGCCGCTCGCGCCGGCATGGCTCATCTCGATGCCGTGCGGCAAGCGCAAGGGCTGCCGCCGCTGCCCTTTGGTGCCGCATTGCATTTCGGCGAGATGCTCTGGGGCAATATCGGCGCGGCCGACCGGCTGGATTTCACCGCCATAGGCCCGGCGGTAAACCTGGTGAGCCGGCTCGAAGGCCTGTGCAAGCCTCTTGGCCGCAGTGTACTCGTCTCGGGCGCGGTTGCGGCAGAGACGAAAACCGACTTGATCCCCTTGGGCGAATATTCCTTGCGGGGCATCGCCGACCCCTGCGCCGTCTTCACCTTGCCGGACGATTGAAGCCGCCTACCTCGGCCTGGGCAAGGGCGTCCGCTGTCGGACGGCGCAATTTCGCCCCTTGCCTTTCCCGCAAAAATCCGTATAAGCCGCCCTGTTCGCAACCCGGTCTTCTGGCTGGTGGCTGAACGGAGGGCCGGTTTTCTTCGCTGAAAATCGTTCGGAACGGAAGTGTTCCAGCCTCCCGTGTCTCCGCTCTCGACCGTCTCGGAAACGCTTTTCTTGCTTGGGGTCTTCCCTCTCAGGAGCAGTCGTTGAGGCTTAGCCGCCGAATATCGGGTTCAGACCAACGCAAGAAAGGCAAAGCTATCCATGGCTCTTTACGAACATGTATTCCTTGCCCGGCAGGATATTTCCGCTCAGCAGGTCGACGCCCTCGTAGAACAGTACAAGGGTGTTATCGAAGCTAACGGCGGTAAAGTCGGGCGTATCGAAAACTGGGGCCTCAAGTCCCTCACCTACCGCATCAAGAAGAACCGCAAGGCTCACTACGCCCTGATGGACATCGATGCACCGGCCGCTGCGATCCAGGAAATGGAACGCCAGATGCGCATCAGCGAAGACGTCCTGCGCTACATGACGATCGCTGTCGAGAAGCACGAAGAAGGCCCGTCGGCCATGATGCAGAAGCGCGACCGTGACGACCGTCCGCGCCGCGATGGTGACCGTCCGGAGCGCAGCTTCGGCGATCGTGGTCCGCGCCCGGATCGTGGTGACCGCGAAGACCGTCCGCGCCGTCCGCGCGAAGACCGCGTTTAAGGAGATTTGAGAATGTCTGAAGTTTCCTCCGCACCGGTCCGTCGTCCGTTCCATCGCCGCCGCAAGACCTGCCCGTTCTCGGGCGCCAATGCGCCGCGCATCGACTACAAGGACGTCCGTCTCCTGCAGCGCTACATTTCCGAGCGTGGCAAGATCGTTCCGTCCCGCATCACGGCCGTTTCCCAGAAGAAGCAGCGCGAACTCGCCCAGGCGATCAAGCGCGCCCGTTTCCTCGGCCTGCTGCCCTACGTCGTCGCTTAATCGCGCCGGCGCTGCACGAATGAATTGAGGGAAGGCAGCGATGCCTTCCCTTCTCCCTTTCGCGATGGGCGCGGATCGGAACCTTAAAACCCCATGTTGGGGACGGCTTTCAGACCGGAGTGTCGGAAGCATCCTCTAACTGCTCGATGCGAAGCAGGACAGCGACGTGCAACAGATGAACCCGAAAGTGCTGGCCATCGGCGCCCTCGCCGGTCTTACCGCCGCCCTACTTGTGTATGGCGCGACGGCTCAGCCATTGCTGTTCATTCTCTTCGGCGCTCTTTCCGCGCTCCCGATCCTGATTGTCGGTCTTGGCTGGGGTAACGCGGCCGTCATCACCGCCGTTGTGGTGGCGAGTGTCATCGGCGCCATCTGGCAGTCGGTATATTTCGGCATATTTACGCTCGTCATGACGCTGATACCGGCCTGGCTCAGCCATCTCGCCAATTTGGCGCGTCCGGCTTCCGAACTCGGCGGCCCAGACCACCTGATGGCTTGGTATCCGCTCTCCGACATCATGCTGCATCTCTGCGGCCTCACGGCGGCGACCGTCGTCATCGTCGGCGCGATCATGGGCTACAATGCCGATCTGGTCGGCCAGGTTGTCGACGCCTATGTCGGCGCGGTGAACCAACAGTCCCCCGATCTTCAGCTCGATCCGATTGCGATCGCAAAGATGAAGTCGCTGATGCTTTACACGATCCCGATCGCGTGGGGCATGATCTGGGTCATGATGCTACTTGCCGCCTATTATGTGGCGATCCGCATCGTTGCAGCTTCAAAGCATAATCTGCGCCCGCGGGAGGATATCCCCTCATCATTGCGCATGAATCGCAACGCGATCTTTGTCTTTCTCGTAGCGATCGTCGCGATATTCTTCGGCGGCGTGATTGGCCTGATCGCCGCCGCCATCCTCGGTGCTTTCGGTGCTGGCTTCCTCATTTCCGGCTTCTCATCGTTGCATTTTCGCACGCGCGGCAAGGACTGGCGCATACCCGTGCTCTTCCTCTGCTATCTGGCGTCATTCCTGCTGACGCTACCGCTCTTCATCATCCTTGTTCTCGGCCTCTACGATACTCGCAAGGCGATATCGCTGACCCCGAACAAGAATGCCGATACATCCAAACCAACAAACACGAAAATCTGACATCAGAAAGGAACAACAAAATGGAAGTCATTCTCCTCGAGCGCATCTCCAAGCTCGGCCAGATGGGCGAAGTGGTCAAGGTTCGCGACGGCTTTGCCCGTAACTACCTGCTGCCGCTCGGCAAGGCGCTGCGCGCCAACCCCGCCAATAAGGCTCGCTTCGAAGCCGAACGCGCAACCCTGGAAGCCCGCAACTTGGAGCGCCGCAGCGAAGCCCAGAAGGTTGCCGACGTTCTCGGCGGCAAGTCCTTCATCGTAGTTCGCTCGGCTGGCGAAACCGGCCAGCTGTACGGTTCGGTCGCCGCTCGTGACGTCGTTGAAATCCTGGCCGCCGAAGGCTTCAACATCGGTCGCAACCAGGTTCACCTGAACACGCCGATCAAGGCTATCGGTCTGCACAATGTTGCCATCGCGCTTCACGCCGAAGTCGAAATCACCGTCGAGTTCAACGTTGCCCGTTCCGCTGAAGAAGCCGAGCGTCAGGCCAAGGGCGAAACCCTCACCTCCGCTGATGCCATCTACGGCGTCGACGAAGATGCCCTGCGTCCGGAAGACTTCTTCGATCCGGAAGCTGACGGCAACGCCGAAGACGAAGCTTGATTCAAGCCGTCGCATCGACTGCGAACATGAGAAAGCCTGGGTCTCGCGACCCAGGCTTTTTATTTGACCACAAGGCTTAGCGACGCATCTGCCGTCTCAATTCGCCGCAGTATCCTGCAACGGTGCCGAATCCTTGTCGACGGAGACGACCACCGACATGCCGGGCGCAAGATCTTGCGCTTCCTGCTGATTTTCGTCGATCTTGACCCGTACGCCGACGCGCTGCGCCACTTTGGTGAAATTGCCCGTGGCATTGTCGGGTCTGATAACGGCGAATTCCGAGCCCGCCGCCGGCGAGAAGCGCTGGATATGACCCTTGAGCTCGCGGTGACCGAGCGCGTCGACGGAGATCGTCACGGGCTGGCCGACCTTCATGCCGTCGAGCTGCGTTTCCTTGAAATTGGCGATGACCCAGACGTCCTTGGGCACCAGACCCATGAGCTGGGTTCCGGGCGTCACATATTGGCCAAGGCGGACCCCGACTTCGCCGATACGGCCATCGCGCGGCGCGGTGATCGTTGCATTTTCCAGATCGATATCGGCAAGCTGCACGGCCGCTTCCGCGCCGCTGACGCCGGCCTCCAGCGAGGCCCGGTTGACGATGATCGTCGTCAGGTTTTGCTGCGATACGTCGAGGCCGGCCTTCGCCTGATTGACCGCAGCCTTTGCCTGTTCCAACGTCGCCTGCGCCTGCTCGGAATCGCTGGTGGTCGACACGCCCTTGGCGACCAGGGTCGCCACACGATCCCAGGCAAGCTGGGCGCGCTTCAGCGCAGCGTTGGCGCTGTCGATCTGCGCTTCGCTAGAGGCGATGCCGGCACGGGCCGCCTGTTCCTGCTGTCGCGAATTGGCAAGTGCTGCCTTTTGACCGTCCAGCGTCGCCCGCGCCTGCGCCACCTTCTGCTGATAGATGCGATCGTCGATCTTGGTCAGCACGTCGCCTTGCTTAACGAGCTTATAGTCCCTGACCGGCACGTCGGTAATGTAGCCGCTGACCTGCGGGCTGATGGTCGTGACATAGCCTCTGACATAGGCATCGTCCGTCGTCTCGACGGAACTTTGGAAAGGCGGCAGGTGCCAGGCATAAAGCACGAGCATGACACCGCCGACACCTGAGAGGACGGCGATAACTTCGATGGGGGAGCGAACGAGCTTCGACATGGAGCTATTTCATATCCTCACGGGTTGGAAGCCATGGTCTGCGGCCGATCGTCGACGAGCCGCGCCTTGATGAAACGGTAGAATACATGCAGCGAAAGTCCAGCAAGCGACACGACCGCGATGACACCGGCAACGAAGAAGGCATCGCTATAGGCGAGCGTATTGGCCTCGCGGGTGACCTGTGCGCCAAGTAGCGCCAACCCCTCGCCCTTCAAAAGCGCGCTGTCGCCAATCACCCTGCCGTAAGATGAAGAGAGCTGGCCGACACGGTGAGCAACATCGGGGTTGGTCAGCAGCACATGTTCCGTCAGGACGGCGGAATGGAATTTTTCACGGATGGTGATCAGCGTGCCGTAGAAGGCAGAGCCGATCAGGCCGCCGATGCTTTGGGTGAAGGTGAAGACGACGAAGAAGGTCACCAGATAGGGGGCGCCCTTGGAAAAGGCGGCCTTGAACCCCTGGGACATGGACGGCGGCAGGAAAAGAGCGGCGCCGGCCGCCACCAGCGCCTGGCTGAGATACATCTGTTCCGGCCGGGTCAGCGTGGTGACCTGCGAATCCATGAAGGAACCCGCCCCCATCATGACGAGGGCGACAAACTGGATCTGCCAACTCAGGCCATAGCTCATCAGTACCGTGCAGATGAGGCCGCCGATGACCGAAAAAGCCAAGATGATCCAATAGAGCATCGCAAGCTGATCGTAGAGCAGGCCGACGGCATTCTGATAGAAGGTCATGATGACCGAGGTCTGTTCGGCGGCGATCATGCGGAAGACCAGGAGAATGCCGGTCAGGTGCAATATCTCCGGACAGAGTAGCCAGCGGACATCGATCAGAGGCGTTGGCCGACGCAATTCGATGACGATGGCGAGCGTCAATGTGGCGATGCTGACGGCCAGCAACACGCCGAGCCAAGGCACTTCCAGCCACCAATAAAGCCGCCCGACGGAAAGAACGATGGCCAGTGAGCCAAAGGCGACCGCAACCAGCAGATAACTGATGATGTCCCCAAAGACGATCACTTTCATCCGCGGCGGCGGCGTCAGCGGCAGCAGATAGATGATCGGCATCACCAGCAGCGCCAGTGCCATTTCCAGCGTGTAGAGCCCGCGCCATTCGCCGTAATCGAGGAGCGACGGCGAGACGAGACGAGTGATGGGTGCTGCCAGAAGCGTATTCGTCATCGCCAGGCTGACGCCGATCGTCAGCTTCTTGGCCGGTTCGAAAGCCTCCAGCATATAGAGAAAGCCGAGCGTCGAGAGCGGCGCGCCGGCAATGCCGCTCAGGAAGCGGACGACAATGGCCGAATGCAGGTCGGAGACGAAGAGATTGAGCAGCGAGGCGACGACGAAGCCGAGAATGCTGACCTCGGCGAAATTGCGCACGCCGTATTGCAGACGGATCTTCACCAACGCGATGGCAAGGCTGACATTCGGCGCCATATAGGCCGCCGACAGCCACGCGGATTCGGTGGTCGTGGCGGCGATGGTGCCCTGGATCTGCGTGAGATTGGCGAAGGCGAGATTGAGACCGAGGCCCTGCGTCAGGAAGAACATGACGGAAGCGCCGATATAAAGCGGCACCTTCCAGCGCGGCACGGGCGGTGGGGCAGCAGGCGCGGCGGTGTTGGCTTCCGCATTGATCGGGCCTGGGTCACCGCTCATACACTACCTCATGACTTACCCACATTCTGCAGATTGGCGGTCATGGCGCGGATGACCTTGAGGGCCATGCCGACATCATCGTCCGAAATCCCCTGAAGGATATCCGCACGTACGCTGGTGGCAAGAGCCTCAACTTCGGCCGCCACCACTTTTCCGGATTCGGTCATGAATATCTGCTTGGCGCGGCGGTCCGACTGCACCGCACGGCGCTCGATGAAGCTCTGCGCCTCCATGGCGTCGAGGATACGCACCAAGGTTGGAGTCTCAAGCTCCAGCTCATCGGCGAGTTCGCGCTGATTGATGCCATCGCGCTTGGAAAGCTTATGGAAAACCCGGGCGCGGGCCAATGTCATCCCGTGCTCGCGCACCAGGCTGTCGAACGCCGCCCTCAGCTTTCGATTGAAAGCAGAAAGCTCGTCGAATAGTTCTCGGCGTGATGGCGCACCAGACATTATTGCTACTTTATACTATTAGTATCCTACCCTATTTCAACGAAATAGCGGGGTTCTCACAGCTTTTCAAGCACGATTGCCGCCTGCCGGATGTCAGCCGGGACAGATCGGGCTAAAATCACCCATGGACGTTTTTGTATGTGATTCGCGTGTCGGACATTGCGTTGCAAAGCGGCGACAACGGGTTTTTTTAATGCGGAGCGTTTGTCCCTGTGGATGAGTGGAACAACGTGAATAGCTCAGTCGAACCAGTTTCCTGCGACACACCCTTGCCCTTCCGCAATTGACCATGACGCCGGATCGTCGCAAACCAGTCAGCACTCAAGAATACGAAGAGACGGAAAATGAACGAAGCCGCGCGCAAGATCGCTGCCATTGCTCCTGCCGAACCGCATTACCGCGAAGCGCCCAACAATATCGAGGCGGAACAGGCCCTGCTCGGCGCTATCCTCGTCAACAATGACGCCTATTACCGTGTCTCCGACTTCCTGAAACCCATTCATCTCTACGAGCCGCTGCACCGGAAGATCTTCGAGGTGGCGGGCGACATCATTCGCATGGGCAAGACCGCCAATCCGGTGACGATCAAGACCTTCCTTCCGGCCGAAGAGAAGGTCGGCGACATGACGGTGGCGCAATATCTCGCCCGTCTCGCGACCGAAGCCGTCTCGATCATCAATGCCGAGGACTATGGCCGCGCCATCTACGATCTGGCGCTGCGCCGCGCGCTGATCACTATCGGCGAGGATATGGTCAACATCGCCTTTGACGCCCCGCTCGATATGCCACCGCAGACGCAGATCGAGGATACGGAGCGCCGGCTGTTCGAACTTGCGGAAAACGGCCGCTACGACGGCGGCTTCCAGGCCTTCAACGATGCCGTTGCGCTGGCGATCGACATGGCGGCCGTCGCCAAGGAGCGCGACGGGGGTCTATCCGGCATTTCCACCGGCATTCACTCGCTCGACAGCAAGATGGGCGGCCTGCAGCGTTCGGACTTGATCATCCTCGCCGGCCGTCCCGGCATGGGCAAGACCTCGCTCGCCACCAATATCGCCTATAACATTGCCGCCGCCTATGAAGGCGAGGTACAGCCCGATGGCTCCACCAAGGCGAAGAACGGCGGCGTCGTTGGCTTCTATTCGCTGGAAATGTCGTCCGAACAGCTCGCCACCCGTATCATTTCCGAGCAGACGGAAGTCTCCTCATCGAAGATCCGTCGCGGCGACATCAACGATGCCGATTTCGAAAAGCTGGTTGCCTGCTCGATGATGATGCAGAAGGTGCCGCTCTATATCGACCAGACCGGCGGCATCTCCATTGCTCAGCTTTCCGCGCGTGCACGGCGCCTGAAGCGCCAGCGCGGCCTCGACGTTCTGGTGGTGGACTACGTTCAGCTCATGACCGGCTCCGGCAAATCGAATGAGAACCGCGTCCAGGAAATCACCCAGATCACCACCGGCCTGAAGGCGCTCGGCAAGGAGCTGAACGTTCCGATCATCGCGCTCTCCCAGCTCTCGCGTGCCGTCGAAAGCCGTGACGATAAGCGTCCGCAGCTCTCGGACCTGCGCGAATCCGGTTCGATCGAGCAGGACGCCGACGTGGTGCTCTTCGTGTTCCGTGAGGAATATTACGTCAAGAACTCCGAACCGCGCGATCCGGCCGACCCGAAATATGCGGAATGGGAAGCCCTGTTCGACAAGGTGAAAGGTACGGCCGACGTCATCATCGCCAAGCAGCGTCACGGGCCGACCGGCACTGTGAAACTCGCCTTCCAGTCGGAGTTCACGCGCTTCGCCGACCTCGCGGACTCGTCCTTCCTGCAATATGAAGAGCACTGATGAAGGCTGCCTGCGGCGCATATGTGCACTGCAGCACTTTCTCTTTCCATCGATGATCACTATTCTGGCCGGAGCAGCATCCCTCCGTCCCTTTTTTAGGCGGCTCCATGACAGATAATTTCGAAGACATTGACGCTTTCGCCTCCGCCGGCCTTCGGCTGACGGTCGATTTGGGCGCCCTCGTCGAGAACTGGCGTGACATGGCCCGCCGTTCCGGCAGGGCCCGCACCGGTGCCGCGGTGAAGGCCGACGCTTATGGTCTGGGGATCGAAGATGTCGGCGAGGCACTTTATCTCGCCGGCGCCCGTGATTTCTTCGTCGCCACCGCCGAGGAAGGCGCCACACTCCGGCTCTACGCCCCGGATGCCCGGATTTTCGTGCTCAGCGGTATCTGGCCGGGGACAGAGCGGCAGTTTTTCGAAAACGATCTAGTGCCCGTCATTGCTTCCGAAGAGCAATTGACCTTCTGGATGTCGGTGCTGGCCGACCATGGCGATCACCCTTGCGCGCTGCAGGTCGATACCGGCTTCAACCGGCTGGGACTGCAGGTAGAGGATGCGATCGCGCTCGCCAACGACGTCTCTCGCCCGGCGAGTTTTGCGCCTGTTCTGGTGATGAGCCACCTCGCCTGCGGCGACGACCCGGCACACGCGATGAACAGGCAGCAGCTCGAAGCGTTCCGCAAGGTCAGCGCCGCCTTCGAAGGCATCGAGGCGAGCCTCGCCAATTCCGCCGGTATCTTCCTCGGCTCCGAATATCATTTCGACCTTACCCGTCCCGGCATTGCCATCTATGGCGGCCAGGCGGTCGGCAATATGGCCAATCCGATGCGACCGGTCGCCACAGCAGAGGCGAGAATCATCCAGACCCGCTCCGCCAAAGCCGGCGAGACCGTCAGCTACGGCGGGGCGTTGAAGCTGACGCGCGACAGCCGCCTCGCCATTGTTTCGGCCGGCTATGCAGATGGTTACATGCGCAGCCAGTCGAACAACGGCGTGCCGCTGCGCCAGACCGGAATTGCCGGCGGCCAGGGCTTCATCGCCAGCTACAAGGTGCCTGTTGCCGGTCGCATCACCATGGATCTGACAATCTTCGACGTGACCGACGTCCCCGAAAAACTGGTCCGCGCCGGTGACTATATCGAGCTCTTCGGCAAGAATATCCCCGTTGACGACGCTGCCCGCGCGGCCGGGACGATCAGCTACGAGATGCTGACCGGCCTGGGATTGCGACATGAGCGGCGCTACATCTTTGACGAGGCCGACGAGTAGGAGCGCATCACCACCGCCTAACGCGCGCTGACCGCCAAGCGGACCCCCAGCGCTACAAACAATGTTCCAAGCCCCCGGTCCAGCCACAGGCCCGCGTTTCGATTGCGCCGTAGTGCCTCGGCAAGACGACCTCCAAGAAGAATGAGGGGCGGTTCGATGAAGGCGGCGACTACTATGATGAGGCTGCCGTGGAGCAAGAGCTGCGCCCAGACCGGGCCTGCCCCTTCAACGACGAACTGCGGCAGGAAAGCGAGAAAGAAGATGGCCACCTTCGGATTGAGCAGCGACACTAGGATGCCTTGCCGATAGATGCGGCTCCAGGGCACTGCCCTTCCGGCCTCCTTGATCCAGGCGCCTTCGCCCTTCGAGCGCAGCGCCTGTATCCCAAGCCAGATGAGATAGGCCGCGCCGGCCCATTTTACCGCCGAAAACGCGATGGCCGAGGCCGCCAATATCGCCGATAGCCCGGCTGCGGCCATCAGAACATGGACGCAGGCGCCGCTCCATATGCCGAACAGCGCGGCAAAGCCGGAGCGTATGCCGCTTCTGATCGTGTGACCGAGAATGAAGGCAATATCCGGTCCCGGCGACAGATTGAGCAGAACGGCGGCCGAAAGAAACGCGACCCAATGTGCAAGCGTATAATCGAACATCCGTCACCATCGATCGAAAACCCAGCATAAAGGCTGACACAATCGCCGTTGATGCGGAAATCATTAGTTTTGATCTGACGCGAAAGACATTATCTGACAGCCAGCCGCGATTCGCTTCGCACTGCGAAGCACAGGACATTGAGAACAGCATCTGATGGCAAAAGCCCGTACACAATTCATCTGCCAGAACTGCGGCACGGTCCATAACCGCTGGGCAGGCAAATGCGATGGTTGTGGCGAATGGAACACCATCGTCGAGGAAGACCCGATGGGCGGCATCGGCGGTGGTCCCGCCAAGGTGCCGAAGAAGGGGCGTCCAGTAACGCTGACGGCGCTGTCGGGCGAGATCGAGGAAGCACCGCGCATTCACACCGGCATCTCCGAACTCGATCGGGCGACCGGCGGCGGTTTCGTGCGCGGCTCGGCAGTGCTCGTCGGCGGCGATCCCGGCATCGGCAAGTCGACGCTCTTGATGCAGGCGGCCGCTGCCCTTTCCCGAAGAGGCCACAAGATCGTCTACGTCTCCGGCGAAGAGGCGGTGGCGCAGGTTCGGCTTCGCGCCCAGCGGCTGAGCGCTGCCAATACGGATGTGATGCTCGCCGCCGAAACCAATGTCGAGGACATCCTCGCAACGCTCGCCGAAGGCAAGCGGCCGGACCTCGTCATCATCGATTCCATCCAGACGCTATGGAGCGAGCTTGCCGAATCGGCGCCCGGGACGGTGACGCAGGTGCGCACCGGCGTGCAGGCGATGATCCGCTTCGCCAAGCAGACGGGCGCGGCAATGGTGCTGGTCGGCCACGTCACCAAGGACGGCCAGATCGCCGGCCCGCGCGTCGTCGAACATATGGTCGACGCCGTTCTCTATTTCGAGGGAGATCGCGGCCATCACTACCGCATCCTGCGCACGGTGAAGAATCGCTTTGGCCCGACCGACGAGATCGGCGTCTTCGAAATGTCCGACAAGGGCCTGCGGGAAGTGGCCAATCCGTCCGAACTCTTCCTCGGCGAGCGCAATTCCAAATCGCCGGGCGCGGCCGTCTTTGCCGGCATGGAAGGCACCCGGCCTGTGCTGGTCGAAGTGCAGGCGCTCGTTGCCCCGACATCGCTCGGCACGCCGCGTCGCGCTGTGGTCGGCTGGGATTCGGCGAGGCTGTCGATGATTCTCGCGGTTCTGGAAGCGCATTGCGGTGTTCGGCTCGGTCAGCACGACGTTTATCTCAATATTGCCGGCGGTTATCGCATTTCCGAGCCGGCTGCGGACCTTGCGGTCGCCTCTGCACTGGTTTCATCCCTGGCTGGTCTTGCCCTTCCGGCAGATTGCGTCTATTTCGGCGAAGTCAGCCTGTCGGGCGCCGTCCGGCCGGTTGCGCACACCGCTCAGCGCCTCAAGGAAGCCGAGAAGCTGGGATTTTCTGCAGCGCTTCTCCCCACCGCCTCCTCCGACCTGCCGAAAGGCAATGGCGGGCGCTGGAACGAGATCGAAAGCCTGCCGGATCTGGTGGTGCGCATAGCCGGATCGAGGGGCGCGCTCAAGCGTGCAGAAGACGAAGACTGAGCCTTCCTTAAACCGTTCTTGACGGGGAGAGAGGCACATATTTGAGGCCGATGGCAGCCATGCTTGGCATGGCAAGTCTTGGAGTGGATTATACATGCCCATTACGATTTTTGACGGTATTGTTATCGGCGTTATTTTGTTCTCCGCCGTTCTGGCCATGGTCCGCGGCTTTTCCCGCGAAATTCTCTCGATCGTCAGTTGGGGCGGCTCGGCCGTCGCCGCCTATTATCTCTATTCGCTGCTGGTGCCCTATGCGCTGCACTATACGGCGGACACCCGCATCGCGACCGTTGCGTCTGCTGCCGTCATCTTCCTGATCGCACTGATCATCATTTCCTTCATCACCATCAGGATCGCCGACTTCATCATCGACAGCCGCATCGGCGCGCTGGATCGTACGCTCGGCTTTCTCTTCGGCGCCGCCCGCGGCCTGCTGCTGATGGTCGTCGTCGTGGCCTTCTGGAACTGGTTGGTTGCGCCGGCCGCACGTCCGGATTGGGTCAACAACGCCAAGTCGAAGCCTTTCCTCGATTCGATGGTCGAAAAGCTCAAATCGGCGCTTCCGGAAAACATTCAGGCGATGCTTCCCGCCGAGATCATCAACAAGATCGCGCCGAACCAGCAGCAGCAACAATCGCAGCCGCAGGATGGCTCAACGAACGATACCGCGCCCTCCGATGACGCGCCTGCGCCGCAGACGAACAATTAACAGTGCGTTTACAGGCTTGACCCGCAGAGCGATAATCGCCATGTGAGCGGCACGAAATCCGAAAATCCGGCCGGATATTCTTTCCGGCCGGATTTTCAGTTATTTTTGCATTCAGTCGCGACGCCGCCCTGACCCGTCCCATGTTGAGAGCAAAGGCCTGCAGCCATGAACCATTCCCTTTCCATCGAGGATGATATCGACGGCGACACCCTGCATGAGGAGTGCGGTGTATTCGGCATTCTCGGCCATCCCGACGCCGCGACGCTGACGGCGCTCGGCCTGCATGCCTTGCAGCATCGCGGCCAGGAAGCGGCCGGTATCGTCTCCTTCGATGGCCAGCGCTTTCATTCCGAGCGGCGCATGGGCCTTGTCGGCGACCATTATACCGATCCCGCCACCCTCGCCCGCCTGCCCGGCGACCGTTCGATCGGACATGTGCGTTATTCGACGACGGGCGAGACGATCCTGCGCAACGTGCAGCCGCTGTTTGCCGAACTGGAAGTCGGCGGCATCGCCATCGCTCACAACGGCAATTTCACCAACGGCCTGACGATGCGCCGTCAGTTGATCGCCGACGGCGCCATCTGTCAGTCGACGTCCGACACGGAAGTCGTTCTCCATCTCATCGCCCGCTCCAAGCATCCCTCCTCCTCCGATCGCTTCATCGACGCGATCCGCCAGATGGAAGGCGGCTATTCGATGCTCGCCATGACGCGCACCAAGCTGATTGCGGCGCGCGACCCGATCGGCATCCGGCCGCTGGTGATGGGCGAACTCGACGGCAAGCCGATCTTCTGCTCCGAAACCTGCGCGCTCGATATTATCGGCGCCAAATACGTTCGCGACGTGGAAAATGGCGAAGTCATCATCTGCGAGATCCAGTCGGACGGATCGATCACCATCGATGCCCGCAAGCCCGACGTTTCCCAGCCTGAACGCCTCTGCCTGTTCGAATATGTCTATTTCGCCCGTCCCGATTCCGTGGTTGGCGGCCGCAACGTTTACGTCGCCCGCAAGAATATGGGCATCAATCTTGCCAAGGAAGCGCCCATCGAGGCCGATGTCGTCGTGCCGGTGCCGGATGGCGGCACGCCGGCGGCGATCGGCTATGCACAGGCAAGTGGCATTCCCTTCGAACTCGGCATCATCCGCAACCACTATGTTGGCCGCACCTTCATCGAGCCGACGCAGCAGATTCGTGCCTTCGGCGTCAAGCTGAAGCACTCCGCCAATCGGGCCATCATCGAAGGCAAGCGCGTCGTGCTGGTGGATGACTCCATCGTGCGCGGCACAACATCGGTCAAGATCGTGCAGATGATCCGCGATGCCGGCGCTCGCGAAGTGCATATCCGCGTCGCCAGCCCGATGATCTACCATCCGGATTTCTACGGCATCGACACGCCGGACGCCGACAAGCTGCTCGCTAACCAGTACGGCAGCCTGAAGGCGATGTGCGATTTCATCGGTGCCGATTCGCTGGAATTCCTGTCGATCGACGGTCTCTACCGCGCCGTCGGCGGCGCGCCGCGCGACAATGCGCAGCCGCAGTTCACCGACCACTATTTCACCGGCGATTATCCGACACGCCTGCTCGACAAGGAAAGCACCAGCAATGTGCGCAAGCTTTCCGTGCTCGCCAGCAACGGCTGACACGGGGCTTTTCACCGCTCTCCTTCTCCAGCGCATTCGGACCAAGACAGCATGAGCATAGACCTCAAGGACAAAATCGCCCTGGTGACCGGCGCGTCACGCGGTATTGGTTATTTCACCGCGCTGGAGCTGGCCAAGGCCGGCGCGCATGTGATCGCCTGCGCCCGCACGGTCGGCGGACTTGAGGAGCTGGACGACGCCATCAAGGCTGCCGGCGGTTCGGCAACGCTGGTGCCCTTCGATCTTGCCGACATGAACGCGATCGATGCGCTCGGCGGCTCCATCTTCGAGCGCTGGGGCAAGCTCGATATCCTCGTCGCCAATGCCGGCGTACTCGGCGTCATCTCGCCGATCGGCCACGTCGAGGCGAAGGTGTTCGAAAAGGTGATGACCATCAACGTCACCGCGACCTGGCGGCTGATCCGCTCGGTCGAACCGCTGCTGATGCGCGCCGACGCGGGCCGCGCCATCATCCTCTCATCGGCCGCAGCCCATCGCTGCCGGCCCTTCTGGGGTCCCTACTCGGCATCCAAGGCGGCTGTCGAGGCACTTGCCCGTACCTGGGCCGGAGAAACCCAAAGCACGGCGCTACGGATCACCAGCGTCGATCCCGGCGCCACCCGCACCGCGATGCGCGCCCAGGCAATGCCCGGCGAAGATCCGGACACGCTGCCGCATCCGCGCGACGTCGCGCAAGCCATCCTGCCGCTCGCGGGTCCGGATGTCACCGAAACCGGCAAACTCTTTGTCGTGCGCGAAAACAAGCTCGTCGACTACCGGATGCCGGAATAATACGATCTTCGGCCCGCCGGGGGAGAAGGTCGCGCGCAGCGCGGGTTGAAGGCGTGATACACCGCCGGGAACCTTTCGCTTGCCGCTTTTCTTTGCTCCTCGCGCCCTCCTCATCCGCCCCTTCGAGCCACCTTCTGCCCACGCGGAGAAGGCGACATCCCCCCTTGACCAAATCCCCTACTCGCGCGATAAAGCCGCCCATGAAAACGGTTATCTGCATTATCTGCCGGAAGATTATTCGCTAGCGTTTCGCTGGCCTGGCCGTTTTCGTCTCCCAAAATTCAAGATGATAAACGTCCGGCCTGCCGGTGACGATATTTTTCGGATTTATGCCTTTGGGAGAGTGAAATGGGCACCGAGCCGCACCTTAAATTTTACAACACGCTGACGCGCGAAAAGGTCGACTTCCAGCCGATCGACCGCGAGAACGTCCGCCTGTATGTCTGCGGCCCGACGGTTTATGACTTCGCCCATATCGGCAATGCCCGGCCTGCGATCGTCTTCGACGTGCTCTTCCGACTGTTGCGGGAGGTCTATGGCGAAAATCATGTCACCTATGCGCGCAACATCACCGACGTCGACGACAAGATCAACGCGCGGGCACTGCGTGACCATCCTGGACTGCCGCTGAACGACGCGATCCGCCTGGTCACCGAAAAGACCGAGACGCAGTACCGCCAGGACGCAATTGCGCTCGGCTGCCTTGAGCCGACGATGCAACCGCGGGCGACGGAAAACATCGCGCAGATGATCGAGATCATCGAGAAGCTGATCGCCAAAGGCCATGCCTATCAGGCGGCTGGAGAAGTGCTGTTCGACACCAAATCCATGGCGGATTACGGCCAGCTCTCAAAACGCAATCTCGAGGAGCAGCAGGCCGGCGCTCGCGTTGCTGTCGACGCGCATAAGAAAAGCCCGGGTGACTTCGTGCTCTGGAAGCTCTCGGACGAGAGCGAGCCCGGCTGGGAAAGCCCCTGGGGCCGCGGCCGTCCTGGCTGGCATATCGAATGCTCCGCCATGAGCGGGCGCTATCTCGGCGACGTCTTTGACATTCATGGCGGCGGACTGGACCTGATCTTCCCGCACCATGAAAACGAGATCGCCCAATCGCGTTGCGCCCATGGTACCGAGGTGATGGCAAATGTCTGGATGCATAACGGCTTCCTGCAGGTCGAAGGCCGCAAGATGTCGAAATCCGAGGGCAATTTCGTCACCATCTACGAACTGCTGCACACCGAAAAACTCGGCGGGCGGGTATGGCCAGGCGCGGTGCTTCGGCTTGCCATGCTGATGACACACTACCGCGAGCCGATCGACTTTTCCGTGAAGCGGCTGGAAGAGGCTGAACGGCTTCTGGCGAAATGGCCGGCGGCGGATGTCGGCGATGCCGCGCCGGATGCTGCCATCGTGGCGGCCCTGGCCGACGACCTCAACACCGTTGCCGCCATCCAGGCGCTGCATGCTCTGGCGCAAGCCGCCAATGCCGATGCGAGCGTCCTGCCCACCTTCGCCGCAAGCGCGGCACTTCTCGGCCTGTTGCCCGAGAAGGTGGAGATGGACGACGCCGTTGTTGCGGAAATCAACAGGCGCGTGCGGGAGCGGCTGGAATTGCTAAAGGCGAAGAACTTTGCCGAAGCTGACAAGATCCGCGAGGTGCTTTTGGCTGAAGGCATTCAGTTGAAGGACGGCAAGGACCCAGCGACTGGTGAGCGTAAGACGACCTGGGAGGTGAAGAGATGACTGAAACCTTCACCGGCGGCTGTCAATGCGGCGCGGTTCGCTTCCGTATACGAGGCGAGCTCAAGGATGCGTCGATCTGTCATTGCCGTATGTGCCAGAAAGCCTTTGGTGCCTATTATGCGCCGCTCGTCTCTGCCCGCGGCGCCGAGCTCGTCTGGACGCGGGGGGAGCGCAAAAAGTTCCGGTCGTCGAATTTCGTCGAGCGTGGCTTTTGCGGTGATTGCGGTACGCCGTTGACCTATGAGGCGCCCGATGGCGTGGCGGTCGCGGCTGGCGCATTCGATGATCCGTCGCTATTGCCGCCGGTGGTGCAGTTCGGCGTGGAAGGCAAGATAGACTTCGTCGACAGGCTGCATCTGCTGCCGGGGCATCGGACGGAAGAGGATGCGGAGCAGGCACCCTTCGTGTTGGAGATCGTGTCTTACCAGCATCCGGACCACGACACGGCAACATGGCCACCGGAAACAGGCAAATGACGATGGCGATGAGATATAGCGGCGGTTGCCAGTGCGGCGCGGTCCGGTATCGCGCGGCCGGCGCGATCGGCTATCCCCATCTCTGCCATTGCCGCATGTGCCAAAAGGCTTCGGGCAATTACGCTCTGCCGCTCGGCAGCGCCCAACGCTCCGATTTCGAGCTGACGCGCGGCGAGCCCTCGTGGTTTCATTCGTCCGATCTCGTACGCCGCGGCTTTTGCAGCGCCTGCGGTACGCCGTTGTTCTACGACATTCCGGGTACGGATTTCATCAATCTAACGCTCGGTTCCCTCGACGAGCCGATGGCGGTGCAGCCGGTCGCCCAATCGAATCTTGCGGGAAAAATGCCATGGTTCCATGCGCTCGATGCGCTGCCAGTGGAACCGGATGGCGATGGTTCGGATCGTGATCTGGCGATCCGGTCATCCAACCACCAGCACCCCGATCACGATACCCAAACCTGGCCACAGGAGAAGAGCCATGACTGAAACCATCAGAAGCGGAGGATGCCAATGCGGTGCCGTGCGGTTTCGCATCCACGGTGAGCTCGGCCGCCCCTCGATCTGCCATTGCCGCATGTGTCAGAAGCAGTTCGGCAACTTCTTCTCCGCCCTGGTCACGGCGCCGGATGATGGCCTCGAATGGACGCGGGGCGAGCCCACCTATTTCCAGTCTTCCGTCAACATCGACCGCGGCTTCTGCAAGAATTGCGGCACGCCGCTGACCTACCGCCATCCCGGCGGGCTGGAGATTGCCATCGGCGCCTTCGACGAGCGCGACGATTTGGCGCCGCAGATCCAGGTGAACTACGCCTCGCGCCTGCCCTGGGTCGACACCATATTTGAGCAGCCGGTCCATCAGGATCCGGATTTTTACGCACGGCAGGAGCAGATCATCTCCTTCCAGCACCCTGATCACGATACCGACGTCTGGCCCGCCGAGGGATTGAAAATATGACGGAAATACCGCGTACGCTTTATCCGGAAATCGAGCCCTACGCCTCCGGCCATCTCGATGTCGGTGACGGCCATGTCGTCTATTGGGAGCGCGTCGGCACGCCTGGGGCCAAGCCTGCCGTTTTCCTGCATGGCGGCCCGGGCGGCGGCATCTCGCCGACGCATCGCCGCCAATTCGATCCGGCGCTTTATGACGTCACGCTGTTCGATCAGCGCGGCTGCGGCAAGTCGACGCCGCACGCGGGGCTGAACGCCAATACGACCTGGCATCTGGTCGCCGATATCGAGCGCTTGCGCGAAATGGCCGGTGTGGACAAGTGGCTGGTATTCGGCGGCTCCTGGGGCTCGACGCTGGCGCTTGCCTATGCGGAAAAGCATCCCGAACGGGTTTCCGAACTGGTCGTGCGCGGCATCTACACGCTGACCAGGGCCGAGCTTGACTGGTATTATCAATTCGGCGTCTCGGAAATGTTCCCGGACAAGTGGGAGCGCTTCATCGCGCCGATCCCACTGGAAGAGCGTCACGAGATGATGCTTGCCTATCACCGCCGGCTGACCCACGAGGACAAGGCCATGCGCCTGAAGGCCGCCAAGGCCTGGGCGATCTGGGAGGGTGAGACGATTACCCTGTTGCCGGATCCTTCGACCAGCGGAAAGTTCGAGGAAGCCGAATATGCGCATGCCTTCGCGCGCATCGAAAACCACTTCTTCGTCAATGCCGGCTGGATGGAGGAAGGCCAGCTCCTGCGCGATGCCCACAGACTGAAGGACATTCCCGGGGTCATCGTCCACGGCCGCTACGACATGCCCTGCCCGGCGAAATACGCCTGGGCTTTGCACAAGGCATGGCCAAAGGCGGAATTCCATCTGATCGAAGGGGCCGGCCACGCTTTTTCCGAACCGGGCATTCTCGATCAGCTCATCCGCGCGACGGATAAGTTCGCAGGGAAAATTTGAACCCTTCCCCGCTTCGCTAGGCCGAGGCGGGAGAGGAAGCGACTAGATAAGAGGAAACCGGTTCGCCGGAGGAAACCGAATGACACGCGAAAAAATCTATCTCTTCGACACGACCTTGCGCGACGGGCAGCAGACGCCCGGCATCGACTTTTCGGTCGAGGACAAGATTTCCATCGCCAACATGCTGGACGAATTCGGCCTCGATTATGTCGAGGGTGGCTATCCCGGCGCCAATCCGACCGACACCGCCTTCTTCAATGAAAAGCGGACGCAGACTGCCTCCTTCGTCGCCTTCGGCATGACCAAGCGCGCCGGCGTTTCCGCCTCCAACGATCCCGGTCTTGCCAGCCTCCTGCAGGCAAAGTCCGATGCTATCTGTTTCGTCGCCAAGAGCTGGGACTATCACGTCAAGGTCGCTCTCGGCTGCACCAATGAGGAAAATCTCGAATGCATCGCCGAAAGCGTCAAAGCGGCCATCGGAGCCGGCAAAGAAGCGCTTGTTGACTGCGAGCATTTCTTCGACGGCTACAAGGCCAATCCGACCTATGCGCTCGCCTGCGCCAAGACGGCCTATGAAGCCGGCGCGCGTTGGGTCGTGCTATGCGACACCAATGGCGGCACGCAGCCGCCGGAAGTCCGCGCCATCGTTGAAGCCGTGATCGCCGAGGGCGTCCCCGGCGACTGTCTTGGCATCCATGCCCATAACGACACGGGCCAGGCGGTCGCCAATTCGCTCGCTGCCGTCGAAGCCGGGGTGCGGCAGATCCAGGGCACGTTGAACGGCGTCGGCGAACGCTGCGGCAATGCCAACCTAATCACGCTGATCCCGACGCTGGCGCTGAAAAGGGCCTATAGCGAGCGCTTCGAAACGGCGATCGACGGCGAACGGCTCTTGGGCCTGACCGGCCTGTCGCATGCTTTCGACGAGCTGCTGAATCGCTCGCCCGATCATCAGGCGCCCTATGTCGGCGCCTCGGCCTTCGCGACCAAGGCCGGTATCCATGCGTCTGCATTGCTGAAGGACCCGCGCACCTACGAGCATGTGCCGCCGGAAAGCGTCGGCAATTTCCGTAAGGTCATGGTATCAGACCAGGGCGGCAAGTCGAACTTCATCAACGCGCTGAAGCGGCGCGGCATCGAGGTCGGCAAGGACGACCCGAAGCTCGATCGGCTGATCCAGATCGTCAAGGAGCGCGAAGCGTCCGGTTACGCTTACGAGGGCGCCGATGCCAGCTTCGAGCTTCTGGCGCGCCGCACCCTTGGCACCATTCCGGAATTCTTTGCGATCGACGGTTTCCGCGTGATGGTCGAGCGCCGGTTCGATTCTCACGGCCGGGTAAAGATCGTCTCGGAAGCGGTGGTCAAGATGATCATCGACGGCCAGACTATCATGTCGGTTGCCGAAGGCGATGGCCCGGTCAACGCGCTCGACCTGGCACTGCGCAAGGACTTCGGCAAATACCAGCATGAGATCGACGATCTGGTGCTCGCTGACTTCAAAGTGCGCATCCTCAACGGCGGCACGGAGGCCATAACCCGGGTCCTGATCGAATCCACCGACAGCAGCGGCGTGCGCTGGTGGACGGTCGGGGTTTCGGAAAACATCATCGACGCCTCTTTCCAGGCGCTGATGGATTCCGTCATCTACAAGCTGATGAAAAACCGGCACATGGCGGGCAAGATCGCGGCGGAGTGATCCGCCGCCTATCAAAAACCTTGACGATGCCGTCAAGGAAATGAATTGGCCCCACAAGGCGCATTGGAGTAAGCCCGTCGTAAAAGAAAATATTACGGCGGGAAATACCAATGGCTACCGATACGGTCGCACCTGATATCAAGAACGAGGAAAGCCCACGCGGGTTCGGTTTCGTGCTGACGGCCTATCTGATCTGGGGCGTCCTGCCGCTCTACATGAAGGCCTTGGCACATATTCCGGCGACAGAGGTCATTGCCCACCGCATCCTATGGTCCGTTCCGGTCGCCGGCGCCGTGCTTCTGGCGCTCGGCCGCACGGGCGATGTGAAGGCGGCGCTGACGAACCCGCGCACGCTCGCCATGGCGTCGCTGACGGCGGTGTTGATTACCATCAACTGGGGCACCTATGTCTGGGCCATCGGCGCAGGACATTCGCTCGATGCAGCCCTCGGCTATTTCGTCAATCCGCTGTTCAGCATCGCGCTTGGCGCCTTGCTGCTGAAGGAGAGGCTTGCGCCGGCACAGATCGTTGCGATCGGCCTGGCGGCCGCAGCGGTCGTCATCCTGACTGTCCAAGCCGGCACCCTGCCCTGGGTGGCGTTGTCGCTGACCTTCTCCTGGGGCTTCTACGCCTTTTTCCGCAAGACGCTGCCGGTCGGGCCGAATCAAGGTTTCTTTATCGAGGTGTTGCTGCTCTGCATCCCCGCGCTGCTTTACATCATCTATCTGGAGGCGCGCGGCGAAGGCCATCTTTATCGCACGGGCGTCACGGATATGGCGCTTCTGCTCGGTTGCGGGTTTGTGACCGCCCTGCCGCTGATGATCTTTGCCAATGGAGCGAAACTGCTGAAGCTCTCCACCATAGGCATCATGCAGTATATCGTGCCGACCATGGTCTTCCTGATCGCCGTCTTCCTGTTCAAGGAGCCTTTCGGCACGACCCAATTGATCGCCTTCTCGCTGATTTGGGCGGGGCTGGCGCTTTATAGCTGGTCTATGCTGCGTCAGAGCCGGGGGCGCTGAGACTCAGCGTGGCTGCTGAGCCACACGTCAACCATGCATTAAGCAGTTTCGCCAACATTCGGAGTCGGAGCGTAAGAGGCTTTCCCGCCTATTTCGCGATACTGCCGCGCGAATTCGATGCATTCGTTCAAGCTGTCGCGGATCCTGATGGCCGTCTCAATATCGAAGTTGATATAGTTTTTGACGTCACCTTCAGGACCTGCGTAGCTATCAGGGCGCATCTTGACGCCTATTAGGACATCGGACTTGTCGAGTAATTCTTTGACGCGCCATTCGAAAAACGAAAATCGGGATGTTCCGCTTTCCCATGCCGTCGCAAAGATGACATCGCCAGCCATCACGTTGAATGGTTTAATACCCGACAATAATGCCTTGAAAACCGACCACATATTTACTCGCCCATGTCCAATCAAGACTGAGCCGCACAATATCCTATTGCCACAATCCGACAAGCTGTCAGGTGGATCCAAAATTACAGCTTCGAGATAACGGCCTCTTCGCCACCGCGGTCGCCATGCGCCTCGGCCGCATGCTTGCGAATTGCGGGAATGATGTCGGCGACCTTGTCGATGACCAGCGGCTGCACACGATGAGCGGTGTGGACGAAGCCCTCCTCCGTCATATGGCGGATCAGCTCCATCATCGGGTCCCAGAAACCGTTGATATTGGCGAAGACCATCGGCTTTTCATGGCGGCCGAGCTGGCCCCAGGTCATGATCTCGACGATCTCCTCCAGCGTACCGATGCCGCCCGGCAGCGCTACGAAAGCGTCGGCGCGCTCGAACATGGTGTGTTTGCGCGTATGCATGTCCGGGGTTATGATCAGTTCGTCCAATTGACCGAGCGAATGGCGCGTCGCTTCCATATCGACGAGGAACTCCGGAATGATGCCGGTGACCTGACCCCCATGCGACAGGACGCCGCTCGCGACAGCGCCCATGATGCCTTTCGTGCCGCCGCCATAGACTAGGCGCAACCCGCTCTCGGCGATGCTCTTGCCCAGCTCGCGGCCCGCAGCCATGTGGGAAGGATCGCGACCCGGCCTGGAGCCGCAATAGACGCAGATGGATCGAATTGGCACAGAATCGTCAGTCATGAATGCAAACAACTATGCTGCAAGTGCTCAGTCAAGAATTTTCAAAAGAAAACTTGTGCCAGAGCACGCTGAAATGACTGAGAAAGCTTGTAAAAGCAGGCGAAATCGTTAGCAATTTCAAGAGTGGAGATGACTCCGCCGCTTGGAGAGAAATGATGATGAAGAACCGTGCCGGCTTGCTGGCTCTGTTGGTACTGGTAGTTGCGACCGTCCTGATGGTCTTCTTTGTGATGCCGCGCATCAACGGCGATAAGAAGTCAATCGGTGACGCCATCAATCAGGCGAGCGACGCGGTGAAGAACACCATCACGGAAAATGGCCAAAAAACAGGCGACGCCGTGAAAAAGGCCGGTGAAGCAACGCAGGGTGCCGCCACGACCGCAATTAACGCCGCCGATGTCACCAAGAAGCTCACCGATCTCAGCGGCACGGCCGTCACCTCTCTTGCCGATCTCAAAGTGCTCTTCAAGGACGGCAAGGGGCCGACCGAGGACGTCTTCACCACAGCCAAGACGAAGACGGTCACTGGGCTGCAGGCGATCGTCGATTTTACCGCTCCCCAAGGGACGGATGCCACGACGACCGCCCTGGTCAACAAGGCACATGACGGCGCCGGCAAGGCACTTGCCATCATCCAGTCTCTTCCAGAGAACATCGCCGATGCCGCCGCCGCGATCGACAAGGCGCGGGCAGCACTCACTGGCGAGGCCGCGCCGCAAACGCAAGCGGCGGGACCGGTAACCCCGTCCTTCGACGTGCTGCGCGTCGAGCCGGATGGTTCCACCGTCATCGCGGGCTCGGCCGAGCCCAATTCCAAGCTGGAAATCGTCGACGGCGACAAGGTGGTGACGACGACCGAGGTCGGGCCGAGCGGCGATTTCGCCGCCGTGCTCGACAACCCGCTGCCGCCCGGCGATCATGAACTGGTGCTGCGCGCAACGGGCAAGGACGGCAAGGCCGTCACTTCAGAGGAAGTTGCTACCGTATCGGTTCCGAAGGACGATAAGAGCCAGCTTCTCGCCATGGTTTCCAAACCCGGCACGGCAAGCCGCATCATCACCGCGCCGTCAGCCAAGCAAGGGCGCGTCGCAACCGACCAGCAAGCGTCGGCAGCCGATACAGCCGCGAATGGTGCAGGCGGGGCGACCGCCAATGACAGTACCGGCACCAAGCCACAGGACAACACCGCCGCTGCCTCCGCCACCGGCAACGGCGACTCGGCAACCGCGCCTGCAGCGACGACCGCTAGCGCACCTGAAGTTATGGTCAATGCAGTCGAGATCGAAAACAACCATATCTTCGTTGCTGGCACGACGAAGCCGAACGCCAAGGTTCGCGCCTATGCCGACGACAAGCTGATCGGCGAGATCGTGGCAGGAGCCGACGGGCATTTCGTCGTCGACGGCACGATGCCGCTGACGGTCGGCGACCACAAGATCCGTGTCGACGTCCTCGACGGCTCCGGCAAGGTCACGGTGCGCACCAGCGTCAATTTCACTCGCCCCGAGGGCAACCAGGTGACGGTCGCGGCGCAAACACCGGCGGCTTCCGGCAGCAACGGCAACGCTGCCGCCACCACCATGGTGCCACTCGACGAAGGTGAGCTTGGCAAGCTGAGGGGGGACGCCGGCAAGGCTTTCATCCTGCTGAAGGACCTTTTTGCGGATGGTAAGCAGCCGAATGCGGAACAGCTCGCCGCTGCCCGCTCGGGCACGGAAATTGCGCTGAAGTCGCTTTCGGAATTCCGTCCGGCGATCGATGCCAGTGCGACGCTGAAACAGGCCGCCACCGATGCCGCAAACGCGGCTGGCCGGGCGCTGACCGTGCTGCAGGCTCTACCGAAGGATCCGAAGTCGGTCGGCGATGCCCTGCCCAAGCTCGGAGAGATGATGGCCGCCGTTACCAAGCCCGAGAATGCAGCCCCTGCGCCGACGAGCGTCGAAACCTCCTCCAACGGCGGCGGCCCCAAGACCCTCCAGCAAGCACCGCTCTCGCAGGATACCAATGCCGTCATCATCCGCCGCGGCGATACGCTCTGGCAGATTTCCCGTCGCACCTACGGCGCTGGCGTGCGCTATACAACGATCTATCTCGCCAATGAGGACAAGATCAACAATCCGGACCGTATCCTGCCCGGCCAGGTCTTCGGCCTGCCGAAGGATGCGCTGCCCAATTCTGAAGAGCTGCACCGCAAGCGGCTTTCAGGTGGGCATCTATAGGGCATAGCCCCTCACAATAAGACCGATGCAATATGGCCAGGCGCAATCAACGCCTGGCCGCTGCTTTTACCCGACATAAAAATAGTATAATCGTGCCGCCGACCCCCATTGCCCCGCTCATTACCTGACGGGGCCCTCCAGCCAGGCTGCGCAACTACGCCATTGCCCCGGCTGGCTCAGATATTCGCCGGAGACGGACATGGCAGACCGCAAGAAGACCATATCGGCGGATTCCAGCAATCCATTGAATACGATCGTCAATCTCTGGCCCTACATGTGGCCGGCAGGACGGATGGACCTGAAGATGCGGGTCGTCTGGGCGACCGTCTATCTGTTGATCTCGAAATTCTTCCTGCTGCTGGTTCCCTATTTCTTCAAATGGTCCGTCGATGCCCTGAACGGCAAGCTGGACATGCAGGGCATCCTGCCGGCCTTCATGGTGGGCGCCATCGCACTGATCGTCGCCACCAATGTTACGCGCCTCATTCAGCTCGGCCTCAACCAGTTGCGCGACTCGCTCTTTGCCAGCGTCGGCCAATATGCCGTGCGCCAGCTCGCCTACCGGACTTTCGTCCACATGCACGAGCTGTCGTTGCGCTTCCATCTCGAGCGCAAGACCGGCGGCCTGTCGCGCATCATCGAACGCGGCACCAAGGGCATCGAGACGATCGTCCGCTTCACCATTCTCAACACCGTTCCGACCTTTGTCGAATTCCTGCTGACTGCGGTTATCTTCTGGCGTGGCTACGGTTTTTCCTATCTTGCCATCACGGCGATCACGGTCTGGCTCTACATCTGGTTCACCGTCCGCGCGAGCGACTGGCGCATCTCCATCCGCCGCTCGATGAACGAGAGCGATACCGACGCCAATACCAAGGCGATCGATTCGCTTCTGAACTTCGAAACGGTCAAATATTTCGGCAATGAGGAAATGGAGGCCCGACGCTTCGACCAGTCGATGTCGCGCTATGAGAAGGCCGCCACCGATGTTTGGACATCGCTCGGCTGGCTGAACTTCGGCCAAGGCTTGATCTTTGGCCTCGGTACCACGGTCATGCTGATATTCTCCGGCTGGGCCGTTCTTAACGGGCATCAAACGGTCGGCGATTTCGTCTTCATCAACTCCATGCTGCTGCAGCTTTCGGTGCCGTTGAACTTCATCGGCTTCGTCTATCGCGAAATCCGCCAGGGCCTGACCGACATCGAGGAGATGTTTGATCTGCTCGAAGTCAAGCCGGAGGTGACGGACTCTCCCGACGCCAAGGAGCTGGTCATCGGCCACGGCGCCATCTCCTTCAAGGATGTGCATTTCGCCTATGAGTCTGCGCGGCCGATCCTGAAGGGTATTTCCTTCGAAGTGCCAGCCGGCAAAACGGTCGCGGTTGTCGGCCCCTCGGGCGCCGGCAAATCGACCCTGTCACGGCTTCTCTACCGCTTTTACGACGTACAGAGCGGCACGATCACCATCGATGGCCAGGATCTGCGCAAGGTGACGCAGAAGAGCCTGCGCAAGGTGATCGGCATGGTCCCCCAGGACACGGTGCTCTTCAACGATACTATCGCCTACAATATCCGCTATGGTCGACCGGGTGCGAGCGAGAACGAGGTGACGGCCGCTGCGGAGATCGCTCAGATCAGTGACTTCATCCGTCATTTGCCAGAGGGCTTCGACACCAAGGTCGGCGAGCGCGGCCTGAAACTGTCCGGCGGCGAAAAGCAGCGCGTCGCCATTGCCCGTACCATCCTCAAGGCGCCGCCCGTGCTGATCCTCGACGAGGCCACCTCGGCGCTGGATACGACGACCGAACGGGAAATTCAGGCAGCACTGGACGTCGTCTCCAAGAACCGCACGACGCTGGTCATCGCTCACCGGCTCTCAACCGTCATTGGTGCCGATGAGATCATCGTGTTGAAAAGCGGCGAAATCGCCGAACGCGGCACGCATGCCGCCCTCTTGGAGCAGAACGGCCTCTATGCGTCGATGTGGAACCGCCAGCGCGAGGCTACTCAGGCGGAAGAACATCTGAAGCAGGTGCGCGAGAGCGACGATCTCGGCGTGGTCAACCGGCTGGCGCCTGCAAGCTGAAGAATGGCGTCGCCGCGACGTTGCGCGATCGTTGTGGGCAAGTGCGGCGCAGCGATGTTGCGGACTTCGCTTGTCACGTAGTTGAGATAACAGCTTGATAGGTACGGGTCTCACATCAAGGGAGCCCCCAAATGCGTAATTTTGCCAAGGCCTTGACGCTGTTGCTCGTCGTCGGCGTCGCTTCGCCGGTTTTTGCCGAAGATGCCAAGCCGTTTGCGGATGCCAGGGAGATCAACCTCCTCAACCTGCTGCCGCCGCCGCCGGCTAATGATTCGGCGCAGATGAAGGCCGAACTCGGCGAAATCCTGACAATCCAGGTTACCCGCACGCCAGAAATGGCGGCTCGTGCCGTTGCCGATGCGGAAGAGAACGTCTGGCGCTTCTCCGATGTCATCGACAACCCGAAATTCACCAAGGAAAATCTGCCGAAGTTCTCGGCATTCTTCGATCGTGTGGTCGAGACCGAAGGCGCCGTCGTCGATCCGGCGAAGGATGTCTGGAAGCGCCCGCGTCCGCATCTCTACAGCGATCTCGTAAAGCCGATCGTACCGCTCTCCAAGTCCGGCTCCTATCCATCCGGCCACGCCACGGTCGGCACGCTGATGGGCATTGTGCTCGCGAATATGGTGCCGGAGAAGCGCGCCGCCATCATGGCCCGGGCCTGGGAATACGGCCATAACCGCGTCGTCGGCGGCATTCATTACGCCTCCGACATCGAAGCCGCCCACATCGCAGGCACCGTCATCGCCGAAACCATCATGACGCATGACGACTACAAGAGCGAATATGAAGGCGCCAAGGCCGAGTTGCGCGCCGCTCTCGGCCTCTAAATTCCGTCCTGTCATCACAGGTCATGAAAGGCCGTCGCTTCCCGTCGGCGGCCTTTCATGACGCCCGGTGTCGAGTTTCCACAGGCAACGCTTTTCAACGCTACGGATCGTTGGCATCTTGGCCCCGCGCGGATTGCGCTGGGGGCGAGCGTGCGAAAGCATTGCCCATGACAGAGTTTGCCTGTAGTCACGCTCAACTAGTAATCAGAGCAAGACCGCGTATCTTGCTTTCATTCTTTTGACTGGCATGATCTCGTCCGACAACCGGACCCCGGTTTTCGGTGAGGGTGCCCTAACGGAGTAGGCCGTAGATGAGCTTGTTGAACAGTGTACGCAACGTCATCGTCCCGGTGCATAAGGAAGGCTATCCCTTTGTCGCGGGTTTCTTTGTTGCGTCGCTGGTTCTCGGCTGGATCTTCAAGCCGCTCTTTTGGATCGGCTTGATCTTTACGCTCTGGTGCGCCTATTTCTTCCGCGATCCCGAGCGCATGACGCCGCAGGACGACGATCTCGTCGTATCGCCCGCCGATGGTAGGGTTTCCGGCGTGCAGATGGTGACGCCGCCGGCCGAGCTCAACCTCGGCCACGAGCCGATGCTGCGCGTTTCGATTTTCATGAACGTCTTCGATTGCCATGTGAACCGTTCGCCGATGCGCGGCCGCATCACTACTATCGCCTATCGTCAGGGCAGCTTCCTCAATGCGGAGCTGGACAAGGCCAGCGAGCAGAACGAGCGCAACGGCCTCGTCATCGAGACGAAGCATGGCGAGATCGGCGTCGTGCAGATTGCCGGCCTCGTCGCCCGCCGCATTCTCTGCTTCGTCAATGAGAACGAGCCGGTCGACGCTGGCGAGCGCATCGGCCTCATTCGCTTCGGCTCGCGCCTCGATGTCTTCCTGCCGGCAGAAGCGGCGGCGCGCGTCGCAGTCGGCCAAAGGGCAATCGCCGGTGAAACCGTGATTGCCGAATTCGGCTCGTTGAAGGGCCCCATCCTTAGCCGCCGTAGCTGAGCCCGGAGAAAACGAGCGAGATGAAGACGCCTTTTCCGCCCTTCGAGCCGCATGGTCCCAACGACGAGGCGCGCGGGCCGCGCCTGCGGGAAATCCCGCTACGGCTGATGGTGCCGAACATGATCACCGTGCTGGCGATCTGCGCGGGCCTGACCGGCATCCGTCTCGCCTTCGAAAATCGTTACGAGCTCGCGGTCGTGGCCGTGCTTGTCGCCGCTTTCCTCGATGGCATCGACGGACGCGTGGCACGGCTGATGAAAGCCACCTCCAAGTTCGGCGCGCAGATGGATTCGCTTGCCGACATTGTCAACTTCGGTGTCGCGCCGGCGCTCGTGGTCTACGTATTCCTGCTCGATCAGGCCCGCTCGCTCGGCTGGATCGCGGCGCTGATCTACACCATCGCGGCCGGCCTGCGCCTTGCACGCTTCAACGTCATGGCGGAACGGGAGAACAAGGCATCCTGGCAGTCTGAATATTTTGTCGGCGTACCGGCGCCGGCCGGGGCGATGCTGGTATTGCTGCCGGTCTATCTCGGTTTTCTAGGGCTGGCACCCACCAGGACCTTTGCCTATTGGGGCGCCGCCTACACCGTGTTGATTGGCTTCCTGCTGGTCAGCCGCCTGCCCGTCTGGTCCGGAAAAACGGAAGGCAGCCGCATTCGCCGCGATCTCGTGCTGCCGATCATGCTTGCCCTCGTCGTCTATGTGGCGCTGCTGATGAGCTATACCTGGCATGTCATGGTGGTCACCGTCGTTGCCTATCTCCTGTCGTTGCCCTTGGGCGCCCGTTCCTGGACACGCAAATACGGCACCTTCACCATCAACGGCCCCGCCGATCCTGATGTGGATGATTCAAACGACGATATCGGCCGGCATATCTAGCGCCTAAAACCAGGCCCGATTTGACGTCGGCAATCGGGTTGTAGTTGTGGTGCAGCAGGAATTGGGAGGGCCAATCGTGATAAAATCGCGGTCGCCAATCACTCTCTCCGGCCAAATTCCGTTGTGGTTAACGCAACTCATTAACGAAAAATAAACAACTAAATTAGATATGTTTTGCGTTAAATTTCGCGCCACCCTCGCGAAATATGGTCGGTGTTTACAAAAGCTGATTGGCGAATGCCTTTGATTTGTCATGATTTATGACAAAACAACATCGCACGGCAGAATCAAAAAACACCCTGGGAACACGTTGAGGAGGTAACACATGACCACGAAAAAAGACGAATCAGCACAACCGCAAGTTAAGATCGATCCTACTCTGCTCTATCGCCCGCTTGGCCTCAAGGCTGTCCTGGCAGCACATCTGATGCTGAAGACCCAGCCGCTGAAGAAGAAGATCGCTTAAAGCCTGCCGCATCCGATCGAATGCAAGCCGTTCAGAGAAGGCTCAACTGGCCATCGCCGGGATCAAGCTTCTTCGACGGCTTGGCAGGAGGTTCGATCGCAACGGGTACCTGCAGCTCCGGTCCCATATTGGCGACCTTGTTGACGCGATCCGAAACCGGAATCGCCTCGAAAAAATCCTCCTGAACCGGCCCCATCAGATCGAGGACCTCACGCGGCTCCTGCGTCTTGCAATCGAGCCAGCGCGTGAAATCTTCCGGCTTGACGACAACAGGCATCCGGTCGTGAATCGGACGCATCGTTCGGTTCGCTGATGTCGTCAGGATCGCACCGGTATCGACCTCGGAACCATCGGCTGACGACCAGGTCTCCATCAGTCCGGCAAAGGCGATGACGCCACCGTGGCGTGGACGGATCCAATAGGCCTGCGATTTCTCGCCGCTCTCCTTCGACGGACGATGCCATTCGTAAAAGCCCGATGCCGGGATCAGGATGCGCCGATGGCGCATGGCGGCGCGGAACGATGCCTTGCCGATCGCGGTTTCTGCGCGGGCATTGATCAGCAACGGAAATTCCTTGGGATCCTTCACCCAGGCCGGCGTGAAACCCCAGCGCACCAGCAGCGCGCGGCGATCCGGCAAATTGCTGCCCCGCTCCGGCCGATCGCCTGAAACGACGACCAGAATCGGTTGTGTAGGGGCAATGTTGAAGCGCGCGGGAAAGTCTTCATGCTCGAGATAACCGAGCAATTCCCGTACCTTCTTCTCCGTTTCGGTCAACGCAAATCGTCCGCACATGCAGCTTGTTTTGCACCCGCAAGGCGCCCGGTCAAGAACAAGGTCAGTTGCGAGGACCAAAGAGAATGATGGTCGCGCCCGCAAGGCAAACGGCAGCGCCGGAGAGATCCCAGCGATCCGGCGAACGCCCCTCGACAAGCCAGAGCCAGAGTAGGGAAGCAACGATATAGACGCCGCCATAGGCGGCAAAGGTGCGCCCCGCCACATCGCTCGGCACCAACGTCAGCAACCAGGCAAACAGCGCCAGCGACACCAGGCCGGGCGCAAGCCACCAGATCGGCTTTGCCAGCCGCAACCACGCCCAGAAGGCGAAACAGCCGGCAATTTCGGCCAGCGCCGCGAGCGCGTAAAGTCCATAGGTCATCATGATTTTCGGCAGTCTGGCTGGCGAATCCGAATCGCCGCCATTCTCATTCGTAATTAAAAGAGCTTTTATCTCGGACGACAAGCGCCGTATCCTTTGCCTCCGATATCTTCATCAGAACCCGAATCGATCCATGACCTCCATCCCTCGCCCCGCTTCCTCCGCCATCCTTGAACGTGACGGCCGGTTCCTGCTGGTGCTGCGGCGCAATCCGCCATCCGCCGATATGTATGCCTTTCCCGGCGGGCGGGCCGAGGATGGCGAAACGCCCGCGGAAACGGCATTGCGGGAGTTCAGGGAAGAGACCGGAATATCAGCCCGAAACCCCCGCCTCTACGAGACCTACGATCTCAGGAGCCATGCAGCAGACGGGAGGCTCGTCAGCCATTTCGTTCTGTCGGTCTTTCTGGTCGATGCCGACGAGGATGCGATTGCCGAAGCTGCCGACGATGCCGCGGCGATTGGCTGGTATTCACTGGAAGAGATCCGCGCCCTGCCCGTTCCGGCGAGCGTGCTCGAATGCGCCGAACGGCTGACGGCTGCTCGGGTCTAACAAGATATTCGAAGCCCCAGCGTTAACGATGCGTAACAATAACGGCGTGGAAAGTGAGGCTTTCGCCTTGCTCCGGTCATGCTTGGCATATCAACTGTGTGTATGAATCACCGTCGCCTCATCAACCTGTTCCCGGTCTGCGCCGCGTTTGTGGCCGCATTTCCGGCCTTTGCGCAGCCTCCGGCGAGCGTTCCGGAGGCGCAGGTGCCGGGCAACACCGATAATGCTGAGCGGCCGACGCCCTATGACGATCAGTTGTCACGGCTCGCCGAAATTCTCGGCTCGATCCACTATCTGCGCAATCTCTGCAACACCGGAAAAGAAGATTCCTGGCGGGCCGATATGCAGCGATTGCTGGACGCAGAGACGAAAGACGAGCCGAAACGCAAGGAAAAACTGACTGCCTCGTTCAACCGAGGATATAGATCCTTTGCATCGGTTTACACGGATTGCACGCCGCAGGCTATCGTGGCTGAGGAGCGCTACCGTAACGAAGGTGCAACACTTGCCACAGAAATAACCGCTCGCTTTGGAAATTGACGATTTATTAACCCCTTTTCATGCCGAGCCGTGTCGTTTTAGGAAAAGGCTGATAAAGTCGTTAATCAAGCGGTAAGGACATGGACGTCTCGAGGAACGAAACAATGGAACCAAGCCTGAACGACATCGACGACATGATTGTCCACGAAAAAAGGCAGGCAGCGCTGGAATACCAGAACGAGGCCTGGGCTGACGGGATGGCTGACGGCATCGAGCCGGAAATCATCGCCGACGCTGCAATTGCCCATGCCATCCGCGAGACTATTCGCATTCAGGGAGAACAGGGCGCAGAAGCCTTGCTCGAATCACTTAGGGACCGCATGCTTGCTGGTGAATTCTCTCCGAACCGCACCCTGCAATAACAGCCAGAGATCCCTATGCACACCGTACCGGGCAATGAGTTTCGACGTTCCATTGCCTCGCTTGCCGTAGCGACCATGTTTTTCGGCAGCCTCGCCCTACCTTTGCCGGCCTTTGCCTTCTCCCAGCTCAATCCGCCCGCCGCCCAGCCGGGCGTTGCCGGGAAATCAGCGCAGCAGCGCAATGACAAGCCGGTCGAAGAGGCGCTGGAGGCACCCTCAAAAACAATTCCCGCACCCGATCCGCTGGTTAACAACCAGGCCGGACAGAGCAGTGGTGCCGCATCGAGCAGTGCACCGAATGGCGGCAAGCAGGCGGAGATTCTCTTCGATATCAGCAAGGCGCCTGAGCCGGTGCGCAAGCTGCGGGAAGCGATCGTCGAGGCGGCCGCCTCCGGTGATCTAGAGCGTCTGCGTCCGCTGATGAACGTCGGCGGCGGCCTCAAGCAGACGCAGGTGACGGCGGACGATCCGACCGAAGACCCGATCAAGACGCTGCATGATCTTTCCGGCGACCCCGACGGCATCGAGATCCTCTCCATTCTCCTTGACATCATGTCGTCCGGCTTTGCGCATGTCGGCCAAGGCACACCGGATGAAATGTATGTCTGGCCCTATTTCGCGGAGAAGGACATCAAGTCCCTGACTGCGCCGGAAAAGGTCGATTTGATGCGCATCGTTACCGCCGGCGATTTCTCCGACATGCTGGAATTCGGCGGCTATAATTTCTACCGCGTCGGCATCACACCCGATGGCAAGTGGAAATTCTTCACGTCGGGCGAATGATCCCTGCTCAGAACTTGCGGTTCCCGACCGGAGGCCTTACCTCTGAGCGATAGGCCAAATTAGCGGGTCCACAATGCCAGCCGTATTCCTCAGAGATCGCTCCTTTCTTCGCGTCACCGGCGCGGAGGCGGAAGCCTTCCTGCACAATCTCATCACCACCGATCTTGCCTCGCTCGGCACGGACGAGGCCCGTCCCGGCGCACTGCTCACGCCGCAAGGCAAGATCCTGTTCGATTTCATGATCTGGCGGGATGGCCCCGGCTTTCTGTTGGAGACCGATGCAACGCAGAGAGACGGATTTCTGAAGCGGCTCACCATGTACCGCCTGCGCGCACCGGTCGATTTTGCTGCAATGGAAATGGAAGGCGTCACGGTCGCCTGGGGCGAGAATGCGACTGAAAGCCGGAAGGACAGCCGCTTCGCCAAGGCAGGGATCACGCTGACGCGCACGCCCGGCCAGGACGGCGACGATGCGCAGGCGCTCTACCAGACGCTGCGCATTGCCAATGGCATTGCAGTTTCCGGCCAGGATTTCGCCCTGCAGGATGCTTTTCCGCATGACGTGCTGATGGATCTGAACGGCGGCCTCGGCTTCCGCAAGGGCTGCTATGTCGGTCAGGAAGTGGTGTCCCGCATGCAGCATCGCGGCACGGCGCGCCGACGGGTCGTCATCGTCAGCGGTAGCGCTGATTTGCCCGCCACCGGCACCGAGTTGACTGCCGATGGCAAGCCGATCGGCACGCTCGGTTCGATCGAGGGCGCCAAGGGCCTCGCCATCGTCCGCATTGACCGCGCCGGCGAAGCCATCGCCGCCGACACGCCCATCCTGGCGGCAGATCGCGAAGTTTCGCTCGCGCTGCCCGCCTGGTCCGGCCTCTCTTTCCCCACGCAGAGCGATGAGGCTTCGGCATGACAGCGGGCAATATCCCGCGCGCCTGGCAGCGCATGTTGTCCGGCCGCAGGCTGGATCTGCTGGACCCTTCGCCGCTCGACGTCGAGATCAGCGATATTGCCCACGGGCTTGCCCGCGTGGCGCGCTGGAACGGCCAGACCTCCGGGGATCACGCTTTCTCGGTGGCACAACACAGTCTCGTGGTGGAGACGATCTTCCGTCACCTCAACCAGCCGACGCCGGACGAGCAGTTGGCGGCGCTGCTGCACGATGCACCCGAATATGTCATCGGCGACATGATCTCGCCGTTCAAATCCGTGGTCGGCGGCGACTACAAGGTGGTGGAGAAGCGCCTGGAAGCCGCGATCTACCGACGCTTTACTCTGCCGCCGCATTGCGGGCCGGCATTGAAGGAAAAGATCAAGAAGGCCGATACGGTCTCTGCCTATTTCGAGGCGACGCTGCTTGCCGGTTTCACGCCGCAGGAAGCGCGCAAGTTCTTCGGCCAGCCTCGCGGCATTACGCAGGAGATGTTGCCGATGGAACCGATGCCGGCGATCGAAGCGCAACGCCTCTTCCTGGCGCGCTTCGCGGCGATCGAGGCCGAACGCGCCACCGTGAGAACCGACGCATGACCGCGATCGTCGTATCGCCGCTGGCACGCATCGCCGAGATGGCCGTTCGTCACGGCGCATCCGAAATGATCAGCTTGATGGCCAAGGAACAGACGTTTCACCGGCCGGCGGTGATCAAAGCAGAACGGCACCTGCTGCTTGGTATGAACGACATCAGCTTTCCCGGTACCGGCGACCTCGTGGCACCGCAGGAAACGCATGTCCGCGATATCATCGATTTTGCCAGAAACTGGGATCGCACGGCACCGCTGCTGATCCATTGCTGGATGGGCGTGTCGCGCTCCCCCGCGGCCGCGCTGATCGCAGCGCTTGCCGTCCATCCCGAGCAGGACGATCTGGCACTTGCCCATCGCCTGCGCACCACCTCGCCCTATGCGACGCCGAATGCACGGCTGATCATGATTGGTGACCAGATGCTTGACCGCAAAGGCCGGCTCGTCGACGCCGTCAAGGCGATCGGCCGCGGCGCCGATGCGGACGGCAACGCGCCCTTTGTCCTGTCGTTGCAAGCGGAAATCGGCGTCATATAAAAACGGAGACTGCGCTTGCGCAATCTCCGTCCATTTTCAGCTTTTACGAGAACGGCCGATCAGGCGGCAACGCTATCCGACGGATCGGGATCGTACTGACCGTAGGTATTCTGATAGACATTCATCGAGGCCTCCATCTCTTTGATGAAGACTTCCAAAGCATTCTGGCTGGTATTGTCGCTAGTGGCCGTGCCGCCGCTGCTGTTGTTGGACGTCTTTTCCACGGATGAGGTGTCGGCGGCAGACGAATCAGTGCTGGTCTCGCCACTGCCGCTGCTCTGCTGCATCTGCAGCAGCATGGACGCCAGATTGCCCGAGAAAGCGCCCGTGGCGCTCTGATCGCTGCTGTCGTCACCGTCCTCGTCGGCAAGAACGCTTGCAGACAGGAGGCCGGATTGTGCTGCTTCCTGCAGCTCCTGGGCGTCCACAACGCCATCGTGATTCTTATCAAGGGGATTGTACGAGGCAGCGCTCATGCTGCTTCCAACTGAAGAAATACCACTCATCCAAATCTCCTGAAGTAAACGCTGTCAGACGTTTTCGGTGGAACGCAGTACGCTCGTTGAAATGCCGATTGGCATAGGCCGATTTTCGGAGACGGTCAAAGATAGGTGTTAATTGATCATTAACCCCAATTGACAGACAGCGAATCATATTGGCGGTGGGCCTCTGCGAGCGAGAGACAACCGCTGCTTGGCGCAGATCACGACAGTCGAGCGAATCACCCTTGGCGCAGGGCTATTCGATAACGGCGCAAGCCAGCCGTTTACCGGCGCCGCCGACGGGTTGGCTGCGGTAATCATCCGACTCCGCATGGATCATCAGCGTTCGGCCGCGAATGCCGTTTTTGCCGTCCAGCAAGACCATGCCGTTGAAGACCTGCGCCCTGAGCTTGCCGTCCTGGTCGACATATTGATTAGGCATGTCGCCGGCATGCGGGCCATTGGCCGCAAGCAGGCCGTGTTCGGCATTTGCGGGATTGAAATGGCCGCCGGCGGATTCGAAGCCGTGCGTATGGTCGCAATGATTGTTCTCATGGATATGGAAGGCGACCCATCGATTGGCGGGCAGGCCGGACACGTCGAGTTCGATCAGCACGCCCGTCTTCGCCTCGGTCAGGACCGCCCGTCCCGCCTGTTTGCCGTCGACACCGATAAAATTGGCAATTGCCGTCTGCTTGTCCTGCGCAGTCGCGGGCAGAGCTGCCGCCAAGGCCAGGGCCGCAGCAATAATGATCGTCCTCATGGAACATTCTCCCGTTTGAGTCGTGAAGGCAACGCATCACAGGGTCGGGTGTTCCCGCGAGAAGAGAAATGGGCAGGTCTTGGACGCAAAAAGGCCCGCCACTGTCCGGCGGGCCCTTATGATGGTATGGGCAAGGCGATCGCTCAGGCCGCCATGCTGCTGTCCACGTCGTATTGGCCGTAAGTGCTGTTGTAAGCATCCATCGGCGTCAACAGATCGAGGTCGTAAGCATTACTGGCCGCGGACATTTTGCCCGTCGTCGCGCTACCGGTGGGCATTTGCATCAGCTTTGCCATCAGGCTGCCCAATGCGCCATTCGCGCTACCGTTATCGACCGCATCGGTCTCGAGAATGCCCGGACGCTCGTCGGCTTCGCGCTCTTCACGACTCAAAACACCGTCGTCATTCGCATCGAGCCGCGAAAGCGTACCGCGATAAGGATAGGTACTATTGGATGTGGAAGATACATGGGACATACAAACCTCCTTGGGTGAGGAGCCGCCTCATGCGACGTCGTTTGTACGCAATACGTTCTGGTTAACTATGAGTGTTGATAGGCTGATTTGCCGCCCGGGTAAAGACGAATTGTTAATGAGTATTAACAATAGTTTTCAAGTTATAAATCGCTATTTCCTAATAAGTCTATGATGGCCGACCGCGCGGTGCGTCCCGCTCCCTATCTGGTAATTCCCTGTAATCATAGGGAAAATCGGCCGATTGGCCCTTCCTGTACTGGTCTTTTCGTATAATGTAACGACGGTAGCCCATGGAGTGGATATGACTGAATTGCTGCTGATCGTGATTGTGGTCGTGGGTATTTTGATCCTGCGCAGCTACAACCAACGGCTACAACGGCTGGAAAGCCGCGTTTCAGAGCTGCAAAATGCGCTTGCCGGCCATGTGTTGTCGGTCGGTGCAGGCGAATCAGCAGCAGCGGCAGAGTCTATTGAAGAGGTAATCGAAGCGTCCGAAACCGCGGCGCAGCCGTTGACCGAAGCCGCCGCAGAGACAACGTCAGACATGGAGGAAGCCGCCTTTTCCGATGGCGGCACGCCAGAGCAACAAGAGGACATGGTCGCGGCCGCCCTTCAGCAGAAAGACGAAAGTCTGGAGAGCACGATTGGCGCCCGCTGGGCCGTCTGGGTGGGCGGTATTGCGCTGGCGTTCGGCGGCATCTTCCTGGTCAAATATTCGATCGAAAGCGGCCTGCTCAGTCCTGCCGTGCGGCTGGTGCTTGCCGCCATCTTCGGCTTGGTCCTTATCGCTGCTGGCGAAGTCATCCGGCGCCGGTCCGAGCCTATGCTGGCCAATACCTTCCAGAACGCGATGATCCCCGGCGTGCTGACGGCGGCGGGTGTCGTCGCGCTGTTCGGCTCGACCTATGCTGCCCATGGCATTTACGGCTTCATCGGACCGGCGGCCGCCTTCGTCCTTCTGGGGCTGATTTCGCTCGCCACGCTTGGCCTGTCGCTGCTGCATGGCCAGGCGCTTGCGGGGCTTGGGCTCCTGGCTTCCATGATCACCCCGGTGCTCATTGCCTCGACGGCGCCAAGACCGTGGACGCTGTTCGGCTATCTCGTCTTCACTTGGCTCGCCACCATTGCGGCATCGCGCCTGCGCCGTTGGCACACCGTACCGTCTTTCGCCAATGCCCTCCTCAGCATCTGGCCGCTGCTTTACATCTTCAATAGCGATGTCGTTGACCTGACCCCGGTTACTCTGGCCATGCTGGCGATGATCGCCGGCACGATTTTCATCTGGCCCGGACGCTATGGAGCAGCCGCAACGATCGAGGAAGATATAGATTCGGCCGAAACCGAGGGGTTATCGGTCGCACCACCGGCCAGCCATTGGGCCGCGTTCCTGGCGCGCGCGCCGCTTGGAATGACGCTGACGGCATCGATCGGCAGCGCCGCGGTCGCCCTGGCCTTCCTCGTTTACAGTCTTCTATACGGATACCCGCTCCCGGACGCATCGCTTCTCTTCGCTGTGATCGTCGCCACCCTTGCGGCCCTCGGAGCCAGCCGCGTGTATGCGGCCTGGGCGGCAATCCTGTCGGCCATAGCGGCCGGCTTTGGCATGTTCATCGCCCTGATGCAGCCGGAGATCGGTGCGGAGCTGAACATAGCGCAGATCGTTCCGGCACTTTCCCATCTTGTCGTCTATGACGGTCTCGGCCTTGGCGCGATCTTTGTCATCGCCGGCTTCTTCTTTCTCAAGCGTTTTGGCGAAAGCGAGAAGCCCTTTGCCGCGCTATGGAGCGCGATCATGGTCGCCACGCCGCTGACGATCGCCGTGATCAGCTATGTCACCTTCGGCAACTGGATGCGCGACTGGCTGCATGGGCTTTATGGCATCGTGCTTGCTGCGGTCCTGATGGCGCTCGCCGAATTGCAGCACCGCCGTTCCCCGGAAGCCAACGGGGCCTTGCCGACCAATATCCTCGCGGCAGGCTCCTTCGCTGCCCTGGTCTTCGCTCTTCATACGCTGACCCATGACGCCACCCCGACGATACTGCTGCCGGTGCTTGGCATGGCATTTCTGCTCGCCGGGCGCGCCCGCTCCTGGCCGGCCCTGCCATGGACGATGGTTGCGGCGCTGCTCATCACCCTCGGGCGCATTGCCTGGCAGCCGACCATCGTCGACCCGGATGAACTCGGCACGACGCCGATCTTCAACATGCTGCTTGCTGGTTACGGCATCCCCGCGGCCCTCGCCGTCTGGGCCGCCTTCGAGCTCAGGCATTCGCAGGACCTCCGGCTGCGCAACACGCTGCAGGCGCTTGCGAGCTTCCTGGTGCTGCTGACCATCGCAATCCTGGTGCGCCATGCGATGAACGGCGGCGTCTTGAATGCAAACATTCCGACGCTCAGCGAACAATCGATCTACACATTGCTGGCGATCGGCGCCTCGGCGACGCTGATGGCGCTTGATCTCAGCGCATCGAGCCCCGTCTTCCGTTATGGCGGAATGGCGCTCGGTGTCCTCTCCGTCATCCTGATCCTGTCGTTGCATTTGCTCGGGCTCAACCCCTTCATGACAGGCGAAAGCACCGGCGGGATTCCTTTCTTCAACCTGTTGCTGCTCGGCTATCTGCTGCCGGCGATCGCCTATGGCGGCTTGGCGCTCTATGCGCGGGGCAGACGGCCACGGCCTTATGTGACGATGTTGGCCGTCGCCGGCGCGGTCATGGCCTTTGCCTGGGCGACGCTGTCGGTGCGCCGTTTCTGGCAGGGCGAATACATCCCGTTCTGGAATGACTTCATCCAGGGGGAAGTCTATTCCTATTCCGTCGTCTGGCTGCTGATCGGCATCGCCCTTCTTTGGCTTGGGGCGCGTTTCGATGCTCGCAGCCTGCGTATCGCGTCGGCTGCGCTGGTGTTCGTCGCTGTCGTGAAAGTGTTTCTGATCGACATGGCAAATCTCGAAGGCTTCCTGCGAGCACTATCCTTCATCGGCCTCGGCGTGGTGCTGATCGGCATCGGTCTTTTCTATCAGAAGGTTCTGACGGGGAGGAAAACGACGGAATGATTGCGGCGAATCTCTGCGCCCGGTAGGAACGCACGAGATCATTCCGACAGATCACTCCGACATGGGGCCGAAGATGGATACCAACAGGATGGCGCGGGCCTTTGCCCCGTTCGAGACGCTCGCCGCGCAGCTTATTCCACATGCGGCCGATGGCGACGACGGCTCGCACGACGTCGCCCACATCCTGCGCGTCTTCAAGAGCGCCATGTCGATCCAGGCCGAAGAAGGCGGCGATGCCCGCATCCTCGCCGCCGCCGTATTGCTGCATGATTGCGTCTCGGTGGAGAAAAATTCGCCGCATCGCGCCCAGGCATCGCGGCTGGCAGCCGAGAAGGCCTCGGGCATCCTGAGGGAGCTTGGATGGGCTGGCGAGGATATCGCCGCCGTATCGCACGCGATCACCACGCACAGCTTTTCCGCCAATATTCCGCCGGAAACGCCGGAGGCGAAAATGCTGCAGGATGCCGACCGGCTGGATGCGATCGGCATGGTCGGCGCTGCCCGTTGTTTCTATATCGCGGGGCGCCTGGGCTCGGGCCTCTACGATCCGTTCGACCCGCTCGCGACAGAGCGGCCGCTGGACGACAAGCGCTTCGCCATTGACCATTTCGAGACAAAGCTGTTCAAACTAGCGGATGGGTTTCAGACCGAAACCGGCCGCAGGTTTGCCGGCGAGCGGCACGAGCGGTTGAAGACGGTGCTGGCAATGTTCATCGACGAAATCTGAGGGCTATTCATGCGGATCAGCGATCTCTTCATCTATCCGCTCAAGAGCGCGCGCGGCATTGCCATTCCATCCGCCTCCGTCGACGCCTTCGGCCTGGTCGGCGATCGTCGCGCCATGCTGGTCGAACCATCAGGCCAATTCATCACGCAACGCGAATTGCAGGATCTTGCCCGCATCGACATCCAGCCTGGCCCCTCCTATCTGCGTCTGAAAATGGAGGGCAAGGCCGACATCATCGTGCCTCCGCCGCACCCGGACAACCGCATGGATGTCGTCGTCTGGAAATCGGATGTCAGCGCTTCTGTTGCCGACGAGGAAACCAACAAGGCCCTGTCGGCGTGGCTCGGTCGCGACGTCAAAATGGTCTTCTTCGACAGGCTCGCCAAGCGCGTCGCCAATCCGGAATGGGCCGGCGGCGACGCGCCGGTTACCTTCGTCGACGGATACCAGATCCTGATCACCACCACCGGCTCGCTGAAGGCGCTAAATGCCGATCTTGCCACCCATAGCGAGGGTTCGGTCGGCATGGAGCGTTTTCGCCCCAACATCGTCATCGACTGCGATGAGGAGTGGCCCGAGGACCGCTGGGCGGCGATCGAGATCGGCGGCATTCGGCTCGATCTCGTCAAGCCATGCGCCCGCTGCATCATGACGACGCAGGACCAGAAAACCGGCTCGCGCGACGTTCCGAACCCGATGCCCGCCATGGGCCGCGTCCGCATGTCTGCCGACCGCCGCGTCCCCGGTCCGCTCTTCGGCTGGAATGCCGCACCGCGCGGCGAAGGCACGGTAAAGATCGGCGATACGGTGACCGTGATCGAGGGGCGGCCCGAGGGCTGGTCATTCAAACGGCGATAGTGGTTCTACCACTTGTTTAGTGCTTGCGGGCATGAGGCAGCAGGTTCATGTTTATCGCCATATTGAAGACCGTTGGTTGCGGCTGAAGGAGCCGTGGCGCACCGGGCTTTTTCGAGGTGCGTCCGATGGAATGTGCGGGCTGCGGTTTCGATATTCAGAGCGGCTTTGCTTTCTGTCCGCGATGCGGCGCAAAGCAACCTATCTCCTGCGCTGCGTGCGGCTTTCCCTGCCAGCCTGATTTTGCCTTCTGCCCCCGATGCGGCGCCGCGATTTCCGACAAAGCCCCATCCGCAGCCAAGCAGATCATCGAGGCTCCGCCAGCAAAATCCGGGGACGATGCCGACCGGCGACCGGTAACCGTGCTTTTTGCCGATCTCTGTGGCTTCACGACATTGAGCGAGCAGATCGACCCGGAAGTGATGCGGGTGCTGCAGAACGAATTGTTCGAAGAGATGACCCAGGCAGTCGAGGCCTATGGCGGCTTTGTCGACAAGTTCGTCGGCGATGCGCTGCTGGCTCTGTTCGGCGCGCCGGTTGCCCATGAGGACGATCCGATGCGGGCACTGAATGCTGCGCTCAACATGATCGATCGGGCAACACAGGTCGGCGAGCGCTGGCAGCCTCGGGCCGGCGTGCCGCTGCGTCTGCATATCGGCATCAACAGCGGCCCGGTCGTCACCGGCGGCTTCGGCGCCGTTAGCACAAAATCCTATTCCGTCACCGGCGACACGGTGAATACCGCCCAACGCCTGCAATCCATGGCCGGCGAAAACGATATCCTCGTCGGGCCGCTGACCTATCGTCTCACCCGCCATGCCTTCGCTTTCGACAGCCTCGGCGCCCAAGCCTTGCGCGGCAAAAGCGGCAACGTGCTTGTCCATCGGCTGACAGGACCTTTGGAGGCACCGCATACGGCGCGCGGGCTAGAGAGTTTCGGCCTGCGGGCCCCGATGATCGGACGGGATACCGAATTGTCGCGGCTATTGACCTGTCTCGACCTTGCCTGCGGCGGTGCGGCGCAACTTGTCCGCCTCATCGGCGAAGCCGGCATCGGCAAGTCGCGGCTGGTCAATGAATTCATCGGGATCGCCGGCAATGCAGCCCGCTTTCAGGGCCTAGCCATCCGCAAGGCGACCTGCTCCCCTCTCGGCGAACAGTCCTATGGCACGCTTGCCGCGGTCGTGCGCAGTGCTTACGGCATCGGCGAGCGGGACAATCTCGACAGGACGCGACAATTGCTGGCGACGGGTTTCCGCGCGCTGGATCTCACGCAGGAGGATGTTGAGGGACTTTCGCCGCTCTTTCTGCATGTCCTCGGCCTCGGTGACCCCAGTGGAGCGCTGCGGCACATCGAGCCGGAACAGTTGCGGCGGCAGATCTTCTATGCGGTCCGCACGGTGTTCGAGCGGCGGCTGGCGCAAGGTCCCCTACTGCTTGTCATCGAGGATCTGCATTGGGCGGACGCGGCCTCGCTGGAAGTGCTTCGCTTCATGCTGGATCGGCTGGAGCGCAGCCGGCTGATGCTGCTTGCGATCTACCGGCCGACATCGCAGATCGACCCGCTGGACTCCAATCGCGTCAGCGTTACCGTCCAACGTCTTGGCCCACTCAACGCAACCGACGGGCAGAAGCTGCTCGCCGCGTTTTTCGGCGAGAGCCATAGCAAGCTGCCGGTCGCGATGCGCAAGCGCATCCTTGATCGCGCCGGCGGCAATCCGCTCTTCATCGAAGAGATCCTGCGGGGATTGATCGATATGGGCAGGCTGCACAATGACGGTCAACGCTGGCAAGTTGCGGCGGAAGAGACGGATGTCGATATTCCAGTCAATCTGCAGGCTCTCTTGCTTGCCCGCGTCGATCGTCTGCCGCAGGAGATTAGACGGTTGGCGCAGGAGGCGGCGGTGGTCGGCCCGAAGTTCGACACTGCCCTGCTCCGCTCCGTCGCCACCGACCCGACTGCCATCGATGCTGCGTTGGACTATCTCTGCGATGCAAATATCATCGAGGAATTGCGCGGGCCTGATGCCGGTGTTTCTCCCGCCTATCGCTTCAGCCAATCCCTGCTGCATGACGTCATCTACCATAATCTCCTGCTGCAACGGCGCATGGAGCTTCATCACCGGATCGGACGGGTTCTGGAGCGCCAATATGGCTCAGCGCCCGACCGGCCGGAGCATCTGTCACAGCTCGGTCATCATTTCAGCCTGACCACCGAGAAGGCAAAGGGGGCCAGCTACCTGATGGCTGCCGGCGATCTGGCGCGCAAGACCTACGCCAATGACGACGCGATGCGCCTCTACCGCCAAGCGCTTGCCGCCTTTGCAAACGAGCCGGAGGTGGCCCCGGAACAATTGGCGCTCCTGGAGCGTCTCGCCGATCTCTGCGGCCCTGCCGGTCGCCGCGACGCCGCCTTTAATCACTATCAGCAAGCGCTTGCGATCCATCGCACCGGAGACGATCGGATCGCTGCGGCGAGGATATTGCGTAAGATCGGCCGGCTGCACCTCGAGGCGGGCCGCCGCGATCAAGCGGAAGCACATTGCGCCGAGGCCGAAGCCATGATCGCGACGATCGATGCGCCGATCGAACATGCGCATCTCCTGCAGGAACGCGGTCATCTGGCGTTCCGCATGGGCGATCAGGCCGCTGCCGCTGAATGGGCTACGCAGGCCCTGCAGCGGCTGCAAACGCTACCGATCGACGGAACGACCGAGGCCGGACGGGAGGCAGCGCGAGCGATGGCGGAGGCGCTGAACACCAAGGGCGCGGCACTGGCGCGGCTCGGTCGTCGCCGCGATGCCGTACAGGAAGTAGAGCGCAGCCTTACCGTTGCCGAAAAGGCCGATCTGCAAAGTGCCGCGTGCCGCGCTTATTCCAATCTCGGCGTACTCTACACGATTGTCGATCCGGCCAACGCCATCAAAGTTTGCCGGCGCGGGCTGGAGGTCGCAACCCGGATCGGCGATCTCGGCTTCCAGGCACGCCTTCTCGCCAACCTCGCCGTTTCCTGCTGCACCTTCACGGATCGTTGCGCCGCCGAAGGTGTGCCGGCGGCGGAGAAGGCAGTGGAGATCGATCGCGCACTCGATCAGCGTGACCATCTCTCCGTACCGCTGATCGTCCTCGGGCAGATCCATCAATGCCATGGGCAGCCGAAGCTAGCTCGTAAGTATTACGAGGAAGCCCTTGAGGTCGCGAAGGAAATTGACGAACCGCAACTGCTTTTTCCGTGCTATGATGGCCTGGCGACACTGAGCCTTGAGCATGACGACATGGATGAGGCGGAACGGTATTTCTCGCTGGCACAGGATGTGTGCATCCGCCACAACCTCGATCCAGGCACACTCGTCGTATTGCCGTTTCTCGACTGATTGTCCTCGTCATGATGGTCGTCGGAGATCCATTGGGAGAATCGATTCAAGCACTTAAAGGGAGGAACGAACCATGCAGGAGAACCACGCCGGAAGACCATTGCAGCCTGGAGATCGCGCACCGAACGTCGTGCTGGATGCGATCACGCGGCAGGGCAAGGTCGCCATCGACGATTTTCGCGGCCAGAAGCCGGTGTTTGTCGGATTGTTCCGCGGGCTGCATTGCCCCTTCTGTCGCCGGCAGATCGCCGCCATGGCCGAGCTCACCGATGCATTGCAGGAAAAAGGCATAGACAGCCTGACCGTCGTCAACACGCCGATCGAGCGCGCCCGCCTCTACTTCCGCTACCATCCGCTTCCCAATCTGCTGGCGGCCTCAGACCCGGAACGGGTATCGCACAAGGCCTTCGGCCTGCCGAATCTTCAGTTTACCGAGGCTGAGAATGACTGGCCGCACAAGGTCAGCATGGATGCGGTGATGTCGATGCGCATCGATCTGCCGGGCGAGCTTCCAGAGCCCATGAACCCGATGGCAGCGATGGAATTCCTCGACAAGGCGGACGGCTATGAAGTCAACGAGGATGACAAGCGGATGATCGCCACCGGCGAAGGCCAGCTTGTCGGCGAATTCCTGCTCGATCGGGATGGTGTCATCCGCTGGTCGTTCACGGAGGTCGAAGAGGCTGGCCGCCATATGTTTGGCATTCCCGCCCCACGGGAAGTCATGTCGGCAGCATCGAATATGGCTGTTTGAAGCGCTTTTTCAGCTCTGAATTACGCCTTAGAGCATGATCCTTTCGGATTATGCTCTATCTTTTTGCGGCAATGCTCGGCCGCTCCTGTGCTTCTAAGGACGCCGCATTTAGCGCTTTCAACGCCGCCTGGACGAAGCCGTCGCGCGCTGCGGCGATCTCTATGCCACGCGGTTCGTAGACATGGCGATGCAGGAAAAAGCCGGTCAGGCGGAAGGCGGCAGCGAGACTGCCGGCATCCGCTGCTTCGACGGCGCCAGCGGCGAGGAAAGGCGGCAACACCAGCATCTTGTCGGCCCAAGGCAGGCCTGCGGCACGGCAGACGGCTCGCCCGGTCTTCGGCGAAACAAAGGCAAGATCGTCGTGCGTACCCGTCGCCGCGCACTCCGTCAGATCGAGGCCGAAACCCAGGTCATTGAGGACCGCCAGCTCGAAGCGGACGAAAAGTTCGCCGGCATCCATGGGGTTCTGCAGGTTTTCGAGAATCACATTCAGCGCATCATAGAGATGCGGATGCGGGTCACGCTCAGGCAGCAGGCGCAGCAGAGCGCCCATGGCTTGCACGCCATAGACGGCGGTCGCCGTCTCCATCAGCCTCGCCGCCCGCAATCGCACCGGCTCCATGCGGAACTCGCCGAGATGCTCATGCAGCCGTGCTCGCCAGGTCACTTCGACCAGATTGCCAGCCTGCAGCACCGGCTGCATGGCGCGGGACCGGCCGGAGCGCACCAACCCCATGTGCCGGCCGCGATCACGCGTCATCACCTCGGCGACGACACTCGTCTCGCCAAGGCGTTTGACGCCCAAGATGATCGCCTGATCCTGCCACTGCATCGGCCCGGTTCGTCCTATAGAATGTCGTGATTCGAGTTTAGGACAAACGGCAGGCGCTGTCACATGTCAGACGATCCGCTTGGTAGCGGGCTGCTTGATGGCTCTGCCGGTGCCAGCCTGTCGACGAACGCCCACATGGCGGCCTCGTCGAAAGGCTTGTTGAGCAACGGCACATGCCGCAAATCGGGTGGAAAATCGAGTGTATCGGGATAGCCGCTGACGAAGCCGAAGGCGATGCCGCGCTCCCTCAGCAACCGGGCAAAGCCGAAACTCATCGACTCCCCCAGATTGACGTCCAACATCGCAAAATCATAACGCTCGGTATGAATGGCGTTGACTGCCTGCTCCAGGTTCGAGGCGATTTCCACCTCCTTGACCCCAATGAGACGAAGGATTTCCTCCGCCTCCATGGCAATGATCAGATTGTCTTCCAAAATGAGAACGCGCTGAACCGTCATATCAGCGCCGTCCCCGCATCCCTGCGCCAAGCGGCGCCGTGCCCCGTAAACATTCCCACATCTATCCCTCCGGCGCCAATCATCGGCCCGTGTTGAATGGATGGCATTCCCCCATCCGTATTGGCTAGATCTCATGTGACATGACCTTGCCCTGACCCGCTTCGCACTTTTTGTCCCGCCGGACTATGGGCTCGTCATCATGCTCCAAACGCATTTGCCGCCGCGGTTAGTAAAAGGTGAAACTGGTCGAAAAGTGACGAAAATGTAGTCTATGCTGATACACTCGTCATGAACATTTAAAAAAGACATGTGGCGGCCACATCATTGCCACCACGTCAGATGAACGGTCGCACGCCCGCATCCAGCCCGTCCCACTCAGCGAGCGCGGCGAGTCCTTGACCATTCAACACGTCGCAGCCGCGTTCATGCCAGCGAATCAAGCCGCGTTCCGACAGCTTTTTCAATGTCTTGTTCGTATGAACGATGGAGAGACCGAGGGTGTCGGCGATGTGCTGCTGCGTGATAGGAATGACCTTGCTGCCGTCGAAGAGATGCAGGGCCTTAGCCCGTTGATGCAGGTAGGCGAGCAGATAGGCGGCTCTTTCCAGCGCGGACCTGCGACCGATGCTTAAGAGGTGTTCATCCAAAATGCGTTCTTCGCGCGCGGCGATCCACGTGAGATCGAAGGCGAGCGACGGATGCTTGTTGTAGAGCGCCATCAGTTCCGCACGCTCGAAAACACAGAGCGAGACCGGCGATAAAGCCTCGGTCGAATGCTGCATCTCGCCCATGATCGAGCCTTGCAGGCCGATGAGGTCGCCGGGCATCACATAGTTGAGGATCTGCCTGCGTCCGTCTTCGAGGGTTTTATAGCGAAAGCCCCAGCCGGAAAGGATCGTGAAAAGGTGGGCGCTGTGGGCACCCTCCAGAAAGATCGTCGCACCGGCGTCGACGACAAGCTCACCCTTCTTGAAATCCGAGACGAAACTCAGCTCATCGCGACTGAATTCGCGAAAATGCGGCAATCGCCGCAGCGGACAGAGCTGGCACGGCGTTTTTTTCCTGTGCATCGTCGTGGTCTTGACCATTCACGCCTCTTAGATCGCTTCGGTTGAAGCGATCTGTCCGATGGCAGTCGTAAGGTAAGACACTCAACGGGGAATTGTTCCCTCAGCGCGGAAACTCAAGTCCCATTTCGCGGAAGCGTTCCGGATCGTCGCCCCAATTCTCACGCACCTTGACGAAAAGGAAAAGGTGCACCGGCTGTTCGAGAATTTCGGACAGTTCCTTGCGAGAGGCCGTTGAGATCGCCTTGATCGTTTCGCCTGATTTGCCCAGCGCAATCTTCTTCTGGCTTTCGCGCTCGACATAGATCACTTGCTCGATCCGAACCGAACCGTCCTTGCGCTCTTCCCATTTTTCCGTTTCGACGTGCGAGGAATAGGGAAGCTCCTGATGCAGGCGCAGGAACAGCTTTTCGCGGGTTATTTCGGCGGCGAGCTGACGCATCGGCAGGTCTGAAATTTGGTCTTCGGGATAATACCAAGGACCCTCCGGCAGGGTCTTTGCCAGATAGTCCATAACATCGTCGCAGCCCGAACCGTTTTCGGCCGAAATCATGAAGGTCTGCTCGAAGGCGATCTTCTCGTTGGCGGCGGCGGCGAGCGCCAGCAGGTCCTCGCGACGGACGCGGTCGATCTTGTTCAAAACAAGGATCTTTGGCTGGGAAACTTCCTTCAATCCTTCGAGAATGGCTTCGGCATCGCCGCGTATTCCGCGCTCGCTGTCGATCAGGAGCATGATGAAATCCGCATCCTTGGCGCCGCCCCAGGCTGATGTCACCATGGCGCGATCGAGGCGCCGGCGCGGCTTGAAGATGCCGGGCGTATCCATGAAGACGATCTGCGCATTGTTGTGGATGGCGATGCCACGCACGATGGCGCGCGTCGTCTGCACCTTATGGCTGACGATCGATACTTTGGCGCCGACGAGCCGGTTGACGAGCGTCGACTTGCCCGCATTGGTCGGGCCGATGAGGGCCACGAAACCCGAATGCGTAGGGCCGATATTTTCAGCCGCACCTTCGCCGGCCGGGTCTTCCTGATTGGTCATTTTTTCCGTCATTTCTAGGCAGTCATTTTCATTTTTGAAGAGACTGGGGCTGCCATACACCTTCGCGCTCCAAAATCCGTGTCGCAGCCACCTGCTCGGCGGCGCGCTTGGAGCGTTCTATCCCGGTCTCGGGCGCCGTTCCCGCCACTTCCACCGTTACCGTGAAGCGGGGATCATGATCCGGTCCGCTGCGGTCATCAACCCTGTAAACGGGCGTGACGCCGAATTTCGCATGCGCCCATTCCTGCAATTCCGTCTTGGCATCGCGTCTGGCACCGTCCGCACGGATAGCCCGGCGCTCCCAGTAGCGCAGGATGAATTTGCGCGCCACCTCGAGGCCACCATCGAGATAGAGCGCCGCAATAAGGCTTTCCACCACATCGGCGCGCACGTTCAGCATGCGCTTGCCGGTCAACTTCTTTACATCGGCGCCCGTGCGGATGAAGAGATGCAGTTGCATCTCATCGGCGACTTCGGCGCAGGTCTCGGCGCTGACAAGCTGGTTGAGGCGCACCGAGAGCTCGCCCTCGGTCGCCGTGCCAAAGGTCTGAAAAAGGAGCTCTGCGATGCAAAGGCCGAGAACCCGGTCGCCGAGAAATTCCAGCCGCTCATAGTTGCCGGCCTTATGCGTTCGGGCGCTGGCATGCGTCAGAGCCCAGTCGAGGCGCCCCTTCTCAGCGAATTCGTGGCCTATGACGGCTTCAAGCCTGACACGATCCGCCTGCGGGAGCGTCTGGGTCTTCGTCATTCGACAACCTTGAAGATGCGGTCCCAACGCATGTTGGTCGGCCATTTCCAGATTTCGCGGAACGAGGTGTCGTGGCCGAGCGAGAAGAAAATAACGCTGGCACGGCCGATCAGGTTCTCAGCCGGCACGTAACCGACGTCGAAACGGCTGTCGTCGGAATTGTCGCGGTTGTCGCCCATCATGAAATAGTTGCCCGGCGGCACGACATATTCCTGGGTGTTGTCACCACGCGACGTCTGCGACAGATCGAGCGTGTCGTAGACCTTGCCGGTATCCGGCAGGCGCTCGCTGTAAACAGGGATGTCGTCGCCCGGCTCCTGGCTGTAATCCGAGGCGAAGGTTCCGTGCGGCTCCCGCGGGACAGCCTGGCCGTTGATGTAGAGGATATCGTTCTTCACCTGAATACGGTCACCCGGCAGGCCGATGACGCGCTTGATGTAATCGACATCCGGATTCGGCGGGAAGCGGAAGACCACGACATCGCCGCGCTTGGGTTCGCTGCCTAAGATGCGGCCGCTGAACAGATCCGGCGAGAAGGGCAGAGAATATTTCGAATAACCGTAAGCGAACTTATTGACGAAGATATAGTCGCCAACAAGAAGCGTAGGCATCATCGAGCCGGACGGAATGGTGAAGGGTTGAAATAGTACCGTGCGGATGATCATGGCCAGGACTAGAGCCTGTACGATGACCTTGATGTTTTCCCACAGGACATTCTGCTGTTTTTCGGCTTTCTCGGACACGCAGTCTTATTCCTTTTTCGCACCCCACCGGCGCACTTCACTTTCAGGCACTCTCTATCCGCTTCATACCACGGCGGCAATGGCGCAGGTATTAAAAGCGACACACGGTCGTCATTCAGCCCGCAATCGGCAGTGCTTCGATGATCACAAAGGCCTGAGCGAGAGGGAAATCATCGGTTATCGTCAAATGAATGGCGGCGCGATGATTTTCCGGCAGCATCGCCGCCAGCCTTTTGGCCGCACCGCCCGTCAACTGCATGGTCGGCTTGCCGCTCGGCAGGTTGACGACGCCCATGTCGCGCCAGAAAACGCCCTGCGCCAGACCTGTACCAAGTGCCTTGGAGCAGGCTTCCTTGGCAGCGAAGCGCTTGGCGTATGACGCAGCCTTGTTCTTGCGCCCTTCGGATTTGGCGCGCTCGATATCGGTGAAGCAGCGTTCGGTGAACCGCGAGCCGAAGCGTTCGATCGACTTTTCCACGCGGCGGATGTCGATAAGGTCGCTGCCTATCCCGATGATCATGAGAAGGCCCTCCAGCCAGCCGCTACGGCGCCGCGTTCCGTCAGACGCTCGATGCGTTCTCGGCAAGGGCCAGGCGTTCGCGCGCCCGCTCCATCAGCCGGGCCTTGCGGCGGCTCTTGAAGCTCTTCACGCCATAATAGGTCAACGCATAGACGACGACGCCCGTGACGATTGCCGGCGGAATGCCGCCGATCAGCATCGGCTTCAGGATCGGGTCCCAAATCTGCAGCAGATCGCCCTTATGCCACAGCGCCGGCAGATCGACGCCACCGCCCTGACCGCCGCTATCGCGCGCCAGGATCAGATGGCCGATTTCCCAGGTGAGGCCCCAGATGAAAGGATAGGTGATGGGATTGCCGGCCGCCAGACAGCCGAGCGCGGCCGCGATCACGTTACCGCCGACGACATAGGCGATAATAATCGCCATGATGAAGTGCACGCCGATGAACGGTGTCCAGGACACGACAATGCCGGCGGCAAAGCCAGCGGCCACCGAATGTGGCGACGCGGCAAGGCGCACAAGGCGTTTCCCAAAATATTGGAACGAGCGAATGAAACCCTTGCGGGGCCAAAGATGCTCCCGCAGTTTTTCACTCAACGTCAGTGGTTTTCGGCGGCGAAATAACATGCGGCTTATCTAGTGCAGGGAGGGCCGTCATGACAAGAGCGGCAAAGCGTATCTTGCGTCGATTATCCGGCCGCAGCGCCTGTACTCTTCAGAGCGCCACATGTTCAAGGAACATCAACGGGCCACTCCAGCTTTGTTTGAGGCGGAACATCCTGTCTGCTTTCGGCGGGATGCCCCAAGGGCGCAACAACAGGTACGCCCCTTCCCATTTTGCAAGTATTGTCAGCGATTAACGCTGGCGGAAGATACCGCGATCGACCTGACGCTGACGATATTCAAGGTCAAAACGGTCGTGCGAGCCATTCAGATAGGCCATTTCACGTTCTTCAGCACTCGGAACGCGCAGGGCGCGGGCGAATTTCTTGATAGGACCAAACATTGTCTTACTCATCTCTGTTTCGTTTCTTCGATGACCAGAAGATAGGCGTGACAAAAGTTAATTACCACAGCTCGAAAATAGAAGCAGCCATGCGTCAGGCGCATGCCTTAGGCCGAACTTAGGCAAATATGATCATTAAATGATCACAAACTATGCAATCGGCTTTCAATCGAGCCATCGCGAAAGATAATTATTCGTAAAGCCGCTTCACGGTGGCAATGCAATCCAGCTCCTTGAGCTGCACCAGGAGCTGATTGAGCTGGCGCAGATCCCAGACTTCGACATCCAGCGCCATCTCGGTAAAGTCGGCGGCAACGCGCACCGTGTTGAGAAGGCGGATGTTAACGTCGATGTCGGCGACCGTCTGCGCGACCTTGGCTAGTGTTCCCGGCTCGTTCAGCGCATTGATCAGAATGCGCGCGGTGAAGCGGGACTTGTTGGCCTCATCCAGATCCCAGCGTACGTCGATCCATCGCTCCGGCTGGTCGTCGAAACGCTGCAGGACCGGTGACTGGATAGGATAGATGGTGATGCCCTTGCCCTTTTCCATGATGCCGACGATACGGTCACCGGGAACGGCACCGGTCGGAGCGAAATGCACGTCGACATCCGCTGCTAGGCCGCGGATCGGCAGGGCATCCACGCCTTCGACGCTGGCGGCGAGATCGGCCTTGGTCTTGCCGGGGATCTTGAAGATCATGCCGGAGGCGCTGCGGACATTGAACCAGCCTTCGTCGCCGGCGGGCTTGATCGTGACGCGCTCATCCTGATGATCCGGATAGACGGCCCGCAACACATCGAGCGATGACATCTCCCCTCGCCCGACAGCAGCAATCGCGTCCTCGACATCCTTCTGGCCGAGGCGGTGTAGCGCCGGCTTCAGAGCTTCACGCGAAAAGACCTTGCCGGCGCGCTCGAAGGTGCGCTCCAGAATGCGGTGGCCGAGGCCGGCATATTGCTTGCGGATGGCAAGGCGCGTTGCGCGGCGAATGGCGGCGCGCGCCTTGCCGGTCACGACGATCTCTTCCCAGGCAGCCGGCGGCACCTGCACGCCAGAGCGGATGATCTCAACTTCATCGCCATTGGAGAGGCGCGTCACCAGCGGCATGATCCGGCCGTTGATCTTGGCGCCAACGGTGGTGTCGCCGATATTGGTGTGGACGGCATAGGCAAAATCGATCGGCGTCGCGCCGCGCGGCAGGGCGATCAACTTGCCCTTCGGCGTGAAGCAGAAAACCTGATCCTGGAACAGTTCCAGCTTGGTATGCTCCAGGAATTCTTCGGGGCTGTCGCCTTCGGCCAACGCCTCGATGGTGTGGCGCAGCCAGGAATAGGCATTGCTTTCGCGCGATAGCAGTTCACCATCGCCATTATTGTTGGTGCCGTCCTTATAGAGCGTATGGGCAGCGATGCCGAATTCGGCGATCTCATGCATGCGCTTGGTGCGAATCTGCAGCTCGATGCGCTGGCTGGACGGGCCGACGATAGTCGTGTGCAGCGAACGGTAGTCGTTCTGCTTCGGCGTGGAGATATAATCTTTGAACCGCCCGGGCACGACGCGCCAGCGCGTATGCACGATGCCGAGCGCGCGATAGCAGGAGGGAACATCATCGACGAGCAGGCGGAAGCCATAGACATCGGAGAGCTGCTCGAAGGAAAGCGATTTCGACTGCATCTTGCGGAAGACCGAATAGGGCTTCTTCTGCCGGCCCTTGACCATGGCGTTGGCGAGGCCGTTGGCGACCAGCAAGTCGCGCAGTTCCGTCTCGATCTTTTTCACCAAGCCTTCGTTGCGCCGCGACAGCTCCTCCAGGCGCTTGGTGACCGTGTCGTGCGCCTCCGGATTGATATGGCGGAACGAAAGCTCCTCCAACTCTTCGCGCATATCCTGCATACCCATGCGGCCGGCAAGCGGCGCATAGATATCCATCGTCTCTTCGGAAATGCGGGCACGCTTTTCCGGCGACATGTGGTCGAGCGTGCGCATATTGTGCAGGCGGTCGGCCAGTTTTACCAGGAGCACGCGGACATCGTCGGAAATTGCGAGCAGCAGCTTACGCAGATTCTCGGCCTGCTTCGCCTTCTTGGTGACGAGATCAAGCTTCTTGATCTTGGTTAGCCCTTCGACAAGACGGCCAATATCCTCACCGAACAGTTCGTCGATTTCGGCACGCGTCGCGGTCGTATCCTCGATCGTATCATGCAGGAGCGCGACGGCGATGGTCGATTCATCCAGACGCATGTCGGTCAGGATGGCGGCAACTTCGAGGGGATGGGAAATATAGGGGTCGCCGCTGGCACGCTTCTGCTGCCCGTGCTTCTGCATCGCATAAACATAGGCCTTATTGAGAAGCGCTTCATTGGCATCGGGCTTGTATTTCTGCACACGCTCGACAAGCTCGTATTGCCGCATCATTCCCAAGCTACTCCCGCAAAATAAAAGCGCGCCAGTCATAAGACCGGCGCACGCATTACTTCATCATATCGCTCTTGGTTAGAGCATCAAGCTCGACGATCAGTAATCGTCGCTTTTTTCTGGCGGAACAAGGCCTTCGATACCGGCAAGAAGCTCTTCTTCCGACATCTGATCGAAAGTAACGGCTTCCGGCTGATCTTCTTCCTCATCGCCCGAAGCAGAAGCGACAGCGCCAGCGGCCAGGAGGCTTGCCGGATCGGGCTCTGGCTCGTCGACTTCAACGTGCTTCTGCAGCGAGTGGATCAGGTCTTCCTTCAGGTCATCAGGAGACAGCGTCTCGTCGGCGATTTCGCGCAGTGCGACGACCGGGTTCTTGTCATTGTCGCGGTCGATGGTGATCGAGGAACCCTGCGAAATCAGGCGAGCGCGATGGCTGGCAAGCAGCACGAGCTCGAACCGGTTTTCTACTTTATCAATGCAATCTTCTACTGTGACACGGGCCATTGCCTGTCCTTTGCGGTCGTGATGTCGTCATCATGTCTCGGAGTAGCACGCCCGATACAAGCAAACGATGGCAAATTCAAGTTTTTCCTGCTTCGGGGCTGCCAATCCCTCCACATTGGGCTAAAATTCATTAGACAAATCGCGCATTCAACCTACAGTTGCTTGGAATATCATAAATCGTGCCCTAAATCTCGGATATATGAATAATTCATAAAGTAATACGAATTATTCTTGGGCGTCATACAAGACATTGTTTTGACTGCATTTTGGGTAAAAGTAATTGCGTTTTGGTAACAATGGATATGTAAGCGATGTTCGACCCACGCGAAAAAATTGCACTTTTTATAGACGGCGCCAATCTTTACGCTGCGTCGAAAAGCCTTGGTTTTGATATCGACTATCGTAAGCTGCTGAAGGCCTTCCAGAAGCGCGGATATCTGCTTCGCGCTTATTACTATACGGCACTTATCGAAGACCAAGAATATTCCTCGATCCGCCCGCTCATCGATTGGCTGGACTATAACGGCTACAAGGTCATTACCAAGCCGGCGAAGGAATTCACCGACTCCATGGGCCGCCGCAAGATCAAGGGCAACATGGATATCGAGCTGGCAATCGACGCCATGGAGCAGTCGGAAACCGTCGATCACCTGGTCATCTTTTCCGGTGACGGGGATTTCACCACCTTGGTGGAAGCATTGCAGCGCCGTGGCCGCAAGGTGTCCGTGATCTCCACGATGTCCACCCAGCCGCCGATGATCGCCGACGACCTGCGCCGCCAGGCCGATCACTTCATCGATCTTGTATCGCTGAAGGCCGAAATCGGCCGCGACCCCTCCGAGCGTCCGCAGCGCCCGGTCGAACCGGCGCCTGCTGCGGCAGAGGCCGAAGATTAATCCGGGATCGGCGGGAGCGTCTGTGTCTGCCGCCGCAGCCGGCCCTTCGCTTTGGCTCAGGGCGTTCGTCTCAGTGTGTTCGTCGCTGCGATCGATTGACTGCTGGCTTTGATTGTCGGCGAGGAATTTCATAGACGGTGGAGCTTTCCGCGTTTGCCGCGGCGGCCGGCCCTTCGCTTTGGCTCAGGGCGTTCGTCGCTGCAATCGATTCACTGGATCGATTGCTCGGGCTTTGCCCGACCGCTCCTCACCCTCACCCATTATCCTTGAGAAGCCGGTTCTTCTGCCGGTTCCAGTCGCGTTCCTTCTCGGATTCGCGTTTGTCGTGGATCTTCTTGCCCTTGGCGAGCGCCAGCTCCAGCTTGGCACGACCGCTATCGTTGAAATAAATCTTCAGCGGGATCAGCGTCATGCCTTCGCGATTGACAGCGGAGCGCAGCCGGCCGATCTCACGGCCGGAAAGCAAGAGTTTGCGGCGGCGCCGCGGCTCGTGATTGAAGCGGTTCGCCTGCAGATATTCCGGCAGATAGGAATTGATCAACCAGATCTCGCCATCCTCATCGGAGGCATAGGATTCCGCGATATTGGCCTTGCCTTCGCGCAACGACTTGACCTCGGTGCCTTTCAGCACGAGCCCCGCCTCATAGGTGTCGATGATCTCGTAGTTGAAGCGCGCCTTGCGGTTTTCCGCGACAATCTTCTTCACCACGCGTTGGCTGCCTTTGGGTGCCATGGTTCTTCTTCTTTTTCGTGCGTCAATTCCGGCAGCGGCCACCGGCGCGCCAAGGTTTCACCCCTTAAATAAGCGAGACCGCCCTCCTTGTGAAGAGAGCGGTCTTGCTAGAGGATTTCGTGAGAGCGTTGGTACCCGTCAGTTCAGGAGACCAGCGTGGCGCATGGCGGCATCGATGGCCGCTTCCGTGCCGGGCTCCAGTGTCGAGAGCAGTGGCGAGCGCACATTGCGGCTCATCCGGCCAAGGCGGGAAAGGCCGTATTTCGCGCCACAGAGCCCCGGCTCCAGGAAAATCGCCTTATGCAGCGGCATCAATCGATCCTGATAGTCCAGCGCCTTGGCATAATCGCCGGCAAGCGTCGCCGCCTGGAATTCGGCACAGAGGCGCGGCGCGACATTAGCCGTCACCGAGATACAACCGACACCGCCATGGGCGTTGAAGCCAAGCGCCGTCGCATCTTCGCCGGAAAGCTGGCGGAAGTCGTGGCCGCAGGTGATGCGCTGTTCGGAGACGCGCTCAATCTTGCCGGTCGCATCCTTGACGCCGACGATGTTGCCATGCGCCTTGACAAGCGCGCCCATCGTCTCCGGCGTCATGTCGACCACCGAGCGGCCGGGAATATTGTAGATATAGATCGGCAGCTTCACCGCTTCGGCAATGGCCGAAAAATGGGCGTAGAGCCCCTTCTGCGTCGGCTTATTATAGTAAGGCGTCACGACCAGAACTGCGTTCGCGCCAACCTTCTCGGCGTGCTGGGCAAGCTCGATTGCCTCGCGGGTATTGTTGGAGCCGGCGCCGGCCATGACCGGGACGCGCTTGCCAGCCACCTCGATGCAAAGCTCGACGACGCGCTTGTGCTCATCATGTGACAGGGTCGGCGATTCACCCGTCGTGCCGACGGGAACGAGCCCGCTGCTGCCCTCTTTGATCTGCCAATCGACATGGGAAGCGAAGGATGCTTCATCCACCTTACCGGCGTCAGTGAAGGGCGTAACGAGTGCGGGAATGGACCCCTGGAACATGCAAGTCTCCTCGCGGCGCCGCTTTCATGCTTCAGCCGCAATCCATGGTTATGAATCCGCGCACCATAGAGCGCTGCCTTGACGGCGACAAGCGCGCTTTCGATGGTAAAGGGCAGTTTCCGATATCATAATTGATTGAAATTCGGGCCAACGCTAAGGTTTCGTTAATATAAACTTCGGCAAATGGAGGGGGCCTGTTTTTTGTCGTGAGTAGCCGGATGAAAAGACCTGTGATGATCTTGACCGCTATGGGCGTGGCGGTCGCATGGAGCACTTTTGCCTCACAGCTTCCCGGCGAGCAGACATCGGCCCCCGAGACGACCGATGTGGCGATGACCATGCCGGATCCGTTGAATACCGGATCAATCCCGCGCGGCTCTGCAATAGCACCCGTCAGCGGCGACCTGAAAGCCGGTCTCGATGCCCTCTCCAGCAAGAACCCGATGCAGGCGCTCGCCATCCGCAACAGCATGAGCCAGGGTACGCTCGACCGTCACATTCTGACCTGGGCGATCGCTACCTCGGGCCAGCCCGGCGTTCCCTCCGGCGAAATCGCCGCGGCGGCGCGTGAGCTTACCGGTTGGCCGGGTCTCGCCAGCCTGCGTGGCAATTCCGAACGCGCGCTTTACGCTGAAAACCCGCCGGCCGACCAAGTGCTTGCCGCCTTTGGCAATTCGCAGCCGGAAACACCGGAAGGCGCTGTCATCCTGTCGCGCGCGCTGGTTTCGCGCGGTGCGTCAGCGCAAGCGGCCAAACTCATCCGCAAGATCTGGCGCAATGAGGGGCTCGATAAGTCCTTCGAAGACAAGATCCTTGCCGAATTCTCGAGCCTCCTGTCGCCGGCCGATCATAAGGCGCGCATGGACTATTTGCTTTATCGCGGCCGCACCGCTCAGGCCAAGCGTTTCGGCGATCTCGGCAGGGCGCAATCGCTCTACAAGACCTGGGCGGCAATCAACAATCGTTCCGCCAATGCCGGAACTTTGCTCGCCACTATCGATCCGCAATGGCGCAAGGACCCCGCCTATCTCTTCATGCAGGTCGAGAACCTGCGTCGCCAGGACAAATATGACGATGCCGCCAATCTGCTGATGCAGATGCCGCGTGACCGCAGCGTACTCGTCAATACCAGCCAATGGTGGGATGAGCAGCGCATCGTCAGCCGCGGCCTGGTGGATCAAGGTAAATTCAAAACCGCCTATCGCATCGTCGACGCCAGCGTCGCGGAGAGTGCGCAGGATGTCGGCGAGGCGGAATTCCATGCCGGCTGGTATGCGCTGCGCGGATTGCAGGACGGCGCGACGGCCGCAACGCATTTCCGCAAAATTCTGCAGATATCGAACGGTCCGATCTCGCTGTCGCGCGCCTGGTATTGGCTCGGCCGCTCCGCCGAAGCCGGCGGTCCGGGCAAGGCGGCGGATTTCTATGCCAAGGCCGCCTCTTATCCCAGCACATTCTATGGCCAGCTCGCGGCCGAAAAATTGGGCCGCCGGACGCTGAACGTCACCTACCCCTCGCCGACGACCGAGGACCGGGAGCGCTTCCAATCCCGCGAAGCCGTTCAGGCCATCGCGCATCTTGAAGCGGCAGGTCACGGCTGGCGGGCTGATGCCCTTTACCGGGCGCTGGCGAAACAATTGCAGAGCCCCGGCGAGATCGCCATGCTGGCGGCACGGGCCGAGCGCTCCGGCAATCATCAGCTTTCCTTGCAGGTCGGCAAGATCGCCTATGGCCGCGGCGTCGACGTCGCCGCGCTCGCCTTCCCGATCGGCGTCATTCCGGACAATGCCAATATTTCCGGTTCCGGCAAGGCGCTCGCCTATGCCATCGCCCGGCAGGAGAGTGCCTTCAACCCGGCAGCAGTCTCCTCCGCCAATGCGCGCGGTCTGCTGCAGCTTCTGCCGAAGACGGCCAAGGCCGTCGCCGGCCGTCACGGCATAGCCTATTCCGCGGACAAGCTGACGCAGGATGCCGGCTACAACGCGACGCTTGGGGCCCATTATCTCGGCGAGCAGATCGACACCTTCGGCGGCTCCTACATCCTGACTTTCATTGCCTACAATGCCGGGCCAAACAAGGTTCCCGAGTGGATCAGCCGCTACGGCGATCCGCGCGGCAAATCGATCGACGATGTCGTCGACTGGATCGAGCGCATCCCCTTCCCCGAAACGCGCAACTATGTCCAGCGCGTCATGGAGAATTATCAGGTCTACAAGGCCCGCCTTGGACAGAAAACCGATATCGAGCACGATCTGATCTACGGACGCGGCTAAACTCCGCGACGGCGCCAGCATCATTGTTCAAGACGACAAAATCGCGTTACATCCCTCGTGAAACGCCATCCACGAGGGCTATCGATGCGTAATGACGATGAGAGCGGCTTTGTTATCAAAACAATCACTGCACCGGACGGGCTGAGGCTTTCCGCACGCGATTACAGCGGCGATTCGCCGGCCTTAAACCTGGCCCCGATCGTCTGTTTGCCGGGTCTGACCCGCAACTCCCGGGATTTCCACGAGTTGGCGCTGCTTTTGTCGCGGGATCCGGTGGCACCGCGCAGGGTGATTACGCTCGATGCCCGTGGACGCGGTTTATCGGCCTGGGACGACGACAAGAGCCACTATAATCTCGTGGTCGAGGCCCAGGACGTGCTCACAACCTGCGCCGCGCTGAATATACCAAAGGCCGTCTTCATCGGCACCTCGCGCGGCGGTCTTGTCCTGCATCTGCTGGCGGCAGGCCATCCCGATATCCTGAGGGCCGTCATTCTCAACGACATCGGTCCCGTTCTTGAAAAGGAAGGGCTTGTCGATATCCGCGACTATCTGAACCGCAACAGGAAGCCAGCCAATTGGGACGATGCTGTCGAGATTCTGCGGGAGAATCACGGTCGCGCTTTCACGGCACTTACAGATGACGATTGGCGCGACATGGCTCGGGCGATCTATACGCTCAAGGATGGTAACGTCGTAGCGGATTTCGATCCCGCTATTGCCGTCCAGATGAAGTCGCTCGATTTCGAAACGCCGCTACCGGATCTCTGGCCACAGTTCGAGGCGTTTCAGAACATCCCCTTGATGGTGATTCGCGGGGAAAACTCCAAGCTGCTGACGACAGCCAGCCTAGAGGAGATGGCACGGCGCCATCCCGGCATGACGGCAAAGATTGCTATCGGGCAAGGACATGCTCCGATTCTGCACCTCGGAGATATTCCGGCCGCGATTCGGCGTTTTCTGGCAACGATCTGAGCTTGCGCACAGCACCATCGCCACGCGCCGCAGAATAGAAAAGGCCCGGTTGGGAAAACCGGGCCAATCCTCTTCTGATCGGAGGTCAGATCAGAGTGTATGCTAATTCGGTTTTTGATAACCGAATTAGAAGCTGCGCTGGAAGCGGAGGATACCAGCCCACTGATCCTGGTTTACAGAATCGAAGTTGGTGTAGGTAACTTCCGGCTCGATGAGCAGGTTCTTAACCGGGTTGAACTTGAGGTTCGTCGTGGCTTCGAAGATCTTCGAGTCGGTGTAAGCGAGCTGCACGTTCCACTTCAGCTTGTCGCTGATCTTATAGCCAACGCCACCCCAAACAGCCCAGTCACCCCAGCCGCAGAGGTCGCCACGGCCAACCGGGCAAGCAGATGCGTTCAGGTTCGAACCGGCATACTGGTTCAGCTTGTCGCCGTCGGTGTTCCAGCCGCCCATCAAGAAGGCCGTAAACGCGCCGAAGTCGGCGTCGATACGAGCCTTGATAGCGCCTTCTTCGACGATCGAGTCATAGCCACCGACAACCTTGAAGCCGAAGTTGCCAGCCTTGTAGCCAACGCCGGCAACGACGTTCGGGGCATAGTGGTCAGCCTTGGACTGAACCCAAGCGCCGCCGTAGGAAGACGTATCCGAACCGGAGTTGGAGTCTTCAAGCGAGACGACAGCCTTGAAGCCGTTGCCTGCATCGTAGTTGTAGGTGATCTGGTTCAGTTCGTACGGGCCGTCATAGACCACGTCGTCGTTGATGACGTCGCCGGCATAACCTGCGAACAGGTTGTACTGCGAGTCCTGCTTACCAACCAGGAAACCGCCGAGGCTGATGTTAGCCCAGAGCAGCTTGGTGGTCGTAGCGTTGCCGTCGTTCCAGTCGAAACGATAAACGGTGTTGGTCTTCAGCGGACCGTATTCGGTGTCCGTTGCGGTGTCGACGCTGAGCTGAGCGCGGGTGTGCCAGTAGGTGCCGCGATCGCCGCCCGGACCCGGGTTGTAGGCGTTGTACCAGCCGCCTTCGGTACGGACCATGCCGCCGATCTTGAGGCAGGTTTCGGTACCCGGGATGAAGAAGTAGCCAGCGCCATAAGCGTCGCAGATGCGAACGTATTCAAGCGGCTCCGGCTCGGCAGCAACGACGGCATCGGCTGCATGAGCACCGGAAACTGCTGCCAGCGCAGCAGCGGAGCCGAGAAGAAGGCTCTTGATGTTCATAATAACTCCAGTTCTAAATATCGATTAGGTATGAGAATTCGCGCCGAGAAATCGACGGGCCCTACCCCACCCCTGTGTTCAAAGTTGACCCCTGATCTGGGAGAACCAAGACGCTAAGTCTTGCTTCCGAGTTGGACCCTACAGATCGAATTTTTCAGAGCAATATCAGAGACAAACTATAATCATATGTGACGTTCGTTTCGAATTTCGCGTTGCACAAAAATCACGTCGCAAAACTGTCACATAGTTTCCATGTTCAGAAATTGAACTCTACTAGGCAATACTCTCCGAGAACACTCAAGTTATAAAATCTATACTTAGTTAGTATATTATAAATCAATAAAATACTGAAGCACCGCTTCTCCGGTATCCAAAGCAGCGAAGATCGGACTGTCCGAAATACAAAAAGCCCGGCTCAAAAGCCGGGCTTTTCGTCACCAATGTGACAATCAGATTATGACCGAGGTCAAACCAGATTAGAAGGTACGCTCGAAGCGGAGGATACCAGCCCACTGATCTTCGTTGATCGAATCCCAGTTGGTGTAGGAAACTTCCGGCTCGATGAGCAGGTTCTTAACCGGGTTCCACTTGATGTTCGTCGTAGCGGCGAAGATCTTGGAGTCGGTGTAAGCGAGCTGCAGGTTCCACTTCAGCTTTTCGTTGATCGGAACGCCAACGCCGCCCCAAACTGCCCAATCGCCCCAGCCGATGTCAGCAGCGTCGCCGCCACCGTTCGAGCCAGCGTACTTGTTCAGCTTGTCGCCGTCCGTGTTCCAGCCGCCCATGATGAAGGCAGAGAGAACGCCGAAGTCAGCGTCGATACGAGCCTTGATGGCACCTTCTTCGACGATGGAGTCATAACCACCGACGACCTTGAAGGACCATGCGCCAGCCTTGTAGCCAGCACCGGCAACGACGTCCGGAGCGTAGTGATCCGAGCTGTCTTCGCCGTTAGAGCCATGTGCGCCAACGCCAGAGTTGCTGTCTTCCAACGAGATCACAGCCGTGAAGCCGTTGCCGGCGTCGTAGTTGTAGGTGATCTGGTTGAGTTCGTACGGGCCGTCATAGACCACGTCGTCGTTGATGACGTCGCCGGCGTAACCGGTGAACTGGTTGAACCAGGAGTCCGTCTTACCAACGGTAAAGCCGCCGAGGCTGATGTATGCCCAGAGAAGGTTGGTGCTCGTGGAGCCGCCTTCCTGCCAATCCCAACGCAGGATGGTGTTGGTCTTCAGCGGACCGTATTCGGTGTCGGTCGCGGTGTCGATGTTGAGCTCGGCGCGGGTGTGCCAGAGCGTGCCACGAACGTTGTTCGGGTTGTAAGCGTCGTACCATTCACCTTCGGTACGAACCTTGCCGCCGATCTTGAGGCAGGTTTCGGTGCCCGGAATGAAGAAGTAGCCAGCGCCGTATGCGTCGCAGATGCGAACGTATTCGAGCGGCTCCGGCTCAGCGGCAACAACAGCGTCAGCCGCGTGAGCACCGGAAACTGCTACGAGCGCAGCAGCGGAGCCGAGAAGAAGGCTCTTGATGTTCATTATTGACCTCCAGTCAAAGTTTCAATCGAGAATGAGAACTACCCGAAGGCATTCCCTGCCCCATCCTCGTGTTTCAAGAAGTGGACGATCAATCGCCCTCGCTTCCGAGATTGAAAATACAAGACGCGAACTGTCACGCAATCTACATCTTACCGGAAAGGGGGATTTGCGTGAGCCTTCCGTAATTCCTGTTGCCGAAAGGACACAAGTCCGCCACACGGGCCTTGGATTTGTTTATAGTTTGTTAAGAAAGCCCTTACGGTACCAGCACTTACAGGCCGCTTTTAAATGAGGACGTGGGCGCGGGGCCGGCCGTCACAATGGCCGATCCAAGGCGAAACCATGGCTGCCGCGACGTCGTGTTCGCTGTTTTCGACATTTGCCGGGATAGTCATCAACAGTGCGAAGCAAGCAAAATCACCTTCGCCATCTCAGCATAGCATCGAGAGCCAGTGATTCTGCCACGACCGATTCGATCGAGAATCGGTTTTATCGATCATGTGCCAGCAAGATTGCAGCGAAATGACAAAAAGAGAATCGGCAACGACTGACGTGAGAGGTCGTTTGATATCAACGGTGAAGGGGGAAAATAGCTGTCCTGCAAGGTGCAAAGCAGGATGGCGGAGAAGATGGGATTCGAACCCACGATACGCTTTTGACGTATACTCCCTTAGCAGGGGAGCGCCTTCGACCACTCGGCCACCTCTCCGGTGCGGCCCTGATACGGCCAATCATTTATCGACGCAAGCGCTTTTTCGCCTCCCTGCACGTTCTCCCTGCATTCGGCGGCGCGCGCATCCTGCAGGGAGAACTAGATAGCCGGCGTGCGGGTCCCTCTTAACGCAGCAACTCCTTAAGGTCCGCGGCCGAATCGGCCAGGATAGCCTTTGCCGGGTTGACGCCGCTTTCCAGTAGCTTCTTGCCAGTCACATAGGCCTTTGCGTCGTTGATAGCGTCGACGGCGATGAAGCGGCCCTCCTTGAAATACCAGACCGAAGCCGATCCTTCTCGAGCGCCGGCGCGCAAAAGGGTTTCGTCATAGCCGACGTTGAAGCCGGCGATCTGCAATTTTACGTCATATTGATCCGACCAGAACCATGGCTTCGGATCGTAGGGCTCGTTGCCGCCTGCAATGATTCCGGCTGCGGCTTCGGCCTGGTCGACGGCATTCTGTACCGATTCGAGACGGATGCGGCCGCCGTTCCAAGGCAGTTCCGCGCAATCACCCGCAGCGAAGATCGCGGGGTCGGAGGTGCGGGCAAACGAATCGACGATGATACCGTTGCCGACTTCCAGCCCCGCTTCCTTGGCCAGCCGGTCACTCGGGGCAACGCCGATGCCGACGATGACGAAATCGACATCTATGGTGGACCCGTCCGACAGCTCGGCGGCGACGACATGGCCGTTCTTGCCAACCAGTTGCTTCAGGCCCGTCTTTTCGCGGATGACGACGTCGTGTCCACGGTGAATAGTCCGCATGATGTCGGCCGTCTCCTTGGCGGCGACGCGCTGCAGGATCCTGTCTGCCATTTCTATAAGCGTGACTTCGAGGCCGCGATGGCGGGCAACCGCCGCCGCTTCGAGGCCGATATAGCCGCCGCCGATGATGAGAACACGGCGGCCCGCGCGCATTTCGGCGGCGAGCTGATCGGCATCGCGCTTGTCGCGGGCGAGATAGACGCCTTCAAGCGCGCCCCCGACGGAGGGCGGCAACTCGCGCGGCGTTGCGCCGGTCGCCAGCGCCAGCGTGTCATAGCCCAGCGCCGAACCGTCCTGCATGACCACCTGTTTTGGCACGCGATCAATCTGCTCGACCCAGGTGGACAAACGGATCTCGACATTGTTGTCGGCATACCAATGCTCAGGGCGGAACAAGAGCCGGTCGAAGGCCATCTCGCCGAGAAGATATTTTTTTGTCAGCGGCGGTCGCTGATAGGGAAGGTTTTCCTCCGCGCCGATGATAGTGATCGGCCTCGAATCTCCAAGCGCCCGCAATTTGGCGGCAAGCGCGAAACCGGCCTGCCCGGCCCCGACAATGACCAATCTGCCCGTCACGATCCTTACTCCATTATATATGGTTATGGCGGCTCGTTACCTTGATATAGGCGTCGCCCTCGCGGTTTTCAGGGGTAACGCGTACCCTTGCAAGCGTCAATCATAGCTGACCTTGCGCCAGAGATCGGGGGAAAATTGGGGCAGGACTTCAGGCCGGTATCTCGACCCAGCGGCGCTCATGGAATGATCGGGCCATGGCGTGCACCGACTTTTCGATGCGCAAACCGTCCAAGAAGCTTACGACGGACGCCGCGTCGCCGGAAATGGCGCGGATCAGCTCCCGGCATTCGATGATCTTCAGATCATTGAAACCGAGTCCGTGGCCAGGCGCAGGGATGAACCGGTCATAGGGTCGGTGCGCCGGCGCCGCAAGAATTCTGCGGAAGCCCTGTTCGGTTTGCCTGCCGTCCGCCTGATAAAGCTCGAATTCGTTCATGCGCTCCTGGTCGTAGACGATCGAGCCTTTCGAGCCGTAGATCTGCAGCGCAATGCGGCCCTTGCGCCCCCAGGCGGAGCGATTCGCCATCAGCACCGCAGAAATACCGCCCCCGAGCCGCATCAGCACATTGGCGAGATCGTGATTCTCAACGGCGCGGCGCCCGCCGTCCTTCAACGGCCGTTCGGCATAGGGCTTCACCATATCGGTGATGACAGCTTCGACATGGCCGAACAGAAACCAGAGCAGCGACAGCGGATGCACCGCGAAATCGTCAAGCGCGCCATAGCCGCCGGCAAGCTCGCTCTTCCAATAGAAGAGGCCCTCCGGATCGGCCATGAAGTCTTCATCCATTTCGACACGGACGTGATTGACCTCGCCGATCGCGCCTTCGCCGATCAGCGCCTTGATATGCCGCATCACGGGATTCTGAATATAGTTGTAGCCGAGGACGGCGACCTTGCCCGAGGCCTTGGCGGCGCTCAGCATGCGTTCGGCGTCGGTATAGGCCGGCGCCATCGGCTTTTCGCACCAGACATGCTTGCCGGCTTCCAGCGCGGCGATCGCCATTTCCGGATGGAATTGATTGGGCGTGGTGACGGAGACGACATCGACCTCGGGATCGGCGATCAGCTCACGCCAATCGGCGGTCGCCTTTTCGAAGCCGAATTCATCGCCACGCATTTTTGCCAGGTCGAGATTGGCTTCGGTAAGATGCACGAGACGCGGTCGCTCAACATCGCCGAAGACTGTCTTGACCGCATTCCACGCCAGCGCATGGCATTTGCCCATATAGCCGGTTCCGATCAATCCGACGCCAAGCGACTTCATATCCATTTCCTCCACCGGCTTCCTCCTGAAGCCCGCGGCGATTTTTGGAATATTTGGACCGTTTTGACAAGCCGGCGCATCGGCCAATTGCGCCACATCGTCAGCGGAATGGAATTTATTGAAGTAAATTCATACACTTAAAAATAATCGTGCCGAGTTATCCAAAATCCGTTATCGTGCAAAATATGGAATATTTGTTTCATTGACGGGTATGACGTCGAGAAGGGTGAGGCATGGACAACGAAATCGAAACGCGAACCAAGGTGCCGCGGGATTTTGAAAGCCTTCGCAGCATCATCATCGAGCGTAAGAATTCCATGCCGAAACGTCTGGCGCAAGTCGCGGCTTTCGCACTCGGCAATCCGGATGAAATCGCGTTCGGTACCACCGCAAGCATTGCCACCGCCGCGGATGTCCAGCCTTCGACGCTGGTGCGTCTTGCCCATCATCTCGGTTACGGCGGCTTCTCCGACCTGCAGAGCATTTTCCGCGAGCGGCTGCGCGACCGGACGCTGAGCTACGAAGAGCGGCTGATCACACTCGAACAATCCGGCATCGAGGATGAAGAGGCCGGGATTCTCTCAGGCTTTCTCTCTGCCGCCAGCCAGTCGGTCAACAAGCTTGCCGCCACGATCGAGACGGATACGTTTGCCAAGGCGGTGGATGTGCTCGCCGCTGCCGAGACGATCTATCTTATCGCCAAGCGCCGTTCCTATCCGCTGACGGCGCATATGACCTACGCCTTTTCCAAACTGAACATCCGCCATCAGATCGTCGCTTCGCCGAACGGCATCGACGGCGAGCTCGCCCGCTTTGCCACGGAAAGGGACGCGGCGATTGCCGCAAGCTTCTCTCCCTACGCTGCCGACAGCCTCGCCCAGGCGCAGGACCTCGCCGCACGCAACGTGCCGGTCATCGCTATTACCGATTCGGCCTTTTCACCGCTTACCGGCTGCGCCACCCACTGGTTCGAGGTGGCGGAGGCCGATTTTGCCGGCTTCCGCTCGCTGTCGGCATCCATGGCGCTGATCATGGCCTTCCCTGTCGCCATCGCCGAACGGCGGAGGAAAGAAGCGGTTGCAAAATTCCACAAAACCAAAATGGAATAAACATTCCGAATTGACAAAATTACGGAACCAATGTTTCATTACATCCATGAACGCGGCTGCGGGAGATGGCCGCAAAATAGACCAGAGCCCGGACGAAAACGAAGACGGACGGACCGGCACATTCAATAATGCGTGACCCCAAAGAAAACTGAAGAGTTATCGGGATCATGCCTGGACGGGAGGACATTATGGCACACGACAATCCTGGCGCCCAGCCGGAGCCGACACTCGACGTGATCACCATCGGCCGCTCCTCCGTCGATCTTTATGGGCAGCAGATCGGCTCGCGGCTTGAGGATATTGCATCTTTTGCGAAATCCGTCGGCGGCTGCCCGGCCAATATCGCTATCGGCACGGCTCGCCTTGGCTTGAAATCCGGCTTGATCACCCGCGTTGGTGACGAGCAGATGGGCCGCTTTATCCGTGAACAGACGGCACGCGAAGGCGTCGCGACAGAAGGGATCGCCACCGACAAGGAGCGGCTGACGGCACTGGTGTTGCTTGCGGTCGAGGCCGAGGGCGTGTCGCCGATGATCTTTTATCGTTCCGACTGCGCCGACATGGCGCTCGACGAGGATGATATCGATGAGAATTTCATTCAATCCTCTCGCGCCGTCCTCGTCTCCGGCACGCATTTTTCCAAGCCTAACACGGAGGCCGCGCAACGCAAGGCGATTCGCATCGCCAAGGCGAACGGCCGCAAGGTGATCTTCGACATCGACTACCGGCCGAATCTCTGGGGCCTCGCCGGCCACGCCGAGGGCTTCGAACGTTATGTGAAGTCGGATCGCGTGTCGTCGAAGATGAAAGAGACGCTGCCGGATTGCGACCTGATCATCGGGACCGAAGAGGAGATCATGATTGCCTCGGGCGCAGATGATGTGCTCGGCGCTCTCAAGGAAATCCGCCGCCTTTCCTCGGCAACCATCGTGCTGAAGCGCGGCGCCATGGGCTGCATCGTTTATGATGGCCCTATCTCGGATGACCTCGAGGACGGCATTGTCGGCCAGGGCTTTCCGATCGAGGTGTTCAACGTTCTCGGCGCCGGCGATGCCTTCATGTCCGGCTTCCTGCGCGGCTTCCTGCGCGACGAACCGCTGAAGACCTGCGCCACATGGGCCAATGCCTGCGGTGCCTTTGCGGTCTCCCGCCTGCTCTGCTCGCCGGAATATCCGACCTGGGCCGAGCTCGATTTCTTCCTGAAGACGGGCAGCAAACACCGGGCCCTGCGTAAGGACGAGGCGATCAACCATCTTCATTGGGCGACGACCCGACGCGGCGAGATCCCACTGCTGATGGCGCTTGCCATCGATCATCGCTCGCAACTCGTCAGCGTCGCCGACGAGCTGGGCATCGGCCATGACAGGATCGTTGCCTTCAAGCGGCTTGCGGTCGAGGCGGCGGCGCGCGTTTCGGGCGGTCGGTCCGGCTATGGCATGCTCATCGACGAGCGCTTCGGCCGCGATGCCTTCTTCGACGCCGCCGCGAAGAATTTCTCCTGGATCGGTCGTCCCGTTGAATTGCCGGGCTCGAAGCCGCTGAAATTCGAGTTCAGCCAGGATATCGGTTCGCAGCTCACCGAATGGCCCCTCAATCATTGCATCAAATGCCTCTGCTTCTATCATCCCGACGATCCCGCGGAGTTGAAGGCGGAGCAGCAGGAGAAGCTACGCACCCTGTTCGAAGCAGCGCGTAAGGTCGGCCGCGAGCTGTTGGTCGAGATCATTGCCGGCAAGAACGGGCCGCTGACTGACGATACGATCCCAACGGCGATGGAAGAGCTCTATGCGCTCGGCATCAAGCCGGACTGGTGGAAGCTGGAACCGCAGGAATCGACCGCGGCCTGGAAAAAAATCGATGCCGTGATCGCCAAAAATGATCCATTGTGCAGGGGTATCGTGCTGCTTGGCCTGGAAGCGCCGGCAGAAGAATTGATCCGCAGCTTCGAGGCGACGCTGGCCGCGCCCTCGGTCAAGGGTTTTGCCGTCGGACGGACGATCTTTTCCGATGCGGCGCGCGCCTGGATGTCGGGCGGCATGAACGACGAGGAAGCGATCGCCGACATGGCTGGCCGCTTCCGACAATTGACCCAGGCGTGGCTGAAAACCCGCGGCCTGGAATAGAAGGCGCATTGCTCCGAAAAGTTTCGGGGAAAGTGATGCGCAAACAATGGACTAAAATGCATTTGGGAGGCGCCCCATGGGCAAGACGATCCGATTGACGATGGCACAGGCTGTCGCGCATTTCCTCAAAAAGCAGATGACGGTAATCGACGGCCAGAAGCAGCCGATCTTCGGCGGCGTCTGGGCGATCTTCGGCCATGGCAACGTCGCCGGCATGGGGGAAGCGCTCTACCAGGTGCGCGACGAGTTGCCGACTTTCCGTGCCCATAACGAACAGGGCATGGCGCACGCCGCCATCGCCTATGCGAAGGCCGGTTTCCGCCAGCGCTTCATGGCTTGCACGACATCGATCGGTCCCGGCGCGCTGAACATGGTGACCGCCGCGGGCGTCGCGCATGTCAACCGCATCCCCGTGCTATTCCTCCCCGGCGATGTCTTCGCCAACCGCGCCCCCGATCCGGTGCTGCAGCAGATCGAAGATTTTGGCGATGGCACGGTGTCAGCCAACGATGCCTTCCGTCCGGTTTCGCGCTATTTCGACCGCATCACCCGGCCCGAGCAGATCATCACGGCGCTGAAGCGCGCCATGCAGGTGCTGACCGACCCGCTCGATTGCGGTCCGGTGACATTGTCGCTTTGCCAGGACGTGCAAGCTGAAGCCTTCGACTATCCGGAGAGCTTCTTCGAGGAACACGTTTGGACGCAGCGCCGTCCGCAGCCGGATGCGGACGAACTCGCAAACGCCATCGCGCTGATACGCAAATCCGAAAAGCCCGTGATCGTCGCCGGCGGCGGCGTGCTCTATTCACAGGCAACGAAGGAGCTTGCCGCTTTCGCGGAAGCGCACGGCATTCCGGTCGTCGTGACGCAGGCGGGTAAATCGGCGATCGATGAGACCCACCCGTTGGCGCTTGGCTCGGTCGGCGTTACCGGCACATCGGCCGCCAACGCGATTGCCGAGGAAACCGATCTGGTGATCGCGGTGGGCACCCGCTGCCAGGATTTCACCACCGGTTCTTGGGCGCTCTTCAAGAACGAAAAGCTGACGATGATCGGCCTCAACATCGCGGCCTATGATGCGTCCAAGCACAATGGTCACCCCTTGGTGACGGATGCGCGCGAAGGACTAAAGGCCCTGTCCGCCGGCCTTTCCGGCTGGAAAGCTCCGGCAGTGCTTGTCGAGAAGGCTACACAGGAAAAGAAGATCTGGATCGAGGCTGCCGCCAAGGCCATGGCGACGACGAATAGCGCCCTGCCCTCCGACGCCCAAGTAATCGGCGCCGTCACCCGCACGATCGGCGACGAGAAGAGCATCCTCTTGTGCGCGGCTGGCGGTCTGCCCGGCGAATTGCACAAGCTCTGGCCGGCAACCGCGCCCGGCAGCTACCATATGGAATACGGCTTCTCCTGCATGGGTTATGAGATCGCCGGTGGCCTTGGCGCGAAGATGGCGCGGCCGGACAAGGAAGTCATCGTCATGGTCGGCGACGGCTCCTACATGATGCTGAATTCGGAGCTGGCGACCTCGGTCATGCTCGGCCTGAAACTCACGATCGTCCTTCTCGACAACAGGGGCTACGGCTGCATCAACCGGCTGCAGATGGCGACGGGTGGCGCCAACTTCAACAATCTGCTCAAGGACTCGCGCCACGAGATCATGCCGGAGATCGATTTCCGGGCGCATGCCGAGAGCATGGGGGCCGTTGCGGTCAAGGTCGCTTCCATCGCCGAGCTGGAACAGGCGCTCGAAGCATCGAAAAAGAACGACCGCACCTCGGTCATCGTCATCGACACCGACCCGCTGATCACCACAGACGAAGGCGGCCACTGGTGGGATGTCGCCGTTCCTGAGGTCAGCCCGCGCGCCGAGGTCAACAAGGCCCGCGCCGCCTACGAGCAAGCTCGCGCCTCCCAGCGTATCGGCTGATCGATTTCCGTCCTATTTCTGGAGGAGCGTTTCAGCTCCTCCAGCATTATTTTCAAGGAGACCATTGATGAAGGCCAAACTCGGCATGTCGCCCATCGCCTGGTGGAACGACGATCTTCCTGAGCTCAGCGACGACGTATCCCTTGAGGAATGCCTGCGGCAATCGCGCAGTGCGGGCTTCACCGGCATGGAACAGGGCCGGCGCTTCCCCAGCAATCCGGATGAAATGCTGCCCATCCTGCGCGCCGCCGATGTGACGCTCTGCGGCGGCTGGTTCTCCGGCACGCTTGTCAATGAGGAGCTGGCCGCTAACAAGGACCGCATCGCGCCGATGATCGCGCTGTTCAAGGCCGTCAATGCGCCCTGCATCGTCTATGGCGAAGTCGGCCGTTCCATACAGGGCGACCGCTCCAAGCCGCTCGCCACCAAGCCGCGCCTTTCCGATGACGAGATGAAGGCCTATGCCCGCCGCGTCACCGAATTCGGCGAATGGTGCGCCGAGCAGGGCATGCCGCTCTCCTACCATCATCACATGGCCGCAGTCGTCGAAACCGAACCGGAACTCGACGCCTTCATGCGCAATTCCGGCGAAGGCATTCCGCTTCTGCTCGATGCCGGTCACCTAGCCTTTGCCGGCGGCGACGTTCTGCGCGCCATCGACAACCACCACGCCCGCATCAACCACGTTCACGTCAAGGATATCCGCAAGCCCGTTGTGGATGGTCTGGATCGCAGCCGCCAATCCTTCCTCGACGCAGTGGCGCTCGGTGCGTTCACGGTGCCGGGCGACGGCTCGCTTGATTTCGGCGCCATCGTCCAGCGTCTGGCCGATTACGGCTATGAAGGCTGGTTCGTCGTAGAGGCCGAGCAGGACCCGCGCAAGGCACCGCCGCAGAAGATGGCCGAGATCGGTCATGCCGAGCTGATGCGCGTCATGACAGCAGCGGGCTATACGGTGGAAACCGAAGGCTTTCCCAAGGGGTAAAGACGAGCGCCCCTCCTCGCCCGCTATCCAGGGGTTGGCGAGGAGGCTCCCAAGCAATAGAGGACGAACACCCATGCCAAATCTCAAGGTCAAACCTGATGGCTCCCATGGTCGTGTCAGCCATGTCACGCCCGAAAGCGCCGGCTGGACGTATGTCGGCTTCGACCTTTACCGGCTGAAACCCGGCGAGACCGCCTCCGCCGAGACGGGCAATCGCGAGGTCTGCCTGGTCTGGGTCAGCGGCAAGGCGAGCGCCAAGGCTGGCGCGAAGGATTTCGGCTCGCTTGGCGGACGCATGAGCCCCTTCGAAGGCGCGCCGCATGCGCTTTATATTCCGGCCGGCTCCAACTGGTCCGTCGTCGCCGAGACCGACCTCGAACTGGCCGTCTGCTCCGCTCCTGGCGGCGGCTCGTATGAAGCCCGCGCCATTCCGCCCGGCACGCATCCGGCGGTAACGCGCGGTAAGGGCACCAATGTCCGCTATGTCAACAACATCATGCCGGAGGATGACGGCGCGGCGCATTCGCTGCTCGTGGTCGAAGTCATCACGCCGGGCGGTCACACCTCCTCCTATCCGCCGCACAAGCATGATCAGGACAATCTGCCGAACGAAAGCTTCCTCGAGGAGACCTATTATCACCGTCTGAACCCGCCGCAGGGGTTCGGCTTCCAGCGGGTTTATACCGACGATCGTTCACTGGACGAGGTCATGGCACTGGAGGACGGCGATGTGACGCTTGTGCCGAAGGGATATCACCCGTGCGCGGCCTGCCATGGCTACGACCTTTATTATCTCAACGTCATGGCCGGCCCGAAACGCGTCTGGAAGTTCCACAATGCGCCGGAACATGAGTGGCTCCTCAAGGCCTGAATGCCGCTAAAGGCCGCGCCTCAAGGACGCGGCCTTTTTGCTCATACCGGCAGCAGACCGTATCGCCAGCCGCGGTCCCTGACGTTGCGCGACAGTACCAACCACGTAAGCAGAAGCATTCCCGTTTCGGCGAAGACCGGCACCATCCAGATTCCGGTTTCGCCGAAGGCGAAAGGCAGCAGGAATGTCAGGGGCAGCGTAAAGAGATAGGGTCGCGCCAGGCCGAAGATCGCCGCTCGCTTCGCGTCGCCGATCGACTGGAAATAGGACGACAGCACGATCATCTGCCCGAAGAGGAAATAGGCGCCGACCGTCCAGGGCAAAATCCGTCCCACCTCCGCAACGATGACGGCATCGCCGACAAAGACGCCACCAAGCCTGCCCGCCAGCATTTCGACGGCCAACTCCACCACGCCGCAATAAATCAGCGCCGACACCATCGCGATCTGCAGGCTCCGGCCGACGCGGGCGGGAAGTGCAGCGCCGTGATTATGGCCGGATATCGTTTGCAGGGCGATGCTGAGACCGAGGAGCGGCAGATAGGCGAAGGTCATCACGCGGGTGATGATTCCGTATGCCCCGACCGTCGCGACATAGTCTCCCTGGTGCCAGATCGCCAGATTGAAGAGGATTGCTGCTGAACTCAGGGATATGCCGATAAAACCGAGGCTCATCGGCGCGCCGAAGGCTATGATCCCGCGCCATTCGGCAACCGGAAACGATATCGAGGGCCTGAGTGCGCCTGGCTGCCGCCAGCGGTAGAGCAGGATGATCACCAGGCAAATGAATTGCGCCGCGATCGAACCGGCCGCCGAGCCGGTGACGCCCCAATGCAGTATCGCCATCAGCAGCCAGTTGGCGAGGATATTGAGCAGGGTCGAGGCAAGCGTCACCAGCGTCATGAAGCCAATCTTGCCTTCGCAACGCAGAGCGTCGACATGCACCGACAACAGGAAGCTCACCGGAGCAAAGCCGATCATGATGCCCATGAACGCGCCGGCATTGGCGGCGATAGCGGCATTATCAGCCGCAGCCATCACGATGATCTGCCGCCCGATCGTCCAATAGAGCGCATTGACAAGGATCACCACAGCCAAGGCCAGGCCATGGGCGGCGCTGAAAGCCTGCCTCGCCCCAGGGCGATCTCCTGCCCCCAGGCGGCGCGCCAGGATGCTCGCCATGCCGTTGGAGACCAGCGATTGTAGCGCGATCAGCAGCATCAGTGCCGGAAAAATGAGGCTGACCGCCGAAAGGGCATCGGCACCCACATAGGCACCGAGGAAATAAGCATCGACGACGGCAAACAGGCCGTTGACGGTCGTGATCATGATGATCGGCGCAGCCGTGCGGGCAAAGACGCCCGGCAGCCAGCCGCTCAGGAACATGTTGCGTTCGGAATGATTCGTCATAGAAAAAATCCAGGCAGCATCGCGCGTCGACAAATGCCGGCCGCGATCGAATGATGAAGAGGTGAATACTAGATGTCCAAAACCAGATGCGGCACGCCGTCGGAGGTCTTGCGCGGCGAAATGCCGTTGACGTCGATCTGGGCGTTGATGCGCTGGCGGAAGGCCGAGAAGCTCTCGAAGGTCACGACATCCACCGGAGCGTCGAAATGGATGGTGATCCTGTAAAGCCCGCCGGACTGCTCCGAGAGCGTTAGGACCTTGCCGGTGAAGGGCTGGTTCAGGTAGCGGCCGCGAACTGCGGTCCCGACGGCAACCGGTGCGCTCGGCGGCGTATTCGGTTTTGCGGCAAGCGCCGAAAGCGTGTTCCAGTCACGCAGCCCGTATTGCTTGGCGACCAATTCAAGGGCCGCGCTATGGGCCACGTCGCCACCGCGCTCGGCCATGGCTTGGCGTAAACGTTTGGCCTGCGCTTTCAATTCATCGATGGACGGATAGATCGTCGTCACGGAGTCAGCCTCTTAAAAGGCATGCATTTACGACTGCAGATCGGAGCTCGCATTACCGCCAGTCAGCATGCGCCAGATGGCTGTGACCAAATTCGCGAGGCTTCACCATGGATTTTCATCCGCGAGCGGCCGGTGCCTCGAACCGGATTTTCCGTATGATCGAAGCTAATGCCGCTGTCAAGATGAGGCTATGCAGGCGCATTCACCGAAACAGGGCGATATTTCGCCCCTTCCAACGTCTCAGGCGACAAGATGACGCTCGATCTGATCGACGGGAAAATTCGTCAGGTCCTTGCCGACTTCTGCCACGATAACCGCCTGCGAATGCGCCCCGAGATGGGGCCTCAGGACGCCGAGTGCGCGCGGGGGCGCCACGAGGATGAGGCGGTTGATACCTTTCTGCTGCACGAGCGCATCGACCTTTGCCGCGACATTTTTCAAAAATTCCGCCGCCGCCTGCTCGTGCCATTCCGTTTCTTCCACGGCGCTGCCTGCAAACCCATCGGCCTGGTGCGTGCGCCCCGGTTTGTCCGCGCCGAGTTCCCGATCCGGTTCATGCGGCTGCTCCATGGTTTCGCAGGTTTTCAAATCTGGATGGGGGCCGCCATTCGAACTCTTCAGGATCAGCGCCTTGGCACCGTCGCAAACGACAACCCACGTTCCTCGGGAAATTTTGATATCGACCATCGTTCCTGTCCTTGCGCTTTGTGATACGGCCAAAAAACCGTCGATAAAAAAAGAACGTCTCGTAACGCGAAGGGTTCAAAAACTGCCTGTGGAGGATGCGATATCGCCCAACCGGCTAAAAAACCGCCGATTCGTTAAAATTCGATTGGCCCTGTTGACGCTTACGCAAAATCTCCATGCAAGGTTCATGCTATAAACCGAGATGAATTCGGTAGCCTCCAACGGGGAATGACAATGCTTCGCGCAACGCATCTGGCGAAAGTCAAATCCGAAGTCTACGAGCACAGGTGGGAGCGGTTCTTCGTTCAACGCCCGGCGCGTATCATTGCCGTGCGCCCATGCCTGACAGGCATTTCGGTGCGCAGCGCCGAGATCATCGACATCTCGCAGGGCGGCGCCAGTTTCATCGTCGGCACGACCGTAGGCCTGCCAAGACATTATTATCTGAACATCCTTGGCCTTGCCTATCGCATCGGTTGCGCCGAAATCAGCCGGATAGACAATCGGGTCAACGTTCGCTTCATCAACCTGATCGAACCGGAAACATTGAGACGCGTCGTGCGCGCCGATTTCATGATCGGCAACACGGAGGCACTCGCTGCCCGAGGCCAACGCCAGCGGCAATAGCCGTCGGCACCAGGCTTTTCCGCCCTTGCAACGGCTCGCCAAGCGCCTATTGTGCTGCGCCTTGCAACAGAATTCGGGAAGATAAGCCAGAATGTCCGCCTTTTCGCGCTTCACCCCGCTGATCAGCGCCCTCCCCTCCACCGTGCCCTTCGTTGGCCCGGAAGCATTGGAACGTCAGCGCGGCCTGACCGTCCAGGCGCGTATCGGCGCCAATGAAAACGGCTTCGGCCCTGCCCCTTCCGTCATCGAGACCATGCGCGAGCAGGCAGGCGATATCTGGAAATACAACGATCCGGAAAATTTCGCCCTGAAGGCAGCGCTCGCCGCCCATCTCGGCGTTACGTCCGCGAATATTGCCGTCGGCGAAGGCATCGACAGCCTGCTCGGTCTCATCGTACGCATGGTGGTCGAGCCGGGAGCACCCGTCGTCACGTCGCTCGGTGGCTATCCGACCTTCAATTTCCATGTCGCCGGTTTCGGCGGCCGGCTGGTAACGGTGCCCTATGTCAACGATCGCGAGGATCTCGATGGGCTGCTGGAGGCGGTGAAGCGCGAAAACGCGCCGCTCGTCTATTTCGCCAACCCCGACAATCCGATGGGAAGCTGGTGGGACGCCGACAAGATCGTCGACTTTGCCCGCGCCTTGCCGGAAAGCTGCCTGTTCATCCTCGACGAGGCCTATAGCGAAACCGGCCCCGCCGGCTCCTTGCCCGATATTTCCGCGCTGATCGATCTGCCGAATGTGCTGCGCACCCGCACCTTCTCCAAGGCTTATGGCCTTGCGGGCGCGCGTGTCGGCTATGCCATTGGCGTGCCGGAGACAGTGTTGGCTTTCGACAAGATCCGCAATCACTTCGGCATGAACCGGCTGGCGACCGCAGCCGCGCTCGCGGCGCTGAAGGATCAGGCCTATCTCGCCGAAGTCGTCGGCAAAATCCACGCCGCGCGGGAACATATCGGCGTGATCGCCCGCAACAACGGGCTTTCGCCGCTTGCCTCCGCCACCAATTTCGTTGCTGTCGATTGCGGCCGCGATGGTGCCTATGCGCGCGCCATCGTCGATGGGCTGATCCAACATGGCGTCTTCATCCGCATGCCCGGCGTGGCGCCCCTCAATCGCTGCATTCGCATCAGCGTCGGCCCGAAGCACGATCTCGACCTTCTGGCCGAAGCACTGCCGAAGGTGTTGAAGGCGATCGGCTGACACCGAAAATATCAAAAAACCGCGCCGGCCTTGTTTCCTGCCGGTCGCGGTTTTCCTGATTGTGGCAGCGCGCCTCTCCGCCCGCTGCCGGTCCCCTCTTTCGAGGCTATTGTCGTATTCTTTGTGGCGCGCTTCAGTGCGTGGTCATCCACTCGCGGGCGGCGCGGAGCGCTGCGGCGAGCTGCATCTTGGTCAACGTTGCTGCGACGTCGGCGCGGAGCTCGGCGGCGCGGTCGCTGCCCTTGATGGCGGCGATGTTCAACCATTTATGGGCGGCAACGAGGTCTGCCTGGCAGCCCCTGCCGGTCGCATAGATTATGCCCAGCTCGCAAAGGGCCTCAGCGCTGTTGCCACCCATCATGGCCATTTCGGATGTCGGTATTTCGAAGCGTGCCATCGGTTCAATCCCTGTTTCAGTTTATTCGTTATCGACCCTGTTTTTCCTTCCAGACCTTGCCGTCTATCGCGGCTTGATGATCCTTCCGGTCGGCGGGTTTGCCCCGCTCGTTTGATGACTTCACTATCGCAGACGGCTTTCAAAAAACGGCTAAAATGCATGCTTAATTCGATGCAAACAAAGTACAAATGCTTGGTAAACTTGGGATTTTGTTAAACATCGCTTCCCTTGCAAATTAAGGATTGTTGGGCGAGCTTTACACCTCGTTAAGATTTGGATCTAAACCCTTCGTTCACCACGAAAACAGCCGCTGAAACAAGGTGCGTTATTTTTTCGATGTGACAGGGCGGCTGATCTGCGGCGAAAATCGCGCCGGAAAGTGTATTTGCCTTTGCGTTCGTATTGGATAACGTCACCACGTCCGGGCTGGGGCCGAAGGACATTCGGGGAGGAAAGATTATGATCCGTGCCACCATTCTCACCACCGCGCTGCTCTTCAGCGCAGGCGTGGCCTTGGCCGACGAGCCGATCGTCGGCAACTGGAAGACCAAGGAGGGTGATACCGCCGCCATCACACCCTGCGCCGACAGCTACTGCGTAACGCTGAAGACCGGCAAATATGCCGGCCGCCAGATCGGCAAGATGCAGGGCAAGGACGGAACCTACACGGGCGAACTTACAGATCCCGAGGACAACAAGACCTATAGCGGCTCCGGCACTGTCAGCGGTAAAACCGTGAAGATGCAGGGCTGCGTGCTCAAGATCTTCTGCAAGTCGCAAACCTGGACGAGGCTTTAGAGAATACTTCGCCCGAGCGAAGGCGGGGCCGATCAATACGTGCTTCGCTCAGGAAAGACCTTTGGTCCAAGGTTATGCACCTGCTAATATTTCTGAACACTGGATGAACCAGTGTCTCAGCACCTGTTCAGCCTGACCATGGCAAAACAGTGTCCAGGATAGGGCACGGGTAGGCCAGGACAATGAACACGATCATCATGGCGCGGCGTTTCGGCATCATCATGCTGTTTGCCGCCATCTTTGCGATTACATTTTCGGTGGCGGTGGAGCATACCGGCCGCAGCGGTGCGCAATCGCATTTCGGCGCAAGCTTCACTTGCCTGCAGACAGGCAGCCCCTATTGCACGACGGTACAATAGAGCAAGTCACCGATTTCGAGAATCGGACGCCGAAGCGGCATTAAAAATAGCTGCGAAAATCGGAGATCGCGCGTTGCAACGTCGTTTGCTTGTTAAAAACGACTCTCTATAATAGCGCATGAGCAACCGAATCTCTCCTTTTTCACCCCTCGATATTTCTTCACCCAGCCCGTTTCAGCCGCAGAGCTTCGACGATCCAGCCAAGGCCGTCGATGCTCTGACTGAGCTTTACGAGCGCAACACCGCGTTCCTGATCGACAGCTTCACCAAGCTGGCCAAGGGTGCGCCGATCACGGCGCGCTACCGCGCCTTCTATCCACAGGTCAGCATCGAGACGACAAGCTTCGGCCATGTCGACTCGCGTCTTTCCTATGGCCACGTCACCGCACCCGGCGTCTACACGACCACCATCACCCGTCCGCAGCTATTCCGCCATTATCTGAAAGAACAACTGGCCCTGTTGATGCGCAGCCATAATGTGCCGGTCGTGGTGTCGGAATCGACGACGCCGATCCCGCTGCATTTCGCCTTCGGCGAAGGCGCGCACGTCGAAGCTTCGGCCGCCGCTTTCGACGATATTCCGCTGCGCGATATCTTCGATACGCCGGACCTGAACACCACCGACGACGAGATCGCCAATGGCGAATATATTCCGCCACCCGGCGAACCCTCACCCCTTGCGCCGTTTACTGCGCAACGCATCGACTATTCGCTCGCCCGCCTCGCCCACTACACCGCGACCAGCGCGACCCATTTCCAGAACTTCGTGCTCTTTACGAACTATCAGTTCTATATCGACGAATTCTGCCACTGGGCGCGCGATCTGATGGCCAAGGGCGGCGGCGACGGCTACACCGCCTTCGTCGAGCCGGGCAATATCATCACGCTGGCTGGCGCCAGCCAACCGGAGGGCACCACGACCGCGCCACGGTTGCCGCAGATGCCGGCCTACCATCTGAAAAAGAAGGGCCATGCCGGCATCACCATGATCAATATCGGCGTCGGCCCGTCCAACGCCAAGACGATCACCGACCATGTCGCGGTGCTCCGTCCGCATGCTTGGCTGATGCTCGGCCACTGCGCCGGCCTGCGCAACAGCCAGCGGCTCGGCGACTATGTGTTGGCGCATGCCTATATGCGCGAGGATCACGTTCTCGACGACGACCTGCCGGTGTGGGTGCCGATCCCGGCGCTTGCCGAAGTGCAGGTGGCGCTGGAAGCAGCCGTGGCAGAAATCACCGGCTACGAAGGCTTCGAGCTGAAGCGCATCATGCGCACGGGCACGGTCGGCACGATCGACAATCGCAACTGGGAACTGCGCGATCAGGCAGGGCCGGTGAAACGCCTGTCGCAGGCCCGCGCCGTGGCGCTGGACATGGAATCGGCAACGATCGCCGCCAACGGTTTCCGTTTCCGCGTTCCCTACGGCACGCTGCTCTGCGTCTCCGACAAGCCGCTGCACGGTGAGCTGAAACTGCCGGGTATGGCGACCGCCTTCTACCGCACGCAGGTGAACCAGCATCTGCAGATCGGCATCCGCGCCATCCAGAAGCTGGCGGCGATGCCACCGGAAGCGCTGCATTCACGCAAGCTGCGCAGCTTCTTCGAAACGGCGTTTCAGTGACCCATCGACAAGGCGGCAATCGCAGTTGACAGAGGAAATGTAGTGCCGTGGATGAGCTTTGATGGTGGTTCGACGGTCGGCCGTCAGGGTTCAGAAGGTGGCGTTATTGTTTTGGACGAAGAACATAGCGCCGGCGCGCGCATCACACTTGAGAGGTGTGATCGCGTGCCATTTGCCATTACCTGCGGCCTCTACGGCAATATGGTCCACACCGTTTTTATCGGCAGTGAGCAAGAAGGGCTGGACACCTTCCATGTGATCAAGACGAATCTTGAAGAACTAATCGCGATCTGGCCGGAAAACGATGCGCCGGCCGATCAAGTGTCCAGATTTTATGTTGCCATCTCGGATTTTGTGCAGCGCTTTTAACGCAGCTCTTACTTCCTAAGTGCGGTTCTGGAGTAGCTTGAATTGTTCCGCTCTCCATTGTTGCCACTTGCGGCGAAGTTCGCCGGCGCGCAGGCCAATGATTTCATCGCACAGAATTGCCGTGGTGATCCTGTCGCAGCGGAAGTGCCTGAAATCCTGGCGTAATTCGCACCAGGCCACCAGCATACGATGGCTCTCCGCGTAGCCGAGGATAACCGGCCACACAATACGGTCCGTTATCTCGCCGTTCTCTGCCCGATAGCACAACGCCAATTTACGCCTCTGACGGATCGCTTCCCGGATGTCGGCAATGTCAATGATTTCCGTTGGTGGGCGCGAGCCTGGCTTCACACCCATGCTTGGCTCGGCGATAAACGGCCGCAAGTTTTCAGGAACGGCGGCCGCAATTTTGACGATGACATCGCGGGCGGCGTTGGCGATGAGAGTGTCGGAATGGCCAGCGACCCATTGCGCACCCAGTATCACAGCCTCGATCTCATCTGGCGTAAGCATAAGCGGCGGCATGTCGTAGGCGGAATCGAGCAAATAGCCGAAGCCGGCTTCACCTGAAATCGGCACCCTCTGACCAATTAGATCGCCAATGTCGCGGTAAACGGTACGTTTCGAGACCTCAAGTTCTTCCGCAATGTTAGCGGCAGTCACCGGCCGGGTATTCCGACGCAGAATTTGAATGATCTGAAACAGGCGATCTGCTCGACGCATGTGCTGACTCCTGCTGCCATAATGGTGGCAACAGGGCTGTGCGACAAGCTCCATCATGTCAAAAGGAGCCCACAATGAAATTTGCATCGACACGCATCATCACCGCGGACATCAAGCAACTGGTCGCTTTCTACGAGATGATCGCCAACGTGAAAGCGCAGTGGCTAGCGCCGGTCTTTGCCGAAATAGTCTTGCCCGGCGCTGTACTAGCGATTGGTTCATCGGAAACGGTTGCGCTCTGGAAGGAAGGCAGCGCTGAACCTTGCGCCAATCGCAGTCTCATCCTGGAGTTTCAGGTCGACGATATCGACGCCGAATATGCTCGTCTCAAAGACAAAGTGCCCCTCGTGCATGAACTCAAGACAATGCCCTGGGGCAACACAACGTTTCAGTTTCGGGACCCTGATGGAAATGCCGTTTCGCTTTATATGCCGAGTACCGACGAAGCAAAGAAGCGATTTGCCACCAGATAAAGTGACAGCCGCGATCGCAAAAAGTCGGAGTTTTGCGGCACATATCCCGCACTTCAGTTAGGGCGGGCATCTCGCCCTTTATTCTTTCGCCGCCGGCATCAGCCTTATTTGATCGACGGTCGCGACCTGCGGCCGGTCGATCGTCGGCGTTGCCATCCAATTGAGGCAGAGGATCAGAACCGCAAAGGCTGCAAAGCCGGCCATGGTGCGGAGAACAACCTTGCCGAGATCGGGCGTCTCCATCAGATCCTTCTCCGACAACGTCTTTCTGGTCCAGTAATTCACCAACGCCGTTTCCAAGGTGTGCATGTCCGTCTCTCCTTTGGTGATGACGGAACTTGTCGAGTGGCCTCGGGCGTTTTCGACAGCGAAGAAATTTTTTGTCATGCTGCCAGCCGGGATGTCGATTTGCTTGCGGACCACTCGTCTATGGCTGTCAGCAAATGGAAAGAGGAGACGCTGCAATGAAATATCTTTGCCAGGTCTGGTTCGACGGCACGAAGCTCGATGCCATGACGCAGGAGGAAAAGCACGGGCTCGATTCGGATTCGCTCGGCTATGACCGCGATCTGATGGCGAGCGGCCACATGATCCACGCCGAGGCGCTGCAATCGCCAAGTTCGGCGGTGACAGTACGGGTCCGCAACGGCGAGACATCCGTCACGGATGGCCCCTTCATCGAGACCAAGGAATATCTCGGCGGCTTCATCCTGATCGATGCCAAGGACCTGAACGACGCGATCCGCGTCGCCGCAGGCATTCCGCTTGCAAAGCTCGGCAGCATCGAAGTGCGGCCGATCTATTCCTTCGGTCCTGAGGCTTGAGGAGGCGACGATGAAATTTCTCTGCCAGGTTTGGTTCGAAACTGCCGAGATCATGTCCCTCACCGAGGAAGAAGGCCGGCGGCTGACGCAGGAATCCATCGACAACGACAACAGGCTGCGCGACAGCGGCCATATTGTCGTGGCAAACGCATTGCGCGCGCCTGAGACCGCGAGAACGGTGCGGGTGCGTAAGGGCGAGAGCACCGTCACCGACGGCCCCTTTACCGAAATGAAGGAGCATCTTGGCGGCTTCGTATTGATCGAGGCGAAGGATATGGAGGAGGCAACCCGCATCGCCGCCACCTTCCCCGTCGCCAAGTATGGCATGATCGAGGTCCGCGCGGCCTATGACATCAGGTTTCCGAATGAATAGGCATAAGGTGGGAGGACATGGATATGCGGTTTCTATGCTTGATCTACACGTCCGCCGACGTGGACGGCACCTTGACCTACAGCGAGGTCGACAGCCTGATCGCCGAGCACTTTGCCTATGACGAGAGCCTGCGGAAGAAGGGCACGCTGATCCTCTCGGATGCTCTGGCTACGCCCGACAAGGCCATCGTCATCCGCCCACGCGGATCGGCACTTTCTACAACGGATGGCCCTTTCGTCGAGACGAAGGAGCATCTGGCCGGCTTCTATCTCGTCGAGGCTGCCAATATGGCCGACGCAACAGAGATTGCCCGACGCATCCCCTCCGGCCGCCACGGCGCCATCGAAATCCGCCCGATCCGGATACTCACCCTTCCCGGCACCTGACAGGAGAGCAAGAGACCGCCCGTGTCGCTGAACGAAACCATCGACGAGATCTACCGCAGCCAATCGCGCCGCGTGTTTGCGACGCTGATCCGTCTGCTCGGCGATTTCGACCGGGCGGAAGAGGCCCTTCACGATGCCTTTGCGGCAGCGGCACAACAATGGACGGAAGAGACGTTGCCGGCCAATCCCTATGCCTGGCTGGTTTCGACCGGCCGCTTTCGAGCGATCGACCACATCCGGCGGCGAGCGCGCTTCGATGCCTCACAGGCCGACATCGTCGACAGCCTGTATCCGGAGGGCGAAATGCTCGAGATAGCCGAAAGCGAAGAGATCGAAGACGATATGCTCAGGCTGATTTTCACCTGTTGCCATCCGCTCATCCCGGCGGAAGCGCAGATGGCGATGGCGCTGCGCGAGGTCTGCGGTCTGACGACGGAAGAGATCGCCCATGCTTTCCTCATTTCCGCGCCGACGATTGCCCAGCGTATCGTTCGCGCCAAGAACCGCATTCGCACAGCCCGAATTCCCTATGAAGTTCCGGCAAAGACGGAGCTGCCGGAGCGGTTGGCGCAGGTGTTGCATGTCATCTATCTCGTCTTCAACGAAGGCTATTCCGCCTCGTCTGGCACAACAATCATCCGCGCCGACCTTGCCGCCGAAGCCATCCGTCTCGGTCGCCTGCTCCTAAAGCTCCTGCCAGATCCGGAGGTTGCCGGATTGCTGGCGATGATGCTCCTGCAGGATTCGCGGCGGCTCGCACGGGCGAGCGCTTCCGGCGATCTCATCCTGCTGGCGGATCAGGATCGCAGGCTCTGGGACCACAGGAGAATCCGAGAGGGACTGGCCTTTGCGGCCGAGGCGATGGCGGGCGAAAGCGTCGGCAGCTATGCGCTGCAGGCTGCAATTGCCGCCGAGCATGCACGCGCGGCAACCACGGAGCGGACGGACTGGCGGCGGATCGTGGCGCTTTACGATCTGCTGCTGGTGGCGCATCCGTCGCCCGTGATCGAACTCAATCGGGCAGTCGCGGTTTCAATGTGCGATGGGCCGGCGGCCGCGCTTGATATCGTCAATGGCCTGCTGAGCGAAGACCGGTTGGCCCGATATCATCTGGCCCATGCGGCGAAGGCCGATTTTCTGCGCCAACTCAACCGCAAAGACGAAGCGCGACGGTCCTACGAGATGGCGCTTTCGTTTTGCCATCAGGCGCCCGAACAGGCGTTCCTGCGCAAGCGGCTGGCGGAGCTTGGCGACAGAACCGAACGATAGGCCTATCCGTGGCGCTTCCTTGAGATCAGCAAGGCGAGTGCCGTCCCGGTCAGAGCCGAAACGACGATCAGGAGATGCGCGCTGATGCTTGCCTGGGCCAGATTGTCGAGCGCGGCCTTTTGTCCGGGAGCTCCGAAAGCGATCGCGCCGGCGGTGATACCGGCCGGATAGGTGCCGACACCGCCGGGCGCATGCACCGGCAGCACAGAGGAAAGCTCGCCCCCTACGGCACCACCGAAACTCGCCGACAGCGGTGTGACATTCATCAGGCGGAGCGCCCAGGCGAGCACCACGACCTTCACCAGCCAATTGACGACCGTTGTCAGCCAGGCGCGGGCAAAGGCAGTGCCATTAGCCGGCAGGCCGCGTTCCAGTTCATGCACCAGTCCCTGCGCCTTCTTCGGCAATGCCTTGCCGGCGAATTTGATCAGCGGGCGGCGCAGGACAAAAACGGCGACCGGTACAAGCAGGAAAGCAAGCCATAGAACCCAGGCGAGAGCATGATAGGGCGAAGCGAGCACCAGGCCGACACCTGCTGCGGCAAGCAACGCATGCAGGTCGAGCAGCCGCATGACGAGCAGCGCCGAGGTGCCGCGCGCCAGCGGAATGCCGAATTCGGAGCGCATCAGCACTGGAAAGCTGGTTTCGCCGGTGCGGAAGGGCATCATGATGTTGAGGAGATTATGGACCTGCGTCACACGGAAGAGTGCGGTAAAATGACCGCCGGTCTCCTTCGGGAAATAATCGTAGATGCGCCAGGTGCGAAGGAAGTAGGTGCTGGTCAGGAGCGCCATTGCCAGAAGAATGGGCAGGGCACCCACATTGCCCCATTGCGCCAGGATCGAACTCCAGCCCCAGAACCACTCGATAAAGGCGGCATAGGCGAGGACGACGGCCAATGTCAGCAGCGTCATGCGGTTGCGAATAAACCAGTTCTGTCGGCTGGCAACCATCGGAGTCTTCATGTAGTTAAGGCACCAAATGCGAGCGGAGGCTGACGCCGGACATGTCGCTCGTTCCGTCCGGCCGGTTCTGCCGGTCTTTTAGGAGAAAGAAGAGTTGCAGACAACGGCAGAGTCGATCCGCCCCCTGACCGACACGGTAAGTGCCATTGAGCTTTCGCTGGTCGTGCCCGTCTTTAACGAGGAAGAAAGCGTCGGACCGCTGATCGAGCGGATCTGTTCCGCCATGGCGGGCTTCACCAAGCCCTGGGAACTGATCCTGATCGACGACGGCAGCACCGATGCAACGCTTGCCAGTGCACGCCGCTCGATCGGACGCGAGGGACTGACGCTGCGCATCGTCGAGCTTCAGCGCAATTTCGGCCAGACTGCCGCAATGCAGGCCGGCATCGACACCGCCACCGGCCGGCTGATCGCCACCATGGACGGCGACCTGCAGAACGATCCGAAGGATATCCCCGCGATGGTCGAGGAATTGGAGCGGCGGCAGCTCGACCTGCTCGTCGGCTGGCGCAAGAACCGCCAGGACGGGCTTTTGCTGCGCAAGATTCCCTCCTGGTGCGCCAACTACCTCATTGGCCGCATCACCGGCGTTAAATTGCACGACTATGGCTGCAGCCTGAAAATCTACCGCGCCTCGATCATCAAGCAAGTGAAGCTGATGGGTGAGATGCACCGCTTCATCCCGGCCTGGGTCGCGGGTGTCGTGCCGAGCTCGCGTATCGGCGAAATGGTCGTTACCCATCATGCGCGCCAGCACGGCACATCGAAATACGGGATTTCGCGCACCTTCCGCGTTATCCTCGACCTGCTGTCCGTGATGTTCTTCATGCGCTACAAGGCGCGGCCGGGGCATTTCTTCGGCTCTCTCGGCCTTGGCCTCGGGGCACTCGCTGGCCTGATCCTGCTGTGGCTCTTCATCGCCAAGTTCATCTTCGGCGACGATATCGGCAACAGGCCGCTGTTGCTGGTCGGCGTCGTGCTCCTGCTGTCGTCGGTGCAGATGATCACCACGGGCATCCTGGCCGAGATGATCGCGCGCATCTATTATCGCGACGACCTGTCGCCGAACTACATCGTTCGCAAGATATTCGATCGGGATAGTCAGGATGCATAGGCTTCTGGTCCGCCGACCGGATACCATCATCCTTCTGCTTGCCGGTTACTTCGCTCTGGAATTTCTGGTGCGGCTCGCCATGCCGCATGGCATGCGCTACGACGAGTCTCAGCAGGCGCTGTTCTCACAATGGCTGACACTCGGCTACGATTCCCAGCCGCCGCTCTATAATTGGGTGCAGGCGCTGGTGGTGTCCGTCTTCGGACTGTCGCTGGCGGCGATTTCCATCGTCAAGAACATCGTGCTGTTTCTGGTCTTCTTCAGCTACTACAAGCTGGCGAAGCTGGTGTTGTCCGATAAGGTTTTCGCGGCGATCGCCACGCTGTCATTGCTGACGATCCCGCAGCTCTTCTGGGAGGCGCAGCGCGACCTGACGCATACGGTCGCCCAGCTCCTGACCATCAATCTCTTCCTCTATGGTGCAATCCGCACGCTGAAGGCGCCGAGCCTGGGCTCCTATGTGTTCACCGGCATCGCGCTCGGTCTCGGCATGCTGTCGAAATATAATTTCGCCCTGCTTGCCGCCGCCGCAGTCATTGCCGTCCTGATGCATCCGCAGGGGCGCGCGCGCCTCTTCGATAAGCGATTTCTGCTGACCCTGCTGATCTCCCTATTGATCTTCCTGCCGCACGGGCTCTGGCTGATCCACAATCTCGACCTTGCCTCGGGACGGACCCTGGGGATCATGGAGCAGGATGCGCCGGAAAGCGCCTTTGCCAAGCTGGTGAAGGGGCCGCTGGAATTCGTGAAATTGGTCGTCGTCATCTGCGCGCCGACGCTCGTCATCTATTCATTGGTCTTCGGCAAGAGCCTCTTCAAGAATCTGGGGCGGTCGAACGAATGGACCCTCTTTTTCGAGATCCTGTTTGCTGCCATCGCCGTGCTGGTGCTGATCCTGATCGTCGGCATCGGCATGACGGCGCTGCGGGACCGCTGGCTGCTGCCCTTCCTGTTCCTGCTGCCGATCTATCTGTGCCTGAAAATGGAAGTGGCTGGCATCAAGGCGTCGGATTTCGGCAAGCGCTTCTTCTATATACCGCTGGCGATGATGCTGATCATCCCGGCGCTGCTGTTGATCCGCGTGATTTTCCCGACGTGGTTCGGCTCCTATGACCACTACAACACGCCCTACCCCGCCTTTGTGAGCCAGGCCGTGGCGACGGAACGCAAAAAGCCGGGATTGGTGCTGACGGACAACTGGCTGCCCGCCGGCAATCTGCATTTGCAACTGCCTGATGTGCCGGCCATGTCGCTGTTCTTCGGAAATCTGAAGACGGACTATCAATGGAGCGCCGACAAGCCGATCCTCGTCGTTTGGCGGCCGGGAAAGAACGATGCCGGCGTGCCGGCACCCTTGGCAAACTGGCTGCACGATACGCTTGGCGCCCAATATGCGACGCCGGACATCAAGCTCGCGGACGTGCAGTACATCCACGGCAAACCCGGCGACCTGGCGTCTTTCGCCTATTCCTGGATCTATCCGAAATAAGGGCCGATCACCCGATCTGCGGGGATCACCGCCCATCTTTTGATTTTCAATGCGGGAGCCGCTTATGGACCAGACCGATACGCGCACGAGCATCTTGCCCGATCCCGATGATCTTCCGCCGTGGCAAGTCAAAAGCTCCACCCATCTGCTTCACGACCGATGGCTGAAAGTCAGAGCCGACGCCTGTGTCACCGCGGAGGGCGTGGAGATTGCGCCCTATTACGTCTTGGAATATCCCGATTGGGTCGAGGTGGTGGCGCTCGATGCGGAGGATAATATCTACCTGCTCCAACAGTATCGGCATGCTCTAGGCGTCGTATCATTGGAAGTGCCGGGAGGTGCAATGGATGCCAGCGATGCCAACCCGATCGAGGCGGCTGCGCGCGAATTGCGGGAAGAAACCGGCCTCTCTGCTTCCGAATGGGAGTATGTCGGCGCCCTTGCACCCAATCCGGCCACACACTCGAACCTTTCCCATATCGTGCTCGCCCGCAATGTCGAAATCGCCACGAAACCCGCGGACGATCCGACGGAACGCACGCGGCTTATCCGCATTCCGATCCGGCAAGCCATCGGACTGGCCCTGGAGGGCAAAATGATCCAGAGCATTCACGTCGCGGGGCTGACGTTAGCCTTGCACAAGGCGGGCAAATGGGATCCGCCGTCCCCAGCGGATAAGAGCTGACTAGAGCGGTTCAGCATTTCACGGAATCGCTTTCCCGCTCTATCTCTTTGTTTTTACGCATTCCGGACGGAAAAGCGCTGCGCACTTTTCCTGGAATTGCTCTACGGCTTCATTTCCGCCCACACCGCGTCGAGCGCCAGCCGCGTGATACGCACCATTGCATCCACTTCCTCATGGCTGATGATCAGCGGCGGCGAGGCCAGCATTCGGTCGGCTGTCGCGCGCAGCACAAGGCCGTTGGTCAAAGCATGATTGCGCACGGCAGAGCCGACCGCATCCGGCTTCTCGAAGCGACGGCGCGTGGATTTGTCGGCGGCAAGTTGCAGCGCGCCCATCAGCCCGATGCTGACAGCTTCGCCGACCATATCGTGATCCGCCAGGCTGCCCCACGCCTTGGCGAAATAGGGCCCGATGTCGTCGCGAACGCGCTCGACCAACCCCTCGTCCTCGATGATCCTTAGATTTTCCAGCGCAGCGGCGGCGCAGACCGGATGGCCGGAATAGGTGAAGCCGTGGTTGAACTCGCCCACCTGGTTGATCAGGACATCGGCGATGGGATCGCTGACCAGCACGCCGCCGATCGGCAGGTAGCCGGAAGACAGGCCCTTGGCGATCGGCGCGAGATCGGGCTCGACGCCGAAATGCTGATAACCGAACCATGAACCAAGCCTTCCGAAGCCGCAGATTACCTCGTCGCAGACGAGCAGGATATTCCTCGCCTTGCAGATGCGGGCGATCTCCGGCCAATAGGTCGAGGGTGGAATGATGACGCCGCCTGCCCCTTGGACCGGCTCGGCGATGAAGGCGGCGACATTGTCCTCGCCCAGCTCATCGATCTTTTCTTCCAGCTCGCGAGCGGCCTTGAGGCCGAACACCTCTGGAGAGAGATCGCCGCCCTCGGCATACCAATAGGGCTGGCCGATATGGACGACGCCGGGGATCGGCAGGTCGCCCTGTTCATGCATGTATTTCATGCCGCCCATGCTGGCGCCGGCAACGGTGGAACCGTGATAGCCATTGCGGCGGGCGATAACGGTCTTCTTTGTCGGCTTGCCCATCGCGCTCCAATAGACGCGCGCCATGCGGAACCAGGTGTCATTGGCTTCGGAGCCGGAATTGGTGAAGAAGACATGATTGAAATGCGGCCCGGCATGGGCGCAGACCTTCTCGGACAGAAGCGTAGCCGGCGTGGTCGTGGTGCCGAAGAAGGTGTTGTAATAGGGCAGCTCGTTCATCTGGCGGATGGCGGCATCGGCGATTTCCGTTCGTCCATAGCCGATATTGACGCACCAGAGGCCGGCAAAGCCGTCGAGATATTTCTTGCCGTTGCTGTCGAAGATATAGACGCCCTCGCCGCGCTGGATGATCCGGGCGCCGTCGGCATTCAACTTCTTCATATCCGCGAAGGGATGGAGATGATGAGCGGCATCGACGGCGGCGAGATTGGAACGGCTGGAAGTGTCGGACATCGTTTGCAGAATCCCTGTCGGATTGAAAGGCTGACCTCGATCGTTTACGACCATGCCGTGAGCATTGGGGATTTACAAGAGCATGGCGACCGACAACGCAACCGAAGGTAACGCGCGCATCGAGGTGCTGATCTCGGACATGAACGGCCGGCTGCGCGGCAAGCAGATCCCGATGGCGGCCGAAAAGAAGGTCTGGTCCGGTGCGGTACGCCTGCCAACCTCGACACAATCCCTGGACATCTGGGGCGACGACAATGACGACCTCACCGGGCTGTCGCTGACGATCGGCGATCCCGATGGCACCTGCGTCGCCGATACGCGCACTCTTGCAGATATGCCCTGGGCGCCGCCGGGATCGAAGCAGGTGCTGGCCACGATGCATGAACTCGACGGCAGCCCGAGCTTTCAGGACCCGCGCGCCATTCTTACCGCCGTTGTCGACCGCTATAAGGCACTCGGCCTGACGCCGGTCGTTGCGACCGAACTGGAATTCTATCTTCTCGCCGGCGACTGGCGCGAGCGCGGCGTCCCCTCGCCGCCGCCGGCACTGTTGTATCGTGGCGAGCCGAACGGCTATCAGCTTTACGATATGGATGCCGTCGATCTGCTCGGCGATTATCTCGAAACTCTGCGCGCCTATGCGAAAGCGCAGGGCCTGCCGGCAGACGCGACGACGGCGGAATTCGGCCCCGGCCAGTTCGAGGTCAATCTGCTGCATCGCCCCGACGCACTCGCCGCCGCCGATGATTGCGTCGCCTTGAAACGACTGGCTGAGCAGGCGGCGCGCAAACATGGCCTCAAATCGACCTGCATGGCGAAACCCCATACCGATCACGCGGGCTCGGGGCTGCATGTGCACGCCAGCATCGTCGACGAAGACGGCCGCAATATTCTCGACGCGGCCGGCGGCGAGCCATTGCGGCTAAAATCGATCTGCGCCGGTCTGCTGCAGACCCTGCAGGATGCGCAACTAGTCTTTGCGCCCTATGCCAATTCCTATCGCCGCTTCCAGCCGGGCTCGTTCGCGCCCGTGGACCTCACCTGGGGCTACGGTCATCGTGGAACTGCGGTCCGCATCCCCGAAAAGGACGGGCCGGGTGCCCGCGTCGAGCACCGCGTCGCCGGCGCCGATGCCAATCCATATCTCATGCTGGCGGCAATCCTCGGGGGCATGTTGCTTGGATTGCAGAACGAACTCGACCCCGGCGAAGAGACAACGCCAAGCCATGTGCCGGCCAATGCCCCGCGCCTGACGCATGATTTTCTGACCGCCGTCGAGCGCTTTCGCGCATCCCCCTTCATCGCCGATATTTTCGGGGAGCGATACCAGAAGCTCTACGGCGATACAAAGCACAAGGAAGCGGTCCGCTACCTGCGCACCGTATCCGATTTCGACTACCGAACGTATCTGCCGCGCCTTTGACGGATTTCAGACGACCGCACGGCTGATCGAGTCTTCGTCGGCAACCCGCGCGGCCGTGCCCTGCTTGACCATCACCTTCAGCTCGCCGGCATGAAGTTTGAGCGCGATGTCGCGTTCCAGCGGCCGCAGCTCGCCATCCAAGACGCAATTCGCCCGGTTGCGCAGCTTCGGGAAATGCAGGTGCACTTCGCGCGCATGCATGACCATGACGTCGGCGTTCTCGCGAAACCTGCCCCGCAGCATATCGATGGCGAGCCGTGCAACGCCGAGCGGCCGCAATGGCCGCGCCGTATAAAAGCCCAGTTCGCCGCCGCGCAGGTCGTCGGCATACAGCAGCGTGTTTGGGCCAAAAGGATTGTTGGACACGGAAATCGCCGACACGTGCCGGCGCTCGCGAACGCCCTCGGCTTCGAAATCGACATCGAATTCCGGCGGGTTGAAGACGACACCCAAGGCAGCGCGAATGCTGGCCGTCATCTTGCCGAAACGCGAACGATAGGTATAGGCGTTGCGATAACGCACCATGCGCGCATGCATTCCGGCGGAAAACTGGTGAATGAAGGGTCGGCTGTTGGCGCTGCCGATATCCACTTGATCGACCTCGCCTGTCGCCAGCACGTCCAATACCTGCCAGATATCGAGTGGCAGTCGGAGCGAGCGCGCAAAGAGGTTCATGGTACCGGCGGGAATGACGCCGAGAGCGACGCCGTTTTTCCAAGCGACGGCGGCGGCCGCGGAAATTGTGCCGTCGCCGCCGCCGGCGACGATGCCGTCGATATCGTCGCGACGCGCCGCGCGCTCCATGGCCGCAACAACTTCGCTGCCCGACACGACCAGGCCTTCGAAATCGTGGCCGGCATCCCGGAAAACCTGCTCCGCCTTCATTTCGTAGGCATCCATGTCCGTCGTCTTGAACGTACCGCCGTCGCGATTGAAAAAGCCGATCAGTTTCATCGAGGCTCCCGGTTTTCTCGTTGAATCTGTCTCAAGAAAAATCTGCTCCCTGCACCTGTTAGTCCAGAAATGGTTTCGGCCAAGGCGATTTCAAGCATTTTCAGGCCCGGCTACCGCAGTCAATGCGGATTACAGATCGCGCGATAACCGCATCAGAACTTATGCGCAGGGCGATATGCTGCGCTGCAAAAAATGCACGCGACAGCGGTATCGCGCTGATTCATAGTATTAATTGAGGCATGTTCGTGTCTTTCCCGTCTTTTCATTCCGCATCGTGTGTCCGAGGCCGAACCCCGGTTTTCCCTGCCCGTTGCCCGCTTCGCGGCACTTTCTGCATCGCCGCCAAGGAGTTTTCGTGAGCGATATCGCCGTCGACCTCATCGATTCCCCATCCAGCCTCGAAGCCCCGTCGCGCACGGCGATCGCCCTTGTGACGCTGGCGCTTGCGGTCGGAAGCTTCGGCATCGGCACGGGCGAATTCGTCATCATGGGCCTGCTGCCCGAGGTCGCCGATACATTCGGCGTCACGACTCCGGAAGCAGGCCACGTCATCAGCGCCTATGCGCTCGGCGTCGTTGTCGGCGCGCCGATCATCGCCGTCCTTGCCGCCAAGATGGCGCGGCGCACGCTGCTTCTGCTGATGATGGCGATCTTTGCTGCCGGCAACATTTCCAGCGCCCTGGCGCCGACCTTCGAAAGCTTCGCGGCTCTGCGTTTCATCACCGGCCTGCCGCATGGCGCCTATTTCGGCGTTGCGGCGCTTGTGGCCGCCTCGATGGTACCGGTTCATCGCCGCGTACGTGCCGTCGGTCAGGTCATGCTCGGGCTCACCATCGCCACCCTGATCGGCACGCCGATCGCCACCTTCCTCGGCCAGCTTCTGAACTGGCGGGCAGCCTTCATGATGGTCGGCGGCGTCGGCCTCGTGACCATGCTGCTTATTGCCCTGTTCCTGCCCAAGGACAAGGTCGCGGAGGGCGCGAGCATCGCCCGCGAGCTAGGCGCCCTTCGCCGCATCCAGGTGTGGCTGACGCTCGGTATCGCCGCAGTCGGTTTCGGCGGCATGTTCTCGATCTTCAGCTATGTCGCGACGACGACGACGCAGGTTGCCGGCTTGGGAACGGGCATGGTGCCGATCGTGCTGGCGCTTTTCGGCATCGGCATGAATGTCGGCAATGTCGTCGGCTCGCGCTTGGGCGACCTGTCGCTAAAGGGCACGATCGGCGGCATGATGGTCTTCAACGTCGTCATCATGACGCTGTTTTCGCTGACGGCTACCAATCCGGTGATGCTCTGCCTCTGCGTCTTCCTCATCGGCTGCGGTTTTGCCGCCTGCCCAGCGGTGCAGACACGTCTTATGGATGTCGCGGCCGATGCGCAGACGCTGGCCGCCGCCTCCAACCATTCGGCCTTCAACATCGCCAATGCGCTCGGCGCCTGGCTTGGCGGCCTGGTGATCTCCTGGGGCTTCACCGCAGCGTCGACAGGCTATGTCGGCGCGGTGCTTTCTGTCTTCGGTCTGATCGTTTTCGGAATATCAGTCGCTTTGGAGCGCAACGGCCGTAACGCCTAAGACAGGCGACATGGAAAGCAAGGGTCGTTCTGGCCGGCTTCTGAACCCACTCATTCCCATCGATCGGCCGGGTGCACACCACCCGGCCGTCTACTTTTTTGACATTTTTGCAATAGCGATTGCTGCAACGCACAAGCCTTTAGCCGCCAAACGAAAAATTGCATGCGACATTATGGCATTAGCCGTCGGCGCCCCTTGACTTTTCGGCTCTTCGGAGCGACTTCTCCCGTGTGGGGAACCCGTGTTTTCCATACCGATTAACCGGAGCCATCTTACGATGCCTAGCGACAGTAGTAGTCGATTGCCTTTGCCGTCAGTGGCATTCGTGCTGTAACCGACTCCTGTCGGCTCGCCACGATCTGCCACGACGGCGGATCGACCGGAAAGGCGAGCTATAATGAATATCAACAGCTTCCCCATGCGGGCTGGCAATGCCGCTCGTGCATTTATTAATAATAATCGCGCCCTTACCATTGCAGAACGCGTTGAGTCGCTGAACGCGCTCGAGGCCAGCGAAGCCGCACGCATTCTGGTCAAGATGCCGGAGGAGCGGGCCGTTCGCATTCTCGATCGGCCGGAACTGCGCAACGCCGCTGCCATTCTCGAGGTCATGACCAATGCGGATGCCGCACGGCTGCTGCACGGCATGTCCAATGACCGCGTGGCCGACATTCTTCTCGAACTGGACGGCGACGCGCGCGCCCGGCTGTTTGCCACTCTTGACGAGCCGGTTCGTGTCGCAATCCAGGGCTTGATGGGTTATCCGCCGCGCACAGCCGGCGGCATCATGACGACGGAATTCGTTAGCGTGTTCGCCACCTGGACGGTTGCGCAGACGCTCGACCACGTGCGCCAGGTCGAGCGCTCCCGCGAAACGGTCTATGCGATCTATGTGCTCGACGACGACACCCACGTGCTGCTGCATGTCGTGACGCTGCGCCGTCTCATCACCGGCCAGCCCGATGCCTGCATTCTGACCGTGGCACAGAAGGGTACGCCGGTCACCGCGCCTGCGCTGATGAAGCAGGAGGATGTCGCCCGGCTGATCCGCCGACACGACCTGCTCGCTCTGCCGGTCGTCGACGAAAACGGCCTGATGCTCGGCATTGTGACGGTCGACGATGTCATCGATACGATGATCGCCGATACGACCGAAGCCGCACAGAAATTCGGCGGTATGGAAGCCCTCGGTCAGCCCTATATGAAGATCAGCTTCGCGGGCATGATCCGCAAGCGTGCCGGCTGGCTGGCCGCCCTCTTCCTCGGCGAAATGCTGACGGCCAGCGCCATGCAGCATTTCGAAGGCGAGTTGGAGAAGGCTGTCGTGCTGACGCTGTTCATCCCGCTGATCATGAGCTCGGGCGGCAATTCCGGCTCGCAGGCGACCTCGCTGATCATCCGGGCATTGGCGCTCGGCGAACTCAAGCTGTCCGATTGGTGGCGTGTCGCCTTACGCGAACTGCCGACCGGCATCGTGCTTGGCTCCATTCTGGGCCTCGTCGGCTTCGCCCGCATCGTGCTTTGGCAGACCATCGGTCTTTTCGACTATGGCCCGCACTGGCAGTTGGTCGGCGTTACCGTGTTCGCCGCCTTGATCGGCATCGTCATGTTCGGTTCGCTGGCCGGCTCCATGTTGCCCTTCGCGCTACAGAAGCTGCGCCTCGACCCGGCCAGTGCATCGGCGCCATTCGTCGCAACGCTGGTCGACGTCACCGGGCTGGTGATCTATTTCTCGGTCGCACTGCTGATCCTCAGTGGCACGATGCTTTGAGGACAATAAAATCTTGACTACGAAAGGGCCGGCGACGGCCCTTTTCATTTTCAATCCGGCTGCGGCAGCTTGAGGGCGCCGTTGGTCTTGATGCTGCGGATCGCGAAATTCGAGCGCAGGTCGGAGACGCCGGGGAGCGTCAGAAGCTTTTCCGACATCACCTTCTCATAGGCGGCCAGATCCGCGACGACAACTTCCGCCAGAAAATCCGCTGCTCCCGAAATCAAGTGGCAGGAGACGATTTCGGGAATAGCGAGCAGCGCTGCCTGCTGCGCCTCCGAATTTTCCTTGGAGTGATGCCCAACCTTGAGCTCGACGAAAACCGTCAGCCCGAGGCCAGCCTCCTTGCGGTCGATATCGGCGCGATAGCCGCGCAGCAGCCCCGATTTTTCCAGATTGCGAATGCGCCTCAAACAGGGTGATGGCGAGAGATTCACGCGCTCGGCAATCTCGACATTGGTGGCGCGCGCATCCTCCTGCAGGCAGTTGAGGATGGCAATATCAAATTTATCCAGTTTTGGCATTTTTGCGAAGCTTTATATTCCAGATTGGCAAATTATTGCTCATAGCATGTTCTACGAGCCATAACTAGCAAGGACGTGCCTCGGCTTTCGGCGCTATCTTTTCTTCAACCGGATGATGATCCGGACGGTTCGAAAGGATACGTCGATGACTGCTTTGACACTCTCCTCCCGCAAAACGATGCCTGCCACAATCGGTTATGCAGGCGCCATCGTTACGGTCTTGATCTGGGCCAACTGGATTCTTGCCACCCGCCACACCGCGGAAACGCAGATGGGCACGATCGACCTCGGCCTGATCCGCTATGGTATTCCGGCATTGGTGCTTTCTCCCGTCTGGCTGCGGACCGGGCTGCTGCCCAAGGGCGTGTCGCTGAAGCTATTGGCACTGATGGTCTGCGGCGCCGGCGCGCTCTTCTTCCAGTTGACGACCTTCGCAATCCACTCCACGCCCGCCGCTTCGGCCGGTATTCTGCTTGGCGGCTCCATGCCGCTGGCGGCTGCGCTTATTGGCGTGTTGCTGTTTCGCGAGCGGCCCGACATCACCCGCTGGCTCGGCCTCGGCGGTATTGTCGCCGGCGTCGTCATCCTCCTGGCGCGCAGTCTTTCCGGCGTGGAGATGTCCTGGATCAGCTTCACACTTCTGCCGCTCGGCGCTTTGCTCTGGGCCGGCTACACCCACGCGTTCCGCCGCTCCGGCCTGAACGCCATCCAGGCAAGCGCCATCATCGCCATCTGGTCGTTCCTTATTCATGTCGGCCTGGCTCTGATCTTCGGCAGCTCGCTCGCCTCTATCCCGCTGCCGGAAATCGGCCTGCAGGTCGTCAGCCAGGGCCTGCTTTCCGGCCTCGCCGCCACGCTCGCCTACGGTCTCGCCGTCCAGGCTCTTGGCGGCACACAAGCTGCAGCCTTCACCGCCATCACGCCCGTTCTCGCCACCTTCGGCGGCGGGCTGCTGCTTGGCGAACCGATCGGTGCTGCTGAAATTGCAGCGGCGGTTGTCACGGGTATGGGCGTCGCGCTTTCGACGGGAGTTTTGTCGAGGAAGTGAATACGGCGATCAGGACGATGAATTGAAGGCTGCCCTCGGGCAGCCTTCCGCGTTGATAGCGGCATCATCTGATGCTAATTTTGATGACAAAGGAGCATGTTAATGCGGACCACAGTAACCATTGATGACAAATTGCTCGCGGATGCGCGCGAAGTCACGGAATTGGCTGAGACCTCAGCGATCGTGCGCGAGGCGTTGAAAGCGCTTATCGAGCGAGAAGCTGCCAGAACGCTTATACGCCTTGGCGGCACGGAACCAGATATTGCGGCCCCTCCTCGTCGTCGGTTTGGTGTCGAATGATCTTGGTCGATACGTCGATTTGGATCGATCATTTTCATTCGCTGGACGCTAAACTTCAGTCTTTATTGGAGCAGAAACAGGTTCTCATCCATCCCTTCGTGATCGGTGAGATCAGCCTCGGAAACCTGAGGCAATATGATCTTGTTATGAGAAGTCTGAGCCGGTTGTATCAGATTTCAAAGGCGCCAGATGATGACGTTCTTTATTTTATCCGGAGCAATAGATTACAAGGTATGGGCATTGGCTATGTCGATGCTCACCTGGCGGCGGCGGCAATATTGACACCTGGCACCTATCTCTGGACGCGCGACAAGCGGCTACAGCGCGTTGCCGAAAATCTCAGGATTGCCGCGTTGTTGTAGCCGGAAAAGCCCTGCTCAGAACCACAGCGCCATGGCGACCCGCCTTTCGGGATCGCCGCCATGGTCGATCTCGAATTTTAGAATCTCAAAAAGCCCCGCCGGCATCTCAGGCTCATCCAGCACTCGAAATCCAAGCGAGGTGTAAAACGGCGCGTTGAACGGCACATAACGATCTGTCGTCAGTGTGACACCTGATGCGCCCCGCATCCGCGCCGCCTCGATCATGCCCAGCATCAGGCGCCGCCCGACGCCCTTTCGCTGCCAACGCTGCATGACGTCGATCTCCATGACATAGACTGTGTCATAAAGCTCGGCCCCGGCGGCGAAGGCGAAGGGTTGGTCCAGATGGTCCACCGCCACGAACAGCAGCTTCGCATCGAGCGACGTCTCCAGCTTCTGGCGCGGCACGGTCCTGCCATCATCCTCCCTGCCGAGCGCACGCCCGAGGGTTGCGAAGGCATCGATCTCGATTTCCGCCATACACTCCAGGTCAGCAGAGCGGGCGAGGCGGATTGCGTATGCGTCTCGCCCGATCTCTCCCATGGTCATCACATATTCGGATAGACTGGCCCCTCGCCGCCCTGCGGCGGCACCCAGTTGATGTTCTGGTTGGGGTCCTTGATGTCGCAGGTCTTGCAGTGCACGCAGTTCTGGGCGTTGATGACGAAGATGTCCTTGCCGTCCTTTTCCACCCATTCATAGACGCCGGCCGGACAGTAGCGCGTCGACGGGCCGGCATAGATGTCGTGCTCCGAGCGCTTCTGCAGGTCCATGTCCTTGACCTTGAGATGCACCGGCTGGTCTTCCTCATGATTGGTGTTCGACAGGAACACCGACGAGAGACGATCGAAGGTCAGAACGCCATCCGGCTTTGGATAGGCGATCGGCTTGTGCTGGGCGGCCGGCTCCAGTGACTGCGCATCGGTCTTGCCGTGTTTCAGCGTGCCGAAGAAGGAAAAGCCGAACAGCGTGTTCGTCCACATGTCGAGACCGCCAAGCGCCACGCCTATCGCCGTGCCGAACTTCGACCACAGCGGCTTGACGTTGCGGACCTTCTTCAGGTCGCGGCCGATATCCGTCTGGCGCCATTCGTTCTCGATCTCGATCACCTCGTCATTGGCGCGGCCGGCGGCAATTGCTGCGGCGATCTTGTCGGCCGCCAGCATGCCCGACAGCACCGCATTGTGGCTGCCCTTGATGCGCGGCACGTTGACGAAACCGGCCGAACAGCCGATCAGCGCCCCGCCGGGGAAGGAAAGCTTCGGCACCGACTGGTAACCGCCTTCGGTGATGGCGCGCGCCCCATAGGAGAGGCGTTTGCCGCCCTCGAAGGTGGAGCGGATCGCCGGGTGCGTCTTGAAGCGCTGGAATTCCTCGAAGGGATAGAGATAGGGGTTCTTGTAATTGAGGTGCACGACGAAGCCGACGGCGACGAGATTGTCTTCGAGGTGATAGAGGAACGAGCCGCCGCCGGTCTTCATGCCCAAAGGCCAGCCGAAGGAGTGCTGCACCAGGCCCTGTTTGTGGTGCTCGGGCTTAACCTGCCAGAGTTCCTTGAGGCCGATGCCGAACTTCGGTACGTCACGTCCCTCATCGAGCTTGAACCTGGCAATGAGCTGCTTGGCAAGCGAACCGCGCACGCCTTCGCCGATCAGCACGTATTTGCCGAGCAGCGCCATGCCGCGGGTATAGTTCGGGCCGGGCTCGCCGTTCTTTTCGATACCCATGTCGCCAGTGGCAACACCGATGACGGCACCTTCGTCATTGTAAAGCACTTCGGTGGCGGCAAAGCCGGGATAGATCTCGACACCGAGGGCCTCCGCCTTTTCGGCGAGCCAGCGACAGACGTTGCCGAGCGAGACGATATAATTGCCGTGATTGTTCATCAGCGGCGGCATCAGCGCGTTCGGCAGGCGGACGGAGCCGGCCGGTCCGAGCACCAGGAAATGATCGTCCGTCACCTTGGTCTTGAAAGGATGGCCGTCTTCTTGGCGCCAGCCGGGCAGCAGGCGGTCGATGCCGATGGGATCGACAACGGCACCCGACAGGATATGGGCGCCGACTTCCGCGCCCTTCTCGAGCACGACGACGGTCAGATCGGGATTGACCTGCTTCAGACGGATCGCCGCCGCAAGACCAGCCGGCCCCGCTCCGACGATCACCACGTCGAATTCCATGCTTTCCCGTTCTGGCAGCTCGCTAGCGTCGGTCATTCACTCTGTCTCCCATTGGCCAGGCTCCGATTGGTGGCGCGCGGCCTTGTCCCTTTTTGGACGTCTTCCCGTTTCGGCTATCTCTTGTCAAAACGGGAGAGGATTGTCGAGCCGGGAAGCGACAGCCGATCCTCCAATTCGCACAACCGGCCCGGAAATTATATTCCCCTTACGTCAACGTCAATATCTAGCTGCTTTCGCTTGCCGTTTATCGGCTTTCAAAAAGCGTTCCCGGCATTCTATAAAACCCATGGAAATATTCGGTCAGCGTAAAGGATGAACAAGATGGATCTCGGCATCAAAGGAAAGCGGGCACTGGTTCTGGCTTCGTCCAAGGGGCTTGGCCACGGCATTGCCATGGCGCTGGCACGCGAGGGGGCGAATGTCCTGCTTTGCGGCCGTAGCGGCGAGAGGCTGGAGAGCAATTGCAAGGCCATCAACGCCGAAGGGAAAGGTCGGGCCGATTGGATCTGGGCCGATCTCAACGACGAGATGTTCGTCGAGACCGTCAGCAAGGCCGTGACCGACAAGCTCGGCGGCCTCGACATCCTCGTCAACAATACCGGCGGGCCAACCCCGGGAACGTCGGAAGATATGACCGCCGACCGGCTGGAAACCTATTTCCTATCGATGGTGGCGCGGGTCATCACACTGACCAATGCGCTGCTTCCCGGCATGAAGGCACAAGGTTGGGGACGCATCCTGACCGTTGCCTCCTCCGGCATCATCGAACCGATCCCTAATCTGGCACTTTCCAATACGCTGCGTCCCGCGCTTGCCGGTTGGAGCAAGACATTGGCGGGCAGAGGTAGCGGCGCATGGCATTACCGTGAATATGCTGTTGCCGGGCAGCATCGCCACCGACCGGCTGGCCGACCTTGACAGCGCAGCGGCCAAACGTACCGGCAAAAACCTGGAGGACATCCAAGCCGAGCGGCAACAACGCATTCCCGCCGGCCGCTACGGCTCGATCGAAGAATTCGCGGCGACGGCCGCCTTTCTTTGCAGCGAACCTGCAAGCTATGTCACGGGTTCGATGATCCGCTGCGACGGCGGCGCGGCGCGCTCGCTCTGAGGACAAAAGCGGCGAACGAGGGACTTCGCCTTTGGAGGCGCGGTCCGCCCGAACACAATTACGTGAGAAACAGATAGGCTAATATTGGGCTTCAACCCTCCCGTTTCCGGGTGGGTAAGGGCAAAAGATCAGCATTGCCGCGCTTTTATTACAGAACGGCAATCAAAAAATAGTCATTTCGGCCATTTATTGCACTGCAAACGAAAGCATACCGGCAAAGCTTTCCAACTGTTAATTTTTCACCCTGTCGAACAGGTGGTAGGTTACTGCGAACTAGCGTTCATCAATACACGTTATAGGGACAGAATACCGAACGTTAGCGGTAACGGCGATGTGATGGGTGATGGCAGAACGCGTCTTTTGTGCGTTGCAACAAACCCGCCTCGAGGTCACCGCATTTTCCTGCAACTCGCCTCGACCGGTTTTTAAATATGAAGAAATTTTGGCTCTCTCTCGGCCTTCTCGTTGTCGCAGCTCTTGCAGTCTGGAGCTACCGTGACCGTATCCCCTTTATGTCCGCTTTGGTCGACAAAGCATCCGCCAAGACCGAGGATAGCAGCAAGGCAGCGGATGCCGGCGGCCACGGCAAGCGTCAGATCGCGCCCCAGGTGGTCAAGACCGTGGCAGTCACGAAAACGACGCTCCCCAACGACGTAACCGCCACCGGCTGGGCTGATGCGCAGGACACGACGACGATTGCCGCGCAGGAATCCGGTATCATCACCTCGATTGAAGCTCAGGATGGCGCCATGATCAAGGCCGGCGACCTGATCGCAAAGCTCGATCCGCGCACGGCCCAGGCCTCCGTCGATAAGGACCAGGCAAACCTTATCAAGGACCAGGCGACGCTCACGGAAACCGAAGCGGCCCTGACGCGGGCCAAGACCCTTCTCAACGGAGCCGGCACGCAGCAGACGGTAGACCAGGCCGTCGCGGCGCGCGACACGGCCGCCGCAACGGTCAATGGCGACAAGGCACAGCTCGCATCCGATCAGGTGCTGCTCGAACACACCGAAATCCGCGCGCCCTATGATGGCCGTCTCGGCGATGTCACCCTCAGCGTCGGTGCTTATGTGAGCCCCGGCACGGCCATCGTATCGATCGCCCAATACGATCCGATCTACGTCAAGTTCCACCTGCAGGAGAGCCATTTGCGCGAACTGGAGGAAGCGATGAAGGCCGGGACCGTTCCCGTCAGCACCGTGCCCCGGTCGGCTGAGGGCAAGTCGCGCCAAGGCGCCATGAGCTTCTATGACAACCAGGTCGATGCCGCATCCGGCACGATCCTCGCCAAGGCGAAGTTCAACAATGCCAACGGCGCCATCTGGCCCGGCCAGTCGGTCAACATCGTCGTACACTTCAACGACAACCAGCCTGTTCTCGTCACGCCGACGGTTGCGATCAGCCCCGGCCCCGATGGCTTCTTTGCCTTTGTCGTCAAGGACAACAAGGTGCACATGACGCCGGTCACCGTCGCGCGCCAGAACGGCGGGTACACTGCGATCGCCAAGGGCCTTTCGGAGGGCGACCATGTCGTGACCGAGGGACAGGTGCAGTTGAACGATGGCCAGAGCGTGAACGAGCAATTCAGCGATGCCACGCCGCAGAAAGTCGCCTCGGCTGACGATCAGTCGGGTCAGAAAACCGAAACGATTTCTGTCGGAGCGCAGCAATGATCCCCAGCTTCTGCATCAGCCGGCCGGTCGCGACGACGCTTCTGGCCTTGGGGGTGGTCATGGCAGGCTGGGCGGGCTATCGCCTCGTGCCCGTTGCCGCCTTGCCGCAGGTCGACTTTCCGACCATCAACGTCACTGCGCAGCTAACAGGTGCTTCGCCGCAGACCATGGCGACTTCGGTTTCGACGCCGCTGATCAAGCAGTTCGAGACCATCCCGGGCATCAGCGAAATCTCCTCGACGAACTCGCTCGGCAACACCAGCATCGTGCTGCAATTCGACCTGAACCGCGATATCGACGCGGCTGCGGCTGACGTTCAGGCGGCAATCTCGCACGCGACTCGGCAATTGCCCGATAACCTGACCGTGCCGCCGAGCTATCGCAAGACCAACCCGGCCGATGCGCCGGTCATGCTGCTGGCGGTGCAGAGCGATACGATGCCGCGCAGCAAGCTTGATGAAATCGCCGAAGACATCATCTCGCCGTCGCTGTCCACTCTTCCCGGCGTGGCGGAAGTGACGGTGTTCGGCGCCCAAACCTATGCCGTGCGCGTCGAAGTCGATCCCGCCAAGCTGCAGGACCGCAGCATCGGCATCGATACTGTCAACAATGCGCTGGTCAACGCCAACAGCCAGGTTCCGGTGGGCACTCTGCAGAACAATTCGCAGAGCATGACCATCAACTCCGATACGCAGCGCACCAATGCTGCGGAGTTCCGTTCGCTTGTCATCGCCAACCCGAACGGCGCGCCGATCCATCTCAGCGATGTCGCGGACGTTCAGGACAGCGTGGAAAATACCAATGCCGGCTCCTGGTATGACGGCAAGCGGGCGATCATTCTTGCCATCCAGCGCCAGCCGGATGCCAATACGGTCGATGTGGTCGACGCCATCAACGCCAAACTGCCGCAACTACACGCGGAAATCCCGGCCTCGGTGAAGACGACCGTTATGAACGATTCGGCTCAGCCGATCCGCGACGCGATTTCAGACGTCAAATTCACGCTGATGCTGACGATCGGCCTCGTCGTGCTGGTCATCTATCTCTTCACCGGTCACGTTACGGCAACGATCATACCCGGCCTCGCCGTGCCGCTGTCGCTGATCGCGACCTTCGGCATGATGTATATTCTCGGATACAGCATCGATAATATCTCGCTGCTCGGATTGACACTCGCGGTCGGTCTCGTGGTGGACGACGCCATCGTCATGCTCGAGAACATATTGCGACATGTCGAAGAGGGCATGCCGGTGCTGCAGGCGGCGCTCAAGGGCTCGGCGGAAGTCAGCTACACGATCATATCGATGTCGATTTCGCTAATCGCCGTGTTCATTCCGATCCTGCTGATGGGCGGCGTCGTCGGCCGTATCTTCAACGAGTTCGGCATGGTCGTCGCCATCGCCATCGTGTCTTCCGCGATCGTATCGCTCACCGTCACCCCCATGCTCAGCTCGCGCCTGTCGGCGGGCCATGGAGAGCCCCCCTATCCGGTGCGTCTCTTCAACGCCGGCTTCGACTGGACCCAGCGCGGCTACGACAAAGGCGTCGCCTGGTGTCTTCGCCACCGCGGCACGGTGCTCCTGAGCTTCCTCGGCTCGGTTGCCCTCTCGGCATACCTCTTCATGGTCCTGCCGGCGAGCTTCTTCCCGACGGAAGATATCGGCCGCCTGACGATCTCGACGCAGGCCCGCCAGGATATTTCCTATCCGGCGATGCAGGACCTGCAGAACCAGGCTGCAGCACTCGTAAAACAGAATCCGGCCGTCGCTCACGTCATGTCGATCGTCGGCGGCAATGCGCGTCAGCCGCTTAATAACGGCACGATGTATGTCGAGCTGAAGGCAAAGGATCAGCGGGAGCCGCTGGACAATACCCTACGGGAGCTGCGCGCCAGCATCAGCAAGATTGCCGGCCTGAAGGCCTATATCACGCCCCAGCAAAGCCTCCGCTTCGGTGGCCGTCAGACCGCCAGCCAGTATCAGCTCGTCGTCCAGGCGCTCAGCGCCGACCAGACCAATCTCTGGGCCAATAAGATCGAGGATGCGATGCGCCGCGACCCGCGCTTCACGGACGTCGCCTCGGACGAGCAGAACAATGCATTGCAGGCCAATATCGTCGTCGATACCGAAAAGGCAGCGCAATACGGGATCAACAACAATCAGTTGCGCACGTCGCTGGAAGAAGGCTTCGGCGGTTATACCGCGGCACAGATCCAGTCGACCGGCGACAGCTATGACGTGATTGTCGAGTTCGATACCAGCAAGCCCTGGGACGACCAGAAGCTACAGGAAATCCAGATTGCTTCCGCAAGCGGAGCCCTGGTGCCCCTATCGAACTTCGCCCATGTCCAGCGCACGACCGGCCCCGTCACCATCAACCAGACCGGCCAGCTCGTTTCGACCACTGTTTCCTTCAACCTGCCAGCCGGCGAAGCACTCGGCGACGCAACGGCGCAGATCGAGCAGATCAAGAAGGATCTCAACATGCCGGCGGACGTCTTCACGTCCTACGGCGGTACCGCCCAGATCTTCCAGCAGTCGCAGGGCAGCACGCCTTACCTGATCCTTGCCGCCGTGCTGACGATCTATGTGGTTCTCGGCGTTCTCTACGAGAGCTTCATCCATCCGCTGACCATTCTTTCCGGCCTGCCGGCCGCCGCTCTCGGCGCCCTGCTTGCCCTGAAAGTTTTCGGCTTCGACCTGTCGATCATCGCGCTCATCGGCTTGCTGATGCTGATCGGTATCGTCAAGAAAAACGCGATCATGATGATCGACGTGGCGCTGGAAACGCTTCGATCGACCCCCGGCATATCGCCGGCGGAAGCGATCCATGAAGCCTGCGTGCGCCGTTTCCGTCCGATCATGATGACGACCTTCTGCGCCCTGCTCGGCGCGCTGCCGATCGCCGTCGGTGGCGGCGCCAGCTCGGAACTGCGCCAACCGCTCGGTATTGCCGTCGTCGGCGGCCTTGTCGTCTCGCAGATCCTGACGCTGTTCATCACGCCGGTCATCTTCCTCGAAATGAACCGTCTGAACGACTTCGTCGGTCGTCTTGGCAAGCGCAAGGAAAAGCATCAGCACGAAGAAGAAACGCCGACCGCAATCGCGGCCGAATGATACCAGACGGGCGCCTCGCGGCGCCCGTTTTACTTTGGCGTGATCCAAAACCCGAGACCGCGCAGCGAAAACTGCGAAGCGATTTTCGGATAAGGTCATTGCGAAACAAATGCTCTCTCACGTCTTGCGCTTACAATTCAGCCATGCCATGACGCGCCCTCTTTACGACAAGGGCGCGTCTCGCGTTCCATAAGGGGCGTTGCCCCATTCCAAAAAATTTCAGCAGAAGGGAGTGCGGGCATGGCTCGAGCGCTTGGTTTCGACTTCGGCACAACGAACACGGTTTTGGCGCTCGCCGATGGCCCGGCGACACAATCGGTCGCCTTCACCAGTGTCGCCGGCACCGCCGACAGCATGCGCACGGCCCTGTCCTTCATGAAGGATCCGGGACTGGGTGCTGCGGCGCTGAAGGTCGAGGCTGGGCATGCTGCCATCCGGCAGTTCATCGACAATCCCGGCGATTGCCGCTTTCTGCAATCCATCAAAACCTTTGCGGCCAGTGCGCTTTTCCAGGGCACGCTGGTCTTTGCCAAGCGCCACACCTTCGAGGATCTGATGGAGATCTTCGTGCGCCGGCTGCGCGCCTATGCCGGCGATGCTTGGCCGACGGATGTCGGCCGCATCGTCACAGGACGGCCGGTGCATTTTGCTGGCGCCAACCCGGATGCATCCCTCGCCACTGCCCGATATAACGCGGCACTGGCGCGCTTCGGCTTTCCTGAAATCCATTACGTCTACGAACCTGTGGCCGCGGCTTTCTATTTCGCCCAGCATCTGAAAACGGATGCGACCGTGCTGGTGGCCGATTTCGGCGGCGGCACCACCGACTATTCGCTGATCCGCTTCGAGACCCATGGCGGAAAGCTGACGGCGACCCCGATCGGCCATTCCGGCGTCGGCATTGCCGGCGATCACTTCGACTTCCGGATGATCGACAACATCGTTTCGCCGGCGATCGGCAAAGGCAGCCTCTTCAAAAGCTTCGACAAGCTGCTGGAAGTGCCCACTTCCTATTACGCCAATTTCGGCCGCTGGAACCAGCTATCGATCTTCAAGACCTCGCGCGAATATGCCGATCTGAAGACGCTGGTGCGCAGCAGCCTGGAGCCGGAAAAGCTCGAGACCTTTATCGAGCTCGTCGAACACGATGAGGGCTATCCGCTCTATCAGGCCGTGTCGGCGACGAAGATGGCGCTTTCGGCGGAAGAGGAAGCGGAATTCAACTTCCCGCCGCTCGGCAAGGCCGGCCGCAGGACCGTGCGCCGCAGCGATTTCGAAAGCTGGATCGCCGACGATCTCTCCCGCATCGAAGGCGCGCTGGATGACGTGCTGGCGACCACCAACACATTGCCGGGGAGCATCGACAAGGTGTTCCTCACCGGCGGCACCTCTTTCGTGCCGGCGGTGCGCCGCATCTTTACCGAACGCTTCGGTCAGGAACGGATCGAAACCGGCGGCGAGCTGCTGTCGATCGCCCACGGCCTTGCCTTGATCGGCGAGCGCGATGACATCAGCCAGTGGACGGCGTGAGGGTAGAGAACACCCTCCCCTTTCGTTCTTCCGCCGCTTTGGTTAGAGTTCGTCCATGATCTCCGCCAACGACCTCACTCCGGCTGAACTTGCCGCCCTTCTGCATTTTCATGCGGATGCCGGCGTCGAATGGCTGCTCGAAGAGGAGGCCGTTGATCGCTTTGCCGAATTCGCGGCGATGAAGGCCGCTCGCCAAGGCACCCGGCCAGCAGCCCAGCCGCGTGCCGAGACACCACCGCCTGCGACACGACCCGCGGCGCAGCCGGAACGTCGCCAGGCCGCGCAGCCTGTCGCTGCACCGATGTCGCCGCGAAGCGCACCCGCCATCCCCGACGAGCAGGCCGTCGAACAGGCCCGGTTCGCCGCCGAAAGCGCCCGGTCATTGAACGAACTCAAGACCGCGCTGGAAGCGTTCAATAGCTGCAATCTGAAAAACAGCGCACGCTCGACCATCTTCGCCAGCGGCAGTGCCGAAGGCCGGGTCATGGTGATCGGCCCGATGCCCAGCGCCGACGACGACCGCGAAGGCCTGCCCTTTGCCGGACGAACCGGACAATTGCTTGACAAGATGCTGGGCGCCATCGGTCTGCAGCGCGACGGCATCCTGCTCACCAATGTCATTCCGTGGCGGCCGCCAGGCAACCGTGCGCCGTCGGCGCCGGAAGTCGAGATATGCCGCCCCTTCATCGAGCGGCAGATCGCGCTCGCGGAGCCGAAAGCCCTGCTGCTGCTCGGCAATTTCACCGCTCGTCACTTCTTCGAAAGCAACGAAACTATTCACGGCCTGCGCGGACAATGGCGGGAAGTGACGATAGCCGGCCGGACGATACCGGCAATCGCCAGCCTCCACCCCCAGGAACTGTTGACTGCGCCGATCAATAAGCGCTTGGCTTGGAACGATCTTTTGACCTTCAAAAGTCGGATCGACGCCGGAGATTCGGACTAATTTTTCACCAATATTAACGGAAGATGAAACTTGTTATGCATTCTTTGCATGGCAGTCTTCCAGTCGTGTGCATTGCGGAATCAATGCTGCATTGCAATATATCCGGTGTGTCTTGGGAGGAAATTTGAAAGGAACCAAGGCCATGACTGCTCGTTTCCGTCCTATCCATAGCGGATTTGATACCCTGCGCCGCGTCATCGTACCCGTGCGCGCCACCAGTGGCCATCGCAGCCTCGGCATTGCCGCCAATGAGCAGATGACTGCTCGCGGCACCGGTATCTCCGCTCGGGTTGCTCGTCCGACCGCTATATTCGCCGATTTCCGCGAGTGCTAACCAATGAAAAGCTGAGGCAAATCAAGGCTTCGCCTTGTCATTTGCAGATGCTTGATATTCCAAAGCGAGTATGAAGTTCCGCGAAATTCGCGACAGCATCGTGTATGATTTTGTTTCAGGGGTGACATCGTGTCTTTAGGTTTGCGTTCTTTTTTCACTCTTCTCGATTCCGTGGGACATATCGGCTCCGCGGTGCGCGCAGCAGAGGAATTCGAGCGCTCCCGCAGCCTGCGCAAGGCCGATCAGCGCGAGCTGAGCCCCGCACGTACAGTGGCTGCAAGCATCCCCCTATAGGTTTGGAAAGAGCGAGGTCGATGATCCCGCTCTTTTTTCGGATTTTCATAATAGATTTTCATGAAGAGCAGCGCCGGGCCTAGCCCGGCGTTTTTTTGCGGTTCATTGTTCCGAAACCGCCTGCGCCGCCATCCATTGCGCCCACGCAAAAGCTTCATCCACGGCAGCCAGTTTCACTGCCTGCCAGCGGCAATATTCGTCCAGGAAGTCGCGAGACATCCAAAGGCGCGTCTTTTTCGGTTCGTCATACCAGCCCAGACTGCCGCCATCGGCAGCCTTGCGCAAAAGGCGCTGCAAATGGGTGCGCGACATCATGAACTGCGCAGCGATTGCCCGCGTATCGATGCGGCCGAGATTGACGCGTCCGTCTACTTCCGTACCCAGGTCCACCCGAGAGACGAGATGGTCCATCACCAGCCCCCCTGCTTCCGTCCAGAGAAACAAGCCGACACGCTCCGGCGGCTCGCGCCAGGCGGTCGTCTCCAGACAGCGGCGCGCCATGCGCGGCTGCGCCACGTCGACCAGTACCGGATGGGCGGCAAGCGTCGCGGCGCGGTTCCCATTGTCGAGTAGGTCAAGCGCGGCGAGATTGGCGAGATACCAGCTGATCATTGCGGTGTGGCTGACCTCGGCCGGCGCATAGCGGCGGGGACGCCGGACAACGCCAGGGGCGGGCATGAGGAAGCGATAGGTCAGCAGTTCCTCGATATAGCTCAGCACGGTGTTGCGGCTTGCGACGCGGTATTGCGTGATGACATCGCGAAGCTTGACGACGGTCAGACCAGAGCCGGGTATGGCCGGATCATATTCGAGATGAAGAGCATAGGCCGTCTGGGTCAAAAGCCAGCGCTGATGCGAGGCCAACAGGCGTGCGATCCGCGGGCCGCTGTCGTAGCGATCCCGCAAAGCCTGGGCCAGGAAACGCAGGGAGGGGACGAATTCGGGATGGCAAGCAAGTTGCTCGACGGAAAAGCTCAATCGGGCCTCCTTATGGCGCCCTTCTAAAATACAAAACGGAAGGAATAGTTCTCATATTTTTTGATTAAACCTGCCGTCACAGATCGAAGCCCCAGATATCCGATAGCATGCTATAGTTATCTGAAAACACTGATATCGCAAGAAGTTAAACAAATAATTTAAGTTTAAAACCATTCTTTCGCCATCATCTTTTTCAATGACCATTCAAGACGAGGGGCCACAGATCAACCACCCGCGTCATGTGCCGTCGCGATTGATCGCGCATCATTGCTGGGATAGAGCAAGATGCGTTTTTGCGATGCGCATCTGCTTCAACCAATCGACCGGAATCCCGCTCCAATGCTGGCCAGCCTCGTCTCGATCGCCAGTCTGATGTTGTCAACGCTGTTGATGATGTTCGGCTATGGCTTGATGAACTTCGTCGTGCCGATCCGCTCCGTGGCGGAAGGCTGGTCGACCTTCACCATTTCGGTGATCGCCACCGGCTACACTTTCGGCTTCACCATATCCTGCATCATCACACCGCGTTTCGTGCAGCGGGTCGGACATGTGCGCGTATTCGGCGCCTTGATCTCGCTGCTCAGTATCGGCATTCTGCTGTGCGCATTGATGGTCGATTGGCGCGCCTGGCTGGCCTTCCGCTGCATCAGCGGCTTCGGCATCGCCGGCGCCTATCTCATCATCGAAAGCTGGTTGAACGAGCGGGTCACCAACGATAACCGCGCGACCATCTTCTCGGTCTATATGATCACCTGCCTGGTCGGCTCGATCGGTGGACAATATCTGGTACCGCTCGGCGATCCCAGCAATACCTCCCTCTTCATCCTGTGCGGCGTTATTTTCGCGCTGGCGATGCTGCCGACGGCGTTATCGACCGCGAAATCGCCGACGCCGATCCATCAGGCCAAGTTCGACCTGCCGAAACTTTACCGGCTGTCGCCGATCGCCTTCGTCGGCTCGCTGCTGTCGGGCGCCCTCTCCGGCACCTGGAGCAGCCTTGGCGGCGTCTATACCCAGAATGTCGGCATGAACACGGCCGAGGGTGCGACGTTGCTCGCCTGCGTGCTCGCCGGCGGTGCCGTGTCGCAAATGCCGATCGGCCGCATATCAGACCAGATGGACCGCCGCTACGTAATGATCGTCTGCGGTGTTATCGGCATCCTTGCCTGCGTCACCATGACGTTGTTCAACGCGCATGGGCAATTGACGCTCTATGTCGCCGGCTTCTTCATCGGCACCGTGCTCTATCCGATCTACGCACTCAATGTCGCTCATGCCAACGACCGTGCGGCGCCGGATGAATATGTCACCATTTCCAGCGGTATCATGCTGCTCTACGGACTGGGCACGGTCTCCGGACCGCTGGTCGGCGGCGCGATGATGCAACTCGCCGGCCCATCCGGCCTTCTCTGGTTCCTGGCCCTCGCCTTTGCGCTCTATGCCGGCTATGCGGGGTGGCGCATCGCCATGCGCAAGCCGAACGAAGGACGCATCGAAAAGACGGACTTCCAGTCTATACCCCTGCCCGTCCGGGGCGGCGAACCGACGGGGCGCCGGATGCAGTCTACAGCCGACTGACCGCGTTGAAGCCGCCCGTCGGGACCTTTTTTGGGCTAAAAACGGTATAGTTTCCGAACTGACGGCCGCATTAACCTTTTAAAAACCATAAGCACTTCAATTTAATTTCACCGCAGTCAATAATGCCTGCGGCGCGGCATGTATTTTCAAACGCCTACTTCAGCCTTTACTATTTCCGAGGTTTTCATTCGATGACAGCAGCCCAATCGATGGAGCGGCGCCCTGAGCAGCGTGCGGTAACACCGCGCTCGATGCGGGTCGTCACCGAAGGCATCGGCAAGGATCTGGAGCGCTTCAGCACCGACAACACCAATGTCGTCAAGCAGATCAAGCTTCTTGCGATCAACGCGCTTATCGAGGCGGCCCGCGCCGGCGAAACCGGCAAGGGCTTCGCGGTGGTCGCCAACGAGGTTCAGCGCCTGGCGCAGATCGCAACCGACATCGCGAGTAAATTTGAAGATAACGTTCTCGGCCGTATCGGTGTCACCCGCGGCATGGCCGAAGCGCTGGTCGGGGAGATGGAAGGCGTTCGGTTGACCGATCTTGCCCAGACGCTGGTGCAGCTCATCGTCCGCAATCTCTTCGAGCGCACCGCCGACGTCCGCTGGTGGGCGACCGACACTGCGCTGTGGGAGGCGCTTCAGGACCCGCAGCCGCAACGCCTGGCCTTCGCCGCCGAACGTCTGGGCGTCATCAACCGCTTCTATACGGTCTATCTCGATCTGGTCGTGACCGACATGAAGGGACAGGTCATCGCCTCGGCCAATCCCGCCTACCAGCGCAAGCTCGCGGGCGCCAATCTCGCCGCGGATCCCTGGTTCAGGGCAGCCGTCGCCTGCCAATCGGGTGACGACTATATCGTCGACGAAGTCAAACCCAGCGAGTTGCACGACCGGCGCAATGTGCTCGTCTACGCTACCGGCATTCGGGAAGGCGGACGAACAGATGGCCGACAGATCGGCACGCTGGGCGTCTATTTCGACTGGCAGAACCAGGGACAGGCGATTGTCGACAAGGAGGCCAACCTACCGCCACAGGTCGCCGAAAAGACCGTGGTGATGCTGCTCGACGGCAAGAAACGCGTCATCGCCTGCAGCGATCCGAAATTGATGTTCTCGCATTTCGCGCTCGCCAATCCCGAGGGCATGACGCGGGGCAGCTATTACGACAATAATGGCGCCATCGTCGCTTACGCAAAGACCCTCGGCTATGAAGACTATGATGGACTTGGATGGTATGGTGTCGTCGTGCAGCAAACGGAAGCCGACGATGCGATCAAGGCGGCCTTCAATCTGAAATGAGATGTGGCCTTCCTGATCAAATACTTCCCTCGCCATCACAAATCGTAGTGGCGCGGTGATATGACTTTAACTTTGGTTCAGATTTCGATGTAATGATGCGCGCGGATTTGCCTCCGAAGCGCTGCTTCGGATCAACGCCGCCCGCCGCAGTATGAGCCTGATCAGGATAGACCATGCGAACAGACACCGGCCAGATCGTCCATCTGGCAGATTACCGTCCCACCGACTTCGTTCTGGAACGCGTGGACCTCACCTTCGATCTACACCCGACCGAAACCAAGGTCGAAGCGCGGCTGATCTTTCATCGCCGCGAGGGCACCGACACCAAGGCGCCGCTAGTGCTCGACGGCGACGAGCTCACCCTTTCGGGACTGCTGCTCGACCAGATCGAAGTTCCGGCCGGGCAATTCGAGGCGACGGCGGAAAGCCTGACTGTCCGCGACCTGCCGGAAAGCGTGCCTTTCGAGCTGACGATCACGACGGTCATCAACCCCGAAGCCAACACGCAGTTGATGGGACTTTACCGCACAGGCGGCATCTATTGCACCCAATGCGAGGCCGAGGGCTTCCGCCGCATCACCTATTTCCCGGATCGCCCCGACGTACTTGCTCCCTATACGGTCAACATCATCGCGGATAAAGCGGCCAATCCGCTGCTGTTGTCGAACGGCAATTTTCTCGGCGGGGCCGGTTATGGCGAAGGCAAGCATTTCGCCGCCTGGTTTGATCCGCATCCGAAGCCCAGCTATCTCTTCGCACTTGTCGCCGGCGATCTCGGCGTGGTCGAGGATACGTTCGTCACGATGTCCGGCCGTGAAGTGGCGCTGAAGATCTATGTCGAGCATGGCAAAGAGCCACGCGCGGCCTATGCCATGGATGCGCTGAAGCGCTCGATGAAATGGGATGAGGAGCGGTTCGGTCGCGAATACGATCTCGACATTTTCATGATCGTCGCCGTCTCCGATTTCAACATGGGGGCGATGGAGAACAAGGGCCTCAACGTCTTCAACGACAAATACGTGCTGGCCGATCCGGAAATCGCCACCGATGCCGACTATGCCAATATCGAGGCGATCATCGCGCATGAATATTTCCACAATTGGACCGGCAATCGCATCACCTGCCGCGACTGGTTCCAGCTCTGCCTCAAGGAAGGCCTGACGGTCTATCGCGATCACGAATATTCCGCCGATCAGCGCTCGCGGCCGGTCAAGCGCATCGCCGAAGTCCGTCATCTGAAATCGGAGCAGTTTCCGGAGGACAGCGGCCCGCTTGCCCATCCGGTTCGCCCGACCAAATATCGTGAGATCAACAACTTCTACACGACGACAGTCTACGAGAAGGGCAGCGAAGTCACCCGCATGATCGCCACCCTCCTCGGCCGCGATCTGTTCAAGAAGGGAATGGACCTCTATTTCGACCGTCACGACGGCCAGGCGGTGACGATCGAGGATTTCATCAAATGTTTCGAAGATGCGAGCGGCCGCGACCTGACGCAGTTCTCGCTCTGGTACCATCAGGCCGGCACGCCGCTGGTAACCGCCTCCGGCACCTACGACGCCGGCGCCAAGACCTTCGCACTGTCGCTTGAACAGATGGTGCCGGCCACTCCCGGCCAGCCGAACAAGGAACCCATGCATATCCCGCTGCGCACGGCGCTTTTCGCCGCGGATGGGACGTTGTTGACGCCGACATCGGTGACCGGAGCGGAACTGACCGACGACGTCCTGCACCTGACTACGCGGGCGCAGACGGCAGTCTTCCACGGCATTCCCTCGCGGCCGGTGCTGTCGTTGAACCGCAGCTTCTCGACACCGATCAATCTGCAATTCAGCCAGAGCGCCAAGGACTTGGCGCTGATCGCTCATTATGAAACCGACCATTTCGCACGCTGGCAGGCGCTGATCGACCTTGGCCTGCCGAACCTGCTGCAGGCCGCCCGCGATACACGCCAAGGCATCCCTGTCACTTGCGACGCCGCATTCATCGATGCGCTTCTGGCGGCGGCAAGCGACGAGAGCCTGGAGCCAGCCTTCCGCGCTCAGGCGCTGGCTTTGCCGAGCGAAGCCGACATTGCCCGCGAACTTGGCGGCAATAACGATCCGGACGCAATCCATACCGGCCGTCAGGCGATCCTCGCGCTGGTCGCCGAAGCCGGAAAAGAAATCTTCGCTTCACTCTATGACAACATGCAGACACCGGGACCCTTCAGCCCGGATGCCGCAAGCGCCGGACGCAGAGCATTGCGGAATGCCGCGCTCACCTATCTGTCGCAGTCGGACAATGCGCCGGCTCGCGCCAAAGCGGCCTTTGATGCGGCGAACAACATGACCGATCTCAGTGCCGCCCTGACGATCCTCGCCCACCGGTTTCCGGAGACGGCGGAGGCCAAGGCGGCGCTCGAGACCTTCCATGATCGCTTCACCGGAAACGCGCTGGTCATCGACAAATGGTTCGCCATCCAGGCGGCTATTCCGGGCGCGGCGACCTTGGAGCGCATCCAGGGCCTGATGGAAACGCCGCTTTTCAAGCGCACCAATCCCAACCGCATGCGCGCTCTCGTCGGCACCTTCGCCTTTGCCAATCCGACCGGCTTCGGTCGTGCGGATGGAGCCGGCTATCGCTTCCTCGCAGAGCAAATCCTCGATATCGACCAGCGCAACCCTCAGTTGGCGGCACGCATTCTGACCTCCATGCGTTCCTGGCGCTTGCTGGAACCCGTTCGTGCCGATCACGCCCGCTCCGCTCTGATGCAAATCGAACGCGCCGCCAACCTTTCGACGGATGTTCGCGATATTGTGGATCGCATCCTCAAGGAGTGAATTTCACTTGCTTGTCCGAGATCAAAGCGGGTGATTTGAGCCCGCTTTTTTCAGCCGGAACGAGTCCCGCGCGCCGTCGCCTTACCATTGCGAGTGCAAAAAGCCTCGAAATCGCATATGGTTAAGAAAGTTTTACCCTCCCCTCTGGACAAGGCGAATCACGAGTGATTCATTAAGGCAGATTCGGGCGAGCGGCGCAGCGAATCACACGAGGGACAAGGCTAGAGCGATGGTGGACGTGCGGCGGGCAACCGCGGCCGATGGGCGGCTGCGTGTTAATTTCGACGGTCTGAAATCCTGGCATAGCGGTGTTACCGATCGAGCGGGCGTACGGGCGGAAACGGTTTCGCGCCGTTTTCCGAAGGCCGAACATATCCTGAAACGGGTAATTCCCGTCCTCATCGTCTCCTTTCTGATGGTGGTCGCCGCGTCGCATTTCTTCGGCATGATGATGGAGCATGGGCGGATGACCGCGGCTGCGCGCCGGGCGACATCGCTTTCCATCGCCGCCGCTTCGGCGGCCTTTTCCAACGATGCCAGCCTGTTCCAGATCGGCGACCGAAGCGGCGCGGAAAAGAAACTTGCGACTTACCTTCCGCAGGACCGGCTCGACACCGGCGCATTCGTCCTTCTCGTGCAGGCGAGCGGCCGTGTCTTCGGGTCGTCTGCCGCCGGCTCCGCCTATATCGGCTTGACCATCTCCGATTTCTTCCCCGAAGTGTCAGCCATCCGAAGTTTCGGCGACCATGCCGGCGTGATCGAGACGATGATCGACGGAGCGCCCTTCTACGCGGCGATTTCCTTGATCGGAGACAAGGGCGATTTCGTCCTGTCGGCCGCCTCGATGGAGCAGATCGACAAGCTCTGGCGCGATGAGCTGACGCTGAATGTCACGCTTTTTGCCGGCATTTCCTCGATCCTGCTCGTCATCCTCTATGCCTATTACACCCAGGTGAAACGGGCACGCGATGCCGACGAGATCTTCCTCGAGTCCAATCTGCGCGTCGAGACCGCGCTGTCACGCGGGCGCTGCGGTCTCTGGGATTTTGATTTCGCCAGCCGCGAATTCTTCTGGTCGCGATCGATGTACGACATGCTCGGCCTGCCGGCCGCCGACCGGCCGCTCTCCTTCACCGACGCGGCCCGGATGATGCACCCCGATGATAACAGCCTGCATGTGCTGGCCCGATCGGTCACCCGCGGCACTGCCGGCCAGGTGGATCAGATCCTGCGCATTCGTCATGCCAAAGGACATTATGTCTGGATGCGTGCCCGCGCCCAGGTCATCCGCACCAATTCCGGTCATGTCCACATGATCGGCATCGCCATGGACGTCACCGAACAACATCGGCTGGCGCAGCGCTATGCCGAGGCCGACCAACGTCTGGCCGATGCGATCGAATGCACTTCGGAAGCTTTCGTGCTTTGGGACAAGAACGACCGCCTAGTCATGTGCAACGCCCATTTCCAGCAAGCTTACGGTCTTCCGGACAATGTGCTGGTGCCGGGCACCGAACGCGCCGTGGTCAACGCAGCCGCGGCCCGCCCGGTCATCGAGCGGCGCATTGTCGATCCCGGCCGCTCCAGCCACTCGCAAACGACGGAAGTGCAGCTTGCCGACGAGCGCTGGCTGCAGATCAACGAACGCCGCACCCGCGACGGCGGCCTCGTTTCCGTCGGCACCGACATCACCCAGTTGAAGCGCAACCAGGAGCGCCTGCGCGATTCCGAACGCCGGTTGATGGCGACGATCAACGATCTTTCCGCCTCGCGACAGATCCTCGAGCGGCAAAAGGCGGAGCTTTCGACCGCCAACACCAATTACCTCGCAGAAAAGGAACGCGCCGAAGCCGCCAATAAGGCCAAATCGGAATTCCTCGCGAACATGTCGCACGAACTGCGCACGCCGCTCAACGCCATTCTCGGCTTCTCCGAAATCCTGCAGGATCAGATGTTCGGTCCGCTGGGCTCGGCGAAATACAATGAATATGCCAAGGATATCCACGACAGCGGCAAGCATCTGCTGAACGTCATCAACGACATTCTCGACATGTCGAAGATCGAGGCGGGGCACCTCAAGCTCTCCTGCGAGCGGATCGATCTTGCGCCGTTGATCGAGGAGTGCCTGCGCTTCACCTCCATTCCGGCTGCCTACAAAAACATCCTTGTCGAACAGCGTATCTCCTCCGGCATCAAGCTGACGGCAGATCGCCGCGCCATGAAGCAAATCCTGCTCAATCTTCTTTCCAATGCCGTCAAGTTCACCAATGACGGCGGCCGCATCGCGGTGCGCACGCGCAAGGTCGGGGACGCGGTGATGTTAACGATCGCCGACACCGGCATCGGCATCCCGAAGTCGGCGCTGAGCAAGATCGGTCAGCCGTTCGAGCAAGTGCAGAACCAATATGCCAAGAGCAAGGGAGGCTCGGGCCTTGGCCTCGCCATTTCCCGGTCGCTGACGACACTGCATCACGGCCGCATGCGCATCCGCTCACGCGAAGGCATCGGCACCTTGATTGCCATTCGCATTCCCGATCACGGCTGAGCTAAAGCGCATCGCGATCTCTGGGATTCACTCCTTGCGCTTTAAGCCTTGATTTTGCGCATGTCGTTAGCGCAAAACCGCTGCGCGCTTTTGCGCGACATGCTTTAGGCTCTCACTACCGACTGGAAGACTTTCCGCACCGCTTTCGAAAGTCGCTTCAGTTCCGCTTCCAGCGTCTTGATGTCGGGGCAATCGCCAGCGCGGCAAACCAGCTCGATCAGGCCGGAAGGCGCCTTGTCCGGATCGAACGGTCCATCGACACAAAGCCGGATCAACTGCGACAATTCAGTATAAAGATGCAACGCCTCCAGGCAGAGGTCGAGATCGTTGCGGTCCATCAGGCTGCCGCCCAGCAGCTTTAGCGCCTCGCCGGTGCTGAGGCCATTGGCGTCGATCCCGACGCCCCGGGCGGGTGCGATCAGCCGCAGATATTGCGCGATGAATTCGATATCGATCAGGCCGCCGGGTATGAGCTTCAGGTGCCAGATGCTCACGGGCGGCTTTTCCTGTTCGATCAGCCCCCGCATCTCGGCGACATCCTTGGCGATCTTGGGAACATCGCGCCTTGCCGAAAGCACCTCGCCGATGATCCGCTCCGCATTCAGCACGAGATCCGCGTCGCCGCAGATCAGGCGCGCACGGGAGAGCGCCATATGCTCCCAGGTCCAGGCCTCTCCGCGCTGATATTTCTCGAAGGAATTGATGCGCGTCGCGACCGGGCCCTTGTTGCCGGACGGACGCAGGCGCATGTCGACTTCATAGAGCACGCCCTCCGCCGTCGGCGCGGAGAGCGCAGCCATCAGCCGTTGGGTGATGCGGGTGAAATAGCGCGTCGCATCGAGCGGCTTCGGCCCGGTGGATTCGCCGGCTTCATCGTCATAGTCGTAAAGCAGGATGATATCGATGTCTGAACCCGCGGTGAGCTCGAAACTGCCGAGCTTGCCCATGCCGACGATGGCAACGCGACCGCCTGGATGATCGCCATGGGCCGCCTGGATTTCCTTCATCACCGCGTTCAATGCCGCTTCCACGATCAGATCGGCAAGATAGGTGAAGGCACGGGCGGCCATGGTGCCAGCGATCGCGCCTGTCAGGAGACGGATGCCAATCAGGAAGCGCTGCTCCGAGGCGAAGATGCGCAGCCGGTCCAGCACCTCCTCGTAGTGTACCGCAGGCGCCAGAAAGCTTTTGATCCGCTCGGCCAGATAGTCGCGCGTCGGCAGCTCCGCCATCAGGCCGGGGTCCAACATGCCATCGAAGACATGCGGCTTGGCGGCGATGATTTCGGCAAGCCGCGGCGCCGACGACATGATATTGACGATGAGCGAAAGCAGCGCCGGATTTGTGCTGAGCAGCGAGAAAAGCTGGATGCCTGCCGGCAGGCCGGAGATGAAACTGTCGAAACGCAGCAGCGCCTCATCTGCCCGCTTGCTCTCACCGAACACGCGCAGCAATTCCGGCGTCAATTCAGTCAATCGCTCGCGCGCCTCGACCGATTGCGTGGCGCGATAGCGGCCATAGTGCCATGTCCGGATGACATGGGAGATATCGGAGGAGCGCTCGAAGCCGAGGCGGCGCAACGTCTTCAGCGTATCGGGATCGTCGCCCTGACCGGTGAACACGAGGTTGCCGGTTTCGGTCGAAAGCTTGGTCTCCTGCTCGAATAGACGGGCATAGCGCCGCTCCACCGTCTTTAGCGTGGCAACCAGCGCCTCGGAAAAGCCGGACAGATCGGAAAAGCCCATCATGAAGGCGATACGCTTCAACTCGACATCCGTTTCGGGAAGCAGATGCGTCTGCTCGTCGCGCACCATCTGGATGCGATGCTCGACATCGCGCAGAAACCAATAGGCTTCCGTCAGTTCGTCGCGCGTTTCCGCATCTATCCATTTCGCCCTGGTCAGTTCCCCCAATGTTTCCTCGGTGGCGCGGCAGCGCAGTGCCGGCATGCGGCCGCCGGCGATCAACTGCTGCGTCTGCACGAAGAACTCGATCTCGCGGATGCCGCCGCGGCCAAGCTTGACATTGTGACCCTTGACGGCAATCGCCCCATGACCCTTGTGCGCATGGATCTGCCGCTTGATGGAGTGGATGTCCGATATCGCCGCGTAATCGAGATATTTGCGGAAGACGAAGGGCACGAGGTCGTGGATGAAGGCCTGGCCGGCGGCAATGTCGCCGCCGACGGCACGCGCCTTGATGAAGGCGGCGCGCTCCCAGTTCTGTCCCCTGCCCTCGTAGTAGATCATCGCCGCATCGACGGGAATGGCAAGCGGCGTAGACCCCGGATCGGGACGCAGGCGGAGATCGGTGCGAAAGACGTAGCCGTCGGCAGTGCGCTCCTGCAGGATACGCACCAGGCGGCGCATCAGCCGCGGGAAAATGTCGATCGCATCGTCGGGATTGGCAACGACACCCGCCATTTCGTCGAAGAAAATAACGAGGTCTATATCGGAGGAATAATTCAGCTCTTCGGCGCCGAGCTTGCCCATGCCGAGCACGATGAGGCCGGAGCCACGGCTCGGCGTGGAAGGATCGCGAACCGCGATCTTGCCGACCTCGTGCGACGATAAGAGCAAATGATCGATCGCTGCCGAAATCGAGGCCTCGGCAAGGGCGCTCAGCCAGCGCGTCGTCGTTCTTCCGTCGAAAATGCGGGCGAGATCGGCGAGCGCGATCAGGAATGAGGCGCGGCGTTTGGCGATGCGCAGGCGGCTCATGACCTCGGATTCCGAAGGCGACGGTGCGCCATCTTGCGCCGGCAGCCAGGCGCGGCGAGCCTCGGCTACCAGGACCTCGATCTGCGGCGACAACGGCTTGCTGATGGCTGCGACGAGGAGCGCCGGGTCGAGATTGGCCATTTCGCGGAGATGGGGCGAGAGCGTCAACGCGGCGAAGATGAAGTCGCGCAACGGGCTGTCACTCCCGAGAAGAGCGGCGATGGCAGGTTCCGATGTGGCGATATCTTTGAGGTCGGCGAGCGTCGCTTTCAGCTCCGTCTGGTTGAGCGGGCGAAGCCGCCCGGGCGGAACATCCTGCAGAAAATCGCTTTCCGTCATCGTCATGCAGCTCTCCTCCTACTGCGCCGCGCGTCCGAGCGGACGTGCTAGGCACGCAGTAACATCTTGAATCCTGCGTGATCTCCAGGATCGGAAGCCGATATGGAGACCCTGTATGAAGCAATCCGGTAGGGCAGGATTAATCTATTGTTCCTGCGTGGGGAAGATCATGGTTACCGTCAGACCGCGCGCGTTTGCACTGGCCGGGTCGGTATCGGAAAGTTCGAGCCGTCCACCATGCAGCTCCATCACCGCTTCCACCAGAGCAAGACCAAGGCCGGTGCCAGGCTTGGAGCGGCTCTCGTCCAGACGGAAGAAGCGTTTGACCACATCCGCCCGCTGATGGGCAGGAATGCCCGGACCATGATCCGCGACGGCGAGGTTTACGGCACCCGGCGTACGCGAGAGTTTCAACACGACCGTCTGTTTGCCCGGACAGCCCGAGGCATATTTGACGGCGTTGTCGATCAGATTGAAAATCGCCTGGCCGATCAGCTCGCGATTGCCCTGCACCTCGACATCGGGCTCGATCTCGGTCGTCAGCGCCAGACCCGCTTCTTCGGCTACCGGCTCATAAAGCTCGGCCGTGTCCGCAACGATGGAGGAAAGGTCGATGCCGGTCATCTCGGCGGCCACGGAACCGGCCTCGACGCGAGAGATCATCAGCAGCGCATTGAAGGTGCGGATCAATTGGTCGGACTCGCCGATAATGCCCTCAAGCGCGACACGGCGCCCTTCGCTGTCGGCATTGTCGAGCGCGCCCGCGGCCTTGTTGCGCAGCCGTGTCAGCGGCGTCTTCAAATCATGGGCGATGTTGTCGGAGACCTGCCGCAAGCCTTCGTTCAGTTTCTCGATGCGCTCCAGCATGGCGTTCAGCGATGCCGACATGCGGTCGAATTCATCGCCGGAGCCGCCGACCGGCAGCCGCTGTGAGAGATCGCCGGCCATGATCTTGCGGCTGGCATCGGTCATGCGGTCGATGCGCTTCAGCGCGTTGCGGCCGATACCGAACCAGATGACCAGCGCGCCGAGGCCCATGATCGCCAGCGCCAGCATCAAGGCTTGCCGCACCAGCACCCGGAACCGCTCCGGTTCACCAAGGTCGCGACCGATCAGAATGCGCAGGCCGTTGTCGAGAAGGAAGATATTGGCGATCGCCAGGTGCCGTCGTTCAGGGTCGGTGCCGGTGTCGGTATAGCGCTCATAGATGAAGGGCAATTCCGTCCAGCCGGCTTCGCCGAGGACGCCTGGCTGCACCGAGGCGACATTGCCGGCCAGGATATCGCCGGAGGGGCTGGCGATGACATAGAGATTGGCGCCCGGCTGGCGCGCGCGACGCTCCATCGTGCGCAGCAACAGGTTCAGCCCGCCGACATCGTAGGCGCGCTTGACCTGATTGACCTCCTGCTGCACGGCATCGCGGATTTGCCCGGTCAGCAACCGCTCCGACATGGCCGTTACGTAGAAGACGAGCGTGGCGGCGCAGAGCGCAAAAAGAAGGATGTAAAGGGCGGACAGGCGGACTGCGGTAGACTTGAAGAGAACGCGAAAGCGGCTCATCCCTCGTCCTTGATCATGTAGCCGGCGCCGCGGATCGTCTTCAGCAGCGGCTGGCTGAAGTCCTTTTCGATCTTCGAACGCAGGCGCGAGACGTGTACGTCGATCACGTTCGTCTGGGGATCGAAATGGTAATCCCAGACGTTTTCGAGAAGCATGGTGCGCGTCACCACCTGGCCGGCATTTTTCATCAGATATTCAAGCAGGCGGAATTCGCGCGGCTGGAGAAGGATCTCCTTGCCGCCGCGGCGAACTTCATGCGACAGCCGGTCGAGCTCCAGATCGCCGACACGGTAAAGAACATCCTGTTCCGGCGTGCCCTTGCGGCGGCCGAGTACTTCGACGCGGGCGAGCAATTCGCTGAAGGCGTATGGCTTCGGCAGGTAGTCGTCGCCGCCGGCACGAAGGCCGGTTACGCGGTCGTCGACCTGGCCGAGAGCGGAGAGAATGAGAACAGGTGTATGCACGCCTTTGCGACGCAGCTCGCTGATGACGGAAAGACCGTCGCGGCGGGGCAGCATGCGATCGATGATGGCGACATCGTAAGCGTTCTCCGTGCCCATGAACAGGCCGCTCTCACCGTCGCTCGCATGGTCGGCGACAATGCCGGCCTCGCGAAACGCCTTGGTGAGATAGGCGGCAGCCTCGAGATCGTCTTCGATAATCAAAATCTTCATGTGGGCAACATTACCCGCCGGCGATGCCTCAGCACAACCGGAATCGGAAAAGTTCACAGTATGTTGGCCAGCGGTTGTCATCTTCTACCTGCCCTGAAAGCCGTTCGTCGATAAGCCATGGTCCTGCACGATCGCGCATGTTGGAAACCATGCCCTGGAAACAAAGGAGCCGCGCAAGCCGTGGCCTGCGCGGCTCCCAATGCATTCAATTGGCCGAAAATCAGCCCGCAGTGATCGGCAGAGCGACGAAGCGGCTGCCGTCGTTGGACTGGATCTGGAACAGCGCGCGGGTGCGGCCGTCCTTCTTCGCCTGATCGATGACCTTGGCAATGTCTCCGGCATTGGAGACCTGCTGGTTGTTGACCGAGGTGATCTTCTCGCCTTCCTTCACGCCCTTGTCGGCGGCGTCGGAGTCCGGATCGACGCCGGTGATCGCGACACCCTTACCGTCATCGGACGGACCGACGGTGAGGCCGAGATCGGCAAGCGCCTTTTCCGAGGACGGCTGCTGCGGCTGGGGCTGCTGCGAATTGTCGTCGTTCGAAGCCTGGTTCTGGTCGGCCGGCAGCGTGCCGAGTTCGACGGTGACCGACTGAGCCTTGCCGTTACGCCATAGCGAAACATCGACCTTGGAGCCCGGCTGCATCGCGCCGATACGGCGGGCGAGATCGCGCGGGTCCTTGACCGGGTCGCCGTTAACGGCCGTCACGACGTCGCCGTTCTTGATGCCTGCCTTCTGGCCCGGAGAGCCATCCTGCGGGGATACGACGAGCGCGCCGTTCGGCTCGGACAGGCCGAGGGATTCGGCGATATCCTTGGTTACCGGCTGGATCTGCACGCCAAGCCAGCCACGCGATACGGTACCGCTCTTGATCAAATCGGTGACAACGTTCTTTGCGGTATCGGCGGGGATTGCGAAGGCGATGCCGACACTGCCGCCCGACGGCGAGAAGATGGCGGTGTTGATACCGACGACCTGGCCGTTGAGGTTGAAGGTCGGGCCGCCCGAGTTGCCGCGGTTTACGGCTGCGTCGACCTGGATGAAGTCATCATAGGGACCGGAGCCGATATCGCGGCCGCGGGCCGAGACGATGCCGGCTGTGACCGTGCCGCCAAGACCGAAGGGGTTGCCGACGGCAACGACCCAATCGCCGACGCGAACCTTGTTGTCATCGGCCCAGTTGACATAGGTAAACTTCTTGCCCTTGCCATCGACCTTCAGCACCGCGAGGTCGGTGCGCGGGTCCTTGCCGATCAGCTTGGCGTCGAGTTCGGTGCCGTCATTGAGGACGACGACGAAAGCCGCGCCATCGGAAACAACGTGGTTGTTGGTGACGAGATATCCGTCTTCGGAAATGAAGAAGCCGGAGCCCTGGGCAACCGGGCGCAGGCGGCCCTTATTGTCCGGCTGGCCTTTCTGCTGGCCCTGTTGCTGGTTATGCCCCTGCTGCTGTTCGAACTGCTTGAAGAACTTCTTCAGCGGATGATCATCCGGCAGTTCGTCGAAGCCACGGCCGAGGCCGAAGGAATCGTCTTCATCAGCGACCGGATTGACGCGGGATTCGACGCGAACGGACACGACTGCCGGAGATACGGCGTCGACGACATTGGCGAAGCTCGGGACCTGCGGGGCCTGGACATTGACGGCATCGGCATAGGAGCGGCTGATTTCAGCGGGAACGCCAGTGGCGAGAGCAGCGACAGCGAGGCCGGCGACGACGGAAGCTTTCATAGCCGTGCTACGGGACAAAGCGTCCTTGATATTCCTGAACATATGCGAGTTACCTTTTCTTCTCTCGTCCGATTTCTCTTTGCCGATGGAACCGGCGGTGATGGGTCATGGGCAAGATATAGGCCTTCCGACCTTACAGCGAACTGTCCGACCAATGAAAAATTCGTAATGTAGCGAAATGTTTTCGATGCGGTAAAGACAACTTGTCGTGCAATGTCACTTGCCGAGAATGTCGTTCAGACGCGCTTCTTCTTCTGCCGTTAGCTGGGTGCCCGTCGGCTTACCTACGCGGCGCCAGGCATAGATGACAAGAGCGAGGCCACCGAGAACGAACAGAGCGGCCGGCGCACCCCAGAGCAACAACGTCTTTTCGCTGAGGCGCGGCTTCAGCAGCACGAACTCACCATAGCGGGAAACGACATAGTCCAGCACCTGCTTGTCGCTATCGCCGGCGACGAGGCGCTTGCGCACCAGGAGGCGCAGGTCACGGGCAAGATCGGCATTGGAATCGTCGATCGACTGGTTCTGGCAGACCATGCAGCGCAATTCGGCCGAAATCGTCCGCGCCCGGGCCTCAAGGGCCGGATCGGGAAGAACTTCGTCGGGATTGACTGCGAAGGCGGCGGTGGGAGCAAGAAGTAGAACAATAAGGAGCAGACGCATAAGCGCTTTTACCTTCTCCCCCACGGGGAGAAGCGGAATTAGCCGCACGCGCCTCATTCCGCCGGCTCCATCGCCGGACGGACCGGCTTTGCCTTGCGGCTCGGCGCGCCGACGCGCAGGCGGCGGTCGCTTAGGGAAACGAAGCCGCCGAGCGCCATGACGATGGCGCCGCCCCAGATGCAGATGATGAAGGGCTTCCACCAGATGCGCACGACCATGCCACCATCATTGGTCGGATCACCGAGCGAGACATAAAGCTGGCTGAGGCCAAGCGTCAGAATGCCGGCCTCGGTCGTGGCGGTGCGGCCGGCGGTGAAAAGTCGTTTGGAGGACGAGATGTTGGCGACGGCGACGCCGCCGCGGCTGACCGTAAACCGGGCGCGATCCTCGGTGTAGTTCGGGCCGACGCCGGGCTGGATGCCTTCGAAGTGCAGCGTATAGCCGCCAAGCTCGGCCGCGCCGCCCGGCTTCATCTCGGTGATGTTTTCGGACTGGAATGTCGTCACCGCGACGATGCCAAGCACGGTGATGCCGAGCCCGGCATGAGCGAGCGCCGTTCCGAAAGCCGAACGCGGCAAACCGACCAAACGCCGCCACGCGATATTCCCCGCCATCTTGCCGATACCGGCGCGGTACCAGAGATCAGCCACTGCGCCGAAAACCAGAAAAAAACCGGCGGCCAGGCCGAAAACGGCAAGCACCGGTCCGCCATGGCGGACGTAGAACAGGGCGAGACCCGCGATCAGGGCAAGGCCTGCGGCGACATAGAGCCGCTGCAGCACGCCGAGCAGATCACCGCGTTTCCAGGCAAGCAGCGGCCCGAAAGGAACCGCGATCAGGATCGGCGTCATCAGCAGGCCGAAGGTCATGTTGAAGAAGGGCGGGCCGACTGAAATCTTGTCGCCTGTGAGCGTTTCCAGCGCCAGCGGATAAAGCGTACCCGTCAGCACCGTGCCGCAGGCAACCGTCAGAATGAGGTTGTTCAACACCAGCGACCCCTCGCGCGAGATCGGCGCGAACAGGCCGCCGGCGGCAAGCTTCGGGGCGCGCAGGGCGAAAAGCGACAACGCCCCGCCGATGAAGATCAAAAGGATGCACAGAATGAAGATGCCGCGCGTCGGATCGCTGGCGAAGGAATGCACCGAGGTCAGCACGCCGGAGCGCACCAGGAAGGTGCCGAGCAGCGACAGCGAGAATGTCAGGATCGCCAGGAGTATCGTCCAGATCTTCAGCGCATCGCGCTTCTCCATGACGAGCGCGGAATGCAGGAGCGCGGTGCCGGCGAGCCAGGGCATGAAGGAGGCGTTCTCCACCGGGTCCCAGAACCACCAGCCGCCCCAGCCAAGCTCGTAATAGGCCCAATAGGAGCCCATGGCGATGCCGAGCGTCAGAAAGGTCCAGGCAGCCAGCGTCCAGGGGCGAACCCAGCGCGCCCATGCGGCGTCGATGCGGCCTTCGAGCAGAGCGGCGACGGCGAAGGAGAAACAGACGGAGAAGCCGACATAGCCAAGATAAAGCAGCGGCGGATGAACGGCCAGGCCGATATCCTGCAGCACCGGATTGAGGTCCTTGCCCTCAGCCGGGGCCGGATTGATACGGAGAAACGGGTTGGAGGTCAAAAGGATGAAGATCAAAAAGGCGGCCGAGATCCAGGACTGCACGGCAAGCACATTGGCGCGCAGCGTGTCCGGCAGGTTGCGCCCGAACAGCGCCACCAGGGCGCTGAACAGTGCCAGGATCAGCAACCAGAGCATCATCGATCCTTCGTGATTGCCCCAGACGCCGGAGATCTTGAAGATCAGCGGCATCAGCGAATGGGAATTTTCCCAGACGTTCAGCACCGAAAAATCGGAGGCGACATAGGCATAAGTCAAAACGCCGAAGGAAAAGGCGACCAGTGCGAACAAGACGACGGCGCCGACCGGCGCAATGTCCATCATCGACAAGTCGCCTCGCCGTGCGCCGATGACCGGGATGATCGAGAGGATGATCGCGGTCGCAAGCGCCAACACCAGCGCATAGTGTCCGAGCTCAATGATCATTGGCTGGCTTCCTCGCCCTTCCAGACGCCGTCCGCCTTCAGCTTGTCGGCGACTTCTTTCGGCATATAGCGCTCATCATGCTTGGCAAGCACGCTGTCGGCAACGAAGATGTCGCTGCCCGGCTCGAACCTGCCTTCCGTGACCACACCCTGCCCTTCGCGGAAGAGATCCGGCAGGATACCATTATATTTGACCTTGATCGCATCCGTACCGTCAGTGACGGAAAACTGCACCTGCGTTCCGTCGCCGCGCACCACGCTGCCCTGGCCGACGAGACCGCCGAGGCGGATCAGCGTACCGGCGTTGACCGGATTCTTGGCGAGGTCGGCCGGCATATAGAAATAGGCGACCGACTGGCTGAAGGCGAAGAGAACGAGCAGCACTGCGGCGGCGATGAAGCCCATGCCGCCGGCAATGACAGCCAGACGTTTCTGCTTGCGGGTCATTGCTGCGTCACCTCCGTCGGCAGTCCGAGCTCCTTCGCCAATGCCAGAAGCTGCTTGCCTTCGCCGCCGTCGGCCGGGAAAGTCTTCAGGCTCCGCTTCAGCGCATCCACCGCGCGGTCCGTGTCCTTCAGCACGGCATAGGAGCGGATCAGCCGCATCCAGCCTTCGAAATTCCTGGGATCATCCTTGAGCTTGGCGTCGAGGCTCTCGACCATGCCGCGGATCATCTGCTGACGGTCGCCGCTGTTCATCGCATCTGCGGCGGCAACCTGCTCGCTGGTCGGATTTCCGGGCGCATTGGCATTTGCCGAATCTGCCGTGGCGGTATCGGCCGCGCCGCCGTTCTTGACGATATGATCGTTGACGGCAGCCATCCAGGGCGCATCGGGGGGCGATTGCTTCGCCAGCGCCTCGAAGGCCGTCTTTGCTTGCTCCGCCTTGCCATCCTGCTCCAGCGCCAAAGCGAGATAGAAGAGCGCTCGGGGATTGTCGGCATCAAGCGCAAGGGATTGCTGCAACGAGCTGCGCGCCTCCGCCGTCACGATGCCATCGGCCTTCATGATCAGAACTTCGCCCAGATTGCCAAGCCGCTCGGCATTGGGACCGAGCAGACGGATGACATTGCGATAGGCGAGTTCCGCGTCGCCGATGCGGCCGGTCTTGAGGTAGATCGGCGCGAGCACTTCCCAACCCTTGCCGTCATCCGGTTGCTGCGCCAGATGCTGCTCGACCTTGACGATCGAGATGGCGAGATCGTTGCCGGGATGTTCGAGGCGCGCTTGCAGCGGCTGCGACGGCAGGCCGGGATTGCCCTTCACAAGATAGAGACAGAGACAGACGACCGGCAGCAGGACGATGATGAAGGCCTGGGAAAGGTAATGGCCGCGGGCTGGCACCTTCGCGGCACTCGGTCCGGCGCCTGAAACGGCAAGTAGACGGCGGCCGATTTCAGCGCGGGCATAGCCGGCCTCTTCCTGCGAAATCAGGCCGCCCGCAAGATCGCGGTCCAGCTCGCGAAGTTGATCGCGATAGACGGCAGCCTCGCCGGCACGACCGTCATCAGCCACCTTTGCTCCACGCAAAAGGGGGGAGAGCAGGATGGCACCGACAACAGCCGTCAGAACGGCCACGAGAATCCAGAACAGCATAGACGCCCAATACTTTAACAGGCCGCTTATTCCAACCGTCAAAGCCGCATTGACGAAGATTTGAGGCGTTTAGCCGCGATTTTCAGGCGGGGGATCTAATTCAGCGGCGTCCACGTACCGTCGTCGTTGCGGCAGGCAGCTCCTCTCGCCTGGGTCGGCTTGTCGTCGACCGTGATCGTATGGGTGTATTGGCGGCAATTTTGCGAGCCGACCTGATAGGGAGCGGCGGCCACGACCTCGCCACGGACGTTCTTGCCCGTCCAGGCGACAGGCTGACCGAGCGGCGCGGTTTCCAGCGCCCGATATTCCGCTTCCAGCGCCCGTTGCTTGTCATTGTCGCTGAGCTTGATGCCCGTGCGGCCGACGATGCCGCCCTCCAAGGCCGAGATATAGCGCGCCGAGGAGGCTGGTTTAGCGGAGGAAGATAGAAAGCCCGTCACGCCGCCTTTGCCGCTCGTGGTCGAGCAGCCGGAAAGGGCGATAAGGGCAAGAAGGGACGGGGCAATCAGAAAAAAAGTGCGAAGCTTCATACAACCGAACCAGTATCAACGAGCAAAACTAGAGGTACTGCGATGCGGCATCACTATGGCGCACCGCGTCTTTCTGGCATCATGCCGCGCGTCACGCAACATCCTTTGTTACCCCCGGTAGAATTAGGCTGGCGCGAAGTCCGCCCCAGGAACCACGGGACAGCTCGAACCGCCCCTGATATTCGTTGGTGATCTCGCTGACGATCGACAGGCCGAGACCGGTGCCGGGCTTGCTTTCATCCAGCCGGCGGCCACGCTTCATCGCCTCGCGGATCTGATCCGGCTCCAGGCCCGGCCCATCGTCCTCGACCACCAGCTCTACCCAGTGCCGTCGCGCCGGATCGATGCCCTTTACCTCGGCTGGCGCTTCGTTGGCGGCGACGCGCACCTTGCGTTCGGCAAAACGCGCGGCATTTTCCAGGAGATTGCCGACCGTCTCCTCCAGATCCTGCTGCTCCATGGCAAGCGACAGGTGCGGCGAAACGGAAAGCTCGAATTCCTTATCGGCATTGAGCCGCCGCATGACGCGCACCAGCCGCTCCAGCGCCGGCTCCGCGTCGGTGCGGGCCAGCACGGATTCGCGCTGGGCGGCGATGCGGGCACGGTTGAGGTAGGATTGCACCTGCCCCTGCATGACCTCGGCCTGGTTCTTGACGAGATCGCCGTGCGAGCGTTCCAGCACGCGGGACTCGTTCAACAAAACCGCGATCGGCGTCTTCAGCGAATGGGCGAGGTTGCCGACCTGCATGCGCGCTCGCTCCACAATGCGGCGGTTGCTGTCGATGAGGGCATTGACCTCGTTGGCGAGCGGCAGGATCTCACGCGGGAAATCCCCATGCAATCGCTCGCTCTCGCCGGCGCGGATGCGCTCCAGCGCCCCGCGCGCCTTATCGAGCGGCATCAGGCCATAGAGAATGGCGAGAGCGTTGACGACGAGACTGCCGACGCCGAAGCCGACGAGTGCGAAATAGAGGCTATGGGAAAAATTGCGGACATCGTCCTCCACCACCGCGACATTGCCGGTGACGCGAAAGCGCGCGGCGCGTCCGTCGGTATCGAGCACGACTTCGGTCTCGGCAACCTGTACCTGGTTTCCAAAGGCGTCGGTGACGATGTAGTAGCGCTCATAATTCTTATCGAAAGGCGCTTCCAGAACCGAGAGAACGGGCAAGCTCGACGCGCCGAGGGAGGGCGAAACCAATGGCGTCGCCGTATAGGTGCCGAGCGGTTCGACCATCCAGTACCAGCCTGTCTTCGGCTGAGCGAAACGCAGGTCGCCGAGCTGCGGGCTGCCCGACAACGCCCCTTGGTCACCGATCGTCACGGAGTTGATGACGTTATAGAGCTGCGCTCTCAGCAGGTCCTGAAAACCGCGTTCGGCGCTCTTGCGATAGATATTGGAAATGACGAGGCCGATCACCACCAGCGCCACGGCGGACCAGAGTGTGGTCAACAGCAGAACGCGGGCGGTGAGTGACTTAATTCGCATTGGTCGGCGCTTGGATACGATAGCCGAGACCCCGCACTGTTTCGATCAGGTCGACACCCATCTTCTTGCGCAGACGGCCGACGAAAACTTCGATCGTATTGGAATCGCGGTCGAAATCCTGGTCGTACATATGCTCGACCAGCTCCGTGCGCGAGACAACTTCGCCCTTGTGATGCATGAGATAGGCAAGCAGCCTGTACTCGTGCGAGGTGAGCTTCAGCGGCTTGCCGTCGACCGTGGCCTTCGAGCTCTTGGTGTCGAGGCGCACCGGGCCGCAGATGATTTCCGATGACGAATGGCCAGCGGCGCGACGGATCAGCGCCCGGATTCGGGCCAGTACCTCTTCTACGTGAAAAGGCTTGGCGACATAATCGTCGGCGCCCGCATCGATGCCGGCGACCTTGTCGCTCCAGCGATCGCGAGCCGTCAGGATCAATACGGGCGTCCCCCGCCCCGCACCGCGCCACTTCTCCAGTACCGTGATCCCGTCCATTTCCGGCAGGCCGATATCGAGGATGATGGCGTCGTAGGGCTCGGTCTCACCCAGGAAATGCCCCTCCTCGCCGTCGAAGGCGGTATCGACCACATAGCCCGCCTCTTTCAAGGCTTCGGCAAGCTGCCGATTCAAGTTGATATCATCTTCGACTATAAGAATGCGCATCTTCCGACCCAATTTCCCTGGTTTGAGAAATAGTACTGCAAATGAGGCTCGCGTGGAATCACTCGGCCATTAAAGATTTTGCGTGAGATTCAAAGCGTTAGAGAGTCCTTTGCGCGGCGGCGTGAAAGTGTTTCCACCTACATCGGCACCTTCATGGTTACCTTGCGCGGCCGCTGGCCATTACCCTGGACGAGAACGGTGATGACACAGCTATCGCCTGACGGCTGTGCGGAAAGGAGCTGTCCCCCCGTCTTTGCAACCACCTCGGCGGCCGCCTCGCTGCAGTCGCTGTTCGCACGCGCCACCAGGGTCGGCGTCGGCGTCGGCAGAACAGCCGAGCCGGCCATGATGGCGGCCGCTGCTGCTATGCTCAGAAATGATGCCATGCTCCAGACTTCCCACGGGGACATTAACTTGAGCAAATATTTACCCAAACGCGTCTGAATGGCAAATGAATGGGGCGTAATTTTCCACGCGCAGAACGTGCGGTCGGACGTCCCATCCCATCTAAGATCTTGCGCTAATTCGACCCGACAGTGGCGATATCAACGATGGGAAGGCGGCGGCCCGCCAAACGTTCCAAATCTCAGCCGCCGACCCCCTATCGATGACGCACACGGCAAATTGCGCGTGCAGCATATCGGCATCGCAATTGCTCACGGCACCGGTTTCCGCCGTAAACCGCAAAAGTCAGTCATTTTTAATCTATCTTGATTATCATCAACGCATAAGCACGCCCGTGATCGGGGGTGCCTAATCGGCCGATACGACCGGCCTTCAAGTGTTTTACCCACGTAAAACACTTGGGTTTCCTTGAGTCTTTTGAATCGCTTCGCGCCATGTTTTCGAGCATTGCTTCCAAGGCGTGAGAAGTTGAGTCAAAAGCTTCGCGCGATGCATGCGAATGCGGCGAACTTGATTCCGCGAGGCTATCCAGGCTTTTGAAAAGATTGGCGAATAGCTGTCCCTTCAGCGAAGGACCATACTAGACCGGCTTCCGCACCGCCGTCGTGCTCTCATAGTCCGCCGCGATCCGCATTTCGCGCAACGGGCGGACGCGTTCGATGGAAAGCTGATAGTTCGGATGCGCCTTGTAGGCTGCCAAAGCCGCTTCGTCGTCGAATTCGCCATAGACCACAAGATCGACATCGGTGCCGAGCTGGTCGGTCTTCACGTTCGTTCCGATCTCCAGCAGGCGCGCATGCGGAATAGCCGTCAGGATCGACAGGCCGGACCGTACGGCTTCAAGATTGGCGCGATCGGGAACGGTGAAGAAGACGATATGACGGATCACGCGGAGGCTCCCTATGCATTTGCGAAGGCACCGCGCGATATCATGCGTATTCGGTTATTTCAACGAGGAGCGGCCTCGGTGGGGCGGCCCTTTCGTCGCACGAGGCGGAGAAAAGCGGACGGCTGCGGTGCACTCGGCTTCCATGCTAATCTTCCGCTCATGACCGACGACGACCTCATTTCCTTTGCGCATGGCCTACCGGAAACGGTGGAGAGCTCGCATTTTGGGAATCGGGATTTTCGCGTTCGCGGGAAAATTTATCTGACGCTTCCGCACCCTGAATTCTGTGTTGTCAAGCTGACGCCCGATCAGCAGCAGATGGTGCTGGCAACCGTCTCGGAACACGTCCTCGCCGTGCCGGGCGCCTGGGGGCTCAAGGGCTGGACGCGGCTTTTCCATCATGTCCTGGATGACGACACGATACACGCGCTCGTGCGGCAGGCATGGCGCAATGTGGCGCCGAAATCTATGGCCTTGCCGGAGGACTAGCCTCCATGTCGTCTTCCACCGTCAACGGCCAATCGACGATGTAGTCTTCGAAATCGTCGAGATCGACATCGCTTTCGCTGACCGTGCGACCGCGGGCGGAGACGCCGGCTATGTGAACCGTTTCCGGATCGCCCGATATCAGCGGATGCCACCAGTAGAGGTCGCGCCCCTCGTTGACGAGGCGATAGGCACAGGTAGGCGGCAACCATTCCAGCTCCGGAACTTTCTCCGGCGTCAGTTGCACGCAATCAGGCACGAAATCCCAGCGGTTCGGGTAGCTGGTGCAGCGACAGCTTTCGCCGTCCATCAACTTGCAGCGGATCGAGGTGAAATAGACGTCGCCCGTATCCCACTCCTCGATCTTGTTGAGACAACAGAGGCCGCAGCCGTCACACAGGCTTTCCCATTCGGGTGTGCTCATCTCCGTCAGCGTCTTGCTCTTCCAAAAAGGTATGTCGTCCATCGTCGTCTTCCTCGCCGCTCGCGAGGGAAATGCGGGCTGCGGCATGCATGTCTCTTGTTCTTTTCCCTAAATCAACCAATTATTCAATTCACCGGTCTATGAGAGGTAGGCTTTGCGTGCCCCAAGGGAATACGCACTGAGGCATTGTGGTCGGGAAGTAGAGCGTGGAAGACCCATCCAACCCAGAAAACGGGCCTGAGACCAAGCCCGATGCACAGCCGGAGGGCCAAGCGGAGCAGCGGCCACGCCGGAAGCGGCATTTTTTCCTGCGTATCGATTCATGGATCGACTCTACCCTGTGGAATGCCGGATTCCGCCTCGCCGAACTCTGGGAAGATGTTACCATTTTCTTCCGCCGTTTTCGCGCCCGCGGCTGGAAACGCATCCTGTTCGAACTGCTTGGCGAAGGGCTGACGCTCGGCACCGCCGGTTCCATCGTCATGCTGATGCTCGCCATGCCGGCCTTCGAAGCCACGCAAGGAGACTGGCGCAACCGCGGCAACTTCGCCGTCACCTTCCTCGATCGTTACGGCAGCGTCATCGGTCATCGCGGCATCATTCATGAGAATTCCGTGCCGGTGGACCAGTTGCCGGACTATTTCATCAAGGCGGTATTGGCGACGGAGGATCGTCGCTTCTTCGACCATTTCGGCATTGATGTCTTCGGCCTGTTCCGGGCGCTGACCGTCAATGCGCAGGCTGGCGGCGTCGTCCAAGGTGGCTCGACGCTGACGCAACAGCTTGCCAAGAATATCTTCCTCAGTAACGAGCGCTCGATAGACCGCAAGATCAAGGAAGCCTTCCTGGCGATCTGGCTGGAGGCCAATCTTTCCAAGAAGGAGATCTTGAGCCTCTATCTCGATCGCACCTATATGGGCGGCGGAACCTTCGGTGCTGCCGCGGCGGCGCAGTTCTATTTCGGCAAGAGCATCAGCGACGTCAACCTGGCCGAGGCGGCGATGCTTGCGGGTCTATTCAAGGCGCCGGCGAAATATGCGCCGCATGTGAACTTGCCGGCAGCGCGCGCCCGCGCCAACGATGTCCTCACCAACCTCGTGCAAAGCGGTCTAATGACCGAAGGGCAAGTCATTGCCGCCAGGCGCAATCCCGCCTCGGTCGTCGATCGCGCCCAGATCGAATCACCGGATTTCTTCCTCGATTGGGCCTTCGACGAGGTGCAGCGACTGGCTGTCCACTTCCCCGAGCGTTCGCTGATCGTCCGCACGACGATCGACATGGGCCTGCAGAAGGCAGCGGAGGATTCCATCGAGTCCAGCCTGATGGAATATGGCGAACGCTATCACGCCTCGCAGGGTGCGAGCGTCATGATCGAAAACGGCGGGGCGGTACGCGCCATGGTGGGCGGCCGGGATTACGGCGAAAGCCAGTTCAACCGCGCCACCAAAGCCCTGCGTCAGCCAGGCTCGTCCTTTAAGATCTACACTTATTCCGTTGCCATGGAGAACGGCATGACGCCGACGTCGACCATCGTCGACGCGCCGATCAGTTGGGGCAATTGGAGCCCGCACAATTATGAAAACCGCTATGAAGGCAAGGTGACACTGACGCAGGCGATCGCGCAGTCCATCAACACCATTCCAGTTCGTCTCGCCAAGGAGAAATTCGGCATCCAGCCGATCCGCGACATGGCCAAGGCCTTGGGTGTGGAGACGCCGATCCGCAACGACAAGACCATTCCGATCGGCACGTCGGAAGTGACCGTACTCGACCAGGCGACGGCCTATTCGGTTTTCCCGGCGGACGGCATGCAGTCACGCCGGCACGGCATTGCGCAAATCATGGGCTATGACGGCAAGGTGCTCTACGATTTCGCGCGTGACGAGCCGCCGGCCAAACGCGTGCTTTCCGAAAAAGCCAATTCCTACATGAACCAGATGCTGACCCAGATCCCGATCATCGGCACCGGGCGCAAGGCAGCGCTCGACCACGGCATCCTCGTCGGCGGCAAGACGGGTACGACGCAGGCCTATCGCGATGCCTGGTTCATCGGCTTCACCGGCAACTACACCTGCGCCGTCTGGTTCGGCAACGACGACTACACCTCGACCAACAACATGACGGGCGGCACGCTGCCGGCCATGACCTTCAAGAAGATCATGGACTATGCCCACCAGGGCATCGTGCTGAAGCCAATCCCCGGCATCGACAATCCCTTCCCGGTGCAAAAGCCGCAGACCGTGGCTGCCAAGAAAGCCCAGGCGCCCGATGACAACGCCCTGCCCCCGCTCGTTCGGCCGCGCTCGCTGTCGGTGGATTCCACGAAAATCCTGCGCGATATCGGCGAGAAGCTGAAGGCGGCAGCGCCACTCGCCGCACAGAAAATGGCAGCGGCGGAGTAAAATCAGGCTGCCCGCGGCTTCATGCTTGCCAACCCCGAACCGACCTGTTGCCGCCGCTTCTTTTGGTGAGGCAAGATCGGCAAGCAGCTGCCCGCACTTCCCCCACCCCTTCGAATCAGGGATAAATCAGGCCTCTAGTTGGTCACGAGGACGATCTTAGAGTGTTCCGGGTTCCCCTTCTTGTTGCGCTTTCGCTGATAATCGCCTTTGGCGGGGGGATTCTATTCACGCTTTTTGCGCTGGATGCGACCTCCGGTTTCGGCGCAATCAAGCTCGGCACCTGGCAGGCATTTCCGGAAATGCACACGGTCGACGCCGATCCTTACGCGAAATCGCATCGCGCCCGTGCGGGACGATTGCTCTATGGCACGGCGGAGGGGCTGACGTTCACCGCCTCCGATGACGATACCGGCGCGCGGCTGACGGCGGGCTGCAGCTATCGCATCAGCGGCCAGACGCCGCCGGCGCGGCTATGGACGCTGTTCATCGCGGGCAATGACGGCGAGCCGCTTGGCGGATCTCCTGGCCGGCCGTCTGCGCTCAATTCCTGGATTATACTGCGCAATCCGGATTCGAGCTTCACCATTACCGTTTCGCCGGACGCACAGGCGGGCAATTGGCTGGCGCTGCCCGCTTCCGGCAACTTCCGCCTGGTGTGGACGCTGCTGGATTCGCCTGCGGCAGGCAATTCCGGCCTTATCGATCTGTCCATGCCGAAGCTCGAGAAAATCAGGTGCGGTCATGTTTAGGGTCGTCTTCGCCATTCTGACTGGCCTGCTTGGCGCCACGCTCCTGCATGTCATCATCATCCTCTCCCTGCCGCATTTTTCCGATCGCGACGCCTATACCCGTGTCGAGGATGAGGGCGATGAAAACCACTTCTATACGCTGGACGACAAGGATGACGATTCAGGGCTTTCCAATAGCGACCCCTACATTCGTACGGCCGTTTGTGCCTTCGACATCGGAACTCAGCCAATCCGGCTGACGGCCAAGGGAAAGGTGCCGTTCTGGTCGCTGTCCGTTTATGACGCCGCATCGAACGAGGTCTTCAGCATGAGCGACCGCACTTCGGTCGGCGGCGTGCTGGATTTGCTGCTTGCCTCGCCGATCCAGCTCACGGGGATCCGCAAGGCATTGCCGCCGTCGCTCGCACAATCGATCCTGGTCGAAGCGCCGCGCGCGCAGGGCTATGTCGTGCTGCGCACAATGGCGCCACAAGCAAGCTTTGACGCCGCCGCACGGAACTTCCTCTCGGAAGCCGGCTGCGACGTGTTTGATGGACGGTAAGATCTAATCGCGAAGCTGGATGCCGTTTCAGTTAAGAACCGGCGAGTGGATTGCATCCGTATCGTGGCTCACGGGCCACGATATCGAAGTCGCCCCGAAGGGGTCGTGCCGGCGCATCTCGCCGGCATAGTGCCGAACTACTTGCCCTTCGCCCGCTTTGGTCCCGTTCCGGGACGATGGGAGCTGACGTCGAGGCGCTCGTAGCGGACGCCGGTGAACAGAAGAATCTTCGCCTCCACCGGCTCCTTCTGAGCCCGCAGCGGCAACCGCGATCTTCGATCCAAAAGGGATATGATCTCTGCCATTCTCGTCTCCATTTACGGCCCGAGACGGATGAACTTGCGATTAATTTCATCCTGCCCGCTATTCCCAAGCGGGCTGGCGCTCCCCAAAATCTTCGCCGCCTCCTGCGGCTCTGACAACAGGGCATTCACGCCATTCTCACGGCATTCCCCAGACACCGTGACATGGACGCCCAACTGTGGCGGCCATGCGAATAATCATGCGACTAAACTCTGCAAATCGCCGTTATCACCCGAATTGAGACATACTGTAGTTAACAGAATGCTAATCATTGCCGCGGCTTGCTTTGGCACTCCCTCGGCTTTCGCGGCGCCGTGATCTTCTAACGCTGGGAGGGCGGATTTGGTTTCATATGCGATGTAAAAATCTCTAGAATCATTTGAGCAGTAAAATATTGTGAAATCATGCTCTTAGGTAAAAAATATCTTTTATTCGCGGTAGCCGGTCAGATGCGAGCGTTGCAGAAAAGTGTCATGCAAATATTATTTGCGGCAACGAAAATTTGACGTATTGTAAAGGGGGCAACCTGAGGGCGGGCAATGTCAGCGACGACCAATTCGTTCTTCTCCCCGGAGGACATTATCGTGCTGCGCGGCGCGTTGGATAAATGGTGCCTGGAGAAGCGGATAGATATCAAAAGCGCCGAGGCCCAGTTCGCGGCAACGGCGGCGCTCGGCCTGTTTCAATCCGGCTATAATACCTCCGAAAGACTACTGGCCGCCTTGCGGGAGCATAAGACGCTCTGAGCCCTTGATGCTGCGAGCTTCTCCCGGGCAACTTTCCCAAGCGGGCAGGTTAATCCCCGAAACCCTTATAAGTTGAACACGCTAGTCAGTGCGTCACGGCGAGATAGCTTTCGTAAAGGTTGAGCGCCCGCTGACGCAGCCGATCAGGCCAAAATTCGACTTCCATCCCCACGCAAGCTTAACGCGCAATTTTTATTTGGATTTTAATAAAGTTTTCACGAACCATTAACCCTGCGCCCCTTACTCTTCCGAAAAAGCCAGATCAGGACGACCGTGTCCACGCCCGTTTCGATAGCCATCGCCGATAGCGCCCGCAAAAACCAAAGCGCGATCCGGCTCGGCCAGAGAAAAACACAGCGGCGCGCAGGTTTGCCGATCCGGCTCCCGTCTTTTTTGTTTTGCGTATCAGTATGGGTGTTGGCGTGCGTGACCGGTTTCGAGACCTCGAAGAGCCTGCGACAGTCCGCAAGAAAGATGTGGTCCTGATGGCGACGGTGACCAGTTTCGAAGGTTTGAATCATCCATCGAAATCGGAGCTTCGCCAGTTTGCCGAGCTCTTTACTCCCCTCTTCCAGGCCTCATCCGACGAAGCGAAACGCCAGGCCGTCGCCGCACTCTCCCAATGCCCAACCGTGCCGCCGGCCGTCTCCCTTTTCATCGGCTGTCAGCCGATCGCCATCGCCGCCCCTTTTCTGGCGAGTTCGCAAGCGATCGACGACGATACGCTGATCACCATCGCCCGCACGCAGGGCGCCGCGCATGCGAAAGCGATCGTCCGCCGACCCTCACTATCGCCGAAAGTCATCGACGCCCTTGTCAGCCTGCATCAGGCCGAGCCGGAACGCGGCATGACAATATCGGCGACCCCGCCGGCCGCTCCTGCTCCGGCCTTAGTGCCGGAACCGAGCGCTGCGGGCATTGAGGCCGAGCGCCTTGCCCGTGAGGAAGCCCTGCGGCAGAAGATCAAGCAGGTCGCCCGCCATCTCGGCCGTGACGATAGGGATCGTCTGGGCCTGCGCAGCCTTTCCGATGTGCAGGAAGCATTGCTGGTGCGTTTCGCCCGCGAGCGCGAGGCGCAGCAATTTGCCGCCACGCTTGCCGACGCACTTTCCTCGAGCCGTTGGCTTGCCGAGCGCATCATGATCGACACGTCCGGCCAGCAACTGGCAGTGACGCTGACGAGCCTCGGCATGGGCTTTGCCGACGCCGTCTATGCGCTGGAGCGCTTCTATCCGCATCTGGCCGAACAGCATGGCAGCGTCAGCCGCGCCTGGCTGGTGCTCGACAGCATCGATGCAGAGGAAAGTCAGGCCCGTGTAGAAGCTTGGCGCCGCGCCGACCGGTACACTTATCTGCCGCCCGAACAGAAGCCTGCGGTCCGCCCGGGCACGCCGCTTTTCGGCCCTAAGGCGAGTCCGATCCGCGAATTGCGTGTCGTCAGCCGCTCGCGTTGATTTAGCCCGTAAGTTCTTCGCGTGTCGCCTCCAGCTATTGCATGGTAGGATCGCGGGCCTGCCGACCTCCACACGCGGACAGCGACATGAACCATGATGCGACTGCCCATCCGTTGACCGGTGGCTGCCAATGCGGCGCCATTCGCTTTGCCTGCGACCTGCCTCCTCAAAACGTGCATGTGTGCCATTGCCGAATGTGCCAGAAAGCGGTCGGCGGGCCGTTTGCGGTCATCTGCCCTGTCATGAAGAGCGCGTTTCGAGTGACGCGGGGCGCGTTTTCCTGGTTTCAGAGTTCTGCCCTGGCGCGACGCGGTTTTTGCAAGGATTGCGGCACGCCGATGATTTTTGAATATCCGAAGTTCGAAGACATAGGCATTCTTGCGGGAACCTTCGACCAGCCCGATCAGGTGCCGCCGGTTGTTCAATACGGCAATGAAAGCAGGGTTTCCTGGTATGGCAGCCTGCATGAGCTCCCGGGAAATCATCCGACCTATGCGGTTGATCCGAACGGATACCTGCCCCGCATCATCGCGTCGAACCGGCAGCACCCCGACCATGACACCAGCCGGTGGCCACCGGAAGTAGACTCAGAAGACTGCCTGCCCTGATGCCGATAGAGCTATTTCTCTGTCACAGAGGATTGCTGCGTTGCTCGACCAACGGCACGATATCGGCAATATCGTCGGTCTCCAGCTCGATGATCCAGAGATCGGGGTCGAATTTCAGCTCACGATCAAGCGTCTGCCTGACATCTTCGGGTTCCCTGCGATCCAAACGGATTTCGAACAGGCGCGTCCCGCTTTCCTCTTCATCGAAGAAGCTTTGCGGAGCTGGAGCATAAAGCGTTTCCAGTCCATCGCGAAAACGCTGGCGGATGAAGATCGCTCCCGCCTCCTCCGCCCCCTTATGTTCCACAGCGGCAAAATCGCCGCGGGCAAAAAGACGGCGGGTCAGGGCGGATACGAAGATGTCGCTGCGCAATCTCATGGCTGAGCTATACCGGCCGGTTGGGCGCGAAGCAATCAAGGGGGAAGATTAAAGCGCGCCGATGTCCTGCAGTTTCTTCAAGACCGCCATGTCGGGCTCGCCGGTTTCCGGCAGCCGGTAGTGCTTCTGAAACCGGCGGATGGCGGCCTTGGTCTGTTCGCCGGCTACGCCGTCGACGCTGACATTGGTATAGGCGATGTTGCTCAGGCCCTTCTGGATCTGCATCACCATGTTGACGGTGTTGACGACGTCGCTTGGCCCGCTCCGGGGGGCGGCGCTCGTCTTGATATCCTTCTCCGCGCTCTGAATGGCGGCGGCGATGGGATCGATGGTGGAAGCGTTGGCCGAGACATTGATGGGCCGCTCCGACGGGACGGCCGCAACGCTCGTCTTGGAGCTGGCGTGGGTGCCGGGATCATTGGCCTTCAGCGCGGCCAGCAGTTCCGGAGTTGCGACCCCAGTCTGCGCCAGGCCGGACGCTTCCTGGAAGAACAGGATAGCGGCTGTCGTGCGCGAGCCGATGACACCGTCTGCGGTGCCGTCATAGAGGCCGCGGTGGATCAGTTCGCTCTGCACGTCGGCAACCAGCTTCGATGGTGTCGTGGTCGCCGCTGCCGGCGTTTGCGTCGCCGGCAGGCTGGCGGTCCGAACCTGTGGGGAAGGTGCTGCGGCATTCGCCATTGTGTCCTGCCGCTCGATGCGGAACGTGGTGACGTTGCCGGTATCGGTCTGCTGCGCATGCAGGAAGGGCTTGCGGCCGGGGATCTGATAGGGAGAGTTGGGATCCCGCGTGCGCAGCAGTGGCGACGGGTGTGCGCCCGACTGATACCAGAGCGCATTGGCCGTCACGAAACCAAAGACCGCGAAGAAGATTGCGACTCCGGCGGCGGCGGCCGGATGCCGGCCGACAACGCCGCCGCATAAAGCGGCCAAGGCACCGACGCCACGCACACCGAGGCCGCCCAGCGCGCCGGCACCGCGCAGGCCGAGGCTGCCGACGGCAACCGCCCCCCGGGAAGCAAAGCCGGGCTGCTTTCGCCTGGCCCTGCCCTTTCCCTTAGGCGATTTTCGCTTTTGCGGGGCCATTCACCTCTTCCTCTTTTCGCTTCTCGTTCATCTCCAGACTATGTTTCAGACGTGGCGGAAAATCGACCGTGCGACCGACATCCACAGCCGGCTGCACCGCTACAGCGCCGGAACCGTCAAACGGGATAAGGATCGTGATGACCGTGCCCTCACCTGGCGCACTGGCAATGGCGAAGCTGCCACCATGCAGCGCCACCAGGCCCTTGACCAGCGACAGGCCCAGCCCGGTGCCGGCATAGCGGCGGGTATAATCATTCTGGATCTGCACGAAAGGCTGGCCCAGCGAAGCGAGACGCTCGCTGGCGATGCCGATGCCGGTGTCGCTTACCGACAACTTCAGCATTCCGTCGGTCATGGCCGCATCGATGGTGACGGCGCCGCCCGCATCGGTGAACTTGATGGCATTGCCGACGAGATTGATGAGTATCTGCTGGATGGCGCGCTGGTCGGCGACGATATCGCCGAGGCCCCGCTGCACCCGGCTCGTCAATGTCAGCCCCTTCTCCTTGGCCTGCAGAGCCAGCATGGCCTCGCAAGCACCGATGGAGGCTTCGATGGGGAAAGGCTCGAGCAGAAGTTCGTAGCGGCCCGCCTCGATCTTGCTCATGTCGAGCATGGTGTTGACGACGGAGAGCAGATGCGCGCCGGACTGGCGGATCAGGCCGACATATTCGCGCTGGCGGTTGTTCTCGAGCTTGCCGAAATATTCGCCGCTGAGGATATCGGAAAAGCCGAGGATGGCGTTGAGCGGCGTGCGCAGCTCGTGGCTGACCGCGGCGAGGAAGCGCGACTTGGCGTCATTGGCGGATTCCGCCTCCGCCGCCTTGCGTGCGGCCTGGTCGCGAAGCTGCTGATCGTAGGAAATATCACGCGACTGGCTGACGATCCCGGTCAACCGGCCCTCGCCGTCGCGTCGCGCAGTCATTTCCATGCGGATATAGACGAACTGGTCGTTGCCCTCGACAACGGCCGAACGTTCCAGGCGCAAATCGACGCCGAGGGCTTCACGGCCCTGGCGAAGCCTGTCGACCGCCTGCAGAAAGAGGATGCGGTCGGAGACATGCACCTGTTCGACAAAGCCGCGACCGGAGGGGTCGCGCATCCAGTTCAGGAATTCGGCGCGATCGCGGCCGCCGACAGCGGTAACGCTGCCCTGCGGATCGAACAGGAGAACAAGACCGCTAGCCGCTTCCAGCATCAGATCGCGATGCTCGACGACGACGGCTTCGACCGGCCCGGAGGCGGGACGCTGGCGCGACAGAGCAATACTGCCGACGGCGGAAAACAGAAAACCGGCGCAGACGGTGGCAACGCCGACCGGGAGCGCCACGGCGGGACTGGTGATGAAGGAGAGCACTGTGGGAACGACGAAAAGAGCTGCAGAGGAGGCGAGCGCGAGCCGGCGCAGGATCGCCAGTTCCTGTTCACGGACTTCACCATTCCCGCTTGTCCGGGAGAGCCAGCTTCCGCCTGCCCGGTCCACGAGGGCTCCAGCCCTGCCAGCAATGTTACTCAATACGCGCACACCAAAACCCGCACAAACGGTCAGTTATTCAACCGCACAATAGGCCTTCGCGACTTAAGGAAAGAATAAAGAACGGGCGCGTGGATCGGTCGAAAAAGCTCGAAAATCTCGTTTTGGCGCACATGGCGAGACCTTTGGTTTTTGTGGTTAACAGCGGGTAAGCAGCGGATTTTATTTAGATTTCCGTCACACGTTAACCTTTGCGCCGACGTCGACGCCCGCAAGCCCCGGGATATCAGGCAGATCGGCCGAGACATACTTAACAGCAATCGCTACAATTCGACACAAATGAGCTTGAAATGCCAATTGCTACAATTTGAATCAAATTTGCCGAAAATGCATCCAAGTTTTGAAAAGGGGTGTTGTCCTCTGTCGGATAGGGTCTGAGCAACATCAGATAAACGACTTCGATCGGCGATAAGACCGAACGAAATAAAGGATGGGCAAGGCAATGTGGTTTCTCATTAGAGCGGGGTTCTGGTTTTCACTGGTTCTCATGTTCCTGCCGATCTTCGCCAAGCCTGACGGCGCTCCGCGGTCGGCCGACGAACCGAAGGTACAGGTTTCCGATGCGCTGTCGGCCGCGAGTGGCGTCATGCAATATGTCGGCGCCATGTGCGCGGAAAAACCCGATGTCTGCCAGAAAGGCGGCGAGACGCTGACCGCGCTCGGCTATCAGGCCCGTGACGGTGCCCGCGTCGCTTACGATCTTCTGGGTCAGCACTTCAAGGACGATAAGTCCGGCGAGCAGGCGGCCGCCAACCAGGCTGTGACTGCCCCCGTCGTCAACCGTGAGCTGGTCGCCGCCGAGGCACAGCCGATGCCCGCCAAGCGCCCGATCAACGTCGAGACGGCCGACGCGGTCGTTACCGGCACTGTCAAGCTGCCCTCTTATATTCCGGTGCCGCTGCCGAAGCCGCGAACCTGATCTCCGTTTCCATCGATGCCTCCCCCTTATGCGCCGTGAGCTTGCCATCGCTCGCGGCGTTCTTTTTTGTCATGGGTTCAAATCATCGACCTTTTCACCTATATCCAAGCAAGTGGATAATTGGACCGGCTTGATGGCGACGCTTGAACAGATCATAGAGGATTTCACCTTCCTGGACGACTGGGAGGACCGTTATCGCTATGTGATCGAGCTCGGCAAAGCGCTGCCGGATTTGCCGGAAGAGAAGCGGACGCTGGAAAACAAGGTGCAGGGCTGCGCCAGCCAGGTCTGGCTGGTAACGCACACAGCGGGCGATCTGGAAAATCCGGTCCTGACCTTCGAAGGTGATTCGGATGCGCATATCGTGCGCGGGCTGGTGGCGATCGTGCTCGCCACTTATTCCGGTAAACCGGCCTCCGAGATCGCCGCGCTCGATGCTCTCGACGTCTTCGGCAAGATCGGCCTGGTCGAACACCTTTCCTCGCAGCGCGCCAACGGATTGCGCTCGATGATCAAGCGTATCCGCGAAGAGGCGATAGTACGCGCCGCCGCATAGAATCTGCCACGCTGGTGAAACGACAAAACCCGGCTCGAAAGCCGGGTTTTTTGATGGTGTCGTCGATTTGGGAATTTAGCGGCTACCGCGCTTGCGGCGCTGGCCAAGGCCCATCTCCTTCGCGAGACGCGAACGAGCTTCGGCATAGGCGGGCGCAACCATCGGGTAGTCGGCCGCCAAATCCCACTTCTCACGATATTCTTCAGGCGAAAGACTGTGATGGGTCATCAGGTGGCGCTTCAACGACTTGAAGCTGCCGCCGCATTCCAGGCAGGTGATCTGATCGTCCTGTACCGATTTACGAACGGATACGGCCGGCTTCTGCTTTTCAACCACGGTAACGGCGGGGGCCGGAGCCGAGGTGTTGCTCAAGGCGGAATGTACGTCGGAAATCAGATTCGGAAGGTCGCTGACCGGGACTACATGATTGCTGACATACGCCGCCACGATGTCGGCGGTTAGCTCAACCAGCAAATCCTGGCCATTGCCAAGGGCCGTATCTGTCATTTTGTTCTCCTGTTCATCGGCTTGCCTACTGCGCTACGCCTCCAACGGAACACGTAAAACACAGCATTACTTTAGACGTTGCGCATAATCATTTCGATTTTCGAAATGTATGAGCTGGACATACCGCGAACGGCATTGCCCGTATTCGTAGCAGCAATCAGCAAAAAAACGGGGCATTTCATGCCAAATTGCCCGCAATACGAAATCCACCCCTAGACTTCGTGCAACGAAACCCGTTTTTATACCGCCTGACGATAGAATCAGTGATGACGGAGGTAGGTCCGTCAATCCTTAACCGGAAGAAAGTTTTGCCCGCCGTTGTTTGAAAGAAAGATCAAAGCATCGGGCACTTAAAGCCGGTTGAGACTAACTCAACATCAGAACTCTACTTGAATCTGGATTACCACTCTTTCTCCAAATGTCCAGTTTTTAATTCTATCATTTCTTTGCAAATTTCTCATCTATTAAAAATAGGTAACTAACGACGAGAATTTGTATTCACTTTTCTGGCAATCCAAGCGTTTGTTAGCTTTTCATTTTGTAAGAACGCCCCTCTACTCGGCCTTTCGAAAGATCATCGCGCACCGACGGTGGCATCAGCCGGTGGCCCGCCTTGTGAGCGGCACGGGCGAGAAGATGGGCAGAAATCGGCGCAGTCAAGATGAAGAACACGAAACCGGCCAGTGCCCGCGCCAATATCGGCAGATCCTGCGAGTGAAAACCGACTGCAAGTAGCAACAGGCCGGAACCAACCGTGCCAGCCTTCGAAGCGGCGTGCATACGGCTATAGAGATCCGGCAGGCGGACGATACCGATCGACGCGACCAGCGAAAACAATGCGCCCGCCAGGAGCAGGAAGGCGACAACGATGGCGGCGACCAATTCCATTACCGCTTTCCCTTCTTGCGACGGCCATTCTTGCGAACCGGCTTCCTCGCGGCCGCAATCGGCGCCAATGGTTGCCGTTCGGCTTGCGTCGATGCACTGTGGGTCAGGATGAACCGGGCAAAGGCGACGGTAGCGAGGAAGCCGACAAGTCCGAGAGAGATGGCGATGTCGATATAGAGTGTGAAGCCCGTCTTGATGGCGATGACGGCAATGAAGCCGATGGCGACGGCCACCAGCATATCGAGCGCCAGCACCCGATCGGGCAAAGTCGGACCGATTACCACGCGAAAGACGGTGAACAGGAAGGCCAGGCTGAGAATAACAAGCGACACCATGGCGGCGGCGGACACGATGGAAGCTGCGATCATCGGAAAGCCTCCATGATTCGGCGCTCGAAGCCATCGGCTATGCCGCGCTTCAACATTTCGGGGTCGGAGCAGTCGAGCGCATGCACATAGAGAGTCTTGCGGTCGTCGGAAACGTCGACGGAGAGCGTACCGGGCGTCAACGTGATGAGATTAGCGAGCAGGGTGATCTCGAAATCGCGGTCGACAGTCAGCGGAAAAGCGAAGATGCCGGGCTTCACATCCATTTTGGGGCTCATGACGGTTACCGCAACGGCCCATGCGGATTTGGCGAGTTCACGCAGGAACAGCAGCAACAGCGCCAGAATCCGCCTGAGGCGCTCGAGATAGAGGACGCCGCCATGGGATTCCCGAATCATTGCCAGGGCGAGTGCCGAGAGGACAAAACCAAGGACAAGATTGAGGAAGGAGGCGCTGCCGGTGATGGCGACCCAGACAATGGCGAGCAGCAGGTTGAAGACGAGCAGGATCATTGTGCGCCTCCAGCCCCCGCAAAGACGGAGTGCAGATAGGCGGAAGGATCTTCGAGACCGCCGGCGGCAAGCTGCGTCAGATGCAGCAACCGCTCGGGAAACAGACCAAACCCTATGACCAAGGCTGCGAGGGCGACCAGCGGCAAGCCGGCCTGCCAGGCGATCGGCTGCGGCACAGCAGCATCCTGCGCCGATCTTGGACGCCAATAGGCGAGGAGAAAGACGCGGCCGAAGACGATGGTGGTGAGAAAGCCCGTCAACAGGATCGCTGCCGCGATCCACCAGGCGCCCGCATCGAGCGCCGCCTTCACCAAGACGACCTTGGGCCAGAAGCCCGAAAATGGCGGCAGGCCGCAAGCGGCGAAAAACAGCACCAGTGACAGACCTGCGAACCAGCCGCTTTGCCGGTAAAGCCCGCCGAGGGTAGCAAGCGAAAAGCTGCCGCCGAGCCGGGCCGCTTGGCCTGCCAGCAGATAGAGCGCCGTCATCAGCACCATCGAATGCAGTGCATAGAAGATCGCCCCGCTGAGGCCGCTGGCGCTGCCAATCGCGACGCCGGCCAGCATCGTGCCGATGCCGGAAATGACGACATAGCCGAACAGGCGGCGGATATCGCTTTCGCCGAGCGCGCCGAGTACGCCGGTCAGCATCGTCGCAATGGCAATGACCGTGGTGACCGGGCCGAGCCCAGCGCGTTCGACCGGCAGCAGCATGACCAGCACCCTGATCAGCGCATAGATGCCGACCTTGGTGAGCAGGCCGGCGAAAAGCGCCGAGACGGTGATGCGTGGCGTATGATAGGACGCGGGCAGCCAGAAATTGACCGGGAAGGCCGCGGCCTTCATGCCGAAAGCGAGGAGAAAGAGGCCGGCGAGCGTCATCAGCGGCGCCTCGTTGCCGGGCGCCCTCGCCTTCATCGCGATATCGGCCATGTTGAGCGTGCCGAAGATGGCGTAGACATAGCCGACGGACACGAGAAACAGCGTGGTGGCGATGAGGTTCAGCACCGCATATTTCAAAGCGCCATCGATCTGCTCACGCTCCGAGCCGAGGATCAGCAGGCCGAAAGAGGAAATCAGCAGTACTTCGAACCAGACGTAGAGATTGAAGACGTCGCCGGTCAGAAATGCCCCGCTCACGCCCGCAAGCAGCAGCATGAGGAACGGAAAGAAGCCGTAGCGGCGGCCGCTGACCGTAATCTCGCCGAGCGCATAAAGGCTCGCTGCAAGCACCACGACCGCCGCCGCCAGCGCCATCACCGCGCCGAGAAGATCGACGCTGAAGGCAATGCCGAAAGGCGGCAGCCAGCGGCCCATGACCATGGTCACTGGCCCTTCGTTAGCGACCCTATAAAGCAGAGCCGCGTCGATCAGCACCAGCAGTACCAGGCCGGGAATGGCGATCCAGCCGTGCATGGCAGTGCGGTCGCGAAACATCATCAAAATCGCGCCGAGGCCAATACACAGGGCCACCGGCAGGATCACCAGCCAATGACCGGCCTGCACTGGCACCGACACCAGCGCAGCGGAAAAATCGACAGCGATGCTGGTCGGGGCCGCCATGCTGCTAATACCCCAGGGGCGGCAGCGGCCGCTTTTTCGGTTCTGCCACACGCATCTCGCCGGTATTGTCGGTCTTCAGGTCCTGATAGGCCCGATAGGTCAGCACCAGCAGGAAGGCGAGGAAAGAGAACGATATGACGATTGCCGTCAGGATCAGGGCCTGCGGCAGCGGGTTGGCGGCATCCGCATTGAGCGTGTCAGCGCCCGACGGGATGATCGGCGGCACTTCGCGCGTTACCCGGCCGGCGGTGAAAAGCAGCAGGTTGACGGCGTTTCCGAGGATGGCGATGCCGAGCATGATGCGGATCGAAAACTTCGACAGCATCAGATAGATCGCAGCGGCGAAGAACAGGCCGACGAGCATTGCGAAGACCACCTCCATCACTCCGCCTCCCGCTCTTCGAGCGCCAGCGCGATCGAGGTGATGGCGCCGACGACGACCAGATAGACGCCGGCATCGAACAGCATGACGCTCGAGAGCGGCACCTCGACGCCAAAGAGATGCGGATAGATCCAGAGCCCGGTCATGAAAGGCACGCGAGAGAAGACCGACAGCAACCCGGCAACCGTCGAGGCCAGCAGGCCGAAACTGGCAATCGTCAACGGATGGAAGATAATGGCCCGGCGCACCGCCGTCACACCGCAGGCAATGCCATAAATCGCCAGCGCGGAGGCCGCGATCAATCCGCCGATGAAGCCTCCGCCGGGCTCATTGTGGCCGCGCAGCAGCACGAAGACGGAGAAGAGCAGCATCAAAGCGGTCAGGAAAGGCGCGGCGGTACGGAAGATGACGGTGTTCATGGACGCTCGGCCTCCATTACCTCTTCCACGTCGGGGTCGTTGGCCGCAAGCTTGCGCTCACCGCCGGCGCGGATGCGGATCAGCGCCAGGATGGCGAGGCCAGTGATGGTGACGACGGCGATTTCGCCGAGCGTATCCGTGCCGCGGAAATCGACGATGATCACGTTGACGACATTGGCACCATGGGCGATCAGCTTTGAATAATGATTGAAAAACGCCGTCAGCGTCAGGTCGAAAGGCGTTTGCGTGGCCTTCAAGAGCAGCAATCCGAAACCGAGGCCACAGGCGATGGCAAGCGCCGCATGCAAGAGCCTCTGCAACGGCGGACGGCGATCGGCGGGCGACAGGCGCAGTCGCGTCATTACCAGCGCCAGGATGACGACGGAGAGCGTCTCGACCATGAACTGCGTGAAAGACAGATCCGGCGCGCCGAAGAGCAGGAAGATGACGGCGACGGCAAAACCCTGAATGCCGAGCGAAACGATCGCCGTCAGCCGGTCGCGCGCCGAGACGACGGCCGCAAGACCAATGACGGCGATGAGGAAAATCGCCGCCTCATGCCACTGCATGTCGGGCCATGAGGGGACGACCGGCAACTCGCCATGGAGCACCGGCGGCACCAGCAGCATTGCGGCAAGGCAAAGGAAGGTGACGGTGACGTAGATCTCCAGCCGGCCCGGCTGCAGAAAGCGGGAGACGGCATGCGACAGGCGCACCAGCCCCGAGATGAGGGCATCGAAGCCGCGATCGGGTCCCGGCCCGAGTTTGCGCAGCACCACCGCCATCAGGAAGCGGGCGCGATCGAGCTTCCAATAGATGAAGGCACCGATCAGCACGGTCAGAGCGGACAGGGCCAAGGGTGCACCAAAATGCGGAGCGAGCGAGACCGATATCTCCATTGCCTTGCCACCGACGGCACTTGCCATCGGCGAGGAGATGTAGACGTGCCAAAAGCCGGAGACCATGGCTGCGGCTAGTCCGAGAACGGCAAGGACAAACGGGCCAAGCAGGAGCAGCGGCGGCGCCTCGTGCGGATGTTTCGGCGTTTCGACCCGCGCGCCGATAAACGGCTTCAGCGCCACGGCGAAGGCGATAGAGAACATTAGCGCGTTACCGACAATCGCAACGACTGCCAGAAGGATCGGCCAGGGGAAAACTTGGGCCAACGCGGCATAGATCTCCTCCTTAGCCAGAAAGCCGAAGGCGGGCGGCAGGCCGCCCATGGAAAATGCAGCCGCCAGCGCCACCGCAAAGGTCAACGGCATGGCGTTGCGCAAACCGCCGAGATGGGTAATGTCGCGCGTGCCCGTCTCGTGATCGACGATGCCGGCGACCATGAAGAGCGCGCCTTTAAACAGCGAATGCGCCACCAGATAGAGCGCGGCCGCCTCGACGGCATAATCGGAACCGAAACCGGTGAGCAATACCAGCAAGCCGAGAGAAGAGACCGTCGTATAGGCGAGCTTCAGCTTCAAATCGGTCTGGCGGATGGCGAGCAGCGTTCCCACCAGCAGGGTCATGCCACCGAAAACCGGCAGGATCGTCTCCCAGGCTGTTGTGTCACCCATTACGGGGTTGAGTCGCATCACGAGGTAGACACCGGCCTTCACCATCGTTGCAGAATGCAGATAGGCAGACACCGGCGTCGGCGCCTCCATGGCGTTCGGCAGCCAGAAATGGAAGGGGAATTGCGCGGATTTCGTAAAGGCGCCGCCGAGTACTAAGATCAGCGCCGCAAGATAAAGCGGGCTTTCGCGCAGCATCCCACCGGTCTTCAACAGGCCGGACATGTCCGCTGCACCGGTGATCTGCCAGATCAACAACAGGCCCGCGAGCAGCAGAAGCCCTCCCCCGCCGGTGACCACCAGCGCCTGCAAGGCAGCCCGCCGCGCAGCCTCGCGCTGATGATCGAAGCCGATCAGCAGGAAGGAGGTGATCGAGGTCAGCTCCCAGAAAACGAACAGCGTCAGGAAACTGTCCGACACGACGAGGCCAAGCATCGAACCCATGAACAGGAAGATAAAGGAGAAGAAGCGGCCTTGATCTTCGTGTCCTTTCAGGTAGCCGCCGGAATAAAGCACGATCAGTGTGCCGATGCCGGTGATAAGCAGCGCGAATGTCAGCGAAAGGCCGTCGAGCAGCCAGGAAAAGCGCAAGCCGAGGCTCGGCACCCACTCGAAGCCGTCCTGGATATTCTGGCCGGCGGCGATAGCGGGAAGAAAACCCGCGAAATGCAGAAAGGCGAGTGCGGGGAAAAGCGCCAGCGGCCAGGCCGCGTTGTGGCCGAGATAGCGGACGGCAGCAGGCGCAATGATCGCACCGAGAAAGGGCAGACACAAAGCCAGGAATGTCAGGCCGGTGACACTGGCCATGTCTTCTCCCTGCTGAACGATCGCGGAGTCCGGCAAAGCCGAAAGTCTTCATTGGGATAGGCTAAAGGCTGGATTGCCTCAAGCCCCGCGCGAGAAAAACCGAGGGGTAAACCACTGGAATCGGCTTCGGCATCATGGCTGAATAGTTGAAGACGGGACGGGCTGCACCACATTGCGACAACGGGGCTCGCCTAATAGATTGGGTGATGGGAAAGGGATGACACTCATGTCTGCTACGATGACAGGGCCTAAAATCGAGAAGACCGATGCCGAATGGCGGGAACAACTGACGCCGGAGCAATATCGCATCACCCGGCAGCATGGCACCGAGCGCGCCTTTACGGGACCCTACTGGGACTCATTCGAAACCGGCCTCTACCGCTGCGTCTGCTGCAACGCACCACTTTTCCGCTCGGACACGAAATTCGATGCCGGCTGCGGCTGGCCGAGCTATTTCGAAACGGTTTCGCCGGAGGCGGTGAAGGAATATCGCGACGAGTCCTATGGCATGGTGCGCACGGAAATCCGCTGCGGCGCCTGCGAAGCCCATCTCGGGCATGTCTTCCCCGACGGCCCGCCACCCACCGGACTGCGCTATTGCATCAACGGTCACGCCATGGTGTTCGAGGCAGGGAAATAGGCGGCACGTTAGCTGCCGTGAAAAACGCCCGCGCTAAATCCCGGTACAAGCGTCGATCGCTGTCCCTCAACGATCTCTTCCATCGTCAACCGGCCGAGCAAGGGCGCCAGGATGACGCCGGGATGGGCGACAGCGACATAGGCGCCATCGACGCCCGGCAAGAAGCCGAGCCTCGGAAACCCATCGGCGAAGACCGGGCGGTAGCCAACGGCTGCCTGCCGCAGTTCGACACCATCGGGCAGAGCGAGCTTTCGTCTCATCACGTCGAGCACCCGATGTCCGATCGCCAGCGGCGCCTCCTCTTCGGCGCCGCTCCTGCAGCTTGCGGCGGAGACCAGCGAATGGTCAGGCCGCTGACGAATTTCCAAACCCGGCCCGCGAAGAAATACGATTGAGGAAGCGCCGGTCAGCGGAAAATTGCATCAGCACGGCGGGCGAGCTTTCGACGCCGATCGCCAGTCCCAAGGGCGAAATCAGCGCATCGACCGATGTGCCGGCAGCCAGCACGACGACATCCGCCGAAACGACCTGCCCTGCCGTCCGAACACCGGTGATCCGGCTGTCAGATGTTTCGAGCGCGACGATCCTCTGATCGAAATCCGCCTTAGCGCCGAAAGCGATCGCGGCGTCTACAAATGTCCGCGCGAGCTGTGCCGGATCCAGCGCGAGATCGTCGGGAGAAAAGGCGGCGCATTCCGGCACCTCGCGAAGCTCCGGCTCCCACCAGGCGATCGTCTTGGCATCCACCAGTTCAACCGTTGCACCCGCAGCCTTATGCTCCCGTACCAACGCCTCCGTCTCCGCCGCCGTCCGATGCCAAATCAGAGAACCCGTCCGCGCATGCTGCAGGGCCTTCGGAAGGGCGGCCTTCAAACGTTGATATTCAGTGATCGCCTCGCGCCAGATGCGATAATTCGCGTAATTTGCCGTCGGGTCGCCATTGATGAGGTTGACCCAGCCGAAGGCCTTGCCGGTGACGCCCGCGGCTGGTGCCGGGCCCTCGTCAAACAAATGCACTCGCGCCCCGCGGCGTGCCAGGTGATAGGCTATGGATGCCCCAACAATCCCTGCGCCGACGACGGCTATCTGCATTTTCGGAGGATGCAACGAAGGATACCCGCGATGAAAATCACGATTCAGATCTGCCGTTGCTTGGATAGCGTCAAGCTATGACGCGGGAATGACTGCGAGCTAGGCGTGGCCGTCCCAGCCGGGTCCGGCAACCCTTTTACTCTCTGACTAGGGATGCCGGCGGGCGGGCTGAGGTTATCGGATCGGCGTGACGAAGGACGATCCTCCACGCGCCTTCTTCCCGCCGGAATATGGTGGTGACCCGAAGCGCGATCGGTACCAGTTTGTCGCCACCACCGACTTTGGATCGGAACCGCTCGACCTCAATGATGTACCCCAAGTCCGCAGTCGCGTACTCGGAGATGCGCTCAAAGCCGGTGGCCTCGCCGTCCCGATAATTGGTTGCAGCCCGTTCCATGGTCGCGGCGGCTTTTTCCCACCCCTTCGCCGGCGGCCCGAACGGATTAGCGATAATGACGTCATCCCGTCGCGAGTAGAGATATTTCAGAGGCTCAGGATCGCCCTTCACGAAAGCATCTAAAGCCAGATGATCCTGCTCGATAAAATTCGTTAAGTCAGAGGCCAACATCTTAGCGCCCTCAGATGATCGGAAAGAGAACTTTATCCGAAAAGTCGGCCCTCCGCTCGCGCTGTCTCACTTCCCGGTCTGCCAGCCGTTAATGAGTTCACGCCCTAGACCGTTATGCGCAGCTCCATGCAGGTCAGATCCAGCCAGCGGCCGAACTTGGTGCCGACTTCTGAAAACTGACCGACGATGCGGAAGCCGAGTTTTTCATGCAGGCGGATGGAGGTGGTATTGCCGGTTTCGATGGCGGCGATCATGACGTGGATATTGCCTTCGGCGGCACGGGCGACGAGTTCGCGCAGCAAACCCTCGCCGATACCGAGGCCGCGATGATCCTTGTCGACATAAACGGAATTTTCGACCGTATGCCGGTAACCGTCGAAGGCACGCCAATCGCCGTAGGAGGCATAGCCGGCGACGTTCCCGTCCTTCTCGGCGACAATGACCGGAAAGCCCCTCGCCTTGCGCGCTTTGAGCCATTCAATACGGTTATCGACGTCGACCAACGTGTCGTTCCAGATCGCGGTCGTGTGCAGGACCGCGTGGTTGTAGATCTCGCAAATCGCGGGCAGATCAGCCTCGGTGGCGTCGCGAAGCAGCACGGCTTGGTCCATAGTCGAATTGTCCAATCGTTTAAGGCATCGATGGCGGCATACTCCGCGATATTGACGAAGTAAATCCGCCATTCCTGCATGGCTCGCAATGAAACCGTAACGAATTGAAGCTATTTTCTGATCATTCTTAGAATCACTATGGAATTTCTGCTGAAAAATGCGCTATTCATAGCTGGTTTGCAGATCCCGCCTCCCGGAAACCGCAATGCTCGCGCGCCTGACCGCCCTCCTTTTCTTTTCTGCTGTGCCGGCACTGGCTGCCGACTGGTGGTCCTATGACAATGCGCGGTTTGGCTATGAAATCGAACTACCCTCGGAATTCCGCCTTTCGACCCGTTCGGACAATGGCGACGGACTGACCTTGACGCCGTCCGATCAGTCGGCACGGCTGCTTGTTTTCGGCACCAATATCCTCGATGGCGACTTTTCGGCGGAAGCGAATGTCCGCGTCGCAATCGCCAAGGACGAAGGCTGGCAGATTTCCTATTCGAAATCGACCTCGCGCGGCATCAGCTTCTCGGGTACGAGGCAGGGCCGCATCGTCTATGTGCGCGGCGTAGCACTCTGCAATGGCGGCGCCGCCTTCTTCCAGATGGATTATCCCAAGACGGACATGCAGCGCTTCGACGCCATCGTCATGCGCCTGGTGCGCAGCCTGCAGCCGACGAGGAAATGCACGCCGACGACGCAGATCTCAAGAGTTTTCCGGTGACAGGCTGAAACAGGTCAGGACCGCCGAATAATGCACTGCGGTGGCGGCGAGCACGAAGCCATGCCAGATGGCGTTCTGAAAGCGCAACTTCTCCCAGACATGGAAAATTACGCCTAGCGAATAGATGACGCCGCCGATGACGATCAGTAGCATCGACGCGTAGGGTATATGCATGGAAACGGACCTTGCCACCAGCACACCGCTCCAGCCCATGGCGAGATAAAGCAGGATCGCCAGCCGGTCATACCGCCCCGGGAAAACGCATTTCAGCGCGATGCCGAAGCCGGCAAAAATCCAGATGGCAATCAGCATGGCAAACAACAGCGGATCCTCGGCGCCGCGCTCCAGGAACGGCGTATAGGTGGCGGCGATCAAGACGAAGATGGCCGAGTGATCGAAACGCCGCAGGACCCACTTCGTCTGCGACACCGGCCACAGATTGTAGGTAAAGGACATGGCCAACGTCAGAACGAGGCCGACGCCATAGATCCAAGCGGCGGCGATCTCGCGATAGGAGCTCCACACCGTCGCATAGAAGATCAACACGGTCGCGCCGATCAAAGCAAAGACGACGCCAATCCCGTTGACGATGCTGTCAACGATCACTTCATATCGGTCATAGGCCCAACGAATGCCTTTGATTTCGGGCATGCATGCGTGTTCCAATTGCTCGACGTCGCCTTTGATCGTTGCACCTCAAGGGGTTGGAGACAAGCGGGTGAAACGGACATATAAGTAAATCTTGGTAAATGGCGGGTGAGCTGATCGCGCGGCTGTCAACAACCAGCGAACGCTCAATCTGCAATTTCGGGCCTTCTGTGAACAATCGGAATCGGCCATATCTAGGTCAAGTACAGCGGGCTTGAATTCTGAAGAGGCACATCAACCGGCGAAAGCTCTCAAGCCCTGCTATTGGCGACGTCTTCTCCGCCGCGCCGGTTGCTCTCTTGCAGAATATTGAGGTTGGAACACTCGCATGACCGAAACTGCCCTTTCCTATGCGCTTACGCGTCCCGCCTATGTCGGCCAGTCGCACCTGATCGTCACCGATCTGGCGGTGGTGTCGCGCTTCTACCAGCAGATGCTTGGCCTCAGGGTCATTGAAAAGACGGCCAGCGGCGAGGTGTTGGGCGTTGCCGGCCAGCCGCTTTTGGTTCTGACAACGGATCGTGCGGCCAAACGAGCGCCGCAAACCGCCGCGGGCTTGTTCCACACCGCCTTTCTGATGCCCGATCGCATCGAGCTTGCTCGCTGGCTACGGCACGCCGCACATAATGGCGTAGGTCTCGAAGGCGCGTCCGACCACATCGTCAGCGAGGCGATCTATCTTTCCGACCCCGAGGGCAACGGCATCGAGATCTATGCGGACCGGCCGCACGAACAGTGGAAATTCCACAGCGATGGCACGGTCGAGATGGCGACGCTCAGGCTCGATTTGCAGAAGCTTTACGAAAGCGCGCCGCAGGATCGCTGGGATGGCATGGCCGAGGGTTCGGCGATCGGCCATATCCATTTGCAGGTCGGCGACGTTGCGGAGGCGAATGCCTTTTACCGCGATGTGCTGGGCATGAACGTCATGGCGGCGCGCTATCCCGGCGCGACCTTCCTCGCAACCGGCGGCTATCACCACCATCTCGGCGCCAATACCTGGAACAGCCGCGGCGCCGGCGTCCGGTCCAAGGATATGACCGGCCTTTCCGATTACACCCTGCGTTTCAACGACAAGGACGCGCTCGACAAGGCGGTCGCCGCACTCGATGCGCATGAGATCAAGACGGAAAAACGCGACGGCGGGATTTCGCTGCGCGATCCCTGGGGCATCGGGCTCAATCTAATCGCCTGATCGCGAATCCGCTGACCCATGATGTCAAAGGCCCGCCCCGGAACCAGGGCGGGCCTTTCGCGTTTGCATACCGAAGCAATGGGGTTTCGGGGACATGTCCGGAATGGATATCGCCAACGGCATACGCAAACAGGCGCGCAGATTGGGAGCGACGAGCGAAAGGCGTTCCAGCGCCTGGGTGGATGCGTTGCGAGCGGACACCGAGCAGTTGGACAACGGCTCGTCAGCACCCGTCGAGAAGGACGCGCTGGATATTGCCTCCGCCTGGGCTCTCATCGGCATATTCCTTGTGCTGGCGCTGGCAGGCGTCTACATGATGTCGATCATCCTCATCCCTGTAACCCTGGCCGTCGTCGTCGGCATGATCCTCGGGCTGGCTGCGGAAAAGCTCAGCAAGCTCGGCGTACCGCGCGTCCTCAACGCCGTTCTGTTGTCATCGGCGGTGGCGCTGGTCATCTTCCTGATCATCAATTCACTCGCCGGGCCGATGGCGACGCTCGCCCAGGAAGGGCCTAACGTTTTCCAGCGTACCGTCGATCGGCTGATGCCCTATCTCGAACAGATCAAATGGTTGCACATCACACCGCAAACCTTTGAAAGCGGACCGATGTCCATCAATGTGCTGCTCGAAAACACCGGCAATGTGCTGCATCTTCTCGCCGCCAGCCTCACGCCCGCCATCGTCCAGGGCCTGCTCTTTTTTGCGGCGCTGCTGTTGTTCCTTGCCGGCCGCATCAGCCTGCGCAAGACGATCATCATGACCTTCTCCACCCGGGCATCACGGCTGACGGCGATCCGCATCATCAATGCGGTGGAGCAGGTGCTCGGCTTCTACTTTGCGACGGCGTCGCTGATCTATGTGGGCCTCGGCGTGGTGATGACGGTCATCGCCTATATCGGCGGCATGGGCACGCCGATCCTCTGGGGAATATTCGCCTTTCTTTCCAGCTTCGTCCCGTTCGTCGGCATCACGACGATAACGACCGCGCTGGCGATCGCCGGCATCATCACCCATGACGATATCATCTTCGGTCTCCTCCCCGCCGCCGCGTTCTTCTCCGTCCATCTCACCGTGGAAAATCTGGTTTTTCCGGCAGTGATGGGCCGACAATGGGAACTCAATCCCTTCATCGTCTTCCTTGCCATCATCTTCTGGACGTGGATGTGGGGCGCCGTCGGCGCAATGCTCGCCCTGCCGCTGTCGCTGATCGTCATGACCGTAGTCAACGAGCTGTTCTTCGAGGAAAAGGTGCAGCCGCAACTACCGCAGTGAAGGCATCAGCTATCGGCGCCGACACCGAAAACGCCTCAGTTCGTCGTGTCGTCATCACCCTGCTCGGGGATATCCTGCAGGCGGACGAACTGCACGCCCTTGGCCTTCAGCGCCAAGATGCTCGCGGCGACGCCTTCGCCGGCGGTATGGGTCGGCTGGTTGATGTGCGAGATGATGACGTCGCCATCCTTGGCGGAGGCATATTGTTTTTCCACCATCTTGGCCGGCAGCAGCGAGCCGCTGTCGCCGTTGACGGAATAGCCTGCGATGCGATAGCCCATGCCGCGAATCTGAGCGATAGCCGAGAGGCTATATTTCGCCGTCGCGCCCCGGAACCAATGCGGCTGAGGAATGCCAGCGGCCATCATGGCATCAGCGCCGCCTTTGACCTCCTGCGCGACCGCCTGCGGCGAGCCGGCAGCGGGAATGCCATAGACCGTCGTTGGGATATCGACCGCGGGAATATGGTTCTGACCGTGATCCTCAAGCTCGAAAATATCGGGATGAGCGAGGAAGACGGCAAGCGCTTCGGGATTGCTGCGCAGCCATCGAGCGGTGACGAAGATCGTCGCCGGGATATGCTGATCGACTAGTGTGCTGAGGATGCGCGGATCGGTCTTGCCCATGCAGGCATCGAAGGTCAGGGCGATGCGCGGCGCGCCCTTGCCTGCGCGGTTGACGTGTAGATGGGGCTCGACCAACTTGACGTTCGACACCGCCGCCTTCGGCGGGAGCTGCGGCCAGACAACGGGCTTTTCCGAAGGCTCGGCGGCAAAGGCGGCCGAAGCGGCGAGCACGAATGCGGACGTCAGCACAAAACGGTTCATCAGGCAGCCACCGGTTGGATCGAATGAAATGAAGTCTGTCGGAAAAGGCGCATAATTGCCATAGACTCCTTTGCCGCTGCGCCCGCCATCGTCCGGCAAGGCGACGGAAATATGGCGGCTTGCCCGCAAAGCCGCCTGTTCCCCATCACAAATGCGCCAATGGTTCATTCTGCCGGGTCGCGGCTAGAGGCGCTATCATTTATGATACGATTGATACCACGCCTGCCGATCACTATCTGCGTCTTTTCCTATGCTCCCAAAGGGAAACATCCATGAGCCGTGATCCCTATGATATTCTGGGCGTAAAACGGGACGCCCCGCAAAAAGACATTCAAAGCGCCTATCGCAAGCTTGCGAAAAAGCTACATCCCGATCTGAACCCCGGCGATAAGCAAGCCGAGGATAAATTCAAGGAAGTCTCCGCGGCTTACGGCATCCTCGGCGACGAGGACAAGCGCGCGCGCTTTGACCGCGGCGAGATCGACAATACCGGCGCGGAGCAGCCGCCACGTAGCTATTATCGCGATTACGCGACGAGCGAGGGCCAGCGCGGCCCCTATCGCAACACGGGTGGTTTCGCCGATTTCGGCGATGCCGACGATATACTTTCCAGTTTCTTCTCACGTCGCAGCCGAGGCCAATCGGGAATGCAAGGTCAGGATCGCCACTACTCCATGGAGGTCGACTTTCTCGACGCCATCAACGGCGCGAAAAAGCAGATCAGCCTGCCGGACGGACCGGCGCTCGACGTGCAGATACCGCCGGGAACCCGCGACGGGCAGACACTGCGCCTGCGCGGCAAGGGCGATCCCGGTTTTGGCGGCGGCGCCTCCGGGGATGCGCTGATCGAGGTGCATGTACGCCCGCATCGTTTCTTCGTTCGCGACGGCAACGATATCAGACTTGAATTGCCGATTTCGCTTGCGGAGGCGGTGCTTGGCGGCAAAATCCGTGTGCCCACGCCTTCCGGGCCGGTCACGGTGACCCTTCAGCCGAACTCCAACACGGGCAAGGTTCTGCGGCTGAAAGGCAAAGGTGCGCCGGTGCCTGGCAAGGAAAACGGCGACGCCTATGTTTCGTTGAAGATCGTCCTGCCGGATGCGCCGGATGCGGACCTTGCGGCCTTTGTTTCCGAATGGCAGGCCGGCAAGACGCATGATCCCAGAAAGACCATGGGAGGCTGAGCCATGAACGAGAGCGAGTTTCGTTTGCGCCTCGAGATCGACAATGCGGTGCTGGACGTTTGGATCGAACAGGGCTGGCTCATTCCCGAAACGACCGGGGAAGGCCGGCATTTCCGCGAAGCCGACCTGGCGCGCGGGCAGTTGATCCTCGACCTCATCAACGCGATGGGCGTCAACGAGCCTGGAGTCGATCTGGTCATGGATCTGGTAGATCAGCTTCATGCGCTGAGAGGAACGCTACGCGATCTGACGGACGCCGTCTGTCATCAGGATGCCGATGTGCAGGAGCATGTTCTCTCCGAACTCTACCGGCTAGAGCGCCAAAGACGGCGCTGAAGGCATCAATCGTAGAGATAATATTTTTGCCAGCTATCGCGCGGCACCTTCTCGCCGATTGCGTAGTTCATATCCCGAACATGAATATGCTGCGGGCCGGTCGTGCACTGATAGGAGAGATGATACCAATCCCCCTTGCTGCGAAAGACCGCGCCGGGAGCATTCATCGAGTCCGGGGCCATAGCAGGGTCGCTGAAGGTGTAGGCGATGACCTTGTCGGGCTTGAAGCCGGTCTGCTCGGTGCCGATCCGTTTCATGGCCTCAGCATCGCAGGTCTGCTCCATCCGCTCGGAGGGATCGAGCTTCTCCAGTTCCTTCTTCATGGTCGCGTCCACGGCAAAAGCGGACGTCGCAATGGCGGCCAACGGCATGAGAATGGCGATGAATTTCAGCATGAAGACCGATCCCTTGCTTGACTGCGGGCTGGGAAGCGTCTCTTCGACCAGGCGGTTCAAGCCGCCTTATTATCGACGCAACATAAGCGGACTTCGTTAAAGAATGTGGTCACATCAAGGCAGCTCTGAACGAGTTCTTTTGCCGCCGTCAGCTAGATTTAAAGCCTGTTATCATCCCCTTACGTGAGGCTTAAGCAGGCAAATGCCGCTTGAACCTCACGCAAGCGCCCTCTATCTCTTCCTCACCTCATATCCGACATTGATCCCGGAGAAAGCCTGCCCGTGTCTTCATTCAAGAGCCTCCCCACCCCGCCCGCCGCTGCGAAAAAACCGGTCACGGACACGCGCCACGGCATCAGCCGCAGCGACGATTACGCCTGGCTGCGCGCCGACAATTGGCAGGCGATGTTCAAGGACACGTCTATCCTCGATCCGGAAATCCGCGCGCATCTGGAGGCTGAGAACGCCTATATGAACGCCGCCATGGCGGATACGAAAGAGCTGCAGAAGGCGTTGTTTGCCGAAATGAAGGGCCGTATCAAGGAGGATGACAGCTCCGTGCCGGTCAAGGACGGGCCTTATGCCTATGGCACGCTCTACGTCACCGGCGGCGAACAGCCGCACTATTTCCGCGAGGCGCGCAATGGCGGCGAGCGCAAGCTGCTCCTCAACGGTGACAAGGAAAACGAAGGAAAGTCCTATTTCCGCCTCTCCGGCATCGATCATTCCACGGATCACAGCCATGGCATCTGGGGCTATGACGACAAGGGCTCGGAATATTTCACGCTGAAGGTCCGCAATCTGGAAACCGGCGAAGACCTTGCCGACGTGATCGAAAACACCGGCGGCGGCGGTGTCTGGGCGCCTGACGGCAAGAGCTTCTTCTATACGCTGCAGGACGAGAACCATCGTCCCTCAAAGATCTTCCACCACATTGTCGGCACACCGCAATCGGACGACCGGCTGGTTTATGAAGAGGAGGATTCCGGCTTCTTCATGGGCGTCGGCGGCTCATTGCTGGATGACTACGTCTTCATCGACATCCACGATCACGAGACCAGCGAATACCGCATCATCCCGACCTCCGATCTGACGGCCGAACCGAGACTGGTGGCCGCGCGCGACACCGGCATCGAGTATGAAATGGCGGAAGGCGGCGATGTCTTCTACATCCTCACCAATGACGGCGATGCCAAGGATTTCAAGATCATGGAAACGCCGGTCGACAAACCGGCCAAGGAAAACTGGCGCGATGTCGTGGCTCATAAGCCGGGCACGCTGATCCTCAATCACATGGCCTATGCCCGCCATCTCATCTGGCTGGAGCGCAAGGACGGCCTGCCGCGGATCATCGTCCGTGACCGGCGCAGCGGCGAAGAACATGCCATTGCCTTCGACGAGGAGGCCTATTCGCTCGGCCTGCAGGGCGCCGCCGAATACGACACCGACGTCATCCGTTTCTCCTACTCCTCGATGACGACGCCGAGCCAGCTTTATGACTACAACATGGTGACGCGCGAGCGCACTTTGCTGAAGACACAGGAGGTTCCCTCAGGCCACAATCCGGACGACTACGTCACGCGTCGCGTCTTCGCCCCTGCCTGGGACGGCGAACGGGTGCCGGTGACCCTGCTCTATCGTAAGGATACGCCGCTCGACGGATCCGCGCCCTGCCTCCTTTACGGCTATGGCGCCTACGGCATCACCATCCCCGCCGGCTTCAACACCAATTGCCTGTCGCTTGCCGACCGTGGCTTCGTCTATGCCATCGCCCATATCCGTGGCGGCAAGGACAAGGGCTTCGCCTGGTACGAAGACGGCAAGATGGACAAGAAGACCAATACCTTCGAGGACTTCATTGCTGCGGCCGACTATTTGAATGAGCAGAAGTTCACCTCCTACGCGAAGATCATCGCCGAGGGCGGCTCGGCCGGCGGCATGCTGATGGGCGCCATCGCCAACATGGCGCCGGAGAAATTCGCCGGCATCATCGCTGCCGTACCCTTCGTCGACGTGCTCAACACCATGCTGGACGACACGCTGCCGCTGACGCCGCCGGAATGGCCGGAATGGGGCAATCCGATCGACAGCAAGGAAGAATACGAGCAGATCGCAGCCTACAGCCCCTATGACAATGTCGGTGAGAAGCCTTACCCGCCAATTCTGGCGCTCGGCGGCCTGACCGATCCGCGCGTCACCTATTGGGAACCGGCGAAATGGGTGGCCAAGCTGCGTGAAAAGACCACCGGAGACGCGCCGATCCTCTTGAAGACAAACATGGATGCCGGCCATGGCGGCGCTTCGGGCCGTTTCCAGCGCCTGGAAGAGATCGCCTTCGAATACGGCTTCGCCATCAAGGTCGCCGGGAAGATCTAGCAAATCTCGGGAGGAGCCCATGCCGGTCTATGTCGCCCTGTTGCGTGCCGTCAATGTCGGCGGCACCGGCGCTCTGCCGATGGCGGATTTGAAAGCGCTCTGCGAAGAGACCGGCTTTACCGACGTGAAGACCTATATCCAGAGCGGCAATGTGCTTTTCCGTTCTGACAAGGCCGAGGCGACCGTACAGAAGGATCTGGAAAAGGCACTGGCGCTCAAAATGGGCAAATCGCCGGGCGTGCTGCTGCGCAGCCGCCGGGAATTGGAGGCGGCAGCGGAAGGCTCACCCTTTCCGCACGCCAAACCGAACTACCTGCTCGTCAACTTCCTTCCGGAACCCGCACCTGACGATGCCCTGGACAAGCTGGTGGCACCCGACGGCGAAGAAGTGCATATCGCCGGCAGGGAAATCTATGTCCACTATCCCGATGGCTCCGGTCGCTCGAAACTGAAGTTGCCGGCGCTGAAGGCGGGCACGTCGCGGAACCTCAATACGGTGAGGAAACTGGCGGAGATGGCGCGGGAGATGGAGGGCTAGCTGAAACGCGGCCGGAACAGCATCTTGATGAAGCTGCGGAAGACCAGGATCTGATCCGCCAGGCTGTTCGGTTCTTTCAACGCCTTGGATAGCACGATGCCGCCTTCGAGCACGGTCGACACCATATCGGCGAGTTGATCGACATCCAGCGGCTCGCGGGGCTCGTAGACCACCATGATCTCCTCGAACATGCGGCGAAATCGCCGCCGCCATGTCAGGGCCGCCTCGCGGTTGATCTCCTGAACCTCGCGATCAAATAGCCGTTCGTAGTAGCAGAAGCCTACCACCAGGCATCCTGGATGACCATTCGGCAGATCGGACAACAATTCCGACAGCAATTTCAGGCCAAGCAGGAAAGATTGCAGTGGATCGTCCATCAGCTCACGGGCACGCCCGAAAATCTCGTCGTAAATCCGGTTGTCGTTTTCGATGTAGCGCTGGATAAGGGCCTTAGCGAGTTCGTTCTTGTCGCGGAAGTGATAGAAGAAGCCGCTCTTGGTAATGCCGGTTTCGGCGATCAATTCATCGATGGAGGTGCCGCCGAAACCCTTCGCCAGCACCGCGGCTTCGGCAACCTCCAGCAGCCGGCTGCGCGTTTCCTCACCCTTTCGCATGATCCCCTCCTGTACCGACGGTACAGTATTGTTGCACAAACGCCGCGCCGCGCCTCCGGATCAATGCGGGGCCGAGGCCGTAAGCCATTGAATAGAAAATGAAATGCTTGCTCGCGTCGATAGTATACCGCAAATCGCCTATTTTAGCAGACGGCGATAAGAGAAAATCGCCACCACTGCGATGCCAACGAACGGCTGGGGATATCAACGGGTGGAGATCACAATGGCCAAATATCGAAACGATCTGCCGCAACAGAAAGGCGGTATATTCCTGACAGATGGTGGCATGGAAACGGTGTTGATCTTTCATGAGGGCGTCGAGCTGCCGCAATTCGCTTCCTTTGTCCTTCTGGCAACACCGGAGGGACGGGAGAAAATCAAGGATTACTATCGACGCTATCTCGACATCGCCAGTCGTCGCGGCACCGGCTTCGTGCTTGAAACCGCCACATGGCGGGCCAACGCCGATTGGGGCGAGAAGCTCGGCTATGATGCCCAAGCGTTGAAAGCGGTGAATGAGGATGCGGTGACGCTGCTTTGCGAGCTGCGTGCGGAGTATGAGCGTCCTGCGGCCCCAATCACTATTAGCGGAAACATCGGCCCTCGCGGCGACGGCTACAAGGCGGGCAGGATGAATGCGGCGGAAGCCGAGGATTATCACACGCCGCAGATCGCGAGCTTCGCCGGCACCGAGGCCGACATGGTGACCGCACTCACGATCAATACCATCAATGAGGCGATCGGTATTGCTCGCGCCGCCGAGGCGCAAGGCATGCCATGCGCTATCTCGTTCACGGTCGAGACTGACGGCAGGCTTGCGACCGGAAGAACGATACAGGAAGCGATCGAAAGTACCGATGCTGCAACCGGCTGCGCACCCGCCTACTACATGATCAATTGCGCCCATCCGAGCCATTTTGAAAACACGCTTGACGAGGATAGCGCTTGGGTCAAACGCATCTGGGGGCTACGCGCCAACGCCTCGATGATGAGCCATGCCGAACTCGACGAGAGCGAGACGCTGGATGACGGCGACCCTGCCGATCTCGGCCGTCGCTATCGGCAGCTTACCCGCCGCATGCCGCAGTTGCGTGTGCTCGGCGGCTGCTGCGGTACCGACCATCGCCACGTTGCGGCAATCTGCGAAGCCTGCCTGCCGCGAACGGCAGCGAGCGCTTGAGGTGACGGAGAAAAGAAGCAGCGTGGCGAGACTGCAAAATCGCGAATCTACTGTTGTGATCGCAACAGAGTTTCGTAGTCCTGCCCACCGGCAATTATGTTCGTGATACGCACTCGATCGCCCTCGGCGATATAGAGAATCACGACGCTTCGTTCAAAAACGGCCATGCGAATGCCAGGTCCCAGATCGTCTCGCGCGACCCCGCCGAAGGGAGCATCGCCAATCTTTTCGCAGCGCCTGTAGATGCGATTGAGGTATCCTTCGCTCGTCTTGATATTCTGGCTTTGCTCCAACACGTAAGCGGCGATGTCGAGAAGGTTTTCAACAGCTTCCGGACGGTATTCGACCGTAAATCGCTCCATAGGTTAGCGGCGTTTGTCAAAAAAGGCATCAAGACGCTGCTTGACTTCGTGTCCACTCAAATTCGATCTCGGATCATCCAAGGATGCCTCGACCCTGTGGCGGATCGCCGCGATCCGTTGTTGATATTCCTCCTCTTCCCGCAACCACACCCGAACAGCAGCACGCAGCACCTCGCTCGTTGAGGCGTAAACTCCGGCGTCGACACGGCTTTTTATGGCGGCAACCATCTCACTGGGAAGCGAGATGCTCAATTTCTCGTTCATAGCGAACTCCTCACGTTCAGTGGGATAAAGTAGGATAATCTCCTACTTTGGGCAAGCGCCTTGCACCGTACCCTCCCCAGCCCTACCTTAGATGCATGAGCTCATCTCTTCACGACAATGCAGTGCTCGAAGCGCGGCCGATACCGTTCGACAATAGCTATGCGCGTCTCCCGCCGCAGTTTTTTGCGAACCAGGCGCCGACGCCGGTGGCGGCGCCGCGGCTGGTCAAGTTCAATAGGGCATTGGCCGGCGATCTCGGGTTGGACGCCGATGTACTGGAACGGGATGGGGCGGCGATCTTTTCCGGGAATAAGCTCCTGCCGGGTTCCGAGCCGATTGCGATGGCCTATGCCGGCCACCAGTTCGGCGGCTTCGTGCCGCAGCTCGGGGATGGCCGGGCAATCCTGCTTGGCGAAGTCATCAATCGTAGCGGCAGACGCCGCGATATCCAGCTCAAGGGCGCCGGACCGACGCTCTTTTCGCGGCGTGGTGACGGCCGGGCAGCGGTCGGGCCGGTCTTGCGCGAATATATCGTCAGCGAAGCCATGCATGCGCTTGGCATTCCGACGACACGGGCGCTGGCGGCGGTTACCACCGGCGAGCGCGTCTATCGTGAGAAAGTACTGCCCGGTGCGATTTTCACCCGGGTTGCGGCAAGCCATATCCGTGTCGGCACATTCCAGTTTTTCGCCGCCCGCGGCGATACGGACAGCCTGCGTATCCTCGCCGATTATGTCATCGACCGACATTATCCGGAGATCAAGGACAGAGAAAATCGCTATCTGGCGCTATTGGAGGCCGTTTCCGAACGACAGGCGGCCTTGATCGCGCGCTGGCTGCATGTCGGCTTCATCCATGGCGTGATGAATACCGACAATATGACCATCTCCGGCGAGACGATCGACTATGGTCCCTGCGCCTTCATGGACAGTTATAATTCGGCAATGGTCTTTTCTTCGATCGATCACCAGGGCCGTTATGCCTATGCCAACCAGCCCGCGATCGGCCAATGGAATATCGCTCGGCTCGGTGAAACCCTACTGTCGTTGATCGATCCGTCGCTGGACGCAGCGGTCGACCTGGCAAATGCAGTGCTCAAAGCCTACGGCGAACGCTTCCAGGCCCCTTGGCTTGCCGGCATGCGCGCCAAGATCGGCCTTGCAGCCGAGGAAGACGACGATCTCGATCTGATCCAGGCGCTGCTAACGCTGATGCAACAGCAGGAAGCGGATTTCACGTTGACGTTCCGCCGACTTGGCGCGCTGGCCGATAGCGCGGACAACGAAACGGCCTTTGCCGCCGGTTTCAAGGATCCGGAAGCTACCAAGCCGTGGCTGACGCGCTGGCGCGAACGGTTGAGCCGCGATCCGCAAGCACCGGCCGAGCGAGCACGGGCGATGCGGAGCGTGAACCCGGCATTCATTCCACGCAACCATCGAATCGAACAGGCGATCGAAGCCGCGGTCGAGGATGAGGATTTTTCATTGTTCGAAGCGCTGCTGACGGTGCTTGCAAAGCCCTATGAGGACCAGCCGGCCTTCGCGCCCTATGCCGAACCGCCGCAGCCGGCGGAGCGGGTGCTGCAGACTTTCTGCGGAACGTAAGGGAGCCTTAGCACACAAGCCCCGGACATGTTTGCGGAGGCATCGTCGCGTCAACCACAGGGAGACATGACGATGAAAGTTCATCATAGCACCCAGAGCATTTTCAGCAGCCCGATCAAGAGCCGGCAGGATACGGATACTGACGACAGCACGCCATTCATGCTGCCCGACGACAGCGACCAGCAGCAGACGCAGGCGCCTTCGATCACGTCCAGCGGCGTCCCCTCCTCCATCTCCTCCGGCTTCTGGCTCGGCCAGACTGGACAGACGGCCCCATCGACATCAGATGCCGACGCCGATGAGAGCGACAGCGCGGCTCCCAGCATCAATGGTTCGGATTCGTCTAGCGATACGTCCAGCCAGGATATTCTGGACGAATTTACCAAGTGGGCGCACATGACCCCTGCGGAAAAAATCCGCGCCCAATATCTGGAAAAACACAATCTGACGGAAGATTCTCTCAAGCAACTGCCACCCGATGAGCAGAAGGCAATCAACGATCAGATCGCCGCTGAAATCAAAAAGCAGCTCGGCGGCGATAATCAGGCCGACGACAGCGATGAAACGGATAGCGCCGCTGCCTTATCCGTCGCTTGAGCTTCCTCGAAACGACATCAAGGCGATACGATCCTGATTCACATCGAGATCGTATCGCCTTGATTTTATTGCCCACATTTCAAGACGCTACTATTTTAGCCCTACCATGCCCGCGATGATCTTTCCGACTTCGGCGAAGACGGCCTCGATGTCCTTTGCGGGGGCGGTTGCCTCGCCGACATAGGTGGTGACGAGGATGGGGCCGCGGTCGGTAGGCCAGATCACGGCGACGTCGGCGTAGGAGCCGTTCTGACCCGTGCCGGTCTTGTCGCCCACCTTCCATTCCTTCGGCAAGCCGGCACGCAGGCGGGCATTGCCGGTGGTGTTGTTGGCCAGCCAGTTTGTCAACTGGTCGCGCGAAGTTTCGGACAGCGTATTGCCGAGCGTCAGGAGGCCGATCGTATCCAGCATGGAATCTGGCGTCGTTGTGTCGCGCGGATCGTCCTTGATCGCCTGGTTGACGTCGGGCTCCTTGCGGTCGAGGCGGGTTTCGGTGTCGCCGGTCGTGCGCAGCCATGCGGTCAGCGCCGCCGGACCACCGAAGCTGTCCAGCAGCAGATTGCCGGCGGTGTTGTCGCTCAGCGTGATCGCCGCGCCGCAGAGTTCGGCGATCGTCATGCCATCGGTGCCGGCGTGCTTTTCTGTCTCCGGCGAATAGGTAACGACAACATCCTTGCCATAAGTGACACGACGATCGAGCTTCTCTACGCCCTGATCGACGCGCGCGAGCACGAAACCGACCGCAAGCGCCTTATAGGTGCTGCACAATGCAAACCGCTCGGCTTCGCGATAGCCGAGCGAAATATTGGTTTCCGTATCCAGCACGGAAACACCAAGACGACCGCCCGTCTTCTTTTCCAGATCCGCCAACTGCTTGTCGGCATCATCCGTGAACTGAGAATTATCGGGACCCTGGTCGTCTTCCATGTCCTGACCGCTGTCGGGTGCCGCGGAATTCTCCTGAGTATCGGATGCATCGGGCGCGGGAGCTGTCGCGTCGGGGCTCTTGTTGGCGCTGGTATTCTGCGCAAAGAGGGTTTCGGGGCCAAATGTCAGGGCGGGGAAAAGCAGCGCCGAGCCTGCCAAAAGGCGGCGGCGGGTAAGCGATGTGGACATGCGGAAGCCTCCAGCGGAATCAGCCGAATTCTGAGCTAAGCGAGGAATATGGCAACCCTCTGACAGGGCCAGTTTCCCTCAGGGCTTATGCTGCTTTTTTGACCACGACTTCAACGGTGACATGCGACAGTTCGTGAATATCGGCCAGCCGTGCCTTGTAGAAGGCAGGATCGCGCGGCTCCGGCGTTACAACAGCGACGATCGCCGCATGGTGGCCGGGTCCGACCTGCCAGACATGCAGATCGGTAATGCGGTCATCGCCCGTTTCAATGAGCACCCGGATCTCATCCGGCAGGTTCTCGCCCTGCGGAATGAAGTCGAGCAGAATTGAACCCGAGGCACGCGCTAGGCTCAAGGACCACTGCAGGATCACCAGGCCGCCGCCGATGCCCATCAAGGGATCGAGAAAGGTCCAGCCGAAACGGCTGCCGAGCAGAAGGGCGATGATGGCCAAAACCGAGGTCATGGCGTCGGCAATGACGTGGACATAGGCCGAGCGCAGATTGTTGTCCTTGCCGTGATTATGACCGTGATGATGGTCATGATCATGGTGGTGATGATGATCATGTCCATGCGCATGGGAGTGCCCATGATGGTGGTCGTGGTCGTCGCGCAGCAGCCAGGCGCTGACGAGATTGACGAGGAGGCCGACAACGGCAATGGCGATCGCCTCGCGAAAATTGATTGCCACCGGATTCTGCAATCGCAGCAGGCTTTCCCAAGCCATCAAGAGCGCGATCATGGCGAGGATGATGGCGCTGGCGAAGCCGGCGAGATCGCCGAGCTTTCCGGTGCCGAAGGTGAAGCGAGAATTATGGGCATGGCGACGGGCATAGAGATAGGCCAGTGCCGAAATCAGCATGGCGCTGGCATGCGTCGACATGTGCCAGCCATCGGCAACCAGCGCCATCGAGCCGTACAACGTCCCGGCGGCGATTTCGACCACCATCATCACTGTCGTCAGCGCAATGACCAGCCAGACGCGGCGCTCGTTGCGACGGTGAGCGGAGCCCAGAAACACATGGCTATGCGTCAACGCATCCGAAGAAGTACTCATGACATCAGTCTCCCGTTGGATATCCCAAAGACTCTGATCAGCGCAGATAGGTCTTCAGCACATCGGATATTTCATCGACCGCCTGACGGCGGGCCGGCTCGCTTTCGGCTTCGAGCACGTGCTCCCGCAAATGATCTTCCAATATCTCGCCGGTCAGTCCTGTCAGGGCGCCGCGGATGGACGCGAGAAGCTGCAAGACCTCCCCGCAGGGCCGCTCAGCCTCCAACGCCCGCTCCACCGCCTCCATCTGCCCCTTGAGGCGGCGGACGCGGGAAAGAAGCTTGGCTTGCTCACGGACAGTATGGGACATGTCGGCCTCATCTATAATATAGGGGGGTATACTATAATTCCCACTGGAAGAAAACCCACCCTTAGCGATGCGCGGGGTGCGATAGACTGACGCGTACGATCTTAATGCCAACGAGCCGAACCCCCGGAGCATTGCCGCCGCGCCTTGTCCGATCGTGCCTGCGGGAAGGAGCGTTAACTCTCCCCATTGACAAATCCGCCATTCCAGATCATCTATGCGCCCATGATCACGCACGCGCTCCACAATCGCTCGTATTTTTGGCTGTACCTGTAAGGGGCGGCCGGGACAGATCATATTGTCAACAAGCCGCCGTCAGGCGGCTTTGTTGTATCGGCAGCGTCCTGACGGCATATTCGAAAAAGGACGCAAGACCTCATGCTGGACGATAGCGAAATTTCACTTCTCCGCCCGCCTGTCATCACCATCCGCAGCGCGCATCCGCGCGATTTGCCGGAGTTGAACGACATGATCCGGCTGCTCGCCGCTCATCATGGCGATCCCTCCGCCGCGACGCCGGAACAGCTCGAACGAGATCTCTTCGGCCCCGTGCCGTGGATTACCGCGCTGGTGGCGGAAGGTGAAACCGGGCTGATCGGCTACGCCATCCTCGTGCCGCTCTACCGGGCGCAAGAAGGCCAGCGCGGCATGGACCTGCACCATCTCTTCGTACGTGACGGCCATCGCGGCCATGGCATCGGTCAGCATCTCGTCGACCGCGCTCGCGAGATCGCCCGCAAGGCCGGCTGCGGCTACCTCTCCGTCAGTGCCTCGACCGGCAATGTCCAGGCACATCGCTTCTATGAACAAATGGATTTCAAGCCGCGCCCGGTCACCGGCATGCGCTATCTGCAGGCGCTTGCATGAGACAAATTATGCCGGGATCGCCAGAGATCTTCCGTCTTTAGAGATCGATGACGATCCCTCGTCCGGCGAAGAACTGGTCGAATATCGCCAGGGGCAATTCGACATTTTCGCGCGTCGCAGGCTCATGCCCGGAGGGATTGTGAAAGCGGATCGCGTCTGAGTTGACCGCCGTCACCAGGACAAGATGTCCGCCCTTCGACGGCGGCTCGGTGTCCGGCCAGCGAATGGAGTGGTGGACGGAGGCGATGAAGAATTCGGATTGGGTCAGAATATCGCCGATATCTGCGACGGGAATTCCGGTGACGACCCTCGCGTTCAGGCCGAACCGATCTTTGACGAAGGGCACGAACGGCGCATAGATCAGCCCTTTGATCTTGCCATCCGGTTCTTCGACATAGCCGCCATAGTCTCGGCATCCCATGGCCAGATCCACGGTCGGCATGATTTCGCCCGTACGCGCGGCAAGAATCATTTTCAGGCAGGCCATGCCACACAGATTGCCGGCCCAGCGGGCATAATCCTCGACATCCCGCGCCCCCGAACCTGCCCAAAGCGGGTCCTTTAGCAGCGCGGCTCGCGCTCCTTCCGCTAGCACCGCCGTGGTCATATCAGGCGTCTCCCACTGGCTGAAATAAGGAATTCTGCGCTCTGCCATTCCGCCCATGATCACCCGCCTCTGCTCTGCAACCGAAATTGGTTGCGCTATAAACTTCAACCAAAATGTGCTAGAAAAAAGACCTGCCCTCTGGATCTCAGCCGAGGATACGTCTTGGAGCAGCGGTTCACTTTTGACGGGGTGGGCTTCCCCTCGCGTTCCGTCGCGAGGCCCTCTGAGATCGTTGTGCGCATAACTGCGAAGGATAAGAAATTGAATCCCGACATCAGATAAAAATTGCAATATCAGGGGTAAGCTATTGACGCAGCACGTCCAATGCTCAAATTTACAACTACCACACTGCTATAAAAGTAATTTCAAACCTGTATTTGCACATCATCTCACATGGTCATCTGAACATCATGAACTCTGCAATGGATGCGTTAGCGGCTTGGAACGAACTTACCCGCACAATTAACCAGTTTAGGCTTGAGACACCGGCACTGGCGCAAGATACCAACTTGCAAGACTTCGATAAGTCAATGCAGCTTTCTGCACTCGCATTTTTGCTATTAATTTGCTCTGCGGAAAAATACACTATAAGCGACGCCGAAACGGCAATAATTAATACAATTCTTGGCGAAACTTATTCAAGTACACACTACAACAACCTCTTATATAACGCGAAAAGCCGAGATTTTCTACATAACTCGGCCATTTCGATCTTCACCTGCATGATGCAGATCGCTGCAAATTGGCAGCTTAGCCAAACCGGCGATTATATTGCAGCCAACGATCTCGTCATTCCGACGGTGGAAAAGATGGCATACGCGCTTTTCCTTGCAGACAACGCGATAAAACAGCAAGAGCTCGATGAGCTTTCCAAGCTTACTGGGCCGCTTCGGAATGTCGCTCAAGACTTGGATGCCGAACTAAAAGCCAAGAGAGCCGCTTTAGAGGCAAAGCCCGACGTTAATACCCACGCGGCTTCAAATGTGTCCGCAAACGGCACCGCGAATAAATCGATTGGAACCAGCGCTGCGGACAATTTGGAAGGATGCCTGCAAGAGCTAAATGCCCTCGTAGGCCTCCAAAACGTCAAGCTCGAAATCGAAAGCCTCGTCAATCTGGCAAAGATAATATCGCTTCGCCGGGAGAAAAATCTGCCAGTGCCAAATGTCATGTTCCACTTGGTATTCACCGGCAATCCAGGAACCGGGAAAACAACCGTTGCACGCTTGATTTCGCAAATCTATCGGCATCTTGGGCTGGTATCCAAGGGTCATCTAGTCGAAGTTGACCGGTCCGGGCTCGTTGCCGGTTTTGTTGGCCAAACCGCAGCGAGAGCGCGCAACGTTGTCGATAACGCGACGGGTGGGATTCTGTTCATTGATGAAGCCTATGCCCTTAAGAGTCGCTCCGAAAATGATTATGGGCAGGAAGCTATCGAGACGATCTTAAAATTGATGGAGGACAGACGCGATGATCTTGTTGTGATTGTCGCGGGATACACCGACAAGATGGCCGAGTTTTTGGATGCAAATCCGGGTCTCAGATCACGGTTTCCAAGAGTTATCGAGTTTTCCGACTATACTGCCGAGGAAATGCTCGAAATATTTCTGCGCGCGGCCCGAAAAGATCACTACGAAATCAGCGCCGATGCTAAAGCGCTGATACTTGAGGCATTTCAGGCTCGCAGCAATTCAAAGCCTGCTTCATTCGCAAACGGTCGCGAAGCTAGAAATCTGTTCGAGCGGGTGATCATGATGCAGGCCAACAGGATTGCCACTTCAATACAGATCACGGAAATAGAACTTATCACGGTTGACCGCCGTGACGTCGAACTGGCACTTACCTCACCAGCAAAGGAATTGAACGCGTTTGCAGATGCGGGCTGATTGGCAGCGTCTACACTACTCTCCCGTCTCTTCAGTTCGGACGGCAAGTCTCACCGCGCCGGCACCGCCTTCAGATAGGCGGCGATCGCCTCGCGGTCCGAGGCCGGCAGGCGGGCGATGTTTTGCTGGACTTCGGCCATCGAGCCGCCGACACTATCGAAATCGGGGGTGAAGCCGGTCTCCAGGTAGTTGGCGATATCGCCGGCGCTCCAGCCGCCCATGGATTTCGAACCGGGGGTGATGTCGGGGATGCGGCCCTTGCCTTCCGGGTTCGGGGCGCCGGCGAGCCACTGGTCCCTCAGAAAGCCGCCAAGCCCATCGCGCGGTGTGTGGCACTCGCCACAATGGCCGGAGCCTTCTACCAGATATTGGCCGCGCTTGATCTTGTCGTCGGCATTGGCGATGACAACGCGGGGCTGATCGTTGAAATAGAGGAACTTCCAGCCACCAAGCGCCAGCCTGATGTTGAAGGCGAACGGCAGTTCATGCGGCGGCGCGACGTTGTTGCTCTTCGGTAGTGTCTTCAAGAAACCCCAGAGGTCGTTGATGTCCTTGTCGCTCATACGCGTATAGGAGCCGTAGGGGAAAGCCGGATAGAGATGTTCGCCGTTTTTCCCGACGCCGCGCTTCATGGCGTTGCCGAACTCCGCAAGCGTCCAACTGCCAAGGCCGGCCTTTTCATCCGGTGAGATATTGGGGACATGAAACGTGCCGAAGGGACTCTTCAGCGCCAGCCCACCCGACAGAACCAGTTTGGCATCGCCCTGCGCACCCGGCGCGGCATGACAGCTCGTACAGCCGCCTGCCCAGAACACCTGTTCGCCATTCTTGATATCGGGATCGCCCAAATTCGCCCAATGGCTGGCCGGCAAGGGCGACGGCGCGGTGACGACATAGAAAGCGCCGAAGCCGAAGATGACAACGCCGATCAGACAGAGCAGCCACCGGACAAATCGCGCAACCATGCCTCGCACTCCCCCGCATTCAGCGTGCACCGAAAAATACTAAAATCCGCATCGGCAGCAAAGCCGATGCGGATGCTTGAATTGATTTCGGGCTATGCCGACCTACCGCTCAGTCCTTCTTGATGCGGTAGGCCTGATGACAGGCGCCGCAATCGCCGCCCAAGGTCTTCAGCGTGGCACCGACGCCAGCCTGATCGGCCGGGAGCTGGGCAAGCGCGGTCTCGGCGTTGCTGGAGAGCTTGTTAGCCTTGGCCTTGAAGTCACTGAAGTTATCCCAGATCTTCGGATTGACCTCGGCATCGGTCTTGTCGCTGTTCGGGCCAAAATGGTCAGGGAAAGCCTTGGCGTTCTCGGCGATCGTCATCAGCGCGGCCTTGACGACCTCGGCGTCGTAGGGCTTGTCGCCCTTGGCGATGGCGCCGAGAGCGCCGGCAGCACCGCCGACCTTCTTCATCACGGCTATACGGGAATCATGCGTGCCATCGGCCGCAACGACGGAACCAAAGGCGACGCCGGCTAAAACCGTCGCAGCCACAATTGCTTTCCATTTCATACATCTCTCCTACGTGATCAGGACCGCAAATGCGGCCGGCGCGTTGTCACGGCCCACATGTTTGCCGGTTTCCGCGCCGGCAATGAAGTCACAAAGTGGTGAGAGCTGAGCAAAATCAGCGTCATATTTCAGACATATACCAGATTTCGCGCCGGAAATCACGTCGCCCTCCATCCCTCCCAGACGGTGAAGACGGAAACTGCGAAAAGGAGCAGGCCGGCGACGCGGCCGGCAAAGGCGGTCGCCTGGGGATTGGCGACCAGCAGATCACGGCTGCGTCCGGCAGTGACCGCGAGCCCGCCATAGACGGCAAACTGCGTGACAATGGTCATCAGCCCCATGATGGTCGCTTGTACCCAGATCGGGCCGTAATCCGGTTTCAGAAACTGCGGATAGACGGCGAACACGAAGAGGTAGGCCTTGGGATTCATCATGCAGGTCACCGCTCCCTGACGAAAGGCCCGCCAGGTGGAGCGGCTGCCGGCTGGTCCGTCGTGGCCGACCGTGATCGAGCTGCGCATCAACGTGATGCCGATAAAGGCCATGTAGGCGGCGCCGGCAACGAGCAGCGGATTGAAGAGGATCGGTACGAAATGCATCAGTAGGCCGACGCCAAGCGCGCCGTTCAGCGAATGCACTACGCCGCCGAGCATGATGCCGCCGGTGGCGGCCAATCCTCTGTTGCGGCCGCCGGTCAGCGCATTGGCGAGTACGAAGAGCATATCCATGCCCGGCACGATGATGATGCCGAAGAGGAGGAGAAAGAAGAGCCAGAGATTTTCACTGTAATCCATGTCAGTTGCCCATTGTTTCCTGCGAGTGCGCCGCAGAGGAACCTGTTGATTTTCAAGCTAATAGGAAGTTTTATAGATCAACCCAACTGACAGGGTGTTGTCAGGAGCCTTCAATCGCGAGGGTGAAATGCGCAAGGCGTCGCGCCTGTTCGAGATCATCCAGATCCTGCGGCTGGCGAAAAAGCCGGTGACGGCGGCTGTCATTGCCGAGCGGCTGGAGGTGACGGTGCGCTCCGTCTATCGCGATATCGTGGCGCTGCAGGCTATGCGCGTTCCAATCGAGGGCGGGCGCGGCATCGGCTATATCTTGCGCCCCGGCTTCGACCTGCCGCCGCTGATGTTTTCGATCGAGGAGATGGAGGCGATCGTGCTGTCGCTGGCGCTCTTGGAGCGCACCGGAGACAATGAGCTCAAGCTCGCGGCCAAGCGCGTCAGCGCCAAGATCGCAGGCGCGGTGCCGCCGCCGCTGCGTCAGACACTCGATGCCAATGCGTTGCATGCCTGGGGCTTTGCTGCCCCCTCGGCCGCTGCCATCGACCTCGCGCTGGTGCGCCGCGCCATTCGCGACGAGGAGAAACTCGATCTCTCCTACCGCGACGAATTGGGCCGCGCCACCGAGCGCACCATCCGTCCCATCGCCCTCATCTATTATTCCGAAACCGCCAATATCGTCGCCTGGTGCGAGCTGCGCCAGGCCATCCGCAATTTCCGCAGCGACCGGATCGAAGGCTGCGAGGCGACCGGACTGTGGTTTAAGGGCGAAGGCGATGGATTGCGACAGACCTGGGTGAATGGGTGGCAGATCAACACCTCAGCCGCAGCCGGCTGAGGTGTTCAGAGATGCTGAGGTGCGGTCGGGTCTTAGACGACCATGCCGCCAGAAACTTCGATGCGCTGGCGACGGCGCCCTTCATTATCGCATATGCTACGGCGGAGATGCGGATGGCAGCGGAATAGGGACAGGCGCTAGAGGGCAACCGCGGTCACCAACAGAATAAAAGCGAGCAATCCCAAGGCAGCGCGCGCGGCATGCGACCATTCCCAGCGGTCGCGCAGCATGGTCCAGTCCGGTTTGGTGGTCGTTTCGAGCCGATGGCCGCCAAATGGATCGTGGGAGAAGAAACCGGCCCCCAGCCCTTTCAGCTCGGCATCCTTGAGCCAGAAATTGTTGACCGGCTGCGTCAGCAACCAAAAGACGGCGTGCATGACGACCATCGCGGCAAAGGCGGCAGCGAACAACCAGAAGGCCAACGTGTTGGCTGGCGTCAGGAACAGGAGAAGCAGAAGCAAAAGAGCGCCGATCGGCTCGGTAACACCGCCGATCGTAAAGCCGGGATAATAAATGCGCTGAACCGTCAGATAGTCTTCCTTGGACAGCCGCATCTTGCCCGGCAGTTCCAACAAATGCGCCAATGCCAGCGCCATGGCGACTGCGACGACTAAGATTGTCAGAATTTGCAATGTCGGAAACATCGGCCCGCCTCAAAGCAGCTTCGGTTCCTAAACTTCTATCGGTGCGGATCGTTCCCTACAGGTTCAAAGGTGCCGAAGGTCATTTAGGCGCCCTACAGTGCCAACACCCTGTTCTCCTCACGTCCGAATCCTTCAATTTCCAGCCGGTCCTCGTAAACCGAGACGACCGCATAGGCACTACTGTCCTCGGTATCGACCATGCCTTTGAAATTGATGAAATAGGTGCCGTCGACAAAGCCGAAATTGCCTTCATGATTATGGCCGCTGAGGTAGGCGACGACATGATCATGTTCGGCGAGCAGCGCCAGCATACGGTCGCTGTCGAGCGCGTTATGCGAATTTTCCGGGAAAATCGGGTAGTGGTTCATGATGACCACCTTCTCGCCTGCGGCTTTCGCCTTGAGTAGTTTGGCGGCGAGCCAGGCATGTTGTGTATCGCTGATGGCGGCATTCCAGCGCTGCGAATTCGGCGCGCCGGCCTCATGCAATGCCTTCATCAGGCCCTTAGCCTCCGCCCGGCGTGGATCGCCCTCCGGCGAGGCGAAAAGGCTGATTTCATTGCCATCAAGCACGATAAAACGATAACCGCCGTGAGCGAAGTCATAATAGGCAGACGGCATGCCGACACGGGCTGCGACTTCCGTCAAATGCTCCGGCGCGACGGCAAAGTCATGATTGCCGAGCAGAAAATGCCGCGCGTGCCGCAAGGTCTGGTAGACGGGCAAAACCGCGTCGAAACTCTCCCAGCGGCCGTCGATGATATCACCGAGAGTGACGACGAAGGCGAGATCGTGCCGGTTGAATTCCGCAATCGCCTCTTTCAGCTTGGCGAGGCTCTTCGCCGGGTAGCGATCAAGTGCAAGGTTGGGCTCTAAGGCGGCATATTGCGGATCGGCAACGACACCGAAACGAAAGAGTGGAGCGGTGGGAGACGGCATGCGGCCTCGCTGAGAAAGTAGCCGACAGTAACGAGACGCTTGTCAGCGGCAGATACGAAAACACCCGACGCTATGCAGCGCCGGGTGTGAAAGCAAGCCGAGACGGCAAAGCTTATTTCGTGGCGGCTTCGTAGCGTTCCAGGACGTAGTCCCAGTTGATCAGGCTATCGATGAAGGCCTCGAGGTATTTCGGACGCAGATTGCGGTAGTCGATGTAGTAGGAGTGTTCCCATACGTCGACGCCGAGGATCGGCGTGGCGCCATGAACGAGCGGGTTTTCGCCGTTCGGGGTCTTGGAGATTTCGAGCTTGCCGTTCTTGACGGAAACCCAGGCCCAGCCGGAGCCGAACTGGGTGGCGCCGGCAGCGGCGAAATCGGCCTTGAACTTGTCGTAGCCACCGAGATCGGAAGCGAAGGCTGCTTCGAGCTTGCCCGGAAGCTTGTTGCCGCCGCCGCCCTTCTTCATCCACTTCCAGAAATGGATGTGGTTGTAGTGCTGGGCAGCATTGTTGAAGAGACCGGCATTGGTGCCGAAGGACTTCTTCACGACCTCTTCGAGAGAGAGATCGGAAAGACCCGCTTCAGCCGCCAGCTTGTTGCCATTGTCGACATAGGCCTTGTGGTGTTTGTCGTGGTGAAACTCGAGGGTTTCACGCGACATGAAGGGGGAAAGCGCTTCGTAATCATAGGGAAGTTCAGGCAATTCGAAAGCCATGGTCTTATCTCCTCTTGGCAAAAAATTGCGTCGGCAGGTGATCGGGAACATAGGAGGGGACGGTGTGAAGGGCAACCGGCGACATGCCAAAAAATCATGAGGTCGAGGAAAATTTACCCTTGTTTGCGCTGCTATTTTTGCCGCTCCTGGCATGGCAACGCCGATGGCGAAAAAAGCGATCAAATCAAGCCATGGTGAAGCGCAAGCGGAGCCGTTAGGATTTCCCGTCATATCACTCGATTTTCAAAGATTGCCCATGCTCATCGCCTGCCTGCACACCGCCGAAAGCAACATCGCCATCTACGACGAGGCGGCAAAGGAACTTGGCCTACCGGCCGGCGCTCTTCGACACCATGTTCGCGCCGATCTTCTCTTTGCCGCCGAACGGGCGGGCGGACTGACGCCGGAGATCGAGGCGGAAACGGCTGCGGTCCTGCAGCAGCTTGCACAGGACGCTGATGCCGTCGTGCTCAACTGCTCTACCCTCGGCCCTGCGGCACTGCTAGCGGCAAACACGTCGACGGTGCCCATTGTCAGAGCCGATGGCGCGCTCGCGGAAAATGCGGTGAAATCCGGCGGCAAAGTCGCGGTCCTCTGCACCACCGAGACGACCATCGCTCCAACCACCCGCCTCTTCGAAGAGGCAGCGAGAACGACAGGCGCTGAGATTGATCTCCGCCTGATCAAGGGCGCATGGGCGCTATTCCGGGCCGGTGAACAGGACGCTTATCTGACAGGGATCGCCGATGCAGCGGCCGCGGCCTATCGTGAAGGGGCGAAGACGGTGGTCTTCGCGCAGGCATCTATGACCGGTGCGGCGGCACTGTTGGGTAACGAATATGCGCGGCCTATGACCGGTCCGACCGTAGCACTGGAGGCGGCTATGACGGGAATTGCCGTAAGCTAAACATGACAGCGTCCGAACTTGCGGTTCAACATCGGGTGAACAGCCATTGACAGCCTACCAACTAGTAGGTTAAGCATTCGGTCATCTGAGGGCGAAGCTTATAAAAGCGTCCGTAGCTTGCCTCTAAAAACTACCTACTAGTCGATATACAAAAAGGAAATCTACCATGTCCGCTCCTCTTTCCTTGCTCGGCGAACTTCATACCGTCATCAGCTTCGTACCGATCGTTGCAGGGCTCTACAGCTTTGCCAGGCATGGCGGCATCAAGCCTGAGATGCGGTCGGGACAGATCTATCTCGGTGGATTGGCGCTGTCGGTGGTGACCTCCTTCGGACTCTCATCCACAGGCGGGTTCAATCCGGGGCACGCGCTCGGCATCATGGCTCTGCTGGTGGCATCAGTAGCAATTTTGGTGGGAAGAGTGAGCTTTCTCGGTCGGCTGCGAGCTTATCTGAAGGCGTTCGGCCTGTCCTTCACCTATTTCCTGCTCTGGGTTCCCGGCATCAACGAAACACTCTCCCGGCTGCCGCCGTCGCATCCGATCGGCAACGGTCCGGATTCGCCGCCAGTGCAGATGGCTTTGCTCATCTGGCTGATCCTGTTTGCCGCCGGCAGCCTCCTGCAAGCCTGGACGATCCATCGCGGTCATGCGCTATCTCGGGCGAGAGCGTAAGCTGAGTGAAGGGCCGGCTTTTTGAGCTGGCCCGCTATTTCCTAGACATCGCGTCCAAAGTAGACGTTCACCTCTGCGATCCTGTCGCCGGTAAAGCGGATCATCTCCACATTGCGAAAGCTGCCTCCGTCCATCTTTTCGGCGCGATAACCGACGATCACCTCGTCGCGGTCCGGCACGAGATGTTCGATATGAATGGCGCGGAAGACCTTCTCCTTCGGCCAGCAATGTTTAAAATATTGGTCGCGGTCGATGTGATCGTCGCGCGGGCTGGAAAAGGTAAAATCGCTTGTCAGCATCGGGCGGACGACATCGGGATGTTGGGCGACATAGGCGGCATAGAGCCGCCGCACCGTGTCGCAACGGGCATTATCAAGAGTGCTCATGGCGCATCTCCTCTCTCTGGCGGCCGTTTCGGATATCGAGTTGGTCGCCAGCAATCCGATTGCAAAATGCAATCAGTTTTATATCATGAGATGACAGAACCGACAAGGCGCTTTGCGGACTTGGCATAGCCAGCGGCGTGGTCCAGACTATCGTCATAATCGACATCAACAGGAAGCCGTCGCCATGTCGGAGGCTCGTCAAATATTGGAAAAATTGCTCCGCCTTGCGGGGAAGTACCGGCTCGGTCGTTCCGATCTCTTCAGCCGCGGCGACCTGCTTGCCGGGCATATCCTCGCGGCCGGCCGCCGGGAATTATTTTATGCGTTGAATGCAAAGGCCAAGAAATGACTGCTGAGACACGATGGGAAGCGGCCGCGCCGGCCGAGCCGGAAACCGCTTATTGGATGCGGAATCTGATCATCTGCCTCATCGGCTCCTTTACCACCATCGTGGCGATGACACTGCTGCTTCCCTTCCTGCCGCTCTATGTCGAGGAGCTTGGCGTCACCGACAAGGCGGCGATCGTGCAATGGTCCGGCATCGCCTATGGCGCCACCTTCTTTGCCGCCGCCTTCGTCGCGCCTCTCTGGGGTCGGCTCGGCGATATCTATGGCCGCAAGCTGATGTTGGTGCGCGCGAGCCTCGGCATGACGGTGGCGATCTCTCTGATGGGAATGGCGGGCAGCGTCTGGCAGTTGGTGGCGCTGCGCCTGTTTACCGGGTTGGCTGGCGGCTACGCCTCCGGATCGATGGTGCTGGTGGCGACCCAGACGCCGAAAAATCGCTCGGCCTGGGCGCTCGGCGTATTGTCTTCCGGGATCATGGCCGGCAATCTGGTCGGACCGCTGATCGGCGGCGCCCTGCCACCCATCATCGGCATTCGCGGCACCTTCCTGCTGGCGGGCGGCGTGATCTTTTTCACCTTTCTCGCGACCACCTTCCTGATCCGGGAAGAGAAATCGCCAGCGCGAAAGAAGGCAGCGAAGGCAAGTGGCGGCTGGGCTTCCATATCAGACAAACGGCCAGCCATCGCCATGTTGTCGATCGGCCTGCTGCTGATGCTCGCCAATATGTCGATCGAGCCGATCATTACCGTCTATGTCGCCCAGTTCGTCGAGGGCGCTCACGTCACGATGATTTCGGGCGTGGTCATGGCTGCGGCCGCACTTGGCAGTATCCTGTCCGCCTCATGGCTCGGCAAGCTTGCAGATCGCATCGGCCATTGGACTGTGATCATGGCAGCTCTCGCGGTCGCGGCACTGCTGTTGATCCCGCAGGCTTTCGTGACCTCAGCCTGGCAATTGATTGCGCTGCGCTTTCTGATGGGCATCGCGCTTGGCGGGCTGCTGCCTTGCATCACCGCCGTCATCCGCCACAATGTTCCGGACGCGGCGGCCGGCAGCATTCTTGGCCTCTCGATCTCCTCGCAGTATGTCGGTCAGGTGGTCGGCCCTGTTTTGGGCGGCTTCGTCGGCGGCCATATCGGCATGCGCGCCGTGTTTCTCGGCACCTGCGTGCTGCTGGCGATCGGCGCGATCTATTGCTGGTGGGTCAGCCCGAAGAAAGAGCCGAAAGAAATTCGTTAGCGGAAATCATTCGCGGTCAGGATGTATAGGCGTCGGCTACCATAGCCATAGGCCCTTTTGGCGACCTTCTGGATCGCGTCGCGTTCGGCGTCGAAGGCGGCAAGGTAACCTGCTTCGGTATTGGCGTCCGGAAAGACATCCGCTTCGACGAGAAACGGAACCTCAAACATGCCGTCGTATCCGCTAAACCGGATACGACGCGCCGAGGCATCATAACTGCGGCTGCGGTTCGGAAAGCTCAGACTCATCGCCGACCTCCTCTGAAACAAAGCGTCCCCGACGGTCCCGTAGGAACCGGCGGCTTCAATCGCTCCTGACGTCACCAAGTGAACCCGAACAACATTGAATAGATGACGAACCCGGTGGCGGCGATAACACAGAGCTGCAAAAACAGCCTGTAATAGTCGAAGAGATAGACAGAAGGGGGAAGAGATATTTTCATGGCGGCCTCCTCAATAGCTTTGCCGGCCCACCTCATTTTACCACAAATGCTATCTTCACACCGCCCAATTTAACTATGTCCGACCGCAGATGAAATCGACTCCGGAGCGCGCGAGCGCTTCCAACGTTTCGCGCGGCACATTACCCTTCCCTATCTAAGAGAAGGGTTTCACTCTTCGCTGGCGCTGCGCCCGTAAGCCCAGTCCATGTAAAGTTCCAGCGCCTTGCGGGCGATCGGACCCTGCTGGAATTCGCGGTCGTCGAGACGGTTGACCGAAACCACCTTGGAATAGTTGCCGGTGGTAAAGATCTCGTCGGCTGCCATGAATTGCTCAACCGAGAGCGTCTCCTCCCGCACGTCAAACCCTGCCTGGCGCAACAGGCCCATGACACGGGCGCGGGTGATGCCAGCGAGGAAGGTGCGGTTGGCGACCGGCGTGTAGATGATGCCGTCCTTCACCATGAAAACGTTGGACGAGGCAGTCTCGACGACATTACCGTTCATGTCGCGCACCAGCGCATTGTCGAAGCCGCGCTTCTTCGCTTCCACGATCATGCGGCCGCTGTTCGGATAAAGCGAGCCGGCCTTGGCGTCGGTCATGGCGGTTTCCGGCGACGGGCGGCGGAAGGGCGAGACAGTCAACGTCACGCCGCCATGGCCGCCCAGCGGCGCTTCGAACAGGCAAAGCGCGAAACAGGTCGATTCTGCATCGACGGCGACGACACTTCCCGCCGAGCCGTGTTCACCCCAATACATCGGCTTGATGTAGATCGGCGTCTTGCCGTCGAACTTCTCCACGCCTTCCCAGGCGAGCGCTTCGATTTCCTCAGCGGAATTGAGCGGCTTCAGGCCCATGGCGAGCGCGGAGCGGTTGACGCGCTGGCAGTGGAGGTCGAGATCGGGCGCGATACCGTCGAACCAGCGGGCGCCGTCGAACACGGTCGAGCCCAGCCACATGGCGTGCGATGTCGGGCCGATCAGCGGCGGGTTACCGGTGAGCCATTCTCCATCGACATAGGTCCAGGTTGTGGTGCGGGGGGATGTATCGACGGCCATGATGATTTCCTCCTGAAAGCGGCAAGAAGGAAAAACCCGCACAACCTGGGGGTCAAGCGGAAACTTCCGCTTGAAATCCATTCGCAACAAAGCGCCGGAAGCCGCATTCCCCGCGCAATTTTCATGCGCCGAAACAATAGCTTGACGAATGGATGAATCAGGAAAAATGATGGACGATACCAACTGCGGCAGAATGCGTGAGAGTCCCATGAAAGCGATGTATTACGAGGCCTTCGAGGCCACACCCGATATTCGTACCCTTCCCGACCCCACGCCCAGCGAGGACGGCGTCGTGATCGCCATCGGCGCCACGGGGCTTTGCCGCAGCGATTGGCATGGCTGGATGGGCCATGATCCCGATATCAAGCTGCCGCATGTGCCCGGCCATGAACTTGCCGGCAAGGTGGTAGCGACCGGTCGGGGCGTCGTTCGCTTCAAGGTCGGCGACCGCGTCACCGTGCCCTTCGTTTCCGGCTGCGGCCATTGCGCCGAATGCCATTCCGGCAATCAGCAGGTCTGCCCAAACCAATTCCAGCCCGGCTTCACCCATTGGGGGTCCTTCGCCGAATATGCGGCGATTGATTATGCCGACACCAATCTCGTCCACCTACCGGAGACGATCGACGACGCGACGGCGGCGAGCCTCGGCTGCCGTTTCGCCACGTCTTTCCGCGCCGTCGCCGACCAAGCCAGGACGCGTCCGGGCGAATGGATCGCGGTGCATGGCTGCGGCGGCGTCGGCCTGTCCGCCGTCATGATCGCAAGCGCGCTCGGCGCGAATGCCATTGCCATCGATATTTCCGACGAGAAGCTGGCTTTCGCCCGCGAATGCGGCGCGGTAGCGACGATCAATGCGGCTGGTGTGGCCGATGTCACGGAGGCTGTGCGGGAGATCACCAAGGGCGGCGCGCATGTGTCTATCGATGCGCTCGGCCATCCCGTCACCTGCTTCAATTCCATCAAGAATCTCCGCCGCCGCGGCCGGCATGTGCAGGTCGGCCTGATGCTGGGCGAACATGCGGCGCCGCAAATCCCGATGGCGCAGGTGATCGGCCATGAGCTGGAAATCTACGGCAGCCACGGCATGCAGGCCTGGCGTTACGACGCCATGCTGGACATGCTCGCCGCTGGCAAGATCGCCCCACAAAAGCTGATCGGCCGCAAAATCAGCCTGGAAGAGGCCGTGCCGGCGCTGATGGCGCTGGACAAGGCGGAAGGTACGGGCATCAGCGTGATTACACGTTTTTAGGCATTCTCTCCCCTCCACAAGAGGTAGGCGAGAACGCTCCGCTTTCATTGATCGATGCAATGCCGCTGCTATCTTTGCCGACGGGCAGATATAGGAGGGGAATTCCATGACAATGCGGTTCATCCTATCCATCGACGGCGGCGGTATTCGCGGGCTCATTCCGGCGCTCATCGTGGCCGAACTCGCGAAGCGGCTGAACGGCTTGCCGATGTACAAAGCCTTCGATCTGATCGCCGGCACGTCGACCGGCGGGATCATCGCAGCCGGGCTCACCTGCCCGCACCCTTCCGGCAACGGCGATGCCGCCTGCACGCCGGATGATCTCGTCAAGCTCTATGCCAAAGAGGGGCAGGATATTTTCGGCACGACACTGGTGTCGAAAATCATCAATCTCGGCGGACTGGCGGAGGAGCGTTACGATGCAGCGCCATTGGAAGCGAAGCTGCAGGTCCGGCTGGGAACCGCCGAGATTGCCGCCGGGCTGACCAAGGTGCTGATCACGGCTTACGACATCAAGGCACGCCAGGCGCTGATCATGTCCAATTCCGACGATGAAAACAGCCATTTCCGCTATTGGGAGGCTTGCCGCGCCACCTCCGCCGCGCCGAGCTATTTCGAGCCGGCGCTGATCGAAAATTTCGCCAAACCCGTCGATGATCCGAACCGCTCCGTCCCCTTGATCGACGGCGGCGTCTTCGCCAACGATCCTATCCTCGCCGCCTATGTCGAAGCCCGTAAGATGGGCTGGGAGAAAGGCGGCAACTCTGTCGTGGTTCTGTCGCTCGGCACCGGCCAGCAGAACCGTCCTATTCCCTATCAACAGGCAAAAAGCTGGGGCGCACTCGGCTGGATCAACCCCGCCAACGGTACGCCGCTGATTTCAATCCTGATGCAAGGCCAGGTATCGACAGCCTCCTACGAGGCCAATTCGCTGCTCAACCCTGCCAAGACGAAGATGGTTGACGGGTCGACGCAGGTCACACCGGCCAATGTGGGCAAGCTTGCCTATTTTCGCATCGACGGCGCGCTCGTCGGCGCCAACGACGAACTGGATGATGCCTCTGACGGCAACATCGACGCGCTGACGAACGTCGCGCAACAACTCATCGCCCGCAATACGGCAGCGCTGGATGAGGTGGCAAAGCGCATCCTGGCGGTGAAGGGAAAATAGAAGGCGTCGCACAATAGCTCTCGGCACCTATCCCCGATCAGCGATCTCCTGGGCCATTTGCCGCACGAGGGTCGAAATTTCACCCCTGGCGATCTCGCCCATGAAATGATCAAACTCCACAGGCCCAATATCGACAAGGTCCGGGTCCACTCGTATCGGGCATACAAGCTGATGAAGAGGATAAGTCATGGCATGGTCTGCCGGCCAATATGTGAAGTTCGAGGATGAACGCACGCGCCCGGCGCGTGACCTACTCGCGCAGGTGCCGTTGGAGCGCGTAGATCGCGCTATCGATCTCGGCTGCGGGCCTGGCAACTCGACGGAGCTGATCGTCGAACGCTACGGTGCCGCCGGCGTTTCCGGGCTCGACAGCGACGAGAACATGCTGGAGGCGGCCCGCAAGCGCATGCCCGGCACGGAGTTTCTCAGGGCCGATCTTGCCACTTGGCAGCCGGAAGAACCTGTCGATCTGCTTTTTGCCAACGCCGTTTTCCAATGGCTGCCTGATCACATCGACATTTTCGAACGGCTGATGGACGGGTTGAGGCCAGGCGGCGTGCTCGCCATCCAGATGCCAGACAATCTGACCGAACTCAGCCATTTGATGATGGAGGAGACAGGAAAAGACGGCCCCTGGAGTGAGGCCTTTGCCAGAAAGAGCGTGCGTCGCAATCCCCTTCCCTCGCCCTCGGCCTATTACAACCGGCTGATCGGCAAGTCCGCCCGCATCGACCTCTGGCACACCAACTACAATCATCCGCTGGAAAATGCCGCCGCCATCGTCGAATGGGTCAAGGGCACGGGCCTGCGCCCCTATCTCGATCATGCCGCGCCTGAGCATCGCGATGCTTTTGCGGCCGACTATCTCGCGCGCATCGAAAAGGCCTATCCGCCATTGGTGGACGGCAAAGTCCTGCTGCGGTTTCCGCGGCTGTTTATGGTGGCGGTAAAGAAGTAGGGCGCCATGTAGCATTTATACTGTGGCGACGTGCCTCGGAGCGCAACCCTTTCGAAAAGCGATTCCGGTTTTCTCGATCTTGGGTTAGAACATCCTCGCCCAAGCATCAGCACAACCGGCTGAAGGAGAAGATTCATGTCGTCCAGAAACCTGATCTCCCTATTCCCGACGGAGGTGCGTTCGTGACCGGCTTTACCGTTCCCCCCGCTCCGCCGCTGACGCTCGTCATCTTCGGTGCAACCGGCGACCTGACGCGCCGGTTGCTGATGCCGACGCTGATCAACATGACTAAGGCCGGCATGTTGGGCGACGATCTGCGTGTGCTCGGCGTCAGCATCGAACCTGGTGGCGACGAGTTCCTGGTCGAGCGTCTTGACACCTTCCTCGCCACAAACGGAATGGAGCAAGCGCAGCAGAGCGACGCCTGGCAGAGGTTGAAGACGCGCATCTCATATATTTCCGGAGACTTCACGCAGGGCGCAATCTATCAGGAAATCACCGATCGGCTGCAGCATGCGCCGAGCGCCAATGCCGCTTTCTATTTTGCCGTGCAGCCGCGCTTTTTCGGCGACATCACCAGCCGCTTAGCCGAGCATGGGCTTCTTGACGAAACCGCCGGCGTCTTCCGGCGCATCGCCATCGAGAAGCCGTTCGGTCATGACCTCGCTTCGGCGCAGATGTTGAACGCGACGCTTCTGCACAGCGCGGACGAGAGCCAAATCTATCGCATCGACCATTTCCTCGGCAAGGAAACGGTGCAGAACATCATGACGACGCGCTTTGCCAACATGATGATCGAAGCCCTGTGGAACAACAACTACGTCGACCATGTGCAGATCACTGCCGCGGAATTGGTGGACGTCGGTACGCGCGGCAAGTTCTACGACGCGACAGGCGCTTTGCGCGATATGGTGCCGAACCATCTGTTCCAGCTTCTTGCCATGGTGGCCATGGAACCGCCGAACAGCTTCGACGCAGAATCCGTCCGAAACGAAAAGGGTAAGGTGCTAAAGGCGCTGCGCCACTATTCGCGAGACGAAGCGGCGAAAAACGCCGTGCGCGGCGCCTACACCGCCGGACCACTCGACGGCAAAGATCTGCCGGCCTACACAGAGACGCCGGATATCGCGCCAGACAGCAATACCGAAACCTACGTGGCGCTGAAACTTTTCGTCGACACCTGGCGCTGGGCAGGCGTGCCCTTCTATCTGCGCACGGGCAAGGCCTTGAGGGCCCGTGACACTGAAGTCGTCATCACCTTCCGGCAAGTACCTTTCGCGCAATTTCCCCGCGCGGCCGCGCGACCGGACCTGCCACCGAACAAGCTGATCATTCAGGTGCAGCCGAACGAAGGGCTGCAGATGGGAATCTCCATCAAATCGCCGGGGCTGGTCCTAAAGACCTCGCCGATCGAGCTCGACTTCCGTTATGCCGACCACTTCGACATCGGTCATCAGACGGGCTATGAATCGCTGCTCTACGAACTCTTCGTCGGCGACCAGACTCTGTTCCAGCGTGCCGACAGCATCGAAGCCGGCTGGGCGGCCGTGCAGCCTTTCCTTGATCTCTGGGCCGACGGCAGCAAACCCGATCCTTACGCGCCAGGCAGCATGGGACCGGCCTGCGCAGACGAACTCATCGGACGCGACGGCCGCGTCTGGCATCGGATTGGAGACGATTGAGGCGTAAAGGGGAAGGCCGCGCAGCGCCTATCCCACTGCAAACGCTACCTCCAACCCCTCGCCCATGAAGGCGCGGTCTTCAGTGCCGCGCTGACCATGGCCAACGCTCCATTGCGCCGGCCAGACCAAGCGTTCAAGGCCGGTGGCGGAAGCTCCGTCGAATGAAGTCCATCTGTCATCGCCATGCATGCGATAAAGCATGCCGCCTGGCCCCATGCCGGCATGCAGAGCGATATCGACATCGAAGGACTGACCGGCTGCGAGATCAGGCCCGAACCAGTAATGCGGGCTGCGGCCGGGATCGCGACCAAGAATCAAGGTCAGCGTTTGCCTCGGACCACGCAAGCCGAGCCAGAACGGCGCGATGGCATCGGCGTTGAAGGCAGAGAAGAGTGTTTGGGCTGGCGGATGTGCCGCCTTCGGCATGCGGCCCCTTATCCGCAATTCGATGATGCGATCATTGTTCATCGAGCCGGTAAAGCTGGCTCGATGCATCCCGGGTGACAGGGTTTGCCAGCTCTCGGGATCGGCCGGCTTGAAAGGCCATTGCAATCGTTCGCGAACGATGCCGTCCGTATCCAGCACCTGATAGCGAAGACCGTCCGCATCGAGTGCCGCCTGGATGCAATGAAGATATTCCACGCCCTCCGGCATTCTATGCGCAGTGCCTGCGCCGGAGGTGCAAAGCTGCAGGACGCCGCGGTGAACCTGGACGTCGAAGGCGAGGATATGGCTGCAGACATAGGCCAGAACGTCCGCTTCCACCAGAATATCCCAAAATCGCTTGGTGTAATCCGGGCCGACCTCGCGCTGATAGGATCCGGAAAAACCGTTGATGGGGAAAACCGGGTGATGGCCGAGGACGATCTTATGGCGTGCATCTCCATGCTGTTTCAGCGTTGCCTCCAGCCACTCTGTCTCGACATGACCCTCGCCACCGAGACCGGTCCACAGCGTATGGACGAAAACAAGGAGGAGATCGCCGCGGCGCACCCAGTAAGACAGGCCTTCCTGGCCTGGCGGACCGTTTTGTGGAAGCTGCAGGACCTCGCGAAAGACCTGCTCGCTCATTTCATCATAGGTGGTGTGATTGCCGGTCGTGTGCCAAAGCGGCGTTTTCCGTCGGTCGAGCCAGCCCATTTCATGCTCGAACCAATGCCGCCATTGCGCCCTCAAGGCTTCCGGATCGGCGGTCAGGCCAATGATCTCGTCGCCCGGAAACAGGATGAATTCCGGCGGCGGATCAAGCCGGCGCAGGACGGCGTTGACGGCGACGAAGGTCTCTTCGTGCAGCGCGCCTGGAACTCCGGAACAAGAATCGCCATAGAGCACGAACCGATGGCCAGGCCCGTTCGGTAACAGCGATGGAATGGAATTGGCGGCCATGGGACAATTTGCAACCTGCTGAATGATCAAACAAAAAAGCCCCGCGATCAGACCGCGGGGCCTTCGTCACAAATGACAGCATATTACAGGAACTGGCTCAACCCCGGCACGGAATTGACGACCTCATCGACCACCTCATCGCCGGCATGTTCGCGGGCGGTCGCGATGGTTTCCTTGGCGAGCGAGGAAATTTCGCCCATGTTGAGACCGCTGCTCATCAACGACTGGCCGAGCGCCATGAGACCGCCGCCACCGCCAACGGCGCTCAGAAGGCCGCCGAGCAGACCGCCGGACGTTTCCTCCCCGTTATATTGCGCCACCAGATCGGACGCACCGGGGATGGACTCGATCATCTTGGTGACCGGGCCATCCGGGGCTTCGCGCTGTAGGAAGCCCAGCATCATGCCAACGGCCTTCTCTGCAATATCGGGTGAAATGCCGGCTCTCGTTGCGATCTGATCAATAATCTCGTTCATTCTGGCCTCCTGCTTGTTACTTATGACGTGAACGTCAACGTAATTGAATGCGCCGACCGACTCAAGTCTGTCCGGGTTGTGTGCGACACTACCGGAAGCATCACCATGAAGCGAACGGTTGTCCCCATTCAAGTCTCTTCTTATAACAGCGTCAGGACAAAACAATGAATGGGCCTCTGGCACCTCTCGCCCCTAAAACTTCTCGGGGTTGCAGTGCCGCCGTCCAAAGGGAGACGACGCCTGATGCCGCAACAGGATGAACAGATTTTCGTCGGCGCCAGCCGCAATCCGGACGACAGCATCAATAAGGACGAATATCTGACGCTGAAATTCGGCAATCGCCACGGCCTCGTCACCGGCGCGACAGGCACCGGCAAGACGGTGACCCTGCAGGTGCTGGCGGAGGGTTTTTCCAAAGCCGGCGTGCCCGTCTTCTGCGCCGATATCAAGGGCGATCTCTCCGGTATCGCCGCCAAGGGCGAGCCGAAGGATTTCCTTTTGAAACGGGCCGAGGAAATTGGTCTGAAGCCCTACGAATTCGAACAATTCCCGGCGATCTTCTGGGATCTCTACGGCGAAAAAGGCCATCGCGTGCGCACCACCATCGCCGAGATGGGGCCGCTGCTGCTGGCACGGCTAATGAACGCATCGGAGGCGCAGGAGGGCGTGCTCAACATCGCATTCAAGATTGCCGATGACAATGGGCTGGCGCTGCTCGACCTCAAGGATTTCCAGGCCTTGCTCAACTATATGGGCGACCATGCGAGCGAGCTTTCCAGCCAGTTCGGCCTGATCTCGAAGTCATCCGTCGGCTCGATCCAGCGTGCTTTGCTGGTGCTGGAGCAGCAGGGGGCGGAAAACTTCTTCGGCGAGCCGGCGCTGAAGATTTCCGACATCATGCGCGTCAGCAATGATGGCTATGGGCAGATCTCGGTGCTTGCCGCCGACAAGCTGATGATGAACCCAAGGCTTTACGCCACCTTCCTGCTGTGGCTGCTGTCCGAGCTCTTCGAGGAACTGCCGGAAGTCGGCGATCCTGAAAAGCCGAAGCTGGTCTTCTTCTTCGACGAGGCGCACCTGCTCTTCAACGATGCGCCGAAGGTGCTGATCGAGCGCGTCGAACAGGTGGTGCGCTTGATCCGCTCCAAGGGTGTCGGCGTCTATTTCGTCACGCAGAACCCGCTCGACGTGCCAGAAACCGTGCTCGCCCAGCTTGGCAACCGCGTTCAGCATGCGCTGCGCGCCTATTCGCCGCGCGAACAGAAGGCAGTCCAGACGGCCGCCGAAACCTTCCGGCCTAACCCGGCCTTCAACTGCGCCGAAGTCATCACCACGCTCGGCACCGGCGAAGCGCTGATCTCCATGCTTGAAGGCAAGGGCGCGCCCTCGATCGTCGAACGCACCTTGATCCGCCCGCCGTCGGGTCGCATCGGCCCGGTGACCGATACCGAGCGCCAGGCCGTCATCAACGACAGCCCGGTCGCCGGCCTCTACGACGAGACGGTCGATCGCGAATCCGCCTTCGAAATCCTCGCCGCCCGCGCCGGCAAGGCGGCCGAGCAGGATGCCGCCAAACAGGACGACGGAAGCGCCGGCGGCCGCTGGACGCTCCCCGGCTTCGGGGATGACGATGACAAACCGGCAAGCCGCGGCCGTTCCGGCTACCAGCGCGAAACGATTTTGGAAGCAGCGATGAAGAGCGCCGCACGTACGATCGCGACGCAGGTTGGACGGGCGCTGGTGAGAGGGATTCTGGGTAGCTTGAAGCGGTAGCGGACCCCTTCTCCCCTCGGGGAGCAAGTGCCCGAAGGGCGGATGAGAGAACGAGGAGCACAGCGACGAATATCGTAAGCCGTGCTCCAAAGCCTGCTCCCCAGTAACGCCCCCTCAACCCGCGCTGCGCGCGACCTTCTCCCCCGAGGGGAGAAGGCAAAAGCTTATTTCACTGGCGCAACGAGCGAGAAGAACGCGCCTTGCGGGTCGGTGCACTGGACGATCCAGCTACCGCCGGGGACTTCCATCGGGCCGTTGACGACCTTTCCGCCGGCCTCGTTGACGCGGCCGATAGCGGCATCAATTGCCGGGACATTGAAATAGAAGTTCCAGGCGGCCATCGGCATTTCCGCCGGCTTCGTCATGATGCCGCCGAAGTCGCGGTCGCCGATCTTGAAGATCTTGTAGGTGCCCATCGGACCCATGTCGAAATCGGAACTCGATTCCCAGCCGAACATATCGCGGTAGAAATCAAAGGCTTTCGGGCCGTCGTTGGAATAGAGCTCGTGCCAGCCGATATAGCCGGGAGCATTGGGTTCCGGCGGCTGCCAGTCCTGGCCCGGCAACGGCGTGAAAATGCAGAAGGCGGCGCCATAGGGATCGGAGACGACGGCGAAGCGGCCGACACCCGGAATGTCCCCAGGCTCTCGATAGACCCTGCCGCCCTTTGCGGCGATCGTCTTGGCAGCCTCATCGACATTGGGCACGCTGATATAGCCGGTCCAGCAGGGTGGCGTCCCCATGGCCTTGGCCTCTTCCGGCAGGATCATCATGCCGGCGATCGGGCCGGCGCCGGCGCTGAACAGAGTATAGGCCATTTCGATTTCCGGCATCCCGGCATCCTTGGCGTCCCAGCCGACAACCTTGCGGTAGAAGGCCTCTCCCGCGGCCATGTCGGTGGTCATCAGTTCGTACCAGACAAAATATCCCTTCGCAGCCATTGTAGATCTCCCTATTGCTTGCGGCGGTAATTGGCGATCATGAATTCCTTCCAGCTTCAGTCCGGCTGGCACGAGGAAAAGATGCGTTCATTGTCGTCGATGAGTGTGATGGCTTCACGATAGCTGGCCGGACTGCAGAATGCGTGCTCTTCCGTCAGTTTCGCCTTCATCGCGTCCCTCCTTTGCGATTGGCCGAGCCCTATACCCCGTAGCGCATCGCGATCTTTCAGATCCGCTCCTTGCGCTTTAGGTCCTGATTTTGCGCATGTCGTTATCGCAAAACCGCTGCACACTTTTGCGCGACATGCTTTAAACACGGCACTTCGGATATTTGTTCCCGCGCGACCTTCGACGGAAAATCGCGCGGCTTGGGCTGATGCTTCAGTGACAGGAGGATTGCGCCTTCGGGGCTTCGTCATATTCATCGTGGCGACGCACGAAATCCATGGTGCTGCCTTCGTTGCGTCCCTTCGGCGCATTGTCGAGGATCATCAGCGTGCCGATCATCTCTTCGCCGCCGCGGGCATAGCTGGAATAGGTGTGGAAAATATTGCCGGCCTCATCCTTGTAGAACGCGCTGAGCCCGGGAAGTTCGTCGTGGCCGTTCTTCGCGTCCATGGCAGAGAAATTGTAGAACACCTTTTCGCCGGCGAGCTGCTCTGCCGTAAAGGAGACGTGATAGTCGAAATTGAAGTCGTTGGCGAAAGACGACACCCAGGGGAACTTCCAGCCCATGCGCTTTTTGTAAGCCTCTATCTTCTCGATCGGCGCACGGGCAACGGCAACGAGGGTGACGTCGTGATGATTGAGATGTGGCAGGGCGCCGTCGAAATGATCGACGAGGAACGAACAACCGGGGCATCCGGCCTCCCATTGCGGACCGAGCATGAAGTGATAGACGATGAGCTGACTGCGGCCGTCGAAGAGATCGGCCAGCGATTTCTTCCCCGTGGGCGTGTCGAAAACATAGTCCTTGTCGACCTTGACCCAGGGCAGCGCCAAGCGCTCCTCATTGATACGGTCACGCAAATGCGTCGCTTCTTTCTCCTTGGCAAGCAGTTCGCGGCGAGCCTCCAGCCACACCTCGCGTGAAACGATTTGGTTCATTGTCGCGCCCTCCTCCGGCGTCCACTTCTCACCAAACTTGACAAATGCATTGATATCAATATTAGTAAACCATGTCAAACATGATTGAAATTCCTTTCGAGACAACACTACTCGTGCGCGATACCTGCCTTTGCCTGCATGTGCAGCGCGCCGCTCGGGCCCTGGCGCGCCGTTTCGACGAAGCGCTGAGGCCGCTCGGGCTCACCAATGGCCAGTTTTCCCTGATGATGTCGCTGAACAGGCCAGAGCCTGCGGCCATGGGGCCGGTGGCGACGCTGCTCGCAATAGATCAGACGACGCTGACGGCGGCCTTAAAACCGCTGGAGCGGCGGGGCTGGATAAGCATTCTTCCCAATCCCAGGGATCGCCGTGCCCGGCTACTCAGCCTGACCCCGTCAGGCAAAGCGGTGCTTGCAGCCGCCGTGCCGATCTGGAAAGTGACGCATGCCGAGGTGGAAGCGCGGCTGCCCGACGGCAATGCGGACCGGCTGCGGCGGGATTTGCTCACGTTGGCTTAAGCGCTGTTTCGCATGCGCGGATCAGCGCCGAAATCGCTGCGTGCGAAACCGATGCGACTTTTCGGAAAATCGCAGAGTGCCTGCACACCGGCCGGCGACAGCCGGATGCGCCAGGTCTGCCGTTCGACCGGTTCGCGGGCGGCAAAGGCATGGGCCGTCAGAAGGGCAATATTCTTCCCGCCTTGGGAATCCCTGACGGAGCGGTAGAGGATCGCCTGAATGCCCCCTGCACGCGCCGCGTCGGCGAGCGACTGGCAAGCTTCGTAGCTGACGGGATCGGTCCATGCTTCGCGATCTCGATCCAACGGCGAGCGGGTAAGATCAATCGCCTCTTTGGTGCTGATCGCGGCGGCGAAGGCGGTGTATTCCGCCGCATTGGCAGGCAACGGCGTCTCCGGAGAATCGCTGAAGAAAAGCAGCCGGTAAAAACTCATTTCGGCCAGCGCCGTTTCGACCCGTTCGGAAGCGTAGAAGACGCCGAGGGTGCGTCCCGCACGCCTGAAGCGTGAGCCGTGAGGGTAGATCGCTCCGTAGCGGAAGGGAGTGGCCAACAGATAGTCCAGACCAGCGCATTCCGGCGGCAGCGCCGGCTTGCTCTCCTCCAGCAGATGCTCGAGAAGCGCCTGCTCTTCCAGCGTGTCGACCAGCTTCAAGGTCGAGACCTGATGCTGCGCCTCCACCAGTCGCCAATAGCGGCCTGAAATCGGCCGAGCCTCAGACGATAGCGCGGCGGGCGTCCAGATAGGCAAGGACATCGGTCAATCCGGAAATGGAGGTGATCTTTTCGAGCGGCGTTGCACCGAAGGCGAGATTGACATTGCGCAGCCATTGCCGCGCCACGGCCTCATCGCCGCCGACAATGGCATCGAGCGAGCGAAACAGACGTACGAAAAGAACGGCGAGTTCAAATGGCTTGCTGTGCCGCTCCAGAAGATGATCTTGCCGCTTCATGCGCGACACCGTCGCTTCCGAAACGCCGATGACAGCAGCGAGCATGCGGGCGTTCAAGCCCAGCCGCTCCGCGGCATTAACGACCGCCTTGGTGATGACTAGGGCCTCGCCCGGATTTGCGTGACCGATCGCTTGAGCAGATATCATGGCTATATCCTTTCTCAAGAAAACATATAGCAACTTTCTTGCAAAAGAAAAAGAGCGACATGCACCGAAATGCATATCGCTCCTCTTTTATGTCATCCGTTCCGTCAGTTCGGAAGATGAGAAAGCCCGTTCTCAGGCAACCGTGACCGGCACTTCCGTCGAGGTGCGCATGGCGTGGCTATAGGGGCAGACGATGTGAGCGGCAGCGGCGAGCTTTTCAGCTTCGGCCTTTTCCATGCCGGGAATGTGAACCGACAGCGAGACTTCGATGCCGAAGCCGGTGCCATCCGCGCGCGGGCCGATGCCAACCGTTGCCGTCACCTTGGCGTCTTCCGGAATCTTGACCTTCTGCTGGCCTGCAACAAATTTCAGGGCGCCAAGGAAGCAGGCGGAATAGCCTGCAGCGAAGAGCTGTTCCGGATTGGTGCCGGTAGCGCCGTCGCCGCCGAGTTCCTTCGGCACGGTCAGGGTGACGTCAAGAACGCCATTTTCGGAAACGGCGTGGCCTGCACGGCCGCCGGTAGCGGAAGCCTTGGTGGTGTAGAGGATAGGCATGTCAGATCTCCTTTGCGAGTTGGATGAAGTTTGTATATAACGCGATTTAATCGTGCGCAATATATTTTTGTAATTTGATTTTGAAAAATGAACCTGTGACAATGACGTCAACAAGAAACTGGCGGAGCAGCGATGACGGACAAGGTGCAGGAGCGGGCAATCCCGGATGAGGAAAAGCGGCTGGAACGGCAGCTCTGTTTTGCCGTCTACGCGACCGCGCATGCCTTCAATCGCGCCTACAAGCCGATCCTCGATCGCGTCGGGCTGACCTATCCGCAATATCTGGTGATGCTGGTGCTCTGGGAGAAAGGCTGTTTGTCGGTCAAGACCATCGGTGAGCAGCTTGATCTCGATTCGGGCACGCTGTCGCCGCTGTTGAAACGCCTCGAGCAAGCCGGCCTGATCGGGCGCGTACGAGACCCGAAGGACGAACGCCAGGTAATCGTTTCGTTGACGGAAAAGGGCGCCGGCATGAAATGCCAGGTCAGTATGATCATGGCAGCCATCGGCCAAGCCGTCGGCTGCGATATGAATGAAATGGCCAGTCTGCGCGACCGGCTGCAGCGGCTAAGAGCGAATTTAACGGCCGAATAACAGCCGTTAAATTCCACTCGTCAAAAACATGTCCAAGCTTACGCCTGCGTCACCAAGATTGGCGCGCGTTGCGGCACGCGGTCGTAGAGATCGATGACGTCCTGATTCAGCAGGCGAACGCAGCCCGAGGAAACGGCCTTGCCGATGGAGCGCCAGTCGGGATTGCCGTGCAGACGGTAGAGCGAATCCTGCTTATCCTCGAAAATATAAAGCGCGCGCGCGCCGAGCGGATTCTTCAAGCCAGGCTCCATGCCGCCGTTGGCGATGGAATATTTGACGAGTTCCGGCTGACGGGCGACCATTTCGTCCGGCGGGTTCCAGCGCGGCCATTTCTTGCGCCACTGGATGACACCACGGCCCTGCCAGGCGAAGCCTTCGCGACCGACGCCGATACCATAGCGCATCGCCGTGCCGCCCGGTTCGGTGACATAGAGGAAGCGCTCGCGCGTATTGACGACGACGGTGCCTGGCGGCTCACCCGTCGGATCGACAACGCGCTGACGATAATATCGCGGATCGATCTGCTCATAGGGTATTGCCGGAAGATGAAAGCCGCCATCATCCATAGCTGCATAGATCACAGCCGGGTCCGGCTGCTCGCCATTATAGCTGGAGAGCCAACTGCCTAAGGGGCGATAGGTGGAACCGTTATACTGCACGGGGCTGACAATCGGATTGCTCTCCACCGTGGAAGCGCAGCCGGCGAGCGTCGAAACGGCGCCAATGCCCGCAAGGGCGAGGAAATTTCGTCGGGAAAGAGAAGAAGGCAGGCTCATGTCGACAGCATCATTCCTGTTGGAAGGGAAGCGGGAACTCGAAACGATCCGATTCGGTTCCCCGCAAGATTCGCAGAGACAGGAATAAAACTAAAGAGGGCAGCGAAGCCCGGCTATCGCACTTATGCAACATCACGAAAATTTGTTGCAATCTGCCGTTACAGAACCACGACTTCGGCCCTTGCCGACACACGATTGTAGAGATCGATCACATCTTGGTTCAGCATGCGCACACAGCCGGATGACGCTGCCTTGCCGATCGACTGCCAATCCGGCGTGCCGTGAATGCGATAGAGCGTGTCCTTGCCATTCTGGAAGATATAGAGGGCGCGAGCGCCGAGCGGATTGGTCGGCCCCGGATTCATGCCGCCGCGTTCGGCTGAAACCGGCCTGATCTGCGGTTCGCGGGCCACCATTTCGCTCGGCGGCGTCCAGCGCGGCCATTTCTGCTTCCACTGGATGATGCCCCTGCCATGCCAGGCATAACCTGCCGCGCCGAGGCCGACGCCATAACGCATCGCCCTGCCGCCCGGCTCGACGAAATAGAGATAGTGGCCCCTCGTATCGACGACGATCGTGCCGGGCCTTTCATCGGTCTGATAGTCCACTTCCTGGCGCAAGAAGCGCTGATCTATGCGCTTATAGGGGATGGCCGGCAGGGTGAAATCGTCTTCGCTCTTCTGCGCATACATGGCCTGATGCACCGGATTGGAGGTCGGCAGGCCGTAGGTCTGATTGAATTGCGTGCGGAAGAGATCGCGCGCTTGCGGCACCGGCTGGACCGGCAGGCGTTTTACCTTTTGTGGATCGATACCTTCGGGCTGGTAAAAGACAGGCGCTGTTTCCTGTACGAACCGGTCGGGATCGGTCGCTCCGGTATCGGGAATGATGCTGCAGGCGGACAGCGCGGCAAAAGCGGCTACAGCAAGCAAGCGACGGGAAACAGGCAGGAGATCGGCCATCATCGGGAACCAGTTGAATATGGATCGGTCAGCCACATGATGACCGGCGCGGCTGGCGCGAGGCTGGCGTCGCATGCGAAGATATTGCTCCAATAGGCCAAACTTCTGTTTTCCCTTGCCCTGGCTTGGGTTAGACCATTGGAAGACGGAGGATAGCATGAATATCGACAGTCTGGACCCGAACGTTTTTGCTCCTGTAAGCCGCGAGGCATGGCTCAAGCTGGTGGACCGGGCACTGAAGGGCGCGGATTACCAGGAGGCGCTGGTATCGCGAACGGATGACGGCATCGCGATCGAGCCGCTCTATGCCCGCCGCTCCGATGCCGCGCCATTCACCCGCCGGCAAACCGACAGACCTTGGGTCGTCAGCCAGCGGATGGATGATCCGGATATCGAACGCGCTTTCCTTCAGCTCGGCGAGGATCTCGCCAACGGGAGCAACGGCGTCAGCCTGATCTCGAAAAGCAGCCCCTCGGCCTTTGGTATCGGCCTCAACAACGAGACGGGGGTGCTTGCGGCAAGATTGGCGGCTGCTGTTTCCGGCAATTCCATTTCGCTGCGCTTGGACGGCCTCTCACCGGCCTTTGCCGCGGCATTGGCGGCGGCGCTCGAGAAGAACCAACATCGCCCGACCGTGCATTTCGGCCTCGACGTTTTCGCCTCCAGCACGACGCGGGAGATGACGGGCAGCTTCAAACGTCTCCATGACGCGGGATTTGCCGGAACCGTTTTCAATGCCGATGGCCGCGCCGTGCACAATGCCGGCGGAACGGAGGCGCAGGAACTGGCCGTCATGGCGGCGGCTCTCGTCGCTCATCTGAAACTATTGGATGACGCAGGCGTCGCGCCGGAAGTGACCCTCAATATAGCAAGTCTCTGTCTGTCTGCCGATCAGAACCAATTCGTCACCATGGCGAAAGCTCGCGCCGCACGCATGATCTTTGCCCGCATCGCAGAGGTTTGCGGCATTTCCGACCCGCCGGTCGCCCATCTCTACATGGAAACGAGCTACCGCATGCTGACGCGGCTCGACCCGGAAACCAATATCCTGCGCAACACGATAGCCGTCTTTTCTGCCGGCACCGGAGGCGCCGACGAGATTTCCGTGCTGCCGCACAGCTTGACCCATGGCATTCCCGATCCGCTGGCGCGGCGCCTGGCGCGCAATATGCAGACCGTCCTGATTGCCGAAAGCCATCTCGACCATGTCGTCGACCCGGCCGCCGGAGCTGGCGGCATCGAGGCGCTGACCGAAGCTTTGGCGGAAAAGGCCTGGGAGATTTTTGCGGGCATCGAGCGGGATGGCGGGCTTGCGAAGTTTATCGCCAGTGGCCGATTAGCGGCGATGGTGCAGGAAGCGCGGGCAAATCGTGTGGCAAAGCCGATTGTGGGGACGACATTGTTTGCGATGAAGGCGGAGCGACCGGTTCCGGTTTTGGGGGAGTTGAGTCCGGTCGCAGGCGGGATGGGACTGATGCCGGTGCGATTGGATGAGGGAGCTGGGGCATGAAGGCGGCATTGGAATTCGCGGAGGTATCGGCTCGGTGACCACTATCCCCGACTTCAGCAAAATCGACTGGAAGAGACCGAAAGCGGTTACTTCAAAAACCGACGCCCCGGCCTGGCAAACTCCGGAGGGCATCGCCGTCAAGCGCGTCTATGACGCTGCTGACCTTGCCGGGTTGAACTTCCTCGACACCTATCCTGGCGCAGCTCCCTTCGTCCGCGGCCCCTATCCGACCATGTATGTCCAGCAGCCCTGGACCATCCGCCAATATGCGGGTTTTTCCACCGCCGAGGAATCGAACGCCTTCTACCGCCGCAATCTCGCGGCCGGGCAGAAAGGCCTCTCCGTCGCCTTCGATCTTGCCACCCATCGCGGCTATGACAGCGACCATCCGCGCGTTGCAGGCGATGTCGGCATGGCGGGCGTGGCGATCGATTCCATTCTCGACATGCGCCAGCTCTTCGACGGCATCCCGCTCGGAGAAATGAGCGTATCGATGACCATGAACGGCGCTGTGTTGCCGGTGATGGCGCTTTATATCGTCGCCGCCGAAGAACAGGGCGTTTCCGAGGATAAGCTCTCCGGCACCATCCAGAACGACATCCTCAAGGAGTTCATGGTCCGCAACACCTATATCTACCCGCCGCAGCCCTCGATGCGGATCGTTTCGGACATTTTCAGCTATACCAGCCAGCGCATGCCGAAATTCAATTCGATCTCGATTTCCGGCTACCATATGCAGGAGGCCGGTGCGACGGCGGATCTGGAGCTCGCCTATACGATCGCCGACGGCATCGAATACGCCCGTGCCGGGGTGGCTGCCGGGCTCGATATCGACAGCTTCGCGCCACGCCTCTCCTTCTTCTGGGCGGTCGGCATGAATTTCTTCATGGAAGTCGCCAAGATGCGCGCGGCGCGGCTGATCTGGGCCGCACTGATGCAGAAGAACTTTGCGCCGAAGGACGAGAAGTCGCTGGCGCTGCGCACCCACAGCCAGACGTCCGGATGGTCGCTGACGGCGCAGGATCCGATGAACAACATCATCCGCACCATGGTCGAAGCCATGGCGGCAACGCAGGGCCACACACAGTCCCTGCACACCAATTCCTTCGACGAAGCGCTTGCTCTGCCGACGGATCATTCGGCCCGCATCGCCCGCAATACACAGATCCTGCTGCAGAAGGAATCCGGCACGACCGGTATCATCGATCCCTGGGGCGGCTCGGCCTACGTCGAGCGGCTGACGCATGATCTGGCAGCCCGCGCGCTCACCCATATCGAAGAGGTCGAAGCACTCGGCGGCATGGCAAAAGCCATCGAAAAGGGCATTCCGAAGCTCCGGATCGAAGAGGCGGCCGCCCGCACGCAGGCGCGCATCGACAGCGGCCACCAGACCGTCGTCGGCGTCAACTTCTCGCGACCGGAACGGGATATCGAAGTCGACGTGCTGAAGGTGGACAATTCCGAAGTCCGCGCCCGCCAGCTCTCGAAACTGCAGCAATTGAAGGGCACGCGCGAGACAACGGCGGTTGAGACCGCTCTGGAGGCTCTGACCGATGCCGCGCGCAACGGCACCGGCAATCTCTTGGATTTCGCCGTCAAAGCGGCGCGCGCACGTGCGACGGTCGGCGAAATCTCGCTGGCGCTGGAAAAGGCCTATGGCCGGCACGTTGCGGAAATCAGAACCATATCCGGCGTCTATCGCAAGGAAGTCGGCACCGCCGATCCTCTGTTCAACAAGGCGGTTGCCAAGGTGGAAACTTTCCGCAAGGCAAAGGGCGAGAAGCCCCGCATCCTCGTCGCCAAGATGGGGCAGGACGGACATGACCGCGGGCAAAAGGTCATTGCCACGGCTTTCGCCGATCTCGGTTTCGATGTCGTCGTCGGCGCCATGTTCCAGACGCCGGAGGAAGTGGCCGATCTCGCGGTTCGGGAAGGCGCCGACATCATCGGCGCTTCGTCGCTTGCCGCCGGCCATTTGACGCTGGTGCCGGAACTCAAGGAAGCGCTCAACCGCCGCCACGCCGGTCGTATCCTCATCGCGGTCGGCGGCGTCATTCCGCCTCAGGATTTCGCTGCATTGGAAACCGCCGGCGCAGACGCGATCTTTCCGCCGGGAACGGTGATTGCAGAAGCCGCGGCGGCGCTGGTGGACCGGTTGATGGGCTGACCGTTTAGGCCGCCACACTCCGGAAAAACTGGATGCTCTGTTCGATCGCACCCGGCAGCGCCGAGTTGTGATTGCCCTGAACCGTCGCCAATTCCATTTTTACACCGCCGGCAAGAGCACGCTTCGAAAGCAGCGCCGCCCGGGCCTGCAAATTGGTCTCTTCACTGGCGTGCATGACCTTCAAGGGGCATTTGAAGCTGTGGGCGTAGCAGACGGGCGAGCGCATCTGGAATTCGCGCGGATTTTTCGCGTTGAAGCGGATATCCTCCGGATAACGATGGAAGAAGGCGAAGGCATCCGGATTGCCTGAAATGGGTGTGGCCGCGCGGAAGCGTTTGGCCGACATTGCCGCCAGCATCGCCAGCGTACCACCGACGCTGTGGCCCGCGAGGAACAGACGATGCGGGTCGACGCCCGGCAGGTGGCGCAGACGATCGGATGCAGCGAGAACGTCGGCAACCTCGTCATAGAAACCCGAGAAATTGCCCTTTTGGCCGTTTTCGCCGCGCATCGACGGGATCATGACGACATAGCCGGCATCGACGTAAGGCTTCATTAACAGCCAATGGCCCTGACCGATGGCGTTGCCCCCATGGAGGAAGAGCACAGCCGGTTTGGGCTTCGGCGTGCGCTCATAGCGCGATACCCAGGCAACGAGCTCCAGCTCGCCGCCGAGACCGCTGCGATAAAAAATCTGATCGGCGTCCGATGGTGTGACCAGCGGTTCATATTTGTCGGGTGCCGGGCCTTTGTTCAGAAGGTCGGTGCGGAACTTGTGACGCTCCTTGGCATAATCGCCGGCCAAAAGCGGCGGATCGACCGACGCCTCCGCGGCTTTCGCGGCGATCTTGGGATCGGCAGCCTTGGTCTCGACCGTCTTTGTTTCGAGAACCTTTGTTTCGGCAGCCTTAGCGATGTTGGGAGCAAAAAGTGTTACGGCAAGACCGGCAAGAACGGTGCGGCGACCGGGGCGAAATGCGTTGTCTTCAGACGTTGTCATATGCTCTGTCCAAATATGCCCGGCAGTATCGAAATCTGCACGGGTTGAAAGCCGGGGCCAACTCACATTGTGGTGAGGAATCGACCTGACTTATTCATCAACGGCAGGAGCCTTGGCGTCAATTAGTGCCACCAAATTTTCCAGCCGATCCGCCTCATAGGGCGGCTTGTCGGGTCTCAGACGAGCAATGCGCGGAAAGCGCATGGCGACACCGGATTTATGTCGCGTCGAACGGTTGATCCCTTCGAAGGCGACTTCGAGAACGAAGCCAAAATCGCGATCGGCCCGCACCGCCCTTACCGGGCCGAAACGATCGATCGTATTGTTGCGCACGAACTTGTCGAGCACTTCCAGTTCTGCATCCGTGAAGCCGAAATAGGCCTTGCCTACCGGCACCAGTTGTTCGCCCTCCGGCGTCATCGACCAGACGCCGAAGGTGAAATCGGAATAATAGCTGGAACGTTTGCCATGGCCGCGCTGGGCATACATCAGCACGGCATCGACATTGTAGGGATTGCGTTTCCATTTGAACCACGGCCCCTTGGCACGGCCGGCGAGATAGGCGCTGTCGCGGCGCTTGATCATGACGCCTTCGATAACCGGATCGGGCGGAGACGAACGCAATTGGTCCAACTCCTCCCAGGAGGTAAATTCGACCAGCGGCGAGAGGTCGAAGCGATCGTGGGGTGCTGCCTCGATAATTTCCGTCAGCCGCTCACGCCGATCGAGGAAGCCGCGGGCACGCACGTCCTCTTCGCCATCGAACAGCAGATCATAGGCACGGATGAAGGCCGGATATTCCTCCAGCATCTTCGCCGTCACCGTCTTGCGGTTCAACCGCTGCTGCAGGTCGGAGAAGGTACGCGTCGGGCTGTTGGAGCGCGCCGTGCCGCCGATCAGCAATTCGCCATCGACGACGCCCTCGAAGCTGACGGCATCGACGATGTCCGGAAAGGCGCTGGAGATATCGTCGCCGGAGCGGGAATAGAGCTTGCACGTCATTCCCGCCCGCGAAAGCTGGACGCGGATGCCATCCCATTTCCATTCGGCGGCATAATCCAGGGGATCGAGCCCAGTGAGATCGCCAGGCTCGACGGGATTGGCGAGCATGACGGAATGAAAGATCGCAGGCGTCGCCAGCACCGGCTTGTCGCCCTTGCCCTCCAGCCATTGGAACAGGCTTTCATAGGGCGGCTGCAACCCGTGCCACAGTGTTTCGATCTCGGTCACGTCCTTGCCGCTCAGCTCCGCCAAAGCCTGCTTGGCAAGTCGCGCCGACACACCGATGCGCAGCGCGCCGGTGGCGAGCTTCAGGAAGGCAAAACGGCCTGACGTGTCCAGCCGGTCGAGCAGGTCACGAACGAAGCTGCGCACCTCGGTACGCCCCAGCGCATTCATCCGGCGCACCACCTCGCCGAGCTTCGGCTGTTCGCCCGCCGGGCGGACGATATCGCTTTCCTTGTCCCAGACCAGCGAGATGGTCTCGGCGAGGTCTCCGACATAGTCATAAGAGTAACGAAACAGCACTTCGTCCATGCGTTCCAGCACGAGCTCGCGCAGCATGGCCGGCTTGACGTTGCGCACCTCCAGCGTGCCGGCGATCGCGGCGAGACCGTAGCCGCGATCCGGGTCAGGCGTCTCGCGGAAATAGTCGGTGAGCAGCTTCAGCTTGCCATTGCGGCTCGGCGTCAACACCAGGCGATCGAGGAGGTCGGCAAAGGCTTTCATCAGTCGCCCTCGTCTTCATAGCCGATCAGATGCAATGGCTTGGCCGGGATGCCCTGCAATTCGCACCAACGCACGAGGGCTTCTTCCCGTCCATGGGTGACCCAGACTTCGCCCGGCTTCAGCTCAGCGATGGTCTCGGTCAGCTCCGGCCAGTCGCAATGATCCGAAATGACCAGTGGCAGCTCGACGCCGAGCTGCTTGGCGCGCTGGCGCACCATCATCCAGCCCGACGCGAAGGCAGGGAGAGGCTCATGGAACCGCCTCGCCCAGCGGTCTTGGAAAGCCGAGGGTGGGCCGACGACGACAGCGCCCTTGAAGATCGATTGATCCCTGCTTTCGATCGTTGCCGGCAACAGCTCGCCGAGGACTATGCCCTGCCCGGCATAATAGCCGCACAATGTCTCCAGCGCGCCGTGAATATAGATAGGCTTGTCGTAACCTGCATCGCGCAGCAGCCGGATGACGCGCTGCGCCTTACCGAGCGCATAGGCGCCGATGAGATGGGTGCGCTCCGGAAATTGCCGGAGCGAAGCCAGCAGCTTCGCCGTCTCGTCCAGCGGATCGGGATGATGGAACACCGGCAGTCCGAAGGTCGCCTCGGTAATGAAGACGTCGCAGGCAACGGGCACGTAGGCGGCGCAGGTCGGGTCCGGCCGTCGCTTGTAATCGCCGGAAACGACGATGCGCAGCCCATCCTTCTCCACCGCGATCTGTGCAGACCCAAGCACGTGCCCGGCCGGATGAAACCGCACCCGAACGCCATTGATGATCAGCTCCTCGCCGAAACCGACCGCCTGCTCGGATCCGGAAAAGCCATCGCCATAGCGTATCCGCATGATGTCCAGCGTCTGGCGCGTGGCGAGCACTTGGGCATGTCCGGAGCGGGCGTGGTCGGAATGTCCATGCGTTATCAACGCCCGTTCGACTGGCCGCACCGGATCGACATAGAAGCCACCGATCGGACAGAACAGCCCCTCAGGGGCGGGATACAGCAATTGATCCGGTCTCATAGGGGAGAGGATAGCGTGATTTGTGCAATTATGTAGCGATCATTGGCGCTTTTTGATCGAATCCGCATTCGGGTTGTCGATCAGGCAGGTCGAAGACGAGGACGTCCTCGCTATACGGCTTCGCCTTCGCAACGACGACACCGTTCGGATCGACGATCGCGGTGCTGCCGTAACTTAGCCAGCCATCGTCATTGCCGCCGACAACATCAGCCGACATGACCCAGCATCCCGTATGTTTGGCGCATGTCTGTAGGCCCGATAAGCAGGGCTTATGCCACTTCTCCGCCTTGTGAGGCCGCAGCATCAGGTTGACGGGATTGCAGATGAGGCCGGCTCCCCTTCTGGCGAGCCGAGCCGCCGTGTAGGGATATCGGAGATCGGAACAGATATTGATGCCGAAGCGCCAATCGCGGAGCGTCCAGACCGGAAAATCCGTTCCGGGCACGCAGCCGCTTTCCAGCGGATGCGCCTTGGCATAGACCCCGCATATCTGCCCTGCCTTTACGACAACAGCGCTATTGCAGATCGCCTCCCCGCGCCGCTCGAAAAGGCCGATGATCGCAGTCGTCTTCCCCGATGCACAGCGGTTGATCAGAGACTTCAGAGCGGGATCATCGAGAGACAACGCACGTCGTCTGGCAATTTCCTTGTCGTAGCTGTGTCCCTGAAGATAGCACTCCGGGAAAAGCGCGAGGTCGATGCCTTGCTCCTCCGCCCATGCCAGATCGCGTGCAAGCACATCGCCTGTCTTGTCGACGGCATCAAACATTGCCAAGCGTTGAAAGGCTGCGACACGCATAGCGAAGGACTAACACGCTTCCTGAGTCGCCCACAGCGCGAAGCTGCTCGTCTACTTCATCATCCGCTCGAACCGTCGATCCGGCACCAGCCATATGCAGGCGACGATGAAATAGATGCCGAGGGAGATAAACGGGTTGATGGCGGCAAGTATGATCGCGACGATGTAAAGGCTAACGGAAATTCCGGCTTTACGATCCGAACCGAGCGTGTGGGCAAAATCGGAATCCCTGCCATGCACACGGATCAGCATCTGGCCGAGGATGTAATAGGCAAAACCGCACATTAGCAAGACGAAGCCATAGACCATCACGGGCGTCATGGCGAAGTCGTTTTCGTCCATCCAGCCGGTGGCAAAGGGCATCAATGACAGCCAGAACAGCAGATGCAGATTGGCCCAAAGCACGCCGCCCCCGACGTGTTTCACCGCCTGGAACATATGATGGTGATTGTTCCAGTAGATGCCGACGTAGACGAAGCTCAGAACATAGGAAAGCAGCGTCGGGATCAGCGGTACGAGCGCCTGCACCCCCTCGCCATGCGGCACTTTCAATTCCAGCACCATGATGGTGATGATGATGGCGATCACGCCATCGGAAAAGGCTTCGATACGCCCCTTGCCCATAAATCCACTTCCCCTCTTCGCGCAAAGCCCAATACAGAATCAATTCAAGGGCCGGCTAATAGGAGGCAGAATTACAGCGGACAGGGATGGGTTCAAGCGAGGCGATCGTAGGCGTTCGTCAGAATCCTCGGGATTTCCGCCGCTCCGACCGGCCGCGAGAAATAGAAGCCCTGGGCGTCATGGCACTGACTCTGACGCAGGAACTCGAGTTGCTCGTCCGTTTCCACTCCTTCGGCGACGACCGCCAGACGCAGCAGCCGTGCAAGCGAGATGACGGTGGAGGCGATGGCGACGGTCGTCTCGTCGCGCGGCAACGCCTCAACGAAGGAGCGATCCATTTTGAGACGGTCGAAGGGAAAAGTCTTCAGCGCCGCCAAGCTGGAATAGCCGGTGCCGAAATCGTCGATGGAAAGACGCACGCCAAGCGCCTTCAGTGCCTGCATCACATGCAGGGCGCGCGGCACGTCATGCATCAGCGTGCTCTCCGTCAACTCAAGCTCCAGCCATTGCGCGCCGAGGCCGCTTGCTTCCAGAGCTTCGGTGACGTGCACGGCAAGCGCCGGATCGCTGAATTGCCGAGCCGAAACATTGACGGCGACCGTAACCGGCGGCAGGCCCATTTCCTGCCATTCCTTGGCCTGTCGACAGGCCTCGTTCAGCACGAACAAGCCGAGCGGGATGATCAGCCCGGATTCTTCCGCCAGCGGGATGAACTGACCGGGCGGCAGCATGCCGTGGCGCGGATGACGCCAGCGCACCAACGCCTCCAGGCCGACCACCCGGCCGCTCGCGACATCGACCTGCGGCTGGTATTCCAGAAAGAACTGCTTGGCGCCGATCGCCTTGCGTAATTCTTCCTGCTCGCTCAGCGGCATGACGCCCGCCGCGTCCGATCTCTGAATATGATATTGCAGCCGGTTACGGCCATGCTCCTTGGCCTTGTACATGGCCGCGTCGGCGCAGGCGATCAGCTCCTCCGGCGTCTCCCCATCGGCTGGAAAGGCTGCGACGCCGATACTGCTCGTCACGGCAACCTCGATCTCCCCGATCAGCACCGGCTGCGTGATCGCCTTCTGCAGTTCACGCAGCCGCCGCGTGATGCCAGTGTCGTGGCGCGACTGATGGACGATGACCAGCAGGAATTCGTCGCCGCCGAGGCGCACCACCATATCGGAAGCCCTGAGGCTATCGACCATGCGCGCCGTCAACTCCTTCAACAGCTCATCGCCGGCGCTGTGGCCGCGGCTGTCATTGACCTGCTTGAAATTGTCGAGATCGACATAAGCGACCGTCACCTTGCGGCCGTTTCGGCGCGCCTTGAACAGGATTTTCGCCATGTTCTCCTTGAGAAAGGCGCGGTTCGGCAGACCCGTCAGGTCGTCATGATGGGCCATGAAATAGATGCGGTCTTCGGCGCGCTTGCGCTCGATGGCGATGCCAGCGATGTGGGTCGCCATGGCAACCAGCTCCAGCTCGCGTTCGGTCGGCTCGCGCACGGTGCCGGAATAAAGCGCGAAAGTGCCAAGCACATTGCCCTGCGAGGTCATGATCGGCGTCGACCAGCATGAGCGTAGGCCGAATTGCGCGGCCAGAACACAAAAGTCCTCCCAGAGCGGATCCGTCTGGGTGTCGTTGACGAAGACTGGCTTGCCGCGCCAGGCGGCCGTGCCGCAGGAGCCGACTTTCGGGCCGATGGCGACGCCATCGATCAGACGGCTATAGGCAGCGGGCAGATTGGGTGCCGCTCCATGGGAGAGATGGATGCCTTCCGGATCCAGCAGCAGCACCGATCCTTTGATATCGGTAAGTTGATCCTCGACCATCAACACCACCGCCTCGAGGATCATCTCCAGCGGCTCGCTCTTGGCGATCATCTCCAATAGCTCGGCCTGGCTGCGGCGCAGATGCTCCTGGCGCTTGCGCTCGGTGATATCGCGTGAAATGCAGATCAGGCCGATCACCTCGCCGCGGTCATTGCGCAGCGGTAACTTCGAGGTCAACCGATAGACCGGCTTGCCGCCGGTCGCAGAGGGAATGACGTCCTCCATATCGAGCCGCGGCTTGCCGGTAGCGATGATTTCCTGCTCGATACGGAAATATTTCGTCGCCCGCTCCAGCGGCACCAGATCGAAATCAGTCTTTCCGGTGATCGCGCTCGCTCTTTCCAAGCCGAGACTTTTTGCCGTGGCGGCATTCGCGAAGACAAAGCGGCTTTCCCGATCCTTGACGAAGAGAAAGTCCGGCAGCTCATGCACGATCGCCTTGAGGCGCAATTGCTCGATGCCATCGGCGACGTGGTGCGCGTTCGCCGCCATCAGCGCCTGCGTAGCTGCCAACAGGCGCTCCGTCTCGACATCAAGCGAACGACCACGCTCGCCTGTCCGCGCATGCTGAAAAGCCGGCTTATTCATGAGGCGCATTCTCCCAACCCGGCCGCAACCACGGCCTCCTCAAATGTCACAACCGAAACGCGATCATTATAGTTCGCGCTTCCTTCAAGCCTCTTAAGCAGATGGGTGAACGAAAGAATAAAAGGGCGAAATGGCCGAAAAATAAGGGGCCCATCTTGGCAAGATCAGGCTTCTTTCCGTGCCAAATCGAGACAGATGCGCGTGGCACGCTTTCTGCTTCCGGAAGGCTCAATCCAGGAGTTCACATGGTCCAGCGTCGCGCGTTCCTCGCCTATATCGCCGCCTCGGCTGCAACCGACCTATTTGCTTCGCACGCCTTTGCTGCGCCGCTCGCCAAGATCGCGGGTGCCGAGATGCGTGGACCGATCGATGCCATCGCCTATAGGGCGACGCCGGGCACCAGCGATATCAGAAGCGGCAAGCTCCAGGCGATGATTGATAACGCCGCGCGCAACAACGCGCCGGTCTTCCTGCCGCCAGGCAACTACGATGTCTCGAACCTTTCGCTGCCCGACAATACCCGCATCACCGGCATTCCCGGCGCTTCGCGGCTCGTCTATGGCGGCGAAGGCCATCTGATGAGCGCCGACAAGGCCAGGCGCATCGAACTCTCCGGTCTCGTTGTTGATGGCGGCAATCGCTGGCTTGCCGACTATGCCGGCGGATTGCTGCAATTTACCGGCGTTGATCAGGTGCTGATCGACAATTGCGAAATCGCCGGCAGCCGCAAACATGCGCTGCAACTGGAGCGCTGCGGCGGGCGGATCGAACGCAGCCGCATATCGGGCGCCGCAGAAGCCGGCCTCTATTCCGTCCAGTCGACCGGACTGACGGTCACCGGCAATACTGTCGAGGATTGCGGTAATGGCGGCATTCTCATCCATCGTTGGGACAAGGGCGCAGACGGCAGCATCGTCACCGGCAATCGCATCGCCCGCATCGGCGCCAATGATGGCGGCACCGGCCAGAACGGCAACGGCATCAATATCTTTCGCGCCGACGATGTCCTGGTCTCCGGAAACCACATCGCCGATTGCGCCTTCACTGCTGTCCGCGCCAATTCGGCATCGAACGTGCAAATCACAGGCAATCAATGCCTGCGCTCCGGCGAAACGGCGATCTTCTGCGAATTCGAGTTCGAAGGCGCCGTGGTCAGCAACAATCTCGTCGACGGCGCGGCAAACGGTATCGCGATTGCCAATTTCGACAAGGGCGGGCGGCTCGCTAGTGTCACCGGCAATATCATCCGCAACCTGTCGCTGACCGGACCCTACCCTCAGGAAAGCGGCTTCGGCATCGGAATCTCGGCCGAAGCCGATACGCTAATTGCCTCGAACCTCATCGAAAGCGCCCCGCTCTGGGGCCTGAAACTCGGCTGGGGTCCCTATCTCCGCAACATCGTCGCTAATGGCAATATCATCCGCCAAGCACCCATCGGCTGCGCCGTCTCCGTTGCCGACGGCGCGGGTGCGGCTGTCATTTCCGACAATCTGTTCCAACAAGTGGAAAAAGGCGCTGTCATCGGCTTTCGCTGGGACAAACCGGCTTCCGGTGACTTGACGGTAACAGGGCGCGAAGATTTTCCACAACTGACAATAGAGAAAAACAGGTTGACGTAGACGTCCTATCTCCAGCTTGGCTCCCGCCGCTCGAAGAATGCCGCTACCCCTTCCCTTGCTTCCTCCGTCTCCCACGTGTCGGCCAGTTGCGTGATGACATGGTCGATGAGCTCGTCGGTGATCGGCATGCCGAGGGAACGGGCCAATGCCTTGGCGCGCGCAGCCGCCTGTGGCGAGGCGGCGAGGAGATGACGGATTTCAGATTCGATGGCTTCGTCGAGTGCATCCTCTGGGACGACGCGGGACAAGAGGCCGGCGGCGTGGGCTTGCCAGGCGTCGATGACTTTGCCGGAAAGAAAAAGCGGACGGGCCTTGGCCTCGCCAATGCGGGCAACGACATAGGGGCTGATGGTGGCGGGGATGATGCCGAGGCGAACTTCCGTCAGGCCGAAGCGGGCAGTCGCGGCCGCAACGACCAGATCGCAGATGCTGAGGATGCCGACGCCGCCGCCGAAGGCATTGCCGTGCACACGGGCGATCAGCGGCTTCGGCAATTCGTTCAGGGCCTTGAACATCATCGCGAGCCGCCGGGCTTCAACGATGCGGCCGGCACGAGTGGCTTCGAACTGCGCCCGCATCCAACCGAGATCGCCACCGGCGCAGAAGCTCGCGCCCTCGCCCGTAAGCACCACGACGCGCACGCTCGCATCCCTGCCAAGATCGTAAGCAGCCTCGGTCAGGGCATCGATCATTTCAACCGACAGGGCGTTGTGTTTTTCCGGGCGCGCCAAAGTCAGGCGGGCGACGCCACGTTCCTCGATGGCGATATGGATGGTTTGCGATGTCATGCGGCGCTCCTGAGGCTACGGGCAAAGGCGGCGGCGTTGGCAAGTTTCTCGTCATCGAGGCCAGTCTCGAAGCCATGCAATGCCAGATAGTGGTGAACTGACACGGTATCGACATTCCCTTTGGCGCCGGGCGCGAAAGGACAGCCGCCGAGACCGCCGGCGGCGGCATCGAACACACGCAGGCCCCGATCCAGGGCTACGCCGATATTGTCCAGCGCCCGGCCCGATGTATCGTGAAAATGGCCGGCCAGCATCGCGGCGGGAAGATCGGCAAGCACGGCTTCCAGCATTCTGTCCACTGCCTCCGGTTCGCCCCTGCCGATCGTATCGCCGAGGCTGATCTCGTAGCAGCCGAGCTCCCGCAATTGCCGAGCGACGCTTGCTGCATTCGCCGGCGGCACCGCGCCCTCATAAGGGCATTCAACGACGCAACTGACGTAGCCGCGCAGCGGAATACCGCGGTCGCGGCTTGCGGCCGCCACCGGCCGGAAACGCTCTATGCTTTCGGCGATGGAGCAATTGATATTGCGCATCGAAAAGCTTTCGGAGGCCGATGCGAAGATCGCCACCTCATCGGCGCCGGCGGCAAGCGCCGCCTCGAACCCCTGCATATTCGGCGTCAACACCGCATAGCGGACACCAGGCTTCCGTTTGATGCCTGCCATGACCCCGGCAGCATCGGCGAGCTGCGGCACCCATTTCGGACTGACGAAGCTGGTGACCTCGATACGCTCGAAACCGCAGTCGGAAAGCAGATCCACCAATTCGATCTTGGTGTCCGTGTCGATCAGCCGTTTCTCGTTCTGCAGGCCGTCTCGTGGTGCCATTTCGACGATGGTGACATGGTTGGAAGGACGCTCGGTCATTGCGCATCCTCCGGCCGGAGCGACAGCAGGACGGCGCTTTCGCTGGTCTGATCGCCTTCGCCGACATGCAGGCTTTCCACCACACCGTCGCGCGTCGCCGTCAGCGTCAGCTCCATCTTCATGGCCTCCATGACGATCAGCGCCTCACCCTTCGCCACCATATCGCCTTCCTGAACCCGAACAATCTTGATGAGGCCGGGCATAGGCGCAACCAGCCGGTCGCCACCGGCGGCCTCTTCCTCGGCGCCATCCAAGGGGTCAGGCCGATGGAAATGATGGGTGCGGCCATCGAGGAACAGCGTCATGTCATGCGGCGTTTGGAAAAAGTCGGCACGCAATTGCTGCCCGTCGATCTCCACACGGCAGCCGTCATCATTGCGGTTGATGATGCGAACGGCGACAGCGTTATCATCGAAATGCACCGAGAAGAGATCTTGTCCTTTCGCAATCACGCGGCAGTTCGTATGGCCGCCACTGTGATGCAGCGTAACAGGCCGGCTCACCTCGCCCCAAAGCTGCCAGGCGCCAAGCGCTTGCCAGGGGTCGCGCGCAAAGGACCGCGCCAAGGCTCCCGCCTCGAAGATGGCAGCGATGGCAAGCGCGATATCGTCTGGTATCGGTGCTGCGGTCAGCGTCTCTGCCTCGCGGTCGATCAGGCCCGTATCCGGATGGCCCGCAACGAAATCCGGCTGTTGGCTCAAGCGGACCAAGAAATCGAGATTGCTTGTTGTTCCGGCGATCTGCGTATCCTGCAGCGCTCGCGCCAGCTTGGCGAGGGCGGCTTGGCGAGTTGGGGCGTGGACAGTGAGCTTGGCGATCAAAGGATCGTAATGCGGGGTGATGCTATCGCCCTGGCGCACGCCGGTGTCGATGCGGACATCGCCGTCGGGAAATCTGAGATGGGAGAGCGTGCCGGTCGCCGGCAGAAAACCCCGCAACGGGTCTTCGGCATAAAGCCGCGCCTCGAAAGCCCAGCCCTCGATGGCAAGCTCGGCTTGGCTCTTCGGCAAGGGTTCGCCGCCGGCAATCCGCAATTGCCATTCGACCAGATCGACCCCGGCGATCGCCTCGGTGACGGGATGCTCGACCTGCAGGCGGGTGTTCATTTCCATGAAGAAGAAACGATCCGGCGACAGGCCTTCGGAGACATCGGCAATGAACTCGACCGTGCCGGCGCCGCGATAGTCGATGGCCCGCGCCGCGCGGACGGCAGCTTCGCCCATGGCGCTGCGCATCTCTTCCGTCATGCCGGGCGCAGGCGCCTCCTCGATCACCTTCTGGTGCCGCCGCTGCAGAGAGCAATCGCGCTCGAAGAGATGGACGACGTTGCCATGGCTGTCGCCGAAGACCTGCATCTCGATGTGACGGGGCTGGGTCAGATATTTTTCGATCAGCACCGCATCATCACCGAAGGCCGATTTCGCCTCGCGTCTCGCCGCTTCCAACGCAGACGCGAAATCCTCCGGCCGATCGACACGCCGCATACCCTTGCCGCCGCCGCCGGCCCGTGCCTTGATCAGCACGGGAAAGCCGATCTCCGCTGCCCGCTCCGCGAGGAACACCGCGTCCTGCTTATCACCGTGATAGCCGGGAACGACAGGCACGCCGGCGCGCTCCATCAACGCCTTGGCCGCATCCTTCAGGCCCATGGCGCGGATTGAGGCTGGGAATGGGCCAATGAAAACCAGTCCGGCCGCTTCGACGGCCTCTGCGAAATCGGCATTTTCCGAGAGAAAGCCGTAGCCGGGGTGAACGGCCTCGGCGCCGAATCGCCGTGCGGCAGCGATGATCCGCTCCTTCGAAAGATAGCTTTCGCTCGCCGTTGCCGGGCCGATATGGACCACCTCATCGGCCAGTGCCACATGCAGTGCGGCGATATCGGCGTCGGAATAAACGGCGACCGTGCGAATGCCCATCCGCCTTGCCGTACGGACGATCCGGCAGGCGATTTCTCCGCGATTGGCGATCAATATCTTCGAAAACATCGGCAAACCCTATTGCGCGGCGACGACCTCGACTTCGAGCAGCCATGCGGTGTCGAAAATGCCCGATATCACCACCGTCATCGCCGGGGTGAGCGGGCCCAAATACTCACTGCGGATCTCGCGGTTCTCGATCGTATGGTGGCGGTCGGCGAGATAGGTGGTGACCTTGACGATATCGGCCTTGCTCATGCCGGCCGCCTTGAGCTGAGCGTCAACATTGAGCCAGACCTGACGCGCCTGCGCCGGAAAGCCGTCGGGAAGCGCATCGTCCGCGGTTGTCGGAATCTGGCCGCTGACAAACAGCAATCTCTCGAAATTTTCGAGTTTCACGGCCTGGGCATAGCCGCCACGTGGCTGAGGTGCATTCTTGGCATTGATGATGTCGCGTTTCATCTCAATCTCCTCACATCCTGAACAGGCCGAAGCGAGTGTCTTCGATGGGCGCATTGAGCGCGGCCGAGAGCGACAGCGCCAGCACATCGCGGCTCTTGCGTGGGTCGATGATGCCGTCGTCCCAGAGACGCGCCGAGGCATAGAGCGGGTGGCTCTGGGTCTCGAACATCTTGAGCGTCGGCTGTTTGAAGGCTGCCTCTTCCTCCTTCGTCCAAGGCTTGCCGGCGCGCGCCAGGGCCTCGCCACGTACCGTCGCCAGCACGCCGGCCGCCTGCTCTCCGCCCATGACGGAGATACGGCTGTTGGGCCAGGTCCAGAGAAAGCGCGGAGAATAGGCACGGCCGGCCATGCCGTAGTTGCCGGCGCCGAAAGAACCGCCGATTAGCATGGTGATCTTCGGCACCCTCGTCGTCGCCACAGCCGTCACCAGCTTGGCTCCGTGCTTGGCGATGCCTTCCGTCTCGTATTTCCGGCCGACCATGAAGCCGGTGATATTCTGCAGGAAGACCAGCGGGATTTTCCGCTGCGAGCAAAGTTCAACGAAATGCGCACCCTTCAGCGCCGATTCCGAAAACAGCACGCCGTTGTTGGCGATGATGCCGACGGGAATGCCGTGGATATGGGCAAAGCCGCAGACCAGTGTCGCGCCATAGCGCGCCTTGAATTCGTCAAAGCGCGAGCCGTCGACGATGCGCGCGATGACTTCGCGAACATCGTAGGGCGTGCGCAGATCGGAGGGCACGATGCCGAGCATGTCTTCCGGATCGTAGAGCGGCGGCTCCGGCTCCCGCAGCTCCACAGTTGTCGGTTTGTGGCGATTGAGATTGGCAACGGCCTGCCGCGCCAAGGCCAGCGCATGGGCATCGTCGCGCGCCAGATGATCGGCGACGCCGGAAAGACGCGTATGCACATCGCCGCCGCCAAGATCTTCGGCCGAAACCACCTCACCGGTCGCGGCTTTGACCAGCGGCGGCCCGGCAAGAAAGATCGTCCCCTGCCCCTCGACGATGATGGTCTCGTCGGACATGGCCGGCACATAGGCGCCGCCGGCGGTGCATGAACCCATGACCACAGCGATCTGCGGAATGCCGGCCGCCGACATATTAGCTTGATTGTAGAAGATGCGGCCGAAGTGATCGCGATCGGGAAAGACTTCGTCCTGATTCGGCAGGTTGGCTCCGCCGGAATCGACCAGATAGAGGCAGGGCAGATTATTTTCCGCCGCAATCTCCTGCGCCCGCAAATGCTTCTTCACCGTGATCGGATAGTAGGTGCCGCCCTTTACGGTGGCGTCGTTGCAGACGATCATGCAATCGCGGCCCACCACGCGGCCGATGCCGGCGATCAACCCCGCACCCGGCGCTTCATCGCCATACATGCCATGCGCAGCCGTCGTACCGATTTCGAGAAAGGGCGTCGCCGGATCGATCAATCCTGCCACCCGGTCACGCGGCAGCATCTTGCCGCGGCTGACATGGCGCTCGCGCGCCTGCGCACCGCCGCCCTCCGCCGCCCGCAAGACCGCCGCCTTTGCCACGCCGATCGCCTCCAGCATCGCGGCGCGATTGTCCCTGAAACGGTCCGAATGGGCGGTTATTTCTGACTTCAGGACGGTCATGCTGCATCACCAAAATTGGGGGCGAAATTTCAAAATCAGAGGGTCTCGGCAAAGAGTTCCCGCCCGATCAGCATACGGCGGATTTCGGAGGTGCCGGCGCCGATTTCGTAGAGCTTGGCATCGCGCAGAAGCCGGCCGGCGGGATAGTCGTTGGTATAGCCATTGCCGCCGAGGGCCTGAATGCATTCGAGCGCCATAGCGGTCGCCTTTTCAGCAGCATAGAGAATGCAGCCCGCAGCGTCCTTGCGGTTCGTTTCGCCGCGATCGCAGGCGGCGGCGACCGCATAAACATAGGCGCGGGCGGCATTCATGGTCACATACATGTCGGCAAGCTTGCCCTGCATGAGCTGGAATTCGCCGATCGGCTGGCCGAATTGCCTGCGTTCATGCAGATAGGGCAGCACCACGTCCATGCAGGCGGCCATGATGCCGAGCGGGCCACCCGACAGGACGACGCGCTCGTAGTCGAGGCCGGACATCAGTACCCGGACGCCGCCATCGATCTGACCTAGCACATTTTCCGCCGGCACCTGGCAATCGATAAAAACCAGCTCCGAGGTGCTGGAGCCGCGCATGCCGAGCTTGTCGAGTTTCTGGCCCACGGAGAACCCCTCGAAACCCTTCTCGACCAGGAAAGCGGTGATGCCGCGCGGGCCGGCGTCCGGCGCGGTCTTGGCATAGACGACCAGCACGTCGGCATCCGGACCGTTGGTGATCCACATCTTGCTGCCGTTCAGCACATAGCGGTCGCCGCGCTTTTCGGCGTGAAGCTTCATCGAAACGACATCGGAACCCGAGCCGGGCTCCGACATGGCAAGCGCGCCGATATGTTCGCCGGAGATCAATTTAGGCAAGTAACGCGCCTTCTGCTCGTCGGTGCCGTTGCGGTTGATTTGGTTGACGCAGAGATTGGAATGGGCTCCGTAGCTCAGACCGACGGAGGCCGAGGCGCGGCTGATTTCTTCCATGGCGACCGCATGCGCTACATAGCCGAGGCCGGCGCCGCCATAGGCTTCGTCGGCGGTGATGCCGAGCAGCCCGAGATCCCCCATTTCCCGCCACAGCTCCATCGGAAAACCATTGTTGCGGTCGAACTCGTCAGCGAGCGGTGCGATGCGCTGACCGGCAAAGCGGCGCACGCTATCACGCAGCGCCTCGATCTCCTCCCCGAGCGCAAAGTTCAATCCTCCAGCATACATTGCCTTCTCCTCCCGCTTTTCCCGATGCATGATCCCGGAATGGCTATGCGCCATTGAGGATCATACTCTCCTCGCGCCCCTCTTTGAGACCATCATGCCGCATCGGCAGGAACCTGATGCTTCTCCTCCGCTATTTCATAGGTCTTCAGCTTCTCGGCGATCCGCGCCATGACCTTGCGGGCCGCCGCCTCCTTGACCGGTCCGAAGCCTCTGATTTCATCAAACAACGACAGGATGGCAAGGGCCTCCGTTTCATTACCCGCGCGCAGGCCGTTGAGAACGCGGCCGGCAATCGCCTCGTATTCGCCGATCAACCGACGTTCCAGCCGGCGCTCCCGCATATAGCCGAAGGGATCGAAGACCGTACCGCGCAACCGCTTCATCGGCGCGAGCCTGCGTAGCAGCGGCAATATCCAGGGGCCGAATTCCCGCTTCTTCGGTCGGCCGTTCGGATCCTTGCCGGCCAGCATCGGCGGCGCGAGATTGAAGGCCAGCTTGAAATCGCCTTCCATCTCGTCGCGTAAATGCGCCTCGAAGGCCGGATCGGTCAGCAGCCGCGCCACCTCATATTCGTCCTTATAGGCCAGCACCCGCGCATAGGTCGTGGCGACGGCGAAGGGCACCTTGTCCGAAAGCCGTTCCCTGGCAGCCGCGGCGATTGCACGCTGGACGAACGCGCCATAGCGATCGGCAAGTGCGGCGTTCTGATAGGCAGTCAGATGCCCCTTGCGGTGGGCAATCAACTCGTCGAGGCTCATCTCTGCAAGTGTCTTGTCGGCATCCGGCTCCGTCATCATCTCCTTTACGGCCTGCGGATCATGCGCCAGCAGACGGCCCCAGTGGAAGGCCGAGAGGCTGGCTTTCACGGCGACGCCGTTGAGCTCGATCGCCTTCTCGATGGCTTCCAGCGACAGCGGCAGCAAGCCGCGCTGCCAGGCAAAGCCAGTGAGAAGAATATTGGTCGACATGGCATCACCGGTGACCTCGCTTGCCACATGACCAAAATCGAGGAAGACGGATTTGTCACTGACGGTCTTGGCGATGGTGTGCTGAATCGAGCCGATCTTGAAATCGAAATCGCGGTTGCGAACGAAATCAGCGACCGGCATGAGGCCGGTATTGACGATGGCCGTCGTGCGGTTCGAGGCACACAGCGTAATCGCATCCTTGGACGCGCCGACCACTTCGTCGGCAGCGAGCAGCAGGTCGGCGCCGCCGTTGACGATGCGCGACGAGGTGACGTCGGCTTCGCTATAACCAATGCGCAGATGGCTCATCACCGCGCCGCCCTTCTGCGCGAGACCGGCCATGTCGAGGATCATCGGCACCTTGCCGTCGAGATGAGCCGCCATGCCGAGGATGGCACCGATCGTCAGGATACCGGTACCGCCGACGCCGGCGATCGCGATGTTCCAGGGATGCTCGCCGATCACCGGGACCTCCGGCATCGGCACCTTGGCATCCGCGTGTTCCAGCGCCTTGCGTTTGCGGCGCTTGCCGCCATGGACGGTCACGAAAGACGGGCAGAAGCCTTTGACGCAGGAGAAGTCCTTGTTGCAGCTCGATTGGTTGATCTGCCGTTTGCGGCCGAACTCCGTCTCTAGCGGCTCGACCGAGATGCAGTTGGATTGCACCGAGCAATCGCCGCAGCCTTCGCAGACAGCCGGATTGATGAAGACGCGCTTGGCCGGGTCCTCCATCAGGCCACGGCTCCGGCGGCGGCGTTTTTCCGCCGCGCAGGTCTGGACATAGACGATCGCCGAGCAGCCTTCGGTTTCGCGCAGCGTCAGCATCACCTGATCGATATTATCGCGATGCAGCACCTTGACGCCGGGAGCCAGGTCCGATGCTGCATAGGCCGAAGGATTTTCCGCGAGCAGATAGATCGGCGAAACGCCCTCGCCATGCAACTGACGGGTCAGGAGTTGAGGCGTCAGATAACCGTCGATCGGCTGACCGCCGGTCATGGCAACGGCGTCGTTGTAGAGCAGCTTGTAGGTAACATTGACCTTGGCGGCGACCGATTGGCGGATGGCGAGAATGCCGGAATGGAAATAGGTGCCGTCACCGAGGTTGACGAACATGTGCTTCTCGTCGGTGTAACGGGCAATTGCCGTCCAGGGCACGCCCTCGCCACCCATCTGCGTGAAGGTCTGGGTGTTTCGGTCCATCCAGGTGACCATGTAGTGGCAGCCGATGCCCGCCATGGCGCGACTGCCTTCCGGCACGCGGGTGGATGTGTTGTGCGGGCAGCCGGAACAGAAGAACGGCGTACGCTGCAAGGGCGCGACATGCGTGCGGCTGATCTGGCCGCGTTCGGCAAGATAGGCGAGCTTGGCGGCGATCTGGTCGTGCAGCGAAGGATCGAGATCCAGCTTGACGATGCGCCCGGCAATAGCCCGTGCCACCGCACCAACCGTCAGCGCCGCCGACAGGCTGAGATAGGGCTTGTCGTGCTCATCGAACTTGCCGACGATGCGCGGACGGACATCGGCGCGCCAATTGAAGAGCTGCTGCTTGATCTGATTTTCGATGATCTCGCGCCGCTCCTCGACAACCAGCACCTCGTCCAACCCTTCGGAAAAATGCCGGACCGCTTCCGGCTCCAACGGCCACGGCATACGGACTTTCAAAATACGCAGGCCGATTGCGGCCATTTCCTTCGGGCCGATTTCGAGTTCGCGCAGCGCCTGCAGTACGTCTTCATACGCCTTGCCGGAGGAGATGATGCCGAAGCGGGCATTGGGCACATCATGGGTGATTTCATCGACGCGATTGGCGCGGGCAAAGGCGATAGCGGCATAGGCCTTGTAGGTCTGCAGACGATCGTCCTGCATCAGCGGCGTATCGGGCCAACGCAGGTTCAGGCCGCCGGGCGGCAGATCGAAATCGGTCGGCAGCACGAATTGCCGCTTCTCGCCTGAGAGATCGACCGCGGCTGTCGTCTCAATCGTGTCGGCAATGAATTTCATGCCCACCCAGCAGCCGGAATAGCGCGACATGGCGATGCCGAGCAGGCCATATTCGAGGAATTCGTGGATCGAGGATGGATAGATGACCGGGATGACCGCCGACATGAAATCATGGTCGGTCTGGTGCGGGATCGTGGAGGATTTGGCGGAATGATCGTCGCCCGCGAAACAGAGGACGCCGCCATGTTTCGACGTGCCGGCGGCATTGCCATGTTTCAGCACATCACCGGAGCGGTCGACGCCAGGACCCTTGCCGTACCATATGCCGAGCACGCCATCCTTGCGCACGCCGGGGGACAGACCGACTTGTTGCGTGCCCCAGATGGCGGTGGCCGCAAGGTCTTCGTTGATGCCGGGCTGGAAGGTGACGTCATGCGCGTCGAGATAGGTCTTGGCTTTCAGAAGCTGCTGATCGTAGCCGCCGAGCGGCGACCCGCGATAGCCGGATATGAAGGCTGCGGTGTTGAGGCCGGCGGCGCGGTCGCGGCGCATCTGGGTCATCGGTAGACGCACGAGGGTCTGCAGTCCGGTCATGAAGACGCGGCCTTCATCTGCTGTATATTTGTCGTCAAGCGATACGCTCGTCGCTAGCATCTGCTCTCCTCCCGAGATCGCAGTCACCGATTGCGTAAAATATCCTCGCCGAATGCCTCCTACCGCACTGGCGAAAATCCAGTCTAACAGTAGCATGCGCCATTGCTAATTTCCGAACGAAGGCAGTGCGCGGCCGGCATGATTCGCAAAGATTGAAGGGCTTTACGGATATTTTCGTGCTTGATCCCTGCGCACTCATCAAAAGCTTTCATTGCAGATATAAACCCGCGCCTCTTCCGTTTACCGAACGCCGCCAATAACCTCGCTTCGACTCGATTTTCGGAGACCGACTATGCTGACAATTTACGGCGTCTATCGCTCACGCGCATCGCGCAACTACTGGATGGCGGAGGAGCTTGGCATTCCCTTTCAATCCGTGCCCGTGATCCGGGCCAGCCGGCTCGGTAATCCCTTAAACCCAGAAGCGCCGGTCAATACGATGTCGGCGGAATTCTTGGCCGTCAATCCGATGGGCATGATCCCCGCCATCAAGGACGGCGATCTCGTCATGCATGAATCGCTCGCCATCAATCTCTATCTCGCCCGCAAGTATGGCGGACCGCTGTCGGGGCAGACGGTGGAGGAAGAGGGTCTGCTCGGCATGTGGACCATGTGGGCGGCAACGGAGGTAGAGCCTCATTCCGTGGCCCTCGTGCGCATATATGACCGCGCACAGGAGAACACCGATGCAGGCAAGGCTGGAATCGCGGTTGCCTGCCGGTCGCTGAAGCGGCCACTCGGCGTGCTGGAAAAGCACCTGACGAACCGGGAATACCTCCTGGGCGATCGCTTCACCGTCGCCGATCTCAATCTCGCAGAGGTGCTGCGCTATGCGCAGACCGAACAGGCTTTGTTCGATAGCCATCCGAACGTAAAGATTTGGATCGAGCGCTGCCAGTCGCGAGCCGCCTATAAGGCAATGCAGGCAACACGCGGCAAGGAGCCGATCTGAGGCCGCTCAACGGAAGAGCTGCATGCTCTCATCCATCTCTTCTCTGATCCAGCTCTTGAAGGCGGTGACTTTTTTCGCCTCGCGCACGCCTTCCGCCGTGATGAAATAGTGGCCGATACCGGTTTTGGCGCGGATACCGAAGGGATCCACGAGGCACTTCTGTTGCAACGCATAGGCGGCCAGCGTTTGCCAGGCAAGCATTACGCCCTGGCCCGACATGGCGGCATCGAGGCAGAGCGACGCATCGTTGAAGATATGTCGCTCTTCCATGCATTTGCCGGAGAGGCCTGCCTCCTTGAGCCAGACATCCCAGGTGAACATGGCATGCCCGTCAATGACGGCGGGCACATTTAACAGATCCGCAGGCTGCTTGAGTTTGGCGGCGATCTGCGGTGTGACGACCGGAAAGATTTCCTGCGCCAATAGCAGTTCGGATTTCACGCCCGGCCAGTGCCCATTGCCGACCCGGATGCCGATATCGACATCCGATGTTGCCGGATTGACGAGTTGCGTGGTGGCGTCGATGCGGAGCCTGATATCCGGATGGCGCTTGGCGAAGCGATCAAGCCGATGCACCAGCCAGCGGGCGGCGAGGACCGGCGCAACCGAGATGGTGAGGATATTGTCGTCGCGATGCTGTGCGGCGGTGACCGCCGCCGAGAGCGCCTGAAAGCCTTCGCCGAGCCGCGCCAGAACCGAGATACCCGCCTCCGTCACCGTCATCCCTTTCGGCGTGCGCTCGAAAACCGGTCGCCCCAATTGCGCCTCGGCCTTGATCACCTGCTGGCTGACGGCGCCGATGGTCACGCCAAGCTCATCGGCGGCCGCCTGCAACGACCCGAGCCGTCCCACGGCCTCTAGCGCCCGGAGACCATTCAGATGAACGCTGTTGAGATTCTTCATATAGAATATCTATATCAGCATGCCGGCATTCTCAATTGAAAAGCTGCCCGATGCGCGCGATCATCGCGGCATAAAACCCGAACCGCCACCGTCCCGCCGACTAACCGCCTCAGGGCGCATCATCGCGGAAGAACGAGGAGGCATGGCATGTCGATACTGAAGCTTTTCTTGAATCATCTGCTGCACGACGACAGCGAGCGGCAGGACGACCCGTTGCAGCATCCGGCTCTGGCGGCCATGTCGCTGGAGGAACTGGCCGATCTGCCGTTGACGCCGGAGAATTTGGGGCGGAAGGCGGAGGGGCAAGATCTGAGATTGAAAGAATGCGTATAATGCAGGAACAAGTCATCTCACGGCGCTGAACGATCCCAACCAGCTCTTCGGCGCCCGCCTCCGATCATGTATGTTTCCTCAACGATATCCGATCGGAACGGGATAGCGCAGTATGGCTATAGGCATCGATATTGACGCGATCTTCCAGCGCCTCCAACGCGCTGTAGCGGAAGCCCGCCTACCCGAGGTCGAGATCAGCACCCACTATGGTATGCCGGCGCTGAAGGTGGGCGGCAAGGCTTTCGTTTCCATCAAGAATGACGAGACGATCGTGCTGGCGGTGCCGATCGACCGCAAGGAGCAGCTAATCGAGATGGCGCCGGAGATCTATTTCCAGACGGATCACTATGTCGGCTGGCCGTCGCTGCCATTGCGCATCGCCGCCATCGGCGACGACGAACTGCAACTGCGGCTGATCGAGGCCTGGCGGTTTCGGGCACCAAAGAAATTGCGGGCTGCTTTCGTCGCCGAGTGATCAAACCCGCTCGGCGGCGATGGCCCTTTGCACGGCCGGGCGCTCCAGCATACGCGCGTGATGGGCGCTGACCTTCTCAAAGCTGGCCCGATCGACGCCATCGCCCGGCAACCAACTTGCCAGCGTGAAGAGATAGCCGTCGGCGACGGTGTACTGCTCGCCCATCACCCACGGCCCTTCCAGCATCTTCTCCTCGATCAGCGCGAAACACTCGCCCATGTTTTGCGGCACCTTGGCCTTCATCGCTTCGATTGCCGCGGCATCGTCGGTCCAGCGATAGCCGCGCCCTTTGTGAGCGTGGTTTACATGGACGGTCGAGGCGAGATAGCTGTTGAAGGCCTGCATGCGGGCAAAATCGAAGGGATCGTCGAGTGGCGCCAACCGGGCAGCCGGCGCGATCTGGGCAACATAGGCAAGGATCGCCACGTTTTCCGTGACGACGCCCTTGTCGGTCACCAGAGCCGGAACACGTCCCTTGGGATTGATTGCCAGATAATCCGGCGAACGCTGCTCTCCAACGGCAAAATTGAGGCGCCGCGCCTCGTAGGCGAGGCCCGACTCCTCGAGTGCTATAAGGCTGGCGAGCGCACAACTACCCGGTGAGAAATACAAATTCAGCATATCCGTTTCCTCCTCGATTTCACTCGACGTTAGCTGCGACCGTGGCAATACGGAAGTGGCCAGCACTGATATCGATCATGAAAGCTTTTGATGGATGCCGTCTGCGCATCGCCCTTGTGGGAGGCACGCCGCCAGTCCGTTAGCCGCAGCCCGGCACATCCTCCAGCCGATACCAGACCGGGATACCGCGTTCGCCGGCGATGCGCACGTCATTGTCGGCTCCCTTGGACTCGCCTGGGAGCCTGAGAACGCCCTCGCACAATTGCAGCAGCCGACCAGCGGTCGGGTGGAATATTTCTTCATAGAGATCGTCGCCGATACTTTTGCCGCCCGCAGCGTGCCAGACCGGCAAGGCGACCCATTCGCCGATCATAGGCACATGCCCCGCCTTGAACAGTGCATAGGACGGCTCCTCCAGCCGCTTGAGATTCTCGGCCATCTTCCGTGGATCGTCTCCGGTTCCCGAACGATATGGCCCAGCAATCAAGATCAACATGTCATATCTCCTCTTTTCCCGCACCATGCAGGAATTTGCACGAATATGCGCTAAATTTCTTGATTGTCGACTCATTTCTGATAAATTCACGTCATTCCATGAATTATCGTGCGGAATCAGGCATGCTTACAGTCCAGCGAAAGACTCTCATTCTCGATATCCTGCGCCGCGACGGCCAGGTAATTGCCAAGACAATTGCCGATGATTTGGGTCTGTCCGAAGACACGATCCGCAGGGACCTGAGGGAAATGGCGGCGGAAAAGCTGCTGAAGCGCGTGCATGGCGGCGCGTTGCCGCTCACACCGGAATTGCCGGATTTCTCAACGCGACGGGGCGTGTCGCCGGATGCGAAGCGGCAGCTCGGCGCCTATGCGGCGAGGATGGTCCGACCAGGACGGACGGTGTTTCTCGATGGTGGAACGACGACGGCGGAAATCGCCCGCCATCTTCCCCGGAATTTTGCCTTCACCGTCGTCACGCATAGCCCGACGATCGCGGGCGAGCTGGAACATCATCCGACAGCCGACGTGATCCTGATCGGCGGCAAACTCTACAAACACTCAATGGTGGCGACGGGCGCGGCGGCGATTGCGGCAATCTCACTGGTGCGCCCGGACATTTTCTTCCTCGGTGTCACCGCTATTCACCCCGTTCACGGCCTTTCTACCGGCGATTTCGAGGAGGCCGCCATCAAACGGCATATCGCGCAATGCTCGGCGGAAACCTATGTGATGGTGACCCAGGAGAAATTGGATGCCGCCTCTCCCTGCCATATCCTGCCCATCACGGCGGTTTCGGGCATGGTCGTGCCGTCAGATATCAGTGAGGCGAGCCTGGCGCCCTATCGCAGCGCACAGGTTCCGATTTTCACCGTCGGCGACTGACGCAGATGCGCTATGCACATCCAAGTTGGAGTCTTCTACCGGCGTTTTATGCCGCCAGTGCGGCCGCGGCTCTGATGTCGCCGACATGGATGCCGTTCCAGTTGCTGAGCGCCCTATTGGCCATTCCCATCAGACCGGCATGGACGTCACTGTCTTTTTCAAAGAAGCGGGCGAGCGCGGCTGCAACCATGGTTTCTGCTGCGCGGGCACTGCCATCATCGCATTTGACCGCAATCGCGACGCCCTGTTCAGGAATTGCTGCACAGAATACGCCTTCGGCGCCGGTCTTGGCGAAGATGCGGCTGGGGGCGACCTGCATCAGCTTGGTGCAGGCGCGGCCGGTGCCGGCAACATAGAAGGGTTCAGCCATGCAGGCTTCGAACAGGCGGCGCGAGGCCTTGGCGCGCAGCGGCTCCAGGCCGTTGCCCGTCGCCATCTTGGCGAAGCCATGCGCCAAGCTTCTGAGCGGCACGGCGTAGTTCGGGATCGAGCAGCCGTCGGTGCCGCAATTGTCGTAACCAAGCGGCGTTCCCGTCAGGCTTTGCATCGTCTCGCGGATCTGCCGCTGCAGCGGATGGTCGTAGCCGACATAGCCTTTGGGATCGATATGTTGATGGCAGCAGGCGCAGATGAAGCCGGAGTGTTTACCCGAGCAGTTGTTGTGCAGCGCCGACGGCTTTCCGACCGTGCGCGCCTGGTGGATGATCGCCTTCTGCTCGAAAGACCAATGTGCGCCGCATTCCAGCGCGCTGACGTCCCGCCCGGCGCGGGCGAGCATGGAGGCAGCCAGCGCCACATGCGCGTCTTCGCCGCTATGCGAGGAGCAGGCCAGCGCCAATTCCGTGTTGCCAAAGCCATAGGCATCCGCCGCACCGCTTTCTACCAGTGGCAAAGCCTGCATCGCCTTGCAGGCAGAACGCGGAAACACACCACTCTCAATGTCGCCGAGCGACAGCACCAACGTCCCATCGCCATCGACGACGGCAACCGAACCGCGATGACGGCTCTCGACGAGATTTCCACGGGTGATTTCGACGCAGACGGGATTGGACATGATCGGAAGCGCTCTTTGATTTGCGGTATACGCTACTGATAGCCGCTGCGCAGAGGATTGCCAACCGGCTCAGGAATCGATGACCGTTGGCCGCCACCTCCTTCATATCATCTGGGTTCAATACCGATAGCTTTGTGTATTATAATTGACAGTGAAATTCTGTGTATTATAGTACACAAATGATCGAAATCCGTCAGACCGCTGAGTTCGCTGAGTGGCTTGGCAAAATCAAAGATATCAACGCGGTTGCTCGTATCCAGGTGAGGATTCGTCGCCTCTCGCTTGGAAATCCCGGCGATGTAAAGCCTGTCGGCGAAGGCATCAGCGAACTTCGCATCGATTACGGCCCGGGATATCGGCTTTACTATCATAAACGCGGCCAGGAACTCGTTCTGCTCCTATGCGGTGGCGACAAGAGCACTCAGAACGCCGATATTGCAAAGGCTAAAGCACTCGCGAAGGAGGCTTGATCATGGCACTCGAAACCAAACCTTGGGATCCGACGGAACATCTGGACAGTCCTGAAGCCATTGCAGCCTATGTCGAAGCGGCATTCGAGGACGGCGACCCTGCACTTATTGCCGCAGTCATCGGTGACGTCGCCCGTGCCCGCGGCATGACGCAGCTCGCAAAGGAAGCCGGGGTCAGCCGCGAAACGATCTACAAGGCCTTCAGCGAAGGCGGTAATCCGACACTGGAAACGCTATCAGGCGTCATTCGCGCTCTCGGTTTGAAATTGACTGTACGGGCAGCATAGCCGTTTCACTTCAGAGCGCTCGAATCCGGTAGGCACAGCGCCGCGCGCCGAGGAGGATGTGCTCTTCCCGCTCCACGCTTGCCCCAAGTGTCGCACGGAAGGTCTCGAGTTCCGAGCGGCAGAAGCCGACGCATGCGGTCGCGGCAGCGCAGATGGGACAATGGTTCTCCACCAGCACCAGCGAACCGTCCTCTTCCGGCCAATAATCCGCCATATAGCCCTCGCGCGTGCGGATGGCCGCAAGCATCGCGACGCGCGATGGTAGATCGGCGGAGACGTCGATCTCGCTGCGGTAGCGCTTTAAGGTCTCCGCCTCGCGGGCGGAAATGACCGCATCGACCGCACCCTGCCCCAACTGCTTGGCCATGGTCGTCAGCAGTGTCGCGGTCAGATCGGCATGGCCGTCTGGAAACTGGCGGCTGCCGGCGGCCGTCAGGTGCCAGAACTGCCGCGGCCGGCCCCTGCCGGATGCTGATTCCGTCACTGGCTCGACCAAGCCCTCCTCTCCCATCTTCGTCAGTTGCTGGCGTGCCGCTTCCGACGATATGCCGAGCGCATTACCGATCGTCGATGCGAGCTGTGGGCCGTCGGTTTTCAACAGGATCGAGATACGATTGACGGGCGATTGGCGCATTTTTCCAAGTTTTTTCTTGTTTTAATTTCGAGACTGTGTGATTTTCCAATTTATAACTTGGAAAATAATTATTCGCTAGGGAAAATGCCGAGGATCATCCGATGTCGAGCATCCAAAATGCAGATTCATCCCGCTCTACCTCTCTCTTCACCCTCTTCTCACCTGAGTTTCTGGCACCAACCCTGATGCTCGGCGGCGGCGTCGCCCTCTATGCCGTCGAATCCTATATCACTGCGACGATCGCGCCTTCCGTCGTTCGCGATATCGGCGGCCTGGAGCTGTTTTCCTGGATGACGACGCTTTTCGTCGCCGCCGGCGTGCTCGGCTCGATCACCGTTGCGACACGGCCGAGAGGCATAGGCCTGCGCGCGGTCTATGTCGCTGCGGCGCTGATATTCGGAGTGGGAAACCTGATCTGCGCCGCCGCGCCGGCGATGCCTGTCGTGCTGGCCGGACGCGCCGTACAAGGCTTCGGCGTCGGCATGCTCGCGGCCCTCGCCTATGCCTTTGTCCGCTTCGTCTACCCCGAGCCGCTGTGGCGCAAGGCCTCCACACTCTATGCCGCACTATGGGGCGTGGCGACGGTGCTTGGGCCAACGCTCGGCGGATTGTTTTCCGCCGGCAGCGCATGGCGCGAAGCCTTCATTATCCTCGTACCGGTGGCAGGCATCATGGCTTTTTCGGCGCGATGGCTGCTGCCGCGCGTCGAGGACGACCGCGCGGAGGGAAAACCGCCATTGATCCAGATCGCGCTTCTGCTCACCGCGGTCCTGCTGATGAGCCTTGCCGGCACGAGCGATCACGGATCGACGAAGATCCTGCTGATCGGCCTCGCTGTCACCTTCATCGCGGCGATGCTGGTCCTCGAGCGCAAGAGCAAAACGAGGCTCCTGCCGAAGGACGCCGTCATGCTCGCAAGGCCGATCTCCCGGCTTTATCTGATGATGTTCGCGATGATGATGGTACTGACAAGCGACATCTATATCCCTTACTTCCTGCAGAGCATGCACGGTGTCGCGCCGCTGGCGTCAGGCTATCTCGTCGCGCTCGTGGCGCTCGGCTGGACCGCGGCCGCCTTCATCAGCGCCTCGTTTTCGGGGAAGCAAGCCGCCCGTGCCATCATCGTCGGCAGCGTGCTCGAAACCGCCGCCACCGCTTCACTGATCGCCTTTGTAGCCCGAGACAATCCGACTGGAGAGCTCGTTTGGCTTGCTCCCACCGTTGTCGCCATGTTTCTGATGGGTTTCGGCGTCGGTCTTGGCTGGGCGCATCTGATCGCAGGGATCATCCGCCTTGTCGGCGGTGCCGAGCAGGACAAGGCTTCGGCGGCCATTTCGATGGTGCAGTCGCTCGGCGGCGCGTTCGGCGCTTCGCTGGCGGGCGTGATCGTCAACAGCGCCGGACTTGCCGACCCCGGCGGCATCGCCGGTAGCGTGTCTGCCGCCACCTGGCTTTATGCGTCTATGGCGCTGCCGGGCCTCGTTGCCGTCACCGTCTCGTTCACCCTCATCAGGCCAGCTTCAGCATGATCTTGCCGATGTGATTGCTGGTCTCCATCAGCTTGTGCGCCTCGACGACGTCTTCGAAGGCAAAGGTTCGGTAAATGACGGGCGCGACGGTCCCTTCATCAAGCAGCGGCCAGACCTGGGAGTGGAGATCGTCGCGGATGGCGCGCTTTTCTTCCGCCGTGCGCGGGCGCATGGTCGAACCGGTGACCGTCAGGCGCTTGACCATGATTGGCTGCAGATTGGCCTTCTCGACCACCGCGCCGCCAAGGAAGGCGATGATCGACAGGCAGCCATCCTTGGCGAGGCAAGCCAGATTCTTCTCGAAATAGGCAGCGCCGATCATGTCGAGGATGGCATCGACCCCATGGCCGGTTTCCGCCTTGATGACCTCGGCAAAGTCTTCCTCTTTATAGTTGATGGCCCGCTTCGCGCCGAGCTTCTCGCAGGCTTCGCATTTCTCCTTCGAGCCGGCGGTGGCGTAGACCGTGGCGCCGAAAGCGTGCGCGAGCTGGATCGCCGTCGTGCCGATTCCGCTGGAGCCGCCGTGGATCAGGACGCTTTCGCCTTCGGTAAGGCCGACCATCTGGAAAAGATTGGCCCAGACGGTGAAGAACGTCTCGGGCAGCGCCGCCGCGCGAACGGCGTCGTAGCCATTTGGAAAGCGCAACGCCTGGCCGGCCGGGAGAACGCAATATTCGGCATAGGCGCCGCCATTGGCGAGGCCGCATACCTTGTTGCCGATGGCGAATTCCGTGACGCCACGTGCGACATCGACGACTTCGCCGGCGATTTCCAGGCCAAGGATAGGGCTTGCGTCCTTCGGCGGCGGATAAATGCCCTGGCGCTGGGCAACATCCGGCCTGTTGACGCCGGCCGCCTCGACGCGAACGAGGATCTCGCCGTCCTTGAGCACCGGCAGAGGCCTGCGGGCAATCGTCATGACCTCGGGAGCACCGAAGGATGGCAAATCCACAAAACGCATTTCAGACGGCAAGTGCATGGCTCGTTCTCCTCTCCCAGCAAAGCAGTGGAGATAGTTTAGCGCATGCTGCCTGAAAAGAAGCCGGTATGGGAGGGCGTCAATTCGTCTCGCCCAGACTCAAATATGCCACGCCGATTTTGTCTTCCTTCGCCTTTGCCTTGATGCCGGCAATCGAGGTGCTGACGCGGCTGATATCATCGATGACCAGCCCTTCGGGCAATGCCAGGATGCCTATGGAGCAACGCATTAGCGGGAACAACGCCTCCGCGCCGCTGCGGTCGTGCCCGCGGATGCGGCCGGCGGCGCGGTCTTCCGCCGAATAGAATTCCAGGACGTCGGCGTGGAAATCGGTAAGCAGCCGATCCAGAACCTCGCGCAGTTCGTCAACATTCCAACCCGTCACGCCGATGAAGAAATCGTCGCCGCCGACATGGCCCAGGAAATGGCGCTCGGCGAAAAAGTAGCGCCGCATCAGCGCCGCAAACAGCGAAATGGCATGGTCGCCGAGATGGAAGCCGTAGGCATCGTTGAACGGCTTGAAATTGTCGAAATCGCAATAGCAGAAGTGCCTGATCTCGTCGCCGTCGCGACCGGCATTCTGCATGAAATTATGAATGGCGCGATTGCCCGGCAGGCCGGTCAGCGGATTCTGATCCTGGGCAATTTTGAGCTGCTTCTCATTGATGACCTTGATCAGCGACGCGGCCGAGACAATGCCGGCATAATGCGTACCCTCGGTGACGATCAGGCAGTTGCTGCTTTCCATATTGGCAAAGATCGTCATCAGGGTATCGGCGTCGGAATCCAGACCGACGATCGGTGCCATCTCGACGAAATGCGAGATCGAACGTTCATAGACTTTGTTCTTCAGCAGGTCGCGGCCGAAGGGCTGATAGATATATTCCTTGAGCCGGTATTCGTGAATGATGCCGCGCGGCTCGCCGTTGGCATTGACGACCGGAAAATAGGCTCGCCGTGGATTTCGGCGGAAGAGTTCGAAAACGCTGTCGATGCTGTCATTCTCGCGGATGGTCGGCAACACTTCGATCTGTTTGCGGATGAGAATTTCGTCCAGCGATTGGCTGTTGCGGACCATTTTGCCGAGATCCTGTAGATGCGGGAAGCTGGGTTTCAGCTCGTTGATCAGCGTCGTCGGCCGGGCAATGAACCAGCCCTGGACGAGATCGACACCGAATTCGCGGCAAACCAGGAACTCCGCTTCGGTCTCGATGCCTTCGGCGATGACGCGCGTGCCAAGGACATGTGCGATATGGACGAGGTTTCTGAGAATGTGACGCTTGCGGGCGTTGCGATCGATATTGGCGACGAAGTGCCGATCGATCTTGAGATAGTCGACGGGATAGTCCGATAACAGCTTCATCTCGCCGTGACCGACCCCGAAATCGTCGATCGCAAGCTTGAAGCCGGCGTCGCGCATTTTGGCGACCAGATCGCAAAATTCCGGCACGCTGGTATTGTCGAAGCGCTCGGAGAATTCGAAGCAGACAGAGGACGGCGCGATGCCGGCCTTCTTCATGTGCTGCAGCAAACCGTCGACCAGCATTTCGCCCTGCGGGATCAGCCGGACATCGAGATTGAGGAAGAGGGTTGCGGTTCTGGCATTGGCAAGGGTCGCAAATTTCGCCAGTGCCCGGCTCGTCACCATCTGTTCCAGGCCCAGGAGCTGGCCGGTGCGCTCGGCCTCGTCAAGGATTTCGATCGGGCTGTCGAAGCCGATGCGCTCCTGCCCGCGCATCAAGGATTCATAGCCGAAAACCGCGCCTGTGCCTGTCTCGACGATCGGCTGGAAAGCATTTTCGATAACGAGCTTGGCGAGCGTAACAATCTGGTCACTAGCATACCGGCGCAATGCACCCGGCTCGATGGCGGCAGTCAGGGACATGCCCCTCTCCACTTAAGAATTTTAGATCTAAGTTTTGCGTAAAACTTTGGATTTCGTCGGATTTTCGGCTCAAGATGCGTCACAACGGTCAACGAAACCTTTCCCCCATATGAAAGTTTCGTGAATGGTAAAAGGGTGTTAACCCATGGCCAAGCCGCCTCGATCCAGGGGCGGCCGGTCATCTCCTGGCGGATGTTGTGGTTCTCCGCTCAGTTATGCCGGCGTCGTTCCGCCTCGTAATCAGCGAACATGTCGGCAACGCAGCGGCTGCTCTTCGCGACGCTATCGGGATCATTGGCTGCGTGGGGCACATCGCAGATCTCGCCACGCTTGCGCGCCGCATCCCACATGCGCAGAGCCTCGCGCACGACCTCGCTACTCGAAGCATACGTTCCGGTGTCAACAGCCGCGCGGATGCCGGCAGCCTGAAGCGGAGAGATGGAAACCGTTACCATCGGCATGATATTTCTCCCTTTTTAGTTCTTTAGAAAAACTCTTTGCTGGAGATATATTCCAATGCATATTGTCGGAGCTTCGAAGGCACATCTCAATAGATATGCATGCTCAGATAACTGCGCCTGCCGTAACGTCAGCTAAGCGCCACTCCGCTCCTCCACGGAAGCCTTCAAAGAGTAACGCCGCTCACACTTCTTGTCAAAAGTAGTAGTTCGTTACCCTCTCGTCACCCGCCGCTACTGCCTAAGAGCGAAGCCGAAGGCCATCAACGTCCAACCTTGAAATATAAGGTCGACCGCGAGGAACAGGCCGAGAACCCAGAGGCTGTTGAGCGGCCAGCCAACAGCGATGGCAATGCCGGCGAGTGCCGTCACCACCCCGCCGATGACAATCCATATCCAACCCGGTTCCGGCTTCACCTTGCGGCCGACCCAAACGCGAAAGGTGCCGGCTATGAGCAACGCGACGGCAAGAAACAGCGTCAGCGCTTCGGAGGCGAGCAAGGGATTGGCGAAGGCAAGAAGACCAGCGAGCGTATAGAGCAGGCCGCTGAGCACCCAGAACAGAATATGCTCCCATCCTCGGACCTGAAAGGCGTGCGCCAGGTGAATGACGCCTCCGATCAGCATCAGCATGCCGACGTAATAGACCGATACGACAGTCGCGATGAAAAGATTGCCAAATGCGATCCCGCCGCAAATGAGCAGAAACACACCCAGCGCAACGAACCATCCCCATTTGCCGCGCACAGCGGATGGCGGAACTTCCTCCAGAACATTGACCATGACTGCACCTCCTCGTTCCCGGGGGTATGATACAGGATGTATCTCGGAAAGCAGCAGATTCTGTTGTCGGTCAAATCGGCTCTAATTTTTTGTTGATTGATCAGTCAATCAAAAATATAATCACCGCCAGCTCAGGGGTGATATATGCCGAAAGTCGGGATGGAACCGGTGCGCCGCAAGGCGCTTGTGGATGCGGCGATGCGCGTGATCGGCGATCACGGCTCGCTGACCGTCACCATGTCCGAAATCGCCAAGCAGGCAGGAGTATCTCCCGCCCTCGCCCATCACTATTTCGGCAGCAAAGAACAGCTTTTGATCGAGACCGTCAGGAGTCACTTACAGCGCCTGCGCGACAGCGTGGTGACAGCGCTGAGCTCGGCAAAGACGCCCCGAGACAAACTGTCCGCCATCATCCGCGTCAGTTTCCAGGCCGATCAATTCGCGCCGGAGACGATTGCCGCCTGGCTCGCCTTCTATGCCGAGGCTCAGCGTTCCGAGGAGACGCGCCGCTTCCTCGTCATCTACGCAAGGCGGCTGCGCTCCAACCTGCTTGCCAACCTCAAGGCGCTGTGTTCGGGCGAAGACGCAGAACGCATCGCCGAGGGCGCTGCTGCGATGATCGATGGTCTCTATATCCGTCAAAGTCTGAGATCGGCGCCGATCAGCATCGAAGCGTCGATTGCGCTTACCGAAGATTACATCAACGCTCTGCTTGCGCCGCTTTCCCAAAAGGCCGCCCTTCAAAAGGACCGATAAAATGACCCTCAAAGCCCAGCCGAAAGCCTCGCATTTCATCGATGGGGAATATGTCGAGGACACCGACGGCACCGCCATTGAAAGCATCTATCCCGCGACCGGTGAAGTTATTGCCCGGCTACATGCGGCAACTCCCGCCATCGTCGAAAAAGCGATCGCCAGCGCCAAACGCGCGCAGCCGGAATGGGCGGCGATGAGCCCGACGGCGCGTGGTCGCATCCTGAAACGCGCCGCCGAGATCATGCGCGAGCGCAACCGCGAGCTTTCCGAACTGGAAACGCTCGACACCGGCAAGCCGATCCAGGAGACGATCGTCGCGGACCCGACCTCGGGCGCCGACAGTTTCGAATTCTTCGGCGGCGTGGCCGCTGCCGGCCTCAACGGTTCCTACATCCCGCTCGGCGGCGATTTCGCCTATACCAAGCGTGTGCCGCTCGGCGTCTGCGTCGGCATCGGCGCCTGGAACTATCCGCAGCAGATCGCCTGCTGGAAGGGCGCGCCGGCGCTGGTCGCCGGCAACGCCATGGTGTTCAAGCCCTCCGAAAACACGCCGCTCGGCGCGCTGAAGATTGCCGAGATCCTGATTGAGGCCGGCCTGCCGAAGGGGCTCTATAACGTTATCCAGGGCGACCGCGAAACCGGGCCTCTACTGATCAACCATCCCGACGTTGCCAAGGTGTCGCTGACAGGCTCCGTGCCGACCGGCCGCAAGGTCGCCGCATCGGCTGCGGGAAGCCTGAAGCACGTCACCATGGAGCTCGGTGGCAAGTCGCCTCTGATCGTCTTTGACGACGCCGATCTCGACAGCGCCATCGGCGGGGCCATGCTCGGCAATTTCTATTCGACCGGCCAGGTCTGCTCGAACGGCACGCGCGTCTTCGTCAGCCGGAAGATCAAGTCCGAATTCCTGAAGCGCCTGAAGGCCCGCACCGAGGCCATGGTGATCGGCGACCCCATGGACGAGGCAACGCAAATCGGCCCGATGGTGTCCTGGGCGCAGCGCGAGAAGGTGCTGTCCTATATCGAGAAGGGCAAGGCGGAAGGCGCGACGCTGGTCGCCGGCGGCGGCATTCCCAACAATGTCGCCGGCGAAGGCTATTACGTACAGCCGACCGTTTTCGCAGATGTCACCGACGACATGACGATCGCCCGCGAAGAGATTTTCGGCCCGGTGATGTGCGTGCTGGATTTCGATGACGAGGCAGAGGTGATCGCTCGCGCCAACGCCACCGAATTCGGCCTTTCCGGCGGCGTCTTTACCGCCGATCTCACTCGCGCGCACCGCATCGTCGACCAGCTCGAAGCCGGCACGCTATGGATCAACACCTACAACCTTGCCCCGGTGGAAATCCCCTTCGGCGGCTCCAAGCAATCCGGCTTCGGCCGCGAAAACTCGCTGGCGGCGCTGGAGCATTATTCCGAGCTGAAGACGGTCTATGTCGGCATGGGGCCGGTGCAGGCGCCTTATTAACGCAACATCGCGGCTCAACCCCGCCCTTCGAGGCCGCCTGCGGCGGCACCTTAGGGTGAGGTCGAGAACAACCAATCGCAAACGCAGACGATGATCCGCCTCGTCCTGAGGTGCTCGCCAAAGGCGAGCCTCGAAGGATCGGGGCGGCCACACGGAGACAAAAATGCAGGCAGATTTCGTCATCATCGGCTCAGGTTCCGCCGGCTCCGCCATGGCCTATCGGCTGTCGGAAGACGGTAAGCATTCGGTCATCGTATTGGAATTTGGCGGCAGCGATGTTGGACCCTTCATCCAGATGCCGGCGGCGCTTGCCTGGCCGATGAGCATGAGCCGCTACAATTGGGGTTATCTCTCCGAGCCGGAGCCGCAGCTCAACAACCGGCGCATCACGGCGCCGCGCGGCAAGGTCATTGGTGGCTCGTCCTCGATCAACGGCATGGTCTATGTCCGCGGTCACGCGGAGGATTTCAACCGCTGGGAGGAGCTTGGCGCTAATGGCTGGGCCTATGCCGATGTGCTCCCCTATTTCAAGCGGATGGAACATTCGCATGGCGGCGAAGAGGGCTGGCGCGGGACCGACGGCCCCTTGCATGTGCGGCGCGGCGATGCCCGCAATCCGCTGTTCCATGCCTTCATCGAAGCCGGCAAGCAGGCGGGCTTCGAGGCGACCGAAGATTATAACGGCGGCAAGCAGGAAGGCTTCGGCCTGATGGAACAGACCACCTGGGCCGGCCGGCGCTGGTCGGCGGCGACCGCCTATCTGAAGCCGGCGCTGAAGCGGCCGAATGTCCAACTGATCCGTTGCCTCGCCCGCAGGGTGGTGATCGAAAACGGCCGTGCGACAGGCGTCGAAATCGAACGCAGTGGCAAGATCGAGATCGTCAAGGCGAACCGCGAGGTCATCGTCTCGGCCTCCTCCTTCAACTCACCGAAGCTGCTGATGCTCTCCGGCATCGGCCCTGCGGCGCATCTACAGGAGATGGGCATCGAGGTGAAAGTGAACCGGCCGGGCGTCGGCGCCAATCTGCAGGACCACATGGAATTCTATTTCCAGCAGACCAGCCTGAAGCCGGTTTCGCTCTATTCCTGGCTGCCCTGGTACATGCAGGGCATCGCCGGCGCGCAGTGGATGTTCTTCAAATCCGGCCTCGGCACTTCCAACCAGTTCGAAGCCTGTGCCTTCGTGCGATCTGCGCCGGGGGTCAAGCAGCCCGATATCCAATATCACTTCCTGCCGGTCGCCATCAGCTATGACGGCAAGGCGGCGGCGAAGAGCCACGGATTCCAGGCGCATGTCGGCTATAACCTGTCGAAATCGCGGGGTGCCGTGACGTTGCGCTCCTCTGACCCCAAGGCCGATCCCGTCATCCGCTTCAACTATATGAGCCATCCGGAGGATTGGGAAAAATTCCGCCATTGCGTGCGCCTCACACGCGAAATCTTCGGGCAAGAGGCCTTCAACGAATATCGCGGCCCGGAAATCCAGCCAGGCCCAGACGTCCAGACCGATGACCAGATCGACGCCTTTTTGCGCCACCATCTGGAGAGCGCCTATCACCCTTGCGGCACCTGCAAGATGGGCTCGAAGGACGACCCCATGGCCGTGGTCGACCCGGACACCCGCGTCATCGGCGTCGATGGCCTGCGCGTCGCCGACAGCTCGATCTTTCCGCACATCACCTACGGCAATCTCAACGGTCCTTCGATCATGACCGGCGAAAAAGCTGCCGACCATATTCTCGGCAAGCCAAGGCTGGCGCGATCGAATCAGGAGCCGTGGATCAACCCGCGATGGGCGGTGAGCGATCGGTAACCGTCGATGGGCTTCAGTGATAATCCTCTTCCCGCTGATGCCGGACGGCAAGGACGGTCACCGTCGTGTCAGTCAATGCGGGTCTGAGGTGAACGACCGTAACACAGTTTGACTATCGCGATCTTTATCCTGCGGTTAAACGTTCGGACCTAAAGTGCAGCGTCACGATTTGATAGTCCGTCCGGCTCGAAATCCATGCCCCCTATCTACCGCAAATCCAAACTCCTCCGCCGTTCTCGTGTTTTCTGGGGTTCGATCCATCTCTGGCGGCCGCGGCTGGTGTTTTGGACTGGGGCTCTGGCGATCGGAGTAATCAGCGTCGGTTTCGCCAAGCTGGCCGACCTGGCGCAGCGCGCCTTTGCCGGAGTGATAAGTTCCGGAGAATGGACCTCTCTGTTGCCGCTCGTCATGACGCCGCTCGGCTTCGTGCTCTCAGCCTGGCTTGCGGCGACACTGTTTCCGAATTCTCAAGGCAGCGGCATTCCGCAGGCGATCGCGGCGCGGCATCTGCATCATGACGAAGACCGCACGAAGCTGCTGTCGCTTCGGCTTGCCTTTGGAAAGATCGTGCTGACCATTCTCGGGCTGTTCTGCGGCGCCTCGATCGGCCGCGAGGGACCGACGGTGCAGGTGGGCGCCTCCTTCATGCTGGCGGTTGCCCGCTTCGGCGGCATGGCGCAGGCCAAAGGCTTGATCTTGGCGGGTTCGGCCGCCGGCATTGCCGCCGCCTTCAACACACCGCTCGCCGGCATCGTCTTCGCCATCGAAGAGATGAGCAGGACCTATGAATCGCGTGCCAATGGTCTGGTACTCACTGCAGTTATCCTCTCCGGCCTTGCCGCCCTCGGTCTCTCCGGCAGCTATAATTATTTCGGCACAGCCAATGCCGCTCCGGCCGCACTTGCGGATTGGGCGCTCGTCCTGATCTGCGGCATCGGCGGCGGCGCGCTTGGGGCAGCTTTCAGCGGTTTTGCGCTATATGCCGGCATACGCGTTCGCCGGTGGGCACAACCGCAGCCTCTCAAGCGCATGCTGATGCTTGCCGGTTGCTGTGGCCTGGTGGTTGCCGCGATCGGCGTCACGTCCGGCGGCAGCACGTTCGGCACCGGCTATGACCAAGCGCGCGGCGCTGTGGAAGGACATGCCCTGCCCCTGCTGTTCTTCGTCGAAAAACTGCTGGCAAGTTTCCTGTCGATGATATCAGGCATTCCAGGCGGCATTTTCGCGCCGTCGCTCGCCGTCGGCGCCGGTTTCGGCAGTACGATCGGCACTCTCATTGGCAGCAGCATCGCATTGGCGGCGATCCTTGGCATGGCGGGCTATTTCGCAGGCGTGGTGCAGGCGCCAATGACGGCCTTCGTCATCATCCTGGAAATGACAGGCGACCATCAGGCCGTCATTCCGATCATGGCGGTGTCGATGATCGGTTATGTCACCTCGCGCCTCCTATCGCGCGAACCGCTCTATCATGGGCTCTCGCGCGTTTTCATCGCCGCGGCGATCCGGGCGCGTCGGACAATCGAGAAAGAAGCTGGCGAAGAGCACGCCGCCGGCTGAAAAGCCCCACTCAGGCCAGCAGCCGCGTGACCTCGGCGTTTTCCGGCAACGCCACCGCATCGGCGACAGTTGTCGAGAACAGGACCTTGCGGGTGGCGTCAGCGACCCTGGCGAAAACATGGCGGATTTCGCAGGTCTGTTCGCCATCGCAATCGTCGCAGCGACGATAGGCGGTGATGGAAAGACAGGGTAGCGGCGCGATCGGCCCGTCGATGATGCGCAGGATCTCGCCGAAGGTGATTTCATTCGCCGGCTTGCGCAGGAGATAACCACCCTGCTTGCCGCGGCGGCTGATGACGATGCCCTGATGTTTCAGGTCGAGAAGGATCTGTTCCAGAAATTTCTTCGGGATTTTCTGCTGCGCGGCAATATCGGAAATCATCATCGGCTCGCCCGCCTCGGTCTGAGCCAGAGCAGACAGCGCCCGCAACGCATATTTTGCTTTTTGAGTGATCATTTCGAACCGTCTACACACACATACGATGCGCTCACCCGATACATCCGGCCACATCGTTTCGGAACTTTCAACACTTTCACCAAGCTTCCATACGCATCAATATGTAGACCGCGAATAGCTTGGCATCGCTGGCAACCCAGCCTTGTTTTCATTCTGTCATTTTATGTCAGCAGTTTAGGACAAAATTCGGCCTTCCGCATCTTTTTGACCATCACTTCCGATTTCCGTTTGACAAGCCGCGTGTAACCCTACTATTTCTATAGACATTAAAGCAAGCACTTAGATATGACTAGTCTTATCGGTGCTGCCACGCCGGCCTTCCGCAGAGGGCAAAACGTCTTGGTTAACAGCCGAGGCGGTCGGTTTTCCGCATGGACGTGGCTTCATGGAGATATTTGCTCTCTATTCCCTTGCTTTCGAAATCCATTTTTCTGTCCGCTCCGCTGACAAGCTGCGATACTCCGGGGCAATATCAGGACAGGACTCCCTATGACTGCCATCACTCTTATCGAAGAAGCCGGAACGCTGAACAGCCGGTTGGCGTCGCTTGATCTCGCCGGCCGTCTGTCTCTGGTCGCCGGCCTCGGCGGCCGTGCCGTCTTTACGACCTCCCTCGGAATCGAAGATCAGGTCATCACGGCGGAGATCGGCAATCACCGCCTGCCGATCGAAGTTGCAACGCTGCAGACCGGCCGCCTTTTTCCCGAAACGCTGGCGTTGATCGACGAAACCGAAAGCCAATACGACATCCGCATCAGCCGCTACGAGCCGGAGCAGGCCGATATCGATGCCTATGCGGAAAAGTATGGCCTCAACGGTTTCTATGAGAGCGTCGAAGCCCGGCATGCCTGTTGTGGCGTGCGCAAGCTCAAGCCGCTTGCGCGAGCACTTTCCGGCGCCACGATCTGGGTCACCGGCCTGCGCCGCGGCCAGTCGGCCAATCGCGCCGATACGGCTTTTGCCGAATACGATCCCGAGCGCAATCTCATCAAGGTCAACCCGCTTGCCGATTGGGACATCGATGCGATCCGCGCCTATGTCGCCGACAACAGCGTGCCGGTGAACCCGTTGCACCAACGCGGCTATCCCTCTATTGGCTGTGAACCCTGCACTCGCGCCATCAAGCCGGGCGAGCCCGAGCGGGCCGGTCGCTGGTGGTGGGAAAACGATGAGAAACGCGAATGCGGCCTGCATGTTCAGGAGGAAGCCGCAGTCGCTGCACAGTGACGTATCCCGCCGGTTCCCGGCATCGGTATGAGGCGCAGCTCAACCTGCCGCCAGCCTACCGGGAACCAAACATATCCTATTCTTCCGGCCAGCCTCCCGGTCGGGACTATCTGAAGTTCTGGAGTTAGAAATGCCCGATAGCCGTCCGGATACGGAACTGTCCAATCCGCAGAGCACCAAGCCGCCGCTCGATCCGCATTTGAAGGCGCTGGAAAACGAGTCGATTCATATCTTCCGCGAAGTGGCGGCCGAATTCGAGCGTCCAGTGATGCTGTATTCGATCGGCAAGGATTCCTCCGTGCTGCTGCATCTGGCCCGCAAGGCCTTCTATCCCGGCCGCGTGCCCTTCCCGCTGCTGCATGTGAACACCGGCTGGAAATTCGCCGAGATGATCACCTTCCGCGACGAGATCGTGAAGAAATACGATCTCGATCTGATCGAGCACATCAATCCGCGCGGCAAGGCCGAAAACATCACACCCTTTACCCACGGCTCGGCACGTTATACCGACATCATGAAGACCGAAGCGCTGCGCCAGGCGCTCGATGCCGGTCAGTACGACGCCGCTTTCGGCGGTGCGCGCCGCGACGAAGAGGCTTCGCGCGCCAAGGAACGCATCTATTCCTTCCGCACGCCGGACCATCGCTGGGATCCGCGCAACCAGCGCCCGGAACTCTGGAACATCTATAACGGCCAGATCCGCAAGGGTGAGAGCGTCCGCGTCTTCCCGCTGTCGAACTGGACCGAGGTCGACATCTGGCGCTACATCCAGGCCGAAGACATTCCGATCGTGCCGCTCTATTTCGCCGAGAAGCGCCCTATCGTCGAGCGCGACGGCATGATGATCATGGCCGCCGATCCGCGGCTTGAACTGCTGCCGGGCGAGGTCAAGCGCGAGGAAGTCATCCGTTTCCGTACGCTCGGCTGCTTCCCGCTGACGGGCGCGATCCGCTCCACTGCCACCACACTCGAAGATGTTATTGCCGAGCTGGAAATCGCCACGGTTTCCGAACGACAGGGCCGCGCCATCGACCGCGACCAATCCGGCTCCATGGAAAAGAAGAAGCGTGAAGGATATTTCTGAGATGACTGCAGCCGCAACCGCAAACGTCGTCACCCTGCCTGCCGCCGAGCCTGCCAAGGCAGTGCGCGATACGCGTCCGCTTCGCCTGATCACATGCGGCAGCGTCGATGACGGCAAATCCACGCTGATCGGTCGTCTGCTCTGGGACACCAAGGCCGTGAAGGAAGACCAGGCCGCCACGCTGCAGCGCGATTCCACCGGCAAGCAGAACGATCTCGGCCTGCCCGACTTCGCACTTCTGCTCGATGGCCTTCAGGCCGAGCGCGAACAGGGCATCACCATCGATGTCGCCTATCGCTATTTCTCGACCGACAAGCGCTCCTTCATCGTCGCCGACACGCCCGGCCACGAGCAATACACCCGCAACATGGCGACCGGCGCCTCCACCGCCGACCTCGCCGTGCTACTGGTCGATGCGCGCATGGGCATCCTCGAACAGACGCGCCGCCATGCGACCATCGCTTCGCTGCTCGGCATCAAGCAGTTCGTGCTCGCCATCAACAAGATCGACCTGACGAACTACGACCGTGCCGGTTTCGAGAAGATTTCGCATGATTTCCGCGAATTCGCTCTGTCGCTCGGCGTCAAGCAGATCACCGCCATTCCGATGTCGGCGCTGAAGGGTGAAAATGTCGTTTATTCCGGCCAGGCCGCGATGCCCTGGTACACCGGTCCGACGCTGGTCGAGACACTGGAACTCGCCACCGTGCGTTCGGCTCAGGCGGTCGGTTTCCGCCTTTCCGTCCAGCGCGTATCGCGCCCGGGCGAAAGCTTCCGCGGCTATCAGGGCACCGTTGCCGGCGGCTCGGTGAAGCCGGGCGACAGCGTCATGATCCTACCGTCGGGCATGGTCGCCAATGTCTCCAAGATCGTTACCTTCGATCTCGTCCGCAACGCCGCCGTCGCAGGAGACGCGATTACGCTGGTGCTCGACCGCCAGGTGGACGTGTCGCGCGGTGACATGATCGTCGCCATCGACAGCCAGCCGCAATCCGGCCTTGCCTTCGACGCTCAGATCGTCGCGCTGCAGCCGGAGGGCATCGAGCCGGGCAAGCGCTATTGGCTGAAGAGCGGCAGCCGCCGCCAGCGCGTGCAGGTGCAACCCATCGCTCAGCTCGAGCTGAAGACCGGCGCCTGGGCACCGGCACAGTCGCTGTGGATGAATGCCATCGGAAAGGTCCGCCTTTCCTTCGACGAGGCTGCGGTCTTCGACCCCTACGAACAGAACCGCTCGACCGGATCTTTCATCCTGATCGATCCGGACAGCAACAACACGGTCGCCGGCGGTATGATCACCGGTAAGCGCACCGATATCGGCGGCATCCACAAGGATGGCCAACGCGTCCTCCTGTCGCTGCCGGCCGATCTTGCCGACCAGATCATGGCGAGCGAACTCTTCGCCAGTCGCCGCGACGAAACCGAAGTTCGCCGCGTCACCGCCGCGCAAGCTGCGGAGATCTGGGCAAACGCCGCCAGCGATATTTGATCGAAATTAAATTCGTGATGGAAAAGGGGCCGAGTGGCCCCTTTTTTGTGAGAAATGTCGAAAGTTTCTCCATGTGTTGGCGCATTCTCCGCTTAAGAAAGTATGAACGGCAAACGCTTCCGTCTTTCGTCGCGCACAACAATATATTTCTCGAACACACAAAATGTGTGCACCCCAAGATGGCGATCAGAACCCCTGGGAAACGCCAGAGACTGGAGTTTCGCTCCACCATTGTTGTACAATAGGCCCATGATATCTGGTCGGTTTTTGAAAATTATCGCTTGGGGCTACATCGCGGCACTGGTTGCCGTGACCTTTGCGCATCTCAATTGGCAGGCCGAATTTGGCAACCCCTTCAACATGTATCGTGCCGGCGCACTCTGCGTCGCGGGCATGCTGGCGCGACTTGCCTATCCGCAGTCCCCCTCCTTCACCTGCCTGCTGATGATCGGCAGCGTCTCGGTGCTCTGCTTCTCGCATTTCCTGGCAAACGGAAGTTATGGCTCTTCGATGGATATCATCGTCGCCATGACCGGAGCTCTCTGGGGCATCGCGATCGGCGCCATGCTGAGCAGGCTGATATCGCCGACTTCGAAGCGCACCGCGCTCTATTAATTACGTCCTTAATTACCCCGGCGCATTTCGACTTTCATCGCGCGTACAATCCAACTCCCGATGTCGCGGAAGGCGTGGCTTGAGCGCGGCTTTGATCTTCTGCGCGGAATTGCTGGGCGCGCACCCTTCCCCTGCACCTTGTCCGGCGTCGTTTCCCATTCTTTCTACTTCGAAATGATTATTACGCAGGCAATATTATGCCAGACTTACTATTTGTATTTGCAGATGTTGCTTTCATGCAACTTAAAATGAAAAATCACGAAAACGTCATTCTGAGAAAAATATATCATATTACTTTACAGGAATTCGGTCTTAATAGCGGACAGAAGCGGGTGGGGCCCGTTTCTCCCGAGTCGGGGTTTTTAACAGGGATAGGGTGAGGCACGTCGATTTCTCGGCGCGATGGCCTGTGCCCAATCTATATTGGATTGGAGTTTTTATGAATATCAAGAGCCTTCTTCTCGGCTCCGCTGCTGCGCTTGCAGCAGTTTCCGGCGCTCACGCGGCTGACGCTGTTGTTGCTGCTGAACCGGAGCCGCTCGAATACGTCCGCATCTGCGACGCATACGGCGCTGGCTACTTCTTCATTCCGGGCACCGAAACCTGCCTCAAGATCGGCGGCATGGTCCGCACCGAAGGCAAGTGGTACAACGCCTACAACCCGGCTGACCGTTTTGGTACGCTGTGGCACACCCGCGCTCAGCTGAGCGTCGATACCGCGACCGACACCGAGTTTGGTCCGTTGAAGACCAACACCATCTACCGTTGGGATTGGCAGGAAGGCGGCTCCACGAGCACGAAGCTTCTGTTCGCTAACATCAGCCTCGCTGGCTTCACCATCGGTAAGCTCGACTCGCAGTACAACCTGTACATGGGTTACGCTGGCAACGTCATCAACGACGACGTCGTCTATGACGGCCCGTACGAACTCAACCAGTTGACCTACAACTACGACGCCGGCAACGGCTTCACGGCGGTCATCTCGCTCGAAGATTCCAACTCCGGCGCTGGCGCAACCGGCGTCAACGGCGAAGACAGCTCGGATCACTACGCTCCGGACGTCGTTGCCGGTGCTGGCTACAAGGCTGGCAACTTCGGCTTCAAGGTCGTCGGTGGTTATGACTCCATCGTCGAAGAAGGCGCCATCAAGGCTCGCGCCGATGCCGACTTCGGCGTCTTCAAGGCGTTCATCATGGGCGGCTGGAACACCGACGGCGACAAGCTGAACAAGTACGCCAGCGCGAACGGCGCAGGCCCGGCCAAGGGCATCGGCTGGGGCGACTGGGCTGTTTGGGGCGGCGTCACCGTTCCGTTCAACGACAAGCTGCAGGCTAACGCTCAGGTTGCCTACACCGACTCGAAGATCTTCGCAGCAACCGCCAACCTTCGTTGGAACCCGGTTAAGAACCTCCTGGTTCAGCCGGAAGTTTCCTACACCAACTGGGACTCCATCAACCAGGACCAGTGGGCTGGCGTTCTGCGCTTCCAGCGTAGCTTCTAAGACCTCATTTCTGAGATCTGATCTGACTTGACCCCTGATCGGATGGGGACCGGGCCGACTTCCAGCGAAGCCGGGCCGGTCCTTCCGAGACGGGTTCCGCTCACATTCCTTAATCGCTACCAACCGGATGCATGACATCCGGAGGTAGAATTTTGTGTTCTATATATTATATATAATGTTATTCTTACACTAGCTAAGCTAACCCTTCAATGCCAAGACCGATGGCATTGTTTTGGGAAACTGCCAGCAGAAGGCCGAAGAGCGGCAGCCGGTTCGAAAGCCATGTCGCCAGAGCGAAGAAGCCGCCGCACACGCCAAAGGTTGTGATGATGCGCTTCGAACCTATCAACATCATCGACAAGCCGCTTTTTTTGTCGTAGAGAGGCCGCATGTCATTCACCTGCGCAAATGCCTCGCGATTTTATTCGTACCGCTGCTCTCAGCGGAGGCGGGCCCGTGCGTAGGTAAAATCGACGCAACGACATAGACCCGAACAGCCGCTAGTCCTACCTGGCGGCTTTTTTGTCGGCACGGTATGACCCAAAAAGGAACCGATACCGTGTTGAATTCCACTGATGATTTGCGAATTGTCGAGATCACTGCCCTCACCCCACCCTCCCGTATTTTAGAGGAGATTCCCAGGGATGAGGCCGTCACCACGACGGTGACGGAAGCGCGCAGCGCCGTTCACCGCATCCTGCACAATGACGATGATCGGTTGATCGTCGTGATCGGCCCCTGCTCCATCCACGATCCTGTCGCTGCACGGGACTATGCCACACGCCTGAAGGAACAGCGCGATCGGTTCGCCGACGATCTCGAAATCATCATGCGGGTCTATTTCGAGAAGCCTCGCACGACGGTCGGCTGGAAGGGCCTCATCAACGACCCTCATCTCGACGGAAGCTACCGCATCGAAGAGGGATTGCGCATTGCGAGAAGCCTTTTGATCGATGTCAACGAAATCGGGCTGCCCGCCGGCTGCGAGTTCCTTGATACGATCACGCCGCAATACATCGCCGACTTGGTGAGCTGGGGCGCGATCGGCGCGAGGACGACCGAGAGCCAGGTGCATCGCCAGCTCGCGTCAGGTCTTTCGTGCCCAGTCGGCTTCAAGAACGGCACGAATGGCGACGTAAGGATAGCGCTCGATGCGATCGTGGCGGCCTCGCAGCCGCATCATTTCCCGGCTGTGACCAAGGAAGGCCTTGCGGCGATTGCCTCGACGCGCGGCAACGAGGATTGCCACATCATTCTGCGCGGCGGCAAGCAGCCCAATTTTGACGCGGCCAGTGTGCAGGCAGTATCGGCTCAGGCACTCCAGGCTGGACTTGATGCGCAGATCATCATCGATGCCAGCCATGCCAATAGCAGCAAGAACCCCGAGAATCAGCCGCTGGTCGTCAGCTCGGTCGCGGAGCAGATCTCTGCCGGCAACCGGCACATCAAGGGCATGATGATGGAGAGCAACATCGTCGGCGGCCGCCAGGATCTCGTTCCCGGCAAAGCGCTGGTCTATGGCCAAAGCATCACCGACGGCTGCATTGATTGGCCGACCTCCGTCCGCACATTGGAGGAACTGGCCCGAGCCGCACAAACAAGGCGGCGGATGCCTCGCCAATAGCATTTTCTGATCGGGGATCGTTCGCCAGCCTTGGGAACGGTCCCATCCACCGTTAAGCGTGTCCTCGCCGAATGGCGAGGACAAAAGATTTCCCCTTTTAATCCAGTTCAGGATCGCCCGCCACCGACGATCAGCTTCAGCGACCCCTCGAATTCCGGCTGGGTGCGCAGATGCCTATATTTGGCATCCCATGTACCGTCCTTAAGATCGCGTCCGAGTTCGGCGACGAAGCGCTCGCCGATCGAAGCGTCGACGAAGCTCCAGGCCGAGTTGGCGAGCCGGGCGCCCGGCTCCAGCAGGCGTTCCGGACGTCCGTAATAGGCCTCCCCGAAACCATCAGTGCAATGGAGCGGGATCGGCACGGGAATGACCTCAGCGTTGCCGCCCAATCCTTCGCTGATGGTTGCCATTTGCGGATAGCGGCGCGCCTCTACCGCGATCACTTCGGGTGCGTAATCGACGAGCCAGAAGCGATCGAGCTCGTCGGGATCGGCGGTCAGGATCAGAACGGGACCGCGTGTCACCCGCCGCATCTCGCCAAGTCCGGCCACCAGATCGGACCACTGATGCACGGTGAATGTCGCCATGCAGGCATCGAAACTGTCGTCTGCAAAGGGAAGCTTCTCGGCGGTAGCATCGATGGCGGCGGGCAGATGCGCGGGCCGCTGCGCCCGCATGGACGCAGACGGCTCAACGGCTGTCACCGCGCGATCAACGGGCTCATAAGAGCCGGCGCCGGCACCGAGATTGAGGACGCTGCGGGCATCGCCCAATGCGGCGCGGATAAACGCCGCAATATGTGGATCCGGCTGGCGGTATCTTGCGTAATTCGTGCCGATGACGCCGTAATTTGCGTCACCGGCGCTGCCGTCCTGATGTCGGTTGGCCATGGTCTTCATCCTCGCTTTCTGGCTGTATTCAGCAGCTTCGTTGTTGGTTCGGCACGGCCTTGCGGTTGCCGAAAATGCTCTTGCTTTTCCGAACTTCATTATTCCCTCAACGGGAAATTTAGATTGTAAGCAGGACAAAACATTATGGTGCGCGAGAAGAAAAACGATATGATCGAACAAAAGTTGTTCGGAAATCTCACATGCCCCGCCGCATACCCTCCCTCAACGCATTACGCGCCTTCGAAGCCGCCGGCCGGCATGGGCGGATGACGCTCGCGGCCGATGAGCTGAACGTGACGCATAGCGCCGTCAGCCGTCAGATCCAGCATCTCGAGGATGTGTTGGGCGTGCCACTGTTCGAAGGGCCGAAGAACAAGCTGCGATTGACCGAGGCGGGTTCGACTTTGTTGTCTGGCTTGGTCTCCGCCTTCGATCAGATCGACATGTCGGTGCGGTCGGTTGCGGATATGGAAGACGGATCGCTCGACGTCTCCTGCCCCGGCACCTTCACCATGCGTTGGCTGATCCCGCGGCTTTACCGGTTTCAGGCGGAGTATCCCAATATCGAGGTTCGCCTGACGGCATCGTCCCGCCCCGTCGATTTTATGCGAGACGGATTCGACGTTGCGATCCGGGTCGGTGCCGCACCCTGGCCGCAGGGCGCGGAGGTGATCGCGCTTTTTCCCGAGCAGACAGGCCCGGTTATCTCCCCTTCCCTCGAAAGAACCGTCGCGGAGAATTTTGCCGGCGTTCCGCAGCTTCACACCAGAACCCGCCTTCGCGCCTGGGGCGACTGGCTGTCGCGCTCGGGCGCGCCGGTCGAGGTCGGAACGCGGGTGGAATATGAACATTTCTATTTCATGCTGGAGGCTGCAAGCGCCGGCCTTGGCGTCGGCGTCGCGCCTTGGCCCTATGTGACCGATGACATCCGCTTCGGCCGCCTCGCCGCCCCATTGGGTTTTATCGACAGCGGCCATCATTACGTGGCGCTGCGGCGCGCCCGGCGGAATCGAAAATCGGTCCTGTTCTGCGAATGGCTGCAGAAGGAAGCGCAGGCATTTTTAGCCTCGCATCCCGCACTGCCGAGCTAGGCGCGCCGATAATGAGCGAGGCTCAGATAGTGTTTTCGGGGGCCTTGCACGTGCCACATTTCTGCCCATGCATCCGGCCCGCGAAAGAAAAGGCGACCGCGATATAGATCCGCGCCGCAATGATGAACGACGCGCTGCGAGGCGCTATTTCCGATGCGGATGAATTCGGTGAGGTCGGGGAAGCAGACGGCGACATGTCCAGCCTCGCCACGCAGGCGATAGGTACGGCTGCTCCTGAGCGTCGCATAGTCCATCGTCGTGTCGCCATGTTCTTCGAACTGGTGAGGCGTGACGAACGCCTGACCTTCGAAGAGGATAAGGGAGGCGTTGAGGCGGTCGATGACCTTCCGCCTCACGTCCCATGTGCCGAGATAGTGTCCCAGCCCTTCATCCATGACCGCCTCCGGCGGCCAACGTGTCCGTCATTCAGGACGCCGCGCGCTGGGTAGTGTCAGTGCCGGATTGCCTGATCGGCAATTTCCAGCCGGGGCGGACGAAATGGCAGGTGTAGCCGTTCGGAATACGCTCCAGATAGTCCTGGTGCTCCGGCTCGGCCTCCCAGAAATCGCTTGCCGGCGTGACCTCGGTGACGACCTTGCCCGGCCAGAGACCAGAAGCGTCGACATCGGCGATCGTATCCAAGGCGACCCGCTTCTGCTCGTCGCTGGTATAGAAAATAGCCGAGCGATAGCTCATGCCGACATCGTTGCCCTGGCGGTTGCGCGTGGACGGATCATGGATCTGGAAGAAGAATTCCAGCAGGTCGCGGTAACTGATCTTCTCGGGGTCGAAGACGATCTCGATCGCTTCCGCATGGGTGCCGTGGTTGCGATAGGTCGCATTGCGGACGTCGCCGCCGGTATAGCCGACACGCGTCGAGATGACGCCGTTATAGCGGCGGATGAGGTCCTGCATGCCCCAGAAACAACCGCCGGCGAGAACTGCACGTTCCGTAGTCATCGGATATCCTCCACTTGGTCGAGATAGGCACCATAACCCTCGGCCTCCATCCTGTCGCGATGCACGAAACGAAGGGAGGCGGAATTGATGCAATAGCGCAGGCCGCCGCGATCCTCCGGTCCATCCGGGAAGACATGGCCCAAATGGCTATCGCCATGGATGGAGCGCACTTCGGTGCGCAGCATACCGTGCGAAAGGTCGGTCAGCTCATTGATGTTGGCAGTTTCGATCGGCTTGGTGAAGCTCGGCCAGCCGCAGCCGGAATCGAACTTGTCGGAAGAGGCAAACAGCGGCTCGCCCGATACGATGTCGACATAGATGCCGGGCTGCTTGTTGTTGAGATATTCGCCCGTGCCCGGACGCTCGGTACCGCTTTGCTGCGTCACGCGGTACTGCTCGGGAGACAGCTTCGCTATAGCCTCGGAAGTCTTGCGGTAGTTCTGCATTCCTGTTCTCCTTGCCCTCAGACGCATATTTCGAACTCTACCAGGCACTACGAGAGAACCCTGGATATCGTTACAGACATCGAACTCGATGAGCGTCGCGGGAGTGGTTGCGACGCAGATATAGGTATGGGGCAAGCGATTTGCCATATCGCACACGGCGGCGTGATGTGCCGCCCATCTGGCGGCGATCAGTGATCCCAGTCGCAGGCAGCGGCATAGATCGTCGCCAGCGCCTCGATGCCGGCCTGATCGTCGGTATCGAAGCGGCCGGCGAGCGGGCTATCCAGATCGATGACACCGAAAACATAGCCATCGCGCAACAGCGGCACCACCAGCTCCGAACGGGAGGCGGCATCGCAGGCGATATGGCCTGGGAAAGCATGCACGTCCTCGACAAGAATCGACCGCTCCTCCTCGACCGCCGTCCCGCACACGCCGCGGCCGACCGCGATGCGGACGCAGGCCGGCTTGCCCTGGAACGGCCCGAGCACGAGCTCGTCATCCGACTGCAGGAAATAGAAGCCGGCCCAGTTGAGGTCCGGCAGCATCTGGTAAATCAGCGCTGACGTATTGGCGGCGTTGGCGATCGGATCGGTCTCGCCTTCGAGCAGCGCCTGCAACTGAATGGCAAGTTCACGATAGAATTCGGGTTTGCTGTCGTGTTGGATCGTCTTTTCCGCAAACATCGGATTGCTGCCTTTCGGTTATGTCGTTGCCGGCCGGATCGTACTCAGTCCTTGTCGTCAGGCGGACAGGGCCAGCTTTCCGGCGTTTTTAGCCCTGCGGGCAACTTGGTCGCCTTATCGCCGCAGGCAAGATTGATTTGCTGCTGTTCCAGGCCGGTGGCGGTCGAGAGATCGAGCCCTTCGATACGGGTCAGAAACATGAAGGCGCCGCTAAAGGCGACCGGGCCTTTGATCGTCGCGCCGCTCAGAGCAGCGCGGGAAAGATTGGCCAGAGAAAAATTCGTCCCCGTCAGCACCGCCTTGTCGAAATCGGCACGGCCAAGCTCGGCCTTCTGAAAATCCGCGTTGGTAAGCTGCGCGCCGCCGAATTCGGCCCGCTGCAGCTCGGCACTGGCAAATCTGGCGCCGTTGGCCATGATGTTGCTGAAATCGGATCGGTATGCTTCGATCCTCGAGAAATTCGCCGCATCGGCCCGCGCATTCTTCAACCAAGTGCGCACCAGCGTCGCCTTCTCCAGATTTGCCAATGTGAGATTGGCATTGCTGAGATCGGTGCCGTCGAAATGAGCGCCGACGAGGTTGGCTTTTTGAAGATCACTACCCTGCAGCATGATATTGTTTTTGCTGCATTCGCTCCAATCGAGACCAGGCGAAGCCACATCGCCGCAATCACCGGCCCGTGCCGAATTGTGGGTGCCGGATGCGAGCAGCATCGTCACGGCCAGCGCCAGCCCGGACAGAGCGGCAGCAACCGGCCTGTTCATCGCGGCAACCCAATTCAAAGCCGCGCCGCCGGCATTTCGTCCCCGCCAAGACTGCATCCCTAACCCTCGCTTCGCTTCACCACGCGGGCGCCCCTCCTCAGCATCGAGTCAGCCGTCCCGCTCCAATTCTGTATATAGTGTTTCCTGCAACGAAAAAGCGACCACGCCGCAAAAGCATATCACACGGCGAGCCCTACCGGCAGTTTGTTGCAGCGATAGAAGGCAGCGAGCGGAGGAAAAACAGAACCGGAAAATCCGAGACCAATGCCGCGCCCGAGCGCAAGGCACTGGCGGGGCCGACGGGAGCAAAGCACGCAGCAAAAGAAAAGTGGCCTAGCCAAGGGAAACGGCCAGGCCACCATGGGTGCAGATTGGAGGTCAATCTAATCTAGCAGGCTAATAGTAAGATAGACTTAGTTTTTGTCAATAAGGATGTTGTGGAGGCTTTAGCGGAGTTGATTGGCGCGGCGGAATCGAAAATTACTCCTGCGAATAGAAGCCCTTATCCGCTCGAGATCCATTGGCTTCGCCCATCAGCACAGTGATCTAGGGACACAACAGCGCCTCGCAGTGCTTGTGATCCAGCGATGCAGCCCGATGATCGTCGGTTTAATACCAGCGTCCGCGACCGTACCAGCCGCCACCCAGCACAAGAAGTATCACGACTATTATGAGAAGTGTGGTGAGATCCATGTACATCTCCTCGGGAGTACCCTTACCATCTCGTTCGCGCCTACGGGCGTCGCTCATCTTGGGACTCTGGACTTTCAACGGAGAAAGAGCGGAGTTAGTTCCAGTCAATGGCCGCCATGGGGAAAATGCGTTGATCGGCACGACCTCAAAGTGGTCATCGCCCGTCGCAAGATTCCTTCGCCCTCCCCGTCCACCTCCGCAAATCCCAATTTGTGGATACAGACAAAAATTGGGCCGCCTGTCGGGGACGATGTGGCGGCCCAGCTGTGGCTACGGGTGCAGCCACGTAGGCGGAAAGTCGCCTAACAATTAGATATTATCAATTAAATTTTTTAATTTCAACCAAACTTTTGAATTAATTAAATTAGCTTTTCGTTGAGTCCGATCCCAAATACTCCGCCCATCCGCCGTCAGCACCGGTTGCAACACCATGCGCAGCAGCAACGGGCGAACATTGGGCAGCCTTGATAAACCGGAGGCGCGGAAGAAATCGGCACCGAAGCCCAAAACGAAAAAAGCCCGCGAATGCGGGCTTTTCAAGCTGGTCGGAGTGGAGTGATTCGAACACTCGACCCCCACGTCCCGAACGTGGTGCGCTACCAGACTGCGCTACACTCCGTGACCAGCGGCGCTTCTATAGACCAGCCATTTTTGATGCACAAGCACCAAAATCAAAAAAACCATTCGATTTTTGACGAAAAGATTACAGAGGCAATTGCTCAGAAAATCGGCAGGAAAATGGGCGTCGAACCGGCCGAAGTGCGTAAGGCGCAACACATTTGGCAAAATCCCACTTGTACACGCGGATTGGAATTTTCTTTTGCCGGCTTTGGCGCTAAAGCCTTAGCGGGACAGGCGGAAATGTCGTGGGACAGCGGCGTTTGCGCAACCGAATGCGAGACAGAAGCTCAAGGACGTTACGATGAATATCCGCATGATCACCGCGGCGGGGCTGTTGCTGGCCCTGGCAAGCTGCACAACTACAACCACAGCGCTCCCGTCGATTGCGAGCAACCCGGTTCAGGACCGCTGGGAAGGCCAGTCGGCCGGCCGCTTCTTCGCCTCCTACGGCCCGCCGCTCTCCGATCGCGACGAAGGCGGCAACCGCGTCTATACGTGGCGCGGCGGCTACAAGACGGTCACCGTCGCCGGCAAGAAGGGCGAAAAGAAGGGCGGCAAGCGGTTTTATAGCTGCAAAGCCGATATCGTCACCAACCAGAGCTATGTCATCCGCTCGGTCCACATCCTCGGCGACCAGCCCGGCACCAACGGCTCCTCCTATTGCGCCGAACTGCTGGCGCCGCCGGAAAAGGCGAGCTGAGTTTCTCGGATTATCGGGGACGAACTATCGCAGGCGGCTCGAAAGAGTCGCCTGTTTTTGTTTTGGGGTGTGCTCGGCGCTTGGCGGGGCGGTCGATTCTTGTCGGCGAGATCACGAAGAGGGACTGCCAAGGCGCTTAAATCGGCATTACTGCCTGCATCACCACGCAGAACCTGCTTCGCCACAATAGGACCGACCGCGGCTCACTTCTTTTAGCGCGTTAGGTCGATTTGGTTGCTCTTGAGCGGCTGCTAAAGAATCGCTTGCAAACAAATTAAGCGGTACTCTGGCGAGCAAACGAATCAATGAATTTAGGACCAGGCAAGGACCAAATTGCATGCAGTATCACTTCTGGCGTGCTTTTGCCGAAGCACTAGATTTTGAGGTAGCCTCCAAAGCGCGTTTGGACGGTCGCTCTGGACTAGAGCACGAATTTTTCACAGTTGGCATCGATGAAAACCGCAAACGGCTGTTGCTGATCTCTAAGGAAATGGATCCCAAGCTCGCGGCGCTCGTCCATAGCGATATGGCCCTAGCAAATCCCGAGTATAACGTTCTTACTGCCCGACCTGTTACCCTCGACACCTATCATATTGCGAGTGTCGTTTCCGGTCTCATCGGCGGAACTGAACTCGATCTGACTGCATTCCAAACCGCAGCAGAGTCATTCACTAATGCGCTAAAAGCCAATCCACTGCCCCAAGGTAATGATGTTGGATCTACATTAACAAATGCTCAGAAAATACTGGATTTAGCTGGTGTATCTTCGTTTATTATGCCTGTTTTGCGTGGATCTATAATATCCGGATTAGGTGTATCCGAACAGTTAGTTCTTTTTATCCGCCAGATGGCAGCGATTGATCTCAATCGCGTCTTTGTAAAGAATGAAAGCAACAATCAAACGATTTCGTTTGCACCTATGCTTGAGGTCGACAGCCAAGCGGCTGATAGAGGCCGAGGTCTGTGCCCGGTTCCACTTTTTGAGCTGGACCAACGCGATTGGGACTTATTTTCAACCAACATTAGGAAAGACGACATTAAGGAACGTCTTGGCTCGCTTGGACTGTCGCAATATTTCTTCCCCCCGCTCGACCACGCCGCTCTTGGTCTCATCGATCGGGGTATTGCCGAACTAAAGACCCTCGCGAACGTTGCTGAGCTATCCGAACGAATTGGCCATCCCATCGGTAAAATGGAAATTGTGAAGGGTCCATCTGACGTTCGGAATATTGTTGACCAGCTACATGATAGAAATCTGATAGTTGAAGGTGAAATGGGTTTTACAATCACTGAGGCCGGTCAAGAAATGAGGGCAACTGTTAAATTCCGCCCGCGTGAGGGCCTGCTGTTCAAGTTAATTGACCGCATGAGTATAAAATTGGACACACGCGGGTGGTTCAAAGTCGATGTTGGTGGGGGCAAGGACAAATAGCCAACCGAATGGATGCGGATATCAGATACTTAAAAGCCGCCTCTGAACGGAATTATGGACCGAAAAAGCGTTTCGATTTCGGAACTTTCCATTACGTTGTCGCGTGATTTTATTCACAAATCGCGTTGGCTGGGGCGCCTGGATTCGAACCAGGGGATGGCGGTACCAAAAACCGCTGCCTTACCGCTTGGCTACGCCCCAACAATGCGACATGGCGACTGTTCGCGCCAAATCGGCGTCTGATTAGCAAAGGTCGCTTCCGGTCACAATCACTAAGTTATGCCTGAACGCATATTTCTGTGTGCTTTCGGCAGGGCTATGATAGGGCTTGCTGTTCCAAAATCCACTTTAGGAGATCTGATGAGCCAGTTTCGCGCCCGCCCTCCGGCCGTCCCGTCGGTGTTAGTCGACGACGCCGTGGTGCGCATTATCCGCTGGGATTTCGAGCCGGGCGCCGATACCGGCCATCATGTCCATGGCCTCGGCTATGTCGTGGTGCCGATGACGGATTGCCAGTTTCTGATCGAGGAAGGGGCCGAAAGCCGCCGTGTCGATCTTGCCAAGGGCGCGGCCTACCGGCGTGACGCCGGCGTCGAGCATAATGTGGTCAATGCTGGGTCCGAACCGATGTCCTTCATTGAAATTGAATACAAGAGATGAGCGTTCCCGAATTCGATCTTGCCTTTGAGCCAGCCTATGGCCGCGCGGTGCCCATTGCGCCCGGCGTGGAGCGGATGACGGTCAACAATCCCAGCGCTTTCACCTTTCACGGCACCAACAGCTATATCGTCGGCGGCTCGTCCGTGGCGGTGATCGACCCCGGCCCGGAGAATGACGCGCATTTCGCGGCCCTGATGGCGGCGCTGAAGGGGCGCGAGGTGACGCATATTTTCGTCAGCCATACCCACCGCGACCACTCGCCGCTTGCCAAGCGGCTGAAAGAGGCGACGGGCGCGTTGACGGTTGGCGAAGGGCCGCACCGCGCCGCGCGGCCGCTGCATGAGGGCGAGGTCAATCCCTTCGCCGAAAGCTCGGATACGGATTTTCGGCCGGATATTGCGCTTGGCGACGGCGAAAGCGTCTCCGGAGACGGCTGGGAATTGACCGCATTGCTGACGCCCGGCCATACGGCCAATCACGCCTGCTTTGCGCTGGAAGGCAGCGGCATTGTCTTTTCCGCCGATCATGTCATGGCCTGGGCGACGACGATCGTCGCGCCGCCGGATGGTTCCATGGCCGATTACATGGCGTCGCTCGACCGGCTGCTTGCCCGCGACGACCGCCTCTTCTTTCCCGGCCATGGTGGGTCGGTGAAGGAACCCGCCTCCTTCATGCGCGGTCTCAGGACCCATCGGCGCATGCGCGAACGCGCCGTATTGGAGCGGATCAGGGCCGGCGACCGCCTGATCCCCGACATGGTGAAGGCCATTTATCGCGAAACCGACCCACGCCTGCATGGCGCGGCTGCACTCTCGGTGCTGGCGCATCTGGAGGATCTCGTCGGCAAAGGTCAGGTCGAAACGGACGGGCCGCCGGCGCTGTTCGGGACCTATAGGCTGGCCTGAGCGGCTTCAGCTTCCGGCAATGCCCAGGAGTTCAGCGTCCAGCGCCTTCAGATAGCTTTCGGCTATGTTGGCGCTGATGCCGAGATCGTCCTGGCCATAGCGCGAGGCAACGCGCACATCGACCAGCGTCGTCTCCGCCTCTTCACGCAGGCGGATCAGCACATCGAAATTCAGGCCGAGAATGCGGGTGCGGGTCTCGCCCTGCAGGACGACGTCGGAATTCTGGCGGATCAGATCGGCCACGCTGTCGCGATAAGGCCGCGGCGTCGGCACGGGGACGACATCGGGCATGTCGGTGACGGCGCTGTCGTCCGGTGTCTGGCTCTGGTTCTGCCGGCGTGCAGGGCGCTTCGGCTTTTCATGGCTGTTCGGATCGACAACATCGGCGCCTTCGGCCTTGACGATGGTGATATGATTGTCCTTCGCGACCTTGCGCACAGCCTCGAGCACGCGGTCGGCAGCGCCTTCGTAGCGACGCCCGGTCAGCACCGGATAGGCGGCATATTGGGCCTCGCGGTCCTGCGGCGTCACAAAATGCCTCGGCGGCAGCCAGATCTGCTTGGCCTGCGGCGGCGCCAGCCATTCCGGCGCATCGACGAGATCGGTAGAGACATCGTAGATTGCTGGCCGTGTCCAATAACGCTCCACGCCGATGCCGACGATCGCCAGCGGCAGAGCGGCGTAGATCAGCGCCTTAAAAGCCGAAACGCCCCCGATGGCAGCAAACCGCCAGAGCTGCGTCAGGCCGATGATGGCAAGCAGCACCGCCAGCCCGGCAAAGCCGGCGGAAATCAGCAGCAGCAGGACGAAATAGGGCGTTTCCAGCGGCCCGAATCGATGGCCAACCAAAATCACCCCGCACAGCACCAGCGCAAAGGACGCAATCAGGCGCGAGGCGCGCGCGGCATGCGAAACGGGACGGTCGAAGCGAATGGTCATGAAGAACTCGTCGGCACGTCGGATCGGAAGGCGGATGCTACCCAATTCCGAAGGTCGACCTCATGTTTAGAACAAGAAATGGCGAAAATAAATCGGATGTCGGAACGCATGATTAACGCGCGACCGTAAGCCGGCTGCCCGGACCGTCGGCCCAAAATGTGAGTACTTGCTTAAATTCTGAAAAAGAGCCATGCTTTTCGGGGTTTACTTAGGCCATGAAAGGACTTGAGGAGATGGAAACGATGCAATCGCCGGACATCGCCGCCAAGCCGTTGCCTGCGGCGGCCGGCACGGTCGCCAATGCTGCCGATCCTACCCTGCCGCTCGAACTTGTGGAGCTGGAATTATCGCTCGAAGGTTTTTCCGGTGGCGAAGCGGCCTTTTGCGAAGCCGTGCGCGATGCGGCCCGGGCTGCACATGGCGAATTCCTCTTCGATCTCCCCGCCACGGGATTGATATCGGATTGCCGCCGGATTGCGGTCCTGCGGATTCCCGAGGATAGCGAGGCCATGCGCGTCATCTTCGCAGTGCTCGACGAAGACGATGCGGAAATCCGCCTGCTGCAGCCGGATGAGGAAACCGAACCCCTGCTCCGCTTCGCCGATGCCTTCGTCGATCTGCTGCAACGCCTGCCGCAAAGGCCGCGTGACGACGCTTGAACGACTCACACCCTGGCATGCCATTCAACCGTTCGTGATGAGCGGGCAGCAATACGACTTTCGCACCCCACTGAGGGAGACTATAGTTCCCGCGTGCATATTTGTGCCGAGGATATCGAGTCATGCGTATTTTTCCCGCACTTTCCCTCATCGTCATCGCTACGGTGCTGTCGGCCTGTCAGACGGCAGAGGAGATTCGCGCGGCCGATGAAGCGAGATGCAGCAGCTACGGCTTCCGCCGCGGCACCGAGAATTTCGCCAATTGCCTGATGAATCAGGATCTGAGCCGGCGCGCGGATCAGCGTGCTTTCATGGAAAGCAATGATGATTTCTTCTGGGGGCCGTCCATCGTGGTCGGACCGGGATATTATCATCGCCGTTGGCATTGATCGTTTCGCCTCTCCCGTGACGAAAGCTCAAGCCTTGCCTCTGATGGCCGCCTGCGCCGCCGCAAGCCTTGCGATCGGCACGCGGAAGGGCGAGCAGGACACGTAATCCAGCCCGATTTCCTCGCAAAAGTGGATCGAAGCCGGATCGCCGCCATGTTCGCCGCAGATGCCGAGCTTCATATCGTTGCGCGTGCGACGGCCGCGCTCGGCAGCGATGCGAATCAGTTCTCCCACGCCGTCGAAATCGAGTGAGATGAAGGGATCATGCTCTATGATCCCCTTGCGCTGATAGGTGGGGATGAAGGCGGCGGCATCGTCGCGCGACATGCCGAAGGTGGTCTGCGTGAGGTCATTCGTGCCAAACGAGAAGAATTCGGCCGCTTCCGCGATGATGTGCGCGCGGAGGGCCGCGCGCGGCAGCTCGATCATCGTGCCAACGAGATAATCGATCTTCATCTTGGCTTCCGTCATGACCGCGCGGGCCACCTCTTCGATACGTGCCTTGACGTAATCGAGCTCCGAGCGCAGGCCGACCAGCGGCACCATGATCTCCGGCACGACCGCGGCACCCGTTTCCTTTGCGGCAGAGACCGCCGCCTCGAAGATGGCGCGGGCCTGCATCTCGACGATTTCAGGATAGGAAATCGCCAGGCGGCAACCGCGATGGCCGAGCATCGGATTGAACTCATGCAGCGCATCGACGCGCTGGCGCAATATGGCCGGCTCCATGCCCATGATGCCGGCGACCTCCGCGATCTCCTCGTCCGTCTTCGGCAGGAACTCGTGCAATGGCGGGTCCAGCAGGCGGATGGTCACCGGCAAGCCGTGCATGATGGTGAACATGCCGGTGAAATCGAGCCGCTGCATCGGCAAGAGCTTGGCGAGCGCGGCGCGGCGGCCCTCCTCGCCTTCCGCAAGGATCATCTCGCGCATGACATGGATGCGGTCGCCCTCGAAGAACATGTGTTCGGTGCGGCAAAGGCCGATGCCTTCGGCACCGAAGGAACGAGCGGCGCGGGCGTCCGCCGGTGTGTCCGCATTTGTGCGCACCGTCATGCGGCGCGAGCGGTCGGCCCACTCCATGATACGCCCGAAATCGCCTGACAGTTCCGGCTGGATCATCGCCACCTCGCCCTTCAGCACCTGACCGGTGGAACCATCGATGGTGACAATGTCGCCCTTTTTCAGGGTGACGCCGATGCCGATCAGCTTTTCGTTGCGCATGTCGATGCGCATGGTGCCGGCGCCGACCACGCAGGGAATGCCCATGCCACGGGCAACCACCGCCGCGTGGCTGGTCATGCCGCCGCGCGTGGTGAGAATCCCCTCGGCGGCATGCATGCCGTGAATATCCTCCGGGCTGGTCTCGATGCGCACGAGAATGACCTTGCGGCCCTCCTCTTCTGCGACAATCGCCTCCTCGGCGGTGAAGACAACCTCGCCGGTCGCGGCCCCCGGCGAAGCCGGCAAGCCGGAGCCGATGATCTCCCGATGCACGCGCGGATCGATCGTTGGGTGAAGGAGCTGATCAAGGGTCGAGGGCTCGATGCGCGAAACGGCCTCATCCTCGGTGATCAGACCTTCGTCGACCATATCGACAGCGACCTTCATTGCCGCCTTGGTGGTGCGCTTGCCGGCGCGGGTCTGCAGCATCCAGAGCTTGCCGCGCTCAATGGTGAATTCCAGATCCTGCATGTCACGGTAATGCGCTTCGAGCTCGGCGCAGATGCGACGGAATTCGGCAAAGGCTTCCGGCATCAGCTTTTCCATCGACGGCCGGTCGTAGCCGGAGGCGATACGGGCCGCCTCGGTGATGCTCTGCGGGGTGCGAATACCGGCGACGACATCCTCGCCCTGCGCATTGACCAGGAATTCGCCGTAGAGCTCCTTTTCACCCGTCGAGGGATTGCGGGTGAAGGCAACACCCGTGGCGGAAGAATTGCCGAGATTGCCGAAGACCATGGCCTGGATATTGACCGCCGTGCCCCAGGCTTCGGGAATATTATGCAAATGACGATAGGTGATCGCACGCGGGTTCATCCAACTGGAAAACACCGCGCCGACGGCACCCCATAGCTGCACCTCGGGCTCCTGCGGGAAAGCCTCGTCCAGTTCCTCTTCTATGACGGCCTTATAAAGCGAGACAACATGCTGCCACTCAACGGCAGAAAGATCGGTATCGAACTCATGGCCGAGGCGAGCCTTCTCATCCTCCAGGATTTCCTCGAAAATCTCGTTGTCGAGACCCATGACGACATCGGCATACATCTGGATGAAGCGCCGATAGCTGTCCCAGGCGAAGCGGGCGTCGCCGGCATCATGGCCGAGCGCCTGCACCGTGTCGTCGTTGAGGCCGAGATTGAGGACGGTATCCATCATGCCAGGCATGGAGGCGCGACCGCCAGAGCGTACGGAAACGAGCAGCGGGCGAATGGTATCGCCGAACTTGCGCCCGGTGATCGCCTCCATCTGCTTCAGCCCCTGCATCACCTGCAGCTTCAGGTCTTCCGGAACGTTGCGGCCGTTTTTGTAATAGAAAGCGCAGACTTCGCTGATGATCGTCAAGCCAGGGGGAACCGGCAGGCCAAGGCTGCACATTTCGGCAAGATTGGCGCCCTTCCCCCCGAGCCGCTCATAGTCCTTGGCGCGCCCCTCGGCCTTCCCGTCGCCGAATGTATAAACCCACTTCGTCATTTTCCCCCGTCCAACTCCTAAGGTTGAACTTAATTCATTGAGGTGGAAATGAAAATCGACAAATGCGGCGAAATGTTGCGCTGCACAATAAATATAAAATCGCAGTGTTAAAAATCGTGTCCAATATAGCAGGTGTGTAAAGCGTCACTTGACGCATGACGCGTGCCCAACTAGTTAAAATCATGAAGATCAGAAACGTGATTCATAAGGGGGATGATGCCTCCGGCTTGCAGCCGGCCCTCGTGCCAAAACTACGGCGAATTATTTCCTTCCTCCAGGATATGGAACAAGAGGAGGAATTGCGGACGGTGCCGAGTTGGAAAGCCCATCTACTCACCGGCGACCGCAAAGGCACTTGGAGCCTCTTTGTCACGAAAAACTGGCGACTGACGTTTCGGATAGACCGGACAGAAATTGAGATCATCGACCTCGATTATGAAGATTATCACTAGGAGATGGCCATGAACGCTTTGCAGGGCATCCGTATGAAAAACCCAGCCCATCCGGGCGGGTTCGTCAAAAGCGAGATCATTGAAGCTCTTGAGCTTTCCGTCACCGACGCAGCCAAGGCGCTGGGCGTTACGCGCCCGGCCTTGTCCGCGCTTCTCAATGAACGAGCCCACCTATCGCCAGAAATGGCTCTCAGAATCGAGAAGGCATTTGGCGTGTCTATGGATACGCTGATGCGGATGCAGAATAGCTACGACATTGCTCAAGCCCGCAAGCGGGAGGGAGACATCAAGGTGGCACCATTCAAAGGCAAGCCAAACGACCCGCCATCGACCGCAACCTAAAGACCGCCAACAGGCGACTAGGCTCACACCTCCCGCCGCGCCAGAATCTTGTCGATCCGCATACCGTCCAAATCGACGATTTCGAAGAGCCAGCCGTCGAATGTAAAGCTCTCGCCGACCTCGGGGATATGACCGAGTTGGTAGAGCGCGAAGCCCGCGAAGGTGTGGAAATTGTCTTCGGAACGCTCGCGCAGGCCGAGCCGCTGGAAAGCGTCATAGGCCGGCATCATGCCTTCGATCAGCAAGGAGCCGTCGGCCCGCTCGACGATATCCGGTCCTTCGTTCTCCATATCCGGCAAGTCGCCGGCGATGGCTTCCAGCAGGTCGGTCTGCGTGACGATGCCCTCCAGGCTACCATATTCATCGATGACCATGGCGAGACGGACAGGCGCGCGCTTGAAGCTCTCGAGAACCTTGAAAACGGCAGTTGCTTCATGAACGATAAGAGGCTGCCGCATAACCGCTATCGGATCGAGCGATTGGCCGTTGAGGAGTTGGTCGAGAAGATCCTTCTTCAGGATCATGCCGATCGGTTCGTCGATCGTCCCGCGACCGACGAGAAGTTGGTCGAAACGGCTTTCGCGAATAGCCTTCAGCATCTCCTCTGGCGAGTCCTCGGCATCGATCCAATCGACCTCCAACCTCGGCGTCATGATATCGGAGACATCGCGGTCGCCGATGTTGAAGACGCGTTCGACCAATTCCTGCTGCGCCTGTTCCAACAGGCCTGCTTCCTGGCTTTCGGCGACCAGCATTTTGATTTCCGCAGGCGAATGCAGCGAGCCTTCACCGGCGCCCGGCCGCAGGCCAAAGAGGCGCAAAACCATATTGCCGAGACCGTTCAACACCAAGATCGCCGGGCGGAGCAAGAACAGAAACAGGCCCAGCGGCCGCACCACGCCGAGGGCGGTGCCTTCGCTGCGCTGCAATGCCAGGCTCTTCGGCGCAAGTTCGCCAAGGACGATGTGCAGGGCCGTAATGATGATGAAGGAAATCACGACAGCCACGGCATGCGATCCGGCAGCAGCCCAGGAGCCAGGCAGAAAATCGAGAAGAGGCTCCAGGAGGTGCGCAAGCGCCGGTTCGCCCACCCAACCGAGAGCGAGCGAAGATATGGTGATGCCGAGCTGAGTGGCCGCGAGATTGGCGTCGAGATTGTCGACTGCCCTTTGCAAGGCGGTCGCGTTCATCCGCCCCTCGGAGACTAGTTCGGCCACACGACTGCGCCGAACGGAGACAAGCGAAAATTCGGCCGCAACGAAGAAACCATTCGCAGCGACGAGCAGCAATACGGCGAGTATTCCGAGGAAATCGAAAATACCGCCATCAAATCCAGACATACTTCCCTTCCGGGCGGATTAGCGCCACGTATTATTGATCGAGAACAAATCTAACACGCTTTTTGGCTGTGCGGCAGCCGAGGCGGCAATTTCTTGTCGATATGGGAATAGCTTTTCCTTTTTCCAATCGGAAAGAGGCGCCTCAAGCTATTTCCCGCAGTTGCTCCGCGGTCTGCAGGTCGACGGACACAAGCTGTGAGACACCCTGTTCGGCCATGGTCACGCCGAAGAGCCGGTCCATGCGGGCCATGGTGATGGGATTGTGGGTGATGACCACGAAACGCGTCTCGGTCGAGGCCGCCATCTCGTCCATGAGATTGCAATAGCGCTCGACATTATGGTCGTCGAGCGGCGCGTCCACCTCGTCCAGCACGCAGATGGGGGCCGGATTGGTGAGAAAGACGGCAAAGATCAGCGCCATCGCTGTCAGCGCCTGTTCGCCGCCGGAAAGCAGCGTCATGGTCTGCGGCTTCTTACCCGGCGGACGGGCGAGAATTTCGAGGCCCGCCTCCAGCGGATCGTCGGATTCGATCAGTTGCAACTCGGCCGTGCCGCCGCCGAAGAGACGGGTAAACAGCCGCTGGAACTGCACATTGACAACATCGAAAGCGGCGATCAGCCGCTCGCGGCCTTCGCGGTTGAGGCTCTGGATCGCACCGCGCAGCTTGCGGATGGCGTCGATGACATCATCACGCTCCTTGATCAAGGCCCGCAGCCGTTCTGTCAGTTCCCTGCTTTCCTCCTCGGCGCGCAGGTTGACGGCACCAAGGCGCTCGCGCTCGATCTTAAGCCGCTCCAGCTCGCGCTCGACCTCGCGCAAATCGGGAATATTCTGCCCCGCCGACAGGCCGGCAAGCCGCAGCACCTCATGCAGTTCGACATTCAGCGTCTGGCGGATACGCAACTCGCTTTCCTGGCGGCGCTCGCGGGCGGAAACCAGGCGCTCCTCGATACGGCCACGCTTTTCACGGCTTTCCGCCAATTCCGACAGTGCCGTGGCGGCCTGACGATCGGCCTCGCGCTGAACGATTTCCGCCTCGACCAGGCGGTCGGCCGCGGTGCGGCGCGCCTCCTCCGCCTTCTGCAATTCATTCATCAGCGCGCGGCGCTTGTCATCGAATTCATCCGGGGCAAGGTCCAGCTCGGCAGCTTCATCGCGCGCCTCTTCCTCACGGTCGCGCAGGGTCTGGATATGCTCTTCGGCGCTGGCGGCGCGCTGGCGCCAACCGTCACGCTCCTGGCGAATCGCCAGGATGCGGCGCTGCCGGGCCTCATTTTCCCGATTCAGCCCTTCGTAACGGGCACGCGCTTCGGCAAGCGCGCCGCGATCCGTGGCGACCTCCGCCTGCTGGTCGCGCAGCTTCAAGTCGATGTCCGCCAGATCGGGCGCATCCTCTAGTTCGATACGGGCATTTTCATCTCGCACCGCCACCTCTTCCATCTGCGCCTGCAGATGGCTGGCAGCTTCCGTGATGACATCGCGACGGCGGATCAGATCGCCGGAGGCGCGCTCGGCCATCGCCAATGCTTCGCGAGCTTCCGCAAGGTGGCGGGCAGCGAGCCGGCTGGTATCACGCGCAACGACAAGACGGGATTCCTCGGCCCGGATCGCGTCGCCGGCAATCGCCAAACGCTCCTCAGCCTCAGCCAGGATATCGCGCGCCACCTCGGCTTCGGCCTCAAGCTCCGCAAGACGATTCTTCTGTGCCAGCCGCAGAGCCGCCGCGCTGGGAGCGTCTGCCCCGGTCACATGCCCGTCCCAACGAAATACGGCGCCGTCCTTCGTCACCAGCCGCTGGCCTGGCTTCAATGCCGGCATGAGGCGCATAGCGTCTGCGGCAGTGACAAGGCCGATCTGGCGCAAGCGTCGCGTCAATGCCGCCGGTGCGCCCACATACGAAATCAGTGGCACGACACCGTCCGGCAGGGCAGGATCGGCCGCGCCGCTGCCATTGTCGGACCAGTGGGCGGGCGCTTGCGGATCCAGCGGCGATTCCAGATCGTCGCCAAGAGCTGCGCCGAGCGCGGTCTCGAAGCCACGGTCGACGCGCAGCTCTTCCGCAACGGGTGCAAATGCGCCCGAGGTGGCTCCCGCCGCGAGCATATTGGAGATCGTGCGCGCTTCCGTTTCCAAGGCATTCAGCCGCGAACGGGCTTCATCGACCGGCGCGCGCGATAAAGCCTCCGTCTCGCGAGCCTTGGAGAGGGCCGCCTCAACGAACTGGATCGCCACCTCGGTGTCGGCGACGACATTTTCAGCGGCTTCGACCACGTCGCGCTTTTCGCCAGGATCCGGCAGGGCGGCTATCTTTTCATCGATCGCAGCGAGCTCCCCGTTGGCCTCATCCATCTGCCGTTCCAGCCGCATCTTCCGGTCGGCAAGATCGCGGATGGCGCGCTCGAGCTGATTGCGGGCGGCGGCGGCCTCGGCGCGCTCGGCAGTCAGCCCGGTAAAGATACGCTCGCTATCGGCCAGCTTCGCGGCAGCCTCCTCGAAAGCCTCGCGCGTTTCCTCGGCAAGCCGGCCGGAATCGGCGAGAATATCGGCGATATCGGCCTCCTCCGCATCGAGCTTTGCCAGGATTTGGGCATTATCGGCAACGAGGCGCTCTTCACGGCTGATGTCTTCGGCCAGTTGTGCCAGCCGCCGGGTCAGCTCGTCTCGACGCCGCAGAATGCGGTTGGCATCCTCTTCAAGCTGGGTGCGAGCAATTTGCAGACGCTGCAATGCGGCGGCGGCTTTTGCCTCTTCTTCGCGCAGGTCCGGCAGCTTGAAGCTGGCAATGCCCTGCGCCTTCGCCGCCTCCATTTGTATCTGCGCCTTTTCAGCGACCAGAACGGTTGCCTGCTTGAGCGCGTTGTCGGCCTCCGCTTCCGCCTCCTTCGCCTGCACCCAATGGATATGCAGGAGCATCGCCTCGCGGGCGCGGATGTCGGCGGACAACATCTTGAACCGGTTGGCCTGCCGCGCCTGGCGCTTCAGGCTCTCGATCTGGCTCTCAAGCTGCGAGGTCACGTCGTCGAGACGCTCGAGGTTGCCTTCGGCGGCGCGCAGACGAAGCTCCGCCTCATGCCGGCGCGAATGCAGGCCGGAAATGCCGGCGGCCTCTTCAAGAAGCTGGCGCCGGGCCTGTGGCTTGGCCTGGATCAACTCGCCAATGCGCCCCTGCCCAACCATCGACGGCGAACGCGCGCCGGTCGAGGCATCGGCGAATAGCAGTTGTACATCCTTGGCACGGGCTTCCTTGCCGTTGATGCGATAAAGCGAGCCCTGCTCGCGCTCGATGCGGCGGGTGACCTGGATTTCGTCGCTGTCGTTAAAGGCGGCCGGCGCCGTGCGGTCGCTATTGTCGAGATAGAGGCCGACTTCCGCGGTATTGCGCGCGGGACGATTGCCGGAACCGGAGAAAATGACGTCGTCCATGCCGGAAGCGCGCATGTTCTTGTAGGAGTTCTCGCCCATCACCCAGCGCAGCGCTTCGACCAGGTTGGACTTGCCGCAACCGTTCGGGCCGACGACGCCGGTCAAGCCGCGTTCGATGACGAATTCCGCCGGCTCCACGAAGGATTTGAAGCCGACGAGACGAAGCCTGTTGAACTTCATAAGCGCCACTCCCCCTCTCCGCGACAGCGGGGGAAGGAAGAAACCCCATCAGAAGTGAGGCACAAAAAAACGGGCGCGCGGGTTTCCCCGCCGCCCGCCGTTTCGAAAAGGCACGGATCAGAGAAGGCTATCGATGAGCTTCGACATGGCACCAACCGACATGTCCCCTGCATAACGCTTGCCGTTGATCAAGAAGGTCGGCGTAGCATTGACGCCGAAGTCTTTGGCTGCGCGTTCCCTAACTGAGTTGACATCATCCAGAAGCTTCTGGTTCGTCAAGCATTTCGTAAAGCTATCCTCAGTAAAACCGGCAAGTTTCGACATTTGCAGCAGCGCGGCACGGCCATCGACATCCGGTGAAGCCCAGGCGATTTGCTGTTTGAACAGCATATCGACCATCGGCAAGTACTGTTCCTGCGGCGCGCAACGGGCCAGCATGAAGGCGGCGGCAGCGCGCGGATCGAAGGGGAATTCGCGGATGATGAAGCGAACCTTGCCGGTGTCGACGTATTTCTGCTTGATCGCGTCGAAGGTGGTAACGGCGAAATGCGCGCAGTGCGGGCAGGTCAGCGACATGTATTCGACGATCTTGACCGGCGCGTCTTCCTTGCCGAGTGCGATTTCCGGCAAGGGGCCGGGCTTCAGCACCTCGTTCATGTCGACATTGCCTTCCGACGACGGGACTTCATCCTCCGGCGAGGCAGCGGTGTTGGTGGTCTCCTGCGCACCACCGACCGTGGTGGCGTTTGCGGCGGATGCGGTGTCGGCAAAGGCAGCGAACGCCATAGAGAGGGCCGCAACGGCGGTGCCGCCCAGCAGGTGGCGTTTGGTCAAGAGCATGTCGGACATCGGCATATAGTCACCCGTCGTTTAAGAGGTCTTTGAATGGTTCACTGCGATATAACGGCTAGTTGCTGCGAACAAGGCACGGTTGACCAACTTTCTTCAAAGAATTGTGACCTACCGAAGACAAAGAGGTTAAATTATCGTCAGAATTCGCAGGGATGGGCAGACGGCCGTGAAGATGAGCCACTATGCGGCACTATCTTCGATAAATCTCACGGCGATTTCCGATTCGAACAATCAGAATTCGTATAGCGCTATCTTCGATATGCGCGATTACCCGGCAGTCTCAGACCCGATATTTCCAAAAGTCACCAAGATCAGAACCTTTCAAGGCCTCGCCGATGGAGCGCGGATTGTCCAGCTTGGAAACACGCTCATGGAGAAATTTAAGAATGCGTCGCGAAGTCTCATGTCCGAGCTTTTCGAGTTCGCGCTCCGCAGATCGCTGAAACTCAATCGTCCACGCCATAGCGCGCCATTAACTCAGCCAAAGAAACAGTATCGCTCTCGCCCCGGCGAAACTCTTCCAGGCGTTTCTCCGCAAGATAGATATCCTCAAGATCGTCCAGGTGCTCGAGGATTGCCTCACGAGCATAAAAGCTTTTGCTGCGCCCGGTGCGCTTGGCAAGCGCATCGAGCCTTGCTTCAATTTCCGGCGGAAGCCGCAGGGCCAACATCATCTTATCTCCCAAAATAGAGCTATCTTTTACCCCGCTTCCAAACCATCGCGGTGCCCAATCTCTGAATTGCCGCACGCAGTTTGTCGTCCTCGATCCCGTCCATCATGTCTTCCAGCTTTCGCGCCGCCTCGCCCTTTAGCGGCGGGGGAGTGCGGGAGCGTTTTGAAGTGATGGAAACAGGCTTTTGGACGATGCGGATCTGGCTGACGGCATGGAAGCCGAAGAAGCCGTTGATGCGCTGGATCAGTTCGCCCTGCGCATGGGTCAGGAACAGGGCGCGGGCGCCCTCGCAGGCGACGGTCAGCACGCCGGGCTGGTAACCGCCGTCCTCGCCCGAACCGCCGCGTTTGGCCCAGGCAATCTTTTCCGGCCGCGTGCATTCGGCAAAATCCTCGCCTGCGATCTCGTCCCAGGAGCCAAGCAGCGCCGTGTTGATGCCAGCGCGCTTGGCCAAGACGGGATCGACGATGCCGTTGGTCAGCTCGGAAATCTGCTTTTCGCCACGACGCGGCATTTTTGACAGGCGATATTCGCTCATTTTGAGGCTATAGTCCGCTCCCCAGCGTCTCAACGAAGCATTGGCGCAGCAGGAATGTCAAAGAGAACCGCCTTTTCTGTTCTGTAAAAGAGCGTGAAATGATCTCCACTCCTGCACTGCATTGTTACGCATCAGCCCCGCTACAACAAGACCAAGAAGGAAAAACCCCAGAGCCAATAGCTGTAGAGGGAACACATCCTTCTGACCGGTATGCCAGGCAGCAACGAGCAATACGACCGAGGAAGCGGCATATACGCATACCGCCATCATGAGGAAGAAAAACACACCAAACGCATGATAAATCAACTGCGAACGACGAGAGCGCTTCGTTCGTTGCGGCTGAAATTCCTGCTTGAGATAGACGGTAAGAAATTTGAATGGCTGCGTGTGCAACAACTTCCACATCGCGTAGTAGACAAGCGACAAGAAAAGAATTTCCGCTGCGCAGATATTCAGAAGCCCCAGGTTGGGACTCGCATTCAGTAGACGATCGAAAAGCTCGATAAGCATGATGAATTCTCCTTGATGGCTGACTTCTAGGCAGCCCAATATTTTCCGACTTCCGTTTCCAGCATAGTTGCGTCTAGAGAGTTGGATGTAATCGCTTGATCGAAGGAAATTATGGACCTTTCATCGCAAATATCCTCCCTGTCTGGAAAGCTGCTTGCCTGGTACGACCGCCATCACCGCGACCTGCCCTGGCGCGTCTCGCCGCCGATGGCAGCGCGCGGCATCCGGCCCGATCCCTATCATATCTGGCTCTCCGAGGTAATGTTGCAGCAGACCACCGTGCCGGCGGTCAAAGCCTATTTCGCCAAATTCCTGGAGCGCTGGCCGACGGTTGATGATCTTGCGGCGGCGCCCACCGACGATGTCATGGCCGCCTGGGCCGGGCTCGGCTATTACGCCCGCGCCCGCAACCTGAAGAAATGCGCGGAGGCTGTGGCGGCGGAACATGACGGTCGGTTTCCCGACACCGAGGACGGGCTGCGGGCCTTGCCCGGAATCGGCGACTATACCGCAGCGGCGGTCGCGGCCATTGCATTCAACCGGCAGGCGGCTGTCATGGACGGCAATGTCGAGCGGGTTATCTCCAGGCTATATGCCATCGCCACGCCATTGCCGGCCGCGAAACCATTGATGAAGCAGAAGGTGGCATTGCTGACGCCAGCCGATCGTCCCGGCGATTTCGCGCAGGCGATGATGGATCTGGGGGCGACGATCTGCACGCCGAAACGGCCGGCCTGTTCGCTCTGTCCCTTCAACAATGCCTGCGAGGCATTGCGGCTGCATGATCCCGAACATTTTCCGGTCAAAGCGGCAAAGAAGGAAAAGCCGATGCGCCAGGGTGCCGCTTTTGTGGCGGTGAATGACGATGGTGAAATTTACCTGCGCCGGCGCATCGCCAGCGGCCTGCTCGGCGGCATGACCGAAGTGCCTACCACCGGCTGGACAGCACGGCTTGACGGCGAGACCAGTGCTGCGGCCGCCCCCTTCCCGGCCGACTGGCAGGCGGCGGGGAGCGTGACGCATGTCTTTACTCACTTCGAACTGCGGCTATCGATCTATCGCGCTCAAGTGGCATCGAACACTACCCACAATGACGGATGGTGGGAGCCGGTTACAAATCTTGAAGCCCAGGCGCTGCCCACCGTCATGAAAAAAGCGATCATTCAGGCTATTCCACGCGCATTCACAAAGACCAAGACATTCGAAAAGGCAGGACATAATTCATGACGACGGAAATCCGGCACATTGTCTTCGACATCGGCAAAGTGCTTCTTCACTATGATCCGAGCATTCCTTATGGCCGCCTCATCCCCGATGAAGCAGAGCGAACCTGGTTCTTCGCCAATGTCTGCACAAATGAATGGAACATCGAGCAGGATCGCGGCCGGACGTGGGAAGAAGCCGAAGCGCTGCTGATCGCCGACCATCCCGAGCGCGAGGAACAGATCCGTGCCTTCCGCAAATATTGGCACGATATGGTGCCGCATGCCTATGACGATAGCGTCGCCATCATGGAGAAGCTGATTGCCGAGGGCCGTGACGTCACCATGCTGACCAACTTTGCCTCCGATACGTTTCGTGAAGCGCAGACGCGCTTCGATTTCCTCTCCAAGCCGCGCGGCGTCACCGTGTCCGGCGACATCGGCCTGATCAAGCCGGACGTTGCAATCTATGAGGCGCATGTGAAAAGTTTCGAGCTCGATCCGGCCTCGACCATCTTCATCGACGATTCGCTTGCCAACGTCGAAGGTGCGAAAGCTGCGGGTTGGAATGCAGTCCATTTCACCGGCGCCGCGAAGCTGCGCAGCGATCTCGCCGCCTACGGCATCCAGGTTTGAGCCCATGATTTTCGATCCGGCAGAACGCATCACCCTCTTTCATGACGCGATCAACAGGCTCGATTTCGAAGCAATCGAGGATTTCTTCGCGGAGAACGCCACCTATGTCTCGAACGGCGTCGGCAGCCTCGCAGGTCGCGAGGCAATCATGGAGGCCTTCCATGGCTATTTCGATACCTATCCGGATCAAACCGCAGTCAATTCATTGGTGGAAACGCTGACGCCGCTTTCCGGCCGGAGTGTCTGGTCCGTCCGGGCAACGAACAGCAAAACCGGTAAGCCGCTGATCCGCGAGGGCGAAGAGACGATCACCTTCGACGAAGACGGACGCGTCGTCCGGGTCGAAGTGACGGACTATCAGGAATTCTAAGCCGTCAGGCAAAAAAATGGCGCCCAGGATTCGAGAATCCTGGGCGTCTCGCCTTCCTCCCTAACTGGAGGTACTCGACGGAAGAAGGCGGATATGCGGATCCGGCCGCGGCACGATCCCGATAGTCGGGAAAGGCTCTCGGAGAAGATTATGCCGCTGAAATAGTTGGAATTATTCCACCTTGGCCAGATCATTGCGGACGATCGAACGCAGGTCGTCGATCGGGCGCAGGGAATGCCCATCGTCGAAGTGCCAAAACGTCCATCCGTTGCATGCATCAAGGCCCTGGACTTTCGCACCGAGGCGATGAATGGAGCCCGCTTCGCCACCGGAGGCGACCGTGCCATCGGCGCGCACGATGGCACTGTAGCGACGCCTCGCATCCGTCAGCACCTGGCCGGGCTTGATGAGACCACTTTCGATCAAAACGTTGAAGGCGACGCGAACTTCAGCCTTCTTGCCTGTCATGACGGTCAGTTCCGCCTTACCGAGCGGCTCGACGGCGGCGATGCGGGCGCTGGCCGCATCGATGTAATCCTGCTCGCGTTCGATGCCGACGAAATGACGGCCGAGACGCTTGGCGACGGCACCGGTGGTCCCAGAGCCGAAGAACGGATCGAGGATGATGTCGCCGGGCTTGGACGATGCCATGATGACGCGGGCAAGCAGGGCTTCCGGCTTCTGTGTCGGATGCGCCTTTTTGCCATCCTGATCCTTCAACCGTTCGCCGCCGCTGCAGATCGGGAACAGCCAATCGGAGCGCATCTGCACATCGTCATTGGCGGCCTTCATGGCGTCGTAGTTGAAGGTGTAGCCCTTGGCCTTGGCGTTCGGGCTCGCCCAGATCATCGTTTCATGGGCGTTCTGGAAACGACGTCCCTTGAAATTCGGCATCGGATTGGTCTTGCGCCAGACGATGTCGTTGAGGATCCAGAAGTTCAGATCCTGCATCGTAGCGCCGACGCGGAAAATATTGTGATAGGAGCCGATGACCCAGATGGTGCCCGTCGGCTTCAGCACGCGACGGCAGGCGAGAAGCCAGGCGCGGGTAAAGGCATCATAAGCCTCGAAGGAGGCAAACTGGTCCCATTCGTCGTCAACGGCGTCGACAAGCGATTGATCGGGGCGATGCAGCGTACCGCCGAGCTGCAAATTGTAAGGCGGGTCCGCGAAGATGACGTCGACGGAATGGGTGGGCAGTGCTTCAAGAGCGGCTACGCAATCGCCCTTGATGATCGTGTCGACCCAAGAGCCCGGCGTTGCGGAAGTCCTGAGGTCGGCAAGCGGGAAAACTGACGCCATGTGATACTCGCTGTTACACTTACTCGATACGATTAACTGAGTGTTATGGTTACCTAAGTTGGTTACCAAAGGCTAAAGCGGCGGGCGATTTGAGAAATTATTCGCGGCATAGAAAAATAACAGCGAATGCGATAGAACATTCTCATGGACCGAAACGAAACGATAACGCGGCTTAAAAACAACGCGGACGCCATCCGGGCGCTCGGTGCAACGTCGCTTTACCTTTTCGGCTCTGTTTCCCGGAATGAGGCGCAACCATCGAGTGATGTGGATATTTTTGTCGACTATGACCCGGCTAGTCGTTTCAATGCTTTCGATCTGATCAGTATCAAGTTCTTGCTCGAAGAAGATCTTCATGCGCCCGTCGACATTACGACCAGAGATGGGCTACATCCCCGCCTGAGACCGGCGATCGAACGCTCGGCGACGCGGGTATTTTGATGCCGCGGGAATTTAGACACGCGCTCGAGGACATACGCGCAGAACTCCGCGGTATCAGCAAAGCCGCCATGGGAAAAACACTGGACGACTACCGTAGCGATTGGCTGTTTCAACACGCCGTCCAGCGCGCCATAGAAATCATTTCGGAGGCAAGTCGGGCCATGCCCGACGATATCAAAGCTCTGAGGCCGGAGATTCCGTGGCAACAAGTCAAGACCATAGGAAACATATTGCGTCATCAATATCATGGCCTATCCGACCAGATCATCTGGGGCGTGGTCGTCGACGAGCTACCGGCCCTAGAAATTGCTATTGATGCCCTTTGCCTGCGGTTCGGTGTTGATTAGCTCGTCATGCACCGCGCGGCTATCCGCCGGTGCCTCTTCCCTCTCATTCATTCCGTAATCACGCACCACATGGGCTATGCGCAGCCGATAGTCGGCAAATATCACCCCTCGCCCGGCCTTTTGCGCCGCCCGGTGCGTTTCACGATTGCGCCATTCCTTGACCGCCGCCTCATCGCGCCAGAAGGAAAGCGAGAGAAGCTTACCGCGTTGTGTCAGGCTCTCGAAGCGTTCGATGGAGATGAAACCGTCGATCGTTTCGAGTTCTGCGCGCAGCTTGCCGGCAAGATCAAGATAGTGATGACGCTCGCCGAGATAGGGAATGACTTCGAAAATGACGGCGATCATGGCGTCACCTTTGGGCCGTGCGGTAGAGACACGTTTTTCAGGAAGATGCGATCTTCCCTGATGATGAAGCGTTCGTGGCGGGAGAAATCGTAATTCGCCTTGCCGAGCGGATCGGCTGCGAGGCGGGCGCGATAGGCTTCATAGGCAGCCAGGCTCTCGACATTGTAGACACCATAAGCGGTCGTCGCCGAGCCCTCGTGCGGGGCAAAATAGCCAATGAGGTCCGCGCCGTTGCGTGGGATGACCTGGCCCCAGGCCCTGGCATATTCGGCAAAGGCGTCCTTTTTGAAGGGATCGATCTCATAGCGGATGAAACAGGTGATCATGGTTGTCTCCTTTGGTGATGGAGATGTTGTCGCACATTGCGCGACGTCTATGCTTCGGTTACGATCGAAGTATGAAGGAAGGTCCTGACATCGCGCAGATAGGTGCGCTCATTGGCGATCCGGCGCGGGCGAATATGCTGACCGCGCTGATGGGCGGCCGTGCCCTGACTGCAACGGAGTTGGCGGCGGCCGGCGGTATCACGCTGCAGACGGCGAGCACGCATCTGTCGAAGCTCGAAGCAGGCGGGTTGCTCGCGCAACGCAAACAAGGCCGGCACCGCTATTTCGCGCTGGCCGATGACGGCGTCGGCAAGCTGCTCGAAAGTATCATGGGCTTCGCCGCTACGCGAGGGCACCTGCGCCACCGCCCCGGTCCGAAAGAGCCGGCCCTTCGCAAGGCACGCATCTGCTACGACCATCTCGCCGGTGATTACGGTGTGCGCATGCTCGACAGCCTGATTGCGGCCGGTGCGATCTCGGCTCTCGATGACGGCTTGAGCCTGACGGAGCGCGGCGAAAAGCATCTCACCTCGATCGGCATTGATGTGAATGGGCTGCGCTCGACGCGGCGCCCGCTCTGCCGCTCCTGCCTCGATTGGAGCGAACGCCGGGCGCACCTCGCCGGCAGCCTCGGCAAGGCGCTGCTTTCCAACTTCTTCGACAAGGGCTGGGCGCGGCGATCGGAAAACAGCCGCTCGATCCTGTTTACATCAGAAGGCGAACGCCGGTTTCTGGCGCTTTTTCCCATCGACGCGGATGCGACGAACCAAGAACGCGACGGTGTCGACGCCTGAGTGTTGAGACGTCGCTCCAATGAAGGGCGCAACATCATCGGCGCCAGAACATCCAAACTATGATTTACCCAACGATCGCAAAAGCTTCGCGCGTCGAACCCGAGGGCGTCCGTACGGGGGATCGGCCGATCCACTGCACATGTTTCTGCAGGATAGACGCAGCCTCCTCCGTCCGCCCCTGGCGCAGGGCCGCAAGGATGGCGCGATGGTCGTGGTCTGTGCGTTTTTCCCAGCCCGATTGCCAGGCGGAGAAGAGGAAGCGAGCGCTGGCGGCATGCAGATCGTCGATCGATGCGAGCAGCCGCGGCATGCCGCAGGGCGCGAGGATCAGGCGGTGGAAGCGGCGGTTCGCCTCCTCCCAGGCGCGGACATCGGCAGCCGCATCCCCTTCCCGCGTCGCCTCTTCGGCGGCATCGAGAATTGCCGGCGTCAGGTGCTGCGCGGCATGCTTCAGCGCCAGCCCCTCGAGGGCAGCCCGCATTTCCGCGACTTCGCGAACTTCCTTGAGATCGAAGGAGGCGACGCGGACACCACGGCGGGGCACGTTGATCGCCAGGCCTTGAGCCTCCAGCCGCCGGAATGCCTCGCGCACCGGCACATGGCTGGCACCGAACTCCTCGGCAATATGATCCTGCCGCAACCGCGCATCGGGTGCGATCTCGCCGCGGATGATGCGGTCGGCAAGCACCCGGCTGATACGGCTGGCAATCGTGTCGTCGCGCTCTTTGGCCATGGCCGATCCTTAAAGATGACGATCGGCCTTGTCGAGCCATCCTGATCAAGCGCGGTGACAACTTGACTTGGTGCATATGCACAAGCATAGTAAGTTCATGCAAACCGAAGACGATCTTGGTCCCCTTGCGTGCCATTGCCTGGCGACTCGGCAACTGGCGAGGCACGTCTCGAAACTCTACGAGCGCCATATGGCGCCAACCGGCATAACCAGCACTCAGTTTTCACTCCTGAATTTCCTCCGCCAGAATGAGCGGATGACCATGAACGAACTGGCGGCAGCAATGCTAATGGACCGCACGACCCTGCTGCGGGCCGTAAAGCCGCTGCAACAACAGGGGCTGATCATCAGCGCGCCCGAAACGGAAGGGAGCCGTCGGCTGCTGTTGGAGCTATCGCCGGCCGGGGAAAGCAAGATTGCAGAGGCGGAGCCCTGCTGGCGGGCGGCTCAAGAGGAATATGAGTCGCAGGTTGGCCAACTGCACGCAAAAAGCCTGCGCAGCGACTTTTTCAACATGACCCACCACGGCTGACCCTTCAAATCACGCCCGAACCCCGGCCATCCTTTCCGCCAATGCATTACTGCCATGTCTGCTCATTGGTTGAGCTTTGCCGGAGCATCGTGTAAAGCCGCACGATCCATTTCAGAGCAGGCCCCAAAAAGTGCGAAGCGGTTTTGCACAAGGCCATGCCAATCCAGAGCCCCTTCAAAGGCAGTGTATTCTCATGAGCAATGGCTTCGATCTCATCATCTTCGACTGCGACGGCGTTCTGGTCGATTCGGAAATCATCGCAGCGGATGTTGAATCCAAGCTCCTGACGGAAGCGGGTTACCCGATCAGCGCCGAAGAAATGGGCGAGCGTTTTTCCGGCATGACCTGGCAGAACATTCTGTTCGAAGTCGAGCGTGAGGCGAGCATTCCGCTCTCGGCTTCGCTGCTCGACAAGTCCGAGAAGCTACTCGACTTGCGGCTCGCCAATGACGTCAAGGCTATCCCGGGCGTTCCTTTTGCCCTGTCGCGCCTGCCAATGCCGCGTTGCATCTGCTCGAATTCCAGCTCCGCGCGGATTGACATGATGCTTTCCAAGGTCGGCTACAAGGAACTGTTTGCGCCGCACATCTATTCCGCCAAGGATCTCGGTGCCGATCGCGTCAAGCCGAAGCCGGATATTTTCCTGCATGGTGCCAAGCAGATGAACGTTCCGCCGGCCAACGTCATCGTCGTCGAAGACTCGGTCCATGGCGTCCAAGCAGCGCGTGCCGCCGGCATGCGTGTCATCGGCTTCACCGGCGCTTCGCACACCTACCCTTCGCATGCCGACCGGCTGACGGATGCGGGTGCGGAAACGGTCATCGCCCGGATGATGGATCTGCCCGGCGTGGTCATGGCGCTGGCGGAGTGGGAAGGGGTTTTGTGAGGCAATAGGCAATAGGCAATAGGCAATAGGCAATAGGCAATAGGCAATAGATGTTGCAGCTATATTGCCGGCAGTAGCAAGGACAAGGTGACCTTTTACTACTGCCTACTGCCTACTGCCTACTGCCTACTGCCTATTGCCTACTGCCTACTGCCTACTGCCTGATCCCAACCCTACTGATGCTTCTTGCGAACGGGCTTCTGGCCCTTTTCGGCTTTCTGCGGCCCCTGATCGAAGCTGATCTGAACAACCGTGAAGCCACCGGAGCCGCCGGCGACGTTGATGTCGTTGTCGGTGAAGAGGAACTGCGTCGTGGTTTCGCCCGGCGGGATTTCGGCGGTGAAATTGACGGTCTTGCTATAGAGCGCGGTGTTGTTGTCCATGACGGCGACATGGATCGGCATGGTCACCTTGCCGGGGCCGCCCACCGGGCCGGCGACAAGACGGCCCTGCGCAACGATATTGATGCTGAGGCTGGTGCCGTCGGTCGTGCACTGGCGCGTCGCCTGGGCGAGCGATGCCTGATAGGTCAACTGGTTCGGATCGTCCTTGGCGCCCTTGGCGTAGGTGCGGTAGCTGGACGCCTCATCGCGGATGACGACTTGTGGGCATTTGCCGGCGACATAGGATTGGCCGCCGGTCACCTGCGGCGCGGGGCTGGCGGCGGATGGATTGCCCGCCACTGCCTGCGGCGCCACCGTCACATCCGTTCCGGTCTGCTTGTCGCTACCGCCGAAACCAAGAGAACTACAACCAGCCAACAATGCCAGAAGCGAAGCGGAAAAAAGACGACGCGAAACCCTGCCAAACACTATATATTCCACCCTCTGCAATAATTTACATTATCGGCCTGCAGCCTGTTCGACGGGCCTTTTATGACACTTGGCGATGGTCTATACCAGCGGCGCAGCGAAAAATCGATTGGGTAGGCACCGTTTTGGCTCACTTTTCGACCTCGACAGATTGGCGCAAGCCGCCGCCCACCGGACGGAGCCGTGCGGGCATTGCGCAAACGCGAAAACCACGCGGCTGATCCGACGCAAAAAGACGGGCTGCCATCGCTTCGTTCTTTTACTCTCTCACCTCACCACTCCGGCAATTTTGCGACCAAAGGAATTCTAGACCGTGGACTATATCTCAACGCGGGGAGAAGCCCCTGCCCTTGGCTTCTGCGACGCCCTTCTGGCCGTCCTTGCTCGTGATGGCGGGCTCTATGTGCCCCGTGAATGGCCGACGCTTAAGAAAAAAGAGATTCGCGCTTTCCGTGGCAAGAGCTATCAGGACGTCGCCTTCGCCGTGCTGTCGCCTTTCACCAACGGCGAAATTCCGGATGACGTCTTCCGCGGCATGATCGATGAAGCCTATGCCACCTTCCGCCATCCCGCCGTGACGCCGCTGGTGCAGACAGGTCCGAACAGCTTCGTGATGGAGCTTTTCCACGGCACGACGCTTGCCTTCAAGGATGTCGCCATGCAGTTGCTCGCACGGCTGATGGATTATGCCCTGGAAAAGCGCGGGCAAAGGGCAACCATCGTCGGCGCCACCTCGGGCGACACCGGCGGAGCGGCGATCGATGCCTTTGCCGGACGCGAACGCACCGACATCTTCATCCTCTTCCCGCATGGCAAGGTCTCGCCGGTGCAGCAACGGCAGATGACCACCTCGACGGCGGCCAATGTGCATGCGCTGGCGATCAACGGCAATTTCGATGATTGCCAGAATCTGGTCAAAGCCATGTTCAACGACACCGCCTTCCGCGACTGCGTCAAGCTTTCGGGCGTCAACTCGATCAATTGGGCGCGCATCATGGCGCAGGTGGTCTACTACTTCACTACTGCCGTCGCGCTCGGCGGCCCCGACCGGAAGATTTCCTTCACCGTTCCGACCGGCAATTTCGGCGATATTTTCGCCGGCTACGTCGCAAAGCGCATGGGCCTGCCGATCGACCGGCTGGTGATCGCCACCAACGAGAACGACATCCTGGCTCGCACGCTGAAAACCGGGCGCTACGAGATGCGCGAGGTCAAGGCCACCACCGCGCCGTCGATGGACATCCAGATCTCCTCCAACTTCGAACGGCTGCTGTTCGAAGCCCATGACCGCGACGCGTCGAAGGTGCGCGCCGCGATGGAAAGCCTGAAACAATCGAAGGGCTTTTCGATCAGCGAAAGCGCTCTGAAGACCATCAAGAAGGACTTCCGCGCCGGCCGCGCCAGCGAAAAACAGGTCGCCGCGACGATCCGCAAAACACTCGACAACACCGGCTATCTGATCGACCCGCACACCGCCATCGGCGTCTTTGTGGCGGAGAAAAACGAGAAGCCGGCGAGCCCGATGGTGACGCTCGCGACCGCACATCCGGCAAAATTCCCCGCCGCAGTAAAATCGGCGTGTGGTATTGACCCGGCGCTTCCGACGTGGCTTGCTGGACTGATGAACAGGGAGGAGCGTTTCGACGTCCTCGATCCCGAGCTGAAAGCCGTTGAAACTTTCATCGGCAAACATGCCCGGGCGGGGGAATGATAAACGCAGAAAGACAGACGATGACAGTGGAGTGCACCCGGCTTGCGTCCGGGCTGACAGTAGCGACCCAGACGATGCCACACCTCGAAAGCGTGGCACTCGGCGTCTGGATCAAATCGGGTTCGCGCAATGAAACCGAAGCGGAACACGGCATCGCGCATCTGCTGGAACACATGGCGTTCAAGGGCACGGCCCGTCGCACGGCGCGTGAGATCGCCGAGGAAATCGAGAATGTCGGCGGCGAGGTCAATGCCGCCACGTCGACCGAGACAACCTCCTATTATGCCCGCGTGCTGAAGGATCATGTGCCGCTCGCCGTCGATATCCTCGCCGATATCCTGACCGAATCCGCTTTCGACGAGGATGAATTGCAGCGCGAAAAGCAGGTCATCCTGCAGGAAATCAACGCTGCAAACGACACGCCCGACGATGTGGTCTTCGACAAATTTTCCGAAGTCGCCTATCGCGGCCAGACGCTTGGCCGGGCGATTCTCGGCACGCCGGAAACCGTCGTCTCCTTCACGCCGGGACAAATCCGCGGTTATCTCAGCCGCAACTACACGACCGACCGCATGTTCGTGGTGGCCGCGGGCGCTGTCGATCACGAAAGCTTCGTGCGCCAGGTCGAAGAGCGCTTCTCCACCCTGCCGACACAGCCGTCGGCGCCGCCCGTCATCGAGCCTGCGCGTTATATCGGCGGCAATATCCGCGAGACGCGCGACCTGATGGATGCGCAGATCCTGCTCGGCTTCGAGGGACGCGCCTATCACACGCGCGATTTCTATTGTTCGCAGATCCTTGCCAACATCCTCGGCGGCGGCATGTCCTCACGGCTGTTCCAAGAAGTGCGCGAATTCCGCGGGCTCTGTTACTCCGTCTATGCCTTCCATTGGGGCTTTTCCGACACCGGCATTTTCGGCATCCATGCCGCGACCGGCGGCGAAAACCTGCCGGAGCTGCTGCCGGTCATCGTCGACGAGCTGCACAAATCCTCCCACAAGATCGAACAGCAGGAAATCGAGCGTGCCCGCGCCCAGATCCGCGCGCAGTTGCTGATGGGTCAGGAAAGCCCGGCGGCGCGCGCCGGCCAGATCGCGCGACAGATGATGCTCTACGGCCGACCGATCCCGAACCAGGAAATGCTGGAACGGTTGCAGGGCATTACCATCGATCGGCTGACGGATCTTGCCGGCCGCCTGTTCTTCGACACGGTGCCGACGCTGTCGGCGATCGGGCCTTTGGAGCAGTTGGCGCCGATGGAAGATATCGTGACATCCTTATCATCGTCGACCCCAGCCTCCATAAGCGCGAGCGGCTAAAACCGCATCGCGCGCCGATGGGTTCAATCTTCCGGGGAGTACTGGGCGGAATGCAAAAATCGGTCTTTCGGTTTCTGTCACGTCATCCGGACGCGGTTGAACTCGAAAACGCGACCTATCTGCTGCGTCTGCCACGCTATTCCGATTTCAATCAATGGCACCGGTTGCGAGCCGAAAGCCGGCGCTTCCTGGAACCCTGGGAGCCGACCTGGCGACATGACGAACTGACCGAGGGCGCCTACCGCGCCCGTGTTATCAGGGGAAAACAGGAATACAGTTCCGGTCAGGCGATTCCACTTTTTATTTTCCTTAAAGAGAATATGACCTTGCTCGGCGGCATTACGATCGGTTACATCCGTCGTGGCGCTGCACAAAGCTGCATGATTGGCTATTGGATGGGTGAGCGGCATTCAGGCCAGGGCCATATGTTCGCCGCACTTCAGTTGGTTATACCCTATATCTTTTCCGGACTTGAGTTGCACCGTATTGAAGCAGCCTGTATTCCGGATAATGAGCGTAGCATGCGGCTTTTGGAAAAGGCCGGTTTCCAGCGAGAAGGTCATTTGCGCGGTTATCTAAAAATTAACGGTCAGTGGCGTGATCACGTGATGTTTTCCCGGTTGGCGTCCGACGCCGACCCGATTAGAAAATCCGACAAGCGATGACGGCCGATCTCCCGCCTGCCCCGCCGTTGACGAAATGGTTGTCCGCGATCGTCGCGACGCTCGCGGCTGCTATGCTGTTCCTTCTTGCAGGCATGGCGCATGCAGCCGAACCCGTGAAGATTTCGCGCGACGATACCGCGCTTGACCTGACGGCGACGACCGAGATCTACACCAATCAAGGCGAGGCCTTCCAGGTCTCCACCGCCGCTGGCGCCGACGGTATTCGCCGCCGTATTGAGGTACGATCCTCGTCGCCGAACCATCAGGGCGACTGGGCCGTCTTTGCGCTCGCCAATGTCTCGGAAGAGCAGCTCGAGCGCGTCATCGTCGCACCCCACTTCCGTCTGGTGAATTCGAAATTGTTCTGGCCGGATCTCGGCTCGCAACGCATCATCGCGATCACTCCGAGCGAAGGCTTTGCTCTCGACCGGCAGCCGAGCGACGAGGCGGATGTCTTCCGCATCACACTGAACCCCGGCGCGGTCGTCACCTTTGTCGCCGAACTCTCCTCGCCGAACCTGCCGCAGCTCTATCTGTGGGAGCCGAACGCCTACAAGGACACGGTCAACGCCTTCACGCTCTATCGCGGCATCGTGCTTGGCATTGCCGGTCTGCTGGCGGTGTTCCTGACCATTCTCTTTGTTGTCAAAGGCACTTCGATGCTGCCAGCGACAGCGGCGCTTGCCTGGGCGGTGCTCGGCTATATTTGCGTCGATTTTGGTTTTCTCGGCAAACTCATCAGCATCACCTCCAGCGATCAGCGAATATGGCGCGCCTGTGCGGAGGTGGCGCTCGCATCGAGCCTGGTGATCTTCCTGTTCACCTATCTGAACCTCAATCGCTGGCATGCGCATCTGGGCTATGTGACCCTTGCCTGGGTGCTCGGTCTCGCGCTTCTCTTCGGCGTCGCGATCTATGATCCGTCGATCGCGGCCGGCGTCGCGCGGCTATCGCTGGCACTGACGGCAACGGCGGGCCTGCTGCTGATCATCTATCTCGGCTTCAGCCGCTATGACCGCGCCATTCTGCTGGTGCCCGCCTGGGCGCTGATCCTGGTCTGGCTGTTCGGCGCCTGGATGACGATCACGGGCAAGCTCGACAACGACATCATCCAGCCGGCGCTTGGCGGCGGCCTCGTTCTGATCGTGCTCCTGATTGGTTTCACGGTGATGCAGCATGCCTTTGCCGGCGGCGCATTTCAGCAGGGTCTGTTTTCCGATCTCGAGCGGCAATCCCTGGCGCTCACCGGCTCCGGCGATACCGTTTGGGATTGGGACGTGGCACGCGACCGCGTGGTGACGACGCCGGATATCTCGATGAAACTTGGCCTGTCGCCCGGCACCATGCATGGCGCGGCGCGCAACTGGCTGCCGCGCTTGCACCCCGACGACCGTGATCGTTTTCGCGCGACGCTCGACGTGCTCCTCGAACACCGCCGCGGCCGGCTGAATCATGAATTCCGCATTCGCGCCGAAGACGGGCATTTCCACTGGCTGTCGATCCGCGCCCGGCCGGTGCTTGGCTCGAACGGCGAAATCATCCGCTGCGTCGGTACCGTCGTCGATGTCACCGAGCAGAAAAACTCGATCGAGCGGCTGTTGCATGACGCGCTGCACGATAATCTGACCGGCCTACCGAACCGCCAGGTCTTCATCGACCGCCTGCAGGCCGTTCTCACCTTGGCGCCGGAAGGCAATCAGGTGCGTCCGACGGTGATGGTGATCGACATCGACCGCTACAAACTGGTCAACGATACGCTTGGCGTTGCTGCCGGCGACAATATCCTGATCGCGCTGACGCGGCGCCTGCGCCGCCTGATGAAGCCGCAGGACACGCTGGCGCGGCTTTCCGGCGATCAGTTCGGCCTGATCCTCGTTTCCGAGCGCGACCCGGCCAAGGTCGCCGATTTCGCCGACGCCATCAGCAAGGCGATCATGGTGCCGATCAATTTCGCCAACCGCGAAATCATCCTGACGGCGTCGATCGGACTGACGTCCTGGGTCGACCAGCAGGAAAGCGCTATGGGTCTCTTGAGCGATGCCGAACTCGCTATGTACCGCGCCAAGCGCGCCGGCGGCAATCGCGTCGAGCCTTTTCAGCCTGCATTCCGCAGCTTTGGCACCGACCGTCTGCAGCTTGAAACGGATCTTCGCCGCGCCGTCGAACGCAAGGAACTGTCGCTGGTTTATCAGCCGATCGTTCGGCTGGAAGATGCCGAAGTCGCCGGTTTCGAGGCGCTGATGCGCTGGGAGCATCCGAAACGCGGCAATATTCCACCGTCGGAATTCATCCCGATCGCCGAGGCTTCCGACATTATCGGCCCGCTCGGCATGTTTGCGATGGAGCAGGCGACCAACGACCTGATGGCCTGGCAGCGCCAGACCGGCGACCTGCCTCTCTTCGTTTCCATCAATCTGTCCAGCGTGCAGCTCCTCAACAACGAGCTCTACGATGATGTCCGCGCCTTGCTCGCCAAAACCCATTGCGAGCCGAACCGCATCAAGCTCGAATTGACGGAATCGCAGGTGATGGAGAATCCGGAACAGGCCCGCCTCGTGCTCGGCAAGCTGCGCGAAGCCGGCATCGGCCTGGCGCTTGACGATTTCGGCACCGGTTATTCCTCGCTCTCCTATCTCACCCGCTTCCCGTTCGACACGATCAAGCTCGACAAGGCGATGGTGCGTGATGAAAGCGACAAGAAAGCCGTACTTTTGCGTTCGGTGATCTCCATGGCCCGCGAGCTCAACATGCGCGTCGTCGCCGAAGGCATCGAGTCGGAAGAGGATGCGCTGGAACTCGCCAAGATGGGCTGCGCCTACGGCCAGAGCTTCATCTTCGGCCCGCCCATGGGCTCGGACTCGGTGCTGCGGCTGCTGAAGGAACGCTTTCCGCTGACGAAGCGCGCGTAGCCGATAACCTCCCACGCCTGGGAAAGGTTTGTACAGCGCTCGCGCTTCAGACGCCCTCCTCCTTTGGAGAGAGGGCAAAATCATGCTTCGCCAATCACTTGCCGTATATATTCCAGCTTCGTCACGACCGGGGGCGACAGGATGAAGGGATAGGAATCCGGCTGCCCCATGCTGCGCTGGATGGAATTGATCGCGACGCTCAGCGGTATCCAGGCGCTGACGAGCTGTTCGGCACTCTCAGCCTTGTAAGGATTGAAATCCACCTCCACCGCCATTTCGTGATAGCCACGGGGATCGACCACCAAGCCGAAGGAGCGAGCGGTCTCCAGCGTGTCGACGATATGAAGATAATGCGCGAAACATTCGGCAAAATCTTCCCAGGGGTGGGCGCTGGCATAAGCGCTGATAAAACTTTCCTGCCAATTCGGCGGCGGGCCTTGGTCGTAGTGTTGCTGCAGGGCCGCGCCGTAATCTACGCGCTCATCGCCGAAGACGGCGCGGAAGGCGTCGAACCGATTGCGGTCGCGGATCAATTTGTTCCAGATGAAATGGCCGGTCTCGTGGCGAAAATGGCCGAGCAGCGTGCGGTAAGGCTCGTTCATCGACGTGCGTGCCTGTTCGCGTGTCACATCGTCGGCCTCAGCGGCGCGGATGGTGATGAGCCCCTCCTCGTGGCCGGTCGTCGCCGGCACAACGGTGCCGCCCTGCACCTCGTCCTCGAGGAAGTCGAAGACCAGCCCACCCTCGGGATCCTGTTGGCGATTGGGATGCGGCAGGTTCCAGCGCAACAGTGAATAGAACAGATGCCGCTCGGCCTGGCCGATGCGCCGCCAACGGTCTATACCCTGCTGGCTATCCGTATTCGGCACCAGCCGGTTATGACGACAGGCAATGCAAAAGGGGTCGGGGTCTTGGGCTTCGACCATCCAGTTGCAGATATCGAGCGTGGCATTGGCGCAGAAGCGGACAATACGCGTCGGCTCGGCAACAAGACGCCAATTCGGCACCTCATCAGCCTCCAGTGCATACATCGCAAGACGCTCGGGAACAAAGCCGAGCTGATAGCCGCAGCGCACGCATTGCCGGTTATCGAAATGCACTGGCTGGCCACAATGGTCGCAGGCGAAAAGCCTCATGGAAAGCTCTCCAAAACTTGGCCACGACGGGTATAAAAGACGAGCATAAAAAGAGCCTGTCGCGAATTCGTGACAGGCTCTTTTACTGCGCCGCGCGTTTGACGGCACGCGAAAGGGCGCAGCACTTGACTTGTCGCATACCGAACCGCTGGATTACATGCGGTCTACTGCGCCCTTGGCTTTATCCTTGGCCTTGCCAACAGCTACCTGGGCCTTACCTTTGGCCTTCTGGGCCGTGCCTTCGGCGCGCATGCTCTTGCTCTTCGTAGCCTTGCCGGCAACCTGTTTGGCCTTACCAGCCGCCTCGTTGGCTTTGCCGGATACCTTGTCACTCATGCTGCCCATAGCGAACGCCTCCTCATTCAGCACCGGCGGAGTTGTCGGTGCGGTGACAAGGAAACGTCATTAACAATATTTCGTTCCACAAGGGCGTGGACGGCTCAGGCATGCCCCGCATGCGGCGACAACATGGCGGCATTGATGCCCATCAAGGCCAGGGCGCGTTCATACTTATCGTCAAGGCTGCGATCGAAGATCAGCTCCTCATTGGCCGGGCAGTTGAGCCAGCCATTATTGCTGATTTCCGCTTCCAACTGACCCGCGCCCCAACCGGCATAGCCGAGCAGCATGGTAGCGCGCCGCGGCCCGCCACCCTTGGAGATGGCGCGCACGATGTCCAAGGTCGCCGTCAGGCTGATATCGTCGCTCACCGGAATGCTGCTGTCGCTGATATAGTCATCAGAATGCAGGACGAAGCCGCGGCCGCTTTCGACCGGGCCCCCGGTCTGGATCGGGAAATCACGGGCGACCGGCGGCAGAAGAATAGCGTCGTCATCCTTGATCATTTCGAGATGCAGCAGCACGTCGGTAAAGGTCAGGTTCTGCGCACGATTGATGACGAAGCCCATGGCGCCGGCGGCGGAATGAGCACAGATATAGATCACTGTGCGATTGAAATTCCGGTCTTCCATACCAGGCATGGCAATCAGGAACTGGCCGTCGAGAAAACCTCTTTCGCTTCTATTCTTCAGCGTCGATAGGGACATCGTACCTCCTGACTGCAGTCTGTAACTGCGCCCCTCGAAAAGAAGATGGGGCAATGTCATAAATCAATCAACTGAAAATGATCATTTCTTTTTCGCGCCGTTCTGGCACAGGCCTGCGCCATCCGGTAAATCCTTGTTCCATGACCGGAAAACTCTCTTTTATCCCATTGTTGACAATGCTGACCGCCGCAACGCTGACCGACGGCACCGCCCATGCCGCCATGAGCGACTGGGCAAACAACGAGGGCGGGCGCATGCGGTTGGTGGCGCTGGCGCCGGATGCTCAGGGCCATATCCGTGCTGCTCTGCAGATCGAGCCTGCACCCGGCTGGATCACCTATTGGCGCGAACCCGGCGAAAGCGGAATTGCGCCGCAGGTAAACCCGGCGCCCGATGGCGGCATTGCGCTGGAAAAAACCAGCTACCCAACGCCCAAACCGATCGTCGTCGGCAAGATCCAGGAAATCGGCTATGATGAGCCGGTGACATTGCCGCTCGATTTCCGTGTCAACGGCAAACAGCCGGTGACACTCAACCTCACCGCCTTCATCGGACTCTGCAAGGACATCTGTATTCCCTTCCAGACCCAATTCTCTCTGCCGTTATCGGCTGCCGGCCAATCGACGCCGCACGAACAAGCCCTGTTGGATGCCGCCGATGCGTCGCTGCCGCAGGCTCCTTCCTCGGATTTTGCCGTCGAAAATCACCAACTTTCGCCCGATGCAAAAACTCTTTCACTGCGCCTGACGCTGCCGGAGGCAACAGGAAGCACTCCATTGATCTATGTCACCGGCCCGTCCGGGTATGTCTTTTTCAAACAGGCCAACGGCACACGCGACGGCAGGACTTTTGCGACCGACATCGCGATCGGCAAGCTTCCGAAGAATTACGATATTAAAGGCAAAAGCTGGGGCATCCTCGTCATCGACGGTGAACGCGCCATGGAAACCACGCTTGCGTTCGAATAGCGCGGATCTATAGTTTCGCCCGACCATTTTCACTCAAAGGGCGGCGGTTCAGCCGCCCTAAATTGCGACCCCAAGGAGAGTGCCATGACCATCGCTATCGGCGATAAACTGCCTGCCGCCACCTTCAAGGAAAAGACCGCCGACGGCCCGGTGGAACTGACCACCGAACAGCTTTTTGCCGGCAAGCGTGTCGTGCTTTTCGCCGTCCCCGGTGCCTTTACGCCGACCTGCTCGCTGAACCATCTGCCGGGCTATCTGGAAAACCGTGATGCTATCCTCGCAAAGGGCGTCGACGACATCGCTGTCGTTGCCGTTAACGATTGGCATGTCATGGGCGCGTGGGCGCAATCCTCCGGCGGCATGGGGAAAATCCACTTCCTCGCCGACTGGAACGCCTCTTTCGCCAAGGCGCTCGGCCTCGATATCGACCTTTCCGCCGGCGGCCTCGGCGTCCGCTCGAAGCGCTATTCTATGCTGGTGGAAGACGGCGTGGTGAAGACGCTCAACATCGAGGAAAGCCCCGGCCAGGCAACCGTGTCGGGTGCCGCAGCGATGATCGGGCAGCTTTAAACGAAAAAACAAAGGGCGCCATGCGGGCGCCCTTTGTTCGCACTAGCGATCCCCGTCGAAATGACTTTCAAGGTCTCGATGACCTTCGATGATGTTCACAACTTCAAAAACATCATCCACGTAGCGGAAGAAGATCACATAGCCGCGAAATGCAAAACTGCGAACATCGGTAAGCAATTCCGGTCTTGCACGACCCATTTGACCAGGTAGCTCTGCCAAATTACGACATTTGCCACGAAGTCTGCCGATAAAATTTCGAGCGCTTTCTGCGCTCCCGCCTTCTTGTCTGATATATCGATAGATACTATCGAAATCGGCTCTGGCGCTCGCTAGATACCGAATGCGCGGCACATCAATAGCCTTCTTGTTTTAGCTGGGCTTCCACCGCATCCAGCGATGCATCCAGCTCCTCATCAGATATGTCGCCCCCGCTCGCAATTGATGCCTCCAGGGTGAGCCGCAACGATGCGATTTTCGCCTCACGCTCCTCTACAAGACGGAGACCTTCACGGACGACCTCGCTGGCAGAGCTGTAGCGCCCTTCTTCGACTGTTTTTTCGATGAACTTTTCCCAACGATCACCAATCGAGACGTTCATAGGGATCATCCTTCTTGCAGTTTCGGTCCTTAGCCAGATAACACATAATGCGCAGTATATAGCATTCGGCTGCATCGGTGCAAATCGCAACACGTTTGCCAGCGATGAATGACATATGCTCACCACCCGCCTCTTTTTCGCCGCATTCTGCCCTTTACAAGCGTAATGTTATTACATTATGGAAACCACCCATGCCCTTTAACAACAATCCCTTCGCCGCATCCCTGATCGGGCGGTCGGCCTTGATGCGCCTCGCCTTCGTTGCAATCGGCATCGCAATTCTCTGGGCCACGATCGGCTGGGCGGTGGCGTTGGCATGAGTGCTCAGATCCGTCTCGACAACCTCACCGTCACCTATGAACGCCATCCAGCCGTGCATCACGTTTCTGGTGCCTTCCAGGCCGGCAGCCTGACGGCGATTGCCGGACCGAACGGGGCGGGCAAGTCGACGCTCCTGAAGGCGATCATCGGCGAATTGAGACCGGCGGAAGGCTCGATCGATCGCGGCGCGCTGACGCGCAATGATTTCGGCTATCTGCCGCAGGCGGCCGATATCGTCAGACGTTTTCCGATCTCGGTGGCCGATACCATCATGCTCGGCGCCTGGAAAAATTCCGGCGCCTTCAGGCGTTTCTCACACGCGGATGCCGAGCGTGCCCGTGATGCGCTGGCGGTCGTGGGCCTGGCGGGCTTCGAGCGTCGGCACATCGGCTCACTCTCGGCCGGGCAATTCCAGCGCGTACTTTTTGCGCGGCTGCTGCTGCAAGATGCCCGCGTCATCCTTCTCGACGAGCCCTTTACCGCCATAGACCAGCGCACGACACGCGACCTGCTCGATATTGTCTTACGTTGGCACAGTGACGGGCGCACGGTGATTGCGGTGCTGCATGATTTCGATCAGGTGCGCGCGCATTTTCCGGAGACGCTGCTGATCGCCCGTGAACTCGTCGGTTGGGGCCGGACAGAGGATGTGATGAGCTCCGATAATCTCATCAAGGCGCGGGCCATGGCGGAGCGTTGGGACGAGGACGCCGGAGACTGCTTGCCGGAACGGGCGCCTACCCATCGGGGGTTAGCGAAGCGGGAGCCGGCCGAATGACGGCCTATGACATCTTCCTCGCGCCCTTTGCCGATTACGGTTTCATGCGGCGCGCGCTCGTCGCCTGCCTTTGCCTCGGGCTCGGCTCCGGACCGATCGGCGTCTTCCTGATGCTCCGGCGGATGAGCCTGATGGGCGACGCCATGAGCCATGCCGTACTACCGGGGGCGGCCATCGGCTATCTGATTGCCGGCTCGCTGTCGCTGACGGCCATGGGTCTCGGGGGGCTTGTTGCCGGCCTGTCGGTGGCGCTGCTCTCGGGGCTCGTCAGCCGCATGACGGTGCTGCAGGAGGATGCGAGTTTCGCCAGCTTCTATCTGACGTCGCTCGCGCTCGGTGTGCTCATCGTATCGCTGCGCGGCTCCAATATCGATCTTCTGCATGTGCTCTTCGGCACCATCCTCGCGATCGACGCCCCTGCCCTCTACCAAATCGGCGCGATCACCACGGTGACGCTCCTGGCGCTCGCCGTCATCTATCGGCCATTGGTGGTGGAATGCTTCGATCCCGGCTTTCTCCGCGCCGTCGGTGGCCGGGGAGCGGTCTATCATTTCCTCTTTCTGCTGCTGGTGGTGCTCAATCTCGTCGCCAGCTTCCAGGCACTCGGCACGCTGATGGCGGTCGGGCTGATGATGCTGCCGGCGGCGATCGCGCAGCTTTGGTCGCGCAGCCTGCCGGCGATGATGGCGATCGCAGCGGCAACCGCGACCGCGTCGGGCTATATCGGGCTCATCGCCTCCTATCACCTCGAATTCGCTTCCGGCCCGACCATCATCATCACGGCGAGCCTGATCTACGGCTTTTCCATTCTCTTCGCACCCTCGGGCCTCGCCCGCCGGTTTATTCCCCGTCCCCATCTCAGGGGCTAATTTCGATCAAGGAGATTATCGTGACCAGACACAGACTGCTTCTCTCCGCTGCGCTGCCGGCCTTCATCGCCTTCGGCATAGCGGCGCCCGCTTCGGCGGAAACCTTGGATGTCGTCGCCTCCTTCACCGTGCTTGCCGATGTCGTCAAGCAGGTTGGCGGCGAGCATGTGAAGGTGTCGAGCCTTGTCGGCCCGAACGGCGATCCCCATGAATTCGAGCCTTCACCAACCGACGCCAAGAGGCTCAATGCCGCCAAGGTCACCTTCGTCAGCGGCGAAGGTCTGGAAGGTTGGATGGATCGGTTGATCAAGGCTTCCGGCTACAAGGGCACGCCGATCGTCGCCTCTGACGGCATCAATACCCGCACCATGGTCGACGACGGCAAGACCGTCACCGATCCGCATGTCTGGAACAGCCCGGTCAATGTGAAGATCTGGGTCGCCAATATCGAAAAGGCGCTATCCGCCGCCGATCCGGCCGACGCCGCCGATTTCAAGGCCAATGCTGAGCGCTATACCAAGACACTGACGGATCTCGACGCCTATGCGCACAGCAAGTTCGACAAGATTGCAGAGGATCGCCGTAAGATCCTGACCAGCCACGACGCGTTCGGCTATTTCGGGCGTGAATACAACGTCACCTTCCTGTCGCCGCTCGGCGTCTCGACCGAGACCGAAGCCTCGGCCGCCGGCGTCGCCAAGCTGATCGAGCAGATCAGGACCGAACATGTGATGACCTATTTCTTCGAGAATTCGAATGATCCGCGCCTGGTCAAGCAGGTCGCCAAGGCCACCGGCGCGCAGCCCGGCGGCGAACTCTACGTCGAGGCCCTCTCCAAGGCCAATGGGCCGGCTCCGACATATGAAAAAATGTTCCGTTATAACGTTGATCAACTCGCCGCGGCGATGGCGAAATCGAGCTGAGACAGCAGGACGAGCATGGCTGCAGGCATTTGCCTGCGGCCTTTTCATTCAAAGATCGAGAGCGAAGACCAGCAGGTCGGGGACGCGCCGCTTGACCATTGTTTCATAAGAAGTTATATAACCAGTTATGTAAATTGAAGCAGGAATGCGGCGTGGCTGAAGATATCGTGAAATCGCTGGGTTTCCTCTGCCTCGGCAGCCGCTTTCGCCGCATCGGCGAGCGCCTTCAGGCCGATACCCAGCAGATTATGGGAGAGCTCGGCGTCTCCCTCCAATCCGCCCAATATCCTTTCCTCGCGGCGATCGACCGCGCCGGCCCGCTTACCATCGGTGAGCTTGCCCAGGCTGTCGGCATCACCCAGCCAGGGGCCACGCGGACCGTCTCGCAGCTTCTGGAACTGGGTTACGTCGACATGCAGGCCTCACCCGAGGATCAGCGCCGAAGACTGGTTTCCCTAACACCGGAAGGACAGGAACTCGTCGATTACTCGAAACGATCAGTCTGGCCGCGCATCGAACAGGCTGTCATCGAGCTCTGCGGCGAGAGTTCCGGGCCGATCCTGGAACAGCTTACTGCAATCGAGAACGGGCTTGCCGAAGCGCCGCTTGCCCGTCGAGGCAAACTCGACAAGGAGCAGAAACCATGAGCCATATTCTCGACCGCCCGGCCTGGAACGCCCTTCGAACTGCCCATGCGACACTGGCGGAAGGCAACGAGCGCGCCCGCCGCTATCCGCCCTCCATCGTGCCCTTCGCAGCCCCCGCCGATGATACGGCGGAAAGCCTCGAGGCTCTGGAAAATCTGCCGGCCGCTGACGAGGCCATGGCGCTCGTCGAAGCCAATCCCATCGCAATCCCGCCGAGACTGACGGTCGTCTCTGAAGGCAAGCTGGTGCAGATGATCCCCGAACGGCCTTATCAGCGGATCTCGGACAGCAGGATCGAGTCGCTAACGGAAGCCGATGCACCTGAGATGCTCGCCTTGGCCACGCTGACCAAGCCCGGTCCCTTTACCCTGCGCGCCCAAAGCCTCGGCACCTTTTGGGGCATCAAGATTGAGGGCCGGCTCATCGCCATGGCCGGCCAGCGCATGCGCCAGCCCGGTTTTGCCGAACTCAGCGGCCTTTGCACCCATCCCGATTTTCGGGGACGCGGCCTCGGCACCCTGCTCTTCCGCTTCGTTGCCGGCGAGATCTCCGCGAGGAACGAAACCGCTTATCTGCATGCATATGCAACGAACGCGCCGGCCATCTCGCTTTACAAGGCGATGGGTTTTCGCCTGCGTTCCGAGATGAATCTCACCATCGTCACGCCCCGCCGGTAAGCGTGATCAGGGCCGGTCGCTCTAGTTAAATATTGAGATCAAAGACCAACAGGCCGGCGAGGCCGCCGTCAGTCGAGGAGACGAGACGCTCACCGACAGCAACGTGTTCGGGATGCACGAGATAGGCGTCGCGCGCTTCAGGGCTCTCGAACGTCACCACAAAGCCATCAACGAAGCCGCCATGCAGCCCCTCCGGCGAGACATTCGGCCCATATTTGACATCGAGAATGCCGGGAATGACCTGCTGCAAGGCGGCGACGGATTCGAAAAGCTCCTTTTTCTCATCCTGTGTCATGGCGGATTTGAGCCGCAGGAAAACGCAATGCAGGATCATATTTATCTCCCTAGCTGTTTTGGCGCAGCATAGAGGGAAAGGGCTGAGGGGCAAGATGCGGGGTTGCGATGTTTGGGCTTTTTGGTGAGTGCCGACTATGACCGCTTTTGGCTCGAAGCAGACATAGATGGTCCGGTCACAGAAGGACGGCTTCGCGCCTTCATAGTCGCTGTTCGCAGGTACTAACGCCGGTCCTGAAAGCCGCCATACGGTGAGGTTCTACAGCCAAACCAAGATCACGGGGCGGGGTGGTCAGCGGCATACAACACAAACCAACCTCAACCGTAGCTTGAGCAAAAGGTCGGCCCTCGGTATGCTACTCCGGTAAAGGGTGTAGGGTTAAGGCATGCGAATCGAATACCTTCAAATATCAAATGTCCTCAGCTTTCCCTATCGCGCAGATGTGCGCCAGGCCGATAAAATAGAATTTGACGATGGTCTAAATATTATTATCGGCGAGAATGGCTCCGGAAAATCGACAGCCCTCGAAGTTGTCAACTTCCTTTTCCGAAGGGTCATATATCGTCAGTTCAGCTTCAATCGTGAGCTGTTCGGACGCCGCTCAACCCTTGCAACAAATGATAGGCGGCAGGTTCTGCAGCCAGCCAATCACACCAACATCAACGGTTTTCGGCTAGACGCAAATTGGGATAGCGAAGATGAAGAACAGCGCATTCGTATAGCAGTGCGACTCGACGACATCGACCGGCAGAACATTGCTAATATCAGGACTTACTTTGTTGAGCTTACCCAAACGCTGGGATCATACTCTAATTATAATGTTAACGCTAATGGCGAAGAGCGCGACACCTACGTTATTGACGTGATATTGAACCGTGCCGCGAATAGTTTCTCAATTCAGCTACAGGATGGAGAACATGACTTTGGCTTCACATATCTAACCGACTATCACCTTTTCAGAGAAGCCATTTCACTTCACAATGCCCTTACGCGCGGTGAGCCGATCCCACCGCTCTATGAGAGCTTCACGCTTATCGGTAGCTATCGCAACTACCACGCGTTTCAGCCCTCAATTTCCCTCAGCAGCGCGTCGGCGTCGCAGCAGATTCAGGACATACGGAATCAAGATTTCAATCGTAGCCTAAATGCCACCGACAGCAATGAACCGCCTGTGTTCGCGCTCGTGCGGCTGCAGGTTGCTGAGCGCCATTTCAACCTCATTTCAGAAGCAAAAGATCTTGCGCAGTGTGAGCAAGAAGCGAACGATCTTCGCTTTGTGAGGAAGGTCAATGAGCGACTGCGCGTGGTAAATCTGCGCTGTCAAATAAAGCTTCTGGACCAGCGGACATGGCAGTACAGCTTTGAATTCTACGACACCCGTCGCAACAAGCCAATCGGCGACATTAACAGCCTGAGCGCGGGTCAAAAAGCGATTATCCACCTAGTGCTCGAGGCGTATGGGAGGGGTGAGCTGAAGGGTGGCGTCGTCATCATTGATGAACCTGAAATCCACTTGCATTATCAATTTCAGCACGAGTATCTGCAGGTACTTCGAGAGCTGAACCGGACGCAGAACTGCCAATATATTCTCGTTACCCATTCGGAATCGCTCATCAATTCGAGCACCATAAGTTCTGTACGCCGGTTTGCGCTTAATGCGAACGGTCACACGTCAATCTTCTCGCCAACACTTTCCGCAGATGAAAAAAGCCTCATACGCATTCTCGACAACTCCCGGTCCACTTATGCCTTTTTCTCGAAAAAAGTGGTTCTGGTGGAGGGCGACACCGACCGCTATTTCTTCAGGGCGCTGCTCCAGGAGCGCCACCGTCTGCTCGAACAAGAAATTGCGGTTCTCCATGTCGGCGGAAAGAGAGAACTGCCGAAGTGGAACAGTCTGTTTTCAAGCTTCGGCCTCCGCGTTTACGCAATCGCGGATTTCGATTACGTCGTGAATTTGCATTATCCCGCCGACAATGGTGTTCTCCTCCGAACGGCTGAACAAATCGCCGCATTCAAACAGTCACACTTAGATTGGGGAGGTCATATAGACACCTCGGCTTCAGACGGCATGTTCGTCCTTCGCGAAGGCGACCTCGAAACGTACCTTGATATTGGGAAAGATCTTAGTCATGTGATCGAATTCTGCCAAAATGGTCTTCTGTTATTTCTGGCAGACGATACTTCCAGCAAGAGCCGCGAAATACGGTCGATCATCGATGCCATCGCCGAATAATGTTCTGGAACGACGCCGAGGCGCTACCAGGAAGTAAGGGGCGAAGTCAGCTTCGCCCGCTACCGAGCCCGAAAGCTGAAAATGCCGCTTCCGGCACCAAAACGGTCGTCCATGAAAGCCAAGCCAAAGTCTGCTAATGCCGCAAAGCCACCATCCAAGCATTGGCTCACCGCCCACCCTACTTCTTCTTAAACGGCTCCATGCCCTTGCGCGCCAGTTCGTCGGCGCGCTCGTTTTCCGGATGCCCGGCATGGCCTTTGACCCAATGCAATGTCACCTGATGCCGGTTGCGGGCTTCCTCCAGCGCTTGCCAGAGTTCGGCGTTTTTCACCGGCTTCTTGTCGGCGGTTTTCCAGCCGTTTTTCTTCCAGCCGAAAATCCATTTGGAGATGCCGTCTTTGACATAGACGCTGTCCGTGTAGAGATCGACCTCGCATGGCGTTTTCAGCGCGCCAAGCGCGGAGATCGCCGCCATCAGCTCCATGCGGTTGTTGGTCGTCTCCTGTTCGCCGCCGAAAAGCTCCTTTTCGACATCGCCATAACGCAGCACCGCGCCCCAGCCGCCTGGACCGGGATTGCCGGAGCAAGCGCCGTCGGTGAAGATATCGACATGTTTCATGCCTTCAGCCCATATTCGGCGCTGGAGGCGATCTGGCGATGGAAGCGCAGCTTGCGCAGATATTCGATCGGGTCCTTCTTGGTGACCAAGGCGCCGGCCGGCGTCGTCAGCCAATCATAGAGGCGGGTCAGGAAGAAGCGCAGCGCCGAGCCACGCGACAGCGTCGGCAGGGCGGCGATTTCGGCATCATCCAGCGGCCGGACGCTCTGGTAGCCTTCCAAAAGCGCCATGCCCTTGGTGATATTGTAAGCGCCGTTCTTCTCGAAGCACCATGCGTTGAGGCAGATCGAGACGTCGTAGGCGAGCAGGTCGTTACAGGCGAAATAGAAGTCGATCAGGCCGGAAAGCTCGTCGCCGAGGAAGAAGACGTTGTCGGGAAACAGATCCGCATGGATGACGCCATCCGGCAGGTCCTTCGGCCAATGCGCCGCCAGGAAATCGAGTTCGCCGCGGATTTCGTCTTGCAGGCCGGGTTCGACCTCATCGGCGCGGGCTTCGGATTTTTCCCAGAGCCCCTGCCAGCCTTCGAGCGACAGTGCATTCGGCCGCTTGATGGCGAAGCCTTCGCCGGCGACATGCATCGCAGCCAACGCCTTACCGACTTCGCGGCAATGTTTTGCCTCGGGCTTGCGCAGCCACATTCCTTCGAGAAAGGAGATCAGCGCGGCCGGGCGGCCCGAGAGATGGCCGAGCAACGCGCCATCCTTGCGCGGCAAGGGCAACGGGCAAGACAGGCCGCGGCTTGCCAGATGCTGCATCAAACCGAGGAAAAACGGCAGGTCGCTCTTCTCCACGCGCTTCTCATAGAGCGTCAGGATCAGCGGCTCGCGCGACGTATGCAGCAGGAAGTTGGAGTTTTCGACGCCCTCGGCAATGCCCTTGTAGGAGAGCAACGTGCCGACATCATATTCCGTCAGAAACCACTTCAGATCGTCTTCAGTAATATCGGTATAAACGGCCACGAATTATTCCCTTTGATACATGCTAGCCACCTAGCCGCCCGCCCTCGTGGTTCGAGACTCCCCTGCGGACCTCCTCACCATGAGGGCTGATTCGGCGTCTGGCGGCGAAACTCTCTTCACCTCATCCTAAAATGCCTTGCCGATGCAGCGTCAGCGCAAGCGGCAGGTCCTCGAAGGACGAGGTGGCCGTTCTTCAGTCCCCATTGACAAAGGCCATGTCGGCCACCGTCAGTTCGATATTGCGCAGCTCGCGATTGACGAGGAAATTCTCGGTCTCCTTGACCGTTTCGGCAAGCTCCACCACGGCATTAAAGCGGGTGCGAAACGCCTCGATAATCTCGTTGACGATGACCTCTGGTGCCGATGCGCCGGCGGAGAGGCCGACGGTTTTGATATCGCCGATATCGTCCCAATCGATTTCGGAGGCGCGCTGGACAAGCACGGATTTCTTAGCCCCTGCCCGGAGCGCGACTTCCACGAGACGCTTGGAATTGGACGAATTCGGTGCACCGACGACGATGAAGAGATCGCAGCCTGGAGCGGCTTCCTTCACCACTTCCTGGCGGTTGGTCGTAGCATAGCAGATCGAATCGGCGGCCGGCGCGGTGAGATTCGGAAAACGCTGCTGCAGCCGTGCGATGACGCCGGCGGTGTCGTCGACCGAGAGCGTCGTCTGCGTGACGAAACCGAGATTGTCGGGGTCGGCAGGCTGATAGGCGTCGGCATCCTCCACCGTCTCGATCAGCGACACGGAACCCTCGGGAAGCTGGCCCATGGTGCCGATCACTTCCGGGTGGCCGGCATGACCGATGAGGATGACATGGCGGCCGAGGCGGTTATGCCGCATGGCCTGCTTGTGCACCTTCGACACCAGCGGGCAAGTGGCATCGAGATAAAAGAGATTGCGCGCGTCCGCATCCGCCGGCACGGACTTCGGAACGCCATGGGCGGAAAAGACGACGGGCTGGGCGCGATGCTCGGTGGGGATTTCGTCCAGCTCCTCCACGAAGACGGCGCCCTTGGCCTCCAGCCCTTCGACGACATAGCGATTATGCACGATCTCATGACGGACATAGACCGGCGCGCCATAGGCCTTCAGCGCCAGCACGACGATCTGGATGGCACGATCGACACCGGCACAGAAGCCACGCGGACCGCAGAGCCGGATGGTCAGGTCAGGTTTGGAAACCGCTATATTCATGTCTCTTCCGAAATCCGGGACGATGGCAAGGCTATAGATAGGTTCGCCTTGCCGCTTACTCATGTAGTCCGCATGATCTTATCCAAAAACCACTGCGCACTTTTTGGGATCATGCTCTAGCCGAATATTCCATCGAAATGAAGCTATTCTATTGCGCGAAACTATTGCGTGGGGGTGCCCGGATGGCGTTTGCGCCACCAGGAGATGGCGACGATGGCGACCAGCGCCGCCGCCAGGCCATACCAGGTCACGGCATATTGCAGGTGATTGTTCGGCAAATCGACGATGGTGACGCCGCCGATCGGCAGGCCCTGAGGATTGGGGGTCTTGTCGGCATCGACGAAGAAGGGCAGTACTTTATCCCGCGGAAGCCCATCGCTATCGGCCATGGCATCCAGGTCTTTCCAATAGAATATGTTCTTCGCCAGATCATTGTCCGGCATGCCCGAGGGCTGGCCGGCGAGCTTGGCGCGGGCGAGGCCGGTGACGGTCTGTTCGTCCGTCAACTGCCCCTGCATGCGCATTTCCGGCTCCTTGGCGTCGTAGGGCACGAAACCTCTGTTGACGAAGAGGTAGCGCCCGTCCGCAAGCTGCAGCGGCGTATAAATATCAAAGCCGGAAGCGCCGCCGAAGGTTGCGAAGAAATGCCGTTCCTTGTTGTTGAGGTAACGGCCGGTCGCTGTGACGACGCGATATTCGATATCGCCGCCGGATGCGGCCATGGCCTCGATCGTCGATAGCGGCACAGGGGCCGCGGCCTGGCGCTCGGCAATGTCGGCGAGCAGGCCTTCCTTCCAGTGCAGCCGCTCGACCTGCCAGGTGCCGAGAGCCAGCAGGATGCCAAGCGCCACGAGCAGGATCAGCACCTTGCCAAACTGCCAGAAAGGGTTGGCGCGGCGAGCGGGCATGGCGGCCTCAGTCACGATGAATGCGCCCTTCGCTGGCATTGTTGCGATATTGCAGCGCGATCAGGATGCCCTTGCACCAGCGTAGCGACAGAAGCGACAGGATGATGGTCAAGGGGCCGAACAGCAGGATATGCACCCAGATCGGCGGCGCATAGTTGACCTGCAGCCATAGCACCGAGCCGATGACGATGAAGCCGACGATGAGGATGACGAAGACCGCCGGGCCATCGCCCGCATCGGCAAAGGCATAGTCGAGCCCACAAGCTGCGCAACGCGGCTTCAGCGAGAGCAGACCGTCGAAGAGCTTGCCATGACCGCAACGCGGACAGCATCCTTGAATGCCGACCCGGAACGGATCGACGGGTGGAAAGAGGGCGCTGTCACCATTTGCCCCTTGATTTGGGTCTGTCCCGTGACCTGGGGCTGTGTCTTGCTCTGGGCTCAAGGTTTGATCTCGATCGATTGCCATTCACGACGAGCATCCGGGTCTCGTCCTGTCATCATCAGTAACCGCGACGCGGCCATCCGTCCAATTCAAAAGCATGGTGACGTCTGCGCAGCAGCCAAACAAGGCCCCAATCCCGCATCATGATGTCGCGGCCGCCTTTTCCTGGCCGCTTGAAAAACACCATTGCGGCCATAGAAAGAGGGTATGGACAATAAGCAAGACACGAAGGCCGGCCAGATCATCATTCTGAACGGCGCGCCGCGATCCGGAAAATCGAGCATTGTCGAGGCCATCCAGGCAGGTTTCGACGACCCATGGATGAATCTGGGCGTCGACGCCTATGTGCGGCATATCACGCCACCGCGTTACCGGCCGGGGATCGGTGTACGGCCGGGCGGCGAACGGCCTGACCTGGAACCGCTGGTTCCGATATTCTATTCGGCGCTCTATGCCTCGATTGCCGCCCATAGCCGCCTTGGGCTCAGTGTCATTGCCGAATTCGGCCATCATGACGCCTATTCAAAGCCGCTCGGAATCCTTTCGGATTGCGCCCGCCAACTTGCCGGCCTACCCGTCCTTTTCGTCGGGGTGCACTGTCCGATCGAGACCATCATGCAGCGACGTTTGGCGGAAGGCCCTGAAAGGCGCAATGACTACGTCAGCGTCTCTGCCGATGCCCCGGTTCCCGCGCCGATCCTTGCGTGGCAGGCGCAAGTGCATCAACCGGGCATCTACGATCTGGAAGTGGATACATCCGTGCAAAGTCCACAGGCCTGCGCCGAACAGATGCGGCAATTGTTGGATCGAGGGGTTCCGCGCCCAACAGCCTTCGAGCGGCTTGCCGTCGGCGCCTGAGAGGCCCCGCAATGAAAAAGGCGGGCGCCGAAGCACCCGCCTTCTATCTCAATTCTGCCTTGGCTTAGCCAGCCGCGACCGGCGCGCCCCAGCTTCCCCAGATATAGATGCAGAAGAACAGGAACAGCCAGACGACGTCGACGAAGTGCCAATACCAGGCGGCCGCTTCGAAGCCGAAATGCTGCTTTGGCGTGAAATCGCCGCCGATCGAGCGGATGAGGCAGACCAGCAGGAAGATCGTGCCGATCAGCACGTGGAAACCATGGAAACCGGTCGCCATGAAGAAGGTAGCGCCATAGATCGAGTTTTTGAACTCGAAGGGCGCATGCGCATATTCATAGGCCTGCACGCAGGAGAACAGCGCACCGAGCAGCACGGTCAAAACCAAGCCCTGGATCAGGCCCTTGCGGTCATTGTGCAGCAGCGCGTGGTGCGCCCAGGTAACCGTCGTGCCCGAGAGCAGCAGGATGATGGTGTTGTAGATCGGCAAATGCCAAGGATTGAGGACTTCGATGCCCTTGGGCGGGAACTGGCCGCCGAGGAAGGCCGTCCGCGAAGCCTGTATGGCTTCGTTCGGGAAGAGGCTGACGTCAAAATAGGCCCAGAACCAAGCGACGAAGAACATCACCTCGGAGGCAATGAACATGATCATGCCATAGCGCAGATGCAGCGAGACGACGCGGGTATGCGCGCCCTCATGCGCTTCCTTCACCGTATCCGACCACCAGCCGTACATGACGTAGAGGATCACGGCCAGGCCGATGAAGAACAGCCAGGGCTGTGCGAAGTTGATCCCGAACAGATGCACCGCGCCGCCGTTCAGGTAGCGCATGAAGCAGACGCCGCCAAAGGTAATGACAAAGGCCCCGAAGGCCGCGATGATCGGCCACGGGCTGGGATCGATAATGTGGTAATCGTGTTTCTTGGTATGCGCCTCTGCCATGTCAGCAATCCCCGAATGACTTTTCCCATATCGCCTCCGGCTGAGCCGAAAGCACTCTCCATCAAAGTTTCTTTTCCACCACCTTCGCTGCGCCCTCGTTGGAAGCCACAGGTTTCGCGCCGTCGCGCGGATAGAAGGTGTAGGATAGTGTCAGCGCCGTGATCGTCTTGGTTTCTTCCGCCTTGGTGATCTCAGGATCGACGTAGAAAACCACCGGCATCTCGCGCTTTTCCCCCGGTGCCAGATCGGTCTCGTTAAAGCAGAAGCATTGCACCTTGTTGAAATAGGCGCCCGCTTCCACCGGCGAGACGTTGAAAATAGCCTGTCCACGCGTCGGCTGGTCGGACTTGTTCTCGACCAGGAACTTGATCTCGACCGTTTTGCCGATCTTTGGGGAGACTTCCTTCTGCATCGGCTTGAAGTCCCAGGGTATCCCCGGGGCAACATTGGCGTCGAAGGAGACCTTGATCGGCTTGTCAAGAATGATGCTGGAGGCCTGATCGACGCGCTGCGTCGTGCCGTTGAAGCCGGTTACCTCGCAGAAGATGCGGTAGAGCGGCACGGCGGCGGCGCACATGGCGCTCATGCCGACCACGAAGCTCAGGCACATGGCAACCACCAGGCCGTTATTGCGGCCGGCGTTTCTTGCCTTGTTTGTTGTCCCCTCCTCCATCACGCCTCCTCAAACGTGTCCGGTGCCGACCTTGATGATGGTGATCGCGTAGAACAGGATCACCAGGCCGGCGAGCACCAAACCGAGCGCGATGTTGCGCCCTCGCCGTGATTTCTTTTGGGCTTCCGTGAGCTTGACGAGTTCGATCACAGCCAGCCTCCCGCACCGCCTGATATCAGCACTATCACGAGCCGGTCGATCAGCAGTGCGGAAAAGATTGCGAAGAGATAGAAGATCGAGAAGGCGAAAAGTTTCTTCGCCGGGATCATCTTAACATCGCCATCCGGCATGCGCCGGACGGCGATGGAACAGTATATGAAGATTGCGCCGAGCGCGGCGGCGACGGCACCATAGCCGAAGCTCGCAAAGCCCATGAATGCCGGCACAACACCGATGATGGCCGTCAGCACCGCATAGGCGACGATCTGATTCTTGGTGGCCGGCACGCCGGCGACATTCGGCAGCATGGGGACGCCGACGGCTTCGTAGTCACGCATCTTGAACAGCGCCAGCGCCCAGAAATGGGCCGGCGTCCACAGGAAGATGATCAGGAAGAGCACGATGCTCTCGATCGTCACGTTTCCGGTGACACAGGCCCAGCCGATGACCGGCGGGAAAGCGCCGGCAGCGCCGCCAATGACGATGTTCTGCGGCGTCGAGCGCTTCAGCCACATCGTATAGATGACGACGTAGAAGAAAATGGTGAAGGCGAGGATCGCGGCCGAAAGCCAGTTGACGGCGAGGCCAAGGATCGTCACCGAAAAGCCCGACAGCACCAAGCCGAAGGCAAGCGCCTCGGAAGCCTTGACGCGGCCGGCGGGAATCGGACGGCGTGCCGTACGGCTCATGACCGCGTCGATATCGGCGTCGTACCACATGTTCAGCGCGCCGGAAGCGCCGGCGCCGACTGCGATGCAGAGAATGGCGATCAAGCCGAGAATGGGGTTGATGTGGCCCGGCGCCAGCACCAGGCCGGCAAAAGCGGTGAAGACGACTAGCGACATGACCCGCGGCTTCAAAAGCTCGAAATAATCGCGCGCACTCGCTTCAGACAGGCCGGTTTCGCCTTTCTTCGCGAGTACTTCGTGATTGTCGATCACCGTCATTCTTTCATCCAATGTCCGTTAAGCCGGACGCCGTTTATCACGGCGTCCGGAAATAAGCTACTTGATGCGCGGCAGCTCTTCCCACTGGTGGTAAGGCGGCGGCGAAGGAAGCTGCCATTCCAGAGTGGTCGCACCCTCGCCCCAGGGATTGTTGCCGGCGACGCGCTTCTTCACGAACGCATCGATGACACCCCAGAAGAAGAAGCAGAGGCCGACGGCTGCAACATAGGAGCCGATCGAGGAAACGAAGTTCCAGCCGGCGAAGGCGTCCGGATAGTCGATGTAACGGCGTGGCATGCCAGCACGACCGAGGAAGTGCTGCGGGAAGAATATCATGTTGACACCGATGAAGGTGATCCAGAAATGCCAGTTGCCGATCTTCTCGTTGTACATGTAGCCGGTCATCTTCGGGAACCAGTAGTACCAGGCAGCGAAGATGGCGAAGACGGCGCCGAGCGACAAAACGTAGTGGAAGTGCGCGACGACGTAATAGGTATCCTGCCATACGCGGTCGAGACCGGCATTGGCGAGCTGCACGCCGGTGACGCCGCCCACCGTGAACAGGAATATGAAGCCGATCGCCCAGATCATCGGCGTGCGGAACTCGATCGAGCCGCCCCACATCGTCGCGATCCAGGAGAAGATCTTCACGCCAGTCGGAACGGCGATGACCATCGTCGCGAAGACGAAATAACGCTGCGTATCGAGCGACAGGCCGACCGTATACATGTGGTGAGCCCAGACGACGAAGCCAACGGCGCCGATCGCGACCATGGCGTAGGCCATGCCGAGATAGCCGAAGATCGGCTTGCGCGAGAAGGTCGAGATGATGTGGCTGATCATGCCGAAGCCCGGCAGGATCAGGATGTAGACTTCGGGGTGACCGAAGAACCAGAACAGATGCTGGTAAAGGATCGGGTCACCGCCACCTTCCGGCGCGAAGAAGGTCGTGCCGAAGTTGCGGTCGGTCAGCACCATGGTGATGGCACCGGCGAGAACCGGCAGCGACAGAAGCAGCAGGAAGGCCGTGATCAGCACCGACCAGGCAAACAGCGGCATCTTGTGCAGCGTCATGCCCGGGGCGCGCATGTTGAGGATGGTGGTGATGAAGTTGATCGCACCGAGGATCGACGAGGCGCCGGCAATATGCAGTGCGAAGATCACCAGGTCGACCGCCGGGCCGGGATGACCGACGAGGCCTGACAGCGGCGGATACAGCGTCCAGCCGCCACCCGCGCCGTAGGCACCGGCCGGACCTTCGACGAACATCGACAGGATCAGCAGCAGGAAGGCGGGAACGATCAGCCAGAAGGAAATGTTGTTCAGGCGCGGGAAAGCCATGTCCGGCGCGCCGATCATGATCGGCACCATCCAGTTGGCGAAACCGCCGATCATCGCAGGCATGACCATGAAGAAGATCATGATCAGCGCATGGGCGGTGACGAAGACGTTGTACATCTGCTTGCCGCCATCGATGGAGGCGTCGCCCGAATAGCCGTAGACCATGGAAGCCAGACCGCTGAAGATCTGGATGCCCGGCTCCTGCAATTCCATGCGGATCGCAACGGACAGCAGGAAGCCAATGATACCGGCAAAGATCGCAAAGATCAGATAGAGGGTGCCGATGTCCTTGTGATTCGTCGAGAAGAGCCAGCGGTTCGCGAAACTGGGCTTGTGAGCGTGATGGTCGTCATGCGCGTGAGCGTCATGAAGAGCGTGCGAATGATCGTCGTGTGCCGTAGATCCAGCCATTATCCCTATCCCTCTTACTCAGCCGTGTTCGCAGCAACGTTGACAGTAGCCGGCTGATCGACGGCGGCCATCAGGGCCTTGTTGGCCTTGCTCAGGTCGCCGGCAGCAGTGGTCAGCCACTGCTGGTATTGATCCTGAGAGACGATGCGGATGGCGATCGGCATGAATGCATGGTCCTTGCCGCAGAGCTCGGAACACTGACCGTAGTACAGGCCCTCATTGTCGGCCTTGAACCAGGTTTCGTTCAAACGGCCCGGAACGGCGTCAATCTTGACGCCGAAGGACGGCATCGCGAAGGAATGGATGACATCCGTCGGTGCGGCGGTAACAAGGACGCGCACGACCTTGCCCACGGGCAGCACCAGCTCGTTGTCGACGGCGAGAAGCCGCGGATATTTCGATTTGTCTTCCTTGCCGGCCGCAGCGCGGTCCTGATCCTTCAGCAGGAAGGAATCAAAAGCCAGAGGCGTGTTGCCGCTGTTTTCATATTCATAGTTCCACTGCCACTGCGTCGCCGTCGCCTTGACGGTCACGTCAGGATTCTGCGGGAACGTTAGCTGCGCGGTCAGAAGATCGAAGGACGGAACAGCCAGGAACAGAAGAATGAGGACCGGTCCCACGGTCCAGATGACCTCGATCAGCGTGTTATGGCTCGTTCTGGAGGGCACCGGATTTCGCGATGCCCGGAACTTGACCATGACGACGATCAAAAGGACGAGCACCAGCAGCGTAATGGGAACGATAAACCAAAGCGTGTATGCTTCGAACCAGCGTATTTGATGCATGTTGCCGGTTGCTGCCTCTTGCAGGCCGGTTTCCCATGGTTTTGGCTGATCGGCATAGCTGCCGGTCGCAAAAAGCAGACAGGCGATAGCCGCCAGAGCTGCGTAAGCCCTCTTAATCACGATGTCTCTCCCTCCAGCGTTTGATCCCAGATCACTCAAACGCAGTATCCCTACATTCCATTGCGCTTCAAACCACAGTTTGGAGCACTCCGCAACAACTCACAAGCGTTGTCCGTGCGGCATTTTTGCGCGAAGTATATTCCCCCGGCCCGCCGAAACATGGCAAGCATTTCATCATCATACGAAAAATTGCATCGTGGTCCATCGCATTGCCGGGGCAAAATGAGATAGAGGTCGTATTTCCGCCGCAGTCGGTTGGAATTCAGCATGCGGGGCTTTTCATTTGCCGGCATGGGCTTCAACAATAGCAGCACTGATTCGAATCTAGAGGTTTTCATGGGTTTTCGTTCCCTCGCCCGGCTTTGGCTTGTCACCGCCAGCATCGCTGCTGCGGCTGCAGCACCCGTTCTGGCGCAGCAGGCACAGCAAACACAGCCGGCGCCGCAGGCTCAGCAACTGCAAACCCAGCAACCGCCGCAGTCAGGCCAACAGCCGCCAGCCCATACCCAGCAGCTTCCGACCAACCAGGTTCCACAACCACCGGGTACGGTGCGCTCCAGCCATGGTGCATGGTCCGTGGTCTGCGACAAGCCGGCCGGCGCATCGACCGAACAATGCGCGCTGATGCAGAACGTCATTGCCGAGGACCGGCCGGAAGTCGGTCTTTCGGTCGTCGTGCTGAAGACCGCCGATCGCAAGTCGAAGATTCTTCGCGTGCTGGCGCCGCTCGGCGTGCTGCTGCCGAACGGGCTCGGCCTTAATGTCGACGGCAAGGATATCGGCCGCGCCTATTTCGTGCGCTGCTTCTCGGACGGCTGCTATGCCGAAGTGGTGCTTGAGGACGAGTTGCTGAAAACGCTGCGCAGCGGCGCGACGGCCACCTTCATCGTCTTCCAGTCGCCGGAAGAAGGCATCGGCATTCCTGTCGACCTCAAGGGCTTTGCCGAAGGCTACGACGCGCTTCCGTAAATCGACAGGGCTTGCTCTCTCGCCGTCCGAAACCTACATCGGCTCTGAACGGAGCACTTGATCCATGAATACCGATCTTCTTACCTTGTTCGATACCGACGAAACCAAGCTGCGCGGCATCGTTGCCGAAGCACTGGCCGGCGCTGACGATGGCGAGCTTTTCGTCGAGCATGTCCAGGCGGAATCGCTGACCTTCGACAACGGACGCATGAAGGGCGGCAGCTTCAACACCGAACAGGGTTTCGGCCTGCGCGCCGTCGCCGGCGAAGCGGTGGGTTATGCGCATGCGGGCGATCTCTCCGAAGCCGCGCTGAAGCGCGCCGCCGATGCGGTGCGCGCGGTCACGAGCGGCTATGCGGGTTCCTACGCCGCCGCGCCTCAGCGCACCAATAAAGTACTCTATAGCGACGAAAACCCGATTGGGAGCCCAAGCTTCGAGGACAAGGCGAGGCTGCTGCAGGAGATCGACAGCTATCTGCGCGACAAGGATGGCAAGGTGCGTCAGGTCACGGCCTCCATTGCCGCGAGCTGGCAGGTGGTCGATATCCTGCGCGCCGACGGCCATCGCGTTCGCGACGTCAGGCCGATGACGCGCGTCAATATCTCGGTGATGGTCGGCGAAGGCGACCGGCAGGAATCAGGTTCCTTCGGAACCGGTGGCCGCGTCGGCTTCGGCGATTTCGTCACGGAAGAGAACTGGCGCCGCGGCGCTGACGAAGCTTTGCGCCAGGCATTGGTCAATCTCGAGGCGATCGATGCGCCGGCCGGCACGATGGACGTCGTTCTCGGCTCCGGCTGGCCGGGCGTCATGCTGCACGAAGCCGTCGGCCACGGGCTGGAAGGCGATTTCAACCGCAAGAAGACCTCGGCTTTCGCAGGGCTGCTCGGCCAGATGGTCGCCGCTCCCGGCGTGACCGTCGTCGATGACGGCACGATCGAAAACCGCCGCGGCTCGATCACCGTCGACGATGAGGGCACGCCTTCGGCCTACAATGTGCTGATCGAGAACGGCAAGCTGGTCGGCTACATGCAGGACCGGCAGAATGCCCGCCTGATGGGCATGAAGGCAACCGGCAACGGCCGCCGCCAAGGCTATGCCCACACGCCAATGCCGCGTATGACCAACACTTATATGCTTGGCGGCGACAAGACACCGGAAGAGATCATCGCCTCGGTGAAGAAGGGCATCTATGCCGTTTCCTTCGGCGGTGGCCAGGTCGACATCACTTCCGGCAAATTCGTCTTCGGCTGCACCGAAGCCTATCTGATCGAAGACGGCAAGGTCGGCGCACCGATCAAGGGCGCCATGCTCATCGGCAACGGCCCAGAAGCGATGAAGCGCGTCTCCATGATCGGCAACGACATGAAACTCGACACCGGCATCGGCAATTGCGGCAAAGGCGGCCAATGGGTCCCCGTCGGCGTCGGCCAGCCGCATCTGCGGATGGATCAGGTGACGGTCGGCGGGACGAAGGCTTGAAGTCTGCCTAAAGCTATGCCCATAGCAGTGGCCATCAGCCTTCGACGGAGGCTGATGCTGTTGATAGCTTTTGACCGAAGAGGACCTCCATGCGCTTGCTGTCACGCTGGCAGAATTCCGCAGGCGAAAGGGTGCGTATAGCACTTTACCTCAAAGGTATTCCGTTCACTTATACACCGGTAAGCTCATTGGCGCCCGGCGAATATGAGCGATTGAACCCTCAAGGTCTTCTACCTGCTCTCGACATCGGTGGACGTATCATCGCGCAATCGTCTGCTATCCTGGATTATCTTGAGGAAGCGTATCCAGCGCCATGTCTGCTACCTTCCGATCCCGTCGTCCGCGCGGAGGCAAAAGCGTTTGCCGGCCTCATCACATCGGAAATGCATTCTCTGACCGTTCTGCGTGTCAGACGCTTTTTGAAATCGGACATAGGTGCCGACGATCATCAAGTTTCGGCCTGGGTCAGCCACTGGCTGGCTCTAGGCCTTGACGCCCTGGAGGAAACCCTACGGCGCCGACCGGTCCAATGGCCGTATTGCTTCAGCGCAGAAGCGGGATGGGCGGACCTGCATCTTGTGCCGCAACTAAGCGCCTCCCGCCGTCTTGGCGTAGATCTATCCCGTTATTCCACACTCCTGGCAGTCGAAGAACGCTGCAACGAACTCGAAGCCTTTCGGCTTGCACGCCCGGAAGCACAGGTCGACTTCTCTCATTCTTGAACGTGGCAACCCAGTGGCCGCTCTCACCCCTCCTCCGGCCGGAACCGCCATTTCCGCTCGACGGCAGCGGCGAGATCGAGGCTGTTGCGGTGGGCGAAGAGAAGGATATGGCCAAGCACATCGGCGGTTTCGTCGGCCAACGCAGTAGCCAGATCCTCGTCCGACATGCCCTTGCGTCTTCCGCGGCCGGTCGTTTTGTTCCAGATCTGGGTGAGTTCGCCCATCTCCTCCTGCAATTTCAAAACAAACCAGTCGGCATCGCGCTCCAATCCGTTGGCGGCGGCATAGGTGGCGGAAGCCTTTTCGAACTGCTGGATCAGATCGGATAACATCAATATTGTTCCCCGTATGTTCTCAACAGAAGTGAACGATTCTGCCGGAAATAGCAAGACGGCGGAGCTTGTGCCCCGCCGTCTTGATAGTTTCAAAACTTGATTTCCGCTCAGCCCTTGGTCGGCAACAGCATGCAGTTGAAATCCTTGCGTTTCAGCGCGGCGCAGGCGGAATTCGCATCATCGCGGCTGCCGAAGCCAACGAAACGGGCGCGATAGACCGTGTTGCTGCCCTTGCCGACGGCTTCGGTATAGGGCGAAGCGTTGGCAAGAGCGCCGCCCGCCTTGGATTGAGCCTCGGACAGCAGGTCCTTGGCGGCCTGCGCCGTCGGAGTAGCTGCGATCTGCACCTGCCAACCGCCGGTCGCCGGTTTGCCGGCATTTTGGATTTCATCCATCGCCATCGGGCGATCCATCGGCACGGTCACATTTGTCGTGGCGGCATAAGCGAGCGGGGCCTGAGCCGGCGTGAACTCGGCGCGCTTGCGCGTCGTCGTGGCCGTGGTTTGCGCATCGACATCGGCAGCAACATCATCCGTCGCCGAAGCAACTTCGACCTGCTTTGCACCGCCAACACTTGCCATGAGGCGCGATGAAGTGGCGGAGGTCGCTTTCGGCACATAGCGATTGAGAAGGGAAGCCATGAAGGCATCGCGGCCACGGGCAGTCGCGCCGCCCATGACGACGCCGATAACGCGGCGGTTGCCCTGGCGCACGGCGCTGACTATGTTGAAGCCGGAGGCATTGGTGTAGCCGGTCTTGATGCCGTCCATGCCTTCGTAGCGATACATCAGATTGTTATGGCCACGGACGCGGCTGCCGCGATAGGTGAAGCTCGACTGCGAAAACAGCCGATATTCCTGAGGATAATTGTTGATGAGCGCAACGGCGAGCGTCGACATGTCGCGCGCGGTCGTCACCTGCTCCATGCTCGGCAAGCCCGATGGATTGGTGAAGACGGTGCGGCGCATGCCGAGTTCGCGCGCCTTCTGCGTCATGATGCGGGCAAAGCCGCTTTCGCTACCGCCCAGCGCTTCGCCCATGGCAGTGGCGGCATCGTTGGCGGACTTGATGATCATGCCATTGACGGCATCGCGGACGGTGATGGTGCTGCCCGGCTTCAGGCCGAGCTTGGTCGGGCTCTTGCCGGAGGCGTTGCTCGAGACCGGAATCGCCGTGTTCCAACCCAGCTTACCACGATGAATAGCCTCAAACGTCAGGTACAGCGTCATCATCTTGGTCAGCGAAGCAGGGTGGTTGAGATCATCGGCATTATCCGAAGCCAGCACCCTGCCGGATTTCGCGTCCATGATGAAATAGGCGCTGCCCGCAAAGCTCGCTACCGGTGCGCTCAACAGCAAGACGGCCGCAGAAAGGGCCATCAAAAGTTTTTTCATATTCGTCCCCAACTGAAACAAATGCCAATACACCGCATCAACCTGTTGTGCGCATTTGCGACAAGAGCCTGATTTCGGTGCGATATTGAGGCAACACCCTCGACAGAATTCCAATTTTGCCTTTGCTGGTAAAATAACGGTTAACACATTGAAAAGATGGTGCAGATTCAGCAAGACTTAACGGCGGATAGGCTAGATCATGGGCATTCTTCAACCGGGTCAATCCCTATGGAACAGGGCATCAGAATTCGTCTCAAGCGCGCGGCGATCTCCGGCGGTCTGGAAACCGCCGCAATTCTGAAAAACCTCGGCCTGATGCGCGACGTCGCCGGCCTCGGTGCCATCTTCACCCTGCATCATGTCCGCCCTCCCTTGCCCCGAACCTTTGCCCCGAATGCGCATCTAGAAATTTCGCCCGAATTCCTCGACAGCGCGATCACGCGACTGAAACGGGATGGTTATGAATTCATTTCTCTTGATGCGTTGCCGGACCGTATCGCAAGTGATCGCAACAAGCCACCCTTTGCTGCTTTCACACTCGACGACGGTAATCGCGACAATTTCGATTATGCGCTGCCGGTCTTTGCCCGCCACGGCACGCCCTTCACGATCTTCGTCACCCAAGGCCTGTCGGAGAGGACGCACAGCATATGGTGGGAAACGCTGGCCGACCTGCTTGCCCAATGGGATCGCCTAACGTTCGACTTTGGCATGGGCACAGAGAGTTTCGATCTCAACAGGGCCGGCCAACGGCAAGCCGTGTTTGCCCGCTTTGCCGCCTATGTTCATGCCCATGACGAGATGGAGGCCGTTGCCCGGATCGACGAGCTCGCCCGAAGGAACGGCATGGAGCCACTGGATCTCGTGCGCGCGACAATCATGGACCGCGGGGAATTGAGGCAGCTTGTCCGTCATCCGCTTGCCTCGCTCGGCGCCCACACGGTCAGCCACCGGGCGCTCGCCCGTCTGCCGGAAGCGGAAGCGGCGGCGGAAATGGCGTTGTCGGCGGATTATGTCGCTGACATCATCGGAAGGCGGCCGGCGGCGATCGCTTATCCCTACGGCACGGCCAATGCGGTCTCTCCTCGCGAAGCTCGGCTTGCAGCGGAACTCGGCTTTTCCGTCGGCGTTACGACCCGGCCTGGGACGATCGGAAAGGCAAGTGCCGCCACGATCACCCATTTGCCGCGGCTGTCGTTGAACGGTCACTACCAGAAGGCTCGATATGCATCGGCACTTGCCTCCGGCATCCCCATGAGGCTGATGGGGCGCCGGGCCTCACCATAGTTCCGTTACGGATACATCCGCACCTTTTCCCAGGCGCCCTCCGGCACGTCGCGGCGGAATTCGACGCGGTCGTGCAAGCGGAACTGGCGATCGTGCCAGAACTCGATCGACAGCGGCCGGATGCGGAAGCCGGACCAATAGGCAGGGCGTGGAATTTCGCCAATGGCGTAGCGGGCCGTATATTCGGCGACCGCCTTTTCCAGGGCGAAGCGGCCCTCGAGCGGACGCGACTGCTTCGACGCCCAGGCGCCGATGCGGCTGCCGCGGGCACGCGTCTTGAAATATTCATCAGCTTCGTTGTCGCTGACCACTTCAACCAGGCCGCGCAGCCTTACCTGACGCCGGAGCGACTTCCAGTGGAAGCACATGGCCGCTTTCTTTTGGGAAAGAATTTCTTGGCCTTTCTGGCTTTCGAAATTTGTATAGAATACGAATCCCTGACTATCGAAACCTTTCAGAAGAACCATGCGGACATTTGGCAATCCATCCTTATCAACCGTTGCCAAGGCAACCGCATTCGGATCATTCGGCTCATTGGCTTCAGCGTCGCGCAGCCAGGAAGCGAAAAGCGCGAAGGGCTCGTTCTGCTCGGTGAAGTCACCGCTTGTTAACTCGTTTTCCGACATATTAGCTCAAATTCTCCGCATTTCCTAAAATCGCCAGCCCCAACACTGGCCAAGATACTCGGGTGGAAGTCATAGCAAAGTCGACGGTTCATACAAAGCGCAAGCTTGCAAAAGGCGCGACGATGGCGATTGCCATTTTCTCCCTTTTCTCCCTTGGCGGCTGCGTCGGCGGCGGCATGGACATGCTGAGTTCGACGAAGGTGGATCGGAGCGTTTCAACCGGTACCATCCCGACTGCTCCTGTGACGACCGACAGCGTTTCCGACGAGACAACCGTGCGTAACGCGGTGACTTCGGCAGATCTCAACAAGCTGAACGGACAGCCCGTCCCCTGGGCGAATGCGTCGACGGGAAGCGCCGGCGTCATCGACACCATCGTCGAAAACAACGCCTCGGGACAGGTCTGCCGCCAGTTCCGCACCACCCGCCACTCCTATGACGGCATCGCCAATTTCTTCGGCAAGACCTGCCTTATCGGCCAAGGCGAATGGCAATTGCTGAGTTTCCAGCAGGACGGCTGATCGCCTCCTCTCTTTCTTATTTCATACTCAGAAGCGGGCCGATCGGCGTGCCCGCCGCAATGCAATCCGCAAGCGCGTAGATATCGTTGCTGGGCGAACGGTCCATCTCCAGCGGTGGGACCATCGAGCGGACAACGGTAAACAGCATCCCGGTTCCCTCACCCAACTTGATTGCGCCTCGCAGATCGATGGCCCGCGCGGCTACGATCAGTTCGATCGCCGTCAGATATCGCAGCTTCACCGCCAGCCGTCCGGTCTTGTCGATCACCGACATGGCAAGCGATGCATAATCCTCGACGCGATCGGCGACGGGCGTCACGGCAAAGGGCATGGGTATCGCCAGGTGGCCGATCTCCGCCGTCAGCGCGGCGACGGTCTTTTGCAGGGCGCCAAAGCCGTTGGCGCCGACACCTTCCGGCGCCAGAAAACGCGGCAGATCGGAGAAGCCCGGCGACAGCAGCTTCATGATTCGCTCGGCCGCCATAGCCGCAAGGCGGGCGAGCGCCAGCCCCAGCGTGTCGAAGGCCAGCACCATATGGGTGGGATCGAAATTGCCGGTCGGCAGCACGACATCCTCATCGGCAAGAACCGATGGGTTGTCGTCACTGGAGCGCAGTTCCAGTTCGGTAGCAGTCCACGCCGCTCTCAGCGCATGCAATGCGGCGCCTGAGACCGATGGCACGCAGCGAAGGCTGAGCGGGTCTTGAAGGCGCCGGGCTGCCCCCGGTTTCATCAGATCGCCGCCTTCGAGCAGCGAACGGACCGCTGCCGCGACTTCGCCCTGGCCGGGGCCGGGCCGCAAGCGACTTGCCAGCGGATCGAGCGGATCAAGGCTGGCGCGAAATCCTTCATAGGACAGCGCTGCCGCACCGATATGCGCATCGAAAATACGCCTGATATCCTGCAGCATCAGGCAGGCAAGGCCGACGGATGCGGCGTTGGACGAGATCAGCGACAGTCCATCCTTTATGCCGAAGGACGGCTGCACAAGGCTGGCCGCCGCCAAGGCATCGGCGCCGGAGACCTCACGCCCATCCGGAAGAATGGCCCTCCCCTCGCCCACCAATACCAAGGCGATATGCGCAAGCGGCGGGAGATCCGCCTCGCCGATCGAGCCGGTCATCGGCACCTTCGGATGGACGGAACAATTGAGCATACCGGCAAGCGCTTGCGCCACCTCTGGCGATACACCCGAATAGCCGAGGCAAAAGCGGGCTAGGCGCGCCGCCATCATGGCGCGGACCTCATCCGCTTCGGCAAAACGCCCAACACCAACGGCGCGGGGGCGCGGAATGCGATGTTGCCCGGAATCCTTCGCGGGATCGAGGCGCGTATCGACAGCGGCACCCAAACCGGTGCTGACTCCATAGATCGCCTTGCCCGCGCCCGCATGGCGGAGGAGACAGGCATAGGCGGCTTCGATGCCGGCGATCGCATCGGCGCCGATCGCGACCTCGGCGCCATTGCGAGCCACGGCGCAGATCGCGTCGATATCCGCGCCGGACGCATCGAAGATCACGCTTTTGGCGTCAGCACCCATCCGTCTGTCCGTTTCTCAAACCGTCCGTTTCAAGCAAAGCGCAGGCGCTGGCCGATATTCATCCGCTTCGCCTTGTCGACCATGGCAGCCCCCAGCGCAACGTCCGTGGTACTGAGACCGCGATGCCAGAAGAGAATGGTCTCGTCGTCGCTTTCGCGGCCAGGCCGCGCACCGCAGACGATCTGGCCGATTTCGGCATGCAGTGTCTCCGCCGTCACCTTGCCCTCATCGACATGCCGGCGCAATGCGCCAAAGGGACGACCGGGGCCGCATTGACCCCAATCGTCGACGACGACTTTGTCCATGATGTCGGTCAGATCGAATTCCAGCGCGCTCATCGTGCCATAAGGAACGACGAAAGCTCCCTTCTTGACCCAGGCGGTCTTGAAGAGCGGCGTCGGCTCAGGCAGGCGGCTGGCCTCGACCATGATGTCGGCGTCCTTCAGGCAGTCTTCCCAATTGTCGGTGACGATGATCTTCTTGCCGAGATCCTTTTCCAATCGGGCGGCGAAGGCATCGCGGCTTTCCGGCCGGCGGGAATGGACGCGGATTTCCTCGAAATCGAACAGATGGTCGAGCAGGCGGACATTCCAATAGGAAGTGCCGCGCGCGCCGATATGGCCGAGCACCTTGCTATCCTTGCGGGCGAGATGGCGGGCACCGATCGCGGTGACCGCGCCCGTGCGCATATCGGTGATCGCGGTGGCGTCGATGATCGCCTTCGGCATGCCGGTGCGCGGATCGAAAAGGTTGAGCACAGCCATTTCAGAAGGAAGACCCTGTTTGTAGTTATCGACGAAATCGCCGACCACTTTGACACCAGCATAGTCGAGAGGCTTCACATAGCCGCGCAGCACATTGAAATGGCCCTTGTCGGAACTTTCGGGCACGAGATGCACGCGCGGTTCGATCACCGTTTCGCCACGTCCCTGCGCATCCAAAGCTTTGCTGACGGCATCGAGGATTTCGTCGTTGGTCAGCGCCAGCGCCTTGGTATCGATGGCGTTCAGATAGTCGATCCAAATTTCCTGCATGGGATGCCCTGACCCTTCCGCTTGTCGCTATGCTCGCCTCATCATGAAATGAGTTGTCTATACTTATTGTCAAGGCAAATCCGGTGCGAAAGCCGTGCCTTCAGTCTTAAGCAGGGCTTGGCTTCCTTAGCGAACGGCTAACCATTGCGGCAGATCGAACCGTTGCCGCCAGCCGGGCGTAACAACTGATTAGCAACTGCTCGCGCAGGATCACACCATATGCGCGTCAACCTTCTTGCTTCCGGGGGAGTGAGGATACGGCGCGATCCATATGTTTTCTTCCTTTTGGGGTGCCGCAACGAGGCCGGGCACACCCTTCAAAACGGTGGTTATAATGATGCGCGATCCTTACAAGGTGCTTGGCGTAAAGCGGGATGCCGGGGCGGACGAAATCAAGGCGGCATGGCGCAACCTGGCCAAGGCCGTACATCCCGATCACAACATCGGCGATCCCACGGCAACGGAGCGCTTTGCCGAGATCGGCCGCGCCTATGAAACGCTGAAGGACCCGCAGAAGCGCAGCCGTTACGATCAAGTGGCGCGCATGGCCGAGGCGAAGGGCCAAAGCACAGAGCAGACCATCATGCAGCAGCGTCAGGCTGCCCGCGAAGCAGCGGAGCGTGCCAAGGCCGCACGCGCCAACGCCGAAAAGATCATGGAAGAACTCGCCCGCGCCAATGCCCAGAAGGCGCAGAAGGCTGCGTCGGCCGCCAACCCGCAGGCGGCCGGCGCCGAGTCACCCGAGGATATGGTCGAGCGCATTTTCGGCGCCAAGGCCGCCCGTGCCGCACCCAACCAGGCAGAGACCGCCGCCAGTGCCGCGGAGACGGAAAAGCCACGCGAACCGGAGAGCGGCGAGACGGAAGAAAACTTTGCCGAAGAGGAGCAGCTTGCGACGGGCACCGGCTCAACCGTCTTCCGCTCGCGCTTCGGCATTCTTGGCTCGCTCGTGCGCCGCTTTACGGGCGGCAGCGTTCAGGACAAAGTGCCGGAGAAAACACCGGAGATCGCTGCCGAAGCGACCGTCACCCTCGATGACATGTTGAAGGGAAACTGGATTGCCGTACCGCTGTCCGACGGACGGGAGGCGCGCTTTCAGGCGACGACGGATATCAGCAACGGCCAGGTGGTGCATCTGAAGGGCCAGGGGATGAAATTGCAGGGGATGCTGCGCGGCGATGTCGCGATCACCATCCATCTCTCCACCGACAGCCGCTTCACGCTTAATGGCCTCGACGTCCACACGACCCTTCCCGTGACCATCGAAAATGCGGTGCTCGGTTATGAGACAACGGTCGAGGGATTGAGCGGGCCGGTCAGGCTGACAGTCCCCCCCTGGTCCGGTTCGGATCAGGTCATCCGAATCTCTGACCAGGGACTACCGGACGGGCATGGCGGAAAAGGCAATCTCGTGGTGGAATTGCGCCTGATGCTGTGGGAAAAACCGGACGACAAAGTTACCGATTTGATGCGCAGCATGCGCGAGGGGCTTTTTTTGTGAAATTTCAGTGACAACCGCACCCTTTGTTACGATCCCTAACAGTTGATGATCTTTCCGATGCTTGAACAGGGGATCGGCCTATGCCATAGGCAGGATCATTCGAAAGTTCAAGGGAGCAGAATATGGCTCAAGCCACTGGCCTCATGGCAGGCAAGCGCGGCGTCATCCTCGGCGTTGCAAACAACCGTTCCATAGCGTGGGGTATTGCCAAGGCCTGTTCCGAAGCCGGTGCCGAAATCGCGTTGACGTGGCAGGGCGACGCTCTGAAGAAGCGCGTCGAGCCGCTCGCCCAGGAACTCGGCGCCTTCATGGCAGGCCATTGCGACGTTACGGAACCCGCGACGATCGACGCCGTCATCGACTCGCTGGAAGCCAAATGGGGCAAGATCGATTTCGTCGTGCATGCCATTGCCTTCTCCGACAAGGATGAGCTGACCGGCCGCTATGTCGACACCAGCCGCGATAATTTCGCGCGCACCATGGACATCTCCGTCTATTCGCTGCTCGCCGTCGCCCAGCGCGCCGAGCGCATCATGAACGATGGCGGCTCGATCATCACGCTGACCTATTACGGCGCGGAAAAGGTCATGCCGAATTACAACGTCATGGGCGTCGCCAAGGCTGCGCTCGAAGCAAGCGTGCGCTACCTTGCCGTCGACCTCGGCGGTCGCGGCATTCGCGTCAACGCCATTTCGGCCGGCCCGATCAAGACGCTGGCCGCCGCCGGCATCGGCGACTTCCGCTATATTCTGAAATGGAACGAATATAACGCGCCGCTAAAGCGCACGGTTTCGATCGACGAAGTCGGCAACTCCGCGCTTTATCTGCTCTCCGATCTTTCCACCGCCGTCACCGGCGAAGTGCACCATGTCGATTCGGGCTATCACGCCATCGGCATGAAGGCCGTCGATGCGCCTGACATCGCCGTCATCAAGGATTGATCAACAGGAAACCTGACCGTGCCGCCTCTTTATGTGATACGCCACGGTCAGACGGACTGGAATGCCGAGCGCCGGTTGCAGGGACAGAAGGATATCGATCTCAACGCCATCGGTCGCGCGCAGGCGCGGCAGAATGGTGTTGAGCTCGGCGAAATCCTCACCTTTGAAAACCAGCCTTTCGACTTTGTCGCAAGTCCGCTCAGGCGCACCCGCGAAACCATGGAAATCGCGCGCGAAGCCATGGGCCTGCCACCCAAGGACTATCGCACGGACGAACGGCTGGTCGAAGTCTCTTTCGGTGCTTGGGAAGGTTTCACCCTCAAGGAGCTGAAGGCGACCGAGGCCGAACGTCTTGCCGAGCGCAACGCCGGCAAGTGGGACTTCATCCCGCCCGGCGATGATGCAGAGAGCTACGAAATCCTCTCCTGGCGCGTCGGCTCCTGGCTGACTTCGGTCGATCGGCCGACCGTCTGCGTCACCCATGGCGGCGTCATCCGCTCGCTGTTCCGGTTGATCGCCGATGTCTCGAAAGAAGATGCCGCTGAAGCGGAAATCCCGCAGGATCGTATCTTGAAGGTCGATACGCAGATGAACATCATCGGCTGGATCTAAAGCCGCCTGCTAAAGGAATAATCCCCGTTCCCTACTGCACGATATCGAGATCGTTGATGACGCGCTTGCCGTCGACCTCGGTATAAAAGACGACCACTTTGACGCCGGCCTTTAGACCCGTGAAATCGAAATCCTGCGGCGCCTGATAATTCTTGCCGTCGTCCAGCGTAATGCTGAAATTCTTCTCATCGACCTTCTTGATCGTGGCCTCGACATCAGCGCTTTCGGCAAAGCCGGCGACGGGGGCGAGGAGACTTGCCGTGGCCAGGAGCGTCGCAACAAAGAAGCGCATCGGGAGTACCCTTTTGATTCATTATCAGTGCTAAATTTGATTGTTCCAAGGTAACGCTTTGAATATGGCGGAAGTTGCCCGCAACAATGGCTTTCGTCGCCTAATTGATGAATGTGTTTTCACGATCCACAGCATGGATTAATCTTCGTTTACCATATCGAGCGTTTGCGGGTTCTCGCCGTGCGGGATCCATCACGGAAAGAAAGATTTGCCTCGGCAGCTTTTTGGCCTATGAGTGTGCCGCAATTCCAAGAGACAAAGGCGCGGCCGCCGCCGGGCCACAGTAATCCGGTCGTTTCCCATGTCGCACAATACATTCGGTCATCTCTTCCGCGTCACCACCTGGGGCGAAAGCCACGGGCCGGCGCTTGGCTGCGTCGTCGACGGCTGCCCCCCGGGGCTCCGTTTCAAGCTTGAGGACATTCAGGTCTGGCTCGACAAGCGCAAGCCGGGACAGTCGCGCTTCGTGACGCAGCGCCGCGAAGATGATCTCGTCAAGGTACTGTCCGGCGTGATGCTGGATGAAGACGGCGAGACGATGATTTCGACGGGCACGCCGATCTCGATGCTGATCGAAAACACCGACCAGCGTTCCAAGGATTACGGCGAGATCGCGCGGCGTTATCGCCCCGGCCATGCCGACTATACCTATGACGTCAAATACGGCATTCGCGACTATCGCGGTGGCGGCCGTTCGTCGGCCCGCGAGACCGCGGCGCGTGTCGCCGCCGGCGGTATTGCCCGCCTCGTCGTGCCCGGCGTTACCGTGCGCGGCGCGCTGGTACAAATCGGAAAGCACAAGATAAATCGCGCCAATTGGGACTGGGCACAGGTCGATCAGAACCCGTTCTTCTCGCCGGATCCGGAAATCGTGCCGGTCTGGGAGGAATATCTCGACGGCATCCGCAAGGCCGGCTCCTCGATCGGCGCCGTTGTCGAAGTCATTGCCGAAGGCGTGCCCGCCGGTCTTGGCGCACCGATCTACAGCAAGCTCGATCAGGATATCGCCTCGCTGCTGATGTCGATCAACGCCGTCAAGGGCGTCGAGATCGGCAATGGCTTTGCTGCTGCCGAAATGAGCGGCGAGGAAAACGCCGACGAAATGCGCATGGGCAATGACGGCAACCGCATCTTCCTATCCAACCATGCCGGCGGCATATTGGGCGGCATTTCCACCGGCGAGCCGGTCATCGCCCGCTTCGCCATCAAGCCGACCTCGTCGATCCTGACCGAGCGCCGATCGATCGATGCCGACGGCAACAATGTCGATGTCCGCACCAAGGGCCGCCATGACCCTTGCGTCGGCATTCGCGCCGTGCCGATCGGCGAGGCGATGGTTGCCTGCGCCATAGCCGATCATTACCTTAGGGATCGCGGCCAGACCGGCCGGCTGAAATAAGGACGTTTTCATGCCCTATGATCAGAAGCGCGTGGTGGAAGCCCTCCGAGCCTTCGAGGCCGGCGAGATCGTCGTCGTCATGGACGATAACGACCGCGAGAATGAAGGCGACCTGATCGTTGCCGCCGTCCATTGCACGCCCGAGAAGATGGCCTTCATCGTCCGCCATACGTCGGGGATCGTCTGCACGCCGATGCCGCGCGAGGAGGCCAAGCGCCTGAACCTCAATGCCATGGTGGCGGAAAACGATTCCGCGCATACAACCGCATTTACCGTTTCCGTCGACTTCAAGCACGGCACGACGACGGGCATTTCCGCCGACGACCGCACGCTGACGGTGCGCAATCTCGCCAATCCGAATGTCGGCCCGACCGATTTCCTCCGACCCGGCCATATCTTCCCGCTGGTCTCGCGGGAAGGTGGGGTGCTGATGCGCTCTGGCCATACGGAAGCCGCCGTAGACCTCTGCAAGCTCGCCGGCCTGCCGCCGATCGGCGTCATCAGCGAGCTCGTCAATGACGACGGCACGGTGACGCGCGGCCAGCAGGTGGTGGAATTTGCCGAGCGGAACGAGCTGAAGCTCATCTCCGTCGCCGACCTCATCGCCTATCGCCAGCGCAAGGAAACGCTGATCGAACTCGGCGCCAGCTTCGATATCGAAACGCCGTTCGGCAAGGCGCGCGCTCACACCTATTCGCTACCCTGGGACCCGATGCAGCATCTCGCAGTCGTCTTTGGCGACATCCGCGACGGCATCGACATTCCGGTGCGCCTGCATCCGGAAAATGTGGCCGAAGACCTGTTCGGAAAGCGCCGTCCGGTCGATTTCTACATGAAGAAGATCGCTGATGAAGGCCGCGGCATCATCGTTTATCTCCGCGAAGGTTCCGTTGGCGTCGGCCATATCGACAATGGTCGCAAATCCCGCCAGGCCGGCCACGAGACCCATGCCGAGGCCCAGGCCCGCGACAGCGAATGGCTGGAAATCGGCCTCGGCGCGCAGATTCTGAAAGATCTCGGCGTCAGCTCGATCAAACTGCTCACCAGCCGCGAACGGCACTATGTCGGCCTGGAAGGGTTCGGCATCGAGATCGCCCGGACGGAGATTTGCTGATCTTGTTAATGGGTCAGCATTCTTGAATAACCGTAGTCAGCTATCTCCAAGTCAGGCCGAACACGCGAAGCCAATTGTCATAGGCGAATTTTCGCAGGGTCAACTCATCGAATTCATTTTTGCGCATGGCGTCTATGAGATGTGGCAGGCCGCTTGCATCCTTGATTTGGCGGGGCATGACCGCGCCATCAAAATCTGATCCGAGAGCGACCCTATCCGCTCCGACGCGACCTATGAGATAGTCGAAATGACGAACAACAAGGTCGAGAGGCGTGTCGTCTTCAAGGTGGCCATCGGGGCGAATGTCGTTGACGGCCAGGTTCAATCCGATGACCCCGTCAGTATCGCGAATGGCATCTAACTGCCGATCGGTTAGGTTTCGGGTCGATGGGCATAGGGCGTGAGCGCAGGCATGCGTGGCGACAAGCGGAGCGGTGCTCAGGGCGGCCACGTCCCAAAACCCACGCTCGTTCAGATGGGAAACATCGATCATTATTCCGAGAGCATTGCATCTTTTGACCAGGCTCTTGCCTAAATCCGTAAGCCCCGGCCCAGTATCGGGAGACCTCGGATAAGCGAACGGGACGCCATAGCCAAAAATATTCGGACGGCTCCAAACGATGCCGAGAGATCGGAGGCCCGCGTCATATAGGGCATCCAGATATCCGAAATCAGGGCCGATGGCCTCTGCCCCCTCTATATGAAGCACGACGGCAAAGGCGGCGTCCATCTGGGCAGTCCGAATATCATTCACGCTTGTGGCGAGGCGGATCTGGCCGTTGGAGCGTTCGATCAAACCCCTCATCGCGGAAAGCTGGCCATCGATTTGTCCACGGGCATAGTCCGGATGGACGGCATCGGCATAACGAACTTCGTATCCATCACGAGTGATAGTAAGGTCATCCACCGGCTCGTGTTCTGGAGAGGCATGCATTGCAAACAATCCGCCAGCCAAGCGGCCTTCACGCGCTCGCGGAAGATCAAGATGCCCCATCTCCGATCGGACCATAAAATCCCGGCCGGTAGATTTATAATCCACCATGAACTGAACCGCATCATTATGCCCATCGAATACATAAATGCTGCTCATGTGATCTCTGCCCCAAGGTTCAAGTGCAGTTTGGCCTACGCAGTCCTCTCGGAAACCAGCGGGAAATCAGGACGGAAGAACAGGCAATTTATCCCCGCCACCCCTCCAGAAACACCACCTTCTCCACCCCGGCAAAACGCGCCACCCGCTCCAATTCCGCTTCCAACTTTTCCAGCCGTCCGGCGGATGCCCGGACACTTGGTTCCAGCCACAGGCGTTTGACGTCCAGCGTGCCCGCCTTGCGGTCGGCTTTCATATCGATCCGGCCGATCAGCCGGTCTCCTTCCAGGAGCGGGAAAACGTAATAGCCATATTCACGCTTCGGCTCCGGCACGAAGACCTCGATCCGGTAGAAGAAGCCGAACAGGCGTTCGGTGCGGTTGCGGTCGCGTATCGTCGGATCGAAGGGGCTGAGGACGCGCATCCGGGCGGGAGCTTCGGGGAAGCTGTCGAGCGTAGCTGGGAAATCGGCAAAGCCGAAGGAAGGGCGCGGTTTGCCGTCCATGGCGGGCTCGATCAATATTTCGGCGAGTTCCGCGCGATGCGTGTCGACCCAGGTCTTCGCTTCCTGCGGCGTCACCAAGTCCCAGAAGGCGGCGATTTCGCCTGACGTGGCAAACCCAAGGCGTTGCAAAGCGCTGCGGCAAGCCCAGTCGACGAATTCGTCGTGGCCGACTTCGGGCGTGTGGAAATTTTCCGGCAGTACGCGCTCGACGAGATCGTAGACCTTTTGGAAATTGGTGCGGCCGGCGATGGCGAATTTGCCGGTACGCCAGAAATATTCGAGCGCGGTCTTGTTCGGATGCCAGTTCCACCAGCCGCCGGAGGTATGGTTCTCGTCCTTGATCTCACGGGCGGTAATGGCGCCGTTTTTCAGGACGCGCTCGTAGGTCTCCTCGAAGGCGGCTTCGAACCCCTCGCCCCGCCATTTGCGCCAGCGCTCGACGATCGCCAGCTCCTCGCGGCGAAACCGGTGCTTCCAATAGACGAAGAAGGCGCTGGGCAGGATGGAGGCATCATGCGTCCAGTTTTCGAACAGCGCGCCGTCCTTTTCGAGCAGTTCCGTCAGATGTTCGCGCCGATAGGTCTGGTTGCGGGAAAACAGAATCTGGTGATGCGCCCGCTCGACCGTCGAGATGCTATCGACCTGCACGAAGCCGATATCGTGGATCAACTGCAGCAGCCCGGCCTTGGTCAGGGCACGGTTCGGCGGATTGGAAAGCCCCTGCTTGGCGAGGAAGACGCGGCGGGCATCTCGGTTTGAAAGCAGATTCGTCATGCTCAGATCATAGGCATTAATTCCCATGCTTTCAAACGGCGTTGATTTGATAATTCGTTATGATGGGCTATAGGACCGCGATATCACGATGGAACAGGGCCAGCAGCTTGGATATCCGTTTCGACAATGCCGGCGTCAATTTCGGCCCGCGGCTTGCGCTTTCGCCGCTCAGCTTGACGCTGAGCGAGCGGCGCGTCGGTGTGATCGGGCTCAACGGTTCCGGCAAGACGACATTTGCGCGGCTGATCAACGGGCTTGCCAAGCCTACGACCGGCCGGGTCACCGTCAATGGGCTCGACACCGTGACCGACGCCAAGTCCGTGCTCGGCAAGGTCGGCTATATCTTCCAGTCGCCGCAGAATCAGATCATCCTGCCGATCATCCGCGACGATATCGCCTTCGGCCTCAAGGCGCGCGGCCTCGGCAAGAGCGAGATCGAGGCGGCGGTGGACGGCATTCTCGACCGGTTCAGCGTCCGCCATCTGGCGGAGCGGCGCGCACATGAACTTTCCGGCGGCGAGCTGCAGATGGCCGCTCTCTGCTCCGTGCTCGTCACCGGACCCGACATCCTCATTCTCGACGAACCGACCAATCAGCTCGACCTCCGGAACAGGGCGCTGGTTCAGGAAACCATTGCCGGGCTGCCGGAACATGTCATCGTCATCAGCCATGACCTGCCACTGATAGAGGATTTCGATCGGGTGCTGCTGTTCGATCAAGGTCGATTAATCGCGGATGCGCCACCGACGGAGGCAATCGCCCGCTACAGGGAGTTGGCTGCCTGATGCAGACGCTGCACGTCGACGCCAGTACCTGGATGCACCGGCTGACGCCGCGTCTGAAGCTTGGCGCGCTGGCGGCCCTCGGCATCCTGTTGTTCCTGACGGACAACCTCGCACTGCTTGGCCTCGCCGTTGCCATCGGCGCCCTCCTCTATTTCAGCACTGGCTTGCCCGTGAGCGAAGCGTTGAAACGGCTGCGGCCGGTCGTTCTCACCATTATCGTCGTGGCGCTGTTCAGCCTGATCTTCAATCCCGTCCATGTCGCTGCTGTCACCGTGTTGCGGCTGACCGCGCTCACGCTTTTCGCGGCCGTGGTGACGGCGACGACGTCGATCGCTGCTTTCATTGACGAGATCACGGCGCTTGCCGTGCCATTGGAAAAGGTCGGCCTCCTGAAGGCGGCCGATATCGGTCTTTCGGTCGGCCTCGTCGTGCGCTTCGTTCCGGAAATTCTCGACCGTTACCGTGCCATCCGCGAGGCGCATGAAGCTCGCGGGATCAAAATCCGCATGACAACAGCGCTGGTGCCGCTGATCATCCTGACGCTGCGCGATGCCGATAATATCGCAGCCGCGATTGACGCCAGGGGCATTCGGCGGCATTGAAAAGACACTGTTTTCGACTGGAGCCGTCATGACCACCCGCGACCTCGTTCTCTCCGCGCTTTTTGCCGCCATCATCGTAGCGCTCGGCCTGCTGCCGCCGATCTCGATCGGCATCATTCCGGTGCCGATCACGGCACAGTCGCTCGGCGTGATGCTTGCGGGCGTGGTGCTCGGCGCAAAGCGCGGCGCCGTCGCGGTGTTGATCGTCGTCGTGCTGGTGGCGATCGGCCTGCCGGTGCTGTCGGGCGGCCGCGGCGGCCTTGCCGTCTTCGCCGGTCCGACGGCCGGTTTCTTCATCGGCTGGATCTTCGCCGCCTATGTCACCGGCTATCTCTCCGAGCGGCTGGTGAAGGCCGAGCAAACGGCCCTTGCCCAGGGCATCGGCTTCTTCATCGCTTCAGTGATCGGCGGCGTCGTGGTTCTCTACGCCTTCGGCATTGCCTGGCTCGCGATCGGGGCCAATCTCGGCTTCACCAACGCGTTCAAGGGGTCGATGGGCTTCGTTCCGGGTGACCTCGTCAAAGCTGTCGTCGCCGCCCTCGTCGGCCGCGCCGTCATGGTTGGCTACCCCCTGCTGCCGCAGCGAAGCTGAGCCAAAAGTCAATCGAGGTATTTGTAGAGCCAGTCGCGGGTATCTTCCGGAAGCGGCACAGGATCGTGTTCCTCGCCGCGCACGGCGAGCCAGAGAATTTCCACCTCCGCCGCCACCTCATTGCCGGTTTCGACCAGGACCATGAAGCCGATCGACTTGCCGCCGATCTTGTTGACGCTGACCGAAAAGCGGGCGAGATCGTCATAACGCAGCGCCCGGTGCAGCGCGCACGAAGCCTTAGTGGCGATGTAGACCGGCTCGTCGCTCACCAGCGGCCGGGCGCGCCAAAAATTCGACAGCGCCGTTTCCGCCTGGGAGATGTAGGAGGCGATGAACATCTGCCCTTGCCTGTCGACATCGCGAGGCGGTACCCGCATTTCGATGACATCGGATCGTTCTAGACTCATCATCACGCAAAACCCTGGCCGACGGCTCGCACCTTAATGAAAGCTTAACATCGCGCCTCAAGAAGTAAACGGTTGGTAGCCCAACGTGGTTAAGATGGATTGTTGACATTATGGTGATACTGCCCATGTCCGGTAGCAGATGTCATATCCCGTCTGTAGATTGGTTTCATGAGCACACGTCTTTACGAGCACCCGATTTTTCTGGAACATCTTACCCCCCCGGGTCATCCGGAGAGGCCTGACCGGTTGCGGTCTTTGAATATCGCGCTGGAGCATCCGAACTTCGAGCGACTGGACCGGCGCCAGGCGCCAATCGCCAATGAAGACGCCGTGTTGCTTGCCCATCCGGAAGAGCACCTCACCTTTGTGATGCGCTCGATCCCCGACGGGGGTGACGAGGACGAGATCAACCAGCTCGAAGCCGACACCTATGCCAGCCCGAAGACGCTGCAGGCGATCCTGCGTGGCGTCGGCGGCGCAATGGCGGCAGTCGACGACGTATTCTCCGGCGCGGCCGACAACGTCTTTGTCGCGGCCCGCCCCCCTGGCCACCACGCAGAGAAGTCCAAGGCCATGGGCTTCTGCTTCTTCAACAACGTGGCAATCGCCGCCCGCCATGCGCAGAAGGCCCATGGAGCCGAGCGCGTCGCCATCGTTGACTGGGACGTGCATCACGGCAACGGCACGCAGGACATCTTCTGGGACGATCCCTCGGTGCTCTTCTGCTCCACGCATCAAATGCCGCTTTACCCCGGCACCGGCAAGAAGGACGAGCGCGGCACGCATAATACCATCGTCAACGCGCCGCTTTCGCCCAATACCGGCGGCGACCATTTCCGCGAGGCCTTCAAATCGCGCGTGCTGCCGGCACTCGACGATTTTCGCCCCGACCTCATCCTCATCTCGGCCGGCTTCGATGCCCATCATCGCGATCCCCTGGCACAATTGAATCTCACCGGCGAGGATTTCGACTGGGCGACCGGGCGCATTCTGGAAGCCGCCGACCGCAGCGCCAAGAACCGGGTCGTCAGCCTGCTCGAAGGCGGCTATGATCTGGAAGGCCTCGCCGAATCGGCAGGCCTGCATATTCTGCGCATGATGAAGGGTTGATGATGAGCGAAAGCGCCAAAGTGGATGTGTCCGGCTATTCCTTTGAAAAGGCTGTGGCGGAGCTCGAAAGCATCGTCGCGCGGCTGGAACGCGGCGACGTCGCGCTCGACGAATCCATCGCCATCTATGAGCGCGGCGAAGCGCTGAAGAAGCATTGCGAGGCTCTGCTCTCGGCAGCGGAGAACCGCATCGAGAAGATCAGGCTCGACCGCGCCGGCAAGCCCCAAGGCACGGAGCCGCTGGACGGACAGTGAGGCCCGCGCGCGCAAGATTTGAGTTTCCGACCTATTGCCGTTAGGTTGGCTTTCAACCGAATGGAGCGCTCGTCATGTCCTTCTTCCCTGGAAAAGATCCGCTGCCCGGCGATGCCTTCGCCTGCGACGCGATCGAGCATCTCATCATTCCCCGCACCAGCGATCTCGGCGGCTTCTTCGTCCGTCGTGCGCTTCCGAGCAGCCGGCGGCGGCTAGTGGGACCGTTCATCTTTTTCGACCGCATGGGTCCCGCAGTGCTGCGGCCGGGCGAAGCACTGGATGTCAGGCCGCATCCGCATATCGGCCTCTCGACCGTCACCTATCTTTTCGACGGCGAAATCCGTCATAGGGACAGCCTCGGGACGGAAAAGGTCATTCGCCCCGGCGATATCAACCTGATGACAGCCGGGCGCGGTATCGTGCATTCCGAGCGCACGCCAGACAATCTGCGCGGCCATCCGCTGGCGATGTCCGGCCTGCAGACGTGGCTAGCCCTGCCGGACGACAAGGAAGAGATCGATCCGGCCTTTACCCATACCGAAAAGAGCGACATGCCGCTGATCGACGACGGCGGAGCGACGGGCCGCGTGGTCATCGGCAGCTTCGAGGGCGTGACCTCGCCGGTCAAAGTCTTTTCCGACACGCTCTATGTCGATCTTCAGCTTCAGCCCGGCGCAAAGTTTCCGTTCGGCGCCGGGCATGAGGAACGTGCGGTCTATATTCTCTCCGGCTCGCTCATTGTTGCGGGCGACCGTTTCGAACAGGATCAACTCCTTGTCTTCCGCCCCGGCGATGCGATTGCCCTGGAGGCGGCTGAAAAAGGCTGTCATTTGATGCTTTTTGGTGGTGCGGCACTCAATTCAAAGCGCTATATCTGGTGGAATTTCGTGTCTTCTTCTAAGGAACGCATCGAAAAAGCCAAGGAAGAATGGCGCACCGGCCGTTTCGATATCGTGCCGGGAGACGAGGAAGAGTTTATTCCTTTGCCGGAAAGCTAACGAGTTCATAACAATGCCAAATGTTTCTTGTTCAGGCACTCCTTGAATTCGTCGCCTTTTGTCGCAATCTTTTTTGAGATAAAGGCGGGCCGCTGCCCAAGAATAGTAAGAAAGAGGCTTCAGCCTTGACACATATGCCAGAGACGCCCCTGCTGGACCAGGTCCACTATCCTTCCGACCTGCGAAAGCTGGAGGACCGGGATTTGCCGCAACTCGCCCGCGAGCTCCGCGACGAGATGATCGATGCGGTATCGCGCACGGGTGGACATCTTGGCGCCGGCCTCGGCGTCGTGGAACTCACCATCGCCATCCACAATGTCTTCGACACGCCGAACGACCGTCTGATTTTCGACGTTGGTCATCAATGTTATCCGCACAAGATCCTGACCGGCCGGCGCGACCGCATCCGCACGCTGCGCCAGGAGGACGGACTTTCCGGCTTCACCCGCCGCGCAGAGAGCGAATATGATCCCTTCGGCGCAGCGCATTCCTCCACATCGATTTCCGCCGGTCTCGGCATGGCGGTCGCCGCCGAACTCGACAATACCGACCGCCGCGTCATTGCCGTCATTGGCGACGGCGCGATGTCGGCCGGCATGGCCTATGAGGCACTGAACAATGCCGGCGCGCTCGACGCGCGGCTGATCGTCATTCTCAACGACAACGACATGTCGATTGCCCCGCCGACCGGAGCCATGAGCGCCTATCTCGCGCGCCTCGCCTCCGGCCGCACCTATATGGGCTTTCGTGATTTCGGCAAGAAGCTCACCGCCTATCTGGGCAAGAATGTCGACCGCGCCATTACCCGCGCCGTCGAACATGCGCGGGGCTATGTCACCGGCGGGACGATGTTCGAGGAGATGGGTTTCTACCACATCGGCCCGATCGACGGTCACTCCTTCGACCATCTTCTTCCGGTCCTGCGCAATGTGCGGGACCATGCTCAGGGCCCGGTGCTGATCCATGTCGTGACGCAAAAGGGCAAGGGCTATCCCCCTGCCGAAGCGGCGGCGGACAAATATCACGGCGTCAACAAGTTCGACGTCATCACCGGCGCGCAAGCCAAGGTGAAGCCGAATGCACCGAGCTATACCAGCGTCTTCGCCGATGCGCTCGTGCAGGAAGCGATGCTGGACGAAAAGATCGTCGGCATCACCGCCGCCATGCCGAACGGCACCGGTCTCGACAAGCTGCAGGAATTTTTCCCGGCCCGCTGTTTCGACGTCGGTATTGCCGAGCAGCATGCCGTCACGTTTGCGGCCGGCCTGGCCGCCGAGGGTTTTAAGCCCTTCGCGGCGCTCTATTCGACCTTCCTGCAGCGCGCCTATGACCAAGTGGTGCACGATGTCGCGATCCAGGGGCTACCAGTGCGCTTCCCGATCGACCGCGCCGGCTTCGTCGGCGCCGACGGGCCGACGCATGCCGGCTCCTTCGACACGGCCTTTCTCGCCAGCCTGCCCGGCTTCGTGGTCATGGCCGCCGCCGACGAGGCGGAGCTGAAGCATATGGTGCGCACGGCTGCTGCCTACGATCTTGGCCCGATCTCCTTCCGCTATCCGCGCGGCGAAGGCGTTGGCGTCGATTTGCCGGAACGCGGCGAAATTCTTCAGATCGGCAAGGGCCGCATCGTCAAGCAGGGTTCGAAAGTGGCGCTGCTATCCTTTGGCACCCGGCTCGCCGACAGCCTTGCCGCCGCCGAAGATCTCGATGCGGCCGGACTGCCGACAACGGTTGCCGATGCTCGTTTCGCCAAACCGCTCGACCACGATCTGATCCGCCAGCTTGCCAGCCATCATGAGGTGCTGATCACCATCGAGGAAGGCTCGGTCGGCGGCTTCGGCAGCCAGGTCATGCAATTCCTCGCCACGGAAGGCCTGCTCGACAATGGTTTGAAGATCCGCACGCTGGTCATGCCCGACATCTGGATGGAGCAAGCCAAGCCCGAAGTCATGAATGCCAAAGCCGGTCTCGACCGGGCCGGCATCGTGCAGACGGTGTTCAAGGCGCTGGGCCGCAGCCGGATTATCGAGGTCGTCGGGTAAATCCGGCTTGGCCCGCCATCGATCTACCGTTTGTTCGGATGTCGATCTTCCGGCACTTTAACAGGCGCGCCCTGAGGCGTGGTCGCCCTGTGGGCGAAGCGCGTTGATTTGAATGTGGAAAGGTCGCTGGCTTTGCCTCCACGGCATCTAGTCCGCTTTTGCTGATTAGAATTGAGTGCGGCGTGCTTCGTCTCTTCGCCCTGCGGCAATCAGTCATCTAACTGTCATGAACAAAGCGGAACTTGCAGCAATGCAGGAACGGGCATGTTCGCGTTTTTAAGAGCGATCATGCATCGACTGCTGTCGTTAGCTGCCATCGAGAAGCGGAGAGAACCTTGAACAATTCAGACAAAGAGCACCAGTATTCCGACTGGCTTGAAGCGGAACTGGCCGATACGCTAGACGAAGACTATGAGTTGGAACTCTCGGAACCGGCTCTTTCCGAAGAGATCCGAAAGATTTACCAGAAGGCACATCCGGCTGCGATGCCGCGTATCGACTACTTCCGCACCCTGCTGTCGCTACAGGCCGAACTGATCAAGCTCCAGGATTGGGTGACCTATCACAAGGAGAAGGTCGTCGTGATCTTCGAGGGCCGAGACTCGGCGGGCAAAGGCGGGGCAATCAAGAGGATCACCCAAAGGCTCAACCCGCGCGTTGCCAGGGTCGTGGCGCTGCCAGCGCCATCCGACCGCGAAAAGTCCCAATGGTATTTCCAGCGCTATGTGCCCCATCTGCCGGCGGGCGGCGAGATCGTTCTCTTCGACCGGTCCTGGTACAATCGCTCCGGTGTCGAGCGTGTGATGGGCTTTGCGACGGAAGATCAGGTCGAACAGTTCTTTCACGACGTACCCGAGTTCGAACGCATGCTGGTTCGCTCCGGGATTCGGCTTGTCAAATACTGGTTTTCGATCACCGACGAGGAGCAGCAGCTTCGCTTCCTCGTGCGCATCCACGATCCCTTGAAGCAGTGGAAGCTCTCGCCGATGGATCTGCAGTCCCGCGTGCGGTGGGAAGCCTATACGAAGGCGAAAGAAGAAACCTTCGCGCGCACGAACATTCCGGAAGCGCCCTGGCACATCGTCGAAGGCAATGACAAGAAGCGCGCCCGCCTGAACTGCATCGACCATCTGCTCAGGCAGATTCCCTATGAGGACGTGCCTCACGAGGACATCACCCTGCCGGAGCGCGTCTTCAACCCCAACTATGAGCGCAAGGTGCTGCCGCCGGAGCTTTACGTTCCGTCCAAGTACTAGGGAACGCTTTCGCGGTAGCACTGGCCAAGGGTCATAGCCACCCTCGGCAGCTACCGCTAACTGATATCTGTCTCGCCTCGAAACAGGCGAGACAGATCTCCCCGACCTCCGATGCCCGTCAGAAAGAGCATCAGAGGTTCGGCGTCATCAAGACGCCAGCCTCAGAACTCCTCCCACTCATCCTGGGCAACAGCCGCCGCGGTGGCCTTGCCGCCAAACGCCTTGGCAACCGTGCGGCCCAATGCCCTCGCAGGCGAAGCAGCCGGTCGTGACTGGGCGGTAACGGCCGCAGGACGTTTGGATTCGCGGGGCATGTCACTCAGACGGAACTGGTGCAGGAGCTCATTGAGGGAGGCTGCCTCGCGGGCGAGTGCATGGCTCGCCGCCGTCTGTTCCTCGACCATGGCGGCATTCTGCTGCGTGCCCTGGTCCATATTGTTGACGGCAGTGTTGATTTCCTGCAAGCCGGTCGACTGTTCGCGGGTGGCGATGACGATGGCGCCGACGTGGCGGTTGATCTCCTGCACTTCGGAAACGATCAGTTCCAGCGCCTTGCCGGTTTCGCCGACCAGCGACACGCCGGTGTTGACCTGATCGCTCGAGGTGGTGATCAGTGCCTTGATCTCCTTGGCGGCGCTGGCGGAACGCTGGGCCAGCTCGCGGACTTCCTGGGCGACGACCGCGAAACCCTTGCCGGCATCACCGGCGCGGGCAGCTTCGACACCGGCATTCAGAGCCAGGAGGTTGGTCTGGAAGGCGATATCATCGATGACGCTGATGATGTTGCTGATCTCACCCGAGGACTTTTCGATCTGCTGCATGGCGGAGACCGCCTTGCGCACGACATCGCCGGACTTCTCAGCGCCCTGACGGGCACGTTCGACGAGATGGCCGACATCTTCAGCGCGCTTGGCGGAATCGCGAACCGTCGTCGTCACCTCTTCGAGGGCTGCTGCGGTCTCTTCGACGGCGGCCGCCTGCTGCTCGGTGCGGCGGGCAAGATCGTCGGCGGCCGAACGAATTTCGCCGGCACCGGCATTGATCGCCGAAGCATTGTGGCCGACCGACTGCAGGGCGGCTTCCAGCTTTTCGACGGCATTGTTGAAGTCGACGCGGACGCCGTCGAGCTGCGGTGCGAAGGTACGCTCGAGGCGCGCGGCGACATTGCCGGAGGCCAGGGCGGCAAGCCCGCCGGCCAACGCCTCCATCGCGAAGCGGATCTCGCCCTCTTCCCGCGCCTTCTGCTCGTCGTTCATCTGACGTTGACGCTCGGCATCGCCGCGCATGCGGTCGGTCTCGCCGGCAAGACGCAGTTTCTCGATCGCCGCTTCCTTGAAGACGACGACGGCGTCAGCCATGCGGCCGACTTCATCGCCCCGGCCGATGGCCGGCACGTCGATATTATGCTCACCGCCGGCAAGGCGGGCCATGGCGGCAGTCATGCCGACGATCGGGCGAACGATGGTGCGTGCGAGCAGCCAGGCAAGCACGGCTGCGGCCAGCGAGGCAATGATACCGCCGGCAATCAATGTCAGACGCAGTTCGCTGTTGGCATCATCCTGGATGGCCGACTGGGCATCTGCCTTGGCGCGGGCAGCCTGTTTGATCTTGGCTGCAGCCTCACGGAAACCGTCGAGCTGACCCTTCGTCTCGTTCTGGCCGATCTTGACGATCTGGTCGAGCGGCATCTCGGTTTCCTTGCGCGCCTTCATCTGCGGCTCGGCGAGCTGATGGAAATAGAGATCCGCGGCCTTCTGCATGCCGTCGATCGCGGCAAGCAGGTCCGGCTCGTCGGCGGCAACCGTCTTGGCGGCCGCCATGCTCTTCAGCATGCGATCGCGATTGGTGCCAACGTCGCCATAGGTGCTATTGCTGCGCAGCAGCAGGAAGCCGCGCAAGTTGACCGCCTGTTCCAGCATGGCCTGCAGGGAATCGTCGATCAGATTGACGAGCTGCTGTGACTTGACCTGTTCGGCGGCGGCCGCGGTCGATATTTCTTCCTTGGCGTAAACGAATGCGGAAACGCAGGCGAAGATAGCGATAAGTGCGGCAAAGGTGATGGCGAGTTTGCCATTCAAGGAAAGGTTCTTCGCAAACATGGGCAAGCGCCTCCTGAGCGCCGGTCCTGGCGAACATCGACGAACCCGCTGGGAGAGCGCAGCCGGATGCTCCAAAATTCTGGGAAGAGGCATGATTGGGCGCGAGAGGCGCGGAGCCGTCATGGCAGGCGATTATCCCCGAAAAGGACAATCGCAATCGCATGCATAACTAGATGCTACAGCTTTAAAATTATTTAACTCTGCTCAGTGCAAGAGGCGCAACAATACTCTAATTCTGAGATCCGGCATTGAGGATCAGAATATCGAGATCGTGCTCAGGAGAAAAATCCTCTGCGGTCATCTGAAAACTCGTGGGGCCGATCTTCTTGACACCGCTGCCGCAGAAGCTGACGTAGTTATCCGGGCTGCCCTTATCGACCGTTAGCTGGAAATGCTTGATCGGACCGGACCAGTTGGCGCCCGTGCTCAAAACGTAGGAAATCCAGCTTTCGGTATAGGCGCGGCCGCCCTTGTCGGAGGCTGCGGATAGTTTGGTAGCGGTTTTAAGGAAAGCGTCGTCCACGCAATATTTGGTCTGATAGATCTTGAGCTGCTCCTTCTCGTAGTCCTCGTTGCCAGCAAAGGTGATGGCGACCGTGCCGCCGACACTCGGCTTATAGCGGTGCTGCACACTGATTTTGGCGCGGGCCGGAAATTTGGTGCGCCACCAATAGGTCGTGTGCAGGATCCACATCGGCGTCGGGTGATGCTTCATGCCCTGGCCGTCACTGTCGTATTCGTCATCGGCAATGAGACCGCGCGCCTTCCAGTCCTGGAGCACATCAGGCGGCAGCTTCGCAACCGCGTTGAACGCGGCTGCGCCGAGCGGTCGCAGCGGAATATTGTGCGCCTTCAGCTCGGCCGTCAGATCGATACCGGAGACTGTCACGCTCTGCTGCAAAGTCGGCGTGATCGGTTTGCCGTCCTGCGTGACGGTGAAATCGAGGAAATTGTCGGCATCGGCGTCCTCGATGGCGACCGTGCTGTCGAGGACGCCCTCGATATCCGGCATGGGGAAGGCGACGACGCTTTCGACATCCTTATCCGATGTGTTCTCAAAGAGGTAATCGACCTTCACCTCCGTCGGAGAAATGAAGAGCTTTTCGTCATCCATGCTGATATCGCCGGTGCGGACATAAGCGAGGCCGCCGGTCTTCAGCTCCGCCATGCTATCGTTCGCCAGGGCCGGCGTGGCAAGCATCGCCAGAGCCGTCGCATAGCCGCAAATCCCGCGCATCCGAGCCCCCATCTACTGCCGGTTTGCGGCGATTATGGCGAGATACCGCATAGCGTCAACGCCGACATTGGCCGCCATCAACACAAAACGCTTGCAACGCAGACCATTGCCCGGCATGGACAGCCCATGTCCGAACCGCAACGCCTCGACCAGCTTCTCGTCTCCCTCTCGCTTTTCGCCAGCCGCTCGCGGGCGCGCGACGCCATTCAGCGCGGCACGGTGACGGTTGACGGCAAAGTAGTGAGCAAGCCGGGCGCATTGTTTACCGAAGATGCGGAGATCGCGATCGACGATCCCGCTCAGGATTACGTTTCGCGGGCCGCGCTGAAGCTGGTGGCCGCGCTGGATCATTTCCAACTCGATCCGAAGGGGCAGCACTGTCTCGACGTCGGCGCCTCGACCGGCGGTTTCACCGAAGTGCTGCTGCAGCGGGGTGCGGCGCATGTCACCGCTATCGATGTCGGCCATGGGCAGGTGCATCCGCGCATATCAGCCGATCCGCGCGTGACCAATATCGAGGGACTGAACGCCCGCTATCTGACGGCCGAAGACATTGGCGAGCCCGTAACCTTCATCGCCTCCGACGTTTCCTTCATCTCGCTGAAGCTGGCGCTGGCACCGGCCCTCGGGCTTGCCGAGCCGGGCTCGCGTTGCGCGTTGCTGGTGAAGCCGCAATTCGAGGCCGGACGCGAGGCGATCGGCAAGGCCGGTCTGTTGAAGGACCCCTCCTCCGCGCCAACGGTTGCGGCGGAGCTGGAACGCTGGCTCATCGAGGACATGGGCTGGCGTAGCCTCGGCCTCATCCCCTCGCCGATCGCGGGTGGCGACGGCAATCAGGAATTTCTTCTCGCAGGGATCAAGCCATGAGCACCGAAACCGTGACCATCCAGAAGCTCGGCGCCCAGGGCGACGGCATTGCGCAAGGCGCCGACGGGCCGATCTACGTACCCTTCACGCTGCCCGGCGAGACCGTTGCCATCGCGCGGGTGAAGAGCCATGGAACGTTGATGTCGATCGCGGCGGCCTCGCCCGAACGGCAGGAGCCACACTGTCGGCATTTCGGCCCCGACGGCGTCAATGGCACCTGCGGCGGCTGTACGCTGCAGCACTATGCCGATGCGCCCTATCGCGCCTTCAAGCGCCAGCTCGTGATCGATGCATTGCGCTCCAAAGGGCTGACGCCAGAGGTGGACGAGCTCATCGCCGCCCATCCGGGCGAGCGCCGGCGCGTGGTCTTTGCCGCACGCAAGACCGAGAAGGACATGCTGATCGGCTTCAATCAGGCCGAAAGCCACCATATCGTCGCCGTTCAGGAGTGTCCGATCGCCTCGGCCGGGATCATGTCGCGACTGCCGGCGATCAGGGCTGTCGGCGCGGCTCTCGCTGTCAGCGCGGAAGCATTTCGCATCTCCGTCCTGGAGACGCTCTCCGGCCTCGATATCGCTGTCGATGAGGTCAAGAAACTCTCCGACAAACAGCGGCGCAGCGCCATCGAAACCGTGCTTGCCCTTCGCGGTATCGCCCGCGTCTCCCTGAACGGCGAGATCCTGGTTGAGCCGATGAAGCCGATGGTCGATTTCGGTGGCGTGCAGGTTTCGCCGCCGCCGGGCGCCTTCACCCAGGCGACAAAGCCGGCCGAAGAGGCTATGGCCGAGCTGGTTGCTGCCCATGTCGGCAAGGCGAAGCGCATCGCCGATCTCTTCGCCGGCAGCGGCACATTCTCGCTGCGTCTGGCGCGCATCGGCCGCGTGCATGCCGTCGAAGGCGAAGACAAGCCTTTGGCTGCCCTCGACTACGCAGCGCGCAACACGCAGGGGCTGAAACCCGTAACCATCGAACGCCGCGACCTTTTCCGCCGGCCGCTGATGGCGCAGGAACTGAAAGCCTACGACGCCGTCGTCTTCGATCCGCCGCGCGCCGGTGCGGAGTTCCAGAGCAAGGAACTGGCTCGCTCCGCCGTCAAAAAAATCGTCGCCGTCTCCTGCAACCCGCTGACGCTCGCGCGCGATCTGGCCCTGCTGGTCGAAAGCGGCTACCGCATCACAAGGGTCACGCCGATCGACCAATTCCTGTGGAGCTCACACGTTGAAGTGGTGGCGGCGCTGGAGAAGTGACGACACGAGCTTGGGGCCGACCCTCGTGGTTCGAGACCGCCCTGCGGGCCTCCTCACCATGAGGGCGGAGTGAGATCGCATAGTCTTCATCTCAACCTTCTCTTTCTTCGACAAAATCGGAACGAGTTTGGGATTCTGTGCCGAGTTTTGGAAGGCCAGGAAAGATTAGCCCTCATGGTGAGGCGGGAGCGAAGCGACCCTCGAACCACGAGGGCGGATGAGGGAAAAGAATTGATCATTCAGTACACTTAATGGTAGAGAAATTCATCCCTGCTTGAAAGCTCGTCATGGAAGCTACCGTCTACATCCTTCGCTGCAGTGATGGCTCCTATTATACCGGTCTCACCAAACAGGAGATCGAAGCGCGGGTATGGGAGCACAATGCGGGCATCTACGATGGCTATACCGCCAAACGCCGGCCGGTCGAATTGGTGTTTCATGAAGTCTATGATCGGATCATCGATGCGATTGCGCGAGAACGACAGATCAAGGGTTGGTCGCGCCGGAAGAAGGAAGCCTTGATTGCCTTGAATTACGAAGCCTTACCTGCCTTGTCGCGACGGGGACCCGCAACGAAATAGCGATAACGTCAACTCTCCGGGCCACCTCGCCCTTCGAGGGTCGCTGCGCTCCCGCCTCAGGGTGAGGCGGAGAGAGTGCTATGGTCGCGGCAAAGCCAGAAAATGGCTTCTCTTCTGGATCGGCGAGTTCCTCTGCAACACAGAGGCAGGTCATAGTCAAATCCACAGTTCTCGGCCGAAAGCAGGTAAGGTTTTCGGGGGACGCTATGAGAAACAGATGCGATCGGAGCAGCCTCGTGGTTAAGCGAGCAGATCAGCCCTCACCCTGAGGCGGGAGCGCAGCGACCCTCGAAGGGCGAGGGCGGGTGAGAGAAAGAATATCTCTCACCGCTTCATGAACGCCTCAAACGCCGCCCGAGCCTCCGCGCTCTTCAACTGCGCCGCAAAGTGCCTTGCCTCTTCGTCGATGCGGGCGAGAACGTCTTCGGCCGAGCCGCGTATCAGGTCACGCGCGATCCGCAGTGCTTCGGGTGGCTTGGCCGCAAGTTTGGCGGCGAGTGCCAGGGTTTCGGCTTCCAATGCCTCCGGCGTGGTGACCTTCCAGATCAGACCGGCATCCTTTGCTTCCGGGGCGGAAAAGCCCTCGCCGAGGGCGAGCAGAGCGAAGGCGCGCTGATGGCCCATGACCCGCGGCGCAATCAGGCTGGAGGCGGCTTCGGGGACAAGGGCGAGATCGACGAAAGGCGTCTTGAACAGGCTGCGGTCGGAGGCGATCGTCAGGTCGCAATGGAGATGGATCGTCGCGCCGATGCCGATCGCCAGGCCGTCGACACCAGAGATGACGGGCTTCTTCGCCGTGGCCAGCACGCCCAGGAAGTCCAGCACCTCGCGGCCCATGCTGCCGCTCATGGCGAAGGCGAGGAAATCGGCAAGATCATTGCCGGCGGAAAAGCAGCCTTCGCTGCCAAGGAAGGCGGTGACGCGGATATCCGAGGCCTCATCCGCTGCCCGCAAAGCGTCGGTCATCGTCTGATACATGGCGCGGGTGAAGGCATTTTTCTTTTCCGGCCGGTTGAAGCGGATCACCTGCACATGGGGGGCAGTCTCAGGGCGTTCGATCAGGATGTGGTCGGTCAAGTGTATGTCCTTAAGCAAGAGCGATGCGCGCAGCTTCGAGGCTGGAAGCGCCGGCGACGATGCGATCGGTGAGTGCGGTGGTTTCGGCCAGCATGTTTTCCGCAGCGAAGCGGCAGAGAGCAATGCGCTTTTCCCCCTCGCCATCCGTAGCTTCCGCCAGAGCACCTTTGGCCAGATAGGAGCCTGTCAGCACAAGGCCGAAGAGCCGCTGATAGGGTGTGGCCCCCGCCAGTGCCTCCGCGATACGGCCCTCCGCCTGGCGCGCGAGAAGCCATTCGCTTGCCGCCTCGAGATCGGTGATGGCGGCATAGAGCCGTGTCGCCGTGTCGCCGAAACCGTCCAGATTGGATTTGGCAACGGTATCGGCAACCTCGCGTAGTTCGTGGGTGAAGCCACGCATATGATCACCATTGGTAATTGTCAGCTTACGTGTTACGAGATCGATCGCCTGGATGCCGTTCGTGCCTTCATAGATCGGCGCGATACGGGCGTCGCGCAGCAGGCGGGCCGCACCCGTCTCTTCGATAAAGCCCATACCGCCATGCACCTGGATGCCGAGCGAAGCGACATCGACGCCGGCATCGGTGGAAAAGGATTTGGCGATCGGCGTCAGCAGGGCGGCGCGCTCCTGCCAGTGCCGTGCTCTGCTGGGATCGCGATGCGACATGTCGATCGCCTCGGCGCAGGCATAGCAGATGGCGCGCGACCCCTGCGTCAGCGCCTTCATCGTCAGCAGCATGCGGGCGATATCGGGATGTTCGATGATCGGGCTCATGCCTGTCGCTGTCGTACCTGGAGCCCGCCCTTGCGTGCGCTCTTTTGCGTAAGCGATGGCTTTTTGTGTCGCGGCCTCGGCGATCGCCACACCCTGAATGCCGACGGCGAGCCGCGCATTATTCATCATCGTGAACATGCAGGCGAGGCCCTTGTTCTCTTCGCCGACGAGCCAGGCAACGGCCCCCTTCTCGGTTCCGTATTTGCCGTCGCCATAGATCATCGTGCAGGTGGGTGAGCCGTGGATGCCGAGTTTATGCTCCAGCGAATGGGCGAAATAATCGTTGCGCGCACCGAGCGAGCCGTCATCGTTGACCAGGAATTTCGGCACCAGGAACAGGGAGATACCGCGCGTGCCTACAGGCGCATCCGGAAGGCGCGCAAGCACGAAATGGACGATATTCTCCGCCGCCTCATGATCGCCCCAGGTGATGAAAATCTTCTGGCCGTATAGGCGATAGGTGCCGTCATCGCGGCGTTCGGCGCGGGTGCGCAGCGCCCCGACATCGGAGCCGGCATGCGGCTCTGTCAGATTCATCGTGCCGGCCCATTCGCCCGAAACGAGTTTTGCCAGATATTTGCGCTTAAGGTCCTCGCTGCCGTGAGCGATCAGCGCCTCGACCGCACCCATGGTCAGCGTCGGCGCGAGACCAAAGGCCATGGAAGCGGAATTCCACATTTCCAGCGCCGCAACGTTCAGCATATGCGGCAGGCCCTGGCCGCCGAACTCCTCCGGTGCCGTCAACCCGTTCCAACCGCCGGCAATCCAGTCGCGATAGAGCTTCTCCCAGCCATCGGGCAACACCACCTTGCCATCGATGAGTTTGGAGCCCTGCCTATCGCCGATCTCCGCCAGCGGTTCCATCACGTCCCCGGCAAAACGGCCGGCCTCGGTCAGAATGGCGTCGACGACATCGCCGCTGAGATCGCCGAGGCGCCCCTCCTCCATCGCTTGCCCCATGCCAGCGACATGCTTCAGCGTAAACGCGATTTCCTCGACCGGCGCCTTGTACATGGTGTCTTCCTCCGTGATGACGATGCCGACAGTCTACCTCACCCAAGCTATCGGCCGCATGATGTTTATAGCTAATTGATTTTTACGTAAACGTCAATTTTGGGCAGGCACCTCAATGTATCGAGACAAATCCGCATTCACTTCCCTGAATGATTTGTGCTAACAATTATCACCTTGGTTATACGCTGGAAGAGGAATGAACATGGCTAGCAGCGCAAATCTTGGCAAGCGGCTCGAAAGCTATGTGGATGAACTCGTAACAAGTGGACGTTACAACTCCCGCAGCGAAGTCCTGCGCGAAGGCGTTCGCTTGGTCGAAGAGCGAGAAAAACGCCTCGCTGCGCTCGATACCGCGATTGCACAAGGCCTTGCGGATGTTAAAGCAGGGCGAGTGGAGCCTCTTGAAGAGGTTGCTGCCAGACTGACTGCAAAATACGAAAATATGGCAAAAGACCGCCGCTCGTGATCGTCGTTTTCTCCGCCAGAGCTCAAGCCGATGTTGAACATATTGGCGACTACATTGCTCAGGATAATCCCCAACGCGCGGCAAGCTTCATCATGGAGCTTGTCAAGCGGTGTAGGCATCTAGCGGACATGCCGTACCGCTTTCCGCTGGTACCGCGCTATGAACACACAGGCGTCCGCCGCTTCCCGCATGGTGCCTATCTCGTTTTCTATCATGTCAGCGAAGACGCCGTAGAAATTCTGCATATCTTGAATGGCGCCCAGGATTTCGAAGCAATTTTGTTTCCCGAGACCTAAGTTACGTCGAAAACTAACTGGCGATCCTCCAATCGGCCTTGCCCCACCTGCGGCATATCCGCCTTCCTGCGCGATTGTCGCGCCATAGCCGGGACTTGCATAAACAATCGTCATGAACAATGAGTATGGCAACTCCCTTGACGATGCGAACAACTCGGCCATGAACACGATCACATCAGCCACCACGATACCTGGCCTCATCTGGGCCTATCGCCTGCGTCCCGGCGCGAATAAGCCGGAGCGGCTGTCCGATGATACCGATCGCGCCACGCTGTTTGCGGACGATGGTTTCCTGTGGCTGCATCTGAGCCTTGTCGATGCCCGCGTACCCGCTTTTCTTGAGGATGCGCCAGGTCTGAACGAACCTGCCCGTGTGGCGCTGACGACGCATGAGACGCATGCGACCATCACCGTCGACGAGCAGATGCTGTTCGGCACGCTGGTCGATTTCCAGCGCGAATTCGATCAGGATACGCGCGACATCGGCTGGCTGCATTTCGTGCTGACCGACCGCATGCTCATCACCACCCGGCTGCAGCCGCTACGCAGTGTTGAGCGGGCGCGCATGCTGATCGAAAAAAACGCAGCCAAATTCACCCGGCCGCTCGATATATTCGAGCTGCTGGTCGTCGAGTTCCAGCGCACCCTCATCTCGCTTGTTATCGAGATGACCGAGGAGCTCAATCTCATCGAGGATTTCGTCTACGAGAACGCGCCGCGGGACGAACGCCGGCGATTGGCGCCCGTGCGCCGGACGATTGTGCGCCTGCACCGGCATCTGCGCACCGTTTTGACACTGATGCGGCGCGCTGCAGCATCTGACGACGAAGAGATGCCGCTCGGGTTCGAGGATGTCGCCGGCCGATTGACGGGCCGGCTGGAGGCGGTCGATCACGATGTCTACGCGCTGCAGGAGCGCGCCAGGCTGCTGCATGAAGAAATCGACTCGAAGCTTTCCTCCGAGATCAACCGCCATCTCTATATTCTGTCGATCATGACGGCCTTCCTGCTGCCGCCGACGCTGGTCACCGGCTTTTTCGGCATGAACACGTCAAATCTGCCGTTTTCAGGCGGCGGTGCCGGCACGGAATATGCCGTGGCCCTCATCATCGCTTCGATGGTACTCGCCTGGTGGCTGCTGAAGCGGGTCAACATTCTCTGACGGCAGGGCGTTCAACCATGAAAAACCGCCCGGCGAGTGACCGGGCGGCTGGGGCTGATAGGTTCAAATCTCTCGCTCAATAGAAGGGCGAGTAGCACTGCTGCCGGGGACCGCGATTGGGCTGGAACGTATTGTCATAAGCCCGGTAGGAGCGATAGCGCGCCTCGCACCATTCGACGTGGCGCGGGTTGATGCCTCCGGCCGGGGCAACATAACGCGGCTGGCTGGCAATCGCGCCGCCAATGATGGCTCCGGCGCCGAAGGCCGCCAGCGGGTACCAATAGCCATCATAATAGCGATAGCCATAACGATAGCCCGGATAACCGCGGTAGCCGCCATACCAACCACGGCGATAATACGGATAGTACCCGCCGTGATAACCGCCATAGCGGCGCCACTGAACCTGCTGAACGTCGGCAGGGGCGGCCTTGTCTGCCGCCGCAACGGGCGCGGCAGGCATCTGCATTGCGAAGGACGGGGTGAAGCTCGTCAGAGCCACAGCGGCCGAAACAGCGATAGTCGCAATTCTTGCACGGAAACCAAGCATTTATATCTCCATTCCCTGGCTTACATTGTGCTTAAGGCAATGAACGTTCCTAATTGGGGAAGGTTCCCCAAACAGGGTTCGAATACCTGCTGCGCCGCGCGTCCAATATGACGCGGCGGGACGTAGCGGCGCATAGTGTTTCCCTTAAATCGGTACAAATTTAAGGGGTTATGCGGACCCAACGGTAAATTTTTAGCGATCCCATCCTTAACCAGGGATTAACCACCGATCCTTACCATTGTTTCATGAAGGGATACCGGCAGACTCACCCTCTGATTTGCAGTTTCCTGATGGTTCTGGCGCTGCTCGGACCGGCTTCCCGGCTTGCGGCCGCTGAGAACCCACCCTGGAACGACCCCCAGAACGCCCTTATCGTCGATGCCTATGAGTTGAATACCATCGATTGGGATCAGCTTCTGCAAGACAAGCGCATAGCCGCTTTCATCTCCAAGGCTTCCGACGGCCTGCCAGAGAGCTTTAGCTGCACGGGCGATCATGCCGGCGACACCTTTGCGCACTGCAAGACGATGTGGCGCAAATATGCCGTCAGCCGCGAGCTGTATCAGACGCGCCGCATACTGGCCAAAATGAATGGCCTGCTCTGGGGCGCCTACCACCTTGGACGGCCCGGCAACCCGGTCGACCAGGCCAATCACTTTCTGGATTATGCCGATCCGAAACCGGACGAATTGATGGTGCTCGATATCGACGGCTTGGACGCGACCCAGTTCATGTCGCTCGATGACGCGCAGATCTTCGTCGGTCACATCAAGGTGAGAACCGGCCGCTATCCCATTCTCTATACCAATCACAACACCGCCCGGTATATTGCCGATCATCGCGAGGACTATCCGATCCTGTCGCGGCTGCCGCTGTGGTATGCGCGCTACAAGCCGGATGTAAAAGGCACCTTCCCGCTCGGCAATTGGGACAATTATGCGCTCTGGCAATTCTCCTCATCCGACAATTGCTCGGAGAAGGCCTGTCCTTACCGCGTGCCGGGGACGCTTACCGATATCGATGTCAATGTCGTGGCGATGACGAAGGTGCAGCTCGCCAAGATCTGGCCGCAGGGCGATCTGCTGCCCGCAAAGCCGGAACCTGCACCCATGATCATTGCCAAGGGACCAAGCTGTACCGCGCCGTTGCAGACGCTCGTCTCGCTGATGGTCGACCCAATCGTCACCGCCGCAACGCAGCCGAAGACGGTCGAGATCAACGAGTTGAATTATCAGGATTTCTAGCGCATCCGCTATCGGGCGGGAGCCGCCCGATAGCGGATAAGTAGTCTCGATTCAAAAGGCTTAGGCTTCTATCTGCACATCCGTTTTAGGCCGCGAACAGCAGGCCAGAATGTAGCCTTCGTCGATTTCGTCGTCGAGGATGCCGCCATTATGGTTCATCTCGACCTCGCCCGACAGTTTCATCACCCTGCAGGTGCCGCAGAGACCGGATTCGCAGGCAGCACCGATGCGTACGCCGGCGCCGCGCGCGGCCTGCAGGATCGTCTGGCCTGGGGCGCAGGCGACATCCCTGCCGGCCATGGTGAAGCGGATCGAGGTCGCCGCGTCCATCGACGCGTCATCGCTGACTTCGGCCAGCGGCGTTGCCGCCTGCGCCGGCTGGAAGCTTTCCTGATGGTAGCGCGCCATGTCGAAGCCGTGGGCTTCCAGCATGGAGCGGACGGCATCCATGAAGACTTCAGGGCCGCAGCAGAAGATGGTGCGTTCCATGAAATCTGGCGCGAGCAGTCCGATCTTTGCCTTGTCGATGCGGCCCTTCAGCCCCGACCAGAGATCGGTGCGGCCGCAGCCTTCGACGATGAAGCCGAGATCGAGGTTCGGCATGAAGCGGGCGAGATATTCCAGCTCCGAGCGGAAGATGATGTCGGCGGGGCTGCGCGAGCAATTGACGAAGGTGATGTCCGACAAGGGCCCTGTGTCGGCCATGTAGCGCGTCATCGCCATCATCGGCGTGATGCCGGAGCCGGCCGAAACGAAGAGATATTTTTCGCCGGGATGACGGATGTGGCTGAAATCGCCGAGCGGGCCGAAAGCCTTGATGCGCATACCGGGCTTCAGGTTCTCGAACATCCAGCGCGTGCCGATGCTGTCCTTCTGCGCCTTCACCGTGACGGCCACGGAAAAGGGCCGCGACGGTGTCGAGGAAAGCGTGTAGGTGCGCATGACCGGCTCGGGCGCCGTCGGCAGTTCCAGGGTTACGAACTGGCCCGGCAGATAGCGGAACCAATTATCCTTGTCGGAGCGGAATGTGAAGGTCATCACATCGGGCGCTTCCGGCGTTGCCGACAGGCATTCGAGCAGATGCTGCCTGTCGCTCCATGGCTGCATCTGATCCAGGTGCTGATGACGGAGAGAGATGGTCATGTTCATACTCAGGCAACCGCCGACAGCTTGGCCTGATCGCCCTGCAGCCGGTTGATCATGAAATTCGAGTACCACTCGACGAACTGCATGACGCCGCCCTCGTGGAGTTCCGAATAGGGGCCGGGCTCATAGGCCGGCGAGCGTATACCGAAGGCATTTTCCTCGACGATGCGACGGTCCTGATCGTTGGTTTCCGTCCAGACATGGGTCAGTTCCTCGAGGTCATAGTCGACGCCCTCTACCGCATCCTTATGCACCAGCCATTTGGTGGTGACCGCGGTTTCCTCGGCGCTGATCGGCAGCACGCGGAAGGAAATGGCGTGGTCGCCGAGAAGATGGTTCCACGTTGTCGGGTAATGGAACAGGATCATCGCACCGATATTGTTGATGGTGACGTCAGGCGATAGCGGCCGCTTGACGGCGCGCCTGCCGGACATGGTGTAGCTTTCAGCCCCTTCGATCAGCGGCATGCGGGCGGCGCGGAACTGACCATCGGGTGCGATCTTGAATTGGCTCGGCAAGCCGGCGGCTTCGCAGCGCTGCCAGTGCTCAGTGATGAGGGGATCGTTCATCGCACCTTGTACACCCGTGATGGTCGGCGCTTCCGGGTAGGTACGGCAGAGCTCCGGATGATTGGCGGCGCAGTGATAGCACTCGCGATTGTTCTCCCATACCAGCTTCCAATTGCCCTTTTCGATAATGGTGCTCTGGAAGGCGACCTTCGTCTCGCCGATGCGATGCGGCGCCATGTAAGGCTCGATCGCGGCGCGGACCGGGGAGAAATCCGGGGCGTTTTTCGCCAGACAGATGAAGATGTAGCCGCCGACGCTCTCGCAGTGAACCGGCTTCAGGGAGAACTGGCTCTTGTCGAAATCCTCCGCCATCTGCCGGGCGAAGAGCAGCGAACCGTCGAGTTCGTAGGTCCACTGATGGTAAGGGCAGACAAGCTTGGCCGAAGAACCGCGCTCGGATGCGCAGACACGCGAGCCGCGGTGGCGACAACTATTGTGGAAGGCGCGGATGACCTGATCCCGGCCGCGGACGATAACGACGGGATAATCGCCGACCTGGACCGTGAAATAATTGCCGGCCCGCGGCACTTCGCAATCATGGCCGATGAACAGCCAGTCGCGATAGTAGATCATCTCCATGTCGAGCTTGAAATAATCGGGGTCGGTGTAGAAGGCCTGCTCCAGGCTGAAACCCTGGCGGCGGTTCTTCAATTGTCGCAAAACGTCGGTGCCGATATCCATGTGCCTATCCTCGTGCAATACCAGGCAGTAGGCAGAGGACATGCACCGGCCGGCCTTAAACAGCCCAACGCATTACCCCCCGACTGCCCGCCGCGGTCAGTGAAATCTGTCGTCCCCAAGGCTGGTTTCCGGGCTCTGGAGCGGTCCTCAAGAGGACCCCATGGCGCCTTCCCAGGTTGTTCTCGACCCAGTGGCTTTATCTGCCATGCCTCACTCCACCACCGTTGCGGGGGCAGCGCCGGATTTTGACCGGCTTCCCAATTCTCCGCCTCCCTAATAGACGGCACCTTGAGATTGAGGTCATCATAGCTCCCGCCTCACGCGTCGCTCTGCTGCAATGCGACATCGGCTTCGAAATTGGCGACAGGTGAGATGAAGCTTGGAAATGACGCGAATTTTGTCGCGATAATACGAACCAATTCAAACTATTAGCTCGGTCCCGGCAAGACGATCGTCCGTGTGAACCATTCTGCGCTCCATGACGCTTTATCTTGATTGCGACAGAGCGATGGGCGATGAATTTTAGGGACGATCTTGTCCGGCGGAGAGCGCCTTCAATGCCGCCATGGCACGCTCGGCATCGGCGATCGGCACGAAGATATGGTCATGATAATAGGCCGCAACGACATTGGCGCTGATGCCCTCGCTTCCGAGTGCCATAGCAAAGGCCGCCGTCAAGCCCACGGCCTCCAGCGAGGAATGGACGTCTAGGCTAATCATTCGCATGGCGGGTTCAGCCGGAAGCCCCGCCTGCCGGGCGGCCTCGATCGGAAGGATCAGCGTCATTCCCTCTTTTTCGTGGAACATTCCGATCGGCTTCAAATGGATATAGTCTGTCAGCATTGAAGGCGGCACGCAGCAAAAGACGAATTCGCCTTCAATGAGATTTGGCTTCATGCTCGCAATCAGCAGTTTGAGTTCGGTGATACCCGGCATGGCTCTGATCCTTCCAAACATCCCAGCGTGGCGCGCTTAAGCCCGGCTCAAGCTAGGCGATCTATTAACTGCTATCCATACCCATACCGAGAGTGCCGCCATGGCCAAGCTCAGATATTTCGACGCCAAGAAGCCCGCCGAACCGGAACCGGAATTGCCGGCGGCCTCCCATAGCGAATTCCTGCGCACCGGCCGCATCACCCGCGACAGGGCGCATTGGCTGGCCGAAGAGCGGCGCTATCTCAGCTATGAGGAAGTGGCCGAGCGCACGGCGAATAAGCTGCGGAATGCTGGCGAAAAGACCCACGATCGGCTGAACAGCTTTCACCAATCGATTCGTTTTCCGAAGCTGATCTTCCATCACACGCTGAAGGACACGCCGCATCTCGGTTATTGCCATGTCACTGCGGCGCGAACGCAATTTGCGCAGTATGAAGAGGTGAGCTGGGCCTTCTACATCGCCAACTTCTTTGCCCGCATCGGGCAGAACGACAATTTCTTCGAAAATATCAGCCTGAAATATTCGCGGATGTATTTTGCCGTCGCCGTCTTGCCGGATCAGGAATCGCCGGAAAAGAAACTGACGATCAACCGCGAGGTCCGAGGCAACGGCGTACTCTTCCACACACACGATCCGCAGATCGCCATCCGCAACGTGTTGCTGCTTGGCGCGCGCAACGAACAGCTCCGCGACATCATTCGCCAGCTTTGATCATTGATCCCCAAACTTGAAAAGCATAAGAACGGCCTGAACTACAACGGTCAGGCCATGGCGCGACACATAGACATTCTCCAGGATCCCGAAACGGCTATAGCTGCGGCGTCGGAAACGCTTGCCGAGGGGCTGCCGATCGGGTTGCCGACCGAGACGGTCTATGGGCTTGCCGCCGATGCCACCAATCCCGCTGCTATCACCCGCATCTATGAGACCAAGGGGCGGCCCCGCTTCAATCCGCTGATCTGCCACATGAGCGATCTCGCCATGGCGGAACGCCATGCGATCTTCGACCCGATCTCGCGGAAGCTGGCCGAAGCCTTCTGGCCCGGTCCGTTGACCCTTGTGCTGCCGCTGCGGCCGGAAAGCGATATCCATCCGCTGGCGACCGCGGGGCTTGATACGATCGGCATCCGTGTGCCGCAGGGTTTTGCTGGCGAGCTGATCCGCGCCTTCGGCCGGCCGCTCGCCGCCCCCAGCGCCAATACGTCCGGCAAGATCAGCGCCACCAGCGCCGATCATGTTCATGACGATCTCGGCGAACGGATTACACTCATCCTCGATGCCGGCGCTTCGGTTGTCGGCGTTGAATCGACGATCGTCAAGGTTGAGGACGGGGAGATGCGCCTGCTGAGGCCGGGGGGCCTCGCGGCTGAGGAGATCGAGCGGATCGCAGGTCAGCCGCTCAAGCGCAAGAACGGCGCCTCGCCGGCCATTGAAGCGCCAGGCATGCTTGCCTCGCACTATGCGCCAGGTGCTGCGGTGCGGCTCGATGCGACTGCTGTTTTACCGGGCGAGGCGTTGATCCGTTTTGGGCGACCGGACATTGCCGGTGCGGAGAACGCGGCCATGGTGCTCGATCTCAGCCCATCCGGCGATCTTGCGGAAGCCGCCGCCAATCTGTTCGATTTCATGAAACGCGCCGATGGCAGCGGCGCGGCAATGATCGCCTTTTCCAGCATTCCCGACGAAGGCCTCGGCGAAGCCATCAACGACCGCCTGCGCCGCGCGGCCGCGCCCAGAGAGTAAATCCGGTCAAAGACACATCGGCAAAGGACACGCCATGAGCAGCTCCGCCCCCTCCTCCGCCCTTCTGGATCGCTTTGCCGCGATCGTCGGCGAAAAGCATGCCGTGCAGGACCCTGCGGAGATCGCACCGCATCTTATCGAAAATCGCGGGCTCTATCGCGGCGCATCGCCCCTGCTCCTGAAGCCGGGCTCGGTAGAAGAGGTTTCGGCAATCCTGAAGCTCGCCAGCGAGACCGGCACGGCCATCGTGCCGCAGACCGGTAATACCGGCCTTGTCGGTGGCCAGACACCACGCGAGGGCGGCTCTGACATCATCCTCTCATTGGAGCGCATGAACCGCATCCGCGACATCGATCCGGTCGGCAATACCATGATCGTCGATGGTGGTTGCATCCTGGCTGATGTGCAGAAAGCGGCGGAAGAGCATGGCCGCATGTTTCCGCTGTCGCTCGGCTCCGAGGGCTCCTGCCGCATCGCCGGCAATCTCTCCACCAATGCCGGCGGCACGGCCGTTCTTGCCTACGGCAATATGCGCCAGCTCTGCCTCGGCCTTGAAGTGGTGCTGCCGACCGGCGAAATCTGGAACGGTCTTCGGCGGCTGAAGAAGGACAATACCGGTTACGACCTGCGCGACCTCTTCATCGGCGCCGAGGGAACGCTCGGCGTTATCACCGGCGCGGTGCTGAAGCTTTTCCCGCAACCGCTTGGCCATCAGGTGGCTTTTGCCGGTATCCAATCGACCGAAGACGCACTGACACTGTTCAAGAATGCGGCCAGCCTCTGCGGCCCGGCGCTGACCGGCTTCGAGCTGATGCCGCGCATCGGCGTCGAGTTCACCGCTCGCCATATTCCGGGCGTGCGCGATCCGCTGGAAACAGTGCATCCCTGGTATGTGCTGATCGATATCTCCACATCGGATTCGGCCGAGACCGCCGAGAGGATGATGACGACGCTGCTGGAGCAAGGTTACGAGGCCGGCCTGATTCAGGATGCGACCATCGCCAATTCCGAGGCGCAGCGAAAGGCGCTGTGGCACATGCGCGAGAGCATGTCGGACGCGCAGAAGCCGGAGGGCGGCTCGATCAAACACGACGTCTCCGTGCCGGTCGCGCAGATCCCGAAATTCATGCACGAGGCGGAGAAGGCAGTGATGGCCGCCATGCCCGGCGCCCGCATCTGCGCTTTCGGCCATATGGGCGACGGCAATATCCACTACAACATCTCGCAGCCCGTGGGAGCGGACAAGGCGGAGTTCATCGGCCGCTGGCGCGAAATGAACAAGATCGTGCACGGGCTGGTGCTGCAACATGGCGGCTCGATCTCCGCCGAACACGGCATCGGGCAATTGAAGCGCGACGAACTGGCTTCGATCCGCCCTGAAATCGAGATGGATCTGATGCGCCGGATTAAGACGGCGTTCGACCCGGCAGGGATCATGAATCCGGGAAAAGTCCTCAAGATCTGAGAGCCGGTTGGCTGCCTTAAACGGGTAGCAACACGCTATGGAAGGGTTCGGCATGGGCGACAAACGCGTATATGTGACGTCAGTCAGCAGCAGCGGCGTGCATAGTTTCAGCAAGCAGAACAAGGATCACATTCAACTGCTGACGGGGCTCGGCGTGGAAGGCGACGCGCATATGGGGGTGACGGTAAAGCATCGCTCGCGCGTCGCGGTCGATCCGACGCAACCCAATCTGCGTCAAGTGCATATTATCCACGAGGAGCTGTTCGACGAACTCACAGAAAAGGGATTCTCTGTTGCTCCGGGCGACATGGGCGAGAATATAGCGACCCGAGGGATCGACCTACTTTCCCTGCCTCAAGGGGCGCGCCTGCATATCGGCGAGGAAGCGATCGTGGAAGTGACTGGGCTTCGCAACCCGTGCAAGCAAATCGACGATTTCCAGAAGGGCCTGCTGCATGCGGTGCTCGATAAAGATGCCGATGGAGGTCTGATCCGCAAGGCTGGCATCATGGGTATCGTCTCGCAGGGTGGCCGCGTGCAACCCGATGACGCCATCCGCGTCGAGCTGCCGCCGCTGCCGCATATCAAGCTCGAGCGCGTCTGATAAAAAAGAAGCGGCCTTCCGTTGGAAAGCCGCCTCGTTATGCCGCTCTCATGTCGCGCTAGCCTTGCAGCCTGCTTGATCAATCGAAATCGTCTTGGCCCGAATTGCCGCCGCCATTGCGGTTGCCCGAGATGATCTCACGCTTGCCGACATGGTTGGCGGGGCCGACCAGACCGTCCTTTTCCATGCGCTCGACGAGCGAGGCAGCGCGGTTATAGCCGATGCCGAGGCGGCGCTGGATGTAGGAGGTCGAGCACTTCTTGTCGCGCATGACCACCTTGATCGCCTGTTCGTAGAGATCGTCGCCGTCTTCCGAGGCGATGGCGCCCTTGTCGAAGACAGCCGTGTCTTCTTCCTCGTCGTCTTCTTCCTCGTCGGCGGTGACCGTATCGAGATATTCCGGCCGCCCTTGAGTCTTCAGATGTGCGACGACCTTTTCGACCTCTTCATCCGAAACGAAGGGACCATGGACGCGCGAGATGCGCCCGCCGCCGGCCATATGCAGCATGTCGCCCTGGCCGAGGAGCTGCTCAGCGCCCTGCTCGCCGAGGATGGTGCGGCTGTCGATCTTCGAGGTCACCTGGAAGGAGATGCGGGTCGGGAAGTTTGCCTTGATCGTACCGGTGATGACATCGACCGAGGGACGTTGCGTCGCCATGATTAGGTGGATGCCTGCGGCGCGCGCCATCTGCGCCAGACGCTGGATCGCGCCTTCGATTTCCTTGCCGGCAACCATCATCAGGTCGGCCATTTCGTCGACGATGACGACGATATAGGGCATCGGCGTCAGGTCCATTTCCTGCTGTTCTTCGATCGGGGCACCCGTGCCCTTGTCGAAGCCGGTCTGGACCATGACATGGATCGTCTCGCCCTTTTCACGGGCGGAAGCGACGCGGCTGTTATAGCCGTCGATATTGCGCACGCCGAGGCGCGACATCTTGCGATAGCGATCCTCCATCTCGCGCACAGCCCATTTCAGCGCCATGACGGCCTTCTTGGGATCGGTAACGACCGGGGTCAGCAGATGCGGGATGCCGTCATAGACGGAGAGTTCGAGCATCTTCGGATCGACCATGATCAGGCGGCATTGCTCCGGCGTCATACGATAGAGCAGCGACAGGATCATCGTGTTGATGGCGACCGACTTGCCCGAACCGGTGGTGCCGGCGACGAGCAGATGCGGCATCTTGGCGAGTTCGGCAATGACAGGCTCGCCGCCGATCGTCTTGCCGAGGCCAAGCGCCAGCTTGTAGCCACTCCTCTCGAAATCCGCGGACTCAATCATTTCGCGGAAATAGACGGTCTCCCGGGTGACGTTCGGCAGTTCGATGCCGATGACATTGCGACCGGGAACGACGGCGACGCGGGCTGACAGAGCCGACATCGAGCGAGCGATATCGTCGGCGAGATTGATGACGCGCGAGGATTTGACGCCGGGGGCCGGCTCGAATTCATAGAGCGTTACCACAGGACCTGGACGGACATGGATGATCTCGCCCTTGACGCCGAAGTCTTCGAGCACGCTTTCTAGAAGGCCGGCATTCTGCTCCAGCGTTTCCTGCGTCATGATCACGCCGGTCCGGGCGGCAGGCTCCTGCAGCAGTTCGCGGGGCGGGAGCTCATATTCACCCTCACCGCTGCGGGCGATCGGCCGCCATTCCGGAAGAGCCAAGGCATTAGCCCTGCGCGGTGTAATCTGCGGCGGCGGCGGATCGATCAGACGCTGTTTGGCAGCTTCGACGGCGGGAATGACCGGCTTTGCTTCAACCATGGGAGCGGCCGCAGCCGGCGCCGGCGTGCGAACCGGTATCGGCGCGACGACCATGACCGGAGCCGGAGAAGGCAGGCTCGGAGCCGCAGCCGGCTGAACCTCGACAATGGCCTCTGCCTCACCGGCAAATACTGCGGTGACGAAGGCGGGCGGGATGAACGCGACAGGTTCCGTCACCTTTGCGTCCGCTTCGACCGGCGCTGCGGCCTCGATCGAGGCCGGCACAAAGGGCGCCAGTACCGCAGCTTCGAGCGCGGCAAGCTCGTCCATCACGAATGCGCCGACCGGGGCCGGCTCCATAGCCGGAGCAGGTGCGGCGGAGGCAACGGCCGTTAAAATTTCGGTCTGTAGCGGTGAGTCTACGGCAGGCGACGGGCGGCGGCATTCGACGACGCGGAATTTCGCGACGATCGATTCGACCTCAGATTGGATCTCAGGAACGAGCATCGGCTGGACCGGCTTGCCCTTGATGGCGGAGAGGAATTCACCATCGAAGGGCATGGCGTCCCAGAAGGCGAAATCCGAGAGATGGGCAAGCCGCGATTCGACCACAGGCGCGGCGACTGATTCTTCAACTTTCGGCAGCGACGAGGAGGCATCCAGCGCGATCGCGGGAGCTCTATGGAATGCGGTAGCGATGACGGTCATCTCCAATGCGTCCGGCTGCATCGCCGGAGATTTCTGAATTACGGTAGGCTTGAAGGTCTCACCCACGAACGGCATGTCTTCCCATGGCGGCAGTTGGAATTCTGCCGACTGGTCCATCTGCGGACGATCGATAGAGCCATGTGATTCGGGCACCGGCGGCTCAATGACGCGCATTGCGGCGTGGTTGACGGCCGCGGGCGCCGAGGTGGGCGCAGGTTCCACGGGCGGACGCCGGCTGATGATCTCGGTCTCGCGCGTGCGGGTGAAACGGACGTTCGGTCCCATCAGGAAGGCGTTTTGCCAGCCGGGCGAGGCAAGCTCCTCTGCGGAGATCCCGTGCGGCGTGACAGGCATGATGGGGCCGCTTGCCGCCGTGCTGGCTTGCAAGGCCTCCACGACAGGTTTTGGCGCGGCGGCGATTCGCAGGCGAGCTTCTTCGGCATGCCGCAATTCCTCGGCACGGCGCTGTTCTTCCGCGCGCCGCTTTGCTTCGCGCGCATTGCGGATCTTTTCTTCCAGGAATGCGCGGCGGGCAGCGATCTGCTCGGCCCGGCGGGCCTCTTCTGCGACCTGCTCCGGGTCCGGCTCACCCTCCTGCTGGAAGCCGGTTGCCGCATTCGAAATGTTCGTTCGAGAAAGACGCATGAGACCTGCAACCCAGTCATTGATATTGCCGATGGCTTCTCAAATCGAATAGGGCAAGGACGGTTAATAAGTTCCTTCTTATCGGCCTCGAACGCACTTATTCCGCGTCTCCAGAACCCGAGGGCGACCCATACCGGCACGGCTGCAACAGGTATGCCGACGGCTTTCGCGCCGCACATCGAAGCGGCGCGAGGCATCAATTTTGGCGCTGTTCGTTATTTATTGGAAAGCTGGGCGATCGAAAGCAGCGTATCGGCACTGATGCCGACGCTCGAGGAACCCGACAGAATCGATAGGGCGGGCGATGTCGACGAAGTGGTGTTGTTCTCGATATCGTACATGGCGGAGAACCGCTGCAGAAGCTTGTTGACCTTGTCCGGGTCCTGCAGGTCGGTGACATCAAGATAGCTGCCCAACACCTTGGCCTGCTGATCGACATCCATCGAGGAGATCGAGCTCGGCAGGTTAAAGGTCGTCGTCATGACCGAATAGAGCGCGCTATCGCCCATGATGTCGTAGATGGAATGGATGTCGGGCGCCTTACGCTGGAAATAAAGCGCCAGGCGAACACCAGGATTGGTCTCTCCCTGTTGATCCTCGAGGGTCTGATGCAGGAAGAGGTCGTTCGTCTGAGAGATCGCGCCTTGGTTTTGCGCCGTACCCTGTTTCGCGTCCGTCAGGTTTCCATCCGTGTCGAAGTTGAACGCCTCGACAATGCTCTTGAACTGAGCGCCATCATCCGTGTTGACGAAGCTCTTGGAGTCAGTCGTATCGGAGGCGAAGGCCTTCTTCAGCGTGGCGGTGGTGACCTTCTTCGGGTCGATGCCATTGGCAGTCAGGATGAAATCGGTAAGCTTGCTGTCAGCGAGAAGGTCACTGACACTGGTGATCTTAACGATATTGGTCGCGAAATAGGTAGCGGCATCCTTGGCGTCGCTGGTGGCCTTCGTGAGCTGAGCGCCCGTCAGTCCGGCCCGCTTGTCGCTGGAATATTCGGAAATGTAATTATTAATCTGCGTCTCCGACAGAGCCTGGACCGGCTGCTTCAGCTTGCCATCGCTGCCGAAGTTGAAGGCCTTGGCGAGATCGGTGAAACGCGTGTCCTTGAGCGAGTTGACATAGCTCTTCGAATCATAGGGATCGCTTTCAAGAACCTTCTTCATCTGCGTCTTCGACATCTCGTCCGAGCTGATGCCGTAAGCGCGCAGCGCCATTTGGTAGAGCTCGGGAAGATCGTCATTGGAATCGTCGCTGTCGGCGGTCGCATTGGTGGCGAAGAAGTCGTCAATATCCTTCACGCTGGCGATGCGGGTCTTGTAATTGTTGACCGCATCCGTGGTGAGCGACGTCTGCGACGTCGCGTAATTACTCATATAGCCGGTCGATGCCGCATTGATCTCGGCCTGAGACTGCGCCACGTCGCCGGACGCCAGCGTACCATCCGACTGAAAGTTGAACGCCGCAACAACGTCGGTGAGGCCAAAAATGGAGGCCGTCTTGGAGTCGGCGAACGCGTTTTTGAATACGATAGCGGGGGTGCTCGCATCGATCCCGTAGGCTGTCTTGACGTAATCGAAAAGCCGGGTGTCCGAGGTCAGTTCATCGACCGAAGTGATGGAACCGATGTGATCCTTGTAATAAAGATCGTTATCGGTAGCGCCGACCTCGGTCGTGTATGAGGGAACGGTGGAATTGTAGGCGCTCATGACCTCGGCCGTCTGGCCGAGCGTCTGCGGACCGCCCGGATAGTTGGTTGCGTAGGCGGCCGTCGTCGTGCTGAGCTGAGTGGAGGACTGCGCTTGCGAACCGCTGGCAACCGTGCCGTCGGCCTGGAAATTGAACTGCGCCATCACATCGGTGAGCCCGTTCGTCTTGGCAACACCCGCATCCTCGGCCGAGGCATTGAATTGGTCAGCGGTGATGTAGGTTGGGATGTCGAAAGCGATTTTGACATAGTCGAACAGCTTGGGATTGGAGGTAAGCTGGTCGACGGAGGTGATCGAGCTGATCTGGTTCTGATAGTAGGTCGTATCGGCGTCCGCCGTCGACGTCTTCACGCTTCCGTCGGAATTGAAATTGAATTCCGCGACGAGCGCCTTGTCGGCAGCGCTGCCGTTCTGATTCACAAAGCTGGTCGAATCGCTGACATCACTCGTCAGCATCTTTTTCAGAGTTGAATTCGACACGTAGGTCGGATCGATCCCGTAGGCCTGCAGCACGTAATTGCGCAAGCGCGTATTGCTAAGGAGATCGTCGACGGTTTTAACGCTGCTAATGTTCTGGCTGTAATAATTGGTTTCAGTCTCGGCGTTGGTTTCCTCAGTCGTAAAGGACTGCTGATAAAGACCGACCAGATCGCCTTCCTGTTCACTGGTTTGCGCCGTCGTATCGCTGCTCGTGCCGAAATTGAACGCGGCGGCGAATTCCTTGTAGCGCGAATCCGTCAGCTTGTTCGCGAAACTAGTGGAGTCGCTGAGGTCGCTGGTCAGCACCTGTTTCATAAAGGCCTTGGCATAGGTCATGTCCGAAAGGCCGTAAGCTTCCATAGCGTAGCTATAGAGCTGATAGTCGTTCATGAAATCGTCGACGCTGGTGACTTTGCCAATATTGGCATTGTAATAGTCGATCGCACGCTTGTTCTGCGTCTGCGATGCCACCTGATTGAGGGTCGTCGCCATGCTTCGGGTCGCGATCGAATAGCCAAGATAGGTGGATATCATCAGCGGGCGTCCAATAAATCTCTAATATATAGCGGCGAATCTATCGGCATTCTCGCAGATAAACCTTACCTGAGACTTACAATACTTCGGCCGCCGCGTGCACCAAATCGGCACGACCGGTTGCGCGCTCCCATTCACGTTATGGAAACCCTGATGCATTCGACTTTGCTAACCATTTGAGGACGCAAAGTTTTCTTAACCGCGATTTTTAAGCTGTCTGGAAGGGGGGCCGCCTAATCTGCACCCAACGAGAGGACATGACGTTCTCCGTAAGAAGACCGGAAAACCGGCTCTCAGGTAAAGCAAGGGTAGAGATTAGATGACAAATACCGTCCTGAAGCCCGATTGGGCTGGAACCACACTGCGGCTGGATCCGACGCGCTTTCCGCAACAGGTCAGCTATGCCATGCGGGGTGCCGCGGGTGATGTCACCATCACGATCGACGAACGCGGCGCGGTGCTGCGCAAGATCTTGCCGTCCAGTGGCCTGCCGCTGTCGGTCGCATTGCCGAAGCGTGCCTTCAAGGGCGTTGCCGCCCGCGCCATCGACCATGGCGACGGCGAAGTCACGGTGACGCTGGAATTGCATCATGAGGATCCCGATCTCTGCATCCCCCTCCTCGTCGCCCATGATTTGAGCGACATCGCCGCCGACTGGCGCTCCTGGTCGGAAGCCTTCCGCATTCCGATGATGATGATCGAAGCCGACGGCGTCGCCCGTCCGCTGGAAGAGCATCTGGGCGGCGTCGCCACCCGCGACATCCAGCCCCGTCGCCGCCACTCCTATTTCGCCAATCGCCGCCCGCGCTTCCTCGTGCGCCGCTCGACCGGCAAGCTCGGCGTCAAGATGAAGATCGAAGGCCGCGAGATTATCGCGCGAAAGTAAATCTTCTATCGATAACCTCTCGCATCGAAGCCCGGCCTCTCAGCGCCGGGCTTTGTCGTTTTCACGGGACGAGGAACAAGAACGACAGGAAAAGACCAGCAAAGACGATCAGGCCGACCCGATTGTTGGACTTGAACAGGGCAAGGCACTGCGCGCCATCGTTGATATCAAGCACGGCGATTTGATAGGCGAACATGCAGCCGGCGACGATCAGGCCGAGATAGGCAAGCCAGCCTGCTCCCGCCAAGGCGAAGGACACCAGCATCAGAAACAATGTCGCGCCATAAAGGCCGATCAGCCAGAGGCGGGTCTGATCACCGAAAAGCCGCGCGGTGGAGCGCACGCCGATCAGCTCGTCATCCTCCTTGTCCTGATGCGCGTAGATCGTGTCATAACCGATCGTCCAGAGGATGGAGGCGGCATAGAGCATGATCGGGGCAAAGGACAGGCTGCCGAAGAGGCCGGCCCACCCCATGAGAGCGCCCCAGGAGAAGGCGAGGCCGAGGAAGAATTGCGGCCAATCGGTAAAACGCTTTGCAAAGGGATAAAGCGCGACGACGGCTAGCGACAGGATGCCGAGAACGACGGCGAACCAATTGAATTGCAGCAGCACCAGCAGGCCGACCAGAGCCTGCAGCGCAATGAACATCTTGGCCTGCCAGCGCGTCACCCGGCCGGACGGCAGCGGACGTGAGCGCGTGCGGGCCACTTCCATGTCGATCTCATGATCGACCAGATCATTATAGGTGCAACCGGCGCCGCGCATGGCGACGGCGCCGATGAAATAGAGGATGAGGTGGTAGATCAGCAGAAAGCCGGGCGAAGGCTGGCCCGCCGCCACGGCGGCATTGGCCGCCAACGCGGCCGACCAAAAGCAGGGCCACATCAGGAGCTGCCAGCCGATCGGCCTGTCCCAGCGCGCGAGCTGCGCATAGGGCCAAAGCGCCGCAGGCAGGATGCGATAAACCCAGTTGCCGGATGATGCGTCTGCGACGCGCCCGTTAATGTCGCCTGTCTTTTGCATAGACGACTAGTAGTGACATCTGGCGGGCGCGGTCAAGCGGCAGGGCTGACGCCCCGCTCTTTTCAATTCAGCGTGAAATTGAACTTGTAGCTGGCGGAGACGCCGACCAGCAATTGGTTACGATCGCCGCGCTCGCGCACGAGGCTGCTGTCGGCAGCCGGACCGGTCAGGCGGGAATATTCGACGAAGGCGCTCGTGGTCCAGTTTTGGCTGGCCTTCCAGGTCAGCGCACCGCCAGCGCCGACGGACTTCACGCCGCCACCCGGATTATAGCGGCTGAGGCCGGAGGCTGCGGACTGCTTGGCGTTAACGCCATAGTAGGTGTCGAAATAATCTGGGGAAGCGAGCGTCATGCGCGGGCCGCCGGAAAGGCGCAGTTCCGGCGTGATGTCGGTGAAGGCGTCAATGGCAGCGTCGGCGACGACGCCGCTATGCGCGCGAATGCCCTGGCGGACTTCGACACGGGCGCGCAGCCAGTCGGTCGGATAGGCTTCGACGAAGCCGCCCACTTCGGCGCCCCACTTGACCTTCTTCAGGCCCTTCAGCTCGTGACCGTCGCTGGAATCCCGGCTCGGCACGAATTTGCCTACGATACCGGCGCGGATGCCGTCATTGTCGATGAACGCGAAAGAGGGATTATCGTTGCGCGAGGAGAAACGCGGGCCTGGGCCTTGCTTGCCGACGGAGATCAACGGCGCCCATTGCAGCTTGTTGTGTTTGCTGCCTTCGAATTTCGGCGCGGTGAAACCGGCTGCACCGACGCTTAGATACCAATCGCCCGACCAAAAGTGCTGACCGTCCCCGGCCGAAGCGGCGCCCGCAGAAACAGCGAACAGGCCGAAGGTGAAAAACAAACGCGATTTCACAAACACAATCAACTCCATAATACGCAATACAAAGGGCCATACACGCCCTTAGAGTTGCCGCAAATTATCCCGATCGCGTTACCGCTCTCTTAACCAAACGCGACTGAATTCGGGGGATAAGGCGAAACTTAAAAAGGCAATTTCACCGGCTCCGAGCCTGCGCCGATGTGTCGCGGTGATTTAATTCCGGCACAGGTTACTCAATCATTGGTATTGCCTACGCCGCTATTGGGATTCCGATATCGGCAATTCAAAAAGAGAGCGGAATGAATACTATATCTTTGATTTCTCTCAGTGCATTTCTCGGTATCGGCTTGACGCTTTCAGGCTGTGTCGGCACGCCAATCGATGGCACCAAGCAGAACCAATATTCCCACAGAGCGATCTCCGGCAAAAAGACCGCGCTTGGCATGGTCGCGTCCGTGAAGCGGGATTGTACGTTCGACGCCTACCCCTATACGGGGATCATCAAGCAACCTAGCCACGGCAAGGTCACTTTCGAACACGGCCCGGTTCGGGTTAAATACGATAAGGACAGTGACGCCTATGTCTGCAGCGGCAAGCCGGTCGAAGGTACGACGGTATATTACACGTCCGATCCTGGCTTCACCGGCACGGATCAGTTCGCCCTGCGCATGACCGTGTTGTATGCAAATAAAGTCAGCGACGAGAATCTGACTATTCAAGTGGTCAAATAAGGGACACGCCGCCCTGTCCGGATGGGCCAAAATCAAAACGCCGAGCCATGGCAATCCACGGCTCGGCGCAACCTCAACGGCGATATTTAGAACGTCACCTTTTCCAGCGGCGCACGGGTTGCCTCAAATAGCCTGAGCTTCGCTTCCCGCTCGGCAATGTAGTTGCGGTTATCAGGAACAGCGAACTGGTTCTTTGCAATCTGGATCTGCATGATGAAGAGTTCATCCCAGCGGAAGCCCATTTCCGAGCCGGCCAGATAGAATTCCCACATGCGGAAGAACTTCTCGTCATAGAGCGCGACAGCCTCGGCCTTGCGCGCCACGAAGCGATTGCGCCAATGCCGCAGCGTATGGGCATAATGCATCGGCAGGATTTCGACATCCTTGACCAGCAACCCGGCCTTTTCCAGCGGTGCCACGGTCTCTCCGACGGATGGAATATAGCCGCCAGGGAAAATATACTTCTCGATGAAGGCGTTCGTTCCAAAACTCGGCTTTGGACGGGCGATGGAGTGCAGCACCATGACGCCGTTGTCGTCGAGCAATTCGTGGACCTTGCGGAAGAACTTGCCATAGTCGCCGATGCCGACATGCTCGAACATGCCGACCGAGACGATGCGGTCGAATTTCCTGCCGGTCATATAACGGTAGTCCTGAAGCTCGAACCGCATGCGGTCGGACAGGCCGCGCTTGGCGGCACGATCGCGCGAAACTTTGAGCTGCTCTTCGCTGAGCGTGATCCCGGTGAAATCGAGGCCCGGATTGGCTTCGGCTAGATACATACCCATGCCGCCCCAGCCGGAGCCAATCTCCAGAACGCGCTGCCCTGGTTCGACCAGCAGCTTGGCGGCGATATGGCGCTTCTTGGCCACTTGGGCTTCGTCCAGGCTGATGCCAGGCGGCACGAAATAGGCGCAGGAATATTGCCAGTCCTCATCGAGGAAAAGATCAAACAGCTTGGCCGACAGATCATAGTGATGCGCAACATTGTATCTGTTGCGATTGATCGGCGAGCGGCTTTTGATCTGCTGCCAGGCAATGCGACCGATCAAGAGCGCCGCCATGCGCAGATCAAAGATTTCGTTGGTCGTATTCTGCTTCACCAGCGAGAGGAATTCATAGATATCCCCTTGCTCCAGAATGAAGCGGCCTTCCATGTACATTTCGCCGAGCTTCAAGGTCGGATCGCGGGCAATCGCGTCCTCAGCCTGTTGGTCGGCGACGCGGACGGCAACCGTCTCGCCGGACCCATCCCCGATCATATGCGTCTCGCCGGATGCGAGCGTAAGTCTCAGGGAGCCTTTACGGACGATTTTTTTAACAATCGAGAAGAGTGCCGACGCCATGGACGCCTCGCCTATGATGACATGACATTAGCACGGACTTTAACGCGTCACATCAATGTGGCAAGCGCACCTTTTCGCACTCGTTGGCACTCCGGCAACACTCTGCCAGAGTGTGACATTCTTGCACTGAGTCTCGCTAAGCCCTTATTTTCGCTTGAGTGCATCCGCCAGAGCGGCACCGAAGCTGCCGTGCTGCTCCGGCTTCGGGCCGCTATCACGCCTACCGCCAGCGTTGTGCCCCCCACTTTTTTCGCGCAATTGATGCTGAGGCGCCGCAGCCGCAGTGCTGCCATCCTTGCGCATGGAGAGGCCGATTCGTTTGCGCTTGACGTCTACCTCCACAACTTTCACTTTTACGACGTCGCCGGCCTTGACCACTTCATGTGGGTCCTTGACGAAACGGTCGGCGAGCTGCGAGACGTGGACAAGGCCATCCTGGTGGACACCGATATCGACAAAGGCGCCGAAGGCGGCGACGTTGGTTACTGTGCCCTCCAGCAGCATGCCGGGCTTGAGATCGCCTATCTCGTTGACCCCCTCGGCGAAGGTCGCCGTTTTGAAGCTCGGGCGCGGATCGCGGCCGGGCTTTTCCAGTTCCGCGATAATGTCGCGCACTGTCGGCAAACCGAATTTTTCGTCGATGAACTGGCGCGGATCGACCGCCTTCAGCGCAGCAGCATCACCCATCAGATTGCGCAGATCACGGCCGCATGCCGCCACGATCCGCTTCGCCACGCCATAGGCTTCCGGATGCACCGATGAGGCGTCGAGCGGCTCCTTGCCATCGGGAATGCGCAGGAAGCCAGCGCATTGCTCGAAGGTGCGCTGGCCGAGACGTGCGACCTTCAGGAGGTCGCGGCGGGTCTCGAAACGTCCCTCCCCGTCGCGATGCTTGACGATCGCGTCGGCAATGGACGGGCCTAGACCCGAGACGCGGGAGAGCAGTGGCGCGGAGGCCGTGTTGAGATCGACACCGACCGCGTTCACCGCATCTTCGACGACGGCATCGAGCGAGCGCGACAGCTTCTGCTGGTCGACATCGTGCTGATACTGGCCGACGCCGATCGATTTCGGCTCGATCTTGACGAGTTCGGCCAGCGGATCCTGAAGACGGCGGGCGATGGAGACGGCGCCGCGCAGCGATACGTCGAGACCGGGAAACTCCAGCGCCGCCGTTTCGGAAGCCGAATAGACGGAAGCGCCTGCCTCCGAAACAATCACCTTGGTCGGTTTCGGTGCCGGCAGATCCGCCAGCATGTCAGCCACCAGTTTCTCCGTCTCGCGGCTGCCAGTGCCGTTGCCGATTGCGATCAGCTCGACCTGGTGCTTGCGCACGAGCGCAGCCAACGTCGCCTGCGTGCCGCGCACATCGTTTTTTGGCGGGAAGGGATAGACCGTCGTCGTTTCCAGCAGCTTGCCCGTGCCGTCGACCACGGCAACCTTGACGCCGGTGCGGATGCCGGGATCGAGGCCCATGGTCGCACGCGATCCGGCCGGAGCCGCGAGCAAAAGATCCTTCAGATTGCGGGCGAAGACGTGGATGGCCTCCTCTTCGGCGCGTTCACGCAGCTCTCGCATCAGGTCGAGCGACAGCGACATGGAGAGCTTGACCCGCCAGGTCCAGCTTGCCACCTCCATCAGCCAGCGGTCGCCGGGCTTGCTCGTGCCGATCTCATAAGCCGTCGCGATCATCCGCTCTACCGGCTTGTTCGGCGAGACCGCATCGACGTCGACCTCGATGGTCAGCGTCAGCATCTCCTCATTCCAGCCGCGCAGCATGGCAAGCGCGCGATGGCCGGGAGCGGTTGCCCAACGTTCCTGATGATCGAAATAATCGGCGAATTTCGCACCCGCCTCCTGCTTGCCGTCAACGACCCTCGCTTTCAGCAATGCATTCGTTTTCATATAGGTGCGCAGCTTGCCGAGCAGATCGGCATTTTCGGCAATGCCTTCGGCGATGATGTCGCGCGCCCCTTCGAGCGCCGTCTTCACGTCGGGTACGTCAGCGGTGATGAAACCCTCGGCAAGGGAAGCCGGCTCCCTGGAGCGATCGGCAACAATGGTATCGGCAAGTGGGCCAAGGCCGCGCTCCCTGGCGATTTCGGCACGGGTGCGGCGCTTAGGCTTATAGGGCAGATAAAGATCTTCCAACTCAGCCTTGGTGGCGACCACGGCGATCTTGCGCATCAGCTCGTCGGTCATCTTGCCCTGACCGGTAATCGACTCGACGATAGCCGCCCGGCGGGCTTCCAGCTCGCGCAGATAGACGAGGCGCTCCGCCAGCGTGCGCAACTGACCGTCATCAAGACCGCCAGTCACCTCCTTGCGATAGCGAGCAATAAAGGGCACCGTGGCGCCTTCGTCGAGAAGCTCGATCGCGGCCTTGGCCTGATCCGCACGCGAATTGATTTCAGTGGCGATGGTTGCGGCAAGGGAGCGGATGTCGGCGGCCATAGGATTCTCTGAACTGAACAAGGGTGAGGAGACCATAAGCATGATCCCGAAAAGTACGAAGCGGTTTTCGGATCAGATAGTGCCGATCCAAGCAACGAAAGCGGACCGACGATTCGAAAACCGACGTCTCGCATTAGCGACATAAAAAGGCGTTGCAATGTTGTAGCCTGCGCCTCCACAGGATTTGCCGCTTGACCTTTGGTCCAGCGGCCCTTAACCGCGCAAATGGACGCAAGAAAAGGGCAAGCCATGAAAGTTCTGTTGATCGGATCGGGCGGACGCGAGCATGCGCTCGCCTGGAAACTGGCGCAATCGCCGCTGATGACGGAATTCTACGCCGCGCCGGGCAATCCCGGCATTGCCGACCATGCCACACTTGCCGCCATCGATATCGAAGCCCATGGTGCGATCGTCGCCTTCTGTAAGGAAAAAGCCATCGACTTCGTCGTCGTCGGCCCGGAAGCGCCGCTGGTTGCCGGGCTTGCCGACCGCTTGCACGCAGAAGGCATCGCCGTGTTCGGTCCATCCGCCGCAGCCGCGCAGTTGGAAGGCTCCAAGGGGTTCACCAAGGATATCTGCGCCCGCTACGATATCCCGACCGGCGCCTATCAGCGTTTCAACAATGCGCCAAAGGCGAAAGCCTATATTCGTGCGCAGGGCGCGCCGATCGTCGTCAAGGCAGATGGGCTCGCCGCCGGCAAGGGTGTCACCGTTGCCATGACGGTCGAGGAAGCGCTCGCCGCGATTGACGACTGCTTCGAAGGCGCATTCGGCGCGGCCGGAGCCGAGGTCGTGATCGAAGCCTATCTCGACGGCGAGGAGGCGAGCTTCTTCTGCCTTTGCGACGGCAAGCATGCGCTGGCTCTTGCTACCGCCCAGGACCACAAGCGCGTCGGCGACGGCGATACCGGCCCGAATACCGGCGGCATGGGCGCCTATTCCCCCGCTCCGGTCATGACATCGGAAATGGTCGAGCGCACGATGAAGGAAATCATCGAACCGACGATCCGCGGCATGGCGGAAAGCGGCCATCCCTTCTCCGGCGTCTTCTTCGCCGGGCTGATGATTACCGCCAAGGGGCCGGAATTGATCGAATACAACGTTCGCTTCGGCGATCCGGAGTGTCAGGTGCTGATGATGCGGCTGAAGAGCGATCTGCTGCCGCTGCTTCTCGCCTGCGCCAACGGCACGCTGGATCAGGTCAGCGCCGAGTGGAGCGACGATGTGGCGCTGACCGTTGTCATGGCCTCGAAAGGCTATCCCGGCTCCTACGCGAAGAATACGCCGATAGCTGCCCTGCCCGCCGACAGCGAAGGCGCCAAGGTGTTCCATGCCGGCACAGCGCTGAAGGATGGCGCGCTGGTCGCGACCGGCGGTCGGGTGCTGAACATCACAGCGACCGGCAACTCCGTCAGCGACGCGCAAAAGCGCGCCTATGCCCTTGCTGGCGAGGTGCAATGGGAGAATGGTTTTAACCGCAGCGACATTGGCTGGCGCGCGATCGAACGCGAAAATATTTGAGGCGAAAACCGCCAGCCTGTGCCGATTTCTGCGGTTCCGCTAAACTTTTATCGAATCTCCTGACAGGATGGAAACAAAGGGACGCTAATCTCTCCAACATGTAAGACGGAGTGGTTTTGTTATGCGTCCCTTTTTCCTGACTTTGGCATGTGTGCTGGCCGCCGGCTCGGCCATGGCTTCGTCGATCCAGCCCATCGACAGCAAGACGGAAACCGGCGGCGATAGCATCATCGACAGGGTCTGCGCAGATTGCCCGGCGATCAAGCCGCCAATGGTCAAGAAGGACTATGTGGTGCCGGACCTGGCGCCGGGCACGCAGTCCGTCGTCGTGCGCGACATCGATGGCCAGAGGAAGGTGGTGCGCACCGAGGCCTGGATGGGCGGCTCACCGGTCGTCTTCATTTCGAAACCGACGCCCGAGGCGCTGGCGGCCGCCAATGTTCCGATCGACGGCATCGACCTCACCGCAAAAACCGCTGCTTTGCCCCAATCCGCCAAAGCGAAGACACCCCCGCCACTCGATCTCTCCGGCTTTGAACTTCGCCAGTAACAATAGCTGTTCGACCCCGTTCCCTGCCCCGCCCCGGCCAAAGTTTCGGTCGACGGGGTCTGCCGCAAGGCGGACCAATGCGCCCCTGAAGAGAAGCAGGGGCGCATTTGTTTTGCATAGCAAACTACAGAATTTTTCCCGTCCGCTCCGGATAGTCTTGAAAGCGAGCCTAGTATTATTTATTGCGAGGCAACAAAGTTTACCTCGAGAGTTTTTTAATTTCCGATCACGCTGTTTTGATTAAATCTTTATTAGATATAAAGCGCCACTTTGCTTGCACCGGACAGCAGCATGTCATTTCGAGCAGCGGCAAGCGTATTGGGGTTTCTCCCAGGCGATCGCACAGGCGGTAGGATACCGCGCCGGTATTCATCCTACCCTGTTGCGAGGCATTATGAAGAATCTCAAGATCGCCCATCAACTCTTCGCCCTTCTGGGCGTGCTTATGGCAGCTTTTGCCGTGGCGACCTATTTCGAGATCCGGTCGCAGGCGGACTCGATCTATGACGACCGTTTCGATATGCTCCGCACGCAGGTCGAGTCCGGCATTTCGGTTCTGAATCAATATTATCAGCGCGAAAAATCCGGTGAGATGACACATGAGGCCGCCCAGGCCGAAGCCTTCAAGCTCCTCTCGCATGTCAGCTTCCAACCGGCGGGCTATCTCTTCGGCTTCGACTACAGCGCCACTATGCGCTTTCATCCCAACCCAGCCAATGTCGGCAAGGATATGTCCGGCCAGGTCGACAAGAACGGCACGCATTTCAGCAAGGAAATGGTCGAAAAGGGCATCAAGGGCGGCGGCCGCACCGTTTATTACTGGGTCAAGCCCGGTCATCCTGACAGCGAGCTTTTCCTGAAGGGCAGCTATTCCGCCGCCTTTGCACCATGGCAGATCGTTCTCGGCTGCGGCGTCTATATGGACGACCTCGAAGGCCAGATCCACGCGGCAATGTGGCGCGCGCTGCTGATCTGCGGCATCGTCTTTCTCGTCGGCATTGGTGCTGCGTTCTACTTCATTCGCGGCATCACCAAGCCATTGGCCGATGTCCATACCGCTCTCAAGGCCGTGGCTGATGATGACGTGAAAATCATCATTCCTCACGCCGAGATGCGCAACGAAATCGGCCTGATGGCGCAGGCGACCCGGTCGCTGCAGGAGAAGGTCCGCGAACGTCACGCCCTGGCGGATCGTCAGGCCGCGCAGGAGCTGGAAATCAGCAGTGAGCGCGAACAGAACCTTCGCCAGCAGCAGGACGAGGCCCAGGAACAGGCCCGCGTCGTCGCCACCATCGGCAGGGCGCTCGAAGAGCTTGCCCAGGGCGATCTGACCGTGCGCTGCGGTGATATCGGCATCGGCTATGCCGGCCTGCGCAACAACTTCAACGAGGCGCTGTCGCATTTGGAAGCCGCCATGGGCCGCGTCAATGCCAAGGGCAACGACATCGGCGTCAGCAAGGAAGAGATCCGCCGCGCCTCCAACGAGCTTTCGCAGCGCACCGAACGCCAGGCCGCCAGCCTGGAAGAAACCTCGGCTGCCCTTGACGAGCTTACCGTTGCCGTGCGCCAGACTGCCGAGGGCGCGCATGAGGCCAGCAAACGCGTGCATGCCGTCTCGACCGAGGCATCGCGCAGCGACGCCGTCGTCGCCCAGGCGATCGATGCCATGAGCGGTATCGAAAAATCATCCGAAGAGATCAGCAAGATCATCGGCGTCATCGACGAGATCGCCTTCCAGACCAACCTTCTGGCGCTGAATGCCGGCGTCGAGGCGGCCCGCGCTGGTGAATCCGGCAAGGGCTTTGCCGTCGTCGCCCAGGAAGTGCGCGAACTGGCGCAGCGCTCCGCCGCTGCCGCCAAGGAGATCAAGGACCAGATCGCCCGCTCTTCCGGCCAGGTCGACCAGGGTGTCCGCCTTGTCGGCGAGGCCGGCGAAGCGCTGAAACGCATCTCCGACCAGATCAAGGCCGCCAACGAGATCGTCTCGAAGATCGCCCACAGCGCCTCCGAGCAGGATACGACGCTACGCTCGATCTCGTCTTCTATGAACCAGCTCGATGCCGCCACTCAGCAGAACGCCGCCATGGCGGAAGAAACGACGGCATCGGCCGAAACGCTCGCCGCCGACACCGAGGATCTGCTCGGCCTCATCCGCGGCTTCCGCGTCAACGACGGCCGGCCGCTGGCACAACAAAACCGCCGCGCCGCTTAAACTATAACGTAACAGCATCATGAACCGCCGGGCACAAACCCGGCGGTTTTTCTTATGGGGATGTCGAAGGCTTCAGTCGGCCGCAGCAAGCCGCTCGATCAGACGGTCAATCTCACCGCCGGAATAAACCTCGATACCGGCTTGCTTCAGTAGCGCAGCCGTAACGCCATTGCCCGCATGCCGGCCGCCGGAGAAGGTGCCATCATAGATGAAGCCTGAGCCGCAGGACGGGCTTCCGTCGATCAGGAGAGCGTAGCGGCAGCCGGTTTCTTGTGCGAGCGCCAGAGCATTTTCGGCCGCCTGACGAAATTCCGCCGTGACATCGCCGCCGGTGATCTCCATCACGCGTGCAGCGCCGGCAAGCACATCCTCGCCGGTCGCACCATCGGCAATTTCGGCCGGCGGTCGCGGCACGACCATGCCGGCGGACATTTCCGGACAGATCGTCACCAGCCGCCCCTCCTCGCGCCAACGCTCGATGGCCGGATGCACGAGCGGCTTGGAACGGCCGTCGTAACGGACGGCATGGCCCATGAGGCAGGCGCTAACGAGGATCTTTCCGGTCATCGCGCCTCCATGCTTTATCCCGCGATCTTCGAGAAGTCGGCCACCGTTCCCGTCGCCTCGCGGATCAGGCGCAGCAGCGCCAGGCGATTGGCGCGGATGGCGGCATCTTCATCGTTGACGAGAACATCTTCGAAGAAGCGGTCGACGGGCGCGCGCAGCTTGGAGAGGGCTGACATGGCCGAGCGGAAATCTTCCTTGGCGATCGCGTCGGAGGCTTCGGCGGAGGCTGCCTTGATGGCGGCGAAAAGGTCCTTTTCGGCATCGAGCTTCAGCAACGCTTCCGAAACGCCGTCGGCAACGACGGTGCCCTTTTTCTCCTCGGCTGCGAGGAGCTGCGTGGCGCGCTTGGTGCCGGCGAGGAGGTTCTTACCGTCTTCCGAGGTGATGAAGGCGGTCAGCGCCTCGACACGACGGGCGACCATCAGGAGGTCGTCGGCTTCCGGCGTCAGCACCGAGTCGATAAGGTCGTAGCGGGCGCCCTGATCGCGGAGATAGACCTTCAGGCGATCGTGGAAGAAGGCGAGAAGATCGATGTCTTTTGTCGTCGCCAGCAGCGGCAGCCGAACCTTGCGCTCCAGAAGAATTCTCACCACGCCCAAAGCCGCGCGGCGCAGCGCGAAAGGGTCCTTAGAGCCTGTAGGCTTCTCATCGATCGCCCAGAAGCCGATCAGCGTGTCCAGCTTGTCGGCCAGCGCGACCGTGATCGCCACCTTGTCTTCCGGCACGCGGTCGGATGGGCCTTGCGGCTTGTAGTGATCCTCGATCGCAGCGGCGACGGAAGCGTCTTCGCCCTGCAGCACCGCATATTTGCGGCCCATGAGGCCCTGAAGCTCCGGGAATTCGCCGACGGCTTCGCTGCGCAGGTCAGCCTTGGCGAGAACTGCGGCGCGGTCGACCTTGGCCGGATCGGCGCCGGTGATCTTGGCGAGTTCAGCCGCAAGCACGCGGATGCGGGCGACACGCTCGCCCTGGCTGCCGAGCTTGGCATGGAAAGTGACGTTCAGCGCATCGAGCTTCGCCATGCGCTGATCGAGCGGCTTCTTCAGGTCGAGGCCGAATTTTTGGGCAGAGGCTTCCAGCGTTTCAAGGTCCGGCAAATCGCCCTGGTCGCGCTTCCAGAAATGCAGCGCATCGGAAAGACGGGCGCGCACGACCTTGCCGTTGCCGTGAATGATCTCCTTGCCGCCATCCGTCGCCTGGATATTGGACACGAGAATGAAGCGGTTGGAGAGCGTCTCACCGGCCTGCGGACGAGTGACGAAGCATTTCTGATTGGTCTTGATCGTCAACCGGATGATTTCCGAGGGGATCGACAGGTAATCCTCTTCGAAGGAGCCCATCAGCACCTGCGGCCACTCCACCAGGCCAGAGACCTCTTCGAGCAAGCCCTCGTCCTCGACCAGTTCCAGGCCGTTGGCAAAGGCGACGTCGCGGGCATCGTGCAGGATGATGTCCTTGCGGCGCTCGGCGTCGAGAATGACCTTCGCCCTCTCCAGGCTCGCCACATAGTCATCGAAGCGCTTGACGATGATTGCCTGCGGCGCATGGAAACGGTGACCATAAGTCACGTTCGAAGCGACGATGCCGTCGATCTCGAAGGGAATGACGGCGGTCTCCTCGTGCTCAGTGCCGAACAAGCAGACGATCGACTGCAGCGGGCGCACCCAGCGCAGCGAGCCGGGCTTGGCCGACGCCTTGCCCCAGCGCATGGATTTCGGCCAGGGAAAATCCTTGATGATCCCAGGCATGACGTCGGCAATGATTTCCTCGGCGGCGCGGCCGGGCTTGGAAATGACCGCGACGTAGAAATCGCCCTTCTTCGGATCGCTCTGCACTTGCGCTTCCGACACGGAAGACAAGCCGGCGCCGCGCAAAAAGCCTTCGATCGCTTTTTCATTGGCGTCGGTGCGCGGACCCTTGCGCTCCTCGCGCACATCGGCGGAGCGTGCCGTCAAGCCGCGAATGTCGAGCGTCAGGCGCCGCGGTGTCCAATATTCGCGCGCACCCTCATAGGAAAGACCCGCTTCGACCAGCGCGTCGGTGACGAGCTTCTTCAGATCACCGGCAGCCTTGCGCTGCATACGGGCGGGAATTTCCTCGGAGCGGAGTTCGAGAAGGAGATCGGGCATGGGAGCTGTCTTTACGTTGAGGCAAAATGATCCGGGCGGACTTAGCAAGCCCGGCGGCAAAAGTCATCCCGCCAAACGGCGAAATTACCATCCGCCGCCGCCACCGCCGCCTCCGCCACCGCCGACAGCACCACCGCGCTGGTTCGGTGGATCATCGGAAGAATCGTTCCGGCTGGTCGACTCCGACGATTCGTTTCCAGAGAAGGCAGAAGCGGTGGCCGAAACCGGGGTTGGGGAACTGGTGGATGGGATGAATGCCGCGACGGCCGACGGCAGTGCGGCGACATCGCTCACCCAGCCCAACCCATGATGATGGTGATGGTGATAGTGTTCGTGTCGTCTGCACCATGATGGTTGGTAGGAAGATGCCCGCTCCAGCCCCGCCGAACCGCCGGCAGCCTTCGTGATCCACGTCTCGAACACCTGCGACCACTTCTTTTCCACGCCGAGGGCAACCGCATAAGGCAATAGCTCCTCAAAATGCTCCGGCGACGTGCGGATATCGTCCTGCACCACCATGCGCCCTTCATCGACCAGAGAAAGATACTGCCGCAAACGCTCGATCTTCCCGATCGCCCTGGCACCGAGCTTCGTCCATGTTTCGATGAAGGGAGCAAAGACGAAATTGACACCGACTATGGCCATGATCAACCCGGCCAGCAGAATTCCTTCCGGGCGCACCGTCCCGGGCCGGTCGGACGCGATGGCGCCTACAAACACCAACGCGATAAAGCCGAACAGGACCACAAGGCACCAGATCGCGGAAAGGCGCGTCTGCCGACTGACGCCGCGCCGGCGGAGAAACGTGGTGAGTCCTCCGATCGTTAATGCAAACAGGCCAAATACTAGCGCCATTACAAAACCGCCGCTATCCCGGCCGCTCATCGAGACGACACCAAGCGCCGCTAGCGTCAATAGAAGGCTCCCTCCCCTATACGAAGCGTTGGACTTGAAGTATCGCCCCTCATGATCCCGCTCGATCACCTTTCGAAACGCCCAGGCGACGCGCTTTAATTCGGCGTCGTTTTTGCGATCGAACACCAGCGGATCACGCGGTCCGACAGCGTTCATTAGTACGAATTCGGAGTTATCAAGCGCTTCCGGCAACGGCTTTCCGGTGGAGTGCACCAAAAGCCTCTCGCCGAGATCATCGAGCTTTACGTAACCCTTGACGGCAAGGCCGAGAAGAGCGGCCGACATCGCCGCTCCCACGCCATTGGGGAAGCCCTTGTTGTCGATATAGTTTGCGACGGCAGGCGAAACATTCTCGGGCGGGTCCCAACCCGGCACGAGAACTCTAGGAGAAGATTTTCGCCCGGCGCGGCGCCAGGCCACGAGGTGATATACGACGAGGACAAGCAGGCCGAGCGCGGCAGCCGCAATCAGCGCCGGTGCATCGTCCGGCACCACAATAGAGCCTTTCGGCAGCATAACCGAGACCGTCAACCCCTCGCCTTTTGCCAGAGGACGGGTCGTGGAGAAGACAATCTTATCCGGCTGCTGAACTGCCGTTGCGTTCTTGCCGGTCGCATTGGCAACGCCGGTGAAATAGGCAAGCCTCTGTGGCTTCACGCCATCAGGTAGGATGATCGTTGCTGATGCCTGCAGTATAGGAAACTGCCAGCCATTGCCGGTAACGTTCCAATAAAGCTCATCATAATCATCGAAGAAGCGGAACTGCCGGTCCGTCTTATAGGTGACACGGAATGTGTGCTTGCCACGGTCGAGCAAGAAAGTCTTACCATCCTTGTCGGGACGTCCGATGTAGATACGCGTGCCGCCGTCGATCGTTTCCTGACGCCACTCCTCCGGCTGACCGTCGCGCTCGACGGATATCACGCTGAAATCGACTCGCCTTTTGCGTCCGGCGGCATCAACGAACTCCAGTGGAAAGTCACGAAAATGCCGCGCCGAATGGCTTTTCCCTCAGCGTTGGCGGTGATCGTCTCGACAACCTGCAACGCGCCGTTTCACGCGACAGTCATCGTCTGATCAAAACTGACAATTGTTTCGGCCGCTATAGCGGCGTGCCACCAACAGACCGACAGAAATGCAACGAGCAGGCTTCTGACCGAAAACGATATTCTCATGCCCCACCCCACAATGACGGCTCACCCCCGTGAAGCCGATTTTTAGATAACTACCATCCGCCTCCGCCGCCGCCGGAGGACCCGCCGCCCCCACCTCCCCCGCCGTCGAAGGCGGAGGACGAACTCGATACGGGTGCTGGAATCGTGGACGCGATGGTGGATGCCATGGAGGAGGAGAAATCGCCGATCGTTCCGCCGATATTGCCGGGGTGGAAATCGCCGGAGTACCAGACCGGCGCATAGGCTGCCGCTGCCGCGCCCGCAGCGGTGGCAAGCCATGCCTCGAAGGCACTCGACCAGGGCTTTTCGACGCCGAGCGCGACTGCATAGGGCAGCAGCTTTTCGAAATGCTGCGGCGACATCTGCGGTGCGCCCTGCATGTTCATCCGGTCGCGTTCGGCCAATGTCAGATATTGCCGCAGGCCATCGATACCATCCGTCATCTTGCGTCCGAGCGGCGTCGGCGCGCCCATCAGGAAGAAGAAGACAACATTCAGGGCGAAGATGCCGACGATGCCGGCCACCAGCGGCAGCAAGCCCGCCTCCCATAGTGGCACGACCGCGGCGGCAAAGCCGCTGACGCCAACGGATACGAAGACGAAGCCGAAAAAGGCGAAGATCAAGACCGAAAGAATGCGCCGAGCGAGGCCGGCATCGCGTCTGCGGAACCTGCGACCTATCGAACTGGCGAAGAGCGTCACGAAAATCGACAGCAATCCCGGCACGATGATGAGCGGCAGGGCATTCTCATGCAGGCGCCCGAAGATGACGATGGCAGCCAGGATCAGGATCGACAAGGCGATGCCGGCAATGACGTAGAGTGAATTCGCTTTGTAATATTCACCGCGATGGTCGCGCTCGATCGCGCTACGGAATTTCGAGCCGAGTGTCTGCACCGCCTCGCCGTTTTCCTTGTCGATGACAAGCGGGGAGAATGGCCCGACGGCCTGCATGAGCACTTTGTCGCCGCCGCTGAGATCACTGCCTGCCTTACCGGTTGGGCGGATGACCACTTTTTCCTTCAGGTTGTCGAGAATGACATAGCCGCGCACCGCAAGATCGATCGCCGTCGCCGACAGCGCCGTCCATCCGGAGCGGACGAAACCCCGGTTGTCGATATAATTGACCAGCGCCGGCGAAATACCTTCGGGCGGATCCCAGCGCGGGACCATGACGCCGGGTGGAGGGTCGCGGCCGACTGCAATCCAGCTCCGCATGTAATAGGCAAACAGCAGGATCAACCCGCCAATGGCGATGGTCGTATCGAGATGATCCCGAAAGAACCAGCCCCATTGCTGGCTGGCACTCGGCGGCTCGATCGCCCCCTTCGCGAGCTTGATGGCGATCGTCAGGCCTTCGGCTATGGCAAGCGGCCGGGTCGTGACGAAGGTGACGATGTTGGCCTGCGCGCTGGTGCTGGCGTTCTTGCCGTTGGCGCCGAGCGGCCCGGTGAAGACGGCTAGCTGCTGAGGCTCCACGCCATCGGGCAATGTGACGATCGCCTTGGCATTGAGGATCTGGAACTGCCAGCCATTGCCGGTGACGTTCCAATAAAGCTCGTCATGATCGTCAAAATAGCGCATCTGACGATTGGTATCATACGTGATGCGGAACGTGTGCGGACCTGGGTTAAGGCTTTGGTCGGCCTTGCCGATATAGATGCGCTCGCCGCCCTTGATGCGCTCGCTGTGCCAATCCTCCGGCTGCCCGTCGCGCTCGACGGAAACGACCTTGAAATCCACCTCGTTCTCGCGACCGTTGGCATCGGTGAATGTCAGCGGAAAATCCCGGAAGATGCCACGGCGGATGGCACGGCCTTCCGCATTCACCGAAATCGTCTCGACGACCCGCATGGAGCCGTCGCGGTGCAGGGCGATTGCCTGATCGAAATTGGTGATGAGTTCGGCCGCCGTTACTGTCGTTGCGCAAAGCAGCAGGCACAAAGCCAGGAAAAACCCGCAAAGCCGTGTCATCACTCCCCCAAGAGATACCTGCAGCGCCGTTACCGGCGCCGCTTCGCGTCAAGAATGTTTCCGCGCCCAGGCCTCTCTTGAGATGGCAGAGCGTCAGTCTTCGTAGGCAACACCCAGCGAAGCCAGCACGTTCCAATAGGACGGGAAGGTCTTGGCGACGCAATCGGGGTCGAGAATGGTGATGCCGCCGATTTTCAGACCGGCCAGGGCGAAGCTCATGGCGATGCGGTGATCCGCGAAGCTGTCGATCTCGGCCGGCAGGACTTTACCGACCAGGCTTGGATCGGAAGCGACGATAAGATCGTCCCCCTCTTCCGTGCCGAGATTCGGAACGATACGCGACAGGCCGCTCGACAGCGCCCGGATACGGTCGCATTCCTTGACGCGCAGGTTCTCGATGCCGACGAACCGCACCGGCGTCTCGTTGAAGGCGGCGAGAACGGCGAGCGTCGGGATAGCGTCCTGCATCTGCGAGCCGTCGATGACGGCAGGAAGATGCGGGAACTTCGAAATCAGATCATAGGCACGCGCATCCGGCTGCGAGAACTCCGTCGCCGGCGTGCCGAGATCGATCTTGCCGCCGCTCAGCACTTCGGCTGCCCAGAGATAGGTTGCGGCGGAGGCATCCGGCTCGATCAGGAAATCGGCCGCATGATAGCCGGTGGGCTCGACGCGCCAGGCGACCGGGCTGACACGCTCCACCTTGGCGCCGAAGGCGCGCATGGCTGCAACCGTCAGATCGATATAGCCGAGAGCGCCGATATGTTCGCCAAGCAGCTCGACATCGACCGGACGGTCGCCGCCGGCGGCCATCATCAGCAGCGCCGAGACATATTGGCTGGACAGGCCGCCATCGATCTCAACACGGCTCGCCTCGAAGCGGCCGGTGCCGTTGATGGTCACGGGTGGGCAGCCGGTTTCCGCCGAAGCATCGATACCGAGAGAGCGGAGCGCATCGACCAGCGGGCCGATCGGTCGTTTGCGCATGTGGGCGTCACCATCGACGACAACCTTGCCGTCGACCAACGCAGCAGCAGCCGTCAGGAAGCGTGTCGCCGTGCCGGCATTGCCGAGGAAAAGCGGTGCAGCCGGCGGCTGGAGCTTGCCGCTGCCGGTGACGATGAAAGTCGTGTCGTCGGGCTCATCGATCGTCACGCCCATGGCACGAAGCGCTTCGGCCATATAGCGCGTGTCGTCGCTCTTGAGCGCACCGGTCAGCCGGCTGGTTCCCTTGGCGAGGCCGGCGAGCAGCAGCGCCCGGTTGGTGATCGACTTCGATCCCGGAGGCATGGCACGTCCGGTCAAAGGCTTGCCCGGCGGGATAATCGTGAGTTTGGCTCTACCCATCATCAATCTCTTTGGTCAGTCCAGAAAGCGGCCAACGGCCTGCGGTCGGCTTCCTTTACCGCCTGGAATGCAAAACCGATAGGAGGAATTTTAGAACTTGACGGACGGAACGGCGCGATCCGCCTCGTTGGTGATTTCGAAGAAGGCGCGCTTGCTGAAACCGAAGGGGCCGGCGAGCAGATTGTTGGGAAAGCTCTCGACCTTGACGTTGAGATCGCGGGCCGCACCGTTGTAGTAGCGCCGCGACATCTGGATTTCGCCTTCGATACCTTCGAGAGAGCGCTGTAATTCGAGGAAATTCGTGTTGGCCTTCAGATCGGGATAGGCTTCGGCAAGCGCGATCACACGGCCAAGGGCCTGTGAAAGCAGGCCTTCCACCTGGCCGCGGGCTGCAATATCGCCCGACGGCACCGCCTGCGCCTTGTTGCGCAGCTCCACGACCTCATCCAACGTCTGACGCTCATGGGCGGCATAGCCCTTCACGGTTTCGATCAGATTGGGGATCAGATCGGCGCGGCGCTTCAACTGCACGTCGATACCAGACCACGCCTCCTCGGCCACCTGTCGGGCACGAACGAGGCCGTTATAAACGAAAATAGCGTAAAGTGCGGCCAGTATGATGACCGCCAAAATAATATACATGGCGAACCCCCGCTGGGACTACAATCGAGGGTACACTATGCGGCTTCGCGGATGTTGTCATCCGCTTTCGCTATTCCGCCAATGTCTTACGCTGCCTGCTTGCCCCAGTTCGCACCGCCGGCATCCGTGAGCAGGAAGGCTTCCCCACAGGCTTTCGCCAAGGTGCGGACGCGCAGGATATAGCTCTGGCGTTCGGTGACAGAGATCACGCCGCGCGCATCGAGCAGATTGAAGACGTGGCTGGCCTTGATGCACTGGTCGTAAGCCGGGAAGACACATTTGTGCAGGAGCTGATTGGCATTGTCGCCCGGCGCACCGGCAGCGAGCAGCGCCTGGCATTCCTTCTCGGCGTCGATGAAATGGCGGTGCAGCATTTCCGTGTTGGCATATTCGAAGTTATGCCGGGAGTATTCCTGCTCGGCCTGCAGGAAGACATCGCCATAGGTGATCTTCTCGTCACCTTCGAGACCGTTGAAATTCAGGTCGTAGACGCTGTCGACGCCCTGGACATAAGTGGCAAGACGCTCAAGCCCATAGGTCAGCTCGCCGGCAACCGGCGCGCATTCGATCCCGCAAATCTGCTGGAAATAGGTGAACTGCGACACTTCCATGCCATCGCACCAGCATTCCCAGCCGAGGCCCCAGGCACCGAGCGTCGGACTTTCCCAATCGTCTTCCACGAAACGGATGTCATGCAGAAGCGGATCGAGACCAATCGCCGCCAGCGAGCCGAGATAGAGCTCCTGCAGGTTCGGCGGATTGGGCTTCAGGATGACCTGATATTGGTAATAGTGCTGCATCCGGTTGGGATTTTCGCCGTAGCGTCCATCGGACGGACGGCGCGACGGCTGCACATAGGCAGCTTTCCACGGCTTCGGGCCGAGCGCGCGCAGGGTAGTCGCCGGATGAAACGTGCCGGCACCGACTTCCATGTCGTAGGGCTGCAGAACCGCACAACCCTTGTCGGCCCAATAATTGTGCAGCGTCAGGATCAACGCCTGGAACGAGCGCTTCGGATTCATGTTATCGGGCGGGGTCGCGGTCATGGAGATCAGCTACTATCTGCTTGGTGTACGTTGGCGCGACAGGTGCCACGATGGAAGACAAGGGTCAAGAGATGACGTATCGATAGGAAGTTTGCGTCCGAATGATTTCGGTTTCGCTATCATTCATCTTCCCGCTTCACCCGATACTCGCCCGTCTTCGGGTCCTTCACCAGCGTTCCGATGGCGCCCGTGCGCCGTTCGCTTTCGGCGCGGCGTGATTTCTCGGTGAGTTTTCGGGCGTCGCGCAGGAAGCGTCGATAAAGAAGCCAAATACCGCCGACAGCAACGATGAAGAAGATGATCTGCGGCATCACGCAGCGCTCCCGATTACAATCCGTACCGCCCCCACAATGCCTTTTCCTCTGCCACCTCTGCAAGTCCGGAGGCAAGGCCGGCGCCGATGCCGTCCATGCCTGAAAGGGAAATGCCCGGTGCGCGACGGCCGAAGAGGCTGCGAGGCGTGGTGACCAGCTCGAGCTTGATCTTGTCGCCGAAACGCTTCTTCAGCTCCTGGCGCATATCACCGAGCCCGTCGATGAGGCCGAGTTCCAGACCGCGACCGCCGGTCCAGAAGAGGCCGGAGAATACGACCTCATCCGCCGCCAGCTTACTTGCCCGGCGTTCGCGCACCATGTCGATGAAGACCTTGTGAATCTCCAATTGCAGGCTCTTCAGATACTCGATGTCCTTTTCCTTCTCCGGCTGGAACGGATCGAGGATCACCTTGTTTTCGCCGGCTGTATAGACGCGGCGCTCGACACCGAGCTTCTTCAAAAGCTCCGGAAAACCGAAGCCGCCGGAGACGACGCCGATGGAACCAACGATGGAGGTGGCATCGGCAATGATCTCATCGCCGGCGAGCGCGATCATATAGCCGCCGGATGCCGCCACATCCTCGACGAAAACCAGCACCTTCTTCTCTTTCTCGCGGGCAAGATCGCGGATGCGGTTATAGATCATCCGCGATTGCACCGGCGAACCGCCGGGAGAATTGATGACGAGCGCGACGGCCGGGGCTGCCTTCATGCCGAAGGCCTTTTCCAGCGCCTGAGACACGCCCGCAAGATTGAGCGATTGCCGGAGGGGGCCGCCGGAGGCGATGACACCACTCAGCCGGACGACAGGAATGACCACCTTTTCCTTGCGAAACCGCTTCGGAAGCATGCGCCTAAAAAATCCAGCCATTCGTCATCCCTGATTCATGATGTTTGCTGCAGGTGATGTATGCATGGAAACGGCAAACGCAACATCCATCATTGCATTTCGCGCCCGGTTCCCTGCCTGGCCGCCATGTTTTTTTGCCGATCAGCAGAGGGACGAAGGAAGAGAGGACGGGCTTTCGCTGCAAGAACGGCAGCCGGGAAAAACATTTCTCCGTGTCCGTCAAGATTGGGCGCCGCTCCCTCTACATTAGTCGATCAAAAAAATAGATTTATGGGACTGTGATCAGGAGTTCCGTATGTCCGGCCAGGCTGCCAACGTCATCGATTTCCAAGCTTATCGCGATGCCCGCGCCAAAAGTGCGCCGATACAGCAGGTTCCCGTTTCCGCATGGCCCGCGCAGCCTTTCCTGATGTGGATTCCTTTCATGGGTTTCGTCCCGGTGATGCCGCTTGGTAATCCAAGCTATGGCGCTTGAATCGGTCGAACCCCTGCATGTGGTCTCAAGAGCCGAGACAGTCGACGAAATCTCGGCATTGACCGGCCAGAATCTTCGCCGGTTGCGCACGCGCCGCGGCTATTCGCTGGATCGGCTGGCAAAAATCTCCGGCGTCAGCCGCGCCATGCTTGGTCAGATCGAAACCGGCAAAAGCAGCCCGACGATCAGCATCCTCTGGAAGATTGCCGCAGCGCTGGATGTCCCCTGCGGCTTCCTGATCGCTGAGCCGCACGACACCACCTCGCTGCAGGTGCTGACCCACGCCAAGACGAAGGTCCTGTCCGCCTCCGAAGGCAAATTCCAGACGCGGGCGCTCTTTCCCTATGAAAGCGAACGCAAGGTCGAATTTTACGAGCTGCGTATCGCGCCCTATCATACGGAGACCGCCGAGGCGCATCATCATGGCACGATCGAGAACCTTGTCGTCTCGCGCGGCACGGTGGAAATCGTCGCGGGCAAACACCCGCCGCAACTCCTTGGCGAAGGCGACGCCGCAATCTTCGACGCCGATGTCGCCCATAGCTACCGCAATATGACCAGCAGCGAAGCCGTGCTCTATCTTGTCACCACCTATGTCGAGGAAGTCCGGGGCTAAGATGCCGCGAATAAAAAGAGGCCGCCCTTGCGGACGGCCGGAGGCAGATGGAGGTCTGCTTGTTATTCCTGGTTGCGACCGGATGAATCAGGCCGCTTCCATCGTGCAGCACATCATCATGTTGCCGCACATCATCATCATCGGCATGCCCGACGACATCATGGACATCATGCGCTTGCAGCATTCCATGAACATGTCCTTGTCCATGCCTTCCATCGGCATCATCTCGCAAACCATGCCCTTCGGCGTCATTTTGCACGTCATCTTGCTCATCATCATCTGCATCATGGGCATCATCATGCCATTCATCATCGGCATGCCGCCCATCATGGGGTTCATCATCGGCATCATCATGCCGTTCATCATCGGGTTCATCATGCCACCCATCATCGGATTCATCATCGGCATCATGTTCATGGCGGGGTTCATATCGGTCATCTCCGGTGCTCAGCCGCGTTTCGGCTCTCGATGAGAGTTTGGATAGAAGAACCAAAAATAGCGTTCAATATAAAAAATTGTTCCTATTATCTTTCCTCCAACAGAATGGAGATGCATCCGCCGCAATATGAAACAATCGTCACTATCGCGGATTTTTCTCCGCTATTACGGATTGCAGGAATGCCACAGCCGAGGCGAATGCGAGCGGGAATGGTTTTTCCTGTTGCGAATGAATTGCATTATCATTCTAAACCGCATACCTCTCGCAGTATCGAAGCCTGCGGAAGCCCCATGGATCTTATGAAACCCAAGCCCGATGCCGGCTGGCGCCATGACCGACAAGAGGCCACTCTTTCCGATGTTTATCGCTCGGTCGAAACCGCCAAGGGCGGCTCGGTGCTGCGTCGCGTCGCCGCTTTCGCAGGTCCGGGCTATCTTGTCGCGGTCGGCTATATGGACCCCGGCAACTGGGCGACCTCGCTCGCCGGCGGATCGAAATTCGGCTATGCCCTGCTGACCGTCGCATTGCTGTCCAACATCATGGCCGTTGTGCTGCAGGCGCTCTGTGCGCGTCTCGCAATCGCCACCGGCCGCGATCTGGCTCAAGCCTGCCGGGACGCCTATCCGCGCTACGTCTCAGTGCCGCTGTGGGCAATGGCGGAGATTGCCATCATCGCGACGGATATCGCAGAAGTCGTCGGCACCGCCATCGGCCTCAATCTCGTTTTCGGCCTGCCGCTCGAACTCGGCGTGCTGGTCACCGCCTTCGACGTGTTTCTCATTCTTTTCCTTCAGCGGCTGGGCTTTCGCTGGGTAGAGGCGCTGATCATCACCCTGCTCGGCGTCATCGCCTTCTGTTTCGGCATCCAGCTCTTCCTTGCCGATCCCAATTGGGGCGAGGTCATCAAGGGCTTCTTCCCGACGACTGAGATCGTCAGGGATCCGAACATGCTCTATCTCGCGCTCGGCATCCTCGGCGCGACGGTCATGCCGCACAATCTCTATCTGCATTCCGGCATCGTGCAGACGCGTGCCTTCGGCCATACGCTGCCGGAAAAGAAAGAGGCGCTGACCTATGCCACGATCGATTCGACCGTTGCACTAACCTTCGCCCTGCTCATCAACGCTTCTATCCTCATTCTCGCCGGCGCGGCGTTTCACGCGCATGGCCACACCGATGTCGTGGAACTCGCTCAGGCGGAATCGCTGCTGGCTCCGCTTCTCGGCCTGGCGATCGCGCCTACACTGTTCGGGATCGCGCTTCTCTGTTGCGGCCTCAACTCCACGGTGACGGCAACGCTTGCCGGGCAGATCGTCATGGAAGGTTTTCTGCGGCTCAAGGTGAAACCGTGGCTGCGCCGCATCGTGACACGCGGACTGGCGATCGCTCCGGCCGGGGTCGTCACCATATGGTACGGCGATTCCGGTACGGCGGATCTGCTGATCTTGACCCAGGTCGTGCTCAGCCTGCAACTTTCCTTTGCCGTCTTCCCGTTGGTCATGTTCACCGCCGACAAGACCAAAATGGGCGATCTCGTCGCGCCGCGCTGGCTGAGCACCGTCGCCTATATCATCGCCTTCGCCATCGCCATGCTGAACGTCAAGCTGATCTTCGATGCGTTCCGGGGCATGCCCTGATTTCGGATAATCTTGCCGAAAACCGCGTCATGCTTGCGGGACGGCACACTACTTTCGGGAATAGGCGGCGCGGCCATTGTTGAGGTCGTCGACGAAGTCGGAGAATTTGTGCGTCCCCTCGCCATGCATGATCAGCGGCGCCCGCAGCGCCAGCCGCGCCCGTGAGCCCTTGATTGCCGTCACTAGGATGCGGACGGCATTTTCACCGTCCCGCGGATGGATGGGCGTGATCTCGATACCGCCGAACCGACGGCCGCAAGCGGCGATGATCTCGCCGATCGATTGTGGCCGGGCGATCAACGACAGTTGACCGCCGGGAATCATGATCGCGCCTGCCGTTCGCACCCATCTTTCGAACAGGCCATCGGTCATGGCATGCGCCTGCGCTTTCAACGCATCCGGTGTCAGCCTGTCGCTGGCATCGTTGAAGGGCGGGTTCATAATGACATGATGGAAGCTGTCATCGATCAGGCCGGCGTCGTTGCGGGCCTTCGCGGTCAGGGTCACATCGGCCTCGACAACAGCGACACGGCCGGCGAAGCGGGCATTTTCCGAAAGCGCCAGGCTCTTGCGGGCGAACTCGGCCATTTCCGGCGAGCGCTCGAACAGCACCACCTCCGCCCGTTCAAGCCGGGAGGCCACGGCCATGCCGGCTGCGCCCGCCCCCGCACCGAGATCGGCCACCCTTATGCTGCGGTCATCGGCCACGAGAGCAGCGAGCAACATGGCGTCCATGCCGGAGCGATGGCCCCTGCCCTTCGGCTGGACGATATGGAACCCGCCGCGATGGAAGGCGTCGATGGTTTCGGAAAGGTCATCGGCCATGACGAACCTCAGCCGCGCGCTGGGCGCAGCTCGTCGCCGAGGCCGGCATCGATGAGAATGCGCCGGGCCTGATCGGCGCGCTCATCCTCGACCATGAAACGACGCGGCAGCATGCCGAGCGAGCCCTCGAGAACACTCATGGCCTGATCTGCGACGAAGCAATGAATCCCGGCGTCCTTCATCAGGCTCTCGGCGAAGGAGAGTAAAACGGGATCATTGGTGCGTATCAGCTCGTGCATAAGCCTTGGGTTTCCTGTCAAATTTGCGAGACGAGACAAATCGCCTCTTGCCGCCTCTTTCGCCCCTTCTTATTGTGCTTTGCAGAAAATGAACAGGAGTCCGGATCGTTGGGCGTCGTGATACCGCTTGAAGAAAGCAAGAATAAACTGGCCTCCATCAAGCCATTGGTGGACCTGACCAAGGCGGATATGGAACGCGTCAACCAGCTCATCCTGTCGAAAGCCGGCTCCGATGTGCAGATGATCCCCGAAGTTGCCGAGCACCTGATCTCTTCCGGCGGCAAGCGCCTGCGCCCGATGCTGACCATCGCCTCGGCCGCGCTCTATGGCTATCAGGGCGACAATCACATCAAGCTCGCCACCTCAGTCGAATTCCTGCACACGGCGACATTGTTGCACGATGACGTGGTGGACGAAAGCGATCTGCGCCGCGGCAAGTCCACGGCCCGCATGATCTGGGGCAACCAGGCGAGCGTCCTTGTCGGCGACTTCCTGCTCGGCCAGGCTTTCCGCATGATGGTCGAGGTCGGCTCGCTCGATGCTCTCGACGTCTTGTCCTCGGCTGCCTGCGTCATCGCCGAAGGCGAAGTGCTGCAGCTCTCCGTCTCCAAGAACATGGAAACGACGGAAGATGATTATCTCTCCGTCATCCGCGCCAAGACGGCGGCGCTGTTTGCCGCCGCCGCCGAAGTCGGACCGATCGTCGCCAATGCCGGCAAGGCCGAGCGCAATGCGCTGAAGTCCTACGGCACCAATCTCGGCCTCGCCTTCCAACTGGTCGACGACGCGCTGGACTACGGCGGCAAGGCCGCCGATCTCGGCAAGAATGTCGGCGACGATTTCCGCGAGGGCAAGATCACGCTTCCGGTCATTCTCGCCTATCGCCGCGGCACCGAAAAAGAGCGCGCTTTCTGGCGCGACGCGATCGAGACCGGCAACAACAGCGACGAGAACCTGGAAAAGGCGTTGGGTCTGATCACCAAATATGGTGCGCTCACCGACACCATCGCCCGTGCCGTTCATTACGGCACCATCGCCCGCGACGCACTGGCGCCGCTACCGGAAACGCCGTGGAAATCCGCGCTCATGGAAGTGATCGATTTCTGCATCGAACGCGTGAACTAATCGCCGCCGGCCGAATTTCTTGCAGGAGCGCTTCAAAAAAGCCATCCTGTTGTGAATCAATTGACACGAACGCGTGCCGCCGGCGCTCTCACCGGCAAATCCCTTGATGAAAGGCTTACTAATGCGGCAGAGACTTGCCATTCGTTTCCTCTCGGGCGCAGCCCTGGCGGCGATCCTCTCGATGGCCGCGCTGAATAGCGCGCGCGCGGTGGATGCCCCGGCAACGCCGGAGGCCAGCGCCCCGGTGACCTTCGATGCGGAAAATGTCGATACCTTCGCAGGCGCCTTCCTGGCTGCCCGTACCGCCGATGTAGACCATGACTATGAGACCGCGATTTCGCTTTATAAAAAGGCGCTGATGATCGAACCGGGCAACCCGGAGATTCGCCAGCGGCTGATGATCTCGCTGCTGCTCAACGGCAATCTCGAAGAGGGTGTGAAGTACGCCAACGAGCTGAAAAACGATCCCTCAGTCGAACGTGTCACCACGATCGTACGCGGCATGGATGCCATCCGCCGGCATGACTACAAGGCTGCGCAGGACATTCTCAAATATGACGGCCCGAACGATCTCGACCGCATGATGGCCGGTCTTCTGCTGGCCTGGGCCCGCGCCGGTTCCAACCATGGCAAGGAAGCGATTGCCATGGTCGACAAGATGAAGGGGCCGGACTGGTTCAACATCTTCAAGAACTACCATGCCGGTGCCATTGCCATCACCATTGGCGATACGAAGTCCGCCCGCTCGCACCTGAACGACGCCATTCTCGACAAGGCGGGCGGCGCAACGGCCCCCGACACATTCATGCGCGCCGTGATGGCGCTTGCCGCGCTTGAAGCCGAAGCCGGCGACAAGCAGAAGGCGTTGGATGCCGTTTCGGTCGGCGACAATCTCATCAACAATTACGCGCCACTGAACGCGCTGCGCGACAGCATCAACAAGGGCCAAACGCCGGACCAGCAAGTGACCGACAGCACGCAGGGTGCAGCCTCGGTTCTCTTTACCGTCGGCGCGGCGCTCAACCGCGACGGCGCTGAAGATGTCGTTTCGCTTTATCTGCAGATCGCCAATACGCTCGATCCCAAGAGTGCCGACACGCTGGTTCTGCTTGGCGGACTTGCGGAAAAGCAGGAGCAGATGGACCGCGCCATCTCCTTCTACAAGAAGGTGCCCAATACCTCGCCGATGGCCCGCATCTCCGAACTGCAGCTCGGCCTTGCGCTCGCCCAGTCCGGCAAGGTCGACGATGCGCGCAAGCATCTGAAGGCGCTGATCGATTCCGACCCCAACGATATCCGCAGCTATCTCGCCTATGGCAGCGTTCTCTCGGACGCCAAGGACTTCCAGGGCATGGCGGATAATTACGATAAGGCCGCGGAAGTCATTGGCGCCGTGCCGAATCGCGGCGACTGGGCCGTGTTCTTCCAGCGCGGCATCGCCTATGAGCGGCTGAAGAAGTGGGACAAGGCCGAGCCGAATTTCAAGAAGGCGCTGGAGCTGAACCCCGACCAGCCGCAGGTTCTGAACTATCTCGGCTACTCCTGGGTCGATATGAACATGAACCTCGACCAGGGTCTGAATATGATCAAGAAGGCTGTCGATCTGAAGCCGGATGACGGCTACATCGTCGATTCGCTCGGCTGGGCCTATTTCCGCCTCAACCGCTTCGACGATGCGGTGAACGAGCTGGAGCGCGCCGCACAGTTGAAGGCCGGCGATCCCACGATCAACGACCACCTGGGCGATGCCTATTGGCGCGTCAACCGCAAGCTGGAGGCGGTTTACCAGTGGAACCGCGCACTGGCTTCCAAGCCCGAAGACGCAGATATTCCGAGGATCAAGGAAAAGATCGCCAACGGTCTGCCGGCGCTCGACAATGATCCAAGGACGGTCGACAAGACCAAGCAGCCTGATCCGGCTCCGGCGGTCACCCCATCGCCCAACACGACAACGCCACCACCGGCCGATAAGAAGTCCTAAGACGCTCGATGACGACGATCTTTGCGGCTGACGATTTCGACGTCACGGAGGAGGCGCCCGCCAAGATCAACCTGGCCCTGCACGTAACGGGCCGGCGGGCCGATGGGTATCATCTGCTCGACATGCTCGTTACTTTTGCGCGGCATGGCGATCGTTTAGGTTTTCGCGCAAGCGAGCATGACGAATTCAGCCTGTCCGGACGCTTCTCCCCTCTTCTTGCCGAGGAGGATACAGGCGGCAATCTGGTGCTGAAGGCACGCGATCTGCTGCGACGGGCGGCTCATGCCGAGGGTTTCGAAGCGCCGCCCGTCCACATCCATCTCGAAAAGAACCTTCCCGTCGCCTCCGGCATCGGCGGCGGCTCGGCGGATGCGGCGGCGACCCTGCGTGGGCTGGCACGGCTCTGGGACCTCGCCTTGCCTTCCGATGTGGTGAACGCGATTGCACTGAAGCTCGGCGCCGATGTGCCAATGTGCCTGGCCAGCCGCCCGCTGATCGCACGCGGCATCGGCGAAGTGATCGAACTTCTGCCGGACTTTCCATCTTTTGCTATGGTGCTCGGCAATCCCCTCGTCGGCGTTTCGACGCCGGAGGTGTTTCGCATGCTGGCCCGAAAGGACAATCCGCCATTCGTACTCCCCTTGCAGGCAACAAATGGCCGCATGCAATGGATCGAGACCATTGAGGGGTTGCGCAACGATCTGGAGCCGCCGGCACGAATGCTCTGCAACGAAATCGCCACGCTCTCGCAATTGATCGAGAGCCAAGGGGCGCTCGCCACACGCATGTCCGGCTCAGGCGCCACCTGCTTCGGTCTGTTCGATAATCTTGAGCAGGCGACAGCGGCGGCGGCATCGCTTCACAGCTTAAGGCCGGACTGGTATTTCCAGGCGACGGAAACGATCAAGGGAGACGCGTGATGACCGGTTCAAGCGAAGCAAGGTCCTTCATCCCCGTCGGCATCGCGGTGCTGACCGTTTCCGATACGCGCACGCTCGCCGACGACAAGTCCGGCGATACGCTGGTTGCCCGTATCGCGGAAGCCGGTCATAGGTTGGCTGCGCGCGCCATCGTTCCCGACGACAAAAAGCGTATTCGAAGCCAGGTGGAGGCCTGGACGCAGGACGAAACCATCGACGTCGTCATCACCACCGGCGGCACCGGCTTTACCGGCCGCGATGTCACGCCCGAAGCGCTGGAGCCCTTGTTCGAAAAGCGGATGGACGGGTTTTCCGAGGTGTTCCATCGCATCTCCTACGACAAGATCGGCACGGCGACGATCCAGTCGCGTGCAACCGGCGGCGTTGCCAACGCCACCTTCATCTTCGTGCTGCCGGGCTCCCCTGGCGCCTGCAAGGATGCCTGGGACGGCATTTTAAAGGCGCAACTCGACTACCGCCATATGCCCTGCAATTTCGTGGAGATCATGCCGCGGCTCGATGAACATCTAAAGCGCGGTGCCGGCTCAAAATAAGCTGGCGCTTTATGCCTTCGATCCAGGCAAGGCAGGAATTGATTCCCAATTCTGACCCGTGAGGATCACGCAGCTTCGGCCGGAGACACCGGTGATCATCATTGTCCAACTGCCGCTTTCAGCAGCAAAGACCTCGATAATATTCCTCGGATCGAGCTGACCAATGGCCGAGAGCTTTTCGGAATAGTGCGCTTCCAGAAAAGCGACCATATCGGCGCGTTCAGCGCATGCGAACATCGCTTGCGAAGCTGCAGTACTCGGATGAAGGATTGCCGTTGCCACAAGGGCCGTTCCGATGAGGCGGCAGAGCATCGTGCGTCCCATGACGCACCTCCTTTCGCCGGAAATCCGGCGGAAGAGGAGAGTTCCGCTGACCTGCTCTGCCGCATACCGGCATCTTCATGGTCGGCCGCCTGACGCGACACGCGAGACGTGCCGCCATATGAAAATTATGACAGAAATTCTCTTATTTTCAAATGGAATCTGGATTGATTACAATGCGCTACCTTGCCGCGCGTGCGACCCAAGAGGGAATTAGCTCGCTCGACAGTTGGCGGCTCTTTTGCCCCCTGGCGAATTCGGCAAGCCGCATGCCCGTTTTGGCGGCGGCGATGGCCTGTCGCTTGGAGAGGAGCAAACCCAGTTCCAGAGGCGGCAGGCTGCGGCCGATGCGCTGGAACAAAGGCCGTCGATAACCCCGCGACGCGGTGAAGCGCGCCGGCACCTTATTCAGCGAGACATATTCGGCAATCTCATCGATCCAGCCGGCTTGCGGGCGGGCGCCGGGCTCGACGAAAAGCAGCCATTCGCCGCGCGCCGAATGCAGTATGTCTTTGATATCCCACTGGGAATAGAAACGGCAGCCGGCAGCGTCGGCCACATGCGAGGTGCCATCACGCGAGCCATGATCGAGCACGACGACGTCGCACACCAAACCTTCGATCGCGCCCGCTACCAGGGCCGCCAATGTCTGCGCCAGCTCAGGTTCCTGATCCTGGCATTCGATGATTACTGTCAACATTGCCCATTTATAAAGCGCCGCACAATTTATTGCCAGCACATAACCCTTTAAACCCGAAGGTTTAGACAAGGCTTATGTGCAGGTTCACAATGCCACCGGGACCTCTGCTCGTCGGCATGTACACGCTGCGCGGCGGAGCGTAATCGCGCATTTTGTTCTTGCAATGTTCTCGTTTGTCGGATAGGAATTTAATCATCTTAGACGCGGCATGCGATGCCATGAACCGCCCCGGAGTTACCGATGAACGAGCAGTCCCTTGCAGGGCAGGTCGCATTTGCGCCTGCCAATACGGCAGATGTTGCCAATGCTTTGATCGCCGACACCGGTCTCAGAGTCGAGATCGACCGCCGGCGCGGTCGCGGCGCCGGGCTGAACCCGAGCGGCCGATTCGAACCGCTGCGACGTGAGACATTCGATGACGGCTGGCAAACACTCGAAGAACTGCCGCCTTTCAAAACCGAAGTCCAGGTGGAGAAGCCGCGTACGGCAATCACACGCAACGAATCGCCCGATATATCCTTCGATCGTTCCATCAATCCCTATCGTGGCTGCGAGCATGGCTGCATCTATTGTTTCGCACGGCCGACGCATGCCTATATGGGCCTGTCGGCGGGACTCGATTTCGAATCAAAGCTCTTCGCCAAGCCGGACGCGGCGCGGCTTCTGGAACGGGAGCTGGCCAAGCCCGGCTACAAGCCGCGCGTCATCGCCATCGGCACCAATACCGACCCCTATCAGCCGATCGAGAAGGAATGGCGCATCATGCGGCAGATTCTCGAAGTGCTGAACAAGGCAAACCATCCGGTTGCGATCGTCACCAAGTCAGCGCTGATCATGCGCGATATCGATATTCTCCAAGAGATGGCCGCCAAGAACCTGGTTCGGGTCGGTATTTCCGTGACCACGCTCGACCGCAAGCTGGCGCGCACCATGGAACCGCGCGCGGCGACGCCGCAGCGGCGGCTGGAGGCGATCCGGGTGCTCAGCGAGGCCGGTATCCAGACGGCAGTCATGGTGGCGCCGATCATTCCGGCGCTCAACGACCACGAAATCGAGCGCATCCTCGACGCCAGCAAGGCCGCCGGCGCCCTGGAAGCAACCTATGTCATCCTGCGCCTGCCGCTGGAGGTCAGCCCGCTCTTCCGCGACTGGCTGCTGCAGAACTATCCGGATCGCTACCGCCATGTCATGTCGCTGATCCGCTCCATGCGCGGCGGCAAGGATTACGATGCCGAGTTCGGCAAACGCATGAAGGGCGCAGGCCCCTATGCCTGGCAGATCAGCCGCCGTTTCGAAATGGCAACCAAGCGGCTGGAGCTCACCCGCCGCAGTATCGCATTGCGCGACGACCTGTTTGTGCCGCCGGATGGCAGCGGCGTGCAGCTTTCGCTGCTCTGAGCGGTTCAGCTTTCGCGGAATCTTAGAACCGCTCTATCTTTTTGTTTTTTCGCAATTCCGGACGGAAAGCGGCTCACGCACTTTTCCCGGAATTGCTCTGACCCTTTCCCGCGGGTTTCCCTGCCCGCCGGAAGAGCCCCCTGGTTCGCCGCCTTGATCCACCGGGGGCTTGCAGGAGATCGGATGGTGTGCGAGCTTGCCGCATGCCACGCAGCACACCATCCGATTCTCCCATGCTTTTCGACGAGGGCCCGATCGTTCCAACCTTCGAGTTGGAGCTGATTGCCCGCCGCGCTGGACACTGGCCTGTCGCAGGTGCCGATGAAGCCGGGCGCGGGCCTCTTGCAGGTCCAGTCGTCGCGGCCGCAGTCATTCTCGATCCGGAACGCATTCCCGAGGGATTGAACGATTCCAAGCAGCTTTCGGCCATCAGGCGCGAGGCGCTGTTTGTCGAAATCCTCTCGACCGCGACCGTCTCCATTGCTTCTTCGAGCGCGGCGCGTATCGATATCACCGATATTCGCAAGGCGAGCCTCGACGCCATGCGCCGTGCCATCTGCAGCCTGGCCGTGCCGGCAAGCTACGTGCTGACGGATGGGTTGGATGTGCCCGGCGGCCTCGCTTGCCCGGGAAAAGCCGTGGTCAAGGGCGATGCCCGCTCCTTTTCCATTGCCGCAGCCTCGATCGTGGCCAAGGTGACGCGCGACCGGATGATGGCCCGCGCCGGAGATGTCTTCCCCGCATACGGCTTTGCCGCCCATGTCGGCTACGGGACGCCTGAGCACCGCGCCGGCATCGAGAAGCACGGCCCCTGCTCGCTACATCGCATGAGTTTCCGGCCGCTCCGACGGGATGAAGCCTGACAGCCGCGAGTTCTCGTTATCCTGCGAGGCAGGCCATGATCTCGCTTCGGTGCTCGCTGATATAGGCAACATCGCGCCGGTAGATATCAGCATGGCCCTCTTCAATGTTGCGGCGATATCTTTCCACACCATTGGCCGCCTCGCTTTCCATGAAGCCGACCAAGGCATTCAGACGGTCAATGATCATGCCCGGCAAGACCGATCGTTGCTCCGATGGCAAGCCGTAGGCATCAAGAAAACTGCAAGCGCGGAGGATTTGCGTATCGAGCCCGCTGAGATCTTTGACCGCGACACCGGCGGACAGAGGCGCCCAGCGATAGATGGCGTAAGCGAGATCCCAGCAACGCGGGCCGGGATGGGCCGTCTCGAAGTCGATGATACCCGTCGCCTCGCTGCCGGTGAGAACAACATTATAGGGCGCGAAATCGCCATGGCAGATCACCTCGAACGGCGGCCGCGGCGACAATTGCCATTTCTGGTCCTCCAGCATCGGCCGCATCAACAGAGCGGTGCAATCGTGATAGCGCCGCAGCAGGCGCGCCGCCGACAGCAGAGCTTCCATCGACCTCATATTCTCATTGTCGTCCAGATCACCCGTCTCTCCCGGAAGAAAGCTCACCCTCTCCCACGCCGCGTCATGTCCGGCTGATAATGGCGCATTGGTAAAGCCATGGATTTGAAGTGCAGTGAGCAGGGCGTGAACACTCGCTGTCCACGGGCGGGTGGGCCGATAGATGAGATCACCCTGGCGAAATGGTCCCTCGCCGCTCTCCCCGTTCGGTATCACCATTTCTCCCCTAAAACGAGGTCGAAATCTAATTTAGATCCGGAGCCGCCGTCAAATGTCACCGTCGCCGAGCGATGCCTTTAAAAACAAAAAGCCCAGCCGAAGCCGGGCTTTTCCAAAGATCGATTGCTTGCGCGCTCAGTTCAACCGTGACTTCACTTCGCCAACGGCGTTGCTGAAGAGTTCCGATTGAACGTGGCCGTCGGCCTTCTTGGCGAGCACGGATTCAGCGGCAGCGATGGCCAGATCGACGGCGGCGGAACGGACCGCCTTCATCGCATCGGCTTCCGCCTGCTTGATCTTCTGCTCGGAAAGCGCCGTACGGTTGGCGACGAATTCCTCCGTCTTCTTGCGAGCTTCCGTCGTCAGCATTTCAGCTTCGCGTTCGGCGGCCGCAACGATATGGGCTGCTTCGGCTTCGGCTTCCTTCCGCTTGCGCTGGTATTCAGCCAGAAGATGCTGGGCTTCTTCACGCAGGCGCTTGGCTTCAGCCAGATCGTTACGGATCTGATCGGCGCGGTCGTCCAGCGACTTGGCCATCATGCCCGGCACCTTCAGATAGACGATGAGGCCGAGGAAGATGATGAGAGCGACGAATGCAAAGAAAGTTTCGTCGAGACCGAATTCCATGGATCAACCCTCCCGCTTGGCGGATGCTTCGGCGACAGCCGAAGCGACGTCTGCCTGGCCGGCGACGTTGCCGACGAGCTGCTCGACAACGGCAGCGGCCGTTTCTTCAGCAATGGCGCCGACATCGCCGAAGGCTTTCGCCTTGATCTCGCTGATACGGACCTCAGCGGCCTTCAGCTTTTCCGAAAGGCTTGCTTCGATCGCCTTGCGATCTTCCTCAGCCTTTGCCTTGGCGGCGTCGCGGGCGGTGGCGCCGATCGAATTTGCCTTGGCGCGCGCTGCGGCCAATTCGCTTTCGTAGGTCGCAACGGCAGCATCGGCTTCGGCCTTCAGACGCGAGGCTTCGTCGATATCCTGGGCGATGCGATCGTGCCGGCTTTCCAGAATGCCGCCGACGCGCGGAATAACGATCTTCTGCATGGCCACGTAGAAGATGACGAAGGTGATCACCAGCCAAAGGAGCTGTGACGGATACGTCGTATGGTCAAACGGCGGGAATACGCCTGCGTGATGGCCCTGATCGGGCGCACCCGTCTCCGTATGCACCGCGCCGGCTGCCGGCGGTGCTTCTTCAGCATATGCCGGGGTCACAAACATGCTCACCTCCAGGTGGTCTGCAAATACAAAGAATCACGGCCCGCTGTCCCGCGAACCGTGATCTATCATGCCGTTGATATCAGACGGCGAAGAGCAGGAGGAGAGCGATGAGCAGCGAGAAGATGCCCAGAGCTTCCGTAACGGCGAAGCCGAATACCAGACGGCCGAACTGGCTGTCAGCGGCAGACGGATTGCGAAGTGCGCCGGACAGGTAGCTGCCGAAGATGTTGCCGAGGCCGAGAGCCGTACCGGCCATACCAAAGCAAGCCAGACCTGCGCCGATGAACTTTGCTGCTTCCGCTTCCATGTTGAACTCCTTTGAAATGGTTGTTGCGGCGAATGACTGACGCCCTGCAGACGTCAATGTCGGTAATCCTTAGTGGCCACCCGGATGGATTGCGTCATTGAGGTACATGCAAGTCAGCACCGCAAAGACGTAAGCCTGGAGGAAGGCGACGAGGAACTCGAGACCGGTCAGGGCGACGGTCATGATCAGGGGAAGAATGGCGCCGCCGATGCCAAGCGCACCAAGGGCTCCGAGCGAGGCAACGAAGCCTGCGAACACCTTAAGCGTGATATGGCCTGCCAGCATGTTGGCGAAAAGACGAACGGAGAGTGAAATGGGCCGCGACAGGAAGGAGATGATTTCGATGATCACCACCAGCGGCAGAAGAATGCCGGGAACGCCCTGCGGCACGAAGAGCTTGAAAAAGCCGAAGCCATGCTTGATGACGCCGTAGAGAATGACCGTCAGGATGACCAGAAGCGCCAGTGCAAACGTGACGATGATTTGGCTGGTGACGGTGAAGAAATAGGGAACCATGCCAAGCAGGTTCGCCGTCAGCACGAACATGAAGAGTGAGAAGACCAGCGGGAAGAACTTCATCCCCTTGGTTCCCGCCCCTTCTTTCAGCATCGAGGCGATGAACTCATAAGACATCTCCGCCACCGACTGGGCGCGGCTCGGAATGACGCTGCGATGCGAGGTGGCGAAATAGAGGAAGCCGGCAGAGATAACTGCCGAGGCAACCATGAACAGCGAAGCATTGGTGAACGAAAAATCAATTCCGCCGATATCGATCGGGATAATCTTGAAGATCAGGAACTGATGGGTAGGTCCGTTTGCCACCGCTTGTTCTCTTTCATTTTCCCGCTCGTCAAAGCGGATGCCTCTCACCAGGAAACTGCACCGTAGCGCCGCTTCCGCCTCATTTCTTATCTAGCCCGTGCTTTTCAAGCATTGGTGTCGCCACCTTGCCTGCAGAGCGCAAAACATTCAGAACGCCGGCACAAAATCCGAGAAGCAGAAGAATAATCATGCCCCACGGCGTCGTGCCGACAAAACGGTCGAAGAAATAGCCCAGAACAGCGCCAACGATGATGGCAGCGATGAATTCACTAGAAAGCTTCATCGCCTGGGCATAGCCTTTGCGGCTCTCCTCGGCGCGAACCTCCCCTCGTTCATCCTCTCCCAACGCAGAACGCTTGTTCGCCAGCTCGGCTTCCAATTGCTCTCGTCGCTTTTCCAGACCTTCGTCGCGGTCATCCGCCATGGTGATGTCCTCCCATTTTCGTTGCGCGCTATCCCATTACCCCGGTCAACGCATAAACGAACGGCAGGTTTCGCCACCTTTTCGGCCCGTTTGAAGTCGCGCGCAACATAGTTTTAGGAAAAAGCATAGTCAAGGCGTAGACGTCATCTGTCCAGCCATAAATTAGCCGAATTAAATCATAATCTTAGGGCGAATATGCGATGCCGGCGTAAAACTGAGCCGAAGAATCCTCTTCAGGCCGGGTTTTTCTGTGGCCTTTTTATCGCTCACTGGGCCAGATCAGTCCCGCCGCGCAATCGACCGTCAGCTCCAGCCGCCGCCATAGGTCCGATAGAAGATGTGCATGCCGATGCGGCCGACTTTCACCATCTCGGCCGCCCATTTCGGCCGGACGTAGACGGCGTGATAGTGCGTGGCGGAACCGACTTCCGGCAGCCAGATTTTGCCAGCGGTCACCGCCATGGCGACCTGGCGGGCGACTTTCCAATGTTCGGGCGAATTGACCCGATCCTTGACGTTGTCGCAGGCAAAGGAGAACTGGCATGCATTACGCCAATCGTCGTTCTGATAGACGACGCCGCAAATGGTTTTCGGATAGGCTGGGTTGCGGACGCGGTTGAGGATGACCTGCGCGACGGCCGCCTGCCCCTTCACCGATTCCCCACGCGCTTCAAAATAGATGCCGGTGGCAAGGCATTGCTGTTCGTCCGAGGAAAAGACCGAGGGCGGCAGAACATTCGCGGCCCAGGCGTGATCCTGAGGACCGATCTGCGGTACGAAACGGCCTGCGTTGTCCTGATCCTTGGCAAGAATCGAATCAAAGGGCGAGACACGGGCGTAGTCCGGTGGCGGCGACGCATAGGCGGCAGCGAGCACATCGGCATCCTGGCTTGTTACCAGGCTCGCAAGATAGGACGGCACGCTATGGTCCGGCTTCTGCGGCTCCTTTCGATAGAAGGCCGTCGCGATCTGAATTTCCTTGCCGCCGATCTTCGGCTTCAGGAAAGCGGTCTTGTCCTTGGTATCCAGTTCGGGCCGCAACAGCATGCTTTCACGCTGCAGCACGGAACCAGCGGAAAAATCCTTGGGCGGCTGCATCGGCGCGACGGCGACTATCCTGCCCTTCTTGTCCTGGCGATTGATGCGGTCTTCGTCCGGCCTGGGATCGCTGCCCTTTTCTTCCGACCGGAACGCAACGCGGCGGCCATCGGGCAGGACGAGACCGGCGTCGCCAATGGCAGCAGCGGTCGAGGCGTCGCCGAAGGCAAGCTCGGCCTGATGAGTCGAACCTGCCGGTGAATTGGTAATGACCATCCGCCAGTTGCTGCTCCCCCTGTCGATGCCCGCCAGCAGACCGGCAAGATCGGCATAGGCCGCCGTCGACGGAAAGATCAGCCATGCGCAAAGCCCGAAGACGGCTGGCGAAGTCCAGTTTTTCGGCACGAGGCCATACTTGCGGGGGACACGACTCGGACGAGACAATACCGGACTCCAAACGGCACTCGGGATAGGAGCCGAAATAATCTCGCATTAACCTTGATGGATGGTTAATTCTGGCCGCCGCTCGGTACGGCATCTATTCATGAACCTACAAGCAAAAGGCCCCGCGGATATCCACGGGGCCTTCGATGCAAGCAAGCTGACTGATCCGCGTCAGATGATGACGTGCGAGCCCAATTCGACGACGCGGTTGGCCGGCAGGCGGAAATAGTCCGAGGGGTCGGTCGCGGCATTGGCGAGGGCGATGTAGAGCCGGTCCTGCCAATGCGGCATGCCCGACTTGGCGTCCGGAACCAGCTTGCGGCGGCCGAGATAGAAGGAGGTCGACATGATATCGAACTTCAGTCCGGTCTTGCGCAGGGTCGCCAGCGCCTGCGAAACATTTTGCGATTCCATGAAGCCGAAGCGCAGTTCGACGCGCGAGAAGCGGTCGGAGACTTTCTCGACCGAGTAGCGGTCCTCCTGTACGACACGCGGCTTGTTGATCGTCCGGATCGTCAGGATGACGTTCTTGTCGTGCAGAACGTGATTGTGCTTCAGATTGTGCAGCAGCGCCGCCGGTGCCGATTCCGGATCGCTGGTGAGGAAGATCGCCGTTCCCGGGACATGCGCCGGCGAGTGGTCGCTCTTGCGCTCGATCGAACTGACGAAGGACGACAACGGAATATCCGTATGCCGCGTCTTCTCCATCAGGATCGCCGTACCGCGACGCCAAGTCCACATGATCACTGTGAAGGCGGTCGCGATCAGCACCGGAACATAGCCGCCGTCGTGAATCTTCAAAAGGTTGGCGCCCAGGAAGACGAATTCCAGCAACAGCAGCGGCGCCAGCACACCCACTGCCATCGGCAGCGTCCAGTTCCAGCGAACACGCACGAATTCGAAGGCCATGATCGAGGTGACGACCATCGCACCGGTCACCGAGATGCCATAGGCCGTCGCCAGCGCATCCGAGGTCTTGAAGCTCAACACCAGGAAGATGACGCCGAAAAACAGCACCGTGTTAACCGAAGGCAGGAAAATCTGGCCGGTATTGGTCTCGGAGGTGATGAGGATTTCCATGCGCGGCAGGAAGCCGAGGTGAATGGCCTGCCGCGTGAGCGAGAAGGCGCCGGTGATGACAGCCTGACTGGCGATGATCGTCGCCAGGGTGGCGAGAATGACCACTGGCAGGATCGCCCAATGCGGATACATCAAGAAGAACGGGTCGGACATGGCGAGCGGCTGGCGCAGCACCAAGGCACCCTGCCCCAGATAATTCAGCGTCAATGACGGAAACACCAGGGCAAACCAGGCCCATTGGATCGGACGGCGGCCGAAATGCCCTAGATCGGCGTAAAGTGCCTCCGCGCCGGTGACGGTCAGGAAGACCGCGCCAAGCACGACGACACCGAGAAAACCCTCGTTGATCAGGAAGTTGATCGCATACCAGGGATTCAAAGCGGCCAGAATGCCGAAATCATCCGAGATATGCATGATGCCGACAGCGCCCATGACGATGAACCAGAGCGCCGTGATCGGGCCGAAGAAGCGCGCGACCGCGCCGGTGCCATGCGACTGGATCGCGAAGAGCAGCGCCAGGATCGCGACCGAGATCGGCACGATGTAGTCCGCCAGCCTCGGCGTCACCAATTTCAGACCTTCGACAGCCGAAAGAACCGACAGCGCCGGCGTGATCATTGCGTCGCCAAGGAAGAGCGCCGCGCCCAACAGGCCGAGCAGCATCAGAACGGCGGTGTGCCCGTTCGCCGTCTTCATCAGCAGCGCCAAGAGCGACAGCGTGCCGCCTTCGCCATCATTGTCCGCTCGCAGCAGAAAAAGGACATATTTGATGGTGACGATGATGGTGAGCGCCCAGAACATCAGCGAAACGAGGCTGATGACTTCGCCGCGCGTCAGGCCATCGGCGGCTACCGGTTTCAGCGCCTCGCGAAAGGCGTAAAGCGGGCTCGTACCGATATCACCATAGACTACGCCAACCGACCCCAAGGCGAGGTAGAAGAGTTTGCGTGGATTCATTTTCCCGTCGGGAGAATGATGGGTTTCGTCAGACATTCAGGATCACTAGACTCTCAGAGCCAGCCTTTCCAGCGAAAAAAGAAAAATGGAACGACGGCAGACACCACCATCAAAAGCAACGATGCCGGATACCCGTAGGCAAAATGCAACTCCGGCATGAACTCGAAGTTCATGCCGTAGACCGAGGCAACAAGCGTCGGCGGCAAGAAGACTACGGAGGCAATCGAGAAAATCTTGATGATGGCGTTCTGCTCGATATTGATCAGGCCGAGCGATGCATCCAGCAGGAAGGTAATGTTACCGGCGACGAAGGACGCATGTTCGGATAGAGATTGCACATCCCGCGAGACATTGCGGCACAATTCCTTGGCCTCTCGGTCCTGCTGCATGGCGGGGATGGTTTGGAGGAAGGTCAAAACCCGCGACAATGAACTCAGGCTGTCGCGCACCTTGCTGACCGCGCGGTGATAGCCTGCAATGTCTTTCAGCTTCTCTTCCAGATAGTTCGACGGACGACGGATTTTTTTCACACGGTCGCCGAACACATGCACTGACAATATATCGATGCTGGAAACCGTCTGTTCAAGGACCTCGGCCGTGCGGTCGACAATGGTTTCCAGAAGTTTCGCCAGAAGCGCGACACCGGTGCGCCGCTCCTGCGGAATGCGCTGCAGCGCTGCAATGAACAGTGCAAAGGATTTCGGCCGCGCGTAGCGGATGGTGATGAGGCGATGACCCGTCAAAATGAAAGCGACATCGGTCAGCGTCGGCAGGTTGGTATCGGCCTTCCACAGCAGCGAAGCCGTCAGGAAAACTGCGCCGTCGTCGACATAGAGCCTGCTTGAGGGCTCTATGTCCTTCATATCCTCGCGCGTCGGCACCTCGAGCCCCAGCAGGCGCTCGATGTTCGTCTCTTCTTCACGCGACGGTTCGACCATATCGATCCAGATGGCGTTGTCCGGCAATTGGGCAACGGTCGAAAGATCTGCCAATTCGAAGGACTTGCAATCGGAGCAATAGGCCGTGATCAACGGATCGTCCTCGGCACACAGGCAAAGCTATAACCACGGCGCCTTGTGCGCTCTCGCCGCAATTTTGCCGATGGCCCTTGAAAAAAATTCATAAAACTCCGGCCGTATCCCGCCGGTCCGGCCGGGAATGCGTGTCCATGCTCCATTGCGCTGCTGTACCAATCCTTCGTCCGTCATGACAAAGCCGATTGCTCAGGCGAGACGAAGTCACCATTTGGCGGATGGCCGTCATCGGATATGGCCGACCAAATTCTCACCGGCGGCGCATATGCAGCAAAGCTCGCAAAGAATCAAGTCACAACCCCTCTAATGCGCGCTTTCACCGCAGATTCACAATCCCGCGAAGTCATAGCACACGGCACGGCCAAGGCAATCGTGCCGATCGCCGCTCAGGTCACGCCATTGTGAATTATTCGAAGACGATGGAGGGTGCGGCGCGCTGAGGTGTGTTACTGACCTGCGCCCAGACTTTGGCGGCGATATCGCGATAGATGCCGGCGATCGTGCCATTGGGGTCGGAAGCAACCAGCGGCGTGCCGGCATCGGACGTCTCGCGGATGCCCATGGTCAGCGGCACTTCGCCGAGGAAGGGTACACTGATGCGCTCCGCCTCCTTGCGCGCCCCACCATGACCGAAGATATCATAACGGGTGCCGGTGTCCGGAGCGATGAAATAGCTCATGTTCTCGACAATGCCGAGAACGGGCACTTCCACCTTCCGGAACATGTTGAGGCCTTTGCGCGCGTCGATCAGCGCCAGATCCTGCGGTGTCGAAACGATGATGGCGCCAGCGAGCGGCACCTGCTGCGCCATGGTAAGCTGCGCGTCGCCGGTACCCGGCGGCATATCGACGACGAGAACGTCTAGCTCGCCCCAGGCGACTTCTCGCAGCATCTGCAGCAGCGCCGACTGTACCATCGGCCCGCGCCAGATCATCGCCGTCTCTTCTTCGACGAGGAAGCCCATGGACATGACCTTGAGGCCGTAATTCTCCATGGGGTTGATGATGCGGCCGTCGATCTGGGTCGGCCGGCCGGAAATCTTCAACAGGCGCGGCATGGAGGGGCCGTAGATATCGGCATCCAGAATACCGACGCGCAGGCCATTGGCGAGCAGACCCAGCGCGAGATTGACGGCCGTCGTCGACTTGCCGACACCGCCCTTGCCAGAGGCAACCGCAATGATGGCGCCGATGCCGGGTACGCCGATCTTGCCGGCGCGAGGCGGCTGCTGCGGCGCATGGGCGTGGGAATGGGCATGCGGCTGAGCGGGAGCCGGGCGTGCCGGACGCGCACCAGCGGCATTGGCCTTCTTGTCCGCCGTCAGCGCGACTAGGGCGCCTTTGACGCCGGGCAATTCCTTGATCACGCGCTCGGCCGCAAGTCGCATCGGTTCCAGCTCCTTGGCGCGCTCTGCCGGAACCGTGATCGAGAAATAGACCTTGTTGTCGGAAATGAAGACATCCGAGACCATGCCGAGCTCAACGATATTGTGCTCCAGGTCGGGGCCGCGAACGGTCCTCAGCGTCTCCAGAACCTGTTCCTTGGTGATGTCTGCCATTCCATCCTCACTGCACGATTTCCATCCGGATGGCGGCGCATGCACGCCCACGCAGCAAACGCTCCGGATCTCTTGAGGCTTAAATAGTGGAGTGAGAGAACTTCGCCAAACGAAATTAAAGGGAATATCGACACGATACTGCCGTTGCGGCCGGCAGGTCCGCCGGGCTTTATAGCCCTACCAGCCGCAACGCTCCCTTGGAGACCAAAATGTCAGCGGCCGCACATAACGCAAAGCTTTGAAAGGAGTAGGGCGAGCGCACGAAAAATCGCTCCTTAAAACCCGTTGATTTTGCGGACGTGCCAAATAAGCAACAGCCGCCACCGATATTGCCGCTGGGAGAAGCAACGACTAAAATATCAGCAGCGGCTGCCCGATCCGCGCGCGTTTATCGGCGCTGTTATCAAAGTCCCCTCTGGACCTCTTCCTATGGAAATGCAGAAAGCGTGCCAGTTTCGCGAAATTAGAAAAATTGTTATTTTTCAGTTCGTTATAGGTTTTCGCAGTCACAGCCTGAAGTCAGTGCGGGATATATCGGCAAATTTTATGTGCAGCGCACAAAATTCACGCAGAAAATTGCCTGGATTTCGCTCGCACCAGCTGCCTGGACTGAACCTCAGCCTAAGACCGCTGCGGACCGGGATGGTGTCTATTTTATCAGCCCGACACGCAGCGCCTTGGCGACTGCCTGGGTACGGTTGACGGTATCCAGCTTCTTGGTGGCTCGGTTCAGGTAGTGATTCACCGTATGTTCGGAGAGGCTCAGGATTTCCGCGATTTCGGCGCTGGTCTTGCCGGCCGCCGTCCAGTTCAGGCAATCGATCTCCCGGTCGGTCAGCGCGTCGATGACGCGCACGTCCATATTGCGGATTTCGGCGAGCCTATCGAAGACGTAGATTGCGACATAGCTGAGATCCTTGATCTCTTCCTGGGTAAATGTCTCGCGGTCGCCAGCGAGCGATATCGCGCCACGAAGACCGGATGCGTCATGGGTGGGCAGATAGACGCAGCGCGTCATACGAAAGCGTTCGAACAGGGCCGCGATGAGTTGCGCCCTGCTATCGTCGCGATTGGTGCCCACCGTTGTCTCGTGAACGAAAGGCAGCGTGGAGCTGCGCAGGCGTCGCAGCACAGGGCTGTTCGCCATCAATCCTTCCTGGTCGTAGGTCGCCAGGAGTTCGGCAGGCCAGTTGTTGATGACCGAATTGCTCTGCAGTTCGAAGGATGTCACCGGCGGCAGGTTCAAAACCATGAAAGCCCGGCAGCGATAGGCTTCAGTCAGCCGCTTCATGAAACGAAAAACATCAAACTGTGTTTTCAGACCGCTAATTTCATTAATGTAATCTTCCCCCCGAGGGGGCTTTCCCGCCTGCACCAATGCTGCCATCATTAGTCTTCTTTACATAAGGGAGGGGCACAACGCGAAAACGCCGCCTCCAGGCCTCCGGGTCACCACATGAACGCCGACAAACCGGCGTTTGATCAATATAATTTTTTAAAATCTCGCCTGCTGCGACACCATCTACTACGGCGCCGGGTGATCGGGCCGCCATTCTCCTCCGGGCATAGCAGCAGGTACCAGGGAGAACGGCAGTTGGTCCGCGATTCTCACAAGCTTCTCAGAATAAACGTGTAAGTTGGCCAAGGTCCAGCGCACGAAAGGCCAAATTGGTGAATTTCACATGACAGCCGAGAAAAACAGGCGCTTTTAGCGTCTTGGACCGAGCCGACTGTGCATGTCCTGCATGATCGCGGCCGCCGCTGCTTTTACCAAGGGCGCCCATTCCTGCAATTTTTCCGGCGTAACGCGGTAGGCCGGACCGGTCACCGAGACGCCAGCCAGCATTTCATAATCGTCCGAGTGAATCGGGGCGGCGACGCAGCATATGCCGCTCTCGTGCTCTTCTCGATCAAAAGCACAACCGCACCTCCTGATGGCATCGATATCGGCCCGGAGATCTGCCACGCTGCGATGGGTATGCTCGGTGTAAGCGTGAAACTCGAGCCCGGCGACCCGTTCTTCGAAGCTGACATCGTCGAGCGCGGACAAAGCCGCCTTGCCGACGCCGGTGCAATAAGCCGGCGAGGCATTGCCGATCTGCGAATACATCCGCACGGACTGCCGGCCTTCGACCTTGTCGAGATAGATGACTTCGGTGCCGCGCAAGACGCCGAGATGCACCGTTTCCCCGGTCTGCGCCTGCAGCAGACGTAGATGCGGTTCGGCGACAGTCCGAAATTCATTGCGCGCCCAACTGCGCGAGGCCAGGCTCAGGAGCCTGATGCCGGGCAGATAGCATCCGTCGCGATCGGTCTCCAGCAGCCCTTCTTCGACGAGGTGAGACAATTGCCTATGCAGCGTACCGCGCGGCTGATCGGAGAGAGACAGGATGTCGGTGAAACGCATTGGACGATCGGCCAGCGCCACGAGATCGATGAGCGCCATCAGTTTGCCGAGCGTGCCGGTCTCCCGGCCGCGACGGATTTCCCCCATCTCGCCCTGTCTCGAATTCATGACTGCCTCGCCCACCATTGATGTACCCTCACGTCCTTGACACGACCGCAGGGTAATCGGATAATTCCACATAGTCAAATTAAGTTCCAAATAATGGAACAAACGGCATTTTTCAATTCCGGGAGGGAAAGAACTTGACCGAGGCACAGGCACAATTTCCCGATCTTAGGGATCGCACCGTTCTCATCACCGGCGGCGGTTCCGGCATCGGCGCTGCACTCGTCGAAGGTTTTGCGCAACAGGGCGCCAAGGTCGCCTTCATCGACATAGCCGAGGAGCCGAGCAAGGCGCTTGCCGACCGGCTTTCGGTGCAATCGGCCCATCCCGTCTCCTTCTATCATGCCGATCTGCGCGACGTCGGCGCCATCAAGAGTACGGTCGCCGCCGTCGAATCCGATCTCGGCGCCATTCGCGTCCTCGTCAACAATGCTGCCTGGGACGACCGGCACGAGATCGACACCACGACCGAGGAATATTGGGACAACAACCAGGCGATCAACCTCAAGCAGGTTTTCTTCGTCTCGCAGGCGGCAGCGCCGGGCATGCGCGCGGCCGGTGGCGGGGCGATCATCAATTTCTCGTCGATCGTCTTCAAGATGAATCCGCCGCTTCTTTCCGCGTACGCGACCGCAAAGGCAGGTGTCATCGGCCTGACCAAGAGCCTTGCCGGCCGCTTTGGACCGGAAAACATCCGCGTCAACGCCGTTTTGCCGGGCATGGTCGTCACCGAACGGCAGATGGAGCTTTGGCTGACGGAAGAAGGCATCGCCAAAACGGTCGAGCGCCAATGCCTCAAGCATGTTCTCAAGGCCGCCGATCTGGTCGGCCCGACGCTTTTTCTTGCATCCAACTGCTCGGGCAGCATCACCGCACAGACCATCATTGTCGACGGAGGTATTCTCTAGTGAAAAACCAGGGGTATTTCGATTGAAAAATCAGAGGAATTTTTAAATGGCGCGGCCCGCATACATAGCAGTCGATTGGGGCACCAGCAGTTTCCGGCTGTGGCTGATCGGCGAAGATGACAGCATTCTCGGCGAGCGCCGCAGCGGCGAAGGCATGACTTCGGCGGCTCAGACGGGCTTTGCCAAGGTGCTGCAGTCGCATCTCGATGCCCTTGCGGCGCCGGAAGACCTTCCGGTCATCGTCTGCGGCATGGCCGGAGCGCGCCAGGGCTGGGTGGAAGCCGGCTATATCGATACGCCGACATCACTCTCCGCCATCCTGACCGGCGCCGTCTCCGTACCCGGTCAATCGCGCGACGTCCGCATTCTGCCGGGCCTTGCGCAACGCGACAGGCAAGCGCCCGACGTCATGCGCGGCGAAGAGACTCAATTGCTCGGCGCGATCGCTGCCGACGTCAAGGGCGAGCAAGTCGCCTGCATGCCCGGCACACATTCGAAATGGGTGCGTGTCGCCGACGGCCAAGTCACCGGTTTTTCGACCTTCATGACCGGCGAGCTCTTCGACGTCATCACCAAACACAGCATCCTGTCCCACGCCGTTGCCGGTGCGACCGACATGCCCGCGGACAGCGCCGCCTTCGCCTCCGCCATCAAAGCTGCCTTCGACAAGCCGGCCCTCGCCACGAACCTTTTGTTTACCGCCCGCGCCGGCCAGCTTCTGCATGGCCTGACGGCGGCCGGGTCGCAAGCGTTGATCTCGGGCACGCTGATCGGCGCCGAAATCGCCGGCGCTTTGTCGTCTGCTGGGCAAGGGGCCGCGATCACTCTGGTCGCCTCCGGACGCCTGCAGGCGCTTTATGAAGACGCATTCCGGATCCTCTCCCTCACCTATACGACTGTTGATGCCGATGCCGCCGTCCGCCGCGGACTCTCCGCCGCCGCGAAGGCGATCTGGCCGAATGATGAAAGAAAAAGCTGATGACGACCCGCATCCCCTTCCCTGCCATGAAGCGCCCGCTCATCGCCATTCTCCGCGGCATCAAGCCCGAGGAGACGGCTGACATTGTCGGCGCACTGATCGACGCCGGTTTGACGGCGATCGAAATCCCGCTGAACTCGCCGGAACCCTTCCGCTCCATCGAGATCGCCGCCAAAATGGCGCCCGCCGACTGCCTGATCGGCGCCGGCACGGTGCTGACCGTTGAAGATGTCGATCGGCTGGATGCCGCCGGCGGCAAGCTGCTTGTGACGCCGAATGTCGAGCCCGCCGTCATCAGCCGCGCCCGCGACAAGGGCATGGTGACAATGCCGGGCGTGTTCACCGCGACGGAAGCGCTTTCGGCCGCGCGCGCCGGTGCGACGGGGCTTAAATTTTTCCCGGCCGGCGTGCTTGGCGCCTCTGGTATCACCGCCATCCGCGCCGTCTTGCCGCCCGAACTCGTCATCGCGGCGGTCGGCGGCGTTTCGGACAAGAATTTCGCCGATTACACCAAAGCCGGCATCCTGGCTTTCGGTCTCGGCACCAGCCTTTACAAGCCGGGAATGACGACAGCAGAGGTTGCCGAACGCGCCAAGGTGACCATTTACGCCTATGATGCTGCCGTAGGAGCCTGACCATATGACCGACATTCATGATTTCCAGGGCAATATTCTCTGCAACACCGCATCTGTCCTGGGCGAAGGGCCCACCTATGATCCCGATACGGATACGGTCTGGTGGTTCAATATCCTCGGCAAGGAGCTGCATGAACTGCATTTGTCGTCGGGCAAGAAGGAAGTTCACCCTCTGCCGATGATGGCGAGCGTGCTCGCCCGCGTCGATGCAGAACGGCAATTGATCGCCACCGAAGAGGGGTTGTTTCTTCGCGATATCAAATCCGGAGAATTGACCTTTTATGCTGCGATAGAGGCGGACAAGCCGGAGAACCGCTCCAATGACGGGCGCACGCATATCTCCGGTTCGTTATGGATCAGCACGATGGGCAAGCGCGCCGAATTGCAGGCCGGCGCGATCTATCACGTCGCTGGCGGCAAGGTGACGAAGATCTTCGATCAGCTTAGCATTCCGAACTCCATCTGCTTTTCACCCGACGGCACGATCGGCTATTTCACCGATACCCGCCTCAGCCAGTTGATGCGGGTGCTGGTCGATCCGCAGACCGGACTTCCGGTCGGCGAACCGATCGTCATGGTCGACAGCATGGACGACCCAGGCGGTCTCGACGGCTCCGTCTGCGATGCCGACGGCTATATCTGGAACGCCCGCTGGGGCTCCGGTTTCGTCGATCGCTACAGCCCCGACGGCTTGCGCATCGAGCGCTACCGTGTGCCTGCCATGCAGCCCTCCTGCCCGGCCTTCATCGGTCAGAACGGTGATCGCCTCGCCGTGACCACGGCTTGGGAAGGTCTCGACGAAGACGCCCGCTCGATGCAGCCGCAAGCCGGTGCGCTTCTCGAACTTGGCCCCACGGTCAAGGGCGTCTTCGATCCGGTCTACAAGATCTGATTGTATTTTATTTTCTTCCCGCTCCGAGGGAGATAATGCGGCCGGCAAAACTCTGCCGGCCTGCTTGGGATCACGCCGTCGTCCTGCGTTGAATGCCGCCCGTTCGTCGCTGTAACCGATCTGCAGGATCAATGGCTTCGGTTGCACAAGGCGGCGTCTCCTCCCTTAATTTTTCGCGTTATTTTGGCCCGACCAAAGGCGATATGCAGCCGTTTCCCGCAACTCTTGCCGGAACTAAACCCTCGTTCGACCATTTTCCTTAACGAACCGGCACGGTGATGGTCAGCCAAAGGAGTGGCGCCGCCCGGGCTGGTGAACATGCCCATCAGAATGGAAGGTAGGTTCACGATGACCGGCAAATTGTTCACTTCCGCTGCTGTTGGCGCAATCTTTGCCACAGCATCGGTTCTTTCGCCGATGGCTTTCGCTCAACAGCAGCCGTCAACCGACAATAATACTGCGCCGATGACGAAGACCGCTCCGGCAACGCCTGACACCACCAAGCCGGCTGTCAAGACGCCGGAAAACGAAGCTAAGGCCCCGGCCCCGGCACCAACGACAAATACGGCTCAGGCCGGATATCTGACCGAGCAGTCGGCCGATCAGATGAGTGCCAAGACCTATATAGGCCAATCGGTCTATAACGGTGAGAATAAAAGCATCGGTAGCATCGACGACCTTATCCTGCAGAAGCAGGGCGGTGTTGTCGCTGCGATCGTTGGCGTGGGCGGTTTCCTTGGCCTCGGCCAGAAGAATGTAGCCGTTCCCTTCGACAAGATCACCGCGACGCAGAACGCCCAGGACGGCAGCATGAAGCTGACGACCACGGAAACGGCTGACTCGCTGAAGGCCGCGCCTGAGTTCAAGACGCTTGCTATGCAGGCTTCTGAGAAGGCCGCAAAGACCCCGGCAACGGCCGCGGTGCCTGGAACGGACACCACGACGACCTCGTCGACGACCAACAAATAACGAAGCTTATCGAGCAACCTTAAAAAAACGGCGGTCTTTACAGGCCGCCGTTTTCGTATCCGTCGCGGCGGTCACGTTCAGACGTGTTCGCGCTCACCGGCAAGTTCATAGTCGTTCTCGTGGAGATATCGCAGCGTCGCGAGACTGTCGGCGGGTTTGCCGTAGTAATAGCCCTGCCCCATGGCGCAACCGAGCGACCGAAGCTTCGCCGCCTCGGCATACTCCTCGATCCCCTCGGCAACCACCTGCAGATCAAGCCCTTCGCACATCGCAAGGATCGCCTTGATGATGTGTTCGGAGGCCCGGTCGGAATTGATGCGCGAGACGAAGGCGCGATCGATCTTCACCTTGTCGAAGATGAAATCGCGCAGGCGGCCGAGGCTGGATTGGCCGGTGCCGAAATCATCCAGCGAGATGCGCACGCCGGCCGCTCTGAGATCGGCGATGATGCGGTTTGCCGTGTCGGCGGAACTCATAACCGCCGTCTCGGTGATTTCCAGTTCCAGGCGATGCGGATCGAAGCCGACGCGGCCGAGAATGGCGAGAATGCTGCTGCTCGTGCCGGGATCCATCAATTGCACGGATGAGAGATTGAAAGAGAGGAAAAGCTCGCGCGGCCACGAGAGCGCGGCCTCCGCCGCCTTTCGCAGCAAGGTCTCGGAGAGCGCATCGATGAAACCGCGCTCCTCGGCGAGCGGCACGAAGACCGCGGGCGAGACGAAGCCGAGATCGGCGTCGTTCCAGCGCGCCAACGCTTCGAAACCGACGATCGCATTGCTGGTGAGCGAGACGATCGGCTGGAAATGCACGTCGATGGCATTGGAAATGATGGCATTGCGCAGCGCCTGTTCAAGCTGCGTCGCACGCTTCATCTCCTGGTCGATTTCCTTGGAATAGACGGTGATCTGGCCACGCCCGCGCCGCTTGGAACGATAAAGCGCCGTCTCGGCGCTTTTCAGCAGATCTTCGAATTCCTCGCCGGCGAAGGGATAGATGGCGAAGCCGAAGGAGGCGGAAAGGCGGACGTTGCGGTCGCCGAGATCATAGGGCGCCGACAGCACTTCGCGGATCATCTGCCCGAACTTTTCCGCACCGACGCGCTCAAAGACGAGCGGCAGCACGAAGGCAAATTCGTCACCGTCATGGCGGGTGACGGTGGCGCCGTCGGGAATGCAGGCCTTCAGGCGGTGTGCGACCTGGCAAAGGATCTCGTCGCCGGCTTCGACGCCGAAGAGGTCATTGATTGGCTTGAAGGAATCGAGATTGGCGATACCGATGGTGAAGGGTGCAGGATCGCTCGCGCGCTCGGCGGAAAGCACGCGCGCGCGGTCGCGCATGCGATAGCGGTTCCCCAAGCCGGTCAGCGGATCGGTATAGGCCATCGCCTGCAATTCATTGTGACTGACTGGCGCAAGCGGTATTTCAGCCGATTTCATATTCAGTCCCGACACCTTCCTCCACCCGTGAAAGAGAATGACGGCGAAGTCTTAACAAAGGATGGCGGGACGACAGTCATTCGATGGGAGGAAAATCTATTCATTAGAAGTTATACAAGTATGAAATTTATTTGATTTGAGCTTTGCGGCTGCCGCGCATGTATTTCTGAAACACAGTCTCAAGAATATCCGGGCTGACAGGCTTCATGATGATATCGTCCATACCGGCATCGAAGCATTGGTTGCGGTCACGCTCGAAAGCCTGGGTGAGCACGCCGATGATCGGGGTGTGCGATCCGCCCCCTTTCTCCGTGCGGCGGATCAGTCTTGCTGCTTCGAAGCCGTTGAGGCCCGGCAGGGAAATATCCATCAGGATCAGTTGCGGGCGGTATTCGCTCCACAGCCGCACCGCCTCGTCGCCGCTGGTGGCGATCATATAGCGATAACCGAGCCCTTCCAGGATCTGCGAGAAGACGATCTGGTTGATATCATTGTCTTCGGCAACTAGGATCTGGAAGCCGCGATCCTCACCGCCGGTCGCGATCTGCCAATCCTCCGCGCTGCCTTCGAGGGGTTCGCCCGGCTTGCCGAGGATATTGCGGTTGAAGTGCCGTGCGATCAGGAAGGTGAGTTCGGTGGCAAGCTGCGAGCCGTCCAGCGACAGAGCCGGCACATTCTGCCGCTCGGCCAATTCCAGGCCACGGTTTCCAAGCTGGTTGTCGATGATGACAAGATCGATCTTTATGCCGAGTGAGCTTGCGACATCCAGAAATGCCGCCTCCTCGCTTTCATTGTGGACCGAACATGCCTCGAAGCCGTATTTGGCGAGCATCTTCAACGCCGCCGATTCCGCGGCAACATCGCTGGTGACCACGAGAATTTTCCTGCCGGAGAAATTCTCGGGAACGAAGGTCTCCATTGTCGGTGCACGACGCGAGGCGGTCTGAAGTGCTGCCATCGGGACGTAGGCGCGCCGATAGGACCGATTGCTGTTTTCCTTGATCTCCGAGACAAGAGCGAATTCGTCGAAATCCGCGCCGTCTTTCGGCAGGTCCTGGATGGTGGCGACCAGGAAATAGCGGCCGGGCTTACCGATACGCTGTTTCCTGGTGACCACATCGCGCTCTATGCCATCGCGAGCGACCTGCCGCTGGCGCGAGATCGATATTTCGCCGGTGTCAATGACATGCCGGTCGTTCTCCTCGAAGCGGTTGGCAATATCCGTGGGGAAGAGATCGATACCCTTGCGGCCCAGCACTTCATCCGCCGAAGTCTGGTATTTATCGCAGAACGCCTTGTTGACCGCGACGTATGCCATGTTGCGGTCTTTGACGAAGAGTGGAAACGGCAGGTTATCGAGAATATCCTCGGTGAGTTGCACGCGCTCCATGTCGAGGCGCCATTGCTCCTCCCGCTTCTTCACCTCCGAAATATCCGAGAGGATGCAGACGCCGAGACCCGACGGCAGCCGGCGCTTGACGAAGCGGACCCAACGATCCGCGCCGAAATGTTCCGTCGTCTCAAAACGCTCGCGCCAATGCGAGGCAATCCGCTGCGAGATCCAATCGTCGCGTGTTGATGCCGATTTCGTACGAACATCGTGATGCCGGACGCCGCTGTCGAACACAGCGCCGAGAAAATCGCGGAGCCGTGTCGACGGCTGCAGAAATTGCGGCGGAATCGGATAGAAATTCAGGACCTGGCGGCTGGCGAACAGCAGCAGATCGTTCTTGTCATAGATAAGGAAGGCACTGGAGAGCCCATCGCAGACGGCATCGAACAGCGCCGCCTGCAGATTGCCATCAGACGGCACATCTTCGGTCATTGCTGCAAAAGCTGCCTTGTCAATCTCGGCAGTCATTCGTCCGATTCCTACATCTATCCGGTGCTGCGGCACACGGGGCTTGAGAGCGGCGACAGCTCTCGCGGTAAATTTATGGAAATATCATGCTGGCCTGAACACTTGAAACAGGCGGAAGCCGGCTCCTGTACATGACGGCCGCCTGCCTGCCGCCAAAAGCCGAGACGTACGCCGAGCGCGCCACCTGCAATCATTTCAAGTTTTGTGAATGCAACCTGTCATCATTCCCTTAAGCTTTGATTAAATTTCTAAACAAAGTCCTGCTGAATCGGGTGGATGACGAAAGGCAGGCTGCGTTTTCTCTTTCCACCCGGTCACGAATCCACGAAAATGCAGATATGGCCATCAAGCAACTCTCCGAAACCCTGATCAACCAGATCGCCGCCGGCGAAGTCATCGAGCGACCGGCGAGTGCTGCCAAGGAACTGATCGAGAATGCTTTGGACGCCGGCGCGACACGAATTGAGATTGCGACCGCCGGCGGCGGCAAAGCGCTGTTGCGGGTCAGCGACAACGGCGCCGGCATGGAGCAGGCGGATCTGGAGCTGGCAGTCAGGCGGCACTGCACCTCGAAGATATCGGACACGCTGGAGGATATCCGCACGCTCGGTTTCCGCGGCGAGGCCCTGCCCTCTATCGGCTCGGTGGCGAAGTTATCGATCGCCAGCCGGAAGCCCGGCAGCGATGGCGGCGCCGAGATTGCGGTCGCCGGCGGCAGGGTCCTGCACCTGCGTCCGGTAGCGGCCAATCCCGGCACGATCGTCGAGGTGCGCGACCTGTTTTTCGCAACGCCGGCGCGGTTGAAATTCCTGAAGACGGAGAAGGCCGAGGCTGCCGCGATCAGCGAAGTCGTCAAACGTATGGCGATCGCCTTTCCGCAGGTGCGTTTCGTGCTCTCCGGCAGCGACCGTTCGACACTGGAATTTCCGGCCACCGGCGACGATCACCTCGCCCGCATGGCGCAGGTGCTCGGTCACGAGTTCAAGGACAACGCCATCGAGCTCGACGCCCTGCGCGAAGATGTGAGCTTGACCGGCTTTATCGGCGTGCCAACCTTCAATCGCGGCAACTCGGCGCATCAATATGCCTTCGTCAACGGCAGGCCGGTGCAGGACAAGCTGATCCTGTCAGCGATCCGCGGCGCCTATGCCGAGACAATACCTTCCGGGCGCTATCCCGTCGCCGTTCTTTCCATCAGGCTCGACCCGGCTCTGGTCGACGTCAACGTGCATCCGGCGAAATCCGATGTCCGCTTCCGCGATCCGGGCCTGGTGCGCGGCCTGATCGTCGGCGCCATCCGCGAGGCTTTGGCGCGTGAAGGCGATCGGGCCGCAACGACGGGCGCCGACGGCATGCTTCGAGCCTTCAGCCCCGGTCGTTCAGGCTTCCAGCCCGCATGGCGGCCGTCGACACCATCAGCACCATGGACGCCAGAGGCTTCGCCTTCGCGGCCCTATCAGCCCGCGGCAACGAACGGACATGGATTCGGCGAGCGACCTCAGACCGCCTTCGATGGCCTCGCCATGCCGACCGCACGCGCCGAAACCGCCGCACCCATCGAGCCTGCACGGGCGGAGGAGCCGGCTCGGTTCCCCCTCGGTGCGGCCCGGGCGCAATTGCATGAGAACTACATCGTCGCCCAGACCGACGACGGCCTCGTCATTGTCGACCAGCATGCAGCGCATGAGCGGCTGGTGTTCGAGGAAATGCGCAAAGCGCTGCATTCCAAGCGGCTGTCTTCGCAGGTCTTGCTGATCCCGGAGATCGTCGATCTGCCGGAAGAGGATTGCGACCGGCTGATGGTGTTTGCCGACGAGCTTGGCGAACTTGGCCTTGCCATAGAGCGGTTTGGTCCCGGAGCCATTGCGGTGCGTGAGACGCCGGCGATGCTCGGCGAGGTGGATGCTCAAGGGCTGATCCGACAGTTGGCTGATGAGATTGCCGAGTGGGAGACCGCCTCGGGCCTTGCCGCCAAGCTGGAATATGTCGCCGCCACCATGGCCTGCCACGGTTCGGTGCGCTCCGGCCGAAGGCTGAGGCCGGAGGAAATGAACGCGCTGCTCCGTCAAATGGAGGCAACGCCCGGCTCGGGGCAGTGCAATCACGGCCGGCCGACCTATATAGAGTTGAAGCTCTCGGACATCGAACGGTTGTTCGGACGAAGCTGAGAGCAGATACGATCGAAAGAGCTGGAAAAGTCCAGCCTGCCGGGGTATGGCAAACAGATGACAGAGATCGGGGACGGCATCAGATGAATCTTTTTGAGGGACATGGAAACCGCGAGGCGAAGATTCGCTATCTCGACGGCGACTTCCAAATCCTCATGCCCGGCTCCTATGTCGTCTGCGCCATGACCGGCAAGCACATCGCGCTCGATGAGCTGCGCTACTGGAGCGTCGCCCGGCAGGAACCCTATGCCGACGTGATATCTTCGCTGGAAGCCGAAAAGCGCGCTGGCGCGCTTCCGAACCAGAAGCGCTGATCGCTACGATCGCTATTTCAGTTTCCGTCCTTCCCGTAACCGCCGTTCGCGGGCGGCTGCGATCGCGCGGTCGATGATCAAAGCCGGCGCGCGGCGATCGTCGAAGACCATGTCGATCTCGATGACACGGCTCGCCTGTAACAGCTCGTCGGCCCGGCCGTGATGGCCGATCAGGCGGACATAATCCTTGGAGGTGGTGACGATCTCCAGGCCTTCCCGGGCGGCGATATCGAGAATATCGGCTATCTCGTCTTCGCCCAGATGTTCATGATCGCCGAAGGTGCGACTAACGGCGATGCTGCCCCCCAGCGACTCGACCGTGCGGAAAAACTTGGTGGGGTCGGCAATGCCGGCAAAGGCGAGGACATTGCGCCCGCTCAGATCCTCCTGGCCGCGCACCTTGACCGATGCCGCGAAAAACGGCTTTCCAGCCCTCGCCGCCATGCGCACGAGCCGGTCGGCGGCATTGCCTTGGCCGACTTTCAGCAGCGCCGAGGCATAGCGCAACTGTGTCCTCAACGGCGCACGCACCGGCCCACCGGGAACGAGATGGCCATTGCCGATGCCTCTTGTGGCGTCGATGACGACCAGAGCATAGTCGATGGCAAGTTGCGCGCTCTGGAAACCGTCGTCCATGATGATGAGATCGGCGCCTTCGCGCACCAGCCGCTCCGCCCCGTCCGAACGGCGGCGGGAGATCACCGTCAATGCCTCACGGGCAAGCAGCAGCGGCTCGTCGCCGACCGCGGTGGCGTGATGGTGGTCTGGATCGACCACCGTCGTGACATCCAGCGAGCCGCCATAACCACGGCTGAGGAAGCCCGGCTTCAATCCCTTTGCCTTGGCGGCACGGGCTATCGCCAGCGCTGTCGGCGTCTTGCCGGCGCCGCCCACCGTGAAATTGCCAACGCAGATGACGGGTACGGGTACGGAAGCGCGGCGACCATGCGCCATGCGATAGCCGGCGATGCGGCCGTATACAAAGGAAAAGGGCGAAAGCCCCCAAGCGCGCCAATCCGGCTTCCGCCACCAGAACGGCGGTGCTTCCGATACCATAATCTAATCCCGCCTCGCGCCTCTTATGCCCATGCGATATCAGCAAGGCGGCAAGAAAAGGCAGATCGGATGAAAAAGCAAGCCTTCGCCTTGGTTAGACCGGCTGGGCAACGGGCAACAGGCTTTCCAGCTCGGTAATGTCATTGAGGCAATAATCGGAGGCGGCAGCAAGCGATTCACGCGAACCGGTGCCGGTCAACACCCCGATCCTCAAACCCGCACCGGCATTGTGCCCCATGTGCAGATCGTGATTATTGTCGCCGACGACGGCGATTTGCGCGGGGGAAAGCCCCGTCGCCTCGCAGAAACCGAGCACCATGCCGGGCTCTGGCTTGGTTCCGAAACCGCTGTCGTAACCAGCAATATAATCGAGATAATCGAGAAAGCCGAAGCGGCGTGCCGTCTGGCGAATAGAGCGCTCATTGTCGCTGGAGGCAACACCGAGCCTGTAGCCGCGCCCGTGCAGGCGATGGAAGAAACCGGCGAGATCGGTGACCGGCGCGGAGAAGTCGGCGGCGTGCGAAAACAGCGCATCGAGTTTTTCCGTCAGCTCCACCACGTCCATCGCAGAGCCGGCGGCGACAAGGCCTTCCGAAATCTGGCGAGTATTGCCGGCGGCAAGCAGGCTGTCAGGCACGATATGGCCGGTGACCGGGTCCATGCCGCAGGCCAAAAGCAAATGATCGGCAAGTAGGAGGTCACCCTGGGCCGCAATGCTGGCAAGTTCGCGATTAACCGGCAACCAGCTCGCGTCATAGTCGAGCAGCGTGCCGTCCTTGTCAAAGAGAATGCCCTCGATCGCGTCTAGTTTGAGTGACGTCATGTAGTGCCCTTATCCCTGCGCCATCGTCTTCGGCAGCAACCGTGCCTTTACCGTCAGTGGGTTGATGTAGGGTTCCAATCCCTTGATGGTCGCCGCCAGCGCCCCGCGCATCTCGTGCACGGCGGCGTAACCGGCGTCGATCATGCCGCGCCGCGCCGGATCGTTGGTCAGCAGGTAATGCACGCCCCTCGCCAGCATTTCGGTGTCGCGCACCATGCGGGCGCTGCCGCGGCGGGCGAGCAATTGATAGGAGTCGCGGAAATTCTGGACATGACCGCCGGTCAGGATAGCGCAACCCAGCATGGCCGGTTCCAGAGGGTTTTGTCCGCCCTCATTGTACAGCGACTTGCCCATGAAGGCGACTTCGGTCATGCGCAGATAGAGGCCCATTTCGCCGATCGTGTCGCCGAGGAAGACATCGACATCGGGCGACAGCACATCGTTGCGGGTGCGGCGCGCCACTTTCAGTCCCTGCTCGACGAGCATTGCTTCGATCGCGTCGCAACGTTCGGGATGGCGCGGCACTATGATGGTCAATTGGCCGTTATGCTCCTTCAGCGTCTTATGGACGATGGCGGCAGCATTCTCTTCGCCCTCGAAGGTGGAGACGGCAGCCCAGGTCTTGCGCCCGCCGATCTGCTTCATGTAGCGGGCAAGGGTCGGCGCGTCGTAGGGCGGGGCGTCGGTATCCACCTTGAGATTGCCGGACTTGAGCACCTGCCGCGCACCGAGATCGCGATAACGCTCGGCATCAAGATCGGATTGCGCGACGACCAGCGCCAGGTTTTCGAACAGCGCTTCCGAGAGCGACGGATGCTGGCTCCAGCGGGCAAAAGAGCGATCCGACAAGCGGGCATTCACGAGGATCTGCGGGATGCGCCGGCGGCCGAGCTCCATGATGGTCATCGGCCAGATCTCGGATTCGGCGATGATGGTGCAATCAGGCTGCCAATAATCGAGGAAGCGGCTGACGGACGGCTTCAGGTCGAGCGGCACATATTGGTGGATGACCTCGTCGCCAAGGCGCTCCTGGGTCACCTTGGCCGAGGTGATGGTTCCCGTGGTCAGAATAACGTGGATGTCGCGACGGCGAATTTCGCGGATCAGCGGAACGACCGCCGAGGTCTCGCCGACGCTTGCGGCATGAAACCAGACGAGCGGCCCTTGTGGACGATTGGCGCTGGCATAGCCGAAACGCTCCAGCCGACGGGAGCGGTCTTCCTTGCCCTTGGCGGCGCGGACGGTAAGGTAAGTCCCGACAAGGGGATAGACCGCAATCCCGCCAAAGCGGTAGGCACCCAAAGCGAGGCGCGCCCTAGCGCTACTCATCTCGATTGCCTCCGATCCAAGGTGATCGTCATCGATGCCAAATCCCAATTATTTCACGGCCGAATGTTCGGCCGATTCTTCGTTCTGATTGCGTCAAAAATACTACGCCATAGCCGGATTAAAAAACGACGATGCCCGTCCGGACGGGAATATCAAATATTAAATGCGACCTCAGGAGGAAGCCTTGTCCTGCGGATCGAGCAAACGATGCAGATGGACGATGAAATAACGCATGTGAGCGTTGTCGACGGTCTGCTGCGCCTTCGACTTCCAAGCGGTCAGCGCACTCGCATAATCGGGATACATGCCGACAATGTCGAGTTCGTTCAGATTGCGGAATTGTACTTCCTCGAGGTTTTCCAATTCCCCGCCGAAGACGAGGTGCAAGAGCTGCTTTTTGTCGCTGGTATCAGTCATTTTCGTCTCTTTCTGCTGTCGTCCCCCTCCACTCTTCCTGTGCGGGATTTTGACCAAAAGGTCAACCGTTTCGTCTGTGGGAGAGCTGGCGTAGGAATTGCGGCAGCCGTGCCGCCGGAGCGCCGCAGAGTTCGTCATGCGAGACCTCCGCGCGATTGTAGTTGAGCGGATGGCCGAAGAGATCGACCAGCGCCCCGCCTGCCCGCTCCAAAATGAGGTCGGCGGCTGCGAGATCCCAATCATGGGAGTTGCGTTTGACGATCGTCCCTTCCAGCCGGCCGTCGGCCACCATGGCGAGGCGATAGGCGAGCGACGGCACATGCTTTGCCCGTTCGATCGTCTTGCGGAAATCCGGATCGAAGCCGCTCAACATATCCTCACCGGCGGCGAGCCTGTGGATATCGTGTTCCGGCCTGACGGAAACCGCGATCGGTTCGCCGTTCTTCAGCGCCGGGCCATCGGCCGTTGCAACGAACAGCTCCTCCAATGCCGGCGCGTAGAGGACGCCCGCGGTCGGGCGCCCGGCGGTCACCACGGCAACACTGATGCACCAAAGCTCAAGCCCCGACAGAAACCCGCGTGTGCCGTCGATCGGATCGACAACGAAGACGGTCGAATGCGACAGCCGCTCGGCATCGTCGTCGGTCTCTTCCGAAAGCCAGCCATAGTCCGGTCGCGCGGGACGCAGGATGGAGGCAAGCTTCTCGTTGGCCGCGAAATCGGCGGCGCTGACGGGGGAGCGCCCCTCGTTCTTCCACCAGACCTCAGGCGATTGGCGGAAGAAGCTGAGAGCGATATTGCCTGCCTGGCGTGCCGCTTCAACGATCAGATCGAGATCGCTCAATTGGCCGACTGCGTCTCTATCGCTCATTCCGAATTCCAATCTCCGCCTCAGCGCCCAGCCAGCGTCATGCCCTCGATGGCGAGCGTCGGAGCCGCGACGCCGAAATCGCGGTCAATATCGTTTGCCGGCGTCAGGCGCATGAACATGTCCTTGAGGTTGGAGGCGATCGTCACCTCCGACACCGGAAACGTCAATTCGCCATTCTCGATCCAGAAACCGGTAGCGCCCCGGCTGTATTCGCCAGTGATCATATTGACGCCGTGGCCGATCAGTTCGGTGACGTAGAAACCATTGCCGACATTGCGGATCAGCTCTTCCGGCGAAATATCACCAGGCTCCAGCGCCAGATTGGTGGAGGACGGAGAAACGGCCGTGCCGCCACGGGCACCGCGCCCATTCGTTCTGAGACCGCCGATCTCGCGTGCAGCCGACGTGGACAGGAACCAATGCTTCAGCACGCCATCTTCGATCATCACCAGGCGCTTGCCCGAAACGCCTTCGCCATCGAAGGGACGCGAGGCCGGGCCGCGCACGATCAAGGGATCGTCCGTAATCGACAGGCCGGCCTTCAGCACCTGCTCGCCCATCTTGTCGCGCAGGAAACTGGTCTTGCGTGCGACGGATGCGCCGTTGATCGCGCCGGCGATATGACCGACGAAGCCGCGCGCCACGCGCGGATCGAAAACGACCGTCACATCCTTGCCGGTCGGCACCTGGCGCGGATTGATGCGCTTGACCACCCGCTCGCCGGCGCGGCGACCGATATCCTCGGCTGCGTCCAACTCGGCGAAATAAAGGCGGCTGTCGAAATCGTAATCACGCTCCATGCCGGTGCCTTCACCGGCGATGACACTGACGGAGCGGCTGAAGCGCGAACCCATATAATGGCCGGCGAAACCATGGGACGTGGCAAGCACCATGCCGCCCATGCCGGCGGATGCGCCTGCGCCCGAGGAATTGCTCACGCCGGGAACGGCGAGCGCTGCCTCTTCCATCGCAAGGGCTGCCTCGCGCAGTTGAACCGACGAGACCTCGGTCGGATCGAAAAGTTCGAGATCGGGATAGGTCTTGGCAAGATCGGCTTCATCGGCAAGGCAGGCGAACGGATCTTCCGGCGAGACCTTTGCCATGGCGACGGCGCGTTCAGCCAGCGCCTGGAGGTCGAAGCCGGGATTGGCCGAGACGTTGGCGACACGGTTGCCGACAAACACCCTCAGTGAAAAATCGTCGCTTTCGGAGGATTCGGTGCCTTCGACCTTGCCGAGGCGGACGCTGACGGATTGCGCCCGCGAGCGCACGACGACGGCATCGGCCGCATCCGCACCGGCTTTCCGGGCGAGGTCGATCAACTGGCTGGCGCGGGAAAGCAGAGTGGCGGAATCGATTTCTGAAGACATGATTTGGCCTTTCCTTCGCGTTCCATTTATTGTGCACTACATAAAGCATCAAGGGCGGCCACGCCGATTCTTGTCCGAATGTCTTCACGCATGGTTGTTTCTGATGACTATGCGCTGCAACACCGCCTGCCCACAGGAAGAAACAGACGATGTCCGCGCCGAATGCCCTCTTTACCGAAACCCTGATGCTGCTCGGAGGCGCCGTCGTCACGGCGCCGATCTTCAAGAAATTGGGGCTTGGCACCGTACTCGGCTATCTCGCCGCCGGCGTCGTCATCGGGCCAGTGCTGCACGGCATCGGCGATGGCGAATCCGTGTTTGCCGTCGCCGAACTCGGCGTCGTCTTCCTACTGTTCATCATCGGCCTGGAGTTGAAACCATCGCGCCTGTGGCAGATGCGGCGCGACATTTTTGGCCTCGGCACGGCGCAGGTGGTCCTGAGCGGACTGGCGCTGACGCTCGCCGCTTATCTCGCTCACATTGCCGGCTGGCGCGGCAGCATCATCGTCGGCTTCGGCTTGGCGCTCTCCTCCACGGCCTTTGCCATGCAGATCCTCGAGCAGGAAGGCGACGTCAACACCAAATACGGCCAGCGTTCCTTTTCCATGCTGTTGCTGCAGGATCTGGCGATCGTGCCGCTGCTTGCCCTGGTCACGGTTCTTGGCGGGCCGACGCAGGCTTCCAATCCGGTCCTGGACCTTGCCATCGCCGTCGGCGCCGTCGCGGCAATGATCATTGCCGGACGTTACCTGCTGACGCCGCTGTTCCAGGTCATTGCCCGCACCGGCGCACGCGAGGCGATGATTGCCGCCGCCCTGCTCGTCGTCATGGGATCGGCGACGCTGATGCAGCTTGCCGGCCTCTCCATGGCGATGGGGGCCTTTCTCTCCGGCGTGATGCTCGCCGAATCCTCCTATCGCCATGAGCTGGAGGCCGATATCGAGCCTTTCCGCGGCGTGCTGCTCGCCATCTTCTTCATCGCCGTCGGCCTGTCGCTCAAACTGGATGTCATCGCCGACAATTGGGCGCTGATCGTGCTTGCCGTGCCGGTCGTCATGGTCATCAAGGGCGTGATCATCTATGCGCTCTGCCGTGTGACCGGTTCGTCGCATGACGATGCCATCCGCATCGCCTGCCTGCTTCCCCAGGGGGGTGAATTCGGTTTCGTGCTGTTTAGTGCAGCCAGCGTTGGCGGCGGGCTCTTCTCCGCCAGCACGGCCTCATTGCTAATCGCGATCGTAACGCTCTCCATGGCGCTGACGCCGCTCGGTGCAGCGCTTTCGAAGCGCATGCTGACCGGCGATGGGCATGAGGAGCTGGACGAGGATTTCGAGGGTGCCGGCTCCGACGTGCTGATGATCGGCTTCTCGCGTTTCGGCCAAATCGCCGCGCAGATCCTGCTGGCCGGCGGCCGCGATGTCACCGTCATCGACTTTTCCGCCGATCGCATCCGCCAGGCCTCCAACTTCGGCTTCCGCATCTATTTCGGCGACGGCACCCGCAAGGACGTGTTGCGTTCGGCCGGCATCGACCGCGCCAAGCTGGTCGTCGTCAGCACGCATCAGCGCGAAATCACCGACAAGATCGTCGAACTCGTGCAGACGGATTATCCGCATGCCCGCATCTTCGTCCGTTCCTACGACCGTATTCACTCGATCGCGCTGCGCAACAAGGGCGTCGATTTCGAGCTGCGCGAAACGCTGGAATCCGGCCTGCTCTTCGGCCGCCGCACGCTGGAAGCCCTCGGTGTCAGCGAAGCCGACGCCTTCGAGATCGGTGAGGATATCCGCAAGCGTGACGAACAGCGGCTGGTGCTGCAGGTCAGCGAAGGATTGCAGGCCGGGCGCGACATGCTCTATTCACGGCCGGTCAGGCCGGAACCGCTGGTCAAACCAAAACGCAGCGCCGATGTTTTCAGCGACGACGACGATCTCTCCATGCCGGCGGAGGAGCCGGAACGAGCTTAGTTCTTTGCAGTGATCACCCGATCGAGGGCGAATTTGAGCTCTTCCTTGACGCTGGCGGACATGGCGAGGATATCGCGGGCCTTCAAAAAATCGAGCACGCCGGTGCGGCCGATTGGCGGGCGCAGGAATATCTGCGGTGAAAGCAGCCGCAGCTTCAGCGCGATATTGGACTGCATCGTCAGTTGCCCGGCACCGAACAGGCTCTCGATACGGTTCGGAATATGGGTGCCGTCGCCATCCGGCCCGCCTACAACGTCGATGCCGATGATGATGTCGGCAAGTCCGGCCAGATGCTCGTAGGGCACCGGATTCATGATGCCGCCATCGATCATGACGCGGTCGCCGACCTTGACCGGCATGAAGACGGCGGGAATGGCGGCGGAGGCAGCCAGGACCGGGAAAAGCTCGCCTTTTTCGGTCACCACCTCGGTCTGATCATAATAATCCGTCGTCACCACCTTTAGCGGGATATGCAGCTCGGAGAAATCTTCCGGAAAGGTTGAAGGCAAGAAAGCGCGCAGGATGCGTTCGAGATTGAACTGGCCGATCCGGAAGCTACGCATGTTCGGGGGCCGCAGACTCCACATCTTGTTCAGCACAGCCGGGCGGTTGCCCACCGTGGCGAGCGTATAGTCGCGGATTTCCGCACCGCTCATGCCAGCCGCCATGGCAGCGCCCATGATCGAGCCGATAGAGGCGCCGGCGATCGCGACCGGTCGGATGCCGAGTTCATCTAGCGCCTCGATGATATGAATATGGGCAAGGCCACGGGCACCGCCGCAGCCAAAGGCGACCGCGACGCTCGGCGTGCTGGATGTCGCGAGCGTATAATCGCTCCCAACAAAATCGGCATAGTCGCCCATGATCCTCTCCTTCCGCCACTAGGCCTGTCGAGGCTGATAACGGAAGAAATGCATCTTGCTGTCGCCGAAGGTCCGCTCTTCCAGGAAGAGAAAATCCGGCGCGACGGAAACCGTGACGTCGGCGCGTTCCTCGAGGATTGCCAAGGCTCCCGGTACCAGCCAGCCGCCGGCAGCGGCAGCGGCGAAGGCCTTCTCGCCCAGACCCTTGCCATAGGGCGGGTCGGCGAAGAGAAAATCGAAAGGCTCCAGATTGCCGACGCTGCCGAGATCGGTGGCGTCCCGCCGCAGCATGCGCGTGCGGCCGTGCAGGCCAAGCGCGTCGATATTTTCCCAAAGCAGGCCACGGCCTTCGACGCTGCTTTCGACGAAAAGCACATGGCGGCAACCGCGCGAAGCGGCTTCGAGCCCGACCGCGCCGGTGCCGGCAAAGACATCCATCATCCGCGTGCCATCGATGGCCTCGGGATAGGCATGGCTCAAGATATTGAAAAGGCTCTCGCGCGTGCGGTCCGCCGTCGGACGAATGTCGTTCGACTTCGGCACCGCAAGCGACCGACCGCGAAATTCACCGCCGACGATCCGCACCGCGCGTCAACCTCTTCCGCCCTTGGGGCCACCCCTGCCGGGGCCGCCACGACCGGGACCGCCGCGACCCGGGCCGCCAGACGGACGGCCTGTGCCACCGGGTTTACCGCCAAAGCCGCGCGAGCCGCCTTTTCCACCCGGTTTGCCGCCAAAGGACTTGCCGCCGCCCGGCTTCTTGCCGAAGGGCTTGCCGGCCGGCCGGTCCCCGTAGGAACGCTCGCCCTGCGGACGGTCACCCATGGGCCGATCACCGCGCGTGGGCCGATCACCACGCGGCGGGCGATCGCCGCGAGGACGTTCGGAGCGCTGTTCGCCGCCGAAAGACTTGGCCCGCGGACGCTCGTCTCCCTCAGCACGCGGCCGCCGGTCGCCGCGGGGTTTATCGCCATATGGACGATCGCCACGCGGTTTGTCGCCGAAAGAACGCTCTCCACGGGGCGGACGATCTCCGAAGGAGCGTTCGGAACGGCCTTCTCCCTGGAAGGATTTCGTACGGGGGCGATCACCGCCCTCGGGACGCGAGCCGCGTTCACCGCGCGGACGATCGCTAAACGGGCGCTCGCCGCGAGGACGGTCGCCAAACGAACGATCCCCGCGGGCGGGACGGTCGCCCTGCGGCCGATCACCTCGGGGACGATCACCAAAGGTTCGGTCATCCCGGGAGCGCTTGCGATCAAAGCCCTCGTCGTCGCGCGACTTGCGTGGTGCGACCTCGCTCGAACGGATCCACTCGCCATCCCCCTCGTCGACGCGGTTGATCCGAACGCGTGGGCCTTCGTCCGGGCGATCGAAGCCGCTACGCTGCGGGCGTTCCACTTCGCCGCGCTTTGCGGCGGTCCTTGCATTCTTGGCAGCCTTTGCAGCAGCCTTTTCGCCGAGCGGACGGGCACCAGGCGCCATCCAGACATTCGCGCTCCGACGCGGACCCAGCGGCTGGCGCTTCGGCCGGTCGTCGTCCTTGTGGCCGGCTTCGCGGCGCCCCTCATCCCGGCGGTCATCGCGCTTGGTGTCGAGACGGCTCAGGGCGCGCTCGCGCTTATCCTCGGGGCGCTCGCGACGCGGGCGCTCTTCCTTGGCCGCGCGAGCAGGCTTCGCCTCCGGCTCATCCTCGGCGGCAACGGCCGAGCTATTGTAAAGCGGCGCGTCGAAATTCGCCTTGGCGTCTTCCACCAGGCGGGGACCGAGCTGATCGCGCAGCGTGCGGCCACGCACTTCCAACACCCGGCCTTCCGGAAGCTCGCCGAGCTGGAAAGGGCCGTAGGAGATACGGATCAGGCGGTTGACCTCGAGGCCGAGCGCGCCGAGCACATTCTTGATTTCGCGGTTCTTGCCTTCGCGCAAGCCCATCGTGATCCAGACGTTGGACCCTTGCGTGCGGTCGAGCGTCGCCTCGATCGAGCCGTAGAGCACGCCGTCGACGGCGATGCCTTCCCGCAGCTTGTCCAGCGCTTCCTGATCGATCTCGCCGTGGGCGCGCACGCGATAGCGACGCAACCAGCCGGTGGTCGGCAGTTCCAGCACGCGGGCAAGGCCGCCGTCGTTGGTCAGCAGCAGCAGGCCTTCGGTGTTGATGTCGAGGCGGCCGATCGACATGACGCGCGGCAGCTCTTCCGGCAGGTTGTCGAAGACGGTCGGACGTCCTTCCGGATCGGCATTGGTGGTCACGAGGCCCGCCGGCTTGTGATAGAGCCACAGGCGCGTGCGCTCGATGCCGCGGATCGGCACGCCATCAACTTCGATCTTGTCGGCGAGCGTCACGTTGACCACCGGCGTATCCAGCAGCACGCCGTTCAGCTTCACACGGCCGTCCATGATCATGCGCTCGATGTCACGGCGCGACGCCACGCCGGCGCGCGCCATTACCTTGGAAATGCGTTCCGCTTTTCCATCCCCGCCTTCTGCCTCTGCCGCCACTTTGGCGGACACAGCCTTCGTCGGCTTGGCGTCATCGCGCGTCTTCGTCTGCTTGTCGCGGGTAAAGGGTTTGGACCCAGGCCGCTTGGGCTTGTCATTCATTGTCATTTGTTGTTTGCCTGAATTTTTAAGGCGTGTTCCTATCAGGTCACGCCCCCGCGGTTAAGTGGAAAATCTTAAATGGTGAATACAAATCACTTCATGGAGCTGGCGCTCGCCGAAGCGCGAAGCGCCGGCGCGCGCGGTGAAGTGCCTATCGGAGCCGTCCTCGTGGTCGACAATGCCGTTGTCGCCAAGGCCGGCAACCGCACCCGAGAGCTCAACGACGTCACCGCGCATGCCGAAATCGCCGTGATCCGCATGGCCTGCGAGGCACTCGGCCAAGAGCGGCTGACGGGTGCAGATCTCTATGTAACGCTGGAGCCGTGTACCATGTGCGCGGCCGCCATCTCGTTTGCCCGCATCCGCCGCCTTTATTACGGCGCGGAAGATCCGAAAGGCGGCGGCGTCGACAACGGCGTGCGCTTCTATCGCCAGCCAACCTGTCATCACGCGCCGGAAGTCTATTCGGGCATGGCCGAGCGGGATGCGGCCGATATTCTCAGGGAATTCTTCCAACAAAAACGCGTGGAAGACTAAAAAGCGGCTGATTTAACCGCCGCTTCAGCTAGAAAGACTTATTGGAAAGGCTTCCACCAACTGCTGTTGCTGGACTGCTGAGCGGCCTCGGCGTCCTTCTTGCGCTGCTTTTCCTTCTTGCTCTCGGGGGTGCCGAGATCGTTGAGAGCAGCCTCGTCGGAGACCTGGCGGTATTGCTGCGGCGGATCGATCAGGTAGCGGCGCTGATCGATATAGGTGCCGTCCTGATCCTGGCGCGCGGCCCGATAGGCGGCGGTCTGCTGCGCTTCGCTCACGCGGTTGCGGCCACTGTCGGCCTGAGCGAGCGGAGAGCGATAGTTAACATTGTTCTTGTTCTGATCGGCTTCCTCCGCCAGGCGCTTGCGCGAATCTTCCGGCGATTCCAGCCAGGCCGGATTATCCTTGCTGGCCAGCGACTGCTGCGGCGAGGTCAGGTTTTCCCTGTCGTTCTGGGCCGGAAGCACCAGGCCCGGGCGGTTCGGATATTTTACGCCCTTGTCCTTCGGCGTGGCCGCCGAAACGGATGCGATGTCGCTGATATCATCGAAGAGCTGTTCGCCGGCGGTCTTGTCCGTGCCGTAGCGCGGGCCGCTCATGCAGCCGGACATCAGACCGCAGCCAATCACGAGTGCCGCCAAGCTGACGCCGACACGAATCCTATGTATCGCTCTCATGAATACCCTTCCCAGCTACGCCGGTGCAACTATCGCAGAACCCCATTTCACGGCAACTGCCGCAAAAATCGGGCCATTTTCAGGCAGCTTTTACCGGATGAACGCCTCAAAGGCAATTCACCCGGTAATTTTCTTCAGTTGACAGCCATCAATTCGCGCAGAGCGGCCGCATCACGCGCAGAGACGTCGGGATATTCCGGATCGGAACCGACATCGGTGGTGATGCGCCAGGAGCGGGCGCACTTGCGGCCTTCGGCCAGCTTCGGCACGACACTTACCTTGGCGGCATCATCCAGGCGGAAGGCATCGGCGGGGCCTTCGCCGCCATTGATGGCGATATCGGAGGTGATGCAGATTTCCGAGAAATCCTGTCCTTCCAGCACCTTCAGTAGCTCCGGATCGGCGATATAGACGACGGGCGCGGCTTCCAGCGAGGAGCCGATGCGCTTGTCCTTGCGCTCGATTTCGAGAGCTCCGGTGACGACGCTGCGCACTGCGCGGATCTTTCTCCACTTCTCGGCCAGCGCCTCGTTCTTCCATTCGCCGGGAACGGTGACGAACTGTTCGAGATGCACCGAGACCGCCTGTGGATTACGCGACAGCCATGCTTCTTCCGTCGTGAACGGCAGCATCGGCGCCAGCCAAGTCACCATGCAATCGAAGATCGTGCGGATGACGGCAAGCGCTGCGCGGCGGCGCAGGCTCGACGGCGCATCGCAATAAAGCGCATCCTTGCGGACATCGAAATAGAAAGCCGAAAGCTCGACATTCGAGAAATCGATGAGGGCGCGGGCGATCCGCTTGAAGTCGAAGGCATCATAGCTTTCGCGCACGAGCTCATCGAGTTCCGCAAGACGGTGCAGCATGAGCTGCTCGAGCTCCGGCATCTCGGCACGGGCGATCACCTCGCCCTTGTCATGCGCGAGCGTGCCGAGCATCCAGCGGATGGTGTTGCGCAGCTTGCGATAGGCATCAATATTGGTCTGGATGATCGTCTTGCCGACGCGCAGATCCTCGGCATAATCCGACGTCATGACCCATAGACGCAGGATGTCGGCGCCGGCGTCCTTCATCACCTCCTGCGGCGAGGTGACATTGCCCTTGGACTTCGACATCTTCTCGCCCTTCTCGTCCATGGTGAAACCATGGGTAAGAACGGTATCGTAAGGCGCGCGGCCGCGCGTCGCGGCGCTTTCGAGCAGCGACGAATGGAACCAGCCGCGATGCTGGTCCGAGCCTTCCAGATAAAGGTCCGCCGGCCATTTCAGGTCCGGACGGTCTTCCAGCGTGAAGGTATGGGTCGAGCCCGAGTCGAACCAGACGTCGAGGATGTCCATGACCTGCGTCCAGGGCTCGTTGGCCTTTTCGCCGAGGAAGCGCTCGCGCGCGCCTTCGGCGAACCAGGCATCGGCGCCTTCCTTTTCGAAAGCATCGAGGATGCGGGCATCGACGCCCTCGTCTTGCAGGATTTGGCCCTCGTCATCGACGAAGATGCAGATCGGCACGCCCCAGGCGCGCTGGCGCGACAGAACCCAGTCCGGCCGCTGCTCGATCATGGCGCGCAAGCGGTTCTGGCCCGCGGCGGGCACGAAACGCGTATCGTCGATCGCTTTCAGGGCGCGCGAACGCAGCGTCGTGCCGTCAGCAAGGTCCTTGTCCATATAGACGAACCATTGCGGCGTGTTGCGGAAGATGACCGGCTTCTTCGAGCGCCAGGAATGCGGATAGGAATGCTTCAGCCGTCCGCGCGCAAAGAGCGTGTTCGTCTCGATCAGTGCCTTGATGACCAGATCGTTGGCATTGCCCTTCTTGCCGTTGTCGTCCATGACGCGGCCGCCGTCGAAGCCGGGGGCGTCGGCCGTGTAGAAGCCGGCATCATCGACCGGGAACGGGATGCGGGAGGAGATCCCACGCGCTTCAATCTGGCGGGCATGGCTCGTCCAGGCGTCGAAGTCCTCGCGGCCATGGCTTGGGGCGGTGTGCACGAAGCCGGTACCGGCATCGTCGGTCACATGATCGCCATCGAGCAACGGAACCTTGAAGTCGTAGCCGAGCGACGCCAACGGATGGGCGCAGATGCTCGCACCAAGCTCATCAGCGGTCACATCGCGCAGGCGCTTGAACTGCAGCTTCGCCTTGGCGAAGGATTCCTCGGCAAGCTTGTCGGCAAAGATCAGCTTTTCGCCTGGGCGCGGACCGAAATCATTGGCGGCTTCCGTCACCTCGTACAGGCCGTAGGAAACCCGCGACGAATAGGAGATCGCCCGGTTGCCGGGGATCGTCCAGGGCGTCGTGGTCCAGATGACGACGAAGGCATCGGCGAGCGCCGCCGGACCTTCGACGACCGGGAACTTCACCCAGATCGTATCGCTCTCGACATCGGCATATTCGACTTCGGCTTCCGCCAGTGCCGTACGCTCGACCACCGACCACATGATCGGCTTGGAGCCGCGATAGAGCTGACCGCTGCGGGCGATCTTCAAGAGCTCGCCGGCGATGCGGGATTCGGCGTGGAAGTTCATCGTCAGATAGGGATTGTCGAAATCACCGACGATGCCGAGACGGCGGAATTCCTCGGACTGGATCTTGATCCAGCCTGAGGCGAAGTCACGGCATTCCTGGCGGAATTCGTTGACCGGGACTTCGTCCTTGTTCTTGCCCTTCTCGCGGTATTTTTCCTCGATCTTCCATTCGATCGGCAGACCGTGGCAGTCCCAACCCGGAACATAATTGCTATCATAGCCGCGCATCTGGAACGAGCGGGTGATGACGTCCTTAAGGATCTTGTTCAGCGCGTGGCCGATATGGATGTTGCCGTTGGCATAGGGCGGACCGTCATGCAGCACGAATTTTTCGCGGCCGGCGGCGGAAGCGCGCAGCTTCTTGTAGAGGTTCATTTCCTGCCAGCGCTTGACGAGCTCCGGCTCCTTCTGCGGCAGGCCGGCGCGCATCGGGAAGTCGGTCTCGGGCAGGTAAAGGGTTTTCGAATAGTCGATCTTTTCAGCGGTATCGGTCATTGTTCTGACAATTGCCTCGGCGTCTCGGGCGTTTCGCGCCGGAAAGGCGCAGCCATATGGGGATTTTTCGGCGGCGGAAAGCGCCTCGGGAACAGGCGCCCAAAACCCGGACCTTCCGGCCGCTTAAAGCGCGCGGAAGGCCGGGCCAATAATTCGTATCGATAGGCTCAGCCGAAATTGGGTCATGGTTGGCGGTTCATAGGCGTTTTTTGCATGGAAAGAAAGAGGGATCAGCCGCCGCAGGGCATAGAAAGCCGCTGATGCTTCCACCCGCGGCCAATCGGAGCCCGCCCAATCAGGCCCGTGCCGCGTGACAATCAAGAAAAGGCGATGAACCGGTCGATATCCCCGAGCGGGCGGACGCCGGCGAGCAGCGCCCTCGCCTCCTCCTCATCCTTCCTGATCTGCGCCACCAGCGGGTCGAGGCCGTCGAACTTCAGTTCGGGCCGGAGATAACCGAAGAAAGAGACGGAACAGATCTGACCATAGAGATCGCCGCTGAAGTCGAAAACGAAGGTTTCGAGCAGCGGCGCCCCGTTGTCGGTCACCGTCGGGCGCCGGCCATAGCTGGCGACACCATCGCGAATGACGCCATCGGCGGCGCGAAAGCGCACGGCATAGATACCAGCCTTCAGCTCCGCTTCCGGTGGCAGCCGCATATTGGCGGTTGGGAAGCCCAGCGAGCGGCCGAGTTTTTCGCCGCCAATGACCTCTGCCTCGACCGTATAGCGATAGCCGAGCAGACCTGCAGCCTCCGCGACCTCGCCTTCCACCAGCAACGTCCGGATGCGGCTTGATGACACCACTTCGGCATTTTCATCGCGAAAGGCGTCGATCAGCGTCACGCCGAAGCCGTTCTTGCTGCCGGCATTCATCAGGAAGGCCGGACCGCCCTGGCGATCATGGCCGAAATGGAAATCGAAGCCGGTGACCACTTCGGAAGCATGCAGCCAGTCGATCAGAATCGAATGGACGAATTCATCGGCGGAACGCTGCGAAAAGGCCCGGTCGAAAGGATATTCAATGACGGCGTTGAAGCCGATCGCCTCGAGGAGTCGCGCCTTCAGCGGCGCCGGCGTCAGGCGGAAAACCGGCTGATCGGGCCTGAAGACGGTCCGCGGATGCGGCTCGAAGGTCAGGACCAGCGCCGGCACGCCGCGCTCCCGGGCGATCTCCAGCGCGCGATCGAGCACGGATTGATGGCCGCGATGCACGCCGTCGAAATTACCGATGGCAATGACGCCGCCTTTCAGATTGTCCGGCAGCGGTTCGCGGGTCTCATTGCGATGGAAGACGGTCATCGGCTACCACTCTCCTCAGACAAGGCGCGGCATCCACCACTTCGGCGACGCCTGTTCGCGCGCCAGGAAGGCGCCAAGCGCTGCCTCGTCGGTGTGACCGTCGACGACATATTCGCGGGCATGGATACCATGGCTTATATAAAGAAGATCGAGGCCGTAATCGAGCGCGCCGCGCACATCGGTCGGCATGCCGTCACCGATCGCGACAACACGCGACATCGGGAATTCGCCGCGCGCTTCGCGGGCCGCTGCGATCGAGGCATCGTAGATCGGCTGATGCGGCTTGCCGGCAATACGCGTCTCGCCGCCGAGCCGATCGTAATAAGCGGCCATGGCGCCGGCGCAGGGGATCATGCGGTGGCCACGCTCAACGACGAGATCGGGATTGGCGCAGATCAGCGGCACGTTGCGGGCCGACCAGGCTTTCAGCATGTCGGTATAATCGTCGGGGGTCTCGGTTTCGTCATCGAAGAAGCCGGTGCAGACGATGCATTCGGCCTCATCGGCTTCGACGCGTTCTACATCCAGCCCTTCGATAATGGCGATATCGCGCTCGGGACCGAGCAGAAATACCTTTTTTGGACCCTCGGCAATCAGGCGGCGGGTCACGTCGCCGGAGGTAACGATGCGGTCATAGGCGCTGTCGGGAACGCCGATCTGGCGCAATTGCTCGACCACTTTCGGCGCCACGCGGGGAGAATTGGTGATGAGGACGACGGTCAGCCCTTCGCCGCGCGCAGCTTCCAGCGCAACCGGCGCGTCCTCATATACCGACACGCCGTTGTGCAGCACGCCCCAGACATCACAGAGCGCGACATCATAAAGTTTGCCGATCTCGCGGAAGCTTTCGATACGCTTGCCCATGCAGTCCTCGTGGTCAAAGAAATCACGGGCTGACATTGCAAACCGGCCGGCAAATTACAAGAGCGGAGCGCAGGTTTTTGCACCGCACATAGACCGCTTCCGATTCATCCGGCGAAGCGCAGCAGGCAACCGGCCAAGGCAGATATGCCGAGTACGGTTGCCACCCCTGCCCGATGACGGAAGACGAGCACAGTGGCGAGAATGAAAAGCAGCAGCGCGGAAACATCAAGCGTAGTCCAGACCGGCCAGGCAATGCCGGCGATCGGAACGTTGGCATAGTCCCCACCCTGAATCTTGACGCGGTGGCTCAAAAGAACGAGCCGCCCGGTATCGGCGAAGAGCACATGCAGGCCAAACCAAACCGACAGATTGGCCATGACGCCGACGATCGCAGCCGTTATCGCGGCAAGAGCCGCCGACAGACCGGCGTGACCGCGCAGACGCTCGATGAAAGGGGCGCCGGCGAAAATGAAAAGAAAGCTCGGTGCGAACGTCGCCCACGCCGCGAGGCTGGCGCCGAGGAACCCTGCCGTCAACGGATCGAAGCCGAAGGGATTGCGGAAGCCGGCCATGAAGCCGACGAAACAGAGGACCAATACTAGCGGTCCTGGCGTCGTCTCCGCCAGCGCCAGACCATCCAGCATCTCGCCCGGCCGCAGCCAGGCGTAATGCTGGACAGCGGTCTGCGCGACATAGGCAAGCACGGCATAGGCGCCGCCAAAGGTAACCACTGCCATGCGGGAGAAGAAGGAGAAGATGGCGCCGAAGACATTTGTGCCGCCACTTAGCGTTTCGGCGACAATATCCTTGGGTCCATTTATGACATGGATCAGCAACAGCGGCGCCTGCCAGATCGCCAGCCAGCATAAGAGCGTGACCGCAGCGGTCCGCAGGCGGCCACTTCGCAGCGCTCCGATGCCGATATTGGTAATGGCAAGCCGAGGCAGTCGCGGCCGCCAGTGATCATCATGATAAGCGCGATAGAGAACCCGGCCATAACCCGAGAGGCCGGCCAAAAGCACCACCAGCGGAAATGGCAGATCGAAGACGAAAAGCAGAGTGAAGCTTGCGATCGCGACTGCAATATGAAAGCGGGTTCTCAGCGCCCGGCCGCTCAGCCGGATCAGCGCCTGCAGCACGATCGCCAGCACACCGGCCTTAATGCCAAAAAAGACCGTCGCAAGCAGGGTGGTATCGTGAAACAGGGCGTAGAAGGCCGATAGCGCCAGGATAACGGCGAAGCCCGGCACGATGAACAGAAGCCCCGCGATCAGGCCGCCACGGATGCCATGCAGCAGCCAGCCGATATAGGTGGCGAGCTGCTGCGCCTCCGGTCCCGGCAGCAGCATGCAATAGCTCAGTGCATGCAGAAAGCGCTCTTCATCGATCCAACGCTTCTCATCGACCAGAATGCGATGCATCAACGCGATTTGCCCGGCCGGGCCTCCGAAGCTTAATACGCCAACGCGCGCCCATACACGCGTGGCCTCACTAAGGGATGGGGTCGCGGCGAGATCGTCAACCAAAACGGTTTCACTCACGATTTTTTTGCTCCATGCGATACCCAGTCATGCTTTTCCTGCGTCGCGTCGCGCGCCCAGCGATAAAGCGCGTCATAACACAACATCCCTGCATCCAACTGTTCAATATCGTCAGCATACATGCGCGACAATCCGAGCGAGACGGCAAGCAAGCCGGCCGCCTGCGGTTCGAGGTCGAGCCTGTTGGTATCGGCGCCCCTGACGATGCGGGAAAGATGATGAAGCGCCGGGAGTTCGAGCCGGAATTCCTTTACCATCGTATCGAAAGTGCATTCCTCGTCGCGATGGCTCCAAAATACCCCTTCCACGTCGAAGGGCGTCGCGCCGAAACGTTGGGCGACGCCGTCGACTTCCTGAGGCGTGACAAAGAGAAACGACGCGCCGGGATCGACGAAGCGGCGGATCAGCCAGGGGCAGGCGATGCGATCGATCTTCGGCCGGGCGCGGGTCACCCACACGGTCGCACCCGACGCATTGGCTCCAGGCAGAATCGAAACCGGGATCAGCGGCAATCCCGCCGCCCGCCAGGCATCGAGGCCACCATCGAGGATTTCCGCCGCAGCACCGGCCAGCCGCAGCCAGGCGGCGACGCCTTCGCTGAGCTTGCCGCCATGCTGACAGAGGCAGACAACATTGCGGCCGCGAAATTCGGCGGCCCAAGCCTGAACGTTCTCATGATCCCGACGTCGCGAGGCCGGCAGCAGATAAGGATCGGCCTCAAAATCATCGGCGTCTCGAACATCGAGTATTGCGGGCGCTTTCGGCGTACCCAGCAGACGAAGAAGCTTTTCGGGAGTGATGGCGTTGAACGAAGTCATGTTACGTCCCTTCCAAAAGAGATGGACGCGAAACTCCGGCATGACGCCTCGTGGGGTATTCGCAAACCCCATATTGAAGATTTTCCGGCAAAAGCTGCGGCGAGTCAACGAAGAGCTGTCCGAAAAAATTCACGGACACATTCTTGACTCGTTTAGCGCCCAATCCTAAATCACCGTCCGCTAGCACTCGCTGAGGCAGAGTGCTAACAAAGCCCCATACGGATCCCCGCTGATCCGTGAATGTCATTTGATCGAGGGATTAGACAATGGCAAGCACCAATTTCCGCCCCCTTCATGACCGTGTCGTCGTTCGTCGCGTCGAGTCGGAAGAAAAGACCAAGGGTGGCATCATCATTCCGGACACCGCCAAGGAAAAGCCGCAGGAAGGCGAAATCGTCGCCGTCGGTTCTGGCGCCCGTGATGAATCCGGCAAGGTCGTAGCACTCGACGTCAAGGTTGGCGATCGCGTTCTGTTCGGCAAGTGGTCCGGCACCGAAGTCAAGCTCAACGGCGAAGACCTTCTGATCATGAAGGAAGCCGACATCATGGGCATCATCGGCTAATCCAGCCGATTTCCCCTTTTCCGATAAAGCTGACGGGCCATAAACCCGGACAACGCGAATTCAGGAGTTTCAAACATGGCAGCTAAAGAAGTAAAATTCGGCCGCAGCGCCCGCGAAAAGATGCTTCGTGGCGTCGACATCCTCGCTGACGCAGTGAAGGTCACGCTCGGCCCGAAGGGTCGTAACGTCGTTATCGACAAGTCCTTCGGCGCTCCGCGCATCACCAAGGACGGCGTCACCGTCGCCAAGGAAATCGAACTCGAAGACAAGTTCGAAAACATGGGCGCACAGATGGTCCGCGAAGTTGCTTCGAAGACCAACGACATCGCCGGCGACGGCACCACGACCGCAACCGTTCTCGCCCAGGCCATCGTTCGCGAAGGCGCCAAGGCCGTTGCAGCCGGCATGAACCCGATGGACCTGAAGCGCGGCATCGATCTCGCCGTTGCTGAAGTCGTCAAGGATCTCCAGGCCAAGGCCAAGAAGATCAACACCTCGGAAGAAGTCGCACAGGTCGGCACGATCTCCGCAAACGGCGAAAAGCAGATCGGTCTCGATATTGCTGAAGCCATGCAGAAGGTCGGCAACGAAGGCGTCATCACGGTTGAAGAAGCCAAGACCGCCGAAACCGAACTCGAAGTCGTCGAAGGCATGCAGTTCGACCGCGGCTACCTCAGCCCCTACTTCGTGACCAACCCGGAAAAGATGATCGCCGACCTCGAAGACGCGTTCATCCTCCTGCACGAGAAGAAGCTCTCGAACCTGCAGGCCATGCTTCCGGTTCTCGAAGCTGTCGTGCAGACCGGCAAGCCGCTCCTCATCATCGCTGAAGACGTCGAAGGCGAAGCTCTTGCTACGCTCGTCGTCAACAAGCTGCGCGGTGGTCTGAAGATCGCTGCCGTCAAGGCTCCGGGCTTCGGCGATCGCCGCAAGGCCATGCTGGAAGACATCGCCATCCTGACGGGCGGCACTGTCATCTCCGAAGACCTCGGCATCAAGCTCGAATCTGTCACCCTCGACATGCTCGGCCGCGCCAAGAAGGTTTCGATCTCCAAGGAAAACACCACGATCGTCGACGGTTCGGGCGCTAAGTCCGACATCGAAGGCCGCGTTGCCCAGATCAAGGCCCAGATCGAAGAAACCACCTCCGACTACGACCGCGAAAAGCTGCAGGAACGTCTTGCCAAGCTCGCTGGCGGCGTTGCCGTCATCCGCGTCGGCGGCTCGACGGAAGTCGAAGTCAAGGAAAAGAAGGACCGCATCGACGACGCTCTGAACGCGACGCGCGCTGCTGTTCAGGAAGGCATCGTACCGGGCGGCGGCACGGCTCTGCTGCGCTCCTCCGTCAAGATCACCGCAAAGGGTGAAAACGACGACCAGGAAGCCGGCATCAACATCATCCGCCGTGCTCTGCAGGCTCCTTGCCGCCAGATCGCTGAAAACGCTGGTGATGAAGCCTCCATCGTTGTCGGCAAGATCCTCGACAAGAACGAAGACAACTGGGGCTACAACGCTCAGACGGGCGTCTATGGCGACATGATCTCCATGGGCATCGTCGACCCGGTCAAGGTCGTTCGCACGGCTCTGCAGGACGCAGCTTCGGTTGCTTCGCTGCTGATCACCACCGAAGCCATGATCGCCGAGCTGCCGAAGAAGGACGCTCCGGCTGGCATGCCAGGCGGCATGGGCGGCATGGGCGGCATGGACATGATGTGATAGGGCGTCAGCCCGATCACAGGAATGTCCATAAAGCTTCGCCCATGCATCTTTGATGCTTCAGGCCGCCAAGCGGCCTGAAGTGGCGGCATGGACATGATGTGATAGGGCGTCAGCCTTATTGCGACTGTTCGTTCCGGCATCCGGAATTGACGAAGGGCGGCCCTCGGGTCGCCCTTTTCATTTATGATGAACCTGCCGCCGCGCAAGGTTCGACAGATTTTGTAACTGCGCAAATTTACGCAAATTGCCCCATTGCCGTTTTTATAAAAGCTCCTATAAATCGCAGCGCAATGACGTTCGGGGGGACTGTTGCAGAGCACACAAATTTTACTTGATTTCGGCCCACCTTATCCGCGGGCAAGCACCGTCATAACCTTTTGGATAGATAGTTCAGGTAGAATCATTACTTGAAGTGACTTGAAGCATTCAATTGACGATCCGGAAGCACGCCCGGGGGGATGGGTTCAGCGAGGATGCCTTCGCGATCCATAGCTGTGCAATATACGGAGCCACGCTCTGATCAATAAGGCATGGAATTCGATTGAAGCGCGCGCAGGGGAACCCGCGCCTCAAGCTGGGGAATATCTTGTTCAAGATCGCCAAAGCCAATCTTGCTGCACCTTTCGCTCCGGGGTCATTGGAGTTCAGTGGACATGACCCTGATCTTCTGGCGCAGTTCTGTGTCTCCGAGGGATGGACCGGTGATTTATCGAGCGGCATCATCAAGCTCGGTCAATGGGGCACGATGCTGCACGGGTTGACTTCGTCCGAATGCGGCCTGTTGAGCCTGATGCATTGCTACGACGCCCATGACCGTGCCCGCATCCTCGACCTGTTCGAGCAGGCAGCAACCGCCTCGTCCAGCTTCTGCTACTCCACCACCGCACTCGGCGTCGGGGGCCACCGCCAACCGATCTTCTGCGTCGGCGAATCCATCGGCACGGAAGGAAAACACGCCGGCAGCATGGTGGGCGTCTTCCTGTTTCCGCGTTTCAAGCTCGAGCCGGGCAGCCAGTTGGCGAGCCGGCAGTAGATCCTAAACGCAAAAGGCCGATCCTTTCGGACCGGCCTTGCATCTTGCGCGGAAATACTCGCGATCAATCCCGTTTCGGGATGTTCAGCCCGCGTTGGCTCGCCGGGCGAGCGATAGCGCGTTCAAGCCAATCCGTGACCGCCGGGAAACTTGCGAAATCGAGAACTTCCCGGCCGCCGTAAAAGACATCGACGCCCCGGACCCACGGAAAAGTGGCAATGTCGGCGATGGTATATTCGTCGCCCATGATCCACTGGCGGCCCTGCAGGCGGCTTTCCAAGACGCTCAACAGGCGCTTGCTTTCATCACGATATCGCTCGACCGGATAGGCGTTGTTGGCGACCTTGTCGGCGGCGAATTTGAAGAAGTGGCCGAACTGTCCGAACATCGGGCCAATGCCGGCCATCTGGAAGAACACCCATTGCAATGTTTCATAGCGCCCGGCCGCATCCCGGGGCATCAGCTTACCTGTCTTTTCGGCGAGATAGACGAGGATGGCACCCGATTCGAACAGGCCGATCGGCTTACCGTCAGGGCCGTTGGGATCGATGATCGCGGGAATGCGGCCGTTGGGATTGAGCGAGACGAATTCCGGCGACTTCTGGTCGTTGGTGCTAAAGGAAATCAGATGTGGCTCATAGGGAAGGCCAAGTTCTTCGAGCGCAATCGATACCTTGACGCCGTTCGGCGTCGGCAGTGAGTAGAGCTGGATAATATCCGAATTGCTGGCAGGCCAGCGCTTGGTAATTGGAAATGAAGACAGATCGGCCATGGGGCTTCCTTCTGAAAATCATGATTTGGCGAATGAATTCGCGCCAACATAATCGATATGGAGCATATGGGAAGATGTCGACCGCAGGGAGATTGTTCAACAATTGTGAACTAATCGTGCGCACTTGTTTATCTTTCCAATCGCACTAAAATCGCGAATAACGGGTCTCAGAAATTGTCGCTCGCGGCACTCACCACCTTTACAGGAGACCGTCATGTCCAACACCAATAACATCATCATCCTTGTGGCGCGCATCCTGCTCGCCTTCATGTTTATCTTCGCCGGCTTCGGCAAGCTTGCCGATCCGTCAAGCACCGCAGGCATGATTGCCGGCGCCGGCATGCCTGCCGCCACGCTTCTCACCTATCTCGCTGGTGCCTTCGAATTCGTGACCGGCGTCTGCGTTCTCGTCGGCTTCCAGATCCGCATCGTCGGCTGGCTGCTCGCCCTGTTCTGCGTCTTCACCGGCATTGTCTTCCACCTGCCGACCGTCAACGTTCCTGACTTTCCGGCTGCCGCCAATGGCTGGATCAACGGCCTGAACTTCGTCAACTTCCTGAAGAACGTCACGCTCGCTGGCGCCTACATCATGCTCGCCACCAATGGCCCGGGCGCCTATTCGCTCGACGCACGCCGCGGCGCCTACGCAGCCGCCTGATCGCTCAAGGCCTCCCAAGCATCAAAAACCCGCCGGAATTTCCGGCGGGTTTTTTGTATCGTCAAACAGATCGGCAAATATCAAAGCGCGCCGCGTACGGCGACGATGATGCGCTGAACCAAGGGATCGCTCTCATGGCTTTCCTTGCGCGCCCGGACGAGGCAGGCCTCGGAGCGCAAGATGATCCCATCAGACAGAACCTTCAGATGGTTCGCCCGCAAGGTCGAGCCGGTGGAGGTGATGTCGACGATGATGTCGGCCGAGCCGGAAGCGGGTGCTCCTTCGGTGGCGCCGAGGCTTTCGACGATGCGATAGAGCTGGATGCCGTGCTGGCTGGAGAAGAACTGCTGCGTCAGCCGCCAATATTTCGTCGCGACCGTCAGCCTGCGACCATGACGGGCGCGGAAATCGGCGGCGACGTCGCCGAGATCAGCCATGGTATCGACATCGAGCCAGATATCCGGCACCGCGACGACGACATCGGCATGACCAAAACCAAGCCTTGCGCAGAATTCGACACGGCGATCGGCCTCCGCCATGCCTTCGCGCACGAGATCTTCGCCGGTAATGCCGAAATCGACGCTGCCGTTGCCGATCTCGCGCGAGATTTCCGAGGCCGACAGGAAAGCGATCTCGACGCCGTCCCAGCCTTCGACACGGCCGCGATAGGAGCGATCATTGCCGACGGCGACGATGGGCATGCCGGCGCGCTCGAAGACCGCCGAGCAATCGTCCTTCATGCGGCCCTTGGAGGGAAGCGCTATGGTGATGGTCATCAGGCGGCCCTCGCGGTTTCGATGCGGTCGAGCCAGAGCGCGAAGCCGACGGCCGGAATGTGGTCCTTGGCGCCGAGCAGTGTCAGCAGCCGGTCAAAACGGCCGCCGCCGGCGAGCACTGCCGGCGATCCTTCCACCATCACCTCGAAGACGAGGCCGGTGTAATAGTCGAGCGGACGGCCGAAGGCGGCGCGATACTCGATCTGGGCAGCGTTGACGCCGGCCTTGGCAAGGGCCGCAACGCGGGCATCGAAACGCTCAAGCGCAGTTCCGAGCTTCAGCCCGGCCGCATCGGCAAAGCCGGCCAGCGCGGAAGATGCCTCGGCGAGCGGCAGGCGGAGCGACAGGAATTCCTCCAGGACACCGAAAGCGGCATCATCGAGCCGCGTTTCCGAGAGAACCAGCTTTTCGCGAAGACGGCGGGCGATCTCCTGCGGCGAGCGGCTGGCATTGGTGGAATAGCCGGTCGCCTTCATGGTGCTGTCGATATGCTTGACCAGCCCCTGCTCGTCGCCGCGCGTCAGAAAATCAAACACATGCGGATCAAGGCCAGTGACCGGCTGCGGGCTTGCGAGCCGTGCCAGCAGCGTTTGGAGCTGCGTCATATTGCCGAAGGCATGCACCAGGCGCTTCTGCCAGCCGGAGGGCAGACCGAGCGCCTGCACGACGGCCTCGAAAACGGCTTGATCGCCGAGCGTCACCGATAGCGCCCTGCCCGGCACCAGCCGATTGAGAATGCCGATGGCATCACCGATGAGGCGGGCGTCGGCGCCGGCGATATCGCGGTCGCCAAGATCTTCTATTCCCGCCTGATAGAATTCATTGCCGCCTTCGCGGCGCTGGCGGAAGATCTCGCCAAGATAGGAATAGCGCTTCGGCGTACCGGTCGCGGTCTCGATATGACGCAGGCAGACAGGAATGGTGAATTCGGGACGCAGGCAGAGGCTGGCACCGGTCTCGTTCTCCGTCATGAAGATACGGCGGCGCAGGTCTTCGCCCGCCATGTCGAGAAAGGGCTCGGCCGGCTGGATGATCGGCGTATCCACCCGCTCCGTTCCGCGGGCACCGAACTCGGCTAGGAGATCGCCGGCAAAATCTGGGAGGTTGATCAGGGGCATGGGAGTACCTCCTCCTTCTCCCCGGCGGGGAGAAGGGAATAGACGCATCTTCCATCGCCCTTCAACCTCGTGAAGATCGACAGGGCGCGACACAAGAGGTCGTCCCCTCGCCCCGCCTGCGGGGAGAGGGCTAGGGTGAGGGGCAAGGCCGCACACTCAGACATTGCCGGCCGCCCTCTTGCGGTCTTCCGCCTGCGCCGCCAAAATCTCCTGCACCTTGGTCACCAGATCGGCTTCCGGCGCGGTTTCCTGCGCGACGCGGGCCTCGCGCCAGCTCGCATTGTCCTCGATCTCGCCGGAGAGGCGCTTGCCCTCGATCAGATCCTTGAGTTGCACGACACCTTGCGCGCGCTCGTCGCCGCCCTGAATGATGGCGATCGGGCAGCCGCGGCGATCGGCATATTTGAGCTGATTGCCGAACTTCTTCCAATTGCCCTGAAACATCTCGGCGCGGATACCGGCGGCGCGCAATTGCTGCGTCATCCGCTGATAGCGGCCCATCGCCTCGACATCGCCGTCCATGACGGTGACCAGGACGGGGGCGATCACCTCGTCCTGACCGAGCTTGCCAAGATTCTTCAAGGCCGTCATCAGGCGCGAGACGCCGATGGAGAAGCCCGTGGCCGGAACCGGCTGCCCCATGAAACGTGAGACGAGTCCGTCATAACGGCCACCGCCGCCAACCGAGCCGAAGACGACCTTTTCGCCCTTTTCATTGGTAACGTCGAACAGGAGCTCGGCTTCGTAGACCGGGCCGGTATAATATTCGAGGCCGCGCACGACGGACGGATCGATCTTGATGCGATCGGAATGATAGCCGGCGCTGGTGACGAGCGAGCCGATCAGGTTCAGCTCCTCGACGCCTTCGCTGCCGTTGGACGTGCCGGCGACAAGCTCAGCAAGCCGGACGGCACTTTCGGCATAATCCTTGATACCGACGAAGAAGAGCACCTTCTCGATTTGGTCGGCGTTCAGCCCGGCACCCTTGGTGAAATCGCCGGACTCGTCCTTGCGGCCCGGCCCGAGCAGCAGCGCAACACCTTCCGGCCCGAACTTGTCGAGCTTATCGATGGCGCGCAGCACGTTCAGCCGCTGGCCCGCCTTGTCGTCGCCGCCGAGACCGATCGCCTCGAGCACGCCATCCAGAACCTTGCGGTTGTTGACGCGGACGACATAGTCGCCGCGCTTAATGCCAAGCGACTCCAGCGTGTCGGCCATCATCATGCACATTTCGGCATCGGCCTGCACGCCCGGCGCGCCGACCGTATCGGCGTCGAACTGCATGAACTGGCGGAAGCGGCCCGGGCCTGGCTTCTCGTTGCGGAAGACATAGCCGGCACGATAGGTGCGGTAGGGAAGCTGGATTTCGTTGAAATTCTCCGCGACATGACGGGCGAGCGGCGCCGTCAGGTCGTAGCGCAGCGACATCCACTGCTCGTCGTCATCCTGAAGCGAGAATACGCCCTCGTTCGGACGATCGCTATCGGGCAGGAACTTGCCGAGCGCATCGGTATATTCGAACAGCGGCGTTTCGACGGGATCGAAACCATAATGCTCATACACGGCCCGGATCTTGGCGGTCATTTCGTTGACGGCGCGAATATCGCTCGCCGAACGATCGACAAAGCCACGCGGCAAGCGGGCCTTGAGCTTCTGCGGTTTCTTTTGTTTATCGCTCATTTGCAGGATAATCCGGTACGGGAACAGTGGCGGTTAACTAGCGGATAGCGCGGGATGCGGCAAGGATTGTGTATGTTCTCATCTGACAAAACTGACAGTGACAGACGGACCTGAAGCATCTATATTTGGGATACACGCATCCCGACTGTTACAGGGACCAACTTTAATGAGCAAGCAGACAGCTATCCGTTTGCCAGATGAGACCTATGAGCGCCTACAGGCTCTGGCCGAACGCACCGGTCGTACAGCAACCTACTATATCCGGCAGGCGATTGAAGCACATCTGCAGGACCTGGAGGACGTGTATTTGGCTGAGCGGGCCATGGAGCGGATTAAGAAGGGCGAAGACGAGATCGTAAGCTCCGAGGAGTTCTGGCGTGGTCTGGACGATTGAGTACGCCCGATCTGCTCGCAAATTCGTTGAAAAACTCGACCCAAAGACACGCAGGAGAATAAGGGACTTTCTGGAAGAGCGTCTTCCGAGCCTGCACGATCCGCGCCAGGTCGGCGACGCTTTGCAAGGTGCAAAACTCGGAAACTATTGGCGTTATCGGGTTGGCGACTATCGGATCATTTGCGATCTGCAGGATAGCCGGCTGGTCGTGTTAGTCGTCGAAATCGGCAACCGTCGCGACATCTATCGTTGAGCGCCCCTTACTGCGGTGTGCGTGGGAATTTGAGCGGACGACCCGGACGTGGAAACCATGCCCTATGCGATCAGCCTGAAATCCACCAACAATACGGCGTTGCCTGTCCTCGATCTCTGGCGGCAGGCCAGCGCCTTTGAAACCGTGCCGTCGATGCAAGGGCTGAACTATCCTCCGCATCTGACCTTTGCCATCTACGAAGATATCTCGCCAGACCGTCTCTGCGAGGCCGTTCGCAAGGCTTTTCACGAGATTCCGGCAATGTCCGTGGAATTCTCAGGCATCCGGCACTTCAGGCATGACGTGCTGGTACTTTGGGCGCGTCCCGTCGATGATAGCGCCTTGCGACACGCCCACGAGGCTGTTCACCGAGAAATCGATCCTATCCTATGTGATGAGCATTATCGTCCCGACCATTGGCAACCTCATTGCACGATCGCGATGAAAATCCCGATGGCATCGGCCGAAACAGCGCTGACCTGGGCTGCGGAAACGCCGGCCAGGTTTACCGTGACGTTCGATGTTGCCGATTGCGTGAGATATCCTCCCGTCGAGATCCTGAGCGCGGTCAAACTGGCGCCTCGCTATGCTGCCGGGGGCCCTTGAGCCCAATCAAGTACGGCAAGTAAGTCAGAGAGTGGAGGCGGCTCTATGCCGCTTCTTTCATTGTTCGAGATGCGTACGGCGAAATACAGTATCCAACCAATCGGAAACGGCTCGGATGCGAACGAGGTGGCGAAGCTCGGCGTGTATGAGCAGCCATATCCCACGCGTCGGCGGGTTTCTGTCGCCGCTATCGACGCGACAAAGCCCATCGACATTGTCGGCCAGAATTTTCGGCAGGAGCGCGCGCCCTAATCCTGCAACAGCAGCCTGAAGCAGAGCTTCGGCATCGTTGACCGCAAGCGGACTGGAACGGCCGGATTTTTCCGCCTGCACTCAATTCATAATATCAGGCAGGCGTGCCGCCAGGAGGTCTATGACCGCACGCATCTTCAACGAGAGCTGCGGCACCTGCGGCCAAACCGCGTAGACATTGACGGCTCGACTGGAAACATTCTTCAGCGCCGGCGTGAGCGTGCCGGCAGCCACGTAGTCACGCACCAGCCAGCAAGGCAGCCACGCGATCCCCATCCCGGACGCCGCCGCGTCGGCAAGGACCTCCAGATCATCGAAGCGCAGACGCGTTTCGGGAAAATAATCAACGGCCGTGCCGTTCTCCTGCAGGAAGGTCCATTTCTTCGTTTCGCCCGATCTCGCATAGACGATGAGGTCATGGCCGGCGAGGTCGTCGATGGCCTGCGGCGCGCCTCTTGCGGCAAGATAATCCGGCGACGCGCAGAGCGTCATGCGATGAAGGGCGACCTTGCGGGCGGCAAGGCCGGCTTCATCGCGCAGCACGCCGTTGCGAATGGCCAGATCGAACCCCTCCTCAAAGAGATCGACCACCCGATCACTGAAGGAGAGATCCAGTTCGAGCTTGGGATGCATGCGGGCTAGTTCCAGCAGCAGCGGCGCGGCACAGCGGCGGCCGAAGAGGACGGGCATGGAGATGCGCAGGCGCCCCGTGACCTCGCGCTTTCCCGATTCCAGCATGGCCTCGCCCGACTGTATCTCGTCCAGTGCCCGGCGGCAGCGCTCGTAAAAAGCCTGGCCTTCATCTGTCAGGCTCTGCATGCGCGTGGTGCGATGAAACAGGCGAGTGTTCAGGCGCCTCTCCAGTCTTGCGATGGCCTTGCCGATCGCCGAGCGCGACAGATTCATGCGCGCCGCCGCCGCCGAAAAGCCGCCGGCTTCGACTGCCTCCACGAATTCCGGAATGCCGTTGAGCATGTCATTCATGACGATTGCTTCCTCATAGGAACCAGTTAGCGGAATTTATATCGCCACTGACGATCAAGAGGCAACGATATAGTGGCTCCATTGCTTCCAATTCCTCACAGGAGATCATGATGACGAAGATTATGAAGCGCTGGACCCTCGAGACAATCGCCGTCGGCGCCCCCTTGAACCTCACGGAAACAGCGGTTCCCACGCCTGCCCGCGGCGAAGTCCTCGTGCGGGTCAAGGCGGTTTCGCTGAACTATCGCGACAAGCTCGTTCGCGAGACCGGCATGGGCCTGCCGATCCAATTTCCCTTCGTGCCGGCTTCCGACATGACGGGCGTCGTCGAAGCGGTGGGAGACGATGTCACCAGATTTTCGACCGGCGATCGTGTCATTTCGACCTTCCACCCGGGCTGGATCGACGACAAGCCGCTCGGCGATGCCCGCAATCCTCCTTATAAGACGCTTGGCGGCTTCTATCCCGGCGTTCTCTCCGAATATATCGCCGTGCCGCAGGACTGGCTCGTCTCGGCGCCCAAGAGCCTCAATGACGCCGAGGCAAGCACACTGCCTTGCGCCGGTCTGACGGCATGGTTCGCCTTGGTGGAACGCGGCAAGATCAAGCCTGGCGATCGCGTGCTGGTGCAGGGAACCGGTGGCGTGGCGCTGTTCGGCCTGCAGATCGCCGCCGCCCAGGGAGCCGAGGTGTTCGTGACCTCATCAGGGCCGGAGAAGCTGGCACGGGCAAAGGCGCTCGGTGCCCATCACGGCATCGACCGCAATACCAGCGATTGGGTGGAGGAGGTCTATCGCATTACCGACGATCGCGGCATCGACCATATCATTGAAATCGCCGGCGGACCGAACTTCGCTCAGTCGCTGAAGGCGGTGACGCCTCATGGCCGTATTTCCGTCATAGGTGTTCTGGAGGGCTTCGACATTTCCGGTCCGGCGGCGCCGCTGCTTTTGAAGTCTCCCGTCGTGCAAGGCATCAGCGTCGGCCATCGCCGCTCGCTTGAAGATTTCGTACGTGCGGTGGACAGCATCGGCCTGAAGCCCGTCATCGCCCACCGCTATGCTTTCGGCGAGGTTCCGGAGGCCTTCGATCATCTCGATCGCGGTGCCTTCGGCAAGATCGTCATCGAGCTTTGATAGCAGCCGGGCCGCCGCGAAGGGCGGCACGGCCTTCGCAGGATATCAAGCCTTCGGTTCAAAAGGCTGCGGCCGGCGGGCGGCGCCTTGGCGGGGGATCATCCAGCCGGGATATTCCGCAGCCAGCGCGCTGACCTCGTCCAGCTTGGCGAGATCGTCTGCATCGAGCTTCAGCTTGACCGCTGCCAGATTCTGGTCGAGCTGGTCGAGACGCTTGGCGCCGATGATGATGCTGGTGACGAAGGGTTTCGCCAGGATCCAGGCGAGTGCCACGGTCGCGACGCTCGCGCCGTGTTTTTCGGCCACTTCGCGCATGGCGGCAACGCAGGCCCAGGCGCGATCCTTATCGACGGGCGGGAAGTCGAAGCTGGCGCGGCGTCCTTCGCCGTTGCCGGGTGCACCCGGACCATATTTTCCGGAAAGAAGACCGCCGGCAAGCGGCGACCAGACCATCAGCCCAAGCTTCTCCTCAGCCATCAGCGGCACGATTTCGCGCTCAAGATCGCGGCCGGCGATGGAGTAATAGGCCTGCACCGTTTCGAAGCGGGCAAAGCCGCGGCGTTCGGAAATGCCGAGCGCCTTGGCGATACGCCAAGCCTGCCAGTTGGATACGCCGACATAGCGCACCAATCCGCGAGAAACGAGATCATCGAGCGCACGCAAGGTCTCATCGATCGGCGTCACCGAATCCGTGGCATGGATCTGGTAGAGGTCGATATGATCGGTCTGCAGCCGCTCTAGGCTGGCTTGGACCGAATCCATGATATGGCCGCGCGACGCGCCGCGATCGTTGGGCATGTCACCCATGACACCGTAGACCTTGGTGGCGATGATGACGTCCTTGCGCGGCACGCCGACATTCTTCAGGGCCTGGCCGAGCAGCTTTTCCGAATTCCCGACGGAATAGACATCAGCGGTGTCGATGAAGTTGACGCCGGCAGCGAGCGAGCTTTCGACGATCTTATCGGCCGTCGCCTGATCGACATCGGCGATGGCACCCCAGGTGCTGTTAGGATTGGCTTCGCCGAAGGTCATCGTACCCAGGCAAAGTTCTGAGACGAACATGCCGGTATTGCCGAGTTGATTATAACGCATTTGAAGAAATCCCTTGTGATCCGCCGGAAGGCGGCTTCCGGCCGGTGAATTCTTGTCTCTTGGCTATTGACCTCGGCATGACAGCCGCTCATTCGCGCTGCCTTGGGGAGGTCCGGAGAAGGTCATCGAGGAGCGGTCTTGGCGCCGCCGTCATCAAGACAACATCGACATAATGCACCGGAATCCGATTTCAACGCGATACCCGGCACCGATCACGATGCAGTTACCAGCGCTTCACTCTTGCCTCCATTTCGACGCGCGATAGACTCTCACATCCATTTAATCGGCAAGAGCAAGAATTTCGATGACGCAACGACCCTTGACCACGATCGGCTTCGATGCCGACGACACGCTCTGGCAAAACGAACAATTCTATCGTCTGACGGAACGGCAGTTCATCGAACTGCTTGCCGACTATGCCGAGAGCGAGAATATTTCCCAAAAACTGCTGGAAGCCGAAAAGCGCAACCTGCACCGTTACGGCTTCGGCATCAAAGGTTTCACGCTGTCGATGATCGAGACGGCGATCGAGATCACCAAGGGCGAAGTGCCGACGGCAGTGATCGCGCAAATTCTCGACATCGGCCGCATTCTGCTCGCCCATCCCGTCGAAACACTTCCCAATGTGCGGGAGACATTGGAAGCCCTGACGGGCAATTACCTGCTGGTGCTGATCACCAAAGGCGATCTTTTTGATCAGGAGCGCAAGCTTGCGCAATCGGGCCTCGGCGATCTCTTCGATGCCATCGAAATTGTCTCCGACAAGAATGCCTCCACCTATCGCCGTATTTTCTCCAAGGTCGGTGACGGGCCGGAGCGGGCGATGATGGTCGGCAATTCGCTGAAGTCAGACATCGTGCCCGCGCTCGCCGCCGGCAGCTACGGCGTCTTCGTGCCGCACGAACTTACCTGGGCCTTCGAACACATCGACGAACCGACCGAGGCGCCGAGATTTCGGAAGATCGGACATCTTGGGGAATTACATGGAGTGATCGAGGGGCTGTCCTAATCATCCTTCACCACCCCTTATTTTGCCTTCGGTGGAAACAACACGGGCGCCTGATCAGCCGGCTTGTTCGATTGTTGTGTGGCCGGCGGGTTGGGATCGATGAGGATTTCGTAGGGTGCGCCGAGGCCGCGGCGGCGGGTAACGCGGGAGTAATAGGGCTTGATCAGCCAGGTCGTGTCCTCGTTGACGGTAACATCGGCGACCATGCCATCCTCATCGGTGCCGAAGAAGGATTCGTCATCATTCGAGGAGAGATCGAAGATCGCCATATAGGCGTATTTGCTCTTCGAGCTGAAGGTGATGCGGACGTGCTGGCCCTTCTTGAGCGGCAGCGTGTAGACCTTACCTTTGCCAAACTTCGTCCAGCCCGTCAATTTCTCCACGACGGCAGGGAAACCGAGCTTTTCCACGGTTTCGCCGCGATCGAGTTGCGGAAGCGGTGTCTGCTCAGCGCCCTGGGTGCTGTCATCGTCCTGAGTATCCTGCGCATAAGCGGCTTGACCGCCGAGCAGGGCGAACGCGAGCAAGGAAAAGGCAAGCATCACGCGTTTCATGGCCGTACCAATGCACTGCGCATCGCCTCCACCTCTTTCCGGCAATAGCAGCCTTCGATGTGATCGTTGACAAGGCCCATGGCCTGCATGAAGGCATAGACTGTGGTGGGGCCGACGAAAGTCCAGCCGCGTTTCTTCAGATCCTTCGAGATGCGCACCGACACCGGCGTCGTCGGATTGGCGACGAGGGTCGGATAATCGACGAAGGCCGGCCGCTCTTCGGCTGATGGCTCGTGGCTCCAGAAATATCGGGCGAGCGAGCCGAATTCCTGGCGCAGCTCAATCGCACGGCGGGCGTTGTTGATGGTGGAGACGATCTTGCCGCGATGGCGAATGATGCCGGCATCGCCGAGGCAGCGTTCGATATCGGCCTCACCGAAATCGGCCACCTTCTCGAAATCGAAACCGGCAAATGCGGCGCGGAAATTCTCGCGCTTGCGCAGGATCGTCAGCCATGACAGGCCGGATTGAAACCCCTCCAGGCAGATCTTTTCGAAAAGCCTGATGTCGTCGATGACGGGCCGGCCCCATTCCTGATCATGATAACGCTGATACTCCGGCAGATTGCCGTGCCAGAAGCAACGGTCCTTGCCATCCTCACCGGTGATGATGCCTGTTCCGGCCATTGTTGCAGTTCGTCCCCTATTTCAGAACCCGATCCCGAAAACTGGCGGGCAGCTCTCGGATAAGATCATGCCAATCAAATACTTAAGATCGAGAGAACGATTCGAAGGCAAGTCATCCCGATTCACGGTTTACCACTTGCAAACCGTCTTTCCAAACCAAGCGGTAACCCTGACAAAGGTTTATCGGCTTCGCGGCATTTTGATGAATAGATGTTTACCATTCGCTGGCGCGCAAGTGGCACCATGTTCCTGACCGGGCGCAATTACGCCCATCCTCGGCCCGTTTGTAGAGAGTTTGTCCGATGATGAAACAATGCATTTTATTTGCCGCCGGCGCTTTGAGCCTGCTCGCCTCCGGCGCTTTCGCCGACGACCGTTACCAGTCGCGCCCGCCTGTCATCGTCAGCCCCGATCTGACCGCCCCCTGGGTGATGCAGCTCGGCGGCGCCGATGTGCAGCCGGCGGTCTATCCCTCTCGCCGCATGGTGCGCCAGGCCGTCAATCCCATGAACAATCCGGCGGAAGACCAGGCCGTCAATCCGCAGGTACGGCGGGTAATCCAGCCGCGCGGCCTGTTTTCGCGTCCCGTCGTGCAGCAAGTCGCGGTCGTGCGGCCGCAATATCCGGCGGTCCGCGGCCAAATCGACCCGCAGTTCCTGCCGCAGATCGTCGACTACCCGACCAAGGAAAGGCCGGGCACCATCGTCATCGACACCAACGATCGCTTCCTCTATCTGGTGATGGACGGCGGCAAGGCGCGGCGCTACGGCGTCGGCGTTGGCAAACCCGGCTTCGAATGGGCCGGTGCCCATACCATCACCCGCAAGCAGGAATGGCCCGATTGGACGCCGCCATCGGAAATGTTGGCGCGCGAAGCCGCAAAGGGCCACTATCTGCCGGCCCATATGGAAGGCGGCGAAGCCAATCCGCTCGGCGCCCGCGCCATGTATCTCGGCTCGACCCTCTACCGCATCCACGGCACCAATGCGCCCTGGACGATCGGCAATGCCGTGTCATCCGGCTGCATCCGTCTACGCAATGAAGACGTGATCGACCTCTACGATCGTGTAAAAGTCGGGACACGCGTTATAGTGATGTGATTGCTACCAAGATTGCTGCGCACGGCGCGATCGGCGCAGCAACCCTGTTGTAAGCATTGATATAACTCGACAATAACGCTCTTTCGGATGCTGGAACGGGCAGCCGCTCCATCGGCGCGATCTTTGTCATCCGCGATTTCATCTTGATCCTATCGCAAGTTTCGTTAGTTTCCTGCCGGCTAACTCGAGAGGGGAATGACGGATGAAATCAATACTACCGGTCGTGGCGGCGGCGGGCATGGTTATGTCGTGCCTTATGGCGGCATCGGATGCGGCAGCTTTTAGCGCCTCTGCACCGCATGTCGCACAGGTAACGCGAACCGATGTGATCCGCGTGGCAATGCAGCCGCAGGGACAGGTCAAGCCGCAATTTCAGCGGCGGATCGTGCGGCTTGTAACCAATGAGGCACCGGGCACGATCATCATCGATACCAACAATAAATATCTCTACCTCGTTGAAGGCGACGACCGGGCGCGGCGCTATGGCATCGGTGTCGGCCGCGACGGCTTCGGCTGGTCCGGCGTCGTCAAAATCGGCCGCAAGGCTGAGTGGCCAGGCTGGACGCCGCCGCCGGAGATGATCGTTCGCGAAGCCAAGAAGGGCCATAAGCTGCCCGCCTATCAGGAAGGCGGCGAAGGCAACCCGCTCGGCGCCCGCGCCATGTATCTCTATCGCAACGGCAACGACACCGCCTTCCGCATCCACGGCACCAACCAGCCCTGGAGCATCGGGCTCAACATGTCGTCCGGCTGCATCCGCATGATGAACAAGGATGTGGTGGATCTCTACGACCGCGCTCCCGTCGGCACCAAGGTCATCGTCGTCGGCCCCGGCAACAAGCAGGGCGAGGTCAGCTACGACGATCGCGGCATAGACCTGTTGCGGACGATATTCGGCGGCTGAGCAGCGCGCACTTCCCAATCACGACGTTTCGGCATGGCGGGACGTCTGATCCCCCTCTATCACTATCGTGACATCTCCCCCACCTCGGGGGGAGATGGTGACGTATGTCGCTCCCTTTTGACCGAAACGTACTCGTCCGACAACACGCACTGTGGCGCAGGTGTAACATCCCCAAACTTATCGCGTCCGGCGCCCGGCAAACTGCCCTTTTGGTTCAGTTTGGTGTCAGCTTTCCCGCCTAAGCCACTCCGATCAGGCGACGTTGCAATAGAACTGTCACATAAGCACGTTTAGATAGCGACACTTTGCCAGTTGGGGATTTTACATGCATCGCGCATTTCGCATCAGGCAGCCGGCTGTGGCCGCGCTTGCGATTTCAGCTTTCGTCTTTGCCGCCGGCTCGGCTTCGGCAGAGATGCAGTTTTCGGCTTACGGCGGCTTCCAGGGCGCAACCGGCAACAACGTCAAGACGTCTGACGGGGCTGATTTCGATCCCAACTGGTCCGGCAAATCCTTCAAGATGCCGCCCTATTTCGGTGTCCGCGGCATCTGGTGGCTGGACGAATTCAATCAGTCGAACTGGGGTGTCTCGCTCGACTACACCCATGCCAAGGTCTATGGCGATCTTGGCAATACGCCCGGCTGGTCGCATTTCGAGTTCACCGACGGCCTCAATATGCTGACGCTGAATGCGCTCTATCGCTTCCAGGATCCGAGCCGCAAGTGGACGCCCTATGTCGGCCTCGGCGCCGGCATCAACGTGCCGCATGTCGAAGTGACCCGCGCCTCCGGCCGCACCTTCGATTACGAGTTCGGCGGCGCATCGCTGCAGGCGCAGGCTGGCATCAGCTACCAGCTCAGCCAGCATTGGGCGACCTTCGTCGAATACAAGGGCAACTACAACTTCGTGAACGTCCCGATCGACAGCGGCGCCAACCTGAAGACCGATGTCTTCACCCATGCCATCGATTTCGGTGTGTCATTCAACTTCTAAATAACGTGGCCACTATAGTTGCCGAAACCCCTAAATCTGTTCCGATTTAGGGGTTTTTGTAGTAGACAATAGGGGCATGAGCTTTTCCTATTACCGATGTGACTGGATCCATCCGGAAAGCGCGGAGCCGGTCATTGTCTATTACGAAGTCGACACCGAGGGAGACGTTCCTCGGCTTATCGACGTGTTTGCCGACGGCAGCAGGGAATGTCTCTCCATTGCCGATCTCTCCGGCCGGATGTGCGACAGGGCGGGTCTCAGCAGTCTCGTTGAAGGTTCATTCTATGACGGCGTTGCCGGATTGGTCGACGGTGTCTTTATTGAGGAAGGGCAGGACCGGATAAGCCTGACGCTTATCGGCGCCGACAAATTCGAGATGGAATGGCGGGCACATCGGCCATCGCCGTCGAGGCGGCTGCACTAAGCGCTTCGGCTTTTCACCGATCGGTCGGCAGGCCGCTTCCCACTTTTCCTGTTGTTGTCCTAAGCGGCCGCCAGCTTGAACCCTTTCAGCTTTGCCGGCATCTCGCCGCCATAGGCCCAATCCAGCAATTCGACCGTGTGCAGGATCGGCATGTCCGTTCCCGTCGCGATCTGCGTGATGCAGCCGATATTGCCGGTGGCGATGATATCAGCCTTTGTCGCCTCGAGGTTCCTGACCTTGCGCGCCTTCAGCTCGCCGGAGATTTCCGGTTGCATGATGTTGTAGGTGCCGGCCGAGCCGCAGCAGAGATGCCCTTCCGCCGGATCGCGCACGGTAAACCCCGCTGCCTTCAGCAGCAGTTTCGGCGCCATGGTGATCCTCTGGCCGTGCTGCATCGAGCAGGCGGAATGATAGGCGACGGTGATGCCGCGCGGCATATGCGAGGGCAGATCGAGGCTTGCGAGATATTCGGTGATGTCCTTGGCGAGTGCGGAGATTCGTGCGGCCTTGTCCGCATAGGCCGGATCGAGTCGCAGCATATGGCCATAGTCCTTGATCGTCGTGCCGCAACCTGACGCCGTGATAATAATCGCATCGAGCCCACCGGCTTCGATCTCGCGCATCCAGACATCGATATTGGCGCGGGCACCGGCCAGCGCCTGTTCTTCCCGGCCCATGTGATGCACCAGCGAACCGCAGCAGACCTCGCCCTCCGGCACCACCACTTCGACACCGAGACGGGCGAGAAGCCGTATGGTCGCCTCATTGATGGCGGGATCGAGCACCGGCTGGGCGCAACCGGTCAGGATCGCCACCCGCCCACGCCGCTCCGCCTGCGGCTGGTGCCGTCCGGGCTTGGCAAGAGGTGACGGCGCCGGGATGGAGCGTGGTGCAAGATCAAGCATGGCAACAAAGGGGTTCAACCCCGGAATGCGCTTCATCAATCCCTTGAAGGGTTGGCCCATACGAGCAAGCTTGAGCGCCAGGCGGAACCGGCCGGGATACGGCAGGACCGCGGCCAGCACGCTGCGTGTCAACCGGTTCATCACCGGTCGCTTGTAGGTCTTTTCGATATGGATGCGGGCGTGATCGACCAGATGCATATAGTCGACGCCGGAGGGACAGGTGGTCACGCAGGCAAGGCAGGAGAGACAGCGGTCGATATGCGTTACGACCTCGGCGTCGGCAGGCCTGCCGTTTTCCAGCATGTCCTTGATGAGGTAGATCCGGCCGCGCGGGCTGTCGAGTTCATTGCCGAGCGTCACATAGGTCGGACAGGTGGCGGTGCAGAAGCCGCAATGGACGCATTTGCGCAGGATCGCCTCGGATTCGGCGACATGTGGATCGGCAAGCTGGGCGGGGGTGAAGTTGGTTTGCATCAGGCTGTCCCTACCTTCGCCCCAGCGGGGAGAAGGGGAAACGTGCCTTCCTCCCTCGTTTTTGCCGGCGAGAGAATCGAGGAACCGCTGCAAACAAGGTCATCCCCTCTCCCCCGCGGAGAGAGGGTCAAAGTGAGGCGGTGCCGAGCAAAAGATTCCATCCACATCATCCCATCTTCCCCGGATTGAAAATCCCCGCAGGATCGAACTTCTCCTTCACACGCGCCGACAGCAAGGCCACGGCCTCGGGCTGCGGCTGAAAAGACGGCGTTGTCGCCCGAGCGGCCGGTGTTGCGCGCAGCAGCGTGGCATGGCCGCCGCCGAGCGCGTGGATATAGCGACGCACCAATTCACCCTCCGGCTCTGCCTCCATGCGCATCCAGACCAAGCCGCCTTGCCAATCGTAATAGGCGTCGACGCCCGCTTCGAGGCGCAGCGCCGCGACGAGCTGATGGCCGATGCTTGGAGCGACCGAAACGCGCCAGACAGGGCGCATCGTGTCGTCGGCGTAGGGCTTCACATTGCGGATCTCTCGCCACAGACGGTGGCTCTCCGCTTCGGCAAGCCGCGTCACGGGGCCAAGCCGACGCATGGCAGAGGCCAGTTTCTCTGCCCTCACCGAGACGGAGCCAGCCAAACCTTCCACGCGCAATACCGTCGCCGCCCCTTCCGGCAATTGGTTGTCCAGAAACGTCCAGGAGACGGTCAGCGGCAGATGCGCCGCACCGGATACGTCGACCGGCAGCGCCATGGCCGCCGCCATTACATTTGCCGCCTCGGCATCGTTGAGGCCGGAAACGATGATCGTCTCTTCCGTCTTCGGGCGCGGCGGCACGCGGAAGGTGACTTCCGTCAGCAGGCCAAGCGTGCCGTGCGAGCCGGCCATGAGCTTGACGAGATCGAGGCCGGTGACGTTTTTCATCACCCGCCCGCCGGCCTTGACGATCTCGCCTTTGCCATTGACGAAGCGGACGCCGAGCAGGCTATCGCGTGCGGCTCCGCTTACGAAACGCCGCGGACCTGAGACATTTGCGGCGAAGACGCCGCCGATCGTCGGCTCGCCATCGGTCGCCATCAATGGCCGGTGGTCCATCGGTTCGAAGGCCATCATCTGGCCGTTTTGCACCAGCGCCGCCTCGATTTCGGCAACCGGCGTCCCCGCTCGTGCGGTCATCACCATCTCACCCGGATTATAGGCAACGATACCGGTAAGCTCAGACGAACGTAGCGTAGCCTCTGCGGCGAAGGCGTTGCCGAAACCGGCACGGGTGTTGCCGCCGACAATGGCCAATGCTGCGCCACGTGCGGCTTGATCGCGGATGATGGCTGCAGCCTCGCCTTCCGTCTTCGGCAGAAATTCTCTCATACGGCGTTGCGCCCATCCAGCGGGAAGACTTTAGAGGGATTGAGGATCCAGCCGGGATCGAACGCCGCGCGCACGGACATCATCTGGGCGAGATCGGCCTCCGCATATTGGTGTCGCATCAGGTCACGCTTCTCGATACCGACGCCATGCTCGCCTGTCAGGCAGCCGCCGGCATCGACGCAGAGCCGGAGAATATCGTTGCCGGCTGCTTCCGCCCTGGCGGCGTCCTCGGGATCATTGGCGTTGAAGAGGATCAGCGGATGCATGTTGCCATCGCCGGCATGGAAGACGTTGGCGACCCGCAGGCCATAGTGATCGATGATTTCAGACGTCTTCTTCAGGACATAAGAGAGCTGGCTGAGCGGCACCGTGCCATCCATGCAGATATAGTCGGCAATGCGGCCGGTGGCGCCGAAGGCGGATTTGCGCCCCTTCCAGATCAGCGCAGCCTCGGTCGCCGACTGGCACTCGCGTACCGTCTTCACCTCATGCGCGCGGGCGATCTCGACGATGCTTTTCAGCATATCGTCCATCTCCGCTTCCGAACCCTCGACCTCGACGATCAGCAGCGCGCCGACATCCAGCGGATAGCCGGCATGGGCAAAAGCCTCGCAGATCTCGATCGCCGGCTTATCCATGAACTCGATGGCGACAGGAATGATGCCGGCAGCAATGACGTCGGCAACGCAGGCGCCCGCCTGCTCCGAGGTGTCGAAACCGAACAGAACCGGCCGCGCGCCTTCCGGCTTGGCAATCAACCGCACCGTCGCTTCGGTGACGATGCCGAGCTGACCTTCCGAGCCGCAGACCAGTCCCAGCAGATCATAACCCGCGGCATCTAGGGCCTTGCCGCCAAGATCGATCACCGTGGCGTCGGTCAATACCAGTTTGACGCCCAATAGATTGTTGGTGGTGACGCCGTATTTCAGGCAGTGGGCCCCACCGGAATTCATTCCGATATTACCGCCGATGGTGCAAGCGAGCTGCGAGCTCGGATCAGGTGCATAGAAGAAACCATCCGCCGAGACGCTTTCGGAAATATGCAAATTGGTAACGCCGGCCTGCACCGTCGCCGTGCGGTTGGCGAGATCCACGTTAAGAATGCGGTTCATCTTGGAAAGGCCGAGCACGACGGCATCTTCCTGCGGAATAGCCCCGCCGGAGAGCGACGTGCCGGCGCCACGCGGCACCACCGGAATACCATAGCGATGACAATATTTCATCACGGCCGCGACCTCGGTCGTCGAGCGCGGCAGAGCGACGGCGAGCGGCATGCGGCGATAGGAAATGAAAGCGTCCGTTTCGAAGGGCATGAGCTCGCGCGGCTCATGGACCAGACATTCCGGGGGCAGGAGATCAGCGAGGTCTGCGACGATCTCGCGGCGACGGGCAAGGACATCGGCGCGCGGCGCCAGAAATGAAATGGCCTCTGCCATGGCGTTCTCCTCTTGCACCCGAATATGGACGCCCCTCTTTTTAACGCCATATCACGCTTACCACTTACCCGAAATTGGCGTAAATGATAAGCATTTATGCCAAAATAGGAACAAATAGCGCGATGACCAATCTTGGCGATCTTGAAATCTTTGCCAGTGTCGTCACGACCGGCAGCATGTCGCTCGCCGGTCGCGTCCTTGGCTTTTCGCCGGCCGTGATTTCCAAGCGAATCAAACGGCTGGAGGATCGGCTCGGCACACGGCTTTTGCAGCGCACGACGCGGCAGATTTCGCTGACAGAGGCCGGCCAGGGCTTTTACGACCGGGTGCTTGCCATCCTCGCCGGACTGGAGGAAGCGGAGGCCTATATTGCCGGCCGTTCCGCGCAGATGCAGGGCACACTGAAGATTTCCGCCCCTACCTCGTTCGGCCGGCTGCATATCGCTCCGCATCTCAAGGCATTCATGCAGGCGTATCCAGATCTCGCGATCAATCTGGTGCTGACCGACGAGTTCACCGATATCGTCGGCGGCGGCTTCGATCTCGCGATCCGCATTGCGGAGCTCACCGATTCCAGTCTCGTGGCACGGCGCCTGGCGCTGGTGCGCCGCGTGCTCTGCGCCTCGCCAGCCTATATCGCTGCCCACGGCATGCCGGAGGATATCGAGGATTTGCGGCGCCACACCTGCCTGCCGCCGCACAATAACGATCCCTGGCGGCTGGATGGGCCGAAGGGCGCGCTGACCTTCAGGCCCGAAGGCAAGCTGATCACCAATTCCAGCGAAGTGATCCGCGAAGCCGTCATTGCCGGCCTCGGCATTGCGCTGCGCTCCACCTGGGATGTCGGCCCCGAGCTTAAAGACGGCCGTCTGGTACAGGTGCTGCCGGCTTATGAAGGCTCGCACAGCGTCACGCTCTCGGCCGTCTATCCCAGCCGTCAGTTCCTGCCGGCAAAAGTGCGTGTCTTTATCGATTTCCTGGCGGAACTTTATGGGCCGGTTCCCTATTGGGAGCGATAGACGGCCACTACCTCATCCCCTTGGAGAGCGTCATCATGTCTGCCTTTGAAACCATCCGCTCCGATCTTTCCGCCGCTTCGAATACACGCTTCACCATCATTCTCGGCGACATCACCAAGCTCGACATCGATGCCATCGTCAACGCGGCAAACAGCAGCCTGCTTGGCGGCGGCGGCGTGGATGGCGCGATCCATCGTGCCGCGGGACCGGAACTGGTGGCGGAGTGTCGGATGCTGAACGGTTGCAAGACCGGACAGGCAAAGATCACCAGGGGATATCGCCTGCCGGCAAAGCATGTGATCCACACTGTCGGCCCGGTCTGGAACGGCGGCGGGCGCGGCGAAGACGATTTGCTGGCAAGCTGCTATCGCAACAGCCTACGCCTTGCCACCGATCACGGTCTCAAGACCATCGCCTTTCCGGCCATCTCGACCGGCGTCTACCGTTTTCCCGCCGAGCCCGCAGCCATGATCGCGACGCGCAGCGCTGTTGCCGAGAGCATGAGCGGCGATTTCGATGAGATTATCTTCTGCTGCTTTGGCGACGAAATGGCTGAGCTCTACGACCGGCTACTGCCTGATGCGCTGGCGAAGACTTAGAGCGGTTCAGCGTTTCATAGAATCGGTTTCCCGCTCTATCCTTTTATTTTACCCATTCCGGACAGGCTCGGCACTCATCGCGCCAGATCGAGATAGGCAGATGCCACCATGGCGTCGATATCGGTCGGCACGGGAATGACGCAGGCTTCCTTGCCGAGACCGCCCTTTGCCACGCGTTCCAGGCAACGGGCCTGCAGCGCGAAGCCGAGATCCATGGATTCGACTGTATTGCCAAGGGGGGCGCGGGCCGGCGAGGTTGGCCATGTGGCCTGCACCGAGGATGTGGAAGGCGCGCCCGTCCCGCATGCGGACGGTCTCGATATGCTCGGCTTCGTAACGATCGATGCCGGCGACATCGGGACTGGTGCGGAAGGCTTCAACATCGATCTCGTGCGGGAAGTGACCACCGTTCATCAGGATCGCGCCATCCTTGATCAGTGGCAGGTCCGCAGCGGTGACGATGCCGGGATAGCCGGTGACAGTGATGAGGATATCGGCGGAGCGAATGGCTTCGGCGCGCAGGGGCGTGACGAAGCCGTCCAGATGCGCTTCAAGCGTCGTCACCGGATCGATATCGACCACGCTGACGGTGGCATAGGCGTTGCGGAAACAGGCGGCCGTGCCCTTACCGCAGGCGCCATAGCCGAAGACGGTGACACGCTTGCCATTGGTCGAGCGGTTGGTGAAGCGCAGATAGCTTTCAAACAGGCTTTGGCCGACCGCATGCTTGTTTTCGGCGAACTGCTTAATCGGACTATCATTGATGACGAGGATCGGCATGGCCAGCCTGTCGCGCATCGGCAGCAAGCGGGTGCGACCTGACGTCGTCTCCTCCGTACCGCCCACGAGCTTGGCATAGGGGCGCTCAGCGGCCCGCGCAAAGAGATCGCCGCCATTGTCAAGCAGCAGGTCCGGCTCTTCCGCCAGGATGGCATCAAGGCTGGCGCCGTGCTCGGCGGCATCGGTGGTCTGGGTGGCGAAAACGGTGGTTCCCTGCGCACGCAGATAATCCACGGTTTCCGGCTGGGTGCTGTTGAGATTGCCGGTGCAGACGAGGCGGGCACCGCCGGCATGCAGCGTCATCAACAGCGCCACCGTCTTCGGCTCAAGATGGATGCCGGTTCCGATCGTCAGGCCGGCAAAGGGCCTAGTCTCTCGGAATTCCGCCGCCGTCGCCGCAAGCAGGCCGCAGCTTCGGGTAACCCAATCGATACGGGAAAGAGAGGAAGGTTGGTTCATAACGCACTCCTGACGGCGGTCTGTCGTGCCTCGATCTCTCATGGGAAATGACAGGCTGTCTATGGACATTGGAATGCGCGATAGGGCAGAAAAAGTGCCATATGCACGAGGTTTATCTCGCCCCTGCTCCAACCAACCAGTCCGCCAGCCTGACAAAAGCCGCGCCCTTGGCGTCGCTACTGCGGATGCTGAGGCTGTATCCGGCGGGTCTTCGAATGAAGCCATAGGGCGCCACCAGCGCGCGGCGATCGATATCGTCAACAACGGCCGTGCGCGGGGCGATGGCGACACCAACGCCGGAGCGGGCGGCGCCGATCGCCAAAAGCAGATCTTCGAATTCGCGAGTGCGGGCGAAGCGAGCTGGCACATGGCCGCTCTCGGCAAACCAATCGTCCCAAAGGCGGGACGCGGAACGGCTGGTCAGGGCGACGGCTCCGGCGAGAGCTTCCACGCCGACGGCAAGGCCGAGGCGGGCGGCAAGGTCCGGCGTCGCCACCGGGCCGAATTCATCTTCCATGAAGCGGATTGCAGTGATGTCCCGCGCCGGCCGATATTCGCCGCCCATGATCACGGCGTCGAAATCCGGATGGAGCGCCAGCGATTCGACTGTCGCCATGGGGATGATATCGACATCGACGTCGGGAAGAGCGGCTTGCAGGTCGGCAATGCGTGGCATCAACCACCAGACGGCGAAGGCGGAGGGAACGCCGAGGCGAAGGGTCCGGCGCTCACCGGCCGCAAACTCGGCTGACGCTCGCGCCAAAATGCCAAAGGCGATGCCGACGGAGTCGGCAAAGGCCCTGCCCTTCTCCGTCAGCACCAGGCGGCGGCCATCACGCTGGAACAAATCAATACCAAAAAATGTTTGAAGTACGGCAAGTTGCTGGCGTACAGCGCCGCGCGCGACACCGAGTTCGTCAGCGGCCTTCAGAATGCTACCGCGACGAGCAACGGCATCGAAGGCGCGCAGTGCGTTCATCGGCGGGAGACGTTGCGGCGGAGAACGTTCGGACATAACGGAGATTTAGCTTATTTGCCGGTATGATAGGAAGAGTTATAGAGCGATTACGCCATCTGCGGCATGGGAATAGCATTCGATGTCGTTTACAGCATAATCACTGGCGAATATCAGGGACCGATTCCTCATATTTTTATCTATTGAGCACTCAACGAAAGTGTGTGGAAATACCATATAAAGTCATATGGAATGCACAATTTTTCCATGTAATGCTAATATGCAGATGATTCTAAACTCGAACTTTTAAAGGTGACCCGACCCTTGGCCATTCTCGCCCGTATCGCAAATGATGTGCAGCTCATGTTCCGGCGTCCGCCGCGACAGCAATATGCCGCGCTCTGCTATCGAGTGAGAAAAAAGACGGGTGAGTTGGAACTGCTGCTGCTGACCAGCCGCGATACCGGTCGCTGGGTGATTCCGAAGGGCTGGCCGATGCCGGGCAAGCTGTCGCATGAAGTCGCGGCTCGCGAAGCCTTCGAAGAAGCGGGCGTGCGCGGCACTGTGGAAACCGAGCCGCTGGGCGCCTTCAGCTATGACAAGGTGCTGAAGGACGGCATCCAGGTGCCCTGCCGGGTTCAGGTCTATGCGCTCGATGTCAGCGATCTCGCCAAGAATTTCAAGGAAAAGGGCGAGCGCACGATCGAGTGGGTTTCCTGCAGCGAGGCGGCCCAGCGCGTGCGCGAGCCGGAGTTGCGCGACATCATCCTCGCCTTCGAGCGGCGAATGACGGCAAGACTTGTCACAGCAGCGGCCCAATAAGCCGTAACATACTCCCATCACACTATACTGAAATAATTACCAGACATTGCGCGGCCTGCCGGGCAGCGTAAAACTATATATTTCGACTCAGAGAATGGCATGCCCGACCGACCGGCGAAACTGACAAAAAGGACGCTAGACAAGGACCTCGACAAACTCACCTATGTCGAGGATGCGGCCTATCATGTCACGAAACGGCTGGTCGCTCCCGGTATCGGCCTGATCTTCCTCGGTCTCGCCATGATCTTCGCCGGCATTCACATGCTGAACCAGCCAGGCGCGACGCTGGCCATCGCCGCCGTGGCACTCGCCGGCTACATGGCCATGAATATCGGTGCCAAGGACGTCGCCAACAATGTCGGCGCGGCGGTGGGCGCGCGTGCCATCACCATGACGCAGGCCCTGATCATGGCGGCGATCTTCGAAATTCTCGGCGCCGTCATCGCGGGTGGACCGGTCATCAAGACCATCTCCTCGCATATCATCGATACCGACCGCATCATCACCAGCGGCAAGCTCGCCTGGCTGATGATGGCAGCGCTGCTGGCCGCCGCGCTCTGGATCAACTTCGCCACCTGGCTGAAAGCACCGGTTTCGACCACCCACACGATCGTCGGCGCCGTTGTCGGCGCAGGAGCGGCCGCCGTCGGGCCGGAGATGGTCAATTGGCGCGTGTTGGGAGCCATCTCCGCCGGCTGGGTCGTCACCCCTTTCCTCGGTGGCACGATCGCCGCCGGCATTCTGTTTTTCATCAAGACCTTCATCATCTATCGCGACGACAAGATCGCGGCCGCCAAATACTGGATTCCCATTCTGATCGGCCTGATGGCCGGCGCCTTTACCGCCTATCTGGTACTGCAGCTCGCGCCCAAAGACACCGTCGCGGGCTTCTCGACCATTACGATCGGCGTCGTTGTCGGTTTGGCGATCTGGTTTTCTGCAAGGCCGCTGGTGGCGGCGCAGTCCGTCGGTTGCGAAAACAAGAATAGCTCGCTGCGCAAACTGTTCCGCCTGCCGCTGATCTGTTCGGCGGCGCTGATGTCCTTTGCGCATGGCGCAAACGACGTCGCCAACGCCATCGGGCCGCTGGCGGCGATCATACGCAGCGTCAGCCTGGGAGGCAGTCTCAGTGTCGTCGGGGGCGCTGCGGGATATACCGCGCCCTATTGGGTCGTGCTGATCGGTGGCTGCGGCATTTCCGTCGGGGTGCTGCTTTACGGTCCGCGTCTGATCCGCCTCGTCGGTGAGCAGATCACCAAACTCAACCCGATGCGGGCCTATTGCGTCGCGCTGTCGGCCGCTCTCACCGTCATCGTCGCCTCTTGGTTCGGCCTTCCCGTCAGCTCCACCCATATTGCCATCGGCGCGGTCTTCGGCGTCGGCTTCTTTCGCGAATGGTACACCAGCCACTCGAAGCGCCGCCTCGCCTATATGCGAAGGAAGGCGGAAACCTCGGGCATCGCATGGGGCGAGATGGTGGAAGCCGACGAGCATAATCCAGACGAAATCCACCGCCGACGCCTCGTGCGCCGCTCGCATTTCATGACCATCATCGCCGCCTGGGCCATCACCGTGCCGGTCTCGGCCATGCTTGCAGCCGCGGTATATTGGGCTATGGTCGCGCTCTTCATTTAAGGGATTACCCATGCGCGCCAATTTCCGCATGCAGCGGCTGTACGTGGTTTCGGATATCAAAGCGAATGCCGGCATCGAAGCCGACCGGGATCAATTCAACTATCTCGCCAATGTGCTGCGCATGGAGGACGGCGCCGAGCTGTTGATCTTCAACGGCCGTGACGGCGAATGGAAGGCCGGCGTTTCCTTTCCCTCGCGCAAGCGCATCCTGCTGACGCCGATCGAGGAAACGCGGCCGCAGCCAGCCCCTTCCGACCTCTACTATCTCTTCGCGCCGCTGAAGGTCGGACGGCTCGATTATCTCGTGCAGAAGGCGGTGGAAATGGGCGCCGGCCTGCTGCAGCCGGTGATGACGCAGCATGTGCAGGGCAAGATCACCAATCTCGACAAGCTCAAGGCCAATGTCATCGAGGCGGCCGAGCAATGCGGCATTCTCGGCATTCCCGATGTGGCGGAGCCCCTAAAGCTTGCCGATCTGCTGGCACGCTGGCCCAGGGAGCGCCGCATCATCTATTGCGATGAAGGCGATGCCGGACAGAACCCGCTGCCGCTCCTGGCGGAGATCAAAGAGAAACATCTCGCACTGCTGGTCGGCCCAGAGGGCGGATTTTCGGAAGAGGAGCGCGCGCTGCTGCGCAGCCTCGATTTTGTCACCGCCATTCCCTTGGGCCCGCGGATATTGCGCGCCGATACGGCGGCGGTAGCGGCCATGGCGGTCATTCAGGCGGCGATCGGGGACTGGAACTAGGGCTTCTTCAGGTCCAGATCGGCCTTTCAGCCGGCCAGCGCCAGCGCGGTCGTGACGATCAGCGTAGCCGCCAGGAAAATGTTTACGATGCGCGAAATGGTGGGGTTCTGAAGGAACCGCGACAGCGAGGTCCCGACCAGCAGCCAGCATAGATGAATGACGACAATCATCATGCTGAGCAGCGTTATCTTGATCACCACGTCGAGCGTGCGCTGATCCTTGAAAAGGCTGACGCCGGCAAAGACGGCGGCAATCGCCAGATAGGCTTTGGGATTGGCGACCGCCAGCAGAAAGCCGCCGGTGAAAGCGGGCGTGACGGCCTGATCACCGCGGCGGGCGAGCGGCGGAGCCATGGCGATCCTCAAGGCCAAATAGACGATATACACGGTGGAGACGACGGTTAGCGCCGACGCGCCATACGGCACCGAGAACAGGATTGCGACGACGCCGACCGCGACAGCCAGCAGCACGACGACCGTGCCGGCAATGAGACCACTGACGTAACCGATCGACCGGCGGAAACCATAGGCGGCGCCGACTGCCGTGGCGCTGATGGTGGATGGGCCAGGACTGCCCATGATGACCAGGGACGCCAGAAGCAGCGTCAGGATCGGATAAAGGCTGGTCAGCTCGAACATCGGTATGCCCTCAGTCATCAATAGAGGGGCAAGACTATTTCCGATGTGGCTAGGCGTCTTGAACGCTTGTGCAAGCGTGTCCGATATCGGCTACCGCCCCAGCGTCACTTCCAGGCCCCAAATCCTATTTTTTTGAACTGCTCTTGAAAGAAATTCACTTGCACCGTACCTCATTCCGCGTCAATCACCCTTCCTATTGGCCTGCGGCTTGCGCGGGCCTCCTTCCGAGATCAAGGTAATACCATGGCGCGCGATACCACCGACCAGACTCCGCTCTCTTCGGTCTCGGACATGACGGCCTATTTGGCGGCCGGCAGCAAGTCGAAGGAGCAATTCCGCATCGGCACGGAACACGAAAAATTCGTGTTCTTCCGTGCCGACAACAGCCCTGTGCCTTATTTCGGCGATGCCAGCATTTCCGCGCTCTTGAAGGGCCTGCAGGAAAAGTCCGGCTGGGATCCGATCATGGATGGCGACAATATTATCGGGCTTGGCGAGCCGACCGGCATGGGTGCGATCTCGATAGAGCCCGGCGGCCAGTTCGAACTGTCCGGCGCGCCGCTCGAAACCATCCATCAGACCTGCAAGGAATCGAACCAGCACCTGGCGACATTGCGCGAAATCGCCGAGCCGATGGGCATCCGCTTCCTCGGCATTGGCGGCAGCCCGAAATGGACGTTGGCCGAGACGCCGCGCATGCCGAAATCGCGCTACGACATTATGAGCCGCTACATGCCGAAGGTCGGCACGAAGGGTCTCGACATGATGTACCGCACTTGCACGATCCAAGTGAACCTCGACTTCTCTTCGGAAGAGGACATGCGCCGCAAGATGCGCGTATCGATGAAGCTGCAATCGCTGGCGACAGTGTTGTTTGCCTCCTCGCCCTTCACCGAAGGCAAGCCGAACGGCCTCTCCTCCTGGCGCGGCGACATCTGGCGCGATACCGACAACCGCCGCAGCGGCCTGCTCGACTTCACCTTCCGCGACGATTTCGGCTTTGAAGACTACGTAAAGTGGGCGCTCGACGTTCCTATGTATTTCGTCGTCCGTGACGGACATTATCACGACTGCACCCATGTCACCTTCCGCCAGTTCATGAACGGCGCGCTGAAGGGCGAGATCGCCGCCTGGGAGCCGACGATGGGCGACTGGACCAACCATCTCTCCACCCTTTTCCCCGACGTACGCCTCAAGCGCTTCCTGGAAATGCGCGGCGCGGACGGCGGCCCCTGGCGCCGCATCTGTGCATTGCCGGCCTTCTGGGTCGGCCTGCTCTATGACGATGCAGCCCTTGCCGCCGCCGATGAGCTCACCAAGAACTGGACTTTCGAAGAGGTCAACGCATTGCGCGATGTCGTGCCGGTGCAAGGCCTGAAGGCCGGCATCAAAGGCCAAAGCCTGCTGGATGTGGCACGCGAAGTGGTCGGCATTTCCCGCACCGGCCTGAAGAACCGCGCCCGTGTGAACGGCGATGGCCAGGACGAAACGGTCTTCCTGGCGCCGCTCGACGAGGTGCTCGCCAAGAAGGGCACGCTCGCCGATGATCTTTTGATGCTCTATCACGGCCGCTGGAACGGATCGGTCGAGCCGGTCTTCGAGGAATATCAATACTGACAGCCGGATTCGGCTTGGATTGTTGCGGCGCACACCGGCAGAAACCGGTATGCGCCGTCTTTTTTCCCGCTATACTATCAGGATTGCATGCCTTCTGATTCCGAAGCGGCATGATTGCGAGGAAAGGGACTTCGATGCTGCCACTCTTCGACATGATGATGCAGGCACAGAACGGCGCCGCCACGGAGGCGATGGCCAAGCAGTTCAATCTCGCGCAGGAACAGGCAGCGAAAGCCATGGCGGCGCTGATGCCCGCCTTTTCCTCGGGGTTCAAGCGCAGCGCGACGAACCCCTATAATTTTATGGGTGTGATGCAGGACATCACCTCCGGCAGCTACGCCAAATATTTCGAGGATATGAGCAAGGCCTTCACGCCTGAGGGCGTTGCCGACGGCAACACCGTGCTGGCCCGCCTGTTCGGCTCCAAGGACGTGTCCCGCGCCATCGCCGAGCAGGCTGCGCAGATGACCGGCATCGGCCAGGAAATCTACAAGCGCATGCTCCCCGCCATGGCCGACACGCTGATGGGCGGCCTCTTCAAGGAAACCAGCGGCCAGATGCCTCAGATGGCCAATCCTTTCCTCAATACGGCGATGGGCGATATGATGCAGAATTGGCTGCAGACCATCGGCTTTGCACCGAAGCAGCAGCCGACGCCGCAGGCGAGCATCTTCGACAACCCGTTCACGCAGGCGATGGAACTGATGTTCGGCGCGCAGCAGGTCGAGCGCGAAAAGCCCGCCGCCGCCAATCCTTTTCTCGACAATCCCTTCGCCAAGGCATTCCAGGATATGATGCGCAACTTCCCGATGCCCTCCGAGCCGCCGAAGGAAGCGCCAAAGGCCAAGCCGGCCAAGCCCGCCACACCCGGCGTCGACATGGCCGCCTATACCGAGATGTTCAACGCCATGTTCGACAGTGGCCTGGAAGTGCAGAAGAGCTATCAGAAGAACATGGAAGCGATCTTCGATCACTATATGCCGGCGAACGATAAGCCTGCACCGAAACAAGGCTGAAGAGCGAAACCCATTCGTAGGCGATCCGTTCGCCACTGTTCGCAATTGCGCACAACCCGTGCGGATTGCACCCCGTTTTCATACACTCCGAGGGCATCTATTTCTATTTCATCTTGAAAGGAGATAGTCATGTCAAACATCGAACGATCTGGCAGCTTTACCCTCGGCGACCGCCGCGTCAAACGGCTCGGCTATGGCGCCATGCAACTTGCAGGCCCCGGCGTGTTCGGCCCGCCGAAGGATCACGATATGGCGGTGGCGGTATTGCGGGAAGCGGTTGCTTCCGGCGTCAACCACATCGACACAAGCGACTTCTATGGCCCGCATGTCACCAACCGGCTGATCCGCGAGGCGCTCCATCCTTACCGCGACGATCTCGTTATCGTCACCAAGATCGGTGCCCTGCGCGGCAGCGATGCATCATGGTTTCCGGCCTTTTCCCGCGAAGAAATGACCCAGGCAGTGCACGACAATCTCCGCAATTTGGGGCTGGACGTGCTCGACGTCGTTAACCTTCGCATCATGTTCGATATTCATCACCCAGCCGAAGGATCAATCGAAGCGCCATTGACGATCCTGGCTGACCTGCAGCGGCAGGGCCTGATACGTCATATCGGCCTGAGCCACGTCACGGCCAAACAGGTGGCGGAAGGCCAAGGGATTACCGAGATCGTCTGCGTGCAAAACCAATATAATCTGGCGCATCGGGACGACGACGCCTTCATAGACGAACTTGCCCGCGACGGCATCGCCTATGTGCCGTTCTTTCCGCTCGGCGGCTTTACCCCGTTGCAATCCTCCACCCTCTCGGATGTTGCCGCCCGCCTCGGCGCCACACCCATGCAGGTGGCGCTGGCCTGGCTGCTGCAACGCGCGCCAAACATCCTTTTGATCCCCGGCACCTCCTCTCTCGAGCACCTGCGGCAGAACCTTGCCACCGCCGAGCTCGTGCTGCCGGATCATGAGATCGCGGAGCTGGACCGGATCGCAAGCGTCGGCGCCGCGTAACGGGCAATTGGAAATGGTTTGGGGACGCCCTCGCTCGTGGCGGAACAAGGGCGTCCCTACGCCAATCCCACTTCCTCATTCTACGACCGAGATCTCCCTCGACAGTCCCGCAGGCAGTTCCAGCCGCCGCGATATCTTAATGCCCTCCAAAAAAACCTCATCGTGACTGACCACGAGAAGCGCGCCGTCATAGGCGCGCAGTCCGGCTTCGACCGCGGCGATCGAATCGATATCGAGATGATTTGTCGGTTCGTCGAGGATCAGCAACGACGGCGGCGCCGGTCCGCCGAGGACGCAGGCAAGCCCGGCGCGTAGCAACTGCCCGCCGCTCAGAGTGGATACGATCTGAAGTGCGGCATCTGCCCTGAACATGAACCGGGCGAGCGCCGCGCGGCAGGCATTTTCATCCGCTTGCGCGTTTATCCGCCGGAAATTGTCGCGGATCGACAACGACGGATCGAGAAGGCTTACCCGTTGGTCGAGCATGGAAACGGAGGTCATGACCCGAATCGTCCCGGCCCATGGCTGTAGCTCACCCGAGATCAGCCCCAGCAATGTCGTCTTGCCCGAACCGTTCTGACCGGTGACGGCGATGCGATCCGGGCCTGTAATGTCAAAAGAGAGATCGCTGATGATCGGCTGGCCTGGGCGATAGCCGGCGGTCACGCCGTCCATCTTCAGAACGACCTTGTTTGCGGGAAGTCCGGTCGGCGGAAGCCTGACGGACAGGGGCTGGAGGATTTCAATGCGCTCGCGAGCGGCGGCGGCGTCTTCGAGTGCCCGTGCGCGCCGATGTTCCGCGAGGCGGGCATTTTCACCGCCCGTCATCTCGCTCCGTTCTTTCAGTCCGCCCAGCATGATACGCGGAATGCCGCCCTTGGCAGCCTTCCTCTTGCCGGCACCGTCCCTTCGCGCCTGCCGTTCCAAGGTTGCCTGCGCGCTGCGGGCAACCTCGGCGACCCGCTTCTCGGCATCGGCGAGGTCGTGTTCGGCCGCCGCAAGCTCCAAGGTTTTGCGCTCGCGATATTGGCTCCAGTTGCCGCCATAGCGCGTCGCGCCGAGCGAGGTCAGCTCGACAATGGCATCCACCGTGTCGAGCAATTCCCGATCATGGCTGACGACGATCGCGCCCGCCCGCCAATTTGCGAGCAGTTCGATCACGGCCTTACGGCTGTCGCGATCCAGATTATTCGTCGGTTCGTCCAGAATGAGAAAATCGGGATTGGTGAAGATCAGCGCAGCAAGACCGGCGCGTGTACGCTGCCCGCCTGACAAGGCCTCGAGGCGGCTCTCGGGTGCGGCAGCGAGACCGGCACGATCGAGGGCGGTAGCGATGCGCATCTCCAGCGTCCAGTCCGCCGCAGCAAGCTCCTCCGCAGTCGCCTCGCCTGCTTCGGCACGGCAAAGAACCGCCAGCGCTTCGGTCGCCCCGAAGAGATCTGCCACGGTTTCGCCGGCCTCGACCTGGACGCTTTGGCGCAGGATGCCGAGACTACCGCTGAAGGATATCGCCCCGGATTGAGGCTGCCATTCCCGGCCAATAAGCTTGAGAAGCGTGGTCTTGCCGACGCCATTGCGGCCGATGAGGCCCGCACGCTCGGCGCCGAAACTCAGATCAAGATTGGAGAAAAGCGGCCGGCCGTCAGGCGTCGACCATGAAAGATTGGACAGAGTGATGGATGCAGGCATGGATAGGATATTCCCCGATGGCAAGGCGAGATGACGTTGCGATCGGGTTGAAATCCATTATGGCACACATCCTGTTGGTATGGCTGACGGGAGATAACCTAAGCAGTAACCGCTTCCGGTTCAAGGTGGAGCGTTAGAGAGCGTCGAGGAAATGAATAACGCGGCTCCATGTAAGGTCGGCCGCCTTGGCATCGTAATCGGGCAGGCTGGCGTCGGTATAAAGGTGGCCTGCGCCGGGATAGGTGAAGACATCGGCCGCGAGTTTTGACCGCGCGGCTGCGGATCGCCACGCGGCAACATCTTCCGCAGGCTCGAAACGATCCGGATCGGCAAGATGGACCTGTATGGGCGAGCCCTCGCGGGCGTTTTCCGGGATTTGGGCGATGCTGTGAAGGAAGAGCACGCCGGCGGTCTGGAGCCGCTTCGGCCAAAGGCTTGCCGCAACCGCCGCACCCATGGAGAATCCACCCAGAACCGTTGATGGCGGCAGGCCGGCCATTGCCCATTCTGCCCGCTCGCAGATGGTCGGCCAACCGATCTCATCCTTCAGCTCGAAGCCTTCGTCGATCGAGCTGGCGACCCAGCCGTCATAGAGATCGGGCGCGAACGCTTTGTGCCCTGCCGCCTGTAGGCGCTCGACAGCGTCCAGTTCGAGCGGGCGCAAACCATAAACGGAATGGAAGAGGATCACCGTTGCCATTACCACAGCCTCGCATTTTAGCTCGATCGTAACATAAGGCATTCGAAAGACATGGCAATTTCCCCGATCATCTTTCGACGGGGCGAAACAATTCTCCAAAAAGAAAAAACCCGGTGTCGGTTGGGAACCGAACACCGGGTAAGAGGCAGGGCTTATTGGCTATCACCCTGCGGGGAAACGTTTAACCGGCCTCAGCGAGTAAGGCCGAAGAAGCGCGTCCGGCGACGCGCGGAGTTGGTCAGATGGCTGGACGGATCTTCAAAGAAGGTCGACGTGTTGAGCGCCAATGTGACGTCAAGGCGCGTCAAGCCGATGTCCATCAATTGGCTGTCGTTCAGCTCACTCAGATAATTGATCTCGCGGCGGTTGCGGAGCGCGCGCCAGACGGATGCCATCTTATGGAAAGCAAGCGTCAGGCGTGCCGTCAAAGGCAGCGACGGCCTTGCGTGGCCGAGATGTAATGTCTGATCTGTCGTGCGCATTTCCATGGTCCTTTCGTTCAGGCACACGCTGGCCAAGCCCCTTCCCGGAGACCCGGAGAAGGAGCGAGGTTGGGAGGAATTCGGCAGGAGGTCTGTCGATTGGTATGCTGATTTGCATTGGGAAGATGCCAAATCCCTATTGATCAGTCCAACGAATGTTTCTAATGATAATTATCAAACTCTTTTATAGGTGAGATCATGGCCGCGCCGCTTGATATCGATCAGTTGCAGACCTTCATCGCCATCGTGGATTCCGGCAGCTTCACCAAAGCGGCTGACCGGGTCTTCAAGACGCAGTCGGCGGTCTCCATGCAGATGCGCCGGCTGGAGGAGCGCGTCGGCAAGCAGCTTTTCATCAAGGACGGCCGCGGCAACCGGCTGACGGCGGAAGGCGAAAAGCTGCTCAACTATGCGCGCCGCATCATCCGCCTGAACAATGAGGCGATCGCCGCATTCGACGACAACAGGCTCGAAGGCACGCTGCGCATCGGCACGCCGGACGATTATGCCGACCGCTACATGCCCGAGATCATCGGCCGCTTCGCCAAGACGCATCCGAATGTCGAGCTCTATATTGTCTGCGAACCTTCGGTCGATCTCGCCGAACGCATGCATCGCGGCGAGCTCGATATTGCGCTGGTGACCCACAATCCGCGCGAAAGAATGTCCGATGTCGTGCGCACCGAGCCGCTCTGCTGGGTCGGTTCGGCCAACCATCCGCTGCGCGACGATGCGCCGATTCCGCTCGCCGTCGGGCGGCGCGACTGTCAATGGCGTCAACTTGCCTGCTCGGCGCTCGATGCCGGCGGCCGCGACTATCAGATTCTGTTCACCAGCTGGTCCTGCACAGTGGTTGCCGCAGCCGTGCTTGCCGGCATGGCGGTCTCGGTCATGCCAGAATCGGCTCTACGCACCGGCATGAAGGTACTGAGCCAGGCGGATGGCTTCCCGCCGCTGCCGCCGGTGCAGATCGGCATCATGAAGCGGCCGGGCCTTTCGGTGTCGCTGATGAACGCCATCACCGCCCACATCTCCGCCTGCCTCGACAACATTACGCCGGCAGCGGTCGATGACGATCTCGAGGGCGACGTGAAGACCTTCACGCGCTACTATCCGCGCCTGCGCGCCGGACATATTCTGCCAGGCTGGTGATTTTGGAAGCTGGCCGCGTGCCCTGAGCTTAGTCCAGTAATCGGATGTCCCGCGCGACGTCGCTCATATCGTTGTCGAGCTGGTGATCCCTGCCCTCGAACACGCGGACCACAGCATGCGGAAGTGCTTTCGCATAGAGATGAACATGGGCGGTTGGCACGATGTCGTCGTCCGCACCGTGATAGAGATAGACGGGAATGCCGGGCGGGAGGCGTTCTGAGAAATCCTTGCGATCGTCCATGTCATCGCTCGGCCACCCTCCTTCACCGATAAAGGGCGCTGCGATTAAAAACAGTCCGCCAGGCCTGAATTTCGGCGGCTGCTCGGCAAGCACATGGATCAAGATCGTCCCGCCGATCGAGTGGCCCACCAGAATTGCTCCGTCCTCCAATAGGTCGAATTCGCTTATCAGCTCAGCCCGCCAGGCCGCGTAGTCAGGATCGTCCTCTCCAGGCATTTGGGGATAGCGGACGGCATAGGTTTCACCGAGTTCGCGCTCAAGGCTCGCCACAAGCTTGCTGTCCCAGCGAGCGTGAACGCCTTCGCCGGCTCCCTGAACGAAGATGATCTGCTTAGCCATGAAGGTATTTTATTCCTCGGACGCAGACCCGCGCAAGCCGTGTTGTCGTATTCCGAGGAATAGCTTGCCTAGTGCCTCTTGCCCATCGGCTCACCACTCGGCTCGGCAAATAGCGTCGCGCGGATCACCTGTTTCCATTCACTCAGCATGCGGATGGCAAGGCTTCTGTCGCTCATGATCGCGAGGCGAACGGAGGCACCGATCAAGTGGCTGAAGAGTTGGGCGCGAGCCTGCAGGTCGATCTGACTGCCAGCCGGAATGTGGGGTTCGATGCCCTTCAGGAAGATTTCGGCAACGCGGTTGCTGTGCTGAATATTCAGCCTCAAGAGATCCTGGTCCATCTCCGTTCCCAGCCACACGCCCATATAGGTCGGATCGCCGCGGAATTCGCGATAGTACCAGTCGATCACGCCGCAGACGAGATCGACGGCGTGACTAAGAGATTTCACGGCGACGAAGACTTCCGTCGTCTTTTGCTGAACGAGATCGGCATGGCGGTCGAACAGTGCGGTGACGATCGCAGCCTTCTCGGGAAAATATTGGTATACGGAACCGATCGGCACGCCGGCGACGGCAGCAAGTTCCGTCATCTTCATGGCGCTCACCCCTTTTTCCGCAATCAGGTGGGCGGCGGCCGACAGGATGACATCTACGCGGTGGATGCTGCGCTCCTGCTGGGGTTCCTTGCGGAATTTGATGCGGTCGGGTTTGTCCGGGCTCATGCATTTCCCATTTTATTGTCAATTCGGAACGACGCCGGGTACGTACGCCAGCTTTTATGCCACAGCCATATTCAATGCGCGTAAATGGGAAAAGTTCAATTTTAAGTGTCATGTATTGGGTACGGCCGCGACAGGCGTCAACGGCCGAAGGAATAGCTGCGGCCGCTGTCTCGTTCACTCCCTTGCCGCCGGCCGCTAGGCCAGATGCTTTTTCAGGAAATCGACCGTCCGGCCCCAGGCAAGATCGGCAGCCTTCTTGTCATAGCGGGCAGCCGAGGTGTCATTGTTGAAGGCGTGGTTGGCACCGTCATAGACGAAGATCTCGAAGGTCTTGCCGCTGGCTTGCAGCTCTTTCCGATAGGCATCAATACCCGCATTGGTGCGGTCGTCGAGGCCGGCATAGTGCAGCATCAGGGCGGCTTTGATATCGGGTACATCGGCAGCGGCTGGCTGCATGCCGTAATAGGCGACGCCGGCCTTCAGCTCCGGTGATTTGGTGGCGAAGCGGTTGATGACGCCACCGCCCCAGCAGAAGCCGATTGCGCCGACCTTGCCGTTGGAGCCGTCGAGCTTGGAGAGGTAGGCCAGGCTCGCTTCGGCATTGGCAACCGTCAGCGCCGCGTCGAGCTTGGCGAACATCTCGCGCGCCTTGTCCTCATCTTCCGGCGTGCCGCCGAGCGGCGACAGGAAGTCCGGCGCCAGGACAATGAAACCTTCCAGCGCCATGCGGCGGGCGACATCGCGAATATGCGGGTTGAGGCCACGATTTTCATGAATGACGATCACGCCACCGAGCTTCTCGCCCTCGCCCTTGGGTCGGGCGAGATAGGCTTTCATGTCACCGCCGCTGCCGGGATAGGTGACGTCCTTCGTGTCGAGACGGCTGTCATCGGCCGCAATGATCTCGGCGCTCGCCTTGTTGGCGGCAAGCAAGGGCACGATCATGGCGGCAGCCCCGGCCGAGCCTGCGAGCTTCGTCAGCTTTTCCATGAAACCGCGGCGATCGAGCGTCAGATGCGTGTATTCGTCATAGGCATTGATCATCGCCTGCGTCACGACGGGCTTGTCCATGCTCATAATGTGTTCCTCCTTGTCTTTCCCCGGCGGCCAGCATCCCAAGACAGGGCCGCCCGAGAACAAGATAGGTCAGGCGAGCACTGTGGGACCGTCAGTCAGGAACACAAATACGTTATCGCAGGTTGCTTTCCGCGAAAATGCAAGTCCCGTTAGGAGAACGTCATCCAGATGGCAAGCCAGACCCACATCCCGGCAAGGGCCACATAGCCGAGCGCGAAAAGCGGGCTGCGGTAGCGCAGGTCGTTGCTGGTGACGTGTACGTAAGCGTGAGCATAGCGCGAGGCGACAAAGATCCACGCCAGAATGACCGCGGCCAGATTGTCTGCCTGGGCGACGAACAGCGCAATGGAGCAAGCATAAAAGAGAATGGGAAGTTCGAACTGATTGGCGAGGCTGTTGCGCACAACCAGGCTTTCCGCCGGCTCATCGGCAGCAAGGTTCTCGCGAAACTGCGATCGTTTGATCTTGCCCGCCTTCACCGCACTTTGGCGGCGCAAGCCTAAAAGCGCGTAGAGAATATAGACAAGCACCGCATGGGCCACCATGGGCCAGAACATTTCATAGCCGGTCACGCCGCCAACTCCTTAGAGCAATTCCAGGAAAAGTGCGAAGCGGTTTTCCGTCCGGAATTGCTTAAAACAAAGGGATAGAGCGGGAAAGCGATTCCATGAAACGCTGAAACCGCTCTAAGGATTGCTGAGCGGCAGAACCACCGCTCAGGACGGCTTGGAACCGTCCGCAGACAGGTAGCGAAGAATTGCGAAACGGGCCAGTAGAATGATCGTGACGACCAATGAGAGGAATTTTAGCCGCACGACAATCGGCAGCAGACCCGAGAGCAGCGTCACGGTCCCGTCCGACGGCGTGGCCGGCGGATAGAGCAACAGGCCGGCGATATTTTCGGCATAGTCCATCACGCCATAGAAGACCGGTAGAGAAAAAATCAGGCTGACCGCACCAGGCGGGATCGGCCGCCCGAAGAAGATGCCGCTCGGCCGAACCAGCCGCAGCAGGCAGAAGAGCAGACCGCCCAGCACCAGCGGAAAGATGAGCTCCGGCCCGAGATACATGGAATGCAGGATCGCCGCCGGATCGGGATGATCCTTGAGGTAGCGCAGCATGGCTATGACGTCGTCGCGCTCATAGCCGCCGATGCGGACGTCCAGCATTTTCTCGCCGGCTGCGGCATCGCTGAATGCTCTGACGAAGCCGGCATAGATCCAGGCAAAAAGTGCCAGGGACAAGGCTGCCAGGATCGCCGTCAGGCCCTGCAAGGACCTGACGTTGCCCTGAACGCGATCTGCCATCGATCAGCCGCCTGCACCGGGATAGTTCGGGCTTTCGCGGGTGATCGTGACGTCATGGGCATGGCTTTCGCGCAGGCCGGCGCCGGAGATGCGTACGAAGGTGGCGCGCTCCTGGAACTCCTTGAGGTCGGCGCCGCCGACATAGCCCATGGCCGCCTTAAGGCCGCCGGCGAGCTGGTGCAGCACGCCCGAGACCGAACCCTTGTAGGGCACCTGGCCTTCAATGCCTTCCGGCACGAGCTTCAGCGTGTCGCGTACTTCCGCCTGGAAGTAGCGATCGGCGGAGCCGCGCGCCATGGCGCCGACGGAGCCCATGCCGCGATACGCCTTGAACGAACGACCCTGGTAGAGATAGACCTCGCCCGGGCTTTCATCCGTGCCCGCCAGCAGCGAACCGATCATGGCAGCGGATGCGCCGGCGGCGATCGCCTTGGCGAGATCGCCGGAGAACTTGATGCCGCCATCGGCGATAACAGGGATGTTCTGGTCCTGCGCGGCCTGCACCGCCGACATGATGGCAGCAAGCTGCGGCACGCCGACACCGGCGACGATACGGGTCGTGCAGATGGAACCGGGGCCGATACCAACCTTCACGGCATCCGCACCGGCGTCGATCAGCGCCCGCGTGCCGTCATAGGTGGCGACATTGCCGGCCATGATGCGGACCGAATTGGAGAGCTTCTTGACCCGGCTGACGGCATCGAGAACGCGCTGCGAATGACCATGGGCGGTATCGACGACCAAAAGATCGACGCCTGCATCGATCAGGCGCTCGGCACGCTCGTAGCCATCGTCACCGACACTGATGGCGGCTGCGGCACGCAGGCGGCCCTGCGCATCCTTGGAAGCGTTCGGATTGAGCTGCGACTTCTCGATGTCCTTGACGGTGATCAGGCCGACGAGGCGGCTATCGCCATCGACCACCAGGAGCTTTTCGATGCGGTGCTTATGGAGCAGACGCTTGGCTTCCTGCTGCTGAACGCTTTCCGTGACCGTCACGAGATTTTCGCGGGTCATCAGCTCGTAGATCTTCTGCGAGGGATCGGAAGCGAAGCGTACGTCGCGGTTGGTGAGAATGCCGACGAGGCGGTGCGACTTTTCAACGACCGGAATGCCGGAAATGCCGTGCGCCTTCATGAGGTTGAGTGCTTCGGCGAGCGTTGCGTCGGGGCCGATCGTGACCGGATTGACCACCATGCCGCTTTCGAACTTCTTGACCTGGCGGACTTCCTCGGCCTGCTGCACCGGCGTCAGATTGCGGTGGATAACGCCCATGCCGCCAGCCTGAGCCATGGCGATGGCGAGACGGCTTTCCGTCACCGTGTCCATGGCGGCGGAGAGGATCGGCAGGTTGAGTTCAATATCCTGGGCGATGCGGGTGGCGATATTCGTCTGGCCCGGCATGACCTCGGAGTGCCCCGGCTGCAGGAGCACGTCGTCGAATGTCAGAGCATCCAACCCGGTTGACGTTTCAATGATGCGTGCCATGGCCAATTTCCTTCGTCTGTGAAAAGCAGGATGGCTCCGGAACGAATCGTCCGCCGGGCGATCTTGCAAGTGTTGCTTGGAAGTTGGCGAGGGCTGGTAACACGTCTATGACAGGAAGGGAATAGGGAAAACGCCGACATAAGCTTCCCGTCACTAAGCCGGATACCCGACTAACCTCAGCGCTCTTCCGTAGAGGAGGCAATGGACCCGACCTTTCGCTCGAGCGCCTCTACGATGCGCGCCGATAGGGCGGGGTCGGAAACAGCGCGCGCCATGGTTACGCCACCGGACAGAAGCGCCAGGAGCGCGATTGCATTTTCTTCGCGTTCCTCGGCCGAGTTACCAGTCAAACCAGAAGCCGCTTCCTCTATGACCCGGCGCAATTCGACTTCGTAGGCAACCTTCGTATCGGCGTCGGCACGCATGACGTCGGGGGACAGACTTGGCAGGGCGCAGCTCTGGCCGAGCGCGCAGGTGCGCTTCGGCCCGAGATAGTAGCTTACGAAGGCCGGTAGCCAACCCTTGCCCTTTTGAGCTTTCAAAGTCGATATGCCCAGCCGCAGTTCATCCAGTCCCGACTGAACCGCTGCCCTGAAAGCTTCGCTTTTCGATTTGAAATGCCCGTAGAAGGCGCCGTTCGTGACGCCCGCCGCCTTGGTCAAAGCATCGATGCCGGAACCGCCATAGCCTTCCTGACGGAAAAGTTCGCCCGCCGCGTAGAGAACGCGCGTGCGAGTTTCGAGCTTGTGTTCAGTACTGTAGCGCATATCAACTTTCTTTAAGAGCGATCACTCTTTATGTTTGCATAGAGAGCGATCGGTGTGTATCAATAGAGAGCAATCAGTATTTATGTAGTATCGCCAACCAAGTTTTCAAACGAGAGGATTTCCCGTTATGCCTATCACACTCACTATACCCGAAGGTTTGCTGTCGAGCGAAGCCGAGGCCCAAACCTTCGCCGAATTGACCGATGTTCTCTTGAAGGTTTCGCAACTCTCGGGCAACGCGTTCATGACCCCGAACGTTGTCGGCACCATCAATGTTCTGCCGCAGGGACGCGTGTTCTCAGGCGGAAAGGCGGCCGCGGCCGCCTTCATAGAGCTGAAACTGCCAGAGATCGCGCTCGCGACGGACGAGGCCAAACAGGCTTTTATCGAGGCGGCCACAACCATAGTCGAACGCGCTTCGAATGGTCGGATATCCCGCGAACATATCTGGACCAACATCGTTTATGCCGCGGAAGGCTCCTGGGGTATCGGCGGCCAAGTCTACGACAATACCCAGCTTGTCAGTGCGATCCAACGAGCGGCCGCGCTGTAAAACGCTTGCCAAGCGATACGGTCAGTTCCCACCCACTCGTAGCCCGTGACCAGAGCGAGTCTCGCTATGCGACTTTCCAATTATCTATTTTTCACGACGCGCTGCGAGCAGGCGCTTAATTTTTACGAGACCTGCGGCCTTGGAAAAATCGTCGAAATCACGCGCTACGGCGTGAATGGAATCCCGACGCCGCCCGGATTTGTCCAGGGCCAGATCATGCACGCGAAGTTCCAAGGTCCCGGCGTACTTTTCTACGCTTCGGACAATGACGATGCCGAGCCGATGCGCGGATCAGCACATCTGCTTGAGTTCGAAGATACGGAGCGGACGAAAGAGTTATTCGCCCGCTTGGCAAAAGGCGGCACGATTACGACACCGCTCGGCAAACAGCCTTGGAGCAATCTCTACGGGAAGCTCACCGATCAGTTCGGCGTACAGTGGATGCTTAATTGCGTTATCTGAGTCGATTTCGTTTCACTAAATTGATCGAGCCTCTGCCTTACAAATCGAACTGATAGGTTTTCGGCACATAGCGGAACCCCTCGGGCTGCTTTTCGACAAAGCCAACGGCGGGGAACGGCATGTGGAAGCCGAGGAAAGGGATGCGGTCGGTGGCGATCATGTCGAAGACACGGCGGCGGGTCTTGGCGGCCTGCGCCTTATCGGCGTCAAAGCGCACCTCCCAATCCGGGCGCCCGAGAGAGAGGAGATAGTGATTGGCCGTATCGCCGGTCAGGACCAGTTGCTTGCCATCCGATTCGAGATGGAAGACGAGATGACCGGGCGTGTGGCCGGGCGCGATCATGGCGGTCATGCCGCTGACGATCTGATCTCCGTCCTTGAGGAAGGTCATTTTCTCGGCAAAAGGCGCGACATTGGCGAGCACAGCCTTGTGACCGCCTTCGGCCGGCGTCCCTTCGCGTGACGTGTCGGTCCAGAATTCATATTCGATTTCGCCCGTGACATAGCGGGCGTTCGGAAAGGCCGGAGCGCCGTCCTCCATCAACCCATTGATGTGGTCGCCGTGCAGATGCGTCAGAGCGACGACGGTCACCTGCTCCGGCGCATAGCCGACAGCCATCAGACCGTCGCGAAAACGGCCCAAGCCGCGGGCGCGGCCGGCGGCGCCGAAGCCGGTGTCGACGACGATCACGTCGGCTCCTGTGTCGATGATAGCTGGCGTATAGCTGTTGAGGAGCTTCTCCGTCGGCAGGAAGTTCTGCGCCAAAAGCTTCCGCACCGTTTCCGGCGACTGGTTCGATCCGAAGGTTTCCCAGGGATTGTCCAGAATGCTTGCGCCATCCTTGACGACGGTGACAGTGCAGGACCCCAGCTTGAACCGATGGGTCTCGGGCGGCAGAACTGCGACGGTCATAATATCATTTTCTCCAATGGGTGTTATCGCCCTCGGCAGCGACACAGCGGATATGACCTTTCATGATCGATAATTTCGCCATGACATATCCGTCCAATTCCGCTAATACACCGAGCGACATTTTATGCGTTTAGCATTTCCATGCGTTTAGCACATGTCAAACTTGGTATCCTATACTGGGCAGCAAGCGGCATCACGAAGACGTGATCCTCGCGAAGCCAAGGGGCGGATTCGGGGATTGGCAGAGGTTGCGCACAGGACTACAGAGCTGGTGCCCGTCTCAGGCGGACCCCCTTCCCCGAAGACACGACCCACTAAGGCATATGCCTATGAACCGCATCGTTCCCCTGATTCTTGCCGTTGCTCTCTTCATGGAACAGATGGACTCCACCGTGATTGCGACCGCGCTGCCGGCCATCGCGGCGGATCTCCATGTTGGTCCGATCACCCTGAAACTGGCGCTGACGTCCTACATGGTATCGCTTGCGGTGTTCATTCCGATCAGCGGCTGGATGGCGGATCGCTTCGGGGCGAAGAACATCTTCCGGCTTGCCATCTGCGTCTTCGTCATCGGCTCGATCATGTGCGCCGCCTCGGGCGGCCTCTGGGAATTCGTCATTGCCCGTTTCCTGCAAGGTCTCGGCGGCTCGATGATGACGCCCGTCGGCCGCCTTGTGCTGGTGCGCACGACGCAGAAAAGCGATTTGGTCTCGGCCATGGCGCTGCTTACCATTCCGGCCCTCGTCGGCCCGCTTGCCGGACCGCCGCTCGGCGGCTTCATCACCACTTACGCCTCCTGGCACTGGATCTTCCTGATCAACGTGCCCGTAAGCGTTCTCGGCGTCATCCTGTCGACGATCTTTCTGCCGGCGGTCGAAGCAACCAAGCCGCCGAAGCTTGATTTCATCGGCTTCGTGCTGACGTCCGTCGCGGCGGCTGGCGTCGTCTTCGGTATGTCGGTCATCAGCCTGCCGGCCCTGCCGCCGTTCATCGGCATCTCAGCCATCGTCATCGGCTTCATCTGCGGCTTCCTTTATGTCGGCCATGCCCGCCGCCACCCGGCGCCCATTCTCGATCTGTCGCTGCTGAAGAATATTACCTTTCGCGCTTCCGTCACCGGCGGCACGCTGTTTCGCATCTGCATCGGCGCCATGCCCTTCCTGACGCCGCTGATGCTGCAGCTCGGCTTCGGCCTCAATCCGTTCCAATCGGGCCTGATCACCTTTGCCGGCGCCATCGGCGCCATTACCACCAAGTTCATCGCCCGCCGCGTCTTCACCGCCATCGGCTTCAAGACGGCACTGCTGTCGGCGGCAGGGGTCACGACGATAACGACGATCTGCACCGGCCTCTTTCAGCCCTGGACGTCGCATCTCATCATCGTCGGCGTGCTCCTGATCGGCGGTTTCTCACGCTCGTTCTTCTTCACCGGCATCAACGCGCTCGCCTATGCCGATATCAGCGACAAGCAGGCGAGCCAGGCCACGTCGATGAGTTCGGTCATGCAGCAGATCAGCCTCGCGCTTGGCGTTGCCGTCGCCGCAATGATCCTGGAAACCTCGACCTACTTCAGCGGTACGGAGCTGCAGGTTCGCGATTTCCATATCGCCTTCTTCTGCATCTCGATCCTGACCGTGGTCGCCACCATTCCCTTCATCCGCATGGACCGCAGCGCCGGCGCCATGGTTTCCGGCCATAAGGCCGGCCTGAAGCGCGTGGCCGCGATGCAGCCGCAGGTACCCCAGCATCGGCAGCCGATGGTGAAGTAGGTCGTTCGGGAAACGCCGGAAGGTTTATTCCGGCCGCTCGCAGACGGCGCTGAGTTTGTTGCCGTCGGGATCGCGCACGTAGGCCGCATAGAAATTGGCATGGAAAGAGCGCAGGCCGGGCTTGCCCTCATCCGTGCCGCCATGGGCAAGGGCTGCCGCATGAAAGGCGTCGACATCGGCGCGGCTTTCAGCGTGCAGAGCCACCATGGAGCCATTGCCGATCGTCGCCTTGCGATGATTATAGGGAACCACCACCCAGAAACGGCAGCGCGTGTCGCCATCGGCGGCATAGCCGATTTCCTCATCCGATTCGCGTTGAAGCCGATAGCCGAGGACCGGCAGAACCGCATCATAGAAGCTGCGTGCACGCGGAATATCGTTGGAGCCGAGAGTGACGTAAAGAAGCATGAATGCGCTGCCTGCAATGCCGATGGAACCGTATCATCGGACAAAAGCGACAGCTAAATCAAGCGCTCGTTGCTTCGTCGTCCGTCTTGCGTCCCTTGAAGCCCTTGGCCAGCAGAAACATCTCCACGGATTCGGCCCTGGATGCGCCCGGCTTTACATGAATGACCTGGCGAAAATTCTGCTTCAGCAGCGTCAGCAGGTCGCGCTCCGTGCCGCCCTGGAAGGTCTTGGCGAGGAAATGCCCGCCTTCACCCAGGACCTCGACGGCAAAATGCGCGGCAACCTCGCAGAGATGCATGGTTCGCAGATGATCGGTGCGCTGATGGCCGGTCGTCGGCGCGGCCATGTCCGAAATCACCAGATCCGGCGTGCCGCCGACGGCATCGATCAGCCGCTGCGGTGCGTCCGGATCGAGGAAGTCGAGCTGCAGGATGGTGACGCCCGGCAACGGCGCCATTTCCAGGAAGTCGATGGCCGCAACGCGGATATCCTCCTCCGTCGATCCCGTCACCTTGGCGGCGATCTGCGACCAGCTTCCCGGCGCGGCGCCGAGATCGATGATGCGGCGTGCGCCCTTGAGGATATGATGCTTCTCGTCGATCTCCAGCAGCTTGAAGGCGGCGCGGGCGCGATAGCCCTCAAGCTGGGCGCGCTGCACATAGGGATCGTTGATGTGCCGTTCCAGCCATTGCCGCGAGGAGGCCTTCAGCTTCTTTTTCTTGACGCGCTGGCCGAGCTTGCGCCCGGTGCGGTTGCCAGCGATCGTTGGCTTGGTCATGCCTGCGGCCCCTTCATATCCTTGGGTCGATGGCCGCGGCGCGAGCGGCCCCGCCGCCATACGCCGTCATCCGCCATCATATCGGTCAGCAGTCCTTCGCGCAGACCGCGATCGGCGACGCGCATGCGCGGGCTCGGCCAGCGGCGGCGGATCGCTTCGAGAATGGCGCAGCCCGCCAAAACGAGATCGGCACGGTCCGGCCCGATGCAGGGATTGGCGGCGCGGCCGGCGAAATCCCAGGAAAGCAGCTTCGATTGCATGGCCGTCACCTCATCGTCGGACAGCCAGACACCATCGACCCGGCGCCGGTCGTAACGCGGCAGATCGAGATGGACGCCGGCAAGCGTCGTCACCGTTCCGGACGTGCCGATCAGATGAAAATCGCCGCTGTCGCGGGCAGCGCCCTGGACCGGCGGGCAGTCGAAACGTTCGAGCATGCCCTCGACCTCGCGCACCATGGTCTCGAACAGTTCCGGCGTGACGTCGCGGCCGCCATGGCGTTCGGAGAGCGTCACGACGCCAACCGGCAGCGAGGTCCAGTGGGTGATGTGATTGGCAAGCCGGCTAGAGCGGTTTTCGCCAATGCGGATGACGGCGATTTCCGAGGAGCCACCCCCAATATCGAACAACACGACCGAGCGCGCCTCGGGGCCGACGAGCGACGAGCAGCCGGAGACGGCAAGCCGCGCCTCGGTCTCGCGGTCGATGATTTCGAGCCGCAGGCCGGTTTCTTCGGTAACGCGGGCGAGGAAAGCTTCGCCGTTCTCCGCCGCGCGGCAGGCCTCGGTGGCGATCAGCCGCATGCGGCGGATATCGCGCGTCTTCAGCTTGCCCGCGCAGATGCGCAAAGCCTCGACGGCCCGGTCCATGGCATCGCTCGACAGCCGGCCGCTGGCGCCAAGCCCTTCGCCGAGACGAACGATGCGGGAAAAGGCGTCGACGACGCGGAACTGGCCAGGCCTCGTCGGCTGGGCGATCAGCAGACGGCAATTATTGGTGCCAAGATCGAGCGCCGCGTAGAGATCGACAGGACGGTAATCGCCATCGGCATGATGATGCGACGCATGGCCGTCACGGCGCTGCGGCGACGCATTCCGGTCGTGATGATCATTGCGGGCAGGCGCGTGTTCAGCGGTGACGGGAGCGGCGGGGGCGACGATCTGCGCCGTCTTTTCGTGCACCAGCGGGCGGCCCTGCAAACCGCGCTTGCTGCGGTGCTTGCGCCTGTTCTTGCCGCTCTTGTGCGACGACGCATGGCCGTGTTCGGCCGCAGCGCGGCGTTCCTGCGCGCCGGAAGCCTGTTGCTGTGTCGGGGAAGTGTGCTGCGCACCATCATGCGCTCCGCCACGGGCACGGCGACGGCGCTTGCGCTTTTTGGCCGGAGAGCCGGCGTCGTTGTCTATTGGGCGTGTCGCCACCGGACTGGACGAGCCGGTCTGGTTGGCCTCCGCAGAATAAGCGTTCGGACGGGCGGGACCGCCACGCTTACGCTTACCACGCCGGGAGGATTTACCCTTCCTGCGCTCTGCTACCGACGCCCCGTTTGCCTGCGGCGCTCTGCCGCTGTCGGGGTCACTCACGTATCTTTTCCACCGCGCCGCGCAAGGCCCCAGGGCATGCTGCAGGCGCTCATTCGATTTTCGTTGGGCGGAGAATATCAGCAGGAAGAGTTTTCGCCAAATTCTTTTTGAATCGCGTTATTTGCGAGGGCTAACCCTTCCTGCTCGTTGGAGAAAGCCTCGATCTCAAGCCGCCAAGCTTTGCCGAACACCATCCGCCAGCGCCTTCATCCGGTCGATCGGCGAATGGCCGATCAGCATGAAGGCGTGGGTGGCGTTCGACCAGTACACGACATTCATGCCGCGGCGGTTTTCCATATCCGGTGCGGAAGCGCCCTTGCTCGAGGGGATGATGCAGAGGGCCATCGGACCGCTTTCGGGATCGAGATAGGCGATCTGCGCCAAAGGCTTGCTGTCATAATTCAAGACTTGGGCGCGCTTGAAATCGACACCCGGCAAGGCAATGGTTTCGGGCGTCAGCGTGAGCCCGAGCTTGGCGCCGACCTCGCTCAATTGCGCGGCCTGTTCCGCCCGATCGCCAGCCGGTGCGCTCAGCGTGTCCGGCGTATAGAGCGACAGATATTCGGCGACGACGGCGCGCCAGTCGCTGCCCTCTTCGGGCTTGGTGAGGCGATGGCTGATGCCGATCGCGGCGCGGTCGATGGCAACGCCCGCGATAAGGCAGGCGGCGATCGCCGACAGGAAGCCACGGCGGCTGACGCCGGAAGCAGCCTTCTTCTGCTCGCTTGTGGAGGGGATAGCGGCGAGCATGGCGTTCAGCCTGGCGCTTGGGGCGGCGGCAAGCACGGGCTCGAATGCCTCACGGAAGGGCAGATCGCTGCGCGACAGGAAATCGAAGCGTTCCGCCACCTGGGCGTCGCTTGCGATCAGTTCTTCTATCCTGTCGCGCTCGGCCGCGCCTAGCTCGCCGTCGATGAAGGCGGTAAGCAGCTCGTCCGAGGGCATTTTTTTGTTGTCCAATTCACTCATTCCCGTTCCCCAGTCGCCCACCCCCGGAAAGCCGCGCGCCATCCGCCGACCCGGCACCATCGGCAAGCTTCGCACGCGCTGCCGCCAGCCGGCTCATCACCGTTCCGATCGGCACATCCAAAACCTCCGCCACCTCGCGATAGGAAAGTCCTTCGACATAGGCGAGGAACACGGCGGTGCGTTGCGCTTCCGGCAGCGCCTGCACCTGTTTCAGCACCTGACCAGCGAGAATATGCGTCTCCGTCTCGCGCGCACCATCAAAGACCAACGTCTCGTCGGCATCGACAAAACCCTGGCCCATGCGCACCCGGCGCGATCGGATCTCGTTCAGCCAGATCGAATGCAAGATCGAAAACAACCACCGATCGAGCCGCGTACCGGCTGCGAACTGACCCGCCCGCTCCAACGCTCTCACGCAGGTCGCCTGCACCAGGTCATCCGCAACATCGCGTTGGTGCGACAGCACCACTGCATAGCGCCAGAGCCGCGTCAGATGCTGTGACAGACCCGCCCTGATATCGTCTTCGCTGGCTATGGCACCCTCCGCGAGGTTCGCGTTTTTGGGAATCGCCGGTCGTACCGGCGGTTCCGATCTTACCCGACTATAAGCAGAAATTGTGGAATGAGCGACTGACACTCGAATATCCCTTTAAATGCTGACTGCTTATGCCGGCCATCTTAGGTCCGACGCCGAAATCAGAGGCTCGACGGATTCTTGATGGCGTCGTTCAGGTCCTGATATTCCTCGCAGGACGTGTTGCCGCAGAGCGTTTTGATCGTGCTCAACTGGTCCTTGGCGAGGTCGATCTGACCCTTGATGACATAGGCTTCGCCGAGATATTCGCGAACCAACGCGTATTTCGGGTCCATTGCGACCGACTTCAGGTAATAGGAAATGCCCTCATCCGTGCGGCCGAGCTTGCGGGTGGCGTAACCGCGATAATTCAATGCCTCCGCCGTGTTCGGATTCTGCATGGTGTCGAGAACTTCCAGCGCTTCTTCATAGCGGTGGTCCTTCTTGGCGAGCGAATAAGCATAATCGGCGCGATTTTCATCGGTGATATTGGCGCCCTGCTGCTTTACGCACTTCTTCGTCTTCTTGTCGTAGATTTCGCCCTTCTTGCAGGTCGGCGTCGAGCTGCTGTCGTCGCCCATCGCGAAAACCGGAACGGTAAAGGCGCCGAGGGTGAGGCAGGCGCCGAGCGCGACGGAGGCCAGGCGGAAAGCGGTAGTCGTCATGGGATTGCTCCTTGGCAAAAATGAACGTTGCGACGGGAGAACACGCCATCCGTTCATTTTATTCGCGAGCGAGAGATATTTTCTGGCGCTTTGCCCTACGACCGGCCGTCACTCTTTCGTGACCGGCGTCCTGCCGAATAATTCCTGATGCTGGCGTGTTTCTACCTGCGTACCCGCCGAGGGTTACAAGGAGAAACAAGTGTCCGATACCGTCAAGCTTGTCAGTCTGGCCGTCGCCACGCCCGACAACATCATCTATCAATCCGAGGCTGCCGAGACCGCCGGCCGCCTGTTTTCCGATCGCTTCCGCGATTTCAAACATCTCGCCCGCGTGTTCGATAGCGCCGGCATCCGCAAACGCTATGCCGCGCGTCCGCTCTCGTGGTTCGAACAATCGCATGGCTGGCAGGACCGCATGGACGCCTATGCCGAGGTCGCAAGCCAGCTCTTCAGGAAGACTGCTACCGATGCGCTGGAACGCGCCGGTTTGAAGGCAGAAGATGTTGATTGCATCGTTACGGTGTCGTCGACGGGCATTACGACGCCAAGCCTGGAGGCGAGACTTGCGGCTGAGATGGGCTTCCGCTCCGATATTGAGCGCGTGCCTGTCTTCGGTCTTGGTTGCGCGGCCGGTGTTTCCGGCCTTGGCATCGCCGCGCGCATGGCGAAAGCCCGCCCAGGGGCTGTCGTGCTCTTCGTTTCCGTCGAACTCTGCTCGCTGGCCTTCCGGCTGGACGAGCTGACGCGACCGAACATCATCGCGACAGCGCTGTTCGGCGATGGCGCCGCCGCCTGTATCCTGCGCGCCGGCAAGGATGGTCTCGCGGAAATCGAATCGACGGGCGAGCACCTCTTTCCCGATACGCTTGGAATCATGGGCTGGAAGATCGACGATACCGGCTTCGGCATCATCCTGGAGCAATCGCTGCCACCCTTTGCCGAAGCGAATATCAAGCCCGCCGTCGCCGGCATTCTCGAACGCGCCGGCCTGGCCATATCCGATGTCGACCGCTTCATCTGCCATCCCGGCGGCACCAAGGTACTGGTGGCACTGGAGACTGCCTTCGGTCTCGAACCCGGCTCGCTCGATATCGAACGCGAGGTGATCGGCGATTATGGCAATATGTCGTCGCCGACCGTGCTCTTCGTACTGGAGCGAGCGATCAATGCCGGCCTGCCGCGGCGTTCGGCTCTCATCGCCATGGGCCCCGGCTTCGCGGCAAGTTGCGTCACGCTGAAGAGGGCCGCCTGATGCTCTGGCCATCGATCGCACTTCTGACCTTCGTCACCCTGCAGCGGCTGGCCGAACTGCTGCACGCCCGGCGCAACACCGCCGCGCTCCTTGCGCGTGGTGCCCGCGAGATTGCGCCGGAACACTATCCCTATATGGTCGCGATGCACGCGGCCTGGCTCGCCGGTCTGTGGCTTCTCGCCGCCGGCCGGCCGGTCAATCTTCTCTGGCTCGCCATCTTCATGGTGCTGCAGGGCTTGCGCGTCTGGGTGCTGGCGACGCTGAAAGGACGCTGGACAACGCGGATCATCGTGCTGCCGGGTGCAGCCTTGGTGGCAAGCGGACCCTATCGCTTCCTCAGCCATCCGAACTATGCGGTGGTCATCGGCGAGATCGCCGTGCTGCCGCTCGCCTTCGGCCTGCCGCTCTACGCCTTGGTCTTTTCGCTGCTCAATGCCGCCATTCTCACCATACGCATTCGCGCCGAAAATACGGCTTTGAGACAGGCCGTGGCTTGATTGCATTTTTCATTTGCGCCGCAGCATTTTGGCAGGCATTTTCGATGCTTGAGCATGGTTTCCGGACGGGATCGTGCGCAACTAAAAGAAGAATGCGGATAGCAGGGAACATGACAAAAGACGCAATCGTGCTCGGCGCGGGCATCGTCGGCATATCGACGGCCATCCACCTTCAGCGGCGCGGGCGGCAGGTCATCCTCGTCGACCGCAAAGCTCCCGGTAAAGAGACCTCTTTCGGCAATGCCGGGCTGATCCAGCGCGAAGGCGTCGTACCCTACGGCTTTCCGCAGCAGTTCGGCCTGCTACTGCGCTATGCCTTCAACAACCGCATCGACGCGCATTACCATCTGCGCGCCCTGCCAGGCCAGATTGCCTTTCTTGCTCGCTATTGGTGGAATTCCAACACCAAGCGGCATGAGATGATCTCACGCGCCTATGCGCCGCTGATCGAGCATTCGATCAGCGAGCACAACGACCTGATAGAAGCATCGCATGCAGAGGAATTGATCCGCAAGAACGGCTGGATGGAGATTTTCCGCACGAACGAGAAACGCGATGCGGAATTCGCCGAGGCCGAACGTCTCAACCGCGAATTCGGCGTCGCTTACGATGCACTGACCGGCGCCGATATCGCAACATTGGAGCCGCATATCAGAGGCAGCTTCTCCGGCGGCCTGCGCTGGCGCGATCCCTGGTCCGTGCTCGATCCGCATGGTCTGATCGCTGCCTACCGCAACTACTTCGAAAGCATTGGCGGGCGTTTCGCGACCGGCGACGCCCTCTCGCTCGGCCGGTCCGGCGCCCACTGGAAGATGGTGACGTCGGAAGGCTCGATCGAGGCCGAGGATGCCGTCGTCGCCCTCGGCCCCTGGGCCGATCTCGTGACGAAGCGTCTCGGCTATGCTTTTCCTTTGGGCGTCAAGCGCGGCTATCACATGCACTACGCCGCCGAGGGTGACGCCATCCTCAACAACTGGACGCTGGATGCCGAGCGCGGCTATTTTCTGGCGCCGATGAGCCGCGGCATCAGGCTGACGACCGGGGCGGAATTTGCGCTGCGCGATGCGCCGAAAACACCGATCCAGCTCGACCGTGCCGAAGCCGTCGCCCGCACCGTCTTCCCGCTCGGCGAGCGACTCGACCCGGAGCCCTGGATGGGCGCCCGCCCTTGCACGCCGGATATGATGCCGATCATCGGCAAGGCGCCGCGCCACAACGGCCTATGGTTCGCCTTCGGCCACGCCCATCATGGACTGACGCTGGGACCCGTCACCGGGCGCGTGCTTGCCGAGCTGATTACCGGAGAAAAACCGTTCATCGACATCTCGGCTTATGCACCAGACCGGTTCGCGCCCTGATATCCTGGATTTAGCGGATCGCGTCGAGACCCTTGAGTGCAGCTTCGACGATGCCGTCGATCGTGTCGTCGATGCCGACGGTAACGACGCCGGGTTCCCCCGTCGGCACTTCCAGCGTTTGTAGCTGGCTTTCCAGCAGCGACGCGGGCATGAAATGGCCCTTGCGCTCGCCCATGCGCTTGGTTAGCAGCTCCTTCGAGCCGTCGAGATAGACGAGATAGAGGTGCCCGCCAGCGGCGGCGCGCAGACGCTCGCGATAAATACGCTTTAGCGCCGAGCAGGTAACGGCGACCCCCTCGCCTTTCGCAAGGCTCGCCGCAATTTCCTGACCGATCCTTTCCAGCCAGGGCCAACGATCCTCATCCGTCAGGGGAATGCCCTTGCTCATCTTCTCGACATTGGCGGCAGGATGCAGCGCGTCGCCTTCGATGAAACGGATGCCGAGCTTGGCCGCGACACCCTCGCCGATCGAGGATTTGCCGCTGCCGCTGACGCCCATGATAATGACGGCAAGGGGGGATTTCGGTACGTCGCTCATAGTGCTTCCAGCCATCAATCCAGCGGAAAGAAACAGGCGAATTTATGCGTGCCGTCGCCGAGCAATTCCGGCGTCACCTGCCGGCACTTGTCCTGCGCACGCCAGCAACGCGGATTGAAGTGACATCCGGTTGGTGGATTGAGGGGAGACGGCAATTCGCCCTGCAGGCGGATGCGGTTCTTCTCGCGCTCGGGATCGGCGATCGGCGTCGCCGACAGCAGCGCGGCGGTATAGGGATGGCGCGGACGGGTAAAGACTTCCTCCGCCGTGCCGGTCTCGACCGGGCGGCCGAGATACATCACCATCACATCGTCGGCGATATGGCGAACGACCGAAAGACCGTGGGAGATGAAGAGATAGGCGAGACCCATCTCCTTCTGCAGGTCCATCAAAAGGTTCAGCACCTGGGCCTGGATCGACAGGTCGAGCGCGGAGACAGGCTCGTCCAGCACCAGCACCTTCGGCCGCAGCATCAATGCGCGGGCGATGGCGATGCGCTGGCGCTGGCCGCCGGAGAACATGTGCGGATAGCGGTCGTAATGTTCCGGGCGCAGACCGACGCGCGCCATCATCTCCTCGGCCTTGCGGCGGCGCGTGGCGGCATCATCATCGGTGTTGATCTTCAGCGGCTCCTCGAGGATGGAGCCAACCTTCTGGCGCGGATTGAGCGAGCCGTAAGGATTCTGGAAGACGATCTGCACGGCGCTGCGCAGGCTGCTGTCGCCAAGCTTAGCCGGCTTACCATCGATCAGCAATTCGCCCGCCGTCGGGTCTTCGATCATCGTCACCAGGCGGGCGAGCGTCGACTTGCCGCAACCGGATTCACCGACGACGGCGAGCGTGCGGCCGGACTGCAGGCTGAAGCTGACGCCGTTCAACGCCTTGACGGTCGCCTCCGGTTTGAAGGCGCCGCGCCTGACGGTGTAAAAACGGGCGAGATCACGCCCTTCGAGAACAGCACCCGTCATCAACGGCCTCCTGCTGCTTGCGTGGCGGCAACGCCGGGATGGCCTAGCGGCTTGCCGTGTTCCAATGGATAGTTGCAGAGTGCCACGCCGAGCTCCGCGCCCTGCCGCTTTACGCCGCGGTCGCAGGCCGGCGTTGCAAACGAGCAGCGTGGCGCGAAAAGACAGCCGGTGGGGCGGTCATGCTGGCCGGGCACGACGCCGGCAATCGACGGCAGGCGCTCGCCGACCACGGCACGCTCCGGCAGAGCCGAGAGAAGTGCGGCCGTATAGGGATGATGCGGATCGCGGAACAATGCCTTGACCGGCTGCTCCTCGACCTTCTGGCCGGCATATTGCACCTGCACGCGCTCGGCAGTTTCGGCCACCACGCCCATATCGTGGGTGATCAGCACTAGCGCCATGCCCTGTTCTTTCTGCAGGCGCGCGAGAAGATCGAGGATCTGTGCCTGGATGGTCACGTCGAGCGCGGTGGTCGGCTCGTCGGCAATCAGAAGCTTCGGATTGCAGGCGAGCGCCATGGCGATCATGACGCGCTGGCTCATACCACCGGACATCTGGTGCGGGTAGTTCGACAAGCGGTCCGCGGGCGCCGGGATACCGACCAGATTCAAGAGCTCGATCGAGCGCTCACGACGCGCCTTGCGGTCGAGACCCATGTGGATGCGCAGGGTCTCGCCGAGCTGGAAGCCGACCGTGAAGCACGGATTGAGGCTCGACATCGGCTCCTGGAAGATCATCGCCATGTCCTTGCCGATGATCTTCCGGCGCTGGCGGGACGAGATGCCGCGCAGGTCTTTGCCGTCGAATGTCATGCGATCGGCGGTAATCTTCGCCGTCCAAGGCAGAAGCCCCATCATGGCGAGCATGGACACCGACTTGCCGGAGCCGGATTCGCCGACAATCGAGAGGATTTCACCCTTGTCGCAGGTGAGCGATACGCCGTCCACTGCCCGGAACAGGCCCGACGCGGTCTGAAATTCAACGGTGAGATTTTCAATATCGAGAAGCGGCATCACGACCTCTTCAGCTTCGGGTCGAAGGCATCGCGCAGGCCGTCACCCATCAGATTGATGGCGAGAACCGTGATCAGGATGCACAGACCGGGAAAAGTGACGAGCCATGGGTTGCTCTGGAAGAATTCACGCGAATCCGCGAGCATCGTGCCCCATTCTGGTGTCGGCGGCTGCGCGCCCTGGCCGAGAAAGCCGAGGGCGGCGGCATCGAGAATTGCGGCCGAAAAGGCGAGCGTCGCCTGCACGATGAGCGGCCCCAGACAGTTCGGCAGGATGGTCTTGAACATCAGGCGAAGCGGGCCGGCGCCGGAGACGCGCGAGGCGATGACATATTCCTTGTCACGCTCGGCAAGCACCGAGGCACGTGTCAGGCGGACGAAATGCGGCTGGTTGACGATGGAGATCGCGATCATGGCGTTGGTCAGGCCAGGCCCCAGGATCGCCACCAGTACCAAGGCGAGCAGCAGCGAGGGAATGGCAAGGATGATATCCATGATGCGCATGATGATCGTATCGGTGCGGCCACGAACATAGCCGGCAACGAGGCCGATCAGGATGCCGGCGAGCGCCGAAAGCGAGGCAACCACCAGACCGATGAACAGCGAAAACCGCGTGCCGTAGATCAGGCGCGAGAGAAGGTCGCGACCATTGGCATCCGTGCCGAGGAGAAAGCTGCCATTGCCGCCTTCGGCCCAGGCGGGCGGCAGGCGCTGCATGGCGCTGCCATAGGCGGCATCCGGATTATGCGGGGCGACGACGCCGGCGAAGATCGCCAGGAACAGGACGAAGACGAAGATCGCCAGCCCGATGACGGCGCCCTTGTTGCGCGAGAAATAGTACCAGAACTCCGCAAGAGCGGAGGGGCGGTCGGATTTGAGACTTACCGTGCTCATGGGCCGCTCCTAGTGACGAATGCGTGGATTGATGAAGCCGTAGAGCAGGTCGACGGCGAGATTGACGAGCATAACAATGCCCGCGATCAGCAGCAGACCGCCCTGCACCACAGGATAATCGCGCTTGAAGACGGCGTCGATCATCCACTTGCCGATGCCCGGCCAGGAAAAGATGCTTTCCGTCAGGATGGCACCGCCGAGCAGCACGCCGACCTGCAGGCCGATGGTAGTGACGACCGGGATCATGGCGTTGCGCAGGGCATGCACGGAGACGACGCGCAGCGGCGCGAGGCCCTTGGAGCGCGCGGTGCGAACATAATCCTCGCCCAGAACTTCGAGCATGGCCGAGCGCGTTTGCCGCGCGATGACGGCGAGCGGAATGGTGCCGAGCACGATGGTCGGCAGGATCAGCGAATTCAGAGCAGACCAGAAGGCGCCCTTTTGACCGGACAGGAGGCTGTCGATCAGCATGAAGCCGGTGATCGGCTTGAAGAAATAGATGAGCCCAATGCGGCCCGAAACCGGCGTCCAATGCAGATAGCCGTTGAAGACGATGATCAGCAGCAGGCCCCACCAGAAGATCGGCATGGAATAGCCGACAAGGGCGACGCCCATCACGCTCTGATCGAACCACGTGCCGCGCTTGACGGCGGCGAAGACGCCGGCCGGAATGCCAAGACAGATCGCAAGGATCATGGCGCAGATCGACAGTTCCAGCGTTGCCGGGAAGAAGGTCAGGAAGTCGGTCAGCACATCGCGCTTGGTGGTGATCGAAGTGCCGAGATCACCGTGCAAGGCACTCCAGATATAATGGCCGTATTGCATGACCAGCGGCTGGTCATAGCCGAGATCATGGGAGATCTGGGCGTGACGCTCCGGCGACATGACGCGCTCGCCTGACAACAGCATGACGGGATCGCCGGGAAGCAGGCGGATGAAAGAAAAGGCGACGATCGATACGCCGAGGAATGTCGGGATCAGCACTGCAAGGCGGCTGAAAAGAAATCGCAACATGGCAGATGTCCAAAGTTTTCCGGCGGTCAAGCATGTTGCCTGACCGCCGGTTTCACCCGGCTTTCGACCGGGTATTTCAGAGCGTGTCCGTTATTCGGCGATATCAACGCCATCGAAGCGGTGAACGCCGACCGGATCCTGCACGTAGCCTGAAACCTTGGAGCTCATCGGAATGAACTCTTCGGAATGGTCGATGGTCATCCACGGAGCTTCGCGCTTGAAGACGACCTGCGCCTGTTCGTAGAGCTTGGTGCGCTCCTTGACGTCGGCAGTCTGCTTGGCCTTCTTCACGAGATCGTCGAATTCCTTGTTGCACCACTGGGCACGGTTGTTACCGCCGACTGCATCGCAGCCGAGCAGCGTGTCCAGGAAGTTGTCCGGATCGCCGTTGTCGCCGGTCCAGCCGAGGATGGCCGCGCCATCGCGGTCCTTGGCGGAGGAGAGCTTCAGGTACTGAGCCCAGTCATAGGTGACGATCTCGACCTTGACGCCGATCTTGCCGAGGTCAGCCTGCATCAGCTCGGCAGCGCGGCGAGCATTCAGCATGTAAGGACGCGAAACCGGCATCGCCCAGATTTTCATGCTGAGGTTCTTGACCCCAGCCTTTTCGAGCATCTTCTTGGCTTCTTCGGGGTTGTACGGATCGTCCTTGATGTCCTTGTTGTAGGACCACATGGTCGGCGGGATCGGGTTGGTGGCGACCGAGCCGGAACCCTGGAAGACGGCGTCGACGATCGCCCGCTTGTCGACGGCCATGTTCAGCGCCTTGCGCACTTCGGCCTTATCGAAGGGAGCGACCAGCGTGTTGTAGGCGAGATAGGAGACGTTCAGGCCCGGCTGTTCGAGAACCTTCAGGCTCTTGTCTGTCTGGAGATCCTTGATGTCGGCGGCGTTCGGATAAGGCATGATCTGGCATTCGCCGGACTTCAGCTTCTGCGCGCGAACCGATGCGTCCGGCGTGATCGCAAAGACGAGATCGTCGATCTTTTCCTTGCCCTTGAAGTAGGTTTCATTCGCCTTGTAGCGGATGACGGCATCAGGCTGATAGGCGACGAAGGTGAACGGACCAGTGCCGAGCGGCTGCTGGTTCATCTGTTCCATCTTCTTGTCGGCCTGCAGCTTGTCGCCGTATTCCTTCGACAGGACCGATGCGAAGTCCATGGCGAGGTCGGCGATGAACGGCGCTTCCGGACGGTTCAGGACGAACTTGACCGTGAGGTCATCAACCTTCTCGATCGACTTGATGAGCTTCGGGAAGCCCATGCCCGCAGCGTATTCATAGGAACCGCCGGCGACGTACTTGGCCCACGGGCTGTCTTCCTTGAGCTGACGCTCGAACGAGAAGACGACGTCGTCGGCATTGAGATCGCGCGTCGGGGTGAAGAAATCAGTGGTCTGGAACTTCACGCCCTTGCGGAGCTTGAAGGTGTATTCCTTACCGTCAGGGGAAACAGTCCAGCTTTCGGCGAGGCCCGGCTCAACCTCGGTGCTGCCGTGCTTGAACTCGACGAGGCGGCTGTAGACCGTACGCGAAGAGGCATCGAAGGTGGTGCCGGCGGTATAAATCCCCGGATCGAAACCTTCCGGCGACCCTTCCGAGCAATAGACAAGCGTTTTGGACCAGGCGGACGTCGCCATAACCGAAGTCAGGGCTGTCACTGCCAGCAGGACAGAGATCTTTTTCATGATATCGTTTCCCAGGTTTGTTATTCTTTTGAAGCCGTGGATCCCCATAGGTTCCTATCCGGATCGCGCCGATGGAACGCTATTTAATGTATGAAAGCAACACGCTCCGCCTAAAATTTTTCCAAATTTTGGAGTTTGGAAATTTTAAGCTAAAAATGGTCTGGGATTGGTAATAATCTGACGAAATCGCGCCCCTTTTTGACGCAATCTGGATAATTTTGCGCTTGCCTCTTCGAAAAATATTAAGATTGGCAGCGAATTCCCCGACCCTACAAACGAAAAATCCGCGGACACCTCAAGGCGACCGCGGATTGAAGAATTGCGCAAATTCAGGCGTCAGGCGGCCGGCGCCGCGATCGCCGGCTTCTTGGCGATCGCCCTGTGATCGTTCTCGGTCAGACCGAGCAGGAAATTGATCTGCGGACGGGCCTTGACGAGATCGTCGATGGAATATTCCGTCAGCACGTCGAAGAAGGCATTGAGTGCCTTGCGCAGCGCCGAATTCAGGCCGCAGCTATCGACCAGCGGGCACTCCACGACACCTTCCTCAAAGCATTCCGCCATCGCGAAACTATCTTCGGTCACCTTGACAACGTCGAACAGGCTGATGTTGGCCGCCGGCTTGCCGAGACGCACGCCGCCATTGCGGCCACGCACCGTTTCGACCAGACCAGCCTTGGTGAGCGGCTGCAAAATCTTGAACAAAAACAGCTCGGAAACACCATAGGCCTTTGCGATTTCCGGGATACGGCTCAAGTTGCCTTCATTGGCGGCGCAATACATGAGCATGCGCACTGCGTAGTTGGTCTGCTTGGTCAAGCGCATGCCGATCTCCTGGAATCAAGGCCGTATGGGACGGTTCGACTGGTATATAGTGCCTTTCGTAGTTTTGAACAATTCCAAAATATGAAAATCACATTCACGTTATTCTGATGGGGATATTCGTCGCCAGTCGTCTTACGGCAAATGCGTATCCGTCGCTCCCTGCCCCGCCCGCAGCTCCCTGGCGTAATCGAGGATAGCCTGCTTGCGTTCCGGCGTGCCGGGATGGGTCGACAGCATGCTGGTGCTGGAATGATCGTCGAGTTTGGTTTCCAGAATGTCGAAGAAGCGCGACAACGCTGTCGGGTCCATGCCCGCTTCCTGCATCAGCTCGACCGAACGGCGATCCGACTGGGCTTCGGCCGAGCGGGAATAGGAAAGCGCCAATAGGCCACCGCCTTGGGTCAAAACATCCTGCACGCCGGAACCGACATCGCCGGCAATCAGTAAGACCAGACCGGCGACGCCAGCGGCGCGGTAAAGCTGGCGGAGGCTGTGCTTGTATTCGACGTGGCCGATCTCGTGGCCGAGAACGGCGGTGATCATTTCCGTATCCCCGTCGGCAAGGTTCACCAATTCGTCCGTCAGGATCAGATTGCCGTCCGGCAACGCAAAGGCATTCGGACCGATGACACCGCCGTCGCGAAAATTCAGCTTGTATCGCCCGACGCCGCCTTCCGCATGGGTGGCGATCTTTTCGAATTGATCGGTGATTTCCTTACGCTTGGCTTCCGGCAGCCTGCTCGCGCTGAGCGTTACCTGATCCAGCGTCTTCAACGTGCCCGCAGACATCATCTCCGGCACAACGGGCGGCGTCACCAGCACGGCGACCTCCACCAGCGCCGGCAAGGCGTAGTGGTAGATGGTCGATGCCAGCACGACCGTCGCAACGGCGAAAGCAATCATACGCGGGCGAACGATCTCCAGCCGATGCACGAAACCGCTGCGCCCTTCGCCGCGGCTTTGGAGATAGGCGTCGACGGCATCGTTATCGCGCGTTTCGAACACCGACTCGTTGCCGAAAACGATGCGTCGCGGAATGGAGCCGACACGCGGGCTGATTTCAATATCGGAACGGATGCCCCAGGCGAGGCGCTTGTCCTTCTCGTCGTCCTCGTCCGAGAGCACGGTGAGCGAACCGCCGATATCAACCAGCCGGGCGGCAACCGCCCGGCTGGAATGGGGCGGATGCCAGGTGCCCGTGGCAATTGATGCCGGATCAGAAACCAAAGTCGAAACCGTCGACATCGAGATATTCCGCGCTGATGACGCCGCCGGTCGAGCGGATCTGGTCGAAGACGACGCCGATATCGCCGTCGACATGAATGGCGGTGTGCTCGGCCAGATAGCGTTGCAGGCGCACCGCCGCCCAGGGACGCATCAGGCCGAGGGTTGCAAATGTGACGATCACATTGGAGATCGCAATCCACGCATAGCGTCGACGACCGAGATCGCTTTTGAGTTGATGGCGATGATCGACCATTGCGGCCGACCAGATGATGTTGCGCACCGCCGCGCGATAGTAGAGGCCGGCGATTATGTAAATCGGGATAATAAGCACAATCATCCAATGCCACAGGCTGATGCTACCCATTCCCCGACCCATCGAGTTGCCGCCGAAACCGGACGCGACAGCACTAAAAAGCCCCAAGATTACGATGCCCGCGATCACAATCGCGACTACGGTGACGAACGCCTCGTAGAGCGCGCCCAATCGCGGCTCGGTGGAGAACTGTCGATCGCCATAGCGCAGATTGTCGAAGATATATTTGTAGAACCACCGGCTTGCTACCGGAGACAGCAACCCAAGCGAGATTATCGTTACCAGAGCACCTAAAAAGATCGCCTTCAATGCGCCGCCATAGGTCCCGACGAAATCGAAGCGCACGTTGCGATAGCTCGTCACACGCGCATTGAACTTCAGGCCGCGCATGAGAAACCATGGGAATACCACCAGCATCACCGGCCAAATCGCCAGGACCGCCAGCGGTGCTACATGCGAAAGGATATTTAATGCGACGAGAAGGCCGAAGACGATCAGGCGGCCGATAAAGATCTGCTTGCCCTTGGCGTGATATTCGAATGTGTGCCCGAGCAGCGCGGTGTTGCCATAGAAATAACGGTTTCGCCGGACTTTCGCCCAGGCCGAATAGATGCCCAAGGTAATGATCGTCAGCAAAACATTGACGATCCAAATACCGAAATACTCAGCGGCACGGCCGGTGAACGATGCACGCTGGAAAACCCGGCTCTCCCCGATCGGATAGCTCTTTTCAACAACTGCCATGCTGAAATCTCCCTGCCCATTATTGCAGTATCGTCGGCTGCATCACGAGGCAAAAAATTCGCCTCATAGCTGCATTTGAGAGCAGGAAAATCAGCGGTAGGCAATGAGAAAATAGACGATCAGAACGGACAGCGCCGGCTCGCCGCAACTAGGGCCAGAACTGCGACTTCAATGCCACACCCAACGGCCCGCCTTCAGCTCACCGAAACCCAGACCGCCATCTCGCAGCCGCCAGGCTCGCGGAAGTGAAAGCGCCGGCCGCCGGGGAAGTCGAAGGCGGGCCGGGTGACGACGCCGCCGGCGAGTTCGACGGCGCGCTGTGCCGCTTCCAAATCCGTCGTGCGAACGACAGGGAGCGGCGCGTCGGTGGCCTCTGCCGCGTTGCCCTGAATGCCGGCGTCAATGCCGGCCGCTTCGATGGCGTGATAGGTCGGACCATAGCTGACGAAGCTCCATTCGAAAGCTTCCTCGAAAAAGCGCCGGGTCTTCAGCCCGTCGGTCGATGGAAATTCGAGATAGTCGATCTGATAGGTCACGGACATCGCTCCGTCCTCCGGTTGTTCTTGTTTTGTTCTAAAACAAAACGCACCATCCAGCAAGATGACTCAGCAGAAAATAACCGCAACAAAAAACCGCCGCCCAAATCTGCCTCAAATCGGCAATTGAGCGGCGGTTCGTATCAGGCGAGACCGGAGAAGCTTACTTCATCGTCGGCATGACGAATTCAGCGCCACCCTTGATGCCGGACGGCCAGCGGGCTGTGATCGTCTTAGTGCGGGTCCAGAACTTGATCGAATCCGTGCCGTGCTGGTTGAGGTCGCCGAAGCTGGAAGCCTTCCAGCCGCCGAAGGAGTGATAGGCGAGCGGAACCGGGATCGGCACGTTGATGCCGATCATGCCGATGTTGATGCGCGAGGCGAAATCGCGGGCGGCATCACCGTCGCGGGTGTAGATCGCGACACCATTGCCATATTCGTGCTTCATCGGCAGATCGAGCGCTTCTTCATAGTTCTTGGCGCGGACAACGGAGAGGACAGGCCCGAAGATTTCGGTCTTGTAGATATCCATCTCAGGCTTGACGTGGTCGAACAGCGTACCGCCAACGAAATAACCATCTTCATAGCCCTGCAGCTTGAAGCCGCGGCCATCGACGACGAGCTTGGCGCCTTCTTCGACACCGCGGTCGATGAGGCCGTTGACGCGGTTATACGCATCCTTAGTAACGAGCGGGCCCATATCGGCCTTGTCATCGGTGTAAGGCCCGATGCGCAGCGACTCGATCTTCGGCACCAGCTTTTCGACCAGGCGGTTGGCGGTCTCCTCGCCCACCGGAACGGCAACGGAGATCGCCATGCAGCGCTCGCCGGCCGAACCGTAACCAGCGCCCATCAGGGCGTTGACGGCCTGATCCATGTCGGCATCGGGCATGATGATCATATGGTTCTTGGCGCCGCCGAAGCATTGCGCGCGCTTGCCGTTCATCGCCGCCGTGCCGTAGACGTAGCGGGCGATCGGCGTGGAGCCGACGAAGGAAACGGCAGCAATATCCGGATCGGTCAGGATAGCGTCGACCGCACCCTTGTCGCCATTGACGACGTTGAGGATGCCGGCCGGCAGGCCTGCTTCGATCATCAGTTCGGCGAGGCGAAGCGGCACGGACGGATCGCGCTCAGACGGCTTCAGGATGAAGGCGTTGCCGCAGGCGATCGCTGGTGCAAACATCCACATCGGGATCATCGCCGGGAAATTGAACGGCGTGATGCCGGCGCCGACGCCGACCGGCTGGCGAATGGAATACATGTCGATCGCCGGGCCGGCGCCTTCGGTGAACTCACTCTTCTGCAGATGCGGAATACCGCAGACGAATTCGCAAACTTCCAGGCCGCGGAGAACATCGCCCTTGGAGTCCTCAACGGTCTTGCCGTGCTCCTTGGAGAGCAAGGTCGCCAGCTCGTCCATATGCTGGTTCAAAAGTTCGACGAACTTGAAGAAAACGCGGGCGCGGCGCTGCGGATTGGTGGCGGCCCATTTCGGCTGTGCGGCCTTGGCGTTTTCGACGGCAGCGCGCATTTCCTCGACGCTGGCGAGCGCGACCGTCGCCTGAACTTCGCCGGTTGCCGGATTGTAGACATTGCTCGTGCGGCCGCTGGTGCCGGCGACGTGCTTGCCGCCGATGAAATGACCGATCTCTTGCATGGATGTGCCTCCTCGTTTTCTGGAATGATGACAGGATCGCACTTCAATTTGCACAAATCAATGAGCTGTTATAAGCAACCGTTGTGCAGAAATTGAAGTCCTGGATGTGCATATGGATTGGGATGATGTCCGCATGTTCCTCGCGGTTGCTCGCACGGGACAAATCCTTGCGGCCTCGAAAAGGCTTGGGGTTAACCACGCGACGCTGTCGCGGCGGGTGACGACGCTGGAGGAACGGCTGAAGACGCGGCTGCTGGTGCGCCGCACCAATGGGTGCGACCTGACCTCCGAGGGCGAAATTTTTCTGCACGCGGCCGAGCGCATGGAAACCGAGATGCTGCGCGCCCAGGCAAGCGTCGGCCATCTCGACAGCGCCATCACCGGCACGGTGCGCATCGGCGCGCCCGACGGTTTCGGCGTCTCCTTCCTCGCACCCCGTCTGGGACGGCTGATTGCGCGCTATCCGGAACTGCGCATCCAATTGGTGCCGGTGCCCCGCTCCTTTTCGCTGTCGCAGCGCGAGGCGGATATCGCCATCACGCTTGAGCGTCCGGAACAAGGTCGCCTGATCTCGTCCAAGCTGACGGACTATACGCTCGGCCTTTACGCCTCGAAGGCCTATCTCGACCGGGCGGGCCTGCCCGACAGTGTCGAGGCGCTGAAATTGCACCCCCGAATCGGCTATGTCGAAGACCTGATCTTTACTGCCTCGCTGAATTTTTCTGGCGAGATCATGCGGAGCTGGGATGCGTCATTCGAAATCTCCACCTCCATCGGCCAGACGGAGGCGGTACGTTCCGGCGCCGGCATCGGCATCCTGCACGACTATATCGCAAAGCAACATCCGGAGCTGACCCGCATCCTTCCCGATGTCTCCATCAAACGCGCCTATTGGACGACCTATCACGAAAGCGCCCGCGATCTGGTGCGGGTACGCACCGTCGCGGACTTTCTGCAGGAGCTGGTGAGCGAGGAAAGGCGTATGTTTTTCTGAAGCCGCGTCGGGCCTCTAAAGCTCGTCGCGATCTTTCAGATTCGCTCCCACGCTTTAGCTCCTTGTTTTTGCATGTCGTTCGCAAAACCGCCGCACACTTTTGCGCGACATGCATTAGGCATGCTTCGGCGGCTCTTCGTTCTCATCGGGATTGGGAACGGGAAATTCATCCGGCAGCCTATCGGGATCCGGCTCCTCTATCGGCGGCTCCGGTGTCCAGCCGGGACCCGGCATCGGCGGCTTGTCGGGAATCGGCTCGCGTGGCACGGACATGGCCAGTTCCTTCGGTCTTGTTGTTGATATGAACAGAACGGCGGCGAGCTGGCACGGTTCCAAAGGAAATCCTGCGACTTCCCGGGAAGGACGCGACCGGTCTCTCCGGCTCGGCCTGATTGCCGCTTCATTTGCGCATGGCGCCGGTTCGTGCATAAGTAGAACAGCAGACTTTCGTTTTCATCCAGGCAGAGTCCGAGGGGGCGCTTGATGTTGAAAGCCGGAGTATTCTTCGCGGCGCTTGCCATCGGTCTCAGCGCATGCACGACCATCGATTTTTCTAAGCTCGCTCCGGCAACGCTGACCGGCAGCCTGTTCGTGATGTGGGTCGGAGAGGGAAATTCCAGCGGCGACGGCAAGTTCGTTTTCGTGCCGGATCCCGCCGATCCCCTCACCTTTCGCCGAGCCGACAGCTCCCTGCCGGGCGCCGAGATCCAGCCCGGCCTGATGTATACGGACGGCGGCTCCATCCCGAAGATCGCCCAGGTCTTCAAGGGCTTGTCGCCATGGGGATATGCCCCGGCCTACATGATCCACGACTGGATGTTCACGGCGCACCATTGCATCGTCGATGGCGAGAACGACAAACGGTTCGACCAAGTGCGCAACGTGTCGTTCAAGGATTCCGCGGAGATCCTCGGCGAAGCCATCCAAGGGATGGTGAAAGCGAACAAGGTTCAGCGCAACGATGTGGCCGGCACGGCCATCACCGCGGCGGTCGGCAGCAGCATTGCCGAGAACCTCTGGAACAAAAAGGAGGCCTGCGCCGCCTCCAAGGTCAGCGCCGAGGATGTCGCGGCAGTCGAAAAAGCCATCCCCGGCGCGGCCCGACCCGCCGCCAGAAGGACATTCAGGGTTTCCCCCGAGACTCCCGCAATACCACCCCGCGGCCGCGCCACGATCGTGTCCCGGATCACGTTCTAGGAACGGGGTGAGGCCGCGCTGGACAAGGCCCAACCTTGGCCTAGTATCCTAATAAGGATGAAGGGAGCACAGGTCATGAGCGAGAAGAAGAAGCCGAATCTGACCGAGAAGGAACGCAAGGAGCAGGACGATTATCTTGAGGAGGCGCTTGAGGAGACTTTTCCGGCGAGCGATCCGATCTCACCGGGACATGTCGCAAAGAAGCCTCAGGACAAGAAATAGCCTGCGACTAATGCCGGCTTCCTGCTTTCGTCCAATCAATGGGGAGAAATGGTACGGTTGGGGGGTCTCGAACCTCCGACCTCAGGTGCCACAAACCTGCGCTCTAACCAACTGAGCTACAACCGCACATGCTCGCGTCGCCGCGAACGGGGGTGACATACGAGGACTTTGAAATTATTTCAAGTCCTATCTCCCCGCAATATGAAAAAGCTGGGTATGACGTGTTTCCAAAGATCACATCACATTCGGACGAATGCACCATGACCCTGAAATTAAAACGTCCCGCTTTCAGTGTTTTACCGAAAGCGAGACGTTCTGGTCTTGGGAGGCTTGGAAAGATTAAGCGACCTTGAAGGAGGACATGGCCTTTTCAGCGGCGTCCTTGGCCGGCTTTGCCAGCTTTTCGGCGACCTTCTTGGTGGTTTCCTGAATGGACTTGGCCTGCTCGACGGTTACTTCAGCCTGCTTGCGGATGAAGGAGGTCTGCAGTTCGAAGAGTTCGGCGACGGACTTGACGCGAAGCAGAGCTTCCATGTGCGCCAGCGAGCTTTCGGCATTGGTGCGCAGGACGTCGATCGTCTTGAGGCCGATTTCCACGGAGCCGGCCTGGGCGGTCTGCACAGTGGCTTCGAGGGTCTTACCAGCGTCTTCGGCAGCCGTCTTCATCTTGGCGAAGGCTTCCTTGGACTGGGCAGCGCCTTTTTCCGCGAAGTCGCGGAAGGATTCAGAGAGCTTGGAAGGGTCGAATGTAGCCGTTGAAAAAACGTCGTCTTTCTTTACAGTAGCCATGATAGCGCTCCTATATGGGCCCTCCTCAGAGGCGCCCTTGGTGAATTGATTGAGCCCTATATAATATAAACTATTGTGCAGTGCAACATATTTTTTGCGATGCACAACACGTTAACCCTTCCAGTCAAAAACCTGGGCCTTCGCTGGACCTGAAACCGGGGCGCCGTTATTAATAAAGCGTTAAAGTAAGAGAGGCGATCACGCCCGCAAAACAGGTCGGAACATGCCCGCAATTCAGTACCCATTCATTGACATTGCCGTGCACCCCCGCGTTCGGGAGCGTTTTGCGCGCGGCGAAGCCATGGTGCTGTTTTCGACCGGCATGGATCGCGTGCTCTGGGCCAACGGCGCTGGCGCTAATCTTTTCGGCTACGATATCATCTATGATTTCCTCGACCAGGGACCGAAGGCCGGCGACGTCTCCTTCCGCCAGATCGAGGCGACGGCGCGCGGACTTGGCGCGGTCGGCGACCAGCGCACCTTCCTGATCCGCATGGCCTCCGGCTTCCAGCGCGCGGTCGTTAACGCCGCAGTCGAAATCATCCAGGTTCAGGCGGGCGAAGAGGCGATCCTGTTTTCCTCGCCGGTTTCCTCCAAGCCGCTGGCCGCGGCGGAAAGTGCGAAGCGGATGATCGACGGCTTCGACGACCCCGATACGCATATGGCCGTGATCGGCCGCGACGGGGAAATTATCGCCGCTTCCGCTCGCTTCGATGCGTTGGGCGTGACGCCGCAGACCGCAAGGATGCTGACGACCATGGCGGGCGCCCAGGCGGAACGGCTGATCAAGCGGCCGATCCCGACCGGCCACGGCTATCTACCCGCCGCCGTCGGCAAGCTGTCGGAAATCCCTGCCCTGCATCTGCTTTTCGTCGTCGAGACCGCAGCCGACAATCTCGATCCAACGGCAAGCCTCGTGGCTGACGCATCTGCCGCCTCAGCCTCAGGCGGCGCGATCGAGCCGGAAGCGGAAGAGGCGCGGAAGGAACTCGAGACAGCCGCGGCTGACGAAACACCTATTACCGAGGCTGCGCCTGCCGAGCATGTGCCCTCCCCCGATGTCATCGATGCGGTGGCGGATATCGAGGAAGTCGAGCACACGCCGGAAATGTCTGGCGCCGACCATGAAGTGGTGCATGCGCACCCCGATGCCCTCGGTCAGGACATCGACGCGTTGGTGACGATGGACGGCGCGACGCCCGAACAGATCGAGGCGGCTGCGCATGCCGACGAGCTTGTCCCGGAGGCCGATGATGATCTGCTGCGCAGCGCCGGAGAAAGCCAAGCGGAGGACGCGGTGGCAGGCACTGAGCCGGTCGCAGCCGAGGCTGGCGCTCCGGAAATCGACCAGTCGGAAGAGTTCACCTTCAAGCGCAGCGGCCGTGCTACGCGTTTCGTCTGGCGGATCGACGCCGAAGGCCGCTTCAGCGAAGTCTCGCGCGAGTTCGCTGAAGCCGTAGGGCCGCATGCGACGAAAGTCACCGGCGTTGCCTTCGCTGACATCGCCAGGCATTTCAATCTCGATCCGGACGGCAAGATCGCCGAGCTTCTGGCGCGGCGCGATACGTGGTCGGGCCGGACGATCTACTGGCCGGTGGAAAATACCAGCCTAGTGGTGCCGGTCGATCTGGCCGCATTGCCGACCTATACGCGCAGCCGCGAATTCGACGGCTTCCGAGGCTTCGGCGTCGTGCGCCTCTCCGATGCCATCGAAGATCCGATGAAGCTCGGCCTGACGCTGGACGGCGACGAAGAGCAGGCAGCGCCGACGCCGGGCTTGGCTGAAGAGCCAGCAGTGGAGACGGCTGCTCCGGCGATTGCCGAGGAAGCGCTGCAGGACGCGATGGAGGAAAATGTTGCCGCAGACGAGGAGACTGCTCGCGAAGCAGGATCCGGGGCAACGGAGGAGTTCTCTCCCCGGGATGAGGAGCCGCCGGCCCTGACGATCGCCGAGACGCCGAACCGCCGGGAATCCGACAAGATCATCCGATTGCACGAGCGCCGCGCACAGACGCCAGGCAGCTTGTCGCTGAGCGAACAGGCGGCCTTCCGCGAAATCGCCCGTCAGCTCGACCCCTTCGGCAAACGTGCGGAGACATCGGGCGGTCAGCCCGAAAGCATGGAACAGTCCGAAGAAGTGGTGGACATCTCTCCGCAGCCGAATGCGGCGGATGAGGTTTTGTCCGATGCCGTCGAAGCGCCGGCCGACGACCATGCAGCCGAAAAGCGGCCGCATGCCGAAGATCAGCCGGAAAGCAGTGAAACCGCACAATCCGAAGCGAATATGCCGGCGGCTACGGCCGAGACGGAAGAGGTTGCCGGTTCCGACTTGCGGGAATCAAAGGCTGCCGGCGAGCCGGAACGGGACCGCGATCCGCTGGAAGTCTTGAACACCGCCATTCCACCCCGCGTAAAAATGCGCGATGGGCTGTCGGCCGAGATCGTCGATCAACTGCCCCTCGCCATTCTCATCCATGCCGGCGACCGGCTGATCCACGGCACTCCGGAATTCCTGCGGCTGACCGGCTATGAAAGCCTCACGGACCTGGAGCATGTCGGCGGGCTGGATGCGCTGCTGCAGCGCCATGACCTCGAAGGCAAGGCCGAACGGCCGGGGACGATGATGGTAGTGCGCGCCGACGACACGCTCGTGCCCGTTACCGCGCGGCTGCAGTCAGTCCGTTGGGAAGACGGCACCGCTTTGATGCTGGCGCTGATGCCGCTCGAAAAGAGCGAAGCCCCCGCGCCCGAGCCCGTGCCGGAAGAAGCGCGACCGGAACGCATGGTCGAAAAACTCGCAAAGCTGCAGGTCGAAATCGAAGAGCTGCGTTCGACGCTGGAAACGGCAACGGATGGGGTCGTCATCATCGGGCAGGAGGGCGAGATTCGCTCGATGAACCGCTCGGCCAGCGCGCTCTTTAACTACGACGACCAGGAAACCCGCGGCAAACCATTCGTCATGCTCTTTGCGCATGAAAGCCAGAAGGCGGTGCTGGACTATCTTGGCGGCCTCTCCGGCCATGGCGTGGCAAGCGTGCTGAACGACGGCCGCGAGGTCATCGGCCGCGAGGCGTCCGGCGGCTTCGTACCCCTGTTCATGACCATGGGGCGGTTGAATTCCTCGAACGGCTATTGCGCCGTCATCCGCGACATCACGCAATGGAAGCGCACCGAGGAAGAGTTGCGCAACGCCAAGCGCGCGGCAGAGACTGCAAATGCCCACAAGACCGATTTCCTCGCCCGCGTCAGCCATGAAATCCGCACGCCGCTCAACGCCATCATCGGCTTCTCCGACATGATGGCCGGCGAACGCTTCGGGCCAATCGGTCATTCCCGCTATATCGAATATGCCACCGATATCGGCCGCTCGGGTCGGCATGTGCTCGACATCGTCAACGATCTCCTGGACATTTCCAAGATCGAAGCCGGTGAGATGGACCTGGAATTTTCCTCGGTCGGCCTCAACGAAGCGATCGCCGAAGCCGTGTCGCTGGTGCAGCCGCAGGCCAACAGCCAGCGCGTCATCATCCGCACGGCGCTGTCGCAGTCCGTACCGAACGTCGTCGCCGACCTGCGTTCGATCAAGCAGATCGCGCTGAACATCCTGTCGAATGCCATCCGCTTCACGCCGTCGGGCGGCCAGATCGTCGTCTCAACGTCTTACGAGGGGAACGGCAGTGTCGTCATGCGCATCCGCGATACCGGCGTCGGCATGACCCGCAGCGAGTTGGAACAGGCGATGAAACCTTTCCGCCAGGTTTCGACCAACGCCCGCAAACGTGGCGACGGCACCGGCCTTGGCCTGCCGCTAACCAAGGCCATGGTCGATGCCAACAGGGCAACCTTCTCGATCAACTCGGCGCCGAATGAGGGCACGCTGGTCGAGATCACCTTCCCATCGCCGAGGGTGCTGGCGAACTGAGAGAGATCGCCCTCAAAACCAGAGATCGCGCACGCAGCCCCCTTTGGAAGGAAGGTCTTCAAACGTATCGAGTCCATCGAAATGATCGATCGGCAGGTCAGCGACGAGGTCCGGCGGCGCAAGCCGCAGGTTCACGGCGATACGTCGGCGGCCATCCTTTTGCAGCCGTAGGCCACGCCAGCTCAATACGCAGGCGCAGGACGGGCAGAACAATATTTCGAGAGAGGGATTGTCCCTGCCGGCGCGCGTGTAAGACGAAGTCCGTCCGGTGACGGAAATCCGCTCCCATTCATAGTCATAGGCCCATAGCGCACCATAGCGCCGACAGAGCGTGCAATTGCAGGCCGTGATCGAGCCTGGATCGCCCTTGAGCGTCCAGCCCGCCTCGCCACAGTGACATGAGCCGATCAGCATGTGTACGCCGCTCCATTCCGGTGCCTGTTCGAGGACGGCATTCTGCCTCCAATCAGCTCAACTCGCCAGAGCCAGCCCTCCGTAACGACTGATTTCGCTTTCGATCTCTGCCACAAGGGTATCGAGCGCGGGATTTCTCACCTTGCGTCCGCGGCGCACCACATAGGCCAAGGCAGGGGGCGCCGGCAGGCCGTTGGTGACGATCTCCATGTCGGGCTGCAGATGGCGGCCGTTCAGAAGCGCCACGCCCAAGCCCGAGGTAACGGCCGCAATAATCCCAGCCGCGCTCGCACATTCGAACACAGTTTCGAGAACCACGCCGCCATCCTGTCCGATGTCGAGCGCCCAGCGGCGATAGAAGCACTCATCGTCGAAGGACAGAAAAGGAACCGGCCCGTCTTGCGGCAGCGATAGATCAGGATGCTTGACCCAATGAAGCTGTTCCCGAAACAGAACGATATCGGTCGGGCGGACTTCATGCGCGAAAACCTGCACGATGGCGGCATCAAGCTCTCCCCGCTCCAGCATTCCCCGCAGGACCAAGCTCATGCGGACCTTGGTGCGAACAGAGACGTTCGGATGCAGGCGGCGAAATCGCCCCAATATGCGCGCGAGATCGGTGCAGGTGGTATCCTCGGTCAAGCCGAGGGCGACGCGGCCGGCGAGCGACGTCTTCGAGAGGCTCAAGAGCGCCTCGTCGTGCAGGCCGAGGATGCGTCCCGCATAGTCCAGCAGATCCTCCCCGGCGGCGGTGAACATCGACGCTCCGGGCTTGCGGCTCAGCAGATCGCAATCGAGGCTCGTCTCGAGCCGCTTGATCTTATGGCTGACGGCGGATTGCGAGAGGCTCAGGGCCTCGGCCGCACGGGTGATGCCCCCGTGATGGCGGATCGCCCACAATGCGCGCAGCGCATCGATTTCCAAACGCCGGCTGGTGAACTCGGTCATGGCAAACTCGGCTTATATGATGATCTTGCAGAGAGAATGCATATTCCGGCGGTATTTGGCAAATATTCATTAGTTTTAAGATTGAGATGTCATGCCATGATCGATATTTGTCATGTGTAATCGGATGGGTCCTGACCTATGGCTGAGGGATAGGTGACATCCAACCGAGAGCCCAATGACCGACCAATCCCTGTCCCGGCCCCTACTGAACAACAGCCGCTTCCTTTGGCCCCTGATGGCTACGCTGCTGATCTTTAGCTGGAGTTCCGGCTTCGTCGGTATCCGCTATGCCAGCCAGGAAGCCAGCGTCATGTTGGTCCTGTTCTGGCGCACGCTTCTGTCGGGACTGGTCCTGCTACCCTTTGCCTTGGCGATCGGGCCGCGCATGCGGCTGCGTGCGATAGCGGAACAGATGCTGTTCGGCGTGATGTCGGTCTTCCTTTATCTGGGCGGCTTTGCACTGGCGATCGAACAGCGGGTGCCGACGGGGCTGGTGGCGCTGATCTCCGACCTCTTGCCGCTGGCGATTGCCGCCCTGTCGCAGCCTGTTTTGGGCGAGCGGCTGAGCGCGCGCCAATGGCTGGGAACGGCGATTGCGGTGGCGGGCGTATTGATCGTCTCGATAGACAGCCTCAGCTTCGGCGCGGCTCCAATCTGGGCCTATGGATTGACCGTCGGCTCGATGCTGGTCTTTGCCTTCGCATCGGTTCTGCACAAGCGGCGGCGGACCAAGCATATGCCCGTTCATCAAGGCCTTTGCATTCATACCCTTACGGCCTCGGTGCTCTTCGGCATCTGCGCCATGATGCAAGGCGATCTTGCGCCGCCGCTGACGCGCGGTTTCGCTATCGGCATGATATGGCTGGTGCTGATCGCAACCTTTGCCGCCTATTCGGTCTATTACACCAGCCTGCGCCTCTTCCCGGTCGCGCAGGTCAGCGCAGCCATCTATCTCAGCCCGCCCGTTACCATGTTCTGGGCCTGGGCCCTGTTCTCCGAACCGCTGACGACGGCGATGTTCGTAGGGTTGGCGGTGACGCTGGTGGGAGTCTGGATGACGTCGCGCAGTCCCTTAGCGGAAAAGGTCTGACCTATCATATTGCCAGAGGCAGACATTCTCTGCCTCTGCTCCACGCGCCACTATACTTTAGCGGTAGCAAACTTACTTTTGGTTGCCTTTCGTGGGATAGTTCCTCCGTGGAGACCGGCTATCCTGGTCGGTCGTTGGCGCATGAGGGGGCTCCAATGTCATCGACGGCAGCAGAAGCAGGCACAGGCGAGATTTCACCCAATCTGATAGTTGACGCGATGTTTGCGTGCCGAAAAACGGCCGCGATCAAGGCCGCCATAGAACTCGATCTTTTTACCTTGATCGGTGACGGCCGCAACGCTGCGTCGTTGGCAGCCGCGACGAATGCGGCCGAACGCGGTGTGCGCATTCTGTGCGACTATCTCGTTGTAAACGGCTTTCTGACTAAGAAAGGCGATCAATATGTTCTCACGCCATCCAGCCGCGTATTCCTCGACCGGCATTCGCCGGCCTATATGGGCTCAGCCATCGAGTTCATCGCCGCGCCGGAAATCCTCAAGCAGGTGCTGGACGACCCGACCTCCTATGTCCGCAACGGCGGGTCCGTTGGATTGGCAAATATGTCGCCGGACAATCCCGTGTGGGTGAAGTTTGCCCGCGGCATGGGTTCATTCACCGGCAGCAGCGCAGTCAGCCTCGCAGCGGAAATGGCCAACCTACGGATATCGCCGAAGAAGATTCTGGACATCGCCGCAGGACATGGGCGTTTCGGGATCGAGATGGCGAAGACTTTTCCTTCAGCCCAGATTGTCGCGGTGGATTGGAGTTCAGTTCTGGAATTGGCTAAATATAATGCGCGACAATTTGGTGTCGCAGAGCGCTACAAGGTCGTTCCCGGCAGCGCATTCGAGGTCGATTGGGGCACGGACTACGATCTGATCCTGCTTCCGAACTTCCTTCATCACTTCGACATAGAAACCTGCGCCGAATTGCTCAGAAAGGTCCGGGCCAGCCTGAGTCGCGACGGCAAGGTGGTCGGGGTGGAATTCGTGCCCAACGACGATCTTGTCTCGCCTCCCTTCCCAGCCGCTTTCTCATGGGAAATGCTCGCCAGCACGCCAAAGGGCGAGGCCTACACGCAGAAGGATCTAGCCGAAATGGCCAGACGCGCCGGTTTTCAAAACGCCAGGGTCAAACCACTGCCGCCATCACCGGCGAGCTTGGTCTTTTTCGAGTAACGGCACTCTGGAGATAGCGACAAGGGGCTGATGCCCCCTTAAGCTCCCGAAAAACTATTCACCCGAGCCCGGGCAACCTTGCGCTTGGCCCTTGATTTCGACTTGCCAGGCTTCTTCGCCAAAACTTCTTGTCTGCGCACCCGGAAACACTACCCTCGCCCACATGCATCTCACTCGAATTCATCTCGCCTGTAAAAATTGCCGTAGATGTGCCTCACATCCGCATCAGGTGGTGCCCAACTGCCGGGATCGCTTTCGCTATAAATGAGAGTGATGAAATGATTAGAAGTCACGCCAGCGATCCCCGTCGAGACGTCGCGCTCCTCGACAATAGTAAACTTTGGGCTGTTCTGTGGATTGCCGTTTGCGGCAGCGGCCGGTTCTAAACTCGATTTGTTGAAGATGACATACCATAGCCAAGGATCGAACAAAGGCGCGCCGCCGATCGTCACAACGCTAACTGGAACAATGACAACGGCAATAACGCTGCTGGCCATTCCACGGAAACGACGATGACATAGTGCAATAAGTGCGCTGATTGACCAAACGAACAGTGTTACCACCGCCGCCAGAAACAGCAGTGGAACTCCGAACAGGTCGAGGAGTCCTCGTAGCGCATCGGCCCAACCAAGTGACCAAAAATCAAAGGCGCGAATGCAGACACCACAGGCAGCGCCCAGCAAACCGGCGATGGCCATTCGCCGAGTATTCCAAATGTCTTTGGGCCGACCTGACGCATCCATCTCGTTGCTCTCCGTCGTCGAATGAGTCTCCCAAAGTCGGCACAACTATTGGGCCGAACCGGGGCATGCGCTTTGCCGGCGGCACTGCGATAGCGCGTCAAGCTTGTGCCAACGTGCATACAAATCGAATGACTATGTCATAGAGTGCGCCGCGCCCCTATGGAGCGCGGCGGCGGGATTACTCCCCGCGCGCCTTCGCAGCCTTGCGCTTGGCCCTCGAATTGGGCTTGCCTGCTGCCGGGCCGGCGTCTTTCTTGGCGAAATTCGGCTTGCCAGGCTTCTTTGCCCAGGGCTTCTTGTCCGGACGTTCGGAAACGCTGCCCTCGCCGGCCTGCGCCCGTTCCGGCTTGCGGTCGGACTTCCATTTTGGCTTGGCGGCGTCGTTCGGGCGGACACCCTTATCCGAGAAGGGCTTCTTCTTGCCGTAGGTTCCTTCCCGCTTGGCCTGCGAAAAATCCGGTACACCGGCCAGCGGCTTGACGCGGATGCCGCGCTCCAGGGTCTTGTCCGGGCCGATGGTCGACAGGAAGCGTTCGGCGCCTTCTTGCGAAAACTCGACGAAGGTTTCTTCCGGCATCATCTTGATCGCGCCGATGTCGCGCTTGGTGAGGCCGCCGTTGCGGCAGAGCATCGGGATCAGCCAGCGCGGCTCGGCATTTTGCTTGCGGCCGACCGAAAGCGACACCCAGACGCCGTCGGTGAAGTCGTTGCGTCCCGCAGACGGCCCGTCGTGGTGAGTAACGGGGAAATCGTCGTGGCGTGGCTTTCTGCGCTCGCCTTCGGCAGGCACGTCCTGCAACTCCTCAGGCGCGGAGTGGCCGGTTCGATATTGCCGCAGGAATGCAGCGGCGACCTGCTCGGCGCCATGGCGCTCCAGCAACTGCCGCACGATGGACTGCTCGTCTTCGGCAAGCGGGGCCGTGAATACCGGATCGGCGAGAAGACGTTCATCGTCACGCTGGCTCACTTCGTCAGCCGACGGCGGCTTTGCCCAGGTGGCGCGGATGCGGGCGGCTTCCAGCAGGCGTTCGGTGCGACGGCGGGCGCTCAGCGGCACGATGAGGGCGCTGACGCCCTTGCGGCCGGCGCGGCCGGTGCGACCGCTGCGGTGCAGCAGCGTTTCCGGGTTGGTCGGCAGGTCGGCATGAACCACCAGCTCCAGGCCCGGCAGATCGATGCCACGGGCGGCGACGTCCGTTGCGATGCAGACACGGGCGCGGCCGTCGCGCATGGCCTGCAGCGCATGCGTCCGTTCGCTCTGGCTGAGCTCACCCGACAGGGCAACGACGGAGAAGCCTCTGTTGTTAAAGCGCGCCGTCAGATGGTTGACCGCAGCACGCGTCGAACAGAAGACGATGGCGTTCTGCGCTTCGTAATAGCGCAGAACGTTGATGATCGCATTTTCCCTGTCGCTCGGAACGACCGTCAGGGCGCGATAGTCGATATCGACATGCTGCTTGGCTTCCGAGGCGGTGGCGATGCGCACGGCGTCGCGCTGGTAGTTTTCGGCGAGCTTTGCGATCGAGCGCGGCACGGTTGCCGAAAACATCAATGTCCGCCGCTCGGCCGGCGCCGTTTCCAGGATGAATTCGAGGTCTTCACGAAAGCCGAGATCGAGCATCTCGTCGGCCTCGTCCAGCACCACGGCCTTGAGCTCGGAGATATCAAGCGAATTACGGCGGATATGGTCGCAAAGACGGCCCGGAGTGCCGACGACGATGTGCGCGCCGCGTTCCAGCGCCCGCTTCTCGGTGCGCATATCCATGCCGCCGACGCAGGAGGCAATGGTCGCGCCGGTCAGTTCATACAGCCATTCCAGCTCGCGCTGCACTTGCAGCGCCAGTTCGCGGGTCGGCGCGATCGCCAATGCCAGCGGCGTGCCGGCGGGGCCGAAGCGCTCGGCACCCTCCAGCAGGCTCGGCGCCAGGGCCAGGCCAAAGGCAACCGTCTTGCCGGAGCCCGTCTGGGCCGAAACCAGTGCGTCCTTGCCGGCCAGGCCGGGATCGAGCATGGCCTTCTGTACTGGCGTCAGCGCTTCGTAACCGCGCTTTGCCAAAGCCTGGGCGATCGCAGGAACGATGCCTTCGAATTCAGTCATTATCCGTGTCTTTCGGAATTCTTCGCGCGCCAGCCGGCGCGGATCATCGTGGCCCGCACGTCGCAGGCCTCTTCTTCAGGCGTGCACATACTTGGTCGGCAGGCCATTGTACAGAGCGGGCGCGTATTTGTGCGACGCACAACGAAAAAAAGGCAGCGAATAGCGCTGCCTTGGAAGTTCATGCTGCCTAACGAAGCTCGAGTCGGTCAACTTCATGTTTCGGGAACCTTTCGGCTCCAAGCCGCCCAAAGTTCAAACGAACGGCCCCAAGTTGGATTTTACCTTTGACCAATCTCTCTTAACGCCAAGTTACCGCCGATAGGCCAGCCTTTGCCCCTCAGTTTTAAGAGGGCATCAGTTCTTGAGCTCCTCCAGCCCGGCAAAGAGGGCCAGCGCTTCGGGATTGGCAAGCGCTTCCTTGTTCTTCACCGGCCGGCCATGCACGACGTCGCGAACGGCGAGCTCGACGATTTTGCCGGACTTGGTGCGCGGAATATCGCGGACGGCGATGATCTTGGCCGGCACATGGCGGGGCGAGGCGCCGGTGCGAATGCGGGTTTTCATCGCTTTCACCAGATCCTCCGTCAGTGCCGCGCCGGCCGCGAGGCGAACGAAAAGCACGACGCGCACATCATCATCCCAATCCTGGCCGATGCAGAGCGCTTCGAGAACTTCGGGCATCTGCTCGACCTGATTGTAGATCTCCGCCGTGCCGATGCGCACGCCGCCGGGATTGAGCGTCGCGTCCGAACGGCCATGGATGATCAGGCCACCATGCTCCGTCCACTCGGCAAAATCACCATGGCACCAGACATTGTCGAAACGCTCGAAATAAGCGGCGTGATATTTGACCCGGTCGGGGTCGTTCCAGAACATCACCGGCATCGAGGGAAAGGCTTTGGCACAAACAAGCTCGCCCTTTTCGCCGTGCACGGGCTTACCCTCCTCGTTCCAGACATCGACGGCAAGGCCGAGCCCGGGTCCCTGGATTTCGCCGCGCCAAACCGGCTGCAAGGGATTGCCGAGCACGAAGCAGGAGACGATATCGGTGCCTCCCGAGATGGAAGCGAGCTGGATGTCGTCCTTGATGCCCTCATAGACGAAGGAAAAGCCTTCCGGCGACAGCGGCGAACCGGTGGAAGTCATCAGCCGCAGGCTGGAGAGATCATGCGAGGTTTTCGGCGTCAGGCCGCTCTTGCGCACGGCATCGATATATTTGGCCGAGGTGCCGAACAGAGCGAATTTCTCCGCCTGCGCATAGTCGAAAAGGATATTGCCGTCAGGCGCGAAGGGCGAACCGTCGTAGAGGCAGAGAGTAGCGCCGGCGGCAAGCCCGGTCACCAGCCAGTTCCACATCATCCAGCCGCAGGTGGTGAAGTAGAAGACCTTTTCGCCGGGGACCACGCCGCAATGCAGGCGATGCTCCTTGACGAGCTGCAGCAATGCGCCGCCGGTCGAATGGACGATGCATTTCGGCACGCCCGTCGTGCCCGAGGAAAACAGGATGAACAGCGGATGCGAAAACGGCAGCGGCTCGAATTCTACCGTCTTCGCCTCGAAAGGCGCGATGAACGCATCCAAAGTCCTTGCATCCGGCGTTGCCGCCGCGACCGCCTCGGCATCGCCGGCGTAAGGAACGATGACGGCAGGCGCGCCGAGGCGCTGCGCGATCGCGCCGACCTTTGCCGTCACATCCTGCAATTTGCCGCCATACCAATAGCCGCTGCAGGCGATGAAGAGTTTCGGCTCGATCTGGCCGAAGCGATCCAAGACGCCCTGCTCGCCGAAATCCGGGGAGCAGGAGGACCAGATGGCACCGATCGAGGCGGCCGCCAGCATGCAGGCGATGGTTTCCGGCATGTTCGGCATCATGGCGGCGACACGGTCACCCCGGCCGATGCCGAGAGCGCGATAGGCCTGTTGCAGGCGCGACACCATGGCCGAGAGCCGGTCCCAGGACCAGCGGTCGCGCACCCTGTCTTCGCCCCAGAAGACCAACGCATCGCCCTCGCCGCTTTTCGACAGCAGGTTCTCGGCGAAATTCAGCTCGGCATCTGGAAAGAAACGCGCCTCCAGCATCTGGTCGCCGTTGATCAGCGCCCTTTCGCCACGTTTTCCCTTGATGCCACAGAAATCCCATACTGCCGTCCAGAAGGTTTCCCGGTCGGCGATTGACCAGGCATGCAGGCTGGCGAAATCGGAAAGCGATAGGCCGAAGCGTCGGTTGCAGTCTTCCATGAAGACAACCATCGGGCTTTGCCGGCGAAATTCATCCGATGGCGTCCAGAGCGGCTGAGTATCTCGCATATTATCTCCTCCGGTTTTCGGCTTATATACCATGCTGCAGCGCATTATAAAGTCACTGAGTTGTCGGCATTCCTGCTGTACAATGTTTGCATCCGCCAATCATTTCCTATATCCGGCAAACGGAGGCATATCAGCGCTATCAGTATGAAAGTCTGAGTTGGATCATGAGAGCGTCGAGGAATAAAAAGTGGTGGTTGACGATGCGATCGGCCTCGCGCTGGCTACCTGCCGTTGCGCGCACCACTGGCATCGTCCTTCTCACCATCATCATCGTCTTCGCCGTTTTCCGGGCAACTGCTCCCTTCCTGATTTCCAGCGGCCTGGTGCGGGCCGGCATCGAGAATGCCCTGTCGGACTGGACGGGATATCGCGCCCAGATCGAGGGCGCGCCGACGCTGGAATTCTGGCCGACGCCGCGCGTGACGCTCAACCAGGTTACCATCCGCGAACCGACGAAAAACGGCAAGGTGCTTGGCCATGTCGACAGCCTTTCGGCGGACTTCTCGCTGTTTGCGGCGCTGCGCGGGCGCGCGCATTTTCATGAATTCCATTTCCTGCGGCCGGTGATCTACATCCGGCGTGACGAGACCGGTCTGATCGACTGGACGAATGAAGGGCTGCTGTCCAAGGCAATCGAACGAGTGGAGACGTCCTCCAACCAGGGCATGCCGATCAGCAAGGACCAGGATGCCGTCATCGGCATGCTGACGATCGAGGACGGTCGCGTCGAAATGACGGACGATCGCAGCGGCAATCTCTACAAGATGAGCAGCATAAATGCGGACATCTCCTGGCCGCGGCTGTCCGGGGCGATGACTGCCGTCATTCTGGCGCGGCTCAACGGTCAGGACGTCAAGATCGATTTCAATTCTGCCCAGCCTCTGCTGCTCTTTGCCGGCAAGAGCGTCGATGCGAAGACAAGCTTCTCCTCGCCGCTGATCAACTGGACCTATGCAGGCGCCACCAGCATTTCCAATCTCTCCGCGCTCGCCGGAAATCTGGATCTGAGCGTGCCGAATGTGCCGTCTTTCCTGGCCTGGAGCGGAGAACATCTGCCGGCCGCCGATACGCTACGCAACGTCTCTCTCAATGCCGACGTCGCCGCGATCCCGAATGGTCTGCGCTTTAACAATCTGAACTTCAAGGTCAACGAATCCGCGGCGTCCGGCGTCATGGATCTGAGCTATACGACAAGCGGCAAGCCGAAGATTTCCGGAACGCTCGCCTTCGACCAGATGAACCTCAATCCGTTCCTGGTGGCCTTCTCCATGCGGCTGGCCGCGGATACGGCCATCGACGCATTGCTCAACGGCAATCCGCTACAGCGCCTCGATTTGGATATGCGGCTCTCGTCGAACAAAGCCGTGCTCGGTCCCTTCCAGTTCGATAATATCGGCGCCAGCCTGCTGGTTGCGGGCGGCAAGGCAAAATTCGATATCGGCGACAGCGGCTTCGAGGGTGGAGAGCTCACCTCGCATCTGGAAGTCACGCAAGGCGACTTCGATGGCGGCGGCAAATTACAGATATCCATCCACGATGCCGATTTCGGCGGGCTATTCACCCGGCTCAACCTTGCAGGACCTCTACCGCTGACGACCGGTTCTCTGGATCTTTCGCTCAGCACGTCGAAGCCGATCTGGGCTGCCAATCTCAGCGATGTCGCCGGCAAGATGCATTTCACGTCGGCCACCGGCTCCTTCCGGCAATTCAACATCTCAGCCTTCCGTGCGCTTGCGTCCGAAAAGGCCTTTTTCCGGATGAGCGATATCGCCGACACGGCCTTCGATTTCGACAGCCTCAACGTCGATGCTAGCGTTGCCAAGGGATCGGTCGAGGTTCACAGCGCCCAGATCGTCGGGCGCAACGAAACGGTGATGCTGAACGGCGTCGTTCCCTTCCGCAGCAACGCACTGGCGCTGTCGGGCACGATGCAGGCGAGCAATCCGGCCAATGCGACGGAGCTGCCGATGCTGCCCTTCTTCATCGGCGGCACCTGGCCGGACCCGGTGATCTCGCCGGTCACGACGCTGCTGAAGAAGCCTGATCAGCAGACGCAGCAATAACAGGTCCCGTCTGCGGATGGCTCTGACCTATGCCGCGGCAGCAGCCTGCTCGTCCCTTTGGCGCTGCACTTCGCGGCGCTTGGTGACGACGGAGGCGCAGATGACGCCGATGGTGACGACGCCGATCAGGATGGTGCAGATGGCGTTGATCTCAGGCGTCACGCCGAGCTTCACCTGGCTGTAGATCAGCATCGGCAATGTCTTTGCGCCAGCCCCCGAAGCAAAAGTGGCGATCACCAAGTCGTCGAGTGACAGCGTCAGCGCCAGCACCCAGCCGGAGAACACGGCCGGCGCGATGATCGGCAGCGTGATCTCGAAGAAGGTGCGCACCGGCGGCGCGCCGAGATCGAGCGCCGCCTCCTCGATCGAGCGATCGAAGCTCAGAAGCCTGGACTGCACGACGACGGCAACGAAACACATGGTCAGCGTCGTATGCGCCATGACGATGGTCCAGAAGCCGCGATCGAGGTCGGCGGTGACGAAGAGCAGCAGCAGCGATAGGCCGGTGATGACGTCGGGCATGACCAGCGGCGCATAGATCATGCCGGAAAACAGGATGCGGCCACGGAAGCGCGTGTAGCGCACCAGTGTCAGTGCCGCCAGCGTGCCAAGGACGGTGGCGATCGTCGCCGAGAGCAAGGCAATGCGTACGGTCAGCCACGCCGCGTTGAGCATGCTGTCGTTGCTGAGCAGATGGCTGTACCACTGGGTCGAGAAGCCGCCCCAGACTGTGACCAGCCGCGAAGCGTTGAAGGAATAAATGACCAGCAGCAGGATCGGCAAATACAGGAAGGCAAGGCCGAGCGTGACGGAGACGATGTTGAAGCGGGACCAGCGGATCATGACCTATCTCCCCTTCTCATCGGCTTTTGCCTGTATGTGCTGGAAGAAGACGATGGGCACCACCAGCACAAGCAGCAGGATGGTCGCCACCGCCGATGCCAGCGGCCAGTCTGTATTGCCGTAAAACTCGCTCCACAACACTTTGCCGATCATCAGCGTTTCGGAGCCGCCAAGCAGGTCTGGGATGACGAACTCGCCGACCGCGGGGATGAAAACCAGCATGCAGCCGGCGATGACGCCAGGGATCGACAAGGGGAAGGTCACGCGCCAGAAGGCGCCGATCGGCGTGCAGCCAAGGTCCTGTGCCGCCTCGATCAGCGTGCCGTCCATCTTTTCCAGCGAGGAATAGAGCGGCAGCACCATGAAGGGCAGATAGGAATAGACCATGCCGATATAGACGGCGGTATTGGTGTTCAGGATCACCAGCGGCTCATGGATGATACCGAGCGTCATCAGCAATTGATTGAGCAAGCCCGTCGTGCTCAAGATCGACATCCAGGAATAGACGCGGATCAGGAAACTCGTCCAGAACGGCAGGATGACCAGCATCAACAGCGTCGGGCGGATGCTGCGCGGCGCCTGCGCCATGCCATAGGCTATGGGATAGGCGATGATCAGCGTCAGGATCGTCGATATGCCGGAAATCTTCAGGCTTTGGAGATAGGCGTTGAAATAGAGGGGATCGCCGGCCAGCCAGGTGTAGTTGTCGAAGGACATGCTCTGCAGCTTGTCCCACCAATCGCTGAAACTGTCCGACCAACTGAAAGCCGGATCATAGGGCGGAACCGAGAGCGCCTTCGTCGACAGCGAAATGCGGAAGACGATCAGGAAGGGCGCGAGAAAGAAAACCAGCAGCCAGGCATAAGGCACGATGATGACGAGGCGCTGGTAGATGGAAGAGCCGAGCGTCCTCATGATCAATCCTTCAGCAGCACGCCGGCATTTTCATCGAAGGAGACCCAGACGCCTTGATCATAGGAGAAAGGTTCCTCCACTGCGCGCACTGCATTCAGCGACGAAGCCTTGACGACCTGTCCGCTCTTCAGCTTGACGTGGAAGACCGTCATGTCGCCTAGATAGGCAATATCCCAGATCTCGCCCTCGGCGGCATTGACCGAGGCGTTGGCGGGCGGGCGCGGCGTGACACGTAGCTTTTCCGGCCGGATGGCAAAGCCCGCGCGGCTGCCCTCAGTGAGCATTTCGCTAGCTGCCGTGCGCAGGGTGAAGCCATTATCGACGGCAATCTCGACCGTGCCGCCATTTGCGCGCGTGACATTGCCGTCGAGGATGTTCACGTCACCGATGAAGTCTGCGACGAAGCGGGAATTGGGAGCCTCATAGATCTCCGCCGGCGTCGCCACCTGCACGACCCTGCCATGGCTCATCACGGCAATGCGGTCGGCCATGGTCATCGCCTCTTCCTGATCGTGGGTGACGACGACGAAGGTGAGGCCAAGGCTCTGCTGCAGGTCCATGAGCTCGAACTGGGTCTCCTCGCGCAGCTTCTTGTCGAGCGCGCCGAGCGGCTCGTCGAGCAGCAGCACCTTCGGCCGCTTGGCGAGCGAGCGGGCGAGCGCCACGCGCTGGCGCTGGCCACCGGAGAGCTGGTTCGGCTTGCGGTTGGCAAATTGCTCCAGCTTGACGAGCTTTAGCATCTGCGCAACGCGCTCGGCGATCTCCGCTTTCGGCATGCCATCCTGGCGCAGCCCGAAGGCGATGTTCTTTTCCACCGTCATATGCGGGAAGAGCGCGTAGGATTGGAACATCATGTTGACGGGGCGGCGATAGGGCGGCGTGCCGGCAAGATTCTGGCCGTCGAGAACGATCTCGCCCGTCGTCGGCTGCTCAAAGCCCGCCAGCATGCGCAGCAGCGTGGACTTGCCGCAACCGGATGCGCCGAGCAAGGCGAAGAATTCGCGGTTGTAGATATCCAGCGAAAGATTGTCGACGGCGGTGAAATCGCCGAACTTCTTCGTGACGTTCTTGAAGGAAATATATGGCTTTGCCGAAGGATCCGTCCAAGGAGCAAAGGAACGCCGGATATTACCGAGAGACTTCATCATCTATCCCCGAAATAATTCTGTGTCACCCCGGCTTTCCCCACCCGGTAGCGCTTCAGAATTCGTATTACCCCGTCCGCGACCGCTCAGCGACCTGGACGCATGGTCTAAGGAAAGGCCCGGACGTTTCCGTCCGGGCCTTTGTCTGACTTATTGACCGGTAACAACCTTGGTCCACAAGCGCGTCGCCAGGCGCTGCGTCTTCGGATCCCACGGCGTCACCGTGAACAGGTGTTTCATGATCTCATCGGTCGGATAGACCGCCGGGTCCTCGAGGACTTCTTTGTTCACGAACTGCTGCGAAGCCTTGTTGCCGTTGGCGTAGGCGACGAAGTTGCTGGCCTTGGCGATGACTTCCGGCTTCATGATGTAATTCAGGAATTCATGCGCCTCGGCCACATGCGGCGCATCGGCCGGGATCGCCATGACGTCGAACCACATCTGCGCCTGCTTCGGCATCGAATAGTCGACATGCACGCCGTTCTTGGCCTCTTCGGCGCGATTGCGCGCCTGCAGCACATCGCCGGAATAGCCGAAAGCGATGCAGATATCGCCGTTGGCCAGCGCATTGATATATTCGGACGAATGGAACTTGCGGACGAAAGGCCGGACCGATGCCAGAAGAGTCTCAGCCTTCTTGAAATCCTCCTGCTTGGTCGAGTTCGGATCGAGGCCGAGATAGGCCAGCACTGTCGGGATGACGTCCTTCGGCGCATCGAGCATATAGATGCCGCAATCCTTGAACTTGGCGGCGACCTTCGGGTCGAAGATCACATCGAGCGTCGGCTTGTCGTCGGTGCCGAGGATCTGCTTCACCTTGTCGACATTGTAGCCGATGCCGTTGGTGCCCCACATATAGTCGATGGCATATTGGTTGCCGGGATCGTAAGTGGAGATGCGCTGCATCACCATGTCCCACATGTTGGAGATGTTCGGCAGCTTCGACTTGTCGAGCTTCTGGAACACACCGGCCTTGATCTGGCGTTGCAGGAAGTCCGCCGTCGGCACGACGATGTCGTAGCCGGTCTTGCCCGCAAGGAGCTTGGTTTCCAGGGTCTCGTTGGAATCAAAGGTATCGTAGACAACCTTGATGCCGGTTTCCTTGGTGAAATCGGCCAGGATCGAATCATCGATATAATCCGACCAGTTGTAGATATTGACGACCTTGTCTGCAGCCTGGGCTGCCGTCACCAGCGAAACGGCTGCGAAAGCCGTTGCTGCAAGCCGTGCGAACATGGACTTCATGGTCTCTCCTGTTTTGTTCAAGGGCATCGCGGCGATACCCAACCCTCTGTTTTTCCCGTCAGACTAGAAAGGAATTCCGAAGGCCACAAGGGGGAAAAGCAAGGCAGTATGAGCTTTCACGGATTTGCTGAAAAAGGGAAAGGTCCCGCAGCGGAAACCCCGACGGGCGAGCGCACGCGATTGTGAACGTGAGGCCCGCTTCCTGCGTGAATGCCCGGATGGGCTTTGCTAACATCGCACCGTATCATTCCCACCAATAAACTCCTGCCCTTTTTTCACCGCCCTGCGTCAAGGGCAAACGCAACCCGTCTTTCCAAGGGTTTCCACCATGCAGTATCAAAAATTCGGCAATACCGGTCTCAGCGTCTCGCGCCTCTGCCTCGGCACCATGACCTTTGGCCTGCAGATCGAGCAGGAAGACATTGCGCATGCCATTCTCGACAAGGCGACCGACGCCGGCGTCAACTTCATCGACACCGCCGACGTCTATCCACTCGGCGGCGGCGAAGAGCTTGCCGGCCGCACCGAGGAAATCGTCGGCCGCTGGCTGAAGGGCAGACGCGATCGCTTCATCGTCGCCACCAAGGCGGTCGGCAAAGTCGGTCCCTCCCCCTGGGATCAGGGCGCGTCGCGCAAGCACCTTCTCGACGCCATCGATGCATCCTTGCGGCGTCTCGGCACCGACTATGTCGACCTCTATCAGCTCCATTCCGACGACCGCGACACACCGATCGACGAGACCCTGGAGGCGCTCGACGTCATCGTACGCTCGGGCAAGGCGCGCTATGTCGGCGTATCGAATTTCCTCGCTTACCGGCTGGCTCTGGCGCTCGGCCGCGCCGATTTCCTGCGCACCGCCCGCTTCGTCTCCGTGCAGCCGCGCTACAATCTGCTGTTCCGCCAGATCGAGCGCGAACTACTGCCGCTTGCGGAAGAACAGCACCTCGCCGTCATTCCATACAATCCGATCGCCGGCGGCCTTCTGACCGGCAAACACAGGCACGACGTCGCGCCGACCGAAGGCCGCTTCAGCTCGCAACTGCGCAATGCCGGCACGAACTATCTGCAGCGCTACTGGCATGAACGCGAATTCGCGACGATCGAGAAACTGCGCGGTATCGCCGACGAGGCCGGCCATTCGCTTACCAAGCTCGCCGTCGCCTGGGTGGCCGCCAATCCGGTGATCACCTCCGCCATTATCGGCGCCAGCCGTCCGGAGCAACTGACCGACACGCTCGCCGCCATCGATCTCAAGCTCGATCCGGCGCTGAAGGCGAAGCTGGACGACGCGACAGTGGAATATCGCTGGGGCGACGCTGCTCGCTGAACAAGCGATCCAACCGGCAGCCGCTTTGGCTGCCGGTTTTTACGCGTAGGTCGGGCGCTTGCCCGCAAACAGTTCCGCATGGCTTTTCAGCAACTTGGTCATGCGATCGACCACGGTGCGGATATCCCGCCGATGACGGTCGGCATCGTTCATGACGATCCACTGCCGATGGCGCAGGGACACGATCTCCTCGCCGACCCGTTCCAGCCTCGGTTCCTGATCACCGACGAAGCAAGGCAGAACGGCGATACCTGCTCCCGCGAGCACGAGATCGTGAAGCGAGCGCGGGCGGCTGACCGTGAAGGCGATCTCTTCGCGTCTGTTCTGATGCGGCCAGCGCAGATAGGCCGATACCGCCTCCTCCTCCGCCGCCGCGATCCAACGCTGCTGGCCGGAAAAGCGCATGTTGCGCGCCTGATAGGCGGCATAGGCGACGTCGCCGGTCTTGATGGCAGCAAGATTGGTCTCCTCCGGTTCGAAGGCGCGGATGCCGATGTCACTTTGGCGATGGGCAAGGCTGGCGCGGCGCTCGCCGAGATATAGATCGATGCGGAATCCATCCCGCTCCGAACAGATCGTCGGCATGTTCTGGCTGAGCAGCCAGCCGACCCAGGTTCCGGCGGCAATGCGAACGACGGACATCCCCTGGGCGTCGCGCTGCCAGCTATCCACCTTGCGGGCGGCGGCCTCCATCTCCAGAAGCTGGTCGAAGAGCGCTTGCCCGTCGCCCGTCAACGCATATCCCGTCTGGCTGCGCTGGAAGAGCGTGCGCCCGATCTGGCTTTCCAATTCCAGCATGCGCCGGCCGATCGTCGCCGGGCTCAAACCGCTGGAAGATGCAGCCCCCGTCAACCCGCCGCCGCGGGCGACGTCGAGGAAAAGCTGATAGGAATCCCAGGTCGCGTTTTTCATGATTGAAAAACATAGGGCGAAAACGGCTGTTTATAAAGAAGATTTCTTTGCGTAATTGAAGGGATGCTTTTCAATATGGAGACCTCCCATGATCGACTGCATCGCTTTAGCCAGAATTATCGAACTGGAGAATGACGCCCGCCACGCGCAATGGCGCCGCAACGAGGACGCTTTCTACCAAGAATATGGCCGTGACCCCTGGCCAGTGTTTACCTGGCTCGGGAACGCTCTCGATATTAGCTATGCATGGCTCAAAACGAAAAAAGCGGACCGGCCCGATACGGACCGATCCGCCTGTGATAGCGACGATTGCAGCGGTCAGGCGGCTTGCGCCCGCATATAGCCCGCGCCCTGCCCGCCTTCGATCTTGAACTGCTGGATGAGATAGAGCAGCGCGTCCGCTTCGGTGGCCAGTTCGCGGCTGGCCGCCGTGGTTTCTTCGACCATGGCCGCATTCTTCTGTGTCATCTGGTCCATCTGGTTGACGGAGGAGTTGACACCCTGCAGCGCGCTTGCCTGATCGTGGCTGGCGCGCGCGATCATTTCCACATGCTGGCTGATGGTGACGATCTGACCGCTGATCTGGGCGAGCACGGAGCCGGCCTCCTGCACGAACTGCGAGCCGGAATTGACCTCGTGGGTCGATTTGTTGATCAGCCCCTTGATCTCCTGTGCCGCAGCGGCGGAGCGCTGGGCAAGTTCGCGCACCTCCATGGCGACAACCGCAAAGCCCTTGCCGGCCTCGCCGGCGCGCGCGGCTTCGATACCGGCGTTCAACGCCAGAAGGTTGGTCTGGAAGGCGATCTCGTCGATGACGCCGATGATCTGCTCGATCTGGCGTGAGGCATCTTCGATACGGCCCATCGCATCGATGGCGTTACCGACGACGACGGAGCTGTCGTCGGCGCTGCGCTTTGCTTCGCGGACGATCGCATCCGCCTCCTTGGCGCGCTCGGCGGACGAGCGGACGGTGACGGTGATTTCGTCCACGGCGGCGGCGGTTTCTTCCAACGCGGCCGCCTGCTGTTCGGTGCGCTTCGACAAGTCCTCGGCGGAAGCTGCCATCTGGCTGCCGTTGCTCTGGATCATCTCGACATTGTCGCGCACCTGGCTGAGCGTCTGCTGCAGACGCGACAGCGAGCTGTTGAAATCCTGGCGGAGTTGTTCGAGGCGGCCGATGAAAGGCGTCTGGATGCTAGCAGAGATATCGCCTTGAGCCAGGCGCTCGAGGCCGGCGGCAAGTTCGCTGACGGCGAAGTCGATCTGACGGTCTAGCTCGCGCTTTTCGGCATCGTTGCGCTGGCGCTCGTGCTCGGCTGCGGTGCGCTCCTCGTCGCTCTGCTCCTCGATGCGGATCTTCGAAAGCGCGTTTTCCTTGAAGATGCCGAGCGCGCGGGCCATGTCGCCGATTTCGTCGTGGCGCTGCTCGCCGGAGATCGCAGTTTCCAGCATGCCGTCGGCGATACGGCGCATGGCGGCGGTGATCTGACCGATCGGACGCTGCAGGGTCAGGACCAGAGCGATGCCGCCGGCGACCGAGAGGATGATGCCAAGCGTGGTGGCGAGGATCGAGATGTAGTTCGCCTGATCACGCTCCGTGCCGGCGCTCTGCTTCTGGGTTTCGGCAAAGGCGGTGAGCTGACCCCAGACCTGATCGAGCTGCTGGCGGGCGCTGGCATATTCGGCGATGCGCTGGGTGATGGTATCGACCAGCTTGCCGCCGGCTTCATCCATCGACTTGATGGCCGGGCGGATGGCCTTGTCGATATCGCCGGCGAAATCCATGTCCTTGGCACTCTGGTTCAGCGTATTCATGTCGCCACCGAGTTTGGCGATTTCCTGGCGCAGACGGACGAGATTTTCCTTAGTGGTATTAGCGGTGAAGTCGGCAAGCACGAGCTGCAGCGAATAGATCGAACCTTCGAGACGGCGGGTGTCCTGCAGAACGGAATTGGTCTGGACGACCCGGGCGTCCAGTTGAACGAAGGTCGTGGTCGCCTGGCGCATCATCTGCGTTGCCGTGAGCTGCGTATAGGTCGACATCTGCCGGAAGCGCGAAAGCAGCCGACCGATGGCGGTGACGGTATCGTCCGTTGGAACATCAGTGCTTTCGGTGAAAGCGCCGAGATCCTTGATGGTGCCGGCCAGCGACTGCACGACGCTTTTCTGGTTCTGCGGCACGGCGAGATCGATCGCCCGTAGCGCCTTGTTGAGATCAGGCAACCGGTCCTTGAGCAGCTTGACCTTATCGGCGGGCGTTGCGGCCTTGTTGAAATCTTCGGCGACGGAGACAAGCGCATCGCCGCCCTTCAGTAGGCGGTCGGCGGCGCGCAACGTCGCGGTCGCGTCGGCCTGGTCCTTACGCATCTGGTCTTCCAGTTGCTGACCATCGAAATCGACATTGAAGCGGGCGCTGATCAGCGCTCTTTGCGCGTCTTCGATCACCTTGCGAAAGGCGACTTCCTGCTCGTGTAGCGTCCAGAGCTTGGCAACCAGGTTTGCCGTGTCGGCAGTCTTGGTCGTCGCATCCGTCAGATTATCGCGGCCCTCCGCATCCTTACCGAGCTGGTCGAGCGTCGCGTTCAGGACACCCTGCTGCGATTTGATGTCCTGATAGAGCTTGTCGCGCTGCTGTTCGTTGGTGATGCGCAGGAAGTCATCCATCGAAGCGTAGAGGTTCTTGAAGCCCGTCAGCGATTGCAGCACGCTGTTGGAAATTTCCATGCGCCCCTGCAGCAGGCCCGAAGCGTAGAGCCCGGTGAGGCCGACGGCGGAAATGCTGATGACGAAAGGCAGCACGAAGATCAGAACCTTCGTCTTGATCTTGAAACGAGACAGGATCTTGTCAATGAACATGGTGGCTCTGGCCTCTCATACACCGTACTCCCCCTGCCGACGCCGCGATGGCGCTGACCGGATGCATAACCATCAAACTTGAGATGTTCGCAGATGGGGACCCAACCATGTCGGGAGGCAATCATTGCTTCGGCTCTACGTTGTAGAAGCACGCCCCAGAAAATCTTCGCGGATTGTGAGTCCGATTAATTAATTTTCGGATAAGGCGCCATGGCAATGACCTACAAGGCCATCGATAACTCGGGAAAAGCCTTAAAATGCAGGGAGGTAAGGCCGCGGGCAAGAGGATGCCGGGCGTATGCGCACGTGCTGGCCGCCGGCGAACGGCGGCCGAAGCCGATCAGGCCGATGATATCAGAAGCTGCGCACCGCAAGGTAAGCAATGCAGGCCGCCGTGGCGCCGGTTGCCAGCATCAGCAGCCGAATGGCCACCAATTTGGCATTGTCACGGGTTTGAGCAATTGCAATGGCGCGAGCGCGATGTTGTGTTCTATTCATGAGCCTAAATCCCATTTTCGCACTGACACGATAACCGGCAAAAGGTCGTTCCGGCAACTGCCAATGTGGACAATAAAGATGTAGGAAAGGAAAACGCCGGCACCAGAGCCTAGCCACAATTGTCGCACCCGGCGAATATTTATCCAAAAGGCGTAGGACTTTGCGGCTGGCAGTTCCACTTCCATAGCGGCGCGATCAAGGGCTCGGTCGCTATGTGGAAATAAGTGCTTCAAGCCGCTTCGCCGGCGACATGGCCCGAGGCCCAGGCCCATTGAAAATTGTAGCCGCCGAGCCAGCCGGTGACGTCGACGCATTCGCCGATGAAAAAGAGGCCGGGGATGGTTTTCACCTGCATCGTCTTTGAATCGAGGCAGGCGGTATCGACGCCGCCAAGCGTGACTTCCGCCGTCCGGTAACCTTCGGAACCCGACGGCTTGACCGGCCAGGCCTGGACGGCGGCGGCAAGCTGCTGCAGGCGCTTGTCGGGCTGATCGGCCATATTGCCCGCTATGCCCTCTCCGTCGGCGAAATGCTGCGCCAGTCGCTTCGGCAATATCTCCGCCAGAGCCGTCTGTGCCGATTGCCGGCCATTGGCTTGCCGGGCCGTCTTGAGCGTGATGAAAATGTCGATATCGGGCTCGATCGCCACCGTGATCTCGTCGCCTTCCCGCCAGTAGGAAGAGATCTGCAGGATCGCCGGGCCGCTCAAGCCGCGATGGGTGAAGAGCAGGGCTTCGCGGAACGCGGTCTTGCCGTGGCGGATTTCGGCAGGCGCGGCGATGCCGGCAAGCGGCGCCAGGCGCTGGAGAAGCTGGGGATCGAGGGTCAGCGGCACGAGGCCGGGACGCGTCTCGACGAGCGGCAGGCCGAACTGCTCGGCGATGCGATAGGCAAAGCCGGTGGCTCCCATTTTCGGGATCGACTTGCCGCCGGTGGCGATGACCAGAGAGGCGGCCTCCAAGGTGCCCTCCGACGTGGCGACCTTGTAGCCACCGCCGGCAACCGGCTCGATGGCGCCGATTTCGGTGCGCAGCCGCAACTCCACGCCGGCCGCCCGCATCTCGTCGGTCAGCATGCGGATGATGTCTTTGGCGCTGTTGTCGCAGAAGAGCTGCCCGAGCGTCTTTTCATGCCAGGCGATGCCATGGCTCTCGACCATGGCGAGGAAATCCCTCGGCGTGAAGCGCGCCAAGGCCGACTTGGCGAAATGCGGATTGGCCGAGAGGAAGTTCTTCGGGCCGGCATGAATATTGGTGAAATTGCAGCGGCCGCCGCCGGAAATCCGGATCTTCTCCCCCGGCGCTGCGGCGTGGTCGAGCACGACGACGGAACGCCCGCGCTGGCCGGCGCGGATAGCGCACATCATGCCTGCGGCGCCTGCGCCGAGGACGATCACATCATATCTGCCGGCCACGTTTCATTCCTTTATCCATTGCTGCGCCGCACTGTCGTTTTTCCATCATATGGCGAAAGTCCGAACGGTTTTCCCCCTCGCCAATTGGCAAACTGCCGTTATGATGAAATCTTCGATCAACGCAAATACGGTGTTTTATGCCCGCGAAAAAGACCCCGCTGAAAGCTTCCATGCCGGTCTCGAAAATCGCGACAGTTCCCCCAAGCTTACGATCAGCGCGCGGCGTGGCAAATTGGAAGGAAGCGGCTCAGTGGCTGCGGGCGCGGGGAATCGAAGACATAGAATGCATCACCCCGGACCTTGCGGGTGTGCCGCGCGGCAAGATGATGCCCACCTCGAAATTCACCTCCAACACCTCGCTCGCCCTGCCCTCGGCGATCTATCGTCACACGATTTCAGGCGAATATCCGGAGGAGACCGAAAGCTTCCGTTACGAGCCGCGCGACAGTGACCTGAAGCTGGTGCCCGATCTTTCGACGCTCTCGGTCGTGCCCTGGGAGAGCGATCCGACGGCACAGGTGATTTGTGACATAGTCAATTCCGATGGCGATGCGGTGTCCTACACGCCGCGCAATCTGTTGAAGCGGATCATGGGCCTCTACCGCGAGCGTGGATGGAAGCCGGTGGTCGCGCCGGAGATCGAATTCTATCTCGTCGCCAAGAATGACGATCCGGACTATCCGCTGCATCCGCCAAAGGGCCGTTCAGGCCGCTCGATCCTCGGCGGCCAGGGTTATTCGATTGCCGGCATCAACGAATTCGACGAATTGATCGACGACATCTATCATTTCTCGGAGAAGCAGGGCCTGGAGATCGACACGCTGATCCATGAAGAGGGTCCGGCGCAGCTCGAAATCAACCTGCGCCATGGCGATCCGATCGAGCTTGCCGACCAGGTGTTCATGTTCAAGCGCACCATTCGCGAAGCGGCGATGAAACACGGCATCTATGCCACCTTCATGGCCAAGCCGATCCAGAGCCAGCCGGGCTCGGCGATGCATATCCACCAGTCGGTGGTCGATATCGTGACCGGCAAGAATGTTTTCACCAATCCGGACGGTAGTCCCTCGCCGGAGTTCTTCCACTTCATCGGCGGCATGCAACGTTATGTGCCGAATGCGCTGGCGATGCTGGCGCCCTATGTGAACTCCTATCGCCGCCTGGCGCCGAACATGTCCTGCCCGGTCAACAACGCCTGGGGCTATGACAACCGCACCACCGCGTTCCGCGTACCGGTCTCCGATCCGCAGGCGCGCCGCGTCGAGAACCGGTTGCCGAGCTCTGACGCCAATCCGTATCTGGCGCTCGCGGCCTCACTCGCTTGCGGCTTGCTCGGTATCATGAAGAAGGTGGAGCCGACCGCACCGACCGAGGATTCGGCCAACGAAGGTTCGATCGATCTGCCGCGCGGGCTTCTCGAAGCCATTGCGCTCCTGGAAGGCGAACCGGCTTTCCAAGAGGTCCTCGGAAAGGACTTCATCGACATCTATGTCGGCGTCAAGCGCGGCGAATTCGAAACCTTCATGCAGGTGATCAGCCCCTGGGAGCGGGAATTCCTTCTGCTCAACGTGTGAGGGAGGCCCGCCCATGACATTGCAGGAAGCATGGCAGAGCCCGATAGCGCCGGGCCTTTCCTGGTATCAGGCAACCATCGGCCCTCGCCCCGCCTATCCGAAGCTCGACGGCTCCCGCCGTGCCGACGTGGCCATCATCGGCGGCGGCTACACCGGCCTACAGGCCGCCTACAACCTTGCCAAGGGCGGCGTCGATGTGGTGCTGATCGATGCCAATCGCTTCGGCGACGGCGCCTCCGGTCGCAATGGCGGCCAGCTCGGCACCGGCCAGCGCTCCTGGCCCGAGGAGCTGGAAGAGAAGATCGGCTACGAACGCTCAAAGGCACTGTTCGATCTTGCCGAGGACGCTAAACACCATCTTCTTGACTTTGCCGCCGAGCAGGGCATCGACATCGACTTCATGCCCGGCCAGATGAATGTCACGCATAAGCGGAGCTACAAGCGCGCCTATATGGAGAATGCCGAAATCGCCGCGACGCGCTACGGCTATCCGCATGTCAGCTTCATGGACCAGGCCGAAACCCAGGAGCGGCTTGGCTCAAAGCTTTATCTCTACGGCGTCAGGGATATGGGCACGGGCCATATCCATCCGCTGAAGCTGCTCATCGGCTTGGCGCGGGTAGCGCAGACCGCCGGTGCTTCGATCTTCGAAATGACGCCGGCGAAGGCGATCCGGCAATCCGGCGACAGGACGCTGATCGAGACCGACAGCGGCACGATCACCGCCGACCGCGTGCTAATTGCCTGCAACGGCCATATCGGCAATCTGGAGCCGGTGACCGCGAGCCATGTCATGCCGATTCGCTCCTTCATCGGCGCCACCGAACCGCTCGACAAGTTTCCGGATGTCCTGCCCGGCGGCGAAGCGGTGGCGGATTCGCGATTCGTGGTGCGTTATTTCCGCAAATCGAAGGACGGGCGCCTACTGTTCGGCGGGCGCGAGGCCTATACCGCCGATAACCCGCGCGACATAACGCAGCACATCCGTCGCCAGATCGCCGAAATCTACCCTGCCCTCGGCAATATCAACATCACCCATGCCTGGGGCGGATCTGTCGGCATCACCATGCCGCGCCAGCCTTTCGTGCGCGAGGTCATGCCCGGCGTCACCTCCATCGGCGGCTATTCCGGCCACGGGGTCATGCTGTCAAACTATTGCGGTAAACTCTATGCGAAAACGGTTCTCGGGAACGCCGACGACCTTGCGCTTTTCAAGGCGTTGAACATCCCGCCCTTTCCCGGCGGTGCCCGCATGCAGGCGCCTCTCCTATTCCTGGCGCTCTCGTGGTTTGCGTTGCGCGACAGGTTCTAGAAACAGAACGGATTTCCTCTTCCGGCAATCCGCTCTAAAAAGCCGAGTCTGATTTTTGCGATGCACACTGGCCTTTTTAAATCGATTAGATTAAAAGGGGCCTTAACCAAGACTGATTGAGAGATAGCTCATGAGCAGCCAAATCATTCCCGTTGAACCATTTGACTATGTCGTTTTCGGCGGCAGCGGCGACCTTGCAGAACGCAAGCTTCTGCCCGCCCTCTATCATCGCCAGGTCGAAGGCCAGTTTTCCGAGCCCACCCGCATCATCGGCGCATCTCGCAGCGCGCTTTCGCATGAAGAATACCGTAAATTCGCCGAAGCCGCGCTGAAAGAGCATCTGAAAAAGGGCGAATTCGACGAAGCGGAAGTGAAGAAGTTCTGCGCGCGCCTGTTCTACGTGCCGGTCGACGCCAAGACCGATACCGGCTGGGATCAGCTCAAGAAAATCCTGGACGAAGGCAAGGACCGCGTGCGCGCCTTCTATCTCGCCGTCGCTCCGGGCATTTTCGGCGACATCTCGCAGAAGATTTCCGATCACAAGCTGATCACCAAGCAGACCCGCATCGTCGTCGAAAAGCCGATCGGCCGCGACCTCGCTTCCGCGCTGCAGCTCAACGACACGATTGGCAAGGTCTTCAAGGAAGAGCAGATCTTCCGCATCGACCACTATCTCGGCAAGGAAACGGTGCAGAACCTGATGGCGCTGCGCTTTGCCAACGCGCTTTATGAGCCGCTGTGGAACGCCAACCACATCGACCATGTGCAGATCACGGTTGCGGAATCGGTCGGCCTGGAAGGGCGCGCCGGTTATTACGATACCGCCGGCGCGCTGCGCGACATGGTGCAGAACCACATCCTGCAGCTCCTCTGCTTGACCGCGATGGAAATTCCGTCCTCGATGGACTCGGAAGCCGTTCGCGACGAGAAGCTGAAGGTTCTGCGCGCGCTGAAGCCGATCGATGCTTCCAACGTCGAGCAGGCGACCGTTCGCGGCCAGTATCGCGCCGGTGCTTCGGCAGGCGGCCCGGTCAAAGGCTACCTCGACGAACTGGAAGGTGGCGTCTCCAACACCGAGACCTTCGTCGCCATTAAGGCCGAGATCGGCAACTGGCGCTGGGCCGGCGTTCCCTTCTACATCCGCACCGGCAAGCGTCTTGCCGGCCGGGTGTCGGAAATCGTCATCACCTTCAAGCCGATCCCGCACAACATCTTCGATCAGGCCGCCGGCCGCATCGTCGCCAACCAGTTGATCATCCGCCTGCAGCCGGACGAAGGCGTCAAGCAGTCGCTGATGATCAAGGACCCGGGTCCGGGCGGCATGCGCCTGCGCAACGTCTCGCTCGACATGAGCTTCGCTTCGGCCTTCAACGTCCGCAATCCGGACGCCTACGAACGCCTGCTGATGGACGTGGTCCGTTCCAACCAGACGCTGTTCATGCGCCGCGACGAAGTGGAAGCCGCGTGGGAATGGGTCGATCCGATGCTCAAGGGCTGGGAAGCCACCAGCCAGCCGGTGCAGGGTTATACCGCCGGCACGTGGGGTCCGAGCCAGGCCATCGCGCTCATCGAGCGTGACGGCCGCACATGGCATGACGATATCTAAACTGGGACGACGACGATGACAGCGAACATGCATGCTTTCGCCAATGGCGCCGAACTCGCCGGCAAGCTCGCGGACAAGGTGGTCGAGGTTCTCACGGCCGCCATCGCCACCCGCGGCTCTGCAAGCATTGCGGTCTCCGGCGGTTCGACGCCGAAGATCTTCTTCCAGACGCTGTCATCGCGTTCGCTCGACTGGAGCAAGGTGACGATTACCCTCGTCGACGAACGGTTCGTGCCGGCAGACAATCCGCGCTCGAACCACCTGCTCGTCCAGGAAAACCTGTTGAAGGACAAGGCGGCGTCGGCACAGTTCTTTCCGCTCTACCAAGCCGCGGCTTCCGTCGAGGAGGCCGCCGTTATCGCCACAGAAAAGACCAAGTGCATCGGCTTTCCCTTTGACGTCGCCATCCTCGGCATGGGCAATGACGGCCACACGGCCTCGTTCTTTCCGGGCGGGAGCAATCTCGCTGCGGCGCTCGATTCGAACAGCCCGCGCGGCATCATCACGATGGAAGCCGAAGGAGCCGGCGAACCCCGGCTGACCTTCACCTTCTCCAGCCTTCAGGATGCCGGATTGCTGGTGCTCCATATCGAAGGGGCAGGCAAGAAGGACGTTCTCGCCAAAGCGGAAGCGCCAGGCGAAGAGACCGAGATGCCGATCCGCGCCATTCTGCGCCGGGCCGCCTCTCTGGTCGAGATTTACTGGGCTCCCTGACAGGCCGCACGGCCGCCATCGGACCCTGAACGACACAGCAATCACCGCTGCGCCTCACGCCCCGAAAAGGCGTGCCGGCATAGCAATGACATTTGAAGTCTGCGCCTAGCCCTTTCCCAAGACGGATCACGTTGATCTTTCGGGGTTATGCGCAAAAACAGACGGAGGCAGATCGACCATGGCCGCTGACGCCCGCATTTCGGCAATCACCACACGTATCATCGAGCGCTCGAAGCCGACACGCGAGCGCTATCTGGACCGCCTGCGCAATGCCGCAACGGTGGGTGCACAGCGCTCCGTGCTCGGCTGCGCCAATCTTGCGCATGGCTTCGCCATCTGTTCGCCCTCCGAGAAAGAGGCATTGGCGGGGGACCGCGTGCCCAATCTCGGGATCATCACTTCCTATAACGACATGCTCTCGGCGCATCAGCCCTTCGAAACCTATCCCGCCATCATCCGCGAGGCGGCGGCAGAGGCAGGCGGCATTGCTCAGGTTGCCGGCGGCGTGCCTGCCATGTGCGACGGCGTCACGCAGGGCCAGCCGGGCATGGAACTCTCGCTCTTCTCGCGCGATCTGATCGCCATGTCCGCCGGTGTCGGCCTGTCGCACAACATGTTCGATGCGGCCGTTTTCCTCGGCGTCTGCGACAAAATCGTACCCGGCCTCGTCATTGCCGCGCTCTCCTTCGGCCATCTGCCGGCTGTCTTCATCCCGGCCGGGCCGATGACCTCTGGCCTGGCGAACGACGAAAAATCGCGCGTGCGCCAGCTCTATGCCGAGGGCAAGGTCGGCCGCGCGGAGCTGCTGGAAGCCGAATCGAAGTCCTATCACGGCCCCGGCACCTGCACCTTCTACGGTACGGCCAATTCCAACCAGATGCTGATGGAGATCATGGGCTTCCATATGCCCGGCGCTTCCTTCGTCAATCCCGGCACGCCGCTGCGCGAAGCGCTGACCCGCGAGGCGACCAAGCGGGCGCTCGCCATTACCGCCATGGGCAACGAATTCACGCCCGCCGGCGAGATGATCGATGAACGCTCGATCGTCAACGGCGTCGTTGGCCTGCATGCGACCGGCGGCTCGACCAATCACACGATGCATCTCGTCGCCATGGCGCGCGCGGCCGGCATCGTGCTGACCTGGCAGGATATTTCCGAGCTTTCGGACATCATCCCGCTGCTCGCCCGCGTCTATCCGAACGGACTTGCAGACGTGAACCATTTCCATGCCGCCGGTGGCATGGGCTTCCTGATCAAGGAGCTCCTCAAGAAGGGGCTGCTGCACGACGATGTGCGTACCGTCGCCGGCCAGGGGCTTTCGGCCTATTCGATCGAGGTGAAAATCGGCGCCGATGGCGGCGTCGTCCGCGAACAGGCGCCGGAAAAGAGCTGCGACCCCAAGGTGTTGGCGGGCATCGATGCACCGTTCCAGACCACTGGCGGCCTGAAAATGCTGCGCGGCAATATCGGCAAGGCGGTGATCAAGATTTCTGCCGTCAAGCCGGAGCGCCATGTCATTGAGGCGCCCGCCGTGATTTTCCACGACCAGCTCGAGATCCAGCAGGCATTCAAGGACGGCAAGCTCAACCGCGATTTCGTCGCCGTCGTCCGATTCCAGGGCCCCAAGGCGAACGGCATGCCGGAGCTGCACAAGCTGACGCCGGCACTCGGCGTGCTGCAGGATCGCGGCTTCCGCGTGGCGCTGTTGACCGATGGGCGCATGTCCGGCGCGTCCGGCAAGGTACCGGCCGCCATCCACGTCACCCCGGAAGCCGTCGAGGGCGGACCGATTGCCCGCATTAAGGAAGGCGATATCATCCGCATCGACGCGATTGCTGGTACGCTGGAGGTGCTGGTCGACGCTGCCGACATGGCCGAACGCGATCCCGTCGTCATCGACCTCTCCGAGAATGAGTTCGGCATGGGCCGCGAGCTCTTCGCCTCGTTCCGCCACGGCGCCGGCCCGGCCGACCAGGGCGCCAGCGTCCTGTTCCATCATTGATGGTTGCGTCGCCGGAATTCGGCAAGACGACGTCGAACATTGATCAGGGAGTGTTCGACGCCGTCTTTTCCGCATTCGCCGGAGCCTTGTCCGTCCACCCCGGCGGGAGGCCGATGCGTGCTCCTATGAAGCCCGTCACGCCCGGCGACTTCCCAAATGCTTTGCAGGCCTCATACTTGGGCGCTCGGCCGACGAGAGCCGCCAAATTCGCTCTGGAAGGGAAAGAGGGCATCGATCCGAAGGGCGTTTTGCCCTTGACCAACAACTTGCTGAAGTCGCCGCCGAATTTGGCGGCGAGACTGTAGGCATCTCCTTCCCTGGCAACCGTTCCTGAATCAAGAAACGCGTTTGCCCCACGTCCCCAGATCATCACAGCTCTCTGCACGCCCTGAGGATTAAGGGCCTCCGCCTCGAGAGAGAGACTGCCCATGCCGATCGGGATGCGGGGGATGGGCACGGGTACATTCGGCAGCAGCACGCTCTTGCCGACAGATGCGACTTTCGAAACGCCGACGGCTGTAGCGTTCGTTGCCTTGACCTGCGTGACGACGGCGCGAACAGTCAGATCCGCCTGATGGGTTAGACCGACAACGACGAATCGTTCACTCAATCCGGAACAAAGCGCCCTGTCGACGGCATTGGTGACGAGGTTGCGCTGCTCGGGCGTGAAGGCGGCGCTTTCAGCCCGCAATGAAAAAGCAGTCGGAATAATCTTCACGGTCTTCGCCGTCAGAACATCGTCCCTGCTCACCCGAAGAAGCGAGTGGGCAACCAGCCCGTCCGATCGGGTCAGGCCGTCATAAGATCGCAAGGATCCCGCGCGATCCAGGGGCGCTGCCGCGCACCCCCCCAAGAAACTTAGCAAAAGAGCCATCGACCAAATATCGGACCGCCGACGCCCAGGGGTTTCGGCGGCATCTGAACCGTAAGTCTCGCAATTATCGTGATTTGAGATTGCATTGGCTGGCATGGACGTATCGCTCTCCTGCGTTTGGTTAGGGCATCTCGTATCAACATTAAATATTACACTGGATGTAAAAATTAATGTTGGCTACTTTGCGGCAATCCAAAAATGGCGCGCTGGAATTATTTCACCGGGAATTGAGCAGGGTGCGGGACAAGCTGATGGTTTGAGTGGCGCTGCGACTTATGACAGTATGGAGCGATGCATGATCGCCCCTTAAAACCGGAAGGCCTGCGCGAGCAAAAGCGACGCCTGACATTTCAACGCATAGCGGAAGTCGGACTGAAATCCTTTCTAGCGAAGGGTTATCAGGAAACGACGATCGACGAGATTGCGGCCGCGGCTGGTATTTCCCGCCGGACTTTCTTCTATTACTTCAAAAGCAAGGACGACATTCTTCTGGCGCATCAGCGCGGATATATGGACGCTCTCCGGGCAAGCATCACAGAGAACGCATCAGCCGGACGACCGCTCGATGTCATTCATCAGGCAACCCTGAGACTTGTAGCACGCCTTCAGGCTGAGGCTCCTCAGCTTCTTGAGACGGCCCGGCTTCTGCGTCAAAGCGAGTCCCTGCGCGCACGCACGCGCAGCAACTACCTGCAGCTCGAACAGGTTGCCTACGAGACACTGTGCGAACTGTTTCCGACGAGGGACCGCGACGGACTACGGCTGGTTTCAATGATTGCCGTAAGCCCTCTTCGCCTCTCGGTCGACAAGTGGCTGCAGGAAGACGGCAAGCTACCGCTGATTGACTACATGGAGGATGCGCTCAAGAAGTGGCAGGCGGAAATTTGATCCGTCTCTAAATCAAAAAGATAGAGTGGGATGTCGCCCGAAAACCGCGCACAGTCTTCGGCATCCCGCTCTATCCCTTTGTTTTTACGCAATTCCGGACGAAAAACCGCTTCGCACTTTTCCTGGAATTGCTCCAGCGCGTGGATCGTCGCCCAAACCTATTCTTGGCGACGAGATTTAATCAAGCACGGATATCGAGCACGCGGTCGCGGTGCGACGGATGGGTGCTGTAGACGAAGATCTTGTTCATCTCCTTCTCCGACAGCAGGCGCAGGAAACGGACCTCGATGGTGTTGTTGGGGAAGATCTTCATCAGGATGCAACCGACCTTGGTGATGCGGGCATCGGGGATGTCGAGATAGAACTGCTTTGGCAGATTATACTGGGTGAGGATCGCCAGAATCGCGCTGCTCTGCGAGATTCGGATGATATCGCAGCGGCGTGACGCCAAGTTCATGACGCCTTTTTCGGTATATTCGATCCGCGCCGCGTTCATCGTGTCCTCCATTCTGTACCGCACCTCGCGGTCGTACATGAAGGACTCTTCCTTGTTGAGGAAATGCTGGCCTGGGTGAGCGGTGCCGGAAGCTGCCATTATCGTAAATCCCTGAAGTATATTACGAAGCTCAGGCTACCAGCGGGTATTTAACAGAAGGTTTGGAAGCGCTAGACCAAGTTGCATTTTATTGTATTTCTACACCTGGACTAGCGCTCCCGCGCTCTTGGGAGGATGCCTTATTGCTTGCGATAGGTGTGGCCGTCAGCATCGAAAAGATGCAGCTTCTGCCTATCGGCCGCAAAGCGCATCTTCTGCCCGCGCTTAACGTCTGCGATGCCGGGTATCTTGACGATGATCGGCTCACCATCCACCAGGCCCTCGATATAAAGTTGCGTGACCTCGCCGAGGGCTTCCACGATGGAGACCTCGCCTTCGAAGAGGTAATTCTCGTCCGTCGCGATCCGCAAATCTTCCGGGCGAACGCCGAAGCTTGCGGTTTTGCCTTGCTCGGATGCCGCCGTCGCAATGTCGAGCGTCACCGTCTTGCCGCCTGTCAGAGTCACTGTCGTCATCGCGCCGGTGCCAGTGACCTTCGACGGGATGATGTTCATGGCCGGCGAGCCGATGAACTTCGCCACGAAGAGGTTGGCCGGATGCTCATAAAGCTCGAGCGGCGCACCGACCTGCTCCACACGACCGGCCGACAACACCACGATGCGGTCCGCCAAGGTCATGGCTTCCACCTGGTCGTGGGTGACATAGATCATCGTCGTCTGGGGCATGGAATCGCTGAGCTTGGCGATCTCGATACGTGTCGCCACGCGCAACGCCGCGTCGAGGTTCGATAGCGGTTCATCGAACAGAAAGACCTTCGGGTTGCGGCAGATGGCACGGCCGATTGCGACGCGCTGGCGCTGACCGCCCGAGAGAGCCTTTGGGAGGCGCTCAAGATATTGCGTGAGCTGAAGGCTCGCGGCGGCGGCGCGAACGCGGCGGTCGATCTCCTGCTTGCTTTCCCCGGCGATGCGCATGCCGAAGGCCATGTTGTCGAAGACCGTCATATGCGGATAGAGAGCATAGGACTGGAAGACCATCGCGATGCCGCGCCTTGACGGCGGCACCTCGTTGACTTTCTGTCCCGCGATGAGCATGTCGCCGGAGGTGATGCTCTCGAGCCCGGCAATCATACGCAGCAAGGTGGATTTGCCGCATCCGGACGGGCCGACGAAGACGATGAATTCGCCCTCCTGGATATCCAGATCGATGCCATGCAGAACATGCACATTTCCGTATGATTTTCGGATGTCCTTCAGAACAAGCCCTGTCATCTATGCTCTCCTCCTCCCAAACACTCAGGCGAGACGCGCGAAGTAAGCGCCCCAGGCCGGAATATCGATCTTGTTGCCGTAGTTGTTGCTTGCAAAACCGTGACCGGCAAGAGCCTGCCAACTCCCCTCAGGCAGGGTTGCAGTCGCTTCTGTCGCGCTCATGTTGAACACACAGAGAATAGTCTCGTCGCCGTAGTGACGCGTATAAAGCAGCACGTCCCCCTGCGGTTCAGCAAACGCAATCTCGCCCTTGGCGAAAGCCGGGTGCTGCTTGCGGAAGGCGAGGAAGCGGCGATATTGCTCCAGCACCGAACTCTCATCTCCATGCTGCACGCTGACAGCGCGCAGGATATGCTCTACCGGCACCGGAAGCCAGGGTTTCACCGTCGAGAAACCGCCTTGTGCGACCTGGCTGTCCCAGACCATCGGCGTGCGGCAGCCGTCGCGGCCCTTGAATTCCGGCCAGAATTGGATGCCGTAGGGGTCCTGCAGATCCTGATAGGCGAGATCGGCTTCCGTCAGGCCGAGCTCCTCGCCCTGGTAGAGGCAGACCGAGCCGCGCAAGGTCAGGATCAAGGCCGCATATTGCTTGGCAAGCGCATCACGATCGGCAACCAGGCTGCCCCAGCGGCTGACATGGCGCACCACGTCATGGTTTGAAAACGCCCAGCAGGCCCAGCCGTCCGGCGCGGCGGCGGCAAAATCCTTCATGACGTCTTCGACGCGTTCCGGCGACAGCGGGTCCGGCGCCAGGAATTCGAAGGCGTAGCACATATGCATCTTGTCGTCGCCGGACGTATATTCGCCGACGATCTCGAGCCCGCGCTGACTATCGCCGACTTCGCCGACGGCGGCAATCGCCGGATATTCATCCAGCACGGCGCGGAAACGCTGCAGGAACTTCAGATTCTCCGGACGGTTCTTGTCGTAGAGATGCTCCTGGAAATTATAGGGATTGACCGCCGGCGCGGTCGAAGCATTGCGGCGGGACGGCTCCAGCGCGGGATTGTCGCGCAGTTCCCGGTCGTGGAAATAGAAGTTGATGGTATCGAGGCGGAAGCCATCGACGCCACGGTCGAGCCAGAAGCGCACGACGTCCAGCAGCCGGTCCTGAACCTCGGGATTGTGCAGGTTCAGGTCGGGTTGCGAGATCAGGAAGTTGTGCATGTAATATTGCATGCGGGTCGGATCCCAGGCCCAGGCAGAACCGCCGAAGATCGAGAGCCAGTTGTTGGGCGGCGTGCCGTCCGGCTTGGCATCCGCCCAGACATACCAGTCCGCCTTGGGATTATCCTTGCTCGAGCGGCTTTCGACAAACCAGGGATGGCGGTCGGAACTGTGTGACAGCACCAGATCGATCATCACCTTGATGCCGAGACGATGCGCTTCGGTCACCATCACATCGAAGTCGGCAAGCGTACCGAAGATCGGATCGACATCTTCATAGTTGGAGACGTCGTAGCCGAAATCACGCATGGGCGAGGTGAAGAACGGCGAAATCCAGATCGCGTCGACACCGAGGGCTGCAATATGCGGCAGGCGGACGGCGATCCCCTTGAGATCGCCGATGCCGTCGCCGTTCGAGTCCTGATAGGAGCGCGGGTAGATCTGATAGATCACGGCGCCACGCCACCAGTCCTTGTCAACAGCCGAAATCGATTGAGGGGCAATGCTCATGCTGAGTGGTCCTGTATGTATGGAATGGTCTTGGATCAGCCCCCCTTCACCGACCCGGCGAGCAGACCGCGCACGAGATAGCGCTGCAGACCGAAGAAGACGAGGAGCGGGATAAGGATGGTGACGAAGGCGGAGGCCGTCAGGATTTCCCAATTGCCGCCGCGCGAGCCGAGTAGGGCGTTCAAGGCCGCCGTCAGAACCAGATGATCCTTGTCGGTGCCGAGGAACACCATGGCGATCAGAAGGTCGTTCCAGACCCAGAGGAACTGGAAAATCGCAAAGGAGGCGAGCGCCGGGAAGGACAGCGGCAGGATGATCTTGACGAAGATATCGAAGTCGCTGGCGCCGTCGACGCGGGCGGATTCGATGATTTCCTTCGGCAGGCCGGCAATGTAGTTGCGCAGCAGGTAGATCGCGAGCGGCAGGCCGAAGGCGGTATGCGCCATCCAGATGCCGGGATAGGTCTTCGACGGCACACCGAACACCTGGCCGATTTCGTTATAGATGCGCAACAGCGGGATGAGCGACATCTGCAGCGGCACGACGATGAGGCCGACGACAAGCGCGATCAGGAGCGCGCGGCCGGGGAAATCCATCCAGGCAAGCGCATAGGCAGCGAAAGCCGCGATCAGGATCGGGATGATCGTCGCCGGAATGGTGACCGTCAGCGAGTTGATGAAGGACTGGCCGATGCCTTCGCCCGTCAGAACGGTGTGATAATTCTGCAGGGTGAACTGCGGTGGGGCGGAAATGGTCAGATAAATGCGTTTGCCGCGCGTATCCGCGTCGAAAGCAGCATTTTTCTGATAGCGGTAGCTGCCATCGGCATTGACGGTCAGCGTCTCGCCATTGCCGATATCCGCAGGCGCACCGGCCTTGAAAGCGGCCGGGTCCTGCACACGCAGGCCGAAGGATTCGATCTTGCCGTTACCGCCGTTACCGTCGCCGGAGACATTCCCGGTGATCACGTAATTGGGGCCATCCTGCGTCGCCTTATCGTTGCCAGCGAGGCGCACTGCCGTCGTCCGCGTCGAGCCGGCGAAGGCCGTCCACCAGCCGGAGACGACGATCTGATCCTTGTCACGCAGGGCCGTGATGAAGATACCGAGCGTCGGCAGCAGCCAGACGAGAACGATGAGCACAACCGCGAAATGAACGAAGAGGCGAGCGGGGCCGATGCGGCCAAGGTTTCCGATCATCTTAGCGACCCTTCATTTCTGCGTTTGCACGACGGATGTTCCAGATCATGATCGGTGTGACGGCGACCATGATGACGAGCGCGATGACCGCGCTTCGGCCGGAATCGCCGCCGCCGCGGAACAGCCAGTTGAACATCAGATTTGCAAGGACCATCGTGTTCCACTGACCGTTGGTCATGGTGAGCACGATATCGAACACCTTGAGGACGAGGATGGTGATGGTCGTCCAGACCGTGGCGATCGTACCCCAGACCTGCGGCACCATGATTTTCCAGAAGATTTGCCAGCCATTGGCGCCGTCGATAACGGCCGCTTCGATGGTCTCCTCCGGAATACCGCGGAGGGCGGCCGATAGGATGACCATGGCAAAGCCGGTCTGGATCCAGATGAGCATGACCATCAGGAAGAAGTTGTTCCAGAAGGGGATGGTGATCCAGACTTCCGGCGTACCGCCGAAGAGCTGCACGACCGCATTCAGCAGACCGATCTGCGTGTCGTTGCCGCCGCGATATTCGTAGATGAACTTCCAGATGACCGACGCGCCGACAAAGGAGATTGCCATCGGCATGAAGATGACCGCCTTGGCGATGTTACCCCACCAGATGCGATCGGTCATGACTGCAATGACGAGACCGAAGAAGGTGCAGGCAGCCGGCACGACGGCAAGCCAAAGGATGTTGTTGAAGATCGACTGGCGGAATTCGGTGTCGTTGAACGCCCAGACATAGTTGGCGCCGCCGACGAATTGATTGCCGTCAGGCCCGTAGAAGGACAGGATGAGCGTCGCCACCACCGGATACATCAGGTAGACGGCGAGGAGGAAAAGCGCCGGTCCGAGGAAAAGCCAGGGGCGGATCAGGCTGCGGCGACGCAGATTGACGGCGGCGCGATGAACATCGCCACCTTCTTTCGCCGGGAAAATCAGGTCCAGCAGTTTGTTGGAAAACAGAAAATAGGCGGCGCAAACGGCAACGCCGAATATCATGGCTCCAATCGCCGTCAGTATCTGCGAAATCATCCTTCCCTCCCGAATAATTGCTTGCACGAAGCGACCTGTCCGGCGTCGTCGGCACCTCCCAAGGCGTCGGCTACGACAGGGTAGAGCGGCGGCGCCGGGAGATACCGGCGACGCCATTCTGCGATGTTATGATTACTTGATGGAGTCCCAAGCCTTCTGGATTGCGTCGGCGGAGTCCTGAGCGGACTTGCCACCGACGAAGTCCACCATGCCGGTCCAGAATGCGCCTGCGCCGATCTTGCCCGGCATCAGGTCGGAACCGTCGAAGCGGAAGGTGGTGGCGGTCGTCAGGATTTCGCCTTCCTTCCTCAGAGTGTCGTTGGCATAGGCCGCCGTGTTGACGCCCTTGTACGGGGTCAGGAAGCCGGACTGTGCCATCCAGACTTCTTGGGCGATCGGCGTCTGCAGGAACTCGATGAAGGCGCGAGCGGCCTTCGAGTCCTTGGTGATCGTTGCCAGAGTGCCGGCGCCGAGAACCGGCTTGCCGAGCTCCGGATGCGATGCATAGGGCGGGAAGTAGAAGAAGTCGGCATCCTGGCCGAGCTTCGTTCCCTCGGGGAAGAAGGATGGGATGAAGGATGCCTGCTTGTGCAGGTAGCACTTGGGCGGAACAGTAAAGAGGCCCTTCGGGCTATCTCGGAAGTCGGTCGAGGCAACCGCAGCGACACCGCCGTTGACATATTTGGCGTTCTTGGCGAACTTGCCGAATTCATCGATGGCGTTGACGACCTTGGGGTCGTTGAATTTCAGGCTGTTGTCGACCCAGCCGTCATAGTCCTTCGGCGAGACGGTGCGCAGCATCAGATCTTCGACCCAGTCGGTCGCCGGCCAGCCGGTGGCGCCGCCCGAACCGAGGCCGATGCACCAGGGGGTGCCGCCGTCCTTGACGATCTGGTCGGAAAGCTTGATCAGGTCTTCCATGGTGGTGGGGACCTTATAGCCGGCTTCTTCGAAATTTTCCGGCACGTACCAGACGAGCGACTTCAGGTCAGCCTTGTACGGGAAGGCGTAGAAGGCGTCCTTGCCGTCCTTGCCCTTATAGGTGCCGTAGCCAACCCAGCTATCGCCAGCGCCATAGTTGGTCTTCACCCAGTTTGCCAGATCATCGCCGAGCGGCGTCAGATAGCCCTTGCTGGCAAGGTTGGCGAGAAGGCCCGGCTGCGGCAGGATCGCAACATTCGGAGGCGAACCGGCCTGGGTGTCGATAACAATCTGCTGCTCGTAGTTTTCCGAGGACGAATACTTGGCATTAACGCCGGTCGCTTCGGTGAAATAATTCAGGACGCTCGTGAACAGCGCCTCGTCTTCGCCGCGCCATGGGCCGAAGATCGTCATCGTCTCGCCTTTCAAGTCCGCATGAGCGGCCTTGAAGTCGTCATAGCTCTTCCAGTTGAACTTGGAATCCTGACCGGGCTGGAACTTCAAATCTGCAGCCAGTGCGCTACCAGCCGCCAAGGCGGCAACGGCAACGGTCATCAAAAGCAATTTCTTCATGTGGTTGTCCTCCCAAATACAAATCCCACGAGCCCGAACACGCGGCGCGTGCTGCGCGCTCATTTCTCAAAGCGCTTTGGCTACTCACTCATTCCATTGCGGGCAGAGCAAAGTCAAGCGAATTTGTGAATTCGGCTAATATACACCCAAATCTCGCATTGCAGCATTGAATGACATCAATATTTCGCAAATTGTCTTGTTTCGCATGCGCTGCCTGCTACATAGTCTAAAGCGCTTTGGAAGCCAGTCGCATGGCAGGAGGAAGCCTTTGCGCGACTGGAATGGGCAGATGGAGGAGCGGAGCCACGTGAATCTGAAGCAGCTATCGCAAATGTTAGGCCTGTCGCAGACCACGGTCAGCCGTGCTTTGAACGGATATCCGGAGGTCAATCGCGAAACCCGCGAGCGAGTGCTCAAAGCGGTGCGGGAGACGGGCTATCGTCCGAACAAGGCCGCGCAACGGCTGGCGACCGGCAAAGCCGGCTCGATTGGCCTGGTCATGCCGACGGCGCCCGGCCACCCGTCCGATCTGCATTTCGGCGAATTCCTGACCGGCCTCGGCGAAGAGGCATTGCGGCATGATTTCCATTTCGTCCTGACGCCGGCCGATCCGAACGACGAAGTCGGTGCGCTGAAGCGGCTTGCCGCCAGCGGCAATGTCGACGCCCTGTTCATCACCTATATGCGCGGCCATGATCCACGCCTCGAAATGCTGAAATCATTGTCCATACCCTTCCTGGTGCATGGACGGTCCTTTGGAACGGAGCCGGATTACCCCTATCTCGACATCGACAACGAGGCCGCCTTCTACGACGCCACAAAGCTGCTGCTGCAGCTCGGCCACAAGCGTTTTGCGCTGCTGAACGGCCCGATCTATCTCGATTTCGCCATCCGGCGGAAAAAGGGCGTGGTCGCAGCCCTTGCCGAACGCGGCCTGATGCTGGATGAGGCGTATGTCAGCCATACCGCAATGACCGATGAACAGGGCTTTTACGCCATGGAGCGCATCCTGCAGCTCGACGTGCGGCCAACCGCCATCCTCTGTTCCAGCACAGTACTGGCGCTCGGCGCGGTGCGCGCCATCAACCAGGCGAAACTGAAGCTCGGCGAGGATATTTCGCTGATCGCCCACGACGATGTGCTGACACTGTTGAAACCGGAGAATTTCACCGTGCCGCTGACGACCACGCGATCGTCGCTGCGCGCCGCGGGCGTGCGCGTCGCCGAGCGGCTGATCGGCGAGATCAAGCAGCTCGAGACATTTCCCGAGCAGGAGCTTTGGAAGACCGAGCTGATCGTGCGTGCCTCGACCGGCGTGGCGCCGGCCGATTGATATGATTTACTTGGCGTGATCTCAGAACTGCGGCGCCGGCCTGCCGGCAGCACGATGGGCGGCAATCACCGTATTGGCCATCAGCATGGCGATGGTCATCGGCCCGACGCCGCCCGGAACCGGGGTGATGGCGGCGGCCACTTCCGCCGCCTCGGCAAAGGCGACATCGCCGACCAGCCGGCTCTTGCCCTCGCCGCGTTCCGGTGCAGCAATGCGGTTGATGCCGACATCGATCACCGTCGCACCCGGCTTCACCCAATCCGCCTTCACCATTTCCGGCCGGCCGACCGCCGCCACCAGAATATCGGCACTGCGGGCAACCGCCGGCAGGTCCTTGGTGCGGGAATGGGCCGTCGTCACCGTCGCATTGGCATTGAGCAGCAGTTGCGCCATCGGCTTGCCGAACAGGTTCGAGCGGCCGATGACGACGGCATTCAGACCCGACAGGTCCTCGCCATGGATGCGGCGCACCAGCAGCATGGCGCCGGCCGGCGTGCAGGAGATCAGCCCGGTGGCAAGATCGCCGGTCGCCAGCTTGCCGGCATTGACCACATGCAGGCCATCGACATCCTTGTCCGGCCGGATCGACTGGATGATCGCTTCGGCATTCAGATGCTTCGGCAGCGGCAGTTGCACCAGGATGCCGTGAATGGCGGCATCCCCGTTGAGGGACTGGACAAGCTTTGCCAGCTCGTCCTGCGTCGTCTCGGCCGGCAGCGTGTGCTGGATGGAGGTAAAGCCGCATTCCTTGGCCATGCGGCCCTTGGCGCCGACATAGGTGTGGCTGGCCGGATCATCGCCGACGATGACGACGGCAAGGCCGGTCTTCACACCCGTCTCTTTTTCCAATGCTGCGGTCGCCGTCTTCACCGCATCAATTACCGAAGCAGCCACCTGCTTGCCATCGATCACAGTCGTCACGAATATCTCCCGACATAATTTCGGCGGCAATCTACAAGCCATCGGCCCGGCGGATTTGCCTGCCAACGCCCTATGGTGTCTGAAAGCGGTAATTGCAAGGAGAAATCGGCGACGGGTTCAGCCGCGCCCTGTCTGCCGGCGTGAAGCATAGGTCTGCACTTTCATACGCAACAATGCTAACTCGCGCTGGATTTGCGTCAGCTCCTCGGTAACCACTGGACGATCATTGGCAACGGGAATCGTAGCGTCGAAGCGCAGTTGCGGCAATTCGGGCATTGGTCGCGGCGGCAGCGGGGCCGGCTCGGCGACACGGCTGAAAACCGGCTCGGGCGAAACGAAGCGCCCGGCTGTCTGATCCTCCGAAAGCGATCCGCCGCCCATCCATTTCCGCAGGAAGACCAGGCAAAGTGCTGCACCAAGGCCCATGACGAAACCCGCCGCCTGGCTACCCGCAAGATTGTCGTCGAGGGGAGCCTTGGCGGCGACGGCAGGGGCGATGACGGCGATCGGAACCTCGACTTCGGGCGGAGCCGTATCGGCGTTCTGCAGATCGGCGTCATAGCGGCTCTGGGCGGCCGCGACATCATCCTGAAGCTGACCAAGGCGGGCCATATCGACATCGATGCTTTTCTGGCTGAGAGCGGTCATCCGCGCGGAAAGCGCCGTCCGGTTCTCAAGGGCAGCCTTCAGGACCGTATCGCTGCTGGCGATCAGTCGCTGCAGTTGATTGCGGATATCGGCGGCCAGCCCATCGACCGTCGCCTGTTGCGCCAGCAGACGGGGATGGCGCGGGCCGAGCTGCGTGGAGAGCTGGGACAGGACGACCTTGGCGGCGCTATAGCGGCTACGCAGATCATCAAGTCCGGCAGATGATAGATTGCCCGACAGCGCGCCACTCGTGACGCTGGCAGGCGTGGCGGATTTGGCGGCAAAGACGCGGGCCTTTGCACTCTGCACGGCAGCCTCGGAGGCCTTCATCTCCTCATCCAACTGACGGCGCTGCCGCTGAAGATCGAGTGCAGCTTCGATCTTGTCGTTGCCATACTGCGTCTTGAAATCGGCCAGCGCGGCCTTCGCTTGATCGAGATCCTTGCGACTCCGGTCGGCAAGCGAGCTGCTTTTGCCAGGAAGGCCAGCGCCTTGCGCAACGGCGGCGTCATAGATCGTCGCATCGGCCAGACGATTGGCGATCTCGGCCGACTTTGCCGGATCGCTTGTGGTAACGGCAAGATGCAGGGTGCCGCTCGGCGCATCGGTAGTGGCGACAATATCCCTGCGAAGGGCTGCCTGCGCACGCGACGGCGCGTCGGACGCATTGCCGCTGCCGGAGAGCAATTCCATGGCAACGCCGAAAGCGCCGGCCCGATCACCGGTGAATTCCGGATCGCGGTCGAGCTTCAGCCGGGCGACCAGATCGGAAAGCAAGGAGGGCGCGGCGGCGCGTTTGGCGGTGACATCCAGAAGCGCCTGTCGCGCAGCCCCCTGCCCTTTTATCTGCAATACGGTGTGGGAGACATAGCGCGGCGGAGCTGCCAGCATTGTCGGGAGAAAGGCGCCCGCCAGTGCGGCGACAATAACGAAGGCAATGGAGCCGAACCCGAACACCCAGCGCCGCGGCGGCGTAGGCGTCACCGCTGAAACGGCGTGCGGTTCAACCGGAGGCGAAAGCTCGATTTCGACGACTTCGACACTGGGCGAAGCCAATGATTGATCTGCGATCGGTTCCGGCTGCCCATACATGATCGTTTCGCGGGCGACTGGATGGTCTCGCAGGATGCCGCGGATGCGGTCGGGCAACGGTTGAGCCTCTGCAGCCTCGTCCACATCAGGCTTTTTTCGCCCGGAGACCGGATAGGGATCGCCGTCCAGCATCTTTTGAATGAGGGCCAGCAACTCCGCATCGCCCGGGGTTCGGTGGCCGGCAGGCTGGGCGTTGGCGGCTATCAGATAGCCGTCTGCCCCGCGATCGAAATGGGCATGCCGACCTACGCCGCGGTAAGCTCCGAAGGCTTCCGCGTCGTCAGGAAGGTATCTCGTCCTGGCCTTGCTTTCGAACATGGCGGGTTGTCTCGCGCGCATGGTCAGTGACCGATGCCGATGGTTAACCCACTCTAAATTTTCATGGCAAAGAAAAGGTTAACGACAACCGCAATCTGGGGGCGCAATCTGGGGGCGCGATCGGGATCAGCCGGCGAGCTTATCGGGCGAAGGAAGCCGCAGCAAAGGCGCGGGCTGCGGTTCGGCGGCGCGCAGAATGCGCTCCTTGCGGCCGAATTGGTGCCGAACGACCTGGTAGAGGAAGAGCGGCACACCGAGAATATAGCGCCGCCACAGCCTGCTCGGCTCCTGAAGCAGGCGGTACATCCATTCAAAGCGCGTGGCGCGCACCAGCGCCGGCGCACGCGGCACCGTGCCGGAGACGAAATCGAACAATGCGCCGACCGTCAGCACCAGCCTTGCGTGCTGCGGTTCGATATGGTCGGCGACCCATTTTTCCTGAAGCGGCGTCCCCATGCCGACAATCAGTACGTCGATCTTCTGACGGCTGACCTCCGCCGTCACCAGATCGCTTTTCTCCTTGTCGAAATAACCGTCCGCAATAACGATGAATTCGTGCCACGGCGCATGTTTACGGAAGTTTTCCGCGGCCTTTTCAACAACATCGCGGCGGCCACCAATCAGACCGATACGCTTCGGCCGATCCATAAAGGTCAGCAGAGCCGGCACGAAATCGGTACCGTTCAAATTGGCCGGAAAGGAAACGCCATGGGCAACCCGCGAGGCGATATCCAGGCCGACACCATCGGGCAGGACAAGGTTTTTCGCCAGCACATCGCGATACCTGCCGTCGCGCAGCATCATCAGCATATTATGGGCGTTGACGAAGGAGATGACCGTCTGGCCGACCGGGAGGGACGCCAGCTCGTTGATGAAGTTCAGCGCGTCTTCCCAATCGAGGTCGCAGACCGGCAAGTCGAAAATCATTCGACGCGACGTGAGCACGGCAAAATTTGCGACTAGATTCACCCTAGACCTCCTGCCGCAGACGCCTTCATACGCGCGTCGCCGGCAAACTTCTCGACGCAAATCCTCCACCGTCTGTCCGTTCGGTGACATCGGACGCATCGCTGAGGATGCTTATAGCAAGGCGATCCCAAGCTTCCGTTAGGAAAATCGATTGGAATTGCGAAAGAAAAACAGGGATTTGTTAACGCTGTTTCGGGCGACAAACGCAGCAGGCCGCTCCATAAGGGGAGCGGCCATCACCGGTCTCAGCAGGTCTAATGTGCCGGCTTCGGCTCCGCGTCGGGCGCTGCATCGCCCTGGACGATCTTTACCGGCTTGACGGTTCTCTTGCCGCCGCCATCGCCATTGTTGATCTCATCCTTGGAGAGATAGTCGAGCTGTTCGACCAGAACGTCGGCGACATAGTCGCCGCCGAGGCGTTCGTTCATGTTCTTCTTGATATCGCTGCGGAAACTGGCGACATCGAAGCTGCCGGTATGGCTGATGTCGATCGTCTTATTGCCCACCAGCAGCGAATAAAGCTCGTCCGTCGTCAATTCCGTCAGCGGCGTCTGGAGCTGGTTCGCCTTGCCCTTCTCCATCATGAAGGAAATGCGGGTGATGAAATAGCCGTTCACCTGACCGTTGGCGATGACGGGCACGTTGATCGATTCGCCCTTGACGAACTCCTGCTGCGCCTTTTTGGCGTCGTCAGGATTGATCGCGGGCGCCGTCGCCATCTGCACCGAAAAATAGACCGAAGCCAGCGTTACGGCGCAGACCCAGAGGCCGGTGAGGACGAGCTTGATCATCCGGCCTCACGGACGCGGAACTGCTCCTGCGAATAGGTGCCGTCCGCATCCGCGTTCTGCACCGCATTCTTCAAGATATCGGCGACGGCACGCACGGCCTCGAGATGCGCTTCGACGCGCCGTGCGTTCAAGATCAGCTTCTTCTTCAGCCCGTGCAACTGCTCGATATGCGAGATGGCAAGCTCGGCCGGATTGGTATCGCGAAACAGCATCGACAATTCGTAGAGGCAACGGCTCTTATGCGCATTCGATACTTTGAGATCGAATTCCGGATCTTTGCCGATGCGGTTGTTCTCGTTATCGATGATCATTTCCAGGCGGCCAAGGACCGACTTTATCCGGTAGTCGTTCGAAATTACTTCCATGTCCTGCCCCCGATCATACTTTCTTGGACGTCAGCGTATCTTGATTGGTGACGGTCGTATCGCTGTCACCATTGGTCTCGGCTGCGGCAAGCGTCTTTCGCTGGAAATCGGTGATTGCACTCAGCGCCATCTTCTTGTCGTTCTCATCGGTCGCCGCATTGACGGCGCCGGTGTTGCGCATCTTGGAAACCTGTTCCTTGTACATTTGCTCGGCAATGCCGACGCCGCCATTCTTGGCGAGCGTATTGCCGAGCTGTTCGGCCATCATGCCCTTCCAGATTTCACCGGCGGAGCCCTTGCCGTACAGCGTTTCGCTGTTCGGCAGCATGTTCTTCACGAAGTTCTGCAGCACCATCGCTTCGAACTTATGATAAGTCTGCGGCACCTTTGTCGGCGCCGTATGCGTGTTGGCGTTGCTGAGGCCGGCCTTCGTTGCGGCGCTGTCCAGCGCACTCACGGTCGAGGCGAAACCATTGCCGTTTTCCGCCAGGCTGGTGGCGGCAAAGGCAGCCCTGTTGGCCGCGAGCTTTTCCTGGGCTGCCTGAACGTCGGCCGGATTGGCGGCCTTGACGACATCCAGGACCAAATCACTCGGAGGCGAGATAGCCACGTCACGTTTCCTTTCACTAGAGCATGATCCCGCGACGCGTGAAGCAGCCATCGAGCAAGGTCATGCCGAATCGAGCGGTTAGAGCGTCGTGCATTCATTTGAACGCATGAAAATCGTTCTAATCTTTTGAATCCGGAGCAAGGCGGCGATTCGGGGATATGCCGTCTTGTTCTGAGATCACGAGGATTATGGTTTTTGAACCTTGCTGGAGGCTGGCGTTGCGCCCGCGAAGCGCTGATCGATGATATCGTAGACGGCATTATCGTCCGCCTCGCGCATTTCCAGTTCGCGGGCATCCTTCATATGCTCTTCCAACCGCTCCGCCTTGGTGCGCTCTTGCAGAACTTTCGTCTCGATCAGCTTTTGGATGCCGTCAAGTTGCTGATCCTTGAGCGTCAGGCGGGCATAGCGCCCGGCATAGTGCACCGAAAATGCCATATGTATCGGATCGGCCGAGCTGATCGCGTCGATCAGTTTTTCCATCGACTGGCTGACCTCGTTGCGCTGGCGGGTGGTATCCGCAAGCTCGTTTTCCGCTATCCGCTCGAGATGGCGCTGTACGGCGACGAGGCGCTTCAATTTTTCGGACCGGCTTTTTTCCGCCATCGCTTCCGCCTTACGCCGCTAATGCCCGTTGAAGACGCTCAGGAAGGCGCCGGAGAACTGACTGACGATCGCCGCGATACTGAGATAGAGCATGAACAACCCGCCCATCAGCAGATAGGGCGTGGAGATAAAATAGATCGGGATCTGCGGCGCCAGCTTATTGATGAAGCCGATCGACATCTGGAACATCAGACCATAGAGCAGGAAGGGGCTCGCCAGCCGGAGCATGATGAAAAAGGTGGCCTCCAGCGTATCGGCCACCGATACCAGCGAAGCGCGCGCATCGATATGGCCGCCGAAGGGAACGACCGAATAGGAATCGACCAGCGCCTGCAGGACGTGGTGGTGAAAATCCATAATGAACAGCATCATCAGTCCGCAGAAGCTGATCAGGCTGGTGAGCGACGTCTCGTTCGATTCTTCGATGATGTCCATGCCGCCGGGCGCATTGAAGCCGATGAGCATCGATATGGCCGTGCCGGCGAATTGCAGCCCGAGCGTATAGAGCCGCGCCATCATGCCGTACATAAGGCCGATCACCGTTTCGGTGAAGATCAGGCCGATATAGGTGGCGCCGCCTTTGGACACTTCCGGATAGATCGTGTTCCAAAGCAGCGGCAGGATTGCCATCGACAAGGCGGCCGCAAGCAGGATCCGAACCTGTTGCGGCACGCGGCCCGACGAAAACCCCGGTAGCACCATGATGCAGCCGCCAATGCGGCAGAAGGCGAGAAACAACGCCAGAATGGTGCCCTGGGGGTCTGTTATCATGAAATGGAACCTAGAATCTTGATCTCGATCCCCTTGGCCAATTCCACATGCGACAAGACCGGCAGAGTCGCGAACAGGCGTTCGATGATCATGCGCACATAGGAGCGCGTTTCCGGCGATGTGACAAGCACGAAGGGCAAGCCGCGGTCCATGTATTCACGGATAACTTTGCCTGCCTGCTCGCTGAATTCTTCCAGATTGCGCGGATCGATGTCGAACTCGACGATCTCGCCCTTCTGGTCGCGCTTCAGCGCCTGATGGAAGATAAGATCCCACTTGCTGCCGAGGCGGAGAACACGCAGCACGCCATTGTCGGCAAGGTCGCCGCAGAGCTGCTGCGCCATGCGCACGCGCACATGCTCGACGATCTGCTCCGTCTTGCGCACATGCGGCGCAAGTTCCGCAACGGCTTCGAGAATGAGGTGCAGGTTGCGGATCGAGACACGTTCGGCAAGCAGCAGCTTGAGGACCGCCTGCAGGCCGGAATAGGACATATGTGACGAGCAGATCTCGTCGGCGAGCTTCTTGTATTCCGGATCGAGGCGCTCGATCAGGATCTTTACGTCCTTGTAGGAGAGAAGTGCCGGCAGGTTGTTGCGAATGACTTCGCTCATATGCGTCAGCACGACGGAGACATTGTCGATCGGCTGGAAGCCTTCGCGCTTCAAATCCTCGGTGAAGGCTTCGAGGACCGAGACAGCGGGCATACCGAAGGCTGGTTCGCGAATCTCGTCGCCCGGAACGGTCGGCTTGCGGCCCGAACCCGTGACGACGAGCACTTCGCCGACACGCAACATGTTGGAGGCGACCGTCGTGCCGTGAATGCGGATCTGATAGGACTTGTCGGCAATGGCGATGTCGTCCGTCACCTTGATTTCCGGCACGACGAAACCGTATTGCGTCGCGAATTTCTTGCGCATCTTGCCGACACGGAAAGCCAATTCCTGATGCGCGCCGAGCAGGCGGGTGGAGACGATCTTGCCGAGCGCCAATTCGATTTCCGAGGTCGTCAGAACCGACTTGACCGAATCCTTCTCCATTTCCTTCGACTGCATCACCTTCTTTTCCTCCGCATCGCGGCGAAGCTTGTTTTCGGCTTCGGCCTGCCGCGGGATGAACCAGGCGCCGCCTGCCATCAGGCCGCCGAGAATGAGGAAGGGAACGAAGGGCATGCCCGGCATGACGGCCAGGATGCCCATCAGGATCGCGGCAACGGCGAGCGCGCGCGGATAGCCGCTCAACTGATTGATAACGGCCTGGTCGGTGGAGCCGGCGGTGCCGCCGCGCGAAACGAGAAGACCGGCGGCGAGCGAGACGATGAGCGCCGGCATCTGCGACACCAGACCGTCGCCGACCGAAAGCTTGACGAAGACGTCAGCCGCCTGGCCGATCTGCATGCCATGGCGGAAATAGCCGATAATGATGCCGCCGAAGATGTTGATGCAGGTGATGAGCAGGCCGGCGACGGCATCGCCGCGCACGAATTTCGAGGCACCGTCCATGGCACCGAAGAAGGAGCTTTCCTCTTCCAGCTCGCGGCGGCGGCGCTGCGCTTCTTTTTCGTCGATCAGGCCGGCCGACAGGTCGGCGTCGATCGCCATCTGCTTGCCGGGGATGGCATCGAGGGTGAAACGCGCGCCGACTTCGGCGATACGCGTCGCGCCCTTGGTGATGACGATGAAGTTGATGGTGATCAGGATCATGAAGACGATCAGACCGATGACGAAGTCGCCGGACATCACCAGGCTGGAGAAACCGGCGATCACGCCGCCGGCCGCATCATGTCCCTCATAGCCGTGCGAAAGAATGACGCGCGTCGTCGCAATGTTCAACGACAAACGCGTCATGGTCGCGATCAGCAGGATGGTCGGGAAGGATGAGAATTCCAGCGGCTTCTTGATCCACAGCGCCACCATCAGAATCAGCACCGAGAGCGCGATCGAGAAGGCCAGGCCCATATCGATGAGGAATGGCGGGATCGGCAGGAAGAGCACGCACAGGATGACCATGATACCGAGGGCGAACCCGATATCACGCATGCTGGGATTGGCTTTGGGAAGTGCTATTGCGGGTGGTTGCGCCATCGACCGGTTCCGTCTCTTCATGAGAGGGGGCAAACGGCTGACCCGTTTGCCCTATTCGGTCAGATCATTAAAAGGCGAAGCTTGCGCGAGAATGGCCTCTGGCCGACGCCACCGTCCTAAAGCGCATCGCAATCTCTGGGATCAGCTCTTTGCGCTTTAGCTCTTAACTTGCACATGTCGTGATCGCAAAACCGCTGCGCAGTTTTGCGCGTCATGTTTTAGAATCCCGACTGAATTCGGGAAAAGACGAGGTTGGTGAAGATCGAGATCTGCGAGCCGACGAAGGGGGCCGTGATGCCGACCGTCACCATGACGGCGACGATCTTCGGCACGAAGGTCAACGTGGCCTCCTGCACCTGGGTCAGCGCCTGGATCAAGGCGATGACGAGGCCGACGATCATGGCCGCAAGAACTGCCGGGCCCGCGGAAACGAGCACCGTCCAGATCGCCGCCTGGAAGATATCCAATGCATCGGCTTCATTCATATCTTCATCCCTTAGTTCAGCCGGCTCCTCATGAGCTGCTGGTCGAGTCGGTACTGTCAGACGAATCGGTCGTAGTATCGCTCGTTGACGTCGTCGTATCAATCGTCGTGCCTGCCGGCGCGACTGTGACGCCCGCCTGCAGAAGCACTTTGTCGCCGTCTTCGGTTTCGGCAATGATACCGTCCGAATAGACGGTTACTTCCTTGATCGTGCCGGTGACCGTGCCGTCGGCACTCATGATCTCCTTGCCGATATAATCCGACGCATTCGAAATCCATTGATTCTGCAGCACTGTTTCCAAGTGCGAGTTCGTCTGGATCTGCTGTTCGACCTGGGAGAAGCTGGCGAGCTGCGAAATCTGCTCGCTGGCATCCATGGGGTCGGTCGGATCCTGCGTCTTCATCTGCGCGATGAGGAGCTGCAAGAAGTCATTGTAGTTCACCGTAGCGCTTGCCGAGGCTGTCGCCGCGTTACTCGAACTGCTGCTGGTCGAAGACGTGGTGCTGGTGACTGCATCTACCGCCACGGCGCGATCTCCCGGCGAATATGCTCGATCGTCGCGGCCGGCATTTCCTGGTTGTGAAGAATGTTGTCTTCGACCGGGTAAAGCCCGCGGATCGCCTTGAGCGCGTCGAAGGCACGGCCGGTGGCCACGAGCCCATCGATCCGCTTCAGCTCGGCCAGCACTTCCTCATTGCGGAAGCAGGAGAGCAGCATCACGATCGACTTGCGGAACATCGCCGTCGATTGTTCCTTGCCTTCCGGATTGATGAGGATCATCTGCGCGATGAAATAGAGCTGGCGCAGCGGTGTCGTCGCATCTTCCGGCTGGAGAACGTGGTTCTCGAGCAAGAAGGTCACATCATTCAGGAATTCCAGGGCGACCTTGCGGTCAACACGCAGCACGGCCCCGTTGATAAAAATTCTTTCCCCGGCTTTAAGCGATATGCGAAGCGTACTTTTCATTTAAGTCCATCCCTGATGATGGTGGTGACATCGATGATGCCTTGATAATTTTCCGACTGGCGCCTACGGATCCGGTCGCATTCCTTCAAAATCCAGATTGCGATGGAGATAAGATTGGCGCGCAGTTCGACGTTAAGCTGGTTCTCCGGACTTTTTAGATCCTCGATAAAGCTGATCCAGACACGTCTTGTGTAGAACAGTGCCTCGATCGCTTCGCGGCCGTACTTCCCCTTGTCACGGGCCGCAGAGAGAAGAGCTACCGACCGGTCCAGAACTTGACGTTCTCGCTCCTTGGCGTCGGCCACTGCATCCTGCATGACTTCCGCATATGAGAACTGATACATTCATGCATCCTTCTTGGTCATTACATGCCTTTGATCATCAAAGGTAATTTACAAGGCTCAGCTGCTGTATCTTGGAGACGATAGTATATGCCGTCTCAAGCTGAGTTTCGAGGCTGTTGACCTTGGTCGAAGCCTCATAAGGGTCGACTCCGGTAAGGTCGCCGATATTAGTGTTAATGATATCCTTCTGTGCGTTCAGCGATGTGTTCGCATCTGAGAGACGCGATTGCGACAGACCGAGCTGGCTCGACTGGTCGTTGATTCCATCGATCGCCTGACGCGTATAGCTGGTTGCCTGGTCGTTGACCGCATTCAACGCGTCCTGGTTCAAGCCCAAACTCGAATCCATCAACGAGTTGACGACGGTGGTTGCGAGCGCCAGGTAGCGCATGCCGGGTTCATTGGCGTTGGTCGAGGAATCGATCACTTCTGAGTTGCTGATGCGGCTCGACATGTTCTGATCCGAAGCGGCCGACCAGCTTGCCCAATTGTCCGGCGCAGAAGCAGAGTCCGACGTGAACATCGGCTCGACCTCAGTGGTGATGAAATCCGTCATCTGGTCGCCGGTCAGATCTTCGACGGTCGTGCCGTTGTCGCTGGCATATTGCGCCAGCGCCGTCTGGATAGAGGTCGTCGCATCGGCGGTGTAGTCGGTCATCGGCTGCACGTCGGTATTGGTGCCGGCGAAGAGATACTCGCCGTTGACCATGGTATTGGCATCGGAAATGAAGCTCGAAAGCGTCGCACTCGCCGTCTGCTGCGTCAGCGATACGCTGCTTCCATCGGTGTTGCCACGCAGCGCCACCAACTGATCCATCAGCTTCTGAGACTGAGACGACATGTCGCTCAGAGCCGTCTGTGACGACGACATGCGCTGATCGGCGATCGAATTGCTGCTGAGCAGGGAATCGATGCGTGTGACTTCCCGCGTGAGATTGACGCTAAGTGCAGTATTGCTCCCCAGCGCGACGCCGATATCCGCATAGACGCCGGTCGTCGCTTCGGTCGAAGCATCCGTCATCTCATTTTGCGACTGACGGATCGTCTGACGCATAGCGTTCTGAATGGCTGCGCTTGAAATGAAGGAAAGTTTCATGGCTTAGCTCGCAATATCCAGTACCGATTGAAGCATCTCGTTCACGGCGTTCAATATCTTCGTTCCCGCCTTGTAGGATTGCTCGATGTCCATCATCAGCGTCAGCTCTTCGTCGAGATTGACCCCGGTCTCGTTCGAATAGACTTCGGATGAACGCGACAGCGCCGCGGAGGTATTTTCCGCCGCCGTATTTGCCGAGCTGCGCTGGTCTTCCAGCCAGCCGATGGAATCGGACGCGTAATCCATGATGCTGGCCGTCGTGTCGGAGCCTGCCTCGGGATCGAAGTCCATCTTCGTGTCCATGCCGGTGACGTAGGAGTCGAGCAGATCGGAATAGCCGCTGTCGCCGCTGGAATTGACGACATAGTCGGAGCCGTTGATGCCGCCATCGCGCAGAAGGGTCGGATCGCCGCCTTCTGAGGTAATCAGCGCCGGATTGACCGCGATCGTACCGGCCATGCCGGCGACAGCGGTGGTATCGGTCTCCACGGTACCGCCGCTCCAGGTGAAAAGGCCTGGCAACGCATCCTGAGTGGAGTCAGACTGGTTCTTCTCCGAAAACATCGACACGAGGCCGCGTGCGATTTCGTCGAGCTGCTTCTGATAGGTCGGAGCAACGTCGTCACGAACTTGGAGCGCCGCCTGAAGGCTGCCCTGCGCCGTCGTGTCCGCGCCCTCGCCGGGATCGACCGCTACGCCGTCGATGTAAACACTGTTGCCGACGGTGCCATCGGTATAGGAATTCGTTGGCGTGAAGGTGACCTGACGCGGTATCGTCTCGAACAGCGTCGTGCCGCCGCTGGTATAGAGCGCCATGTCGCCGTTCGATCGTGTGACCGTGGTGACGCCGACGATCTGGGAAATCTGTTTCAGGACCGCATCGCGCTGATCCGTCGCATCCGACAGCGCAGAGGACGTCGGACCGGCGGTCGCAGTCGCGGTCTTGACCGCATCGTTCGCCTGCTCGAACTGCGTCAGCAGGCTGTTCAGCGAGTCGACATCCGAGCTGATTTCCTTGTCGGCATCGGTACGAATTCCGTTGACGGCCGTGGTGGCGTTGTTCAGGGAGTTTGCGAGATCCTGGGCAGCGTTGACGGCCGATTGCGCGGCGGTGGTGCTGGCCGGCGAACCGGCATAGGTCTGCATTGCCGTTTGCAGGGCGGCAAGATAGGTAGACGGCGCGATCTCGTTGTCGTTGCCGCCGATCGTTCCGGACTGGATATCCTCATAACCCTTCAGCAGGCGCTGCTGAGCAGCATCGTCAGACGTGCTGCCCAGGAAAGCCTTTTGCAAGGATGGCTCATCGGCGCGGGCGATCTTTACGACCTGCGCGCCACTCATGTCCGTCGTCAACATCGCCTGGCGGCGGGTGTAATCCGCGTTGCCGGCATTGGCGATATTGTTCGATACGACACTGCTCTGCGTGCCGGTATTGTTGAATATCGCTTGCGCGTTATTGAGTGCTGTTGTGAGGGACATGGCTGGCTCGCTACCCTATCGTACTTATTAACGTTGCAGGTTGACCAGAACGTCCAGAAGGTCGGAACCGGCTTGGAACACCTTGGAGTTCGCGGTGTAGCTTTTCTGCGCCTCGATCATGTTCGTCAGTTCGGTCGCAAGGTCGACGTTGGATTCTTCCAGCGCGCCGGACTGAATGTAGCCAAAGCCGCCGGTCTGCGGGAAACCGGTCACCGTAACGCCGGACTCACCGTTGGCCGAATAGACGTTGCCGCTCTCGAGCGTCAGATTGTCGGGGCTTGCCACCGTGGCGAGCGGGATACGATAGAGGGCCTTGGTGGAGCTGTCCTTATAGACTGCGTTGACCGTGCCGTCCTTGCTGATCGTGACGCTCGTCACCGGGTTCGGAGCCTGGCCGTTCATGCTACCCGTCGCGTTGAAGTCAGTGGCGACCTGGGTGAAGCCCGTCATATCCATCGCGATGGTTTGCGTCGTCGATCCGCTGGTGAAGCTGAGATCGAACGTTCCGCCTGACGTCAAAGCGCCGGTATCGTCAAAATCAAGCTCCGTGCTGCCAACCGGATCGCTGCTATAAAGAGCACCGCCCGACGTCGGATCAGAAACCAGGTCTGCTTGATTGTAGACCGTGACATCCCACGTGTTGTCGGCGGTCTTGGTATAGTAGACGTCGAAGGTGGTAGCGTTGCCTTGGCTGTCATAACCGGTGATCGAAACCTTGTTCGTGTCGTCGGTTACCGGATACGTATTTTCGGACGGCAGATAGCCGGTGGTGCTGCTGGTCGCGATGTCGGCATTGGAATCGAGGTTGCCTTCCATCTCGCCAGTCGTCGTGGCGACGGCGGTCACGCCATTCTCGCTGACATTGATCGGCTCCAGGCCGCTGAAGCCGTTGACGACCACAGAAGCCGTTCCGGAGGAGCTGTAGGGATAGCCCATCAGCGTAAAGCCGGCGGAATTGACGAGGTTGCCCGAGGAGTCCGCCGAAAAGTCGCCGGAGCGGCTCAGAAACGTCTGTCCGGACGAGCTCTGGACGACGAAGAAGCCGTTGCCTTGGATTGCGAGGTCTGTGCTCGAGGTCGTGTAGGATATGTTGCCCTGCTGCGAGATCGCGCGGTGCACCGACGTCTGGACGCCGCCGGAACTGTAGCTGCCGGCCGAGGAAGGCAGGACGAGGGAGGAAAAGCTCGTCGATGCTTCTTTGTAGCCGGTGGTGCTGGAGTTGGCGATGTTGTCAGAAACAGTACCCAAACGGTTTGCCTGGGCGTTCATCCCTGAAACCGCGGTTTTCATGCTGCCGAAAATGCTCATCTGGAATCCTCGTTTTCCTCGTAAGGCTGAGAGTATGGGGCGGGCCTTGCGTGAAGCTGTCTGAAAAGAGGAAAAGCCGGTCATCATGAAGCAGCTTTTCGGAGATTGCTGCGACGCGTCATTAGGAGCGCTCGACGGTCGCAGTAAAGGTAAGAGTTGGCGCACCTTCGCATTCGAACACCGCGATCGATGTTCGGGGCCCGCGTATAATCCTGGGAATTTGAAAGAAATTTTGGGAGGGAATTACACGCGGGCCAGCGTTGCTACGCCAAGTCCCGGTCGAAGCATCAATTCCAATCGATGCAGTAGCCAAGGAAGCGCTTGGAATCGACGGGATCGAAACCGAGCTTCTTGCGCAACTTCTTGCGCAGCTTGGAAATATGGCTTTCGACGACGTTCTCTTCGACTTCCTCGTCGAAGATGCCGTAGATCGCGTTGAAGATCTGCGTCTTGGTCACGCGGCGGCCACGGTTGGAAATCAAATATTCCAGAATGCGACGTTCGCGCCGCGGCAGGGCGAAGACATCGCCGTTAATCTCCGGGTCACGACCGTCGGCGAAGACGCGAATCGGGCCGATGTCGGTGTAGCTGGTGATCGCCTTCAGCCTCCGGCGGATCGCAGCCGCACGGGCCAGGATTTCGCGCGGATGCACCGGCTTACGGACAACGTCATCGACGCCGCAGTCGAAGAGCGCCAGCGTCGATTCCAACGAGGGCTGATCGCTGACGGCGATGACGGGAGCTACCGACCGGTCGCGAATTGCCCGCGGCAATTCGTGCACATGCTGTCCCTGTCCGATCAGAAACGCCTCGACGGCGGCAATATCGCCGTCCGCAGCGGTCGTGACCCATTCGCCGAATTCCCGGGGATCGAACCCCGTTGACGGGATGCCCTCGCGCCCAAAGAGAGAAGTATAACCATCCTTAACGAGCTCTCGCTCATCAACCACTACGATCATTCGTCCGCCTCCGAATCAGTGTGGTGTTTCGATGGACTATGGGTACGAATCGGGCGAATCACGAACAACTGTCGGAAATGAGTGACGGAAATTAATAATTGATTAAGAATTGGGGGCCGATTTGCACTAGATGTAGTGGGTACCCTTGGTTTTACACCGATAAAAAATTGGTTAGTTAGTATATTACGAATATACGTAGTTCATGGCATCTTCGTGTTGTCAACCGTGCCAAATAGGTTAGCGACCGCCTACGAAGAGCCAAATACAACTTTTGGTTAATTCAGTTCTGACAGAAGGTCGCCGCGTTCGGCGTCCATTTTCCATATCCGGTGGCGACCAGATTGGCGATGACACGGCAAACATAGACCTTTTGGGCGGGGTCGTTGTTCGGGCCGGCATGGTATCTAGCTACCGCCATCGTCCAGGTCTCATGCCTGTCATGGAGGTCGCGGAGGAACTTGGCAGCGTATTCGACATTGCGATGGGGGTCGAACATATCGGCAACGGAGGCGAAGTTTTCGCCGTGAAAATACTGGTTGATCTGCATGCAGCCGATGTCGATCAGCTTCGCTCCGCTCTGTTTGGCCGCAACGAAGGTCTGCAAGGCGGCGCCTTCCGAAGGCGGGAAGATCGGCTTGCCTTCGACATTGAGGGCGTAGGGATACAGCGAGCCTTTGCGTCCGGTCTCCGTCAAACCGACCGAATAGAGGATGCCTTCCGGTATGCCGAATTTCGCCGCTGCCGACTGGATTTCGCGCTCGCACAGGCCGGCTGCGCCGTTATCGGGCGGCGCGCCGTTCGCGGTGGCAAGGGCGTCAGAGGTAAACGTCGCCAGAGCGTAAACGCTGAGCACTGCCAGCAGTGCCGTCTTCCAAGCCGCGTTCGCCCGTGCTGCGATTACCATCATTGCCATTTGCCTGCTGCCCCGAATAGCTCTGCCCCTTTGGTCGTGCGTCCCCACCCTGCCCCTGATTCAATAGGGATTGCTGGGACTGTCCCTGGGAGCCGGATTGCCTGCCGCTATCCGATTGTTGATCCGCGTTCGAGGCCAGGGTCACGGTGATATTGTCGACCTGATATCCTTGGGCGCGCAACGCATCGACCATGTGGCTCTGATCGGCATGGAGCTGCCGATAGGCCTCGCTGGTCTGCACCTTGAGATCGACACTCAATTGATCGCCGGAAAGCCGCATGGTGGCGGTGACCTGGCCGAGATCGTTGGGATGCAGTTGGATCTTGAGCGTATTGACGACCTTGCCGGTGCTCGTCCAACTCGCCGCGTTGGAGAGCGCCGAGCTGGGCTGCATCGCACTCGACCATTCTCCATCTCCAGCGAGAGCGCCGGTGACGAGCGTCGCGTTAGAATTGGCCGCAAGACCGAGGTAGCGGCGGGAATCGAGCACCGTAACGGTCTCCGCATTGCTGCTGCCCGATGATGCCTTTACGTCGACCTGCGCCGCATCGTCGCTGCCGGTTTTGCTGATCGACATGTCGAGCGAGCCGCCGCGTCCATCGGCACGCACCAGCCTGAACGTCTGCGCCGTGATCGTGGCGTCGCTGCTTGTCCCAGAAACTGCCGATCCGGTATCCGTGGCATCCGCCGACGCATCTTTCAGCGTCACATCGGCAATTTTCGGCAAAGGCTGATCCGGCTCCGTCTGCGTCTTTGTGTCGGCGCCGGCAAACACATTCGTTGCGCTCTGCGGCGCAGCCGCAACCGCGTTGGCCGCCTGCGGCACGTTCAAAAGCGATAGCGCATCCGACGCTGCGCCGCTGGTCTGGGTGGTTTGCGTCGCCGAAGACTTACTGTCGTCATCCGCTGACGTCGTCTTACCCGTCTTCCCCGGCGCTTGCGTCTTGCCGTCGCCATTGCCAGCGCCTTGTACCGGCTGATTGCCCGCGATCGCGTCCGCCAGTTGCTGCGCGATGTCGTCGAGCTGATCCGAGGTCTGCGCCTGAGCCTGATCTAGAACCTGGGCCGCATCCGTCTTGCCGGCCGGATCAGTCGCCTGAGCCTGATCGGCAGATGCGCCATCTACCTGGGCCGACTTCTGAAGATCCATCAGCGATTTTGAAAGATTTGCCGCGTCCGCTCCTTGCGGGAACTTGGCACCGCCGGGCTGCTTGGAGCCTTTGGCAAGCTCAGCGAGGGCGGCAATATTGGCGACGGACGGATCGATCATGCCGGCTCCGGCGTTGCTGCCATCATCCACGACCGGAGCGGTTGCCGTCGGATCGCCAGCCGACGTTTTCGCCGGATCCGCATTCGCATTTGCGTCGGTATCGATATCGGTCGCCGTATCAGCGGTGTCCGTATCGTCGTTCGCGGCCGTGTCAGATCTTCGCCCGTTGCCGCGCGAACTGGTCAATGCATCCAGAAACCCTTTGCCGTCACCATCATCCTGCTTGGCCGAACGCCCGCCTTTGGCAACAGCAACCAGATCGGCCCCGGGCGGGGCACTGGCAATACCGATATCCATCATGATCAATGACTTTCCTGCTTCAACAGGCCGTCGATGGCGTCAAGCTTCGAGCGGCTCGTCGTGACGAATGCTTTAAATGAAGAGTCGGCCTCCTGCCTTCCTTCATCCGGGGCGTGAGCCGCCTTTGCCGGGGCTCCCTCCTCAACACCCGCCGTGCCAGGGGACTGGGCCCCAGGTTGGTTCGTCACAGCAGCATCGTGTTCAGTACTTTCTTGATTAGGCAGATTAGGCGGTGAGACTTGCGTCAGGCTTGTCGGCTCCGGCTCACGCAGAATTTCGTCCGCCACCGCCTTGGCGGCATCGCGCAGAGCGCGATCCTGCGCGTTCAATTCGCCGGCTGGCATCTGGTCTATGTTGCGCACTGCCGCCCCTAAATCGGGTGTCGACACGCCGGCAACACCGCCATAGAAGCCCGCCAGCGCGCCGAACGCATCGCCGCCGTCGTTGGAGATCGCCTGGGCGCGACCGGACGCGAGCGCGGCGAGATCGGCCTTGCCGGCGATCGCGGCGCGGCGCGCCATTCGCAGATAGATTTCCCGCTGCCTCGGCGGGTCCATGAACGCGAGGATATCGATAATATCCTGCTGCTTGACGTCGGTGTCATGATCGACGACGAGCTGCACGAAGAGGTTGGCGAACTGGCTGGCATAGGGCGAGTGCAGGAAGCGCCTCGTATACCGCTGCGCATAATCCAGACCCTCCCGCACCATCCCGGTGTCGGCGCACAGCGCAAGGGAGCGGCGCAGCGCCGATTCCTCGACGATAGTGCCTGGCGACGTCAGGCGCGCCCAGTCATAAAACTTCAGCGCCGCCTTCGGGTTTTTGGCGGACATGACGTTGGCGGCAACGAGCGAAAGATAGGGGCCGATCTTCTTGTCGCGATATTCCCTGGCAATATCGGCGAGCGTGTTGACCACCAGCAGCCCTTTGCCGTTCAGATATTTCCTCAAGACGTCGGCGACGCGATTGTCGAAATTGCCGTTGAGGTCGCGCGACATCAGATATTCCAGCGTCGCGGGATTGCCGCCGCTCATCGCGTAGATCAGCGCGGCATCGACATTGCGGCTGTCGTCGAAAGCGGACTTATCGGCGGTACGCAGGCGCTCGTCGATGGTCGAGAGCATGAAACGCTGCATCTCGCCGGCCGAACTATCGCCTGCCACCACGGAGTCCTGAATGAATTCGAGCGAACGCAGCATCTTGTAGGGCGGCAGGCTGTCCGGACCCTCCGCACCAGCGATCCCCGGCATGACCATGCCGAGGGTCAGAGCAAGCGCGACGCGATGACGATGCTGAATGCGCGCCATGGACTATCCCTGTTTGCCTTGGCTCGGCTTGCCCTGGCCCTGTTTACCCTGATTTTGCTTGCCTTGGCTCGGCTTGACCGGAACCGGCTTGACCGGATCCTGATTGCTGCCGTCGGTCTGGTTCTTGGCGGCCTGGCTTGAAGCGCCCTGGATCAGGATCTCGATGCGGCGGTTGGCGTCGTTGAAGGGATCGTCAGGCAGCTTCAGCCGGCGGTCGGCAAAGCCCGAAACCTGCGCAATCCGCTTCTCGTCCAGCCCGCCATTGATGAGCATGTAGTAGGCGCTCTGGGCGCGGTCGAGCGACAGGCGCCAATTGTCGTTGTGGCCATCGACCATATAGGGACGCCCGTCGGTATGGCCGCGGATCAGGATAGACCCTTTCCGATCCCCAAGGATCTTGCCGATCTTTGCCATCGCCAGCACCATCTCCTGGCGCGGAACGGCCGAGCCGATGTTGAACATCGGGTCATTGGTCTGATCGGAAATCGTCACGAGGAGACCACCCTCTGCCGGCATGACCTGAAGACCTTCAGCGAGCTGACCGGCAACGCCGCCGATCTGCTTCTGGATCGCGTCCTGCAGGTCCTTGGCGTCCTGCTGCTGATCTTTCGTCGGCGCGACGTCCTTGTTCTGCGCCGCCGCCGTATTGTCTTCGGATGTCGAAACATCGCTTTGCTCGGCGGCAGCGGCGCTTGCGGTCTGCTGGTTCGGCGTCTGCTTTGCAGCCTGCTTGTTCTGCTGGTCCTTGATCTGCTGATCCGTCGACGCCTGCGGATCGCTCAGGGTCGGCTGGTCCTCCGGATTCTGCGGCTGGGTGGCCGGCTGACCGGTATCGGCGGCGGTCGCCTTGGAAAGGGCAATGACTTCGCCCTTCGGCGATTTGTCGGATTTTGCGTCCTGTTCTTCGTTCGCCTTCTTCGAGGCGCTGGAGACTTGAACCTGCTTGGTCCAGAAATCCGGATCGAAGGGATCGCGATAGGCCTGGCCGCCATCCGCACCGGTGGCGGGACCCGACTGGGCAGCACCCCCCTCACCCTTGGCGCTGACATTGGCCTGCTGACCGACCTGCTGAGCGATCTCGGCAAGGACCGAATAGGGATTTTCAAAGAAATCCGCTTCGGAATAATTCGTTTGATCGCCCGATGTCGAGGTCTGGTCCTCGCCGGTCTTGGCGGACTTGCCGTCGTTCGGATTGTCTTCCTTGTTCTTCGACTTCGCCTGGTTCTTTTGCCCGTCCGCCTTGTCGACGGGTTTCTTCAGCCCCTTCTCGGTTGGCTTTTCGTCGGCGAGCTTGATCGGATTGAAATAGGAGGCGACGGAGGCCTTCGTCTCTTCGTTTGCGGCGTTCACCAGCCACATCACCAGAAAGAAGGCCATCATCGCCGTCATGAAGTCGGCATAGGCGATCTTCCATGCGCCGCCATGGCCGCCTTCATGGTCACCGCCGCCATGCCGCTTGACGATGATGATCTCGTGTTTGCCCTGATTTTGATCGCCGTCGCTCATTTCAGAATCTCTTTCAGGCTAGCGGCCCAGGCAGACATGCGGGTTACGAGCACGCTCTCCCCGATCGTTACGGTGAGATCGACATCGCGAGCCTCGACGTGGCGCAACAAGACGCCGTTTTGGCCGATACTGGCATGCAGGGCCTCGAAGAGATGACGGGGGCCACTGACCGTAATGGGACCTGCCGCGCCATCGAGAATGGCTGCCGTCACCCGTTCGGCGAGATCGGCGACGGCCCTGGCCGTCAGCGCTTCCGTCATGATCGGCGCAAGTGCGACGGCAGCTTCCGCGCTGATCGCCTGTCCGAGCATCGTGGCGACTTTTTTCAATCCGTTGACGATCTTCTCCGCCGCGCGCTCCTCATATCGGGCACGCAAGGCATCCATCTCGCCTCGGTGTGTTTCGGCGATAGTCTCCAGCTCGGCCTGATGCTTTTGCGTCAATTCCTGCGTTGCGGCTTCGTGCCCCTCTGCATAGGCTTCGCGGCGTTCCGCCTCGATATCGATCGGCACCACCACCGGAGTTTCTGGAAAGTCCAAAGTCTCTTCGAACGGCATATCCGGTATGCCGGCGGACGGAGGCGGAGGCGGCTCGGCGCTGAAATCCTTGAGGTAGCGGGATAGCGTCGGGCTCATGCTGACATCCTCCCGTTTTCATCCGCAGAAGACCGCGAGCTGATTTCCCGACAGGTCCCTTGAATTCCCATGCTCAAAACGTCGATCATCACGCTTCCGGTTTCCGTCCTGCGACCACGCTTTCCGGGCGTGACGCCGAACGTCACCGGAAATAGCGCAGCCATGCCATTGCGATGGACCGTAGGGGGTCAAACTTGTGCGAGGATGAATGCGGCAGGAGCAACCCTCCTTGCCGCACGACATGAAATTCACTTTGCCTGCAACAGGATCAACACCTTGCTCGCCATGGTGTTGGCGATGGACAGCGCCTGAATGCCCATCTGCTGCGCCGTCTGCAGCGCGCTTTGGCGCGCCGATGCCTCTTCCATGTTGGTATCGACAAGGTTACCGACGCTGGTCTTGACGGCATCGCTGAGGTTGGAAATGTAATCAGTCTGATCGTCGATACGCGATTTCATCACGCCCAGCGTCGAATCGGCTGAAGTAACCGACTTCAGGATCGAGTTCGTCACATTGATCATGTCAGTGATTTCATCGTCCGTCGTGCTGTCGGAAATGGAAATTTCGGTGCCGTCGTCAGGCGGCGTACCGGAATCCGCAGCCAGGAGATAATAGTTACGCTCCGTCGACGTTCCACTGCTGTCGAACGTGCTGGCATCGATATTCTTCGTCAGCAGTCCGCGGCTGGCATCGGCCGTGTCGATCATCAGGGTCTGCGAACTATCGTAATCGATCGTCACCAGATTGACTTGACCGCTCGTGCCACGCGTAAAATTGCTGATGACGGATTGCTCGGTATCGGGCTGCGCATCGGTGTTGTAGAGCCAGTTCTCACCGGAAAAGGACGCGGATTGCGTGACCGACTGCAGTTGGTTCTTGAGCTGCTCAATATCCGCATTGACCGCGCTCTTGTCGGTGCCTGGCTCCTTGGCCGAAACCAGTTTGGCCTGGATCTGGGTCACGAGATCGACGACCGAATCCATGGCGGTGGAGGCGGTATCGACCTTCGAGGCCCCGAGGCCGAGCGCGTCGGTAATGGTGGAAAGACTGCTCTGGTCCGACTGCATCGTCTTCGACATCGACCAATAGGTCGGATCGTCACCCGCGTTCTCGACGCGCAGGCCGGATGAAACCTGTTGTTGCACGACACCAAGATCTTTGTTGACGCCGCGCAATACCGTCAGCGCGGCCAAAGAGGCGGGGTTCGTCGTTACACTGCTCATCGGGAGATCCGTAATTCTATTGGAAACGGCAGGCCGGACGGGTCCGGCAGCAACGAACGGCCTCATGCCCGCCAGCGGGAATGATCCCAACGCGGCTCGTCGCTAGATCAAGCCCTCAAATCGGTTCCGACGAAATTGATCGAACACCGGGGCTCTGCGCAGATACTGCAAATCAGTTACCCCGGAACGTTAACAAAAGCTTATGCGCGGCGGCAAGAAAGAAATGCCGCCGCGCTTTCCTAACGTAAGCTCCGGTCAAGGCTCACTTGAAGAGCGCCAGAACGTTCTGCGCGCTGTTGTTGGCGATCTGCAGCGACTGGATCGCCAATTGTTGCTGCGTCTGAAGCGCCGAGAGCTTGCTCGATTCCTCTTCCATATTCGCATCGACCAGCTTGCCGACGCCGGAGTCGATCGTGTCGCTCAGCGTTGAAACGAAGCTTGTCTGAAGGTCGATGCGGGTCGACAGCGAGCCGAGCTGCGAAGCGGTGCTCGTCATCGCGTTGAGAGCCGACTGCACTAGGTTCATCGCCTGGCCGATGCCGCCGCTCGTCATGCCGGTAATGTCGAGACTGAAGACGGAATAGGCGGTGCCGTTGATATTCTGCGTGGTGCCAAGGATACCGGAGCTCGTGTCGATCGTACCATCGGCATTGGCGCCGAACATCACGTTGCCCTGCGATCCCGTATCGAAGCTATAGCTGGTGCTGTTGACCTCGACCGTGCCGTCATTGTTGCGGACAAAGGAGGACACGACCGATGCGGAGGCGCCGTTGGCTCCGATCATCCAGTTCTGCCCAGAGAACGAAGCGGACTGCGCAATGCTCTCAAGCTGCTGCTGAAGCTGCGAAACTTCTTCCTGAACATCCGCCTTGTCGACGCTGTTTTCCGTGGCCGCGACAAGCTTGTCCTTGATCTGCTCGACGACATTGATGGAATTGTCCATTGCCGTATAGGCGGTGTCGACCTTGGCGGCACCGAGGCCCAGAGCGTCGGAGACGGCCGAAAGCGCGCTGTTGTCGGAACGCATGGTGGTCGCGATCGACCAATAGGCGGCGTTGTCGGAGGCCTTGGCGACACGATAGCCGGAAGAGACCCGGTTTTGGGTGTCTTCCAAATTATTGTTGATCGAGCGCAAAGTCTGGAGAGCAGACATTGCTGCATCGTTGGTCAAAATGCTGGTCATGGAGAGGTGCCCCTTGTGGCTGAAATTGGAAGGGACATTCCGGTCTTCGGCCGGGAACGGCAATCAGCGTCATGCCTGTTAACTGGCTCTTAAGAGACGTTAACCAACCGTTGCGTTAGCCGCAGATGACACTACCAGGCTTAATAAAAGGTTAACAACAAAACCGGAAAGTTAACAAAATCATATTTCCTGCAGGAGGCCATCGGCGCGTCAGGTCAGCTTCGCGCCACCTTGGGCGGCATAAGATTGTCATGATCGGGCGACTGTCCGGCCGGAAACGGCGTGGTTACAACGTCGGTATATCAGCCCATGCGGGGTCGACATGTTAAGTTTACAAGACGGCGGATCACCGTGGGATGGACCGCGGCAACGGACAAGCCTCGACCCCGACGACTGGCAAAGCCTGCGCAAGCAGGGTCACCAGATGCTGGACGATATGCTCGACCATTTGGAAAGGCTCTCCGAAAAGCCCGTCTGGCAACCAGCACCGTCGCCTGCGCGCGCCCTGTTTGACGCGCCTCTACCGGTCGAACCGACGGATCTGGCGGATGTCCATGCCATGTTCCGCGACAATGTTCTTCCCTATGGCAGCGGCAATATCCATTCAGGATTTATGGGCTGGGTGCAGGGCGGCGGAACAGTCGCCGGCATGTTGGCGGAGATGCTGGCCGGCGGTCTGAACGCCAATCTCGGCGGGCGCGACCACATGCCGATCGAGGTCGAGCGTCAGATCATCCGGTGGACACGGCAAATATTCTCATTTCCGGATACCGCTGGCGGCCTGTTCCTGACCGGCGCCTCGCAGGCCAATTTTGTCGCCCTCCTGCTCGCGCGCAGTAGAAAGCTCGGTGCAAATGCCCGCGCTGAGGGTCTATCGAACGAGCCGCGGCTCGTGGGCTACGCATCGAGCGAAGTGCATGGTTGCGTGCCGCGCGCATTCGAGATGTCGGGTGTCGGCAGCGATCAGCTCCGGCGAATCCCGGTCAACGCGGCCGGGCAGATCGATATTGCGGCCCTCGAACGTGCCATCATGCGCGACAAGGAGGCGGGACACACGCCGTTCCTCATCATCGGAAGCGCAGGGACGGTAAATACCGGAGCGATCGACGACCTCATCACTTTGCGCGGTATCGCCGACGCCCACGACCTGCATTTTCACGTCGACGGTGCGTTGGGGGCGCTGGGTATCCTTTGCGATGATCTGGCGCATTTGTTCGCCGGCATCGAAACCTGCGATTCGCTGGCCTTCGATTTCCACAAATGGGGCCAGGTGCCATACGATGCAGGCTTCCTCCTCGTGCGCGACAGCACATGGCAGCGCCAGACGTTTGCTTCGGAAGCCGCCTATCTCAGCCGTGCCGCCTCGGGTCTGGCCGGCGGTGACTGGTGGCCTTGCGACTACGGCCCGGACCTGTCACGCGGCTTCCGCGCGCTCAAAACCTGGTTCACCCTCAAGACCTATGGCGTCAAGGCTTTGGGGGATTCGATGGCTGCCAACTGTGTCCTGGCACGCGGTCTCGCACGCCGGATCGAACAGGAACCCGCCTTGCGGCTCTTGGCGCCGGTTGCGCTCAATATCGTTTGCTTTGCCTATGTCGGCCCCGACGGTGACGCGCCGCCGCAAGTCAATGCCCGGATCATCGAACATCTCCACGCCGAGGGGCGCGTCGCCCCGTCCCTCACCCACATTAACGGACAACCGGCAATCCGCGCCGCGATCGTGAACCATCGCACGCGGCAGATGGATATCGACGCGCTGATTGACGGCGTTCTGAAACTCGGTTCTCGACAGGATTTGCTCCAATGCTGATGACATCCGGCCTCGTGGCCGCTCGCGCCTCTGACGAAATCGGAGGCGCCAGGCGAATCCTGGGCATGCAGAGGATCGTGCCGCTCATCTATGCCGGCGCCGACGTGACGCCGCTTTGGAACGAGCTGATGCAGCGGATCGGAGCCAATGGCAAAGACGCGGCGGCGATGTTCGACCTGGGGACGATCCTGCAGACGCTTGGCCGCTCCGAAGAGGCTCATCAGGTCCTGCGGGGCGCGGTGGAGCTCAGCCGCAACTTTTGCGTCGTCCACGGGGATGGACAAGGGCCCCGGCTGTTGGCCTTCGTGACGCCGGGCAACTTCATGGCGAACACGCCGCTGGATTTTCTGCTGGCGGATAGCAACTGTGTTCTTTGGCTGCATTACGTGGACGCGGAAACGACCGCGCTCACGGATTTGCCGGACCACGACGTTGCGTTCATGGCGATCGGCGAATCGACCGAAAACGCCCCCGTGCTTGAACGGATGCGGACGCTGCTGGCCGATTTTGACGGCCCGATCATGAACGACGATCCGGAACTGATCAGCCGGCTGACGCGCGATGGCGTCAGCGGCATGCTGGCCAATGAGCCCTCCATTCTGTCGCCGAGCACGTACCGCATTCCACGCGAGGACCTTGTCGCAGTCGGTGCGGGCACAAAAGCCCTGGACGAATGCGCGCCGGGCCTCTCATTTCCGCTCGTCGTTCGTCCGATCAGTACCCATGCCGGCAATGGAATGGAACGTATCGCCGATATTTCGGGACTGTCCGCATGGCTGGCCACGCAGTCGGCTCCCGAGCTCTACGTCGCGCCTTTCATCGATTTCCGCGGGCCGGACGGCCTCTACAACAAGCAGCGCATCGTATTTATCGAAGGCAAGGCCTTCGCCAGCCATATGGCGCTTTCCGAGCATTGGATCGTGCACTATCTCAGCGCCGGCATGGCGGAAAGCCCGGCGAAGCGGGCTGTCGAACAGGCTTGGATGGAGAATTTCGATACGGATTTCGCGGTCCGCCACAAGGAGAGTTTCGAAGCTCTCTATCGTCACATAGGGCTTGATTATTTCGGTATCGATTGCGCCGAACTTCCCGACGGACGTCTGCTGGTTTTCGAGCTCGACGTGGCGATGGTCGTCCACAACATGGATAGCGCCACCATCTATCCCTACAAGCAGGTTGCCATGCGCAAGTTGTTTGATGGCTTCATCGATGCTGTGCGCCACCGGAAGACCGGTGGAATCTGAAAGATCGCGACGCGCTTTAAGTGGATACCACCCTGAAAAACAAAACCGCGCCTCTTGGAAAGGCGCGGTGAATTTGTTGTTTCGGAATTTGAGCCGGCGCGCCAGGCGCCGGTTCTTCCTATTAACGGAACAGCGACAGGATGTTCTGCGACGAGGAGTTGGCAATCGAGAGCGACTGGACGGCCAACTGCTGCTGCGTCTGCAGAGCAGAGAGCTTGCTCGATTCTTCTTCCATGTCGGCGTCGACCAGCTTGCCAACGCCCGATTCGATCGAGTCGGACAGCGACGAAGCGAAGGTCGTCTGCAGGTCGATGCGGGTCGAGATCGAGCCGAGACGCGAACCCATGCTGGTCATGGAGTTCAGAGCGGTCTGAACCATGTTGAGGGCGGTGGAGATCTGGCCGCCGGTCATGCCGGTGATGTCGAGGCTGAATACCGAAGCGCCAACCGTGGAGTCCTGGGTACCAAGGATACCCGCAGACGTGTCGATCGAGCCGTTAGCCTGCGTGCCGAACAGAACGTTGCCCGTTGCGCCGGTGTTGAAGGCGTAGGACGTCGTGCTGACCGAAACGGTGCCGTTCGTGCCGCGGATGAAGGACGAAACGACCGAGGCGGAATCGTTGTTTGCAGCCATGACCCAGTTTTCGCCGTTGAACGAAGCGGACTGAGCGACGCTCTCGAGCTGCTGCTGGAGCTGGCCGATTTCTTCCTGGACCTGGCCCTTGTCAACCGAGCCTTCCATGGCGGTTACAAGCTTGGACTTGATCTGGCTGACGATGTCGAGGGCGCTGGTGACTGCGGTGGTAGCCGTGTCGACCTTGGCGGCACCGAGGCCGAGGGCGTCGGAGACGGCGCCGATAGCGCTGTCGTCAGACTTCATCGTGGTGGCGATCGACCAATAGGCGGCGTTATCGGAAGCCTTGGAGATGCGCAGGCCCGAGGAAACGGCATTCTGCGTGGACTGCAAGTCGCTGTTGATGCCGCGCAGTGTCTGCAGTGCGCCCATTGCAGCGTTGTTGGTAAGGATGCTCGTCATAATATTTGCCCCTTTGGCAGCGGTTAAATAAGGGACATTCCGGACCTAAAAACCGGTAACGGCACTCAGCATCATGCCTGTTAACCCATTCGGTTAAGGTTAACTCGCCGTTTCAATGGTGTTAGAAAACAGCAATATGGTTAAGAAAACCTGAACCGACCCCGGTCTAAAAATATAAAAAAAACCGCGCCTTAGACAGGCGCGGTTAACTTGGTGTTTAGAAATTTCGGCTGGCGTCGAGCGCCAATCCTTCTTCTTAACGGAACAGCGACAGGATCGACTGCGTGGAGGAGTTGGCGATCGAGAGCGACTGGATAGCCAGTTGCTGCTGCGTCTGCAGAGCAGAGAGCTTGCTCGATTCCTGTTCCATGTCGGCGTCGACCAGCTTGCCAACGCCCGATTCGATCGAGTCGGACAGCGACGAAGCGAAGGTCGTCTGCAGGTCGATACGGCTGGAGATCGAGCCGAGCTTCGAACCCATGCTGGTCATGGAGTTCAGAGCGGTCTGAACCATGTTGAGGGCGCTGGAGATCTGGCCGGAGGTCATGTTGGTGATGTCCAGGCTGAAGACCGAAGCGCCAACCGTGGAGTCCTGGGTACCAAGGATACCCGAAGACGTGTCGATCGAGCCGTTATTCGCGCCGAACAGAACGTTGCCCGTTGCGCCGGTGTTGAAGGCGTAGGACGTCGTGCTGACCGAAACGGTGCCGTTGGTGCCGCGGATGAAGGACGAAACAACCGAAGCGGAGTCGCCGTTTGCAGCCATGACCCAGTTTTCGCCGTTGAACGAAGCGGACTGAGCGACGCTCTGGAGCTGTTCCTGAAGCTGGCCGATTTCTTCCTGGACCTGGCCCTTGTCAACCGAACCTTCCATGGCGGTGACGAGCTTGTCCTTGATCTGGCCGACGATGTCGAGGGTGCTGGTGACTGCGGTGGATGCCGTGTCGACCTTGGCGGCACCGAGGCCGAGCGCGTCGGAGACGGCGCCGATAGCGCTGTCGTCGGACTTCATCGTGGTGGCGATCGACCAATAGGCGGCGTTATCGGAAGCCTTGGAGATGCGCAGGCCGGAAGAAACAGCGTCCTGCGTGCTCTGCAGGTTGTTGCTGATGCCGCGCAGAGTCTGCAGAGCGGCCATAGCGGAATTGTTGGTTACGATGCTGGTCATAAGTGTGTCCCCTGGAAACTGAATACGAAAAGGAGGACATACCGGACTTCAAATACCGGCGATGACGGAGCGGCTTCATGCTCCTCGGTCCCATTTCCTAGAGGACCAAACCCGTCATGTCGCAGGTAAACTCGCATGCATTGCTTGCGAATTCCTTAAACGCGGAACCCGCAAAAGCATCCGACAACAACGTAGCTAACGATGCGTAAAGGCGTTCAACCATTGCTTCGGTTTCAGGCAAGCTACGCGCGCGATTATCCCCCGAATCCATGATGACGGACTCCGGCCTTTGCCGGAGACCGTCCAAAGTTCGCTCGGAGTTCTCGCTCGTGAATACGAAAAACGCCTATGGGACAGCGTCCAGCTTTTATCAAAAGGGACAATATACACGCGCGCTCGAAACACTGAACGGGCTGCTCAATGTCGATACATCGCCGAAGACCTATGCCCTGCTGGCAAAGACGCTGCTCAAACTCGGCTTCAGAGCGGACGCGGCGAGATCGTATGAACTGGCGGGCCGGCAGAAGCCTTATCGCGAAGACTATCTGCGGGAAGCCCTGCTGCTGCACTTTGCCTGCGGCAACGAAGATGCAACGCTTTCGATCGGTAGCCTGATTCTCAATCGGGCGCTCAAGGATCCGGATCTTGCCTTTGCCCTTTCCAGCATCTTTCTGAGCCGTCAGCAAAGGGACCTGCTGGCCGGCTTCAGGACCGTGCTCGTCGAAGGGCCGGAGCTCAAGCATCGGCTGATGGCCTCAAAACTGTTGACCGATGATCTTTACGATGACGGCAACAGGCACATCGTCGCAACCCTGTTCAAGAAGCATCCAGACAACATCATCTTTCGCACGCTCCATTTGATCTTCGCCCGCGAACTGTCCGATCTTGCGACAGTGGACAAACATATGGCGCCGATCCTGGCGGCGACGGCTGCCGGAAACCTCGACTATATCAGGCCGGACAATCCCTTCTTCCATCTGCACTGGTGCGGTGACGAAGCGATCAACAAGTTCGCAGTGCACGACACGGTACCGCTGCCGGCCGGGCACGCAGAGGCGCGCCGAAAGGCGCCGCATACATGGGGCGACAAGATTCGCATCGGCTATCTATCATCGGACTTCTGGCCGGGCCATGCGACGATGAAGCTCATGCAGCGGACGTTGGAACTGCACGACAAGGATCGATTCGAGATTGTCCTCTTCGACCATTCCAAGCCGTCATCTCAGCAAGAGGAAGAATTCGATTATTCGAAATTGGGTACCATGGTCGATATCCGCAGCCTCTCCGATCAGGCGGCGGCAGAGGCGATCCGTGCCCATCAGATCGACATCCTGGTTGATCTGAAAGGACATACCAAGGATAGCCGCGTCCGCATCCTCAACCACAAGGCTGCGCCGATTCAGACGGCATGGCTCGGCTTTCCGGGCTCCGCCGTCAACATCGACCTCGACTACATTATCGGCGATCCCTACGTTCTGCCGGATTATTCCAAGCCGCATTTCCACGAGAAGTTCTGCCGCCTGCCGGAATGCTATCAGCCGAACGATCCGATGTATCGCCCGAAGCCGCGGCCGACGACCCGTGCGCTGCATGGCCTGCCGGAGGATGCTTTCGTCTTCGCCTCGTTTAACGGCAACCGCAAGATCACCTCGCACATGATCGATATCTGGTGCAACATACTGAAGCGCACCAAGAACAGCGTGCTCTGGCTGCTTTGCAACCCGCGCGCCGAGGCCAACCTGTGGACGCGTCTGGAGGCGCGCGGCATCAGCCGCAAGCGCATCATCTTTACCACGCGTATCCGCTATGAGGATCACATCGACCGCCAGCAATTGGCCGATCTCGGTCTCGATACCTTCCCGGTGAATGGCCACACGACGACCTCGGAACAGCTCTGGGGCGGTTTGCCGGTGTTGACGATGAAGGGCACGAACTTCGCCTCGCGCGTCAGCGAAAGCCTGCTCAACGCCATCGGCGTGCCGGAGCTGGTGGCGGCCGATGTCAAAGCCTATGAAGACATGGCCGTCGAGCTCGCCAGGCAGCCGGAGCGCATTGCCGCGCTCAAGGAGACATTGGCGGCCAATCGCTACATCAAGCCGCTCTTCGATGCCGAACGCCTTACCCGTTACGTGGAAACCGCCTACGAAATGATGGTCGCACGCGCCAAGCAGGGCCTTGATCCGGATCATATGGACGTGCCGGCACTGCCGGCGCGAGCCGAACCGTTCCTGGTCGAAAGTCAGGATGCTGCAGCGATCGCCGCAGAATAAGGACCTCTCTTCATCGGAAGCTCCGCTCCCGATGACGGTCCCACCGGCTGCAGGCGATTGGAGCATTCCGCTCAGGTGACATCACCTGCAAGCGGATAAGATGCTCTAGATTCAAAAGACTACAGCGACCTTTGTGCGCTCATATGAACGCACGGCGCTCTATCCCTTTGCTTTTACGCATTCCGGACGGAAAGCCGCTTCGCACTTTTCCCGGAATTGCTTTAGTGGAAAGAGCGCACAAGGCTGCCGACCAGCAGGTTCCAGCCGTCGATCAGCACGAAGAAAAGGATCTTGAAGGGCAGCGAGATCGATGTCGGCGGCAGCATCATCATGCCCATCGCCATGACGATGGTCGAGACGATCAGGTCGATGACCAGAAACGGCAGAACGACCAGGAAGCCGATTTCAAAACCACGGCGGATTTCCGAGATCATGAAAGCCGGGATCAGCACGCGATAATCGATCTTGTTGTCGACCACGACCGTTTGCCCGCGCTCCTGCGCCAGATCGACGAAGAGCTTAATGTCCTTGTCGCGCGTGTTGTTGGACATGAAGGTGCGGAAAGGCTCGGCGATGCGCTGAACGGCATCGGCCTCCGAAATCTGATTGGCCATCAGCGGCTGCGCGCCATCCTTCCAGGCCTGATCGAAGGTCGGCGACATGACGTAGAAGGTCATGAACAGCGCGAGGCTCAGCAGGATCGTGTTCGACGGCGTGGTGGACAAGCCCATGCCCGAACGCAGGATCGAAAACGCGATGATGAAGCGCGGAAAGCTCGTCACCATGATGAGGATGCCTGGCGCGATCGACAGGATCGTCAACAGCCCGAAGGTGCGAATGATCCAAGCCGCGACCGAGCCGTTCACCGGGACATTGAAGAGATCCGTCGGGAGCTGTTGCGGCAATTGCTGCGCCATCGCCATCTCAGGCGAAAACGCAGCGAAAACCAATATAAGTAAAACAAATAATAATCGAATCATTCGATCACGAAAGTTCTGAACATAACTTTCGATACCCGCCCTTCCGAGCGAAGGTCAACACGTTCCTGAACGTCATCCCGAAGATATTGGAAGCCGCGCGGGCCTTCGACCTGCTGCAGCGAAACCGTGCGAACATAGGCGAGGATATCCTGATGGATGGCCTCCGCAAGCTGCGCGTCCGGCTTGCCCTTGAACATCAGCGCGATTTCGAGCCGGATCCAGTTTTGCGAGGGATAGGCAAGATTGGTCGTGATCGGATCGAGTTGAATGATGCCGTTTGCTTCCGCGGCGGCCGCTGCCTGCTTTTCGCCGGTGGGCGTCTGCTCCGCGGCCTTTGCCACGGCCGTCGCCGTCTTGATCTTCGGGGAGACCATAGTGCCGAGGAACCAGCCGCCGCCACCGCCGAGAACCGTCAGGATCACCAGCCCGACAATCATCATGATCAGCGGCGATCCCTTGCCTTTTTCCGATGCGTCTGCCGCTGCTGCCATGTCTCTGTCCGCCTGTTACCAAAATACCGTGTGGCTGCCCGGCCGTCAGAGCGGCGACAGCAGGTCGACCGCCTGCTGGCCGCGCGGCGGCTGCTGAATTTCCGTCAGACGGCCGCGGCCGCCGTAGGAGATACGCGCTTCGGCGATCTTGTCGTAGGAGATCGTGTTTTCCGACGTGACGTCCTGAGGCCGGACGATACCGGCGACGTTCAGGATACGAATCTCCTGGTTCATCCGCACTTCCTGCGAACCGCTGATCATCAGGTTGCCGTTTTCGAGAACGCCGGTGACGACCGCGGCAACAAGCAGAGTGATCTGCTCGGAACGCTGCATCTTGCCCTTGGCGTCAGTGCTGGTGTCGGAGCCGGAGGTTGCGTCAGCATTGGTGCTCGGCTGCCAGCCAAAGATCTTGGCGGTGATATCCCAGTTCATATCGCTCTTGTTCGTGCGACTGCGATTGGTCTCGTTATCCCAGTTCGCCTTGTCGTTGATCGAGATATTGACCGTCAGGATGTCACCGACATTGAGCGCTCGCGAATCCTTGAAAAGGGCAGCCTGCGAATCGTTCCAGAGCGAATACCCCTGCGCCACCTGATGCGGCCGCTTCGGATACTGCAACATTTGCGGCGTCTGCGCATATTGCAGGCCGCTGCCGATCGGGCTCATAGCAGGCGCCCTGCCGATTTCCTTCAGAGCCTGCGACTGACAACCGGCGAGGAAAACGACGACTGCGCACGTGGCCGTAAGACGCATGTTCATGAGGGGTCCTTCGACTTCGATGTATTCGGATCGGACGCGCTGGAGATGATGTTGGTGACAACAGCGGCCTTCTGCGCGTCCATCTCCGCCAGAATGAGGCTCGACTGGCGCGGTGAGAGTTTCATGATGATCGCAGCCGCTACGGTGACCTTGACCTCATTAAGGCTTGCCGCCGCCGCATCGGGCTTCATGTTTTTGTAGATGTCGACCAGGCCGGAATCGGCGGTCTTCAAGAAGTCGTCGCGCCGCTTCAGCCAGTCTTCGTATTCCGCCTTGCGCTTGTCCATCGTGGCGATGCGCTGGTCGACATCGGCCTGCAGTTTCTCAAGCTCCTGCTTCTGTAGCAGATAGCGCTGGTCGCGGGCCGGGTCCGCGATGTTCGTGCAGAACTGTTTGATCTCGTCCTGGCTCGAAGCCGGGTCGACGACCGGCTTCGGCGCTTCCTGCGCCGCCGCGGCCGAGACCGACAGCAGCAACGCCGTCGCCACACAGCCGGAGGTCAGCAATTTCCTGGCGATGGCGATCGATGTCATTGCAGCACGAGCTCCGCTTGCAGGGCGCCGGCCGATTTGATGCCTTGCAGGATGGCGATGATGCCGTCCGGCTTGACGCCGATATTGTTCAGCCCGGAGACCAGCGTCTTCAGATCGGGTCCTTCGAGCACGGCGACGCGGCCGCCACTCTTGCTCGCGGTGATATCCGTCTGATCCTGAACGGCCGTCTCACCGTTCGAGAAGGGCTCCGGCTGCACGATCTGCGGGTTTTCACTGACCTGAACCGTCAAGGTGCCGTAGCTGACGGCGACCGGCGAGACACGGACATCGGCACCGATGACGATCGTTCCGGTGCGTTCATTGATGACGACCTTGGCAGGCGTGTCGGTCTGGACGTCGAGATTTTCGATATCCGCCATCAGCCGCGTCAGATCCGCCATCTTCGGCTTTTCGATCGCAACTTCCTGGGAATCCTTGGCCTCGGCGATCGGACCGCCGAAATGCGAGGTCGCCCAGGCATTGACCGTATCGGCGATGCGGATTGAGGTGGAGAAATCCGGATTGCGCAACTGCAGGACAAGATTGACCGAATCCTTGAAACGCGACGGCAGTTCGCGTTCGATGATGGCGCCGCCCGGCACGCGGCCGGCGGTGGTGGTGCCTTCGGTGACGCTCGCGGCCGCCCCCTGGGCCTGGAAGCCAGAGACGATAACCGAGCCCTGCGCCACGGCGTAGATCTGCCCGTCGGCACCGCTGAGCGAGGTCATGATCAGCGTACCGCCGCGCAGCGACGTCGCATCGCCAAGCGAGCTGACCGTGACGTCGATGCGGCTGCCTGGGCTTGCGAAGGGCGGCAGATTGGTCGTCACCATGACGGCGGCGGTATTCTTGGCGGCGGACTGGCCGCCCTGCGTCGAAATGCCGAGATTCTGCAGCATCGCGCGCATGGACTGTTCAGTGAAGGGCGAGGAACGCAGGCTGTCGCCGGTTCCCTGGAGACCGACGATCAGGCCGTAGCCGATCAACTGGTTGTCGCGGCCGGCCTGCAGCGAGGCTATGTCCTTGATGCGCGATTGCATCGCCAGCGCCGGATCGGCGACGATCAGGCTCGGCAATGCCAGCAAAACCCCGAGGAAATGGCGAAGGCTTCTCATTTTGCGACCACTCGGATCGTGCCGTTTTCGAGAACAGTACCGTTGACGATGATGCCGGAGTCCAGATTGCGGGCTCGTACGCTATCGCCGACCGCGCCGTCATCCAGCGGCGTTCCAGCCGCGGTGATCGTCATGCTGCCCATGCTCATCACCAGACGGATATTGGAGCCACGTGTCACGGCAAAGGGCTGGCGCAGCGCCGAAATGGAGATGGTTCGGCCGGGCAGAAGCGTGCGTTTCGACACCAAGCCGGTTACATCCCGGATCCGCTTGGCGTAATCGCCGGTCAGATTCGGATTGGTGACGTCGACCTCTTCGAGCTGACCGCTGCTGATGATATCGCCCGGATAAATCGTCTCGGTCGGCACGACGGCGGTCCCCAGGCTGGTGCCATCGGTGCCCGTTGCGCCGGCGGGAGCGGCCGACACGAACATGACGGAGAGGCTCGCCGCGGCGAGCCAGGCCATTGCTAAGCTTTTCATCCGGCGAACCCTCATGTTCGGCCCGTCCTCTCGTTACTTCAGATCTTTGCTGACGATCTGCGCCATGTCGTCGGCGGTGGTGATGACCTTGGAATTCATCTCGTAGGCACGCTGCGCGCTGATCAGATCGGTGATTTCCTTGACCGCATCGACGTTCGACGATTCCAGATAGCCTTGCTTCATGTAGGCGAAGCCGTTGGTATTGGGATCGGAGACGACGGGATCGCCGGAGGCCGGCGTCTGGGTGAAGAGGTTGCTGCCCATCGGCTGCAAACCGGCTTCGTTGACGAAGTTGGCGATCTGCAACTGGCCGAGAACGGTCGGCGTCGTCGCGGTGCCGATCGTCGCCGAGACCTGACCGGATTCGTTGATGACGATGTTGCTGGCATTGTTCGGGATCGTGATCCCCGGCTCCAGCACGTTGCCGTCCGCGGTCACCATCTGGCCCGTATCGCTCTTGTTGAACGAACCGGCGCGCGTATAGGCCGTCGTGCCGTCGGGCATCTGAATCTGGAACCATCCGCGGCCGACCAGCGCGACGTCGAGATCGTTCTGCGTCTGCGACAGTTCGCCCTGGATCTGAATGTTGCGCACGGCCGTCGTCTGCACGCCGAGACCGATATTGGCGCCTTCCGGCACCACGGCCTGGTTCGGCCGGTTGGAAATGCCCTTGGCGCGTTCGGTCTGGTACAAAAGGTCCGAGAACTCGGCGCGGGAACGCTTGTAACCCGTCGTATTGATGTTCGCGATGTTGTTCGCGATTACTTCGAGGTTGGTCTGCTGGGCGTCCATGCCCGTCGCGGCAATAGCGAGCGCTCTCATGTCTTCGTCCTTCGAGCTAGAGCGTGATCCCGAAAGCCGCAAAGCGGCTTTGAACAAGATCGCGCCAAATCAAATAATGGGAGCGGGGCCACCCGCCCTAAATCTGCATTTTCGTAATATCGAGAAAGGCGGAGACCATCTTGTCGCGCAGCGCGATCGCCGTCTGCAGCGTCTGATCCGCCTGCATGACCTTGTCGACCACTTCGCGGGTGCTCATCGTGCCCTTGATGCCGGCGAAGGAGGCGTTTTCGGCTTCCTTCAGCGTATTGACCGTGTCTTTCGCCACGTTGGACATTACCGAGGCGAAGCTTGCGCCGGTCGCATTTCCAAGCGTTGTTCCAAGCGTCGGCGCCAGGCTGTTGGACGAAGAGGAGCTTTCGTCGGTGGTAATGTTGCCGAGACCGCGGACTGCGGAAAGGGAGGAGACATTCTTGATAGCGTCAATCATTGTGCATTCTTCAAGAGATCGATGGTGGAATTGATGAGATCGCGCGACTGCTTGATCGTTTGCAGATTGGCCTCATAGGAACGATTGGCTTCGCGCATATCGGCCATTTCAACGAGGACGTTGACGTTGGGCATCTTCACATAGCCCTTCGGGTCCGCCGCCGGATTGTCTGGGTCGTATTCCTCGACGAACTTGCTGGTGTCCTCGCCCAACTTCTTCACACCCACCGTGGTCAGGTTGTTGGCGCGATCGAGCTCGGCGCCGAACGTCACGGTCTTGCGGCGATAGGGATCGGAACCGGGGGTGTCGCCCGTCGAACGGGCATTGGCGATATTTTCGGAAACAACACGCAGGCGGGTCGATTGGGCCTCCAGGCCGGAGCCCGCAATCTTCAACGCGGCTGATAAAGGGTCCATAACATCTTCACTTCATCTATTGTTTTACGGTCATCAACATCATGCGATGAAAGGAGCTGACCAGCGCGGTGTTCAAACCGTACTGGCGTTGGATGTCGCCGGTTTTGGCGAGCTCGTCTTCCAGGCCGACGGTGTTACCCGACTCCTGGACGCCGATTTCCTGATTGAGCGACGCTTCCTCGACGTTGACGTCGCCGCTCTCACTGAATTCATTGCCCGAAAAATGCGCCGGGTTGGTCTTCGCCATGCCGACATTCTCGTTGTCGAGAACGGCTTGAAACGGCGTGACGTCCTTGGCGTGGTACTTCGGGGTATTGGCATTGGCGATATTGCCGGCAACGACCTCCTGGCGAACCTGGAGCCACTCGGCTTGCCGCGAGGCCAGGTCAAAGAGCTGAATGGGTTGCATGGGCTTCTCTCCGTTCTTACAGCAGGACCCTAGAGGGATAATCTTGCGTGGGACTTGCGGGGGATGCGTTCTTGCTAAAGTCTTTACTAAGCCTGATACGCAGGCGATTGCGGGCTCTCAATTGTGGCCGTAGACGTCACCGGTGGAAGTGACGATGACCCACTTTCCGTCGCGCTGCTCGATCGTCGCCAAGCGGCTGTTATCGGGCAGGATCGAGCCGACACGCACGACATACATGCCGGTGTCATCCTCAATGAGCGCCCGGCCGTTTGCGACGTGCAGCAAATGGAACGGCGACTTGCCGGGAAACGGCTGATCTTCGGCCGGCTGGCCCTTGTCATCCTCGCGTCCAACATTGCTGACCGTTGCCGTCGTCAGCGGATCGGGAGCGAAATCTTTCGGCCCATCGGGATTTTTGTTGACCATGGCAAGCGGCGAAACGTTGACGATCTCGCGTCCCGGCCAGTTCGGCAGATCGCGGGTGCGCTCGCCCTCGGCAACGTGAATGCCGAACTTGTCGGGGTTCAGGAACACATACCAGGGGAAGAAAGCCGAAATACCGGCGAGCAACAGACCGGTGCCAGCCAGGGCCTTATCGGTAAAGGTTCGCCTTTTTGCCGGCTTCAGCGGAGCGACCGGTTCGTCTGCATCGGATTCTCTCACGTCTGGCCTCTCCCTCGGCATGGCCCGAAATGCGTGAAGCGGTTTCGGACGGGATGATGCGAAATCAAATGGTTGGAGCGAACGACATTTCGTGGAAACCTCATTTCGCTCTCGGCTGGATGTTTGCGGCCGAGCCGTTTTTCAACGCGGTCGCAAGGTCGGTGAAGGCGTCGGCCGAAGGCCGTTCGCCGGGGGTCTGTTTCAGAATGTCGTAGATGATCGGCACCTGGCGGACGGCCATGTCGAGATCCGGGTCGCTGCCCTGGCGGTATCCGCCGATCAGGCGCAGGTCGCGGGTTTCTTCATAGCGGTGCACAAGTGCCTTCAGGCGCGAAACCAGCTTTTCCTGATCCGGTGTCCAGGCCTTGCGCGCCAAGCGCGACACTGAGGCCAACGGATCGATCGGCGGATAACGCCCCTCTTCCGCCAGGCTGCGCTGCAGGACGATATGGCCATCGAGAATGCCGCGGGTGGAATCGGCGATCGGGTCGTTGTGATTGTCGCCGTCGACGAGGATGGAGATGATCGCGGTGATCGTGCCGGTCCCTTCCGGACCTGGTCCTGCACGCTCCAGAAGGCGCGGCAGTTCGGTGAAAACCGAGGCCGGATAACCACGCGCGATCGGCGGCTCGCCGGAGGCCGTCGCCACTTCGCGAATGGCATGGGCAAAGCGGGTGACGCTGTCGACGATCAACAGCACATTGTCGCCCTGGTCGCGGAAATGCTCGGCGATGGTGATGGCAGACAATGGCGCCATCTTGCGCAGCATCGGGCTCTCATCGCTGGTCGCGACGATGGCGATCGACTTCTGCATGTGCGAACCCAGCGTGTCCTCGATGAATTCACGCACTTCACGGCCACGTTCGCCGACCAACGCAATCACCACCTTGTCGAAAGCATTGGCCCGGGCGAGCATCGACAGCAGCGTCGACTTGCCGACGCCGGAACCGGCGAAGATGCCGAGACGCTGACCGAGGCAGAGCGGCGAGAAGATGTCGATGGCGCGCACGCCGGTCTTGAAACCCGTCTCGACGCGCTTGCGCGTCATCGAGGGTGGCGCGGTGTTGGAGATCGAGCGCGAGTCCATGCCTGCCGTCAGCGGTCCCAGGCCATCGATCGGCTCGCACAGCGAGTTGATCGTACGCCCGCACCAGCTATCCGTCGGCGCGATACGGAAGGCGCCCTTGCGGATGATGACGTCGTGGATGCCGATCGGCTCGCCCGGCTCGATCGGACAGACGTAGGTCAATTCCGGCTCGACGCGGACAACTTCGCCGAGATGGATGCCGGTCGGGGAACGGTGGGCGACGAACTCGCCGAGGCGCACATGCCTGGAAAGGCCGGCGACGGTGTAGTGCCCGGCCGCGATGGTGCGTACATGGCCGCCATCGGCAACCGTGTTTTCCGCCATCAAATATTGATCCGCCAAAGCGGCCATCCGCGAGAATCTCGGCGACATCGCGCCCTCGGGCATCCCATCCTCGAACATCATCCGACCCTCTTACTGGCTGCCGCCGAGGGTCTTGATGGCGTCCGTGAGCGTGCTTTCGCTGCTGCTGGTAAGCGTCGAGATATTGTCGAAGGCGCGGCTGACTTCGATAAGCTGGGTCATTTCCCGCATGCCGTTGACGTTGGAATTTTCGAGATAGCCCTGGGCGATACCGATATGGGAGTGGTCGACGACGGACTGCGGGGAGTCCGTCGGTAACACGCCGCTATTGTCATAGCGCAGGAAGCCCTTGCTGATATCGGAGCTATAGAGCCCGATCTTGCCGACCTGCTTGCCGTTTTGAGCGATCGTGCCATCCGAGGAGACGCTCGGCGCGCCGCCGCCGGGGTCGAGCTGGATCGGTGCGCCGCCGGGATCAAGCACCGGATAGCCTCTGGTGGAGACCAGGGCGCCGCTCTCGGTCATGGTAAAGCGGCCATCGCGCGTCAGAACCATGCCAGCCGGCGTGTTGAGACCGAACCAAGCATCGCCCTTGACCGCAAAATCGAAGAGATTGCCGGTGTTTTCCAGTTCGCCGTTGTCGGTAGAGAGATAGTCGTTGCCTTGCGAGACGAAGGCGACTTTGGCGTTGAGCTTGTTTTCGGTATTGCTGAGGACTTGATTGAACTTGACCTCGGTGCCACGAAAACCCGTGGTATTCACGTTGGCCATGTTATCGGCGATCGTCGTCAGACGCCGCTCGAGCGCCATCTGCGATGACAGCGCCACATAAATACCAGACTGCATTTTTCAAGCCCTCCGGACATTGGAGAATAACGGGAAAGGAAACGCCAGATATCGCGGCGCTCCGACATGTCGTTAGCCGGGCATGAATGCCCTTACCCGATACTCTGCCAGCACTGGCTTGTGCGAAGCTGACACGGCGAAAGGCCGCTTCGAAGCGCGCCGAACAGCCTCACGCAAGGCAGGTCTCCTACTTCAACGGAGGAAGCAACGTTCAGGTGTGGACTGGCGATGAATATTATTATCGGATTTGTAGTGACCTGCGGCTGCATCATAGGCAGCTTCATGGCGATGGGCGGGCATGTGGACGCGCTGTTCCAGCCCTTCGAATTTGTCATCATCGCGGGCGCCGGCATCGGCGGCTTCATCATGGCCAATCCGATGAAGGTCGTGAAGGATTCCGGCAAGGCGCTGGGCGAGGCCTTCAAGCATTCGGTTCCGAAGGAGCGCAATTATCTCGATACGCTCGGCGTGCTCTACGCGCTGATGCGCGATCTGCGCACCAAGTCACGCAACGAAATCGAAGCCCATATCGACAACCCGGACGAATCCGTAATCTTCCAAGCCGCCCCGACGGTGCTGAAGAACAAGGAACTGACGGCCTTCATCTGCGACTATGTCCGCCTCATCATCATCGGCAACGCCCGCTCCCACGAGATCGAGGCGCTGATGGACGAGGAAATCAACACTATCCTGCACGACAAGATGAAGCCCTATCATGCCATCACGATCATGGGCGATTCCTTCCCGGCCATCGGTATCGTCGCCGCCGTTCTCGGCGTCATCAAGGCCATGAGCCACATCAACGATTCGCCGGAAGTGCTCGGTCACCTCATCGGCTCGGCGCTGGTCGGCACCTTCCTCGGCATTCTCCTTTCCTATTCCGTCTGCGCGCCCCTCGTGTCGCAGATCAAGATCGTACGCAGCAAGCAGCATCGCCTCTACGTGATCGTCAAGCAGACGCTGCTGGCCTACATGAACGGCTCCGTGCCGCAGGTGGCACTCGAATACGGCCGCAAGACCATCTCCTCCTACGAACGGCCGTCGATCGATGCCGTCGAGCAGGAAATGATGAATCCCGGCGGTGAGAGCAAGGCGGCCTGACGACCATGAGCCAGCAATCATCCGCCAAGGCGCATACGATGGACCGCGCCCTCTTCGCCAAGCTGACCGGCGGCCTCGGAGATCAGGCAACCGTCGGAAAGCTCGCCGCCGCCTTCGGCCAGGTCTACGGCGAATTCCTCCCCGACTTCATCAAGAGCGAAACGGGCCTCGACGTGTCCGTCGCCTATTCCGGCTGCCAGTCGGGACTGATGAACGATCTTATCGCCGGCCTCGGCGGCAACTGCGCGCTTGTGAACGGTTCGCTACGCAACTGGGCACCGCAATTCGTTCTCGGCTGCGGCACAGGCTTCATAATGACCCTGATGGAGCACATGCTGGGCGCGCTGCCCGAGACCATCGAGGCACCCCTTCCGCGGCCGCTTTCGATCATCGAGCTCGACCTTGCCGTCATGGTGTTCGACAAGATCGCCAACGTGCTGCGCTCGGCGGTCAATGCGGCTGGCGGTTTCGAACCCAATCTCGATCCGCCGTATAATATCGAGAATCGCCCGAAGCCGGCTGCCGACCAGGTCGATGAATTCGCCGCTGCCATCACCATGATGATTTCGCTCGGCAAGACCGTCTCGGAAATCGTCGTCATCATACCGCAGCAGGTTCTGCTGCGGACCGTCGTCAGCCCACCGCGAGCCAAGAACCCGTCCGCAGCGTCGGAAGCATGGACGGAGCAGCTCAGCGAACAGGTGCGTCGCTCACAGGTGACGCTCGAGGCCCGCATCCAGCTGGAATCGCTGACGCTGAACACAATTTCGAGACTCGCCGTCGGCGATGTCATTCCCTTCATGGACGCAGGCGATGTTCGCGTCGAGGTCAGCGCCAACAGCAAGGACCTCTACATCTGCGAATTCGGCCGTTCGGGCGAAAATTACACGGTGCGCGTCAAGGACAATGTGAATTCCGACGACGAGCTTCTTCGACACCTGATGAATTGACCGGCTGGCGGGTGCCTGGGGCACCCACGGCAGCTTGAGGCAAGTTTCAACTGGAATAGTGATTTCATGGCTAGGAAGACGACACAGAAAAGCGGCGAGGAATCGCTGGAAGTTGAAAACAGCGACGCCGCATTGGATGAGGCCATCGACGGCCTGCGCGGCGTGCTGAAGAAAGACACCGACGGTGGCATGCCGGATTTCGGCGCCGATGCATTCGGGGCCGAGCCGGGCACGGATCTTTCGGCCTTCGGCGGCGATTTCGGGGACGACAATGCAGGCTCCGCTTTCGGCGCCAGCGATTTCGGCGGCTCCTCCTTCGCCGAACCGTCAGCTCCGGGCAGCGCGCTGACCGCCAATCTCGACCTGATCATGGACATCCCGATCGACGTTCAGATCGTGCTCGGCAGCAGCCGCATGCAGGTCTCCGGCCTGATGAACCTGACCGAAGGCGCAATTATCGCGCTCGACAAGAAGATCGGCGAGCCCGTCGAGATCACCGTGAACGGCCGCAGAATCGGCCGGGGCGAAATTACCGTGCTGGAACATGATGACACCAGGTTCGGTATCAAGCTCATCGAAGTATCGAATACGAAGAAAAACTGAACTCTGTTCAGAATAAGCCCACTCCCTGTTCGGGACGGAGACGAAGACCATGATGGACTTTGACGATTTCAGCGGCGGCGCCCTCGCCGAGCAACCGTTATCTCAGGCTGAGAAGGCTGCTGCTGTTCTCCTTGCCATGGGTAAACAGGTTGCGGGACGGCTGCTGAAATATTTCACGCAGCATGAATTGCAGCTCATCATCGCGTCTGCGCAGTCGCTGAGGGTTATTCCGCCGGACGAGCTGGCGCAGCTCGTCGCGGAATTCGAGGATCTCTTCACCGAAGGCGCGGGTCTGATGGACAACGCCAAGGCAATCGAAAGCATTCTCGAGGAAGGCTTGACACCCGACGAGGTCGACAGCCTTCTCGGCCGGCGCACCGCCTTCCAGGCTTACGAAACTTCGATCTGGGATCGCCTCGGCGAGGCGGATCCGATTTTCGTCGCCAAGTTCTTCCTGCGCGAACATCCGCAAACCATCGCCTATGTGCTGTCGATGATGCCGTCCTCCTTCGGCGCCAAGGTTCTGCTGCAACTGCCCGAGGCGCAACGCGCCGACATCATGAACCGCACCGTCAATCTCAAGGATGTCAGCCCGAAAGCGGCGCAGATCATCGAAAACCGCGTGCTGGGGCTGATGGCGGAAATCGATGCCGAACGCAATGCTTCCGGCTCGACGAAGGTGGCGGAGCTGATGAACGAGCTGGACAAGCCGCAGGTCGATACGCTGCTCACATCGCTGGAAACGCTCAACAAGGAATCGGTCGACAAGGTGCGTCCGAAGATCTTCCTCTTCGACGACCTCACGCTCATGCCGCAGCCGAGCCGCGTCATGCTGCTCAACGACATCGCGGCCGACATTCTCACCATGGCGCTGCGTGGTTCCTCGTCCGAAATTCGCGAGATCGTGCTCAGTTCGATCAGCCCGCGCCAGCGCCGCATGATCGAATCCGACCTGCAGATCACCACCGGCATCAATCCGCGCGAAATCGCCATCGCGCGGCGCGCCATCGCCCAGGAAGCCATCCGGCTTTCCAATTCCGGCCAGATCGAACTCAAGGCAAAAGACAAGACGCCTGTGGAAGAAGCCGCGTGATCTCAGCGCGACTCACCTAAATCGTCTTAGACTGTTCAGAACAAGGCCGTGCATGATGCACGGCCTCTTTCCGTTTCATGAAGGACGGCTTCTTTGGCTGACGAAGACAAGGACAGTAAAACAGAAAAACCGACGGAGAAAAAACTCCGCGACACGATGGAGAAAGGCAATGTGCCTCACTCCAAGGAAGCGACGCTCTTTGCGTCGATGCTCGCGACCGTCATCTACGTCACCTTCTTCCTGCCGGAGCGCGTCGGGCGCATGGGCGAGGTGCTGCGCGACCTCTTCGAAAAACCCGATCAGTGGCAGCTCGAGACGGGGTCTGACGTCATTTCCTTGTTCATCCGCATCGGCTGGGAAGTCGGCAATCTGCTGCTGCCCGCGGTCGTGCTGTTCTTCGCCTTCGGCATCGGGTCCTCGATGTTCCAGAACCTGCCGACACCCGTTCTCGACCGCATCGCGCCACAGTTTTCCCGCATTTCGCCGGTGGCGGGCTGGGGCCGCATCTTCAGCACGTCGGGTCTGGTGGAATTCGGCAAGTCGCTTGCCAAGATCGTCTTGGTCGGCGTCATCATGTTCTTTGTGCTGCGCGGGCAGTTCTTCCATGCGATCGATTCGCTGGTTTCCGATCCGCAGACGATCTTCGTGCGGCTGACGACCATCATCCAGAAAATTCTGACCATCGTGCTGCTGGCGACAGCCGTCGTCGGCATCGGCGACGTGCTCTGGACCCGCTACCACTGGGTCGATCAGTTGAAAATGACGAAGCAGGAGGTCAAGGAAGAGCACAAGCAATCCCAGGGCGACCCGATCGTCAAATCGAGGCAGCGCTCGATCGCCCGCGACCGTGCCCGCCGGCGCATGATGAAGCAGGTGCCGCGTGCCACGCTGGTCATCGCCAATCCGACCCATTTTGCCGTGGCGCTGCGTTATGTCCGGGAGGAAAACGACGCACCCATCGTCGTCGCCAAGGGGCAGGACCTCATCGCCCTCAAAATCAGGGAGATCGCCGAGGCAAATGGCATCCCCGTCTTCGAAGATCCGCCACTCGCGCGCTCCATGTTTGCGCAAGTCTCGGTAGATAGTGTCATCCCGTCAGTGTTTTACAAGGCCGTCGCAGAGCTGATCCATAGGATCTATGCCACGCAGTCGAACAGAAAACGGGTACGATAAATCGAATGAAAAAATCCCCCTACTCTGCCCAACGTGAACAAATTCTCGCGGAAGCCATCAGCCCGGTCGCCAGCGAATTGCGGCTCCTCGACGCGGCCGATCTGATTTCGCTGCTGCGCTTCGAGCGCTATGGCAATCTTGCCGACCTCGTGGCGTCGGCGGCCGAGCTTTATTTCCATCCGGGCACCGTCAATTTCGGCCTTGGGGGCGACTACAAGCTTGAATGGGGCGGGCCGGCGGAAGTCACCATCGACCTCGAAATCAAACCGCGCGGCGTCACCGTCTATGCCAAGCTCGCGCTGGCCGAACATCATGCCGGCATCGAAATCAACCATATCGCCTTCGACAAAGCCTCGGCCGATCCGGACGAGAACACCGCGCTTCTCGCCCGCAGCCTGCGGGACGCCCGCTACGCGATCGGCGGAACGACGCGCGCAGCCTGAACAAGGCTCAAACCATCCCCACTTTCATGATGAAGGTCCGCTGAGGCATCTCGGCATTCGTGCGCGCTTCGGCTTTCAGTCAGGCGCGGAACCGCTCGCCTTTTGCTTTCTACAATTTCTGGAAGATCTTATCCGCTGGGAATAGCCGATAGCGGATAAGATGCTCTGGATCCAAAGAAGCGCTTTAGCTGATGTAACCGAAACGGATAGCTTTTGCGATTGCCTGAATGCGGTTGACGCTGTCGAGCTTGATCGTCGCTGAACCGAGATAGGCGTTGACGGTGTGCACCGACAGCCCCAGCTTTTCGGCTATTTCCTCGCTGATCCGGCCATCACCTGCAAGCTGCAGGCAGGCGATCTCGCGTTCGCTCAGCGCTTCGGCGGCCGGCGACCGCCGCTCGTCGAGCGACAGGAGATCCATCATGATCTGGCAGCTACGGCCATGCAGCTCGACGATCATATCGCTCGTCAGATCCATGAATTTTGCGGCGAACACGACATAGCCGTTGCCGACCGATCCCAGGCGCACCGGAAAGGCGACGCCGGCAAAAGGCAGGAGATGCGGTTTCAGGCGCTGGGTGAACGAGGCAAAATCGGGCGTCTCGGCGGTGCTGTCGCTATCACGGCCGTTCCACATCAGCGGCAGCAGCGACTTTTCGATATGCTCGATCATCGCCTCGCCATAGGCTTCGACAAAGGCCTTGTTGAGGACGGTATTGGTCGAGCCCCAATTTTCCAGCTCGCAGACTAGGCGCTGCTTGCTCGGCAGGCCGGAGCCGCTGAGGCGATATACTGCAAAATTCTGCGCGTCGATCAGCTTCTGCATCGACACAAGCTTCGGGAAGAGATCAGAACGGCTGGATATCCGATGCGAACGGCCGAGCCTTCCTTCGCTTGGCGTGTCCGTCGTCCTAACCGGCTGATATCGCATTCATCGGGCTTTCAAACGAGGTTGTTTCTGACAGCAAAGGCGATCGCTTCCGATCGCGTCTTGGTCGCGGTCTTCCGCATGACGCTGGTGATATAGTTGTTGATGGTGTTGCGCGAGATGCCGAGGATCATGGCGATCTCGTCGCTTGTCTTGCCTTCGGCAATCCAGAACAAGCATTCCAGCTCACGCTCGGTGAGATCGAAATCGCGCTCGGACTTGCCTTCCACGCAGCGCGTGAAGCTCGCGAAGTAACCCGACAGCAATCCGGCGTCACGCAGCCGCTCCGGCGACAGCAACAGACCATCATGGGCAAGCAGCATCAGCGAGAAGCGCGTGCGGCCAACATTGAAGGTCAGCGAGCAATATTGGCGGCTGACGCCTTCCGGCAGCTCGACATCATCCGGCAGGAACGCAAAATTCGGCTGGAACAGCGACATGCATTTCTCAAGCTCGCCCGTGCGGCCGTAGCCGCTCGTGAGCTCGGAAGCAAGACGGCGAACAAGATCGAAGGGCCAATCGGAGGACACGACGAAGTCGAGACCGCTTTCCTGGATCAGGTCGCAGCGGGCCAGAAGATAGTGGGAGGCGCCGACATAATCCGTCAACACGCGCAGGCCAGATTGGAGATAGGCAGGGCCGGCAATGGCGCTCAACTGCTGAACGAGTTGATCGCGCGACATGGCATTGGCGGACGCGGCCAATCGCACATCCTTGTCGCCTTTGCTCCCCTGCAATATCTGCACGTCCATTTTTTGCATTTCCTGCCGCTGTTAGGCGCTCTAACGCCAACGAGAGCATTGCTCGGTCTGGACCCGGCGCATAACCTCGAAGACGGCATCGATCTTCGCAAAGGCATCTGCACCAACTCAACTTATTACTCCGCCCCATACGATTCCATACGGACGTATGACGCGATAAGCGCGCTAATATATAAATTCGATTTCGGCAAGCGCATGCGAATCGCCCAAATCGCAATCAACCAACTATAGACTGATTTCTCCGCGTGCTGGCATCTCCAAATTCGCTGAATTCACCAAACACGGATCTCATGGTCTGATTCGCGCCGCTTCGACGCAACTCCGAATAGGTATGATGATTGTAAGTCGATTCTTTCTACCCAGCAACGAAATTTCCGACCAGGAAATGTCTTGCCAACAGGTTCGGTCACTCGATTTCGGTACGCATACGTGAAGCAAATATTTGCGAAAACCCAGAGTTGGCACGATCAAGCGGCGTTCTTTCCGATGACATGAAAAGACCGGGAATATCTCCCGGTCTTTTCATCAGGCAGCGTTGTCGACGGCCCATTTTCTGAGGATCTTCGCGGCGCGTTCCTCGCTGATTTCCACCATGCGCGAGAGGCGGCGTTCCGGCCCTTCCTTGACGCGGCGGTTGAAGGTGCCGCCGTCTTCGCCCATCGTCAGCAGATCGTCGGTGCTGTCGAAGCCGAAGTCCGAGCCAAAGCCGTCCATCAGGGCGGCACCCGGCCCGCCGACGGCGGGAGCGAAATCCGGCAGTTCCAGGCCCGCCGCTTCCGGCAGAGCCGCGCCACCGGCCACACCGCCGCCGAGCGAGCGGATCAGCGGACGGAAGCCCATCCAGACGATGAGGAAGGCAACCGCGACGAAGGCAGCCGAGTTGATGATGCCAGCCATGTTACGGCTCAGCATATCCATGATGTTGAAGCTGGAAGAGGTGTCCTCGAGCAGTTGATTGTCGAGGAAGTCCATCGCATTGACGGTCACCACGTCGCCGCGGGTGGTGTCGACGCCGGCAGCGGTCGCGACAATCTTCTGCATCTCGGCGATATAGGCGTCGACCTTCGCCTGATCGGCCGGCTGACCGACCATCTGGGCGATGCGGCCCTTGTTGACCACCACGGCCACCGAGAGCTTCTCGACCCTGTAGCTGTTGCGGGTCGTCGCGGTCGTCTTGCTGTTGATTTCGTAGTTGGTCTGTTCTTCGCGCTTGTCGGACTGGTCGTTCGATGTCGGTCCGCTGCCACCGGACTGCGGGGCAGCCTGCGGAATGTTTTGCTCAACGGTCGCTGCCGTATCCGACTGGCGCTGCTGCGATTTCTGCGCTTCCTTGGTGGTGCGAACCGAGCGCTCGACCTTCGAATCCGGATCGTAGGTGGTTTCCTGCACCTGCTGGCTATCGGTATTGAGCTGCGCCGTCACGCTGGAGCGGAAATTGTCCATGCCGAGAAATGGAGCAAGCGCCTTGTTGATGTTCGATTCGACCTCGTCCTGAACATTCTGCACGATGCCGAGATTGCGGTTCAGCGCGCCATTGCCGGGATCGTCACCCGAGGCGAGCAATTGGCCGGTGGAATCGAGGATCGTAACATCGTCGACTTCCAGGCCTGGAACGGCAGAGGCAACGAGATGGCGGATGGCCTGGGCCGCTTTGCGCCCCGCTTCGGCGTTCGCCCGGATCATGACCGAGGCCGTCGGCTTCTGGTCCGCTTTGCGGAAGTTGCCGACATCCTGCATGACAATGTGGACGCGTGCCGCGCTAATGCCGGTGATCGAGGTGATCGTGCGGGAGATTTCGCCTTCGAGCGCACGCACGCGGGTCACTTCCTGCATGAAGGAGGTCAGACCGAGAGAGCCGACATTGTCGAAGAGTTCGTAGCCGGCGGTGGTGCTGTTCGGCAGGCCGCGCTCGGCGAGAAGCAGGCGCGCCTTGCCGGTCATGCCCGCCGGCACGGTGAGGCTGGTGCCGTCCGTACCCACCTGGAAACCGATGTTGGCTTCGGCAAGCGCAATGCTGATCTGGTTCAGATCGGTTGCATCCAGGCCCACATAGAGCGTTTCCTGGGCAGGCTTATTGACGTAGAGGGCTGCAAACAGAATCAGCGCCATGGAAACGACGCCGACGCCCGCCATGATCAGCAGGCGTGTCCTCCCCAGGTTCTGCAGATTCCTGAACAAGGGAACTAATTGATTTAACAGATTCATTCTGTTCTCGCACGATTCGTCAAAGACCTGATGGCTTTGTGCCCTGCAGCGAAGATAGAAATCGAAACTTGTGCGAGCGTTTCGTCCCGGGCAGGAAAAATGAAGAACTCGAAAAATTTATCCGAGATAATATAAGAAAAACAATATCAGGCGCCGGCGCTCCGATCAGAAGAAATCGAAGTCGCCGGCGGCCTTGGCCAAGGGTTGGGAATGTCCATGGCGACCGCCGCCGCCGAGAGCTTTCTGCATTTCGGCGAGCTTCACCAGGCTCAGGGCCGTCGCAACATCGACCATCCAGCCATCCGGTATGTCGCCGGTGATGGTGTCGATGAACTCGGCAATGCCCCGCGTCTTCTGCACGGCGAGATCGATGCCCTGCATGACCTTCATAGAGTCGGGCGATTCCAGCACGTTGACGCCGCTGAGATCGAGCAGTTGCGGTTCGATGCGCTCGATCAGGTAGGCGACGTCGTGCAATTCCGAGACTATGCGCATGAGGATGGCTGGGAGAGCTTCCTGCATGGCGATTGGTTCGGGACGCGGAATGGTGGTCATGAGGTAGTCCTCGTTGATCAGAAAAATTCGATCGTGTTGTCGACCGGCTTCGGGGCGGCAACGGGGCGCTGTTCCAGAGCCACGGTCTTCTGCGTTTCGGCGCCGGTCAACGGGTATTGCCGGGCGCGGCCGGAGATCGGCCAATATTCGATCTTGCGTCCATGCTCGCCGCCGGTGCTGGAGCCGACGACCGGAATGCCTTCATCCCGCAGGAACTGCATAGCGAAGGCAGCGTTCTGTTCGCCGACATTGGAGAAGGTGGCAATCGTCTTCGCACCGCCAAAGATCTTCGCCTCCAGCCGGTCACGACGCGCGCCCTGCTTCAGGAGGCCGTTGATCAGAAGCTCCATCAGGTGCACGCCGTAACGCGTCGCATCACCACCACTCGTCGGCGAAGCAGCCGTTCCCGGCAGCAGAAAATGATTCATGCCGCCGACGCCCGCAATCGGATCACGCAAGCATGCCGCCACGCACGAGCCGAGAATGGTCGACAGCACCACGTCCGGGTCGTTGATGACCTTGTACTCGCCCTGAATGATGTGCACGCGACGGGCAGCACCCTCGACGATCATTTCAATGCTCCGAACACGGCCTCGATCGCCGCTTTCATCTTTTCAATGGTGAAGGGCTTGGCGAGAACGTTGTTGGCGCCGAGCTGGGCGGCCTTCTGCACCAACGCACGGTCGCCCTGCGCCGTCAGGATGATGAAGGCCGCTTTCTTCGTCGTCGGATTGGTGCGCACGGCCTGCAAGAGGCCGAGACCATCCATCTTCGGCATGTTGAAGTCGGAGATCACCAGATGATGTGGTTGCTGCTCCATGATCTTCATGCCCTGCTCGCCGTCACCGGCAGCAGTGATTTGCTTGAAACCTAGTTGCGTCAGCGCGTCGCTCAACAACAGACGACTGGTGACCTGATCGTCGACGATCAGAACTTTGATTTTCTCCGCTAGAGACATTATTCGCTCCCTTCCTTGCGGGCGGCTGTTACTTTCAAAATTTCCTCGCCAATGGCGTTCAGCGGAAACTGCTGCTCGACTGCACCCAACTCGAACGCAACCCTCGGCATTCCGTAGACCACGCAGGTCTTTTCGTTCTGACCGATGGTGCGTGCGCCGGCATGGCGCATCTTCAGAAGGCCGGCGGCGCCGTCGCGCCCCATGCCGGTCAGGATCACGCCGACCGCGTTGCGGCCGGCGAGCTCGGCGACTGAATCGAAGAGCACATCGACGGATGGACGATGGCCGTTGACAGGTCCGCGGTCGACCAGGCGGCAATGGGGTGCCGATGTATTGGCGACCTGCAAATGCCGATCGCCGCCGGGCGCCAGGTAGATCTTGCCGATTTCCAGCCGCGCACCATCGGTCGCCTCCTGCACCACGGGTGCGCAGAGGCGGTTGAGCCGTTCGGCAAAACTGCGGGTAAAGCTTGGCGGCATGTGTTGGGTGATGACGGTCGGCGGGCAATTGGCCGGGAATTTCTGCAGGACCGCGATCAATGCCTCGACGCCGCCGGTGGACGAACCGATCGCGACAATCTTGCGGCCGACGCGGAAATCCGCGGTCGCCGGCGGCTGTGTATTGTTGGCGGCAGGCTTGCTATATTGCCGCTGCGAACGGGCGGCCGCCTTCACCTTTTCCGCCAGATCGCCGAAAGGACGCGGCTCGCCGGGAGCAGGTTTGCCGACGCAATCAAACGCGCCGATTTCAAGGGCCGTCAGGGTCGCCTCGGCGCCGCGATGCGTCATGGTCGATACCATGATGACCGGCATGGGCCTCAGCGTCATGATCTTTTCGAGAAAATCGAGGCCGTTCATGTTCGGCATCTCGATATCGAGCGTCACGACGTCCGGATTGAGTGCCTTGATCGCCGCACGCGCTTCCATCGCGTCGCCGGCCTGACCGATGACGTCGACCTCCGGATCGGAGCTCAGAACGGCGGTAATCAGGCCGCGCATGGTTGCGGAGTCGTCGACAACAAGAACACGGGCGGGAGCGCTCATGCTTTCCTCCCGGTGGAATTGGCAATGCGGCGATAGGTGGTAATGCCAATATTGTCGAAGACGTGCTTGGCCTCGCCGGAGACGCGCTCGGAATGGCCGATATAGAGATGGCCGTTCTCCGGCAGCAGGCCGGCGAAGCGCGACCAGATCTTCGTCTGCGTCGGCTCGTCGAAATAGATGACGACGTTGCGGCAGAAGATGACGTCGAACAGGCCCTTGAACGGCCATTGCGCCATCAGGTTCAGCTCGTTGAAGGTGATCAGCCGCTTGACGCGATCGTCGATCTGGAACTTGCGGCGCCCCTGGACCTCGACTTCCTGGAACCATTGCTTGCGCATGGCGGGCGAAACCGTCTCGAGCGACGTCTCGTCATAGGCACCCGCGCGAGCAAGGCCGAGGATCTTCGGATCAATGTCCGTTGCCAGAATCTTGAAATCGAGCTCGGCGACGTTCGGCAGCAGTGACAGAACCGTGAGCGCGATGGAATAGGGCTCCTGTCCGTCGGAACAGGCAGCCGACCAGATGCGAACGCGACCGCCACTCTTGGCGCGCGCCAGAAGGCCGGGGAGAACCTCGTCGCGCAGATGATCGAAATGATGGTTCTCGCGGAAGAAGCGGGTGAAATTCGTCGTCAGATGCGACAGCATCTCGCGCCGCGCCGCCGCGCCCGCCGGCGAGGAGACCAGTTGGCAATAATCGCGAAAGCCCGGCAAACCCAGCGCGCGGATATGTTTCGACAGCCGCGAATAGACCAGCGAGGCTTTGGTCTCGTTGAGAGAAATCCCGGCGTCCGAGTAGATCATGGCGGCAATTTCAGAGAGATCGCGCCGTGTCAGCGGATATTCGCCGCTGGCCAGCACCTCGTCCGGGGATGCCCTGAAATCTGTCGCTCCCATAATGCTCATGCAGCTTCGCTTTCGCTGTCCGGGAACAGGGTTTCGAGTTCGATAAGGCAGATCATGCGGCGGTCGATCGCCAGGATGCCGCGTGCAAACTGCCGCTCATAATCGGAAGAGATTTCCGGTGTCGGCTGAATATTGTCGTCGGTGACCGTCAGAATATCGGACACGGCGTCGACCAGCAGGCCGACGACCTTACGCTTGACCTGCGCCACGATGATCACATGACGCGCGGTCGGCTCGGCGCGCTTCATGCCGAGGCGGGCCGAGAGATCGACGATCGGCAAGACAGCGCCGCGCAGGTTGATAATGCCAAGGACATGGGCTGGCGCATGCGGCATGGCCGTCGCCGGCGTCCAGCCGCGGATTTCACGGACCGACATGATATCGACGCAGAATTCCTGATCGCCGATGCGAAAGGCGATCAGCTCACGGGCACCCTGGGTCAGGTTCTTGACGGCATATGACATAGGCTCAACCCGCCGCTGCGTACGATATTTCAGCCTTCAGCGACTGCCCGCGGGAGGCGCCGACCACGGCATCAACGTCGAGGATGAGAGCAACGCGCCCATCGCCAAGGATCGTTGCTGCGGCAATGCCGGGCACGTGCGTGTAGTTCGCTTCGAGGCTCTTGATGACCACCTGGCGCTGGCCCTGGATGGCATCGACCATCAGAGCACGCTGTCCGCCGCCTTCCGATTCCACCAGCAGCGCAACACCGTCGACCGGATTGGCCTGCGTGGCGCGGAAGTTCAGGATGCGGCCGACATCGACCAGCGGGCAGAAGCTGTTGCGGATCGAGATCAGGCGGTGGTTGGCGCCGAAGGAGTGGATGGCGGAAGCCTCGGGCTGCAAGGTTTCGACGATCGCCGTCAGCGGCACGACCAGGGTCTGGCCGGCGACCGTCACCACCATGCCGTCGAGGACGGCCAGCGTCAGCGGCAGGCTCATGGTGAAGACCGAGCCGTGTCCGGGCTTGGAGCTGATATTGATGCGGCCGCCGAGCGCCTGGATCGAGCGCTTGACCACGTCCATGCCGACGCCGCGGCCGGAAATGTCGGAGATCTTATCGGCCGTCGAGAAGCCCGGCAGGAAGATCAGGTTGTCGATCTCTTCGTCCGAAAGGTTGGCATCGGCGGGGATGAGATCGTTGTCGATCGCCTTCTGACGCACCTTTTCGCGGTTGATGCCGGCGCCGTCGTCGGCGAGTTCGATCAGGATGCGGCCGGAACGATGTTTTGCCGTCAGGCGAACCGTGCCTTCCCGGTTCTTGCCGAGCGCCGTGCGCTTTTCCGGCGTTTCAACGCCGTGGTCGACGGCATTGCGGATCATATGGGTCAGCGGCTCGGCCAGCTTGTCGATGACCGTCTTGTCGACTTCGGTGTTTTCACCCTCGGTGATCAGGCGGATCGACTTGCCGGTCATGTCGGCGATTTCACGGACGATACGCGACATGCGCTGGAAGACCGGCTTCACCGGCTGGGCGCGGATCGCCATGACGCTGTCCTGGATCTCGCGTGTGAGCTGCTGCAGCTCCTCGAGGCCCATATTGATGGAGGACGCGCCATTGTTATCGTTCTCGATGACGCTCTGCGAGAGCATCGCCTGGTTGATGACAAGCTCGCCGACGAGGTTGATCAGCCGGTCGACGCGATCGAGATCGACGCGGATGGTCTGCCCGGCGCCAGCGGCGGCATTGTTCTGCGCGGCGGCGTTGGCAGCGGCAGCGGCGGCGGCTGCCGCTGCTTCCTTCTTTTCGACACGAGCGGCGGCAGCGGCAAGCTGCGTGACATTGCTGGCCGTTTCAGCGGCGGCAACAGCGGCAGCGGCATCGCTTTTCGGTTTCGGCGCTTCGGCAGTTTCCACAGCCGGCTCGTCACCGTCCAGAGCGGAGAGATCGAAGGGCACGGGGATCATCGGCAGCTCTTCATCACCGCCGACAGGCGAGGCAGCGTCTTCGATCAGCCGGATATCCAGCTCGCAATCCCATTCGGCGAATTCGAAGACCGTGCGGATAGCGTCTTCGCCCTTGTCCGTCTTGACCGAGATCGTCCACTTGAAATACGCGCCTTCGGGGTCGAGCTGATCGAGGCCCGGCAGGGCGTCCATATTGCAATGAATGCTCATTTCGCCGACGCGCGTGAGATCGCGCAGCAGCAGCGTGGCATCGTTGCCCTTGGCGTAGAGGTCGGAGCGCGGCTTGAAGCTGACTTCGTATTCCGGCATGCCCGCAGACGCTTCGTCGCCACCGAAATCATCGTCGAAGCTGAAGGGGATCGGCTGAAAACCGCTGTCATCCGTGGGAGCGGGTGCGGCTTTGACAGGAGCAGGCGCCGGTGCGGGCGCTGCCGCCTTCACGGGCTTCGGCGCAGCTTCAGCGGCTGACGGTGCCGAGGGCAATTCGCCATGGGCCAACGCTTCCAGTTCCTTGACCAGGCCCCTGCTACGGGCCTGATCGACACTGCCGCCGTCACGGGCGGCGTTGGTCAGGTCCGCCAGAACGTCGGCGGCCTTGAGCATGACCTTCAGGACATCCTGGGTCGGCTCCAGCTTGTTGGATCGAACGCAATCGAGCGTGGTCTCGAAGACATGGGCAAAGGCGACAAGGTCATCCAGACCAAAGGCCCCTGCCCCACCCTTGATGGAATGAACGGCACGGAAGACAGCGTTGACGGTTTCCGGATCCCGGTCGCCATCATTCATTTTCAGGAGACCGGATTCCAGTTCGGCGAGCTGCTCTTCGCACTCCTGGAAGAAAATCTCTTTGATTTCGTTCATATCCATAGGAACAGATCCTGTTTAAGCGGTTACACGCTCGATGGCATCGATCAGCTTGGCGGGATCGAAGGGCTTGACGATCCAGCCCGTCGCCCCGGCCTGACGGGCACGGTTCTTCTTTTCGGCGTCGCTTTCGGTCGTCAGCACCAGGATCGGGATGGCCCGGTACCGGTCGTTGCGACGGACGCCCTCAATGAAGCCGAAACCATCGAGGCGCGGCATGTTGATGTCCGTGACGATGACGTCGGGATTGGCTTCTTCCAAAACCTCGAGACCCTCGACGCCGTCTTCGGCCTGAATGGTCTCGAAGCCGGCATTGTTGAGGGTGACGAGAAGCATGTTTCGAATGGTCCGTGAATCATCCACGGTCAGTACTTTTTTCTTCATTGCCGGATCTCCTTGGCAAGCAGGTGATCGATGTCGACGCCGATCAACTGCATCGTTTTTTGAAATGCATCCGACACCTTCGAAAAGGTGAAGGACAGCTTGTCTTCATCCCAAGTCTTGGCGGCTGCCATGATGACCTGGACGCACAAGGCGCCGATCCTCTCGACGCCGGATGCGTCGATCACGACATTGCTGCCGCGCAGCCCCACCAACTTGCCGCGAAGCGTCGAGGCTTCATTGAGGTCCAGCACCGCAGCCAGACTGATTGTCTTTTCGCCCTTCCTGCTCGGCATCGCTTTATTCCTTGTTGCCTAAAATCGGGTCCCACAGCCCGCATGCGCATAAAATAGAGATGTCAGTAAACATTCCGTTCGCCTCCAAGCCCGGCCCTGCGAAGCGGAAATTCGAATTCGGCAGCACTGCCCTCGTCACGCCCGGCAGCCCCTTCGTCGCGCCAGGCGATCGGCAAGCGTTGCGCTGCGGTCACCGGCCGCGGCACAGCCGCGTGGCGGCGCTCGCGCTCGAGGCGGAACTCGCGGATCGTCTGACCAAGTTCGAGGATGACGGTATGAAGATGATCGGCGCCTTCGTTCGAGCGACGGGCGAGGCTTTCGGTGGCAGCGGCGCGTTCGCCGAAGCCACCGATATCCGTCGTCACCGTACGCAGACCGGCTGCCTGTTCATCGGTGGCGGCTGCGATGCCGGAGATAGCGTCGTTAATATCGGTCACCTGGCGGACGATGCCGCCGATCGCTTCCTGCGTGCGGCCGACCATCTGCACGCCGGCATCGACCTGCGCCTTGGTGCCTGTCACCAGCACCTTGATCTCCCGGGCCGCATCGGCGGAGCGTTGGGCGAGCGCGCGGACTTCCTGGGCGACGACGGCAAAGCCGCGGCCGCTATCACCGGCGCGCGCGGCTTCGATACCGGCGTTGAGCGCCAAAAGATTGGTCTGGAAGGCGATCTCGTCGATGACACCGATGATCTGGCCGATCTTTTCCGCCGAAGTTTCGATATCGGCCATGGCGGAAATCGCCTGGCCGACGACCCGGCCACTGTCTTCGGCTGCAACACGGGTGGAGGCGGCGGCGCGCTCTGCTTTCCGGGTGCTCGCGGCATTGCTGCGAACCTGATCAGCCAGTTCGGCAAGCTGCCTTGCCGAGGCGGCAAGCCCCTGGGATTGCTCCATCGAATTCTGAGCGAGGGAGCGGGAATCGCGTGCGATGGCATCCGTCGCCGCATCGGCCGCCTGCACTCTGCCGGACAATGCCGCAAATTGCTGGTGGATATCGTCCAGGGCGGCATTCAGCGTCTGCGCCAGTTCGGCATAGGCTTCCGGACCATCGGCAGGCAAGCGGGAGGTCAGATCGCGTTCCGCGAGGCTGCTGATAACATCGGCGAAGAGGCCGGCGGCTTCGGCATGATCGGCGCTGCGCTGTTCGGCAAGCGCCCGCTGATGGTTGAGCCGCAGCTCGTTGAAGCGCAGCGATACGGCGATTTCGACATCGACCATGACGAGGCGGACGGCGGCGGTGATAAGCTCGCTCAGCTCGCGGGCTCGGCGCTTGGCGCTTGGCAGGATGGCGCGGCCGCCCATCTCACCGACGATACCGGCAAGGACATGCTCCAGAACCACGCCATGACCGGCGACGTGCCAGCGCGGGTCAAGCCCCATCTTGCTTTCGCTGTCGGAGAGAACCTTGACGCGTTCGGCATAGAGGCTGTCGAAACGGGCGTCCGTCAGCACACCCCAATGCGAGGATTGCAGGTCTTGCAGCCGTTCGAGCTGGCTTTCGCTCGTAAAATTGCGGGCGGCGTCCGGAAAAGTCTGGAGACGGTGGAAGAGATCGCGCAGGCCGGCTTTCAGATGCGCGTCCAGCATCGGCCGGTTGCGGCGCACGATTTCGCACTGCTCGGCATCGAGACCAGCAAAACGCAAGCGGTCGCGAAGGCTGCCCGCCTGCGCCCGTCCTGCCTGATCTGATGGCGAATCCTGCGCCAAAATCGTCCCCACCGAACTGCCGGGCGTAGACAACGCCGGCGAAACCACTGAATGATCCGGTTCAGATGCGATGAGGAGACGAGGAAAGGCGCACGCCGCCGCCGGTCCGCTATTGACCGGGACGCTGAAGCTCGCTCGTTCATCACAGTCTGTGTTCGGACCGTTTGATGACATGGATACCGGATCTGACCCGGTACGACGGGGCGGCTTCATGCCTGGTGAGAACGAGTGACAGTTTTCCCATTCCGACGTGCTAGTTCAATGTTTATGGTTAATTCCTTGCTTGAAGGTTAATAAGCCCCGTCCGCTATCCCGTTTTGATTTAAACTATTTCGGGTTCGAATTCTGTCGGCGGCCGTTTTGAGTAAAAAGCGAAGTAGCCGCAAGTCACAGGCAAGCTTCATGCTCTAATCCGGTAAGTAGAGACACCTTCGATGTCGATACGGAGAGAGCAATGATTGTTCTTGGTTTGACTGCTTCGTTGACGGCCGGCATGACGCTTGCTGCCTTCGTGTTCCTGAGCCTCATCAACGAGGCCCGCAGCAAAATCGCTCCGCGCGTACTCTGAGCATCCCGCTTCAGCCGTCTACAGACGACCAAATATCTTGTGAAGATACTTGAACGCGTGGTATCGGCCGCGCTTTTACCGTCGTTCTCTCTGCGAGAACTAGCGTCGGGCTCGATACTTCCGTATGAAGCCTGACGACCCGGCACCGAGATCGACCTGTTGATGTCCGACACCACCTATACCGAAACGAGCCACAAGACACTTTCACTGCGGCTTGGTCTTACAATCATCTTCGGCGTCACGCTTTGGCGTGTGGTGATGCTGTTCTTCAATAGAACGGACCTTTTCGTCGACGAGGCTCAATATTGGTTCTGGGGCCAGAACCTCGACTTCGGCTATTATTCGAAGCCGCCGGTCATCGCCTGGGTCATTCGCTTTTTCAATGCGATATCGGGATCGGACTCGACTTTCTGGATCCGCGTTTCGGCGCCTCTCTTCCATCTCGCCACCGCCCTGATGCTGATGCGCACGACGCGGCGGCTGATCGAGGGGGATGCCGGGCGGGAGATCGAGCCCTGGGTCGGTGTCATCTTCGTCACCCTGCCGGCGGCCTCGCTTTCGGCCGTGCTGATGTCGACGGACACGATCCAGATCCTGTTCGTCACCATTGCCATCTGGGCCTTTCTCGGCCTCACCAAGCGCTCTTCGATCACCGAGGCGCTGATCCTCGGCGTGAGCCTCGGGATCGCCTTCCTGACGAAATATTCGGTGCTGTTTCTGCTGCCGGGCGTCGGCATCGCCATGCTGACACTGCGTTCGGCACGCATTGCCTGGCGGGACGTGCTCATCGCCGCCATCGCTGGCGCGATCGTCGTTTCCCCGAATCTCTGGTGGAATTTCGCTCATGATGCAGCAACGGTGCGCCACACCGAAAGTATTGCCCATTGGAATGGCGATGGAAAAGGCGGCGGATTGGTGAAGCACCTGCTCGCCGCGCTCGGATTCGTCGGCGCGCAGTTCGGCGTCGTCGGTCCCGTCATCTTCTATGGCATGCTCTGGGCCGCCTGGCGGATGATCCGCGGGCAAAGCGACGACAGGGAAAAGCTGCTCGTCTGGCTGTCAGTTCCGGTCGTGGCGTTGATCACGCTGCAGGCGCTGTTTGCCAAGGCCTATGCCAATTGGGCGGTTACCGCCTATGCCGCCGGCACGATCCTCGCCGTCTGGCTCCTCCACCGCCTGACGAAGAAGGGTCTCGTCGTTTCGCTGGTCATCGGCTCGGTCGTTGCCTTCCTGTTGCCGGTCCTGACCGTGTTTGCCTATGACATCAAGCTGCCGAACGGCGATCTGGTCATGAAACGATATGTCGGCCGCAGCGCCATCAGCCTAGAGATCGCCGATATCGCCGCGCAGGCGAATACCTCAACCATCGTCGCCGATAACCGCGATATTCTTGCCGATCTGTTCTATACGCTGAAGGGCAAGCCCTATCATATCTACGCCCGCAATTCCGGCGGTTTCCCGAAGAGCTATTACGAGCAGAATTTTTCGCTGCCACCCACCGTGACGGACGAGGTGCTTTATATCGACGACGAACCGTTCGATTGCACCGCGGGGCGCTCGGAACTCATCAAGAATTGGTCGCCGGATTTCGGCAATATGAAAGGCAGGGCGCTCTACGCCTACCGTCTCTCGCCAAGCTGCCTGGCGCCCAAGCCTTAGAGCAATTCCAGGAAAAGTGCGAAGCGGTTTTCCGTCCGGAATGCGTAAAAACAAAGGGATAGAGCGGGAAAGCGATTCCGTGAAACGCGAAACCGCTCTAACCGCGGTCGGAAGCCGGACGGAGGCAGACGCCCCAACCAAGTTCCGGCATTTCCACGAAGACGACCCCGCCATCTTCGAAGGCCAGACGCAGTTGCGCCTCGGTCGCCCGGTGAATGTCGTGGCGCCCGCCCTCGTAATCGCGGATCGTACTCCGCGACACGCCGGCTCTCTCGGCTATATCCAACTGTGTCCAGTCGAGCAGCCCGCGTGCCGCGCGGCAGAGTGCGGGTGTAAGAATCATCGGGTAGCGGCCTTGATTCACGATCAAAATTCACCCATATTGGTCAACATAAGCCAAATATGTCATAAACCGCACGGGATTTCCAGTATCGAAGGAGACAGCGATGCCGCACGACACGCCCTTGATTTCGACCATCGTCATGGGCCTTGTGCTGGCATTCATCTTCGGCGCCATCGCCAATCGATTCAAGCTGCCGCCGCTCGTCGGCTATCTCATCGCGGGCGTGCTTGCAGGTCCGCATACGCCCGGCTTCGTGGCCGACCAGAGCCTTGCGCCGGAACTCGCCGAAATTGGCGTCATCCTGTTGATGTTCGGCGTCGGCCTGCATTTTTCACTGAAGGACCTGCTGTCGGTGCGCGGCATCGCAGTTCCCGGCGCGATCGTCCAGATCGCCTTCGCCACCCTGCTCGGCTGGGGGCTTGGCGCCTTGATGGGTTGGCCGCTGGGTGGCAGCCTGGTCTTCGGCCTCGCGCTCTCCGTCGCCTCGACGGTCGTCCTTCTGAAAGCCTTGCAGGAGCGGCGGCTGGTCGAAAGCGAGCGCGGCAAGATCGCGGTCGGCTGGCTGATCGTCGAGGACCTGGCCATGGTGCTGGCGCTCGTCCTCATCCCGGCTGCAGCCAGCATCTCGGCCGACGGTCATGGCACGGCCGAGCCGCTATCGGCCGGCCTCAGCCGCTTGCTTGGCCTCGATCTCGGCATCACCGGCATTATCGGCATGACGTTGCTGAAGGTCGCCGCCTTCGTCGGGTTGATGCTGGTCGTCGGCCGGCGGATCATTCCCTGGATCCTACACCGCATCGCCCATACCGGCTCGCGTGAACTCTTCCGCCTCGGTGTCCTCGCGATTGCGCTCGGCGTCGCCTTCGGGGCCGCGAAACTCTTCGGCGTGTCGCTGGCACTCGGCGCCTTCTTCGCCGGCATGATCCTGTCGGAAAGCGAGCTCAGCCACCGAGCCGCGCAGGAAAGCCTGCCGCTGCGCGATGCCTTTGCCGTGCTGTTCTTCGTCTCGGTCGGCATGCTGTTCGATCCGAACATCCTGATCGACAATCCGCTGCCGCTGCTGGCGACCGTGTTCATCATCGTGATCGGCAAGTCGGTTGCCGCCTTCTTCATCGTGCTCGCCTTCCGCAAGCCGATGAGCACGGCGCTGACCATCTCCGCCAGCCTGGCGCAGATCGGCGAATTCTCCTTCATCCTCGCCGCGCTCGGCTTCGATCTCGGCCTGCTGCCTGGCGAAGGCCGCGATCTGATCCTTGGCGGCGCGATCATCTCGATCATTCTCAACCCGCTTGTCTTCATAGCCTGCGACTGGCTGCGCAAGACGCAGGAAACCAGGCCGCAAAGCGAGATGCCGGAAAGCACGGAGCCGGCGGTGCAAGCAGAACGGTCGACAGCGGGCGAAGTCTCGCCTGCCTCCGCGGATCAGCCAATGGCCCACGAGGTCGGTGAGGAGCTGCACGCCGTTACACTGACGGGCCATGCGGTGCTGATCGGCTATGGCCGCGTCGGCAGCATCGTCGGGGAGAGCCTTAAATCGTCCGGTACGCCCTTTGTGGTCATCGAAGATTCCGACAAGCGGATCGGCGACCTCACCCGGCAGGGAATCGAGGCGATCTACGGCAATGCGGCCTCCGCGGAGGTTCTGGCATATGCCAATATTTCCGGCGCCAGCAGCCTGGTCATTGCTATTCCGAATACCTTTGAAGCTTGCAGTGCCGCCGAGCAGGCACGCGCGGCCAATCCATCGATCCTGATCGTCGCCCGCGCTCATTCCGACGCCGAGGTTGATGTGCTCAAGCAATATGGAGCCGATACGGTGATCATGGGAGAGCGGGAAATCGCGCTGGGCATGGTTGACCGGCTTGCGCAAGTGCATCATGACAGGCCGTACTATGAAGACGCGCAGCGTCCTGATATCATCACCGAACCGTCGGAATCCGCTCCGGCAAAGGAATGAAGGCCTTTTGAACCGTTGAACCCGTTCGAATTCGGCGCTGCCGACAGCGAAGAGAACGATAGCAGGATGACGCGACGCGCCGGAGCGCGTGTGATCGCCTCGCTGTTTGTCGCTTTTTTCGCCTACCTCGGACTGGCGCTCGGCGGCGGCATCAATCTCGCCGCGCGGGCGGATGCGGAGGCCTTCTCCTCCGGCAAGGACAACCAACCGCTTTATGTCGCCCTGCGCGATCCGGTGCGCGGCATAGTCGTCGCCGACCGCACGGTCACGCCGAAAGCCACCTGGCACGATATCGGATCGGCAACGCTTGCGACCCTTCCCTCGCTCGGACTTCTGAGCAATCCGCGGCAGCCGCGCGAACGCGGCACAGCCGCACGGCACGAATCGCTTCCTTTCCGCGCCTATCTCGCCCGCGCGCCGCCGGCTGCATTCGTCTGACCGGTTCCCGCGCTTAACGGCGCATCTCCGACATGACCCCAAGTTCACCAGCGGCAAGCTCCGCTGGCATTAGCGTATTCAAGGATAATATTCATGCGCACCTCACGATGGCTGGTGCTCACCTATACGGTGATCATCGTGCTTGGCTTTCTCATCGCCCTGCCGAACGTGCTGCCGCAGTCGGTCTTAAGCAAAATGCCGTCCTGGCTTCCGCACAGCCAGGTTTCCCTCGGCCTCGACCTTCGTGGCGGTTCCTATCTCGTCCTCGAAGTCGACGAGAAGGACCTGACCAATGGCCGGCTGCAATCGCTGCTGCAAGACTCGCGCCGTGTCCTGCGCGACAAGAACATCCTGACCCGTTCGATCGTTCGCAATGGTGATCAGATCGTCGTCACTCTGACTGATCCGTCGCAGAGCGGCGATGCGGTGACTCAGTTGCGGACCCTCGCCAATACGATCGCGTCCGGCCTTTCCGCCGGCCAGTCCGATCTGACGATTACGCCGAACGGCAGCGCGATTGCCATGTCCTTCTCGCCGGCCGGCATCGCCGCCAACGTCGATTCCGCCGTCCAGCAGAGCCTGGAAGTCATCCGCAAGCGCGTCGACCAGGTGGGCGTCGCCGAACCGACCATCCAGCGCGTCGGTCCCAACCGCGTCCTCGTGCAGCTTCCGGGCGCACAGGATCCGTCGCGTCTGCGCGAACTGCTCGGCTCGACCGCGAAGATGTCCTTCCATCTGCTTGCCGACAATGTCGATCCGAACAATCCCGGCCCCGGTGTTACCATCCTGAAGGATGACAAGGGCAACAGCTATCCGGTTCTCGATCGCATCGAGCTTGCCGGCGACCGCCTCACAGACGCCCGCGTCAGCTTCGATCCGAATACGCACGAGCCACTCGTCACCTTCCGCTTCGACAGCGCCGGCGCCAACCGCTTTGCGGAAATCACCCGCGAAAACGTCGGCAAGCCTTTCGCTATCGTGCTCGACAACAAAGTGCTGAGCGCGCCGAACATTCGTGAGCCGATCACCGGCGGTTCGGGCCAGATCTCCGGCAACTTCACCGCTGACAGCGCGACGACGCTCGCAGCCCTGCTGCGCGCCGGCGCCCTGCCGGCCAAGCTCACCGTCATCGAAGAACGCACTGTTGGCGCCGACCTCGGCAGCGACGCGATCCAGAAGGGCATCTATAGCGGCCTGATCGGCTTCGTCTTGGTTGCCGCCTTCATCTTCGTGCTCTACGGCGCCTGGGGGATTCTTGCGAATGTTGCCCTGCTCATCCACACGGTCCTGACCTTCTCGGCCCTGACGCTGGTCGGCGCCACGCTGACGCTGCCCGGCATCGCCGGCGTCGTCCTTGGTATCGGCCTTGCGGTGGATGCCAACGTTCTCATCAACGAGCGCATCCGCGAAGAAACCCGCAAGGGCCGCGGCGCCTTCGCCGCCATCGATAACGGCTTCAAGAAGGCTTATTCTACGATTATCGACGGCAACATGACGGCCCTGATCGCCGCCGCCATCCTGTTCTACTTCGGCTCCGGCCCGGTTCGCGGCTTTGCCGTGACCATGGGTCTCGGCCTCATTATCTCGATGTTCACCTCCGTCGCCTTCGTGCGCGTCGTGATGATCGCCATCACCCGTCGCCGCAAGCTGAAGGTGCTCAACATCAGGCCGCTGATCCCCTTCAGCCCCTATGACAAGCACATCCAGTTCATGAAGGCCCGCTTCTTTGGCGTCACCGTCTCGGCAATCCTGTCGATCGCCTCGGTGGTCCTGTTCATTCATCCAGGCCTCAACTACGGCGTCGATTTCCGCGGCGGCATCCAGATGTCGGTCAAGACCAAGGACGCGGCCGATCTGGCGACGTTCCGCGAGGGCCTGAACACGCTCGGCCTCGGCGAAATCGCACTGCAGTCCTTCGGCGACAACAGCAGCCTCCTTGTCCGCGCCCAACGCCAGGACGGCGGCGAAGAGGCACAGACAGCCGCGGTCACCAAGCTCAAGGCAGAAATCGTCAAGATCGACCCAACCGCGACCATCGAAGGGACGGATGTCATCGGTCCGAAGGTTTCGGGCGAACTTGCCTGGGCCGGCATTCTGTCGGTCGTGATCGCCAGCCTGGCGATGCTGTTCTACATCTGGTTTCGTTTCGAATGGCCGTTCGCGGTCGGAGCCATTGTCACGCTGGTACTCGACGTCACCAAGGCGATCGGCTTCTTCGCGATCACCGGCCTCGATTTCAACCTGACGGCCATCGCCGCGATCCTGACGCTCGTCGGATATTCGGTGAACGACAAGGTCGTGGTCTATGACCGTATGCGTGAAAACATGCGGCTCTATAAGTCGATGCCACTGCGCGACATCATCGACAAGTCGATCAACGAGACCCTGGCGCGAAGCCTCTATACCAACGCCACCGCCTTCCTGGCGCTGGTGCCGATGGCGATCTGGGGCGGCAGCGCCGTCTCCAGCTTCGCAATCCCGATGGTGTTCGGCATACTCGTCGCTGGCGCCTCGTCGGTCTTCATCGCCGCTCCGATCCTGCTGTTCCTCGGCGATTGGCGCCGCCGCCATGCCAAGGCGGTCGCCAACGACGCCGAGTCGGACGACAAGTCCGGCAAGGACAACAAGCAGATTCCTGCTGCCGAATAAACGGCGGATAGACATGAATGAGGACATGCCCGGCTTCCGGGCATGTCCTTCCGCCTCAAGATCCGAAGGCGGGCATGTGCAGCGCCAGTCCTGGCCGCGGCGCCACTATTCTCTCCAAAACACCATTTTCCTGCTCGGTAATCAGCGCATATTTGCCATCGAGGGTGAAAGCGATGTTGCCCGGCCGCGTGCCATTGGTGCGGATACGGCCGGCGATCTTTCCCGCGGGATCAACCATGCAAATCTCGCCTTGCCCATAAATCGTGCAATAGAGCGTGCCGTTGCGATCAAAGGCCATGCCTGCCGGTCCACATAGCGCCTTCACAGCAGGCGCCGGCATCACCTGCGCAAATAGTTCCTGCCGCCCGCCGACGATCTGGCGATAGATTTTCCCGGTCAATGTCTCGCTGTAATAGAGCAATCCGTCCGGCCCGAAGGCTATGCCGTTGGCATAGAGCAGACCGGTCGCCAGCACGCGCTGCACCCGGCCTTCCGCCGGATCGATCTGATAGACACGGCCGTTATAGGGCGCCTGGAAAAAATCGGGATTGATATCAGCGCCGTCGAGCAGATCGGAGATACGGACGCCGGAATCGGTCATGTAGAGCAGGCCGTCAGGGCCAAAGGCCAGATCGTTCGGGTAGAGAAACGCGCCGTCATTGCCGCCTTCTATCACCTGCAAGGTGCGGCCTTCCGGAGACAGCCGGACAAGGGAGTTTTCCGGGCCGCCCGCCACCCAGAAACAATTGTCGCCATCGACGGCGAGCCCGGTCGGCCGGCCGCCGGTACGGCAGATTTCACGGCGGATGCCGCCCACAATCATCGTCAGGCAACGACGACTGTCGTCAGTCTCCACAAGCGCGATGCGACCATCGGTCAGGGCAACAGGCCCCTCCGGCAGACGCAATCCGGTGGCCATCGTCTCGTTCATATTCGGGAACCCTACCCAGCGCACCGAAACCCCAAAAATCGTGTGTCACAGATGGTAAATAAGTACCCCAAAAGCTTTTTCGAGCCGGGTATTCGTTAAATCTGAACCAAATTCATGACGGGAGGGTCACATCTTTGTGCAGATCCGCCCGATCTTGACAGTTTTAGCCAATTCAGAACATTCATCGAACATTCGGATATTATTGCGAACATGATTCGTCGCCGATTCCATGTTCGTGCGCCCGCCGTCCGAAGCCTTCAGGAGAGCCCATGACCGCCGCCTATCTGGAAAAGCTGAACCCGGAGCAGCGGCAGGCGGTGGAGCACGGCACGACGGTCGAAGGCAGCCATATTGCCGGGCCGCTGCTGGTGATCGCAGGCGCGGGCTCCGGCAAGACGAATACGCTGGCCCACCGCGTCGCGCATCTCATCGTCAAAGGCGCCGATCCCCGCCGCATCCTGCTGATGACCTTCTCCCGCCGTGCGGCGGCCGAAATGGGCCGCCGCGTCGAACGCATCTGCCGGGAAGTGCTTGGCGCCAATGCCGGCATCATGGCCGATGCACTTGCCTGGACCGGCACGTTTCATGGCATCGGCGCGCGGCTCCTGCGCGATTACGCCGAACAGATCGGCCTCGACCCGGCCTTCACGATCCACGACCGCGAAGACAGCGCCGATCTGATGAACCTCATTCGCCACGAACTCGGCTTCTCCAAGCTGGAAAACCGCTTTCCGACCAAGGCGACCTGCCTCGCGATCTATTCCCGCGCCGTCAATTCGGAAGCGCCGCTCGAAGAGGTGCTGCGCGATTTCTTCCCCTGGTGCGCCGCCTGGGACAAGCAGTTGCGCGACCTTTTCGCGGCCTATGTCGACGCCAAGCAGGCGCAAAACGTGCTCGATTACGACGATCTGCTGCTCTACTGGGCGCATATGCTGCACGAACCGCTGATCGCCGAGGATATTGGCGGCCGCTTCGACCATGTGCTGGTCGACGAATATCAGGATACCAACCGGCTGCAGTCATCGATCCTGCTGGCGCTGAAACCTGACGGCCACGGGCTGACCGTTGTCGGCGACGATGCGCAGTCGATCTATTCCTTTCGCGCCGCGACCGTGCGCAACATTCTCGACTTTCCGACCTCTTTTACGCCCGCCGCCAATATCGTCACGCTCGACCGCAACTACCGCTCGACGCAACCCATTCTCGCCGCCGCCAATGCGGTGATCGATCTTGCCTCCGAGCGTTTCACCAAGAACCTGCGCACCGAACGCCAGAGCGCTGAGCGTCCGCGGCTGGTCACGGTGCGCGACGAAAGCGATCAGGCGCGTTATATCGCCGATCAGGTGCTGGAAAATCGGGAGAGCGGCGCCAAGCTCAAGCAGCAGGCCGTGCTCTTCCGTACCTCAAGCCATAGCGGACCGCTGGAAGTCGAGCTCACCCGCCGCAACATTCCCTTCGTCAAATTCGGCGGGCTGAAGTTTCTCGACAGCGCCCATGTGAAGGACATGCTCGCTACCCTTCGCTTTGCCCAGAACCCGCGCGACCGTGTCGCCGGCTTCCGGCTGATGCAGCTTTTGCCGGGCGTCGGCCCTTCGACTGCCCAGCGCGTGCTCGATCATATCGGCGAACAGGCCAGTCCAATGGCGGCCCTGGCCGATTTTCCGGCGCCGCCGCGCTCGGGAGAGGACTGGACGGCTTTCGTTGCAACCATGCAGGAGTTGAAGGCCGGCAAGGCGGGATGGCCGGCGGAAATCGGCCTCGTACGGCAATGGTACGAACCGCATCTGGAGCGGGCGCACGAGGACGCAGCGACGCGCCAGGCGGACCTGATCCAGCTCGAACAGATCGCCAGCGGCTATGGCTCGCGCGAGCGCTTCCTCACCGAACTGACGCTCGATCCGCCCGATGCCACCAGCGACCAGGCCGGCACGCCGCTGCTTGACGAGGATTATCTCATCCTCTCGACCATCCATTCCGCCAAGGGCCAGGAATGGACGAAGGTGTTTGTCCTCAATGCCGTCGATGGCTGCATTCCGGCAGATCTCGCGGTCGGCTCCTCCTCCGAGATCGAGGAGGAGCGGCGGTTGCTCTATGTTGCCATGACACGTGCCAAAGACAGCCTCGATCTCGTCATCCCGCAGCGCTTCTTCATCCATGGCCAGCATGCGCAGGGCGACCGGCATGTCTTTGCCTCGCGAACGCGCTTCATTCCGGCGACATTGCTGCAGTTTTTCGAGGTTTGCGGCTGGCCACAGGCCCGCGCCGAAAGCGCCGCCGCCATCAGGGCGCGGCAGGTAAGAGTCGATGTGGGTGCGCGCATGCGCGGCATGTGGCGGTGAATTGGGGCCCATTTGTCGAGGCCGCTTTTCCGGCGTCGGAGCTTCAACTCACTCGATCATCACGAGTAATATTCAGTCCGCCTCCCGAAACATCTCAATAATGGCCGAAAAATCGCGGCCGCCATTACCGAGCTTTTCAAAGAGTGCGTAGAGCTGCGCCGCTTCGGCACCCAGAGGCGTCGATGCGCCAGTTGACAGCGCTGCCTCCTGTGCCAGCCGCAGATCCTTCAGCATCAGTGCTGCCATGAAGCCCGGTTTGTAGTCGTTATTGGCCGGCGAGGTCGGCACAGGGCCGGGCACCGGGCAATAGGTATTGATCGACCAGCATTGCCCCGAAGAGGTTGAGGCGACGTCGAAGAGCGCCTGATGCGAGAGGCCGAGCTTTTCGCCGAGCACGAAGGCCTCGCAGACGCCGATCATGGAAATGCCGAGGATCATGTTGTTGCAGATCTTCGCCGCCTGCCCGGCGCCTGCGTCGCCGCAATGGACGATCTTCCGGCCCATGACTTCCAGCAGCGGTTTGGCGCCTGCAAAACTTTCCGCCGAGCCACCAGCCATGAAGGTGAGCGTTCCGGCTGCCGCACCGCCGGTGCCGCCGGAGACCGGCGCGTCGAGCGACAGGCAGCCGGCATCGCCTGCCATGGCATGGGCCTTGCGAGCGCTGTCGACATCTATGGTCGAGCTGTCGATCAGCAGAGTGCCCTTCGGCACGGAGCGCAGAATATCGGTCCAAACCGTTAGAACATGCTGCCCCTTCGGCAACATGGTGATGACGGCTTCGGCATCCGCAAGCGCTTCGCTCAGCACGTTTGCGGCCTTGACGCCCGTCGCCTCGGCGGCCTTCAGCATATCATGCGAGAGATCGAAGCCGATGACCTCATGGCCGACCTTGACCAGATTGGCGGCCATGGGACCGCCCATATTGCCGAGCCCGATGAATGCGATCCGTGTCATGATGCTCTCCTCCCATGATCATTTACGTCTCGAAAAGCGGCGGTCGCGCCGGCACGAAGAAGCGGTCGATATCGCTTGCCGCGACCTCGGCAAGGCTTGCCGGCGACCATTTCGGATTGCGGTCCTTATCGATGACGGCGGCGCGGACGCCTTCATAGAAGTCGGGATTATACAAGATCCGCATGCAGGCGCCGAGTTCGCGGTTCAAGCATTCGGCGAGGCTTGCACTGCTGCGTCCGGCGCGCAGCAGCCGCAACGTCAGTTTCAGGCTGGTCGGCGAGCGCGTGCTGATTATCTGCCGCGTTTCTGCGGCGAAATCGCCTGCCTCTTGCGCTAGCGCCTCCTGAATCTCCCCGACGGTATCATATGCCAGCGCCCGATCGATCGTATCGCGGTTAGCGACCAGGCGGCTTTCGCCGGCAGCAACCGCCATGCCCGCGATTACCGTATGCACATCGGCCGGCGATGCAGCAACCGGCAGCGCGCCGATCGCTTCGATCAGCGCCGATAGATCGGAAGAAGCAACACGATGATCGGCCAGCCGCGCGTGAATCGCATCGGCGGCGTTGATGGCGAGGCCGGTCAGGCCCATCCAGGTGCCAGCTTCGCCGGGCGCGCGTGGTAAAAGCCAAGTAGCGCCGACATCGGGAAAATAACCTATGCCGGTTTCCGGCATGGCGAAGCGGGTGCGTTCGGTGACGACGCGATGGCTGCCATGGGAAGAGAGCCCGACGCCGCCGCCCATGGTGATGCCGTCCATCAGCGCCACATAGGGTTTGGGATAATCGGCAATGGCGTGGTTGAGGCGGAATTCCTCGCGCCAGAAGGTTTCGGCGTCTGAAGAACCCTGTTTGCCGCTCTCATGCAACAGGCGGATGTCGCCGCCGGCACAGAAGGCGCGGTCACCCTCGCCCTTGACGATCACACTGGCGATGGATGGATCGGCGGCGAAATCAGCAAGCGCCGCTGCAATTGCCCGGATCATTGGCAGCGTCAGGCTGTTCAGCGCCTGCGGCCGGTTGAGGCGGATAAGCCCCGCCGATCCCTGACGCCCAATGATGACCTCGTCTATGCTCTGCATTCGAAAACTCCCCATACCCGCCTTCCTCAATCAATAGGCGCTCAGCGGTTGTCGGCAAGGATCATCTCGGCGGCTTTCTCGGCAATCATGATGGTCGGCGAATTGGTATTACCCGAGGTGATCGACGGCATGACTGAGGCGTCGGCGATCCGAAGCCTTGCCAGCGCCCGAAACCGCAGGCGCGGATCGACCACGCTTTGCGGATCGCCGCCCATGCGGCAGGTGCCGACCGGGTGAAAGATCGTCGTGCCGATATCGCCGGCGGCGCGCTCGAGGTCGGCATCCGTCTGATAGGACGGGCCTGGCTTGAATTCTTCCGGCTTGAACTTGGCGAAAGACGGCTGCTCAACAATCCGCCGGGTCAGCCGGATGGAGCGCACGGCAATCTCTCGGTCGCGCGGTGCCGAAAGATAGTTTGGGCTGATTGCCGGCTGCATGGCAAAATCAGGGCTCTGGATGTGCACCGAACCGCGACTTTCCGGCCTCAGATTGCAGACGCTTGCCGTGATCGCCGGAAAGGGATGGACGGGATCGCCGAATTTGTCGAGCGAGACCGGCTGCACATGATATTGCAGATCCGGCGTTTCCTTGTCGGGGCCGGAGCGGGTGAAAATGCCGAGCTGGCTCGGCGCCATCGCCATCGGCCCGGAGCGGCGCACGAGATATTCCAGCCCGATCGCCGCTTTGCCGAAGAATTTCGTCGCCTTTTCGTTCAGCGTCGGCACGCCGGTGACTTTATAGGCCATGCGCAGTTGCAAGTGATCCTGCAGGTTTTCGCCGACCGCCTTGACTTCCCGCACCACTTCAATGCCGGCCTGGCTCAACACCTCGCCGCGACCGATGCCGGAGAGTTCGAGAATCTGCGGCGAGCCGATCGCGCCGGCGGAAAGCACAGTCTCCTTGTCGGCATAAGCGCGTTTGGTCACGCCGTCATGCTGGAACTCGACACCGGTGACGGCATCGTCCTGGATGAGCAAGCGACGAACCTGTGCCTTGGTAAGCACTGTGAGATTGCCCTGCTTCAGCGCCGGTCGCAGGAAGGCCTTCGCGGTGTTCCAGCGGATGCCCGAGCGCTGGTTGACATCGAAATAGCCGGAACCTTCATTGTTGCCGCGATTGAAATCCGCAGTCTCCGGAATGCCGGCTTCGCGGGCGGCCGCCTGGAAGGCGTCGAGCACGGCCCAGCGCACGCGGGCTTTCTCGACTCGCCATTCGCCGCCCGCGCCGTGCATTTCATCCTTGCCCCTATAATGGTCCTCGGACTTCACGAAATAGGGCAGCACGTCGTCCCAGCCCCAGCCGGCACAGCCGAGTTGCCGCCAGAGATCGTAATCCCGTGCCTGACCGCGCATATAGATCATGCCGTTGATCGAAGAGCTGCCGCCGAGCACCTTGCCGCGCGGATAGTTCAGCGAGCGGCCGTTCAGCCCCGCTTCCGGCGCTGTGGTGAAGCACCAGTCGGTGCGGGGATTGTTGATGCAATAGAGATAGCCGACCGGGATGTGGATCCAGTGGTAATTGTCGCTGCCACCTGCCTCCAACAGCAGCACCCTGTTGTTGCGATCCGCCGACAGCCGGTTGGCAAGCACACAGCCGGCACTGCCGGCACCGATGATGATGTAGTCGAAGCGATCCATTCCAGAGACTCTATCGTCCCCTCTCCGCGCCTGCGGGGAGAGGGTTAGGGTGAGGGGCTCGAAGGTTCGGCAAATTCCGTATTCGCTGGAAGTCCGTGCAGCCCCTCATCCGCCCTTCGGGCACCTTCTCCCCGCCCCTTCGACAAGCTCAGGACGGGGAGAAGGAAAGTCAAGCAGTCAGCGCCGATACTCGAACCCCAGCTTGCGCCCCAGCCGCGAAGCATAGAATTCGCCGATAATGCCGCGACGGAAGAGCAGGACGCAGACCATGAAGACGATGCCGGTGATGATCGTCACTGGGAATTCCGAGGTTGCGAGATAGTTTTCCAGCGTTGCCACGAAGCCGGCGCCGAAAAGCGGGCCGACCAAGGTGCCGATGCCACCAAGCAAGGTCATCAGGATCACCTCGCCCGACATCTGCCAGGCGACATCGGTGAGCGTTGCGAACTGGAAGACCAGCGCCTTGACCGCACCCGCAAGCCCGGCAAGCGCCGCCGACATGACGAAAGCACCGAGCTTGTAATGGGCCACGGAATAGCCGAGCGAAATGGCCCGCTGCTCGTTTTCCCGGATCGATTTCAGGATCATGCCGAAGGGCGAATTGATGAAGCGCCAGATGATCAGCACGCCGATGATGAACACCGCCAGCACGAAATAGTACATGTTAAAGGAGTTGCTGAGATCGATGACGCCGAAGAGGTAACCTCGCGGCACCGACTGAATGCCGTCTTCGCCCTGGGTGAACTTCGCCTGCAGGCAGAAGAAATAGAACATGTAGGACAGCGCCAGGGTGATCATGGCGAAATAGATGCCCTGCCGGCGAATGGCGACGAAGCCCATGATCAGGCCGAGCAAGGCTGCGCCCGCAACGCCGATCAGGATGCCGAGTTCCGGCGGCACGCCCCATACCTTTACCGCATGCGCGGTGAAATAGGCCGCGCCGCCGAAGAAGGTGGCATGGCCGAAGGACAGAAGACCGGTATAGCCAAGCAGCAGATTGAAGGCGCAGGCGAACAGCGCGAAGCAGAGCACCTTCATGACAAAGATGGGGTAGATGAAAAACGGTGCCCAGATCAGCAGCACCAGGCCGACGACCAGGAAGCCCTTCTGAACTGATGATGACGGGCGGCGGCTTTCGGACTTCAGCGTATCGGTCATATCAGCCATGTCACGCATCCCGGCCAAAGAGGCCCGCGGGCCTGAGAAGCAGTACGATCGCCATGATCACGAAGATGACGATATTGGATGCTTCCGGATAGAACACCTTCGTCAAGCCTTCCGCGACGCCAAGCACATAGCCGGTGATGATCGCACCCATGATCGAGCCCATGCCGCCGACGACCACCACGGCAAAGACGATGATGATCATGTTCGATCCCATCAACGGCGAGACCTGATAGATCGGCGCGGCCAGCACCCCGGCAAGGGCGGCAAGCGCGACGCCGAAAGCATAGGTCAGCGTCAGAAGCACCGGCACGTTGACGCCGAAGACCTGTACAAGCACCGAATTTTCCGTTGCGGCACGCAGATAGGCGCCGAGCTTGGTCTTCTCGATCAGCAGCCAGGTGCCAATACAGACGATAAGCGACACGACGATCACCCAGCCGCGATAGATCGGCAGGAACATGAAGCCGAGATTGACACCGCCCACCAGCGCCGTCGGTACGGCGTAGGGCTGACCGGACGAACCATAGAGATAGCGGAACGTGCCTTCGATGGTCAGCGCCATGCCGAAGGTAAAGAGCAGGCCGTAAAGCGGATCGACTTTGTAGAGCCGGCGCAAGCACAGGCGCTCCACGACCGCGCCGAACAGGCCGACAATCAACGGCGCGAGCACCAATGATGGCCAATAGCCGATGCCGGCATAGGCAAGCAGCAAATAGGCGGTGAAGGCGCCGAGCATGTAGAGCGCGCCATGGGCGAAATTGATCACCCGCAGCATGCCGAAGATGATCGCGAGCCCGAGGCTCAGAAGCGCATAGAAGGAGCCGTTGATCAGCCCGATCAGCAATTGTCCGAGAAGCGCCTGCAGCGGGATGCCGAATATCATGGTCATGGCGTCAGACCCCCAGAACCTTGTGCAGCATGCCCATCCGCTCCGGCAATTCGCCGACCGGAAATTCCGAGACCATCTGGCCATGATCCATCAGATAGAAACGATCGGCAATACGGCTAGCGAAGCGGAAATTCTGCTCAACCAACAGAATGGTCATGCCGCGCTCCTTCAGCTTCTTCAGCACCTCGCCGATACGCTGGACGATGACGGGTGCCAGTCCCTCGGTCGGTTCGTCGAGCAGCAACATTCGCACGCCGGTGCGCAGAATGCGGGCCATGGCGAGCATTTGCTGCTCACCGCCGGAGAGTTTCGTGCCCAGGCTGTTGCGGCGCTCGTACAGATTGGGAAACAGCTCGAAAATCTCGTCAACCGTCATCCCGCCCTGCGCGACCACCGGCGGCAGCATCAGGTTTTCATGAACATTGAGTGTCGAGAAGATGCCGCGCTCCTCCGGCACGAAGCCAATGCCCCTGTGCGCCGTCTTGTGCAGCGGCACCTGCATCATGTCGGCGCCGGCAAAGGCGATCCTGCCCTTGCGCGCCCGGACGATGCCGACGATGGTGCGCAGCGTCGTCGTCTTGCCGACGCCGTTGCGGCCGAGAATGGTGATGGTCTCGCCCTCGCCAACGTTCATGTCGACGCCATGCAATATGTGGCTTTCGCCATACCAGGCATTGAGACCCTGTACCTCCAGTAGCGCTGCCATCCTACGCCTCCTCCGTGCCCATATAGGCCTCGCGGACGCGCGGGTCGCGGCTGACCGTGGCATAGTCGCCTTCGGCGAGGATTTCGCCGCGCTGGAGGACGGTGACATGGTGGCAGATATCGGCGACGACGGAGAGATTGTGTTCCACCATTAGCACCGCCCGGTCGCGCGCCACGTCGCGAATGATGGCGGAGACGGTGTTGACATCCTCGAGCCCCATGCCGGCCATTGGCTCGTCGAGCAGCAGCACCTTGGGATCAAGCGCCAAGGTCGTCGCTATCTCCAGCACCCGCTTGCGGCCATAGGAAAGATCGGCAGCGATGGCATTGCGCTCCTTCGTCAGACCGACTGCTGCCAGCAATTGTTCGGCACGATCGTCCAGGCTCGCCAGCGCCGAGATCGGCCGCCAGAATTGATGCGCCAGATTGTTCGGCCGCTGCAGGGCGACACGGACATTGTCCAGCACGGAGAGATGCGGAAAGACCGCCGAAATCTGGAACGAGCGCACCAGCCCCATGCGCGCGACCTTGTCCGGCTTCGTCCTAGTGATATCGGTGCCGAGAAGCGTGATCGTGCCATGCGTCGGCTGCAGGAACTTGGTCAGAAGATTGAACACAGTCGTCTTGCCGGCGCCGTTCGGGCCGATCAGCGCGTGCACGCAGGCATGGCGCACATCGAGATCAACATTCTTGACGGCCGTGAAGCCGCCAAAATCGCGCCGGAGGCCGCGGGCGGATAACACCACCCGTGGCTCTTCTTGTTTCTCTGCCGCAGAGATCGCCATCGGCTGATCGCAACCTTACTGCTTGACGAGATCGCAGCCACTCTTGGCCGGATCGATATAGGCTTCCTTACCGGGAATCGTTGCCAGCACGTTGTAGTAGTCCCAGTCGCCCTTGCTCTCCTCCGGTTTCTTGACCTGGAGCAGGTACATGTCGTGGATCATGCGGCCGTTGGGGCCGACAGTGCCGCCGCGGCCAAAAACGTCGTCGACCGGCATTTCATGCAGTTCCTTGGCGACCGCTTCGGTATCGTCGGTGCCGGCCTTCTGCACGGCCTTCAGATATTGCAGCACGGCGGAATAGGTACCGGTGTGGATCATGTTCGGCATCTTGCCGGTGCGATCGAAGAAGCGTTTGCCGAATTTGCGGCTTTCGTCGTCGCGGTTCCAATAGTAGCCTTCGGTCAGCGTCAGACCCTGGGCCGCCTGCAGGCCGAGGCCATGAACTTCGGCGAGCGTGAAGAGCAGCGCCGCCAGATGCTGGCCGCCCTGGGTGATACCGAATTCCGACGCTTGCTTAATGGCGTTGGAAGTATCGAGGCCGGCATTGGCAAGGCCGATGACCTTGGCACCGGACGATTGCGCCTGCAGCAGGAAGGACGAGAAGTCGTTGGTCGACAGCGGATGGCGGACGGAACCGAGAACCTTGCCGCCGTTTGCCTTGACGAAATCAGATGTCTGCTGCTCCAGCGAATAGCCGAAGGCATAATCGGCGGTCAGGAAGAACCAGGTCTCGCCGCCCTGCTTGACCAGTGCGCCGCCGGTGCCGACGGCCAGCGCATGCGTGTCATAGGCCCAATGGAAGCCGTAGGGCGAGCATTGCTTGCCGGTGAGATCGGTCGTTGCCGCGCCGGTGACGATATCGATCTTCTTCTTTTCCTTGGCGATCGCCTGCACGGCCAGCGCCACCGACGAGGTCGTCAGCTCCATGATGGCGTCGACCTTGTCGGTGTCATACCATTGGCGAGCGATATTAGAGGCGATATCGGGTTTATTCTGATGGTCGGCATCTACGATCTCGATCGGCACGCCCAGCACCTTGCCGCCAAAATCCTCGACAGCCATCTTCGCCGCCTCCACCGAGGACTTGCCACCAAAGTCGGCATAGACGCCCGACTGGTCATTCAGGATGCCGATCTTCACCACACCGTCGGACGCGCCAGCGGCGAATGCTGCGGTGCTGCTTGCAAGCAGAAGTGCCAGGGACGCAATGAGACTCTTTCGCATATCCTCTCCTCCCAGAGATTTGGCAAAAATGAATCTGTTCAAAATTGGCCAGTCGTTATCCTCAAAACGACTTTGCTATCCCTCAAGATCATTGAAATCGCGCATTGACGCAAGTGAAGTTTGCAACTAATTCCAAACAGTGTCTGTTCATTTTTGAACAGAAAGGGAGGCATGAAGACCGCGCCGCACTTCACCTGGGACGACCTGCAGTTCTTCCTGGCGGTGGCCCGGACCGGGCAGCTTTCAACCGCTGCGCGGCAATTGCGCACCAGCCACGCCACCGTCTCGCGCCGTATCGACCGGCTGGAATTTTCGCTTCAGGTCAAGCTCTTCGAGCGCAATCCGCGGGGCTATATGCTGACCGGCATGGGCCAGCGCTTCATCGACACAGCCGAGCGAATGGAGCAGGAAACCGAGCGGCTGCGGTCAGACCTGAGGGTCGGCTCGGCGGCACAACGCGGCGTGGTGCGTATCAGCGCGCCGGAGGGCTTTTCCAATTTCTTCTTCACCACCATGCTTTCGGAGTTCACCGCGCGGTATCCGAACATCTCGCTGGAATTGGTGACGATCCAGCAGATCATGTCGCTGTCGCGCAAGGAAGCCGATATCGTCATCGTGCTCGACCCGCCGAAGGCCGGCCCCTATTTCACCGAGAAATTGACCGACTACCACCTGCAGGTCTATGGATCGCGGGATTACCTCGCCAGCCACCCGCCGGTGGAGAGCCGCGACGATCTGCCGGAGCACGCGTTCGTCGGCTACATCGAGGACATGATCTTTGCGCCTGGTCTCGATTATCTCGGCGACATCCATCCGCGCATCAAGCCGCAATTCCAGAGTTCCAGCATCTTTGCGCAGTTGACGGCGACCAAAAGCGGGCTGGGGCTCTGCGTGCTGCCCTTCTTTATCGCCTGCCGGCATCCGGACCTGCAGATGGTGCTGCCCGATGAAGTCGACCTGAAACGGCACTACTGGATCACCTGCCACCGCGACCTCAGGCAGTCGCCGCGCGTGCGCACCGTCATCGACTTTCTGGTAGAGGCCGTGCATCGCAACGCACCGGCCTTTCTGGGGCATGCGTCAGCTTAGAGCGGTTCAGAACCGCTCTATCTTATTGTTTTACGCAATTCCGGACGGAAAACCGCTACGCACTTTTCCTGGAATTGCTCTAGGCGCTTGCCACGCGCCCCGCCGCGATGCCGCTCTCGCTCGCCTCGGCAAAGGCGATCGCATCATGCAGACGCAACGGCCTGGAAAAATGATAGCCCTGCGCCAACCGCACGCCGAAAGCATGCAGCGCCTCGGCAATTGCAGCACTTTCGACGCCTTCGGCGACCGATGTGATGCCGAGATTGCGGCAGAGACTGGCAACCGAGCGGGTGATATTCATGCAGCGGACATCACGATCAAACCGCATGACGAAGCTCTTGTCGATCTTGATCTTGTCGAATTCCAACCGGTGGATATGGCTGAGGCTGGAAAAGCCGGTGCCGAAATCGTCGAGCGCGATGGTAATACCTGCGCCGCGCAGCAGGCCGATGACCTCATAGGCGGTGTTGAAATCCGACAATAAGGCCGTCTCGGTGATCTCGAATTCGATGCGGCGCGGGTCGATCCTGGCGGCATGGATCATGGCAAGAAGAGCCATCGACGTTTCATGGTCGCAGATATCGCGGGCCGAGAGGTTAAAGGACATGCGCAGCGGCGGCGGCATGATCGACAACGCCTGCAGCGCCTCCGCGAAGAGGATGCGGGTCATCTTGCCGATCATCGCGGTGCGTTCGGCGGCGGGGATGAAGGCATCGGGGCTGACGCGGCCGAGGCGGGCGCTGTTCCAGCGCGCCAAAGCTTCGAAACCGACGACATGGCCATCATCGAGATCGATGATCGGCTGATATTCCAGCGACAACTCCCTGGCGAAATTATCGCCCTGCAATTCCAACTCGATCAGGTGCCGTTGCTGGAGGATTTCTTCGAGATCGTGGGAGAAGAACTCGACATTGCCGCTGCGGCGGCTCTTGACCTGATAGAGGGCGAAGTCCGCCTTTTCATAGAGCTGCTCGGCGGTGTGGCCGCCGCCCTCCGGAACGACGATACCGCAGGACCCGGAAATGCGGATGGAGCCGCCGGGCACATCATAGGGTTCGCGGAGCGCCGCACAGAAAGCCTGCCCCATCTCGGAGACACAATCACGGCTGAGATCGCTTGGAAAAATCACGCCGAACTCGTCGCCCCCAAGGCGCGCAATTGTGCCCTTGCCGCCCATCAAAGCCACAAAACGTTCGGCAGTCTGTTTCAACACGAAATCACCGGCGGCATGGCCAAAGACGTCGTTGACCGGCTTGAAGCCGTCGAGATCGACAAGGCCGATGATTGGTGGCGTCTCCGGCCGTTGCTGCAAGAGATCCTGCAATTCGCGAAAGAAACTGCGGCGGTTGGCAAGACCGGTCAGTTGATCCTGTAGCGCGTTGCGGCTGTTGACGAGGTTCAACCGTTCGGCTTCCGCCTGCTTGTCGCCGAGTTCTTCCGTCAGCCGCACCAGCCCGGCAAAATTCCGGAAATAGCTATTGATGACACGAACGAAGGGAAACGACAGGAAGATGACGCTGGTCGCGGTCGCCACGAACACGGAATTGCCCGAGAACATGAAGGTGACGACCATGAAGGAAAAGGTAATGGCCGTCGTCAGAAGGGCTGCGGCCGGCAGATGCATCAGACAGAAGACGCAGGAAATGCCCGTCACCACAAGGAAATAGGAAATTTGCCCCTGCTGATAGGCATTGCCGTATTGATAAAGTGCGACTGCCCAGATGCCGAAAGCAAGGGTCAGCACGCCGGCGAGCACGACGGTCCGGCGCATCACACCATAGGCTCGATCCGCATCGATGGGATCCTGCCCATGCAACTGCCACCAGACGATGCGGAAAACGCAGAGGATGCTCAGGCTGACCGGCACATAAACCGCCAGCCACATCGGCGCGGTGTGGATATGGGTGATCACCACGGCCAGGGCGTTGATGATCAAAAGAATATAAAGGACCGGTATCTGTGACGCCAGCGCCTTGTATTGCGCCACCAGAAACGTCGGATTCTCTTTCTGCAGGCGCAAGCCTGAAAGCAAGTTCCTCATGGCTTCCTTCCCCCACCCACACAAAACCACAAAAAACTTGATTTTCAGTTATTTTTATTGGGAAATATTACCGATGATTGTTGTATACTTTGAGTTTCACCCAAACATCGAAATATATTCATGCATTCCAGCATCAGATGCTGGGTGCTGCGAACACCTTATGCAGGCCACTGACATCGAAACCGGATCTGTGCGCGAGGTAGTTTTCCCACTCCAGTGACGAGCGCACGATCGTCTCCATGCAATTGTATTTCGGCTCCCAGCCTAGTTCGCGATGGGCGAGCGTGGCATCGGCGACGACGCTGGCGGCATCGCCGGGCCGGCGCGGCGCCATGTGAATGCGAAACGCTTGGCCGTAGACGCGCATGACCATGTTCAGGACATCGAGCACCGAATAGCCCATGCCATAACCGCAATTGGCAACCAGCGGCCGGCCGCCGCGTCTCAGATGCTGCAGCGCCATCATATGGGCTTCGACGAGATCGGAAACGTGAATGTAGTCGCGCACGCCGGTGCCGTCGTGTGTCGGATAGTCCGTGCCGTAGATATCCACCTGGCGGCGCCGGCCGAGGGCCGCTTCGCAGGCGACCTTGATAAGGTGCGTGGCGCCGTCGGTCGATTGGCCGGTCCTGCCGTTCGGATCGGCGCCGGCGACGTTGAAATAACGCAGCGCCACATAGCTGAAATCGTAAGCGGCGGCGGCATCGCGCAGCATCAATTCCGACATCAGCTTGGATTGCCCATAGGGTGTTTCCGGCCGCAGCGGCGCGTTTTCCCGCACCGGTTCGTCGGAGGGCTGCGGGCCGTAGACGGCGGCGGTGGAGGAAAAGACGAAGTGGCGAATACCGGCCTTGATCGCCGCGCTCATCAGGATGCGGGTTTTGCCGGCGTTGTTGTCGTAATAGGCTAGCGGATCTTCGATCGACGCCGGCACGACGGCGGAGCCGGCGAAGTGAACGACGGCGTCGATATCATTTTCCGCGAAGATCTTTTGCAGCAACACTTCATCGGCGACATCGCCGAGATAGAAGCGTGCAGCCGGCGCGACTGCCCAGCGAAAGCCGGTGGAAAGACGGTCGATAACCACCACATCCTCGCCAGCGTCGAGCAATTTCCAGACCATATGGCTGCCGATATATCCCGCGCCGCCCGTCACCAACACTGTCATTCTTCGCGCCTCTGCAAAGTAATATGAGAAGCATATGAAGCCCGCTTTCTTACGGATTTGATTAAAAGCAGGGGTTGAGCGGGGTACCGCGCAGGGAAGATTGTTCCTATGGTTAGGCGGAGTTTTCAGGGATTGCTCGAATTTTATCGATCCTAGTCTCACGGACGAAAAACCCGGCGCAGAGGCCGGGTTCAGTCAATATATCAGCAAGGAGTCCTGCCCTTACAAACTCAGGATATAGCGGCTTAGGCGTTCAGCGGTATCCGCTACCTGCGCGGGATCACGCAGGAAACAGGCCCGCATGAAGAGTTCGCCGCCCTTGCCGAAGGCCGTTCCGGGTGCCAGGCCAACACCGGTCTTGTCGACGATATCGAGGGCGGCCTTGCGGCTGTCGGTGACGCCGTCGATCTTCAGGAAGGCATAGAGTGCGCCATCCGGCTTCAGCGTGTGGACGCGATTGGTCGCGATCAGCGCGTCGCAAAGGATATCGCGCGAACGGGCCGCCTTGGCGATGTTGGAGCGGACGAAATCATCGCCTTCGTTCAAAGCGGCAACGGCGCCCTTTTGCATAAACTGCGCCACACCGGAGGTCGAGTACTGCACGAGATTTTCGATGACCTGGCCAAGCTCCGCAGGCGCCACGATCCAGCCGACGCGCCAGCCGGTCATCGACCAATTCTTCGAGAAGGAGTTGACGAACATGATCCTGTCGTCGGCTTGCCGGACGTCAAGGAAGGAGGGCGCCCGGCCGCCGGCATAGTAATAGAGCGCGTAGATCTCGTCGGCCATGATCCAGAGGCCGTATTCCCTGGCAAGCGCCAGGATATCGCGGAGGTCTTGATGCGTCGCCGTCCAGCCGGTCGGGTTCGACGGCGTATTGATGAAGAGGCCTTTGGTTTTCGGCGTGATCGCCGCTTTCAAAAGCTCAAGATCGAGCGTCCACTTGCCGTTTTCGAACTGCAGCGGCACGGCGACCGAGCGGGCGCCGGCGATCTCGAGCGCGGCCGCAATATTCGGCCAGGCCGGCGAGAGATAGATCATCTCATCGCCGGGCGAGGTGATCGCCTGCACCGAGAGCTGGATCGCCTGCATGCCTGAACCGGTGACGTAAAAATGCTCCATCGGCAGAGAGACGCCGAAATGTCGCCCATAATAGTCGGAAAGTGCCTGGCGCAACTCCGGTATGCCGCGCTGCCACGTATAGAAGGTTTCGCCGGCATTGAGCGAGGCCATGGTCGCGCGGTTGATGAAATCCGGCGTCGGCAGGTCGCCCTCGCCGACCCAGAGCGGCAGCAGGCCATCACGGCCACGGGCATAGTTCACCACTTCCACAATCCCGCTTTCGGGCGCGGCCAGCGCACGCGGGCTGAGGCTATCCAATATCGACATGCAAAGTCTCCGGTTTTTGCTTTCTTAGAGCAATTCGGCGGGCAAATCCCATGACTTTGACTGAGCGACCAATCGATTTTCGTGATGAATGACCCCCGACCGTTGATAGGCCGGGGGCGGAAAACAAAGGCGGAAAACGGACCTCAGACGGCGGGACGCCTGGCCAGGAGATCGCGGATTTCAGTGAGCAATTGCACGTCAGCCGGCGGCGGTGCAGCTTCCGCGGCCTTCTCTTCCTTGCGCGCGACCTGCTTTTGCAGCGTGTTCACGCCCTTGACCATCAGGAAGATGATCCAGGCCAGGATGAGGAAATTGATGAGGACGGTGATGAAATTGCCGTAGGCGAAAACCGCGCCCTGGGCGCGGGCGGCGGCGAGCGTCGGCGCGTTGACCGCCGAGGAAAGGCCGACGAAGTAGTTCGAAAAATCGAAGCCGCCGAAAATGGCGCCGACGATCGGCATGATGATATCGTCAACCAGCGACTTGACGATACCGCCAAAGGCGCCACCGATGATCACGCCGACCGCGAGATCCATGACGTTGCCGCGGGCGATAAATGCCTTGAATTCATTCAGCATCGAATGTCCCCTTTGCGTTGCCGTTGAATCTATTCAGCAACCATTAGCATCATCTTTAGCTCTGTTCTTCAATAGCGAAATGGCGCGATAGAGACATCGATGCTGCATATCCCAAGGGAATCAGTGGCCGCAGCATTTTCCAAGTGTGATCGCCGGCTTACTTGTTGTCCGGTTGCGGCGTAACGCGGCCTAAACCTGCGGAAGAAACAAGCCCGTCGAGGGCCTTGTCAGGCGCCGGACACATCGGGGGTTATTTCCGCAGTTTTGGATTTGGCCGCATCCTTGGGCATGACCCGCGAGATCAGGCCATGAATATAGTCGCTGCTCGGCACCTGATCGAAGAGAATGCGGTACATGATCGGTGAGATGACGAAGTCCATCACTTCGGTGAGCGTCGGAAAGGCCGCGCCCTGCTCTTTCGCCCGGGCGACGATCATACGTACTTGCTGCTGCGTGTAGCCCGAGCACTTCTCCGCATTCGCCGTGCCGGACACCGCCAAGATATCGCGGATCATCTGCCGGCCGGCGCCGGAGGACATTTCGTCAGCATATTGCTCGGCCCAGGCCTGCAGGTCCATCCTGGCGCTGCCGGTTTTGAGCGGCTCCGTTTCCGGCTGCAGCCGCGAAGCGGCGACATCTGCCAGCAATTCCTGCAAGTCGCCCCAGCGGCGATAGATCGTCGATGGCGTCACATTGGCGCGCTGCGCAATAAGCGGGATCGTCACATCGGCGCGTTCCATCCCGGCCAACATCTCGCGAACCGCCTGATGCACAGCGGCCTGCACCCTTGCGCTGCGCCCGCCGGGGCGCGGGTTTTCCTTTGAATTCATTATCTTATGCCAATCTTCCCTTTACTGCGTCTCTCGCATCACCGGTAATAGCGCGCCACTAACGCAAATTATTTGCTTTTAGCGATACGGTGCACTACATGTGCTTAACGCAATTTTTTTGCTTTAAGCCAGGATATAGTCGATGACCGCGATCGAATCCACCGACAATTCACTGCTGCGACGTGGCCGCCGGTTGGCGCCATTTTTCCATGCCGCCACCAGCGCCACTTTCTTTGCCGCCTCGTCTGCGCCGACGCCGCTCTATCGAATCTATCAGCAAGTCTTCGCCTTCTCGCCGGTGCTGATCACGGTGATCTTCGCCGTCTATGCCTTCGCGCTCCTCATTTCGCTTCTGATCGTCGGTTCGATCTCCGATCATCTGGGACGACGGCCGGTGATCTTTGCCTCGCTTATCCTCAATATGGTGGCGATGGCGCTGTTTTTAACGGCCGACGGCCCGAATTGGTTGATTGCCGCGCGCATCGTGCAAGGCTTCGCGACGGGTGCCGCGGCAGCCTCGCTCGGCGCCGCACTCGTCGATCTCGATCCGGCCAGGGGTTCGGTGACCAACAGCATCGCGCCGCTTATCGGCATGGCGATCGGCGCGTTCGGAACCAGCGCCCTTGTGCAATATGCGCCGGCGCCGACACTTCTCGTCTATGCAATCGTGCTTGCTCTTCTCGTCATACAGGCCGTGCTGATTTGGATAACGCCTGAAACCACCCGGCGTAGACCGGGCCTTATCGCCTCGCTCAGGCCCGAGGTGGCCATACCGCCGCAGGCACGCCGGACATTGCTGGCGCTGACTCCGATCAATGTCGCGGTCTGGGCGCTTGGCGGCTTCTATCTTTCGCTGGTCCCGTCATTGGTCAGCGCCACGACGGGCAGCACCTTGCCCCTCGTCGGCGGTTCGGTCGTCGGCACATTGACTATCAGTGGAGCTGCCTCCGTGTTTTTGCTGCGCAAAAGACCTGCGGCAACCGCGCTGGCCTTCGGCATATCCACCATGACGCTCGGCCTTCTCGCCGTGGTCGCCGGCGTGCATTTGGCGGAGGTGCCGCTCCTCATCGCCGGCACGATGATCGCGGGCACCGGCTTCGGCGCCAATTTCCTCGGGGCCGTGCGCAGCATCATGCCATTGGCCAAGGCCGACGAACGCGCCGGCCTGCTTTCGGCATTCTACATCCAGAGCTATCTGGCCTTCAGCCTGCCCGCCATTTTGGCTGGGTTCCTGTCGAAGGCGGTTGGGTTCACCGCAACGACGGATATCTATGCTGCCTCCATTCTGGTTCTGGTCGTCAGCGGCGTGCTGGCATTGAGGACCGGCCGGGAGAAGGTCACGGTGTCGGCGTGCACCTGAGACTACGGCTTTAACCTAAGCTCCGCCAACCCACTGCCGTCCATGGCGAAGGGGACCGATGCGTGATCGTGAGCGATCTTCCAGACACCGGCTTCCTTTCTGAGGCCGAGCGTCTCGCGGAACCAGAGGTCGACCTTGGTGCCGTCGGTCTTGGTGCCCAGCATGTGCGTCAGGCCGCTCCAGAAAGCGACATCCCCGCCGATCGTCAGCTTCTGGTCTTCGACATCGCCTTCGATCGGCCCCTGCCAGGTATCGAACCAGCTCTGCAGGCCAGGCTGATCCTTGCCCTTGTATTGCAGCGGTGGCGCCAGGGTGAATTCCACGATGTCGTCGGTCACATGCGACATGACGCCGGCGACGTTCTTTTCTCCGATCGCCGTTGCCCAAGCGACAAGCATGGCAAAGATGGCGTCGGCTTCTTCGCGGTTTCCAATAATCTCGGCCATCGTTCGTCTCCTCTGTTTGATGGAACTAAGCAGAGGACGAATGGAAAGGGCCGCTCCCGACAATAATCCGAAAATTCTATCTATTATTGTTGTTGCGGTGAATTAAATAACAACTTATGCGATTCTTGTTGTGGAGGAATCGTCGTGTCCCTTGAGAAAGTTCATCTTCGTATTACGCAAAAGCGGAGAGAGATACGAGACGAATACGAATTGTGATCGTATCAAGATTATAAATCTATAATTTCGTTTCTGACCTTCAGAATGCGGATTTTCTTCATGCGATTATCCAGCGCGTCTACAGAAGTGTATTTTACCGCGACAGCAGAGCTCAAATTGTCGCCGAGGCGCCGCCTTCTTGTATAGGAACCAATACTGCTTAATAGCGTATCCACGCTCACTCGGTCAACGTCAGATGAAAGCTCAAAAGGAATAGATCGCCCTTGCTCCAGATCAAATGCTCGACCAGTACCTTGATTTGCGTTGAAACTGGCGATACTGAAGAGCTTCAATCGAACGGCATTATTAATAACATTTTGCCATACATATTGTTTGGTTGCGGGTGTTAACGCTGCCAATTGATTAGGGGCATTGATCGTTAACTGCTGTATGTTTATATTCATTACACCGTGGTTTATAACATTGTGTGCCAATCTAATTGATGGCTCCGCGGCATCCACTAAAGCACCTATATCGCCAGGTCTCGCGTCTTCCAAAGCTGCAACTTGGTCACTAACATCGTCTACATTTCCACAAACTCGACGATATACTGTTTTGATTAGGTCCGTCAGCAAATTACCAGCAACACCGCCAGCTAAATCACCAAGGACGGGAGCCCCTATTACGGCTGCCTGGTAAGCAATTTCATATATCGACTCAAAACTTCCTGGCTGCTGAGAAACTAGATTAAATGTAAGAGGCACAGTCCCAAATTTTTTATAACGAACTTTACCTTCAACCAGAAAATTCGAAACTATAAGGATGGAACGAGTTAAGCCTTCTAGCGACTTAGTACCTTCATAAGCTGGAATTTTGTGCTCTTCCGCCAATCCACCTTCAAATTTAGTTGTCAGATACACATGAGCCCCCTCGTAAGCCATGTGCAACTATACAGCGAGATCGTTCAAGCACAAGATTCAATTCGTCTGATCTTGAGCACATAAAATAGAAAGAAAGTACGGCCCTACAGAACAGGGGCGGCTATCGCCACCCCTAATTTTAACGCAGTTCTTTCAAATTCAGGCCGCCGCCTTTACGCGATACGGATCAAACCGCCCATAAAACGTCTCGCCCTTCGCCGCCATGTCCTTCAGCAGCGCCGTCGGCTTGAACTGCTTACCGTAAGCTGAAGCTAACGATTCACAAACATCCACGAAGGCTTTGACGCCCATGCCGTCGATGTAGGACAGCGCGCCGCCGGTGTAGGGAGCAAAGCCGAAGCCAAGGATAGAGCCGACATCGGCTTCGCGCGGGTCGGTGACGATGCCCTCTTCCATGGTGCGGGCGGCCTCCAGCGCGATGGTGACGAGGAAGCGTTGCTTCAGGACGTTAACGTCGATCTCCTCGGCCTTCTTCTGCGGGTACATTTCCTTCAAGCCCGGCCAAAGCGACTTCTTGGCCGGTTTTGGCGGATAGTCGTAAAAGCCCTTGGAATTCTTGCGACCGAAGCGGCCCTCGTCTTCCACCAAACGCGTGACCAACTGCATGTGCTCGGGATTAACGGCCTTGTCGCCAAGATCGGCCACAGCAGCCTTGAGGATCTTCAGCGACAGGTCGAGGGCGACCTCGTCGTTGAGCGCCAGAGGCCCGACCGGCATGCCGGCCATCTTGGCGGCATTCTCGATCATCGCCGGTGGCACGCCTTCGATCAGCATGTCATAGGCTTCCGACATGTAGCGCAGCACGCAGCGATTGACGAAGAAGCCGCGGGTGTCGTTGACAACGATCGGCGTCTTCTTGATGGCGGCGACGTAATCGAGCGCGACGGCAAGGGCGCGGTCGCCCGTTTCCTTGCCGAGGATGACTTCGGTCAGCATCATCTTCTCGACCGGCGAGAAGAAATGGATGCCGATGAAATCGGCGGGCCGTTTGGAATCCTTCGCAAGCCCTGATATAGGCAGGGTCGAGGTATTGGAGGCGAAGACGGCGCCCGCGGGCAGCACCGCTTCAACAGCCTCGATGACGGCTTTCTTGACGTCGCGATCCTCGAACACTGCCTCGATGACTAAGTCGGCGTCCTTCAGATCGGCGTAATCGGCTGACGGCGTAATGCGGGCAAGGAGTGCCGCCGCTTCGTCTTGCGTAAATCGCCCCTTACCGATGGATTCCTTGACCAGGCCTTCCGAAACCGCCTTGCCCTTGCCGGCCGCTTCCATGTCGCGGTCGATGAGGGTAACGGCGATACCGGCGGCTGCGGTGACATAGGCGATCGAGGCTCCCATGAAACCGGCGCCGACGACGCCGACCTTCTTCAGCTCCGTCTTCGGCTGGCCTGCCGGACGCCGGGCGCCCTTGCCGAGCTCCTGCATGGAGATGAACAGCGAGCGGATCATCGCATAGGCTTCGGTCGTCTGCAGCACCTGCGTGAAATAGCGCTGCTCGATCTTGAGGCCGGTATCGAAAGGCACCTGCAGGCCTTCGTAGACGCATTTGAGGATGGCGAGTGCGGCCGGATAGTTGCCCGATGTCTCGCGGCGAAGGATTGCCGGGGCTGCCGGCCAGAGCTGCGCGGCAGCCGGCGTCCAGATGCCGCCTCCGGGCACCTTGAAGCCCTTTTCATCCCAGGGCGCGATAGGCTTCAGACCGTCCTTGATCATCTGCTTGGCGGCAGGGATCAATTGATCCGGCTCGACCACATGATGGACCAGGTTCATCGCTTTGGCCCGTGCTGCAGTCAGCGACTGGCCCGTCGTCATCATCTGCAGGGCGGACTGCGCGTCCGTCAGGCGCGCGATGCGCTGCGTGCCGCCGGCGCCGGGGAAGATGCCAACCTTAACCTCCGGCAATGCCAGCTTGACGCTCTTGGCATTGGAGGCGACGCGGCCGTGGCAGGCGAGAGACATCTCCAGCGCACCGCCCATGCAAGTGCCGTTGATGGCCGATACCCAGGGCTTGCCGCAGGTTTCGAGCTTGCGGAACAAGCCGGTCATCCGGCCAACGAGATCGAACAGCTTTTGTGCCGCTGTCGCCGGATTCTTCGCCTTCTCGTCCTGATAGACAGAGAAGAGCGATTTGATCATCGACAGGTCGGCGCCCCCGGAGAAGGAGGATTTTCCCGAGGTAATGACCACGCCCTTGGTCGCCTTGTCGGCGACGGTCGCATCGATGATGGCGTTCAGTTCCTCCAACACCTCGCCGGTGAAGACGTTCATGGACTTGCCGGGCATGTCCCAGGTGACGAGTGCGATGCCGTCCGCGTCGGTCTCGACGGTGAAATTCGTGTAAGCCATTGGTTTCCTCCCCTCAGACGCGTTCGACGATCGTGGCCGTGCCCATGCCGGCGCCGATGCAGAGTGTCACCAGCGCCGCATTGAGGTCGCGGCGCTCCAGTTCGTCCAGCACCGTGCCGAGGATCATCGCGCCGGTGGCCCCCAGCGGATGGCCCATGGCGATGGCGCCACCGTTGACGTTGATCTTGTCATGCTCGATATCGAAAGCCTGCATGTAGCGCAGCACGACGGCGGCAAACGCCTCGTTCAGCTCGAAGAGATCGATATCGGCGAGCGACATGCCGGTTCGCTTCAACAGCTTTTCAGTGACATCGACGGGGCCGGTTAGCATCAGCGCCGGGTCGGAGCCGATATTGGCGAAAGCCTTGATGCGGCCGCGCGGCTTCAGCCCCATGCTCTCGCCGCCCGCCTTGGAGCCGAGCAGCACGGCGGCGGCGCCATCGACGATGCCGGAGGAATTGCCGGCATGGTGCACATAGTTGATGCGCTCGATTTCCGGATGCGCCTGAATGGCGACCGCTTCGAAGCCACCCATTTCGCCCGGCATCTGGAAGGACGGATTGAGCGAGGCCAGCGCCTGCATATCGGTGCCGGGACGCATATGCTCGTCCCTGTCGAGGATCGTCAGGCCGTTGATATCCTTCACCGGTACGACGGAATTCTTGAAGTAGCCCTTCTCCCAGGCGTTGGCCGCGCGCTTCTGGCTTTCGACGGCATAGGCGTCGACGTCATCGCGGGAGAAGCCGTATTTGGTGGCGATGAGATCAGCCGAGACGCCCTGCGGCATGAAATAGGCCGGGAAGTTCACCGAGGGGTCCATGAACCAGGCGCCGCCGGACATGCCGAGGCCGACGCGCGACATGCTCTCGACACCGCCGGCAATGACGATATCGTCAGCCCCTTGCGCGATCTTGGCCGCGCCGAAATTCACGGCATCGAGGCCGGAGGCGCAGAAGCGGGAGATCTGCATGCCGGGCGCCGTGGTCGAATAACCCGCTTCGAAGGCAGCCGCCTTCGGAATGACAGCGCCAGCATCCATCACCGGATCGACGCAGCCCATGATGATATCGTCGACCGTCTTCGTATCGAGACCGTTGCGGTCGCGGATCGCCTCCAACGTCTTGGCGGCAAGGCGGACGGACGGCACTTCATGCAGCGCCCCATCCTTCTTGCCGCGTCCACGCGGCGTGCGCACATGGTCGTAAATGAAAACCTCGGTCATGTCTCATCTCCCTGCGGCGGCAAGCCGCCCTTTTATTCATACCCACCTTCTCCCCGTCGGGGGGAAGGTAAGTCTTGTCAAAATGCTTCCGCCGCCAGTTCCATCATCGTGTCGGCGCCGGTTTCGATGCGGGCCTTGCGTAGCGCTGTTTCCGGCATGATGCGCTCCATGTAGAACCGCGCCGTGACAAGCTTGTTCTTCAAATAGTCCTCGCGCTCGCTCTCGCCGCCCGAAAGACCGGCTTGCGCCGCCTTCGCCATCTTCGCCCACATGTAGCCGAGGACGACGAGGCCGAAGAGGTGCATGTAATCCGTGGAGCCGGCGCCGGCATTGTCGGGCTTCGCCATGGCGTTCTGCATGAACCACATGGTCGCGGCCTGGACGTCGTTCAAGCCCTTCTTCAGTTGCTTGGTGTAGAAAGCCATTTGCTCGTCATTGCGGTTCTCCTCGCAGAAATCGCCGATCTCCTTGAACAGCGCCATGACGGCACGACCGCCGTTCAGAGCCAATTTACGCCCGACGAGATCGAGCGCCTGGATGCCGTTGGCGCCTTCATAGATCATGGTGATGCGGGCATCGCGGACATACTGGCTCATACCATGCTCTTCGATATAGCCGTGACCGCCAAAGACCTGCTGCGCCATGACGGCGTGCTCGAAGCCCTTGTCGGTCATGACGCCCTTGAGGATCGGCGTCGCCAGACCAAGGATATCATCGGCCGCCTGACGCTCCTTCTCGTCCGGGGAGCGATGGGCGATATCGGATTTCAGTGCCGTCCACAGCAGGAAAGCGCGGCCGGCCTCGTTGAAGGCACGGATGGTCATCAGCGAGCGGCGGATATCGGGATGGACGATGATCGGGTCGGCCTTTTTGTCCGGCGCCTTCGGGCCGGAGAGCGAGCGGCCCTGGATGCGCTCACGGGCATAAGCGACGGCATTCTGGTAGGCGATTTCGGCAACCGACAGCCCCTGCAGGCCGACGCCGAGGCGCGCCTCGTTCATCATTACGAACATGGCGTTGAGGCCCTTGTTCTCGGCGCCGATGAGGAAGCCGGTGGCCTCGTCATAGTTCATGACGCAGGTGGCGTTGCCATGAATGCCCATCTTATGCTCGATCGCGCCGCAGGAGACCGCGTTGCGCGCGCCCAGCGAACCATCCGACCCGACCATGATTTTCGGCACGATGAACAGCGAGATGCCCTTGGTGCCCTCCGGCGCGCCCTCGATACGGGCGAGTACCATATGCACGATATTGTCCGTCATGTCGTGCTCGCCGGCGGAGATGAATATCTTCTGGCCGGAAATCTTGTAGCTGCCGTCGGCTTGTGGAACTGCCTTGGTGCGCAGCAGGCCGAGATCGGTGCCGCAATGCGGTTCGGTGAGGTTCATGGTGCCGGACCAGGTGCCCGCGACCATCTTCGGCAGATAGGTCTGCTTCTGCTCCTCGGAGCCATGCACGAGAATGGCGGCGATCGCGCCCTGCGTCAGGCCCGGATACATCATCAGCGACATATTGGCAGCGGAGGTATATTCGCCGACAGCGCAATGCAGCGTGTAGGGTAGCCCCTGCCCTCCGAATTCCTCCGGCACCGCCAGGCCCAGCCAACCGCCTTCGTAATAGGCGCGGTAGGCCTCCTTGAAGCCTTGCGGGGTCGATACCGTGCCGTCGCCGTGACGCACGCAGCCTTCCTGATCACCGGAATAATTCAGCGGGAAAAGCACCTCTTCCGCCATCTTGGCCGCCTCGCCGACAATCGCCTCGATCATGTCGGGGCTGGCCTCGGCGAAACCCGGCAGATTGCTATAGCGTTCCAGCCCAAGCACATCGTTCAGGACGAAAAGCGTATCGTTCACCGGGGCCTTATAGACTGGCATCTTTCGAATTCCTCCAATTCGCCGCCGGACTCGCATTCCGGCCTCTGATCTAGCCTTACAAAATATTGACGTTTGCGTAAACGTCAAATTTGCGCGACAAGGCGAATTTTTAGGTAGGGTAACGGACTAAGCCGGCGATCAGGCGAGAGTTTGTTTAAAAGCCCGGCGGCTGAACATGGCATTCAGCGTTGTGCGCAGAGGGCGTTCGATGAGGTAGTAGCTTGCCACACCGCAGGCGATACCCATCATGAGCAGAAAAACGGAAGGGAGCAGATGCAAGCCCGTCAGCTTGAAAAAAGGCTCCTGCCACAGGTAGATCGAGAAGGAGCATTGCCCGAAAAAGCGGAGCACATCGCCCTCAAAACTCCTGCGGAACCATGGCGCGGAATATTCGATCCCGATAACCGCCATCGCCAACAGGATCGTCTTGACGCCGAAAAAGACCGTAGCATCCAGACCAAATATCCGCGCCAAGATCGCGCTCGCCAAAGCGCATGGCGCGATCCATGTCCAACTATCCCGATGCAGTCTCGGTCTGAGAATAAGGTAGAAGGCTGCGGAGATGAAAATCCCTGCCATGGAAACATCGGTACGCAACATCACCAAACCCGGGTCTCCCTCCGTCGTATGGAGCCGAACCACACCGTTGACCAAGGCCATTAATCCGGCCGTGAGAATGAGGCCCGAGGTGATGGATTTGCTCCGCGAGCGACTGGCGAAAGCGATCAGGCCCAGGAGGATGTAGCTGTGCTCCTCGACGCACAGGGACCAGATATGATCCAGCAGGGAAAGGGGGAGCCCATAAATGGTGGCATAGTTCAAGGTGAAGGTCAGCGCAAAAGCGGCGACTTTCAGGCCAAATTCACCGATGGTACCGTGAAACGCCAGGCCGGTGATCAATACGAAAACAACCAATGTCGGATAAACGCGCGCAAACCGTCTGGCGAAGAACATCGGAAGCGGCATCTGTTTGACAAACAGAATGTCCGCCATCAATCGCCCCGACAGCACGAAGAACAGATCGACGCCGAAAGTGCTGAAGCCGGGCATATATACGTCGGCTCCGAAATGGCCCATCAACACCATGATGACCGCCAGCCCGCGCCATCCATCCAGGGCCGGGATGTAATGTGCCGGATCCGATTCACGGGCAATGGATGGCGGCACGCGTTCGGCTCCCAGGGAAATTCAAGTCATTCCACGGTCTCACAACTCAATTGAGAAAAGTATAACACCCCTCAATTTTAAGGATTTGCGCCGCGGCCACCGAGCCACGACAACGCCAAGGAATGATTGACGCTCAATGCGCCCATCTCGCTCGCGACAGCGTCGTCGATTTCATAAGAACATGAGCATATTCAATAACAAGACCAAAATAAAAGGTTAAGATTTCGGCAAAATTTAACGGGTTGTTTACTACGTTTCGTGAATTGTGCGGGATGAGCAGCGATGCTTTGCGTTTCTTTCATCTTTTGCTTGATGGAGCGCCGTTTCGCGGTTCAGCCTGAGGAAAGCCTAATAAACTATTTCTTTCCGAACGGTGGGATGCGGTCTGCGCGTGAATCCGCGAAGCTGCCTTTCCACAAGCAAGATGGCCTTTGAGTGGTCCATATGTCGAAGCGAGCAAGAAGATGAGCGGATCGCGATCAAATCCTACCGGCACGGGCGACTGGACGTCGCTGGATGCGTTGAGCCGCACCATCGAGGGGCTGGAAGCGCGCATCGAAGGCCTGATGGGCACGGCTGCAGCCCGGGACACGCACCAGCGTGTGGCAAACGGGTATGCCGCGGCACCTGAGCGGGCGCCAATGCCGGAACGCGCTTCCCTTTCGGACCGCACACCACGCACTGAGCGCGAAGCCTATGCCCCGCGCCCGTATGAACGTCCGCTCCGCACCGAACGTGCGGAAACCGATCTACGGTCCGACCCGCTTGCCGAAATCCGCCAGCGCCAACGTGCGCTCGAGGCAAGCCGCGAGCGCCTGCACACACGCCGCGAGGAAGCTCCAATTGCCGAACGGCCGCTGCTTGGCGCGCGTGTTGGCGAAAATCCGGCTTCGCGCCAGCCGCTGCCTTCGGCGCTGCGCTCCGCCCCCGAAAACTCCGTCGATATCGCCCAGGCGCTGGTCAATCTGCGGCAGGACCTCAAGCGGGACATTGCCGAGAGCGTTACCCGCGAAGTCAGCGCACTGCGGGCTGAAATCCGTGATATCCGCAACAATGCCGAGGACAAGCATTTCGCCGCCGATGTGCGCGAGGACATGGCGCGGCTTGCCGACAGCATCAGCCAGCTCGCCGGTCATCCCGGCCAGCCGGAAACGGCCGGCCTGAAGGCAGAGTTCGAAGAACTGCGCTCGCTGATGGACGGGCTCGCCCGCGAGGATTCGCTGCACCACGTCGAACGCCAGGTCCAGGCGATCGACACGACCGGTCTTCAGGACGAGCTGGTATCGCTCGCCTACCGCCTGGACGATATCAAGCAGCATCTGGGCAGCATGAGCGACAGCCCCGCCGTGCACGCGTTGGAAAACAAGCTGCTGTCGATCGCCACCGCCGTTGAAAGCTTTGGCGGCATGATACAGCCGCAGGATCAAGCGATGCAGCGGCTCGAAGGCCGCATCAGCGGCCTCGCCGATCAGCTCGACATGATGAGCCGCGACGCCGCGCGGCGCCAGCCGACGGACGATCTTTCCGGACGCCTCGAGGCGCTGGCGATGCGCATCGATGAACTCGGCAATGCCAAAGCGGCTGCCCGGCTGGAAGAGCGCTTGGATCAGCTTTCCTACCTGATGGAGCGCTCGCAGAAGTCGGCGCCGCAACCGGAACTGATCAACCACCTCGCCGATATCTCCCGCAAGATCGATGCGCTGGAACAGGGCTCGGTCGACCATGCACTGGCCGAACGGCTGGATTACCTGGCCCGGCGCATCGACGAAATCGACTTCCATCCGCCGCATCCGGCCGCAAACCTCGACGATGGTGCCGTCCGCCGGCTGGAAGGCCGTCTCTCCGATATCGCCATGCGGCTGGAGGCGAGCACGGCAGCACCGCCGACCGATACACAGGCGCTGCGCAATCTCGAAGAGCAGATCGCCCATCTGTCGACGCTGCTGACGAACGAGCCGCGCGCCGTTGCCGACCAAATTCCCGCCGATCTCGACCGCCGCATGAGCGCGATCGAAGATTATATGGCGACCAATGACGAGTACATCATCGAGGCTGCCCGCCATGCGGCGGAAGCCGTCGTTGAGGCCTACTCGCGTGAAGGCATGCTCGGACACGGCGTAGCGTCCGCCGACATGTCGGCGATGACCGCGCTTGCGGAAGACCTTCGCCATCTCGAAGACCTCAGCCGCAGCAGCGACGAACGCACCCACCGCACCTTCGAGGCGCTGCACGACACGTTGCTGCAGATCGCCGACCGGCTGGACCACATGGAACATCGCCAGCCGGCGCCTGCCATGCCCGCCGCAAATTTCGAGAGCGACGCTTTTGCCCCTTCCGACACGACGGCGGTGAAGCCGCCTTCGGCCGCACCGCAGAAGGCCGGGCCGGTCATCCGTACCGTCGCGCCTGCCGAAACCGCAGCATCGCCGGAAGCCGTCGTCGCGCAAGCGGTCGATGCCGTCACCAAGGCGGAGATCAAGGCCGCGGCAAAGAAGGATGGGGGGAAAACCAGCCTGCTCGCCAGCCTCGGCAGACGTTTCTTCATGCCCGAGAAGGCCGAACCCATCTTCCTGCCCGACCGGCCCGTCATCGAGCAGGCGCCGTCGATCGATCCGGTCGACATGATGCCCGCCGAGGAAGCGAATGAGCTGCTCGAGCCGGGCTCGGGCGCGCCTGATATCAAGAAGATCCTGGAACGCGTGCGCGCCAGCCAGAATGCCGCACGCAATGGCACCGTCAAACAACCGAGCGAAAACGAGCGCGCCGACTATATCGCCGCCGCTCGCCGCGCCGCGCAGGCGGCCGCGATGGAAGTGGACCAGACGCAGCGCTCGGCTCCCACCCCCAAGAGCGGCGAGAAGAAACGCGGCGCATTCTCGCGCTTCCGCCGGCCGATCCTGCTCGCGGTCGGTGCGGCCCTGCTCGCCATTATGGCCTTCCCGCTCGTTAACACGCTGACGCGCGGCCAGAAGGCGCCACCACCGGCCGAAGTCTCGGTGCTGACCTCGGCTGCCGAAAGTACGACGACAAGCGGCACAGCCGCCAATGCAGCTCAGATGCCGGCATCGGCGGCTCAGGCGGCAACGAATACGTCCACGACACAGGCACCGGCGACACAGGCTTCGGTCGCCGATGCCGGAGGAGCCGCGCAATCCTCCGCAACGCCGGCAAATCCGGTCGTCGCGCCGACGAACGATCATCTGACGGCCGCAGCACCGCTCGACGGCAACTCCACCAGCGAAACCCTGACGCCGGCCAGCAGCGCCGCACCGGCTCAGCAAACCGCAGCCTTCGTTCCCGCCAACACCACGGCAACCCCGGCACCTGCCGGGGCTGAGGCATCCCCGCCGGCCACCGCGATCACCGTGCCTGACGGCATCCAGCCGCCGACCCTCGTTTCCGCCGCCAAATCCGGCGACCCCGTCGCTCTGTTCGAAATCGGCGCGCGCTACACGGATGGCCGCGGCGTGGCAACCGACCTCAAGCAGGCGGCAAGCTGGTATCAGCTTTCCGCCGACAAGGGTTTCGCGCCGGCGCAATACCGGCTCGCCAGCATGTACGAGAAGGGCAATGGCCTCGAGCGCGATCTCGCCAAAGCCAAGCAATATTACGAGCAGGCCGCCGATCAGGGTAATGCCAGCGCTATGCACAACCTTGCCGTCCTCTACGCCTCGGGTGCGGCCGGTCCACAGGATTATCCGACGGCGGCGAACTGGTTCATCAAGGCGGCCAATCTCGGCGTATCCGACAGCCAGTTCAACCTCGCCATCCTCTATGCGCGCGGCAATGGCGTGAAGCAGGACCTGCAGGAATCCTACAAATGGTTCGCAATCGCCGCCAAGGGTGGCGACAAGGACGCAGCGCAGAAGCGCGACGAAGTGGCGAACGCCATGAAGCAGGACGAGCTTGAAAGCGCCCGCGCCAAGGTCGATCTCTGGAAGGCGCAACCGCTCGACGCCAAGGCGAACGGCACGACCATCCCCGAGGAATGGACGACCGGCAAAGGTGTCAACACCGCCTCGATCGACATGAAGAAGGCGATCCGCAACATCCAGGCGATCCTCAACAACAACGGCTTCGATGCCGGCACGCCGGATGGCAATATGGGCGGCAAGACCGTCGCCGCGCTGAAGAGCTTCCAGAAATCGGTCGGCCTGCCGCAGGACGGCCGGGTGACAGATCAGGTCGTCAAGGAACTTCTGGCCCGCAACAAATAAGAAGGCTTCATTTCCGATCGAGATGGAGCCTTCGAACCCGCTGACGCTGCGATGCGCGATCTCGAGCCACGTCTTTCAGGCGAAAGCCCGTTTTGCCTTGATGCTGTTCTCATTGCGGCTGCCGATTGCGTGATCAACTCATCGGCACATTTGCGAAATTCGGTAGCAAATGCCACCGACCCACAAGGGCCGATCGCTTGGCGCCAGTAGCGGCTTTGCCCCGATCTAATACTGTCGTCGCCCTCCTTCGACATCGTGCAGCAACGCTGGCGGACGGTTCGCTGCAGGTCAGCGTCCAAGGCTGCCAGCGGCGGCGATGATCTCCGCCGCGGTCGGGAAGATGGAGAGGCTGTTCGGTCCGTCGAGCGCTTCGATTTGTGCCCAGCCGATGGTGCCGTTCGCATCAACCAGGAAGTGCCCGACGAGCTGGGTAGCGTGGCTCTCGAATATTGCATTATCGGCTTCATCAAGCTCGAAGCGGTCCTTGGCGTTGAGTACCGTGTTGGCTTCCATCGGGTGTAGCGGTTCTGGCAGCTCGCCTGTTGAGTTGATGCGTGCCGCTTGGAATTGTGCCATCGTTACGCGATATGGCCATTCGGGCTGCTCGCTGCTCCCATCGGGCAAGAACTCGGCATGCGGCACGCCGTAGGCGCGATGTGAGCGGCAGTCCGGGTCGCATAGAAGCATTACCGGCGTCGGCCGGTGGCGGAAATATAGCCGGGCGCGTTCCACCGGCGTGTTGATAACGGCCACGGTCTCCACCCCGGCGGCGCGCAGGGTTGGCTGCACGCTGGCGAGCTGTTCTACCTGACGCCGGCAGAACGGGCAGTGCAGCCCGCGAAAGAAGCCGATCAAGAACGGGCGACCGCGCAAGTCGGCGAGAGAGACCGTTCCCTCGAAGTTGGCCGAAGCTAGCGCGAACGCGGGCGCGGAATCTCCAGGCTGCAGCAGGCGCTTCTGGTCTCCCATGGAATAATTCCTTTTTCGTATTGTCCAGGTGAACGACCGAAATTCAACTGTATCACTTGTCGGAAGAAGGCCAAGTGCTCCGGCCACGCGCCGGCTTTGCCTTGCTGTGAAAATCGTCACACAATCGCGGAAAATGCCGCGTTAGAGTGAAATGAACAATGCGATAGCTGAATGACGCCATGGTTTTTCCTAAGGCTCTGGCAATCATTTCAGATTAGAATCGTCTGTTTAAAGGGGAAATTGTTCACAACTATCCGTTCGTTTGGGCTCGGATAGCTGCAACTGGGATCAGACCGTGACGATCTATCTGCCGATCGCAGAACTGTCGGTGAATATCTTTATTATTCTCGGCATGGGCGCCGCCGTTGGGTTTCTCTCCGGCATGTTTGGTGTCGGCGGCGGCTTTCTGATCACGCCGCTTCTGATCTTCTACAACATTCCGCCCGTCGTCGCCGTCGCCACCGGCGCCAACCAGGTCGTCGCCTCGTCGATCTCGGGCGCCATCACGCATTTTCGCCGCGGCTCGCTGGATATGAAGCTCGGCACGGTGCTGTTGATCGGCGGCCTTACCGGCGCCACTGTCGGCATCTGGATCTTTTCGCTGCTCCGGCGCATCGGCCAGCTCGATCTCTTCATCTCGTTGCTTTACGTCGTCTTTCTCGGCACGATCGGCGGGTTGATGCTGTGGGAGAGCCTGAACGCGATGCGTCGTGCCGCCCGCAACGAGCCTGCGATGCCCCGCAGGCCCGGCCATCATAGCTGGGTGCACCGCCTGCCGCTGAAGATGCGCTTCAAGAAGTCGAAGATCTATCTGAGCGTCATTCCCGTAATTGGCCTCGGTTTCGGCATCGGCATCCTGACCTCAGTCATGGGCGTCGGCGGCGGCTTCATCATGGTGCCGGCGATGATCTATCTGCTGCGCATCCCGACCAATGTCGTCGTCGGCACCTCGCTGTTCCAGATCATCTTCGTCACCGCCTACACGACCGTCGTGCAGGCCGCGACCAATTATTCCGTCGATATCGTGCTGGCCTTCCTGCTGATGGTGGCGGGCGTCGTCGGTGCGCAATACGGCGTGCGGGTCGGCCAGAAACTGCGCGGCGAACAATTGCGCGCCTTGCTCGGCCTCCTCGTACTTGCCGTCGGCCTTCGCCTGGCGATTGCCCTGGTGGTCACGCCGGCCGATATCTATTCCGTCGTGCTCGAAGGAGCGGGCCGATGAGACGTTTCGGCCCGATGCTCGCAGCCGGTCTCCTGCTTGCACCATTGAGTGCAAAGGCGCAGGTGCTGCTCGACCAGCCGACGACCTCCACGACCGCGCGCGAGACGATGGAGATCGGCACTTCAACCAGCGAAATCGCCATCACCTCCGATTTCACCGGTGCCGACCTGACGATCTTCGGCGCGCTTTCCAACACCGACCAATTGCTGCTGGCGATCGGCCAATACGACATCGTCGTCGTGCTGGAGGGACCGCGCGAGAACGCCACGGTGCGCAAAAAGGAACGTGTCTTCGGCATCTGGGTCAATACCCGGTCGATGACCTTCGAGCATGTGCCGCAGGCCTATTCGCTGTCGAGCACGCGCGCAGTCGACAACATCACCGCGCCGCTCGAACTGAACGACCGCGGCATCGGCGTGGATCATATTCAGCTAACTCCAGTCGGTTTCGTCGGCAGCGGCGCGGATGTGCCGGAATTCCGCCAGGCCTTCCGGCGGCTGCAGGAGATCGGCGGCCTCTACGAAAGCGACCCGGCCGGCGTGCGCTTCGTCAGCTCCAGCCTGTTCAGGGCAACGTTGAGGTTGCCTGCGGACGTTCCGAACGGCGTGCATACCGTGCGCGCCTATCTCTTCAAGAGCGGCAAATTCCTGACCGATAAATCCCTGCCGCTGCGCGTCATCAAGACCGGCATCGAGCAAACGATCACCGATGCCGCCCATGAACGCCCCATCGCCTATGGCGCGTTTTCGGTGCTGCTGGCGCTGATTACGGGATGGACGGCGAGCTTCGTGTTCCGGAAGAGCTGATCAGGCGCTCCTCTTCCGCTCCACCACGTCCAGATAGGCTTCCGTCAGCCGGCCGAGCACCGACGGTGTTCCCGGCGGCAACACCTTGCCCAAGTGCTTTGCCCGCAGCTCGTCCATGAAATCCTCCCAGAGCTTCGGCCCGCCATCTTCCAGCAGTTCCGCGCGGATCGACAGTTCTTCCGAGACTGGCAGATGCTTGCGGCCCCAAGCCCCCATGTGGGCAAAGAGCGGCACGAGGTCGATCGCCATTTCGGTGAGGCTGTAGACGGCCTTCTGCTTGTGGGTCGGATCGTCGTCTCGGGTCAAAAGCCCACGCTCGACCAGCCGCTTCAATCGGTCCGCGAGGATGTTGGAGGCAATCCCCTCCTCCGAGTTCTGCAGCAGCTCGCGGAAATGCCGACGATTGCCGAACATGATGTCCCGGATGATGATCAAACTCCAGCGGTCACCCAGGATTTCCAAGGTGAGATTGACCGGGCAGCCGGAGCGATTGAGCGCGTCCATAAGGTTCTCCAAAAACTGCTTGCACTTTGCCACCAGTCGCGCTAATTTTCAACTGCTTGCTTTTAGCAACCGGTTTTGATTATGATACGGTTATCACCAAGGAGGAGACCGATGAGAAAGCTTGTTGTCTGGAATCTCATGACGCTTGACGGTTATTTCGAGGGAACGAAACCCTGGGACCTCGACTTCCATATGCTCGCCTGGGGCGACGAGCTGGAAAACTACGCGAAAGAGCTTGGCCAGGAAGGCGATCTGCTGATCTTCGGCCGCAAAACCTATGAAGGCATGGCCGCCTATTGGACGAGTGCGACGGAGACACCCGATATCGCCGCCTATATGAATGGCATCGCCAAGATCGCCGCCTCGCGGACGATGGACACGGCGGAGTGGAACAATACCCGCGTCGTTCGCGACATCGTCGCTGAAGTCAGGAAACTGAAGGAAGAGCCGGGCAAAACGATGTTCGTCTTCGGCAGCGCCGAAGTGACGGATACGCTTCTGAAAGCAGGACTGGTGAACGAAATCCGCATCTGCCTCGTCCCCGTTGTTCTCGGCCGCGGCAACCCGCATTTCAAGCCGGCGGCGGAACAGATTCCGATGAAGCTGCTCGAATCCACGCCGCTGAAGACCGGCGCGGTGATCCTGCGCTACGAGCCCGCGAAAGTGGCTTAGGCAGAGAGATTGCCGAAGCGTACCGAATAGATGCGGTCGCGGCCGAGCACATGGGCAATGAGGCTTTCCCGGTCAAACAGTCCGGTCATGGCCTTGTGGCGCAGGTCCAGGCCTCCGGTCATGATGCCGAAGGCAGGCATCAGCAGGCGGGCGCCGTCGGTGGCGAAACACGGGCGGCGAACGGATCTGTCGCGACGGCGGACAGTGGCAGACGGATGCAGATGGCCGGCGATCTCGCCGGCCTGCTGGCCGCCCCTCGGTTCATGGCGGAAGGTCAGTCCACCATAATGCATCTCATCGACGGAGCTACCGGGCAGATCGACCGTGCCATCCGGATCGTGATTGCCGTTGATCCATATCCATTCGCGGCCACGCGCCATATTGATGATCAGGCTGCGGAATTCTTCCGGCAGATGTGCCGAGCCGACGCGGTCATGGAAATTGTCGCCGAGCGAGACGACGAGCTTCGGATCGTAGCGGGAAATGACGGCGGCAAGCACGGTCAGCGTCGCCAGCGTATCGTAAGGCGGCAACAGCATGCCGCGCCGCGCGAAGGCTGCTCCCTTTTCCAGATGCAGATCGGAAACAACGAGGATGCCGGCATCCGGCAGATAAAGAGCCCCGAGCGGATCGCAGACGGCGGCAACACCATGAACGGCGGTCTCGACGCCCGAGGCAGGCGTCAATCCGTTCCTGACTTGGCCGTTCATCTCTCGCGCAAGCGCCAGGCGGTTCATCAACTTGGTCTGCCTTCGTTGTTTGGCATGTTTTATTCCATGGCCTCGCGGATCAGATCGTCAGCCGCTTCCGCCAGCACCACATCATGTGCCTCGCCCGGTACCGGCACCTTGCCGATTTCCAGCATCACCGGCACGGCGAGCGGCGAAATGTGGTCCAGCGCCCGGTGGGTGATGTGCCCCTTGATTCGCTTCAGCATATCCCCAAGACGGCCAATTTCCAAAAGTCCCGTGGCAGCGTCCTGCCTTGTCGCCTGCATCAGAATATGATCGGGCTCGTGGCTGCGCAGCACGTCATAGATCAGATCGGCCGATACCGTCATCTGCCGGCCGGTCTTTTCCTTGCCGGGGTGGCGGCGCTCGATCAAGCCGGCGATGATGGCGCAATTGCGGAAGGTGCGTTTCAGCAGGAAGGATTCATCGAGCCAGGCTTCTAGATCGTCGCCGAGCATGTCTTCGTCGAAGAGATCGGAAAGGCTGAGATGGCCATTGGCGATCATCAGCCCCATGTCCTCCAGCCCCCAGATGCCGAGCGAATAATCCGTGGCGATGAAGCCCATCGGCTTTGCGCCGGCCCGCTCGAGGCGCCGCGTCAACAGCATGCCGAGCGTCTGGTGCGCCAGCCGCCCTTCGAAGGGATAGGCGACCATGTAGGCGCGGCTGCCGCGCGGAAAGGTCTCGATCAGAAACTCGTCGCGCTTCGGCAGCAGCGACCTGTCCTTCTGCAGCTCCAGCCAGTCGCGCACCTGATCCGGCAAACGATGCCGGCGATCGGGATCGTCGATCATCATGCGCACCTGATCGGCAAGGTAGGTCGACAGCGGAAACTTGCCGCCGGCATAGGAGGGGATTTTCGGATCCATGGAGAAGGTCTGCGAGGCCAGGCATTCATTCTCGCGGATACCCTCGAAACGCAGCACCTTGCCGGAGAAGAGAAAGGTATCGCCGGGCGAAAGCTGTTCGAGAAAATACTCCTCGACCTTGCCCAGCGGTGCTCCGCCGCGGCCGAGCGACCCCAACGCATTGCGCTTCACCAGCCGAATGTTCAGCATTGCCTCTTCTACGATGGTGCCGAGGTTCAGACGATATTGCTGCGCTACCTGCGGATTGGAGACGCGCCAGCGACCCTCCGGGGTCTTGCGGATGCGGGCGTAGCGTTCGTAGGTTCGGAGCGCATAACCGCCGGTGGCGACGAAATCGACGATGCGCTCGAACGTCTCCCAGGATAGGTCGGCATAGGGCGAAGCGCTGCGGATCTCGTCATAGAGCTCGAGCATGTCGAAGGGTCCGGCGCAGGCCATTCCGAGGATATGCTGAGCAAGGACATCGAGCCCGCCGGCGCCGACCGGCGGCGTATCCTGCGCGCCGACATAATTGGCGTCGAGCGCCGCCTGGCATTCCATCACCTCGAAACGATTGGCCGGCACGAGGATCGCCTTCGACGGTTCGTCCATGCGGTGGTTGGCACGGCCGATGCGCTGGGCAAGGCGGGAAGCGCCTTTTGGCGCGCCGACATGGATGACGAGATCGACATCGCCCCAGTCGATGCCGAGATCGAGCGTTGAGGTGGCGACGACCGCGCGCAGCTTGTTGGCCGCCATGGCGGCTTCGACCCTCCGGCGCTGTCCGACATCGAGCGAACCATGATGCAGCGCGATCGGCAGATTGTCGTCATTGGCCGACCACAGCTCCTGAAACAGCATTTCCGCCTGCGAACGCGTGTTGACGAAGAGAAGCGTCGTGCGATGCTCTTTCAGCTCGCGATAGATATCGGGAATGGCGTATTTGGCGGAATGGCCGGACCACGGGATATGTTCATCGGTCTTAAGGATCGAAATGTCGGGCTTGGCGCCGCCGTCGACCATCACCAGGCCGGCATGCCGTTCCATCCCCTCCTCCTGCGCCACCAGCCATTTTTGCAGGTCCATCGGTTCGGCAACCGTCGCTGACAAGCCGATGGTTTGCAGATCGGGCGCAAGCTTGCGGAGGCGCGCAAGACCGAGCGAGAGCATATGGCCGCGCTTCGACGTCACAAGGGAATGCAATTCGTCGAGGACGATGTATTTCAAATCCTTGAAGAAGCGTTCGGCTTCATGATTGGCGAGGAGCAACGCCACTTGCTCCGGCGTCGTCAGCAGAATGTCCGGCGGGTTGAGCTTCTGACGTTGCCGCTTGCCGCTGGGCGTATCGCCAGTGCGGTTTTCGACGGAAACCGGCAGGCCCATTTCCGTGACCGGTTTCATCAGATTGCGCTCGATATCGACAGCCAGCGCCTTCAGCGGCGAGATGTAGAGGGTGTGGATGCCGGTGAAGGCGGAGCCGGGCGGGATCTTGCCGCGCCTAGTCAGATCGGTGAGCGAAGGAAGAAACCCCGCCAACGTCTTGCCGGCTCCGGTCGGCGCGATCAGCAACGTGCTCTCCCCGGCTTCGGCGCGGGCCAACAATTCAAGCTGATGGGCACGCGGCTGCCATCCCTTTTCCGTAAACCAGCGGATGAAGGGGGCAGGAAGGGCAAGGCGGCGCTCGGAATCGATCTGGTCCACGAGGCAAATGTAGTCGAATTGCGGAGGATAGGAAGCAGGGGGTTGGTTGAGGGCGCTTTGTGCCATGGGTCTAACCCACCCTCCGTCATCCTCACCTCCTCCCCTTGACTCTTCACATAATCACGGATAAAAAATATCCATGATATAAAAAGGACGTACCGATGAAACTCGGCGAAGGCGTTGAGCAGGCCATACACAGCGTCGCGATGCTGGCGGGACTGTCTGAGGGCAGCGTGCTCTCGGCGGCGGCGATTGCCGAGTTTCATGGGGTGTCGGTGAGTTATCTCTTGAAGCATCTGCAGGCGCTTTCCGGCGCCGGCATTCTTGACACCGTGCCCGGGCCCAAGGGTGGCTACCGGCTGGCGCGTTTGCCGGCCAAAATCACCCTGCTAGATATCGTGCTCGCCGTCGAAGGGCCGGCGCCTGCCTTTCGCTGCGCCGAAATCCGCCAGCGCGGGCCTAACCCGCTGTCTGGAAAATACTTCGCAAAGCCGTGCGGCATCAGCGCGGCGATGCTGGCGGCCGAGCGGGTGTACCGTGCCGAGCTCGCCAAGACCACCATTGCCGATATCCTCGCCGATGTCGCGGAGACCGACGATGGTGCCATCGCGGCAAGGGGCTGCGCCTTCCTTGCCCTCAATGAACGCAGAACCATCCGATAGATCCAGAACCCAAGGAGAGAACCATGCAACCTCGTTTCAACTTCGGCAAAGCCTCGCCCGAATCCTACAAAGCTGTCGTTGCGCTGGAAAATTTCGTCCAGACCTGCGGCCTTGAGCGCCGCTTCATCCACCTGATCAAGCTCCGCGCCTCGCAGATCAACGGCTGCGCCTACTGCGTCGACATGCATGTGAAAGAAGCCCGTCACGACGGCCTCAGCGAACAGTGGATCAACCTGATGTGCGTCTGGTGGGAATCGCCCGTTTACGACGACCGCGAACGCGCCCTGCTGCGCTGGGTCGACTCCGTCACCAAGATTGCTCAGACCGGCATACCGGATGCCGACTTCGAGCCGCTGAAGCAGCATTTCAGCGAAGAGGAAATCGTCAAGATCACCGTGGCGATCGGCACGATCAACATCTGGAACCGCCTTGCCGTCGGCTTCCGCTCGCAGCATCCGATCGATAAGGACGCGAAGGCGGCCTGACCACGACTCCAGAAACGAAAAAAGCGCGGGACCGAAATCCCGCGCTTTTTTTGTTTTCCTCAGTCTCGGCGAACCGAGACCGATAACGATCAAGCAGCTTCGGAAGCGAAGCCAGCCGTCGGAACTTCCGAGATGGTCTTCAGAACCTGGGAAGCGATCTGGTAGGGGCAGCCCTGAGAGTTCGGACGACGATCTTCGAGGTAGCCCTTGTAGTCGTTCTTGATGAAGGAGTGCGGAACGCGGATCGAAGCACCGCGGTCGGCAACGCCGTAGCTGAACTTGTTCCACGGAGCAGTTTCATGCTTGCCGGTCAGGCGCATGTGGTTGTCCGGGCCGTAGACCGCAATGTGGTCATGCAGGTTCTTGTCGAACTGAGCCATGAGCGCTTCGAAATAGGCCTTGCCGCCGACTTCGCGCATGAACTTGGTCGAGAAGTTGCAGTGCATGCCCGAACCGTTCCAGTCGGTGTCGCCGAGCGGCTTGCAATGGAACTCGATATCAATGCCGTACTTTTCGCAAAGACGCAGCAGCAGGTAGCGTGCCATCCAGATCTGGTCGGCGGCCTTCTTGGAGCCCTTGCCGAAAATCTGGAATTCCCACTGGCCCTTGGCCACTTCGGCGTTGATGCCTTCATGGTTGATGCCTGCTTCGAGGCAAAGGTCGAGGTGCTCTTCAACGATTTCGCGGGCGACATCGCCGACGTTCTTGTAGCCGACGCCGGTGTAGTAGGGCCCCTGCGGAGCCGGGTAGCCGGATTCCGGGAAGCCGAGCGGACGGCCGTCCTGGTAGAAGAAGTATTCCTGCTCGAAGCCGAACCAGGCGTCTTCGTCGTCGAGGATGGTGGCGCGGCTGTTGGACGGATGCGGCGTTACGCCGTCCGGCATCATGACTTCGCACATGACGAGGGCGCCGTTCGTACGGGCCGGATCCGGATAGATCGCTACGGGCTTCAGCACGCAATCGGAGCTGCGGCCTTCGGCCTGCATCGTCGACGAACCGTCGAAGCCCCAAAGCGGAAGCTCTTCAAGCTTCGGAAAATCAGCAAATTCCTTGATCTGCGTTTTACCGCGCAGGTTCGGTACCGGGGTGTACCCGTCGAGCCAGATATACTCGAGCTTAAACTTCGTCATTACGCACCTCATAAGGGTTTAACTACCCGAAGCAGAGAAAATTCGAAGGCGCCCGCCCGGAAATCTTCGCCACCTACGGCCGCCATGTGACATGCATTTGACATGCCAATTTGAGCGAGATGCGCTGCCGTTCGAAGAAAAATGCACAAATCGGAGTCAATTTTTGCCGATTTTCCATCGCCCCAGCTCGGATTCTCTCAAAATCGTGAGCAACTTGGCCGAAAGGTGCTGCCAACTTGTCGCAGTGCGGCAGATTCGAAGCAGCGCAACAATTAGGCGCCCGAAAACCACATTCCAACGCCACAAAACCTCAAAATTGCCTATAAATTCAACCTTTTGCATTTTTTTTGGGCACATCTCTCAAAAATGGCCTCCGACTCTGCTATATATAAGCTGTCTCTTGAAGCGCGCCCGCTGAACACCAAAAAGGGAGAGACATTGCAATGGCAACCAGCCCTCAACACGAAACGGCAAAGATTTTTCAGTTTCCCATCAAGACCCGAACCGTCCCGGCTGCTGGCCAACGCGATCAGGTGAACCTTGATCCCGATATCGGCCCGCGCATCGCGACGGCTGCTTTCGATAGCTGGTATCACGAAGCCGCCATTACGGAGTCCGACCAGACCCGCAAGCAATAGACGTTACCGCTCACCTATAGCGCGATATAGCGATCCGGCCATGGGCCGGTCAGGCGGATTTCTGGGTAACGAACAAAATGCCTTGCACCGGTTTTCCGGCATCCATGCGAATGATGCTGCGCGCGAGACTGAGGACAACAAAGCCACGAGCGGCCAATATCGTCCTGACATAGGCTTCCGAATGGGCGAAACGCAGGGAGTCGCGCAGAAGATAACCTTCCTCCTCTCCCGCATCCTCGACGGAAAAAGCGAACACGGCCCCGGAGACGGCTAGTTCCCCGACGATTGTCATGACGCTCTGAAGATTGCCGAGGTACATCAGCACGTCGGCGGCGGTAATCAAGTCGGCCCGTGCCGGCGTGAGCTCGCCGTCGAAAACGCCAGACTGGGGCGGAGGCAGCGAAAGATCGGCTTGTCCCAGGTGATCATAAATCCCCTTCTCCGCTGCCCTGGCGAGCATGCCTTTCGACAGGTCGAACCCTTCCAGCCGATCGACCCGCGTGCGGATTTCCGGACCGAATAGGCCCGTGCCGCAGCCGAGATCGACGGCAAGACGGAAATGCCCGGAAATGCCGGCCGTGTCGGCGACCAAAGCCGCAAGCTTCTGCGGGACACTGTAGTCGAGTTTTTCGACCAGCGATGTCTCGAAGCGATCGGCATAGTCGTCGAAGAGGCGCTCGACATAGCGGCTCGGCGGTTGGTCGGGCAGTTCGGCCGCTCCCAGAACCGAAAGCTTCAGCCGGGCGCCGAAGACATCGCCGGCATCGAGGGCCAGAACCTTTGTCAGCGCCTCGATGGCACCCTCTGTATTTCCCGCTTTTTCACGATAAGTCGCCAGGGTGAACCAGCCTGCGGCCCAGCCAGGCGTCAGTTCCAGCGCCTGCTCCATCAATTCGGCAGCGCTTGCCGGCTCACCGCTTTCGGCGAGCATCTTCGCATAGTCTGCGCGACGGTCGGCAATGACGTCGCCGGAGGAAAGCTCAGTCAGCAGCATGATCTCAGCCCTGTTTGATACCCGCCTTTGGACGCGGCCACAAAAAAACTCAAGTCCTATTTCAGGCAGACACATGTTTCAGGTAAGCACGGTTCGGTGCGCACTGTTTCGGTACGCATCGGGCAAAAGCGCTTGCGAGTCGCAAGCCGCAGCCTTATCTCAAAACCGCTCGACAGGCATTATGGAGACAGCCGCATGTCCGATCAGGTGAACAGGTTCCTCGGCGACTCGCCCGGCCGTACACTCGTGAAGCTTATCATCGTGTCGCTGATCGTCGGTTTCGTGATGAAATTCTTCGGCTGGCGGCCGCTCGACTTCCTCTATGGTCTCCGGCGCTTCCTCCTCGATCTCTGGCACAGCGGCTTTGCTGCGCTCGGCGAGTTCGGCGATTACATGCTGCTCGGCGCCACCATTGTCATTCCGCTCTTCATCATCCTCCGCCTTATCAATTACCGTCGCTGATATGATCCCCAAAATTCCGCTTTCCACGCGGCGCCCCGCGCTGCGCCTCACGGGCCTAGCGCTCGCCGCCGTCCTCGCGAGCTGCGCCACGCAGCCCACCCATGTTTCCAACACGCCGGCCAAAGACGAGACAGCTTCCGCGCTGCCGCTCGTCAACTCCCTGCGCGCCAAGAACGGGCTACCGCCACTGAAGATCGATCCAGCGGCCAGCACGGCGGCGATCTACCAGGCCAAACGGATGGCCGACGCCGGCAGGATGGAACATCTGATGGGTATCGGCGACAACTTCGGCACGCGCGTCAAGGCGAGCGGCGTCAAGTTGCCGGCGGCCGAAAACATTGCCGAGGGTCAGCGCGACGTGAACGCCGCGGTGACGGCCTGGATCAATTCGCCGAAGCATTTGCACAACATGCTCGGCAAATATAACGGTCTCGGCGTCGCCCTCGCCTACACCCCCTCTTCCAATGACAAGCCCTACTGGTCCATGGTGCTCTCTTCGAATTGAAGACGGGCTGATTGGACATGGATCATCGAGAGCATAGCGCAAGGGTTCTGCCTTTCGACGTGACGCACCGGCTGGTGCTGTCCATCGCCGTTCCGATGACGCTCGGCTTCATGACGACACCGTTGCTGGGTCTTGCAGATACCGCCGTCGTCGGGCATCTCGGCCAACCGGAAGCGCTGGCGGGGCTGGCGATCGGCGCGGTGCTCTTCGACCTCATCTTCGCAAGCTTCAACTTCCTGCGCTCTTCGACCACCGGCCTGACGGCGCAAGCCTATGGCCGCCACGACCGGCATGAGCAGCAGGCGGTGTTTTGGCGGGCACTGCTCTCGGCGCTCGGATGCGGTCTGCTGCTCCTCCTAATGTCGCCCCTATTGCTCTGGCTCGGCATCAAGCTGATGGGGCCTGAAGGCGGTATCGCCGACGCGACACGCACCTATTTCTCGATCCGCATGCTGTCCGGCCCGGCCGCACTTGCGAACTACGCCATCCTCGGCTTCGTGCTCGGGCGGGGTCAGGGCCGCATCGGGCTTTTGCTGCAGACCTTGATTAACGGCGTCAACATCATCCTTGCCATCCTGCTCGGCCTATGGCTTGGCTGGGGTGTCGCGGGTGTCGCCTGGGGCACTTTGATCGGCGAGGCTGTCGGCGCGCTCACGGGCCTTGCCATCGTGCTGCGCAGCTTTGCCGGTGAAGCGCGGCCCGCCCGGGCCGAGCTTCTGTCACGCGCCAAACTCACGCAGCTTTTTGCGCTCAACCGCGACATTCTCATCCGTACCTTCGTGCTGATCGGCGCTTTCACGCTGATGACCCGCATCGGCAACACGTTCGGCGCGGTGACGCTTGCCGCAAACGCCGTGCTGATGAACTTCTTTCTGCTTTCCGGCTATTACCTCGACGGGCTGGCGAACGCCGCCGAGCAGATCACCGGCCGTTCGATCGGTGCCAACTATCGTCCGGCCTTCGAGCGCGGGCTGAAGTTGACCGGGCTTTGGTCCTTCGGGCTGGCACTTGCCGCCGCCGTGTTCTTCTTCGCCGTCGGCCCGGCGCTGATCCGCATGCTGACGACCTCGCAGGAAGTTCGGGCCGCTGCTGAAACCTACCTGCCCTGGGCCGCCGTCACCGGGCTCACCGGCGCGCTCGCTTTTCTGATGGACGGCGTCTTCATCGGTGCCACCTGGTCACGCGACATGCGCAACCGCATGCTGATGTCGTTTGCCGGCTACCTTTTGGCACTTGCGGTCTTCGTGCCGACGCTCGGCAATCACGGCCTATGGCTGGCCATGAACGCCTTCCTGCTGTTCCGCGGCATTTTCCTCGTCATGGGGCTGAAAAAGCGCGCCGATCAGACGTTTCGGCTGGCCCAATGATCGAGCTTGCTGTCGCGCAGCTCGCGGATTGAGCCGGCACGCTCGCGGTCGAGCAGCTTCGACAGGCCGGTCACGATACGGCCCGGCAGGCCGGGGCCTTCATAGACCATGCAGGAGTAGAGCTGCACGAGATCGGCACCGGCCTTGATCTTCTCCAATGCCGTCTCTGCCGATGACACGCCGCCGACGCCGATAATCGGCAGGGCTGCGCCGACGCGGCGGCGCATCTTTGCCAGCACGACCGTCGATTTTTCGAAGAGCGGCTTGCCGGAGAGACCGCCGGCTTCCTTTGCCTGGACCTGATCCTTCAAGCCGTCGCGCGAAAGCGTGGTGTTGGAGACAATCAGCCCGTCCAGCGCATGCGCCAAAACTTCGGCGGCGATGTCGTCCATGCCCTCTTCGGTCAAATCCGGTGCGATCTTTAGGAAGACCGGGATTTTTTTGCCTGCCTTTGCCGCCTCTTCGTCGCGGGCCGCGAGGACCGCCGACAACAGCGCGGACAGGCTTTCACGCGCCTGCAGGTCGCGCAGGCCTGGCGTGTTCGGCGAGGAGATGTTGGCGGTGAAATAGCGCGCCACGGAATAGAAACGGCGGATGCCGGCGACGTAATCGGCGATGCGGTCGGCGCTATCCTTGTTGGCGCCGATGTTGACGCCGATGATGCCCTTGCCGCGGATCGGCTGCAGACGCCGGAACGCCGCCTCGTGGCCTTCATTGTTGAAGCCGAGGCGGTTGATGACACCTTCATCCTCGACCAGGCGGAAGATGCGTGGACGCGGATTGCCGGATTGCGGTTTCGGAGTCACCGTGCCGATCTCGGTAAAACCGAAGCCGAGCTTCAACAGAGCCTCGGGCACCTCGGCGTTTTTGTCATAGCCGGCAGCCATGCCGAGCGGATTGGCAAAATCCAGTCCGGCCACGGTCTGGCGCAGGCGCGGGTCGCTACCGGTCCGGCAGGCCGGAACAAGCCCGGATCTCAGCGCGGCGATCGACATTCCATGCGCTGTCTCCGGATCGAACATGAACAGACCGCGCCGGCCGAGATCGCGGAAGGCGCCGATCATTCCGGCATCTCCGGAAAGACATGCGCGCCGTCGGGGCCGAGCAATAGAGGCTTTTCCCAGAGCACGGTCGAAAGCTGGAGCGGCGCGTAGAGATGCGGGAAAAGATCGCCGCCGCGCGAGGGCTCGAATACCAGCTTGTCACCGAGCGCGTCGCCGTCGATCGCCACCAGCAGCAGGCCCTCCTGGCCGGCAAAATACCGCGCAGCCGTTTCCTTTGCCTGCGTCGCCGTCGACAAATGGATGAAATTGTCGGTCAGATCGATCGATGCGCCATTAAAAACGCCGGTTTGTCTGGCTTGCTGCCAGAGCGTATCCGGCACGATCTTGTAAACCACTGGCATCGCGGTCATCATCCTTACATGACTTTTGTCCTTGATAGGGCTTTGCACGAAAACCGTTGCCGATGTCCACGGGGAAAAGTGCAGATGGATGCACAGTAAAGCAGAAAATCCGGAGGATGACATGACGAAGGAAACGATATCGGGCCTTGCGGCCCTCATCCTGCCTGCCGCTCTTCTTCTCGCGACGCCCGGCCATGCCGCGGAGCCGGACCCGGCGCGCTTCCAGCTCGAGCGCAGCGGCGATCATTTCGTCCGTCTGGACAAGCAGACGGGCGCCATGTCGATCTGCGATGATCAGAACGGCAATCTGGTCTGCCGCATGGCTGCCGATGAGCGCGCAGCCTATGAAAACGAACTCGACCGCCTCTCAGATCGCGTCTCGAAGCTGGAAAAGACAGTGGCCGCAAGCAGTGGATCGAACCTGCCGAGTGACGCCGAGATCGATCGAACCCTCGGCATCATGCAGAAATTCATGCGCGGCTTCATGGGGATGGCGAAAGAATTCCAGAAGGAGGCGCCCGACACCCAGGCGCAACCGCAAAAGACCTGAAGCCACTGGAATCAAAAGCGAAAGCAGGGGGATAAAGGACCTTATTCCTACGCTCCGCTTTACTCGTAAAAAAGCCTCGGTTAACCTTTCTTTTAGGGCCAAACGCCGGACAATCCGGCTTCCGAGTGCTGAACGGCGATGCTGTCACATGAGCAGATATGGAGTGCAATCGACAGGCTTGCCGAACGGCATGCCCTCACGGCATCAGGTCTTGCCCGGCGCGCTGGCCTCGACCCCACTTCGTTTAACAAGTCAAAGCGGTTGAGCCAGGATGGGCGCCTGCGCTGGCCGTCGACTGAATCGATCGCCAAGGTTCTGGACGCAACCGGGGCCAGCATCGAGCAGTTTCTCGGCTTCATGCGGTCGGCGGATGGCGCCAGCGGCACATTCGATCGCTCCTTCCCAATGCCGGCAAGCTCCATACCGCTGCTCGGCTTTGCCCAAGCCGGTTCCGGCGGCTTTTTCGATGACGGCGGCTTTCCGGTTGGCCAGGGATGGGACATGGTGGAATTTCCGGTGCCGCCGGGGCAAAAGGGAGGCGTCTACGCGCTGGAAGTGCAGGGCGAGAGCATGCTGCCGCTCTATCGCGATGGCGACATACTGATCGTTGAGCCGGGCGCGCAGATCAGGCGCAATGATCGCGTCGTGGTCAAGACCCGCGAGGGCGAAGTCATGGCCAAGGTGCTACTGCGACAAACCGCGCGGTCGATCGAACTGCTGTCGCTCAACCCGGAACATCCGAATCGAAGCTTCGATCTTGCGGATGTCGAATGGATTGCGCGGATCATTTGGGCCAGCCAATAGGAAAGTTTTCTCGTGATGCGTCGTGATATTTGGCTTGCAAGCGTCGTAGGCGTGGTCCTCGGTTCGTGGCTGACGCTGATTGCCGTGCAGGTTGAGGAGCATGGCTCTGGCTTGTCGACCAAAGCCAAAGCGGAAAGCGCACCTGCCGTGAGCACGCCGGCGCCGACGGAAATGGCAAAGGCCGCCGTCCCGGCAACAACCGCTTCGGCCCAGCAACCTGCCGATACGAGCGCCGTACAATCTGCCGCCGTTGCCGCGGCGGCGGACAACAGCCATCAACCGCCTATAACTCCGACGTCGACACTGGAAGAGACGGCGAAAGCTCTTGTCGCCGACAGCGCGGCTCAAATTGACAAAGGCAGCTCCACCGCAGCCGTGCAGCCGGCAATTTTGCCGGAAAGCAGCGCGTCCACCGAGTTGGCGCAGCGAAAGACGACGCCGGCAAATTCGAACGAGACGCAACTGGCGCAGGCAACTCCGGCGGCCTCCGACCAGACCGATATAGGCCAGACGCCGGCAAACCAGATGCCGGCCGATCAGGTGGACAGGGAGCGGGAGGCCGCGGCCCACCGGACCGTGCCCGCAGAACCGCCATCTCAGCAAGCGTCGCCCGACGGTGATCAAAAGCCCAGCGAGCAGGCAAAGCCGGTGGAACTGGTGCGGCCGTTTTCAGACCGCGCCGGCATACTGACCATTGGCGGCAAGAGCGTGCAGCTTCCCGGCATCATTCCGACCGATGTCGACCGGATGTGCACCGGGCCGAGCGGCAAGAGTTGGCCCTGCGGGGCGGCGGCGCGTACGGCCTTCCGCATGTATCTGCGTGGCCGCACCGTCGACTGCGACCTGCCGAGCCCAACCTGGCAGGGTACGGTGATCGGCGCCTGCCGATATGTTCGCGTCGATCTCAGCGAATGGCTGGTACGGTTCGGCTGGGCCGAGCCGGAGGCCGGATCGCCGCTGGTCGCCCTTGCCGAACAGGCAAAGCAGCAGAAGCGCGGCATCTACGGCGACGATCCGCGCGTCGGCGGAAAATCAACGCTCGGGCCGGCGCCTGCCAAGGAAAACCCACTTAATCCAATCTGACATCACAATCTGACGCCGCGCTTCCGACACGAGCCCTTGTCATGAGAGGCGCGACTTTCTAGTCTGCTGCCAAATTGAAGGATTTTGATCTGCCATGAACAAGCCGCTTTCCGCCCACGAAGCCCTGATCTACGTCATGGTGATAGCATCCGCCGTCGATCGGACGATGAACGACAAGGAATTGGGGCGGATCGGCGAGCTGATCCACGCGCTCCCGGTTTTCGACGGTTTCGATGACGAGCGGCTGATCTCCGTTTCGCGCGATTGCGCCAAGCTTCTCGCAGGCAGCGAAGGGCTCGATATCGTGCTGGAGACGGTGCGCGACACCCTGCCGGCGCGGCTCTATGACACCGCCTACGCGCTTGCCGTCGAGGTCGCTTCTGCCGATTTCTCGGTCAAGGCGGAGGAGCTGCGCCTGCTCAGCCTGCTGCGCGACCGTCTTGGTCTCGACAAGCTCACCTGCGCCGCCATTGAGCGCAGCGCCATTGCCCGCTACCGCAAGGGCTGAGAAGCGTCCTCAATAGAGGCCGTAGGGAAAATAGCGCAGGTAGATTTCCTGGAGCCGGCCATCGCGTGACAGTGTTGCCAGCGCATGGTTGATCGCGGCCGTTAGATCGGCGTCCTGCTGGCGCAACATGATGGTCATGCCCTCGCCAAGGAATTGCTGCGAGAGATAGGGTCCGTCGAACAGCGCGCAGCATTTTTCGGCCGATGACGACGATACCCAGAAGGATAGTTGCAACCCATCGGCAAAGGCGGCGTCCACCTTGCCGTCCTTCACTGCCGCCAGGAGCGCGTCCTTGTCGTCGAAGGGCACTTGCTTGATGGCGGGGAAAAAGGCGGCGAGCATCGCCTCATGCGCCGTGCCCTTGACCACACCCACCGGATGACCGGTAAGGGCGGCGGCCGTCGTGCCGTCGATCGACGCTTTGAGATTGCGGACGAAACGGGCAGGCAACATCAGAAAAGGACGCGAAAAGGCAAAGCTCTTGCGCAGCTCGGACGTCACCGCGACGCCGGCGATCACCGCATCCCCTTGCGAGGCGGCGAGCGCACTCTGCAATTCATCGAAGGGCAGCGCCTGGATCTGACATTTGTCCGATATGCCGAGCTCGTCGCAGATCTCGCGGGCAAGATCGACATGAAAGCCGGCGAGCTTTCCATTCTGATCGGCGAAATTGAAGGGCGGGAAGTCGACGGAGGTCAGGAAACGCAGCCTGACCAGCGACGAAAGGTCCGGCTTCGGCAGCCGCTCGCGCGAATCGAATAAGATCGGCAGGCCGGACGGCGGCGCCTCTTGGGCCGCCAGAGGCATGGTGCAGGACGCGGGGATCAGCGCCGCGCATACCAAAAGCCTTGCCAAGGATCCCAACGCCGAAGGGCAAACACGCATGATGATCCAGCCTCCGGTCGGTTCGCGGTTTCCGATTTCGAAATCGGTGTAACAGAGTCGTGCCGAAGGGAGAATATACCGCCCTGCCCGTCCGTCGCAACGATCCCTTCAGGCAAAGCCGCCGATGCAATCGCATCGCAGTATTGCGATACTTGGAAAAGCGTGGATACACCGCAGAATCCGGCCTTGAAGATATCTGCGTTAGCGGTCGATTAAGCTCTATCGATTCTATTTGGCACCGACGACGTCGGCTCCGGAAGCCGATTGCATGACGCAGGTCGTCCGAACCTTGCTTGCCAAGGTATCTCATAAAATTCGGCTTCACTTGCGTGCACCAGGCAGCAAGCGCGATGTCCTTCGTTTCTCCAGGGAAAGCGGATCATTGCGCGCTGCCGTCCGGTGCGGCGCGATATCCCTCGGACGGATCGTCATGTTCAGGAACCTGAAAATCAAAACCAAGATGCTCGCCGTGATCCTGTTTTTCGGGATCATCTCCTTCGCCGGCCTGCTCTTCATCGTCAGCGAATTCCGCAAGGCGGATCAGGTCTACAGCGCCTTCCTCGACAACGAGGCGGTTGCGGCGACCCAAGGCACGCGCTCCAGCACTTCCGTTCTGGCCTCCGTGCTGCAGGCAAGCATGATGCTGAATTTCGACCCCGACAGCGACGCCTTCAAGACGGTTGCCGCCGGCAAAAGCCGCTTTGGCGAGGCCAAGGACCGATTGAAGCAGGCCGAAAATCAGGTCCCTGCGCAAAAAGCACAGATGGATCAGATCCTCGCCGGCATAGACGAGCTGGAAGCGCTGACGAACAAGGTGATCGACCAGCGCAAGAGCGGCGACGTCAAGGGCGCGAATGCGAATATGGCCGCCATCAGCGACAAGCTGACCGCGCTCGTCGTCAAGATGCAGGCCAATAACAATGAGTTGACCGACCGGATGAATGATGGCGGCGATGCCGTGTCCGCCCACGTCAATACCACGATCAACTACACGCTCGGCATTCTCGGCACTCTGACGCTTCTGGCCATGATCCTCGGCGTCTATGTCGCGCAGACTGGCATTGCGACGCCGCTGACGCGCCTGCATCGCCGCATGGTGACGCTTGCCAGCGGTGATACGGCGAGCGAGATCGAAGGTCTCGACCGTCGCGACGAAATCGGTCAAATGGCCTCGGCAGTTTCCGTTTTCCGCGACAACGCCATCGAACGCGCCCGGCTGGAAGCGCAAGCCGAAGTCGACCGTAATCTCAGCGACAGCGAGCACGCCGAACGTGAAGCGCGGCAGGCGACCGAAGCCGCGCATCTGCAGCAGGCAGTGCAGGCGCTCGGCGACGGTCTGAAGCGCTTAGCGCAAGGTGATCTCGTCACCCACATCAACACGCAGTTCGTCGCCCATCTCGATCAGCTACGGCAGGATTTCAACCATTCGCTCATCAAGCTGAACGAGGCCATGCAGGCGGTGGGTGCCAATGCACGCGCCATCAACGCCGGCGCCAATGAAATCCGCGGCTCCGCCGACGAGCTTTCCAAGCGCACGGAACAACAGGCCGCCGCCGTCGAAGAAACGGCGGCCGCCCTCGAGCAGATCACCACTACCGTCAAGGACGCCGCCAAGCGGGCGGAGGAAGCAAGCCAGCTTGTCGCCCACACCCGCTCCGGCGCCGAACGGTCCGGCGAGATCGTCCGCAACGCCGTCAGCGCCATGCAGCAGATCGAGAAATCCTCGTCTGAGATCGGCAACATCATCGGCGTGATCGACGACATTGCCTTCCAGACCAATCTTCTCGCTCTGAACGCCGGCGTCGAAGCCGCTCGCGCCGGTGAAGCCGGCAAGGGCTTTGCGGTCGTCGCCCAGGAAGTGCGCGAACTGGCGCAGCGCTCGGCCAATGCCGCCAAGGAGATCAAATCGCTGATCACCGCATCCAGCACGCATGTGCAGACCGGCGTCAATCTCGTCGACGAGACCGGCAAGGCGCTCGACGTCATCGTCTCGGAAGTGCAGGAGATCAACCGGCATGTGCACGCGATCGCAGAGGCCTCGCGCGAACAATCGGCCGGCCTGCAGGAGATCAACACCGCCGTCAACGCCATGGATCACGGCACGCAGCAGAACGCCGCCATGGTTGAGGAAAGCACCGCCGCCAGCCATAGCCTGGCAACAGAAGCCGCCTCGCTGACGGCCCTGCTCGGCCAGTTCCGCATGACCGGAACCGAAGGCAACTATATTGCTGCCGCGGCCCCCTCGAACCACACGCCGCGCGCCGTCACCCGCCCCGCGCCGCGGCCGGCGATTGCTCCGGTTCGCGCCGTCGAGGGGACGAAGGCACGCCCGGCACCCTCCCCTGCCCGCGCGCTCGGCCAAAAACTGATGAGCGCCTTCGGCAGCGGCAGCCAGACGGTGGCGGCTCCCACAAAGGACGCGGACTGGACGGAATTCTGAGCCCGCAACGCTGCTTGACGCAATAACGCGACACGAAAACAGGCGGGATGCTTCATCGCATCCCGCCTGTTTGTTTGAGGGAGCCTATCGGTCCGCTTTTCTTTTGGAGAGAGAAAACCGTTCGAAATCCGCGTGTCTGACGCTGTCGGATTCGCCCCGGCGCCTGATCAGCTTCGCGGGAGCGCCGACATAGACGCCATAGGGTATGGTTCTGCCCTTGACGACGGAATTGGCGCCGATGACGCAACCTTTGGATATATAAGAACCGCCGAGAATTTTCGCCCCGGCGCCGATCCAGACATCGTCTTCGATGACGACGGGCTTCTTGGTGACGCCCTGCATGCGAATGGGCTGTGTGGGATCATCGAAATTGTGGTCGAACGACACCACCATGGCATGGGCGGCGATCCGCACGTCGTTGCCGATCGTGATGCCGCCGCGTCCCAGCAGAATTGTGTAGTCGTTGAGGGAGACATTCCGGCCGATATCGATGCTGCCGCGTTGGGCATCGATAACGATCCCCCTGCGCAGAAAGGCCTTTGGCCCGATGCTGACGCTGCCATCCTTCCAGATGATCGTCGCGCTGCGCGGCACTTTCGTGCGGCGGGAAATCCTCAATGCACCGCGCGCGAAGATCGCCCTCAATCTGTAAAGCAGCGCAACATTGAGCATCGGCATCCCTTCCAGTCGAGGGATGATTTTTGGCAGGAATATCTGGCATTAACCTGAATGAAGATGGGTATTGTTGTGGCGATGACGCCGGCGCCAGCCGTCGTCGAAAATCAGGCTTGTGCGCCCATCGCGTTCGGACCGGACAGGCAAGTGCGTAGGCGCTCGGTAAGGCCGTCTATAAATAGCTGTTTATGAAGGAAGAACTGGAGCGGGTGAAGGGAATCGAACCCTCGTATTCAGCTTGGGAAGCTGCTGCTCTACCATTGAGCTACACCCGCCTGACATTCAGAGATGTCCAACAGTTGGCGGCCTCTGTCAAGGCCGCCAAATAGGCGATCACAGCCGGAAGTGCTTCGACAGCTTGAGGCCCTGCGCCTGATAGTTGGAGCCGAGGCCGGAGCCGTAGAGGCTGGAGGGTTGTTCCAGCATGTGCTCGTAGACCAGGCGGCCGACGATCTGGCTGTCTTCGAGGATGAAGGGAACTTCGTGGCTGCGGACTTCCAGCACGGCGCGGCTGCCGCGGCCGCCGGCGGGGGCGTGGCCGAAGCCGGGGTCGAAAAAGCCGGCGTAATGAACGCGGAATTCGCCGACCAGGGGATCGAAGGGCGTCATTTCGGCGGCATAATGCGGCGGCACATGAACGGCTTCACGCGAGACGAGGATATAGAACTCGTCCGGATCGAGGATCAGTTCGGTGCGGCCGCGGCTATAGAGCGGCTCCCAGAAATCGAAAATATCGTGCTGCGCCTTCTTGTCGACATCGACGACCGCCGTATGGTGCTTGCCGCGATAACCGATCAGGCCTTCCTTGTCGCCGGCCAGATCGATCGAGAGCGCTATGCCACCGCCGGTGACGTTCGGCTTCTTGCTGGCGACCAGCGTCTCGCTCTCGTGCAGCGCCAGCAATTCCGGCTCGGAGAGCATGGCCTGGCCGACGCGGAAGCGGATCTGCGACAGGCGCGAGCCGCGACGAACGACGATCGGGAAGGTGCGCGGGCTGATTTCGAGATAAAGAGGACCGGAATAGCCGGCCGGGATCTTGTCGAACTCCTGGGCGCGGTCGGTGATGACGCGGGTGAAGATGTCGAGACGGCCGGTCGAGCTTTTCGGATTGGCGGAGGCGGACATGTCGGCCGGCAGGTCGAGCCGCTCCATCAGCGGCACGATGTAGACACAGCCGGTTTCCAATACCGCGCCTTCCGAGAGATCGACGACATGCAGCTTCAGCCGGTCGAGCTTGTCGGCGACAAGATGCGACGGGCCGGGCATGAAGCTGGCGCGGACACGGAAAGCATGGGCACTGAGCCTCAGGTCAAGGCTCGCCGGCTGGATCTGATCGACATCCAGTTCCTTTTCGCTCGTCAGCCGCCCCGCTTCGAAGAGCGCCGCAATTGCGCGATCGGCCAAAATTCCAGTAGTGCGAGCCATCATGCCTCTTCCATAATTTGCCGCAGACAAAACCAAACTCAGGGAATTGACGCAAGCGGTCAACGGCAGTATTGCAACTTATCCCGTGGTGATTTGGCCGGTCGGCTTGCAGCCACGTTAAACAAGTGGCTAAAAGGACCGGGGTTAAACCGGTCTGCTTTCGCGACCGGTTTTTTTGTTTTGAAAGTGGTGATGGCATGAGCAAGACTTGGCGCCCCGCAACCCAGCTCGTTCACGGCGGAACTCTCCGTTCGCAATTCGGCGAGACCTCCGAAGCAATCTATCTGACCCAGGGCTTCGTCTACGACACCTCGGAAGCCGCAGAAGCCCGCTTCAAGGGCGAGACGGATGGCTTCATCTACGCCCGCTACGGCAGCCCCACCAACGACATGTTCGAGAAGCGCATGTGCGCTCTCGAAGGCGCTGAAGATGCCCGCGCCACCGCTTCCGGCATGGCCGCCGTTTCTGCCGCCATTCTCTGCCAGTTGAAGGCCGGCGATCATATCGTCGCAGCCCGTGCCCTCTTCGGCTCCTGCCGCTGGGTGGTCGAGACGCTGGCGCCGAAATATGGCATCGAATGCACGCTGGTCGATGGCCGCTTCATCGAGAACTGGGAAAAGGCCATCCGACCGAATACCAAGGTGTTCTTCCTGGAAAGCCCGACCAACCCGACGCTGGAAGTCGTGGATATCGCCGCCGTCGCCAAGCTCGCCAACCAGATCGACGCCAAGGTCGTGGTCGACAACGTCTTCGCAACGCCGCTGTTCCAGAAGCCTCTGGAGCTCGGTGCGCACATCGTCGTCTATTCCGCGACCAAACACATCGACGGCCAGGGCCGCTCGCTCGGCGGCGTCATCCTCTCCGACAAGCAGTGGATCGACGAAAACCTGCACGATTATTTCCGCCACACCGGTCCGGCCATGTCGCCGTTCACTGCCTGGACGCTGCTGAAGGGCATCGAAACGCTCCCGCTGCGCGTCAAGCAGCAGACGCAGAATGCCGCCAAGGTCGCCGACTTCCTCGCAGAACAGAGCAAGGTCGGCAAGGTGATCTATCCCGGCCGCAAGGACCATCCGCAGGCAGACATCATCGCCAAGCAGATGACCGGCGGCTCGACGCTGGTGGCCTTCGAGCTGAAGGGCGGCAAGGAAGCGGCCTTCAAGCTGCAGAACGCACTGGAGATCGTCAAAATTTCCAACAATCTCGGCGACTCCAAGAGCCTGATCACCCATCCCGCTACCACGACGCACAAGAACCTCACCGACGAGGCCCGTGCCGAACTCGGCATTTCGCCGGGAACGGTGCGCTTTTCCGCGGGGATCGAGGACAGCGAAGATCTGGTCGAGGATTTCGCCCGCGCTCTGGCACAAGTTTCCGCCTGACTATATCTACCCAAACCCGCCCGAATATTGTTCGGGCGGGCTTACACATCTCGAAAACGAACCGTGCGCCTATACTTTCGACCGCCGACAATTAACCTTTAGAGTTATTCCTAACATCTGAAAATCCGAATGGTTTAATCCGTCAAAGGCGTTTTCACCAATCCATTCCTTGACGGAACAGGTCGCTTTATAGGATACCCCTAAGTATCCCGCTTTCCGTGGGATCATAGAAAGCGGATAAGGTGCCCTAGACTTAAATGCTGGAGCGTCCTTTGTGCGTTCGTTTGAGCGCGCGACGTTTCGGAGTAGTGACCAAGGTGTCAGGCATGTATCGCGCACTAACACACGACATCGAAGTTGTTGTCGAACCCTTTTATCTGGAGGAGCAATCCGATCCGGAAGACGATCGTTACGTCTGGGGTTACCGCATCATCATTTCCAACCACTCGACCGTCACCGTGCGGCTGGTGACGCGCTATTGGCACATCACCGATCAGAACGGCATGGTGGATGAGGTGACCGGGCCGGGCGTCGTGGGCGAGCAGCCCAGGCTGCGGCCCGGCGATACCTATGAATATTCCTCAGGCTGCCCGCTCGACACGCCATCGGGCATGATGTTCGGCCACTATCAGATGGAGACGGATGACGGGAAGCTGTTTCACGTCAAGATCCCCGCCTTCTCGCTGGATACGCCCAACCTGCTGCGGACGCTGAACTGAAGCTCGCTGGAGCGGTCGGCCTTTCACGGCATCGCCTCACCGCTCCATCTTTGCTCTTCGCACTTTCCTGAGATTGCTCAGGCGGCCGTCACCTCGGACACCTCGAAGCGATAGGTCGTCGAGCAGAACTCGCAGGTGACGGCGATTTCGCCGTTCTCCTGGCTCGCTTCGACCTCCTCGGCGGAGAACCCCCGCAACACACCCTTCAGCTTATCGCGCGAACAGGTGCAGCGGTCAAAAACCGCCTTGGGCTCATAAACGCGCACGCCGCGCTCATGGAAGAGGCGGAATAGCAAACGCTCGGTACCGACCTGCGGATCGGTCAATTCGTCGGCGTCGATCGTCTCGACCAGTGAGCGGGCTTCCGCCCAGGCGTCATCCTCGACGTGTGCGCGCAGGCTGGTGTCGCCGTCGCCGCCGTGGAAGTCCGGCTGGCGCATGCGCTCCGGAGCTTCCGGCAGGAACTGCGCTACAAGGCCGCCTGCCCGCCAGCGATGGCGCGGCTTGCCGGCCTCATCGCGATCGAACAATTCGGCGGCCCCGAGGCGGACACGCGTCGGGATCTGTTCCGACTGGCGGAAATAGGTGCCGGCGATCTCCTCGAGCGACGCGCCGTCAAGCGCTACGATCCCCTGATAGGGCTGACTGAAGCGACCCTGATCGATGGTGAAGGCGAGGACGCCCTTGCCGAGCAATTGTTCCGGTTCGGTCTTGCCGGCAGCCACGGCCTTGGCCAGCGCCTCGTCATCGAAACGGGCATAGGCGCGGACGTTCTCCGGCGTCGAGAAATCGGCGACCAGAAGGTCGACCGGCCCGTCGCTCTTCGTCTGCACGGTGAACTTGCCCTCGAACTTCAGTGACGTGCCGAGCAGCACGGTCAGCACCACCGCCTCGGCCAGCAGCCGGGCAACCGGGGCCGGATAGCTGTGCCGGGCGAGAATTGCGTCCAACAGCGGCCCAAGCTGCACGGCGCGGCCGCGGACATCAAGACCCTCTACCTGGAAGGGAACGACATGATCGTCGCCGGCAAAATCGAATTGACCCAGCGAGGCTGCACTTTCCGCCATTGCTCTACTCCTACTGCGCCCGCGACATCAAACGCGGTTCTATATCCTCAGATCGCGCCCAGGCACCAAGCAAGAATCGACTTTTGCGCATGAAGGCGGTTTTCCGCCTCATCGAAAACAACGGATTGCGGACCGTCGATCACCTCGTCCGTCACTTCCTCCCCGCGATGGGCGGGCAGGCAATGCATGAACAACGCGTCCTTGCCGGCCTGTGCCATCAAAGCCGCATTGACCTGATAGGGCTGGAAGACGTTGTGACCGCGGGCCCGGTGCTCCTGATTCATGGAAACCCAGGTATCGGTTACCACACAATCGGCGCCGGCGACCGCACGGTCGGCATCATGCGAGAGCATGATTTCGGCGCCCTCGTTGCGGGCCCAGTTCAGATAGTGATCCTTCGGCTCGGAACCAAGGGGTACGGCCATGTTCATGCGATAGCCGAAACGGGCGGCCCCTTCGACCAGCGAATGCAGCACGTTGTTGCCGTCGCCGGTCCAGGCGATGGTCTTGCCCTTGATCGGACCGCGATGCTCCTCGAAGGTCATGATGTCGGCCATGATCTGGCAGGGATGCGTGTCGTCGGTGAGAGCGTTGATGACCGGCACGGTCGCGTGCTGGGCGAGTTCCAACAGGCGCGAATGTTCGGTCGTACGGATCATGATGGCGTCGACATAGCGCGACAGCACCTTTGCCGTATCGCCGATCGTCTCGGCGCGGCCAAGCTGCATTTCCGTGCCGGACAGGAACAGCGTCTCGCCGCCGAGCTGGCGCATGCCGACATCGAAGGAGACGCGGGTGCGGGTGGATGGCTTCTCGAAGATCATCGCCAGCATCTTGCCGGCGAGCGGCTTATCGGCCGCACCCGCCTTCAGCGCCTGCTTTCGCACGATGGCATCGTCGATGATGCTGCGCAGATCGGCAGCCGCGACGGCCGAGAGATCGAGAAAGTGTTTCGGTGAAGCCATGTCCCTACCTGTACTCCAAAAATGATAACGCCCGCCGTGGGGCGCGCATAACCCCTTAAATCGGAGCCGATTTAAGGAAAGGCTTATGCGCCACTCTAAGTGTTACTGCGTCCTTTGCGCGTCCTTCGGACGCGCGGCGCAGTAATACGCCCCTACCGGCGGGCGCTGAACTCAAGCCGACTTCTTGACGCGGGCGGCACGCAGGCTTTCGGCGGCACGTTCGATGCGGGCAATGCCTTCGCGCGCCTCCTCGGCCGTGACCACCAGCGGCGGCAGCAGACGGATGACGTTGTCGCCGGCCGGCACACCCAGCAGATGTTCGGCGCGGATCGCCTGCAACAGGTCCGCCTGGGGAATGGCCGCCTTGATGCCAAGCAACAACCCTTCGCCGCGGACATCTTCGATAATATCCGGAAAACGATCCTTGAGCGAGGCCAAGCCCTGGCGGAACACCAACGCAACATCGCGCACATGCTGCAGGAAACCGTCTGATAGCACGACATCGAGCACGGCGTTGCCGACCGCCATGGCGAGCGGATTGCCGCCATAGGTCGAGCCATGCGTGCCCGCCTTCATGCCTGCGGCCGCTTCCGCGGTCGCAAGGCAGGCACCGAGCGGAAAGCCACCGCCGATGCCCTTGGCGACGGCCATGATGTCAGGCGTGATGCCGGCCCATTCATGGGCAAAGAGCTTGCCGGTGCGTCCGACGCCGGTCTGAACCTCGTCGAGGACCAGAAGCAGGCCATTCTCATCGCAAATCTGACGCAGGCCGCGCAGGAACTCGTTGGTCGCAGGGCGGATACCGCCCTCGCCCTGCACGGGCTCGATCAGGATCGCGGCCGTCGCATCGGTGATGGCGGCACGCACCGCGTCGAGATCGCCGAAAGGCACCTGGTCGAAGCCGGGCGCCTTCGGGCCGAAACCTTCGAGATACTTTTCCTGGCCTCCAGCGGCGATCGTCGCGATCGTGCGGCCATGGAAGGCGCCTTCGAAGGTGATGATATGGAATTTCTCCGGATGACCCTTGTAGAACTGGTAGCGACGCGCCGTCTTGATGGCGCATTCCAGCGCCTCCGCACCGGAATTGGTGAAGAATACCTTATCGGCGAAGGTGGCCTCCGTCAGGCGCTTCGACAACTTCTCCTGGCCTGGCACCTCATAGAGGTTGGACAGGTGCCAGACCTTGTCGGCCTGCGACTTCAGCTCTGCAACCAGATGTGGATGGGCGTGGCCAAGCGAATTCACCGCGACGCCCGCGGCGAAATCGAGATAACGCTCGCCGGTCTCCGTGATCAGCCACACGCCCTCGCCTCGCTCGAACCGCAGCGGAGCACGCATATAGGTGTCATAAAGCGGCGCGGTTTCAGCCATGGCGCATTCTCCTCAATCACAACCTTTAGGGCCAATCGTTTCCTTCGAATGAAACGGGCCCGGAAAAATCAAAAATGCCGCCTTGCGGCGGCATGGGCACTATTGATGTTTTGCACTGCGATGTCAACAAAACTGGCGATTTAGCAGGTGCGGCAGAGCACCTCTCGATGGATGGCATGTCTTCGACAACTTATATTGCATAAATGCCACTCACGTATAGCAAGTTGGGGAAAACCTCGAAATCGATTCCTCAAGATTCCCGCGACTCTTGTCACGGAGTCAGCCTCACACTAGGTTAAAAACCAATTACTAGACTGCATGCGGCGGAACTAGTCACCACAATTTTAAAGCGTTTCACGCCTCGACCCAATTCGAGGCAATGGTGAGGGATTCTGCCATCAGAAACGCGATAGCGGAGACAGGGCATGAATTGGACAGACGAACGCGTCGAGAAGCTGAAAAAGCTGTGGTCCGAAGGTTTGAGCGCCAGCCAGATCGCGGCACAGCTCGGTGGTGTCAGCCGTAATGCCGTCATCGGCAAAGTGCATCGCTTGAGCCTGCCGGGCCGAGCGAAGGCCGGTGGTGCGGCAACCACAGCTCGAGCGCCGAAGCGCAATACCTCGGCCCCACGCGCGCCGAATTACGCCTCGCGCGTTGCAACCCGCACGGTTACCCGCCAGCAGGGTGCGACGATGCTCAAGGAAGAGGTCGAGATCGATACGGTCAGCGAAGTCGAATATCGTCCGGCCGCCAATGTGGTCGTTCCGATCTCGCGCCGCCTCGGCCTGACGGAGCTCACGGAGCGCACCTGCAAGTGGCCGGTCGGCGACCCGCTGAAGGAAGATTTTCACTTCTGCGGCAATGACAGCCCGGACTCTTCGCCGTACTGCACCTACCATCAGCGGCTGGCTTACCAGCCGGTGCATGACCGGCGCCGGGCCGCGCACTGAACCACACCAGACAAAGGAAAAACGGGCCGAAAGGCCCGTTTTCTGTTTCCGCCGCTATGTTGGATGGCCAATCGGGTTGCCCCGATCAGGCCTCCCCCATCAGGCCTCCATGGAATAACCCGCGCCGCGAACGGTGCGGATGACGTCCTGCATGTTGGAGAAATTCAGCGCCTTGCGCAGGCGGCCGACATGCACGTCGACGGTGCGTTCGTCGACATAGATATCATGCCCCCACACGCCGTCGAGCAACTGAGACCGAGAGAAGACGCGGCCGGGGGACGACATCAGGAATTCCAGAAGGCGGAATTCCGTCGGCCCCAACCGCACTTCACGGCTCTTTCGGTGGACGCGATGGGTTTCGCGGTCCAGTTCGATATCGCCGCAGCGCAGTACCGTGGACAGGACCTCCGGGCGGGCTCGGCGCAACATCGCCTTGACGCGGGCCATCAGTTCCGGCGTCGAGAACGGCTTGACGACATAGTCGTCCGCGCCGGTGGAAAGGCCGCGCACGCGCTCGCTTTCCTCGCCGCGAGCGGTGAGCATGATGATCGGCAGGCGCTCCGTCTCCGGCCGCATGCGCAGCCGACGGCAGAGCTCGATGCCGGACACGCCGGGGAGCATCCAATCGAGGATCAGAAGATCGGGGATGCGCTCCTGGAGGCGCAGCTCAGCTTCGTCGCCTCTCAGGATAGTGTCGACCTCGAAGCCCTCGGCCTCGAGGTTATAGCGCAGCAGAACGCTTAGCGCTTCCTCGTCTTCTACAACAGCAACTCTCGGAACCATGCGCCTCTGGTCTCCTTCTCTTGGTGTCTACTTTATTCCGTTACCGAACCGACGGTGTTGGCGGTATCGTCCTTCGGGCGCTCGCCTTCGGGCTGGGCACCGGTCGCCATGTAATAGATCGTCTCGGCGATGTTCGTGGCATGGTCGCCGATGCGCTCGATGTTCTTGGCGCAGAAAAGAAGATGCGTGCAGGTGGTGATGTTGCGCGGATCCTCCATCATGTAGGTCAGCATCTCGCGGAAGAGCGAGGTGTACATGGCGTCGATTTCCTCGTCGCGTTCGCGGATCGACACGGCCTTGTCAGGTAAACGGGTCGAGTAGACGTCGAGCACTTCCTTGAGCTGGACGAGCGCCAGTTCGGAGAGGTGTTCGATGCCGCGGGCGAGACGACGCGGAACGCCGGTGCCCTGCACGGCGATGACGCGCTTTGCGGTGTTCTTGCCGAGATCGCCGACGCGCTCCAGATCGGCGGCGATGCGGATGGAGCCCATGATTTCACGCAGGTCCGCAGCCATCGGCTGACGGCGGGCGATGGTGACGATCGCCTTGTCGCCGACTTCGCGCTCGGCGTGGTCGAGAATGACGTCATCGGAGATGACCTTCTGCGCAAGGCTGGCATCGCCGTTTACCAGGGCGCGGACGCTGTCGCTGACCATCTGCTCCGCCAGGCCGCCCATTTCGGAAATGCGGCGCGTCAGGAACTTCAGGTCTTCGTCGTAAGCGGAGAGAATGTGTGTTGAGACCATTTTTTTATCCTCTAGGTGAAAGATGTGAAAGGAACCGCGCGGGGAGCATCATCAGCCAAAACGGCCCATGATGTAATCCTGCGTGCGGTAATCATCGGGATTGGTGAACATCTTATCGGTATCGTTCTCCTCGACCAGATGGCCGAGATGAAACATTGCGGTACGTTGCGAAACGCGGGCTGCCTGCTGCATGGAATGCGTCACGATGACGATCGTGAAGTTTTCCCGCAGCTCATGAATGAGTTCCTCGACTTTGGCGGTGGCGATCGGATCGAGCGCGGAGCACGGCTCGTCCATGAGAATGACCTCGGGACTGACCGCGACGGCGCGGGCGATGCAGAGGCGTTGCTGCTGACCGCCAGAGAGGCTGGTGCCGGCATCATAGAGCCGATCCTTCACCTCGCCCCACAGCCCGGCCTTCTGCAGACTGGTTTCGACGATATGGTCGAGATCGCTCTTGGACCGATGCAGCCCATGGATACGCGGACCATAGGCCACATTCTCGTAGATCGACTTCGGAAACGGATTGGGCTTCTGAAACACCATGCCGACGCGGGCACGCAGCTCGACGACATCGATTGAGTTGTCGTAGATATCCTGATCGTCGAGCGTGATTTTGCCGGTGACGCGGCAGGTGTCTATCGTATCGTTCATGCGGTTGAGGCAACGCAGGAAGGTGGACTTGCCGCAGCCGGAAGGACCGATCAGCGCGGTGACAGTGTTGGCGCGGATGTTCAGATCCACGTCGAACAGCGCGCGCTTCTCGCCATAATGGACCGAGACGGCCTGACCGATCATCTTGTAGGGGATCGTTATCATCTTCCTGGCCAGTGCTTTTTCGCTCGCGGCTTCCGTCATCATGTTCATTCCATCGCCTCCCGTCACCAGCGCCGCTCAAAGCGACGGCGCAGCAGGATGGCCCCGATGTTCATCGCAACAAGGAAGAAGAGCAGGACGATAATGGCTCCGGAGGTTCTCTCGACAAAGGCGCGCTCAGCTTCGCTCGCCCACATGTAGATTTGCACCGGCAGGGCCGTCGAAGGATCGAGCGGCCCTCTCGGATAGTTGGCGACGAAGGCGACCATGCCGATCAGAAGCAGCGGCGCGGTCTCGCCGAGCGCATGGGCAAGGCCGAGGATCGTACCCGTCAGGATACCCGGCATGGCGAGCGGCAAGACGTGATGGAAAACCATCTGCATGCGCGATGCGCCAAGCCCGAGCGCGGCACTGCGGATCGACGGCGGCACGGCGCGCAATGCCGAGCGGGTGGCGATGATGATCATCGGCAGCGTCATCAGGCTCAGCACCAGCCCGCCGACCAGCGAGGCGGAACGCGGCAGGCCCATAAAGTTGATGAAGACCGAGAGGCCGAGCAGGCCGTAGACGATCGACGGCACCGCGGCGAGATTGTTGATGTTGACCTCGATCAGATCCGTCAACCGGTTCTTCGGCGCGAATTCCTCAAGGTAGATCGAGGCGGCGACGCCGACCGGCAGCGCCAAGACCAGCACGGTCAACATGAGATAGAGCGAGCCGATTAGCGCGACGCCGAGACCCGCGGCCTCCGGGCGACTGGAATTGCCGGACAGGAACAGACCCGTATTGAACGCCTCGTGCAGGGCGCCGGCGGCGGCAAGCTGCCTCATCCAGGCGAGTTGCTGGTCGGAGACCTTGCGGTCCTTTTCGTCCGCCGTCAGGTCGATCTGTCCCTTGTAGGCAGAGTCGATATTGGCACTGGCGAGGAAAGTGACCTTCACCGTCTTTCCGATGACAGAGGGATCGGCCACGACCTTGTCGCGCAATGCAATGCGTGCGCCGTCCGATACCATTTCCATCGCCTGGCGCACGAGCGCCCGATTGGAAGGATCGATGCCCAGCGCCTTCACCACGGCGTCGCGTACCAGCGCCGTATAGTTGGCTGATATCAGGACCTTCGGATCACTGGCCCCCTTGCCTATGGGATCGATGACCTTCTCGGTGAACTCGATCGGCAGGGCGATGGAGGTCTGCACGAAGGCAGTGTAGCCGTTGCGGACAACGGTCGAGACGAGAATAATCAGGAAAACCAGTCCGAAAATGACGGCGGCCATCCCATAGGCACGAAAACGCCGCTCGGCCGCATAACGTCGCTTGATGCCGATATCCCGCCGCGCCGGAGCGCCTGGCGTCAATCCGCGCGACATATTCGGTGCCTGGGAGGATACGACATCGCTCATTCGTATTGCTCCCGGTAGCGGCGGACGACGTAAAGCGCGTAGACATTCAGGCAAAGGGTCAGACAGAACAGCGTTATGCCGAGTGCGAAGGCAACCAATGTCTGCGGTGACGTGAATTCCGGATCGCCGGTCAACTGACTGACGATCTTCACCGTGACCGTCGTCATCGGCTCAAAGGGATCGAGCTGCATGCGGGCCGCAACGCCGGCAGCAAGTACCACGATCATCGTCTCGCCGATCGCCCGCGACGCCGTCATCAGCAGCGCGCCGACGATGCCCGGAAGGGCCGCCGGCAGGAGGACGCGCTTGACCGTTTCCGAGCGCGTGGCGCCAAGGCCGAGCGAGCCGTCCCGCAGCGACCGCGGCACGGCCATGATGATGTCGTCGGACAGAGAGGAGACATAGGGAATGAGCATGACGCCCATGACGAGGCCGGCGGTCAGCACGCTCTGCGCCTCGATGAAATTGGCATAATTGCCGGTCAGCAGGCCATTGAGATCAGCCGAGATATCTCTCAGGAAAGGCCCGACCGTGACGAGCGCAAAGAAGCCATAGACGATGGTCGGAATGCCGGCCAATACTTCGAGCATCGGTTTGGCGACGGAGCGCACGCGCGCCGAGGCATATTCGGCCATGTAGATCGCGGCAAACAACCCGACGGGAACGGCGACCAGCATGGCGACGAAGCCGATATAGAGCGTGCCGGCCAGCAACGGAATGAGGCCGAACGTGCCAGACGTTTGTGAGCCGGCGCCGGTGAAGCGCGGGTCCCAGACGGTACCGAAGAAGAACTCGGCAGCCGGAACCATGTTGAAGAAGCGGGCGGCCTCCGACAGCATCGAAGCGACGATGCCGACCGTCGTCAGCACGGCGATGGAAGAGGCAATGATCAGGCCGCCGAGAATGACCTGTTCCACCCGGTTGCGGGCGCGAAAACGCGGCGCGATGGCACGCAGGCCGTGGATGGCACCGAACAACGAAAGAATGATGGCCGCCACGGACATGACGACATGGCTCACATGCCGCATGCCGTTATATTTATTGGCGGCGTCTATCATATAGCCGGTCGGCCGGATAGCGAGCGGGATGCCTTTCTGTGCCAGGACCAATTGCAGATCGGCCGAGCCGTTGGCGACGTTGGCAAGGTCCCGGTCATCGAGCTGGCGCATGCCATGGGCGATGCTGCGCACTATGCCGTAGGTGAGCTTAAGTTCGGCGGTCGAGAGGGATTTCACCTCCTCCGGAAAGGATTCGACCACGAAACGGTCGATAACCTGCGGGCTGACCACCAGCCAGGCGCAAATCAACGCCAACGCCGGCAATACCGCCCAGATGGCCGCATAGGCGCCGTGGTATCCAAGCCGCGAATGTATGGCCGAGGATCTGTTGCCCGACAGCGCAGCCGCTCTCGTCCGCCCCAGCACGAAAGCAAAGGCGCCGATGATCGACAGACACAACAGCAGCAGTGACAAACTCATTCCCATTCCCCGGCGAACGCCGGCACGGCGGCAAGCCGCGCCGACGGGCAGTCCTTATGCAATCACATGATCTTCCCGTCCGCGAAATCCTTGCGAATCTGGTCACGCTCGGAATCCGGCGCCGGCACCAGGCCGTATTCGGCAAGCGGGCTGTCCGGTCCGATCATCTGATCGCTCGTGAAGAAGTCGACATATTCCTTCAGGCCCGGAATGACGCCGAGATGCGCCTTCTTGACGTAAAAGAATAGCGGCCGCGACACTGGATAGGTGCCGTTGGCGATGGTCTCGCCCGAGGGCACGATGCCGCTCACCGGCGCGACCTTCAGCTTGTCGGCATTGTTCTGATAGAAGTAGAGGCCGAAGACGCCGATGCCATGCTTGTTGGCATCGATGCGGGCGAGCGTCTCGGGATAATCGCCGTCGATATCGACCGCCGCGCCGTCCTTGCGCACCGCAATGCATTTCTTGGTCTGCTGATCGGGATCGGAGACCGTCGCCTTGATGACATCGAGCGCACCGGAGCCCTTGCAGCCGGCGGCGAGCACCTTCTCTTCGAAGACCTCGCGCGTGCCATGCTTCTCACCGGGAATATAGGCTTCAATCTCAAAGGCCGGCAGGGCCGGATTGATCTCCGACCACTTCTTATAAGGATTGGGAACCAACTTGCCGTTCACCACGACTTCGGCCGCCAGCGCCTTATAGAGATCGGCCGGCACGAATTTCATGTCGGGATTGCTTTTGTCGAAAGCGAAGACGATGCCGTCGTAGCCGATCTTGACCTGCTGGATATCGGCAACGCCGGCAGCCTTGCAGGCCTCGACCTCGCTAGCCTTGATGGGGCGCGACGAATTGGCGATATCGATGGAATCGGGGCCGACGCCCTTGCAGAATTCCTTGAGACCGGCACCGGAGCCGCCGGATTCAACGACCGGCGTTTTGAAATTCGTGAAGGTCTCACCAAAACTCTCGGCAACGATCTTGGCATAGGGGAATACGGTGGAGGAACCTGAAATCTGAATCTGATCACGGGCCGCGGCGGCGCCAGCGAAAGCGGCGGATGCAACCAACGCGATGACAGACAGTTTCAACGTGTCCATGGTGAACCCTCCCTGACGGGCTTTGAAGAGCGCGACGGCGAACGGAGCATCCGCCTGTTCAACATCTCTTTTTTAGCGGTCAAAGCACCGCCCTTTTATGTCAGGCGAGTGAAACAATTATGACAGATCAACCCCTTGAAATTTATCAATGAAGTTGCGCCGAAAAGGGGTGATTTACGAAGGCGTTCAGAAGCGGACCGTAAAGTCCGTTCCTTTCCCGACTTCCGACTTGACGATCAGCCGTGCGCGGTGACGGGTGAGAATATGCTTGACGATGGCGAGCCCGAGGCCGGTGCCTTTTTTCGAGCGGCTGTCTTCTACATTGACGCGATAGAAGCGCTCGGTCAGGCGCGGCACGTGTTCCGCCGGGATGCCCGGCCCTCTGTCCGAGATGATGACCTCGACGGCCTGGCCCAGTTCGTTCAAGACGGAAACCTCGACCACCTTGCCTTCCTGACCATATTTGCAGGCATTCTCGATCAGGTTTTCGAAGACCTGCACCAGTTCGTCGCGATCACCCAGCACTTCCACCTTCCCCGGCGGCAGATGCAGATTGATGGTGACGTCGAGATCGTCGGCAAGCGGCAGCAGCGCGTCGCGGACATGGCCGAGCAACGGCACGAGATCGACCTTCTGATCCGGCGCGATGTGCGATTTCAGCTCCAGCCGCGACAGCGACAGGAGATCGTCGACCAGGCGACTCATGCGCGTCGTCTGGTCGAACATGATGCCGAGGAAGCGCTGCTGCGCCTTCGGATCCGCCTTGGCCGGCCCCTGGATGGTTTCGATGAAACCGCGGAGCGAGGCGAGCGGCGTGCGCAGCTCATGGCTGGCGTTGGCGACGAAATCGGATCGCATGCGGTCGATATGGCGGAGTTCGGAGATATCGCGGAAAGACAGCGCAAAGAAGGTGCCGGGCTCGATGTCAGTTTCCGGCAGATCGACCGGGGCGATGCGGACGACATAAACGCGCTCGGACGGCAGGCGCTCGGAATGTTCGATCTGGTTCGGCGTATTGGTGGTGATCGTCTCGCGCACCATGTCGAGCACGCCTGGGGAGCGCAGCTTGGCGGAGATATGAGCATTGAGCGGAAAGGCGCCGAACGCTTTCTCGGCGGCGGCATTCTGCATCAGAACGGACGCCTCGCGGTCGATGATCAGCACCGGCACGTCGAGCGCGGCAAGGCCGGAGAACACGGTGCGAAGCACGGTTTGCGGATCGGTAGGAACCATCTCGACGGGTGCCGGCGGCGCGGCCTTCTCAATGAGCGGCCGGCGAATCAGCGCGACGATCGCAACGACCACCCAGAGCCAGAAAACGATGCCCGTATTGATACCCTCGATAAGCGCCAAAACGGCGATCAGCGTCGCCAGAACTAGCATGGCGATCTCCTGCCGCAGCCGTGCAGCCAGCTTTCTGAGGAATGACCATTCGTCTTCCAAGTGTACCCGTCCCTTTGCCTGTCATAGCGGAATCCAAGACTCTGGGTCTTAGCGGGGATTCATGACAGAAGTTTTCGGCTCTATCCACACAAGCCCGCAACTGACAACAATAAATGTAGCCGGCGAATGAGGATGTCCGCAAAAGGCTTGAAAATACTGGATAAATGACCCAACTTGCCCGTGAGGCTTTTTTTGCCGCACGGGCAGATATCGTTAAGATGGCGTAAATTGCGGAGGAGCAGAGCACATGGCAGAGGACGTGAAAAGCCGTGCGGTGGAGCTGGATATGCATGGCAAGACGCGCATATTCGATGTCGATGACCCTGTGCTGCCAGACTGGATCGACGACGAGGCGCTTGCTTCCGGCGGCTATCCCTACAAGAAGAAGCTAAAGGAAGAAGAGTATCTGGAAGAGCTGGAAAAGCTGCAGATCGAGCTCATCAAAGTGCAGTTCTGGCTGCAGGCGACCGGTAAGCGGGTGATGGCGCTCTTCGAAGGCCGCGACGCCGCCGGCAAGGGTGGTGCGATCGCGGCAACGTCGGCACATATGAACCCCCGCCTTGCGCGCGCCGTGGCGCTGACCAAGCCGACCGACCGGGAAGCCGGGCAATGGTATTTCCAGCGCTATGTCGCCCAGTTCCCGACAGCGGGCGAATTCGTGCTGTTCGATCGTTCCTGGTATAACCGCGCCGGTGTCGAGCCGGTCATGGGCTTCTGCACGCAGGAGCAATACGAGCAATTCCTGAAGCAGACCCCGCATATGGAAAAGCTCATCGTCCAGGACGGCATTTTCTTCTTCAAATTCTATCTCGATATCGGCAGGGAAATGCAGCTCAAGCGCTTTCACGACCGACGCCACGATCCGCGCGCCGTGTGGAAGCTCTCCTCCATGGATATCGCGGCCCTGACCAAATGGAAGGACTACAGCGAAAAGCGCGACCGGATGCTGAAGGAGACGCATATGGACTATGCGCCATGGACGGTGATCCACGCCAATGACAAACGTCGTGCGCGCCTCAACCTCATCCGTCACATTCTGCTAGCGCTTGATTATGACGGCAGGGACGAGAAGGCGATCGGCGAGATCGACGACAAAATCCTTGGCATGGGATTGCATGTTCTCAAATAGGCAGGATGCACCCTAGCCTTACTGCCCCGGCAGGACGCGGATTGCGTAGATGTTGATGCCGCGCGCCTTGCCGTCGACATCGCTGTTTATGATCAGGCGACCCGGTGTCGTGGGCGCAAGCGAACGATCGTAGCGGACCTGGAACAGCGCATCAGTCTTCTGGCGGGTAACGTCGAAACGATGACGGCCGCAAGAGCCGAGCGAGCCGAAATCGCACTCGACGGTGATTTGCGTCGGTGTATCCGAGGTGGACTGCAGCGTAAGCGCGACGGTCGACGATTTTCCGGCCAATTGCTGCAGCACGTTTGCCGGCACTTCGACGGATGCGTTGCCATCGGCACCGCTGGTCTCAGAGGTCAGCCGCACTGCGGGGCCTTCGTTTTCCGAGACATTCTCGGCCTTGGCCTGCGGGCCGCTGGCGACTTTGGCCAAGTCGGTCGGCTTGAAGATCTCGATCCACTCTTCCGAGAAGCTGTTCTGCGGATCGATCGTCGCCAGCCCCGGATTGGCGGGGGGGCCACTGTTATCGTCGTCATCGGACGTATCGTCGGCATTGTTGTTGCCGTTGAAATCCTGGGAATCGACATGCGCGGGCGGATTGGGAACGCTGGTGTCGCGCTGGGCCGCCGTCATGAACACGCCCGAGGTCTTGATCCACCAGGCACCGACACCAAGGAAGGCGAGGAGGATGCAGAAGACCAGCAGGCGGGAGAAGAACTTGCGCGGCTTGCGGCGAACGGCGGCACGCTCGGGCTTGAAATTCATCGACCGCGTTGCGGCCGGCGCGGCGACGGCCTGGCGTTCATCGCTATCGGCGCCGAGATGATCGGCGGGGCCGGCTCGCATGTCGCCAAAATCGCTTTCCGGGGCGGTGGGTTCGACGGGAACGGAGGCTTGGCCGGCAACAGGGTGGTCGCGCGTCTCGCCGCGAACGCTCATGACAGGCTCCTGCTCCTGTCGCTGCTGCATCGGTCGCGGGGCCTGCTGTTGCGGCGGCGCGGGCGGCACATAAGGCGCCTCCACCTCGGGGGCAGCAGACGGTTCCGGCGGGCGGGCACGCTCCTCGCCTTCGATCGCCCGGATGGTCGCCTCCAGGCGTTGGCGCTGAGCCGAAATAATGCCGATATCGGTAATGTCCTGCTTGCGAAGCCCGGCTTCGAGCGCCTGTCGCGCCGATTGATAGATACGAGCCCGGATTTCCGGATTGGCGCGCTCGGATCGCTCCAACGCGCTTCTGATAGCCGTTTCTAATCCGCTCACATCAGGTCCTTTACTCTCACTCGCGATGCGCCCGCATACTCTACCGCAAAACGACCATTTCTTTACTATTCGCTAACCGAATTCGGTAACGCCCCGACCGGCAATGTGCAAGTCTCTCGAAAAGAGGCGCGAACACTCGGGCGGGGATAAATGGCAAAGACGACACAAATGGGGTGGCAGCAGGCAGCAGGGGAAGGCCTCAATCGCGGATGCCGTCAATCACTATTGCCTATTGCCCATTGCCTACTGCCTGCCATCTTCCCCTCCCGACGCACATCTGCTATCCCTTTGACGTTTTCGTAAACGTCAAATACGGATGATGTTCATGGCCCTTCCCTCCGTCCTGACCGAGCGCCTGCGGCTGCCGGTCGTGGCCTCTCCCCTCTTCATCATCTCGCATCCGGCTTTGACACTGGCCCAATGCAAGGCCGGTGTCGTCGGTGCGTTTCCGGCGCTGAACGCCCGGCCGGAGAGCCAGTTGGACGAATGGCTGGCGATGATCACGGAAGATCTCGCTGCGCATGATGCGACGCATCCCGAACGCCCGTCGGCTCCCTTCGCCGTCAATCAGATCGTCCATGCCTCGAACAAGCGGCTGGAACACGATCTGATGCTCTGCGTCAAATATAAGGTGCCGATCGTCATTTCCTCGCTCGGCGCCGTGCCGGAGGTCAACGCGGCCGTGCATTCCTATGGCGGCATAGTGCTGCACGATATCATCAACAACCGTCATGCCAATTCGGCCATCCGCAAAGGAGCCGATGGGCTGATTGCGGTGGCAGCAGGCGCAGGCGGCCATGCCGGCCAGCTCTCGCCTTTCGCGCTCGTTCAGGAAATCCGCGAATGGTTCGACGGGCCGTTGCTGCTTGCCGGCGCGATCGCCAATGGCGGCGCGATCCTGGCGGCCCAAGCGATGGGCGCGGACATGGCCTATATCGGCTCGCCCTTCATCGCCACTGAGGAGGCGCGCGCGGCGGAAGCCTACAAGCAGGCGATCGTCGACGGCGTGGCCGCCGATATCGTCTATTCCAACTTCTTCACCGGCGTCCACGGCAACTACCTCAAACCCTCGATCCGCGCCGCCGGCATGGACCCGGACAACCTGCCCGAGGCCGATCCTTCCAAGATGGATTTCGAAACGGCGACGACCGGCGCCAAGGCCTGGAAGGATATTTGGGGCTCCGGCCAGGGAATCGGCGCTGTCAAAGCAATCGAACCGGTGGCCGCGCTTGTCGATCGGCTGGAGGCGCAGTATCGTCAGGCGCGCGCCCGGCTGGCGCTCTGAGAACGCTCGAAAGCGCGCCTGCTTTTTCACAGGCCCCTCGCTTTTTTTCCAATCGGCAATTTGAGCGCTTGAAATCTCGGCGCATTGACTGTATCAGCGCCATGCAAATCGCAGGGCCATACCGATCGGCCCGGAATGCCGCTTTAGCTCAGTCGGTAGAGCACATCATTCGTAATGATGGGGTCACGTGTTCGAGTCACGTAAGCGGCACCACTCCAATAAACGCAAATACTTGACCCAACTATTCAACAGCGATCATTGGCTCGATGGCGAACCTAGGGCCAAACTTGGGCGCAGTGCCCTCGACCTCGGCCAAGAACAGGTGGTTCCGGTCGTTGACGCGGAGCGCCGTCCGCGCCTTGAGTTGCGAAGTTCAAGTGGGCCCGATGAGTACCTCGAAATCGAAGATCGCCGTCTTCCTCGATTGCGAGCGTCAAATACGCGATGCCGCGGTGACGATCGGGCGTAGCGCCCACGCAGGTCGCTCGGATTCGCACCGTTACTGCGATTCCTCGCGCTTTTCTGCGAGATAGAAGAACCGCGTTAATCTCCGCTCTGACGCGAGGTGAGCGGTCATATTCAACATAACCTGTCTACGTCGGAACCAGTCTTCGCCCTCTTCTCTAATCAACGCATTCGCGCGGCGCTCGCGGGCGTCGCGCCAGCGGCCAGCGATCTCGGCGGCAGCTGCAGCACGGTCGACAGTCTGCAACAGCACAAGGCCCGCCGCGGTCATGGCGCTTTCATTAAAGCCGGGCGGTACGAAAAGTGCATTGGATGCATCGAGGACCAGAGCGCAACGGCCGTCGATCTCCAACTTCGAAAGGGCTCCGGTCACGACGAGCGGATCGGTGAAGACCAGGCGCCCGCCAGCTTTCAAAAGCCGTGCCCAATCCCGCAAAGCGGAGTGCCGGTCGGGAAGATGAGAGATAGAGTCGATACACACAATGGCGTCGAATGTGCCGTCTTCGAACGGGAGTGGTTCCCCGCCGTCGAGCACGACAAACTTGGCTAGATCCGTGAGTCCTCGCTTCACCGCTTCCGCTGTCGCGCTTGACACGCCTTCAGGCACGATGTCGATGCCCAGGAGGCGGCAGCCGGTTTGCTCTACCAAAGCAAGGGATGGGCCGCCGGCCCCGCACGCTACATCGAGAACGCACGCGTCCGGACCTAGCCTCAGAAGGGCGGCGATCTCGGCCTGCTCAGCTGGACCGCGCCAACTTTCCTGCCCGAAATCCTCGCCGAAAGCCTCTCTGCGGATTTCTGACGCAAGTTGGCCGTAGATGCGTGTGTATTGCGAGCCATAGAAGGCATCGCTGCTCGCCGGATTGTGCTCGGACATGCCGGATAGTCCCCTTCGCCCCAGCGTAGGTTGCCAGAAAAACGGCTTTCCGTCAAAAATGCGTCGGTATGGATAATCGTGCAGTTGTCAGCAGCCGCTGCGGCAATACCATACCCCTGCGGACAAGCCCCTACTGGTCAAGTTCAAGCAATTCGGGGCTTTAGACGGATGGTGGACGTTTGGTCTTGATGGGAGGCGTGCACGGTTTGGATGGATAGTAGTTGACTTATAATAAGTTCAACTTAATGATTTGTGATCTGGTTGGATTTGACCCCTGATCGGATCGTGCAAGCAGCCCGACCGTTTGATCGGTCGGGCTGCTTGGCTTCGAGACCGAGAAACCGCGGTTCAGGCGGCAAAGGGTTTGGCGACGGCGGCTATGCCCTGATGAACAGGGCGCCCACCAAGCCAAAAACCACGATCGACTGCAAAATGAACATTGGCCATTCGGCTGACATTGGCTTTCCTCCTGTTTTTATGAACATAGGGAAGCACTAATGTTTGTCGATTGTCATGTAATCACTTTGATTACGAGAGGCAGACACCACTTCGTACGCCGCTGTTATTGTGCGTCGAGGATGAAGTTCATCGATACATTAAGAACACGCGAAGGTGGGCGGCTTACAAAGCCGCTCTATACCCTTCTATCCTATCTCGGCGCTGCCACCGCCGAAGCATCTTCTTACACGACTATGACTTTTCGCCATGCGCTGAAATCACGGCGCGTTTTGCCTGCTCGCCTGCTGATTCGCCCAGAGCGCCTCGTCAGTCAGACGTTGCCGGATCTCCTGCTTTTGCTCGGCAATCATCGCGGAAATGAGGAAAGCATCGACGATCCACCAGATGCCCAGCGCAGCTAAGAGGGCGATGCCGATGACAATGAATGTCGTAAGCCAACCGAGTACGAACAGAAGCAACTGCACTACGCCGCTGCCGGTTCTACCGAGGTAAAACCGGTGAGCGCCCAGAGTGCCAAGAAAGAACCAAAGCAAGTAGGCTGCGCCCACCGATTTTGCTTCATTGGTCACACGTTGTTCAACCAATATTTGCTCTTGCGTGGAAAGCCCCATTTTCCCTCTCAAGTGATTTTCCGGCGCAAGCCCCCTCACGCCATAATAGATCGGCGCATTAAAACTCACGCCTAGATAGAGAATTGCAACTGCATCGAAGTGAAGTCAAGCATTCGACCGCCGTCTATTTGTGATATTCGTCGAAACCGGCGCGCAATGTGCGTCATCCATCCTTTTGCGTCACCATCATCCGATCCATTCAGAGGAACCATCATGATCCACGTTCTCGCCATCCTCACCGCGCAGCCCGGCAAGCGTGCCGCCGTGCTCGAAGCCTTCCAGGCGAATGTTCCGGCCGTGCATGCCGAAGACGGCTGCATCGAATATACCGCTGTCGTGGATGTCGAAGGCGCCGACCCGGCGTTTGGTCCCGATACATTCGTGGTGGTCGAAAAATGGGAAAGCATGGCGGCGCTTAAGGCACATGCCGCTTCGGCGCATATGGCCGCTTATGGGGAGAAAGTGAAGGACCTTATGGCCGCGCGCGCCGTGCATGTGCTGAGCCCGGTCTAAGTCGCACATTACGACAACGCTCCAACGGCGCCCTTTTGGCGCCGTTTATTATAACCCGCTTGCCTGGGTTAGCTGGTTGCCTGCTCAGTACCAGGGATCGTAGTAGCGGTCACGCCAGTAAGGGCGATAGTACCCATGGCGGTAGCCCCAATAATCCCCACCGCGCCAGTAGCGGTCGCGATAGTAGTAGCGATGGTAGCCGTAGCTTGGGCCGACATAGAAGCCGAAGCCCGGCGAGATCACGACGCTGGGACCGTAGTGCCGATGATGGTGGTAATAGTACCGACGATGAGCATCAGCATTGGTTACTGGCAAAGCGAGGATACCCAGCGCTACTAACGCCGTTGCGATGATCCTCATTTCTCTTCTCCTTACACGCATCCGTAAGGCCGGCGATACCTATGCCGGCCCGGATCACATCATTCCCGCACAAGCGGGGTATGGAGTTAAACGCTCAAGGGGAATGCATGTTCCGGAAGCTAAAGCTATGAGGTATGGGAGAAATACGGCCTGTACGCGCGGGCCTGGCGATTAAGCTCCGTTCCGTATGGACGTCAGGATGCGTCCCGTCAGTCCAAAATCTCCTAAGATGCTGGGCGACTTCGAGCAGCTTCCGTTGCGCCCACCAGCTCGCGCACCGCCTCCTGGATCAGCCGGCAGGCATCGACGGAAGCACGGCGGCCATTGTGGGCGAGGTGATAGGAAAGCGGCAAAATCTGATCCGGATTGACGATCCGCACCTTGTCGGCAATCGGCGCGGCGCTGACGCGGCCGAGAAACGAAACATAGCCATGATTGGCGACAAGGTCGACGATGACGGGAAGCGAGTCGGCCGAAGTGATGTCGCGGCCGCGAAACCGGCGACGGTCGCCGCTGTCGTAGCCGAAGGCCGTGGCCGCATTGCCGATGCCGGTGCGCGAGCTCGGCACGCAGAGCGGATGGTTTTCGACCAGCGCCGTCACCGTCTGTTCCGTGCTGCCAGGCGGCGCGATCGCTACCATGTCGGTTGCCACCAGCTCCATATGCTCGAAGGCATCGAGACCGAAGACGGAATCGACGATGGCGACGTCAATGCGGCCGGATCTCAGCGCCTCACGCAAATCGTCGGCGGTCATCAGCATCAAGGACAGCGTGTTGCGGTTACCGCTGATGTTCCAGCGCGCCACAAGGCTGGCGAGCGAGCGGGCCACCCAGCTCTCCGAGCCGGTCGGGATGATCGACCCGATGCGCACGGCCCGCGCCGCCCGCTGAAATCGCTCGTCCGCCGCCGCCTTCATCTCGTCCCAGGCCTCCGCGATACCGGCAAGGATGGCATAGACCTCGCGACCGACGTCGGTCAGCACCGAACCCTGCGCCTGTCGTTCAAACAGGCGGCAACCGAACAATTCTTCCAGATTGGCGATCTGCAGCGAAAGCTGCGGCTGACCGAGACGCAGGCGGCGGGCGGCGCGATTGATGCTGCCCTGATCGGCGACCTCCAGGAAACGTTCAATGGTGGCGATCCTCAACGGTAGCCGCGCAGCCCATTGGGGATAGTCCTGTGGTGCGGGAGGTTCTTTCGTCAGCACCGAGAGTTGCCGCATGGCGGAGAGGATCGGCTGCAGGCCCTTCTGCACCTTCGAGCTGGCAAGCAGGGTGGCGAGCTCGCCCGATGCTCGCTCGACGAGCTTTATCGCCAGCTCCGTCTCCAGCCGCCGAAGCGCGCTCGACACGGTCGAGGCCGAAAAAGAGAGCCTGCGGGCCGTCTCCCTGACGGAGCCGATCGAGAAAACCGTGTCGGCGATGAACAATGCCCCGAGATACAAGCCGGCCATCCTTTCGAGCCTGCCACATACCCTGCCTCGCACGCGGCCGAACCAACATGCCGGCACGATATGATGTGTTCTCAAAAAAAGATATCCCAAACCAAAAGAGCGAGGACTATCGTTCGATGACCGCCTAACTGACCCTGCTCAACCCAAGAGATCGGAACGGCGGCGAAACGGGTAAGGGGAACAAAAACAAACGCACTTGCCCCCGAAAAAAGAAATCTATTTTCGCGCTTATGCCGGGCACCCTCGTCATAATCGCGCGGCGACTGCAGGTGGCGGACTGGCGTGTCATCGATTTTTCGGTGGCGAGCGCTATCTCCCAGACGCAGACAGGACTTCGCATGCGGGTTCTTCGGCCCGCAGTCATATGTGGCGTGTCCGGGGACCGGATTTGAACCGAACGGATACGCCAGACTAACGGTTCAACGGGGTACAAAGGGAAACATCATGTTCAAGAAGTTCGCACTCGCCGCCGCGCTAACGGCTTTCGTCGCCAGTGGTGCCAGCGCTGCCGACGTCGTGGTCTCCTCAAAGATCGACACGGAAGGCACGCTGCTCGGCAACATCATCTTCGCCGCGCTCAATGCCAACGGCATCAAGGCGAAGGACCGCATCGCGCTCGGCACGACGCCCGTTTTGCGCAAGGCGATCACGGCCGGCGAAATTGACATTTACGCCGAATATACCGGCAATGCCGGCTTCTTCTTCAACAAATCAGACGATCCGGCCTGGAAGAACCTGCAGCAGGGTTATGATCTGGCGAAGAAGCTCGATTACGATGCCAATAAGATCGTCTGGCTGACGCCCTCGCCCGCCAACAACACCTGGGCGATCGGCGTTCGCAACGACGTCGCCGGCCCGGCCAAACTCAAGACCATGTCCGATTTCGGCAAGTGGGTTGCCGGCGGCGGGCCGGTCAAGCTTGCGGCGTCTTCCGAGTTCGTCAACTCGCCGGCGGCTCTGCCGGCCTTCCAGACGACCTACAACTTCCAGATCAAGCCAGAGCAGGAAGTCGTGCTCTCCGGCGGCGACACGGCAGCGACGATCAAGGCTGCGGCCGACCAGACCAACGGCGTCAACACCGCCATGGTCTACGGCACTGACGGCGCCATCGAAGCGGCTGAACTGACGGTTCTCGAAGACGACAAGAGCGTGCAGCCGGTCTATGCGCCGACGCCGATCATCCGCGAAGCCGTATTGAAGGCCAATCCGAAGATCGAGGAAGTTCTGGCCCCGATCTTCAAGGGCCTGACTGCCGACGTGCTGCGCAAGCTGAACGGCCGCATCCAGGTGGACGGCGAGCCGGCCAAGTCGGTTGCCGAATCCTACCTCAAGGAAAACGGCTTCCTGAAGTAAGACTTTACCTATCACCCCTGCGGCTCCGCTTTGATAAGGTGGGGCCGCATGGATATTTGATGAGGCATGATCTTATCCAAAAACCGCCTCGCCGGTTTTGGCATGCGCTGACGGAGCTTGCTTGATGGAAGATGCGCTAGCGGTCCGCAGGGTGGACCGTCTCGGAGTGGTGCTGGTGGCCGGTGGCTGCCTCGCGGCGGCGTCGATGCCGTTCATCATCGTCAAGGCAAACCGCATCGCCGCCGGCAAGCCGCAATTGCTGACGCAGCTCCTCGCCCAGCCCGTCGCGCTGGCACTTCTCCTCCTTCTCGTCGCCACCGCCCTTGCCGCCCTTCTCCTGCGCAACCAGCTCGTCCGCCTCGCCATCGCCACGCTCGCCATTGCCCTTCTGATCGTCACGCTCGGCTTCGTCTCGACTGCGGCCACGCCTGCCGGCAGCACCGTGGCGCGCATTACGCCGGGCGGTGCCTTCTGGGTGCTGCTCGCGGTCATCGGCCTAGTGATCTCGGATGCACTGGTGAAGCTGCGGCTTACGCCATGGCTTCGGGTCGCCTCGCTCGCGCTCTATGCCGCGATCCTCGGCATCATCCTTAGATCCGGCCTGCTCGACAATCTGTCGATCATGAAGGAATACGCCAACAATGCCGATAAATTCTGGAACGAGGCGCTTGGCCATGTGTTCCTCTCGCTCGGCTCGGTCGCCATCGCCATCGTGCTTGCCCTGCCGCTCGGCATCTTCTGTTATTGGCAGCCGAGGCTTCGCGCCGTCGTTCTGCGCGGCCTGAGCCTGGTGCAGACCATTCCTAGCCTCGCTTTGTTCGGCATTCTTATGCTGCCGCTCGGCTATATCGCGGCGCACGTCCCTTTCGCGGCCGCGATCGGCGTTCAAGGCATCGGCACCGCGCCGGCGCTGGTGGCGCTGGTGATCTATTCGCTGCTGCCGATCGTCGCCAACACCGTCGTCGGGCTTGCCGGCGTCGACCCGTCGGTGCGCGATGCCGCTGCCGGCATGGGGCTGACACGCCGGCAGATCCTGACCGGCATCGACCTGCCGCTCGCCTTCCCGGTCATCCTGACGGGTATCCGCATCGTGCTGGTGCAGGCGATCGGCCTCGTCACCGTCGCGGCGTTGATCGGCGGTGGCGGTTTCGGTCTCTTCATTTTCCAGGGCATCGGCCAGACGGCCAATGATCTGGTGCTGCTCGGCGCCGTGCCGACGGTCTTTCTCGCATTCTCATCGGCCGTCATCCTCGATGCGGTCATCGACAGCATCCGAGGGCAACACGCATGACCGCCATGATCGAGCTGAAGGACGTAACCAAGCGCTATGGCAACGCCACCGTGGTCGATAATGTCAGCATGAGCATGGAAAAAGGCACGATCACCGTCATTGTCGGCACCTCCGGCTCCGGCAAGTCGACGCTGGTGCGCATGATCAACCGGCTGGTGCCGATCTCCCTCGGCCAGATTTTGGTCGACGGCCGGGATGTCATGAGCGTGCCGGCGACCGAGCTTCGCCGCCGCATCGGCTATGCCATCCAGGGCCACGGCCTGTTTCCGCATCGCACCGTGGCGCAGAACATCGCAACCGTGCCGCAACTGCTCGGCTGGGACAAGGCGCGCATCGACCGGCGCGTCGAGGAGCTGCTCAATCTCTTCCATCTCGATCCCGGCACCTTCGCGGCGAAATATCCGAGCCAGCTTTCCGGGGGCCAGCAACAGCGCGTCGGTGTTGCTCGTGCGCTTGCGGCCGAACCGGAAGTCCTGCTGATGGACGAACCCTTCGGCGCACTCGATCCCGTCATCCGCGGCAAGGCCCAGGACGACCTTCTGGCCATCCAGAAACAGTTCGGCACGACCATCGTGCTCGTCACCCACGATATGGACGAAGCCTTCCATCTCGGCGACCAGATCGCGGTGATGAGCGAAGGCAAGCTGCTGCAATGTTCGGAACCGGGGAAGATCCTCACCGAGCCCGCCGATCCCTTCGTGCAGCAACTGACCGGTACCTCCGACCGGGCGCTGAAGCTGATGTCGCTGCTGCCGCTCAAGGAAAGCATGCAGCCGCTGCGACCGGGCATTGGCTACAGCCTGCCGCAGACGCTCAATCTGCGCGATGCACTGGCCGAGATGATCTGGCAGGGCGCGGACGAGGCGACCGTCGAAGACGACAGCAAGGTCCCAGTCGGCTCGATCTCCATGCGGCATTTGATCGAACTGGGCCGCAAAGCATGAAGTTTCTGACCGCCAACATCTTCCGGTTTTTGGCGCTGGCGTTGCTGCTGGTGCTGCTATTCCGGCCGGAATGGCTGATGCCGATCCTGGCACCGCTCACCAAATTCGGAGCATCGCCGATCTATACGCAGAACAGCCTGGTCGGTCTCGCGATCAGCCATATGGAGCTGATCCTCGTCTCGATCGCCGCCAGCGGCATTCTCGCCGTGCTCGGCGGCATCTTCGTCACCCGCAAGAGCGGCGCCGATTTCCTGCCGCTATCGCGGGCGATCGCCAATGCCGGCCAGACCTTTCCTCCTGTCGCAGTATTGGCGCTCGCCATCTCCACCACCGGCTTCGGCGCGGTGCCGACACTGATCGCGCTTTTCCTCTATGCGCTGCTGCCGATCTTCGAAAATACCGTCGCCGGCCTGCAGCAGGTGCCGGCCTCCGTGCTCGACGCCGCCGACGGCATGGGCATGAACGGCTGGCAGCGGCTGTTTCGGGTCGAGCTGCCGCTCGCTCTGCCGCTGATCATCGAAGGGCTGAAGATCGCCACGGTCATCAATATCGGCACGGCGACGATCGGCTCGACCGTTGCGGCGAAGGGGCTTGGAGAAGTCATCATCGCCGGCCTGATCAACGACAACACCGCCTTCATCCTGCAGGGCGGCTTGATCGTCGGCTTGATGGCGGTGCTGATCTATGACGGCATGGAATTGATCGAAACCGCAGTCACGCGCAAAATCGGCTTGCAGCCGCACTGATTTAGCCTTGGCGGCTCCGGAGCATGATCTTGGCCCCGCCTTTAACGACAGGGAGGCGCACATGGCGAAAATGATCCATTCGATGATCCGAGTGCTCGATGAAGCGCGCGCGGTCGATTTCTACGGCAAGGCTTTCGGGCTCGCGGTCGCCGACCGCGTCACCTTTCCGACCTTTACACTGATCTATCTCAGCAATGCCGAGACCGGTTTCGAATTGGAATTGACCGTCAATCAGGGCCGCATCGAACCCTATGCACTCGGGGAAGGCTATGGCCATCTTGCTGTTTCGGTCGATGAACTCCGGGACGAGCACGCGCGCTTCACCGAGCTTGGTCTCAATCCCGGCAAGATCGTTGAACTCAATCGCGATGGAAGACTTTTCGCCCTCTTCTTCTTCGTCAGCGATCCCGATGGCTACAGGATCGAAGTCATGCAAAGGAACGGGCGGTTTCAGTAAAAGCCGCATAAACCAAAGCCCCGTGAAAACGGGGCCAGTTTCTGGCTTTCCTATATGTGTGCCTACATCCAGTAGGGTGGCACGCCGAAATAGTCATGGCTCTTATGGCCATTATCCTTGTGGGCGACGATGTCGTCCTTGCTGGCGAAACGGCGGGCTTTTTCGATGTCATTCTTGGTCATATTGATACGATAGCCATCGATGCGAGCATCATAGCGTAGCTTTTCCCACGGCAGCCGGTAGTGATCCTGGCCGATGCCGAAAAAGCCGCCGAAGCTCAGAATGATGAAAGCGATGCGACCATCGCTTTTTTCCAGCATCAGGCGCTCAATATGACCGATCTGCTTGCCATCGGACCCGAAGACCTTGGACCCCTCGACCCGGTCGCATGCGACCAGCATCGACATGTCCTTGACATAGAGTTCGCGGCTAATCGTCTCGGCACTCTCTTTATGCATGTGCGCACCTCCTCTTGGATACGCTTCACATAAAACTCTTGAGCATCCGACCCCGCCCCGGAGTACCGTGCGGGCAGCACGATGCGTTCGGTGAGGCCCTCGCTCACCGCGCATTAACGCGCTGTTGTCACAAAAGTTCCAGTACTTTTTTCAAACTTATTAAAAAATAGTTAACGCTCAGGTATTATTGACGTTTACGTCAAAGTCAGTATAGCTTTCTTTGTTGCTCTACGTCTTTAGGTGAGGGCAAAAGCGGCAGCGGTGCGAAAAGCGGGAGACTTTTCCACCAAGCAGTGCCACGCTACAAAGCCGCGGCTCGCCGAAGGCGGGGCGTGATGATGCGTCAAGGAGGAAGTACGCATGAATTCAGTTTCCGCTCCTTCGGATAGACCGCTGGTCAAAAAGATTTGGCTCGCATCTTACCCGGATATCGTGCCGGCCGAACTGCCGCCGTTGGAGCATGCATCGCTCGTTGAATTGCTGGAGGAAAGCTGCGCGCGCTATGGCGACAAGCTCGCCTTCACCAGCATGGGCAAATCGATCACCTATCGCGATCTCGATACGCAAACGCGCAAGATCGCCGCATGGCTGCAAAGCCTCGGCCTTCAGAAGGGCGACCGCGTCGCCGTCATGATGCCGAACGTGCTGCAAAACCCGATCACCGTTTATGGCATACTTCGTGCCGGTCTTGTCGTCGTCAATGTCAATCCGCTCTACACGCCGCGCGAGCTGGAACACCAGCTTCGCGATTGCGGCGCCAGGGCGATCTTCGTGCTTGAAAACTTCGCCCATACGGTGGAGCAGGTTCTGGCGCATACGGATGTGCGCCATGTCGTGGTCACCGCACTTGGCGACATGCTCGGCATCAAGGGCCACATCGTCAACTTCATCGTTCGCAAGGTGAAGAAACTCGTACCGGCATGGTCCATTCCCGGCCATCGCAGCTTCAAGGGCGTGCTCTCCGAAGGGGCGCGGCTGCCGTTGAAGCCATCCGAGCTCACCAGAAGCGACATCGCCTTCCTGCAATATACCGGCGGCACGACCGGCGTTGCCAAGGGCGCGATCCTGACGCATTCCAACCTGCTCGCCAACCAGCAGCAATTGCTGCTCTGGCTGCAATCGGCCTATATCAACAAGCCGCGTCCCGAGCAGCTCACCTTCGTCTGCGCCTTGCCGCTCTATCACATCTTCGCGCTCACGGTGAATTCGCTGATGGGCATGTCGCTCGGCGGACATAATGTCCTGATCGCCAATCCGCGCGACATACCCGCCTTCATCAAGGAGCTGGGCAAGTACAAGTTCGACATGTTCCCCGGCCTCAACACACTGTTCAATGCGCTGATGAACAATCCGGAATTTGCCAAGCTCGATCTCTCCAACACAGCGACTCTCGCCGGCGGCATGGCGGTGCAGCGGCCGGTCGCCGAGCGCTGGCAGAAGATGACGGGGGCCTGGATCACCGAGGGCTACGGTCTTTCCGAGACATCGCCGGTCGCAAGCGCCAATCGTTTCGACAGCCCGGAATTCACCGGCACGATCGGCCTGCCGATAACAGGAACCGATTTCGACATTCGCGACGAGAACGGCAAATCGCTGCCGCTCGGTGAGGTCGGCGAGATCTGCATCCGCGGGCCGCAGGTCATGGCGGGCTATTGGAAACAGCCGGCCGAAACCGCGCGCGTGATGACATCGGACGGCTTCTTCCGCAGCGGCGACATGGGCTTCATGAACGAGCACGGCTACACCAAGATCGTCGACCGCAAGAAGGACATGATCCTGGTTTCGGGCTTCAACGTCTATCCGAACGAGATCGAAGAAGTCGCCGCCATGCATCCCGGCATTCTCGAAGCCGCCGCCATTGGCGTGCCGGACGAACATTCGGGCGAAGCCGTCAAGCTTTTCATCGTCAAGAAGGACCAGGCGTTGACCGAGGCCGATGTCAAGGCGCATTGCGTTGCAAACCTCACCAACTACAAGCGGCCACGCTTCATCGAATTCCGCAGCGAACTGCCGAAATCGAATGTCGGCAAAATCTTGCGCAAGGAATTGCGCAACTGACATAATTCGATGTCATTATTCCCTGCCATTCGGGAAGCCGCCCGCCTTCATCCGCGGGCGGCTTTTTTCGCTTTTACGTGCGCGCGAACTTGATTTACCCCTCACAAAGCGAATAGTTTCCGCGACTAACTCAGAGTGCCCCCGCCCTCGCCAGACGGCCAGCGGCGCGAACCGCAAGGAGCCCCTCCATGAACGCCCTCGTCGAACAACTGAAGAGCACCGCAGCGGCCACCAAGGCCACCGATATCCGCGCCGCCTTCGCCGCCGACGCCCAACGTTTCTCCCGCTTCAGCACCTCGCTTGACGACCTGCTGATGGACTATTCCAAGACCGCGGTGAACGACGAGATCTTCGCGCTTCTCGAGAAGCTCGCAACCGAAGGCGGCATCGCAGCCAAGCGCGACGAGATGTTCTCGGGCGTTGCCATCAACTTCACCGAAAACCGCGCCGTTCTGCACACCGCGCTGCGCAATCGCTCCAACACGCCTGTTCTCGTCGACGGCAAGGATGTGATGCCCGACGTCAACGGCGTCTTGGCGGCCATGGGCAAATTTGCCGACGGCATCCGCTCTGGCACGCTAAAGGGCGCGACCGGCAAGGCGATCACTGACGTCATCAATATCGGCATCGGCGGCTCCGACCTCGGTCCGGTCATGGCGACCTTGGCGCTAGCTCCCTTCCATGACGGCCCGCGCGCGCATTTCGTCTCCAACATCGACGGCGCCCATATCGCCGACATCCTGAAGCTCGTTTCGCCGGAAACGACGCTGTTCATCATTGCGTCCAAGACCTTCACCACCATCGAGACGATGACGAACGCCCAGACGGCGCGCAACTTCATCGCCAAGGCGCTTGGCGAAGCAGCCGTTCAGCATCACTTCGCCGCCGTTTCGACCGCGCTCGACAAGGTTGCCGCCTTCGGCATCGACAGCGAGCGCGTCTTCGGCTTCTGGGATTGGGTTGGCGGCCGCTACTCGATCTGGTCAGCCATCGGCCTGCCGCTGATGATCGCCGTCGGTCCGGAGAACTTCGGCAAGTTTCTCGACGGCGCGCATGCGATGGACAACCATTTTCGCAAGGCGCCCTTCAAGGAAAACCTGCCGATGCTGCTTGGCCTCATCGGCTTCTACCATCGCAACGTGCTGGGCTACACCACCCGCGCCATCCTGCCCTATGACCAGCGCCTGTCGCGCTTCCCGGCCTATCTGCAGCAGCTCGACATGGAATCGAACGGCAAGGGGGTCACCATCGACGGCACGCCGGTCGAGGGCAATTCCGGTCCCGTCGTCTGGGGCGAGCCGGGCACCAACGGCCAGCATGCCTTCTACCAGCTCATCCACCAGGGCACGAGCATCATCCCGGCCGAATTCATGATTGCCGCCAATGCCTTCGAACCGGATCTGCGTCACCAGCACCAATTGCTGATGGCGAACTGCGTGGCACAGTCGGAAGCCCTGATGAAGGGCCGCACCTTCGCGGAAGCCAAGGCCCAGCTCACCGCCAAGGGCATGGACGACAAGAAGGCCGATTTCATCGCGCCGCATCGCGTCTTCACCGGCAACCGTCCGTCGATCACCTTTGTCTACGACAAGCTGACGCCTTATGCGCTCGGCCGCCTGATCGCTCTCTATGAACACCGCGTTTTTGTCGAAGGCGTGCTGTTCCGCATCAACTCCTTCGACCAGTGGGGCGTCGAGCTCGGCAAGGAGCTGGCAACCGGCCTGCTGCCGGTCATCGAAGGCAAGGAAAGCGCTGCCGGCCATGATTCGTCGACACAGGGCCTGGTGGCTGCGCTGGCAAGCCGGGCGAAGTAACTCTCTTCGACCAAAAATAAGATGGCCCCGTCTGCTGCGTCAGGCGGGGCTTTTTTGTTGGTGATAGACTTACGCGGCAATCGCGATGGTTATCCCGCCCGCCAGGGGCGGGATAGGACCCCTTACAGCCCAATCTCACTCGCCCAGGGCGGATTTGCCCCTGCCCTGGAAACCGTAACGGCTGCCGCCTTGGCGCCCAAAGCGAGTGCGTCGCGAAGCGCCTTCTCATCCAGCGAAGCGACCTGCGCCTTGGTCAGCAGATCATTCATCTTCAGCGATGCCAGGATGCCTGCGTCGAACGTGTCGCCTGCTCCCACGGTATCGACCACGGTGACGCGTTCGCTCGGGACCGTAACCTTCAACGACTTCGTGTACCCTGTCGCGCCCTCGGCGCCCTTGGTAACGACGATCAGCTTGGCGCCCTGGTTCAGCCAGTGAGCAGCAAGCTCGTCATGGTTTCCGGGGATGCCGAACCATTCCAGGTCCTCGTCCGAGAATTTCAGGATATCGGACATGGCGGCCATGCGGCTGATACGGCCCATATGCGCGGCCTTGTCCTTGATGAAACCGGGCCGGATGTTCGGATCGAGCGAAATGACGCGGCTTTGGTGCTCGCGCTTCATCAGCGCTTCATAGGTCGCGCCGCAAGGGTTGGGGATTAGGCTGATGGCGCCGAAATGCAGGGCTTCGCAGTCGTCCCCCAAGGTCGGGAGATCGGCCTCGGTGATCATGCGGCCGGCGGAACCTTCGTCGTAGAAGGCATAGGTCGCCTGACCATTGACGAGCTTGACGAAAGCGATCGTGCTCGGACGGGGAGCGATGGCGCAATAGCTGTAATCCACCTTGGCCGCCGAGAGCGTCTCGCGCAGGATATCGCCCATCATGTCGTCGGCAATGCCGGTGAAGAAACCGGTCGGCACGCCCAGGCGGCCAAGCGCAATCGCAGTGTTGAAGATCGCACCGCCGGCATAGGGCGCAAAGGCCTTTTCACCCAGCGTCGTATCTCGCGGCAGCATGTCGATCAAAGCTTCGCCACAGCACAATATCATTCCGGCCTCCTCGAGCGCACGTCTGTCGTCTAGTTCCGTAAATCGATTAGATAACTTTGCGGCAAAAGCAAAGCGTCACTTTGTTGCCAGTTCCGATACACCGCCGTTGCGGCCGGACCAGGCGAGTGGAGCGTCGAGAAAAGCTTCAACTTCTTCGAGCGTTTTGTCGTCGAACAGCTTTTGCGCCTTGGCGACGGCAAGCGCGTCACGCCAGGTGGCGATATGGTGAAGCCGAACCTTGCGATTGGCAAACCGCTCCTCGGCTTCCGGGAAAATGCCGTAGTAAAACAGCGCCATGCCGTGGTCGACGATGCCGCCGGCGGCGCGGATGGCGTCGATGAACGTGAACATGCTGCCGCCCGCCGTCGTCAGATCCTCGATGACCAGCACGCGCGCCCCCTCAGGCATATGGCCCTCGATCTGCGCATTGCGGCCATGGCCCTTCGGCTGCTTGCGGACATAGATCATTGGCAAGTCGAGGCGTTCGGCGAGGAAGGCGGCGAAGGGAATGCCCGCTGTTTCACCGCCGGCGACGCAATCGAACTGCTCGAAACCGGCATCGCGCATGACGATGCTGGCGGCGAAATCCATCACGGTGGAGCGGATGCGCGGGTAGGAAATCAGCTTGCGGCAATCGATATAGACTGGACTCGCCATGCCCGAAGCGAGCTTATATGGTTTGTCGGCGCTGAAATGCACCGCCTTGATCTCCCAAAGCATCTTCGCCACCAATTCGGCCATAACGGCGCGATCGGAAAATGTCATCTGGGTGGTCATGCGGGCCTCCTTCGCTATTTAAGACATTCCTGCGGCAATAGCAGCAAGTGGCCGAGGTTTCCAGACGGATCGCGGGTTTTATGCCCCCCTCCCGAGGCTGCTATTTCATCGAGTTCGGTCTCTCCGAAACGGCGCCGATATCGGCGGGCAGCATTGCCTTGAACAGGGCGATCGCCCTATCGCCCTCCTCTTTCCCGATCGAAATCGCGTAGCGCACGGCGGCTGCAACCAGTTGCATGGTCAGTCGAGCGACCCGAGCCAGCTCCGCGGAATCGCGCGCAGGCCAGAGACGATGGAGAACAGCCAGAAAAGCCTGGGAATGCCACTCCATATCCTCGGCATCGATCTCCTGCAGAAGCTTGTCGGCCTGCGTCGCATGCCAGATATCCCGCATCACCGGCTCATCGCGGAACATCGCATAGTAACCGTCGACGATGCTGCCAAGAGCGCCTTGAAGATCGGCGGTGCTTTTCACGCGAGCCAGTTCGCTTTCCACACATTGCCGCCCCTGTTCATTGAAGCGTTCGGCTAGGACGCGGATGATGGCGGTCTTGTCGGGAAAATATTGATAGAGCGAACCGAAGGATACGCCGGCCTTTTCGACGATCTCGCCCATACGCAACGCGTCGCTGCCGTTCTTTTCGATCAGCTCCATGGCAACGGACAATATCCGCTCGACACGCTCGCGGCCGCGCTGCTGGCTGGGGATTCGGCGCGGCGTCCCCGCCTCCTCCTTGCTGCGCCTGCGCTTAACAACCGGTTCCTGCTTCATGTCACGACTCGTCCAACATTCTTGACAGACGATATAAGAGAGTTTATCACATTTCGCAAATAAGATAATTTATCACATTCCGAGTAGGAAAAGGCCCGATAGGGATTTTCCGATTATGCCCGTGAAACCGCCGCACCCGGCATCTGGAGTGTCCCGTCATGACCTATCCGATCACGAATATCGCTCTCATTACTGCCGCGCTCGGCAGCGGTCTTCTCGCCGGCGTCTACTTTGCCTTCTCGACGTTCATTATGCAGGCCTTTGCCCGTCTTACCGTCGATCAGGGCGTCGCCGCCATGCAATCGATCAATACGACGATTGTGCGTTCACCCTTTATCGTACTGTTCCTGTTGACGGCGGCGCTCTCGGTGTTCATAGCGGTCCTGGCCATCGTGTATTGGCGGGGCGGCGTCAGCATCCTGATGATTGCTGGCGCGGCGCTCTACCTCGTCGCCAGCCTTCTTTCGACCATGGTATTCAACGTTCCTTTGAATGACGCTTTGGATAAGCTCGATGGCCGTACGGCGGAAGCAGCTCAGCTATGGAGCACCTATCTCACCGATTGGACGAGATGGAACCATGTGCGCACCGTGGCGTCGCTGCTTGCTTCCTGCGCCTTCGTCCGGGCTCTCTTTTAGCTGACCATCAGGACGCCGTGCGGGAAACGTCCGGCGAGACGGCGTGCAGATAGGCCGTAACCTCGACGCGGTTGCGGCCATTACGCTTGGCGGCATAAAGCGCCTTGTCGGCGGCACTGAGGACGCTGTCGAAGCCCATGCCCTCGGGGGTGCCGAGCGCAATGCCGGCGCTGACCGTGCAGGCGAAAGACTTGCCGTCCACGGTGAACTCGCGGGCCGCAAAAGCATCGCGCACCCGTTCGGCGATCTGCTCGGCCCGGCCCGGCAAGGCATTGTCGAGGACAAGCGCGAATTCTTCGCCGCCGAGACGGGCCACCGTGTCGGAGGCCCGCAGTCCACCCGACAATTCCTTGGCAAAAAGCTTTAGCACTATGTCGCCGGTGGCATGGCCATACTGATCGTTGACGGACTTGAAGCGATCGATGTCGAAGACGATCACCGCCATGGAAGGGCCGAAAGAGCGGTGGCCATAGAGATCGAACAGAGCCCGCCGGTTGAGCAGGCCGGTCAGCGGATCGGTGATGGCCTGCTGACGATGATGCGCCGCCTGACGCCATTGGTGTAGCGCCAGCGACAGGGCGCCGATGCCGGTCATGCCGGCAATGCAGATGGCAAGGCTGACATCTTCGGCCCAATTGTCCGGCGCATGGCCAAGCACGAGTTTGCCGTCCCAGATCAAGACTCCTGCACACAGCGCGAAGGAAATAGCAGTCAATGTGTAAAGCGCGGTGATGCCGTAGAGCGGCGTCGGCGCCTCCTGACGGCTTAGCCAATATTCGCGCGCCGTTAGCAGGAGGAGCACTGCGACGACGATATTGTCGCACATGAAAGCGAGGCCATCATAACCGGCGAGCATGGCCGGCACGGAAGCGGCAATACCGGTCAGGCTTCCCAACAGAGCGCGGGCCTTGGAAAACCGGCGCGTGCGGAACTGATATCCCGCCGCCCAGATGACCGAAAAGCCGATGAAAAACAGCACGAAGGTAATAATGGCGAGCGTCGGTCGCGGCTGGTCGACATAAGCACCATAGGTGAAAATCCCGACGACGATTGGTACAAGACCGGCAGAACAGGTCAGCAGGAATGTCTCCGGCCGACGGGAAAACCAGCTTCCACCCAGCGTCACCGCAAGACAGGAGGCGGAAACGCCAAGGGCCAGCAGAAGAGAATTATAATCAAGCTCCATGCTCTTCCTTCGACGGTTTCATTCCACACCGTTAGGGATCGGCATAACGCTACCCCTCAAGGGGTATCAAATTGGTTACGGGATCCGATAAAGATCATGTATTTCAATGAAATATGCCTTTGATATTACGAAAGCAGTTTTCGAACAAAATATTTTCATCGGCGCGCAGAGTTATTTTCTCAGCCCTCGACATCCCAGTGCAAGGGGAACATCGGATCGAAGACGGTAATGGGGCCGGCTCCAGTTTCGATCCTGTCGGGAAAGGCAACCGATTCCGCGCGGCGGATCAGGGTAATGCGATCCTCGTTCGCCGCAAGCCCATACCAGGCGGGACCGTTCAGCGAAGCGAAAGCCTCGAGCTTGTCGAGCGCGCCTTCTTGTTCAAAAACATGCGCCAGGCAGCTCATGGTGTTGAGCGACGTATAGATGCCGGCGCAGCCACAGGCGCATTCCTTCAGCGGATCGACATGCGGGGCGGAATCGGTGCCGAGGAAGAATTTAGCGTCGCCGCTCGTGGCGGCCGCACGCAGCGCCAGGCGGTGGCTTTCGCGCTTGGCGACCGGCAGGCAGTAATAATGCGGCCGGATGCCGCCGACGAGGATGGCGTTGCGGTTGATGATCAGGTGATGCGTGGTGATCGAGCCGGCGAGATTGGCCTTTGCCGACTTGATGTAGTCGATGCCATCAGATGTCGTCACGTGCTCCATGGTGACTTTCAGTTCCGGCAGGCGCTGACGCAGCGGATCGAGCACGGTCTCGATGAAAACGGCCTCGCGGTCGAAAATATCGACATCCGGCGACGTCACCTCGCCATGCACGCAGAGCGGCAGGCCGATCTTGGCCATGCGCTCCAGCACCGGCATGGCCTTGTCCATATTCCGAACGCCGCCATGGGAGTTGGTCGTCGCACCGGCGGGATAAAGTTTGACGGCGGTAATGAGGCCGCTTTTCTTGCCTTCCTCGACATCGTCGGGATCGGTGTGCTCGGTGAGATAAAGCGTCATCAGCGGCTGGAAGCGGTCGCCTGCCGGCAATGCCTTCAGAATGCGCTCACGATAGGCAGCCGCATCCGCCGTGGTGACAACCGGCGGCACAAGGTTCGGCATGATGATGGCGCGGGCGAAATGCCTCGAGGTATCGCCGATCACGCCTTCCAGCACGGCGCCATCCCGCAGATGCAGATGCCAATCGTCGGGGCGGCGGATGGTGAGCTTTTGCATGGCGCGAACCTCTGAATGGTCTCAGTTTGTCGCGCTTTCGATAGCACCATAAGCCACCGCAAAACAATCAGCGATGACGTGTAAATGACAGCGGAGTTCAGCCCTGCACGATATCGATGGTAAAATCGGCCGGACGGCGGTTCTCGAGGATCAGCCGGCCGTTCGGCAGGTCGTTGCCGTAGACCTTGGCACCGGCGGCCTCGTCGTCGAGGTCATAGCCCCTCCAACGCTCCCAGAGCCGTTGCTCCAAGACCTCGATCGGCGGCGCCAGCATGATCGAATAGTCGAACATGCCTTCCAGCTCCGCCCATTTGCCCTGGCTGAAGAGCAGGTAGTTGCCCTCGATGACGATGAAACGGTGATCGGGGGAGACGATGCGGGCCGACGCGATGGCGATCTCACGTGAGCGATCGAAGACCGGTACCAGCACCTCCTGATCGGCCGCTCGCACCGCTTTGACGATATCGAGAAAGGCGCGGACGTCGAAGCTTTCGGGAACACCCTTGCGCTTCAGCAGACCCTTTTCGATCAGGACGGCATTGTCCATGTGGAAGCCGTCCATCGGCAGGACCTCGGCGCTCTCACCCTTGGCTTTGAGCGCCTTGGCCACATTGTCCGCCAGCGTCGATTTGCCGGCGCCGGGCGGGCCGGCAATCGCGACGAGAAACCGTTTTGCGCCAGCGGCGCGCCCGATAATCTCGTCGGCGATTCCCTCAAGCACCGAACTCATGCGGCGACTGTCTCTGCCGGCGGCGCCTTGGCGCCGGTCATGAAGGCAACGGCATCCGACATGGAATATTCCTTGGGATTGATCACGGTCAGACGACGCCCGAGGCGATGGATATGGATGCGATCCGCCACCTCGAAGACATGCGGCATATTGTGCGAGATCAACACGATCGGCAAGCCACGGGCACGCACGTCCAGAATAAGCTCCAGCACCTTGCGGCTTTCCTTGACGCCAAGAGCGGCCGTCGGCTCGTCCATGATGACGACCTTGGAACCGAAGGCAGCGGCGCGTGCCACCGCCACACCCTGGCGCTGGCCGCCTGAGAGCGTTTCCACCGCCTGGTTGATGTTCTGGATCGTCATCAGGCCGAGCTCGGTGAGCTTGTCGCGGGCGCGCTTTTCCATCGCCGGCCGGTCCAGCATGCGGAACCAGGAGCCAAGGATACCGGGCTTCCGGATCTCGCGGCCGAGGAACATATTGTCCGCGATCGAGAGCGCCGGCGACAGCGCCAGGTTCTGGTACACCGTCTCGATGCCGGCCTCGCGCGCTTCCATCGGCGATCTGAAGTGGACGGGTTTCCCCTCCAGCCTGATCTCGCCTTCATCGGGCGTGGTCGCGCCGGAAATCGCCTTGATCAGCGAGGATTTGCCGGCGCCGTTATCGCCGATGACGGCAAGGATTTCGCCGGGATAGAGGTCGAAATCGGCATTGTCGAGGGCGGTCACGCGTCCATAACGCTTGATGAGGCCGCGGGCTGTGAGAAGGGGTTCGCCAGTCGTGGTCATGCCGACACCTTTCTGATCCATTGATCGATCGCGACGGCGCCGATGATCAGCACGCCAGTCAGAAGAACCTTCCACTGCGGGTCAGCTCCGAGCATGTTGAGGCCCATGGACACCACGCCGACGATCATCGCGCCGAACAGCGTGCCGAGGATCGAACCGCGGCCACCGAAGAGCGAGATGCCGCCGATCACGGTCGCGGTAATTGCCTGAAGATTGAAATCCGTCACGGCCGAGGATGGCGAGATCGAACCGTTGCGGCCGATCGAGACCCAAGCGGCAAACGCTGCGATCAGTCCCGAAACACCATAGACGGCAAGCAGCACCTTCTTGGTCTGGATACCGGACAATTTTGCCGCTTCCGGATCGTCGCCGACGGCATAGACATGCCGGCCCCAAGCCGTGTGATTGAGCACATACCATAGGCCCACTACCAGGAGCACCATGGCGATGACGCCGAGCGTCAGCACCGCGCCGCCAAGGCGGAAGCTGATGGCGAAGAAATGCAGGAGCGGCGCTTGTTCGTCGACATCGGTGTCGCGAATGGTCTCATTGGCGGAATAGATGAAATTCGTCGCCATGACGATGTTCCAGGTGCCGAGCGTCACGATGAACGGCGGCAGCTTCATGGTGGCGACAAGGAAACCGTTGAGCAACCCGCACACGCCGCCCGCGAGCATGCCGGCAAGAACGGCAATCGGCGTCGGCATGCCATAGGTTATGGCGCAGTTGCCCATGATGACAGCGGAAATGACCATGATCACGCCGATCGACAGATCGATGCCGGCGGTCAGGATGACCAGCGTCTGCGCCGCGCCGAGAATACCGACGACAGCGATCTGCTGCAGGACGAGAGTCAGCGTGTAGGCGGAGAAGAAGCGCCCGCCGATGGCAATGCCGAAGACGATGATTGCCACCACCAATACGATCAATGGCACCGCGGCCGGCGTCGAATGCAAGAAATGCTGTGTGCGTTTGAGAATAGTGACATCCTGGTGCTCGAACGAGGCAACGTTCTTGTCGCTGCCGTCGAGAACACGCTCGAATTCCTGTGCTCCGGTCATTGTTTTCCTCCGCAACCGCGCCGAACTACGCGGAAACCGCCGGGTGTTGAAACCGGCCGAAGCTCAAGCCCGGCCGGCGTTGGTATGACGAAGGCATAGCCCCAATCCGAAGAGCCGCATCAGTGGATGTGAAAACGGCCTTCGGACAGGATCATGCCAAACCCAGGACGAGGCTTAGCCCCAGCACTTCGCGGTGCCTTCCTTGGTGTCGATGGATTTCAGGCCGGTAACCGGCTTGTCCGTCACCAGCGAAACGCCGGTGTCGAAGAAGGACTTGCCTGGGGTCGGCTTCGGCTTCTCGCCGGTGTCGGCGAACTTCTTGATCGCTTCGACGCCGAGAGCGGCCATCATCAGCGGATACTGCTGCGAAGTCGCACCGATCACGCCATCCTTGACCGACTTGACGCCCGGGCAACCGCCGTCAACCGAGACGATCAGGACCTGCTTTTCCAGGCCAACGGCCTTCAGCGCCTGATAGGCACCGATAGCGGCCGGCTCGTTGATCGTGTGGATGACGTTGATGCTGGAGTCCTTCTGCAGAAGGTTTTCCATGGCCTTGCGGCCGCCTTCTTCGTTGCCGTTGGTGACGTCATGACCGACGATACGCGGATCATTCTCGTCGCCGATCTTGTTCGGGTCCTTCGGGTCGATGCCGAAGCCGATCATGAAGCCCTGGTCGCGCAGGACGTCGACGGTCGGCTGCGACGGCGTCAGGTCGAGGAAGCCGATCTTGGCGTCCTTGGCCTTAGCGCCGAGGGTCTTGTTGGCCCACTCGCCAATCAGCTTGCCGGCGAGAAGATTGTCGGTGGCGAAAGTCGCGTCGGCGGCGTCAGCCGGATCCAGCGGCGTGTCGAGCGCGATGACCAGGAGGCCCGCGTCACGCGCCTTCTTGACCGTCGGTACGATGCCCTTGGTATCGGAAGCGGCGATCAGAATGCCCTTGGCGCCTTCGGCGATGCAGCTTTCGACCGCAGCGACCTGGCTTTCGCTGTCACCGTCGATCTTGCCGGCATAGGACTTCAGCGTCACGCCGAGTTCCTTGGCCTTGGCGGTAGCACCTTCCTTCATCTTAACGAAGAAGGGGTTCGTGTCCGTCTTGGTGATGAGGCAGGCGGAAACGTTGGCAGCGTTGGCCGGCGCGGCAAAGACGACACCGATCGCCAGAGCGGCGAATGCTGCGGAAACAACTGATTTCTTCATTCAATCCTCCCAAAATTTGAATAGACCGGAACTTTTCCGGTTGCCCCGGCTCGCTCGGAGTCCGGATAAAGACGCACCATGCCTGCTTAGATTTCTTCCAGATTGGCCGCCTCCAAGGCCATGGCACGTCCTCCAACGCCCACATCTGAACCTAAAGATTTCGTCCTGTCAATAAATAAATCGGATTGAATTATTAATTGGATGTGGCATGTTGCTGAAAAATGCGGCATGGCCATGATGGAAGGAGCGGGCCAATGTCTCCCCTGCAAGACCCGGCGGATACACCGACATCACCCTCGATTCTCGACCCCAGCGGGGGCGCGAACCAGGTGCGCGTGCGCGCGCATAACGAACGGCTGGTGTTGTCGCTGGTGCGCCGTCACGGCGCGCTGTCGAAGGCGGAGATTGCGCGGCGCAGCGGGCTGTCGGCGCAGACGGTCTCCGTCATTATGCGGGCGCTGGAGAAAGACGGGCTGCTGTCGCGCGGTGATCCCGTGCGCGGGCGCGTGGGGCAACCTTCCATTCCGATGCGGCTCAATCCGGATGCAGTGCTCTCCTTCGGCGTCAAGATCGGCAGGCGCAGCGCCGATCTCGTGCTGATGGATTTCGTCGGCCACATACGAATGCAGCTTCACCAGATCTACCCTTACCCACTGCCGCAGGACATTATGTCCTTCGTCACGTCAGGCATTGCGGAACTTGAAGCGCGCCTCAGCAGCGAGGAGCGTCGCCGGCTTGCCGGAGTCGGCATCGCTGCCCCCTTCGAACTCTGGAACTGGGCGGAAGAAGTCGGTGCACCCGATGGAGCGATGGAGGCCTGGCGCGGGTTCGACCTGCAGGCGGAGGTCGCCGCCCGCGTGCCCTATCTCGTCTATCTGCAGAACGACGCCACCAGCGCCTGCGGCGCCGAACTCGTCTTCGGCGTCGGCCCGCGCTATCCGGATTTCGTCTATCTTTTCATCGGTTCCTTCCTCGGCGGCGGCATCGTTCTGAACTCCTCGATTTTCGTGGGGCGGACCGGAACGGCGGGTGCGCTCGGCCCCCTGCCTGTGCGAGGGCGCAATGGCGAAACTCGGCAGTTGCTCGACATCGCCTCGATCTTCGTGCTCGAAAACCTGCTGAGGGATCGCGGCTTCGATCCGAGGCCGCTCTGGTATTCGGCGGACAACTGGATCGACTTCGGCGAGCCGCTGGAAACCTGGATCCAGGACACCGCCAAGGCGCTGGCGCAGGCGATCGTCGCCGCCGCATCCATTATCGATTTCAGCGCTGCCATCATCGACGGCGGCTTTCCCGACTGGGTGCGCGAACGGGTCGTGCGCGCCACCATCAAAGCGGCCTCGGACCTCGACCTGCAAGGCGTCGTCATGCCGGAAATTATCGAAGGCGCAGTGGGGCCGCAGGCGCGTGCCATCGGCGGCGCCAGCCTGCCGATTTTCGCGCGCTATCTCATCGACCAAAACATACTTTTCAAGGAGATAGACCATGTTGAAGGGCATTGACCCACTATTGAGCCCCGACCTCCTGGCGACGCTGCGCGCCATGGGACACGGCGATGAAATCGCCCTCGTCGACGGCAATTATCCGGGTCTCGAACATGCCCGCCGCCTGATCCGCCTCGATGGCCACGACGTCGTCCGGGTGCTCGATGCCGTGCTGAGCGTGCTGCCGATCGACGATTTCGTACCGCAGGCGATTTTCCGCGCGACGGTCAAGCAGGACCGCGATGCCCTCGATCCCGTGCATGTGGAAATGGTCGACGTTTGCGCGCGGCATGTTCCCGACATCAAGGTGGTGCCGCTGCTGCCGGCTGAATTCTACGAGCGGGTGAAGCAGGCGCATGCGCTGGTGCAGACCAGCGAGCCGCGGCTTTATGGAAATATCATTCTGCGCAAGGGTGTGATCTATCCCCGCTAAACTCGGCTATAGTCATGATTCCCAAAATGGAAACTACTCTTGTTTCCATTTTGGGAACACTCTATAGATGAACAATGCGAGTCATTGCCAAATCCGCACTGATCAAATTTTGCGCGCGGCTTCCGAAAGGGCAGCAAGCGACCGCAGAGGCGGCAATGGCAGATTGGCATACGACGACATCGGACGCCGACTGGAACAACTTCTCCGAGTTGAAGGCGACATTCAATTCCGCCGACTATGTGACGAATGGCAAAATCGTCTTCGATGTGGGCGGCAATAAGTATCGGATCGTTGGTCTTGTCGGATTTCGCACAAAGCGCGTGTTTATCCTGTTCGTTGGAACACATGCTGAATATGACGCCATAGACGTGGCAAAATTGTAAGGGAGGCCGCTATGATGGATCTCGGTGCCCTTCGCACCTTGCAGACTGAAGAGGAATATGAAGCCGCGCTGAAGGCGGTACGGCCATATTTCGAAAATGAACCTGAAGCCGATACTCCTGAAGCCGCACATTTCGATGCGCTCGTGCTGTTTATCGAAGAATACGAGGCAAAGCATTATCCAATCCCACGCGCCTCGCCGGTCGATGTGATCAAATCCGTAATGATGACAAACAACTACACCCGCGCGGATCTCGTCGAAATCATTGGCTCAAAGGCCAGGGTTGCCGACCTCCTGAACGGCCGTCGGGAAATCAACCTCGATCAGATCAAGAAGATTAGCCGTGCCTGGCATATTCCAGTGGGCGCGCTTGTGGGCGATCTGGTCGCGTGAGGTGATCCAAAGCGGATCGCTTCGGATCACCGGATATCCAGATATATTATCCCTTGATATCCCCCGCCGACGGCCCCCAGACGTCCGTCATGGCAAAACCGTTCGCCATTGGATCGAAGGGATCGAGCGCCACCTGGCTGAGACCGAAGGTGAAGCCGCGGCCGGTGATGGTGGGGATGATGGCAGGTTTGCCGGCAACTTCCGTGACCGCGTGCAAGCCGACCTCGAATTCCGAGCCGATGATCGAGCGGGATTTGAAGATATCGCCGACCTTGGCCTTGCCGCGGGCATGCAGCGTGGCGAGGTTGGCGGAACTGCCCGTGCCGCAGGGCGAACGGTCGGCGCGGCCGGGCCACATGGTCGTGCAGGTGCGGACCGCGCCATCGGCATCGACATCCCGGAACATGACATAGGCGACGCCGGAGATCGCCGGAATTTCCGGATGCACCACTGGGATTGCGCGATTGATCAGGTCCTTCAGGATCATGCCGGCCTGCACGAGCGATGCGGCGTTGGCCTTCTCGATCGTCAGATTGACCTGACCGACATCGACCAGCGCGTAAAAAATGCCGCCATAGCAGAGGTCGAGCTCGATCCTGCCCCAATGCGGCGTGTCGATCTGCACGTCCAGCTCATGCACAAAGGACGGAACCATGGTAAGCCGCACCTTCTCGCAGCGGCCTTCACAGCAGGTGGCGGTCGCCCGCACCAGGCCAGCGGCGGTGTCGAGCGTAACCACAGTTTCCGGTTCTTTCATCTCGACGATGCCGGATTCGAGCAGCGCCGTCGTCACGCAGATTGAATTGGAGCCGGAGCTCGCATGTGCCTGATCTGGCTGCAGGATGATGAAGCCGGCATCAGCATCGGGATGCTTGGCTGACAGCAGCAGGTTGACGGAGCCGATCGGTGCGCCGCGCGGCTCCAGCACCAGGAAGCGGCGCAATTCCTCGCCCTTCGGATCGGTGTTCAACCATTGTAGCTGCTCGGCGATCGTATTGCCGGGGATCTTCGGCACGCCGCCGATCGCGACCTTGCCGATTTCACCTTCGCAATGAACGTCGAGCAACTGGATCGTGCGCTTCCATCTCATGTCGGTAACTCCAATCAGACGTGACGGGTGATGCCGCCATCGACGCGGATATTCTGGCCGGTGATATAGCCGGCGCCGTCGGAAAGCAGGAAGGCCGCGGTCTTGGCGATCTCGCTCATCAGGCCGATACGCTTCATCGGCACCTTGTCGGCGGTTTCCGGCTTGTGATTCAGGCTGTCGATGTAGCCGGGCAGAATGCAGTTCATGCGGATATTATCGGCCGCATACCGATCCGAATAAAGCTTGGTGAAGGCGCCGGCCGCGGCGCGGTAGGTGCAGGAGACCGGGAAAATCAAAGAGGGTTCGTAGGCCGCGAACGTGGTAATGTTGACGAAAGCGCCCTTGCCCTGCTTCAGCATGACCGGCGTGACCAGCCTCGCCATACGCACTAGCGACAGGATCATCATATCGGAACCAAGCGTCCAGCTCTCGTCCGAGATATCGAGCAGATCGCCCTTCGGCGGGTGGCCGGTATGGTTGACCACGGCGTCGATGCGGCCGTAGCTCTTCATCGTCAGGTCGAAGATCGCCTGGATATCCTCGGCTTTTTCGGCGACGCCGCGCGAGGCGACACCGCCGAGTTCAGAGGCCAGCTTCTCGCAGCTTTCCGAGGGCGACATCAACGCGAGACGATAGCCGCTCGCCGAGAGTTCGCGAGCGATGGCTTCGCCCATGCCGCGGCCGCCGCCGGTGATTAGCGCAACAGGCTTTTCGGTTTCGGACATCTGTTTCCTCCTAATAGCGATTGATACGGAACGGGGTCATGTCGACCTCGGGCGTGACGCCTGTCATCATATCGGCCATCAACCTTGCTGTCGTCGCCGAAAAGGTCAGTCCCAGATGGCCGTGGCCGGTGGCATACCAGACGCCGGGAATGCGCGAGGACGGCGAGATGATCGGGATCGTGTCGGGCAGCGCCGGGCGATGGCCCATCCAGTCCTTGGCATCCTCCACCTGCAGCCCCGGCAGCGCCCGCTGGGCGTGACGGACGAGGATGCGCGGGCGGCGAAAATCCGGGGGCGCGTCAAGGCCCGCCAATTCGACATTGCCGCCGACGCGAATGCCGCCGGCCGTTGGGGTCACCATGAAGGCGCGGTGCGGCCAGATGATCGAATAGCGCATGGCAATGCCAGGCTTCATAATCTGCGTGTGATAGCCGCGTTCTGTCTCGAGCGGGATCGGCTCGCCAAGCGCCGACGCGATAAAGCGCGTATGGACACCGGCGGCGAGTACGACATCATTGGCCTCCAGCCGACGCCCGCCTTCGAGAAGCACCGAGACCGCGCCATTTGCCTGGCGCTCGGCGGTCTGGACCGCGCCGGAGGTGAAGGTGACACCGAGCGCCTTTGCGGCATCCACCAGCTTGAGGACGAGCTGATAGGGATCGCGGATCGACTTGTTATCCGGCAGCAGCACCGCCTTGGCGATCTTCGGCGACAGAGCCGGTTCATAGCCGCGGATTTCCGTGCCGGAGAGAACCTTGTGCTCGAAACCATAACGCCGCATTAGCTCGATATGGCCACGGTCGCCGGCAAACTCCGATTCGGTCTCGTAGATGGCCAGGCAGCCTTCTTCCGTCATCAGGTCCAGGGCACCGATGGCATCGAGCATCGTCCTGAAATCGCCGAGAGCGTGGCGAGACAGGCTCATGCCGGCATCTTCGATCTCCCTCAACCGAGAGGGCCGACCGGCGGCGACGAAGCGCAGGAACCAGGGTAGCATCTTCAGCGCATAGGACGGCCTCAGCCAAACCGGACCTTCCGGGTCCAGCAGCCAGCCCGGAATTTTCGCCCAAGTGGACGGGCCGGAACTGGCAGCGAAATCGAGGGCGATGCTCGCCATATTGCCGAAGGAGGCGCCCTCACCTGGCTCGCCCTTGTCCACGAGCGTCACCTGCCGGCCGCGCCGCTGCAATTCGAAGGCGATCGCCACGCCAATAATGCCGGCGCCGACAACGACGACCGCCCGCCTGTTTTCGTCCATTCCTCAAATCCACCCGCAGAGCGTCAGCTCGATTTGACGCGATTCCGTGATATATCAGATCAGGAGGTGTGGCTATGAGGTTTTTGCTGGAGAACGACCGGCCACGCGCAAATCCATGGCCGGTGGATACACGAGAATAACTATTGGCCGATCACCGTGCCGACGCTGCTGCCGGTCGTCTCAACGCTGTCGCCGACAGAGCCGACGGTATTGCCGGCGGATGCGCCAAGGCGGCGGATCTGCTCGCCGTAATTCTGGCGGGTGCGCGGATCGAAGATGGCGATCGGCGCACTGACGGCGACGCTGGCCGCGCTACCGACCGTCTGCGCCGCACCGATGGCAACCGCGCCGACCGCTTCGCCGATGCCGACATCGGAATCGGTGATGGTCTGTCCCTCGATCAGCCGGTCGCCGATCAGCTTGACCACTTCCGGGCTCTCGGCGAATTTGCCGTGGTTCAGACTGTCGCCGGTCTTGAGCTTGGTGAGATCGAGCACGGTGATGCCCTCTTTTTCCAGAGCGCTGCGATAGGGCTCGGCGCTCGGGTCGATCTGGCCAAGGCGGTCGACATTGCCGGAGATGCGGCGCGACAGCGAGAGCGCCCGGTCATCGCGCGAGACGAATAGGGTAAAATGCGGCCTGTCCTTGCCGAGCGCCCTAAATTGCTGGCCGAAGACATCAACGTCGAGGTCGGGAGACGCGAGGATGACATTCTTGATCTTCGGCGCGACACGGCCGTCGCGGATCGCCATCTGCCTCAAGGCCTCGACAGCGAGCCAGGTGCCCATGGAGTGGGCCATGACGGTGATATCGCCGACAGAGGGATTGGAGGAGGCGCGACGCAGCAGTTCTTCCAGCGCGTCGCGGGAATAATTGGCGCTTTCCTTGTCGTAGGCATAGTCGAAAATGCTGGCCCGCGACGGCCAGGTGAAAACGACCGGCGCGACATCGGCATGAGAGTCATGGACGATCTGAGCGAAGCGATAGACCGAATCCTCATAGCGGTTGTTGAATCCGTGCACGAAAATCAGCACGCGCTTGTTCTTCGGCAGATGCGTGCGCAGCCAGGCCTGATTGTCGGCCACACTCATCAGCGGCTGGACGGAGGTGGTGACGAAATTCTTTAGGGGATTGCCGGGCAGACGGCTCGGCCATTGTACCTGACCGACCTTGCGATTGGCCTCCGGCGGGATAGAGACGCTGACCGCATCCACCTTCAAGCCAGGGCCGCGCTCTCCTGAAAACAAGATCGCCGGATCCTCATCCGGCAGGCGCGTGGTGGCGACTAGCAGATCGACCTTTGAGGTGCCCGGAATATTGTCGGCGACCGGCTGCATGACGCCGATCGGACGGCCGCCGCAGGCGGTCAGAGACAGCGCCGCAATGACGGCGATCGCCCGGAAGAGGGCCTTCCCCCATTGGCCAGCATCTTCCATGCGCTGCATCGCGCCAACCCTCTTCATCGCAGCTCCAATATCGCCGTTAACATACCTATGGAAGGTAACGGTGCAAGCGGCGTTCGCTGTCTTTGCAACGTGACGAGGCGCTAATTCACAACAGCGAGGCAAAGGCGCAACGGTGGGTTGGAAAGATTGCGGCCGTCAAGACGTCGGCGGGAACCCGAGAAACCCGGAAAATAAAAAGAGCCCGATGCGGGAGGAGGATGCATCGGGCTCTTGATCCTGATTGGCAACTGGGAGGAGGAGGAGTGTTGCCAATCGATGAAGGAGCGCTGGGAGGAGGAGGTGCGCTGCCTTCGAGGTAGTAGATATAACCGTCTGGCAGGCATTAACAGACCGGCTTTCGCAATGCAGCAATGCGCCGAACGCAAAGCTTTTATCCAGAAGGCCCGGAAATGCCGCATATCATGTGCAATTTCGCATTTCTCCGCCTATTTTGCAGTCGTAAAATGGGAACGCATGACATTCACATCGTCGTGATTCGTCATCTTACGGCACGCGCTGCCGAATCTGGTGGCATCGTCGCCGCTGAAATAGCGCGGGCGATCGCTCTCATCCGTCACTGATTCGCGGCGATGGAGCGGCGAGTTTCTACGTCGGGTCGATATGATCAAAAAAGAGCGGCCGCTTCGTCAGCGGCCGCTCTTTCATTCAGTCCAGGCAGCCATCAAGCAGCGGCAAATGCCTTCTTGCCTTCGGCATCCAGCGCCGAAAACTCTTCATACGACAGCGTGATATTTACCGCCGCCGTGTTCTCTTCTAGATGTTTGACCTTGCCGGTGCCGGGGATAGGCAGCATGACCGGGCTGCGCTTCAGGACCCAGGCGAGCGCGATCTGGCTCGGAGCAGCGCCATGCTTCTTTGCGATGATGTCGAGCAGCGAGCCTTCCTTGGCGAGGTCGCCAGCGGCAAGCGGGAACCAGGGGATGAAGCCGATATTGTGCCTTGTGCAATAATCGAGCACGTCTTCGCTGGTGCGGTCGACGAGATTGTAGCGGTTCTGGACCGTCGCCACCTTGAAACGCTTCGAAGCGGCTTCGATGTCGGCGACCGACACTTCGCTGAGGCCCGCATGACGGATGATCTTGGCATCGAGCAGCGACTTGACGGCGTCGAACTGTTCGGCGGCGGGCACCTTGGGGTCGATGCGGTGAAGCTGCCAGAGATCAATCTGTTCGACACCGAGATTGCGCAGGCTCTTATGCGCCTGCTGAATCAGATATTCCGGGCGGCCCAGAGGAATCCACACGTCGGGGCCGGTGCGGGTCAGACCTCCCTTGGTGGCGATGACTACCTTGTCGCCATAGGGGTGGAGGGCTTCCTTGATCAGACGTTCGGAGACGTCAGGGCCATAGGAATCAGCCGTATCGATGAAGTCTATGCCGAGTTCCGGTAGGCGCTTCAGGGTGCGTATGGATTCATCGTGGTCCGCCGGCTCGCCCCATATGCCGGAACCGGTGATGCGCATAGCGCCGAAACCGAGGCGATTGACGGTGAGGTCGCCGCCGATCTTGAATTGACCGGACTTGGCTGCGTTTAAATCTGTCATGATTTTCGTCCCTATAGTCTGGTTGACGTTATTCGAAATCCGTGGAAGCCGAGACCTGTTCCCAGGCGTCGAACTCGGTCTTGAGCAGGCCGAGCTTTTCGCGAACGAGACTGATGGCGTCGCGACCTAACAGAAGATGGGTCGGTGGGTTTTCCGATGCAATGAGCTGCAGCATAACTTGTGCCGCCTTCTTCGGGTCACCGGGCTGCTTGCCGCTGCGTTCGAGGCGGCGCTGGCGCAGCGGTTCGAAGATTTCGTCGTAATCGGGGATCGAGCGCTCGGCACGCACCATCGAGCGGCCGGCCCAATCGGTGCGGAAGCCGCCCGGCTCGATGGCAGTTACATGGATGCCGAAACTCTTGACCTCTTTGCCGAGGCTTTCGGAAATTCCTTCCAAAGCGAATTTGCTGCCATGATAGAAGGAAATGCCGGGTAGCGTGATGAGGCCGCCCATCGAGGTGATGTTAAGGATACGGCCGGCCCGGCGCTTGCGCATATAGGGCAGCACCGCCTGGATGACGGCGACAGGACCGAAGACGTTGACCTCGAACTGACGGCGCAGCTCATCGATCGTCGATTCCTCGACCAGACCCTCATGCCCATAGCCGGCATTGTTGACGAGAACGTCGATTGCGCCGATCTCCTTCTCGACCTCAGCGATGACGGGCGCAATGGCGGCGGTGTCGGTGACGTCGAGCAGTTTGCCGAAGGCGAAGCCCGGCTTCAGCGCTTCGAATGCCGCGCGGTCGGCTTCCTTGCGCAGCGTGCCGACGACCTTATGGCCGGCGGCAAGGGCGGCTTCGGCCAGCGCCCGGCCGAAACCGGAGGAAACGCCGGTGATGAAAAGTATTTGGGTATCGGACTTTGTATCGGACATGGCGATATCTCCGTGCTGAGTGCGATCAAGATAGGCCGAGATGACATTTTCGATAATCTCATCAATCCAAGATGACCCTTTTAGAAAAACTGATTAATCTCGGAGGAAAACGAGGCGTCGTTCGGAGAGCGCATATGCGTCAGGACGTGTTGGACGGGCTGGTGACCTTCGTCATCGTCGCGGAGGAAAAGAGCTTTTCGGCAGCCGCCGTGCGGCTCGGCGTGTCGCCCTCGGCGGTCAGCCAGTCGATCAGCAAACTGGAAGGCCGAATGCGGCTTGCACTTTTCAATCGCACCACCCGCAGCGTTAGCCTGACCGAGGCAGGCCAGCGCTATCTCGAACGCGTCGTCCCCGCCGTGCACGATCTGACGGCGGCCGCCCAGGAACTTGGCGACTCGGTCGACAGGCCCGCCGGACTGCTGCGCATCAATATGGCGCGCGCCGGCTATATGATCGCGCTTCAACCGATCCTAAGGGATTTCCTCGATGCCTATCCGGAAATCGAGCTGGAGGTGCGCATCGAGGGTTCCTTGGTCGATATAGTCGGCCAGGGCTTCGACGCCGGCATCCGCTTCGGCGATCTGGTGCAGCGCGACATGGTAGCCGTGAAGATCGGGCCGGCGATATCAGCCCATATCATTGCCGCGCCCAGCTATCTCGGACGATACGGAATTCCGAAACATCCGCACGATCTGCTCAACCACAATTGCATCGGCTTTCGCCATTCCTCCAGCGGGCAGGTCGAGCGCTGGGAATTCGAGAAGAATGGCGAGAAGATCGAACTTGCGGTCAACGGCCGGCTGATCCTCAACGATTCCGCCGCGCTGACGCAGGCAGCATTGGACGGTATCGGCATCGCTTATATGATCAACGGCTATATCGACCGCTTTCTGGACGACGGGCGGCTGGTGCGCATCTTGTCCGATTGGAGCCCGGCGCTTGCCGGCTTGACGCTATACTACGCCGACCGCCGCCGCGTACCGGCAAAGCTCAGGGCGCTCATCGACTTCCTGCGTCAACGGCGGCAGGTCGAACCGCCGCAGACGGCGGGCGCTCTGACCTGAAATCAGCGATCGGGATTGCGTTGCCGCAACAGCGTGCCGAACTCGGCAAGCGCGGTCCAGAGCTCTTCGAACACGCGATGGGCGTAATCCTGCAGTGACAGCTCCTGCGGCCGCTCATTCCAGCGCTCCCCGCCGACGCGCAACGTGCTGACCACGATCGCCGACAGCAGGCGCAGACGGAACTGCTCCTCATCGCCGCCGCCGAAGCGGGCACAAAGCGCATCCGTCAGCTTTTGTTCAAGCTTGGCATATTTCAACTGGTCGCGGGCACAAAGCGCCGGCGTCTCGCGGATCAAGGCGGCTATGGCGAAGTTCTGCTGATCCGACGAGGCGGCAAGCACTGCCGAGGTTAAAGCGCCTTCAATGACCTCGACGATCGACGCGTTCTTAGGCTGTGCGGCGATGGCATCGGCCAGTTCATCCGAGAAGCTGTCTTGCCAGGCGAAGACCACCTCTTCCTTGCTCGGGAAATAATCGAAGAAGCTGCGCTTGGAGACATCGGCCGCCTCTGTGATGTCCTCGATCGTCGTGCCGTCGAAGCCGCGCTGGAGGAACAGCGACAACGCCGCCGCTTCGATGCGCTCGCGCGTCTGGCGGCGCTTGCGTTCGCGCCGGCCTTCCTTCACTTCGCCGTCGATCCCGTTCGCGTCCGCCATGAACTACCCCGCTATGCACCCGCTTCCGGCCGTCCCAGATCGGCCGCGCCGGTTTCGGCAGCATAGGCTGCGAGCCCGGCATTACCGCTCTGACATTTGGAGCGGTCGATCGAGATCTCCAACGGTTTTCTACGTGAAATCCGGTAGACGCCCGCTGGCGGAATGTTACGCACCGTGCTGCCGATGCGCACCGCTTTCAGGCCGAGACGATCGAGGATCGACCGCGACACCGGGCAACGCGGGCCGTAGGTGAATTGATAGAAAGCGCCGCCGGACCTCATAGTGGCAAAGGCGCCGCCGACGATTGCGGCGATCTTGTCGGGGGACATGGAGAGCAACGGCAGGCCGCTGATGACGGCGCCGAAGGGCGCGTCGGCAAACAGGCCGCATTGGTCAAGCTGCGCCGCATCCATTTGCACCACGCGCGTCTCGGGAAAGCGGCCGCGCAATCGAGCGGCAAATTCTTCGCCAAACTCAATCAGCGTCAAGTCACTCTCGGAAAGGCCGCGGGCGAGCAGCGCGCGCGTGAAGACGCCGGTGCCGGGGCCGAGCTCGAGGATCGGTCCGTCGAGCGGTTCGATCTCCTGCGTCATCAGCCGGGCCAACCGCTCGCCGGACGGCGCAATCGCTGCGACGCGCATGGGATCGCTTACCCAGGACCGGAAGAACTGCACGAAATCAGCGCATGTCGTCTTTGTCGTCATCCCAGGAATCCAATCTAAAGCAAAGAAATCGAATATGCCGCGATTCAGGTCCGAGCAGAGTGGCAATTCGAAGGCACAGCCAGCAATTGCGCGGCCAATATTGCCGATACGCAAACCACAATTGCGATCCCAGGGCAATGCATTTTTTTAATTATTGTATTTTTGCGTTTAGTGCAAATTTATCTGGCGGCGCCTTTAAGAAGTGAAAAAGCTCGAAAGGACTCGACCGCTTGCGCAAGTAGAAAGCGTGGGTTATGTATATAGATAGGAAGCCTATCTATCTTTTGGATCGTCATGCGCGACAGCGGACATCTTCAGGAACTTGAAGAGGCAATGGCGCTTGCCGAAGCGCTGCGGCCTGCCCTTCATCGCCTTTATCGACAATTACGACGCGAAAACGACGAGCCCGGCATCTCGCCGCTGCAGGCGCTTCTTCTCGTCGCCATCCTCCAGCAGCCGGGCATTGGCGTCGCGGAGCTGGCGCGGCTGGAGAAGCTGCGCGGGCCGACGATATCGGGACATATCAAGGCAATGGAACGTGAGGGCCTCGTCACCCGCTCCGCGCCCGATCCGGAAGACCGGCGGCGCAGCGGTCTAATCGCCACGGACAAAGGGCGGGCGCTGATTCAAGGCATAAAGCAGCGGCGGACCGATTGGCTCGCCTTCGAACTTGCCAAATTATCACCTGAGGCGCGCGCTGCCATCCGTGCCGCCATCGGCCCGCTCGGAGACATCGGACAATGACCCAACACGTTCAACAGGTCGCGCCGCGGCCGGCAGCCACCGAAGGCGATACGCCTGACCGCCGTGAAATCCGTGCTGTCATCCTTGGCCTGATGATCGTGCTTGGCCTCGGCGCCATCGATCAGAGCATCGTCGCCACCGCCCTGCCGCGCATCGTCAGCGATCTCGGTGGCGTCACGCATCTCTCCTGGGTGGTCAGCGCCTATGTGCTGGCCTCGACCAGTACCATGCCGCTCTACGGCAAGCTCAGCGACCAATATGGCCGCAAGCCGATGATCTACGCGGCAATCCTCATCTTCCTTCTCGGCTCGGTGTTGAGCGGCATGGCGCAAACGCTGCTGCAGCTCATCATCTTCCGGGCCATTCAGGGCCTTGGCGCCGGCGGGCTGCTGCCCCTGGCACAAATCATCATCGGCGACCTCGTGCCGCCGGCCAGGCGCGGCCGCAATCAAGGCTCCATCGCCGCCGTCTTCGCCGTCTGCAGCGTGATCGGCCCGATCCTTGGCGGTATCATCACCGACCTCCTCTCCTGGCATTGGATCTTCTACGTCAACCTGCCGATCGGCGCAGTGGCGCTCGTCATGATCGGCCGCGCCTTGAAGCGGCGGCATCAAACCCGCAGCCGCCGCATCGACTATCTTGGCGCCATGCTGCTGACCGCCTGCACCACCAGCTTCCTGCTGGCGCTCGCGCTCGGCGGCAATGAATGGCCGTGGGATTCGCCGCAAATTCTCGGTCTTTGCGCCGCGGCCCTTATCCTCGGAATTCTCTTCGTCCTCCACATCAGGCATGAGCCGGAGCCGGTGCTGCCACCCGATCTCTTCCGCAACCGACTGTTTGTCATCGCCTGCCTCGTACTGGCCCTGACCTTCATGGGCATGCTCGGCGCGACCCTGTTCTTCCCGTTGTTCTTCCAGTTGGTGATGGGCGTCACCCCCTCGCATTCCGGCTTCCTGACGGGACCGCTGATGATCGGCTTCGTCATCTCCTCCATGCTCAACGGCCGCGTGCTGCTGCAGCGTTCCGGTCGCTACAAGCCGGCCCAGCTTTGCGGCCTCGGCCTTGCGACGGCGGCCTTCGCCACGCTCTCTTGGGCCATTGCGACCAGCAAGGGATTCGCGATCATCGAGCCGCCGATCTTCGCGCTCGGCCTGGGGCTCGGGCTGGTGATGCCGACCATGACGGTGGCGGTGCAGAATGCGCTGCCCCTTGCCCATCGCGGCGTCGGCACGGCAACGCTTGCCTTCTTCCGTTCGCTCGGCGGCCTCATTGGTGTCACCGGCTCCGGTGCGATCCTCGCCTATCGCGTGCGGCAGGCGACGGGCTCGTCCGACGGTCTATCGTCGCTGACCGAAGGCGGCCTCAAGCAGCTCGCCACCGCATCGCCGGAAGCCCACACCGCGGCCATAGCGCTTTACCGCCACGCCATCGCCATGACCTTCGCCACCGGAACCGCCATCGTCGCGCTGGCCTTGATTGCGCTGCTGTTCCTGCCGGAATTGCCGCTGAAGGCGCATCACGGCGATGGCGCCCAGCCGCCGCGCTGAAACCGACGCACAAGCCCCGGGTAAGTCCTTCGTCCTACAGTCGGCGGCATCTCTGATGCGCCGCCGGTCCGGCGTGCGTTCACCGACCGTCAAAGGCAGCTTCCGGCGCGATGGCCGCCGGAACCAGCCATATTGGGAAGGAACGACCTATGGTCTCCGCATTGACCACGACCCGCTTGCTCTCATCGCAAATGGCGCTGCAATTGCTGCAGACACCAGACGCTTCGCAGGATTCGAGCGACGATCCCCTTTTGGACGACAGCAGTAGCAGCAGCGATCTCTCCAGCCTGCCGTCGCAATCACAGGCATCGCTTACAAGCATGCTCAACGGCCTGTCGGCAAATCAAACCGACAGTTCCGCGGCAACGCAATCCGATCCGGACATGACCAGCAGCTCGTTCATGGATATTCTGAAACAAAACCTGCAGGACGCCGTCAAAAACGAAGGCAAGGGAGGCCAGGCTCAGGCCATGCTCGACGCCCTCGACAACGGCACGCTGACGGTTTCCGATCCGACGAAAGGCGTTTCGATCCAGGCGTGGGATGTCGATGCCGATAGCGAGCAGGGCACGACCAGCAAGACTGCCGACACGATCCCCACCACCGATTGGAACGACTTCCTGAAGGCTCATCTTGAGCGCGGCTCCGACGCAACCTTCGTGAAGAACGCCGACGGCAGTTTCGTCGACAAGACCACCGGCAACGAGGCCTATTTCGGCCAGGTCGGATCGCAGTACTACTACATCACCTGGCCGTCGGCATCAGCCGCTTCGGACACGAGTGCGTCGAACTCGGAAGTATCCGCGTCCGAAGAGACGAGCGCCTAAGCGTCCTTGAGGCAGGGGCGGCGTGATCCAAGGCGCATGGGGTGACCATGCCGCCGGCCATCAGCGGCGGGGGCACCGAGGACCGGGTAAGGACAAGCCTACCTTAGCCACGCCACAGAACTATTCCCCTCCCCGATCATCCGCCTGATATTCTTTAGAAAAATCGAAATGATTGTGTCAGCGCATGGCCTACACCCGATTGGGAATGAGGTGATCCAATCGAAGGATATCCGTCGCCTATTGGACTAGATGACAAAAATGTGAAGGACAATCACAGTTTTGTGAGATTTCCGAGACCTCTGTCATCCCGAAGGATTCCGATCATGCCTACAGCCGTCGTGACGAAGCCCGCTTCCCTCGATACCCGCAATATCGAGGTGAAACCGAACGCTTTCAGAGATGATTTCAATAAAAGGTCATTTCAATTCAGCCACAACTTGGTCGGTCATCGGTTGTTCTCGCTTCCGCGCCTTGCTGAACTTGCGAAATCGTTGCTTGCCGATACGAGCACGAGAAGTGTGCGCTGGCAGGCGGGCGGAGCACCGGTGGATGCCGGCTGGGCCGTGCCGCTGCACGACAAAGTGGAGAGCGTCAACGAAGCGATCTCGAATCTGGCGGAATCAGGTTCGTGGGTGCTGCTCTACAGCGTTCAGCGCGATCCCGAATATCGGGCGTTGCTTGATCAGCTCATGACGGAAATCCTCGCCGACACGGGTTGCTCGCGGGAGGAAGTCACCTGGGAAGACGCCTACATCTTCCTGGCCTCGCCTGAGGCTGTAACACCCTATCACATCGACCATGAAGCAACGTTTCTGTTCCAGATTCACGGCAACCGAACCGCCAACATATGGGACGCAAACGACCGTTCCGTCTTGCCCGACAACGAAATCGAAAAATACTACATCGGCGATCTCAACGCCGCCAAATATACCATCGAGAAACAAAGCAAGGCGACGGTCTATGCCTTGAACCAGGGCACCGGCGTCCACCACCCCTCGAAAGCGCCGCATGCTTTCAAGAACGGTGATATCTATTCGATCGCTCTCGGCATTCATTTCTGCGTGCGCGATTGCGACAGGCAAGCGGCCGTCTACCAGATGAACTATCTCCTACGGCGCTGCGGCCTGAAGCCGACATCGCCCGGCAAGTCCCAATGGCGCGACAAATTGAAGACCTCGATCATCGGAATGTTTTCCGACAAGAACCCTAAGACCAAGCACGACATGCTGCGCTCCGGCTTCAAGAAGCTGACCGCGCCGCTGCGCATCGTTCTGAAGTAAAGGTGGAGGGGCTGGGGAGCGCCGAACAGTTTTCGGCGCTTCCCAGCCATTCATTTCCGATGGGGTATGACGAAGGGGAATTGAATGCGGGATGAGGTCGCCGCCGCCGACTTCATCCGTTCATGGTTAAGCGGGCACAATCGCAGTATGCTGAAGCGCATCTTTATTCCTCAACGGCTTTGTGAGGTGCCCCATGAGCGAAGATACGGCCCGTTTCGTCGGCGATATTCCGCAGCACTACGATACCGGCCTTGGGCCGGTTATCTTTACCGATTATGCGGCCGATACCGCGCGACGCACCGCCGCCTGCAATCCACAGCGGGTTCTTGAGATCGCCGCAGGCACCGGGATCGTCACACGCTGCCTGCGCGATGCCTTGCCCGCCGGCGTGTCCCTGACCGCGACTGATTTCAATGCGCCGATGCTGGACATCGCCCGCACCAAATTCGGCGCTGCCGACCAGGTAGACTTCCAGACCGCCGACGCCACGCAGCTCCCCTTTGCAGACGACAGCTTTGACGCGGTCGTATGCCAATTCGGCCTGATGTTTTTTCCCGACAAGGACAAGGCCCACCGCGAAGCGCATCGTGTTCTTTCCTCCGGCGGCACCTATCTGCTCAACGTCTGGGACCGGATGGACTATAATCCCTACTCCGTCATCGCCCACGGGGTCCTCGGGCGCTTTTTCCCCGCCGATCCGCCACAGTTTTACACCGTGCCGTTTTCCTGTGCGCAAATCGACCCGATCAAGGAATCGCTCATCAACGCCGGTTTCTCCGACATCACGATTTCCGTCATAAGAGTGGAAAAGGAAATCGCCGATACCGCTGCCTTCGCCCGCGGCCTCGTCTATGGCAATCCCGCTGCCGAACAGATCCGCTCGCGCCAGGGCGCCGAACCCGAACAGGTCTTCGAGGCGATCCTGCAGGAACTTCGCCGCAGCTTCGGCAATAGCCAGCGGCGCATGCCTATGCAGTCCATTATGTTTTCGGCGAGGAAATTGTGATTTGGGCTGCGTTGCGGCTCGCATTCTCCCGTAAACCTTTGCCGGAGTTATCCGATGTCGCTTGTTTACAGACCTGCTCGGGCGGAGGATTTGCCAGCGACCGATGCTCTGGTGGTTGCCAGCATCAATGATCTTACCGTTCGGCACGGCTTCGGCCCGATGGCGGCAGCAAGTCCTCCCAGCTTTCAGATATTTTCGCTCAAGGATGACCCTGATGGCCTGTGGGTCGCAGAAGATGGCGGGGAAATTCTCGGCTTTGCCTGGAGTTGGGTTTGCGGCAATGTCTGGTTCCTCGCCCAACTGTTCGTCGATCCCGCCCGACAAGGCCAAGGCATCGGAAATGAACTATTGGAACGAACCATGGAGCATGCCCGGAAATCGGGGGCGACTGACAAGGCGCTGATTACTTTCACCTTCAATCGTGTCTCGCAGGGCCTCTACATGCGGCACGGCCTCTTTCCCAAGATGCCGATTTACTTTTTCAGTGTGGCACGCGAACGGGTGAGGCAGACGCTGCCGGAACCGCCATTGCGTGCCATCGCGATCGACAACAGCACCGCGACCATGGAAGACCTTGTCGAGATCGATTCGCGTGCCATAGGCGTCTCGCGGGAGAAACACCACCGCTACTTGCTCGACGACCCGGCGACTACGGGGGTTTTGCTCTGCGCCGGCAGCGATCCTGTCGGCTACAGCTATATTGCCTCCAATGGGCACATCGGGCCGCTCGCGGTCACGCGGCCCGACTTTCTTCATGATGCCTTTGCGACTGCGTTGAAGCTGGCGGCAGATGGTTCCGCTGAGAATATATCGGCGTTCCTTCCAGGCACATGCGACAGCGCCTTGAGCCTTGCGGTCAAGCAAGGCATGCGGATCACCTTTCCGATGCTGTTGATGGCTTCGCCCGGCTATGGAGACTGGACGCAGTATCTGCCGCGAAATCCTGGCTTTATGTGATCCGACATCTGCCGGCAGCGCAACGGATTCGATTGCTGGCGGGCAGCTCGCCACCATCATCGTGGCTCGCCGCACGTAGCCCACATCTTGGCTGTGAAGAGCGCGTCAACTCTGCAGCTTACGCTGAGCTTACGCTTTGCCGTCCGCGGGCAAGTCCATGTTGTGCATGACAGCAATTGACCAGACGTCTTGTTCGCGCACGATCACCATGTTGATCAGCCCGTGGCGCTCTGGCCATTCATTCCCTCTCGGATCACGCGCGCCCGTCATGCTCCAGTGAATGTCGAGCGCGACAACATCGGGCCGGATAGGACGAATTTGCGTTTCGGTTGCTTCGAGCTGACTATCCTTGAACATCGTCTCGAATATGGGCCTGTGAAACTGCTCGATCGATGACCGGCCTCTTGCCTTCATTCCAAATACGTTCGTGAAATCAGCATCTTGCGCAAATATCGCGGAAAAGGCCCTGGCATCGTGGCTATTCCATGCGGCGACGAACGCATCAACGATCTGTTGCGCGGCTTGTCCAACGTCAGGATACAGTGACATCTCAAGTCCCCTATCTTAATATGGCTTCCATACTATATGGCAACCGGAATTAATTGGAAATATGGTAACGCCTTACACGCAGTCACTTCTGCTCTATGCCTATCAGGCCTCCGCACACGCGCTCACCGAGACGCTGCACAAGCGCGGCCATCCAGCCATTCGGCCGAAGCATGGCGCAATCTTTGCCAATATTGATGAAGAAGGAACCCGAGCCAGTCTGCTTGCCGAGAGGGCAGGTATGGGCAAGGCCGCGATGGGCGAACTGATTGATGATCTGGAACGCCTTGGCTATGTCGAGCGGGCGCCCGACCCTACGGACAGGCGCGCTAAGCTCGTCACCGCCGGTCCGAAGGCGCGACAGGTGATGCAGATCGTTCACGAATTTAACGACGGGAACGAACGACGATATCGTGAGCTTTTGGGAGAGCAAGCCTATCAGATATTGCGCACCGCCCTGCGGACCATCGCGGCAAAGGATGACATGCAGCCGAGGATGCGTTGAGGCAAAGCAGCAAGGGATGCCGGAAAGTGTGGGCGGTTTTCGGCGGAGTCCCGCTCCAACTACGTGATCGAGATCAGGCTGATTTTGGGCCGATCGGGCTTAAAATCATCTCGATCGAGATTGATGCCCGGCTGTTCCGGAATGATGGAGAAAATGGCGCACCCGAAGAGATTCGAACTCCTGACCCCCAGATTCGTAGTCTGGTGCTCTATCCAGCTGAGCTACGGGTGCGTGGCCGAAACGGAAGGAACCGTTGGCGTGGGCGGTTCTCTAAAGCGTCCTTCCGGGGAATGCAAGTGGATTTGTGAAAAAGATTGCGATTTTCGCTACGAGTATCGCGAAGAGGCTGAAAACGCTCAGTTTTCGTGAAAGCTGCGGCTGCGGTAGTCGTCGAGCGAAACCGGGCGGTCGGGAATTTCGATGCGGAATTGGGTGCCGGCGGCGGGTTTTTCCACCAGCGCGATGGTACCGCCATGGGCAAGCACCAGTTCGCGGGCGATCGCCAGCCCCAAACCGGTGCCGCCGGAGCGGGCGGAGCCGCGGAAGGCAGTGAAGAGGTTTTCCCGCGCCTTCTGCGGCATGCCCGGGCCGGTATCGTCGACGGTGATGCTGACGACGCTGCCAATGCGACGCGCAGACACCGTGATTCGTCGGATGCTGTCGGGCGCGGTCTCGGCAAAGGCGACCAGGGCCTGATGGGCGTTGCGGCAGAGATTGTGGATGATGCGGAACAGTTGCTCGCTGTCGGCATCGACCTCCAGATCCGGGCTCATCTGCACGACGAATTCGATGCCGCTATCAGGGTCGATTGCCAAGATATCGCGCACCTCGTCGATGAGTTCGAGCAGATGCACGCGGCGGCGGCGCGGGGCGGATTCGGAGGTCTGGCCGAAGGACAGCACCTCGGTCGTATAGCCGACGGCGCGGTCGATAGTGCGCAGCAGCTTTGGCGCAAAGCGCTTGACCATCGGGTCGTCGACATCGACCAGGCGGTCGGACATCAGTTGCGCGGCCGACAGGATGTTGCGCATGTCGTGATTGATCTTCGACACGGCGAGACCGAGAGCGGCGAGGTTCTTCTGCTGCTTCAGCGTCTTCTGCAACTGCGACTGCATGGAGGCGAGATGGCGGCCGGCCACGGCCAATTCGTCGCGTCCACCGTCCGGCACCAACACGCGGGCGGGGTCTTCTGGATCATCCGAATAGGTTTGCATGCTGTCGGTCAGGCGCCGGATTGGGCGGATCATCATGCGATTGATGGCAAAGAAGATCAGGGTCGCGGTGAACAGCGAAATCAGGATCGAGACGAAAAGGACACTGCCGGAATAGGCAAGCATGGCGCTGCGCAGCCTTGTGTCCTTCAGCACCACTTCGATGCCGGTGCCGGTGTCGCCGCCAACCGGACCGAAGACGCGGATGATGCGGTTGCCGCCGAACAGCAGCGTGTCCAGCGCATCGCGCATCGCTGTCGGCAGCGAGACGTCGCTCAAATCATATTGCTCGTCGACGGAAGCCGGCATCTCGGCGGTCGCCAACAGCCGCGAGGTGCCGTCCTTGCGCAACACGATGGCACGCGTACCCGTCGCCATCAGCGTTTCCTTCTGAAGCGCGCGGGGCAGTTCGACCGGTTGCAAGCCATCGATGACAATGGCGGCGGCGGCGGCCGTGTTCAGCCGGTCCTCCAGCCAGCGCAAGCGCATGTTGGCGACGGAGGGAACAAAGATCAGCACTTCGGCAAGCAGGATGAAAACGACCGTGAGCATCAGGAGCTTGCCGGAAAGGCCGCCGAAAATGCCAGTGGGGCGGTAGAAACGCGAGTGACCCCGAGCCTCGGCCTTGCTGCCTTCGCCGACGTTGCTGTCTTGCTCACTATCCATTTCGGCTGTCCCGCTTTGTTTCAAAGCGATCTGATGACGACATATCGAAGCAGATAATAGGAGATTGTGACAGTTTTTCCAATCGCCTCTATGGCAGCACGGCGGATTGGTTATGTCAAAAGACAGGAAAGGCGCGTCGCCGCGCCCTTCCGTCAGAACCCGGGCCGGATCAGAATTCCTCCCAGCCCTGCGCTGCCGGTGCTGCTGCCGTAGCGGCACCGCCCGCAAAGGCGCCAGCGACCTTGCCGAGCATTCGGCGTGCCGGCGATGCGACGGGACGATGCGTTTCGGTGCGCGCAGCCACCGGAGCGGAGGTAGCGCCCGTGTCGACCTTGAAGCGGGCAACGAGGCTGACGAGACCATCGGCCTCGGCCGAGAGGCGATGGGTAGCTGCGGAGGTTTCCTCGACCATGGCAGCGTTGCGCTGCGTCACTTCGTCCATCTGATTGACGGCTTTATTCACTTCCGTCAGGCCAGTCGATTGTTCGCGGGCGGCCGTTGCGATCGAATGGATATGATCGTTGATCTTCAAGACCCGCGCCTCAATCGCCGCCAGCGCCTCGCCCGTTGCCTGCACCAGCTTGACGCCCACTTGCACCTGATCGCCCGACTTGCTGATCAGCGCCTTGATATCCTTGGCGGCGGTGGCGGAGCGCTGCGCCAATTCCCGCACTTCCTGGGCGACGACGGCGAAGCCCTTACCGGCTTCACCGGCACGGGCAGCCTCAACGCCGGCATTCAACGCCAGCAGATTGGTCTGGAAGGCGATCTCGTCGATGACGCCGATGATCTGGCTGATCTCGCCGGATGCTTGTTCGATGCGGCCCATGGCCTCGACGGCGTTGCGAACCACCATGCCGGAATGAGCGGCGTTCTCCTTGGCTTCCGTCACCATGACGCTCGCCTCCTGTGCCCGCTCGGTCGAGCTTTGCACAACGGCGGTGATCTGGTCGAGCGCCGCCGAGGTCTCTTCCAGGGCAGCGGCCTGCTGTTCGGTGCGCTTGGAGAGATCGTCGCTGGCGCTGCGCAGTTCGTTGGTATTGGTGTTGATGGAGCCGGTCGTCTCGCGCACTTCGCGCATGGTGCTCTTAAGGGTCGCAAAGGTACTGTTGACGTTCTGCTGCAGCTCGGCGAAGGCACCGTGGAACTCGCCTCGCATCGTCTGGGTCAGATCGCCTTCGGCAAGGCTCGCAAGGACGCGGCGGACCTCGCCGACACCGGTGTCGACACTCGTCAGAAGTTCGTTGATGTTGCCGGCAAAACGATTGAGGTTGACGTCGCCATAATCCTTTTCGATGCGGCGGCTGAAATCGCCGGCCGCGGCAGCGGAAACGACGAGCGACATGCTGGACTGCAGGTCGTCGCTCTTGGCGCGCATCGCGGTCTCCTCGGCATTCATGCGGCGCACGGCATTGCCGTTCTGCTTGAATACGTCGACGGCGGCGGCCATCTCGCCGATTTCGTCGGCGCGTCCGGCAAAAGGAACCTCGATATCGAAATTGCCGTCAGCCACTTGCTTGATGGTCTCGGTCACCTTGCGGATCGGCCGGCTGAGATGCGCGGTGCCAATGTACATGCCGAGGCCGGCGCCGGCGCCGATCCCCGCCACCATCATGCCGAGCACGGCCCACATGACCGTCTGGCGGAAAGCCGTGACCTCGTCATCGACAACATCAAGCGCTGCCTTGTCGGTCTGAACGACCGCATCGATCTCAGCCTGGAATGCCTTGCGATTGGCGCGGTTGGCGTCGTTGTTGCCCTGTTTGTTGGCGGCCTCCGGACTTTCCGCTACACCGAGCCGAGCGGTCTCGGTTCTAAATGTGCGGAATTCCTTCGCGCGATCCTGCAATTTGGTGAATTCGGCTTTCTGCTCTTCGGGGACCAACGGCGACCAGGCGGCAATCACCTTGTCGATCTCGTCAAGATCTTTCATCAATCCGTCGGCGAAGTTCTTGGCATCCTTGGTGGTACTGGAAGCATAGATGCCGCGCGATTCCATCACGACCGCGGTGACGTAGCGGTTCAGGCGCTCGCCCATATAGGCGCGGCTTGACGCAAGCTCATAGGCATCGAGCTGCCCGTCATATTGATCGACCGCATAAAGAGCGGTTGCGCCGATCAAAAGCGCGGCACCAGCCATCACGGATACGAGCAGATTGATTTTACCACGAATCTTCAACGATATGCTCCCTAGAAGCGGAAGACCCCCAAAAAGCCAGGGCTTTTCCCGACATATCTCTAGATATCGACTAAAATCATTAATGTTGTCTTGCGATATCTTTAATATAAATTTCGAAACACTTTCAATGAGCTAGCAAACTCCTAGCAACAACCACGTTTAATATTGGAAACTTATTAGTTAATCCGGTTGCCTGCGACTTTCATCGCGCTCACGCACTGGTTGAGCAAAGTATCTTTTGACGAGAGAAGCCGGATTCTGAGAATCTGCGCCGGTATAATTGACTTCCGGGGCCTTGATCCTTATAAGCCCGCGCACGTCCGGTCATGGAGCCTGCCTTTGCAGGCCAAGCCCGTTCGCCATAATCAACAACGCTCCTTGCTTTTAAAGCAAAGCTCAAGAAGGGCCGCACTCCGCGGTGTTTAAATAAATGAAGCGTACCTATCAACCATCCAAGCTTGTCCGCAAGCGTCGTCACGGTTTCCGTGCGCGCATGGCTACCAAGGGCGGCCGCGCGGTTCTCTCCGCTCGCCGTAACCGCGGTCGCAAGCGTCTTTCGGCCTAAGGGCCGGAATGCCCGATAAGATGGCGGGCGAATTGACGAATGAACGACCCAAAAAGACTGTCGGGCGGCTGAAAAGCCGGCCGCAGTTTCTTGTAGTCCGTGAAGGCGAAAAACGCAGGGGAAGCCTCTTCCTCATTGAAGTGCTGGACCGCAAGCTCACCGACGCCGAACCTCGCGTTGGTTTTACCGTCACCAAAAAACATGGCAACGCGGTCGAACGCAACCGCATGCGGCGCAGGCTGAAAGAAGCCGTGCGGCTTCATGCGGGGTTTGCAATGCAGCCCGGACACGACTATGTGGTTGTCGCGCGGCGCGATGTGCTGACCGCACCTTTCGAGAAACTGGCGAGCGAACTCGTCAGCCGCATCGAAACCAGGCCGAAACACCGGCGGCCGGAAACGGACCGCTCCAGGAAAGTATGATGGAAAACAACCGCAATTACTTCATAGCAATTGCCCTGTCTGTGCTGATTGTTCTCGCCTGGCAGTTTTTCTACATGAACCCGCGTCTCGACGCGCAGCGCCAGGCCGAGCAGGCCGCCAAGCTGCAGCAGCAGACGCAGCAGGCTCAGTCGACGCAGACGCAGACGCAGGCCCCGGCCGCAGGCACCCCCGTGAACGGCTCGTTGCCCGCGAACGACCAGACCGCACCGACGACCCTCAACCGCGATCAATCGGTTGCCAAAACGTCGTCCTCGCGCGTCGCCATCGACACCGCCGCGCTTGCCGGTTCCATCAATCTGGAAGGTGCACGCCTCGACGATCTGCAGCTCAAGACCTATCACGAGACGGTCGACAAGAGCAGCCCGATCATCACGCTGTTCAGCCCGGCCGACACCAAGGACGGCTATTTCACCGAGCTCGGCTATATCGGCAGCGACGCGACCGGCGCCGTTCCAGGCCCCTCGACGATCTGGACCCTTTCCGGCGGCGACAAGCTGACTGAGAAGACGCCGGTGACGCTCTCCTACACCAACGACAAGGGCATCACCTTTACCCGCACCATTTCGGTCGACGATCATTACATGTTCACGATCACCGACAAGGTCGCCAATGCCGGTCAGGCGCCGGTGTCGCTGTCGAGCTATGGCCGCGTGACCCGCTACAACAAGCCGACCACGCCGACGGCCTATGTCCTGCATGAAGGCTTCATCGGCGTCATCGGCGATGACGGGCTGATCGAGACCAAATATACCGCCGCTGAAAAGGAAGCCGTCAATCCTGCGAAGGCGACCGGCGGCTGGCTCGGCATCACGGACAAGTACTGGGCCGCAACGATCGTGCCGCCGCAGTCGACCGCCTACGATGCTCACTTCTCGCATTTCACCGACGGTCAGCCGCGCTACCAGGCCGACTATAAGCAGGATGCCATCACCATCGCTCCTGGCCAGTCGCAGGAACTGAAGAGCCTGGTCTTCGCCGGCGCCAAGGAAGTGCCCGTCATCGACCGCTACGAGACGAGCTATTCGATCCCGCGTTTCGACCGCCTGATCGACTGGGGCTGGTTCTATTTCATCACCAAGCCGATGTTCAAGTTGATGGATTTCTTCTTCCACTTCTTCGGCAATTTCGGTGTCGCGATCCTCTGCACGACCATCGTCGTCAAGGCGCTGTTCTTCCCGCTCGCCAGCAAGCAATATGCCTCGATGGCGAACATGAAGCGCATGCAGCCGAAGATGGAAGAGCTGAAGGCCAAGTTCGGCGACGATCGCATGGGGCTGCAGCAGGCAACGATGCAGCTCTACAAGGAAGAGAAGATCAACCCGATCGCGGGCTGCTGGCCCGTGCTCTTGCAGATCCCGATCTTCTTCTCGCTGTACAAGGTGATCTACATCACCATCGAGATGCGCCACGCGCCGTTCTTTGGCTGGATCCAGGATCTTTCCGCTCCCGATCCGACCTCGATCGTCAACCTGTTCGGCCTGCTGCCGTTCGCCGCTCCGACTATCCTGCATCTCGGCGTCTGGCCGCTGATCATGGGCGTTACCATGTTCCTGCAGATGCGCATGAACCCGACGCCGCCCGACCCGACGCAGGCGATGATCTTCAACTGGATGCCGCTGGTATTCATGTTCATGCTGTCGAGCTTCCCGGCCGGCCTCGTGATCTACTGGGCCTGGAACAACACGCTCTCGGTCATCCAGCAGTCGATCATCATGAAGCGCCATGGCGTGAAAGTGGAACTCTTCGACAATCTGAAGGGCCTGTTCAAACGAAAACCGGCGCCCTCGAAATGACGATACAAGCCCCGCTCCGGCGGGGCTTTTTCGTTATTGGGTGGCAAGTGCCGTCAACTGCGATCGCCGAGAGGGCGAAAGCGTACGAGAAAGCGCCGCGCTGGGGCAGTTTATGCAGTAAAAAGCCGATGCACGTCATACAAGATGGCGCTCTTCTCGTCCGCCATCCCGGCGAACTTCACATCCCGCCGAGAAGTTTGAAAGCGATCAGCCACATGACGCAGGCAATGATTGCCTCGAGAATGCGCCATGATGCCGGCCGCGAAAAGATGGGCTTCAGTCGGGTCGCGCCGTATCCCAGTGAAAAGAAGAACAGGAACGACCCTGTCGTGGCCCCTGCGGCAAACTCCGCCTGATGACCTGGAAAGCGCGTCGCGATCGTTCCGAGAAGCACAACGGTGTCGAGGTAAACGTGAGGATTGAGCCAAGTCAGTGCAAGGCACATGGCCATGGTCTTACCGAAGCTCGCCGAATTGCTCTTCGCCACCGACAGAGCGCCGGTGGATCGCAGCGCGGATAACAGGCTTTTCGCCCCATACCAGACCAAGAACGCGGTCCCGCCGTAGCGCATGAGGGGATCGAGCCATGGCAGCACGTCGACGACCTGCTTTAAACTCGTGACCCCGATCACGATGAGGACAGCGTCCGACAGTGCGCAGGCAAGGCAGACCGCGAAGACGTACTCGTGGCGCAAACCTTGGCGAAGGATGAACGCATTCTGCGCGCCAATGGCGACGATGAGACTTAGCCCCATCGTCATTCCGGTAAAATATGTCGAGAAATCCATGCCGATATTGCCCGCCTCAAAAGCCTCGCGGCTCCATAGACCCGATCGCCGATTTAGGATACTTAAACCTCCTTACACTGATTAAGCGTAGCTTATCCATGATAGACTACCCGGCTCTTCGCGTTCTCTCCGCCGTTGTTCAAACCGGCAGCTTCGAAAAAGCGGCTGCGGTACTGAACGTTTCGCCGTCGGCCATTTCTCAGCGGATCAAGCAACTCGAAGAACGGGTCGGCACTGCGCTCGTCATCAGGGGGACGCCTTGTATCGCCACGGAACAGGGCGACTGGCTTTGCCGGCACATGGAAAACGTCGGCATTCTGGAAAGCGAATTGCTCGAACATCTCCCCTCTCTCAGCGAGCGTGGAAAACCTCAGCAGCGGGTCACGCTTCAGGTCGCGACGAACGCCGATAGTCTTGGAACCTGGTTTCTGGAAGCGACGGCGCGCTTCGCCAACACGTCGGATTATCTTCTCAATATCTCGGTTGATGATCAGGATTACACCGCGGACTGGCTTCAGCGCGGAAGGGTCATTGCTGCCGTCACCAGCATGGAACAACCGATTTCCGGGTGCCGCCGCTATTCCTTGGGTGCTATGCGCTACCATGCCACAGCAAGCCCCGACTTTGTTCGACGGTATTTTCCCCATGGCGTGACACCGGAGGCCATAGCCGTCGCGCCTTCATTGATCTTCAGTCAGAAGGATCGCCTCCAAATCGATTGGCTCCAACGTGTGTTCGGAGTCCACAGTAACGTGCCAACACACTGGTTGCCCTCTACACAAGGCTTCGTCGAAGCCAGCCTGCTGGGGATGGGATGGGGAATGAACCCGGTTCATCTCATTGAAGACCATGTTCGGGCTGGGCGGCTGGTCGAACTGGTGCCGGACACGCCTCTGGATGTGACCCTCTACTGGCAGATTAGCCGTCTCGCCGCAGACCGGCTTGCCCTGCTTACCCAAACCGTTATCGATGTTGCAAAAAGATCGCTTATTCCGTCCTGACGACTGCTTTGGAACGCCAGCCGCCAACGAAGAGCTGACGATCAAAACTTGACTTTCCCAGCCAAAACCCCGAAGCCAGTCAGCCAGTTGAACCGGAAGACCGCGAGCGCATGGCAGATCAGACGATAAAAGACGACAAGCCGCTTTTCGGGCGCCCATGGATCTTCATCCGCGGCGTGCCGGCGATGAAATTCCTGCCGCCCGAGGGGCCGCTGGAAGTGGCTTTCGCCGGGCGCTCGAATGTCGGCAAGTCGTCGCTGATCAATGCGCTGGTCGGCCAGAAGGGTCTGGCACGCACCTCGAATACGCCGGGCCGCACGCAGGAACTCAACTATTTCGTTCCCGACGGTTTTTCCGGCGAAGGAACCGACCTGCCGCCGATGGCCTTGGTGGACATGCCCGGCTACGGCTATGCCGAAGCGCCGAAGGAGCAGGTGGATGCCTGGACGAAACTGGTTTTCGACTATCTGCGCGGAAGGTCGACGCTGAAGCGTGTCTATGTGCTGATCGACAGCCGCCACGGCATCAAGAAAAATGACGAAGAGGTTCTGTCGCTGCTCGACAAGGCCGCGGTTTCCTATCAGATCGTCTTGACCAAAACCGACAAGATCAAGGCTGCGGGCCTGCCGAAGCTGGTGGCCGATACGGCCGAAAAGATCCGCAAGCGCCCCGCCGCCTATCCCGGCATCCTCGCCACCTCCTCGGAGAAGGCCGAGGGCCTACAGGAGTTGCGTCAGGCGATCGGCCTGACGGTCGGCATCGCCGTCTGACAAAAGAGGCCGCCACCCTCGACGTTAGAAAAGTGGCGGCCATGCTGCCGATGGTCGTTACATTTTCGGCAATAACACCTTGTCGACCACGTGGATCACGCCGTTCGACTGCTTAACGTCGGCAATGGTGATGTGAGCGGTGCCGCCGGCCTCGTCGGTCAACGTCAGCTTGCCGCCCATTTCCGTGGCCTTGATCGTGCAGCCGCCGACCGTTTTCAGATCATATTCGCCGCCATTGCCCATCGACATTTTCCTGATGGCGGCGGCCATGTCATCGCCGGCGACGACATGGCAGGTCAGGATCTTCGTCAGCATCGCCTTGTTCTCCGGCTTCAGCAGCGTCTCGACCGTGCCGGGCGGCAGCTTCTTGAAGGCTTCATTGGTGGGCGCAAAGACGGTGAAGGGGCCTTTGCCCTCCAGCGTATCGACAAGGCCGGCGGCCTTGACGGCGGCGACCAGCGTCGTGTGGTCCTTCGAGTTGACGGCATTTTCGATGATGTTCTTGCTGGCGAACATCGGCGCGCCACCGACGGTCGGGTTCTTCGCATAGGCGAGGCCGGTCGCGGCCGAAAGCGTTACGGCCACTGCGGCGATGCGGATTGCGGTCTTCATCATGGCTTGTCCTCTTCCTCTTTTGCCCCGATCACATGGGGTCAGAGCAAGGTACGGAGGCGCCGAAGGAAGAGTTTCAGCCGCGATTCTTTTTTCGGAAGAAAGATGCTTTCAGGGCAAATGGATCGTGCCGGAGGCAATGACATCGCCCGTGGGCTTGCCCGTCGGCGAACCGCCGAAGGGCTCGACGCTGACGGCGATGATCGCGCCTTCCGTCAGCTTACCGTGGATCTCCTGCGGCAGGACGATCTCGCCCTCGCCGGTCTGCGGCAGGACGCCGAGCGCCTCGGCCGGCTCGCTGCCGCGGATCAGCCAGAGTTCCAATGATTTTTCCTGAGGCTGGCCGGCAGCGACCGGCGTCACCTTCAGTCGTCCGCTTGTGACGTCATAATCCGCCAGCAAATTGATGGGGCTGTTCTGTCCGGTAAGAGATGCGGTGAGCTGCCTGCCCGGCTGCGGCTTCGAGACGTTGTTCGTGACGGTGAAAACCAGAACGCCGGCTGCGAGAAACAAGGAACCGAAGGCGACGGACCGCCAGAGCAACAAAGAATTCCAGAGATTGGCGCCGAAAGCGGCTTCTCCAAAAATGCGCCTTTCGATCTTGGGAAAGACGGAGGCGGCCGGCGGGACCATGTCGTAATCGTCGTTGAATCCCGAAAGATTCTGCTCCCAGCGGCTGACGATGGCGGCGAACTGCCGATCGCTGCGCATGCGCCGCTCTACCTTCTGCCGATCCTCCAATGACAACACGCCGAGCACATATTCTCCGGCCAGGACTTCATCTCGGGAGCGACCTCCCTTGCTTTGATCGGGCGTACTCATCTGTCCATGCACTCTCTCAGTCTAATCAGGCTTCGGCGCAGCCAGGTGCGCATGGTATTCAAAGGCACCGCATATTGCTCGGCAAGTTCCTGGTAGCTTAGGCCATCCACATAGGCGCTGCGAACAGCCCGCGCCCGATCAGCTTCCAACTCTTCCATGCACCTGTCAATCCGCCTTCCCTCTCCCTTCACTATTGCCTGCTCTTCGGGTCCAGGTTCGGTATCAGCAAGATCATAGGCCGTATCAATTTCGTCTGCGACAGGTTTTCGGGCACGGATAGCATCGATCGATTGATTGCGCGCAATCGTGGTCAGCCACGGGATCGCCGGCCCTTCCGAGGCGATAAAGCGCTCCGCCCGCTGCCAGATTTTCACATAAACTTCCTGCAAAATCTCCTCGGCGTCCGTTCTATTGCCGAGGATACGCAGACACACGGCATAGAGTTTCGGACTCGTCTTCTTATAGAGCGCGACAAAGGCTTTCTGGTCGCGCATCGCGACCCGGCCGATGAGCGCCTCTATCTCCTCACTCGCCATCCGATCCCCCGATCGCGGCTTATTCAAGATATCTTAGGGGAAAAGCATCGGGCGGCAAGCTCACTCAAAGGATGATAATGGGCGGGGCGCGATATGACGCAGGAAAAACTAATCCTGTCACCATTATTCCCTCTGTCAAAAACTTGAGATAAAAGGCCGCGATCAATTTTACGGGGTGCCCCATGTCCGAATCCCAAAGCGAACTTCAAGCCAGCCTGCTCGCTCAGGCCCTACCCTATATGCAGCGTTATGAAAACAAGACCATCGTGGTGAAATACGGTGGTCATGCCATGGGCAATGCGGAGCTCGGCAAGGCGTTTGCGGCCGATATCGCGCTTCTGAAACAGTCAGGCGTCAACCCGATCGTCGTCCATGGCGGCGGTCCGCAGATCGGCTCCATGCTGACGAAGATGGGCATCGAATCGAAATTCGAAGGCGGCCTGCGCGTGACCGACGCCAAGACCGTCGAGATCGTCGAAATGGTGCTGGCCGGCTCGATCAACAAGGAAATCGTTGCGCTGATCAACCAGACTGGCGAATGGGCGATCGGCCTTTGCGGCAAGGACGGCAACATGGTCTTCGCCGAGAAAGCGCATAAGACCATCAAGGATCCGGATTCCAATATCGAGCGCGTGCTCGATCTCGGCTTTGTCGGCGAAGTGGTCGAAGTCGACCGCACGCTGCTCGACCTCTTGGCAAAGTCGGAAATGATCCCGGTCATCGCGCCGGTCGCTCCCGGCCGCGACGGCGCCACCTACAACATCAATGCCGACACCTTCGCCGGCGCCATCGCCGGCGCGCTCAGCGCCACCCGCCTGCTCTTCTTGACCGACGTTCCGGGCGTGCTCGACAAGCAAGGCCAATTGATCAAGGAACTCTCCGTCGCCCAGGCGCATGCGCTGATTGCCGACGGCACGATTTCCGGCGGTATGATCCCGAAGGTCGAGACCTGCATCGACGCGATCAAGGCAGGTGTCCAGGGCGTCGTCATCCTCAACGGCAAGACTGCCCATTCCGTGCTGCTCGAGATCTTCACCGAACGCGGCGCCGGTACGCTGATTGTCCCTTAAGGAAAAACACGCCCTCCCCAAGTTGGGAAGGCGTGGTTCTCTCATTGTCGGCAACTGCGCGTTCAACCGAAATCAGTAGAGCGCGTGTTTGCGCAGAAAAAGCCAGGATGATCAGGTCTGCTGATAGAGCGCCTCGGCCTCGCTCTTCAGCATTCCCATCACGGTCCTATAGGGCGCGGGGCCGTAGCTGATGCGGCTGACGCCGAGCCTGCCCATGGTGATGTTATCGGGCGTTGTCGGACGCACCATGATGTTGACCGGCAGAGGTGAGCGATCGCAGACGGCTTCGATGAATTCCGCGTCGACGAGCCCCGGCGCGAAAAAGCCGCTGGCGCCGGCCTCGGCAAAAGCGTCGGCGCGGCGGTAAGCTTCCTCCAGCAGAATCTGATGATGGGCCGTATCGCTTTCCTGCAGGAAAAGATCGGTGCGGGCGTTGATGAACAGCGGCATTTCCCGCCGGTCGGCCATCTCCCGGATGGCGCGGATGCGGGCCACCTGCATCTCAATCGGATGAACGCCGCGGCCGCCGACCACTTGATCCTCGAAATTGATGCCGATTGCGCCATGATCCATGATCTTTTCGACATTCGCGGCGACGGCATCCGGCTCTATGGCATAGCCGCCTTCGAAATCGACGGAGACCGGCAGGGGGCTCGTGACCGAAATCAGGCGGGTAATGACCGCCAGCAGCGACAGCGGTATTGCCTCGCCATCGCCGAAACCATTGGCCGCGGCGACCGACCAACTCCCCGTTGCCAGCGCTTTGGCGCCTGCTTCGGTGACTACCTTGGCCGAGCCGGCATCCCAGATATTGAAGAGGATCAGCGGATCGCCCTTCCGATGCAGCCTGGCGAACTCTGCCGCCTTTTCCACCTGACTCATACTATCCCCCTCCTGAAAAACCTCACCGGGCGCATTTGTCCTTGGTAACCGAAGAGGCACAGACTCCTCTCTAGCCGGCAAATAGCGCAGAACCCTAAAAATCAATCGGCAAAACCATAGCCTGCATTAGGATAGCCGACAATGTCTGCGATGTTTCTCATATACGCGGCATATTTTCCTTTTCCTCAGGCAATAGCACATGCCATAAGGCCGCCATGACCCAAACAAGAACGCTGCCTCAACCCGCCGATTTCTCGGATATCCGCGACTGGGTATTCGATCTCGACAACACGCTCTATCCGCATCATGTCGATCTCTTCTCGCAGATCGACAAGAACATGACGGCCTATGTTTCCGCACTCCTCCAGATGGAGCGGGACGAGGCGCGAAAGCTGCAGAAGCAATATTACCTCGAGCATGGCACGACATTGCAGGGGCTGATGATCCATCATCGCATTGACCCCAATGATTTCCTGGAGAAGGCGCATGCGATCGATTATTCGGCACTGATGCCCCAGCCGGAGCTCGCCGCCGCCATCAAGGCGCTGCCGGGCCGCAAATTCATTTTCACCAACGGCAGCGTCAAGCATGCGCAGGCGACCGCCGGCGCGCTCGGCATCCTCGATAACTTCGACGATATTTTCGACATCGTCGCGGCCGACTACGTGCCGAAGCCGGCAGGCAGCACCTACGACAAGTTCATGAGCCTCAATCGGGTGGACACGAAGCGCGCTGCCATGTTCGAGGACCTGCCGCGCAATCTTACCGTGCCGAAAGCGCTCGGCATGAAGACCGTGCTGCTCGTGCCGCAGAATCTCGAAGGCACAGTGGTCGAATGGTGGGAGAAGACGAGCGGCGAGGACGATCATATCGACTATGTGACCGACGATCTGACCGCTTTTCTCAAGACCCTCGTTTAATGGTTTTTTAGGATCGGGTTACGAAAGTTTCATCCGCCTTACCGATGTTTAATTGGTCGTTTTTTGCCTTCAGCCGTATCGTTTGACCATTCTTCAGTACGAAAGGAAAAACGATGAACGGGAAAAAACTTCTTCTGGCAGGACTTTCCGCAACTCTTCTGGTCGGCGCCGCCGTCCAGGCAAGTTTTGCCGCTCCGCAGGCCCATGACGGCATGGGCGGCCCCGGCGGTCGCTGGCATCGCCCGGGCTTTTCGCCGGAAGTCGTCTATGTGCGCATGCTCAAGCAGTTCGATACCAACGGCGACATGAAGATTTCCAAGGACGAGGTCAAGGCCGGCGTCGACAAGATCTTTGACCAGATCGACACGAATAAGGACGGCGAGATCACCCCCGGCGAACTGCGCGCCTATCGCAAGGAGCGCATCAAGGAGTGGAAGGCCGAACGCGCCAAGGGCGCCGAGGATCAAGCTCAAGCCGATCAGGCCAAGGGGGATCAAGGCAAGGGCGACCAGGGCAAGGGCGACCAGGCTCAAGCGGATCAGGCTCCGAGCGGCGACAACCAGTATGCGGGCAAGCATCACGGTCACCACCCGCGCGGCCGCTTCATGCACGAAGCTGCTCTAATGCGCACGAGCCTGTTGTTCCAACGCGTCGATACGGATGAAAACGGCCAGATCAGCAAGCAGGAGGCCGAAGACGCCGCCAACAAGCTCTTCGACCGCATGGACCGCAACCATGACGGCGTGATCTCGCTGGACGACATGCCGAACCGTCCCCTGCTCTGAATGTTCGGTTGGGCACGATCCTATCCGAAAACCGCTTCATAGTTTTCGGGATCATTCCAGGCCATCGTCCCATGCTGAAAAGGCCCGCCCCGCAGACGCGACGGCGGGCCTTTCGTTTCAGTGTCCGTTATCGTGCTCGTAGAAGTCCGCGACGATCTTCCAGGCTTCGTCGGCGGTATCGACGAAGCTGATCAGCTTGACATCGTCAGGCGCGATGGTGCCGAATTCGGCGAGCGCATCGAAATTGATGATTTCGCGCCAGAACTTTTCACCGAACAGGATCAGCGGCAGGCGTTCCATGCGGCCTGTCTGGATGAGTGTCAGGCATTCGAACAGCTCGTCCAGCGTGCCGAAACCGCCCGGGAATACCGCGATCGCCTTGGCGCGCACCATGAAATGCATCTTGCGGATCGCGAAATAGTGGAAATTGAAGCTGAGTTCCGGCGTCACGTAGACATTCGGCGCCTGCTCGTGCGGCAGCACGATGTTGAGGCCGATGGAGGGCGCCCCCTCTTCTGAAGCGCCGCGATTGCCGGCCTCCATGACGCCGGGGCCGCCGCCGGTGACCACGACATATTCATGGAAGTCAAAGCCGGCGGAGTAGCGCGCGCAAAGCCGGGCGAATTTGCGGGCTTCCTCGTAGTAAACGGATGCCGCCTCGAGATTGGCGCGCTGCACATCATTGCGCGCCGCCCAGGCGCTGGTGCCGGGGGCTGGAATACGCGCGCCACCGAACATAACCACTGTTGAGTTGATGCCGCGTTCGGTAAGATACATCTCGGTCTTCAACAGTTCGAGCTGCAGCCGGATCGGCCGCAATTCCTCGCGGCAGAGGAAATCCTCGTCGGCATAGGCGAGCCGATAGGACGGCGACATGGATTGCGGCGTCTTCGGCACGGATTCGGCGCGCTTCTTGTCGGCCGAGCTCGACTTCAGAGGGTCCCATACCCCATCCTTGCGTCTCAGCCTGCCGTTCTTCCCCTTGCTCATCTACTGATGCCTTTCAAATCGATCATGACTGGCGTTCCAACAACTGACAGGAAGACCAAGCTCTTGCATATGCCCTACAATGCCTTGAATCCAAGCTCAATCGGCGCGGAAAAGACATTCCATTTTCGAGACCCATGCTATAGGACCAGTCAACTGCTTCCGGACCATTTCCGGAAATTACGATAGGCACCGACGTTTTAAGGAATTCCCATGAGCGCTACCGATCTCGTTTCTCTCGAAAAGACCCTCGAGGCTGCCTTCGAAAATCGCGATAACGTGAACGCGTCGACGCGCGGCGAAGTTCGCGACGCCGTCGAGACGGCACTCAACCTGCTCGATAGCGGCAAGGTCCGCGTCGCCGAACGTGGTTCCGACGGCAATTGGACGGTCAATCAGTGGCTCAAGAAAGCGGTGCTGCTCTCCTTCCGCCTGAACGACATGCAGATCGTCGACGGCGGCCCCGGCGGCTCGACCTGGTGGGACAAGGTGCCGTCGAAGTTCGAAGGCTGGGGTGAGAACCGCTTCCGCGAGGCCGGCTTCCGCGCCGTGCCGAACGCCGTCGTCCGCCGCTCGGCCTATATCGCCCCGAACGCCATCCTGATGCCTTCCTTCGTCAATCTCGGCGCCTATGTCGGCGAAGGTACCATGGTCGACACCTGGGCGACCGTCGGTTCCTGCGCCCAGATCGGTAAGCATGTACATCTCTCGGGCGGTGTCGGCATCGGCGGCGTGCTGGAGCCGATGCAGGCCGGCCCGACGATCATTGAGGACAACTGCTTCATCGGCGCCCGCTCGGAAGTCGTCGAAGGCTGCATCGTCCGCGAAGGTTCCGTGCTCGGCATGGGCGTCTTCATCGGCAAGTCCACGAAGATCGTCGATCGCGCCACCGGCGAAATCACCTATGGCGAAGTGCCGCCCTACTCCGTCGTCGTCGCCGGCGCGCTGCCGAGCGGCAACACGATGGCGAACGGCCAGCCCGCTCCCAGCCTCTACTGCGCCGTCATCGTCAAGCGCGTCGACGAAAAGACCCGCTCGAAGACTGGCATCAACGAGCTGCTGCGCGACTGATTTACAATTTTTTGGAAGCGCGGTTGTCACATCGCGCTTCCCTTATGCTTGCCGGGTGCGCATGCCTGTGCGATTGCTGCAATCGTGGCAAAGATTTTCGACTCATCGCCGATCCTTTGCCATCGCTTTGCCATTTCTCGCCGGATAAGTTGCCTCCGATGACCGTTACCAATCCCGTCACCAATCTGCAGACCCTCATTCGCTGTGCGTCTGTCACACCCGCCGAAGGCGGCGCACTGACCGCGCTTGCCGATATGCTGCTGCCGCTGGGCTTCAAAGTCGAGCGCATGACGGCGAGCGAGCCGGGAACGCCCGATATCGAAAACCTTTATGCCCGCCTCGGCACAGAGGGTCCGCATCTAATGTTTGCCGGCCATACGGATGTCGTGCCAGTCGGCGATGCCGCATCCTGGAGCCATCCGCCCTTTGCTGCCGAAATCGCTGGTGATGAGCTTTTCGGCCGCGGCGCCGTCGATATGAAGGGTGGCATTGCCTGTTTCGCCGCCGCAGTCGCCCGCCATATCGAGAAACATGGTGCCCCTACCGGCTCCATTTCCTTCCTGATCACCGGTGACGAAGAAGGCCCGGCCATCAACGGTACGGTCAAGCTGTTGCAATGGGCCGCCGAGCGGGGCGAGCAATGGGACGCCTCGCTGGTCGGCGAGCCGACCAATCCCGACCAGCTCGGCGACATGATCAAGATCGGCCGCCGCGGTTCGATATCCGGTTTCATCACGGTTCATGGCGTGCAGGGCCATGCCGCTTATCCGCACCTGGCCGACAATCCGGTGCGCAGCATCGTCAAACTGACCGAAGCGCTGCTCCATCCGCCCTTCGACGCCGGCACCGACAATTTCCAGCCGTCGAACCTCGAAGTGACGACGATCGACGTCGGCAACGCCGCAACCAACGTCATCCCCGCCAAGGCGACGGCTGTTTTCAATATCCGTTTCAACGACACATGGAGCGTCGAGACGCTGAAGGCGGAAATCCTTGCCCGCCTCGATGCCGCCGCAGCAGACCAAACGCTGCGGCCAGGTCGTGAGCCGACTAAATATGACATTGTCTGGTCCGAACGTCCAAGCCAGGTTTTCCTGACGCGCAACAATGCCCTGATCGCTTCGCTATCGTCGGCAATTGAAAATGTCACCGGACGCACACCGAAGCTTTCCACCACCGGCGGCACCTCGGATGCACGCTACATCAAGGATTATTGCCCTGTCGTGGAATTCGGTCTTGTCGGCCAGACCATGCACATGGTCGATGAGCGGGTGGCGCTATCGGATCTCGAAACCCTGACCGAGATCTACGAGACCTTCATCCAGCGCTGGTTTGCGAATGCCGACCTTTAGGGAAGTCCAATACTATCTGGCGGGCCTGTGGCTTTTGATTCGGATGGACGCCCGCGGCTTCCAATATCTCGACATATCAGACCGCGGCATGCTGCGATCCTTCTGGGCGATCCTCTGGAGCCTGCCGCCGATCGGCATTTCATGGCTCTGGTGGCAGCAGGCCTATCTCACCGCCATGCCGCCGGAAACCTCGACCGGCATGGCCTTCTTCTTTCGCCTGGCGCTGGTCGAGGCAGCAAGCTGGCTGGCGCCGCTGATACTGGCCGGCGTGCTACTGATGATCTTTCGTTTCGGCGACAAATTCGCGCCTATCGTCGTGGTGGTCAACTGGCTCGGCTTGCCGACTTCCTATCTCAATTCCCTGCTGATCGCGCTGCTCGCCTTCGTACCCGGTTCCAATGGGCTGGCGGCCATCCTGTGGCTGGCCTTGATGATGGCGATCGTCTTCTCGCTGGCGCGTATCCTCCGAATGATCTGCGGTGCGCATCCGCTTTTCGTCGGCGCACTGACGCTGATACTGCTGATCCCGACCATGCTGCTGACGGATTTTCTCCAGCGCTTCCTCGGCATCTATCCGCCGGGTTGAGTGGTTAGACACCTCTGACAAAGTGGCGGACGAAAGCCGTCATACGTCGTCACGTGCCATCACTGCCGGGCGATGTAGTCGCGGCAATATATTCACGGGTCATGTCTCGATATTTTCAGTTGCGCTGAATACATTCAATATAAACCATATATTAACCGCAATCTTAATGTATCCCCATAGTAGATGGTCATTGACGCATTCCGGTTTATTATAGCTCGTCTGCATGATGCAGCGATAAATTAGAGAGCTATGATATGCTTGATCTGCCAAAGATGATGCAATTACTATTATTTGCAGCTTTGATTATTTTATTTTTCCGCTGGGTGGTTGAGGACATGAACAGGTGACGCTCTGTTGCACCTGAGGATCTCAGTGCCGCGATAACCTGCTCCCCCCACAGTCTGCTACTCAAGTCGAGTCCCTCCCAAATATTGGCATGGCGCTTGGCCAGACCGCGATGTGTGCGGCCACACTTGATGTGGACGCAATTCGTGGCAATGGCGCGCTCATGTTCAATTTCGGTGGCGCAGCTCAGACGCTGAGTGTGTCAATTGACGGAGGCGGCCGCCGCCCGATGGGCTGGATGCCGCTCTCGGGGCTGAGGAGAGGGTGGAATCGACGCAGAAATGTTGTCGAAGGATAGTGTCGTCGCTGACAGGCATCCCGAGCCATCCAACGGAGGCTAGGAATCGTCCTGTTCGTCATCGGCGTCCACGGGTCCAACGCCGTCGCGATAATCCACCTGCATGAAATAGAGCCCATCCGGCGGAGCGACGGGGCCGCATGCCTTGCGGTCTCGCGCATCCAGCGCAGCGCGCACGTCGTCCACAGTCCACTTTCCCTCGCCTGCAAGCTTCAGCGTGCCGGCGAACGAGCGGATCTGATTGTGCAGGAAACTCTGCGCCGTGGCGCGGATTTCGATGAGCTCGCCATTGCGGGTCACATCCAGCCGGTCGAGCGTGCGCACCGGACTATTGGCCTGGCAATGGGCCGAACGGAAGGTGGTGAAATCATGCCGGCCGACCAGCGTCTGGGCCGCCGCATGCATGACCTCATGATCCATATCCTTCGGCACCCACCAGGCACGCCCGGCTTCCAATGCCAAGGGCGCACGGCGGGTGATGATGCGATAGAGATAGTGGCGGCGGATGGCCGAAAAGCGTGCGTCGAAGTGCGCATCAACCTCGGCGATATCGAGAATGGCGACCCGCTCCTTGGCAAGCCTCAGATGCGCATTGAGCGCATTGCGGAGCGTGTAGGTCTTCCATTCCTTAGAGAGGTCGGCATGCATGACCTGGCCCATCGCGTGCACGCCGGAATCGGTGCGTCCCGCGCCGCGAATGGAGACCTTTTCGCCAGTCAGAGACAAGATGGCGCCCTCGATCGCGCCCTGCACGGAAGGACCGTTGTCCTGGCGCTGCCAGCCGACATAAGGGATGCCGTCATATTCGACGGTCATGCGGTAACGAGGCATCAGGCTGGTCCCGCCGCCAACATCGTGCCCGGCACAATCGGCGTGCCGCGCAGGAAATCGGCCGCAGCCAGCGGCTTGCCGCCCGCCTTCTGCAATTTCGTCAGCCGGACGGCGCCGGAACCGCAGGCGATGACCAGACCGTCGGTCAGCACTTCGCCGGCCGCGCCCTCGCCTTCGGCAAGTTCGGAGCCGAGAACCTTGATCCGTTCTGGCCGGCTGGCGATCTCGGCCTCGAACCAGGCGCCGGGAAAGGGCGAGAGGCCGCGAATATGGTTGTGAACATCCGCAGCCGGCTTGCTGAAATCGATGCGTGTCTCGCTTTTATCGATCTTGGCGGCGTAGAGGACGCCCTCGGCAGCCTGCGCGGTCAGCGGCAGTTCATCATGCTCCAGCTTGTTCATCGCCTCGACCATCGCCTTGGCGCCAACCATCATCAGCTTGTCGTGCAACTCGCCCGCCGTCATCGTGTCGCCGATCTCCACTTCCCGCGTGAGTGCGACCGGACCGGTATCGAGGCCCTTGTCCATCTTCATCACCATCATGCCGGTCTTCTTGTCGCCGGCCATGATCGCCCGCTGGATGGGCGCAGCACCTCGCCAGCGCGGCAGCAGCGAAGCATGGCCGTTATAGCAGCCGAACTGCGTACCCGAGAGGATTGCCTCCGGCAGCAGCAGGCCATAGGCGACCACCACGGCGACATGGGCATCGAGCTCGCGAAAACGCTGGCGCTCTTCGGGCTCCTTGAAATTGACGGGCGTGAAAACCGGCAGGCCGAGCAGCTCCGCCGCCTGGTGCACCGGCGACTTCTGGAGATCGAGCCCACGCCGCCCGCCGGGCCTTGGCGGCTGCGTATAAACAGCGCAAATCCGGTGTCCCGCATCGACCAGCAACCGCAAAGTCGGCACGGAAAATTCGGGCGTTCCCATAAAGATGATGCTGAGCGACATGCGATCCGTCCGGCTGAATTCTCTCGTTTGGCATGATCTTGGCCAAAAACCGCTTTGCGATTTTTTGGCGATCAGGCCCTAACCGCCTTCAAACGGGTTTACGAGCTTAAGATCAAGCCCCTCGAAGTCTTTTGTGTTCCGCGTCGCCAGCGTCGCGCCTTGTGCTAGGCAGATGGCAGCGATCATGGCGTCCTGGACGGAGATCTGATGGCCGGTCCTTTCACGCCCCGCTCGAATGCGACCGGTTTCGATGGCCGATTGATGATCGAAACGCAGGATCCTGCCGCGAAAAGAAACGAGTTGCTCGTTGAACATTTGAATGTAGCGGTACGATCCCGTTCGAAGTAAGAAGCGTTCCGCCCCATAAGACAGCTCCATCACCACAATATCACAGAGATAGAGATTCATGATGGGTTGCATCTGAAACCATGCTTCGACATTGCGGTCGGTCACAGGCTTCGTCAATTCGGAGAGGATATTCGTATCGAGCAGGATCACTCGAAATCCTCAACTGGTCGGCCGAAATCCTTTTTCCGTTCCGCTTCGATCTCTTTCATGATGCGCCCATATTCTTCGGCAGCAGCAGCATCTTCGGTATAGAAAATGGGACGCAAAACATCCCACGCAGACAATCCGCTGCGACCGGCGTTAGCATCCTCCGCCACTAACGCCGCCCGCAAAAGCTCCTTTGCCTCGTCGGAGAGACTGCGGCCAGTCTGTTTTGCCCGCTCTGCGAGATCATGCTTCATGGCATCCGGAATATCGCGAATCAAAAGGTTGCTCATTCAGCACCTCCATTTGATATCACTGATATCATAGGCCTGCCCGGATGGTTTTTCAACCTTCCCTTCAGAGCGCCTTTGCCTTCGCCGCCTTGGTGAACTTTTTGATGACCATGTCGCGCTTCAGGCGCGAGATGTAGTCGATGAATAGCACGCCGTTCAGGTGGTCGATCTCGTGCTGAAGACAGGTGGCGAGGAGGCCGTCGGCCTCGACGATCTGTTCCTTGCCGTCGCGGTCGAGATGCTTGACGGTAACGCGGGCCGGACGCTCGACTTCGGCATAATAATCCGGAATGGAGAGGCAGCCTTCCTCATAAACCGAGCGCTCATCCGAAGAGGCGACGATTTCGGGATTGATGAAGACCAGCGGTTGCTTGTCCTCGCCTTCGCGCGACACGTCGATCACCAGCATGCGGCGGGCAACGCCGATCTGGATGGCCGCAAGGCCGATGCCTGGCGCATCGTACATGGTCGCCAGCATATCGTCGGCAAGGCGTTGGACTTCGGTATCGACGCGCTCGATGGGCGCGGAGGCCTGGCGGAGCAACGGATCGGGCAAAATGATGAGTGGCTTGATCGTCATGAAGTTTCCCATAACGCATCTTGCAGTGCGATGGAATTATTTAGATGGCGGTTGGAGGGTGTTTTTTCAACGCTTGCGACTTCAGGTCGATCATAACTCCCTAAATTTTGTTCACGTTTTGATCTGGATATTCTCCAAAGTTTTGTTATGGTGCAGGCACGAGTTCCACGAGTATCCGATATCATGTCCTTTATGCTCTTCGGCCAAGAGATTCCGGCAGTTCCTGTTCTGACCGGCCTTGTCATCCTGCTGCTGATCGCCGTTGTCGTCCTTGTCCTCAACAATAATGGGCGGCGGGGTGAGGAGGATATGCTGCGGGCCGAGGATGCCGAGCACAATATGGCGGCGCTTCTCCGGGCGCAGGCGGAAATGCAGGGACGGCTCGCCACCATGGCCGAAGTGTTCGGTTCGCGGCAGGCGGAGTTCAACCATGCCATCAATCAACGGCTCGACGGCATGTCGCAGCGGGTGACGGCGACGATCGGCGAGCAGACGCGCTCTACGCACGAGAACCTGCGCCGCCTGCAGGAGCGGCTCGCCGTCATCGACGCTGCGCAGAACAATATTCAGTCGCTGGCAAAGGATGTCGTCGGCCTCCAGGCAATCCTTTCCAACAAGCAGACGCGCGGCGCCTTCGGCCAGGCCCGCATGGAGACGATCATCGCCGACGGATTGCCGATGGGCGCCTATGCCTTCCAGCCGACGCTCTCCAACGGATCGCGGCCGGACTGCACCGTGCGCATGCCGAACGGCTCGCCGCCGCTGGTCATCGATGCCAAATTTCCGCTGGAGGCCTGGAACGCCATCCGCAACGCGGCGGCGACAGGCCCCGAGCAGGGCAAGATCGCCGCGCAGCAATTCCGCCGGGACCTCGAAGTGCATATTCGCGATATCGCCGAAAAATACCTCATTCAGGGAGAGACGCAGGATACGGCCTTCCTCTTCGTTCCCTCCGAATCGATCTTTGCGGAAATCCACGAGAATTTCGAAGCGATCGTGCAGAAGGCGCAGCGTTCGCGCATTGTCATCGTCTCGCCGTCGCTGCTGATGCTGTCGATCCAGGTCATCCAGGCGGTGTTGAAGGACCAGCGCATGCGCGAGCAGGCACATATGATCCAGGGCGAAGTGGCGCATCTGATGAACGATCTTTCCCGCCTCGACGAGCGGGTACGCAAGCTGCAGGGGCATTTCGCCATGGCGCAGAAGGATGTCGACATGATCGTCACCTCCGCCGACAAGCTGGCACGCCGCGGCGAGAGGATAGAAGCGCTGGAATTCGAGGCCGCCGGCGAGCCGACGAAGGCGACCACCGACGACCGGCCGAAACCGATCGACAACCGCACCGGCCAACTCAAGCTCAGGGTGGTTGACGAGGACTGATCGCTTCGGGCAGTGTCGCGCCAAATCAATGCATGATCCTCAAACCTATAAATCGGTTCTGAATGGATCATGCGACATCAACAAGCAGGGCGGAACATCCCATGATCACCATTTTCGGCTCCATCAATATGGACCTCATCGCCACCACCGACCGTCTGCCGAAGCCGGGCGAGACCGTGGCGGGCAACGGCTTTTCCACCGCTGCCGGCGGCAAGGGCGCCAATCAGGCCTTGGCAGCGCGGCGTGCCGGCTCGACGGTGCGTTTGACCGGCGCTGTCGGCAATGATGGTTTCGCCGAGCCTGCGCTTGCCCTGCTTAACGCCGCCGGCACCGATCTTTCCACCGTCAACCACGTTTCCGAGCCGACCGGCACTGCCCTGATCCTCGTTGGCGGCGATGGCGAGAACATGATCGCCGTCGTGCCCGGCGCCAACGGCACGATAACAGCCGAACAGGCGACCGCAGTGGTCGATACGCTGAGCCCGAGCGATACGCTGATGCTGCAATTCGAAATCCCGGTCGCCGCCGTTGAGACCGCGCTCGCGGCGGCAAAGGCCAAGGGCATCCGCACCGTTCTCAATCTCGCCCCCCTCATTCCCGATGCGGCACGGCTCGGACGTCTTGCCGACATCGTCATCGCCAACGAGACGGAATTCGAAAGGCTGGCAGGCCAGGACAATATGTCGGCCAGCGATCGCGAGGCGGCACTAATCCGTCTGCATGGCGAAACGGGTCAGACGCTGATCGTCACGCTCGGCGGCGACGGCGTCATTGCCATCCGCGATGGCGAACTCTCGCGTGCCAAGGGTCTCGTCATCGAGCCGGTCGATACCGTCGGCGCCGGCGACACCTTCTGCGGCTATTTTGCCGCCAGCCTCGACCAGGGCCTGGATTTTCATGCGGCTCTGCGCCGGGCCGCGGTCGCCGGTTCGCTCGCCTGCCTGAAGCCGGGCGCGCAGCCATCGATTCCGGTTGCAGGCGACGTCGCCGCGCGTCTTTGAGACCCACCATTCCTAGCCGCACAAATTAATTAAATTTTTGCGCTTCACAATCATTCTCCTCCTGCCTGCCTTGGGTTTGCTCCCCCGCGGCGGGCGCTCACGGCGGCCCCATGATAGGGCCACCCTGCGCCGACCTTGCTCCGGATAATGTGCATCCGGCGCATCGTTCTCTCGAGGAAATGATGTCCATCTTTCATATGAAGTCGCTCGCGGCCAAGCTCATCCTGGTCACTGGGGTAGCGATTGCGCTTGTCCTGTTCGTCTCCAACTTCCTGCTGATTTCCCAGACGCGCGATCGCGTGGAAATGCTCACCATGGATCAGGCCAATAGCGAGGCCAAATCCATCTCCAATGAAATTGCCGCCAATGTCGGCGAACTCGCCAGCGCCGCCCGCTCCATGGCCGCCATCATCGGCCGCGGCCACGAGGGCCACACCTTCGATCGCAAGGGCATTATCAATATCCTCAAGGCCAATGTCGAGCAGAACGCCTTCGCCTTCGGCAGTTGGTTCTGCGAAAAGCTCGGCACATTCGACGGCAAGACAACTGAACTCGCCAACAACAAGGACGAAGGCGTCAACGACAAGGGCGTGTTCACACCCTATTGGTCGAAGACGAAGGACGGCGGCATCCAGTTCTCCACCTTCGACAACGACTACACCGCCGCATGGTGGAAGCTCGAGCATCGCACTTGAATTGAGAATCGAGTGGGGTTTTCACGAGGGTATTGGTGTGATTCACTGCGGTTGGAGGTGAATCACATGGGTAAATCTCATTCTGTTGATCTTCGTCAGCGTGTTGTTTCCATGGTCGCTAGCGGCCAATCACGGCGAGCCGCTGCCCGTCATTACGCAATCAGCGACAGCAGTGCGATCAAGCTGCTGCAACGCCGGGAGCGGACTGGGCTGATAACCCCCGCGCGTCAAGGAAGGCCACCAGGTGCAGGGAAGCTGTCAGCGTTTCGCGATTTCCTGGTTGCACAGGTCGAAGGCAAACCGGATATCACCATGCCAGAGCTTGCCCGTCGCCTTACGGATGAACATGGATTGGTTATTCCACCATCGTCTCTGTCGCGGTTTTTGATAACGCAGGGATACACATATAAAAAAACAGTTGATGGCGTCGGAACGCGCTCGCGCTGATATCCGAAAAGATCGTGATGTCTGGATTTCGAAACGCCAACCCCGGATGCGATTTGAACCGCATCGACTTGTTTTCTTGGACGAAACCGCGGTGAACACAAAGATGGTGAGACTGCGTGGGCGCTCCCCGCGTGGCGAGCGTCTCATAGCGGATGCGCCCTTTGGCCACTGGGGGACACAGACCTTTATTGCAGGCTTGCGCTGTTTCGGTCTTACCGCTCCCTGGATTATTGACAGGCCGATGAACCGGGAAATCTTCGACACCTACATCAAGACCCAGCTTGCGCCGACACTCGAACCAGGCAATGTCGTCATCCTGGATAATCTTCGCGTTCACAAGAGCGATAAAGCCAAAGCCTGCCTCAAGGAAGTTGGGGCGTGGCTCCTGTTTCTGCCGTCTTATTCGCCAGATTTGAACCCGATCGAAATGGCCTTCGCCAAAATTAAGGCCCACCTTAGAGCCGCGGCCGCTCGCACGTTTGACGCACTCTCCAATGCTCTCGGATCGATTTGCGACCTCTTCAACAGCCAAGAATGTCGTAACTATTTTACAGCCGCTGGCTATGGGTTCGATTAAAAGTACGAGGCTCTCGCCGCCGACAGCGGCAAGGGCGCCATCACTCCGCCATACTTGGCTGAAGGCACCGAAGTTCCGACGACCATGAGCTCGATCGCCTATCCGGTGATGTCCGGCGGCAAGATGATCGGCGTCTCGGGCGTCGATATCTCGCTCGCTTCACTTTCCGTCAAACTGCAGAACCTCCATCCCTTCGGTTCCGGCCGCGTCCTCCTGCTCTCCCAGGACAACAAGTGGCTGGTGGCGCCGAACAAGGACCTCCTGATGAAGGACTATAGCGGCGAGGGCGCCGATGCCATCAAGGCGGCATTGACCTCGTCGGCGACGGGCTTGGTGAAAAACCTTAGCGATAACGGCGGAGAAGAATTCGACCGTGTGGTCTATCCGTTCGCCGTGCCCGGCCTCAATGCCACCTGGGTCGTCCTCGTCGATGTGCCGCACAGTGCGATTGCCGCGCCCGTGCGCGACCAGACCTATATGATGATCATCGGCGGCGTCCTCGTGCTGGTTGCTGTCATGCTGGCGCTCTACGCCGCCGTGCGCGCCTTCGTACAGAAGCCGCTCGGCGGACTGGTCGCCAGCGTCAACGATCTCAGCGCCGGCAACTATGCCGAACCCGTCGAGGGCCAGAACCGTGCCGACGAGATCGGCTCGGTCGCCAAGGCGCTCGAAGGCTTCCGCTTCGCCCTTGCCGATACCAAGCGGCTGGAGGCCGAGGCCAACGACCAGCGCCGTGCCGCCGAAGGCGAACGTTATCGCTCGGAAGCGGAGCGAAGCGAAACCGTGGCGCTGCAGCGGCGCATCGTCACCATTCTCGGCCAGAGCCTGGCCGAGCTTTCCAAGGGCAATCTCGGCCACCGCATCGCCGAGGAATTCCCCGGCGAATACGCCCAGTTGAAGCAGGACTTCAATGCCGCACTCGCCAGCCTGGAAGAGACGGTGCACACGATGAACCTCAGCGTCGGTAATATCGGCAGCGGCACGGGCGAGATCAGCAACAGCGCCTCGGACCTTGCCCGCCGCACCGAGCAGCAGGCGGCAAGCCTGGAAGAAACCGCTGCAGCGCTCAACCAGCTTACGGCTCAGGTCAATTCCAGCGCCGAAAATGCCCGCACGGCTGCCAGCAGCGTCAACGCGGCATCCGAGGATGCCGGACGCTCCGGCGAGATCGTGCAGAAGGCGATCTCCTCCATGCATGGCATCGAGCAGTCCTCGCAGGAAGTTTCGCGCATCATCGGCGTGATCGACGAGATCGCGTTCCAGACCAACCTTCTCGCTCTGAATGCCGGTGTCGAAGCAGCGCGTGCCGGCGAAGCCGGCAAGGGCTTTGCAGTCGTGGCGCAGGAAGTGCGCGAGCTGGCGCAGCGTTCGGCCAATGCCGCAAAAGAGATCAAGACCCTGATCAACACCTCGGCCGGCCAGGTCAAGGAAGGCGTCGATCTCGTCGGCCGCACGGGCAATGCGCTACACAAGATCGCCGAGCAAGTGATGGAGATCAACGGCCTCATCCGCCAGATCTCGGCTTCTGCCAGCGAACAGGCGATCGGGCTGAAGGAAATCAACTCGGCCATGAACCAGATGGACCAGGTGACGCAGCAGAATGCCGCGATGGTGGAAGAAACCACCGCCGCCAGCGTGACGCTGAACGACGAGGCCCAGACGTTGAAAACGCTCGTCGCCCGCTTCCGCGTATCGCATGGCGGCCAGGATAATGCCTCCGCACTGCGCGCTGCCGCTCAGCAGATGCGCACGCCGGCCCCAGCCCCTGCCCGCAGTGTTACCCCGGCCGCCGCTCCAGCGCGCAAGGCGCGTCCGCAGACCCAAGGCGCAAATGCGCTGGCGCAGGGTGAATGGGAAGAATTCTGAGCCGACTAATGAAACCATAAAAGGCCGCCGGAGCGATCCGGCGGCCTTTTCCTATTCCTGCGGCAGCAAAGTCAGATGCGTGCAAAGCGCTCGGTCAGCAGCGCAAAGAAGCCGTCTGCATCGACATGGCGCATGACCTTGGCGTTGCGCTTACGGTCAGTGACATGCCACCAGTCGACAACGGTCATACCGACGGTCAGCTCCGATGTCACTTCGATCTCGACATTGCAATCGCGGCCTTTGAAAAGCTCCGGCTTCAGCAGATAAGCGATGACGGTGGGGTCGTGCAACGGACCGCCGTCAGAGCCATATTTTTCGATATCGAAACGCTCGAAGAATTCCAGCATCTCGACCATTGCCTTGGCCGGAGCAGTGCCAACGGCGGCGATAGCAGCCACACGATCCTTGCGGGTCAGAAGCTGGTGGGTCACGTCGAGCGGCATCATGACGACAGGTACGCCGGAGCGGAAGACGACATCGGCCGCTTCCGGGTCGACATAGATGTTGAATTCAGCCGCCGGCGTGATGTTGCCGCCTTCGAAGAAGCCGCCGCCCATCATCACCAGCTCGCGGACGCGCGCGATGATGTCGGGCGCCTTCTGGAAGGCGAGCGCGATATTGGTGAGCGGGCCAAGCGTGCAGAGCGTGACCGCGCCGGCCGGCTCGTTGCGCAGGGTGTCGATGATGAAGTCGACGGCATGACCGGGCTGAAGCTCCATGGTCGGCTCCGGCAGGTCAGGGCCGTCAAGGCCGGTCTTGCCGTGGACATGTTCGGCGGTGACCAGCTTGCGCTTGAGCGGCGCATCGGCGCCGGCAAAAACCTTCACGTCGCGGCGGTTGCAGAGCTCGCAGACGATACGGGCATTGCGGCTCGTCAAACTCAGGGGCACATTGCCGGCGACCGTGGTGATGCCGAGTACGTCGATTTCCTCACGACTTCCGAAGGCGAGCAAAATCGCGGCGGCGTCGTCCTGGCCGGGATCGGTATCGATGATAATTTTTCTGGGCTCGGTCATCTCTGGGCTTTCCTCCGGTGCGGCTTGGCAGTCTTGATGCGAGCCCGTTTAAGCTTTGTCAAGCAGCCGGATGCCGGCGTGGCCATTGGCATTGCGATACCGGAAGTAATCTCGCAAATGCGAAGGCCGCGCCTCCTTGCACTCCCCCGCCCCTGCTCCCATATTACACGTAACCGGGTGCTGAAAGATCAGGTCCGGAAAGGTCGCTTGACACCAAGGACTTGAGACATGAGCCGGACCACTCCCTTTGCCAGCCCTCTGCTTCTGGGCTTCGACACCATGGAAAAGACGCTGGAGCGGATTTCCAAGGTCAGCGATGGTTATCCCCCTTACAATATCGAACGCATGCGGGCCGACCGCCTCTCGGGCGAGCCTGAGCGCCTGCGCATTACGCTTGCGGTTGCCGGCTTCTCGGAAGACGAGCTCGATATCACCACGGAAGAAAACCAGCTTTTGATCCGTGGGCGGCAGGTGGAGCATGAGGAGCGCGATTATCTCTATCGCGGCATTGCGGCCCGTCAGTTCCAGCGCGTCTTCGTTTTGGCAGACGGCATGCAGGTGCTCGGCGCCGTCTTGAAGAACGGCCTGCTTTCCGTCGATCTCATTCGGCCGGAACCGGACCGGATGGTAAAGAAAATTAACATTTCGGTATCACAGTAAGACAACGGCAGATTGCCGCTGGTCCCTCATGCTGGAGGTACGAACATGCTTTTGAGAGAAGCCACTGCGCGCCTGACTCAATCCGAACTCGCCAATATTGGTGCGGGTGAGGTTGCCTATGTCAGAAAGATCCATTCGGACGAAGTGTCCCGTTGCTTTCCCGAGGCGCCGGACATCGATCCGAATGTCGACCTCTGGGCGCTTTTCGGCGCCGATGGCACTCCGATTCTTCTGACCGACAACCGGTCCAGCACCTTCTATAAGGCGGCTGAGGACGAGCTGAAGACGGTCAGCCTTCATTGAGGGCTCCGTGCCATTAGTTGATCGAGGCGCTGCGACCGCGATTGCGTCAGAGCATTCCTATCCCGGTGTAATGCCCCTCTCAACCGGCGCTGACGCTCGTCCTTCTCCCGCGGAGGAGAAGCTGTAACTCCACCTTCCAAACTGGCTGACATGCACATGGCAATAGCTTCTTCACCCTAACGGGTAGAAAGGAGGATTTGAGCGATTTCGCGCCGCGAAATTGCGAGAGGCGGGATTGCCGCTTAAACTCTCTTGAACGTCAGATAGGCCGAAGACCGTCCCTCGCGCCGGGCTTTTGCCTCATAGCGCGTGCTGGGCCAGCCTTCATAGGGCGTCAGCCAGTCGCTGGCATTGTTTGCCATCCATTCAAAGCCGCCATGGGCGGCGCAGTGCTGCAGCGTCCAGTTGACATAGGTGTCGATGTCGGAGGCGAAGCAGAAGATGGCGCCGGGCTTCAGGACGCGGTGAAAGCGATCGAGATTGACCTGCGAGACGAAGCGGCGCTTCCAGTGTTTTTTCTTCGGCCAGGGATCGGGATAGAGCAGATCGATCTGGTCGAGGCAGCCCTCCGGCAGCCAATCCAGCAGTTGCGTGGCGTCGTCATTATAGACGCGGATGTTGCGCGCGCCGGTTTCGTCGACGCGGGCAAGCAGCTTCTGCATGGAATTGACGAAGGGCTCGACGCCGATAAAGCCGGTCGCCGGAGATTCCAGCGCCCGGTGGATCAGGTGTTCGCCGCCGCCGAAGCCGATTTCCAGGCGCAGACGCTCGGTCTGCACCGGGAACAGATCATTCAGCGGCTGCGGCGCCGGTGCAGAGAGATCGACGATATATTGCGGCAGCAGCGCTTCCAGCCTTTCGGCCTGCTGGCCGCGCAAAGGCTTTCCCTTGCGCCGGCCGAAGAATGCTTCCGTCGCCCGCGACCGGCGCTCGGTATCGATCATGCAGCTTCCCGGGTCTTCACAGCTTCCTTCAGGGCCTTGACGAGGTCCGTGCGCTCCCAGGAGAACGAGCCGTCGCGGCCTGCTTTGCGGCCGAAATGGCCGTAAGCCGAGGTCTTCGCGTAAATCGGCTTGTTAAGGTCGAGATGGCGGCGGATGCCGGTCGGCGAAAGGTCCATGTTCTTGCGGATCGCCGCTTCGATCTGGTCTTCGCTGACGCCCTTGCCGGTGCCGTGCAGGTCGACATAGATCGACAGCGGCTGAGCAACGCCGATGGCGTAGGAGAGCTGGATCGTGCAGCGGTCGGCAAGAGCGGCGGCTACGACGTTCTTTGCGAGGTAGCGCGCAGCGTAGGCAGCGGAACGGTCGACCTTGGTCGTGTCCTTGCCGGAGAAGGCGCCGCCGCCGTGCGGTGCAGCACCGCCGTAGGTATCGACGATGATCTTGCGGCCTGTCAGGCCGGCATCACCATCCGGACCGCCGATGACGAACTTGCCGGTGGGATTGATGTACCAGTTGCAGTCGGCCGCGATCTTCAGCTCGCCGAGAGCTTCGCGGATATAGGGTTCGACGACGGCGCGAACCTTCGCCGAATCCCAGCTATCATCGAGATGCTGGGTGGAAAGAACGATCGAGGTCACTTCGGTCGGCTTGCCGTCGACGTAGCGGACGGTCACCTGGCTCTTGGCGTCCGGGCCGAGCTTGGCGACTTCGCCGTCGCCCTTCTTGCGGGCGGCAGCGAGGAGCTGCAGGATCTTGTGCGAATAGTAGATCGGCGCCGGCATGAGGTCCGGCGTTTCGCGGCAGGCATAGCCGAACATGATGCCCTGGTCGCCGGCACCTTCATCGCCCTGCTGGTCGGCGGCGTTGTCGACGCCCTGGGCGATGTCGGCGGACTGCGAGTGCAGGAGAACGTCGATGCGCGCCTTCTTCCAATGGAAGCCGTCCTGTTCGTAACCGATATCCTTGATGGCGCGGCGGGCAGCGGCCTTGAACTTCGAGGGATTGATGACGTCGTTGCCATCCTTGTCCTTCTTCATCAGGCTCGGCGGCAGACGAACTTCGCCGGCGATGACGACGCGGTTGGTGGTGGCAAGGGTCTCGCAGGCAATGCGCACGCCCCAGGGGTTGACGCCGGTCTTTGCCGCTTCGCGGTAGACCAGATCGACGATTTCGTCGGAGATGCGGTCACAGACTTTATCCGGGTGACCTTCGGCAACAGACTCGCTGGTAAACAGATAATTCGCGCGCATATGGGATTCCCCTCAAAGAACAAATCTCCGCTTTTGATATTCGTCTCGAGCGCGAAAAACAAGCCACAGAAGGACATAAATATATCTTTATATCCCGGCGAAAGTGATAAAATTTTGCCATAAACATGGAAAAGGCGGCCAAAATGACCGCCTTGCGACTTTGCCACTGCAGCGCTGCTTAAAAACGCTTATTCGGCGTCGGCCTCGGCTGCGAGGGCCTTGACGAGCTCGACCACCTTGCGGCGGACCTTGCCATCGGAAATTTTCACGAAGGCGCGGTTGAGCTGCAGCCCTTCCGAGGAAGAGAGAAAATCGACCACATAATTGGAACTGGAAGCCTCGGCCATGCCGCCGGCGGTTGCCGCATGCTCACCCGGCGCGTCCTCGAAGAAGAAGGAAACCGGAACGTTAAGAATGCTGGAAATATTCTGAAGACGGCTGGCGCCAACGCGGTTGGTGCCTTTCTCATACTTCTGAATTTGCTGGAAAGTGATTCCGAGGCTCTCGCCGAGCTTCTCCTGGCTCATGCCCAGCATGGTACGGCGGAGGCGGATGCGGCTACCGACATGGATGTCGATGGGGTTCGGCTTCTTTTTGTTCTCAATCATCATAATTGCCCTAACATAGGTTGAATTCAGGTCCTGCCATCCGGTGCCCTTAACCACCCCTATAACGCTACGTTGCAGCCGACGCCCCACCCGGCTTCTAGTTTACGTTCAAAAGGCAGACAACAACCACTATGCAATTTTAGGGTTTTTTGGTCAATTCGCCCTTGAAATAAAACCCATGCGTGAAATCACAGCGATTATACCGACTACCCCGATTGCCAACCAGAAGTATGCATTTCGTATCCTATCGTCGATAGGCGACACGGTTGCGCTACTCAAAGTGGCGTCGACAAATCCTTGCTCATTAAAGTCGATTCCGGAAATCAAACGTCCGTGAGCGTCGACATAGGCCGAAACACCCGTATTGGCGCTGCGAATCAGCGGCAAACCCTGTTCGACAGCCCTTACCCGCGCCTGCAGGAAATGCTGATAGGGGCCTGGCGTGTCGCCGAACCAGGCATCATTCGTAACGTTCAGAATGGCGTTGGCTTGCTGGATTTCCGGTGTCATTTCGTTCGGGAAAATGATCTCGTAACAGATCAGCGGATAAAGTTTGACGCCGCTTGGCAGCGTCAGCAACTGCCGGCTGGCGGCCGCTGAAAACCCGCCCGGCAACTCGATGACATTCTGAATTCCGAGATAACCGAGGATGTTTTCGAAGGGCACGTACTCGCCGAACGGCACAAGATGGGTCTTGTCGGAGGCGCCGATAATCTGGCCGCGGCCGTCGATCACATAGATGGAGTTGTAATAGCGCGGCTCGAGACCGGGACCCATGTCCTCGACGCGAACGGCGCCGGTGATCAGGATCTGGTCATCGTCGAGCTGATCGGCAATGCGGGTCAGCGCGTCCTGATTATCCGTCAAAATAAAGGGGATAGCGGTCTCCGGCCAGACGATGATGTCGGGCCGTTTGCCACCATTGATGGGCGGCTGCACCGAGAGCGACAGATGTTTGTCGAAGATCGCGGCGCGGTCGGCATCGGTGTCCATCTTGGCTTCCTGGTCGATCGCGGGCTGGACGATGCGCACCACCGGCGCCGTCTTGCCGCCGCTCGCCAGGGGTTCCGGCAGACTGAGCGCATAATAGCCGTAACCGAAATGCGCGGCGGCGATGAGTGCGGCGAGCCCGATCCCCGGCACCCGCCCCTGGCGCGTTCCAAGTAGTGCCGGGGACGCGAAAACGAAGACCGCAAGCACGGTGACGCCGAGCACGCCGATCACATGCGCCGATTGCATCATCAGCGGAATGGGCATGGCGCCGTAGCCGATGGCATTCCAGGGAAAGCCGGTGAAAAGGAAGCTGCGCAGCCATTCCAGCAGGCCAAAGGCGAAGGCGAGTGCGGCAATGCGCCCCATGCCGTCGGACCAGAGCAGCCGGGCCAGCGCCGCCGCCACGCCATAGAAAATCGCGAGAAACGCCGGCAGACCGAGGATCGCCAGCGGCAGCGCCCAGGCGAACGCATCGGCATCGATCAGAAGCGCATGGCCGAGCCACCAGAGACCGGCGACGAAATAACCGAAACCGAACAGCCAGCCGATGGCAAAAGCCGGCCAGAGGCGCCCAAGGAAGCCGCTATCGGGACCGGCGGCAGCGCCATCCAGCAGCCAGACAAGCAGCGTGAAAGAGACGAACATCGCCGCGAAGAAGCCGAAGGGCGGCAAGGCGAGGACGCCGATTGCTCCGGCAACGATGGCGAGAAATGCGCGCTTGAAACCCCAGACGAGGATAACCTTGCCCGAAAGCCGTTCCATGCGCGCGCTCCGTCCAAACTGCGAATCATTGGCCGCAGTCTTTCAAAAAAGCAGCGGTTTGTCCTGCTGAAGCGCCATTTATTGGCTGGCCGTGTTCCGTTCTGCCGAAGGTTCGTCCGGAAGCGTATCCGGCGACGGCAAATCGCGCTCGAGTACGCCACCTTCCCCCTCGGCCTTGGCCGGACGGCGGCGCACGGCATGACGCTTACGCGTGATGCGAACCCGTTTGATGCGGCGCGGATCGGCATCGAGGATATGGAATTCGAAGCCTGGCAGCGCCTGGACGAGCTCGCCGCGCACCGGGATCCTGCCGAGCGCCGAGAAGATCAGGCCGCCGAGCGTATCCACCTCGTCCACCTGCTCGCTGATGTCGAAATCGGTGCCGATGGCGGCGGCAATCTCTTCCAGCTCGACGCGGGCATCGGCGACGAAAACGTCTTCGGAGACACGCTTGAACATGACTTCCTCGTCGTCATGTTCGTCATCGATATCGCCGACGACCATTTCGACGATGTCCTCATGTGAGGCGAGGCCGTCGGTGCCGCCATATTCATCGATGACGAGGGCCATCTGCGTGCGGTTGACCTGCATGCGGCGGAGAAGATCCGACGCCAGCATGGAGGGCGGCACGAACAGGATTTTTCGGATGATGCCGGCTTCGGCGAGCGTCTTCTGCAGGTCGACGCGCGAAAGGTCGAAATTCGGCTTGGCCGAGCGCGGAGGCTTCTCAGTCGGGCTCGCAGTCGACGCAGATGCCGCTGCCGCCGCCTTGCCATTGCTGCCGCGGCGCTTGTTGCGCGCCTGCTTGGCGACATAAGACAGTAGGTCGCGGATATGCACCATGCCGCGCGGATCATCGAGCGTTTCGGCATAGACCGGCATGCGCGAGCGACCACTCTCCTCGAACAGGATCATCAGCTCGCCGATGGTGATATTCTGGTCAACCGCCTCGATATCGGCGCGCGGCACCATGACGTCCTCGACACGCACCTCGCGGAAACGGAGGATGTTGTGCAGCATTGCCCGCTCGTCCGGCGAGAAAGCGTCGTCATCGGTGGCGTTGGTCATCAGCGCGTCGGCGAGATCCTCGCGCAGACGTGCAGAGCCTTGAGCTGGGCGCAAAATGCGCGCAGCGCGGGCCCAGAAGGATGAGTGTGATCGTTTGCCGCTACTACTGCCCGCCTCATCGGAGGAGGCTGTTTCGGCTCCGTCTTTGGCCTCGGGGGCCGGTCTTGTCGTAAAGTCGCTCATTGTTCCTGATCAGACAGGGTTCAGTCAAATGGGGTCCTGCCCCGCATAGGGATCAGATAGGCCAAGCTCCGCCAAAATGCGAGTCTCCAGCCCCTCCATTATTTCGGCTTCGCTATTATTCATATGGTCGTAGCCGAAGAGATGCAAGAAACCATGCACCATCAAATGGGTCAGATGGTCATCAAAACTCTTTTCCAGCTCGACCGCCTCGCGCTCCACCGTCTCTTTGGCGATGATGATATCGCCGAGCATCGGGCCGGGTCTGCCGCCCGGCGCCAGCGGAAAAGCGGGGAACGACAGGACATTGGTCGCCTTGTCCTGCTCGCGCCATTCCGCATTGATCTCCCGGATCGAGGCATCGTCGGTGAAGACCAGCGACAATTCCGGCGCCATTTTCGGAAAAGGCTGCTTCTCGTATTTTTCGAGATAGGCCACAGCCGCGCCCAACACGCGCTCGGCCAGGGCCTGCAATGCCTCTTCCGAGGGCCAGCCGCCCTCTTCGACGCTGATCTGTATATCGAGATCGGCCATCAGATCTGCGGATCGGCCTCACCACCAGCGACGGGGGCGAGGTAGTTCGAGTCGTAAGCCCTGACGATGCGCGCCACCAAGGGATGACGGACGACGTCTGTGTCCTTGAAGCGCACGATGGTTATACCTTCGACGTCGTTCAGGAGCTGCAAGGCCTCCACCAGGCCGGATTTGACACCGCGCGGCAGGTCGATCTGGCTGGGGTCGCCGGTGATGATCATGCGCGAATTCTCACCGAGACGCGTCAGGAACATCTTCATCTGCATCGAGGTGGTATTCTGCGCCTCGTCGAGGATGACGGCGGCGTTGGCAAGCGTGCGACCACGCATGAAGGCGAGCGGAGCGATTTCGATGACGCCAGCGGTGATGGCGCGTTCGACCTTGTCGCCCGGCATCATGTCGTAGAGCGCATCATAGAGCGGGCGGAGATAGGGGTCGACCTTCTCCTTCATATCGCCGGGCAGGAAGCCAAGACGCTCGCCGGCTTCGACGGCCGGGCGCGACAGGATGATCTTCTCGACCGCGCCGCGCTCCAAAAGCTGAGCGGCGTGGGCAACGGCGAGATAGGTCTTGCCCGTACCGGCCGGACCGACGCCGAAAACCATCTCGGAACGGTCCATCGCCCTGATATAGGCGTCCTGCGTCGGCGTGCGCGCGATGATCGTCTTCTTGCGCGTCGAAATCTGCGCCATCGTCAGCTTGGCTTTTTTCTCCATCGTCGGCAGCGTCAGTTGGTCATCGGCGGCAACCGCCATGCGGATTGCTCCTTCCACGTCGGAGCGCTCCACATTCCCACCTTTCTGCAGCTTGTCATAGAGATAATCGAGCGTGCGGCGCGCCTGGTTGGTGGCCAGCACATCACCCGTGATAATGACGGAATTGCCGCGTGCGCGTGCGTCGATGCCCAGACGCTCTTCGAGCAGCTTCAAATTCTGATCGAACTGTCCGAAAAGTTCGCTGGCGAACCGATTGTTCTCGAACGTCAGGATGAAGTGATTGGCGTCGCTCGCGGTGCGTGGCTGGCGCGATGAAGAAGAAACCAATTCCTGTCCGTTCAAGCGGTCCGGCTCCTTTGCCTGGTCCGGAACCTAAAGCAACTCAGCAAAAAGGCTGTTCGTGCTGGTTCCGATGATTCGTACATTGATAATGTCACCGATTTGCGATGCTTTTGCATCAACATTCACAGATTGCAGCCAAGGAGATCGGCCGATCAACTGACCCGGCATGCGGCCCGGCTTCTCCAGCAGTATATCGACCACCTTGCCGACACAGGCGTCAGCGAAAGCGTGCTGCTGCTTCAAAAGCAGCGCCTGCAATCGTTCCAGTCGTTCCGCCTTGATCTCTTCCGGCACTTGGCCCTTCAATTCCGCACCCGGCGTTCCAGGGCGCGTCGAATATTTAAACGAGAAGGCTTGCGCATAGTTCACCTCCTCCACAAGACGAAGTGTATCCGCAAAATCCTGCTCTGTCTCCCCCGGGAAACCGACAATGAAATCACCCGAAAGGGCGATATCCGGCCGTGCCGCACGGATTTTTTCGATCAAAGCGAGATATTCCGCCGCCGTGTGCCGCCGATTCATCGCTTTGAGGATGCGGTCGGAACCGGATTGAACCGGCAGATGGAGATAGGGCATCAAGGTGCGCAAATCGCGATGGGCCGCAATCAACCGGTCGTCCATGTCGCGCGGATGGCTGGTGGTATAGCGCAGCCGGGCAAGGCCCGGGATTTCAGCCAGCAGGTAGAGCAAGTCGCCGAGACTCCAGGCTTCGCCCTTCGGCCCGGTTCCGTGCCAGGCATTGACATTCTGGCCAAGCAGCGTGATTTCGCGCACACCGCCATCCACAAGTTTTTGCGCTTCCTCGACGATCTGGGCGACCGGACGGGAGACTTCGGAGCCGCGCGTATAGGGAACGACGCAGAAGGTGCAGAACTTATCGCAGCCCTCCTGCACGGTCAGAAAGGCGGTGACACCTCGGGCGCGAATTTTGGTGCTCTCGGCGATCGGCAGATGTTCGAACTTGTCTTCGATCGCATATTCCGTATCGACCACGCGCTCGCCTTCCTTGGCGCGGCGCAGCGCGTCCGGCAGGCGATGATAGGTCTGCGGGCCGATGACGACGTCGACAGCGGGCGCGCGGCGGAGGATTTCCTCGCCCTCGGCCTGGGCGACGCAGCCGGTGACGCCGATCATCATGTCGCGGCCATCGGCGGCCTTGCGCTTCTTCATCTCGCGCAGGCGCCCGAGTGCCGAATAAACCTTTTCAGCTGCCTTCTCGCGGATGTGGCAAGTGTTCAGCAGGACGAGATCGGCTTCTTCCATGTCCTCGGTCGGCTCATAGCCATCACGGGCGAGCGCATCGCTCATCCGTGTCGAGTCGTAGACATTCATCTGGCAGCCGTAGGTCTTGATGAAAACCTTACGGCTGTTGGAGCCATCGCGCATCCCAATCTCTAAAACATTGGGCTGCGGGGCGTCGAGAAGTGCACTGTCCTTGGTCATGGCCGCTATGTAGTGGCTTTTGCTTCCTGAGAAAATGAAAAAGTTAAAATCGCCGGAATATCAGGCAATCTCGCGGCCGAGCAGCCGGCTCGCCAGCATGGCGCGGATGCGCCGCGCCACGGTGGCGCTGACCTCCTTGCGGTTGGTGTCGGCGCGATAATCCACCGCCTCGCCGAAGCAGACATCGACATCGATGGCCCCGCAGGCAAAGATGCCCTTCAGATGCGGCACCAGCTCGATGTCACCAGGCCAAGCCGCGATAGGGCGATAATAACGGCCCATGGCGACGCCATGAACCCGGGTATAGGCAACCGCGACCGGCTGGACGTGAACGACGGCATCCGGCGTCTTCGGCAAAGCGGCGGCGGCTGCGCCGAACAACGAGGATTTGACCTCGAGCAGACGGTTGCCGTCCGAGGTCGTGCCTTCCGGAAACAGCACCATGATCTCGCCATCGGCCATGCGCTCGGCGATCTCGCTCACTTGGTCGCCGGTCTTGCGCTTCTGCTCGCGTTCGATGAACACGCTCTTCTGCCATTGGGCGAAGAGTCCGAAGATCGGCCAGTCCCGCACTTCCGATTTTGCGATGAAGGCGACGTCGGCAACTGCGGAAAGCACCAGAATATCGAGCCAGGAAGCGTGGTTCGCAGCCAGCATCAGCGGCCGGCGACGCTCAAGCTCTCCGACAATGTGGATGCGGACGCCAAGGCAATGGCAAATGATGCGATGCCAGTAGCGCGGCAGATAGCGCCTGGGCTTCCAATCGAAGCGCAGGCAAAGAATCTGCAGCGGCAGCAGGACGAGGCTGACAACGCAGATGACAAAGACGGCACAGCCGACGCGCAGCCAGGTTATCAAATCATCCGCTCCCGCACGACCGCCGCCACTTCAGCGTTCGTCCTTGTTCAGCGGAATACCGTAGAGCTCCAGCCGATGGTCGACGAGCTTGAAACCGTGTTCGCGGGCAATGCGCTCCTGCAGCGCCTCGATCTCCGGCGAGTGGAATTCGATCACTTCGCCGCTCTTCAGGTCGATCAGGTGATCGTGATGCTCTTCCGGCACGGTTTCGTACCGCGAACGCCCGTCACGGAAGTCATGGCGCTCGATGATGCCGGCATCCTCGAAAAGCTTTACGGTGCGGTAAACCGTCGAAATCGAGATCTTCGCATCCACCTTCACGGAGCGGCGGTGCAGCTCTTCGACGTCGGGATGATCTTCCGAACTCTCGATGATGCGCGCAATGACCCGCCGTTGCTCCGTCATGCGCATGCCGCGCTCGGCGCAAAGCTCCTCAAGGGATTTTACGGGATCGGTCATTGAATACGGTCTTCGGTCTATTCGTCTAGGACAACGGACTAGCGAAGAACACGGCGCATGACAAGCGCCGTCGATTTCGCGCCGTTTTCGTCGACATAATAGGCCCTGCGTTCGCCGACCGTTTCGAAACCGAGCTTGCGGTAGAGACCGAGCGCCGGCTGATTGCCGCCATCGACCTCCAGGAACATGGTTTCGCCGCCGCGGTTGCGCGCCTCGCGCAACGCCGCCTGCATCAGCCGCCAGCCGAGGCCGGAGCGGCCAAGTTTGGCGTTGACGGCAACTGTCAGGATTTCCGCTTCACCCGCCGCCTGCCGCGCCAGAACGAAGCCGGGAAGCGGCTTTTTCAGGATGGCGTTGGTCTGGCGCGCGACAAAGCCGAAGGTCGTGTCCTGCGACAGGAGATTTTGAAACTCGCTATCGTCCCAAACCCGTGAAAACCGTTCGCCATGCAGCGCAGCCACCTCGGCACAATCCTGCAACTGCATCGGAACGATCTCGTATTCGGCTTTCAGGGTGAGATAGGATTCCAGCATGATTATACCCTGGCGACTGCGTACCCTGCCTGCGGTCTGGCGTCGGGTCCGCGAAGATAAAGCGGCTTCGGCTTTTCGCTGACAGGTTTGGCAGCGCCCAGCCGGGCGACGGTGGCAATCGGAAAAGCATCCGGCCGCGCCGCCGGCGGAGAGTCGCTGAGCCGGGCAACAGCCGAGCCGGTGACGACACCGTCGAAAGCATCTGATATCGCACGCGCTTCATCGATCGTCACGGCGCGCGCCTCATCCAGCGGATGGCCATCGGCATCGAAGGACTGGAGATAGATCTCCTCGCGCTTGGCGTCGATTGCGGCCAGAACCGATTTACCCGGATTCGTTTCCCGAGCGGCGGCGGCCATGACCTCGAGGGTCGTGACGCCAACGGCGGGAATGTTCAGGGAAAGCGCGAAACCGCGGGCGGCTGCAACGCCAATGCGGATGCCGGTGAACGAGCCGGGACCGACGGTCACGACCATACGCTCCACTGCCGCGAGCGCTATATCGGCTTCAGCCAGCGCCCGGTCGACAACATCCATCAAATGTTCGGCATGCCCTCGCCCGATCGTTTCCGTGACCTCCCCGATCACAGAATCACTGCCACTATCATACACAGCGGCAGCGCAATCCACACCTGCCGTGTCGAGCGCCAGTACGATCATCACAATTTTTCCGAAAAGGCCAAACTTGAAGCGCAGTGAATTAGCTTCAAACCGTCACTGCACTCCAAAATCTGTTTTTGCACAATCTTATCCAAAAACCGCTGCGCATGTTTGGGGACCATGCTTAGACGGCTTCGACTTCCTGCACTTCCGGGACGAAATGGCGCAGCAGATTCTGTATGCCATGCTTCAACGTCGCGGTAGACGACGGGCAACCGGAGCAGGATCCCTTCATGTTGAGGTAGACCTTGCCGTCACGAAAGCCGCGGAAGGTGATATCGCCGCCATCCTGGGCAACAGCCGGACGAACGCGGGTCTCGAGCAATTCCTTGATGGTCAGCACGATCGATTCGTCGCCTTCGTCGAAGAACTCACCGCCGGCGTCCTGTGCTTCGGAAAGAACCGAGCTTTCGCCCATGACCGGCTTGCCGGACATGAAATGCTCCATGATCGAACCGAGGATGGCGGGCTTCAGATGCTGCCATTCCTGGTTCTCCTTGGAGACGGAGATGAAGTCGTAGCCGAAATAGACGCCGCTAACGCCGGGTACATCGAAGATGCGGGCAGCGAGCGGCGAGGCTTCCGCTTCTTCGGCGTTGCGGAATTCGGCCGTGCCGTTTTCCATCACCACCTTGCCCGGCAGGAACTTCAGAGTTGCGGGGTTCGGCGTCGCTTCGGTCTGAATGAACATCTTGATCTCCATGCGGCGAGACCGAAGCCCCGTACCACGTCTGTCGTGTCCGACTTTAGAATATTTCAAAAGAAAATAGGCTTTTTGGCCGCGCTATTCAAGAGACTGATTCTCAAGAATTAGGCCCAAAAACTTAGCTCAGCGCGTCGATTTCCTCGTTCGTCAGCGTATCGGGCAGCACCGTCACGGGGATCGGAAAGGCCGCGGCACGCCCGGCGATCGAAGACACCAGCGGTCCCGGCCCTTCCTTGGCCGAACCAGCGGCGAGAACGAGCAACGCGATGTCCCGGTCTTCCTCGATCACCGCATTGATCTGCTCGGCGGCCGCCCCTTCGCGAATGACGATCTCCGGATCGATGCCGATATTTTCACGCACGATCTGCGCCGCCTTGGCCGTTGCCGCCTCGGCCTCCTCGCGCGCTTCGGCCCGCATGATCTCCTCGACGCCCAGCCACTGCTGGAAATCGCCTTCGGGGATCACAAAGAGGAGCACAAGGCCGCCGTTGGAATTCTTGGCGCGCCGGCCGGCATAATGGACGGCACGCTGGCATTCGGGAGTGCCGTCGATGACCGCCATGAACTTGCGGCGGTGACCTTCGAGCCGTGAGAGACGTTTTGATACCATGGGATCAAGTCTGACATCGAAATCCGTGCCATGGCAAGCCCCGTTTTGAACCCGGTGACAGATGCCGCTCAGCCGGCTTTTGGGTCCATAAGCCTCGCCTCACCTGATACTCGGATGGAGCTTCCAACTGCGGCCGGGATATCGGCACGCAGGCGAGAACGCATTCCCATATCCTCACCCTGGATGATGTCGACGGCCCCGCCATGCGGCCAGGCAATGTCGCGCAGATATCCAGCGAGGGCTGCGGTTGCAGCGCCGGTCGCAGGGTCTTCATAGACCCCACCCGACGCGAAGGCATTGCGGGTATGGAAGAGTTGCGGCGTTTCGGCGTAGGCGAGCAGGATCGTGATCCAACCTTCGCGGATCATCAAAGCGCGCCCCGCATCGAGATCGTAGGTCATTGCGGCAAGCGTCCTGCGGGATTTCAGGGCCAGCATGAAGTGATCGGCACCGCCATGAATAAGCGCGGGTGGAATGGCCGGGTTCAGATCGTCAGTCGAATATCCGAACAGCGCCAGCACCTCCGACAGCAATTCAGGCGTCGGCGCCTTGCTTTGCGTGGGCGGCGATTGCAGGGCCGCCGTGAGGACGTCGCCATTTCGGTGCCCCTCGACAGTGATATTGGCCTGATTGAGCGCGAGCGCAAAAATCCCGTCGCCCTCCCGCAACGCAAGGGCCGCTCCAAGGGCGATCGTCGCGTGACCGCAGAATGGAACTTCCGATTCTGGAGAGAAATAACGCACCCTCCAGCCCTGCCCTTCCGGGCAGGCGAAAGCGGTCTCGGAGAAACCGACGTCGGCCGCGATGCGCTGCATCTCAGCGGCATCGGGCAGGACATCGGCAATCAAGACGCCGGCGGGATTGCCGCCGGCTCCGTCTTCCGAAAAGGAGGCAATCCGCAAGATAGTCAAGGCCGGCCCATCCGTTCGCTAGTCTTGGCGCGCCGCAGCGGCCGCGCGCCAACCGATAAGAGACCAAAAGGCTCAGTAGATAAAGCCGATGATGTCGCGGACCTGCTTCATCGTCACTTCGGCGCGGGCTCTCGCACGGTTGCCGCCGTCGCGCAGGATGGCATCGATATGGCCGGGATCGGCCATCAGGCGGCGCATTTCGCCGGTGATCGGCGAGAGCACGTGCACGGCAAGATCGACCAGCGCCGGCTTGAAGACCGAGAACTGCTGGCCGCCGAATTCCGAAAGAATGTCCGCCTTCGACCGATCGGCAAGCGCTGCATAGATACCGACAAGATTGTCGGCTTCCGGCCGGCCGGCAAGGCCTGCGATCTCGCTCGGCAAGCCATCCGGATCAGTCTTGGCCTTGCGGATCTTCTTCGAGATATTTTCTTCGTCGTCGAGAAGATTGATGCGCGACAGGTCGGACGCGTCGGATTTCGACATCTTCTTGGTGCCGTCGCGCAGCGACATGACGCGCGGCGCCGGGCCATCGATCAGCGGCTCGACCATCGGAAAATAGGCATGTACCGGCTCGTCACCGACAGTGATGTCAATGCCGTAGCCTGAGCGGCGGATATGCTCCATGTAGTCCAGATTGAACTTCATGGCGATGTCGCGGGTCAGTTCCAGATGCTGCTTCTGGTCGTCGCCGACCGGCACGTGCGTCGCGCGGTAGACGAGAATGTCCGCCGCCATCAGGCTCGGATAGGCATAGAGGCCGAGGGAGGCCTGCTCGCGGTCCTTGCCGGCCTTGTCCTTGAACTGCGTCATGCGGTTCATCCAGCCGATGCGGGCGACGCAGTTGAAGATCCAGGCAAGCTCGGCATGCTGCGGCACGGCGGACTGGTTGAAGACGATATGCTTTTCCGGGTCGATGCCGGCGGCAAGGAAGGCGGCGGTGATCGAACGGATCTGGCCCGGCATGTCCTCATGCACGAGTTGGGCAGTCAGCGCATGCATGTCGACGACGCAGTAGATGCAGTCGTTGTTGGCCTGTAGGGCCACGAACTTGCGGATTGCGCCGAGATAGTTGCCGAGATGGAGATTGCCGGTCGGCTGGACGCCGGAGAATACGAGCGGCTTGAATTCGGTCATGTCGTCCTCAAAAGGCTTGTGGAGGGCCCGGGCGAGCGACGCTCGACCCTTGGTTTCGAGCGGCTTATGCACGGCGGGCAGCCGGGGATCAAGAGGATATCTGGCAGAGTCTCAGGAAGAATGCTGGATCAGATCCCAGGTGTTGCCATAGGGATCGGCAAAGACCGCCACCGTGCCATAGACCTCGCGGCGCGGCTCCTCCAGAAAGCGCACGCCCTTTTCCTTCATCGCGGCATGATCGCGAACGAAATCATCTGTCTTGAGGAAGAAGCCGACGCGGCCGCCGGTCTGGTTGCCGACTGCGGCACGCTGCGTTTCGTCGGCGGCCTGGGCCAGCAGCAGCGCGGCGCCCTCGCCGCCTTTCGGCTTGATGACGACCCAGCGTTTGCCCTCCGGCTGCGCCTCGTCCTGTAGGCAATCGAAACCGAGCGCATCGCAATAGAAGGCCTTGGCGCGATCGTAGTCGTCGACGACGAGGGTGACGAGAAAGAGGGATTGGGGCATGGGAAAGCTCCGCATCTGGCAAAATCGTCCCCTTGCCCTGCTTGCGGGAAGGGGTCGGGGTAAAGGAGTTTGATACTCCCCGTTCACGACCTCCGCGTCCGAAACGGCTCCGCCGGCTTGCGCTTCAAATTGCGGCGCACCATGCCTAAATCCACGCCGCCGATCAGGAAGGCGACAACGAAATACACCACCATCGCAATCAATATGAGCAAGCCCAGGACGCCGATCTTGGTAAGCAGCGTCGAGCTGGACCCCAGAAGCGGCTCCCAGCGATGAGACAAATATACGATGACGCCGCCCATGACGGCGGAGGAGACGAGCAGCATGACGGTGCGGCGCGCCAGCGACCATTCCCAGGCGAGATGTCCGCGGCGATAGAGCGTGACGAAGAGCTGTACAGCGTTCAGCCATCCGGCAACCGCCTCGGCGAGCGCAATGCCGCGTTCGGCCAGCACCGGGAAAAGCAGGATGGACAGCGCCGAATTGACGAAGACGGCGACCGCCGTGTAGCGCATCGGCGATTTCGTATCTTCGCGGGCATAAAAGCCGGGCTGCAGCGCCTTGATCAGCACGAAAGCCGGCAGGCCCAGGCCAAAGATGGCGAGAATGGAGCCGACCAGCGTCGTATTGTTCGGGTTAAAGGCACCGCGCTCGTAAAGCACGCGGATGATATCGTCGGAGAGAAGCCAGAGTGCGACAGCGGCCGGCAGGGTCAGGAACAGCACGAATTCGATCGAGCGGTTCTGGATATTGGCGGCTTCCTTAAGGTGGCCTGACTTCAGTGAACGGGCCAGTTCCGGCAGAAGCACGATTCCGACGGCAACGCCGACGACGCCGAGCGGCAGCTGGTAGATGCGGTCTGCATATTGCAGGGCGGCGATCGCGCCTTCCTTGCCCGAGGCGATCGCCTGCCCGATCACCAGGTTGATCTGGGTGACGCCGCCGGTGATGGCCGCCGGGATGGCAAGAAGCAGGAGCCGCTTGACATTGGGCGTGAAGCGCGGAAAGCGCAGGCCGATATTGATGCCGGCATGGCGCACGCCGATATAGACGACACCCAGCTGCAGCACGCCTGCCACCAGCACCGACCAGGACAGGTACCAGGCGGTAGCCAGCGGATCGGCGCCGAAATAGATCGAATAGAACAGCGCGCTGATCATCACCAGGTTTAGGAAGATTGGAGCCACGGCGGCGGCGAAGAAACGATGCAGCGAATTCAGCATGCCGCTCATCATCGCCGTCAGCGACATCGACATGAGATAGGGAAACATCACGGCGGCCAACCGGACCGTCAGGTCGAATTTCTCGGCATCGTCGGCGAAACCAGGCGCGATGACCCAACGCACCAGGAGCGGCATGGACAGTTCCATGACGATGGTGATCAGCAGCAGCACTGAAAACAGGACGCCGAAGACTTCCTCGGAAAAACGCTTGGCGCCCTCGATGCCGTTCGCCTCGATCTCCTTGGCGAAGAGCGGCACGAAGGCGGCGTTGAAGGCACCCTCGGCGAAAAGGCGACGAAACAGGTTCGGAAAGCGGAAGGCGGCGTAAAACACGTCAGCCATCGGCCCCGTGCCGAGAGCGGCGGCCATCAGCGTTTCGCGGGCGAAGCCGAAGATGCGGCTGCCAAGCGTCGCGCCGCCGACGGTGATGAATTTCTTGACGAGGCTCATGCGGCTGAACCGGCTTTCTTTTCAGGATCGAGCTTTTCAACAGCGGACGAACGCGTGGCAGCGGGCGCGATAATACCGGACGGCATGCGCTCGCGGACCTCGTCCTCTTCGCCAGCCATCACCGCCTTCAGACGCGCGGTGATGTTGGCTCGCTTGTTTTCGTTAGAGATTTTCTGTCCGACGAGGTCGGTCACGTAGAAGGTATCGATGACCTTTTCGCCGAAGGTGGTGATGCGCGCCGACTGGATGTCGAGCGACAGGTCTGAGAGAACCGCAGTGATTTCCGACAGGAGACCGGTGCGGTCGAGGCATTCCACTTCGATGACGGTGAACTTGTTCGACAGGCTGTTGGAGATCGTCACCGATGGCGGGATGACGAAAGCCTTGTTCTTTCGGCGGTTCTTGGTGCGGGTGGCGATGACTTCCGGCAGGCGCTTCCGGCCGGCGAGCACGTCCTCGATCATCTTGCCGATGGTACCGGCGCGCCGTAGCTCGTCCGCGTCGTCGGGGAATTCGCGGCTGACATGGATGGTGTCGAGCGCACGACCATCAGACGTCGTGAAAATCTGCGCATCGGCGATATTGGCGCCCGCGGCAGCGCAGGCGCCGGCGATCACCGTCAGAAGGCGCGGATGGTCCGGCGAGAGCACGGTGATTTCGGTGATGGCATGGAAACTGTCGGTGCGCACCATGGTCGCCAGGACCTGGCCGGATTTGTCGGTCTGGCGAATGAACTGCGTATGGCGGATCTGATCTTCCAGCGGCACGGAGAGAAGGTAGGGCTGGTAGTGCAGTTTGACGTAGGCCTTGCGGTCCTTCTGGCTCCAGTCCTCCAGCGCCTTTTCGAGCGCTTTGGCGGCGTCTTCCGCCCGCTCCTTGCGCGATACTTCTGAGAAACCGCCGGCGAGCAGCAGTTCGGTCTCGTAGTAGAGCGTACGCAGAAGCTGGCCCTTCCAGCCGTTCCATACGCCGGGACCAACGGCGCGGATGTCGCACACGGTCAAGATCAGCAGCATCTTCAGCCGGTCGAGCGACTGCACCCGGTCGGCAAAATCGATGATGGTCTTGCGGTCGGTCAGGTCGCGAGTCTGGGCGACCATCGACATGGTCAGGTGCTCGGCGATCAGCCAGACCACCAGCTCCGTCTGCTTCGGCGTCAGGCCGAAACGCGGGCAAAGCTTGCGCGCCACCTTGGCGCCGGCCTCGGAGTGGTCTTCCTCGCGACCCTTGGCGATGTCGTGCAGGAGAACGGCGACATAAAGCGCATCGCGGTCCTCGATGGTGCGTATCAGCTTGTTGGTCAGCGGGTGGATATCTTCCGCATTGCCCTTGTCGATCTCAGACAGCACCTCGACGGCGCGGATCAGATGCTCGTCCACCGTATAGTGGTGATACATGTTGAACTGCATCATCGAGACGATCTTGCCGAATTCCGGGATGAAGCGGCCGAGCACGCCGGCCTCGTTCATGCGGCGCAGAATCAGCGCCGGATCGCGCTTGGAGGTCAGGATCGCCAGGAACAGGCGATTGGCCTCTTCGTTTTCGCGCAGGTCGTTGTCGATCAGGCCCAGCGAACGCGTGACGCGCTTCAGCGCATCGGGATGAAACTCCAGTCCATGGATATCGGCAACGAAGAACAGCCGGATCAGGCTCACCGGATCGCGCTTGAAAACATCGGGATTGGCAAGCGCGATGCGGCCGCGATCCTCGACGAACTCGAGCGAACCGGGGATCTTGCGCGAGCGATGGGCAAAGCGGCTGATGACGCCGGTCAGGCCCGGCGTCGCCTTAGCCTGCTGCTCCTCCAGCGCTGCGCAGAGGATGCGAGTGAGATCGCCAACATCCTTGGCGACCAGGAAGTAGTGCTTCATGAAGCGTTCGACTGCGGAAAGACCGGGACGGGCATGATAGCCAAGCGCTTCGGCAATCTCGCGCTGGATGTCGAAGGAAAGCCGTTCCTCCGCCTTGCCGGTCAGGAAGTGCATATGGCAGCGCACGGCCCAGAGGAAATCCTCGGCCTTCTGGAAAAGGCGGTACTCCTGCTTCGAGAGCACGGCGAGCTTCACAAGATCGGCCGGATCGCGGACGTGATAGTAATATTTCGAAATCCAGAACAGCGTATGCAGGTCGCGGAGACCGCCCTTGCCTTCCTTGACGTTGGGCTCGACCAGATAGCGGGTATCACCGGCCTTGCGATGACGCTCGTCGCGCTCGGCAAGCTTGGCAGCAATGAATTCAGGCCCGGTGTTGGTGACGATTTCCTTATCGAAACGCGTTTCCAGTTCGCGCGCCAGGGGTTCGCTGCCGCAGATATAGCGCGTTTCGAGAATGGCGGTGCGCACCGTCATGTCGGATTTTGCCTGGCGCATGCATTCTTCGACGGTGCGGGTGGCGTGGCCGACCTTAAAGCCCATGTCCCACAGCATATAGAGAATGAACTCGACCGCCTTGTGCGTCTCGTCCTCGGGCTTCGGCTGGAAGAGGAAGAGAAGGTCTATGTCCGAGCCGGGCGCCAGCGTGTCGCGGCCATAGCCGCCGACAGCCGTGATCGCGAAGCTGCCTTTCTGCTTCGGATGGACGTGGCTGACCGTGAAGTCGTAGAGAACGGTGATGATCTGATCCTGCAGCCAGGAAATGCGGTGCGCGCAATTGAGCCCGCTGCCATCCTCCGAAAGCAGGAGGCGCACCTTTTCGCGGCCTTCCAGGCTGGCCTTTTTCAACAGGGCGAGAAGGGCGGCGCGCTCGTCCTTCTTGTCCTCATGGCGCTTGGCGAGGGTCTCGCATTCCGCCCTCAGCGCGGAGACGTCGAGAATGACGGGAAAATCGATGTCATGCATTACCATGCTCGGCCGACCGGGATCCTGTTCGTTGACCGCGGCCCATTGGCGGCGCGCCTGTCTTTTCGTCTGCATGCGCTATAGCCTCTTTGCCCGGCGATTGACACAGGCATTCTACGCCCGAATCCTCATATTCAGCCTAGACCAAATTTCCCGAATGAGCGGCTTCGGGAGTTCTATCGGGCCAAAGTTGACGAAGAGTGACGGCTGTCGATGCAGAAATCGGCAGTTTTAGGGCTGCGGCATCTCAAGCGATCGTCTGAGTTCGTTGATGCTATATAATATATTTCGCGATTGGGCGCCGATCTGCGTCAACATTTCCCGTTCGCACTCCCAATAGCCCGCCTTGGCGATCCTTGAGCTGATGTCGGAAATCCGGCTGCAGGACAGGGCTATGTTGAGAAGCCCCCGGTCGGATTCGCAGTCCGGCGCGTCGCCCTCGCCGCAGATCTTGCCGCGGGCGGCGATCGGAGAAAAACGCTCGGCCAGAATGCGGACCTCGGCGAGAAGATGTTCGATATGCATCGGGTTATCCTTTGAAATCGCCTCAGCCGGCCTTGTTCAGGGTCTTTTTCAGTTCGTAAAGCGCGTCGAGCGCGGCGCGCGGCGTCAGATCGTCAAGATCGAGCGCCTTCAGCGCTTCTTCTACCTTGGACGGTCCTCGCCGGCCAGCCACTTCCTCGCGGCGGACGGCGACCTGGAAGAGTGGCAGGTCGTCGATCAACTGGCTCGCAGGGTTCTTACGGTCGGCATCTTCCAGGCGCGTCAAAACGTCGCGGGCGCGCGCCACCACCGAAGCCGGCAGGCCGGCGAGCCGCGCCACTTGAATGCCATAGGAGCGATCGGCAGCGCCCGGCCCGACCTCGTGCAGGAAAATCACGTCGCCATCCCACTCCTTGACGCGCATCGTGGCATTCGACAATCGGCCGAGCTTTTCCGACAACACCGTCAGCTCGTGAAAATGGGTGGCGAAGAGACCGCGGCATCTGTTCGCTTCGTGCAGGTGCTCGACCGCCGCCCAGGCGATGGAGAGACCGTCGAACGTCGCGGTGCCGCGGCCGATTTCATCGAGGATGACGAGCGACCGGGCGGTCGCCTGGTTGAGGATCGCGGCCGTTTCGACCATCTCGACCATGAAGGTGGAGCGGCCACGCGCCAGATCGTCCGAAGCGCCGACGCGCGAGAACAGCCGGTCGACAATGCCGATATGGGCGGAGGCGGCAGGCACAAACGACCCCATCTGCGCAAGGACGGCAATCAGCGCGTTCTGGCGCAGGAAGGTCGATTTACCGCCCATGTTCGGGCCGGTCAGCAGCCAGATCGCGCCATCCTTGCCATCCGCCGTCGGCGACAGATCGCAATTATTGGCGACGAAGGGGCCACTCGCCTGGCGGCGCAATGCCTGTTCGACCACGGGATGGCGGCCGCCGCCGATCGCAAACATCCGGCTGTCGTCGACCAGCGGCCGGCAATAGCCCTGTTCCTCGGCAAGCAATGCCAGCCCGGTCGCGACATCGATTACCGATAGCGCGCGGGCACCGGCTTTGATCGCCTCCGCCTCGGCGACGACGGCTGCGACCATACGGTCGAAGGCCGCCAGCTCGATCGCAAGCGCCTTGTCGGCGGCATTGGCGATGCGGCTTTCGAGATCGGCAAGCTCGGTCGTAGTGAAGCGCATGGCGTTGGCCATGGTCTGGCGATGGATGAAGCGCGCCTTAGCTTCGCCGCTGTCGGTCATCGGCCCGGCATTGCCGGCCGTGACCTCGATGAAGTATCCGAGCACGTTGTTGTGCTTGATCTTCAGCGATTTGATGCCGGTTTCCTCGGCATATTGCAGTTGCAATCCGGCAATGACCCGGCGCGACTGGTCGCGCAGCGCCCGGACCTCATCCAGCTCGGCATTCGCCCCTTCCCGCAGGAACCCGCCGTCGCGTTTCAAGAGCGGCAATTCATCGGCGAGCATGCCGGCAAGTAGCACTTCGAGATCGGCGGGCAAGGCGCGGAGCCCGGCAAGTGCTGTTCCCAGCTCCTCGGGAAGCAACGCAGCCACTAGCAGATCGGCAACGCCGGCCGCCGCAGCGAGGCCCTGGCGGATCGCCCAGAGATCGCGCGGGCCGCCGCGGTCGAGCGCCAGGCGCGACAATGCGCGCGGCATGTCCGGCACGTGTTTCAGCGCTATCCTGAGATCGCTGCAGAGCGAAGGCTCTTCAGAAAGGAAGCCGATCGAATCCAGTCGTTCATTGATGCGCGCCGGATCGGTCAGCGGCGACATCAGCCGCTCGGCAAGTAGACGCGCACCGCCGCCAGTCACGGTCCGGTCGATCGCCCGCAAAAGCGAGCCGTTGCGGTCGCCGGAAAGCGTACGCACCAGTTCGAGATTGGCGCGGGTGGCGGGATCGATGAACAATGTCGACGCGCCGCTTTCGCGCTCCGGCAGCCCAAGTGGCGGCCGCTCGGAGATCTGCGTCTTCTCGACATAGGCAATGGCGGCAGCAGCGGCGGCAAGCTCGGCGCGGGTGAACGAACCGAAGCCATCGAGTGTCGAGACTTCGAAATACCGCGTGATACGCCCTTCGGCACTGGCACTGTCGAAGAGGACCGCCGGCTGCGGCACCGCCGTGCGGCCGAGCACGTCGAAGACCGGCTTCAGCTCGGGATCGTGGAATATCGTATCCGGCAGGATCAGCTCGCGCGGATCGATGCGCAGGATATCGGCGAGCAGCCGCGAGGCTTCGGTTTCCGCCAGACGGAAAACACCGGTGGAAATATCGATCCAGGCGAGCGCCAGTTGCGGCTCCGAGCCGCCGCGAATGCGGGCGAGCGCCATCAGATAGTTGGATTCCGAGGGCGACAGCAGCTTTTCTTCTGTGATGGTGCCTGGCGTCACAAGGCGAACGACATCGCGCCGGACAACCGACTTGCCGCCGCGCTTCTTCGCCTCCGCCGGGTCTTCCACCTGTTCGCAGACGGCGACGCGGAAACCCAGCGAAATCAGCTTCTGCAGATAGTCGTCGGCGGCATGCACCGGCACGCCGCACATCGGAATATCCTGACCCATATGCTGGCCGCGCTTGGTGAGCGTGATGCCGAGCGCGCGCGATGCATCGACAGCGTCTTCGAAAAACAGCTCGTAGAAATCGCCCATGCGATAGAACAGCAGCGAACCGGGATTGTTCGCCTTGATCTCGATATATTGCTCCATCATCGGCGTCGCCGAAGCGCGGCTTTCCTCCGAGGCAAGCTCGGCGGTCGAGAAAGCGTCGATGCTGGCAATTATTCGTTCGTTCACGGAGGTGCAGTTTTTCCCAAAAAATGAGGTGCCACCCTATCCGCGCGCCGCTATAGAAGACAACAGCTATCGGGCAAGAGGGACCGGTCGCCCACAGGAGGTTTGGAGGATACATGCCTGACACCAACAGCACGTCGCGTTCGGGAACGGGGATTACCGATCAGGAAGCGCTCGACTTCCACAAGCAGGGCCGCCCCGGCAAGCTCGAAATCAACCCGACCAAGCCTATGGCAACGCAGCGCGATCTTTCGCTCGCCTATTCGCCCGGCGTCGCCGTTCCGGTAAAGGCAATCGCCGCCGATCCCGGCACGGCTTACGACTACACGTCTCGCGGCAATATGGTGGCAGTCATCTCCAACGGCACGGCCATTCTCGGCCTCGGCAATCTCGGAGCGCTGGCCTCCAAGCCGGTGATGGAAGGCAAGTCCGTTCTCTTCAAACGCTTTGCCGATGTCGATTCGATCGATCTCGAAATCGACACCGAAAATGTCGACGAGTTCATCAACTGCGTCCGCTACCTCGGCCCCTCCTTCGGCGGCATCAACCTCGAGGATATCAAGGCGCCCGACTGTTTCATCATCGAGCAGCGCTTGCGCGAGCTGATGGACATTCCCGTCTTCCACGACGACCAGCACGGCACCGCCATCATCGCCGCCGCCGGCCTGATTAATGCGCTGGAATTGACCGGCCGCGACCTCAAGACCACCAAGCTCGTCTGCAACGGCGCCGGTGCGGCGGCGATCGCCTGCGTCGAGCTGATCAAGGCGATGGGCTTCAATCCGGACAACATCGTGCTCTGTGACACGAAGGGCGTGATCTACCAGGGCCGCAGCGAGGGCATGAACCAGTGGAAATCGGCACATGCGGTGAAAACCGACAGCCGCACGCTGGAAGATGCGATGAAGGGCGCCGATGTGGTTTTCGGCCTGTCGCAGAAGGGTGCCTTTTCCGCCGAGATGATCCGCTCCATGGCCGACAAGCCGATCATCTTCGCCATGGCCAATCCCGATCCGGAAATCACGCCGGAGGAAGTCGCCCGCATCCGCGACGACGCCATCATGGCGACCGGACGCTCCGACTATCCCAACCAGGTCAACAACGTTCTCGGCTTCCCCTATATCTTCCGCGGCGCGCTCGATGTGCGGGCTTCGACGATCAACGATGAAATGAAGATCGCCGCCGTCAGGGCGCTCGCCAGCCTGGCGCGCGAAGACGTGCCGGACGATGTCGTCGCCGCCTATCAGGGCGCGCGGCCGCGTTTCGGGGCGCAATACATCATCCCTGTGCCCTTCGATCCGCGCCTGATCTCGGCGATCCCGGTTGCCGTCGCGCAAGCCGCGATCGAAAGCGGCGTCGCCCGCCGCGCGATGCCGGACATGGCCGCTTATGCCCGCGAACTTTCGGCGCGGCGCGACCCGATCGCCTCGACGCTTGCACAGCTCTACGAGCGCGTACGCCGGCATCCAAAGCGGATCGTCTTCGCCGAAGCTGAGGAAGAGCAGGTCATGCGCGCCGCCTTGTCCTATGCCAACCAGGGGCTCGGCACCGCCATCCTGCTCGGCCGCGAGGACCTTCTCCACGCAACCGCCGACCGCGCCGGGATCGACCTCAACCGGCCAGGCCTGGAGATCGTCAACGCCCGCATTTCCAAGCGTGTTGAGGCCTATATCGACTATCTCTATGCCCGGCTGCAGCGCAAAGGCTACCTGCACCGCGATGTGACGCGCCTGATCCACAACGACCGTAACCATTTCGCCGCCTGCATGGTGGCGCTCGGCGATGCCGACGGCATGGTGACGGGGGTGACGCGCAATTATTCGACCGCGCTCGACGATGTGCGCCGCTGCATCGACGCCAAACCGGGGCACAGGGTCATCGGCGCATCGCTGGTGCTTGCCCGCGGCCGCACCGTCATCGTTGCCGACACCGCCGTGCATGATATGCCGACTGCGGAAGAACTGGCTGATATCGCCGAGGAAGCCGCCGGCTTCGCCCGGCGCATGGGTTATGAACCGCGTGTCGCCATGCTCGCCTACTCCACCTTCGGCCATCCCTCGGGCGAACGCTCCGAACGGGTGCGCGAGGCGGTGAACATTCTTGACAAGCGCTATGTCAATTTTGAATTCGACGGCGAAATGGCCGCCGATGTGGCGCTGAACCGCAAGATCATCGAGACCCAGTATCCTTTCTCGCGTCTCTCCGGTCCCGCCAACGTGCTTGTCATGCCCGCCTTCCACTCGGCCTCGATCTCGACGAAGATGCTGCAGGAACTCGGCGGTTCCACCGTCATCGGCCCGCTGCTCGTCGGCCTCGACAAGCCGGTGCAGATCACCTCGATGGGGGCAAAGGATTCCGACATCGTCAACATGGCGGCGATTGCCGCTTATGGGGCAGGATCGTAATCAACTACGCTGAATAGTGGAGCCGGCGGTCGGAGAAAGGCAATGGCCGCCGGGTCAATTCGGTGTAAAATAGGGAAATGAGTGAAGCCCAGTCCCTTTTCGAAGTGCTGCGCCATTCAGCGCGGCCAGATATTGTCGACGCTATTGAGCAGCTCGTCCGTGACGCGCCCGATCGCAAGCTCAACCGGGTGAACGCGCTTGCCTTCGCAGCCGAGCACGGCTTCGATGAAGAGCAGACCATCAACGCCTTCCTGCATGCGTCTCGCCTCGGCCTCTTCGAGATCTCCTGGAATGTTCTTTGCCCCGGCTGCGGCGGAGTGCTGGATGCCAATACCTCGCTGAAAACCGTTCAGAGCGACACCTATAGCTGCGCGCTTTGCGCTGCCGGCTATGAGCCGACCCTCGACGAGATGGTCGAAGTCACCTTCACCGTCAGCCCGCGCGTCCGCCACATCGAGGCTCACAATCCGCACGAATTGCCGCCCTTCGAATATTTTCGGCAGATTTATTGGGGTTCCGGCGTAGATCTTCCCGACAAGGGTTACGAAGCGAAGGTCGACCAATTCGTTCTGGAGGCGCTGGAACTGCCTGCCGGAGAAAAAGCCGTCGTGTCGCTTCAGTTGCCGGCGGAGTACGTCATCATCTTCGAGCCGGTTACGCATGCGGCTCAATTCGTCGATGTGAAAGGCGAACCATCGAAGGAGCGGCAGACCCTCACGCTCGTGTTCGATCGCATGCACCGGCACAGCGAACCCATTACCTTACGACCCGGCCCTCTGCGCATTTTGATGGAAAACCACACAGAGGTCCGCACGCTGCCATCAATCTGCGTGGCCAATGACGTGCTTCACGGCCTGCTGGGTCAGCGGCGTCCATTTCTGACCGCGAAGCGACTGCTCTCGAACCAAACCTTCCGCGACATCCACCGCACGGACACGATCGACGTGGACCAGCGGCTGAAGATCACCAGCCTCACTTTTCTGTTCACCGATTTGCGCGGCTCGACGGCCCTGTATGAGAGGGTCGGCGACCTTGCCGCTTTCGATCTGGTGAGGACCCATTTCAGCATTCTGCATGAGATCGTTGGTGCAGAGGCCGGTGCGGTGGTCAAAACCATCGGCGATGCCGTCATGGCGACGTTTCCAACTCCCGACCGGGCACTCGCGGCGGCAATGCGGATGCGCGAAGCAATGGTCAGCCTCAACAAGGAGCGCGGCAACGACGATCTTCTTTTAAAGATCGGCATCCACGAAGGGCCGTGCATCGCGGTCAGCTTGAACGAGCGTCAGGACTATTTCGGGCAGACGGTCAACATCGCTTCCCGCGTCCAGCATCTCGCCAATTCGCACGAAATATTCGCCACCGGCTCCGTACTCGACAACCCCCGCGCCAGCGAATTGCTGACGACCCATGGTTTGAAGCCGCAGACCCACCACGTCTCGCTCCGCGGCATTACGGATGAGATTGATATTTTTGCGATTCCCTGAGGATGGCCGTTGCCCGCCCAGCCCGGCTTGCGCCGATCAGCTCGCGAAGCGACCGGCGTCGGCGCCGTAATAGTTGACGTAGCGGTCCGAAATGCTGGCGATCGGCAAGACGATCAACACGTCCGTCGTGTTGAAGGCATGATCGACGACGGCGGTGGAACCGACCATGGCACCGAGACGCAAGTAACCCTTGATCAGCGGCGGCAGCGCCATCAGCGCCTTCTTGGAATTGACCGCTTCGACCGGCATCAGGTCCATGGTGCGGGCAAGCGACGGCAGCGCGCTGACGGCCCATTCATCCTTGGCAATGACATTGTGGTAGAGGAAAGAGAGAGCCAGCGCATGCTGCTCCGGACGGATGCCGGGGAAGGAGGCGCAGCCGAACATGGCGTTCATGCCGTGTTTCAGAGAATAGGCCCAATTGCCCTGCCACAGCAGTTCGACCGTGCGCTTGGTGCGATATTCCGGCAGTACACAGGAACGGCCGAGTTCCATGAAGCGCTTTTCTGGATGGCGAGCAAGCAGAGCGTCGATATCGAATTCCGAAGAGGAATAGAAACCGCCATTCGCCATCGCCACGTCCTGACGCAGCAGGCGATAGGTGCCGACGATCTGGTCTTCCGAATCACCTTCCAGCGAGCGGTCGAGAACCAGCAGATGGTCGCAGATCGAATCCCAGCTATCGATATCGCGCTGCCGACGCATGGCATCGGCCGGGAGTTGCGCATTCATCTCCTCAACGAAGACGCGATAGCGCACCGCTTGCGCGGCATCGATTTCCCGCGCCGTGCGAGCAAGGCGCGTTTCTAGATTTCCGATGCGTCCGAGCACATCGCTGGCAACCGGCGCAACCGTTGCCTTTGAAGACTGAACCATTTCGCCCTGAGCTTCGCGATTCAAAATTTCGATGGACATGGCGACTCCCCCTCTACGGGTTAATATAGGCGCCATAAAGCAAATTCGTGCGACAGGAAAGTGACATGGTGCGTTGCGAAAAGCAAGAACCGTGCCTGTTTCCACCATCGAATTTGGACAAAGCCCTTGTATCCCAGGGGATGCTCTTAAAAGATGCGAAGCGGCTTTTGGCTCAGTTCGTCATCGCGTGGGCGGATAAGGCCGAATCGCGATTCGGGGACATGTTTTCAATCTAGGCGCGTCCGAAAGCCTGTTTCGACAGGCCTTGCACCTCGGCGATCAAGCGATCGGGATCGACCGGCTTGACGATGACGGCATCGGCCCCGGAAAGCAGGGCCTGGCGACGGATGGCGTCGCGGCTGTCGGCGGTCAGCACGATCACAGGCAGCGGCGAAAGGCCGTATCGGCGCTCCAGCGCCCTCAGTTGCGCGAGCATAGCCGCGCCCTCGCCGCCTGGCATGGTGAGGTCGGTGACGACGACATCAGGGCGGTTCTCGCTGTTTTCGGCGCGGGCGAGCAAATTATCGAAATCCTCGACGAGACGAACCCTATGGCCGGCTTTGGCGAGCATGGCGCGCACCAGCATGGCATTGACGGGATCGTCCTCGCCCAAGAGAACGTTGAGGGCGGCATCTGCCGCCTCCGGCGTCACGAGACTGATCTGGGGCGGGCTACTCAGCACATCGCGCTTTTCCATGCCGCGCATGCGGCCGCTCAGCACATCGATCAGCGATTGTTCGCGCAGCGGCCGAATGAGCCAGGCATCGAAGAGATCGAGCGGATGCGTGTTGCGCTCTTCCGGATTGACCAGAAAGATCTTTCTGAGACCGAGCGCAGCAAGCTCAGTCCCTTCGCGGAAATACCAGGGCGCCATGCGATGATCGACAATGATATCCGTCAGCGACATGCCGGCGTCGTGAGGCGCAGACTGCGCCAGGTTTTTCACATCATCGGGACCGATCACGCGGCAGTGGCCGCCGAGCGTGCGGATGGTGCCGGCAATCGCGGTGCTTGCCGCGCCTTCCGGGGCCAGCAACAAGACACGGGAACCTTTGAGCAGTTCGCTGCGCCTAGCCGGCTCGTTCTCCGCAGCGACGACTGAAATCGGAAAACGGACCGTGAATTCGCTGCCCTCGCCCCGCGCGCTGGAAACGTTCAACGTGCCGCCGAACTCGCGCAGGATGCGGGCGGAGATCGCCAGCCCCAGGCCTGTGCCGGCGCTTCTGTCCAACACATTGCCCGCCTGTTCGAACTCGCCGAAGATGCGTGCCTGCTCCTCCTCGGTCATTCCCGGGCCGCTATCCCTGACCGATATCACCAGGTCGTCACCATCGAGGCCGGCGCGGATCAGCACGCCACCGGTCTGCGTGAACTTCACGGCGTTGCCGATGACATTGAACAACACCTGGCGCAGCCGGGCAGGATCGAACTCCATGGTTTCGGGAACATCCGCCGCGACGGTCGCGGCGATCTCGATGCCTTTTTCATGGGCCCGATGGGCGAGCATCTCGACAACGCCTTCCAGCAGCGGCCGCAGATGTTCGGCGCGTGGCCGGAGCTGGAAGCGGCCGACTTCGATCGTCGAGAAATCCAGCAGGTCTTCGACGAGCTGCACCAGGGCATTGCCGGATTGGCGGATGCCGGTCAGGTAATTGGCTTGCTCCAGGGTGAGCGGCGTCTGGGCAAGCAGATGGTTCATGCCGAGAATTCCCGACAGGGGCGTGCGGATCTCGTGGCTGACGGTGGCGAGCAGCCGTGATTTGGCGGCGCTGTTGTATTCCGCCTTCAGCCTTGCCTCCTCGCGAAGGCGCGCTGCCTGCCGTTCCTCGGTGACGTCGCGGGCGACGCTCTGGATTCTCAACTGTCCGGTGGCGGGGTCGCGGAACATGACATCGTGCCATGCGAAGATGCGCGGGCCTTCCGGCGTGGAAATCTCCGCATCCTGGCGCTGGGAATCCGTCGCAACCCGGAAGACAAGACCCGCCTCCTCCAGCGTCAAACCCTCCGGGTTCGACTTGCCGGTCAGGTTACGGAAGGTGGCGTTGGCATGGACGATGCGGCGTTCGATGTCGCGTGTCACAGTGATATCGCCAAGCGCATCGTGGATGGTGGCGAGCAGACTGGTGCTTTCGTTGCTCTCCCAGAGACGGTCATGCTCGTGTTCGCTGAGCGCCAGCATATCCGCTATGACCTTACGGGCAGCATGTCGCCTGTGCAAGACACCAGCGCCGACGATCGCCAGCGCTATCAGTCCCAGCAAACCGGCAAGCGCCAGCGGTCCACCTGCATAGCCGACCGACATGAGCGCCACGCCGGCGATCAAACCGCCACCGTTCAACCAATGGCGGTGCAGCCATAGGGAAAAATCGGACGGCGACGTATCCGGTCTGTTAGCCGGCGAAATCTCGATGGGACCGGTGGCCATGAGCGGCGTGCCGCCCACCGGCCGTTCGCGCGGCGCGTCGTGGTCGTCGGTGGTGGCGGCGACAAGCTTTTCCTGCAGATTTGCCAGAGTGCTCATGTGGCCTTACTAACATGAGCACTGTTCCCGATGCCTTCAGGGATTCGCTAGAATTTTAAGCTTTTGCCTTTTTCGGCAGAAGCAGCTCGTCCAGAATGACGCAACCGGCCCCGACAGTGATGAAACTGTCGGCGAGATTGAAGACGGCAAACGACCATGTTTCCGTATGGAAGAGAATATAGTCGATCACATGACCATAGAGGAACCGGTCGATCAGGTTGCCGAGCGCACCGGCTATGATCAACGCGAAGCCGAGATGGGCAAGCCAGCGATGATTGGGCGTCCGTCGCCAGAGCCAGAGCACGAAAACGACGATGACGAGGCGCATGCCGACGATGAACCAGCCGTCCATGCCCGATAGCATCGAGAAGGCGACCCCAAGATTATAGGTGCGATAGAGCGCCAGCATCGGAATGACCGGCACCATCTCCTGCAAAGGCAGCCAGTTGTCGACCATGAGCTTGACGGCCTGGTCGAGGATGACAGCGGCCACAATGAAAATCAGGATCGGCATGGGCCGGGAAAACAGTGCGGGTTTTACGGGCGCCTGTTCGTTTATCTCGCTGTCAGTCATCGCGTCTCGCTGAGGGTCAGAAGATGGCGGCGGGCTTCGAACAGCATCACCGCCGTCGCCACTGCCAGGTTGAGGCTATCGGCGCGGCCGGCCTGGGGGATGCGGGCAAGCGCATCGGCCTCCTTCGCCAAGGCATCCGGCAAGCCGGACTGTTCGTTGCCCATCAGCAGCACGACGGGCTTCTTCTTGTAGTCGATCGTGCGGTAGTCGACGGCGCCGGCCAGATGGGTGGCGACGACGGAAACACCCGCCGTCTTCTTCCAGGCCAGAAACTCCTCCGGCGTCGCCTTGACGACGGGAACGGCGAAGACCGAGCCCATGGTTGCCCTGACCGTTTCCAGCGAAAACGGGTCCGTCGTCTCGCCAACGAGGATGACGCCAGAGGCGCCGGCTGCATCCGAGGTGCGGATGATGGTGCCGAGATTGCCGGGGTCACGCACGCGATCGAGCGCCACCCAGGTATCGCCGGCTTTCGGCTTGACGTCACGAAGCTGCCGCCAGCGCTGATCGAATATGCCGACCACCATCTGCGGATTGTCGCGGCGGGTGATGGAGGCGATAACCTTTTCGCTGACTTCGAGCACCAGCCCGCCGGCCGCGACGGTCTTGGCGGCCACCTGCTCGACCAGCGGCTTGCCCTTGGCTGCCTTGGCATAGACCAGCGTGCGAATGGTCCAGCCGAGCTCCAGGGCATCAATGACCAGCTTCAAGCCTTCCGCCAGGAAAGCGCCGCTCTCCTCGCGGGACTTCTTATTGGTCAGCGCCTTGATATCCTTGATGATCGGATTGGCAAGGGAGGTGACCTCCTTGACATGTCCGACCTTGCGAGGGCCGTCATTGCGGAAATCATGGTTCATTTGGGCACCCAGCGGCTGAAGAGAGATGTGGAGAGTGCCCGGCCCGGCGTCTTGCCGTCGAGGCCTGCCTCGCGGATCACCAGTTCGCCGGATTCGACGACGCCACCGGCGCCCCGCATGGTTTCGCGCATCAGCTCATGGATCGAATAGAAGCTGGCGCGGATGGAATAGGCAGTCAGCACTAGGCCAAGCGCCTTGGGCGACAGAATCTCGCGGCAAATATCGAGCATCGACGGCAGGTGTTCGAAGAGATGCCAGACCTCGCCATTCGGGCCGCGGCCGAATTTCGGCGGGTCCGTCAGGATGATGTCGTATTTATTGCCGCGCCGTTCCTCGCGCAGGATGAATTTCATGGCGTCTTCGCAGATCCAGCGGATCGGCAGCTTTTCCATGCGGCCGAGCGCCTGGTTTTCCCGCGCCCAGCCGATCGCCTTCTTCGAGGCGTCGACATGGGTGACTTCCGCGCCGGCAGCGGCGGCGACCAGGGAGGCGACACCGGTATAGCCGAAGAGGTTCAGCACCTTCAGCGGCCGCTTTGCGGCTTCGACCTGCTCCTTCATCCAGGCCCAGTGCACGATCTGCTCCGGGAAGACGCCGACATGGCGAAAGGCGGTGAAGCGGCCGAGAAAATCGATGCCGAGCAATTGCAGCGGCCAGGTCTCGCCGAGCGCTTCGCGCGGAAACCGCCAGCGACCCATGCCGTCCTCATCAGTGTCGCCAGTGAAGATCGCATCGGCATTGTCCCAGAGATGGGCGGCAAGCGACGGCTGCCACAGTGCCTGCGCCTCCGGCCGGACGATGCGATAGGGACCGTATTGCTCGAGCTTCAGCCCGTTGCCGCTGTCGATCAGGTGGAAATCCCCGGCGCCCAGCGATTCAAGGATAACGGGCACGCGCTCCACGGGACGCTCACCGTTTCGCACGATCAACGGGCGTTCGGACGCGACCGCGACAGGCGCCGCGCCGCGGGATTCCGACACTCGCTCACCGCTGTCGCGCGCGGCCGGAGCAGACCGCGGGCCGTTATCGCGTGCGGGCTTTGCCGGTGGCTTGCCGGTCTTGAGGGGCGCGTCGCGCCTGGCATCCCTTTGGGGCTTTGCGCCGGGGCCGCCCGCGGCTTTCGAACCGGGCCGGCGTTCCTTCTGTTTCACCATGCTTGTCTCAAAATTGATATGTGCGTGCAAATAGCATCTGGCCGCCACTTGGCAAAGCGCTTTCCGATCTGCGATTATCCCCGGATGAAATGCCAGATCGGGAGGGTTGCGCATGGATATGACCGGTGAAGAACGGATTGCCGCGCCGCGGGACGTCGTGTGGGCCGCGCTGAACGACCCCGATATTCTCAAGCAGTGCATTCCCGGCTGCCAAAGCCTGGAGAAGATTTCGCCGACAGAACTGACGGCAACGGTGAAATTGAAGATCGGCCCGGTCTCCGCCACGTTCAACGGTGAAGTGACGCTCTCCAACATCAATGCGCCGGAGAGCTATACGATCTTCGGCGAAGGAAAGGGCGGCATTGCCGGCTTTGCCAAGGGTGGGGCCGATGTCACTCTGAAGGAGGAAAGCGGCGAGACGATCCTGCATTATGAGGCCAAGGCCCAGGTCGGCGGCAAGATCGCCCAGCTCGGCTCGCGGCTGGTCGATTCCAGTGCGAAGAAACTGGCGCAGCAATTCTTCGCCGATTTCACGGCGGCCCTCAACGGCCAGGCCAGCGCCTGATTGCGATCGTCATCCGACCCGCCATAGACTGCTCATGACGTCAAAATCAGATCTTTGGACCATCCGGCCGGCACGCGAGCGGGATACGGACATTCTCGCCGATATCTATCTGCGCGTCCGTCGCATGACGTTTCTCTGGGTCGACCCCGGCAAATTCCATAGCGAGGACTTCGCCATTCACACGAAAGGTGAGCGCGTCTTCGTCTGCGAGGATCGGAACGGCACCATCGCCGGCTTCATGGCGCTATGGGAACCGGATGATTTTATCCATATGCTCTACATCCTGCCCGCATTCCAGGGCCGGGGCGCCGGCAAGGCGCTGCTTGCCGCCCTGCCGGAATGGCCGAAGCGGCACTACCGGCTGAAATGCCTGGTGAAAAACACGCGCGCCATCGCCTTTTATCGCGGCCTTGGTTTTGCGATCATTGGCGACGGCTCATCGCCGGAGGGTGATTACAAGGATATGCAGTTCGGTGGCGACCAGTCACTTTGACGGAAGTTGGCCGGCGATCTGTTCGGCGCGGTTGCGGTGCTTGTCGGCTTCCGCCTGCCAGCGCACGGCTTCGCGCGACTGACTCCGGGCAAGCTTGCGGTGTTTGCCCTGATTGAACCAGGTGACAGCCGCGCCGACCAACATGCCGATAATCAGGGCCACAAACAGCAGCACGAACAGCGGCGCGCTCAGCGACAGCACCTGATCCTCAGGCCTGAACGGATTGAGCGCAAGCGTGACGGACTGCCGGTTGGCGACGCAGAAGATGATGAGGATGATGCCGAGCGGCAGCAATATCAGCAGGTTGATGATCTTCTTGGCCATTGCGAACGCTCCTTTGTCCAGGCGCATCCGTGCCATGCACTCCTATCGCCTATAGCCGCAGAATAAGAAAGACCGGGCCGAGTTCAAGTGCCACCCGGTCACGGCACAATCATGTCCACCAGGAACATTCGCGAAGAGTACTGGTCAAAACGACGATTAATTGTCGTCTTCTTCGTCACCGGCGCCAGGATTCAGGCGCTCGCGTAGCTCCTTACCCGTCTTGAAAAAGGGAACCCATTTTTCCTCGACGAACACCGTATCGCCCGTGCGCGGGTTACGACCGGAGCGCGAGGGCCGGTTCTTGACGGAGAAAGCGCCGAAGCCGCGAAGCTCAACGCGGTTTCCCGCAGCGAGCGCATCGGTGATCTCGTCGAGGACAGCATTGACGATATTTTCGACGTCCCGGTGGTAAAGATGTGGGTTACGTGCCGCAACAATCTGCACCAATTCCGACTTGATCACGGTTGGCCCCCTTAAATCATTGATTTATCAATTGGCTGCACCCTGCCAAACAGAAAGCAGGCCGTCAAGAAACAACTTCTCTGTCATAATTTTCTGGAGATCCTCTCCCTTCACAAAATCATCATAACCGAGACGATTTAGCAACCAGGAAGCGGCGCTCGGCCAAAAGAAGGATGAGGTTTTGTCCTGTGCCTTCCAATCGATGATCGGCAAGTCCTTTTTGACCTTGCGCGTGTCGAGATAGGCGCGGATTTCGTCCTCGCCGCCGAGGGTGTCGACCAGCTTGTTCTGCAATGCCTGCCGGCCGGTGAAGATGCTGCCGTCCGCAAGCTTCAACACGTCCTCGCGCGGCAATTTGCGGCGGTCGGCGACGAGATCGACGAACCAGCCATAGCTGTCCATGACCATGCTGCGGATCATAGCCTTGGCCTCTTCGCTCGCCGGATGGAATGGCGACGGCTCGGCCTTCAGCGGCGCCGACTTGATCTCGTCCAGCGAAAGGCCGAGCTTGTCGAGCAGGTCTTTCGCCTGCGGATACTGAAAGATGACGCCGATCGAACCGGTGATCGAGGTGTCGCCGGCGACAATATCATCACCCGCCGTGGCGATCATATAGCCTGCAGACGCCGCAACGGTGCGGATATCGGAAACCACAGGCTTCTTCGCGGCAACGGCACGAATGGCCTTGAAGATGCGTTCGCCGCCATAGGTCGTGCCGCCGGTCGAAGAAATCGAGACGATCAGCGCCTTGACCTGATCACTGTCCTGGATCTTCTTCAGCCGCTCCAAAAGCTCGGTGTCATCCTGGATAAGCCCGGAAATCTTGACCCGGGCGATCTGCGGCCCGCGTATGGCGGGCAAATCGCCCGCAGCGAAACTATAAAGCGCAAAGCCGAGCGCCACCAGGAGAAGGACGGCGACGACGCGCCAGAAGCCGAGCTTGCGGCGCAATTGCCGCCGATCTGCGATTGCAGAACTGTCCATGACGCCTTATCTCTCCCCTTGTCATAAATTGGATACACAACGAACCGGATAGACCAACACCATGAAACGGGCATAATCCTTCGCGAAAATCCATCTCGATTTTCGAGATTGTGCTCCAGGCTTTCCATGCGGCGTTTCGTCAGATAGGGCGATGACCGATCGGACGAAACCGCTGCGTATTATATTTTTTTGCTAAAATTGCTTGTTGCAGAAAAAAATCCATATTGGCAAGCCAATGCAATAATGCGAAACGATCTGCCAGGCTTGTTGGCACAGTCTGTGCATGACTCGAACGTGTTTTTCCGGATCAGAGAAGACGGACCTGTTGCATGCTCAATACTATCGAGACCTCCGGCCAGGCGATCGGCTCCGAGCTAGAAAGAAACGCGTATAAGGACGCGATCTTTCATTCCGCGCGCGTGAGAAGACTGAAAATCCTGCTTCCCTTGGCTGCGTTCATCGTCTCGCTGATCTTCATCGCGGTTTCGGTCGTGCGCGCATATCTGCCGGAGAGTATTCAGATCGAAGGCGCGAGGATCGAAGATGGCAAGGTCGTGATGGAGCGCCCTGCCATTGCCGGCCGCAACAAGGACGGTATCAACTACTCCATGCTCGCCGAGAAGGCGCTGCAGGACATTAAGAATCCCAATATGATCACCCTCAAGACCATCAAGGCCTCCATGCCGGTCAACAACCAGGTGATCGCGCATGTGACGGCTCAAAGCGCGGATTTCGACCGCCAGGCCGACACGCTGCAGCTCACCGCACCCTTTACCATTCTGATGGACAACGGTTTGCGCGCCGAATTCAAAACAGCTTTCCTCGACGTGAAGAAGGGTGACCTCTCCAGCCAGGACCAGGTTGCAATCTACAGAGGAGGCATGTCGGTTGTTGCACAGTCGCTCAAGATGACGGATAAGGGGAGCGTAATCGTATTCGACGGGCAGGTTCAGATGCATATCGAACCAGCCACACTCCATAATTCAGCTAGCGACCAACAGCCGGGCGGTTCATGACAAACGATTGGCGTCATTCTCTTTTCAACTCTGGCCTGCGCAAGGCCGGCCTCTTCTGCGCCTTCAGCGCACTTGCGATTTTTGCGGCGACGGAAGTCGGCGCCCAGGCAACGACAAGCAACATGCCCGGCCTGAAGCTTTCCAAGGATCAGCCGATCCAGATCGAAAGCGACAAGCTGGAAATCCACGACGCGGAAAGCCAGGCAGTGTTCACCGGCAACGTCAAGGTCGTCCAGGGCACCACGACGATGCAGGCCGGCAAGATGACGGTCTTCTACAAGAAGAAGCAGCCTGCCGACGCCAATGCCAAGCCGGCAACGGAAAATCCGGTCGCAAACGCCGCCAAGCAGCAAAACCAGTCGCTGGTCTCGGGCGACGCCGACATCGACCACATTCTGGTCACCGACAAGGTCTATCTCGTGTCCGGCACGCAGACGGCGACGGCGGATGACGGCTCTTTCGACATGGCCAACCAGCTTGCCATTCTCAAGGGCCAGAAGGTCGTGCTGACCGACGGGCCGAACGTGTTCACCGGCTGTCAGCTCACCGTGCATATGGCCACGGGTGAAGCGCAACTGGATGCCTGCGGGGGTCGCGTCCAGATTCAGCTCGATCCGAAATCGCAGCAAGTGCAGCAGCAACAGCAAAAAAAGAACTGATCCCGGTCTTCTCGTGACGATATCGACCACACCCACCTTGCCCGGCGCGTCCGGATCGAGCACTGCGGCATCCAGCACGGCGGCCGGAGACAAAGCGCGTTATCAGGGCACCCTGATCGCGCGCGGCCTCACCAAAACCTACCGCACGCGGCGCGTCGTCAACGGCGTCTCGCTGGTCGTGCGGCGCGGCGAGGCCGTCGGCCTGCTTGGACCGAACGGTGCCGGCAAGACGACATGCTTCTACATGATCACCGGCCTGGTGCCGGTCGATGAAGGCACGATCGAGATCGATGGCAACAATGTCACCTCGATGCCGATGTATCGTCGCGCTCGCCTGGGCGTCGGCTATCTGCCGCAGGAAGCCTCGATCTTTCGTGGCCTGACGGTGGAAGAAAACATCCGCGCCGTTCTCGAAGTCCATGAAAAGGACAAGAAGAAGCGGGAGCGCAAGATCGACGAGTTGCTGGAGGAATTCCACATCCGCAATCTGCGCACGGTGCCGGCGATCGCCCTCTCCGGCGGTGAGCGGCGGCGCCTGGAAATTGCCCGCGCACTGGCAACCGACCCGACCTTCATGCTGCTCGACGAGCCCTTTGCCGGCGTCGACCCGATCTCGGTCGCCGACATTCAGAATCTCGTGCACCACCTGACGGCGCGCGGCATCGGCGTGCTGATCACCGACCACAACGTCCGTGAGACGCTCGGCCTGATCGATCGCGCCTATATCATCCATGCCGGCGAAGTGCTGACCCATGGCAGGGCCAATGACATCGTCAGCAATCCGGAAGTGCGCAAACTCTATCTCGGCGACAATTTCAGCCTTTAAACAGCTTAGGTTGAACCGGGGCGCTTCTATGCCTTACCACAGGGCGTAGCGCTCCGGAAATTCACCATCCCATCACGGTTCCGCTTGACCAAACCCAATAAAAAAGCAATTTTTGGGCCAGTTGGAATTTTGCGGATTTTTTTGAGCGAAGAACGCAGATTCCCGAAGAGATCAAGGGGAGTCTCGCGTCCGCCATGGCATTATCGGCCAATCTTTTCCTGCGCCAAAGCCAAAGCCTGGTGATGACACCGCAACTGATGCAATCCATCCAGTTGCTGCAGATGACGCATTTTGAACTCACCCAATTCATCGCCCAGGAAGTCGAGAAGAATCCGCTGCTCGAATTTACGTCAAATGACGAGGATATAGGCAGCAGCGGTGATCGCGAGGCGAAGGACGACAGGTTCGACGCGGCGGAGGAAAGCCAGGGCGATGACGGTTTCGAGCGCAACAGCGGCGATCTCGCCAGCGACTGGTACGAGAGCGAAAATACCGGCCATGCCGACCGGCTGAGCGACGAGCTCGATACCAATTTCAGCAATGTCTTTCCCGACGACGGCAGCCCGCAGCGTGCGGATGCGCCGGAACTGCTCAGCCAGTGGAAGTCGATGCCCGGCGGCGAAGCCGGTGAAAGCTACGATCTCGACGATTTCGTCGCCGGCCAAGTTTCCCTGCGCGACCACCTGAACGAACAGATCCCCTTTTCCCTGCCCAGCATGGCCGACCGGCTGATCGCGCAGTACCTCGTCGATCAGCTCGACGATGCCGGCTATCTGCAGGCCGATTTGAGCGAAGCAGCGGAGCGCCTCGGCGCCACCGTTGCGGACGTCGAGCGCGTGCTCGGCACATTGCAGTTGCTCGACCCTCCCGGCGTCTTTGCCCGTTCTCTCAGCGAATGCCTGGCGATCCAGCTTCGCCAGAAGGATCGTTTCGATCCGGCCATGGAACGGCTGATCCAGAACCTCGAGCTTCTCGCCCGGCGCGATTTCGCGACGTTGAAACGGCTCTGCGGCGTCGATGAGGAAGATCTGCTCGACATGATGGCAGAGATCCGCCAGTTGAACCCGAAACCTGGCAGCGGCTTCGAGACCGGCATATCCGAGGCCATCATGCCCGATATCGTGGTGCGCCCGGCCTCCGACGGAAGCTGGCTGGTGGAGCTCAATCCCGATACGCTGCCGCGCGTCCTGGTCAGCCAGTCCTATTTCGCCTCCGTCTCCAAGACGAGCCAGGATCACGCCTTCCTTTCGGAATGCCTGCAGAATGCCAATTGGCTGACGCGCAGCCTCGATCAGCGTGCCAAGACGATCATGAAGGTCGCGAGCGAGATCGTCCGGCAGCAGGATGCTTTCCTCGTGCACGGCGTCGACCATTTGCGGCCGCTCAATCTGAAGACCGTGGCGGATGCCATCAAGATGCATGAGTCGACCGTCAGCCGCGTGACCTCGAACAAATACATGCTGACGCCGCGCGGCCTGTTCGAGCTAAAATATTTCTTCACCGTCTCGATCAGTGCCGTCGAGGGCGGCGACAGCCATTCGGCCGAAGCCGTGCGTCACAAGATCCGTCTGCTGATCTCGCATGAGAGCCCGGACGCGGTGCTCTCCGATGACGATATCGTCGATACGCTAAAGAAGGGCGGCATCGAGCTTGCTCTCCGTACGGTTGCAAAATACCGCGAGGCGATGAACATCCCCTCCTCGGTACAGCGCCGCCGGGAGAAGCGTGCACTGGCAAAAGTCGCCAGCTTCTAGCAATTGCCCAGGTTCAACCGCAGACTGCGAATCCGCTAACGGATCCTTAAGATTCAGTTGACTTTCCGATGTGGCGGAGCTAGAAGCCCGCCGCAATCGTTGCAGGACATCACTGCCATGAACTTATCCCCACCATCCCCAGGGCGCCTGACAAACGCAATTTGTCTTTGACTGCGTGAAGTGCTTGGATGAGCTTGAGGCTTGGCGTAAACTGGCGCGCCCAATAACCGCTACAAGAAGGGAAACTCCATGAGTGTGCGTGTCTCCGGGAAACATATGGAAATTGGTGACTCCTTCCGCCAACGGATTGAAGACCAGATCGGTATGGCCGTTACGAAATACTTCGACGGGGGGTATTCGGGCCAAGTGACGGTACAGAAATCCAGTTCCCGCTTCGCAGCCGATTGCAAGCTTCATCTCGACAGTGGCGTCGTCCTGCACGCCGCCGGAGAGGCGATGGACCCGCAATTGGCCTTCGACGCGGCATCCGAGCGCATCGAAAAGCGCCTGCGCCGCTACAAACGCAAGCTCAAGGATCACCAGGCCGGCAACCACACGAATGGCCTCGCCGAAGTCGCCTATACCGTCATGGACGGTGTTCCGGACGACGAGGATGAAATCCCTGCAGATTTCGCGCCGGCGATCGTCGCCGAAAGCACGAAACAACTGAAGACCATGTCCGTCGCGACCGCCGTGATGGCGCTCGACATGACCGACGAGCCGTTGCTGCTTTTCCGCAGCCCCGGCAAGGAACATCTGAATATCGTTTACCGTCGTCAGGACGGCAACATTGGCTGGATCGACGCAGCCAATATCAAGGGCTGAGAAAAGAAGATGAGCGACGGCCCCGCGCAGTGTCTGCCGGCCGCCGCTCCTCCGTCATCGGATCTCTGCCACACGAAGGATAAAGAGAATGGCATTGGCAGATTTGCTGCACCAAGATGCGATCATCCCCGCCTTGAGGGCAAATTCCAAAAAACAACTGCTTCAGGAGCTGGCAGCCAAAGCCTCCAAAATAACCGGACTGCCCGAGCGCGAGATTTTCGACGTCGTGCTGCAGCGGGAGCGTCTGGGCTCCACCGGCGTCGGCAACGGCATCGCCATTCCGCACGGCAAGCTCATCAGCATCAAATCCATCATCGGTATTTTTGCGCGCCTGGAAGCGCCCGTCGATTTTGAGGCGCTGGACGACCAGCCCGTCGACCTCGTCTTCCTACTGCTTGCCCCCGAGGGTGCCGGCGCCGACCATCTGAAAGCGCTGTCGCGCATTGCCCGCGTGCTGCGCGACCAGGATCTCGTCGCCAAGCTGCGCGCCACCGAATCCGCCTCGGCGATCTACGCCTTCCTCAACGAGGAGCAGGCGTCCAACGCTGCCTGAGGAGCGACTCGAATTTTAACGCGGAAAAAAGAAGAGCCGGATGACCTCGTCATCCGGCTCTTCTTCTTTACAGACGACTTAAAGATCAAGCGTCTTTTTCATCGAACGGGCTGTTGGCGCCCGGCTCGGAAATCTCGGCAACCTTCGGGCCGCCCTTGGCGACGCCGACCATAGCTGGGCGCAGAACGCGCTCGCCGATGACGAAGCCGGCCTGCACCACCTGAACGACCGTATTGTTCGGCACTTCGGTGTTCGGCACCTCGAACATCGCCTGATGGAAGTTGGGATCGAACTTCTGGCCGACCGGCTCGATCTGGCGGACACCGTGGCGCTCCAAGGCCGACAGCATAGAGCGCTCGGTCATCTCCACGCCTTCGATCAGCGTCTTCAGGCCAGCATCGGCTTCGGCGAGGGCTTCCGCCGGAATGGCTTCCAGCGTGCGGCGCAGATTATCCGACACGGCAAGCATGTCGCGGGCGAAGCTGGCGACGGAATAGGACTTGGCGTCCTTGACGTCACGCTCGGTGCGACGGCGCAAATTGTCCATCTCGGCGGCAAGGCGCAGATAGCGGTCGCGCAGATCGCTATTTTCGGCCCTAAGCAGCTCGACCGGATCCGGCTGCGAAGGCTGGGCCGCATCCGCGGCTTCCGCAGCCTCCTGCGCAAAGCCCGCGGGATTATCAGTCGCCGTGGCGTCAGGTCCGGTTTTCGTTGTTTCGTCGGTCATGACGGTCTCCGAATTGCTTTGTCTTTTTGATGTGCCCGATATCGAGGTTTGGCCGGAAAAAATCAAGGCTTTGTCGTGAAGAACAGGCATTTCCCGGCAATCCGGTCATATTTGCCCGGATACCAATCGGGTGAGAGAGCCTCCCCCGTTGGGGCTTCTACTATCGAAGACCCTTTCCCGGTATAGTCTGGGCCGTTTCAACACGACATGAGGTATCGTCCATGTCCAGCAGCAAGTCCCATTCGGGTAAATGTTTCTGCGGCGCAGTGGAAATCACGGTCAGTGGTGAGCCGGCGGCAATGGGTTATTGCCATTGCGACTCCTGCCGGGAGTGGTCGGCGGGGCCGGTCAACGCCTTTTCGCTCTGGCCGCCGGAAGCCGTGCATGTCACCAAGGGCGCCGACCACATCGGCAGCTACCAGCGAAGCGAAAAGAGCGTGCGCAAATGGTGCAAGATTTGCGGCGGGCATCTGTTGACCGAACATCCTTTATGGGGCGTGACCGATGTCTACGCCGCCATCATTCCAACCCTCGATTTTCAGCCGATGCTTCATGTCAATTATGAAAACACCGTGCTGCACCTGAGGGACGGCCTGCCGAAGCAGAAGGACATGCCGGCGGAGATGGGCGGATCGGGAACCCTGCTACCCGATTAAACGCTCTTTGCGCGTTCGAATGGGCGCCCGCTCTCCAGAGGCTTTCGTCAAATTCCTGGCCGCGACAGCCTGGAAATCAATTGGGCGGTATAGTCCACCATCGGCACGATGCGGGCATAGTTCAGCCGTGTCGGGCCGATGACGCCGACGGCGCCGACGATGCGGTCGTCGTCATCGCGATAGGGCGCGACGATCAGCGAGGAGCCGGAGAGCGAGAAGAGCTTGTTTTCCGAGCCGATGAAGATGCGCACGCCCGGCCCGCTTTCGGCAAGATTCAGAATCTCGATCAGGCTGTCCTTCTTTTCGAGATCGTCGAACAGCAGGCGTAGCCGGTCCAGATCTTCAGCCCCGCCCACTTCGGCCAAGAGATTGGCGCGGCCGCGCACGATGAGCTGCGTCGGCTTGCCGTCATCCCCGTCGCCGGACCAGACGGCGATCCCGCGTTCGACGAGCTCGTGCGACAGAATATCGAGTTCCTGGCGCACACTCTCCTTCAACGTCTGCAATTGACGGCGCAGCTCCGGCAAAGTCTGGCCGGTCATGTGGGCGTTGAGGAAATTCGCCGCTTCCGTGAGCTGCGAGGACGTAACGCCGGCCGGCAATTCGATGATGCGGTTCTCCACCTGATCGTGGTCGCCGACGAGCACGGCGAGCGCCTTGGTCGGCTCCAGGCGGATGAATTCGACATGCTTCAGCACCGGATCGCTCTTCGAGGTGATCACCAGTCCGGCGCCGCGCGAAATACCAGAAAGCATGCGGCTCGCCTCGGTCATGACCGATTCCATCGGCTGATCGCGATTGCTGCCGCGCACTTGGCGTTCGATGGTAGCGCGGTCTTCCGCGGAGAGATCGCCGACCTGCATGAAGGCATCGACGAAGAAGCGCAGGCCGAGCTGCGTCGGCAGGCGACCGGCGCTGATATGCGGCGAATAGATCAGCCCCAGCTCTTCCAGATCGCTCATGACATTGCGCACGGAGGCCGGCGACAGGGACATGGGCAGCAAGCGCGAAAGATTGCGCGAGCCGAGCGGTTCGCCATTCTCAAGATAACCTTCGACGATACGGCGGAAGATTTCCTTCGAGCGTTCGTCCAGCGCTGCAATGGCATCCGAAACCGACGATGTCGTGAACCCCATTTCGCTGTCAAACCCGTTCTGTTGAGCCTTAGTCAAAATATAATCATTCAGTTAGCAATGGCAAAAGGGAAAAATGTCAAGGCCATCACAACAAGGCCCTTGCGCCTGCTTTTCCTTTGCAAAAGCCGCCTGTGGATCGTAGAAGCGGTCAATAACGTTCAGGAGAGTAGAATGCGGCCTTCAGGCAGAAAAACCGACCAGATGCGCAAGGTGTCGTTCGAGCGCAATTTTTCCAAGCATGCGGAAGGCTCGTGCCTGGTCAAATTCGGCGACACGCATGTGCTCTGCACGGCGAGCCTGGAAGAAAAGACGCCGCCATGGCTGCGCAACAGCGGCAAGGGCTGGATCACGGCCGAATACGGCATGCTGCCGCGCGCCACGGGCGAACGCATGAAGCGCGAAGCCGCTGCCGGCAAGCAGGGCGGCCGCACGCAGGAGATCCAGCGTCTGATCGGCCGGTCGCTGCGCGCCATCGTCGACCTGCAGGCGCTTGGCGAGCGCCAGATCACGATCGACTGCGACGTCATCCAGGCCGATGGCGGCACCCGCACGGCCTCGATCACCGGTGCCTGGATCGCGCTCTACGATTGCCTGAAGTGGATGGAAAGCCGCAATATGATCAAGACCGACCGTGTCCTGAAGGATCATATCGCTGCGGTTTCCTGCGGCATCTTTGCCGGCCAGCCGGTGATCGACCTCGACTACCTCGAGGATTCATCCGCCGAGACCGATGCCAATTTCGTCATGACTGGCGCCGGCGGCATCGTCGAGATCCAGGGTACGGCCGAAGGCACGCCCTTCAGCGAAGAAGAATTCACATCCCTGATGCATCTCGCCAAGAACGGCATCGCCGAACTGGTGGAGCTGCAGAAGCAGGCGATAGCCTGACCGAAGAGGCGGTCAACCGATGAACCCGTTGATGGAAGGCGTTCTGGAAACCGCTCTTTATGCGGACGATCTCGATGCAGCCGAGGCCTTCTATGGCGGCGTTCTCGGACTGCAGAAGATTTCGCGCGGCGGCAACCGTCATGTCTTTTATCGCTGCGGGCCGGGCGTGCTGCTCATCTTCAACAGTCATGAGACAGTGAAGCCGCCGGAATCGAGTTCCTTGCCGGTGCCGCCGCATGGCACGAAGGGCCACGGCCACGCCTGCTTCCGGGTCAGCGGCAACGATATCGAAGCGATGGCGCAGAAACTGAAGGCTGCCGGCGTCGCCATCGAAGCCGATTTTAACTGGCCGAATGGCGGCCGCTCGATCTATTTCCGCGATCCGGCCGGCAACAGCCTGGAATGCGCCGAACCCCGCATCTGGGGGCTATGACAGGACAGGATATGCGCAAGCTCGATACCAAGACTATCGTCGTCGCCAGCCACAATGCCGGCAAGATCCGTGAAATCCAGGATTTGATCGGCCCGTTCGGCTTTACAGCCAAGTCGGCCGCCGATCTCAATTTCATCGAGCCGGACGAGACGGGCACGACCTTCGAGGAAAACGCGACGATCAAGGCGCTGGCCTCGGCGCAAGCTTCCGGTCTGCCGGCGCTATCGGACGATTCCGGCCTGGTCATCGATGCGCTTGACGGCAATCCCGGCGTCTATACCGCCAACTGGGCGGAAACACCGGATGGTACCCGCGATTTCGCCATGGCGATGCGGAAGGTCGAGAGCGCGCTCGAAGAGGCCGGTGCCGCTTCGCCGGAGAGCCGTACGGCGCGCTTCGTTAGCGTGCTGTGCCTTGCCTGGCCGGACGGGCACACCGAACTCTTCCGCGGCGAAGTCGAAGGCCGTGTCGTCTGGCCGCCGCGCGGCACGCAGGGCTTCGGCTACGATCCGGTGTTCCAGCCCGAGGGTTACGACGTGACCTTCGGCGAGATGAGCGCCGAACAGAAGCATGGCTGGAAGCCAGGTGAACCCCAGGCCCTTTCGCATCGGGCCCGTGCCTTCAAAATCTTTGTTGAAACCTGCCTGGAGGCGTAAGCTCAAGCCCGTGGACACCCTGGAAGCGCAAAATATGACGCGTGAGGCGCCGTTGCTGCCCGATACCGGCGAACCCGGTTTCGGCGTTTATGTGCATTGGCCCTTCTGCGCCGCTAAATGCCCCTATTGCGATTTCAACAGCCATGTCCGCCACCAGCCGGTCGACCAGGAGCGTTTCGCCGCCGCCTTCTTGAAGGAGATGGCGTCGATGCGGGCGATCAGCGGCCCGAAGACGGTGACCAGCGTCTTCCTCGGCGGCGGCACGCCTTCGCTGATGAAGCCGGAGACGGTTGCCACGATTCTCGATGGCATTTCCAGATATTGGCACATGCCTGCAGGGATCGAGATCACCATGGAGGCCAATCCGTCCAGTGTCGAAGCCGAGCGTTTCCGCGGCTATCGCGCCGCCGGCGTCAACCGCGTGTCGATGGGCGTGCAAGCGCTGAACGATCGCGATCTGAAATTCTTAGGGCGACTGCATGACGTCGCCGATGCGTTGAAGGCGATCAAGCTGGCACGCGAGATCTTCCCGCGCATGTCCTTCGACCTCATCTATGCCCGCCCGAACCAGACCGTCGAGGAATGGGAGCGCGAGCTGAAGGAGGCGATCTCCTATGCCGTCGATCACCTCTCGCTCTATCAATTGACCATCGAGGAAGGCACGCCCTTTTTTGGGCTGCACAAGGCGGGCAAATTGATCGTGCCGGATGGCGACCAATCGGCGCTGCTCTACGAGGCGACGCAGGAGATCACCGAGCGCGAGGGCATGCCGGCCTATGAGGTCTCCAACCACGCACGTCCCGGCGCGGAGAGCCGCCACAATCTCACCTACTGGCGTTATGGCGACTATGCTGGCATCGGCCCCGGCGCCCACGGCCGGCTGTCCCACGGCCCCAAGAAATTGGCAACGTCCACCGAGCGGAAGCCGGAAAGCTGGCTGGAGCTGGTCGAGCGCGACGGCCACGGCATGGTCGAACAGGAAATGCTCGGCTTCGACGAACAGGCCGACGAGCTGCTGCTGATGGGCCTGCGTCTGAAAGAAGGCATCGACCTCGTGCGCTGGCAGCAGCTCTCCGGCAGGGAGCCCGATGCGAAACGCGAGCAGCTCTTGCTGGAGCACGGCTTCATCGAACGCCTCGGCAATTCCCGCCTGCGCTGCACGCCGGCGGGCATGCTGATTCTCGATTCCGTGGTTGCGGATCTGGCGTGCTGAGACGGTAATCGTCTTTCCTACTCCGCCGCCACGTTTTTCCTCGTGAAAGCGAATAACCGTCCATCGATCGCCGTAAGGCCGGCGGCGATCATCGCCATGCCGATAAAGTGCTTCGGCTGCAATTGCTCGCCGAGGATCAGCGCACCGAGCAGGATGGCGCTGACGGGAATGAGGAAGGTGACCAGCATCAGGTTGGTGGCGCCTGCCGTCGCCAGGATGCGGAAGAACAGGACATAGGCGATCGCGGTCGAGAGGATCGCGAGGCCGGCCAGCGCCATCCAGGTTTCCGCCGAAGGCATGCCGAGCGTCCAGGGGTGGTCGACGAGAAGGGCAAGCGGCAGCAGGAGGATCGTGGAGGCCGTCACCTGCCCGGCGGCGGGGATAATGGGAGCAAGCCCCATGCGGCGGAAGCGGCGGCCGAAAATGCCGGCGAGAGAATAGGAGAAGGCGGCGCCCAGCACGGAGAGCTGTGCCAGCACGTTCGAACCGAGGCTGCTCAGCACCGACGGGCCGATCATCAGCGCCACGCCGGCAAAACCGACGATAACGCCGATCAGGCGATTGCCGGTCATCTTCTCATCCGTCGTCAGAAAATGCGCCACCACGACGGCGAAAAGCGGGGTCGTCGCATTGAGGATGGAGGCCAGGCCACTGGCAATATGCGTCTGGCCCCAGACGATCAGCAGAAAGGGAATGGCATTGTTGAGGACGCCCATGCCGAAGAAGGCGGCCCAGGCCCGACGGTCGTGCGGCATCACCTGCCCGGTCATCCGGACGATGACATGCAAGGCGATCGCCGCCAGGGCGACGCGCGCAGCGACGATGGTGAAGAGCGGCAGTTCGTGTACCAGGATGCCGTTGAACAGAAACGAGCCACCCCAGAGGATCGACAATCCGAACAGCATGGCCCATTCCGCCGCGCCCATTGATTTCTGCGCCATGGCGATATCTCCTGTTTTCCAGTCTATTAGTTTGGCTCGATGGCGGCGGGGATGCACTTTCTTGTCAACCATCGATATTGATGGAATAATCTCGCGATTATAGGGCTCTTGCAAACGAGTCTTTTTCGCAAAATTGTTTAGCTGAACTCAATCGTCATGGATCAATTGCCTTCCCTTTCGGCGCTGCGCGCCTTCGAAGCCTCGGCGCGGCATCTGAGCATGACGATTGCAGCCAGGGAGCTGCATGTGACCCCCGGTGCGGTCAGCCTGCAGGTACGCGATCTCGAAACCGCGCTCGGTGTGCGGCTTTTCGACCGCCGTGCGCGGGGCCTCACCTTGACGGCTGACGGTGCGGATTATTTCGCGACGCTGCGCACCGCCTTCCGCCTGGTGCGAGAAGCGACGGCGGCGCTGACAATGCGGGCGCGGGACACGGTGCTCACCGTCACCTGCACTGCCGGCTTTGCCACACACTGGCTGGTGCCGCGGCTGATGCGCTTCGAGCAGGCGCATCCCGAGATCGATCTACGGATCAGCGCCTCACATAGGATGATGGATTTCCAGCGCGACGGCATCGACATCGCCATCCGCCATGGGCTCGGCGGCTATGAAGGGCTGGCGAGCGAGCGGCTGCTCGATGACGAATATGTGCCGGTCTGCACGCCCGAGATCGCTGCCTCCCTCGGCCCCTCACCCACGGCCGACGCGCTGGCCGCCCTGACCCTGATCCATGATGTCTATCGGCGCGATTGGCAGCTCTGGCTGCAGGCGGCGGGCGCAACCAAGGTTGACGCTATGCGGGGGCCGATCTTCACCGACGGCACCGGCGCCTACCATGCCATGAAGGCGGGGCTCGGCGTCGCGCTGATGCGGCGCTCTTTCATCGAAAGGGAATTGGCTGAGGGCTCTGTTGTCGCGCCCTTCCCGATGGGGCTTGCCAGCACGCTAGCCTACCATCTGGTCTATCCGCCAACCGCGCTGGAGCGGCCGGCCGTCGCCGCCTTTCGTGCTTGGCTGCTTACCGAGGTCCCGCACACGACGGCGCCGGCATAGGCGCGCGCATCATCCGTGATGGGTGATGCCACCCTTGAACAGGCGGCCGGTCCGCGTTTCCAGGAAAGTGTCGAGCGGAATATGCTCCTGATGCAGGAAGCCTGTCGAAGGCAGGCGGCCGGCACGCACCAGCTCGATAACGGCGACGACGGAGGCCGACGTGGTCCAGGAAATGGCGGTGCGGCTCTCCCCGGCGACTTCGATCGGATAATAGGCGCGCACGAATTCCCGCCGGCGCAGATTGCCGTTGATCGTTCCTTCGGCCGAGACATGGACATAGACGACGTCGTCATCGACCGGCGGCTTGGCCTCGGTCAGGATCTCGTCGGCAAGCTGGCGGCGGTCGCGCATCAGCAACTCATGGAAGAAGAAGTTCATCAGCTCCATATGGCCGGGATATCGCATTGTTTTATAATCGAGATTTTCCACCCGACCGAGCATGGTGCTGCACATGGTCCCGAGGCCGCCCGAGGTGGTGAAGGCTTCGAGCTTGACGCCGTTGACATAGAGCGTCTCGTGCCATTCCATCGGCGAGACCAGCTTGCGCACCCCGCCCTCGATGACTTCGCAATCATTCAGATATTCGTTGACCACACCTTCCGGCGACCAGTTGAAGGCATAACCCAACAGTCCGGTCGGATTCTGCGGCAAGGCACCGACACGCATGCGGATCGAGCGGCAGCGATCAAAGACGTCGGCAAGGCTTGCGCCGACGATGCCGACGAAACCGGGCGCCAAGCCGCATTGCGGCGCCATCAGGCCACGCGCGCTCTCCGCAAGCGCAATGATGCCGTTCGTGGTCGGCACATCCTCGGTCAGGTCGAAGTAATGAATGCCGGCGCCATGGGCTAGGCGCGCCAGTTCGGCGTTCAGGTGAAACGGCAGGCAGGAGAGCACGGCATCGACGCGGGAAAAGAGATTGCCGATCAAGGCCGGATCGGAGACATTGCCCGCCTCGCAGGCGAAAGGCAGTGCCTCGGCAGGCAAACGCGCGTCGATACCGGTGACGGCAAAACCGCTTTCATGCAGCAATGTAGCGGCGAGCCGCCCGACCTTACCGAGGCCGAGAACGGCAATCCTGTTAAAACTCATAGGCATCCTCCCAGTCGGCTCCGGCCTCCTCCGGCCGGTGTCCGATTCCGTATTTCAGACATCTATAGAATAAAAGCCGCATAAATGAAAACGGCCGGCAATGAAGCCGGCCGTGGATAAATGCGAATAATATCGCCGATTATTCGTTGATCAGACGCTTCAACAGCTCGATTTCATGCGACAGCTTGCTGTCACCGGAAATCAGCTCCTCGATCTTGCGCACCGCATGCAGCACGGTCGTATGGTCACGACCACCAAAGCGGCGGCCGATCTCCGGGAAGGAGCGCGGCGTCAGCGTCTTCGACAGATACATGGCGATCTGGCGCGGCTTGACGATGACGCGGGTGCGGCGATTGGACACCAGCTCCTGGCGAGAGACATTGTAGTGACGCGCCACGATACGCTGGATGTCCTCGATGCGCACCCGGCGCGGCTCGCCGGAGCCGACCAGATGGGCCAACAGCTCGTCGACGCGCTCGACCGTCAAATTCGGCTCGAAAGAACGGCGGAAGATCAGTTGGTTGAAAGCGCCTTCCAGCTCACGGCCGCTTGCCGTCACATTGCGGGCGACATGCGAGAGAAGTTCGGCCGGAATTTCCAGCGACGGATCGTCCTGACGGGCGGCATCCAGGCGGCGCTTGAGGATTTCGAGACGCATCTCGTAGTCCGGCGCCTCGACCTCGATGGCGACACCGCCCTGCAGACGCGAACGCACGCGCGGATCAAGCGATTCCAGCTCCCAAGGCGCGCGGTCGGCGGCAACGACGACCTGCTTGGCGCTGTCGAGCAGCATATTGAGCAGATGGCAGAACTCGTGCTGGATCATCTTGCCCTGCAGGAACTGCATGTCGTCGATGATCAGGAGATCGATGTTGCGCAGCGAGTCCTTCAGGGTCAGCGCATCATTATCGCGGATGGCGGTGGCGAAGCGCCACATGAAATATTCCGCCGTCAAATAGACGACACGCAGCCCGCGCGGGTTCTGCACGGCGGCATTGGCGATCGCCTGCAAAAGGTGGGTCTTGCCGAGGCCGACCGTCGCGTGGACGAAGAGCGGATTGAACCGCACGGCGCCGGAGCCGGCTTCGGCAATCGTCTTGGCGGCGGCAAGGCCGACGCGGTTCGAGCTGCCCTCGACAAAGGTATCGAAGGTAAAGCGGGAATCGAGCGGCGAGCCGAACAGCGGCGCGCCCACGGTCGCCGGGCGGGCGGCGGCTGCAGCACTAACCGTCTGGGCAACGACCTGACCGGCAGGCTGGGCAACCGGGCGGCGGATCGGCGCCACCGAAGCCGCCTCTGGAGCCGCGACATGTTCGTCCGCACAGGGCTTCGCACCATGACGGGTCGCCGTGCGCACAAGAATCTCAACCTTCAGGATTTCAGCATCTTCTGCCTGGAACAGGTTGGTGATCAGATCGAGATAACGATTGTTGATCCAGGACTTCAGAAACGTCGTCGGAACAGTCAGCCGTACGACGCTCTTCGATACCGAGTGCAGCTTCAGCCGTGCAAACCAGCTAGCATAAACATCCGGACCGACCTGAGCCTTCAAGCGTGCACTGACACGCTCGAACAATACGTTATGCTTCATGTCTCCTTTTTCCCCCGCCGCTTCAAGGCAAACCGCACTGAACGCCTGCTGTGCATTGTCCCCATTCTCCAACGCACCCGTCGTTCTCGTAATCATTTGCAT